>CAWFGP010000001.1:0-1138191 GCA_963815515.1 uncultured Gemmatimonadales bacterium
CGCGACCTCTTGCTCCGGAGGCAAGAACCAGACGTCTGACACGGTCTGGATAGACCGGCGGTGCGTTGATTTACAACAGCTTATGGAATGGACGCTCTCGAGCCCGTCTGGCTGAATCTGGTGATTTTGGCAAGCGACTGCCAAAACTCAAAGTTACGCGTACCTCGAGCGCCCATCGCGCGGGCTAATTTGACTCGTGTCCATGGTTCGGAAATCCCGCCCAAGCTCATGGGCCTCCTCTGGCTGGAGTCCCACTAACTCGAAGAGAATATGGAGGGTCCGCGCCTTCGGCCGCGGTCGCCGTCGTGTCGCCCGTCGGGTCGAGCAGGTTCTCGAAGGGGAGGCGGACGTAGTCATAGCGCGCCCCTGCCGACAGCGTGACCTTGCCGATTGTCAGGTCGGCTGCGGCGAACGGCGCGATGCCCACGCGACCGCGCCCGCCGTGATCCGCGAGATCCTCCAGCTCCGGAGAGCTTGGCGTTGGGGCGCCCGCAAACTCCACGAGCTCCTGGCCGAGGCCCATCCCGGCGAGGCGGTGCCAGCCATCCCCACCATTCACCGGATCCTGGTGCGCCACGGCCGCGTCCGTCGTCGCCGCCGCTCCCAGGTCCGCGCCCATCCGGGCCGCCCCCAGACCCCGATCACCGGGCCGAATATCGTCTGGTCGGTCGACTTCAAAGGCCAGTTCAAACTGGGCGATGGCCGCTACTGTTATCCGCTCACGATCCAGATGCCTACTCCCGCTATCTCCTCGCCTGCGAGGGGCTGGAGGGGCCGTTGCTCCAGCCGACCCAGCAGGTCTTTCGCCGGCTCTTTCGCGAGTACGGGCTCCCCGAGCGGATTCGCTCCGATAATGGGCAGCCCTTCGCCTCCTGTGCCCTCGGCCGCCTCTCGCAGCTCAGCGTCTGGTGGCTCCGGCTGGGGATCCGACCCGAACTCATCGAGCCCGCCTCTCCCCACCAGAATGGCCGCCACGAGCGGATGCATCGGGACTTGAAGACCGACACCACCAAGCCCCCCGTCGTGACGACGCCTTCCCGAAGATGATGACACCGCTCCCGTGAGCGCGGGTCGATCAACATGTCCTCGCAGAGTGGCAGCGGTGATGGGCGGCGTCCATTGCACCATGGTATCGGTCGCCGAGACGCTCGGCCATCTTGACCAGGTCGGCCAGCGAGCCGGCGGCCATCTTGCGCATCACCTTGCCGCGGTGGGCCTTCACCGTGATCTCGCTGATGTGGAGCTCGCCGGCAGTCTGCTTGTTCAGCAGCCCGGCGACGACCAGGGCCATCACCTCCCGCTCCCGGGGGCTGAGCGTGGCGTAGCGGTCGCGCAGCAGCTGCGCCTCCGAATGCTGCTCGAGGGCCGCGCGACTGCGCTCGAGGGCGCTCGCGATGGCGCCCAGAAGCACGTCCTCCCGGAACGGCTTGGTGAGGAATTCGGCGGCCCCCGCCTTCATCGCCCGCACCGTCATGGGCACGTCGCCATGTCCGGTGATGAAGATGACAGGCATGTCGCTGCGATCGGCCCCGAGACGATGCTGGAGGTCGAGCCCGTTGAGATCCGGAAGCGAGACGTCGAGCACCAGACAGCTCGGGATGGTGGCCCGCGGCCGGGCGAGAAAGGCCTCGGCGGACGCGTACGTCTCGGGCCGCCAGCCGGCCGCACGGATCAGGAGGTCGAGCGATTCGCGGACCGAGTCGTCGTCGTCGACGACGAACACGATGGGGCCGGTAGTCGTCACACCATCCCTCACGCCACTCGCAGCGCGGAGCCGATGGCGGCTAGGAGCGCGCTCTCGGTGAAAGGCTTGAACAGGCAGTCCACGGCGCCCTCCTCGAGCAGGCGGGCCAGCATCGTCCCGTCTCCATGCGCCGTGATGAAGACGACCGGCGTCTTTCGTCCGCGGCGCTGCAGCTCGCGCTGCAGCTCGGGTCCAGACATGCCCGGCATCGCCACGTCGAGGACCAGGCACTTCGTCCGGCCCTCGTCGCCGGAGGCGAGGAACTCTTCGGCGGACGAAAACGCCTCGACCTCATAGCCGGATGCCCGCAGCAGCTCGGGGAGCGACTCGCGCACCGACTGGTCGTCATCGATGACCGCAACGAGGGCACGCCTACCCGAGTCATGGGTCATACCGCTCCTTTCGCATCCCCCCGACGTTCCAGGACAATACGCACGGCGGGCTGCCCGGACCATCACACCTTGGTATCGGTCAGAGGCCGGCGGTCGTCGAGGCAGCACCCAGCACGAACTGGAATGTCGCCCCCCGTGGTGCGTTCGGCACGACCCACAGCATGCCCTCGTGGGCCTCGATGATCGAACGGCAGATCGAAAGGCCCATTCCCATGCCGCCGGCTTTCGTGGTGTAGAGCGGATCGAATAGCCGCTGGACGTCCGCGGCGTCGACCCCGTTCCCCGTATCAGCGATCGCGATAAGGACACCGCCGTCGCCCCGGGCCTCGGAGTGCACGGCGAGCACGCGGGGGTCGTCCACGCTGGCCATCGCCTCCATCGCATTCGTGATCAGGTTGAGGAGCACCTGCTGGAGCTGAATGCGATCGCCCATGACCCGGAGCCGTCGTTCATGGAGCGCGAGCTGCACCGCGATGCGGTGACGGCTCAGCTCGTCCTGGAGCAATGCGACAGCTTCCTCGATGAGGCCGTTGACGTCGAGCGGGGCCCTGACGCGCGCGTCAGGTCGGAAGCTCGCCCGGATGCGGTCGAGCACCGCCGCCGCGCGGTGTCCATCATCCACGATCTGCCTGAACCCCGCCATCGCCTTGTCGAGGTCGGGGGCGCCGCGATCGAGCCAGCGGAGGCCCGCGTAGGATCTCGTGATCATGGCGGTGAGGGGCTGCTTAAGCTCGTGCGCGATTGTCGCGGCCACGGCGTCGCCGGTGATCAGTCGGGCATCGCGCTCGCGCCGCCGCGCTTCGACGGCGCGCTGCAGCATCGCGCGCTCACGCTGCAGCATGGTGTTCGAGCGGGCAAGGCCGGCATACAGCTGCGTCATCTCCGCCAGGAGCACCACCATGACGACGGTGGCGGTCACCAGCTGATAGAAGCGCCCCGCATACCATGCGAGGTTATAGCGGCCAGCGCTCAGCACCGCGGCCAGGAGCACCTCGAGCAGCAGCGCGCACTGGGCAACCACGAGCCACTGGTCGAGCAGGGAACGCTGGCGGCGCCAGAGGAGCCACAGGGCGGCCCCGCCCAGCGTCAGTACCACCAGGCCGCCGATGGTGCGACGGAACCGACTCAACGGGTGAACGTCGACGAACGTGACGGGGAGCAGATCCTGATGCTGCGTCACGAGCCAGAACAGTCCGATCACCAGGGCGAGTACGCCCGCGACGCTCAGCCTGATGGCGGCTCGCGTGACGTGTGCGTCGGCCACTCGGTCGGTGTCCTTGAGCAGCGCGTAGCCGACGATGGCGAGGGAGAGGCCGGCATGCCAGAACCAGTAGAGCCAGACGGCGGATTGGATGCCGGACCCCAGGACTCCGGTCGGCGTGAATGCGCCCGGAAATGCCAGTGCGTGGGCGATCACGATCAGGGCGCTGAACAGATACCCGCTGGCGATCACCAGGAGGGCCCATTTCTGCAGGAGAGAGAACTGGGCGAACAGCACGGCGGCGGTGACGCAGTCGCTGACAAACAGGGCGGCGGTGAGTGTCGGGACGAACGCGTGGACTTCGGGCAGTCGTATTTCCGCGAAGGGCGCTGTGCCTAGCAGGATGACAAGCAGGCCCAGGAGGAATGCGCGCGCCAGCCGCCGCTGGTCGGCCGTAGGGGGGATGTTCGCCAGGACCTGCGGCTCGGTTGGGCTACGGGCGGGTGCCAGGGCTGCGTCCGTGCTTTCCATCATCGGACTCGGAGTCCGTCCTGGATGTGAAATGTCGACGTCGCGTGGCTCAGGGCCAATGTTACTCGGGCGCTGGTCGTGGTGGTGGTGGAGTGTGGCCGGCGAAGCCGCCCCGCTGCGCCGGTTCTGTCCTTCTTGCTCATAAAGTTTCTCCTCGTGCATTGCACCACCAGGTATGTCTTGCTACTGACGCGCCTGGAGTCCGTAGGAAGATTAGCACGTACTGCCCCCCGTGCGTCAGGGAGGAGCCCCCCAAGCACAAAGCGTGGCAGCGCCGAAGACTTCTTGAGTGACACAGCGGGTTCCAAGGGTAGTGGCCATCCTCATGCTTACCCCATCGCAAATGGCTACCACTCATTCCATAGCCTAATTGCGGCGTTCAGGAACAATTCGCAATGCGCTCGTGGCCATGATGTGTGTGCGTTGTCCCAGAGGAGATAATACTGTTCGTTGGCACAAACGAGCTTGCGCAGCTCGGCGGCTGCAGGACCCAACTGCAGGCCGTAGAAGGTCGCGCCGGTGAGCCTGAGAACGGGCTCCCAGAGGGCCAGGGGTGTTGAGCGGGAGCGATCATTGGAATGCTCGGGGTTGCCTGCCCAGACGATGCCAACCTTGAACTCTCCTGGCAGGCGCCGGAAGGTGGACGGGGTGCGCAGGTACGGGGGACTCGCCACGTCCTCCGGACGGCCGACACCGAGCAGGCGAGGCAGGGTGTAGTTTCGGGTCCAACAATCGATGTCAGCGCAGAGGCGCGGGCCAGCGGCCTCTCTTGGCCGATGTCCAGCCAGACGTCTACGACACGTCCTTCGACCAGTTGATACTGGATAGACGCGACGAATCGCCATTTCTTGCCCGACGGGTGGTACAGATCGACGATGCGCGCCACCCAGGTGCGGATGCCGTTCCGTTCCGCGGCCGCCCGCGCCGCCGCTTGTTCCGCATGGGGCGCGCACCGCCATGTCGGAGCTGGAGCGGCACGGACGATGGAGAGCGGATCGTCGGCGCCCCAGGGGTGGAGCCCTGCGTAGACCGGTATCTCCGCCTGCACCTCGAGCCACGGAACGCCAAGGGCTCCCAGGGCCGCCGCCTTTTCGGGAGGGACTGCGTGGGTCGCCCGGACTTCGATGGCACCCAGGAGCTCCCCGCGTCGGAACAGGCCGATGTCTGGGCGGAGGGTGCTCAGTCAGCAGGGGTCACTTGATCCCGTGACCCACGCCTGGTGGGCTCGATTGCTCAAGGTGCCGGCGCTTCAGAGCGCGGGGCCTGACGACAACGGGCCCGCGCGCTAGCATTGTGGGATGAGCAAGCGCCTGAATTTGCCAGGCCCGAACGCCAGCTCCGCGGAGGTCAACGCCTACCTCGAGCGGGAGGCCGAACGGCTGCTGGCCGGGGGCTGGTACGCCGAGAGCCCCGGCGGTCGGGTGCGGCTTGTCGATGTGGGTGGGTCGCTCTGGGCGTCGGTCGATGGCGGGCCACTCCGCCGGCTGCAGGGCGAGCGGGAGACCTGGGCGGGGCTGCTCGACACCGTAGCGGCCTGGCTCGAGCACCGGGAGCCGGTCCTGCCGCCCGATCCGCCGCCGCTCACCCGCGAGCCGGGCCACGGCGCGGGGCAGTGGCAGGTGGCGCCGGGCGCGTTCAGCGACGAGCTCCCGGGCGATGAGTTCATGCGGTTGCTCGAAGAGGTGAACGCGCACGAACCTGCCCCGATACCCCTGCCGCCGGGGACGAGCGCGGTGGACGCCTCGGACACCCGGAGCATTCCGCTCACGCTGGAGCTGGAGCCCACCGCGGACGGGTTCCGCGTCTCCGTGCCGGTGCTGCCCGGGCGCTGGGGCCATGGCGCCACGGAGGCGGAGGCACTGGAGCGCGCCGACAAGGCGGTCCGTGAATACTTGGCCCGCGCCGAAGGACACTCCGACGACCATGGCTGACGCCTCGCTGGTCGATCACGCCGGCAAGTGGTGTTCGCACCGCTCCCCGTGCCGAGGACCCGGATGTTGCTCGACATTGAGACGGACCTGCGGCAGCGGGCGGTCTGGTTTTTGGGGCTGCTCGACGAGGCCACGGGCGCAGCGAGAACGCTACCTTTTAATTCCACTTCGTGCAAACCGGGGAGGAGGGCAGTCCTCGGGTGACTTCTGCGCGACCTGTGCAGATGGTGCACCCTTTCGCGCCAGCCTGGGCAGCGGAGCCGCGGTGCCGGTCGCCGTCTCCCACCCACACCGCTGCTCCAGAATGTGGGCCACCTTCTTGGCCCGTGCTAGCGAGACCCTCACAGGGCCATGAATGACCCAGCTTTCTGTCGAGTTAACCCAAACGTACATCTTCTGCTCCAACTGGCGTGGCATCACCACGTCTTTATGCGGAGACTTCTTGTGCACGCCGCTTTGCTCCGTCGGCAGCGATTAGTCCCCTAACTGCGCGATTCTCACGGTGGGGCACAACCGCTGGCGGGACCGCCGGACCATGGCGTTACGGGACGAGTTCGATGAGACGCTCCGGACCCTCGACATCGACGGCAAACCGGTCGCGATTCGCGATCCGCGCGGCAACACTGTCATGCAGTACGGGTACGACTTGGCCGGTGCCACCGCGCATACGATCAGCATGGACGCCGGGGAACGATGGATGCTGGCGGATGTCCAGGGGAAGCCGCTCTACACCTGGGATGCACGAGCCCTCCAGTTCCACATGATCTACGATCTGCTCCGGCGCCCCACGGCGCGCGAAACCCTCGCCCTGGGACCGTCACTGGTCGTACTCGAGAGCACCATGTATGGGAGCGACAAGAACCAGAACCAGAACCAGAACGGCAGGATGATCACCCAGCGGGACGGATCCGGCGTCGTCGACATCGCCCGGTATGACTTCAAGGGTAACGCCGAGGTGGCCAGCCGCCGATTCGCGACGGATGCCGTCGGGGTCATCGATTGGTCCAACCCCCCCACTATCGGTCTCGAGCCCGATACCTGGACGACAACCACCGGCTACGATGCCTTGAGCCGCGTGGTCATGACCACGACGCCGGACGGAAGTGTGACCACCCCGGCCTACAGTGAGGCCAACCTCCCGGCGGGGCTTCTCGATAATCGAGTAGCCTCCCGGTCCTACCAGGGCTCATCCGTGTCCACGCGAACTGAGTTACAGTCCACCAGTACACCGCGGCGTGGTGTACGGAGCAGGGGCGAGAGGCGCTGCGCGGCTTCTCCGCGTTCACCCCTTCTCCGCATTGAGGACGGCCTGAATGGCGGCGAGGAGCTCCGGGTTTGCAAATGGTTTGGGCAAGGTACGGGCGGCTCCGAGAAGGTGCGCGGTCGGCAGGTAAGCGTCCGGGCTGTTTCGCCCGCCGCCAGACATGGCAATGATCTTTGCGCCAGGATGACGTCGGCGCAGTGCGATGATAAGTTCGACGCCTTCCATGTCCGGCATGATCAGATCAGTCAACACGAGGTGCGGGCGTTGCGCGTCATAGAGACGCAACGCCTCCTTGCCATTGCACGCACGAACGATCGCGTATCCCGCCTGGACGAGGGTCTTCTGAAGCATATCAGCGAATGGCTCATCGTCCTCCACCAGGAGAATTCGACTCTGAGTGTCCGGCATGATATCACGCAAGCTGAGTTGGGTTCAGGAGGCGGTGCACGGCTTCGGCCAGGGTTCGGATGGTAGCCGGTTTGATCAGCAACTCGCGGGCACCGAGTTCCCGCACCGCCTCGGGAGTAAGCGTCCCACTGTAACCGGTGGTTAGGATGATCGGGAGACGGGGCTGCATCTGGAGTAACAGCCTCACAAACCCGGTTCCGTCCAGGATCGGCATGGCGAAGTCGGTAATGACAAGGTCGAATTGTGCCGGCCGATCGCGAAACAGTGCCAGGGCTTCCAGCACATTGGTCTTCGCCGTTACGAGATAGCCGAGCCGTTCGAGAATCTTTTTCCCCACCGACACCAGCGACTCTTCATCGTCCACCAGGAGGATGTGTTGGCTGTTGCCGAGCGGGATCGGTGTGGCTTCGCTGTCGAGTTTGATCGCCTCCGCTTGGTAGACCGGCAAAAACAAGTGAAACGTGGTGCCCTCGCCGGGCTGGCTGTAAACGGAAATGCCGCCGTCATGGCTCTTGATAATGCCATGCACGACGGGCAGGCCCAGGCCGGTACCTTCAGCCGGGGATTTGGTGGTGAAAAAAGGATCAAAGATCCGCTCCAGCGTGGCGCTGTCCATCCCGCAGCCGGTGTCGCTCACCGATAGCCGCGCATAGGATCCCGGCCGCAGATCGGGATGCGTACTGGTGAAGACATCATCCACAACCGTCGCAGCCAGCTCGACTTTGACTTTGCCCGGCTTGTCCCGCATCGCATGCCAGGCATTGGTGCCGAGGTTCATGATCACCTGGTGGATCGCGGAGGCATCGGCGAGCACGGTGGGGGTATCGGCGAGGTCGGTTTGGAACTCGATCATTGCCGGCACGCTGGCCCGCAGCAATGTGAGAGCTTCCTCGATCACCGGCTTCAGGCGGGTGGGCTGGCGCTCTTGTTCGTGCTGGCTGCTGAAGGTCAGAATTTGCCGCACCAGATCGGCCGCGCGTTTGCTCGCTTTCGTCACATTCGTCAGGCTATCGGCCGCCGCTGGATTATCACCGATCTCCAGTTTTGCCAGCTCAACATATCCAATGATGGCCCCCAGGATGTTATTGAAGTCGTGGGCGATACCGCCGGCCAGCTGGCCGATAGCCTCCATCTTCTGCGCCTGGCGAACCTGCTCTTCGAGTTTCTTGCGATTGGTGATGTCTTCCGCCACGCCGGCTATCCGGTAGATGACGCCGGCGGCGTCCTTCACCGGAAATGCCCGATCGTGAATCCAGCGCACCGACTTGTCGGGCCGGACAATCCGATACTCCTCGTCGTAGTCACCTCGCACCTGTTTGGTCATCGCCGCGTCTGCGATGCGCTGCCGATCGTCAGGATGAATGGCATCCAGCCAGCTTCGCGGGGCTTGAAAGACGTCTGCATATTTGCGCCCCCAGATCGTCTCGTAGGCCGGGCTGACATACACCAGCTCATTCTTGGTCGGATCGGTGATCCAGAAAACCTCGGTGATATTCTCGGCCAGTTGACGGAACTTCTCTTCGCTTTCCCGTAGCGCCGTCTCCGCCTGTATGCGCTCGGTCATATCCTCACCGATGCTGGCAGTGCCGATGAGATTGCCCGTTGCATCCCGGAGTACGGTGTTGTTCCAATGAATCACTCTTAGTTCCCCTGCCTGGTCCGTATCGGGTTTCCCGCTCGGCGTAGCGGGTGGCGATGATGCGCTGGCGCAATTCGGTGAGCTCCGCTTCAGGGACATTTGCGGTGAACGGCCGAATCGCATTCTTGTCAGCTGTCCGCTCGCTGCGTGGTTGAATAGTGCTGGGCGCGGTCATGGGCTCCTCCTTGTGAGTTCCATGTGAGTTCCGTCTTCTCCGTTCACCTCCGTCCCTTCGCTGCACTCAGGGCAGGCTCTTCACTAACGCAGTGATCTGAACGCCGCGCGCAGCTCGCTCGCAAACAGCTCCGGCTGCTCCCAGGCCGCGAAGTGACCACCCTTATCGACCTCGTTGAAGTAGATCAGCTTGGGATCGGCACGCTCGGCTCAGGTCCTGGGCGCCTGCTAGATCTCTCCGGGAACGACCGTCACCCCTACGCTGGGTTCGCCTGACAATCTCTCGCTGCCAGAGTAGGATGTGCAGCTGCAGTGCGGTCATGATCGGCTCCTCCCTGTGTCGCCGTTATCCGCGACGTCATTGTGTCCGCCCCGTAACCCTAATTGCCGTCGCGTACGGCCAGATGGGGGAAGGTAGGAAGGCGTCGGAGACGCATCCATTGCACGATGGTATCGCCGATACCATCGTATCAACCGCTGTGAAGAGGATGGCTCTGGTCGTCGCCGGCCTCCTGAACAAGCAGATCGCCGGCGAGCTCCACATCAGTGAGATCACCGTAAAGGCGCATCGGGGCAAAGTGATGCGGAAGATGCAGGCCGACTCGCTTGCCGACCTGGTCAAGATGGCCACGGGGCTCCAGCTTCCGGCGGCGCGGAAAACCGGGTTCGCATCGGCAAACGCCGACATCTGAGTGGGCGAAGGGCAGCAGAGTCCGGCATTCAGGCCAGCAAACTCCAGCATCGGGTGACACGAACTGGCGTAAAGGGTTGCAACTTGCTGGGATTCAGCGCCCACTGCCGGCCCCTCTGGATCAGGAGAGTCCTGGTTCGAGCCCAGGAGGGGCAATGAAGCCCGGCAACGACTTAACCGTTGCCGGGCTTCTCCTATTTGCGCGGTGCGATACGACGGGCACGAGGGCATGTCATACCCGTGCGCGCCGCCCTCCGAAGCGCCCCAACTACTTGACCGTCCACTTCACAGCGTGATACTGGCCGTCGGCTGCCGTCGAGAGACCGACAATCTCTCCTGCCGCATTGATGCCGGTGGCGTTGCTGACGTCCCCGCCGGGCAGCGTTCCCAAGTCCGTAATCACGCCACGCCGCCCGCTGGGAGGGTCCCTGGGCCTGTAGCTCAGCTGGGAGAGCGCTGCAATCGCACTGCAGTGGTCAGGGGTTCGATCCCCCTCAGCTCCATGACAATCAAACCTGCTGGAAAGTCAAAATAGGCTGAGCAGGCGTGACCGTGGTCGAGCTGGTGAGCCAGGCAGCTCAGCACGTCGACGCCGCGATAATGACGTCGACTCACCGCGTTGTAGGGCAGGTAAATGGCCCAGGGACGGACCCAAGGTGCGACGCCCTGCTCAAGGGCGGCAATGATGCTGCTGGTAATGCGAACATAGACGGTTTGGTGTGTGGAGGTGGACATGGTGGGCTCCTGGTAGGCGCGAAAAGCCCGCCGAGCAGCGGAGTGCTGCACGACGGGCGGTGTCGAGTGAGCTGGCGTTAGTGCCTACCCGAGGGGAGGGGGGCATGTGCAAGGCCGAGTAGCCTCACCCTCTTACCAGGGCGCATAGCCGCGTCCGAAAGCGCGGCCCGCTTTGCGCTACCCCCTCCGGTGCGCATCAGCGCTCCGGTCTACTCCTCCGGCGTTCCCGCTTGTAGTGTTAGGCTATCCCATCAACGAGCAGCAGCTCAGTGGCAGACCTCGAACGCCTCCAGGAATGTTTTGGCAACCGAACCACGAAGTTACGCCGTCAATTCAGAGGCATCTAAGCCTTGGTGGGATAAGATGTTTCGATGGGCCCGGCGCGACTCGAACGCGCGACCTCTTGCTCCGGAGGCAAGCGCTCTATCCAACTGAGCTACGGACCCGACGACCTGCAGGGGCCTAAGTCTCGCCCCCCGCGCCCTCGTTGGCAAGCGCTTTCGACCACCCGCGCTCCCGCCCGCCCGGCCGCCAAATCGCCTCGCCATCGATCCCCGCGGGCACCGCCAGACCGAGCCAGTCCAGCATCGCCGGGAACAGGTCCACCGTCCGGATCGGCTCCGCCGGCAGCGGCTCGCTCGACCAGACCGGCGTCTGCATGTGCGATCGCACCAGGCTGCCGTGACCGGCCAGGTGCTCCGGCACCTCGTATCGCCGCCGGAAGTCGAAGCCTTCGCGGGCGATTACCAGCAGGTCGCCGGTCCGCTGCGCGCGAAACTGGTCGAGCAGGTGATACACCCCGTCCGGATACTCGGCGTCCCAGCTCGCCTCCAGCCAGTCGCGCGCGGAACCTCGCCTGGCACCGCCGCATCCGAGCGGGTCGCCGGTGAGCGGCTGGTAGGCCATCTCGGTGATGGTCTCACCCTTGCCCGTGAGGCGGAGGCGGGCCGCGCCGTCGGCGTCGCCCACCCATACGCCGCCATCCGCGGTCTCCGCCGCCACCAGCCCGACCGCCGGCTCGCGGAGCAGTGCCGCCACCAGGTCGCGCTCGACGCCGAAGGTCTCGGGCCGGCGGAGCCGCTCGATCGGCCAGCGCGCAGCCCGCGGCTCGCCCGGCCGGGCATACACCATCGCCGAGCCGTTGCCCGCCACCATCACGGCCGCCCGCGGCGTCCGCTCCCAGAGGACCGGATGCGAGAGCGTGGGCACGCCCTGCGCTCGGAACCAGTCCGCGAGGTCGAGGTGGGTGTGCACCGATGCCGCGCCGTGGTCGCTCACGACCAGGATCAGCGTCGACTCGAGCTCGCCCCGCGCCTCCAGCCGGGCACGCGCGCGCCCGACCACCGCGTCGACCTTGCGCAGCGCCCGGCGGACCGGCTCGGCATCCGGATCGGTCTGGTGGGAATGTCCGTCGACCGCGGGGAACTGGGCGAACACGAAGCGCGCGGGCCCATCGACCGCGCGCAGCAGGTGCCGGGCGACCGCGTCGTCCGACGGCTGGTGCCACTGGGCGTAGTGCGCCAGCGCGCCCCAGAACTGGCGCTCGCGCCGCGAAGGATCGCGCTCGGGCGTGAGCCCGCGGGCCACCGGCGTAAAGATGCCGATGCTCTCGGGCACCAGCTCGAAGATGGTGCGGACGTCGGGGGCGATGTCGTCGTCCAGCCGGGGCGCCTGATAGCCGCAGTAGCTCCGTACCGCCTCGCGCTCGCGCCACCACCGGCCGCCATAGGCCTGCCGGTCGAGCCAGCGAATCGAAGGAATGTTGCAGCGGCCCGGCGTGCAGCCGGTGAGGAAGGGCAGGTAGGCGACGCTGGTGGTGGACGGGAACACGGTGATGGCGCGGGTGCGGCCACCCGCCTCGAGCATCGCCTGGAGATGCGGCAGCTCGCCGGCGGCCAGCCGAGCCTCGGCGACGTCCGGGCGGAGTCCATCCACGAGCAGGAGCAGGCAGCGGGAGATCGGCACGCCCATCAAGCTAATGCAGCGGCTGGGCGATCAGGCAACATCCATGACGGCGGCCACCCTGGTGGGCGACAGGCGGGTGTGCGGCGCTCTTACGTCACCGTGCGCGGCGCAGCGGCAAGGAGGACGACGAGACCGGCCAGCACCAGCAGAATCAAGGTGGCGGCCAGGTGGGGTGCGGCCCGCGCTGCGGCCGCCGCGCCCAGGTCCACCGGCTCGACGATCCCCGCGCCGGCCCGGCGGATCGCACCGGCCAGCTCGCCCGGAGACAGGCTGGCCCGGACGAGGAGGGTCGTCGCGGCCGCGGGGTCCAGGGCAGGCGGCAGATAGAGCATTGGGGCGCGCGGCTCGCCTGGCACGGTGCCGTGCATGTCGCCGGCGACACCCACGATGGTGAGCCAGTCCGTCACATGCTCCGGGTCGAGGACCACGCGAATGCGGCGGCCCACCGCACTCCCTCCGGGCCAGAACCGCGCCGCGAGCGAGGCGTCGACCACCACTTCCCTCGGCGCATCGTCCCGGCCCAGGGCGGCGGTCGCGGTGAACGTCGTCCCCGCGATGATCGGAAGGCCGACGATGCCGAAGTATGCCGGCTCGGCCAGCTGGAGGTCGGCGGTCATCGGTGTCCGGCCCATTCCCCGCGATGATCCGTCGGTCACGAAGGTCACACTGTTCAGCGGCTGCACCAGCGGCGCGGCCAGAGTCCTGCTCACGGTCTCCACCTCCGGGAGACGCGCCACGAGGCTGTCCCGGCCATCCGCGCCCGGACGCGATTCCGGCCCCAGCCCCACGGCCAGGAGCCCGTCGCCCCGGAAGCCTGAGCTGCTGCCCGTGAGGGCGCGGTACCCCCATGCGCTGAGACCAGCGCCGAGGGCCAGGGTCGCCGCACAGGCGAGCAGGGTGAGGGGCACGCCGCGCCGGCCGGTCTCAGGGGCGGATTGGCGGAGGGCCCGCATGCCGGCCAGGTGTGCCACGAGCGCGACGCCGGCGCCGACCATCACGAACTCCAACGCCACGCCTGCGGCGCCCGCCGTTCTCGCGCCGGGGAGCCACCCGTCCAGCCAGGGACCGAGCGCTCGCAGCGTACCCGCCGCGAGCAAGGCGCCGATGATCGTTCCCCCGGCCACCGTCGCTACGGCCTGCAGTTCCCGCGCGCCGCCAGGACGCGCCCGGAGCCGCGCGGCGCTCACGCTCGCGGCCGCGGCGATGCCCGCCACCAGCGTGACCACCGCCCCGGCGGCAAGCAAGGCCAGCAGTCGGGAAACCCGCGGCCCGCGGCCACCCAGAGGTTCTACCACCACGCTCCAGTCGACGCCGATCTCGCCGAGATAGCCGCCGGGAAATGCAGCTTGCAGCCGGCGGCTGAGACGGTTCAGCTCGCGCTCCGTGATCTCGGCCGTGGCTCCCGGCCGGAGCCGCGCCACGACACCAACGGTGTGGGATCCAGGCGAGTCCGACAGCGACCCTAGGGGAAGCCAGAGCCGCGTTCCGGCCCGCGGCATTCCCGGCCCCTTCACCACACCGACGACGCGATGCGGCGCGCCGCCGATCACGACCGTCCGCCCCACGATCCCGGGATCGCCACCGAACCGCTCGCGCCAGAGTCTCGCGTCCAGAACGACCGGCGGAGCCGCGCCCACGCCGTCGTCACCAACGTCAGCTGCGCGCAGGGTCCGCCCGATCTCGGCGGCGACGCCGAGCGTTTCGAAGAACTCGGGCGAGACCAGCCCGGCGTCGACCGCCGTGGCTTCCGCGCCGGCGCCGAGCGTCACGACCGCCGGGCGCAGGCCGGCCAGGGCCTCGATCGACGGGCTCTCGGCGCGGAACGTCCCCAGCTCGAGCTGCGAGAGACCCGTCCGGCCGATATGCGCAGCCGGTGCGCGGTTCCAGATCCGCACCACCCGCTCCTGCCCGGCGGCGGTGACGCGCGTTCGGGCCGCCTGCGTCACGCCGAGCAGCGTGCCGCCCGCGCCGAGCGCGAGCCCGAGCGACAGCACGGCCGCGGCCGTGGCGGCCGGCGCGGCGCCCAATTCCCGTGCGGCCAGCAGCGTGCCGGCCAGCAGCGCACGTGGCGTCAGGCTCCGGCCGAGCACCCACGCCGCGTGCCAATACGCGCCGAGGCAGCGGTGGAAGAGCGCGGCGCCCGCGCCGAGGGTGAGCCGCCCGTGGCGGTCGAGCTGCAGGACGCGATGCCAGAGCTCGGCGTCCCACGTGCCGCGCCAGTCGTCGCGGTCGCTCGACGGCACGAGGCGGCTGGCGCCGTGCACCGTGAACAGGCAGAGCCGGAGCACCGTCCGCGCCCGGGGCCGCAGGCGGGCGCTCATCCGTGCGCGGGTGAGGGCCGGCCGGGCGGGCCCGGACGACGACGTGGTACCAGCGAGGTCAGCCGTTGCATGGCTTCTTCGAGCTCGGTGGCGCCGGCGGCGGTGATCTCGTAATAGCGGCGCGGCGGCCGCTTCTCGCGCCGCGCGATGCGCGCATCCTCCCACGCCGAGCGCGCCAGGCCGGTCGCCTCGAGCTTGCTCAGGATGGGGTAGACCGTCCCGCTCGGCAGCTCGGTGGCATCCATGACGTCGAAGCCGTAGCGGAAGCCACGGGCGAGCGCCTGGAGTACGAGGATGGTGGACGAGCCGAGACTGCGTCGGGTCATGGCGCCGGACGGTAGCAGGGATGGTGGACCTGTGTAGCCAACATACCTATGGCGGCCGCGGAGTGGCTAGTAGACGGTAGCCTCGACGGGGAGGGATGAAGCCCGCGCGCCGGCCGCTCAGTGCGGCGCGTAGATCAGGTCGAAGGTGGTCGTGGGCCAGCTCAGCCCGCCGTCGGTGCTGGCCTCGCCGTGCTGCCGGACTTTCCCCCCGGCCAGGGACGACCATCTGATGCGATCGGCGTTGTTCGGCATCGTGAGAATCATGTCGGCGCCGACGAGGCCGCCCTCGAAGAGCAGCCGCGCGTGATCGGTGTCGACGTAGGTCTGATGCCAGTGCTGGGTGACGGGATCGAACACGTTCACGCTCACGCCGTGGTAGGCGAGATCGGTGAAGTCCTCGAACACCGCGCAGCCCCCGGCCTCCGCCGTGATGTGGCTGCGGGCGATGCGCGCGCCGGGGCCGGACCCGTTGGGCGTCACGTCCCAATCGCCGAGCCAGAAGTCGAACTGGTGCGCTTCGGCGGAAGGGCAGGGCGCGCTCGCCGGGAGGCGTCCCACCCCAAAGGTACCGGCGCCGCCGATCTCGGCGCTCACCGAGAGCGCGGCCGCATCGGCGACCTGCGCGGCGAGGGGCGCCCATGCTGCGCCCTGCAGCCCGCGGACACCGAACGCGTCTTCCGCCAGTCCCTGAGGCGCCATGGCCGGATCATAGGCCAGGGTCAGCGTCGCGGGCGAGCTGAAGGCGACGCTGCCCGGCGCGAGCAGCACTTCGCTTCCCGCCGCGGCCGAAGCATCGAGCGGGAGCCCCGTGGGGCGCGAGAACCGCACGGCCACCGGCGCGGCCACCGCGCCAGCCGGCACCTCCAGCGCCACGCTGCCCGCGAAGCCCGTCACGGTGCCGCCTGCCGGACCGACGAGCCCGCCTTCGGCCACCGAGAAGGTCACGGTTGCCGTCTTGGTCTCGGATGCTGCCTGGATGATGCTGGACCCGGCCGCGACGGCGGTGACCAGGCCGGCGGCGTCGACCGTCGCCCTGGCGGGACTGGCGGACGTCCAGGTCACCGTGCGCCCGGACAGGATGTTGCCGCCCGCGTCTCGCAGGGTGGCGCTGAGCTGGACCTGCTCGCCCGGCACGCCGGAGGGCGTCGCCGGGGCCAGCGCGATCGAGGCCACCGCCGGGGGGCCGACCGTCACTGCGGCGGTCCCGCTCTGCGATTCGGCGGTGGCGGTGATGGTGGCCGTCCCCTCGGCCACGCCGGCCACGGCGCCGTCCGCGGCCACTGTCGCGATCGCTTCGTCCGAGGACGTCCAGGTAACGGTGCGGCCGGTGAGCGTCCGACCGGCGGCGTCCGTGAGCGTGGCGGTGAGCTGTACCTGACCGCCGGCGTCGACGGTGGCCGTCGCGGGCGCCACGACGACATCCGCGACTGGGGGCGGGCTGTCCGTCGGACCGGTGCCGCAGGCGGCGAGCAGCAGCAGCGGAGCCCAGCCGGACGCGGTCCGGCGGGCCAGGGAGAGGGCACGCATGGGGGCTCCCGGGCAGAGGATTAGCAAGATGATCTAGCTATGTAGATATTCAAGCAACAAGGAGACGCCCTGTCCCGCGGATGCTGCACACGCCCGCCCGACACAAACGCACCACGCCGCATCCCCGGACCGTCAGAGATGCGGCGTGGCAATGCGAATCGGGGCGCGGGGATTTGAACCCCGGACCTCCTGCTCCCGAAGCAGGCGCGCTAACCGGAGGGTGCGGACAGACCCCTCGTAAGTCGTTGTATACCAACATAGCTTGGGTCAGGTTCGGTCACCTTGACCCCAACTGGCCGGCGTGAACGTTCCCAACGTTCCCAGTCGGTCACTTCATGACGGGCATCCCTGAATGGGTCCGTTGCTCAGCTGATTCGTGCGACTCTCTAACGCACTGCATCGAGCCATCAGCTCGGCGAATGGTTCGGCATCTTCCTCCAAGAGACCGGCTGCGACCATCTTAGAGTAGTCCTCCTCCAGCGCTTCAAGCGCCGCGCCCTTTGGTACTAGCCGGATCGACCCACCGACGGCGACTTGATAATCTACGAGGCGCCCCTCCGCATCCTTTTCGGGGAAGAACCAGCGTTTGTGCCGCGCCACGGCCTGGGCAAGTTCGCGATCAATCAATGCGGTATCGGCGAATCCGGCATCATCAAGTCGGACGAGGTCGTACCAGTGGCGTGCGTAGCGCTCGCCTCTTAGCCGACCCTGCACACAGAAAACGTGCACTGCGGTCGCCTTCTCCCAGAATGTCCGCTCGGCTGTCATCACTTGCGCTAACGCGGCGGGGAAAGTGAGCTCTGGCACGTGCACCGCCGCATCGCAGACGATGGGGAACTCGCGAGCTGGCTGACCCGTTGATCGTGCGCCGAACTCGATCATGACCTCCGGCGCGACGTATTCGTTGGCTGCCTCTGCGACGCGCTCGTAACGCACATATAGCCGATCCTTCTCAGCGTGCGCCTCGGCGGACGCCCCTTTCGCGACCAGGTGAGCCTGTACGGCCGGGAGCGCCGTCCCCTCTACCCACTCTGGCAGGCGTCCCCTCACTAGTTCGCTCCACCTCTTCTCCTGACTACGCGTCTCCGGGAGAGGTTCGTCCGCGTCGCCTGCCCGGTCCGGCAAGAGAGCTCGAACGTCGTACGTGATGTCAATGTCTTCCGAGAAACGAGCAATTGCACGATACGCCTTCGAAAGCGATGTGCCGCCCTTGAAGACGAGATGTTCTCTGAAGGGCGCGGCGAACAACGCCTCGAGTGAGCACACCACCCAGACATCCTTCTCGAGGAGGTCTGCAGGACGTCCGGAGGCATCTGCGGCGACGCCCAGCGCGTCGGCGCGCTCGGCGCGGGACAAGCCCAGAAACACCTCAGCCATGCGCGACGAGCGCCCCGCCAGCTTGAGGGATGAAGGCCTCGCTTACGGTCTGGGCGAGCCATGTAGGAAGCGCGGCCCGGCTGGCCACAAGCGCTTGGCGCTCTGATTCCGGCAGGGTGTGCTTGAGCCGCCCGACGGCTTTGTGGGCCTCGCCCTGGCCGAGCCAAACCAGGGCGCGGGCCGCCCGGCCGGATCGGAGCTGCCAAGCAGGCGCGTGCCGGAGCTCCACGACCTGCTGACCCAGGCTAAGACGACGTGTGCGGCCCGACGTGAGGAAGACGGCTCGTACCGGAACTTGGGTTGTTAAACCGAGAGCGTTGGCCGCCACCGCGCCGCTCGGCACGATGGTTTCCCCGCTGAGTTCCGCAAGACCCTCGACCACCCTCTCGGGCGCAGGTGCGCGCACACCGAACCGAGTCGCGATCGGCCGCACGTAATAGCCGCGTCCCACGCGAGCTAGGTGGCCGGCCCGAGCGAGCCGGGACAATGCCTGATCGACTGCGGCGCGCGTTCCGAGGTGCAGTAAGGCCTTAGCGGACACTACCGTACCCTCGGGCGCGCCCTCGATATGCTTCCGAATTTCCTCTCCCAAGCCACGCATTGAATCCTCCTTGTCAGAACTATAGTCATATTTCTGACAAACGCAAGGGTATCCATTTACGAAGGGTCCATACATGGAGCAGCAATTCCCATGAAGATAACAGGTAAACAGTTGTCATGTAATCTGTTACTGACAAACATTGGCATGCCTGAAGGACGGGATCCTGGCGAGTAATGCTAAAGGGCAAAGTTATTTGACTTTTAGCGATGTATAGGCTAGCCTTAGCCACGGTCAGACGACCGAGCTCTTTGACATCTTGATGCGGAACTCAGTGTTCACCTCCGCCGTGCGAGTGTATCTCGTACGGATTGTGGGACCACGTACCCGACCATGTCGGCTCGACAGCGACCTTGGCCTGAGGTACGCGTGATCAACACCGAACGATGGTCCGCCCAATGGACGGGCGGCACTAACGGGCACGCCAGGCGGTGTGTACGCCACGGGATGCCACGGTGCAGCGCAGGACATGCGCTTCTCAATCGGGAGCGCCCGTTCGGGCGTTTCTGCGTTCACGACAATGTCGAAGAGAGGAGGTGACAAGACTATGGATCCGCATGCATGGGCGAAGATCAGGACACGTGAGTCGCTCGAGGTACTGGAGCAGCTCGCAAGAATGGTCGACGCCACGGACGCAGGGGTCTCCAGCGCAATGCTAGTTGAGATTGCTTGGCTGAAACACCGGCTCACCTGGTGTGACGGCTGCCACTCCCGTGCTCGCTCCATTGCACTTTGGATGTGGGTAGTGCGGGCTACCGTACAAGTAGTGATTCGGTGGATGGAGACTTCCCCTTGCTCATTTTCCGCCGTGCCTCAGGCACTGCTATTCCTACATGACTATCGGCCGCACTATTCGACACCTGCGTCAGTCGAAACGACTGTCGCAGGCCGCCCTCGCAGACTCAGTCGGCATATCCGCTTCCTACCTCTCGCAGCTTGAGGGAGACAAACGGGAGGCCACGATTCCACTGTTGCGACGCCTCGCTGCCCAGTTAGGCGCCCCAGCGGCGCTGCTGTTTGCAGCCGCGATCGCCGGTGATCGTGACACGCCTGCCCCGGACCTGCTTGACCAGGCTCTCGATCGCCTGACGGAGGCTGTCGGCGCAACACTACGGCAGCACGAGCTTGTCTTTCCCGGGGAATCGTGACCGTCGGGGACGAGGTCGCGTGCTTAGCTGACCTGATCGATCAGGATGTTACCGTCCTTCGTGACCTACTCGTCTGCCCGCCCGCACACTTTCTGGAGTACACGTCCTCCCGGAAGGGCAAGCTGCGGCCGGTGGCGGAGCCGGACAGGCTGCTCAAGCGTGTGCAGCGTCAGATTTTGCAGAGGGTACTTCGGCAAATTCCAGATCACCGAGCGAGCTTCTGCCGCTCAGGGCGCTCGATCATTGACAACGCACGCCTTCACTTGAAGAGCGGGCATGTATGTGTCTTTGATGTTGCCGATGCCTTTCCCTCGACAAGCCACGCTCTGGTAGAGCGTTCACTACGCCGAGCGTTGGCCGCACATGCCCTGCCGATCGTGGTGGCCAGACCAATTACACGTCTTTGCACTCTCCACAACGGGTTACCCCAAGGGGCGCCGACGAGTTCAGCGCTCCTGGACTTGGTACTCCGTCCCATCGACGACATCCTGAGCGACACCAGTCGACGCCGCGGTGCCTGCTATTCGCGATACGTGGACGACATCACACTGTTTGGGGGGTGCGCGATGCCATGGGCACACGGCACGGTCGTGCGTGCGCTAGACCAGGTCGGACTCCGCCTGCGACACAGCAAGACCAAGGTGTGGGCGCCACCCAGGCGTGCTACGGTGACGGGCATCGTATTGCGTGATCGTCCAATGCTCTCTGCAGACTACATTCGCCGTGTGAAGCTCCTTGTTGGCGATCTCAGAGCAGATCCGGGTGGCCAATCCGCTAGTGATGTCGCTCGGATTCAAGGGACGCTGGCATACCTCGGGAGGCTTCATCCTCGTCTTGCGAAGCGGCTTGAAAGTAGCCTTCGGACTCTTGGGCTTCGAAGAATTTCTGGGCACCGGGCTCATTGAATCCATGGGAGTTGGCGGCAGCTCGTTTGAAGGAAAGGCATCTCTTGCCTGCACCACGCCGGCCCCGCTCTCGCTGTACGGACTGCTAGATCGCTATGTGGGAATTGCAACTCGGACTCTTCCGGGCGGTCGTTCGCCATCCGATACCCTACCTGAAGCTACGACACAACCCCTTGGGGCTCTCACCTCCCGCTAAGGTGCGCTGCAACAGGCGTCGCACGACCACTCGATGCCAGATACCGTTTGCCTTGGTGGCGGGAATCCCTTCCTGATTGAGCCGATCGGTGATGGTTTGGTGGCTGAGCCCCTGAAAGCGCAGCCGCACGATGTAGGCGATCACCTCGTCCTCGAACGGACGTTGGCCGTAACGCTGGCCGCCGGTCGGGCGGCGGCCGCGCCCACGGAGGGCAAATTGCTTGCGGAGATTGGTGACGAGCCTCTTGTGCTCCAACTCGGTCGCCGTGGCAAGCAGATGCAGCAGTATCGGCCGCTGGCCCTCCTCGGTCGTAGTAATGCCCTCGACGACGCTCGTGAACGAAATCTCGTTGTTCAATAGACGCTCGATGAGCGCGCGGACGTCGGCCGCACGCTCGCCAAGGTCGCTGATCCGATAGGCATAGACGGCCCGCACATCCTCAGTGTCAAGAAGCCCGGCGAGCTCCTCGGCCGTCGAGACAAGCGGTCGATTGTGTGCCGATGAGCGCCGGCGGTATTCGCGATGCTGTGCATTTGATTGGCATCGACGGCGAGGGCAACGGTTCAGTCGGCCGCGGCATCGGTACCTCCGCGGGCCTCGGTGTCGAGCTGCACGAAAGACGTGTGCCCGCACGTACGACAGGTCTTCCGCCGCACGTGGTTCTCGGCTGCGCAGCGGGGGCACGGCTTTCTCGGAAACCGTCCGGCGAAACCCGCTACCGCGTTTCCCGCGGAATGTGGGCCTGGGCGTCGGCGGCCGCCGCGCTCAGGTTGAGCCGGCCCTTGGAGTCCATGCGAATGTCCCAGCGCTGCTGGAACGTCTCATCAAAGCGAAAGCGGCCGTAGAACTCGGTATAGCTGATGCCAGCACGCGCGCAGAAGTCGCGGACGCCGAGACGGCCGTCCGGAAAGACTGCTTTCCGCTGGTGTCGGGAATGGGTGTTCATTTGGGTAGGCTGGTGTTGGAGGGCGTGGAGCGTGGGGGCGGTCGAGACCACGGGAGGGTGGTACCACTGAGCTGCGGTTCTTGTGTACCTGTCCACCATAACGCACGGCCGGGACTGGCGGGTAGCCCCCGACCGAATCAGGCGCTTCTCAGGCGGCCTTCGTGCTCTTGCCGGGCATCGTGAGCTTGGCCTCGTGCGGCTTCAAAGGGTCGAAAGTGCTCCAGTCCAGCGTCGCCCGGTCCTTCAGGACCTTCCGCGCGAGGTCCTGGTGGAAGTGCCTCGGATTCGACGCCGCCCTTCCACCCGCGATGCTCATCCAGCACAGCGCTGAAGTGGGTCATATAGCTGTCTTGCATCGTCTTCTTGGAGTGGTGGGTGCGCTCCAACGTCTCGTTCCACAACTCGAGATAGCCGCCGATGTAGTTGCCGACGAGGAGTCGGCTGATATGTCCATTCCAAAGCGCGCGCCATTTCGCGCGGAGCAGCTTACCCTCGGGAGTCCGGGCGCACAGCTCCTTCCAGGTCGGGAAGCTCATCCCCATAGATGTCGCGCTGCTCCAGAACGTCCTTCGACATCCAGTGCAGAAGCCTGCCGAACTGCTTGCTGATGTGCGGCGGAGAATAGCTCGCGTGCTTCGGACGGGTCATCCGGTTGCGGCGGGCCGTCTTGCTCGACCGCGTCTTGCCTGAGCGGGGGTTGACCAGGAGCGCATGCGTGTCTGATAGAGCGTTGTACTCATGACGAGCTGTAATCTTGCCGCACTTGAGCAGTTCCTCCCGACGTCCCCAGAGGATGTAGTCGGCGAGGAGTTCGAAGTCCCACAGTCCGGCTTGCAGATAGCGCACGCGTGGAGCGCCAGTCGTCTTGGTGCGTGAACCGTCTTGCGCGCCTGGCGTGAAGCGCATGAGGACGCTGTGAATCGCCACGGGCTTCCCCTCTTCGTCAAGCGACCACTGGGGAATCACGTTCCGGTTCAGCCGGCCGTACGCGTAGTTGGAACTTCGCATTGCGTCCTCGAGGTAGAACATCGCGAGGAGCCAGCCTTTCACCGCCTGGTTGAACGCCAGCAGGGCCGCCTGAACGGGCTTGGCGTCGTAGTTGTTGTCGTGCTGCTTGAGGGCGCTGAAGAATCGGCCGCGCAACGTGTGCGCTGTGCGCCACAGACGGGGTACGCCTACGAACATGGCCTGTGCCCAGGTGATCGGGACGAGCAGCTTATCCTTGTACCCCTCAAGGAGATGCTTCACGGGGTCGTTGATCGTGGTAATCATGGCCTGCAGACGCTGCACTTCCATCTTGTAACTCTCCCAGGCCGCCGGCTTACCCTTGGGGATGTCCCAATGTGACGCACAGTGGCTCAGGATGCCCTGGACGCGCCCAAGCTCGTTGATAACGGCCTCGGTGACAAAGGGAATGTCCCCCTGCACAACCTCGGGGCGGCAGGCTCTTGTAGCTGTGCTTGGCGCTTCGCTTTGCCGCCTCCTCCAGTGCGATTCGGAAATAGGATACCTCCTCGGTGCCTGCGTCCGCGGCGTACTTGCGCGCGGTTGCGCTCGCGAGCGGCACTGCACGGTGGCGCCGCCTCTGTGTCGTAAACAGTTCGAGCAGATCGAGGCTGAAGACCTCCTGGTCATACCCCAGACGTAGGAGCTCAGCCGTAAAGCACCCGAGTGCGCCGATGGCGTCCTCAGTTGTGCCAGCAACACGTGCGCCTTGAGTATCTGCCCACTCCAGGTAGGTCACGGCAAAGTCGTGCTGCCCCGGGGCAAGACACGCGAGCATGTCAACCGTGCTCATCATCTCGACGCAGGAGATCGATGTGGGCGGCGTCCACGATGGATCGGCCAGTCGCCGGCGAGCGGCGCCTTCACATACCAGGGTCGAAATACTCGCCACCGTGCGCAGGCCGCGCTCGAAGGCGTGCGGGGGAGCTTCCATAACTGGGAGGTGCTTGAGGCAGGAACTCAGGCGTGCAAGGCGGTAGGCCAACAGGATATTGCCACGACGGTCATCCGGTATACGCGCCAAGCGGAACGCCCGGCAGACTGCCTCCCAGTCGGCCGGGAGCGTTTGGAGGGAGTGATACCCCGCCCGAGTCATTACGTCACAAAACTGGGCCGCACGGCTCTTGTGCCCCGCCTTCCCGTCGCGACCCCCGGCCGCTTCCCGGAAGAACGGGACGAACAAGTTGTGAAAGGCGTGGGGGATGTTCGCGAGGGTGGTCTTCTTGCGCTGGCTTGCGTCGTACTGGGTGCTGAATACTGCGCGGCAAAAAGTGCGGACCGATGCCCGCCGATCGTGCGGCTTTCCGCGATCGTTGTCGCGCGCGTCCTTGGATGCGATGTCCGGCAGGGAGAACTGGTACGCTTCAAACGTCGAATTTGTCGGGGTAACCGGATGGAACGAGCGTCGGGTCAGCCATCGATTACGGCCTCAATGGCCTTATTCACGTGACTGACAATGACGTCGCGCGATGCCTTGCTGCGTGTCCCGAGCAGACCCGTCGTCCCGTCGAGGATCAACCCCTGTCTGTTGAGGTTGTCGAACCGCGCTTTCGCGTCGCGGAAGGATGTGGTCATCGGTGAATCCTTTGGGGGTAAAGGGTTGTCCAAGGCTGTTCAGGACTATCTGGAGGTTCTAACTCGATGGAATTGGGGTATGCGGTACTTGAGGTTTTCCCCTTATTAACCCTGTACCGCATACCCTAAATCGGTGTCCGGGCCTGTTCGAAAGTGTCTGCGGCTGTGTAAGGCGATGTATGACAACGAGGTGGATTGCGGTCGGTCTGACGAAGGTGAGGCGGTGTTGCGGACGCGACTAATCCCAAGACTGTCGTCCTAGCTCAAAGGGCGCTGGAGAGTAGGAGCAACGCGGGAAGGGCTCTCTACTTCGCACACCATAGTTCAGCGTCGGAGGAGCAGGGAAACCCCTTGGCCCGGTCCGCCCGAGGCGGTTTTTGTCAGGGAACTGGCCTCGTCCTGCTCGGATGACTCGGTCCCGCCGTCCGCCGCGTCCAAGCCACCCGCAGGGCATGGCGCCGACAGTGCAGGCGAGTAGCGTAGAGGCATGAGCAACCGACTGAACCGGCCCGGCCCGGACGCCACCCCCGCAGAGATCTCCGCCTATTTCGAGCGGGAGGCAAAGCGGCTCGTCGAGCGCCGCGAGGGCGCTGTCTCCCCGGACGGCCGCTGGCGCGTGGTCGATGTGGGCGGGGCGGGGCCGGGCGGCTGGGCCGGAGGGGGTGCCGCGGCACCTGGCGCAGGACGGCGAGCTCTGGCGCTAGCTCCTGGGAGTCGTCGCGGCCTGGCTCGCCGGGGGTGACATCCGGAACCGGAAGGAGATCCGAGACTGGCTCGACGCCCCGAAGGACCCCCTTGCCGCCGCGCGAGCCGGGGCACGGTGAGGGGCAGTGGGAGGTGACGCCGGGCGCCTTCGACGAGGAGCCGCCCGTCCCCCTCTCTCCGGGCGCGAGCGCAGCGGAGGCCCCTGCACGCTGTACAGGAGGAGCCGGACGCGGCCGACCCCCTGAGCACGGCCCAAAAAAATTTTTTGTGGGGGGGGGGGGGGGGGGGGGGGGGGGGGGGGGGGGGGGGGGGGGGGGGGGGGGGGGGGGGGGGGGGGGGGGGGGGGGGGGGGGGGGGGGGGGGGGGGGAAAAAAAAAAATACGGCCTTCGCCAAACGCCAGGAATGTCCTGGAGCGCCGAAGAATAAAAAACACGAGCGGCCCGGTGGGCAGCCTGGCTACGCCCCCGCTCTGGCAGGGCCAAGGACCACGCGCGTATTTTTTTTTTTTTTTTAAATTTTCGCCCAGGCCGGGTAACCTGGGCGCCGAAGCCGACGCCCGGTGGAAATTTAAAAGGACCTGCACGCCCCCTAAAGGGGGGGGGGGGGGGGGGGGGGGAAAGGGCTCTGGCAGGGCCGGCCACGCGCTATGGGGGGGAGGAGATTTAATGTTGGCCTCAAAGGAAAAACTTCCCGATGTTGGCCACTTCCCGGGGAACTAGCCTCGTCCCTATTTCAGCTTCATCGAGTACCGAACGTGTCGTACTCCGCAAGCACACGCTCAATCAGGTATCTCGGCGGTCTCCGTCCTCGGCAATTCCGCGGTCCTTGGCCTTCGGCCACATCTACACTCGCGCTCCTAGCGGTCCGCCCATTGCGCGGGAGGACGCGATTCCACAGGTTACCGCGTTCGTGAAGCTGGCGTGCCCGAGTCGTCCTGCTGTAACTGCGTGGGGCCGGCATCCAGTATCCCACGGCCTGCGGCCCGAGGCGACTGATGGCTTGGGAGAGCCCGTAGTCATAGTGCCGGAGGCACAGCGAGTCGGCGCTCGTCGAAGGCCGCCAACAGCGATGTGCCACGCGCTGTCGAATTCCCGGTGAAGGAGCCGGATGGAGTCGTGGTCGCGGGAACGGACGGAGGCGAGGCGGCCGCCCCACTGCTGCCACAGACCGCTCAGCAGACGCAGCCGGCTTGCCCTGTTCAGGGACTGATGAAGTGGTATGTCCAGCAGTCGAGCTCGATTAGCTCATCACAGTACCCATATCCGCCGGATGCCTGTTTGAGCTCGGCGGCTGCGGTGGCCCACTCCTTTTTCCAGGCAGCGACTCGAATCCATCCCCTGTCGCCCGGTCAAATCCGTCTGCCGCGACACGATACCGCAGAGCTACTGTCAGACACAACGCCTGCACCTCATAGACATCGTAGAGCCAGGCGCTGAAGCCCTGCCGCCTCGCGACCGGCGCAGAGGCGGCAACTGGTGGATCGGCGTCCTGGGATTCGGCCACCGATACGGGTGCAGGGGCGTGACCGACTCCGACGACCTGTGCTCCGCGCAGTTCCGCCTTTACCGACATTGGTGCCTCCGTGGCTGTGAGATGGAGGCACCGTACGGGGTAGCGTGGCAGCAACTGACTGCCCCAAAACACTCCTCCCTTCCTCCAGAGACGGGGTGGCGGGCTGGCATCGCTCGCGTGACAGGTGGTTGAGCCGTGCCGCGGGGACCATCGAGCCAATCCTGCGGCGGAGAAACGGGCGGGTAGACTCGCTGAGCGGCACCATCCGGGTGCCGCACGAACCCGTATCCCGAGGTGGTTATGGCGCGGAAAGCGAGGCGGGCCCCATCGAACTTTCCCCCTTTCCAATTTTTTTTGGGCTCGCCCCTTTCCCGAAAAACTAAACACAGCTCCCAGTAGCCCCACCGCAGGACCCTAACCCTCCCCCCAACCCCGGTTCCTTTGATTCGTCGGGGAACGGCGCGCGAGCCCTTCTCCGCTTGTAAGAGGTGGAGTGAGACATGATGACGACGGCCGCCGCAGCTGTTTATTCTGCTTCATAGCCCCCCCCGACCCGCCGCCGCGACGACAAACTTCGATGATGCCCCCGGGATGAGGCCCTCCGTGCATCCCCCTGTGCCGCTTTGGACAGATCGCTGGATCCTCGTCGATTCCTCCGTACCCCCGTGCCCCCTCCGCCGGATCCCGCCCTCGGTGCCCGCTGCAAATCGATTGCATAAAAAAGCCACGAAGCGTGTTCGTGGCGCTAAACTGTTGACGGGACCTGGTAGAAATGCGTTAACTTGTCGGAACCGAGTCACGAACCCGATTACTCGGACAAAACTGAGACGACACTGGACCCCTCTCCCCAGCGCCCGGCTCCAGATCCCTGTGGTCTGTTACAATCCGCCTTCTGCAACGAACAGTAGACGGAGCGAGATGATGAATACGGGAAGGATCGAAGCGGTCCACCTCCGGCGCATCGGCGACATCGCCGAGGTCCTTCCTGGATTCTCGACGGGTGGTGCGGTCGAGCATGACCCAGCGGGCACTCACCAGTTGGTTCAGAGCCGCCACCTCTCGGCAGGATTGCCATACCGCTTTCGGGAAGAGGATGCCTTCCGCATCCGTCCCGGGCGCAGCGTGGACCGTTTCCTCCTGCAGGTCGGGGACGTGCTCTTCATGTCTCGCGGCACTCGCAATGTGGCCTCGTGGCTGGAAGGAATTCCGGACGCCACATTGGCGGTGACCAGCTTCTACGTCATCCGGCCGAGGTCAGATGCCGACCCCGGGTATTTGACCTGGCACCTGAACCAGCCCGGCATGCAGCGGCGGATCGCCGAAATCAGGACCGGTGCTGGTGCTCCGATCGTGCAGCGCCACGCGCTGCGCGAACTCGAGATACCGGTTCCGCCTTTGCCGCAGCAGCGCCAGATCGGTGAGCTGGGCGTGCTAATGGTGCGCGAGCAGGCGCTCCTACAGGAGTTGGTGCGCCGGACTGGCCTCCTGCACGACCTGACCAGCGAACAACTTGCCCACCGCCTTGGTGGCCGGGCCTCAATCAAGAGAAGAGGGAGCATATGAACGGCACTGTGAATCAGCAGGAAATCAACGATACGCTATGGCGGGCATGCGATACCTTTCGTGGTACACTGGATCCGTCGCAGTACAAGGATTACCTGCTAGTAATGCTGTTCCTCAAGTACGTCTCCGACCAGTGGGCCGACAAGCGCACGGAATATGAGCGCAAGTATGACGGCGACAGCACTAGGGTAATCCGCGCGCTTGAGCGTGAACGGTTCGTGGTGCCAGCCGAGTCAGAATTCGATTACCTCTACGCCCGACGCGACCGCGACAACGTCGGCGAGCTCATCAACATTGCGCTGGACAAGATCGAAGACGCTAACCGCAGCAAACTAGAGAACGTCTTTCGGAACATCGATTTCAACAGCGAGCCGCACCTCGGTGAGACCAAGGACAGGAACCGCCGACTAAAGCTCCTCTTGGAGGACTTCCACAGCGAGAAGCTCGACCTTCGCCCCTCGAGGATCGCGAATCAAGATGTCATCGGGAATGCCTACGAGTACCTGATTGGTCGATTTGCGAGCGACGCTGGGAAGAAGGGAGGCGAATTCTATACTCCGGCTGAAGTTGCAACCCTGTTGGCTAAGCTCCTGGCTCCGAGGCCAGGAGAGCGAATCTGTGATCCCGCGTGCGGCTCTGGTTCGCTGCTGATCCGCGTAGCGCGCGAGGTCGGGAGCGAGAACTTTTCCGTGGCTGGCCAGGAAGTGAACGGGGGTACATGGGCGCTTTGCCGGATGAACATGTTCCTCCACGGCATCGACGGGGCACGCATCGAGTGGGGAGACAGCCTCAACAACCCGAAGCTGGTCAAGGACGACCGGCTGATGAGGTTCGACGTCGTAGTTGCCAATCCTCCGTTTTCGCTGGACAAATGGGGAGCAGAAAACGCTGCCGGTGACCGGTTCCGCCGCTTCTGGCGCGGCACCCCACCAAATCCAAGGCGGATTACGCCTTCATCAGCCACATGCTGGAGACGGCAAACGAAGAGGGTGGTAGAATCGGAGTGATTGTCCCGCACGGGGTTATCTTCCGTGGGGGGGCGGAGGGAAAGATCCGACAACGAATCATCGAGGACAACCTTTTGGATGCGGTGATTGGCCTGCCGGCCAATCTGTTCTTCGGAACTGGCATCCCGGCAACGATCCCCCTTTCAAGCGTGGCCGCCCGCATAGTGACGTGCTGTTCATCGATGCAAGCAGAGAATACGATGATAGCAAGAAGCAGAACCGTCTCCGTGGCGAGGACATTGAGCGTATTGTCGCCACCTACCGCGAGTATTCGAACATTGAAAGCGATATTCCCGTCGGGTGACAATTGCAAGAACTCGCTGAAAACGAATTCAATCTTAACATCTCCAGGTACGTGGATACGTTCGAAGCTGAAGCTTACTTGATAGATCTCGCGGCGGTGCAGCGCGACATCCATGCGGTCGAATCAGAGTTGGCGACGGTTCGTGAGCAGATCGCCGGCAGCCTTATGGAACTCGGCCTTGGCAACTGACCCGATTCGGTGGCGCATTCCGTCAGGCTGGCGTCTGCTGCGATTTCATGAGGTCGCGGAAATCGACGGCGGCCTTGTGTCTCCCTTGGACGAGCACTATTCGGAGATGCCGCACATTGGCCCGGAGAACATCGAAACAGATACGGGCAGAATCCTTGGGGTGACATCAGCACGAGCACTAGGGCTGACCTCTGGGAAGTATCTGTTCGACGCAGACGCTATCGTCTATTCAAAGGTGCGTCCGAATCTCAACAAGGTGTGTACCCCCGGTGTCTCAGGCCTGTGCAGCGCAGACGCCTACGTCGTGCGCCCTCACCAATCTGTCGTAGTGAAGGAGTACCTGGCGGCCTTCATGCGATCAAGGCTGTTCGTGGAGCAGGCAGTGGCTGTCTCGATGCGAACGGGTATGCCCAAGATCAATCAGCCAGATCTTCGGCGCCTATTCGTGCTGCTGCCTCCGCTGGGAACATGCCAGCGTAGTACGGTCAGGCTGCTGTCTCGATACTTGCAGCGACCAGCCTCGGTGTTGCGCGAGCTCATCGCGTTTGAAGAAGCAATTCAAGGCACGGCCTGATGCAACAGCTTCTGCTCCAGAAAGACGCAGGTGGCCCTCATCCCAGAAGAGCTGAATGGAGGGAGTTTCATCTTGGCGGAGCTCTTTCACTGAGCGACTCGAGTTAGGAGCCGCGACGGACCTACCTTTGTTGTCGATTACGGGCAGACCGTGGTGTGATTTATCGCACGGCACTGTGAATCGGAAAGACACGTCAGCCGCTGACAAGTCGGGCAGTACAAGCAGGATTACTCCCGGCGACATTGGATACAACACAATGAGGATGTGGCAAGGCGTATCAGCGCTCTCTGAGCTGGAGGGCATTGTTAGTCCGGCGTATACTGTCTGCATCGCTGGGCCAGCAGGTAGATGCGCGCTTCGCCTCGCATTTCTTCAAGCTACCCGACCGTGGTGCACGTATTCCGCCGATTCTCACAAGGCCTAGTAGACGATACACTGAATCTCAAGTTTCACCACTTTGCTCAGATTCGACTTCGATTTCCGCTCAATTCGAGGAGCAAAGATCTATCGCGCAAATCCTCACCTTACGTCGACCGAGAGATCACTACTGCTTGAGCGCCAGAGAGTGTTGTTCGAGCTCCAGCGGCAGTTTCGTGACGGATAGGGGTTCTCTCTGGAGGTCAAAGGATGGTGTCGAAGGCCGCCGTGGAGCCTGCACCTGTATGAGTGTGCGCCCCGCGGTTCCTGAGTGGCACGAGGACGAGATCTCGCAGGTTCCTGCTCTCCAGCTTCTCGTGAGTCTCGGCTGGACCTACTTGACGCCAGGGGAGGCGTTAGAGCTGCGGGGGGGACGACGTTCGCGGGTCATTCTGACCGGCGTACTGGCTACGCAGCTTCGCCGGATGAACCGGGTGAGAGCACGCGGCGAGGAACTGCCGTTCAGCGAGAGCAACATTATAGCTGCCTTGCAGGCGCTCGAGGATATTCCATTCGACGGTCTTGTCAGGACGAATGAGCAGGCCTATGACCTAATGCGGCTCGGCAAGTCGTTCCCGCAGCTCGTGAAGGGGAATGTTGCAAGCTACGACCTTGACTACGTGAACTGGAATGAGCCATCGGCGAATGTCTTCCATGTGACGGAGGAGTTCGCTGTAGACTCCGCGAATACCGTAGAGGCTCGGCGGCCTGATGTGGTCCTGTTCGTAAATGGAATTCCCTTCGCGGTCATCGAGTGCAAACGGCCAGACATCAAGGGGCCACTGAGGGAGGCGCTGTCCCAACAGATTCGTAATCAGAAGGACGGTTACATCCCTCGCCTCTTCGTCACGACCCAACTCCTCCTGGCACTGGCCAGCAATCAGGCAAAATACGCAACGGTGGGAACGTCAGAGAAGTTCTGGGCGGTATGGCGAGAGGACAGGGGATGAGGAAGTGCTGCGAGATCTCGTGAATAGGCCACTTCCAGGCGATGTGAAGGCCCGCCTCTTTGCCGACCGCTTCCGCCATGTGCGGGTGTACTTCGATGAATTGGGGGCCGCGGGGCGGGAAGTCACCGAACAGGACCGGATTCTTCACGCGCTGTGCCGGCCGGAGCGGCTGCTTCAACTGGCCCGGCGGTTCATCCTCTTCGACGCCGGGGAGAAGAAGGTCGCCCGATGGCAACAGTTCTTCTGCGTCAACAAGACCATGGCGAGAATCGCTCAGCCCGGCCCGGGAGGACAAGCGTCAGGGTGGAGTTGTCTGGCACACCCAGGGGAGCGGCAAATCGCTCACGATGGTGATGCTTGCGACCGGTATCGCCGAGGAGATCCAGACCTCCAACCCGAAAAAGGTTGTCTTGGTTACCGACCGGATTGACCTGGACGAGCAGATCTTCAACACCTTTCGGCATTGCGGCTTCACCCCTCAGCGCGCCCGCACCGGTCGCCACTTGGCCGAACTTCTGCGGGATGACGGGGCGCCGGTGGTGACGACAGTGATCGACAAGTTCGAGGCAGTAACTCGGCTCAAGGTTCGGCTCGAGAGCCCCGACATCTTCGTCCTGGTGGATGAGAGCCATCGAGGGCAGTACGGCCCGCTCCACGCGCGGATGCGCCGAGTACTCCCGAACGCCTGTTTCCTGGGGTTCACTGGGACCCCGCTTCTCCGAGATGACAAGAACACCGTCGCCACCTTCGGGGGCCTAATCGACAGCTACACGATCCGGCAGGCCGTCGCGGACGGGTCCGTCGTGGAGCTGCTGTATGAAGGACGGCTGGTGCCCCAGGGCTGTGGACAAAGAACAGATTGACCGGTGGTTCGAGCGAACGGTGGCCGGCCTGAGCCCCGGCACAGGCCGCTGATCTCAAGCGCAAGTTCAGCAGCGCCAGCCGGCTCAACGAAGCCGAGCAGACGAATCGCCGCCATCGCGTACGATGTGAGCATCCACTTCGCGCGCACCTGGAAGGGAACAGGCTTCAAGGGTCAACTCGTAGCCCCGAACAAACGGACCGCGTTGCTCTACCACCGGTATCTGGACGAAATCGGACAGGTCTCCTCGGCGAGTGCTGATCTCTGCTCCGGACGACCGCGAGGGCGACACGGACATTCACGAGGAGAACGAGAACGAGGTGGTGAAGTTCTGGCGGGCCGCCATGTCACGCTACGGGACAGAGCTCGAGTACAACAAGCAGCTCATCAACGCTTTCAAGTTCGGGGACGAGCCGGACATCCTCATCGTGGTGGATAAGCTGCTGACGGGATTTGACGCCCCACGCAATACAGTGCTCTACCTCACCCGCCCGCTCAAGGGCCATACCTTGCTCCAGGCCATCGCTCGAGTAAACCGAGTGTACGACGGCAAGGATTACGGCTACATCATCGACTACGCCGGCGTGCTGCATGGTCTGAACGAGGCACTCGATCTGTATGGCACCTTGGCCGGATACGACCCTGCCGATCTGGATGACACGCTCTTGGACATATCGGAGAAGCTGCGCCAACTCCCGCAGCTGCACTCCGACCTCTGGGAGGTATTCAACACTGTTCGGAACCAGCGAGACCAAGAGGCCTATGAACGCTTGCTGGCCGACGATGAGCTTCGTTCCAGGTTCTATGAACGGCTGACGGCCTTTGCCCGCACGCTGGGTCCTGCCCTTGGGAGCGTGAAGTTCCTGGAGACAACGCCCGAGGAGAAGGTCGAGACATACAAACGGGACCTGAAGTTCTTTGCAGCGCTTCGGCGGTCTGTCGGTCGACGGTACGCGGATACCGTGGACTACGGGGAGTACGAGCCGCGGGTCCGGAAGCTGCTGGACCTCCACGTGTCGGCCGGTGAAGTAGAGACCATCACACCACCGGTGAACATTTTCGACCAGAATGCCTTTGCGAAGGTCGTCGAAGAGGGCACCACGCCCGCCGCTCAGGCCGACACGATCGCCTATGCCACCAAGAAGACTATCCGGGAACGGATTGACGAGGACCCAGCGTTCTACAAGCGCTTCTCGGCGCTGCTGGAGGAGACCATCGAGGAGTGGCGTGCGAAACGACTCTCGGATGCTGAATACCTGCGCCAGGTCGGGGAGATCCGTGACTCGGTGCGAGACCGAACTGGCGACGAGGTTCCCGAGCGGGTGCGGTACCAGCCTGATGCGCGGGCTTTCTTCGGCTTGGTGAAGGAGACCATTGCACCCTATGGGGTAGATGGCCGCAATCTGGATGCCATCGGTGCCGAGACTGCGTTGGCCATAGACCGGATTATTGATGAGCGCCGGGTGGTTAACTGGACCGATAATGCCGACGTGCAGAACAGGATGAGGACTGCGATTGAGGACGAGTTGTTCGAGCTCAAGGAGAGGAATGACCTCCCCCTGACGCTGGATGACATTGACGGCATGATGGAGCGGGTGCTCGAAGTAGCCAAGCGACGCAAGACGTGAGCGGGCGTGTCGACGGGGCCCTCCTCCGAACGACCGAGTGGGGAAGCCGAGAGATCACCTACGGTCTGAGCTTCGACCTAGCCAGGCGCAACCTGGCCATTACGGTGCACCCGGACCTCCGAGTTACCGTTGTCGCACCCGAAGGTCGGTCGGTGGAGGAGGTTGCCGAGCGGGTGCGCCGCCGGGCAGGCTGGATCGCCAAGCAGCTGCGGGAGTTCGAGCGGTGGCATCCCCTGCCGGCGCCTCGACGATTCGTGCCGGGTGAGTCGCACCTGTACCTCGGGCGGCAATATCGACTGCTGCTCAAGCGCGGGCCGAAGACGGTGTCCGTAGCGTCAGGGCGCCTACTGGTACAGACACCTGTGTCCCCGACCACGCCTGCCATCCGGCGGATGGTGAGCGAATGGTACCTGGAGCAAGCCCATGAGGTCTTTGCCCGCCGATTGGAGCGCCTCCGGAAGGTCGCGCCCAAGCTCGCTGCGCCAACCACTGCGATTGAGGGTTCGTCGGATGCCCCGGCGCTGGGGAAGCTGCAGCCCTGAGGGCACAGTGACGCTGAATCCCGATCTGGTGAAGGCACCGATCTCCTGCATCGACTACGTGCTGGTGCACGAGCTCTGCCATCGGATCGTGCCGGACCACTCGCCGCGCTTCTTTCGACTCCTGACCGCGCACTTGCCGGACTGGGAGCGGCGACGGGATCGGCTGAATGGGCTGAGGCCGTGAGCAGGACAAAGGGTGGCCGCGAAGCTGCGACGTGGGGTGCCCGGAATGAGTGACGAGCAAACGACCGGACACGGTTCGCCATCCGTTCCTGAGCCAATCCAGGTGATCGTTGGCCGGTTTGACGACGTCGTTCGCTCGCTGGATTGCCACGAGGTTTCGAGCGCGATCCGTAAGGAAGGCGCTCCCAGTGACGATCCCGCCGACCAGGCGGAAAGTTTTGCGTTCGGCGTCCACCCGCACACTGGTGAGAACCCTTCGCCTTGGGGCACGCACTTCGGCCCGTTCATGACATGGTCCGGCGAAAACGGGATGATGCACGAGTCGCCGGGGCGGGATCAGATAACCGGCTTCGCCATCGACTATTGGTGGAATCGTGCACAAACCGTCAGGCATCCGGTGTTGCGGGGGCGCTATGCGGACCTAGTCTGGGACCTTTCACGACGTGCGGAGCGAAAGAGCGCCGATCGAGGCGGCCAGGCTCCTGATCGACTCTCACGTCGCCACCGCGAGCCAGGGCCTTGCCGGGCACGTGATTGAAGGGCAGCAGCTCCTGCGACGCGCTCTCGATGTAGCGCTGAGTGTCAAGGATACGACGCGAGTGAGGGGAGTGCGCGATGCCATACTGGCCTATGAGGAGCGCACTGGGCAGGACGAGATGCTCGGAACCTGGGGCTTCGCATTCGATGAGCTGCTCGAGCCGGCGAACATCCCGATTGAACCTGAACAGGAGGCGGCGATTATTGCCGGCCTCGAGGCGCGACTCGTGCGAGCGGCCGAAAGGGGCGGGGACCCTTTCGCCGTTGAAGCCTCAGCGACCAGGCTGGCACGTTACTACCGCCGCAAGCAGCAGCGAGAGCATGTCGGACGGGTCGTACGACTGTGTGGCGAGACCTTTGCCAATGCGGCTGGGGCGGTCGCGCCGTTGGTGGGTTTGGCATGGATGGAACGCGTGCATGAACTCCTGCGCGAATTCGGGCTTACGTGAGGATGCCAGACGCGCTTGGGCCGCTGATGCAGCGTCTCGGACAGCAGACTCGCGACAACCTCCACCCCATCGCTGCGGAGGTCACGATCCCTCGGGAGAAGTTCGAGGCATTTCGTCGACGAGATGACGAAAGGCTCGCTGGACGATGCTCTCGAAGCGGATCGCGGGACACTTCCTTCATCAACGTGGGGAGGTCGAGACGCGAAGTCAGGCGATTTGGCCCAGGAAGCCCCGCTTCAAGGGCTGATTCAGCACACAATGCTTAATGACCGAGGCACTGATCGTCTGTCACATCGGCTCGGTAGAGGAGGATCTGGAAGGGAGAATCGCCTCGCAGATGGGGCAAAGTCTCCAGCTCAATTCTATCTTCCTGCGGGCGGTCCTGGATCGGCTGATTAGAGATGGAACACTGACCCGAGAAGGATTTGTTGCCTACTGTGGCGCGTCACCGCTTTTTCGCGAGGATCGCCGAGGCATTTTCGCTAGTGGCGTTGATGCGTACCTCAAAGAGGATTACATCCCGGCGATTCACATCCTTACCCCCTATGTCGAAGACGCCCTCCGAGAACTGGTGCGTATTCAGGGCGGGCCAGTCTATCAACCAGGTCGCTTTGGGGGTCTGCAGGAGATCAGCCTCAATGCGGTTCTTGAACATCCAATGGTTTTACGGGTGTTCGGCGAGGACGCTTGCTTCTATCTCAGGGTTGTCCTAGCCGACGTGCGGGGCCTGAATCTCAGGAACCGTGTGGCTCACGGACTGATTGACGACGAGGCATGTTCGGCTGTCCTAGCTGACCGGTTGGTGCACACTATCCTCCTAGCCGCCCAAGTGCGAACTCGCATGACTGAGGCGCCGGCAAAGAGCGTTATGCCTGATGGTTAGGCCTGGAAGATGGCCGTCTTCTCGCCCAGACATCCGGTCCGTATCCCGCGCAGCGACACATGCGGCCGCTAGGTTGCGGTGGTGACACTTCGCATAATCGCTATCGATTGGTCCGGTGCCCAGCGGGGTGCTGCACAGAGGATCTGGCTCGCCGAGATCCAGGCCGGCAATGTGCTTCGTTTGGAGGCCGGCAGGGACAGGGCAGCCATCGCCCAGCACTTGATTGAGGAGGCCCGGCGGGATCCCGAACTCGTCGCGGGCTTCGATTTTGCTTTCTCCGTTCCAGCTTGGTTCCTTGAACAACGCGGCCTGAATGGCGCCCCCGGTCTATGGGCACTGGTCGAGCAGGAAGGGGAGCGCTGGCTTGCCGACTGTCATTCACCGTTCTGGGGTCGCGCCGGCGTTGGGTGCCCTGATCTGCCAGCCCACCTCCGAAAGACTGACAGCGACGTGCCGGCTGTGGGAGGCATCCGTCCTAAATCAGTATTTCAGGTCAACGGTGCAGGAGCAGTGGGCACCGGGTCACTTCGAGGGATGCCGTTACTGAGTCGGCTACGCAATTCGGGCTTCGCAGTCTGGCCGTTCGACCTCCCACGCTTTCCCATGGCAATTGAGATATATCCTCGAGCTCTGACAGGTGCTGTTCGCAAAAGCAGCGCAGAGGAGCGGCGGCGGTACCTCGACCTCAACCATCCCGGCCTGGATGGCGCCGTGCTCGAATCTGCGAGCGAATCAGAGGATGCGTTCGATGCCCTTGTGTCGGCCCTGGTCATGGATCGCCACGCCGCCGAATTCGAGAGTCTTCCTCAGGCTGCGGATACGGAACTGCTCGAAGGGCGCATCTGGCTACCGCCGCGAGCCTCGCCCAATCCGCCACGGCGGCGGCTGCATGACTCATCAAAGACACGGGTGGGTCCGGTCTTCAACGCGCTTGTTGGTCTTGCAGCGAAGTATCCCACCTGGGTGGGGTGTCTGCTGAATTTGGCAGCCCGCGATCTCGCTCGAACGAGGCCGTGGGCTCATCAAGACCTCTCTATGCTTGAAGGACACTGGACTCCAAAGGAACTTGGCTTACGGTCGCCCGTGGCGCTGCTCTCGTGGCTTGTGCGAAACTTGGACCCGGCCAAGTCACCGACTGGCACTGGTGAGACTGCAGAAAAGCGTAGGGCTTTAGCCGCTCGTGACCCGGCAATCATTTCTGAGGCGCTTGGGCTGCTGCGGTCAGCGGGTCCAGGCCCTGGCTGGCACGTGCTCGAAGGACCCACTTATCCAGATGTGACACTGTTTACACCGGACGCCATCGTGGTTATCGAGGGCAAGTACACGGAGCGAGGGCACACCACGGATACGACTTGGATGGATGGCCGGCACCAGATGCTCCGCCATCTGGACGCGGCCTGGGAAATTCGTGGGGGCCGAGCAGTGTACGGACTTTTTATCGTTGATGCCGGAAAGGGTTCATCGACTGAGCCTCCGCTCGAGTGGGAAAAGGCGGCTAAGGCGACGACATCAGAGGAGGTTCTTCGGCGAAGTCTGCCGCATCGCTCCCAAGATGAGGCTGGCGCCATCGCGTCGAGCTTTGTCGGAGTCACCACTTGGCAGGCCGTGTGTGACAAATTTCAGATCAACCGCTCGGTCCTGGACTACATGATCTAGGGCCAGTCAGAGGGGCATTTGCAGTCCTCTGCCGGCACCCATGGAGTAACCATGACTGCGGAGTTTGCGCGACGCGGCTTCTCTGTACGCATTTTCCTTCCCGGTGGTGACCCGGCCGGGCTCAAGGTCATCGAGAAGTCAAATTGGACCGGCACCGGGCTTGTTATCCCGAGGGCCCTATACGCCGAGGCTAGGCGCCGCTCAGAGTTGGGCCGCGCAGGGGTCTACCTCCTGATCGGTGAGTCTGAGCGCGGTCCCCTTCCCAAGGTGTACATCGGGGAGGGCGATCCGATAGGCCCACGACTTGACGCTCATGGCCGGGCCAAGGACTTCTGGACTCACGCCGTAGTGTTCACCAGCAAGGATGCCAACCTCAACAAGGCCCACGTGCAGCGACTCGAGGCCCGGCTCGTAGAGATGGCGACGCTCGCCAAACGCTGCGTGCTGGACAACGGGAACATCCCACAAGCCCCGTCGTTGTCCGAGGCAGATACGGCCGAGGTGGAAGGGTTTCTTGATGATGTGCGTCTGTGCCTGCCGACCTTGGGCTATCCGTTCTTAGAACGAGCAGAGGCCGGGTCGCGTCATGGGACAGCGTCACTCACGATCAAGGCGCGCGGCGCGGAGGGGCAGGGATCCGAGACACCGGAAGGATTCGTGGTTCGGGCGGGGGCGAAAGCGGCGAAATCGAGTACCGACTCCATGCACGCCTACCTCAAGGATATTAGGACCGAGCTCCTCCAGCAGGGCGTGCTCCGGGACGCAGGAGAGTTCTATGAGTTGGTACAGGACTACACCTTCCCATCGCCCTCAACTGCTGCCAGCGTGATCGTCGGACGAAACATGAATGGCCGTGAGGCTTGGAAGGCGTCCGACGGGCGCACCCTAAAGAGCATTCAAGAGGCAGTAGGAGGAGCGTGATGACGGCTGACGCAATACAAGTGCTTCAGTCGGTGGATCTACGACTCGTAGGGGTGGAAGTCCTGCCTAGAGCAACACGCCTGCCGTCGGTTGAGCGGCGAGTTAGAACTAGACGTAGGCCACGCGCGTGGGTCAACTTCCCTGATGCCCGCTTTCGATGCCCCTCACGGCCTGGAGCTGATCCGGGGATTGTTTGGAGTGTCGCACGCACGGTCCGGAATCAGATGACCCTGCTCGTGCACGGCCGCCCAGTGTCCACAGCCTTCGACCTGCTGGGGCAGGACGAGAATGCGATGACGGCGGCCCTGGGTCTTGCCCTGGAGCGTTCGCGAGAGCTGCGATCGCGTGTGCTGCGCGAGCTGGGATGCCCCAAAGACGCATCCAGCGGTGAGGCGAGTATCCGACTTCAGTCCTGGCGTCTCGATCAGGGCATTACGGACATCGAGATTCTCGTCGGTACGGCGTTTTTCGCGATCATTGAGGCGAAGCAAGGGGCTTGGCTCCCGTCGCCAGACCAGCTCGCATTGTACTCGCCTATTCTCAAGAGCAGCATTGTGGCAGATCGATGCCTGGCTACGTTGAGCGATGCTCCGGTCGCGTTTGCGCGTCAGACGCTTCCTGCTACCCTCGATGGCGAAGTCGTCCACCACCTGACCTGGCGTCGAGTGCTCGTGCTCGCCGAGGAAGCGAGTTCGACCGAAAACCTTGCAGCGCGCCGCATCCTTGCAGAGTTTGTCTCCTTTCTGGAGGGGCTTCTTGGCATGGATACCTTGTATTCCAACCGGGTGTTCGTAGTGTCCCTCGGCGGTGGTTGTCCAAGCAACTGGCCGATCTCATGGATTGACGTTGTTGCGAAGCATCAGCGGTACTTCTATCCCGTCGGCAAGCACTGGCCAGAGCCACCGAATTATTTGGGTGTACGATATGGGGGCCGCCTTCAGTCCATTCACCATGTCGAAAGATTCGAGGTTTTTGTCGATCCGAGCCAGTGCTTTCCGTCCGTACCCTCAGAAGTGTGGGAGCCGCACTACCTCTTGACCTTGGGTCCTGCAATCCGGCCGCTGCACGAAGTCAAGAACGGGCCGCGAGTCACCATGAGTAACCGGGTCTGGTGCATGCTCGATACCCTCTTGACCTCTGCGACCATCAGCGATGCGCTCACCGAAACCGAGAAGCGCAAGGCGGCGTGGGAGGCAGCGCGTGCCGGGTGATCGTTGCGGGCGCTGTCGGTCTTGCTAGGGCGGTAATCAGCTCCCGCAGCATGGCCTCTTCTCGGGCTGCATTGTCCAATGCGCGTCGGAGGTCCGTTTCGGCCGTACCCAACCGTTCCTGGAGTGCGGGCGCGGCCAAACTCTGGTGACGCGTCTCATCGGTCGTCCGCGTGCCGTCAGCCCCCATCGTTCCCACCTGCGTCTCGATTGTCCCCACCTGCCCCAAGACGGGCTGCCGAATGCCAGGCCCTTCCGCGGCATCGACTGTCCTCACCTCCGGGTCCGTGCTGACGCGGGATGACGAGCTGAGCTCTGCCAGAACCGCCCGCAAGGCAAGAATCTCCTTCTGCTGTTCGTCAATAACCCGCTCCTGATGCTTCCGATGACGGCGACCCGTCCCTTCAGGCGTCGGTCGCGGCGGCAGCGGCGCAATCAGGTCAAGAAGCACCGGTAGCGCTTCTAGGAGCTTGATTAGGGCCTCTCGCCTTGACGGTCGCAGCCCGGGGTCGAAGGTCGCGACACGAACGCGCTCTGCCCCATGCCACACCTCCAGTGAATCCCCCTCAAGTCGCCAGTCGCCGGCCGGAAGACGCCAGAGGGCAGCAAGGAGGCTCTGTGCCAACGCGCTTGGATGAGGCGCGGTCGACGCCTGAAATGTCTTGTTCAGAGGACACTCCCACTTGGCTGTTGCCGAATTGTCCTGAAAAACGGGCAAATCTCAGGCTAGGGACGGGTTCCGGGCCCGCCTTCCGGGGTTTTGGTCCGGGCGAAGGGACCGGGTACGGTGGCGGCACAGGGGATGGTATTGAGCTAGGCAGCTCCGACACCATCTCGACACCGCGAGACGCGCGGCCACCAAGACCCTCGGAGAATACCGTGTCCACCTGCCCCTCGACGAAGGCCAAACTCATCAGCGACGCGCCCCTCCGGCGCCTTCTTGCCCAATTCGAGCAAGAAGCGGAGTTCTTCGGCCGCCGGGGTGACGGCACCATGGTGGCAAACGTGGCGGCAGCGTGGGTGCGGGAACTCCGGCAGGCCCTCGACCAAGCTGCTCGGGAACCGGTCACGGTGCCGGTGGCGGCTCTCGGCGGGCAGATGAACAGGTCAACTCGCACTCTGCGCCGCTGGGCAAAGGCTGGAAAGATTCCGGGCGCCACGCGGCGCGGTCGCTGCTGGGTCGTCGGCCGCTCCGACCAGCGGGGTGCGGCGTGACCCGGAAGAAGGCTGACTCGACGACTCCAGTGCCGGCCGTCGGAGCGGAGCCTGTGCCCACTGCCGTTGCGCCAAAGGCGCGTGGGTGGCATTACGAGCAGGGCCGGCGACCACACAGGGTCATCGTGGTCGAGCGGCTAGACCGTGGCGGCGCGCTGCAATTGCGCTTCACCTATCAGGGCCGGCGTCACGCGCCGTTCCTGAAGGCGCCGCATCCCCAGACGGTCGTCAGCACGGACCGCCGGGGGCGGCCCTGCATCGACCCCAAGGCTGAAGCCGCGGTACAAGCGCTCGTGGCCGGGGTGCGCACGGCCATCATGAACGGCGGAGACCCGTGGGTTCACATTGACCCGCCGCTCGCTGCGGTGGTCGATAGTGCAGCCTCCCTTGCGCCCCTCAGGCTGACCGCGCTGGTGGACGAGGCTGCGCCGGACCTCGCGCGAGGGCAGGGGGAGCAAGTCGAGGACGGGACGCCGCATGCGGCCGCACGCAGGGGCGTCTACGGGGTCAACTCTCCGGAGGCCCGTGAGTTCCGCGCCCTGGCGCTCCGCGCGGCGAGGGCCATGGCGCGGGTGCTTGGGGCGCGGGGTGTCGCGCCGACGTGCGACCAGCTGCAGGACGCCGACTGGGTCGCTGGCGGGCCGGCTCATCCTCGACGAGTTTAGGGCCTCCGCGACGCGGCCCGGGCGTGGGCGACGCACGGCCGAGCGGGCGCTCGGCGCGCTTGCTCGGTGTGGAGGGTGGGTGGCTTCTCAGGACCGCCGCAAGCTCCCCGAGTTCTGCGCGCCGAAGCCGGGCTGGCGCCGTGAACTCAAGCTCCATCTCCAGCGCACCGACTCGAAGCCCCTCATCGTGAAGCGCGAGCGGCATGAACTCCGCGAGGCGGGAGGGCTCATGGCGCTGGTCTTCGATGAGGCGGCCGCGGTCGAGCCGGCGCTTCCGCACCCTGATGGTGCTCGGTTACCCACTCCGACTGGGCCAGGTCGCGGGTCGTCTGTGGCGGTCGTGCGTCGACCTTCGCGACATCGGGGAGTTCGGGTGTGGCCGGGTCTTCATTCCTGAGAGTGACCCCAAGCCGTCGGCCGGATTCGACTTCGACCCCATCGAGCGCGCCTGGGTTGGCCGCGCGCTCTCCGGATACCTCAGAGAGCTGGAGGAGGAACCTACCAGCGTCGCCAAGTCGACGATTACCCGCTCATCCCGGAGGGACGACTGAAGGGCGGGGTCGTACCCTTCAAAGTGGGACAGCGCGCGGCCCGGCCGATGAGCGCGCGCCGCCTGCTGGAGTTCTTCATCCAGGCGGAAGCCTGGGGGCTGGGGGTGGAACACCGTCCCGGCCGTAGCTGGTACGGTCTTCGGCGCATCTGCGTCGATGTAGCGGCGGTCGTCACCTCCGACCAGGACGGTGCGTGACATGCTGGGCGGATGGGAGTTTCCCGGCACGAGAGGCGGGACGTACCGGGGGCGCGACGATGCCCAGTTACTCGCGGCGGTTGGGCGCGCGCGCGTACTGCTGCGGCAGGCGCTCCTTCGTGAGGCGCCGGTGCCGGCACCTCACACGACCCGGCCCCTCCCCGCTCTTCCGAGGCGGGACTCGGAAGCGGCACGGCACGCATATGAGGGTGGCCGGCGGCGAACTCCAGCGGCCCAACCCAGCAAGCGCCCGCGTCGGACAGCCGCTAAAGGGGGTCCGGACGTCGTCGATGGTCGAGGCCGTACGCCGAAAGAAGCTGAGGAGCGGCCATGAGTGACCTCCTGTCGCTCCGGCTGCATGCGCCGGTTTGGCGCACCCCTGTCGTCCAATGGCGGTTGAGCGCGGAGCTCGCCCGCATCATCGGCGCGGAGGACGACCGGTGCTGGACCAACGCGCTCCGCGCGGCCGCGCTCGCCAGCGACCGGCTCGGGGAACCGGTCCAGTGGGTTGAAGGTGTGGCCGTTGCGCGAACTGGAACCCTAGCCGTCCTGCACGGTTGGCTTGAGGCCGACGGAATGGTGCTCGACCCGACTCCGGCCTGGTGCGCCCGCCGCGGTGGCCTCCAGGGGCGGCGGTACATGCGTATCGCAACGGTCGAGGCCGGGGAGCTCCAAGCGGCCCGCGAAGTGGTCCAGCCGCTGGGCGGGGCGCTTCGCCTTCCGCTGTGGTTCAACGGCGAACTGTTCGCGGAAATTGGTGCGCGCGAGCAGGCGGCGATGGTTGCCGCGACCAGCACCGCGGACCCGAGCCAGCTGTTGCGCGGCGCCCTCGCGGCCCTGGGTGGGGTGCGGTCCGGCGAAGACCCATTCGGACTCGGGTGGCGGTGAACCATACGCGGCCGGCCTCAATCCGTGATGCGCGCCCCCACGACAGAGGCATGGTCGGCCAGCGCCCCCGGATGGACTTCCCTGACCGCCGAAGGACACACCGCGGGGCCGCCTCGATGACATCGTCATGGCGTCGGCATCCGCTCAACCACTTAACGGGGAGGGACTGTGTCCAGCTTACTCACGATGATGACCGCGACCCGCGCCGATGTGATGGCCGTGGACTCCTGCCCGTTGGTGCAGTTGCTGCGTGGGATGACCACGAGGCCACGCGCGTGGCGGCGGCTCCGGGGCTCCGTCCTGTTTTCCGTCGACGGGTGGAACCACGACCCGAGGGAGATTTATGAGATTCCCGAGGTGCGCACGTACTGGGCGAAGGTCGATGCGGCCTTTCCCGCGTGGACCTACTTCTCGGTCCCTGGCGGGCCACTCGCGGTGCTGGCCCTGTGCCTGTTGCCGGACCTCCGGGTTGTGTCAACCGGCCGCATCGGGGAGTTCGCGCGCACCGATTTCGCGAGCGCCGACATGACCGCCTTCCTTGAGAAAGCGATGGCGTCCGTGACGGCGGCCGCCATCGCACACAACCTTGACGACGCGAGCGTGGAGCTCTATGCGTATGCACTGGGCGGGACGTTCGGCCCGTCGGCCAACGCGGCGTGAGAGTCTTGTGGAATGTGCCGTGAAAGGTTGCTGCCCCTGCAATCCCCTCAGCGCGCCGTGGAGGCAGATGACACGGCGGCCACCGTCCCGCGCGCGCTGTATGCGTCGACTGCCAATCTGCGGCCAATCTCACGAATTGGCGGATGCGAACTTCGCATGAAGGAGACAATCACCGGACGGGGGGACATCCGACGGGTGCATCATCGCCAGGCGCATCACGATTTGGCCTACCAGGCACTTGGCCGTGTGCCCATCCGTGGCGAGCTCGGGGGCGAGCGCTAAATCGGCAGCAACCTCGAGCGGCTGGTTTCCGCGGAGGTGGAGCGGAGGGAGGCGCCGAACCTGCCAGCAGGGGTCTTTGGCCAGGACGCGCTGGAGGTCAGGGGCGAGTCTCGGGCTGGCCGCCGCCACCTGCCGCCAGGCCGGCGACGCATGAGTAGTGAAAACGATGAGGTACGCGGCGGGCAGCTGGTGAGAGGCCGCCGCGGTCACTCGCACTGCGGTGTCAGGGTCCGCAAGCAAGCGTGTGAGAATCGGCCACGGCAATCTGCGGCGGCTGGCCACCTCACGGCGAACGGCCGGCACCCTATCGCCTGCGAGGGTGACGATCATGTTCTCCGGGACCCGCCGCCGCCTCGCAATGGCGGCGCGCACCATGGGATGCGAATCGCCGACCATGGCTTCCATGTTAGTCAGCGGGGCGGTTCCATTGCGCACGTACGCGGCACGAACCCGAGGGTCGGGGTCGAACGAAAGGTCGTCGAGCATCTCGATGGAGGTCCGAGGGCAGCCGGCGAGGCGCCGCCGGGCCGTGGTGGAGAGCAGGTGAACACGGTCGGCGGGGCAGGCCAGGAGCTTGGCGAGGGTGGGGGCGCTCATGCGGTGTCGGAGGCTCAGGTGAGGGGGAGCGGACGAGAACCTTGGGTGGCGATTGACACCATGGAGGAGTGAGGGTGGAGGGCGGGAGTGGGGTCGGGGTTAGCAGTACCGATGGCTCGGTTAGGCGTTTCACGTCGTTCGTCGGTGGGAGGTAGCGAACGTGAATGTTCCCGATACGTCCCCAGTTCAAAATCGGGCTGAGCTCTACCTGGACGGGATCCCTCCAATGACAAACGCCGAACCCTTCGAGTACGAAGGAGTTCGGCGTTCGTGTATGTCCATCGGGGCGCGGGGATTTGAACCCCGGACCTCCTGCTCCCGAAGCAGGCGCGCTAACCGGGCTGCGCTACGCCCCGTATGTCGGAGAGCGCGGAATGTAATGTGCCCGCCTTCATTTGGCAGCCCCGGAGCGGCGGGCGCCGAGCCCTGAGAGGCGGCCCGGCCACTTGTCCGCCCGGCTGGTGGGCCGCACTGTACAGCGAGCCGTTACGCTCCGCCTCTCGACCATTCGTCTCGAGCCTCCGTGTCCCGATTCGATCGCCCGGCCGTCCGCCGGAGCTTGATCGCGCTGTTCGCCCTCGCTGCCGCCGGGGCGCTCGCCGTGGTGGCCGTGCGCCGCTGGCGTGGCCGGCCCGAGCGCACCCGGATCGTCATTGCCGTCTTCGCCAACCGGACCGGCGACCCGGCGCTGGAACAGTTCGGGAGCATGGCGGCGGATTGGGTCACGCGCGGGCTCGCCCGGACGCCGACGGTCGAGGTGGTGGACGTGGGCGCGCTCTACGTCGAGGGGCGCACCGCATCGGGCGCGCCGACCGAGCCGCTGGAGCTCGCCCGCCGGAACGGCGCCGGCAGCGTGGTGGCCGGCAGCTACTACGTCTCGGGGGACACGCTGGCCGTGCGCAGCACCGTTATCGACGGCAGCACCGGCGAGGTGCTGGAGACGGTCACCCCGGTGCGGGTGGGGCGAGGTGAGTCGGTCAAGGCACTGGAGCTGCTGCAGCAGCGGGTCATGACCGCCGTCGCCGGCGCGCTGGACGTCGAGTTCCGGCCGTTCACCGCCCAGCGGTCGGCGCCGCCGCCTTTCGCTGCCTATCAGGCGTTCGTCGCCGGGCAGGCCGCCTATTGGCAGGGGCGTCCGGCCGGCGAGGCGCGCGATTTTTTCCAGTACGCCGCGGCCAGCGACTCGACCTTCCTGACCGCGGCCGTCTGGCTCGCCTTCACCGGCGCGAACGGGGCAGGGTGTACGCTGACCGATTCTGTCGCCCGGGCCCTGGCGGGCCGGACCACGGCACTCAACCGGTTCGACCAGCTCACCCTCGGCATCAGCGTGGCGCGCTGCCGTAACCGCTGGCACGAGGCGTTTCATCTGGCGGCCGCGCAGGCGGCGCTCCGGCCGCGGTCGACCTACGCCGTGTACACCGCCGGCTTCTTCGCGCTCACGAGCGGACGCCCCCGCCTCGCCCGCGAATACCTCCGCAGCATCGACCCGGCACACGAGCTCGGCTGGCTCTCGGACTCCGCCAAGAGCGTGTACTGGCGCGATCTCACCACCGCCGAGCACCTGCTGGGTGACTACGAGACGGAGCTGAAGGACGCGCGTCGCCTCGAGCATGACTTCCCGGATCGCATCGGCACGCACCTGATCGCCGCGCGTGCGCTGGCGGGGCTCCGCCGGCCGGACGACGCATTGGCGGAAGTGGACGCCGTGCTTCGGCTGCCAGTCGATGAAGCGGTTCGGGTCCAGGGCTCGCTCAGTCCCGGGCTCCCGCCGGGCGACGGCGCTCGAGCACCTCGGGGTCGCAGCGGAGCAGGGGCTGCCGCGCGTGGGCGTCGGTGTCGACATCCATGCCGATCCGATCTTCGAGCCGCTCAGGGGCGATACGACGTTCGAGGCGATCCTGCGGTCGGGCGAGTGAGAGGCGTGCGTCGAGCGCGCCGCTGACCGGCACCAAGAACGCGCCTCAGCGTCGCAAAAACTTCACCCTGCCAGCCTCCCACGACACCGGATTGATAAAAGTGTCGCATTCGCGAGGCCCACTTGCCAAGGCGCGACCCCCGGCCACGTCCGCTGAACAGTAGCGGGCTGGAATTTCGTGTACGCCATGGAGTTGGAGTCTGGCGCCGCGGCCGCGCGAACTTCAGATTCATGACACGATCTGCCGCACAATCCGACACATCCCACATCTCCTCGGCTGACGGAGCTCGCCATGGTTACGCGCGTCACGCGATGGGCATGGACCACTGTTCGCGCGAGTGCTCGGCGCATCCTGCTCGCGACTGCCGGCATCGCGCTCGCCGGGTGTGGTGGGCAAGAGGCCACCGCTCCACGTTCTCTCTTCAGCAGCAACGGCCCAATGGCAAGAATGCGCCGGTCCATATCACGCCGGCGGAGGATACGCTCGACGCACTGCAGGCGTCCCTTCAGCTCGTCGCCAACGTCGACGTGACCTGGTCGAGCCTCACGCCCACCATCGTCGCCGTCGACGCGGACGGTGGTGTACTGTCGGTCGCGCCTGGAACCGGCCTGGTCCAGGCGCTCGGAACCGGTGGGCGCAAAGCCGATACCGCGAGGGTCGTGGTGCGGCAAGTTCCGGCGGCCCTGCACGTGTCCCCCGATACGCTGCACCTCTACCCTATTACAGCGGGATCACTTCGAGCGACACGCTCACTGCCGTGGCCGAGGATGCCAACGGATATTCCATCGCCGATGCGATCGTGACCTGGGTGAGCGATCTGCTCAGCGTTGCGACCGTCTCGGCCGATGGGATCGTTACCGCCGTCGATACGGGCTCCACCACCATTCGGGCGATTCTCGGAAGCCTGAGCGACACGACGGTCGTCGAGGTGGTCGCCTCTCCTTATCCCTGAGGACGAGGCGAAGCGCTCGGTGGGACCAGCTCCCCGTGTGGCCGCCAAGAAAAGAAAACAGCGCGTCACCGTGAGAGGCATGACGCGCTGGTTACAGGACTCTAGTGGAGGATGCGCCCTGAGGGACTCGAACCGCCAACCTTTTGATCCGTAGTTCGTAACATTCGCTGCGCGGGCGTGCATACTGTTGCATTTGCGACTCAATGCCCCGCAAATCTGTCGCGTTTAGGCTCGATTTGGGCCCAGTTTATTCCGTTTCAGGGTAGCCTGCGGTCGTATCTTTTCACACCCCACCGCAGGACCATGGAGGGATGGATGCCACGCCTAACGCTCACCTTGGGCGCTCTGGGAGTTCTTGCCCTACAGCTTTCGGCAGGCTGTGGCGGGTCTGAGCCATTGGTCTCATGAATTGCTCCTGATGAAAAGTTGCCGGATGATCCTGGTACGCCGGTAGCTGACGGCGCGCACCGCGACGTACTTCAAGGACGCAGGCGGCTTCGGTCTTGGCATTTTTCAGCTCCTGAAATGGTTGGTTGTGTTGCCCGAGCCGGTAAAGTGGGAAATCGCGCGCCGCGCAACCAGGGGCGCTCCAGGTGATTTCTCAGAGTAGTTACCGCGGCCGTGCGCAAACGAAACGCCCCCGAACCATCCGAGGGCGTTCCGTCATTCGTCACATCACGCCGTTGGCACAGGCCGAGACGGCTCCCTTGCCACGGTAATACACATGTATTACTTTCGTGTTCGTCAGTAATCTATGAGGCATAATGGCCCGGAATAAATCGCGGAAGCTGGCAGGTCAAAACACACCCACCGCCGGGCCCAAGAGCCCTGTCACATTACGGCTCGGGGACTTGGAGCCTGAGGTTGAGGCGCGAGCGGCGGGGGCGGCACTAGGGTCCATTGTTCGGCGCGACCTCGCGCGGTATTACCGGCTGATGCGGAACTACAAGATTCACGAGGGTCTAGGGGTAGACGGAGCCGATGCCGTAGCCCACGCACTGCGCGGTTTCGACGATGCGGCGTACGAGTATATCTGGGCTAAAGTCGACGAGCTGTTGAGCTCCCGTGACCTCGTCGTGGGGGAGCTGCATATGCGCGGCAGGTTCTGGCGCGTCGACCGCGAGGCTCTGAACCTGACCCTGCGCACCATGAGGTTCGGCGACTACGGTCGGAGAATGGCCATCCTTGACGCCGTGGAGCGATACTGGCTCAAACTGGCCGCCGGCGGGGTGGAACCGCCACTTGGCATGATCGGACTTCCTGAAGGTTTCGATGCCGAATATCCGGTTACTGACCCCGAGCTCGACGCACTGGTCGAGGTGGGCCTGATCGGCCCGGGCGACGCCAAACAGTATCGGAAGAAGCGCGACGACCCGCTGCGGCCGCCAACAGCACCGCCGCCGACCCCTGCCGAGGAGCACCTGCTCGATTCGCCGGCCCGGTTCGGGCTCAGGAAACGGCCCAAGTGAGCGAGTCCTGCCCCCATTGCCTTCAGCGCGAGCCCCGCTACCGGGGACCCGCTGACCAAGTCTGGCTGCCCGGCTTCACCTGCGAGCGGTGCGCCGGCTGGCATGCGGACCGGTGCCGGATCGGGGCGAGTACCGTGTGCGCCGGCTGCGCCCCGGCGATGCTGTTCGATTTGCAGGAGCGGCTCTGCGATACCACCCTTGCGCTGATCGACGCCTTGCCGCCCGAAGAGGTGCGGCACCTCGATGGTATCCTGGAGGTTCTGCAGCGGGCGGCGGCGTTCCGGGTCCCGCTGAGCGGGGGTGCCATCACCATCGAGCCATTCGCCCGGGTAGTAGCGGAAGTGATGGCGGAGCTGGATCGGCTGGAAAGCCCAATTGAGTACGAGATGCACCTGCTACTCGATCGAGCAGGGCTCCGGTCGGAATTCGTGGCTCAACAGCCCATCCCGGTCGAGTTCATACGGCGTACGGGCGTCGTCAGCAGCCCCACCACTCCTGACTATAGCCACCGGTATCGACGGCTCGTCATCTTCTGCGATGGCGGCCACCACGGCGAACTGCGCACTAGGGAAATCGATAACGGTGTGGCCGAGGCACTACAGGCGCGGGGATATGTCGTGCTCCGGTTCACGGGACGGGAGATCCTCCGAGACTCGGCCCTCTGCCTCGCCCGCATCCGGCGCGCGCTGGAGCGGGCCCGGGAGCAGTCGGCCGCCTGACCAATCACATTCTCTCTGGCTCCTCCAAATGCCCTACGATGCAAGAGCCCTGAAAGTGATGATCGCCTCGCCGTCGGATGTCCTCGCAGAGCGGCTGATCGCCCGCGAGTGCATCCACGACTGGAATGACCTACACGCGGAGGAGAGGCGCACGGTTCTCCTACCGGTGGGTTGGGACACGCACTCTAGCCCCTCTATGGACGCGCCTCCGCAGGAGGTTATCAACGGTCAAGTCTTGGAGGGGTGCGATCTTCTACTCGGCATCTTCTGGACGCGACTTGGTACCCCTACCGCGGATGCTCGTAGTGGGACTGTCGAGGAGATTGAGCGGCACATTGCCCGAGGCGGGAAGGCGATGCTCTACTTCTCGGATACCCCGGTCGTGCCGTCGGCCATCGATCCGACCCAATACGCAGCCGTCCAACGATTCTTTCAAGAGTGTCGACAAGGAGCTCTGGTTGAGACCTACAGCTCTCACGCAGACTTCCGTGAGAAATTGAGACGCAACCTCGTTCAGACTGTTGTACGCTACTTTCCCACGTCGGGTTCGACGCTACCAGTCACAGGTCCTGCACCGGCCGCAGCCCCTCCGACACCACGAGTTCCGGATCTTAGCCATGAAGCAAGGGTGTTAGTGTACCAGGCGTCACAAGACCCACACGCGACGATTGCCAGGCACAGGTATTTCAATAATCAGATGTTTGTGCAAGCAAATCAGCACAAATATCCGAAGCCGCCCAACGAAACCGATAACCGGGCGCGAGCTATCTGGTGGAGTGCCGTTGATGAGCTAGCTGCGCTCGGCTTGATCCGGGCAGTAGGGAGGAAAGGTGAAGTATTCGAGTTGACCGGCGAGGGTTTCGAAGTGGCGGAAGCGTTGGGGCCACAGGATGAGGATCGTTAGACAAAGCGCAGGTCCGGGCTACTGCGGCTTTACTCGCTTCGTTTCATCCACACGGTAGGCGAGAAGGCTCAAGAACGAGATGTATTCCAGCGCCCGTTGTTCCGACCCCTCCGGAAAAGTGTGTCCACCTGGATTGCGGATCGCGAGCACGGCTCCCACGAATAGATGCATCATGCCCTCTTGCTCGTCCTGCTTAGTTTGGTCGGCCAAGTCATTGAATGCGAGGACAGGATTCTTCCGCGAAAAGACGGTATGCATCAGCTGGACGCCGTCGAGGTCGTGGCGAGCGGAGCACTCCTTTACATAGTTCACAAGTGCCTTAGACCCCTCGAAGACCGCAGGCCAGTGGTGCCCATCGCCGTACAGTTCATTCGCCACACCTCCGATGCGAGGGTGAAGGTTAAGCTTGCTAAAGTACGTTTGGGGGAGGGGAGCAGTGCCGTCAGCGAGCTCTTCGCGCTTTTCCTTGAGGCGGGCGATTAAGCCTTGGAGGATCGTCCGGACGTGGATTTTACCAGCTTCGGTACCACGGATGCGATCATGAGAGAGCATGCCCATCATCATGGGGCCCGCCCAAATGTCTAGAAAGGCGTGCTCTTTGAACTCTGGCGAGCACGGGCCGAAAACGTCGCGAATGGCCTCACGAATGTTGCTCTGAACAACTACATCCTCACCACTGTGCTCCATGATGGCACGCCGCGCGTCCAGGCCTTCCAGTTCCTCGATTCGGCGTTCGAGCTTCTTGATTCCGCGGTCGATCTCGTCCAGGGAAGCAAACTGGCGCGGCGCTACGGGTGGATCCTCAGGTTGTTTTTTGGTGGGCATGGACGAAGCTCGCTGTGGTGAGGCCTGACTGTCCCGGTCGAAAATGGCGGCAGCCTTCATCGGAGGCGATCGGCAGGCGGGCTAGAAAGTGCATTGCGAAGTGCATTGGCGGAGCAGGGAAGAAAATGGCGCGTCCGCCGTGGTGGCCTAACGCGCTGTTACATAACTACTTGATGAGGATGCGCCCTGAGGGACTCGAACCCCCAACCTTTTGATCCGTAGTCAAATGCTCTATCCAATTGAGCTAAGGGCGCGGCAACGATGGGCGGTACAAGACTCGAACTTGTGACCTCCACGATGTCAACGTGGCGCTCTAACCAACTGAGCTAACCGCCCTAGAGAGCGGTCAGGCGGTCAATCGGTCGGGCGGACGGTTTGCTCCGGGGACCGAGAGGGCTCTCACCGGGACCGCTGTCCGCCTGACCGCCTGACCGCCTGACCGCCAATAGCGGGGGTGGGATTTGAACCCACGACCTCCGGGTTATGAGCCCGGCGAGCTACCAGACTGCTCCACCCCGCGACGATGACTGCGACCTGCCCTGCATGTCCTGCCGAACTCCGAGAGCGGGAAACGGGACTCGAACCCGCGACCCCAACCTTGGCAAGGTTGTGCTCTACCAACTGAGCTATTCCCGCGTGAGCGAACCCCGAGTCAGCGATCCCGCAAGCGGCTAGCAGTTTAGCGTCCGCTCACCACTCGCGCAACGTCCACGGCCACCGGGGGAATGGAGGCGAGGGGGATCGAACCCCTGACCTCGTGAATGCCATTCACGCGCTCTCCCAACTGAGCTACGCCCCCGTTATATATCGATCCGCCCCTCGGAGTCTCCCGCCCCGGCGCCGTGGCAGCACGGAAACTTAGCGGGCGCCCGAGCGAGCGTCAAGCGGATTACCTATCTTCCACGACATGTCGAAGAAGCAGCCCGACGGCGGGGACAAAGCCCCGCGCCCCACCAAACGGCCGGCCGACACCTCCGCCGAAGCCTACGGCGACGACATGACGATCGCCGAGATCCTGGCGCAGTCCCCGCCGGTCAAGCCGCGCCGCCCCCGCAAGGAGACGTCGAAGAGCCTCGGGGTCTACGACGCCGACCGCGACATCCTCGATCAATACCTCTACGAAGTCAGCAAGACGCCGCTGCTCACCTCGCAGCAGGAAATCGCCATCGCCAAGCGGGTCCGCGCGGGCGACGACGAGGCCATGCAGGAGCTGGTCAAGCGCAACCTCCGCTTCGTCATCTCCGTGGCCAAGAAGTACCAGAACCGCGGGCTCGCGCTCACCGACCTCATCGGCGAGGGCAACGTGGGCCTCCTCACCGCCGCCCGCAAGTTCGATCCCGAGCAGGGCGTCAAGTTCATCTCCTACGCCGTCTGGTGGATCCGCCAGGCCATCCTGGCCTCGCTCGCGCGCCAGGGCCGGACCGTGCGGGTGCCGCTCAACCGCACCGCCGACCTCTCGCGCATCGTGCGGACCGCCGAAAACCTGCGGCAGGAGCTTCGCCGCGAGCCCACGCCCGAGGAGATCGCGCAGGCTACCGGCCTCTCGGTCGACGTGGTGCAGTCGCTGGCTGCGCTCAACACGAGCGACGTCCGGCTCGACGCGCCGCTGGACCCCGAGGGCGACCGCTCGCTCATCGAGCGCTTCATTGCCGACGAGCAGGGCGACCCCGAAGCGCAGGCGATGGACAAGTTCCTCTCCGAGGAGATCGAGACCGCGCTCCGGACCCTCCCGCCGCGGGACGCCAAGGTGCTGCGGCTCTACTTCGGGCTCGACGGCGGCCGCGAGCACACGTTGGAGGAGATCGGCGGCATGCTCGGTGTCACCCGCGAGCGCGTCCGCCAGCTGCGCGACCGCGCACTCAAACGCCTGCGCGAGGGCGAGGTCGGCCGGGCTCTAGCGAGCTTCGCGGCGTAGTCGTACCTTCCGGCTGTGTCGCCCCTCGTGGCCTCCCGTGTCGCCGCCCGGGACGGTTTCGTCGCGCATGTTGGACGCCGCAGCCTCGAAACCGCCCGCGCACTCGCCGATGTCCGCACCTGGTCGCCCCTCCTCGTGGGACAGATGCGGCGGCTTGGCGTGGACTCCGTGCCCATCGCGATGTTCATCGCCGTCTTCACCGGCATCGTCCTCTCGCTGCTCTCCTCCTACATCTTCACCGGCGCGGTGCCGCTCTACTTCGTCGGCGCCCTGGTCGGCAAGACCGTGATGATGGAGCTGGGTCCCGTGCTCACGGGCATGGCGCTCGCCGGCCGCGTGGGGGCGAGCATCGCCGCCGAGCTCGGCACCATGAAGGTGACGGAGCAGGTGGATGCGCTCGAGACCCTGGCCTACGACCGCTACGCCTACCTCGTCGTCCCGCGGGTTCTCGCCGCCATCCTGATGTTCCCGGTGGTGACCGCCTTCGCCATCGCGATCGGCGTGACATCCGGCTGGATCACGGCGGTCAACCTGCTCGACCTCTCGACCCCCCAGTTCTTCAAGGGGCTCAAGCTGTTCTACCAGTTCAAGGACATCTGGTTCGGCCTGGTGAAGAGCGCCAGCTTCGGCGGGGCGGTGGCCCTCATGGGCTGCCTCCAGGGGCTCGACGCCAAGGCCGGCGCCCAGGGCGTCGGTCAGTCCACCACCCGGGCCGTGGTGCTCGGCTGCGAGGCGATCCTGGTGCTGGACGCGTTCTGGGCGCTGGTGTTGTTGTGAGGCGGGCAGGCGGGCAGGCGGGCAGGCGGGCGGGTGGACGGGCGGCCATCGCAGCCGCGAGCGAACCCCGCGGTCCGGCGCGTTCAACCGCCCGCCTGCCCGCCTGCCCGCCTGCCCGCCCGTGATCGTCCTCGACGGCCTCACCAAGTCCTTCGGCCCCAAGAGCGTTCTGGCCGGCGTCACACTCGACGTCCCCGACGGCGAGAACACCGTCATCATCGGCTACTCGGGCTCCGGCAAGAGCGTGACGCTCAAGTGCATCGTCGGCCTGATCGAGCCGGATGGCGGCCAGGTGGTGGTCGACGGCGCGGTGGTGCAGGACATGAGCCGCGAGGAGCTGGCCGAGCTGCGGGGGCGGATCGGCTACGTCTTCCAGTTCGCCGCGCTGTTCGACTCGATGACGGTGGCGGAGAACATCGGGCTGGGGCTCGCCCGGCGCGGGCTCGACCGCGACGCGATCGCCGAGCGGACGGCGGAGAGCCTCAGCGTGGTCGAGCTGTCGGGGACCGAGGACAAGTATCCGGCGGAGCTGAGCGGCGGAATGCGCAAGCGGGTCGGCATCGCGCGGGCCATCGCGCTCAAGCCGCGCTACATTCTCTATGACGAGCCGACATCCGGGCTCGATCCGGTCACCTCGGCCGTCATCGACCAGCTCATGGTGCGCACTCGCGATCTCGGCGTGACCGGGCTCGTGGTCACGCACGACATGCGGAGCGCCTTCTGCGTCGGCGACCGGATCGCGATGCTGCACGAGGGGCGCATCCGCGAGGTGGGGACCAAGTCCGAGCTCCAGGCGACCACCGACCCGGTAGTCCGCCAGTTCATCGAGGGGCGTCCATGAAACGCACGAACGAATTCGCGGTCGGGCTGGCCGTGCTGCTGGCGCTCGCGCTGGTGGTGGCCGGCGCGCTCTGGCTGAGCGAGACCGACGTCAACCAGAAGAACATCCTCGCGCTGGCGCGGTTCCGGACCGTCGGCGGACTCGGGGTCGGCGCCCCGGTGACCCTCCGCGGGGTCAAGGTCGGGCGGGTGGAGGCCATCCGGCTCATCCAGAACGAGTGGGTGGAGACCGAGTTCAGCATCGACCGCGGCGTCGCCCTGCCGCCCAAGCCGGCGGTCATTTCCGCGTCGGCCAGCCTGTTCGGCGAGTGGAGCGCCAATATCATCTCGTATGATCCGCCGCCCACCGATCCCAACCTGCGGGACGCGCTCGCCGAATCCGACCGCGCCGGCGGCGATGCCTGGCCGGGCGCCACGCTCCCGGACATCGGCCAGCTGACCGCCCAGGCCAGCCGCATCGCCGGCGACGTGGGTGTGGTGACCCAGCGGATCAGCCAGGCCTTCGACAGCACCGCGCTCAAGAATCTCCAGAAGAGCGTGAAGGACCTGGCGGAGATCTCGGGCCGGCTGGTGACCTTCGCCAGCGCGCAGACCACCCGGATCGACCGCGTGAGCCAGAACGTCGCTACCACGTCCGACGCCTTCGCCGGTGTGGCCAAGACGTTCCAGGGCGCGGTCGCCCGGCTCGATACGGCCACGAGCGACAATCAGCTCAAGGACATCCTGAACAACGGGCGGGAGTCGAGTGCCGACCTGCGGCAGGCCGCGGCCGACATGCGCTCCGTCATGGCCGCCGCGCGGGCTAACGAGGCGAGCCTCGTCAGCGTGCTGCAGCAGGCCGACTCGCTCATGACCAAGATCCAGCGCGGCAACGGCACCCTCGGTATGCTCGCCACCGACTCGACCCTCTACCGCGAGACCACGGCGACCGTGATCCAGTTCCGCGAGCTGCTGACCGATATCCAGGCGCATCCCAAGAAGTACCTGAAGATCTCGGTCTTCTGATGAGCAAGCGCCGGGCCGAGCTGGAAGTGAGCGCTGGCGGGATCGTGTTCCGGCGGCTGCCGGACGGCGGCGCCCGCTTCCTGCTGATCAAGGACTCCTACGACAACTGGGGCTTTCCCAAGGGTCACCTCGAGGACGGCGAGTCGCCGGCCGAGGCGGCGGTCCGGGAGACGGCCGAGGAGACCGGGCTCGACCGGCTGGTGCTGCAGGGCCCGATCCGCGTCATCGACTGGCATTTTCGCTTCCGCGGCCGGCACATCCACAAGTACTGCCACTTCTTCCTGCTCGAGAGCACCGAGGGTGAGCCGACGCCGCAGGCCGACGAGGGGATCACCGCCTGCCAGTGGCGCACGCTGGAAGAGGCGCTGGGCACGCTGAGCTACGACAACGCCCGCGGCGTGCTCAAGCGCGCGGGCGAGATGGTCCGCACGCTCGTGGCCATCGGGGCCGGCCGGTCCCGTCCCGCCACGGAGCGCCAGGCGCCGGACTGACGGTGGCCGCGATCGCAACGCTGCTCGAGAGCCGCGCCGCCCTGCTCGCGCTGCGGCGCACGCTGCCCAAGAGCGGTCCCGGAGTCGTCGCCTGCCGGACGCCCGCGGCGCTGCGCCGGGTGCTCGACCGCCGGCTGGTCGATGCGGTCGTGCTGTGCCCCAGCCTCCCGGCGCTGGCCGATCTCGAGGACCTCCGGAGCGAGCTGCCCGGCATCCCCGTCGTGGCGTACGCGCCGTTCCGGCCCGATGACGGCGAGCTGCTGCTGGCCTGCCGGCGCTACGCCGTGGCCGGTGTGGCGGTCGAGGGCGTGGACGACCCGATCGTGGGTGACATGGTCCTGCGCGCCTCGATCACCGCGGAGCGGCGGCGGGCGCTGGCCGACGCGCCGCGCATGCTCCGGCTCACCGAGCCGCTGCAGCAGGCCGCCTGGGTCGTGCTCGTCGGCGAGGTCGAGCGGCCGTTCCGCACCACGACGCTCGCGAAGCTCCTCCAGGTGAGCCGGGAGCATCTCTCCCGCCAGTTCGGGGCGGGCGGGGCGCCGAACCTGAAACGGGTGATCGACCTCACCCGCGTGGCCTGCGCGGCGCAGCTGCTCGCCAACCCCGGTCTCACCGTTCCCACGGTCGTGCGGGTCCTCCACTTCGCCTCCTCCAGTCACCTGAGCAGCACCGCTCGCCGGATCGCCAACGTGCCCACCCGCGGGCTCGGTGCCCTGGGGCCCCGTGGGGTCCTGCAGGCATTCGTGAAGGGGAACACGCGGAGCAGGGTCTGAGAGTTCCCTCCCGGAGGACGAGATGACACTTTAGAGGGTCGTCTTCCTCAGCGGGCCTTGTCCTCCTGGACTCCAGTCCTCGGGAGTGTCTCCATGCTCCGGCCTTTTTCCGTCGCTCTCCCGCGGTTCGCTTCCACCGTCGCTCTCCTGCTGTGCAGTTCCACCGTCGGTCTCCACGCGCAGGCCGCGCACGACCACACCGGCCCCGCGCCCGAGCGCCTGGGTCACGTCGACTTCGCCTCGGGCTGTGACCCGCGGGTCCAGGCCCGCTTCGAGCGCGGTGTTGCGCTGCTGCATTCGTTCTGGTACGAGGAAGCCGGCCGCGCCTTCGGCGAGATCGCCGTGGCCGATTCGGGCTGCGCCCTGGCCTACTGGGGCCAGGCCATGAGCCTGCTGCACCCGCTGTGGACGCCGCCGAAGCCGGACGAGCGCGCGCAGGGCCTGGCCGCCGCCGAGCACGCGGTCCGGCTGAGCCGGCCCGGAACCCGGCCGCGCGATTACGCCGAGGCCATCGCGGCCTACTATCGGGGCGACATGGTCGACGACCGTGCCCGGCTGGTTGCGTACGAGCGCGCCATGGCGGGCGTCGCCCGGCGCCGTCCGGGAGACGAGGAGGCGCAGATCTTCCACGCGCTCACCTTGATCGCCCTGGGCCAGCTGGACGCGAGCGACTCGACGCTCGCGCGCCAGCGCGAGGCCGCCGGCATCCTCGAGCCGCTCTATCGCCGTCATCCCGACCATCCCGGCCTGGCCCACTACCTCATCCACGCGTACGACTCGCCGGCGCTCGCGCGTGACGGCGCGGCGGCGGCCGACCGCTATGCGTCCATCGCGCCGTCGGTGCCGCACGCCGAGCACATGCCGTCGCACATCTACACGCGGATCGGTGCATGGGACAGGTCGATCACGGCCAACCTGAAGTCGGTCGAGGCGGCGCGACGGTTCGAAACGGCCAGTCATGCCGGAGCGATGTGGGACCAGCACGCCCATGCGCTCGACTACCTGGTCTATGCCTACCTGCAGCTCGGACGCGTCGCCGATGCCGGCGCCATCGCAACGCAGGTAGCGAGGGTGACGGAGACGTTCCCGGCCGGCGCGCTCACCACCGACTACGCGCTGGCGGCGATCCCGGCGCGACTCGCGCTGGAGCGGGACGACTGGGTGGCGGCGGAGACGCTGTCCGTCCGCCCGGCGCCGGCCTGGCGCGGCGCGGAGGGGATCACGCGCTTTGCCCGCGCGCTCGGGGCCGCCCGCGGGGGCCACGCGGCGGCCGCGCGCGCCGAGATCGACTCGCTCGCGGAGCTGGAGCGGACCCTCGCGGTGGCCGGTGGCACCCAGGCCTACTGGTCGACCCAGGTGCGCATCCAGCGGCTCGCCGCCGGCGCCTGGGTGGCGCTGGCCGCGGGCGACACGGCGGACGCGCTCCGTCAAGGTGCCGCGGCCGCCGACCTGGACGACGCCGTCGAGAAGCATCCCGTCACGCCCGGCGCGGTGCTGCCCGCCCGGGAGCTGTACGGTGACCTGCTGGCCCAGGCAGGCCGCCCGGCCGAGGCACGCGCGGCCTACACGCAGGTGCTGGCGCGGCAACCGGGACGGGCCCGGTGCCTGGCGGCGCTGGGGAGAGCAGGGAAGGTGGTGGGCCAGCGGTAGCTGGCGCGCCAGGTGCCTGGCGCGCGGCGCTGGTGTAGCTTGGAGGCCGCGCCGTGCCCGACCCTTGCTCGGCCTCAGGCATTGTGATTATTTTCACAAGCCGTTCAGGGCACCTCCTTCTCCTTTACGTCAGGCTGCTTACTCCATGGCCACCGATTCCATTCTCCGTCCCGGCGAGTTGAAGGACATTCTCCTCCGCGAGATCGCCGCGGCCGACATCACCACGGCGGACGTGTCGGAAGTCGGCACCGTGCTCGAGGTGCGCGACGGCATCGCCCGGATCTACGGCCTGCAGTCGGCCATGGCGAGCGAGATGCTCGAGTTCACCGCCACGGAGACCGGCGAGACGGTGGCGGGCCTGGTGCTCAACCTGGAAGCGGACAACGTCGGCGCCGCCATCCTGGGCGACTACCTCAAGCTCAAGGAAGGGGACGAGGTTCGCCGGACCGGCCGCCTGCTCCAGGTGCCCGCCGGCCCCGCCATGCTCGGCCGGGTGGTCGACGCGCTGGGCCGGCCGGTCGACGGGCGCGGGACGATCCAGACCACGAGCACCCGCCAGGTGGAGATGGTGGCCCCGGGCATCATCGTCCGTCAGCCGGTGAAGGAGCCGCTCCAGACCGGCATCAAGGCCATCGACGCCATGATCCCGATCGGCCGCGGCCAGCGCGAGCTGATCATCGGCGACCGCGGCACCGGCAAGACCGCCATCGCGGTCGACACCATCATCAACCAGAAGGGCACCGGCGTCATCTGCGTGTACGTCGCCATCGGCCAGAAGCGCTCGACGGTGGCCACGGTGGTGGAGAAGCTGCGCGACGCGGGCGCGCTCGAGTACTCGATCGTCGTCGTGGCCTCGGCCTCGGAGCCGGCGCCGCTGCAGTTCATCGCCCCGTACACCGGCTGCGCGCTCGCCGAGTACTTCATGTACGAAGAGGGGAAGCCCACGCTCTGCGTGTACGACGACCTCTCCAAGCAGGCCGCCGCGTACCGCCAGCTCTCGCTGATCCTGCGCCGGCCGCCGGGCCGCGAAGCCTATCCGGGCGACGTGTTCTATCTCCACAGCCGCCTGCTCGAGCGCGCCGCGAAGATCAACGAGAACCCCGAGACCATCAAGTTCGATCCCCGGATCAAGAAGCCGGGCGGCTCGCTCACCGCGCTCCCGATCATCGAGACCCAGGCGGGCGACGTGTCGGCCTACATCCCGACCAACGTCATCTCGATCACCGACGGGCAGATCTTCCTCACGACCGACCTGTTCTACTCGAACGTGCGGCCGGCCGTCGACGCCGGCATCAGCGTGAGCCGGGTGGGCGGCAACGCCCAGATCAAGGCGATGAAGCAGGTCGCGGGCCCGCTGCGGCTCTCGCTGGCGCAGTACCGCGAGCTCGAGGCCTTCGCCCAGTTCGGGTCCGACCTCGACGCCGCCACGCAGCGGCAGCTCGCCCGCGGGGCCCGGCTGGTGGAGGTGCTCAAGCAGCCGCAGTACCGGCCGGTGCCGGTCGAGCGGCAGGTGGCGATCATCTACACCGTCACCAACGGCTATCTCGACGAGGTCAAGGTCGAGCACATCCGGCAGTGGGAGCGCGAGTTCCTCGACTATCTCGAGGCCAAGCAGCCCGAGATCCTCGAGGGCATCCGCACCAAGAAGGCGCTCGATGACGACCTCACGGGCAAGCTCAAGGCCGCGATCACGGCCTTCAAGCCGCTCTTCACGGCCGACTGATGGCCAAGGGCCGACAGCTCAAGGGACGGATCCGGTCCGTCCAGAACACCCGCAAGATCACCAAGACGATGGAGCTGGTGGCCACGTCGAAGCTCAAGCGGGCGCAGGACCGGGTGGTGGCGGCGCGGCCGTACGCGCAGGCGCTGCGCGAGGTCATCGCCGACCTGTACACGGCCGAGCTGGCGGAGCGCTTCCCGCTGCTCCGGCGCCCCGCGCCCCCGGCCAAGGGTGGTCCCGCGCGGGCGGCCGTCATTCTGCTGACCTCCAATCGCGGCCTCGCCGGCGGCTTCAACGCCAACCTGATCAAGGAGGCGCGCCGGCGCATCGAGCAGCTCGAGGGCGGGGGCTACACCGTCGAGCTCTACGGCATCGGCAAGAAGGGGATCGGCTTCTTCCGCTATCTCGGCCGCAAGCTCGCCGCGGAGCGCCAGGACATCGGCGATAGGCCCACGGTCGATCACGCCGCCGAGATCGTCCAGCCGCTGATCGCGGCCTACGCCGCGGGCGAGCTCGCGAGCGTGGACCTGATCCAGGCCCAGTTCATCAGCGCGCTCCAGACGCCGCCCGCCACCGTGCGCATCCTCCCGGTCGAGGCCCCGCCGGCGGGAACGGCGGCGCGCGACTACATCCTGGCACCGAGCGCCGAGGCCATTCTCGAGGAGCTGCTGCCGCTGTACGTGCGGAATGCGGTCTACCGGGGCCTGGTCGAGACCGCCGCGGCCGAGCACGGCGCCCGGCGCACGGCCATGAAGAACGCCACGGACAACGCCGGGGAGATCCTGGAGCTGCTCAAGCGGACGTACAATCGGCAGCGGCAGGCGCAGATCACGCAGGAGATCGCGGAGATCGTCGGGGGCGCCGCGGCGCTGCAGGGGTAGGGAACACGCGGGGGGCGAGTCATCCTGAGCGCAGCGAAGGAGACATGACCTCATCTCATGGCTCCTTCGCTTCGCTCAGGATGACGGATAACCGGCTCAGGAAGACAGTCACGCTGAACACACGAGAGAGATCATTCATGGCCACTGCTATCGCAACCGAAAAGTCCGCCACTGCCGCCGAAGACCCAGAAGAACATCGGCCGCGTCGTCCAGGTCATCGGCCCGGTGCTCGACGTCGAGTTCGAGCCCGAGAACCTGCCGGAGATCTACAACGCCCTGACCCTCGAGGACGCCACGGGCACCGTGCCCGTCCGCCTCACCGCCGAGGTGCAGCAGCACATCGGGCAGAACCAGGTGCGCGCGGTGGCCATGAGCTCGACCGACGGCGTCACCCGCGGCATGAAGGTGACGGACACCGGGTCCGCGATCACGGTGCCGGTGGGCGACGTGGCGCTCGGCCGCATCCTCAACGTGCTGGGCGAGCCGGTGGACGGCGGCGCCCCGATCCCGCCGGGCACGCAGCGCTGGCCGATCCATCGCGAGACGCCCAAGTTCACCGATCTCGAGCCCAAGACCGAGATCTTCGAGACCGGCATCAAGGTCGTCGACCTGATCGCCCCGTTCGTGAAGGGCGGCAAGATCGGCCTCTTCGGTGGCGCCGGCGTGGGCAAGACGGTCGTGATCATGGAGCTGATCAACAACGTGGCCAAGGGCCACGGCGGCAAGTCGGTCTTCTGCGGCGTGGGCGAGCGGACCCGCGAGGGGAACGACCTGTACCTCGAGATGGAAGAGAGCGGCGTCATCAAGAGCTGCGCCCTGATCTACGGCCAGATGAACGAGCCGCCGGGCGCCAGGCTCCGGGTGGGCCTGAGCGGCCTGACGGTCGCCGAGTACTTCCGCGACGTCGAGGGCCAGGACGTGCTGCTCTTCATCGACAACATCTTCCGCTTCACCCAGGCGGGCTCGGAGGTCTCGGCGCTGCTGGGCCGGATGCCGAGCGCGGTGGGCTACCAGCCCACGCTGGCCACCGAGATGGGCGACCTGCAAGAGCGGATCACCTCGACCACCAAGGGCTCGATCACCTCGGTGCAGGCCATCTACGTGCCCGCCGACGACCTGACCGACCCCGCGCCGGCGACGGCGTTCGCGCACCTCGACGCCACCGTGGTGCTCTCGCGCGCCATTTCCGAGCTCGGCATCTACCCCGCCGTGGACCCGCTCGACAGCTCGAGCCGCATCCTCGATCCGCAGTTCATCGGCGAGCGGCACTACAACGTCGCCATCGGCCTGCAGCGCACGCTCCAGCGCTACAAGAGCCTGCAGGACATCATCGCGATCCTGGGCATGGACGAGCTGAGCGAGGAGGACAAGCTGATCGTCGGGCGCGCGCGGCGGCTGCAGCGCTTCCTGTCGCAGCCGTTCTTCGTGGCCTCGCAGTTCACCGGCTTCGAGGGGAAGTACGTGAAGCTCGAGGAGACGATCTCGTCGTTCGAGCGCGTGCTCTCCGGCGAGTTCGATCACCTCCCCGAGCAGGCGTTCTACATGGTCGGCGGGATCGACGAAGCGGTGGAGAAGGCGAAGAAACTGGCGAGCTCGTGATGCAAGTCACGGTGATCTCTCCCGAGGCGTCTATGTTCGACGGTGAAGCGGACGCGGTGGTCGCGCCCGCCTTCGACGGCGAAGTCGGCATTCTGCCGAATCACGCACCGTTCATGACGCTCCTGGGGAACGGCACGCTCACTGTGCGGGCTGCGGGAGGAGCGCGCCGGTTCGCGGTTCGTGGTGGGTTCCTCCAGGTCGTGGACAATCGAGTACGCGTGGTAGCCGAACACGTACAAGGAGAGTCTCATGCGTCGTAACGTCTGCAGTGGGATCCTGGTGGTCGCCCTGCTCGCCGGTGTGGCCGGCACGGCGGCGGCGCAGGAAACGGGCACGCCGGTCTTCAAGGCGCCGTACCGGGCATTCACCAGCCACGAGCTGGGGGTGTCCCTGTCCGATCCGGGCGAAGGCGTGAGCCTCGCGCTCGAGGGCTTCTACCGCTACGGCAGCGGCGCCAACGACTTCAGCGTGCGCGGCGGGTTCGAGGACCTGAACGGGTCGGCTGGGACGCGCGCCCTCCTCGGCGGCGACTTCCGCACCCAGGTCGTCAGCTACAGCGAGAGCTTCCCGCTCGATGGCTCGCTCACCCTCGGCCTCGGTGCCAACATCGGCGATGGCGACGATAAGTACTACGTCCCGATCGGCATCTCCCTCGGCCGGCGGTTCGAGCTCGAGGGCTCCAACACGATCTTCATCCCCTACGCGCACCCCGTCATCGTCCCGACCTTCGGCGGCGGCGATAGCAATGTGGACTTCGCCCTCGGCCTGGGCGTCGACATCAGGTTCAGCGAGCAGTGGGCCATCCGCGCGAGCGGGGGCCTGGGCGACATCGAAGGCGTAGGCGTCAGCATCGCGTATCTCCGCTGACGCTCGTCGCCGACCGAAACGCCCGGCCGCGGACCTCCGCGACCGGGCGTTCTCATTGGCGCCAGCGCGATTGACTTCCCGCGAAGCGCCCGAGTAGCTTCTGGCGCCTTGCATCCACCCCGAGTAGCGATCCCCGGAGGTAGCATGCGGTACACGGTGCACGCTGTCACAGTTCTCGCCCTCGTGCTGGGCGCGTCTCCAGCCCGGGCTCAGAACCCGGGGTTGCCGGTCTATAATCAGGGGGTGCCACGAGGCATCGCGCTGTACGGCGATGTCGGCTTTCCCAACGACGAGGCGGGCTCCGGCTTTGCCTACGGAGCATCGTTGCGGGCGGGCTTCGGTCCTCTCGGCGCCACTGGCACACTGTCGGCGCTTAACCCGGACGGCCCCGCTGGCGCCGACGTGGCCGTGGGCGGCACTCTCAACTACAAGCTGCTGGGCGGGCCGCTGGTCCCGTTGTCGGTGACGCTGCAGGCGGGAGTGGGCTATTCCAAGCCAGGTGAGCAGGTCTTTTTTGCCGCGGGTACCGGCGTTCCCGTTGGTTCCGAATTCACATTGTACCACGTCCCCATCGGCATCGGCTTCGCGCTGGTGATCCCCAACCCGGTGCTCTCGATCCATCCGTGGCTGGCGCCGCGGCTGGACATCACCACCGAGAAGGCCGGCGGCGCCTCGAACACCGACACCCACTTCGGCCTGTCCGGCGGTCTCGAGCTCAACCTGCTGAACGGCTTCGGCATCCACGCGGCCTACGACCGCGTGTTCGCCAAGGACGTCGCGGACCCGGCGACGTTCGGCATCGGCGCGCACTACGCCTTCCGGGTACCGGGGCTGTGAGGGCGCGCGCCGCCCTCATCCTCGCGCTGGTCTGCTTCCTGGGCGGCTGCGCCCAGACCTTCGACGCCACGACCCTCGGCGTGCCGGCCACCCTCGCCTCGGCCGCCGGGCAGCCGCCGGCCGGCGACAGCTTCAAGGTCTCGAGCAAGGCGGTGTTCGGGCTCTGGGGCGTCGCGCGGCTCAAGCAGCCGTCGATCCGGAAGGTGCTGGCCGCGCAGCTTGTAGGCGGAAGTGGCGTCGCCAACGTGAAGATCCGGGTGCGGAGCCGGTGGAGCGACGTGCTGTTCACGGTGCTGACCGGCGGGCTGATCGTCCCGCGGACAGTTACCGTCGAGGGGATCGTGACGAAATAAGTCCCGCCAGCATCTCCGCCGACCGCCGCGCCGCGCCCAGCCCCTCCGACACGATCGCGCGCGCGCGGCCGCCCTGCGCCATCCGGTGCGATTCGTCCTCCATCCACCGCTCCCACCACTCGGCCAATACCGCGCCGTCTGCCGTGTTCCCGGTCCCACGCCCGAGCGTCTCTTCGACGGCCCCACCTCCGAGCGCCTTCGCGGCGCCTCCCCGCAGCAGCAGCTCTGCGTCCCGGCTGTCGTGCCAGTTGGGCCCGAACACCACCGGCACGCCCCACGCGGCCGGCTCCAGCACCGAGTGCAGGCCCGCCCGCCCGAACCCGCCGCCGACGTACGCCATGGTCCCCGCCCCGTAGAGCGTGGCGAGCACGCCGACCCGGTCCACGACCAGCAGCGGTGATGGTCCTTCGGCGGTGCTGAGGCGTGCGGGCGCAGGAAGACCGGCGTGCGTGGTCCGGCGGTCGAGTGCGGCCAGGTGATCGACGGTGGGCTCGTGGGGCACGAGGATGAGACGCGCCTCGGGCCGGCTCGCGCGAACCCGCGCGAACGCCGCGAGCAGGACCGCCTCATCAGGCGGCCAGGTGGAGCCGGCCACGAGCGTCGGGGCGCCGCGCCCAAACCGGAGGAGCGGCTCGTCGGGCGCCACCGCAGCCACGCGGGCCGCCACGCTGTCGAAGCGCGGATCGCCCAGGACGCGGATCCGCCCCGGCGGGACACCCAGCACCGCGAGGCGTTCGGCGTCCGCCTCCGCGATGGCCCCCGCCGCCGAGACGGCGGCGTAGCCGGCGCGGAGCAGCGGACGGGCGGGCCAGCGGAGCCGGCCGCTGCCGGCGCTCACGGTGGCCGCCACGAGCGCCACCGTGGCGCCGGTGGAGGCGGCGCGGGTGGCAAGCTCGGGCCAGAGATCGAGCTTGGAGAAGACGAGCAGGTCGGGAGCGAGCGCGCCGAGGAGCCGATCGGCGGCCTCGGGGAGATCGTAGGGCAGGTAGTCGGCCGTGTCCACGGTGAGGCGGCGGGCGAGCGGCTCGGCGGACGGACTGAAGTGGGTGAACACCAGCTGACACCGCGGCACGAGCCGGCGCAGCTCGAGCAGCACGCTCTCGGCCTGCAGTCCTTCGCCCACGCTGGCAGCGTGGAACCAGGCGAGCGGCCGCGCGGTATCCCGTGCACCGGCGGCCCAGGCCGCCAGCCGCGCGGCGGCGCCACGCCGCTGGCGGTGGCCGTCGCCCGCCTTCCGGTCCACCAGCCCGAGGGCGGGGGCCAGCGCCACGCCGATCCGGACGGCGGCGCGATACCCCCAGGAGGTCGACGGCATCGGGGCAATGTCGCGGCGGCCCGGACGGGCGTCAATCGGGCGGTCCGCCGGGGGCTCCGGGCGGGACTTGCGACCGAGCGGGGGCACGTTCTACAATTCTCCCACGAAGTTCATGTCCCACCTGCTACCGAGGGAGGTGATCCATTGTCTACAGAGTCAAGGGTCGCCTGCGGCTGCTGAACAGCACTGCACGATCAAGACCCGGGCGACACTTGGAACCTGGGGGGGCCGCTCCGAGCGGCCCCTTTTTTTGCCCCTGAGCCATCCGACCATGGCACTCGCGACCTCGAGCACCCGCTACTGGCGCGCCACTCGCGCCCCGCGTTACAGCCTCACCTTCGCCTTCCCGCTCCTCGTGGCGTACGAGGTGCTGGCCTTCACGCTGTCGCACGATTCGCTCGCCGGCGTCCGGAACGGGGCCGACGTCATGCTCAAGAGCGTCTTCGTCCTGCTCGGCGGCCGGAACGGACTGCTCGTGTTCGGCGCGCTGCTGGTCGGGACGGGTGTGGTGCTCGTCTGGCGGGATCGGCGCCGCTCGGGACCCATCGAAGGCCGCGTCCTCGTGCTGATGATGCTCGAGGCGGTCGTCTATGCCCTCGCGTTCGGGCTGGTGACGGGCATCCTCACCGGGCTGCTCCTCGGCGGCCTCCAGACGGTCGGAGCGCTGCGCCTGGCTGCGGGGCCCGGCGGCATGGGCCTCCCCACGCGGCTCATGATCTCGCTTGGCGCGGGGATCTACGAGGAGCTCTTGTTCCGGGTGATTCTGGTGGGAGCGCTGGCCTGGCTGGCGCGGCGCGCGTTCGGCTGGGGGCCCGGTGCGGCCGGCGTTCTCGCCACCGTGCTCGGGGCGCTCGTCTTCTCCGCCTTCCACTACATCGGTCCCTACGGCGACCGGCTGGAGCTGAGCTCCTTCGCCTTCCGGGCGATCGCGGGCGTGCTGTTCAGCGCGTTGTATCTGTTGCGGGGGCTCGGGATCACCGCATGGACGCACGCGCTGTACGACGTGTTCCTGTCGCTGGCGGGATCAGGGTGACGCGCCGGGAGGCTTGGGCGCCTTCCGCGTCTTCTCCCGGATGATGGAGTCCAGCACGTGCCGGAAGATCGGCATCGGCTGCGCGCCGGAGAGCAAACCGCCCTCGATGTAGAAGGTCGGCGTGCTGCTGGCGCCCGAGCGCTCGGCGCCCTCGGCCTCCTGCCGGACGGTTTCGCGCGAGGCCGGCGCCTGCACGCACGCGAGCAACGCGGGCCGCGAGATCCTGGCCGAATCGGCCAGAGTCAGGAAGAAGGCGCCCGGCTGCTTGAGGGGCGCCCAGACGTCCTGGTGCTGGTAGAGCAGGTCGTGCACGCGCCAGAACGCGTTCTGCTGCGCGGCACACACGGCCACCTGGGCCGCGGCGAGCGCGTTGTCGTGAATGCTCGTCAGCGGGAAGTTGACGAACGCCCAGCGCACCTTGCCGGTGGCGATGTAGAGCGAATCGATGCCCGGGAAAGTGGTCAGCGCGAAGGCGCGGCAGTAGGGGCATTGGAAGTCCGACATCTCGTACACGGTCACCGGGGCGGCGGCGGAGCCGCGGATCCGGCCGGCGAGCGGGCCCCTGGTGCTGTCGCGCGTGGCCTGGGCGGCGAGGGTGGCGGTGGTAAAGACGGGCGCTGCGGCGAACGTCAATACCAGCGCCAGGAGAGGCACGACGCCACCGAACGTCACCCTGAGCGGAGCGAAGGAGGCTATCCTGAGGCATGCCTCCTTCGCTCCGCTCAGGATGACGGAGATGCTGCCGCCGAACACGTGCATCCAACCTCCTCTAGTATCTCACCTGCCGCCGCGCGGTGCGGCTCGACAGGAACAGCGTGTCGTCCGTCACGGGCGTGTTCCAGTACCACTCCGCGTTCGGGTCCTCCGCGTCCCAGCTTCTGGCGTAGATCCACCACCGTCCCGGCGCGAGCGTCAGGTGCGCCCATCCCTGCGAGCCCGTCGTGTCGGTGACCGCCGTACGGCCGCTCCGCCGGGCCAGCCCCTGGACGACGCTGTCCCACCCCTGGTAGGTACTATCTTCCCACTGGCGCATGCGCCGCCGCAGGCTGTCGCTGCGGCCGACGAAATCGTGCCGAGCGCGGTCGAGCTCCGCCCGCGCACGCTCGGCCCGCGCCTCCGTGGCGCGGAGTGAGTCGGCGAGGCGGAGCGAGTCGGGTCCCGGCTTCGCCTGCGCCAGGGAGTCGCGCAGCTTGCCGAGCCGGAGCGACACCGCCGAGTACGCGGTGAAGGGGCCGCGAAAGGCAGCGAAGAGGCTCTCGAGGGGCGCGGTGTCGGGGCGAGGGGTCGTGGCGCCGGCCTCGAGCTGCCGGAGGACGCTGTCGCGGTCGTAGGGCAGTGCCACGACCCCCACACCGGTCACCGGCGTCTCCACCGAGTCGGGCCCAGGGATCGAGACGCGCACCGCCACCTCGCGGGGTCGCTCGCAGGCCGCAAGGCCCAGCAGCAGGGCGGCGGAATGCCATGCGCGTGCACGGGAGCTTCGAAGGAGTGGGCGTGAGGGAAACACGACGCAAAGCTACCGCCCTCGCGGCGGCGCTACAACTGATCGCCAGCGTCGCACTGGCGCAGAGCCCGGAGGTCGAGCGGCTCGTTCCGGCGCAGCCCGTGGGCCTGGTCAACGACTTCGCGTCGCTGCTCGACCCCGGAACGCGCGGCGAGCTGGAGGATCTGCTCACCCGCCTGCGGAGCGCCACCGGCGCCGAGGTGACGGTCGTGACGCTGCCCACCATCGGGGACCACGACGAGGGCGAGGTGGCGCTGGCCATCGGGCGAAAGTGGGGCGTCGGCGCCCGTGCCGAGATCGGTGCCGCCCGGCGCAACGCGGGCCTGGTGCTTCTGCTCGTGCCGCGGGTCAACCACGAGCCCGGCACGGGGCACGTGCGGATCGAGGTGGGGCAGGGTCTCGAGGGGATCGTCACCGACGCGGCCAGCGGCCAGATTCGCCGCGAGGTCATGGGCCCGCTCCTCGCGCAGGAGCAGTACGGCCCCGCGCTCCGGAGCGGGGTGCGCGCGCTCACGGGCCTCATCGCGCGCGGCTTCGGCGTCACCGATTCGACGCTCGCGCTCGCGCCGCCACGGGTCGCGTCCCGGGCGCCCAGGTCGCAGCTCTTCTCCCTCCTGCCGCTGCTGTTATTCGTCGTGTTCATCATGCTGGCCAACCGGGGGGGACGCCGGCGCCGCGTATATTGGGGGGGAGGGCCGTGGATTGGTGGGGGTGGATTCGGCGGTGGGGGCGGGTTTGGTGGTGGCGGTGGGTTTGGTGGCGGTGGGTTTGGTGGCTTCGGTGGAGGTGGCGGTTTCAGTGGCGGTGGATCCGGAGGACGGTTCTGATGCATGAGACGGTCGATCGGGTGGTGACGCCGTTCCTCGCGGCGGCGGACGCCGCGCTGGGCGCCGGCTACAGCGCGCTGCTTTACGGCTCCGCTGCCCGGGGCGACTATCTCGCCGGCCGCTCGAACATCAACCTCCTGCTCGTGCTGGACGACGCCTCGCCCACCCGGCTTCGTGCCCTCGCGCCCGCGTTCGCCGCGTGGCGGAAGGCCGCGTCGGAGCCGCCGCTCCTCATCAGCCGGACCGAGTGGGCTCGGGCGACGGACGTGTTCCCGATCGAGATCACGGACATGCGGGCCGCCTACCGCGTCCTCCGGGGGGCCGATCCCCTGGGTGCTGCCCGGGTCCAGCGGGCCGATCTCCGGCAGGCTCTGGAGCGCGAGCTCAGGGGCAAGCTCCTCCGCCTCCGCCAGGGCTACGCCGCGGCGGCCGGCGACGAGAAGCTGCTGGGCCAGGTGGCCGCAGGGAGCGCCGGAACCATCCTCGTCCTGCTCCGCTCGCTCCTGAGCCTGGCAGGAAGGCCCGTGCCCGTCGTGCCCGCCGATCTCGCGGCGGAGGCCGCCACGCTTCTCGGGGTTCCAGTCGTGGGTTTGACGACGCCGGTCGAGCATCGCAGCGAGCGCGGCTGGCGGTGTAGCGCGTCGCAGTTCGAGCAGTACATGGACGCCGTGACGCGGGCGGCGGGGTACGTGGACCAACTTCAGCTCGGAGACCAGTGATGAAGCGCTCGTCGGCGGTCGCCTCAACGCTTGCCATGCTCGCGGTGCTCACCGCGGGCTGCGGCTACAACACGATTCAGACGATGGACGAACGGGTGAACCAGGCCCAGGGGCAGATCCAGGCGCAGCTCCAGCGCCGGGCCGACCTCATTCCCAACCTGGTGAACACGGTGAAGGGCGTCACGAAGCAGGAGGATACGGTCTTCATCTCGATCGCGAACGCCCGCTCCCGCCTCGGCGGCGCGATCCAGTCCGGAAGCATTCCCGAGATGGCCGCTGCCAACGCTGCCCTCAACCAGGGCCTCGGCCGCCTCATCGCGATCTCCGAGAACTACCCGCAGCTGCGCTCGAGCGAAAATTTCAAGCAGCTGCAGGACCAGCTCGAGGGCACCGAGAACCGGATCTCCGTCGCCCGGCAGGACTACAACGCCGCCGTGGGCGAGTACAACGCCTACATCCGCCGCTTCCCCTACAACCTGACGGCCAAGGTGTTCGGGTTGGGCAAGCCGAGAGAGTACTTCGAAGCGGCGGCGCAGGCGGGGGAGGCGCCGAAGGTGGAGTTCTGACGGGCGGACGGTCAGACGGTCGGACCGTCCGACCGTCCGACCGCCTAGTCCGTCACTACCCGATCCGGCAGCACGTACTTGAGCGGATCCACCGGCCGGCCATTCACGTGCACCTCGTAGTGCAGGTGCGGTCCGGTGGCGAGGCCGGTGTTGCCGACCAGCGCGATGCGTTGGCCGCGCTGGACCCGCTGGCCGGCCCTCACCAGCAGCTTCGACGCGTGCGCGAACTTCGTCGTGATACCGTAGCCGTGGTCGATCGTGACGGTGTTGCCGTAGCCCGATTCCCAGCCGGCGTCGGTTACGACGCCCCCGGCCGGCGCCTCGATCGGACTACCCATCGGGGCCGTCACGTCGATGCCCTCGTGCGGCCGGGCGATGTGGAGGATCGGGTGCTCGCGCATGGACGAGAACGCGCTCGTGAGCCAGCCCTGGGTCGGCATGATCGAGGGGGTGGCGGCCAGCCGAAGCGAGTGGCTCGCCAGGCTGTCCTTGGCCTCCTCGAACGACGAGGCCAGCAGGTTGGCCCGGCGGATCAGCGCGTTCAGGTCGACCCGGATCGCTTCGGAGCGCCGGACTGCCGGACCCGCGTTCAACAGCCCCGGACGGGCGGCCAAGGTGGGGCCGCCGATGCCGGCGGCCTGGACCTGTGGATCGATGGGCTCGAGGTTGGCGAGGACCCGGATGCGGGCGTCGCGCTGGCTGATACGGGCGAGGGTGTCCGACAGGGTGGAGAGCCGGCCGTGCAGCTCGCCGATCTCCTGGGCCAGCCGGGAATTCTCATCCTGCAGGCTGGCCGTGCGGGACAGGTCCGCGGTTCGGGCCATCGTTGCGTACCCGACGAGCAGCGCCGCGGCCACGCCCAGGGCCACGCCGCCGATAGCCGTCTTGATCAGGCCGTAGGAGACCTCGATGATCTTCGAGGGCTCCGAGCCGTGTGGTACGAACACAACAGTCCACCGGCGTTTCGCCATTCGCTTCCCTCACAAGGCTTGGAACCCGAAAATCTTCGGGCGCTCGAATACGATCCTACAAGTGTCGGCAGCCCAACGAAACAATCTGAGTGATACGTGGCAGTCTTGTGGTGACCCGACGCACAGATCCCACGCAAAAAGGTGGCCCCGGGCCTCGTCTTCGTCAAGCCCGGGACCCCGATGATAACTCCTTGACTGTCAAATAGTTTTGCTCGTTGACAGCCTAACTTCTATACAGTCTGAGGCTTGGGGAACAGCACCTCAGGCTTGTTGGTGGCCAGGCCCGCTACCGGCGGCGCCGTCAGATTCACCGACGTGCCGAAGAGTGCATCTCCCGGCAGCCCCAGCGATTGCCAGAGCAGTTGGGCTTTGCCCGGGAGGAATGGGGCGGCCAGGACTGCCAGCCGGTACAGGGCGCGCCCCAGTGCGGCGAGCGCGGCGTCCAGCTCGGCTTCCTTGCCGCTCTTGGCCAGGGCCCACGGAGCCACCTGCTGGATGTACAGGTTCGCCGTCCCCACGAGCGTCCAGGCCGCTTCGGCGCCTCCGCGCAGGTCCAGCGCGTCCATGGCGCGGGTGTAGGCCTCCACCGCCTGCCGCCCCGCCTGGTCCAGCATGGTATCCGGCGGGGCATCCGGCACGACCCCCTGCCGGTACTTCGCCACCATGGCGAGCGACCGGGACGCGAGGTTCCCCAGCCCGTCGGCCAGGTCGGCCGTGTACCGCTCGTCGAAGCGCTCCCAGGTGAAGTTGCCGTCGGCCTCGAATCCGACCTCCCGGAGCAGAAAGTACCGCAACGCGTCCGGCCCATGCCGTTCGATCGCCTCGCCCAGGCTCACCGCGGTCCCGGCCGACTTCGACATCTTCGCGCCTTCCCACTGGACGTACCCGTGTGCCCACACCTCGCGGGGCAGGGCCACGCCCGCGCTCAGCAGCATGGCCGGCCAGATCACGCAGTGGAACCGGGTGATGCCCTTGCCGACCACGTGCAGGTCGGCCGGCCACAGCCGTTCGTAGCCGGGGTCCGGATAGTCCGTGGCCGACAGGTAGTTGATGAGCGCGTCGAACCACACGTAGACCGTCTGCCCGGTGTCGCCGGGAAACGGGATGCCCCACGACTGGCGGTTCCGGCTGATCGAGATGTCCTGCAGTCCGTCCTCGAGCAGGCGGACGATCTCGTTCCGGCGGATGGCGGGCTCCACCCGGAACTCGCCCGACCGGATCAGCGCGAGCAGCTGGTCGCGGTAGCGGCTCAGCCGGAAGAAATGGTTCCGTTCCTTCGTGGGCACCAGCTCGAGCGTCGGGTGCTCGATGCAGTGGCCGTTCACGATCTGGGACGGTTGCTTGAACTCCTCGCAGCCGAAGCAGTACAGCCCTTCGTACTCGCCCACGAAGAGATCGTCCGGGCTCCGCCGGGCGATCTGCTCCAGCAGCGCCGTGACGGTACGGGAGTGCCTCGACTCGGTCGTGCGGATCCAGTCGTCGTTGCTGCACTCGAGCCGCTGCCAGTATGACTCGAAGGTCGTGGCCATCCGGTCTACCCACTCCCGCGGCGTGACCCCGTTCTGCTCGGCCGCCTGCAGCACGGCCTGCGAGTGCTCGTCCATCCCCATCAGGAAGTGGACGTCGTCTCCCCGGAGCCGCCGGTAGCGGGCGATGCAGTCGGCGCCGACCTTCTCGAGCGCGTGGCCGAGATGGGGGTCGCCGTTGGAGTAGTCGATGGCGGTGGTGATGTAGAACTTCGGCACGGACGAGCTCCTTCGGTTCGCTGGCGTCGGCATCCGATCGTCCAGGCGGCGTCGTCATCCCGAGCGAAGCGAGGGATCTACTCCGCCGGCCTCGAAGCCCGGGTGAGCAGGTCCCTCGCTTCGCTCGGGATGACGGGTCGACTGCTGAGACCGGCCACGCGGGATGACGAGATCATCCGCCGAGCGCGCCTTCGCTGACACCCCGGAAATCTAACCGGCCCCGCCACCCCCCGGCCCGCCCGTGCCCCCGCCCGGCCCGCCGCCGCGATGCCGGCGCCGGCGCCGGCGGTGGGGTCCGGCGCGCGCCTCGGGCGTCGAGGCAACGGGCGCCTCCGTCCCCATCCCGGTCCGGTCGCTGGAGTCGCCGCCATCGAGCGGCATCTCGTCCGTAGCTCCGGGACCATCCTCGACCGCCGCCGCAACAGACTCCTTGGCAACCGTGAGCCGGCCCCGCGATTCGGCGGTCATGAGCACCTCCCCCAGCGCCTCGACTTCGTCGCGCAACTGCACCAGGGGGATGATCCGCGAGCCGTGTTCCTCGCTCCTGAGAAAGACCCGCTCCCGGAAGATATCCACCGCGACGACCCGCTCCTGGCCGCGCGACGCCGTGAGCAGCTTGCCTTCCTTGGGGAAGCGTCGGCGGGCCGTGACGTAGAACTCGTGCTCGTACTTGAGGCAGCAGAGCAGCCGGCCGCAGCCGCCGGAGATCTGGCTGGGATTGAGCGAGAGGTGCTGGTCCTTCGCCAGGCCGAGGTTGACGGGCGACAGCTCGGTGAGCCAGGAGCTGCAGCAGTACTCGCGCCCGCACCGGCCGACGCCGGACAGGCGGGCCGCCTCGTCGCGAACGCCGATTTGGCGCAGCTCGATGCGGGTCCGGAAGTGCGAGGCAAGGTCCCGCACCAGCGCGCGGAAATCGACCCGCTTCTCGGCGGTGAAGTAGATGGTGAGCTTGTTCCGGTCCCACTGCCACTCGGTATCGCTCACCTTCATGACCAGGCCATGGGTCCGGACCCGGTCGAGCACCCTGCGGCGTACGCTGTCCTCGTCCAGGCGGTTCTCGTCGTGCACCCGGAGGTCGTCGCGGGTGGCGCGGCGGAGGACCGGCTTGGGCGGGGCGGCCTCGGCCGGGGCCGCCTCGCCCACGGCGCAGCCGGTGCAGCTGCCGGCGCACTTCTTGGCGGCCACGTCGCCCACCGCGGTGACCCGGCCGAGGTCGCGTCCCCGCTCCACCTCGACCAGGACGGCTTCGCCGGACCGGATGGGGGACTCGGCGTCCTCCCACACGAAGTAGGCCTTGCGGGTGCCCTTGAACCTGACCTCGACCGTCTGACTCATCAGGCCTCGGAGAAGGCGCCCATGGCGCCGTACTTGTCGGCCCGGCGGCGGATCAGCTTTTCGGGGCGGATCTTCCGGAGCTCGGTGACGTGGCGGATCAGCGCCTCGCGGAGCGCCTCGCCGGCCGCGTCGGGGTCGATGTGCGCCCCACCCACGGGCTCCTTTACGATCTCGTCGATGATCTTGAGCCGGAGCAGGTCCTCCGCCGTGATCTTGAGCGCCTCCGCGGCGCGCTCTCGCTGGCTCGCGTCCTTCCACAGGATCGCGGCACAGCCTTCGGGCGAGATCACCGAGTAGACCGAGTTCTCGAGCATGAGCACGCGATCGGCCACGCCGAGCGCGAGCGCGCCGCCGGAGCCGCCCTCGCCGATGACCACGGCGACGGCCGGCGTGGGCAGCGCGGACATCTCGAGGATGTTGCGGGCGAGCGCCTCGGACTGTCCGCGCTCCTCGGCGCCCAGGCCGGGATACGCTCCTGGTGTGTCGATGAGGGTGATCACCGGCGCGCCGAACTTGGCCCCCAGCTTCATCAGCCGGAGCGCCTTCCGGTACCCCTCGGGATGGGGCATGCCGAAGTTGCGCTTGAGATTCTCCTTGGTGTCGCGGCCCTTCTGGTGCCCGATGACCATCACCGATATGCCGGCGAGCCGCGCCCAGCCGCCCACGACGGCCGGGTCCTCCATGTAGAGGCGGTCTCCGTGGAGCTCGATGAAATCGGTGAAGATGGTGCTGAGATAGTCGAGCGTGTAGGGGCGGCGGGGGTGCCGGGCCACCAGGACTCGCTGGATGGGCGTGAGATTGCGGTAGATCTCGGCCCGGAGCGATTCGAGCTTGCCCTGGAGGCCGTCGAGCTCGCCGTCGATGTCGATCTGTCGTTCGCTGCCGATCCGTTTCAGGTCCTCGATCTGCCGCTCCAGCTCGAGCAGAGGCTTCTCGAACTCCAGCGTATAGGCTGAGGCCATCGGGATCATCCCGCCTTGACGTAGTGGACGGAATCGGCGCCCAGGAGATCGCGCAGGGCCCGAACGAGGTCGTCCTCCGCCGCGACGCGGACGCGACGGGACCGGAGGCGTACCGACTCCCCGTTCCCGTCGCTCCACTCAATATACAGGGGCGTTGGGCCCGGATGGGCCGAACAGAGCGCTGCCGCCGCCCGGAGCGACTCGGGCTCGGGGGCGCCCGGCGCCCGCCAGCGGAGGCTCAGGGCCACGGCGCCCGAAGTCTTGAGCTCGTCCAGGGCGCGGGCGGACTCGACGATGAACGGCGCGTGATCCTCTCCACGGTCCCGGTCGCTGTAGCCGCCGGTGAGCAGCAGCGCCGCGTCGGGCAGGATGGTGCCGTTGAGCTTGGCCCAGGCGTCCGGGAAGACGATCGCTTCCGCCGTGCCGTGGAAGTCCTCGACCACCAGCCGCGCGTACTCCTTGCCGGTCTTCTTGGAGATCTGTCGTTTCACGCCGGTCACCACCGCCGCCACCGTCACCGGGTGCTCGCTCCATTCGCCCAGGGTGGCGGTGGTCCGGGTCCCGAACAGCTCGACCTCGTCGCGGAACCGCTCGAGCGGGTGGCCGGAGATGAAGAAGCCGAGCACTTCCTTCTCCTTGACGAGCCGTTCGGCCTCGGTCCAGGCGGGAATGTCGGGCAGGCTCACCGGCCTCGGGCGCGGTACTGTGGCCTCGCCGAAGAGCGACTCCTGGCCCGCCTCCTTCTCCTGCTGCAGCAGCTGCGCCTCGCCCAGGACGTGGTCGAGCGCCTCGCAGAGCTGCTTCCGGTGGCCGCCGAGCCCGTCGCACGCGCCGGCCACGATCAGCGACTCCAGCACCCGCTTGTTGCAGAGCCGGAGGTCGATCCGCTCGGCGAAGTCGGCCAGCGCCGTGAACGGCGCGTCCTGCCGAGCGGCGATGATGCTCTCGATGGCGCCCCAGCCGACGTTCCGGATGGCCCCGAGGCCGAACCGGATGCGCTGGTCTCCCACCACCGTGAACTTGAACCCGGACTCGTTGACGTCCGGCGGCAGTACCTCGAGATCGAGCTCGCGCGCCTCGTTGATGTACTGCACCACCTTGTCGGTGTTGCCGATTTCCGACGACAGCAGCGCCGCCATGAACTCGGCGGGGTAGTGGGCCTTGAGCCACGCAGTCTGGTACGACAGCACCGAGTAGGCCACCGAGTGCGACTTGTTGAAGCCGTAGCGGCCGAAGGTCTCGATCTGCGCGGCGATCTCGTCCACCATCTTCTTCGGGTGGCCCAGCGCCATGGCCCGCTCGCAGAACTTGCCCAGCTCCTTCTTGATCAGCTCCGCGTCCTTCTTGCCCACCGCCTTCCGGAGCACGTCGGCTTCGGCCAGGCTGAACCCGGCCAGCACGTTCGCGATCCGCATCACCTGTTCCTGATAGGTGATGACGCCGTAGGTCGGCTCCAGCACCTCCTGCAGCGAGGGGTGCGGGTAGGTGACCTTCTCCAGCCCGAGCTTCCGCCGGATGAAGACGGTGTGCATCCCGGCGTCGAGCGGGCCCGGGCGGAGCAGCGCATTGCAGGCGACCAGGTCGTCGAACCGGTCGCACTTCATGGCGCGGAGGGTGTCGGTCGCCAGCGGTGACTCGAACTGGAAGACGCCGGCCGTGCGCCCCTGGCGCAGCAGCTCGTAGACCTTGGGGTCGTCGAACGTCAGCGCGGCCATGTCGATGTCCACGCCCGCGCGGGCGGCGATCATCTGCACCGCATCGTGGATCACGGTGAGCGTCTTGAGGCCGAGCATGTCCATCTTGAGCATGCCGACCTTCTCGAGCGCGCCCATCTCGTACTGCGTGATGATGGACTCTTCGCCGTCCGCTGCCGCGCCCGCGCCCTTGGTGGGGGCTGTGCAGACCGGCACATACTCCGCCAGCGGCCCCGGGGCGATCACCACGCCTGCCGCGTGCACCGACATGTGCCGCGAGATCCCCTCGATCCGGGAGCTCAGGTCCAGCAGCCGTCGATACGCCGGGTTGCCCTTCACCAGGTCCCTGAGCTCGTCGACCTTCCGCTCCGCCTCGGGGATCGTGAGGCTGTACGCGGGGCCCGACGGAATCAGCTTGGTGATCCGGTCGGCCTCGCCCGGCGGGATCCGAAGGACGCGGGCCACGTCCTTGACCGCGGCCCGCGCCTTCATCGTCCCGAAGGTGACGATCTGGCCCACGCTCGCCCGGCCGTAGCGCTGGCGGACGTACTCGATCACCTCGCCCCGGCGCTCGAAGCAGAAGTCGACGTCGATGTCGGGCATCGACACGCGCTCGGGGTTGAGGAAGCGCTCGAACAGCAGATCGAACCGGAGCGGGCAGACGTCGGTGATGCCGAGCGAGTACGCCACGATCGAGCCGGCCGCCGAGCCGCGGCCGGGGCCGACGGGGATCCCGCGCTCCCGCGCGGCCGCGATGAAATCCTGGACAATGAGGAAGTAGCCGGCGTAGCCCGCCGTGTTGATGACCCGGAGCTCATAGCCCAGCCGCTCCTCGACCGCCGTGGGGAGCGGGGTCCCGTAGCGCCGGGCCGCGCCCTGGCGGGCCAGGTCCTCGAGCAGGGCTTCGTCGGTATCGTAGCCGGCGGGCCGGGGAAAGCCGGGCAGGAAGTACTTCTTCTCGAAGTCGAACTCGCAGAGGTCGGCCACGGTCTGGGTGTTGGCCAGGACCTCCGGATGGTCCGGAAAGAGCGTCTTCATCTCCTTCTCGGACTTGACGTACGACTCCTCGCCGGTGAACCGGAACCGCTTCGGGTCGTCGAGGTCGCTGCCGGTGCCGATGGCCAGCAGCACATCATGCGACTCGGCGTCTTCCCGCCGGAGATAGTGGGCGTCGTTGGTGGCCACGACGCCGATGCCCAGCTCCTGGCCCAGCCGGAGCATCCCCTCGGTGACCAGCCGCTCCTCGGCGATGCCGTGACTCTGCACCTCGAGCCAGAATCCGTCCTTGCCGTACACCCGCGCGAACCACTCGGCGCTGCGCTTCGCCTCTTCGTACCGGCCCTGCCGGAGGTGCAGCGCCACCTCCCCTGACAGACACGCCGCGAGGCAGACGATCCCCTCGCTGTACTTCTCCAGGCACTCCTTGTCCACCCGCGGCCGCCGGTAGAACCCCTCGGTGTACCCGATGGAGGTCAGCCGGACGAGGTTCTTGTAGCCGGCGCGGTTCTTCGCGAGCAGGACGAGGTGGCTGTAGGCGGCGGGCGCGTTGCTCGGCTTCTCGCGCGCCTGGCGCGGGCCGAACGCGAGATAGGCCTCGAAGCCGAGGATCGGACGGATCTTGGCGGCCTTGGCGGCGTCGTAGAACGACCAGGCTGCGTGCATGTTGCCGTGGTCGGTCACGGCCAGGCTATCCATGCCGAGCTTCTTGACGTGCGCGACGAGATCGGGGATCCGGCTGGCCCCGTCGAGCAACGAATATTCGCTGTGGGTGTGGAGATGGACGAAGGCCATGCCTACCGACTACGGTGCGCCAGCTCCTTCCAGACGGCGTCCAGCGGGACACCGCGAGCTTGCAGCAGCACCAAGAGATGATAGAGAAGATCGGCCGCCTCGGACGCGAGACGCTCGGGCTCCTCCGCATTCGCCGCGACGACGACCTCGACCGCCTCCTCGCCCACTTTCTGGGAGATGGCGGCCACGCCACGGTCCAGCAACTGCGCGGTGTACGACCCCTCGGGACGCTCCGCCGCCCGTTGCGCGATCGTGGCGGCCAGACGGGTCAGCAGGTGTGCACCGGGATCCTCACCGGGCGTCGTATGGCCGTCCGGCGCCACGGCCGCCGAGAAGCAGGTGCGGGTACCGGTGTGGCAGGCGGGCCCGGTCTGCTCGACGCGGTAGAGGATGGCATCCCCGTCGCAATCGATCCGGATCTCGCGGACGGTCTGCTCGTGGCCGGATGTCTGGCCCTTGCGCCAGAGCGCGGCGCGGGACCTGCTGTAATAGTGCGCCCGGCCCGTGGCGGCGGTCTGCTCGAGCGCCTCCCGATTCGCGAATGCCAGCATCAGCACGTCGCCGGACCGGCTCTCCTGGGCCACCACGGGCACCAGCCCGTCGGCCCCGAACCTGACCTGCGCCAGCCAGTTGGTCTCGGACACCGAGAGAAGGTACCGGAGCCTCGAACGATTGTCAAAAACCGTTGTGATTCCTTATCTTGCTGGGGATTTTGACCCCTACATCCGCTGCCCCGGAGTTCCCCACGTGACCCGAGCCTTAGCCCGCTGGACCCTGCTGGTCGGCGCGCTCGCGACCGCCGCGTGCGGCAGCGATCCGAACCCCCCCGTCACCGTCGACTGCTCGTCGGTAGCCCCGACGACTCTCACTGCGGGACAATTCACCATCCTCGATGCCTCGGAGGACGCCTGTGTCCGGATTCCGGGCGCCGGGGCCACGGAAGCGGAATATCTCTTCGTGGCTCTCTCGGGCGACGGGACGGTGAGCCGGGACGGGAATTCCGCCGCGTATGAGCTCCAGGGCGGCGAGAGCCCATCGGCCACGGTCGCGCGTCTGGGCCAGGTCTCGCTGGACAAGGCCCCGTCCGCCGCCGCCGCTTTCCACGACATGCTGCGCACGCGGGAGCGGACGCTGTCGCAGCAGCCGGCGGCGGTGAGCGCCGCCCGCTCACACATTTCCGCTTCATCGGTGGCGGCGGTGCCCCCGGTGGTCGGCTCGGTGCGAACATTCGACGTCTGCGCCACCACGGCGTGCGACAGCTTCGTCCAGAGCACCGCCACCGCCAAGGTCGTCGGCCAGCGGGTAGCGATCTATCTCGACGACGATGCGCCGGCCGGCTTCACCCAGACCGACCTGGACGACGTCGGCGCGCTGTTCGACGCGCACCTCTACGCGATCGACACGACCGCCTTCGGCCGCGAGCCGGATCTCGATAACAATGGCGTGGTCATCGTCCTGCTGACCCAGCACGTGAACGATCTGTCCGCCGACTGCAACACGTCCGGCAGCATCGTGCTTGGCTTCTTCTTCGGCCTGGACCTGCTGCCGGGCCAGGACCACTCGAACGACGGCGAGATCTTCTACGGCGCCGTGCCGCGCCAGGACATGCCGAACTGCGACTCGTATACCAAGGCCGTCGTCACAAGGTCCCTGCCCGGCGTCTTCATCCACGAATTCCAGCACATGATCAGCTTCAACCAGCACGTGCTGGTACGCGGGGGGGACGTCGAGGAAACCTGGCTCAACGAGGGGCTGTCCCACTACGCCGAAGAGCTGGGCGGGCGGCAGGTGCCGGACGAGTTCTGCCCGGCCTTCGCCCAGTGCGAGGACGAGTTCATCGGCGACGATCTGTTCAACGGCTACAACTACCTGAACGACCCGGAAGCGACCTTCCTCGTGGCGCCGTCCACCGGCGGGGGGTCGTTGACCGAGCGCGGTGCCGCCTGGCTGTTCGTGCGCTGGCTGGGCGACCATTTCGCGGCCACCCAGCCGGCCGCCACCGAGCTGACGCGGAAGCTGCTGCTCACCAACCTCACCGGCGCCGCGAACGTCGAGGCCGCGACCAGCGAGGACTTTCCCACGCTCGTCGCCCAGTGGCAGATGGCGAACTACGTGACGAACCTCCCCGGCTTCACACCGTCGAGCGACCGGCTGAAGTACACCAGCTTCAATCTGCGGGCCACCTACGCGGCCAACTTCCCGGCCGTGTTCAGCAAGCCGTATCCGCTCACCCCCGACAGCACCAGAACCGGGACCTATGACCGGACCGGCGTGCTGCGCGGCGGATCGGGGCGCCACGTGCGCATCATTCAGCCGGTCGGGTCGGTCGAGGTCGCGTTCACCCTCACCGACGGCGCCGGATCGATCCCGTTGGCGAGCACCACCCTGCCGCGGATCGCGCTCGTGCGGGTGCGGTGAAGCGCGTGGTCTTCCTGGTGGTCGTCGCCGCGCTCTTTGCCGGGTACGGCACCGCCTACCTGGCCAGCGACGACGTCCGGTACCTGACGCGCGCCGGCATCGAGGAAACGCGGATTCTCCATGCCCGCCAGCCGATCGTCGCACTCGCCGCGGACCCGCACACCGAGCCCGCCCTCCGGGACGCGCTCGGTCTGGTCGTGGCGAGCCGCGACTACGCCGCGCGCCTGGGCCTCGAGGCCAAGGAGACCTACACTACCTATGCCGACGTCGGCCGCGACACGCTGCTCCTCGTGTTGCAGGCCGCGCCGCGCGACTGCATCTGCCCGTACACCTGGAAGTATCCCATCGTCGGCCGGATCCCCTACAAGGGGTTCTTCGACACCAGGGCCGCGCAGCGCGAGGCCGCCCGGCTGGCGGCGCGCGGGTACGACATCCATCTCCGTCCCTCGGGCGCGTTCTCCACGCTGGGCTGGTTCAACGATCCGCTGCTCTCGACCGCGCTGACCGGCGACTCCGTGGAGCTGGCGGCCACGGTGTTCCACGAGATCGCGCACAACACGCTGTACGTGAAGAGCGCCACCCCGTTCAACGAGAGCTACGCCCAGTTCGTGGGCTATCACTCGGCGCAGGCGTTCTTCCGCGATCGGGGCGACAGCGCGCTGGCCCAGCGCGCGGCCGACCGGTGGCACGACGAGATCGTCCTGGGCGAGTTCTACGCCGGGCTCGTGCATCGCCTGCGGATCCTCTACGACGCCCATCCGGACTCGACGGCCCTGGAGCAGGGCCGGGCGGACGCCGCCGGCTGGGCCCGCTCGGAGCTCCAGGGGCCGGTGGCGGCGCGGCTTCGGACCTTCACCATCGGCCGGCTGCCCGAGCGGCCGGTCAACAATGCGCGGCTGATCGGGGCGCTGATCTATCGCACCCGGCTCGACCTGTTCGATCGCTGGTTCGAGCAGCACCGGCGGGATATTCGCGAAAGCGTCGCGGCGATGGGCACGCTGATGGAGGGGGTGGAAGGGGACAGCGCGTACGTGCGGCTGGAGGTGGCCGTGGGGGACAGCGTGGGACAGGCTAGGTAACACACCATCGAGTCACCCTGAGCGCAGCGAAGGGGGCATGCTTCCAGGCATGCCCCCTTCGCTGCGCTCAGGGTGACTCGGGCGCCGGAGCGAAGATCTCTAATTCGCCGGCTCGGTGCCCCCCGAATCGGACGACCCGTCACCACCACCCGCTCCCGACCGCCTCGGCTCCGCCTCAGCGCTCTGCTTCGTGCTGTCAGACCCGCTCCGGCCCTGCATGCCGCTGGTATCGCCGCCGCCCGGTGTCGTGCTGTCGGTGCCGGCACCTCCCGCCGCGCTCGAGGTGTCAGCGCCCGCTGGAGGGGTGAAGGTGGAGCTGTCGCTGGAATTCCCGATCGACGTGTCGACCGCGCCGCCGACGGCCGTGTCCGAGGCCCCGACGCGGCCGGGACGGGCGCTGGTATCGACGCCGCCGGCGCCGGTGGTGTAGCCCGACGTGTCCGGACGCGTCGGCGTCATGGAGGACGAGTCCTGGGCCATGAGCCGCGGCGCGAACGCCCCGAGGGCGAGCGCCGCGGCCAGCGCGGTGAAATGAGCTTTCGACATCCTGCCTCCTGCCACTGTGGGGGCTGGGCGGACCGCAGTCGCAGCCGTCCGGCGTCCCGGATCCAAGGACCACGATCCTAGGGCGGCCTGGGGGCCCCGAGCGGTGAGGCAGGTCACGCGCCCTCTCGCGCGGTTCTCCCTGGCGTGTAGCTTTCTCCGCGATCACGTGCTCTACCTTTTTCCGGGACTGCCTTCCATGGATACCAGCTTCGTCGCCCGCGAACAGACCCGCATGCTGGGCGAGCTCTCCGGGTTCCTCTCCATCCCGAGTGTGAGCGCTCTGCCCGCCCACGCGGCGGACTGCCGCCGCGCCGCCGAATGGCTGCGGGACGAGCTCATGAGCCTCGGCTGTCCCACAGTGGAGATCATCGAGGGGCAGGGGCACCCGGTGGTCTGGGCGGAGAGTCCGAGCGTGCCGGACCGGCCCACGCTGCTGATCTACGGCCATTACGATGTCCAGCCGCCCGATCCGCTCGAGGAGTGGCTCACGCCGCCGTTCGAGCCCACCGTGCGGGGCGGCAGTCTCTACGCGCGCGGCGCAGCCGACGACAAGGGCCAGGTCTTCTGCCTGCTCAAGGCCTACGAGGCGACGCTCGATGCGGAGCGCCGGCCACCGCTCAACGTCCGCTTCATCTTCGAGGGGGAGGAGGAGTGTGGCGGGCAGGTCATCGCCGACCTGCTGCGGGCGGAGCCCGAGCGCACCCGCGCGGACGCCGCGCTGGTATGCGACATGTCATACTACGCCCCCGGCTGGCCCGCCGTGTATACGGCGCTCCGGGGCCTCTGCTATGCCGAGATCTCGGTCCGGACCCTGGAGCGGGACCTGCACTCCGGCACCTACGGCGGCGTCGCGCCCAACGCGCTCGAGACCCTCGTCCGGATCCTGGCCAAGCTCAAGGACGCCGATGGCGAGATCCAGGTGCCCAAGCTCTACAAGGCCGTCGAGCCCCCGACCAAGCACGAGCTCAAGACCTGGAAGCAGCTTCCCTTCGACAAGGCGGCCTTCCTCCGGGACGAAGTGACCGGGCAGGTGCTCACCGGGCTCAAGGAGTACTCGATCTTCGAGCGGGTGTGGGCGCTTCCCACGTTCGAAATCCACGGCATCAAGGGCGGCTTCGTGGGGGAGGGGGCGAAGACGGTGATCCCCGCGCAGGCGACGGCAAAGGTGAGCCTGCGGCTGGTGCCGGGACAGAGTTACGTCAAGGTGGGAAAGCAGCTCGAGCGCGCGGTGGCCGCGCTGGCGCCGCGGTGGGCGGAGGTGAAGGTCACCCTCCTCCACGGCGGCGATCCGGTCCGGGTCGACGTCGACCACCCGGCGTTCGCGGTGCTGGACGAGGCCTTCGCAGCGGTGACCGGACGGCCTGCCGTGCGGGTGCGGGCCGGCGGGTCGATCCCCATCATCCCCGAGCTCGGACTCTCGGGCGCGCCGGTGCTGCTCACGGGCATCGGGCTGCCGGACGACGGGCTCCACTCCCCCAATGAAAAACTCGACCTCGCTCAGCTCTGGAGCGGGATCGAGATCTTTGGGCGGTTCTTCGAGCTGTTCGCCGAGAAGGGCGCGGCCGCCGGCGCCCCCGCGGCTAGCTCTCCTCTTCCGGTGCCATCCGCTTGACCGGGCCGGAGTAGCGCGCCTCGGTGCGGGCGTGCAGCTCGTCGATTCCGATGAGTGCCCGCGCCGAAGCGATGATCCCCGCCACGACGTCGTCCGCCCAGTACGGATCGGGTCGCTCGTCCGCGGGCAGCGCCCCGGCGCAACTCTCCAGATAACGGATCGCGGTGGTGATCCATTCGGTTTGCGCGGACGCCACCGTCGACCAGGAGCCGGTCGAGCGGAGCTCCAGCTCCTCGAGCGCCTTCAGGTGCGGGTCCAGTCCCTGGGTCACGGAGCTGGAGCGAAGGCGATCGGCCACCATGGTCAGGACGGTGCGGCGCTCGCTCTCCTGCGGCTCGGGCAGCGGCGACAGGTAATGCCGCTGATCGGCGACCATCTCGGCGAGCCGGATGCAGACGGCGCGGATCGCCGGGGTGAGGGCCCGTGGAGCCTCCCTGGACCAGCTGTCCGCCGCACGCAGGATGTCGGCGATCCGTTGGTCCGCCTGCGCCTCTGGCGTCGGACGTCGGGGCGATTCTGCCATGCTAGACAGGAAAACCGGGTTGGGCGCCAAAAACAAGACTCAAACGAATTGAACCGCCCAGCGCCCAACCCGCCCTGAGCCCGAAGGGCGAAGGGGCCAAACCCCCCGCTAGCGCACTGTCATCGCGGTCCCCGTCGCATCCGCACCGGATCCGGCCGCCCGTACCGCTCCTCCTGCCACGGATCGCCGCGCATGTGGTACCCGTTCTGCTCCCAGAATCCCGGATAATCCTCCTCGAGCAGCTGGAAGCCCGTCACCCACTTGGCACTCTTCCAGAGATACAGGTGAGGCACCAGCAGACGCACCGGCCCGCCGTGCTCCGGGGTCAGAGGCTCTCCGTTGTGGGAGAGCGCGAGCAGGTTGGCGGGCCGGTCGAGGTCCGACAGCGGCAGGTTGGTCGAGTAGTTCTGCTCGGCGTGCACCAGCGCGTAGGCCGCGCTGGACTTGACCCTCGCGCGCGCGAGCACCTCCTGGACCGGCACCCCCTCGAACACGTTGTCGTAGCGGCTCCACCGGGTGACGCAGTGCATGTCGCACGCGGTCTCCCGGCGAGGGAGCGCCAGCAGGTCGTCCCAGCTCAGCGAGAGCGGCCGCTCCACGGCGCCACGTACCTCGAAGCGCCAGGTGGCGAGGTCGACCCGGGGTACCGTGCCATAGTGCAACACCGGCCATTTGTGGGTGATGATCTGGCCGGGTGGCAGGCGCTCGCGGCCGGTGTCGCGTACGTCGATGCGGTCGGGCATGTCGTGTGGAGTTCCTTGGCGTGCGATGATCGTCATCCCGAGCGGAGCGAGGGACCTTGCCCGGGAATGGCTCGAGGATCGTGGAGAAGGTCCCTCGCTCCGCTCGGGATGACGGATCCGCGTCCCACTCCCTCATACCCGAACGTCTTCCCGAACGCCTCCACGACTGCCTCGCGGGCCTCCTCCCACAGCGCCGCCGCATCCCCCCGCCCGAGCTCCGCCGCGACGCTCGTCATGACCACGCCCTCGATCCCGCACGGGACGATCAGCTCGAACGCACTCAGGTCCGTGCTCACGTTGAGCGCGAAGCCGTGGAACGTCACCCACTGCTTCACGTGGATGCCGAGGCTCGCGATCTTGCGCCCGCGCGTCCACACGCCCGTGAGCCCCGGGGAGCGCTCCGCCGTCACGCCCAGCGCGCCGAGCCCCGCAATGAGCGCGGCCTCGAGCTGCCGGAGATACCAGTGGAGGTCTTCCCGGTGCTCGTGGAGATCGAGGACCGGATATCCCACGAGCTGGCCCGGGCCGTGGTACGTCACGTCGCCGCCGCGCTCGACCTCCGCGACCTCGAGCCCGCGACGCTCGAGCTCGGCCGGCGCGAGCGGGAGACTGGTCGCACGGGTGCCGCGCCCCAGGGTGACCACCGGCTCATGCTCGACCAGGAGCAGGAGGTCCTCCTGCCGTTCACCCGCCATCCGCTGCCGGCAGAGGGCCCGCTGCAGCTCCAGCACCTCGGCGTAGGGCCGGCGGCCGAGGTCGACGACGCTCAGCCGCGCGCTCATACGGCCTCCCCTGCGCGCACCATCCGGCCGAGGAGCAGCGACAGCAGGAGCGCCCCAACGGCCAGCGCGCCGAGCCCGACGCGGCCGGCGAGCTGGTGGACGGGAATGCAGAGCAGCATCGCGACCACGGTGGCGAGCCCGCTCACCACGCTGAGCCCGCCGCGCCGGTAAATGGAGAGGATGGGGTCGAGGACCCGCCATGCCACGACCCCGGCGAGCACGACCCCCGCCATGGTTCCGAAGAAGAGGAGATAGAGCGGCGCGCCGAGCTCGGGCGCGGGGGAGGGCGACTCGGACCGCAGCAGATCGACGCCGAGCACGGTGGCGCTCACGATGGCCAGCCCGAACGCCACCGCGGACCCCATCGCCAGCCCGACCAGGCGGATGGGGCCCACGGTCAGATGTGGATGACCCGCCCCATCGAGTCGAGCGCCGCCTCGGCGATCGCCTCCGAGAGGGTCGGGTGGGCGTGGATGGCGAGATCGACTTCCTCGACCGTGTACTCGTTCTCGCGGGCCACGGTGAGCTCGTGGATCAGCTCCGAGGCATGGCTGCCGACGATGTGCGCCCCCAGGATCTCGCCGTATTTCTTGTCCCGGATGATCTTGACGAAGCCCTCGGTCTCGTTGGTGCTCCGGGCACGGCCGTTGGCGCTGAACGGGAAGCGGCCGACCTGGTACTCGAGCTTCCGCTCCTTCGCCTGATCCTCGGTCATCCCGATGCTGGCCACCTCGGGGTGGCAGTAGGTGACGCTGGGCACGTTGTCGTACTTGATCGGATGCGGATGGCCGCCCGCGATCAGCTCCGCCACGTGGACGCCCTCGCGGCTGCCCTTGTGCGCCAGCATCGGCGGGCCGGCCACGTCGCCGATGCAGTACACCCCCGGCGACGTGGTCTCGAGCGTGGCGAGGTTCACCTTCACGAACCCGCGGTCGGTGAGCTGGACGCCCGCCTCCTGGAATCCCATCGACTCGGTGTTGACCGCCCGCCCAGCCGCCATCAGGACCTTCTCGACCTCGACCGACTCCTTCTTGCCGGCGGCCTCGAACTCGAGCGTGACCTTGTTCGGGGCCACCGTCGCCTTCGTCACCGTGACGCCCGCATGCACCGTGATGCCGCGCTTCTTGTAGCTCTTGGCCAGCGCGTCCGACGACTCGGCGTCCTCGAGCGGGAGGATGCGCGGCAGCGCCTCGATCAGCGTGACCTTGCTGCCGAAGGCATGGAAGATGTCGGCGAACTCGCAGCCCACCGCGCCCGCGCCGATCACGGCGAGGGTCTTCGGCACCTCGGTGAGAAACAGCGCCTCGTCCGAGCTGATGACCGTCGTCTTGTTGATCTCGAGCCCGATCTGCGGAATCCCCTTCACCCGCGAGCCGGTGGCGATGACCAGGGCCTTCCGGGCCTGGTACTCGTCGCTCCCCACCTTCACCGTGCGGTTCTTGCCCAGGACGCCGGTGCCCTTGATCACCGTGACTTTGTGCTTCTTCATCAGGAACTCGACGCCCTTCGAGTTCTGCTCGGAGACCTTGCGCGAGCGCCGCATGGCCACGCCGTAGTCCGCCTTGACTCCGCTCACCTCGACGCCCAGGTCCTTCGCGTCGTGCGCCACCAGGTTGGCCACGTACGCGCTGTGCAGCAGCGCCTTGGTCGGGATGCAGCCGATGTTGACGCACACCCCGCCCAGCTTGTCGCGCTCCACGACGGCCGTCGCCAGCCCGAGCTGGGCGGCGCGGATGGCGCAGACGTAACCGGCGGGGCCGCCGCCGATGATGATGACGTCGAACTGGGTTGCTGCCACGGATGTCCTCTAGTAAATGGTCACAGAAACTCTGTCCGGATACACACGCCTACTCGGAGTCACCCTGAACGAAGTGAAGGGGGCCATGCCGGTTCTGCCCCCTTCGCGGAGTCTACCCTGGGCGAAGCCAGGGCTCAGGGTGACTCCGAAAAGGGCAGGCCGCCTACCACACCAACGCCAGCGGATTCTCCAGCATCGCCTTCAGCGTCTTCAGGAACTGCGCCCCGGTCGCGCCGTCGATGACCCGGTGGTCGCACGACATGGTGAGCCGGAGCCGCCGCCGTGCGGCGAGCTGCCCCTCGTGTACGACCGCCTTCTGAACAATCCGACCGACCGCCAGGATCCCGGCCTCGGGCGGATTGATCACGGCGGTGAACTCGTCGATGTCGAGCATGCCCAGGTTCGACACCGAGAACGTGCCGCCGGTGTACTCCTCGGGCGCGAGGCGGCGCTCGCGGGCCCGCCCCGCCAGGTCGTGCGACTCGGCCGCGATCTCGCGCAGCGACTTGAGGTCGGTATGCCGGATGACCGGGGTGATGAGCCCCTCCTCGATGGCCACCGCCATGCTGACGTGCACCTCGTGCCAGTAGCGGATCCGGTCGTCCTGCCACCAGGCATTGCACGCCGGATGCTGCCGGAGCGCGGTCGCGACGGCCTTGATGATGATGTCGTTGAATGACACCTTGGGGCCTTCGCCGAGGGCCTTGAGCCCTTCGCGCGCATCCCAGGCCCGCTCCATGTCCACCTCGGTGGTGAGGTAGAACGTCGGGATCGGGCCGATCGACTGCGCCAGGCGGCGGGCGATGGTCTTCCGGATCTGGGAGAGCGGCACGTCGGTGAAGGGCGCGCCGTCGGGCGAGCGGACGACGACGGGGCGGGGCGGCGTTGGAGCCCCCGGGGCTGCCGCCGCGGGGGTCGGAGCCCCGCCGGCGGGAGCCGCGGCGCGCGGTGTAGCCGGTGCTCCCTCCAGGTCGCGGAGCACCACCCGGCCCTCGGGGCCGGTGCCGGCGATGCCGCCCAGATCGATGCCGCGCTCTGCCGCGATCCGGCGAGCCAGGGGTGAGGCCTTCACGCGACCGGTGGAGGCGCCCGCTGGGGCAGGGGAGGGCGCCGCTGGGCGGGCGGGGGGCGCTGGGGGCGTGGAAGGGGCTGCGGGCGCGGAGGCCGCTGGAGAAGCGGAGGCCGCTGGAGGTCCCGGAGGCGTCGCCCTCTCGGCTGGTGAGGCCGGTGCGCTGTCTGCGGGCGCCGCCGGCTTGCCGTTGTCCACCGCCTCGCCCGGTTCGCCGATCAGCGCCACCAGCTCCGAAACCGGGACCGTCGCGCCGGCGGGCACCACCTGCTTGAGCAGCGTGCCGCCCGCCCGGGCCACCAGCTCCATCACCGCCTTGTCGGTCTCGACCTCGGCCAGGACGTCGCCCACGGCCACCGGGTCGCCCTCGCCCTTCTTCCACTCGACCAGGCGCCCCTCCTCCATCGTGGGCGAGAGCGCCTCCATGACCACTTTAGTTGCCATCGCTCAGTCGCGGTACAGCACCGAGTGCACCGCGGCGACGACCCGGGCAGGGTCGACCTTCGCGGCCTTCTCGAGGTGCTTGTTGTAGGGCATGGGCACGTCCGCGCCGGTGACGCGGAGGATGGGCGCGTCGAGCTCGTCGAACGCCTCCCGCTGAATGGTGTCGACCACCTGCGCGCCGACGCCCGCGAACGGCCACCCTTCCTCGGCGACCACGCAGCGGTGCGTGCGGGCCACCGACGACAGGACCGCCTCGGTGTCCAGCGGGCGGATGGTGCGAAGGTCCAGGACCTCGGCGTCGATCTCCTCGGTCGCGAGCTGCTCGGCGGCCTTGAGCGCCACCGCCACCGTCTTCGAGTGGCAGATGATGGTGACGTCGCTCCCGGCGCGCTTCACGTCGGCCTTGCCGAGCGGGATGATGTGCTCGCCCTCGGGAACCTCGCCCTTGAGGTTGTAGAGCATCTCGCCCTCGATGAACACCACCGGGTTGTCGTCCCGGATGGCGCTCTTGAGCAGGCCCTTGGCGTCGGCCGGCGTGGCGGGCATGACCACCTTGAGGCCAGGGATGTGCGCGTAGAAGCTCTCGAACGCCTGCGAGTGCTGCGCGCCGAGCTGGAGGGCGGAGCCGCCCGGCCCGCGGAAGACCGCCGGCACGCCCACCTGGCCGTTGGACATGTAGCGCATTTTGGCCGCCGAGTTGATGAGCTGGTCGATCGCCAGCAAGGCGAAGTTCCAGGTCATGAACTCGATGACCGGCCGGAGGCCGACCATCGCCGCACCGACCCCGACCCCGGCGAAGCCGAGCTCGGTGATGGGCGTGTCGACGATCCGCATCGGGCCGAATTCGTCGAGCAGGCCACGGCTCACCTTGTAGGCGCCCTGATAGACGCCGACTTCCTCGCCCATGAGGAAGACGTCGGGGTCACGCTGCATCTCCTCGCGGAGGGCCTGGTTGAGGGCGTCGCGGTAGGTGAGGATGGCCATGTCCGTCAAGCCGCGGTAGTATGCACGCGGCGATCGTCATCCTGAGCGCAGCGAAGGGAGCCAGGCGCCGGGGCATGGCTCCTTCGCGGCGCTACCCGGAGTGCAGCGTACGTGTTCGGATGACGCTGGTGGGGCCCAACGCGCACCGCCTCAGTCCGCATACACATGCGTATACAGCTCCCCCGCCTCCGGATCCGGCGCCTCGTCCGCGAACTTGTACGCGTCGTCCACCTCCTCCAGCGCCTCCTTGTCGAGCGCCTTCGCCGCGGCCTGATCGAGCAGCCCGTCCTCGATGAGCCGATGTGACCAGACCGCGATCGGATCGCGCTTCCGCTGATCCTCGACTTCTTCGCGGGTGCGGTAGTGGCCATGGATCGGATCCGACATCGAGTGGCCCATGAAGCGGTAGGTGCGGACCTCGAGCAGGGTCGGGTGCTTGTCCTTCCGGGCCCGCTCGACCGCCCGCTCCATGGCGGCGTGCATCACCAGCACGTCCTGGCCGTCGACCACCTCGTTGGCCATGTCGTAGGAGCACGCCCGCTCGGAGATGTCGTAGATGGCGCTGGCGCGCTCGAGCGCGGTGCCCATGCCGTAGCGGTTGTTCTCGCAGATGTAGATGGCCGGCAGCTTCCAGAGGGCGGCCATGTTGAGCGCTTCGTGGAAGGCGCCGTTGTTGACCGCGGCCTCGCCGAAGTAGCAGATCGCCACCTGGTCGGTGTTGCGGTACTTCGCGGCGAATGCCATGCCGGTCGTGAGCGGGATGTGCCCGCCGACGATGCCATGCCCGCCGAGGAACCCGAGCGAGGCGTCGAAGATGTGCATCGAGCCGCCCTTGCCGCCGCTGGTGCCCGCGGCCTTGCCGAACAGCTCCGCCATGACGGCGCGCGCGCTGATCCCGCGCGCCAGCGCATGGCCGTGCTCGCGGTAGGAGCAGGTGATGTAGTCGTCCGGGCGCAGGGCCGCGAGGCTCCCGACGGCCACCGCTTCCTGCCCGATGTAGAGGTGACAGAACCCGCCGATCTTGCCCAGGCTGTACGCCTCGCCGGCCTTCTCCTCGAAGTGGCGGATGAGCATCATCTGGCGGAGCCAGCCCCGGTACTCCTCCGACCGAGCGGGATCGAGGCCGCGGCGGCGCGTGCTGGGCTTGGGGGCGGCAGTGCCGGCCATCAGCCGGTGCTCCGGGTGAGAGATCCCTCGCTTCGCTCGGGACGGCGGCCAGCTGCCGCCGCCTGTTCCCACGCGTGGTACGACGACCGAGTGAGCGGGCTCGACTGCACGTGCGAGAATCCCATCGCCAGCCCGAGATCCCGGAGCTCGGCGAACTCCTCCGGCGTGTAGTAGCGGGCCACCGGCAGGTGGCCGTCGGATGGGCGGAGGTACTGGCCCAGGGTCAGGATGTTCACGTCGCTCCGCCGAAGGTCCCGCATGCACACCAGCACTTCATCCCACTCCTCACCCATGCCGAGGATGATGCCGCTCTTGGTCAGCGCGCCGGCATCCATGCGCCGGGCATTGGCCAGCAGCCCGAGCGCCCGGTCGTACCGGCCGCCCGGCCGGGCCAGCCGGTAGAGCCGCTCGGCGGTCTCGAGGTTGTGATTGAGGATGTCGGGTTGCGCGTCCATCACGATGCGGAGCGCCTGCTCCGAGCCCTTGAAGTCGGGAATCAGCACCTCGACGGAGGTGTCCGGGAGACGGCGCTTGATCTCCGTGATGCACCCGGCGAAGGCCTCGGCGCCGCCGTTCGGCAGGTCGTCGCGGTCCACCGAGGTGATCACCACGTGAGCCAGGCCCATGCGCTCGACCGCCTCGGCCAGGCGCACGGGCTCGAGCGGGTCGAACGCCGTCGGCGTGCCGTGGGAGACCGCGCAGTAGGTGCAGTTCCGGGTGCAGACGTCGCCCAGGATCATGAACGTGGCCGCCTTGTGCTCCCAGCATTCGCCGATGTTGGGGCAGCGGGCTTCCTCGCATACCGTGTGGAGCCCGAGTTCGCGCATCAGGCTCTTCAGGTGCACGTAGTTCGTCCCGCCCGGGGCCTTCACCTTGAGCCACCCGGGCTTCCTCGCCGGGGCGGCGGTGGGCAAGGACCCGGACGTCGGGGCCGAGCGCGTGAGTTGGACCAGCGGTACCGCCACTGCCGCTCTCCTTCTGCTTGATCAGTGTGGCCGGTGTTCGCCGTGGAAGCTAGCAGCAGCCGGGAACGGATGGTACTGACGCACAGCGGGGCGCCCCGCCTGGGACGCCCCGCATCGGCACCGCTGCCGTCCCGGGCCGAAACTCAGCTCTTGCACGCCTCCAGCAGGCTGTGCGCGTCGTTCGTCACCGCCTCCATCGGCTTCTCCTCCACCTCGGTCGGCCCCCGCTGCGTCGTGTACTCGCCGAAGGTGCGCGGGACCACCTCGAGGCTCGTCTGTCCATCGGCGCCCGGGGCCACCTCGACCTCCAGCTTCTGCAGGATGCGCCGGAACTGGGTGTCGCTGCGCCGGGTCTTCAGGTCGATCTTGGTCGCGTTGACGCGCAGGGCGTCGGTATCGATGGAGCTCTGCTTGTAGTCGAGCACCCCGAGCTGTTGCTTGACGCAGTCGAACACGACCCCGGGTGCGGAGCTGGTCTTGACCGTAGTTGGAGATGCATATGCATGGGCGCATCCCGCCAGCGCGACGAAGCCTGCCAGAAACCGACGATAGCCCATCGAGTGCTCCGGTGTGAGGAATGGGAAGCGCGAAATCTACACCGACCGCCACCAAACGACGACGGCCTCCCACCAAGGGGGAGGCCGTCGCGTGGTACATTGAACTACGATCGGCTTAGAAGAACAGCATCAGGCCGATGGTCGGCGCGAAAGTCTTGTTCTTGTCCGCGGTCGACTCCTTGTCCTTCGTCCAGGCGTAGTTGCCCTCGCCCACGACCTTGAGGGACTTGGTGGCCTGGTAGTAGATGCCGCCGGAGATGAGCGAGTTCTCGGTCTTGAAGGCGGCCTCGCCATCGGTGGCCTTGAGGTAGCTCGACCCGAAGCTGCCCGCGAGCGTCACCTTGCTGTTGGCCGGCGTGACGGTGATCTGGCCGATGAAGCCGTACGAGTTCCGGAGCTCGCCGTCGTTGCCGACGCCGAGGCCGTCCACGGCCAAGCCGAGGCCGGAGTTCACGCCGTTGAACTGGAGCGTGGTGCCGATGCCCTTGCCCCAGTAGCCGCTGCCGGTCAGGGAGAACATGGCGTTGCCGAACCGGAGGCCGCCGCCGACGCCGGCCGCGGTCTTGGACTCATCGTTAGCGGTGTTCTTGGCGTTCTGCGCGGTGCCGTTGACCCAGCCCTTCACGTTGCCGCTGCTGTACACCAGCTCCGCCTCGACACGCGGAACCTGGGTCTGATCATACACCGCCCCGTCGTTCTCGTTGACGAGCGACGACGGCTGGAAGATACCGATCGAGAGCTGCGTCGGGCGGCCAGCGGGAGTCGAGTAGGTCATCTGCGCTACGAACTGCGGATAGATGTATCCGAAGCCGATGCGGCCCAGGGTGGTGCCGCCGCCGTTGATGCCGCCGGTGGCGCCGATGCCGAACAGGGTCTGGTCGGTCAGGATGTTCTGCCGGTTGAACAGGCCGATCTCACGGCCGGCGAGGATCTGACCCCAGGTGCCGCCGACGGTCAGGAACACCTGACGCATGTCGATCTGGGCGCCGAAGCAGTCGTGCGCCTGGTTGCCGCACTGGATCTGCGGGGCGAAGCCGAAGTGCACGCCCAGGTCCGTTTCACCCTCCTTGCCCTTCGCGTCGAACACGGCGAAGGCCGGGAGAAGGCCGGTGCGGATGTTGAAGCCCTTCGCCGAGCCGGGACCGACCAGCCCGCCCACGGCAGTGGTGGTCGCGCCATTCTCGCTCTGCGACTCATAGATCGCGAACGCGTTCACGTTGCCGGCGAACGTAAAGCTCCAGCCGTTGCTCATCTGCATCGTGAGCTGGGCTTCCGCGGCATTGGCCGCGCCCATCGCCAGACCCAAGCACAACAGTGCGACTTTCTTCATAGGTGCTTCTCCCTCGGAGTAAGTATTGACCGCCAACGACAGCCAACCTTCGGGACGTACCTGCACCACACAATCGGGACCGCAGCCGGCGTCGGGTGCCGGTCGCGCGGGTTATTCGTCGGACCAGTGAGCGATGTGTGCACCTCCCAGCAAGAGGACCCGGTGGAGAGCCGGTGACCAAAGGAATCGGCCGGCAAGACACCCGACATGGGCACCCTGCCGGCCGAATCTGGCTGCTAGTTCTTCATCGCGCCGGCCTTGGCCGGGAGGCCGAAGACCATGAGCGCATCACCGAGCGGATAGCTGATCTGGAAGTTGCCGCCACACGCCACGGCGATGAACTGCTCACCACCGAAGGTGAATGACATAGGGGCCGAGTTGCACCCCGCGCCGGCATTGAACTGCCACAGCAGCTTGCCGGTCTTGGAATTGTAGGCGTTGAAGTTGCCGTTGCCTTCACCGGTGAACGTGAGCCCGCCGGCGGTGGCCAGTGAGCCGCCCATCATCGGCTGCGGCACCTTGTTCTGCCAGGCGATCTTGCCGGTCTTGAGGTCGACCGCCGAGAAGAGGCCATACTGCTCCTCGCCCGGGATGGCCACGAAGGCGGAGCCGAGCCACAGGCGGCCCTTCTCGTACGGCGCCGTGTGGACGATGTAGTTCATCGGCTGGTGCAGTGCCGCGACGAACGCGTAACCCAGGGTGGGATCGACCGAGATCGGCGACCACTCCGAGCCGCCGTTGGCGCCGGGGAGCATACGCGCGCCCTTCTCGGTCGGCAGGGCGAACATGTTCTCCTGCGGCACGAAGGCGTCGCTCTTGCGGACGAGCTTGCCGGTTTCGGCGTCGACCACGTAGAGCCAGCCGGTCTTGCCGGCATGAAGCACGACCTTCTTCCCCCCCAGCTTCGTGATGGCCGAGGGCGAGGTCGCGTCCAGGTCCCACACGTCGTGGGGCACCGTCTGGTAATACCACTTGGTCTTCCCCGACGACGCGTCGATGGCGACGATGCAATCGGTGTAGAGGTTGTCGCCCGGCCGCGTGCTGCCGTCGAGATCGGGCGACGGATTGCCGACGGTCACGAAAAGGGTGTTCGACTCCTTGTCGTACGAGGGATTCGTCCACACGCCGCCGCCGCCGACCTTCCAGGCATCGGCGTACTGGGCGCTGTCACCCTTTTCCTTGGTCAGGTCCCGGTGCAGATCGGCGTCCTCGGCCTTGGGAGCCCAGGTGCCGAACCAGCCGTTCGGGGCCTTGTCGTCGAAGGTGGGATCGCCCTTGGGGGCGGGAATCGAGTACCAGCGCCACACCTGATCGCCGGTCATGGCATTGTACGCGGTCACGTTGCCGCGGATGCCGTACTCGCCGCCGGATACGCCGACGATGACGTTGTCGCCGACGATGAGGGGTGCGTGGGTGATGCTGTACCCGAAGGCGGGATCTGCGACTTCCTTGTCCCACAGGACCTTGCCGTCCTTGGCGTCGAAGGCGATCAGGTGGGCATCCAGCGTTCCCATGTAGACATGGGCGCCGCCGTGGATGGCCACCCCGCGATTATTCGGGCCACAACAGGTGATGGTGCTGCCCAGCTTGTGCTCGTACCGCCAGATCTGCTTCTTGGTCTTCAGATCGTAGGCAATGAGCGTGTTGTAGGGCGTCGTCACGTACATCGTGCCGTTCGAGACGATCGGCGTATTCTCGAACGAGCCCAGCTTGGCGATCCCGGTCTGGAAGATCATCCGGGGCACCAGCTGCGAGACGTTCGAAGTCGTGATCGATTTGAGGGTGGAGTATCGCTGATTCCAGTCGTTGCCGCCGTACGTCGTCCAGTCGCCAGTTTGGGCCGCAGCCTGGCTCGCCGCGGCGAGGAGCACCGGGGCTACCCACCAACGCGTCCTCATGCTCATGGACACTCTTCCTTTCAGCAGGACCTGCTGTGCGGGAACGGACCGTGGCGGTCCGCGATGGATCAAGGGGAGAGGTCCCCGGGATCCGGTATCCGCTACGTCCCGGCGAAGCCCCTGCCGAGAGTCGAGGCCCCGTCGATCTGATCATGGCACCCGACCGCCTGCCCGCCCTGGCCCCGATCGGGCGTGCCGGTGGCGGGCAACATCGGAAGTCCTCGGTGCCGTGGGTGGTCGCCCTGAGGGCGTCGTCGATTCGGGGGCGCTAAGTGTTGAACCGGATACAATCTGCGATGCGCGGTGCGCCAGTCAAGACCCCAGAATCCCGACAGTAGGACCTTCCGGGCTCGCGCCGCCCGGCCAAGTCTATTCAATGCAAAGCTTTGCGTTCTCGCCCCGGGGTCTGACCATGCACCGGTCCGCCTAGCGGAACAGCGCCGCCGCCTTCAGCAGCGTGTTCCAGACCCCCCACAGCAGCGGAACTCCAACCAGGACCCACGCCAACGCCACCAGGCCCCACTGGCCGGCGCCCCCCTCCGGCGACCGCTCGTCCTCGTTCATGCGACGCTCCATCCGGAAATCGGCCCGCCTCGGCTCCTGGCGCGACCGTAACAATATTCAGGGCAAAGGGATTTTATGCAATCGGTCATGTACGGCTCCCCGCCGCCGCCAGCCCGCGCTCCCGGGCCAGCTCCTCGTCCGACATGTAGTGGCGATCGGCCACCGACCGCACCGCCAGGTTGGCGAAGAACCCCGCCACCAGCAGGCCGGCCATCAGGTACATCGTGACGTTGTATGCCTGGGCCGCCGGCACTCCCCGGTCGATCTGGTATTCCCGGATGTAGTTGACCAGCACCGGCCCCGCGACCCCGGCCGCCGACCATGCCGTGAGCAGCCGCCCGTGGATGGCCCCCACGTACTGGGTCCCGAACAGGTCGGACAGGTAGGCCGGAATCGTGGCGAAGCCCCCGCCGTACATTGTGAGGATCACGGCCGCGCAGGAGACGAACAGCACCACGCTGCCGATCCGGCCCGCGTAGGGCAGCAGCAGGTACAGGATCGGCCCCAGGGTGAAGAAGACGGCGTACGTCCGCTTGCGCCCGATCCGGTCCGACAACGAGCTCCAGCCGAACCGACCGGCCATGTTGAACAGGCTCAGCAGGCCGACGAACCCGGCGGCCCCGCTGGGCTTTACGACGCCCTTGAACATCTCCTGGATCATCGGCGAGGCCTGCTCGAGGATCCCGATGCCGGCCGTCACGTTGAGGAAAAGCACCGCCCAGAGAAAGTAGAACGGCGCGGCCTTGAGCGCGTTGTCCACGTGGACGTGGCGCCGGGTGATGAGGGTGTGGCGGTCGGCGGCCGGCGGGATCCAGCCCGCCGGCTTCCATCCCGCCTCGGGCACCCGGAAGAGGAAGGCGCCCGACAGCATGGCGACCAGGTAGATCACGCCCAGGGTGACGAAGGTCTCGGCGACCCCGACGGATGTCGGCGACTTGTAGTGGTCCAGCAGCATTTGCGACAGCGGGCTCGCGATCATCGCTCCGCCGCCGAAGCCCATGATCGCCATCCCGGTGGCCATGCCCCGGCGGTCGGGGAACCACTTGATCAGAGTGGAGACGGGCGTGATGTAGCCCAGGCCGAGCCCGCAGCCGCCCAGCACCCCGTACCCCAGGTACAGCAGCCAGATGTTGTGGGACCGGACGCCCACGGCGGAGACGAGGAAGCCAAGCCCCCAGCAGCAGGCTGCCACCACGCCGCTCTTCCGGGGGCCGGCGTGCTCCAGCCACCGGCCGAAGACCGCGGCCGACAACCCCAGGAACACGATGGCGAGGGTGAAGATCCAGGCGAGCTCGGTCTGCTTCCAGTCGGCGGCGGTCGAGTCGGTGATGCCCAGGACCTTGGTCAGCGGCAGTTTGAAGACGCTGAAGGCGTAGGCCTGCCCGATGCTGAGATGGATGGCGAGGGCGGCAGGGGGCACCAGCCAGCGGTTGAAGCCCGGGCCGGCGACGATGCGCGCTCTCGACAGTAGTCCCGCCATCGTGACGCTCCTCGGTTAGTTTGCGAGCCTGCGAGCACTGAAGGTACCGACGACCGGAAATGGGGGCCAGACCGGCACATGGTGCACGTTCTCCTGCGATTCGGCCGGCCCTGGGCCGGCGCCCTCGTCCTCCTCGGCGCGGCCGCCGACTGCGGCTACGCACAGGACACCCCCGCCTGGCTGGTCGCCGACACCGCGGGTCGGACCGTGACGATCGCCCTCCAGGTTACCCCGGGCAGCGGCGGCGGTCCGGCGCTCCTCAACGCGCACCACAGTGGCGCTCTCCAGATCGTCGTGCCCCTCGGCTGGACGGTGCAGTGGGACTGGCGGAACGCCGACTCCGCGTCGGCGCACAGCCTGGTGGTCATGGCGGAGCGCGAGAAGCTGCCGCTCGAGGGTGGGCGGGCGGCGTTCACCAACGCGCTGACCCGGAACGTCACCGGGGGGCTCGCGGCCGGCCAGGGCGACCGGACAACGTTCACTGCCGAGGAGGCAGGCTGGTACTGGCTGCTCTGCGGTGTGCCGGGGCACGCGATTGCGGGGGAGTTCCTGGGTCTTCGGGTCGATCCGGAGGCGAAGACGGCGAGCGTCAAGGCGAAGTGAGCGCAACCACCTCCCTCCTCAAATCCGATGCTCGGCCAGCAACCGCTCCACCTCCCGCTCGAACTCCCGGATCATCCGCTCGTGCTGCGCCCCCGTCGCCGGGCCGTAGAACCCCGCGTGCACCCGGCGCACACGGCCGTCCCGCCCGAGGAACACGGTCGTCGGGAATGACGTGAACCCGCGAAGCTGCGGCAGCGTGGCCGCGGCCGCCTCGGTGTCGTTGATCCCCGCGAGCAGCAGCGGAAAAGAAATTCCGAACTTCTTCCGGTAGCGCCGCACCTGGCGGGCGTCGGTCGCCGTATCGCCCGTGACCTCGTAGGCCAGCCCAACGATCTCGAGCCCCTGGCTGTGATACTTGCGATAGAGCCGCACTAGCTCCGGCGCCGAGTCATGACAGGTCGGGCACCAGCTCCCGAAGATGTCCACCAGCACGACTTTTCCCCGGAATCGCGGGTCGCGCTCCGTCACCATGCGCCCGGCGAGATCGGGAAACGCGAACCGGAACGGCGCGCTGGTGTCTGCGCTGGTGATTTCGGTGGGTGTCTTGAGGTGGGATGCGCCGGTGCTCCGAATGGCGATCCACGGTGTCTGGGTCCGGAGCCCAGCGTGGAACACGCCGCGCAGGGTGTCCCCATGGCGGGCGCCGGTGAGCAAGTAGACGAAGGCGCCGTCGAAGTGCGCCAGCGCGAAGCTGTCGCGCTCCACGCGTCCGGCGAAATGGCCGTAGTCGCCCGTGTTCGAGATCATGGTCCCCTCGAGCCCCTGCGGCCCGTCCCGGAGCTCGAAGACGCGAGGGCTCGAGCCGAAATCCGAGAAGAACGTCGCGTCCCAGCGGCCTGCAAGCCAGGCGGGTGCGTGGGTGACCGGCCAGCGACCGCGGCCCGCGCGGAACGGGATGACCCGTGGTCCCCGGTTGCCCACGTTGCGGTACACGCCGGCCAGGGAATCGCCCGTGAGGCGTGCCCGAATCGTCGCGTCGTAGTCGGCGATCTCGAGCACCACGCTGTCGCCCCGGATACGTACGGCGGAGAGCGGCTGGCACACGCGGCCGTTGCAGAGGCTACCTGACCAGCGACCACCGCTGCCGGCGAGCTCCAGCGTAAACGGCAACTCGCCGCCGGCGAGATCCAGGACTGCGCGCCAGGGTCCCGTAGGAGAGGTCGAGGTCGCCGATAAGGCTGACGGCGCGGCCGTCGCCAGCCGCGCCGCGAGCACCCAGGCGACTGCCCACGCGAATGGTCTCACCGCGAGTCCGCCGGTGCCTCTGGTCCCGGACTCGGCGACGTGAGCCCGCTCCCCGCGTAGCGCTCGCCCGCCTCGACCGGCGCCGTGATCGTGTTCCCCCGCCACGGTGCCGGGCAGGGATACGCGGAGCTGTAGGCGCAGAACGGATTGCGCGCGCGGTTGAAGTCGAGCCGGTAACGCCCATCGCGCCCGGGTACGAGCGTCACGAACCGGCCCGCCGGATACGTCCCCCGCCCATTGGTGCCGTCCCGGAAGAAGATCTCGAGCTCCGACTCCTCCCCGCCCGCCGTGGGCAGGCGGCGCACCCGGAGCCGCACCCGCTCGCCGCCGATCGGCACGATCACGCTGCCCGCCTCGGCAGCGTCGACCTCGACCCCGTCGACGCCGAGCACCGGCACGGTTCCCCGGGTGTCCGGCGGCAGCAGGGGCCCGACGAAAACCAGCGATCGTTGGCGGCGGTAATGGACGGGATGCTTGCCGCTGTGCCGCGGACCGAAAACGGTGATCACTGCGCGCCCGGGTGGCCCGTCAGCGGTCAGCGTGTAGGCGCCGAGCCGAACGGGGACGCCGCGCCCGATTGGCCGCCGGCCGCCGGCCGCCGTGAGCATGACCGCGCCGCCCTGCTGGGTCACGCGCTGCTCGGGGATGCCGTCGAGCGGCACCTCGGCGTCCGGAGGCCCGAGCCGGACCCCGGTGCCGATCGGCTGGTGGGCAATGGCGGCCAGGGGTGAGGTGGGCGCGGTGGTGAGCCATGCCACGTACTCCGCGCGCTCGCGTGCGGCATTCGAAGCGGCGGGCGCTCCCTGCGCGGCGAGCGCGGACGCGCCGGCGGCGCCCAGGATCGCCAGAGTCGTTACGCGTCGCGCCGTCGCGATCGTCTGCCGGTACACGTCGGGGCTCAGGACTTCTGCAGCGTTCCCACCATCACGATGGGCGAAGTCGGCTGGGCGGAGCCGGCCTCGGGCTCGATGGTGATCGCGGCGGCGCTGACCGCGCCGTCCGACGGAACGGGGATCCGCTCCACCTTGGCATGGCCGTCCGGCTCGGGCTTGAAGGTGACGGAGGGCACCGGCTTTCCATCCTTGATGAACCAGAGCTGGTATGCCCGGCCGGTCGGCACCGCCTTGAGCCGGTATCCGTGCACGATGGCGCGGTGCTGCGCGCGATTCCAGAAGAGCTGGATGCCGGGCTCGGGATCGCCGGTGGCGGTGAGCTGGAAGAGCTGGACGCCGGGCTCGAGGATCGAGTTGAGGGTGGCCTCGCGCGCGGTGAGCTGCTGGCGGGTCCGGCCCAGGGTCTGGTCCCGCGCGGCGAGCTCGGTCTCGATGGCGGCCAGCCGGCCCCGCGCCGAAACCAGGCCGGCCCCGAGGCCGACGGCGAGCAGCAGGCTGGCCGCGAGCGCGAGCCACGGCGCCCCGCGTCCGCCGGCGCCGCCGGCCGACGGCAGCGCTCGGCTCTTGCCTTCGCCGATCCGCGCAAGCACGCGGTCACGGAGGGCCTTGCCGGGCGCGGCGTCGTCCCCGCCCAGCGCCAGCAGGGCCGCCACCTCGCGGTACTCCGCCACCTCGCGCTGCGCCTCGGGAGAGGTCGCCAGGAAAGCCTCGAACCGCTGCGCCTCGTCGGACGAGAGCGCGCCCAGCGCGTAGGCGGCGGCGAGGTCGAGCGGCGCGTCGTGGGCCGGGCCGGTCATGTGCCGCGCTCGAAGCCGGTCATGTGCCACGCTCGAAGTAGAAGGGCCGCAGGCACTCGCGCAGCTTCTGCATGCCGAGCCGGACCCGCGTCTTCACCGTGCCGAGGGGCTCCTGCAGCCGTTCGGCGATCTCCGACTGCGACAGCCCCTCGAAGTATGCCAGTTCGATCGCCTGTCGCTGGGGCGGACTCAGCGTCTCGAGCGCCTGGGCCACCTGGCGCCGCCGCTCGTCGTGATCGAGCGCCTTCACCGGATCCGGCCGGAACTCGCTCATCGCGGGCGAGGTGTTCGGCCGCTCGGCGGCGGCGGAAGCGGTCATCCGGTCGCGCCGGCCCCGGGCTCGCACGAGATCGAGCGCCCGGCTTCGCGCGATCATCGTGAGCCAGCCTGCCACCGAGCCGCGCCCGGCCTCGAACCGGGGCGCCTCGCGCCAGGCCTGCGCGAAGGCGTCGAGCACGACCTCTTCCGCGTCGGCGCGCTGGCCCACGATGCGGTACGCCACCGCGTAGAGCACGGCGCCATAGTGATCGTAGAGCTGCCCGATCGCCCGCTCGTCGCCGCCTGCGGCGCGCGCGACGAGCTCGCCGTCCAGGGACGGCGGCAGGGCCGGATCAGGCATGCGGCATGAGTCGAAGTCGCTCCCGAAGCATGGGGCGCGGACCCTCGGAACAGGTGAGAGTCTACACGCCATCGTGGAGCGTCCACAAGCAGCCGCGCTCACGGCAGGACCTTGGCCGTCTCGCCTCGGATGAAGAGCAGCGTGGTGGTCCGCCCGGCGTACTGCGCGCGCACGACGTTGACCTGGTCCTCGAAGCGCTCGCATAGGACGAGGCTCGTCACCCGCGCGCCGGCGAGCCCGCCCGGCACCTCGCCCCGGAGCCGGAGCAGGATCACGTCGCCCGTCCGCTCGGCGCCGGCCCACGTCAGCCGGACCGGGCGGCCGGTGCGGTCGGCGAGCGCGAAGGTGCCGCGGAGGTAGCGCGCCATAGCGGAGTCGGCGGATTCGGGGCGGGCGGCTGCGGAATTGGCTGCCGCGAGGCTGCCCACCCAGGACTTGGCGGCCGGAGAGTTTGCTCTCGCGGGACGGGCACCGGTCGTGCCGCCTGGCAGGGGCACAGCGGAGCGCAGGTCATCGACGTATACCCGCATCTGGATCGACACGCCGCTGCCGGCGCCCTCCTGCACCACCTCGGTCACCGTAGTGTGCATCGGGTGAGCGCGCCCTCCCGCGAGCGCGAGGAGAAGGAGCGCCATCCAGGTCGCGGTCATTCTACCAGGGCGTCCGGCTGGCGGCCATCCTGGCCGCGACGATCACCACCACGGCGGACACCGCCACCACGCGCACGCGCAGCACCGATGGCGTCGCCCCTGGCGCCCGGAGCAGAGTGAGCGCCCGGTCCAGCGCGGTCAGGGCCACCGCGGCCAGCCCCAGCACCACGAGCTGCCCCAGCTCGATCCCGGCGTTGAAGCCGAGTAGCGGCACCGCGATCGACCCGACGAAGAGACTCTGCAGGTAGTTCGCGAACCCGGCCCCGTGCACCAGCCCGAAGACGCCGGCGAACACCGGCCGGTAGCCGCCGCCGAGCGGCGCCCGGTCGCGCCGGCGCACGAGGATGTTCTCGAGCCCCGTCACCAGGATCGTGACCGGGATCAGGAACTCGATCAGCGGCGTCGGCAGCCGGAGCGCGCCGGTGACGGCGAGGGCGAGCGTGATCGAGTGCCCGACCGTGAAGGCGGTGATCACCCACAGCATGTCCTGCCAGTCCCGCCCGCGGTAGATGGCGGCAAGCGCGAGCAGGAAGAGCATGTGATCGAGCGCCGCGACGTCGGTGATGTGGCGGAAGCCGAGGTGAACGAAGGTGATGAGCTCGGACATGCTTCCCTCCTACCGGGTGAGGGAATCCAGCACGGCCCGCGCCTGTACAGGCTGGGACGGATGCCAGGAAGGGTTGGTCGCGAGGGCGGTCTCGAGCCGGGCGCGCGCGGAGGCGGTGTCGCCCAGCGAGCGGTCGATCATGCCGGCGTGGAAGTACAGCATCGCGTCGCGCGTGCCGAGCAGGAGCGCGCGCGCCATCGGGGCCCGGGCCTCGGTATCCCGCCCGGACTTGTGGAGCGCCCACGCGAGGAGATCGTAGCCGTAGATGTCCCGCCGGGTGCGGAGCTCCGACTCGACGTTGCCGAGTACCCGCGGCACCTCGCGGTCGTGGTCGAGCAGGAAGAGGCTCCAGGCGCGGTGGTACGGGCCCGGCTGTCGCAGCACCGCGACCGCCATCGCGCGGTAGTACTCCTCGGCCTTCGCCGTGTCGCCGAGCGCGATCCAGGTGTCGTGCAGCAGCCCGAGCGTGGCGGGATCGAGCGCCCGGGATACCGCCAGCTCGCCGATGTCGGCCGCGCGGCGCCAGTCGTGCCGGACGGCGTGCAGGCGGGCCAGGGCGCCGAGCAGACGGTAATCGCCGGGGAGAACCGCCAGGCCGGCCTCGAGCTCGCGTTGCGCCTCGCCGAGCTGCCCGGCCCGCAGTGCCAGGTCGCCGAGCCGGAGATGGAACCAGGCGACCTGCTCGCGCGGCATGCCGTGGCGCCGGCCCGCCGCGTCGCTTGCCTGGCGGAGGAGTCGCCGCGCTTCTTCGGGCTGCCCGCGGAGCTCGGCCCATCGCGCGAGTCGCGGCGCCACGCCCAGGTCGCCCTGGTAGCTGGCCAGCATCCCGAACTGACGTCCGGCCTCGGCGTACCGCCCCAGCTCGAGCTCGGCCTCGGCCACGAGGCCGCGCGCCGCTATGGAGGTCGAGTCCGCCGCGAGCAGGCCGCTGGCCACCTCGAGCGCTTCGGCGAAGCGATGCTGTCCGATGAGGCTCGAAGCCAGCACGCCGGAGGCGGCCTCGTTCCGGCCTCGCCGGAGCGAGAGCGAGTGGCGTGCGGTCTCCTCGGCGCGGACCAGGTCATCGTTGTCGGTCGTCTCGCGGGCGCGCTGGAGGTAGAGCCCGGCAAGCTGGGTGAAGTCCCGCGCGCTGCGCGGATCACGCGCCACCCGGGCGCGGTAGAACTCGATATCGAGATCGCGGATCCGGGACCCCGACGTCGCCGCGGGAGGCGGCTCCCGGGTCGGGCCGGCCGCAGCCGAGATGCCGACGGCGCCGGCGAGTGCCAGGCCGGCGATGGCGGCGTACCACATTCTGCGAGGCATCCTTCGGTTCCTTTCGATCGCCCGAGCATCCGGCCGCCGGGGCGGCCGGACGCCCTCGCGGGTCAGTTGGGCGGCGCGAGGTAGGGGAAGGTGCTGGTGATGTTGGGCGAGTCGTTGCCCACGAAGTCGGTCGTGAGCTGGGGCGTGGCGTGTGCGGCGTCGCCGAGGGCATCGCCGAAGACGGCGGTGAGCGCCAGGTCCACGACGTCGTCGGTCAGCTTGCGGCCGCCGTAGCCGCCGCCAAGCTGGGGCAGCCAGGTGAGCCATCCAGACGGTCCTGTCGGATCCTTGCTCGTGTCCACGACCAGAACGTCAGGAATCAGTGCCGGGGCGATCGCCTGGATGTACGCCGCGTCCCGGCCCGCCACGGTGGTCAGGAAGTCGACGACCTCGGGTGCGACGAGCGCCGCGTCCTGATCGGGACCGATCGATCCGTGCGTGGGGTGGCTCCGCTTCGACAGCAGGACCTCGCTCACGAGCGGATTGCCGAGCCGCTGCACCTGGTTGTACATCCGGGTGATCGCCGGTCCGGTGCCGCCGTTGTCGTCGTCGCTGCAGGCCGTGGCCGCCAGGCCCGCCGCCGCGACGGCCCCCGCGAGCGCCAGCCGGCGCGAGGCGAGGGCGAAAGTGCTTCGCTGCATCGTGTACTCCTCGTGGGTTCGGGTCGCGTGGGTGATCACTGGCTGATGGTGCCCCAGATACCGACCTTGCCGGGGGCAGTGCCTTCGATCTGGGACGTGGGCAGCTCGATCACGATCGAGTTGACGTTGAAGCCGTTGACGTAGTTGATACCGGGATCACGGAAGAAGAACGGCGTGCCGGGCTGGCTCGGGGAAAGCGCGCACGAGCTGGAGAGCGGGCCCTGGACCGGCCGCCGGTCGGGCAGGATGCAGAAGGCGGCCTCGAGGTCGATGAAGAACGGATCGTCCCGCGGGCCGGCGAATAGCTGCATGCCGCTGCTGGTGCCCAGCACCGTGTTGACGGCGCCGGTCACGGCCGGGGTCACGTCGGCTACGGTGTTCTCCATCGCGCCCACGGTCGGCGGGGCGATCGGCCCGCGCACCTCCACCTGCTGGCTCGCGCCGTCGCCGGTGAAGGAGACCTGGATGACCTTGTCTTCGACCGCGTCACCATTGGTATCGATCTTGAACTGGTAGAGAAGATCGGCATCGAACGACGCCTCCGCCGGGTCGCTGGCCTGCGCCGGGGTCAGGAAGGCGCGGGTGTCCATCGCGAGCACGATGCGGCCCGGCCCGCCCGCGAAGGCGTACACGTCGGTCATGTCGCTCTTCGGGTTGAGCTCCACGAAGGGAGTGTCCTGGTGGTCGGAGGCCCGTGCGACCGCGATCGCGGCGGTGCCCGAGAGCGCGAGCGCGGCGCCTGCGGCGACCCACTGCCGGCGGTGGACCGGTCTGGTGATCATGGCGTTCCTTCTCCTGTGCGTTTGGGCGTTGAGTGACGGACCACTGTGCAGCTCTGGTACGGCGGGCAGGAGCGAACGGATTGGTGCCGGTGGGGGATGAATCCGGAGCGGGCTTGGGGGGCGTAGGCGGGGGGACGGAAAGTAGGGAAGGACGGAAGGATGGACGGAAGGTGGGAAGCCCGTCATCCCGAGCGAAGCGAGGGATCTTGCGAGGCGAGTTCGAGCTCCGGGTGAGAAGGTCCCTCGCTCCGCTCGGGATGACGGGGGCAGCGAGGGCAGTCGCCGGCTATCGGGCGACAGGGGGTGCAGGTTCGTTCTACTGCTCTACTGACCTCTGCCGTGCGGTAGTCGGCGACTCCGTTGTCGGCTCACCACGACCAGAACCGAGTCGGCGCGAAGGCCTCGAGGGCCTCGACCGTCGGCTCGCCGGTCACGAGCTGGCGCAGGATGAGGCCGGTGATGCCGGCGAGCAGTATGCCGTTCCGCCCGTGCCCCGTCGCGTACCAGAGACCGGGGAGCCGCGGCTCGGCGCCGATGATCGGCAATCCGTCGGGCGTGACGGGGCGGAGGCCGGCCCAGGTCCGCTTGACGGACGCGGTGGTGAGCGTGGGGCAGAGGGCGGTGATCCCGCTGAAGACACGCGCAAGCCCGGCCGAGGTGACCTCGGACCGGAAGCCGGCATACTCCATGGTGGAGCCGACGATCGCCTCGTCGCCGCGTGCCACGATGTAGCAGTCGTGGCCGTACACGATTGCGCGGTTGGCCCCCGCCGGCCAAGGCAGGGCGGCCATCTGGCCGCGCACCGGTGCCACCGCCACCGGGCGGGGCACGCCTTCCACCGTCCCGGACCACGCGCCGGCCGCGAGCACGACGTCGCCCGCGGCGTAGCGTCCGCTCCGGCCGATCACGCCGACGATCCGGTCGCCCCGCTGGTCGAGCGCGACCGCCGAATCCTGGACGATGACCGCGCCGAGCCGCTGAGCATCCGCGATCAGCGCGTCGACGAGCTTCCCGGGTTCGAGGGCGCCTTCGCGCGCGGCCCACAGTGCCCCGGCCGTGGGCCCGAGCCAGGGCCAGCGGGCCTGCACTTCCTCGGCGTCGAGCCAATCGGCGAGGTGACCGTGCTGCCGCTGCCAGGCGCATCGGGAGCGCAGGTGCGCGGCCTCGGCCTCGTTGGCCGCGACGGAGGCGATGCCGTCCCGCCACAGCCCGAGATCAATACCCGTTGTCTCCCGCAGTGCCGGCGCGAGGGACGAATAGAGCTCGCGTCCGGCGAGCCCCAGCTCGAGGAGCGGATCCTCGTCGTTGGCCTCGATCTGAGGCGCGAGCATGCCGGCCGCGGCGCGCCAGCCCTGGCCCATGTCGCCGCCGGGCTCGAGCACCAGCACCCGTTGGCCGGCCAGCGCCAGCTCCCGGGCGCAGGCCGCGCCGACCGGCCCGCCACCCACGACGATAACATCGCAGCTCGCTGCCACTTATATTCCTATGAAACTATTTGAAACGTCTGTGCGTAGGACGCCCTGACCCGCTACCCCGAGGGAAACTACAATGTTCCGGAACCTGCTTGGGTTCGCGATCTTCGCCTTCGTCGCGTTCTTCCTGTTCAAGGTCTTCCTGGGCCTGTTCGGCATCTTGATCGGGCTCTTGCTGACCATCGCCTGGTTCGCGTTCATCGGCTACCTGATCTACCTGGTGCTGAAGCTCATCGCGCCGGACACGGCGGCTCGGGTACGGGAGATGATCGGCGGGCGGCGGGCAGCGTAAGGCGATCGGACGGTCGGACGGTCAGACGGTCAGACGGTCAGACGGGCAGGCATTCGGCGATCTGTCGATCGCGTGCCCGCACGCTTGCGTTCTCCGTGAAAGCCGCTAGCGCGTCCGACCGTCCGACCGTCCGACCGTCCGACTGTCCGACTGCCCGTCCGACCGTCCGACCGTCCGACCGTCCGACCGTCCGACCCGTCAGCCCAGCTCCTCCAGCACCCCCCACACCAGCAACGGCAGCAGCAGCTCGTGGTGCCCGGTAAGCAGGTACCCCTCGCCGCCGGCGCGCGTGGGCCGCTGCACCACGTTCAACCGCGGCCGGTAGTGGCGCTGCATGTCGAAGTCGGCGGCGAGGAAGTGGGTGGGCCGACCGGCGCCGAGGTTGCGCGCGATGGTGAGCGCCTTGAGAAAGACCTCGGGCAGCACGACGGCACTCCCCAGGTTGAGCACCGCACCGCCCCGGTCGAGAGTGGGGAGCGAGCCCGCCAGTCGGCGAAAGTCGCGGTGGCTGGTGGCGCCGAGCGCGGCACCGTCGGCGGCGGGGTGCTGGTGGATGATCTCCGCGCCGATGGCCGCGTGCACCGTCACGGGCACATCGCGCTCGTGCGCCGCGAGGAGGATCGACGCCTCCCGCCCTGGAAGTGTCGTCCGGCCGGCAAGCGCCGCCGCGAGCCCTTCGCCCATGCCCTGGCCGCCCCGTGCGGCGGCGGCGATGGCCGCGTTCATCTCCGCGCCGGTCTCCTCCGCCATGCCGAAGCTGCCGTCGGCCAGCCCGGTTTCCACGTCCTCGCTGGTGCCACCGAAGGCGGCGAGCTCGAAATCGTGGATCGCCGCGGCGCCGTTGAGCGCGACGTGGGTGACGACGCCGCGCGCGATCAGCGTACGCACGAGCGGCCCCAGCCCGACCTTCACCACGTGCCCCCCGACCAGCAGGACGACCCCGTGGCCTCCGCGTGCGGCGCCGGCGACCCCGGCGATGACGGCGCGCAGGTCCCGCGCGGCGAGAATATCGGGAAGGGCGGCGAGGAAGGCGGCGAAGGAGCGATCGGCCCCGGGCGGCGCCGCGAGGAGCGAGGGGTCCAGCTTGTTGCGCCGCCCGCCCACCGGGACCGTGGTGACGCGGCTCAGGTCGGCCTCGCGGTAGGTCACTCCTGGCGGCCCGCGGCGCTGGTCATGGGCGGCAGCACCATCTCCCTCAGGCGGAGCGTGATTGTACCGAAAGGGAACTTGCTGCGGATCTGCACCGGCAGCCGCCGCGCATCATCGGTGAGCCAGATCCGCGTATCCGACCGCTTGGAGAACATGCCCTTCGTGTCGATCACCGGATGGAGTACCAGGCAGTCGACCGTGCTGCCGTCGGGCAGCTCCAGCCGCTCGCGCTTGGTGACCTCGATGGTGACGGGGTTCTTCTCTTTCCGGAAATACCGATCATAGACGTACTTCTTGCCGACCTCGAGCGGAGTGACGCGCACGAAGAAGAAGAAGGCCGCATCGTCGAGCGGCTCCGCCGGTGTGGGCTTGCGCTCGGGATGACCCTGCTCGAGGAAGAAGCCCGAGTCAGGAAAGATCTCGTACCTGCGGTGCTTGGGCTTGTCGTTCTCGGTAAAGTCCTGCACGAACCGGCGCGAGACGAGGTCGTGGGTACCGACGTAGGACTCGAGCACGTCGTCCATCGAGTAGATGATGGTCTTCCCCTGCAGGCGGAACCGGAAGCGGAACGACTCCGTGCCCCGAACCGTGTCGATGCGCGCCACCTCGAGCGTACCGCTCCCGAGCGAGAGCAACCCGAGCTTGGCGGAGTAGGTTAGCGTCTCACCGACGGCCCAGGGGTATCTTGGCGCCCGGGTCTCGGGCGGCGGGCCTTCGGCCGCACCCTGCGGCGCGATCGGGACCGAGCCCTGGAGCAGCGCGAGGGTCAACAGGAGCGCGCTCATGACGAGATCGCCTCGACCTCTCGCCGAGGCGAGGGCTCGAGCGCTCCCGGCGGCACGGGCGAGGCCCGGAGGGTCCGGCGCGCGGACCACAGCGCCGCGACGGTGGGCCACGCCTCGGCGCGCGATCGCCGGGTCCGGAGATCGTGCCGCTCGGGCGAGGTGACCGCCTCGATCCGCCGGGAGTACCGTCCCGCCCGCCAATAGAGCTCGGCGTTCGCGGCCCAGCCGTCGGTCACGAGGAGGCGCTCCGCCCGGCTGCGGATGGCGTTCCGGAGCGCCACCAGGCGCATGGCGGCGAAACCGGACACCAGGTCCCGCACGCCGGGCACCGTGACGATGCCGCGCAGCAACGCCGACGCGTGACGGCGCACCAGCGCGCGGGCGCGGGAGCTCTCGCCCTCGAGCTGCCCTTCGGCCACGACGAGATCCGCGCCGCTCTCGATGCGCCGGACGAGGTCGGGAATGGTCTGGGGGTTGTGGGTGAAGTCGGCGTGCATGAGGATGGCCGCGTCGCGCTTCGGGCGGTCGGTGAGATCGACCGCCTTCCGCAGGAGCGCCTCCACCGACGCGGCGTAGCCTCGCCGCTCCGGGTGGCGGATCACCGTGAGCGGCAGCACGCGGGCGTAGGGCTCCAGGACCTCCGTGGTACTGTCATCGGATCCGTCGTCCAACACCAGGAGCTGGTACTCGCGCGGGAACGCCGCAAACACCTGCCGGATTTTCCAGAGGAGCAGCCCCACGGTCGGGGCCTCGTTATAGCTGGGAATGCAAACGTAAATCATGATCCGTCAAGGGAATGAGACGCACGAACGATACACCGATCGGACCGCCTCTGCCATGCGCCGCGCCGTGAATTGCTCGACCGCAACCGTGGCCCGGCCCGCCACCTCTAGCGCGAGCCCGGGCTCGGTCAGAAGGCGGGCCACCGCGTAGGCCAGGGCGTGGGGATCGTTCGGCGGGGCGAGCACCCCTGCGCCGTCCTGCAGCATCTCGGGGAGCCCGCCGGCGGTGGTGGATGCGACCGGGGTGCCCAGCGCCATCGCGTCCAGCACCGAGGTGCCGAGCCCTTCCTCGCGGGAGCTCATGACGAAGCAGTCGGCGTCGGCGACGAGGCGGGCGGGCTCGTCGAGATGGCCGATCAGGTGGACCCGCTGGTCCAGCCCCAGCTCCGCCCGAAGGCGCTCCAGCACCGCCCGCTCTCCCCCTTCCCCCGCCACGACCCAGTGGAGCCCCGGGAGCCGGTCGGCGAGCTCGGCCGCCGCCCGCAGCAGGGTCGCGTGATCCTTGTGCGGCACGAGCGCGGCCACGTTGGCCGCGATCACCGCCTCGGGCGGGAGGCCGAGCCGGCGGCGGATGCCGAGCCGGGTGGTCCGGCGGACCTCGGGGAGGTCGATCCCGGAGTGAACGATGGTGATCCGCTCGCGGGAAATGCCGTCGGCCACGAGCACGTCGGCGACGGCTCGCGAGATCGCAATGATTCGCGCCGCCCGGTTCCAGAAGCCGCGGCGGCGGAGCGGGAAGTCCACCCGACGGGTCGCGACCAGCGGCCGGCGCGTGAGCCCGGCGGCGAGGCCGCCCAGCGTGACCGCGTGCGCGTCGTGCGCGTGCACCAGCCCGCCCGACCGCCGGAGCTCGGCCACGAGACCGGGCACCATGCGGGGGTCGAGCCCCGCGCGCCAGGGCACCGTTCGCACCGGGACGCCGTCGCGCGTGAGGCGCGAGGCGAGCTCAGTCCCGCCGCCCGTCACCACGATCTGTTCGACGTCCCCCAGCCGCGCCAGCTCGCGCGCGAGCAGCCAGACCTGGCGCTGGCCCCCTCGCCACTCGCGCCCCGACGCGACATGGACGACGCGGAGCGTCACGCCTCCCGGGCCACCGCCGCCAGCAGGGTCCTGAGCTCGGCGAGACTGAATGGCTTGTGGAGGTAAGGGCGGTCCAGGCTCTCGAGGAAGGCGAGCGTGTCTCCCCGGACCGTATCGCCGGTGCTGAAGACCAGGCGGGCGGCGAGCACCGGGTGGCGGCGGAGCAGCTCCTCGTAGAATTCGCGGCCGCCGAGCTCGGGCATGCGGAGGTCCGAGATGACCAGATCGAATTGCTCGCGGTCGGCCAACTCGAGCGCCTCGCGCCCGTTCCGGGCCACGACGGGTACGTGGCCCCACGCCTCGAGTGTGGCGTGCATGTAGTGCAGAATGTGAGGCTCGTCGTCGACGACGAGGACGCGGAGGCGTTTAGTTGAGGTACCGACCCCGGCGTCCGGGGTTGGTGCCGGGGGCCGGGTGGACAGCGGCAGCTGCACGGTGAAGGTCGAGCCGCGGCCCTCCTCGGTGGAGAGCATGATGCGGCCGCCGTGCTCGCGCACGATGCCCTGGCTGATCGAGAGACCCAGCCCGGTGCCCTCGCCCTCGGGCTTGGTGGTGAAGAAGGGCTCGAACACCTGGGCGGCGAGCGCCTCCGACATGCCCGGCCCGTCGTCGATCACCTCGATGGCCACGCCATCGAGCCAGCGCCGCGCGCGGACGAGCACGCGGCCGGGGCGGCCGGTGCTCGCGACCGCCTGGGACGCATTGTTGAGCAGGTTGACGAAGACCTGCTGAATCTGGTTGGGGTCGATGTCGGGCATCGGCAGGTCGGCCTCGACCTCGATCTGGGCCTCGACGCGGTGCGCCATGAGCTGGTTCCGGAGCAGGACGAAGGTGGCGTCCAGCAGGGGCCGGAGGGCGGTGGGCCGGCGCTGGTGCTCCTGCTTCCGGGCGAAGCTCAGCAGGTTCTTGACGATGTTCGATGCGCGCTCGGCCTCCTCCCGGATGACCGTGAGGGGCTCGCGCAGGGAAGGCGGCACATTGGGCATCTCGCCCAGGAAATCGGCAAACCCGACGACCGACGCGAGCGGGTTGTTGAGGTCGTGGGCGATGCCGGCGATGAGCTGGCCGATGGCGGACATCTTTTCCGACTGGATGAGCTGGTCTTGCAATCGGCGCCGCTCCGTCTGATCATCGAAGAGGAGCACGAGGGCGGAGCGGTCGGTGCTGGTAATCGGCACTGCGGTAACCGCATAGGTCCGATCACCGGTCCGCAGGTCCACCTCGCGGCCCGCTCCTTGCTGCTCCAGGGCCCGTTGCAGCTCGGCGGCCCACTCGGGCGGCACGAACGCCTGCCAGGGGCGTCCGATCAGGCTCGCCGGCGGGGCATTCACCAGATCGGCAAAGGCACGGTTGGCCCGGCGGATCCGTCCGCCGCGGTCCACGATGCAGAGGGCAGGAGAGATGGCGTCGACCACCTCCTGCCAGGAGCGGCGCCCATCGTCGTGGAGGTCCACGAGGCGGGCGCTCTCGAGCGCGATGCTGGCCTGGGACACGAGCCCCTCGAGGAGCCAGAGGGATGTGGCGCCGAATCGGCCGTGCTCGCCCCGGATGGCCACCGCTCCGGTGATCCGGCCTCGCGCCACAAACGGCGCGAGCAGCCACGAGCCCGCGGCGTCGTCCTGGGGTGGGAGGTCGCCGCCGGCGACGAGTTGGTCGAGGCCGTCGGGCAGGATGAGCGCTCCACGGCGCTCGATGAGCTGCAGCAGCGGACGCCGGTCTGGCCGGCCGGTGGGCCAGGCATGCACGAAGTCGTGCGCGTCGGCATCGCGGTGGAAGAGGGTGAGGGCGATCTCGGTCGGCGAGAGACTTTCCCTGATCTGCCGCAACAGCAGGTCGATGACGGAGGCGCGCCGGAGGGTTCCGGCCAGCTCCTGACCGAAAGCGGTGACCCGGCGAAGGAGTGCCAGGTCGTCCGCCCCGGCGGATACGGCGAGATTGGCGGAAGGAGGATTGACCATGATCCGGCCGAATACGCGAGGCCGCCTGACCGCGGCGGACCTGCAGCTGGTGATCCTGCTACTGAGCCGCGGCTCCGCGCGCCGGCGGGCCTCTCATGAGCGGCGGCTGGCGACCGAAGGGCCGGATCCGCTGCTGGACACGCCCGATCTGCTCGAACGGCTGCTGGCGGTGCGATCGATGCTCGTCCCGTCGGAGGCGCTGTTCTTCTACGTGGTGGTCCGGCATGCGCTCCGGAACGCCGGCGTCGACGACCGCGAGCTGGCCGACTACCTCTCGGCGCTGCTCCTCGACTTCGGCCAGCGCGACCACGCCTGGCGCATCGACTGGAACGACGACCAGCAGCACCGCTACCTCGTGGACATCCTGGCGGACCTGGAGGCGAGCGCCGGCGAGCGGCGCTTCCGCGTCATGCTGCACCTGGGCAACTACGCGCTCTGGCTCGCCGGCCTGTTTCCCGATTATATCGCGGCCCGACACCTGCGCAAAGCAGGTCCCGACGTCACCTACTACGACACGCTCGGCCGGCGCGGATTCGGCATGGCCTCCGACCACGCGCTCGCGAGCGAGTACGGGCTCGGTGATGTGCTCCGGACGGCAGCCGAGCGGTTTCCCTCGGTCCGGTGCGCACTCAACGGCATGAGCGACCGGCTGCTGTTTCCGAAGTCGTGCACGCCGGACCGGATTCTGCGGGAGCTCGGAGCGCACTAGCCGAGTCTGTCGTCATCCTGGGTGCGGTCGTCATCCTGAGGTGTAGGACGCCTCTCGGCTCCCCGCCGCCTCCACCAGCCCCCGAAACAGCCCCCGCTCCGGCGCCGTCCCTTCTGCGTGCATCTCCTCCGGGTGCCACTGCACGGCCAGCAGCCACGGTGCATCCGCCGGCGACTCCACCGCCTCGATCAACCCATCCGCGCTCCAACCCGACACGATCAGCCCCCCGCCCAGTCGGTCCACCGCCTGGTGATGGAAGGAGTTCACGCTGAACGCCGTGCGCCCGAGCGCGCGCGCGGCACGGCTGCCCTCCAGGAGCCGGACCTCGTGCGACCGGGCGTCCCGAGCGCCGCCGGGATCGTGGGCCACCGGGCCGGGACGCTCCGACGGGAGATCCTGGAACAGGGTGCCGCCGAGCGCGACGTTGACCAGCTGGATGCCCCGGCAGATGCCCAGGATCGGGAGCTCGCGCTGGCGGGCGGTGGCAAACAGCGCGAGCTCGAACAGGTCGCGCTCCCGATCGGGCGGGTACAGGTGGGGCGACGCCTCCGCGCCATACCAGGCGGGATGGATATCCTCCCCCCCGGTGAGCAGGAGCCCATCCGCGCCGTCGAGGGCTCGCATGGCCGCGGACGGTCCCAGGAGGGGCGACAGGATGATCGGCACGCCGCCCGCCGCCAGCACTGAGCGCACATAGGCCCCGTTGACTCCCGTCCGCTCGGCGGCGTCCCAGGTCCGCAGCACGCCGCCCACGGCGATCCGCGGCGCGCTCACGGCAGTACCGAATCGGGGAAGAACGGACAGCGTGGATCTTCGATGCGGGCGGGATCCAACGCGATGCCGATGAGGGGCAGGGTCTCCGAGCCGAGGCTGACCGTGCCGATCGGCGGCGCTCCTTCGACCGGGTTGCCCTCGTACAGCATGACGCCCCGCGCCTGCTCCGCGGTGTCGAGCACCAGCACGCCATAGCCGGGCTTGGTATTCGCGGGCACCGTCCCCTCGACACCGATCACCAGGAGCGAGTCGGACCGCCCCACGATGGCGGGCAGCGCGGGCCCGGCGACGACCCGCGCCACCAGCCGCTCGGGCAGTTTCGCCGGAGGCTTGCTCAGGGTCTGGCGCGGCACGCTGAACTGGGTGAGCAGGGCCGTGGGCCCGGCGAGCGCGGCCAGGCCACAGGCGGGGTTGCCACGGTCTGCGGTCTTTCCGCAGGCTGCGGCTAGCACGAGCAATGGGAGCAGGCGCCGGATCGGCATTGGGAGAAGATAATCGACGGCGGGCTCAACGCGCTGAGGGCGGGGGAGAGGCTGGATGAAAACGCGACGGGGGCCTGCCGAGCAGCAGGCCCCCGTCGGACTGCTGACCGGCGAAGACTACTTCGCGGCGGAATCCGCCTTGGCGGCCGTATCCATCGGGGCCATCCCAGTGTCCGTGGCGGCGCCAGGCGCAGGCGCGCCGGCACTCATGGCCGACGTATCGGCCGGCATGGCGCCGGTTTCCGCGCCGGTCCCGCCCGTTGCGGGCGTATCGCTCTTCGGCGGGTTACACGCCGCGAGCCCCAGGGCCGTCAAGGCGGCCAGCAGGAATGTCGATGAGCGCTTCATGGTCATTCTCCCAGGGGCGGCACCGCGCGGCACCACCGTTGATGTGAATTTCCCACCTCGTCCGCCCTCCAAGTCCAAGCGGCGAAGCTAACGTCCGCCGAGGCGGCCGGACGTGACGCCCGTCACGTCCGGCCGTGGCCGAGTCGTTCCAGGGCGCGACCCAGGTTCGCCCGGGCGACAGCCTCGTACCGGCGGCGGAAGTGCATGGTTTGATACAGCGGAGATCGAGCGAGCAGGCCGGCCAGCACGCGGGTTCGCGCAGCGGAGAAGTCGGGCTCGGGCACCCAGGCGTACTCGTCCCGGATGCTGCGATCGTAGGCGTCGAAGGTGGCCGGCTCGCGGCCCAGAATCGCCAGGTCGATGTCGCACAGGAGCCGGCCCGAAGGATCGGTCGCCTGATCGGTGTGGCGGGTGAGCCGGACGAGACGGGCGACGTCATCCGCCACCTCCGGCGGGATGCCGAGCTCGGCCAGCGCACGGCCGGCCCAGTCGGCGCTCCGAGCCTCGTTGTCCCCGGCGCGCGGGTCGTAGATCGCGTCGTGAAACCACAGTGCCGCCTCCACGCGGTCACGGTCGGCGCCGTCCGCCGGGGCGCCATCGAGCTCCGCCAGGCAGTCGAGGAGATGATCGAGACCGTGATACCGCCGCCCGGGCTCGGCCCACGCCGTCAGAACGGCGTCGGCCAGCGGTTGGGGATCACCGGCGGCATGGAGGCGGCGGAGCAGGTCGACGAACCGTCGCGAGAGATGCGTCACCCGCGCAGCAGCCAGGTGGCGAGCGGCCGCCTGAGCCAACGCTTTTCGGCAACGCTGGCGAACAGGCCGAACGTCTGGTCCCGTGTCATCGGCCGGGCCAGCCAGCGCGCGAGCCGGTCGTGCCACCGTTTGGTCCGGAGCCAGCTCGCGGTCTTGGGAGCCGGTGCGCCCGGCTCGAGGATGGTGCGCGCGACCTCCTCGCCGGTCACGAGCGCGGCGTAGATCCCCTCCGCGGTGAGGGACGAGATGACACCGGCGGCGTCGCCGACGAGGTGCACGCCGCCGGGAAAGTGGCAACCATGGTACGCGACCTCGAGCGTGGCCCCCTCGAACGGCGCCTTGTCGCGGGCGACGCCGAGGCCCTCGCAGCGGCCATCGAGATAGCGCCGGAGCGCGGCCGGCGGGACGACGCGCTTGGGCGCGACGGCGCCGACCGAGGTGTAGTCCTGATGAGGGAAGACCCAGAAATAGCCGTTGGCGATTACCCCCGGGTCGCATTCGATCCGCAGCGGCTCGAGCCGGAGCCCAGGAAGATTGTATTCGGCGGCGAAGTAGGACCGCGGGGACGGCAGCCCGAGGACGCGGCGGACGGCGGAATCGGCACCATCCGCGCCGATCAGGTGGCGCCAGCGGATGCGGCGGCCGCCGGCCATGACGGTCCGCCCGCGGAGATCGATATCGCTCGCCGGGACGCCCGCTTGCACCGTGGCCCCGGCGGTGCGGGCCCACTGCAGCTGATAACGGCCGAGGTCCCGCCGGGAAATCGTGTGCACCAGCGTCAGCTCTGCGTCGAGCACGACGTGCCGGCCACCGGCGAAGGCAACATGGCCGATGCTCGCCAGCGTCGCGTCCGCCGGCAGCCCGAGCGGCGTCAGCTCGCGCATCGTTTTGACCGTGAGCCCGCCGGCGCAGGTCTTCGGCCCGATCTCCGCGTGCTTCTCGAGCACCAGGACCTCGCGCCCGGCCTGGGCGAGGACCTGGGCCGCGCGGAGTCCCGCCGGGCCCGCGCCCAGAATCAGGTGCTCGACGTCGTCCACGCGTCGTCGTCGCGCAGGCGAGCCGCGGCATCGGCGCGGGCCGCGGCAGGTGGATTGCGGAGCAAGCCCAGCCGGCGGAGGAGGGTGCGTGCCCGGCGGTAGAGGTCCGAGGTCACATGGCCGGCCGGCAGGCTGGTGGTGCGGGGCAGGAGGAAGAAGTGCACGTGGCGCACGCGCTCGCCATACGAGGCGACGTAGACGCGCTCCGGCCGGACGACGCGCTCGACCGCGGCCACGGCGGCCTGGAGCACCGGCCCCAGCGCCGCGCACTCGGCTGGCGTCAGCTCCGCCAGGGACTCGGCGTGCCGGCGGAGCTTGACGATCAGCTCTCCCGGATCCGTCTGGGGGCCGGTGTGATGGGCCACCTCCCACCAATCGTTCCGGTAGACCACGCCGCCGGGGGCCGTGATCCGGCCCGCCACCTCCTCGCAGACGCTGCAGCTCTCGGGCGACATGGAACTCCTCTCGTCGTGGGCCTTTGGTGGTAGGCTACTCGGGTGCCCCAGGGCCCGGAAGGCCCGCTCGCTTGACGGTCTCCGCCGGCGGTCCTACCATTCGATTTCCCAACTGCTTCGGCCGCCCTCCGGCGGCCCGCCCGCGTCCCTCCCTGACCGGGCCATTCCCCGAGGAGTCATCGATGCCGGGACGAGTGCGGCCGTGCTCGACGGTCTGAAAGCGCGACTGGATCAGCTCCTGCGCGACGGCGCGCGGAGCGACCCGCGCGCCTACGCCGCCGGCCTGCGCGACGCCCTGCTCGAGGGGAAGCTCGGGGTCGGCACGATGCGTGACGCGCTCGTGGCGAGCGAGCGCGAGCTCGCCGCGGAGCGAAAGCAGCTCGAGGATGCGGAGCGACGTGGCCGGTTGGCCGCGGCGATCCCCGATCCCGAGACGATGGCGGTCGCCGAGCGCTACGCGGTCCGCCACCGCGAGCGGGTGGCCGTGCTCGAGCGGAAGATCCTGGTGCAGAAGGACGAGCTGGTGCTGGCCGAACGCGAGCTCGCCGAGATGAGCGCCGAGGCCCAGCGGGCGACCGCGGGCCAGCCGTCGGAGTCGATCTCCGCGGCGTGGCGGGACCTGGCATCGGCCGGCGGCGCGCGCCCCGATGAGGACGCGCGCACACAGGCCGAGGCCGACCGTCAGCGCCGTGAGAGCGCCATCGAGGCGCAGCTCGCCTACCTCAAGAAGAAGCTGGGGAAACAGTGAGCGGAGCGCTTCGTCTCGCGAGGCTCGCTGCACCCGTTGCCGCATGGATTGCCGTCCTCGGTGCTTCCGCGCTCCCCGCCCAGCAGCCCGTCGTCGCCCCCGCCCACTTCGAGAAGCTCGCCCACACCTACAGCATCGTGGCCTGGGATTCGGTCACGGGCGACCTGGGCGTCGCGGTCCAGTCCAAGTTCCCCAACGTGGGCGGGATCGTGCCCTGGGGCCGGGCGGGGGTCGGGGCCGTCGCCACACAGAGCCTGGGCAACACCGCCTACGGCGAGCGGGGTCTCGATCTGATCGCCCAGGGCGCCACGGCGGAAGAGGCCCTCCGGATCGTGATGCGGACCGACACTATGCTGCAGGACCGCCAGGTGGGGATGGTCGACGCCCACGGGAACGCGGCGAGCTTCACCGGTACCCGCACCTTCGACTGGGCCGGCGGGCGGGTCGGTGCGCCTCCGGGCGCGGGCAACGTCCTCGGCGGCAAGGGGCAGGTGATCGTGGGGCACGGCTACACGGCCCAGGCGAACATCATGGTGTCGGACCAGACCGTGAAGAACCTCGCCGAGGCCTTCGAGCGGAGCCGGGGCAGCCTGGCCGACCGGCTGATGACCGCGCTCAAAGCCGGGCAGGCCGGCGGCGGCGACAAGCGCGGGATGCAGAGCGCGGCGCTCCTCGTGGTCCGGAAGAACGGCGGCTACCTCGGCGCCAACGACCGCTTCGTCGACATCCGGGTGTACGACGCGGTCGACCCGATCGCCGAGCTGGAGCGGCTGCTGGCGCTGCACAAGCTGCACTTCTTTCCGAGCGAGCCGCGGGACCTGCTGCCGATCACGCCCGCGATCGTGGCGCAGCTGGAGCCGATCCTGCTGGCCGAGCCGGTAAAGCAGTCCGAGAAGTGGCTGAGCAAGGCGCAGGGATCGGCGACGCCGGTGTTTCTGGAGGCGTTGAAGAACTTCATGTACTGGGAGAATTACGACGTGCGGGTGCGGATGGATGGAAAGATCGATCGGGTGGTGCTCGAGGATATTCTGAAGAAGCGAAAGACGTGAGGCGCGACGACGCCCGCGGCGCCAATTAACGAAACCCCGAAGGGACACCCCTTGGCCACAGCCACCCCGCCTCGCCCCGCCGCCGAAACCGCAGCACTGGACACCCGCTTTTTCGGGCATCCGCGCGGCCTCTCGACGCTCTTCTTCACCGAGATGTGGGAGCGATTCAGCTACTACGGCATGCGCGCCCTGCTCATCCTCTTCATGACGACTCCGGCGGCGACGGGCGGGCTCGGCTTCAACACCGCGAAGGCCGGGCCGATCTACGCGCTGTACGTCAGCTCGGTCTACCTGCTCTCCCTGCCGGGCGGCTGGGTGGCCGACCGCGTGCTCGGCCTCCGCCGGGCGGTGTTCGTCGGTGGGGTGATCATCATGAGCGGGCACATCTGCCTGGCGATGCCGTCGATGGGCACCTTCTATCTGGGCCTGGTGCTGATCTCGGTGGGCACCGGGCTGCTCAAGCCGAACGTGAGCGCACTGGTCGGCACGCTCTACGGGCCTGACGACGTGAGGCGGGACGCGGGGTACTCGATCTATTACATGGGCATCAACACGGGCGCGTTCATTGCGCCGCTGATCACCGGGTGGCTGGCGCAGAGCGATAGCTTCCGTGCCATTCTCGAATCGGCCGGCATCGGGGCGCACACCTCCTGGCACTGGGGCTTCGGCGCGGCCGCGGTGGGCATGCTGTGCGGCCTCATCCAGTACAAATTGGGCGGCAAGAACCTCTCGCCGGCGCTGCTGAGGCCCGTGCGGCCGAGCGACCCCGTGGCCGCGGCCCGCGTCGACCGCCAGGTGCGGCTGGTGGGCCTCGCCACGGCGGCTGTGCTCGTGGTGGCCATCGCGCTCGTGGCCAGCGGCCTCGTGTCGCTCGACGTGGATGCGATCGCCGGCAACTTCAAGTGGGTGCTGCTGGGCATCACCGTGGCCTTCTTCGCCTGGCTGTTCCTGCAGGGCGAGTGGACGCCCGACGAGCGCAAGCGGCTGGTGGTGATCACCGTGCTCTTCGTGGCGGCCTCCGTGTTCTGGATGGCGTACGAGCAGGCGGGCTCCACGCTCAACCTCTTCGCCCAGCGGAGCGTCGACAACTCGGTTCTGGGCCACGCGTTTCCCGCGGCCTGGTACCAGTCGCTGCCGGCGCTGTTCATCATCATCTTCGCGCCCGTGTTCGGGGTGATCTGGCTCCGGCTGGGGACCCGGGATCCCTCGAGCCCTGCCAAGTTCGCCATCGGTCTCCTGTTTCTTGCCATCGCGTTCGGGCTGATGGTCGGGGCGGCGTCGGCCGCGGCAGGTGGGGCGCGGGTGAGCCCGATGTGGCTGGTGCTCTCCTACCTGTTCCAGGTGCTGGGCGAGCTGTGCGTGAGCCCGGTGGGGCTCAGCGCCATGAGCCGGCTCGCGCCCGCGCGGGTGGCGGGGATGGTGATGGGGGTATGGTTCCTGGCGTCGGCGGTGGGGAACTTCCTGGCGGGGTCCGCGGCAAACGTCTACGAGACGATGCCGCTCCCCACCCTGTTCTCGATCGTCACCGCGATCGCTCTGGCGACTGCGGTGGTCCTGGCGCTGATGATCAGGCCGATCCGACGGATGCTGGCGCGCTGAGGGCGTAGACCAGCACCTCGCCGACGTCGTCGTCCTCGTCGGCGGCCACCGGCCGCATCCCCACGTTTTCCGCTACCCGCAGCGCCGGCGTGTTCCATACCGGCGCGAGCGTGCGAACCTGCTTCACGCCGGCCTGCTGGAAGGCCCAGGCGATCATCGCCCGCACCACCTCGGTGGCATAGCCGTGGCCCTCGAACTGCTCGTACATCGCGTAGCCGATCAGCACCGCGCCCGATTCGTCGGGCGGCCCGCCGAAGGAGACCGACCCGACCGCGCGCTTGGTCTCCCGCTCGAAGATGAGCCAGTTCCACCACCGGGCCTCGTCCGGACGCGCGCGCAGGCGCTCACGCACCGTGGGCAGGGGATCGGCCATGTAGGGAGGTGGTGAGGCGGGGCGGGGGAAGAGCACCCCGGTCAACTCCCGGAGACGGGCACCGTCGCCGGCGATCAGCGCCTCGATCTCGTCCAGCGTCAGCGGCGCCAGCTCGAGGCGCTCGGTACTCACGCGAAGCTCCTCCATCAGTGCCCTCCCTCCGGCCCACGCACCGAATGGCTCGGCGCGGCCTTGAACACGCGGAACAGGTATACCAGCGAAGGCAATAACACCACGATCCCGAGCCCGAGGGCGATCAGCACCAGTCGGAGCGTGGCCGCCGGGGCCGCCGCATCCCGGATCGACAGGTCGGGTGGAACCAGGTAGGGATATTGCGACACTGCCCAGCCCCAGACAATCAGCGACACCTGCAGTCCCGCCGCTACCCGCGCCAGATGGTAGCGTCTCCACCAGAGCGCCGCCAGTACCGCGACGGCCGCGAGGCCGGTAGCCACGTGAAACGGGAGCGACCACGGCGAGATCAGCAGCCCCACCCCCATCAGCGGGGCCTGCTCCCGGGCGATGAGCAGCGTGCCGAACGCGACGAGAAAGAGTACGCCTCCCGACCAGAGCGCTCGCGTCCGGAAGTCCTCGGTGAGCTCGGGGTCGTCGGATTCGAGCGTGAGAAAGACGGCCGCCAGGTGGGCAAAGAGCGCGAGTGCCATCAATCCGACGGCCAGACTGAACGGCGTGAGCCATGGGTCGACGAACCGGTTGGTGAAGCTGCCGGCCGCGGCTAGCGGTCCGGCGTGGCCCGACGCCACGGCCCCGATGCAGACCCCGAGGAGCACCGGTGTGACCAGGCTCGCGCCGGCGAAGATCCGCCCCCAGCGCCGCTGGACGGCGTCATGTTGGTCGTCGTACGTGCGGAAGGTGAACGCCGACCCGCGGAGCACGATGCCCACCAGCATGAGCGAGAGCGGAATGTGGAGCACGGTGCCGAGCCGCGCGAACACTGCCGGGAAGCAGGAGAACGTGAGGACGATCGCCAGGATCAGCCAGACGTGATTGGCCTCCCAGATCGGTCCGATGGCATGGCTGATCACCTCGCGCTGGCGGTCGCGCCGCGGTCCGCTGGCGAGCAGGTCCCACACGCCGCCGCCGAAGTCGGCGCCGCCGAACAGCACATACGCGTTGAGGGAGACGGCGATCAGCCCCGCCAGGATCTCCGGCAGCGTGATGTCAGACGGCACGACGCGGTCCCGCCGGCGCGTACACGCGGCTCCACTCGGTCTCGCGCGGGCTCCGGATGATCTGACGATAGAGCAGCCAGGCCACGATCGCACCGAGGAAGCAGTACAGTGCGGTGAAGCCGAGGAACGGCACGATGAGCCCCGGCATCGGGGTCACCGCGTCGGCCGTCCGGAGGACGCCGTAGACGATCCAGGGCTGCCGCCCGACCTCCGTCACGGTCCACCCCGCCTCGATGGCGATGAAGCCCATCGGCCCCGCGAGCGCGAGAGCGCGGAGGAACCAGCTGTTGACGGAGAGATCGCGGCGCCGGAACGCCAGCACGCCGGCCCACACCCCGACCAGCGCCATGAAGGTGCCGAGGGCGACCATGAGCTGGAAGGCCGCATGGACGATCGGGACGCTGGGCCAGTCCGCGCGCGGGAATCGATCCAGTCCCGTCACCTCGGCGTCGAGGTCGTGGAACGCGAGGAACGAGAGCCCGCCGGGAATCCGGATGGCGTACCTGGTTTCGCCGGTGGCCATGTCGGGCCAGCCGCCGATCACGAGCGGGACCCGCCGGCCGGTCTCGAAGTGCGTTTCCATTGCCGCCAGCTTGGCCGGCTGGTATTGGGCGACCGCGCGGGCGCTCAGGTCGCCGGAGAGCGGTTGGAGCACCGCCGCGGGCGCGCCCACCAGCAGGGCGACGGACAGGGCGCGCCGGTGGAACGCGTTGTGGGGGTCGAGCAGCAGGAGGAAGGCATGGATCCCGGCGACCGCCAGGCCCGTGGCGGCATACGACGCCAGCGTCATGTGCAGCGTCTGCTGGAATGCCATCGGGTTCAGCATGCCGGCGATCGGATCGACGTTGGCGATGCGCCCGTTCACCATGTCGAAGCCGGTCGGCGCGTTCATCCAGGCGTTGGCGATCACGACGAAGACGCCCGACGCGGCGCCGCTCACCGCCACCAGGATGCCGGCCCAGACGTGGGCGCGCGGCGAGATCCGGTCCCAGCCGTAGAGATAGACGCCCAGGAAGATCGCCTCGGTGAAGAAGGCGAACCCCTCGAGCGAGAACGGCATGCCGATGACCGGGCCGGCGAACTCCATGAAGCCGGGCCAGAGGAGGCCGAGCTCGAACGAGAGCACGGTCCCGGACACGGCGCCGACGGCGAACAGGATGGCAGTGCCCCGGGCCCAGCGCTTGGCCAGCTCGAGGCAGACCCGGTCGCCCGTGCTGCGATAGCGCTGTTCGGCGACGACCATGAGCACCGGCATGCCGATGCCCACCACCGCGAACAGGATGTGGAAGGCGAGCGACATCGCCATCTGGCTGCGGGCGGCGAGCAGGTCGGGCATCACCTTGTGAAATTATTCACATCAGCCCTCCAAGTCACGCTGAGGCCACGGAAGCTGAGCCATCTTCCTTGACGTCAGAACTTCCGGCCGCACGGCTCGTAGAGTCTGACCGCGGCTCGACCCCCCATTATCTCCAGCGAGGCACATATGCCGGCCCACCAATCCGTCGGGTACGCGGTCGCCCTGCTCGTGTCCCTCGCCGCCTGCAGCGACCGAAACGGCCAGGATCCGGGCGGGGAGAACACGACCCGCATCCTGCTCACGGATGACCCCTTTCCGTTCGACCGCGTCGAACGTGCGGACCTGTACGTCGTGAGCGTGTCAGGGTCGCTCACGCCGGACACGTCGGTCGCCGGCACCTTCGTCACGCTGGCGACACCCAACCGCACGATCGACCTCCTGGCCCTCCAGAACGGCGTCACCGATCAGCTCGGCGAGCTGGAGCTGCCCGAAGGCGTCATCACCGCGGTGCGGCTCGTGATCGACACGGATCTTTCCAGCATCACGCTCAAGGACGGGACCGTGCTCACCGGTAGCTCGACGCCGGGCATCGCCTGGCAGTCCAGCGCGGGCCGGCCTGTCCTCAACGCCCTGATCCACGAACAGATCGAGGTACCGGATACCGGTGGCACCGTGGTCATCGACTTCGACGTCGGGAAGGCGTTCATCACCCCGCAGGAAATCGATCCCGCGAGCACCGATGAAGGCTTCATCTTCTCGCCGGTCCTCCGCGCCGCGGACGGGACCAAGACCGGATCCATCGCCGGGGCCGTGCAGTCCGGAGGGAGCCCGGTCGAAGACGTGTCGCTTCGCCTCTACCTGGGCAATCCGGCCGATCCGGAGAACACCTGGTCGGTCTTGGGGACGGCCCACAGCGATGCGGCCGGAAGCTTCCAGTTTTCCTTCGTGACCCGAAGCGCGTATTGGGCGCAGGTGCCCGCGCAGGCCAACAGCACCTACATCGTCGCGGTGGACCCACCCGCGAGTCTCGCCGCGGAGCGTGTGCTGGTGCCGGGTGTCACCGTGACGGCCGGGCACGAGACCGCGCTGGGGACGATCGACCTGCCCTAGCCCGCCGCAGGCGCGAAGTCACCGTCGGCCGCCGGCACGCGCTGCGATGCCATCAGCCGGGCTTGATCACGGCGCAGGCCACCCGGTCGCCCGAATTGCCGCTGGGATCGGTGCGCTCGTCGTCCGCCTTGGCGTGGATGACGAGCGCGGTGCCGCCGGGCTGCAGCAGCGAGCTCGCGCCGGGGCCCGCGAGATCGCTCGCCACCGTGAAGCTGGTGTCGGCCGAGCCGTCGGCACCGGCGATCAGGTTGGGCAGATCGCCCAGGTGCGGGCCCTCGGGATTGAGCCGCCCGTGTTTCCTGGCTCCGGGATTGAAGTGCGTCCCCGCGGAAGTGAAGTCGGGCGGCGTGCAGGTGCCCTGGGCGTGGAAGTGAAGACCGTGCGGCCCCGGGGCCAGTTGCGACACGCTTACGCCCAACCCAACCGTACCGGCGCTGTCGGTGAGCGTGGCGAGACCCACGCTGTCGCCGGTGGCGTCCAGGAACGTCCCCGAGGCGAACGGCTTGGGATTGGGGCCGGCGGTGCTCCCACGGGAGCAGGCGGCGGCGAGGACGAACGTGGCCAGGAGACCCCTCTCCACCCATGGTATCGCTGTCATCATCGCTGGTAGGTCCCCATCAGCATGCACTCGGCGAGCACGTGACCCGTCATGGCCTGGTCCACGTCCGGGCGATTGATGCCAGGCGGAAGGTTGAGGGTGCAGTCGAGGGCGTAAAGTCGAAAGAAGTATCGATGCGGGCCGCCACGCGGGGGACAAGGGCCGCCGTAGCCCACGTCGCCCGAGTCGTTGACGCCCTGCCGCGCACCCGACTTGAGCTCCGGCGTGCGCGGCACCCCTGGGGCGAGCTCGACGGCGTCGGCGGGCAGGTTGAACAGGACCCAGTGGATCCAGGTCCCGCGGGGCGCGTCGGGGTCGTCCACGATCAGTGCGAAGCTCCGGGTTTCGACCGGGATCTCCGCCCACGACAGCGGGGGCGAGCGGTCCTCGCCGTCGCAACTGTGGACGGCGGGAATCGGCTGGCCTTCGCGGAAGGCGCTGCTCGCGAGCTTCATGCCGATCCCGCCTTGAGCCAGAGGCGGACGGCCAGCGCCATGATGAACACGGCGAAGAGCCGCTGGAGCAGCGGGGCAGGCAGCACCTGGGCCAGCCGCGCGCCCGCGGCCGCGCCGAGAGTGAGCCCGACGGCGATGAGCAGCGAGGCCCGGACGTCGAGGTTCCCGTTCTCCCAGTAGGTATAGGCGCCTAGCAGCCCGACTGGTAACAGGAGCGCGCCCAGGGACGTCCCCAGGGCCATCTTGGTGGAGAAGCTCGACAGGAGCATGAGCGCCGGCACGATGACGATACCGCCGCCAATCCCGAACATTCCCGACAGCACTCCAGCAACGAGACCGATGCACAGGAAGAACAGCAGACTGGGCGAGACGCTCATGGATGCTCCTTGAGGGGCGGATCAGGGGCACGCGGCTGAAAGGTAAGATGGAGAGGGAGGACCGTCGATGCGCCACGGGCCCGGATCGGCTGACGAGGTGTGAGCGGAATCACAGCCGCAAATGCGCGACCCGACATCCTTGGTGAGTGCTGCCAGACACAGGTCTCGCGGAGGACCGATGAGCGCGAAGCATTTCCTTGGCGGAGCGGCCTTGGGCGCGGGGCTGGTTTATGTCCTCGATTCGGGAGGGGCGAAGGCCGCCTCCCGGTATGGCGCCCGGCTCGGAGACATTGAGGGGCTGGAGGCCGCCAATCTGGGCCGCGGCCGCGCGCCGGCGAACACGAGCGGTCTCGCGCGGGCTGCGGGCGCCGTCCTCGTGGCGTACGGGCTGCTGCAGCGGGGCCGGAAGGGTGCCTGGCTCCGCACCCTCGGGCTGGGGATTGCGGCCACCGCACCGCGGCGATCGGCCCCGTCGCCCGTGCTCGGCGAGCGGCGGCGCACGGTCGACATTCAGAAGTCGCTGCACGTTGAAGCGTCCGTGGACTACGTGTACGCCTTCTGGGGCAGCTACGACAACTTCCCGCTCTTCATGACCAACGTGCGGCAGGTCAGCGACCTCGGCGAGGGGCGATCACACTGGGTGGTGGGCGGGCCGGGCGGCCGGGCGCTCCAATGGAACGCCGTCGTGACCGGGCGCGAGGAGAACACGCTCCTGGCCTGGCGCAGCGAGCCGGGATCGATCTTCGACCATGCCGGTGCCATCCGGTTCAGCCCCGAAGGATCGGGGACCCGGATCGACGTCCGGTTCTGCTACAGTCCGCCCACGGGCAGGGTGGGGTGCGCCGTCGCCGAATTTTTTGGGGGCGATCCGCGTGCCCGCCTCAACGACGACCTGGCGCGGCTCAAGACCCTGCTCGAGACCGTCGTAGGGAGTGACCGCGGAAGCGCCGGCGTGGGATCGGAGGAGGATGAATGATGGATACGGAGGTCAACGTTGGTCGCACGGAGCGGTGGATCTCGGGAGCGGCCGGCGTCGCCCTGCTCGGCCTTGGGCTCGGCCGCCGCCGCTTTCGCGCCGTGCTGCTGCCGGTCGGGATCGGGCTGCTGCACCGTGCCCTGACGGGTCGGTCGGAGATCAACCACGTCCTGGGCCGGAATTCGGCACTGGGTGAGGGCTGGGTGAGTCCGGAAGCGGGCCGGGAGCGGGCCGAGGGCCGAAAAGTCGAGCATGCGGTGACGATTCACCGGCCCCGTAGCGAGCTGTTCCGCTTCTGGCGCCAGTTCGACAACCTGCCGCGCTTCATGGACAACCTCGAGTCGGTCACCATGCTGGACGGCCAGCGGTCGCGCTGGGTGGCCAAGGGGCCGGCGGGCACGCGGGTCGAATGGGACGCCGAAATCCTCGACGAGATCGAGGACGAGCTCATCTCCTGGCGCTCGCTTCCGGGCGCCGATGTCGAGCAGGCCGGGTCCGTGCGCTTCTCGTCTACGGTGGATGGCCAGACGGAGGTGCGGGTGGTCATGCGGTACGCGGCGCCCGGCCCGAGGGTCGGTGATGTGCTCGCCCGTCTTCTCGGCGAAGATCCCGGACGGCAGCTAGCAGACGATCTCCGCCGCTTCAAGCAAGTCATGGACGCGGGCAACGGCGTCCTCCGTGAGCAGCCGCTTACCGGCTAGAACAGGAGCTCGACTCCCAGGCGCATCAGCCTCGGCGGGCCGTACGCGAACAGCGGCTGCGCGAAATCCCGCGCGGCGGCGACATACAGCGGGAACAGCTCCTCGCGGCCCGACACGTAACCGTCGTCATTCAGGTCGGCGCTCCGGCGGTAACGCGACGACTCGTAAGGGATGGCCTCGGAGTGTGCTGCGTAGGCCGCCTCCGCCATCCGGGCGATCACGCCGTTGTCCGCGTGCGGCTCCCCGCTGTCCCGCCGCACCGCCACCACGTTCCGGCGATTGAGCAGGTTGCGGACGTCGAGGTAGATCCCGCCTGTGGTTCCCCCCAGCCTGAGCGGGCGACGTATCAGCAGGTCCACGGTCGCGGTCATCGGCAGCCGCGAGCCATTGGGCGTCCCCACGAGCGAGTCGGTGGCCAGGGTATCGAAGCGCGAGAACGGAAGGCCCGAGAGCGCCCGCACGATGATCGCGCCCTCGAGTCCGGCCACCGGACGCACGCCGAGGAGCTTGGGGCCTACCTCGTCGGGCGCCTTGCCGCGCACGACGACCGTGAGCGTGTGCCGCTGGTCGAAGTCGAGCGGAAACTCGGCCCGGGCGACACGGATCGTGTCGCCCGTCTCCGGGTCCACGGTGATCAGACGGTTGAGCAGGAACGGGTCGGTCGACGTGGCCTTCGCATCCTGCAGCGTATACGCGATCCGGAACCCGTAGCCGTTCCGCAGCTCGCGCTCGGCCAGCAGCTCGAGGCCGCGCGCGGTGCCAGCGTCCGCATTCCCGAAAATCGTCGAGTCGGGGTTGACGCCCAGCGGAACCGAGGCCACGAGACCGTCGAGCCGCTTCTGGTACACGCCGATCCGGAGCGAGATCGCCTCGGCCGGCCGGTACCGGACGCTGAACTCGTACTGCGTGGCTTTCTCATAGCCGAGGTCGGGGTTGCCACGGCGGAAGCGGCCGGTGCGCGTGGTGTCGTCGAAGGCCGCGTCGATCAGGAATTGATAGTCCGGCGCCTGGGTGAACCGACCGTAGCTGGCGACCACGGTGGCACCCTTCAGGACCGTCGAGACCGCGAACCGGGGGCTCACCGTCCGTTGCGCGCCCCGCGACACGTTCGCGCTCTCGGTGCGGGAGTCGAACTGGTCGTATCGAAGCCCGGCCGTCACCGCCACGTCGGCCACCCGCGTCTGCGCCTCGAGGTACCCCGCCAGGCTCCGCGGGGAGAACGCCGAGACCGCCGGCAGCGGCACGGTATCACCGGCGGGCAGGAACCCGAGCACACGCTGATAGGTGCGGACCTGCTGTGCCACCCACTCTCCCCCGACAAACAGGTCCACGCTCCGGATGCCGCCATACGTGGCGTCGAGCTGGAACCGGGTCTCGCCGAAGCGGTTGTAGCCCAGGTCCCCGCGCGAAGCACCGCCGAGGAAGAACGCCGGCACGCCCCACGGGGTGGCGTCGCTGAGAACCGGCTGGGCCAGCCCCGCGATCGGGTCGGGCGCCTGGCTCAGCGCCCGGGCCTCGTCCTCGCCGACGACGTGGATCCGGGAGCCGGTGAGCGCGCCGACCTTGTAGTCCACCGTACCGTCGAGCTGCCCCCGAAGGAACTCGCGCACGAAGCGGCCGGCGCGCAGGTCCACGATGAGCGGCACGCTCGAGCGCGGGTCGGTGCGCAACTGGAGGTGGCTGCTCACGAGGTCGCCCCGGAGCCGCTGCGCCGGCGCGAAATCGAGAGCGTACTTGTAGGCGTTGTCGTAGAGCAGCCGCTGATCCTCGGAGTGGATGCCGAAGACGCGGAGCACCGCTCCGCTGGCGACCGGGACGACCAGCTTGGCGGCGCCGTTCCATTGCTCGCCGCTGTTGTGAGGCAGGAGCCCCGGCTGATCGGTGCGCGGGTCGAGCGGATTGTCCGGTGGCGGCGCGTTCACCGGGTCGTCATCCAGCCGGCCGGCGACGTCGATGGCGGCCACGATGCCGACGCCGCCGGCGATCGGGCCACCGGCCCGGACCGCGGCGCGGTCGAGGCCGTGGTCGAGCGAGCCGCCGAACGGACGATCGGTCTCGATGGCGGCGCGGCCCTCCCAGGAGTCTCCGGGATCGCGGGTGACGACGTTGACGAGGCCGGACAGCGCCTGTCCGTAGCGCGCGGAGAACCCGTTGGTGACCAGGGACGCCTCGCCCAGGAGGTCGGGCGGGATGTGGAGGCCGAGCCCGCCGGTTGCGGCATCGAGCTGGTTCTTGACGCCGAGCCCGTCGAGAATGAACGACTCCTCACCGATCCGGCCGCCCCGGTAGCTCTGCCCCACCGTTCCCGCGCTCAACGCGATCGCTTCCTCCAGCGAGCTCACCGGCAGGTCCCGAAGGTCCGCGGCGGTGATCTTCTGCTCGGTGCTCGTGGCGAGCGGATCGAGCAGCTCGTCGATCGGCGCGGTGACGACGAGCGGCGCCAGCTCGACCGCGCTCGCCGTGAGCTCGAAGTCCGCCCGGATCGTGGCGCCCGCCCGGACGAGGACGCTGTCGAGCACCATCCCGCGAAAGCCGATGAGCCGTGCGGCCACCCGGTGCCAGCCGGTGCGGACGCCGCGGACCCGGTACCAGCCGGATGTATCGGTGACGGCACCGGCCCGGTCGTCCACCAGCACCTGGACGGACCCGAGCGAGCGACTGGTGCCGGCCTCCTGCACGCGGCCCTCGATGGCGCCCTCGCTCTGGGCGGCGAGGCCGCTGGCGCAGAGGAAGGTGCTGGTCAGGGCGGCGAGGGCGGAGCCTGCGAGCGAGGCGGGCCTCATGGGGCGGAGAACAGGTAGAGGTCGCTCTTCCGGCTGACGGTGGTATCGAAGGTCCCCGAGATGAGGAGTGGGTAGCCTTCGGCGACGAGGCGGTCGCCGGTCGGCGCGAGCACGGGCCGCCGAAAGAGGTACGGGGCGTCCTCGAGCGCGACGTCCGCGTCGGACGCCAGATTCACCACGTGGACCACCCCGCCGCTGTCGCGCTGGACCTGGCCGAACGTGGCGTCCGGCAGCACGTGCACCCGACCGCCGACGATCGCCGTGAGGCGCCCGCCCGCCACGTGCACGTCCCGCACGACGCCCGCGGCGCCGAAGTCGTGCACGACCGTCTGGTCCCCCGTCGAAAGCACCCGGCGATACACGCGGGTGTCGCCGTTCAGGGTGAAATAGACCTCGTCCCCGGTCGAGCCGGTCGCGACACCCGAGGCGAAGGTCGTGCCCGGAAGCACCGCCGGCGGTCCGCCTGCTGACAGGCTGAGCACGGCAACCGCGAGCCCCGTAGTCATCGTATCGAGAGTGCATCCCGGCGGCGGACAGGGGTAGCGGGTGTCGACGGCCTCCGCGAGGTAGACCAATGCATCCTCTCGCAGCCACCGCACCTGGGCGATGCCCCCGTGGGTCGGCTCGGAGGGAAGCGTGTACGGAATCCGGAGAACGCTCGTGGCGTTGGCCCCATCCAATCCCGGTGCGATGGCCAGCGCCTCGGCGCTGGGGCTGAAGCCCCTGACCGACCCGCTCGTTTTCACGAAGGCTAGCCTCCCATCGGCCGCGGCCACCGGCGACTGGAAGGTGTTGGTCAGGTTCGCATCCGATAGGGACAGATCACAGACCAGGCGGCGCTGGGTCCCCCCCTCGGGAGGGAGCTCCGCCAGGCACACGTCGAAGTCCGGGCGCCCGAGCTGCTGCGCCGAGTACAGGATGCCCGAGCCGTCGGCCAGCCAGGAGGCGTCGCGATCGGGACCGTCGTTCAGGGTGAGCCGGGCCGGGGGCGTCGGATCGAATGGCTGGGTGGTTCCGTAGGGCGGGGTACTGAAGGGCTCGGTGTGGCCGCACGCGAGGACGAGCAACGCGCCTCCAGCGAGGGCCAGCCGGCAGAGGTCCTTCGGTGCGCCAGTCACCATCGGCTGCTCACGGGATGGAGGCGGAGTTGGGTTAGGAGACGATGCAGTGTGCACCCGGGCACACACGCGGGTGTTCGGAAGTGGGATTCGCGAGTCCCACAGCCGCACACCGACAAGATGATCGACCCTGCCGGGCCAAGGCACAAGTCGTTGTGAGCATTGGTGGATTTGTCGGGGCGGGCGATGGCACGCTCCTTCCTTCATCGCGGATCGATTGTCAGTTGGCGACCCTCGTGGGCAGGACCGGGTCGGGATCCTTCTCCAAGGAAGTGGCGTGGACATTCCGCGGGCCCCGGTCCGGCGCGGCCGGAAGCAGCTCCTCTATAGCGGTCTCGTGGTCGGCGCGATCGTGCTGGCGACCGTGGGCCTGCATGGTCTCAAGCCGGCGCCGCCGCGAGTGGACCGCGCGGCCATCTGGATCGACTCGGTCCAGCGCGGCCCGCTGGTCATCGAGGTGCGCGGGCCGGGTACGCTGGTGCCCGAGCGGATCCGCTACATCTCGGCGATCACCGCGGGACGGGTGGAGCGGCGGCTGGCGGAGGCGGGGCAGGAGGTGAAGGCGGAGACCGTGCTCCTCGAGCTGAGCAATCCCGACGTGCAGCTCGAGGCGCTCGAATCCGAGCGCCAGCTCACCGTGTCCCGTGCCGAGCAGGTCAACCTTCGCGCCAATCTCACCTCGCAGCGCCTCTCCCAGGAAGCCCAGGTCGCGGGCGCCCGCGCCGCCTATCTCGACGCCAAACGGAACGCCGAGGCGGCGGAGTCGCTCATGGCCAAGCAGCTCATTTCGGCCAACGAGGCCAGCCGGACGCGCGACCAGATGGAGGAGCTGGGCACCCGCTACAAGGTCGAGCAGGAGCGGCTGGCAGTGATGACGCAGGCCGCCGACTCACAGGTCTCGCTCCAGGCGGCGCAGGTGGACCGCCTCAAGGACGTCAACCAGTTCCAGCGCGGCCGGGTGCATTCCATGGTGGTGAAGGCCGGCGCCAACGGCGTCCTCCAGGAGCTGCCGCTCGAGGTCGGGCAGTGGGCGCAGAGCGGCGCCACGCTCGCGCGGATCGTGGAGCCGGGCCGGCTCAAGGCGGTGCTTCGCATTCCGGAGACGCAGGCCAAGGACGTCACCATCGGTCAGCCCGCGGCGATCGACACCCGCAACGGCATCGCCACCGGCAAGGTGATGCGCATCGACCCGGCCGTGCAGAACGGCACGGTGACGGTGGACGTCTCGCTCGCGGGCGAGCTGCCCCGCGGGGCCCGCCCCGATCTCTCGGTCGACGGGACGGTGCAGGTCGAGCGGCTCGACAACGTGCTGCACGTCGGCCGGCCCGCATTCGGGCAGCCGGGCAGCACGGTCGGGCTCTTCAAGCTGACCCCGGACGGCACCGAGGCCGTGCGGACCACGGTGCGGCTCGGCCGCACGTCGGTCAACACGGTGGAGATCGTCGGCGGTCTCCAGCAGGGCGACAAGGTGATCATCTCCGACATGTCCCGGTGGGACGGGGTGGAGCGGGTGCGGGTGGAGTGACTCAGGAATAGTCCGTCGACCATGACAGCCCAAGGACCACACATGAGCGAGCCGCTGATCGCGCTGGCAGGGATCAAGAAGGTGTTCTACACCGACGAGGTGGAGACCCACGCGCTGTCCGACATCCACCTCGAGATCCGGAAGGGCGAGTACCTCGCCATCGCCGGGCCGTCGGGCTGCGGCAAGACCACGCTGCTCTCGATTCTGGGCCTGCTCGACTCGCCTACCGAAGGCAGCTACACGCTGGATGGGCAGCCGGTCTCGCGGCTGACGGCGGCCGAGCGGGCGCGGGTCCGGAACCGGCAGATCGGGTTCATCTTTCAGGCCTTCAATCTCATCGGCGACCTCACGGTGTACGAGAACGTCGAGCTCCCGCTCACCTACCGCGGCATGCCGGCCGAAGAGCGCCGCCAGCGGGTGCAGGCCGCCCTCGAGCGGGTCGGGATGTCGCATCGGATGAAGCACTTCCCGGCGCAGCTCTCGGGCGGCCAGCAGCAGCGCGTGGCCGTGGCGCGCGCGGTGGCCGGCGATCCCGCCATCCTGCTCGCCGACGAGCCGACCGGCAACCTCGACTCGACCAACGGCGAAGCCGTCATGGAGCTGCTCCGCGAGCTGCACCAGGGCGGCGCGACGATCTGCATGGTGACCCACGACGCGCGGTATGCGCGGCACGCCGAGCGCTCGGTGCATCTCTTCGACGGCAAGGTGGTCGAGGAGCGGCAGCTCTCCGCCGTGAGCTAGCGGTCGGCTCCGTGGACACCCTGCTTGGGGACCTGCGCTTCGCCGTTCGGCAGCTCCGCCGGACGCCCGCCTTCGCCGTCGCTGCCGTCGGCTGTCTGGCGCTGGGCATCGGAGCGAACACCGCGATCTTCAGCGCCGTGGACGGCGTGCTGCTGCGGCCGCTGCCGTTTCCCGAGTCCGAGCGGCTGGTAACGGTGTGGGGCTACCACGCGTCGATCGGTCGGGAATCGGCCTCGCTGCCGGACTTCCTCGACTGGCGGCGTGACAGCCGGTCGTTCACCGGCATGACGGCGCAGGCCAACACCCAATTCAACCTGACCGGGGCCGGCGAGCCCGAGGTGGTGCGCGGCGCACTCGTCACCGCGAACTACTTCCAGGTGTTGGGGTCGCCCATTCCGCTTGGACGGGGCTTTCGCGACGACGAGGAGCGGCGGGGCGCGGCGCGGGTTGCGGTGCTGAGCGATGGCTTCTGGCGGCGCGAGTTCGGGGGCAGCGCCGATGCGGTGGGCCGCCAGATCATGCTCGGCGGGGTGCCGTACACGATCGTGGGCGTGGGTGCGCGTGGCCTGTCGGTGCCGCGAGAGGTGGACGTCTGGACCCCCCTCACGACGGATACCACCCTCGGCCGCCGCAACGACTTTCTCGACGTGGTCGGCCGGCTCGCGCCGGGCGTCGACGTGTCGCAGGCGCGCGAGGAGCTGGCGACGATCGCGCGGCGGCTGGAGCAGGAGTACCCTGGCAGCAACAGCGGCTGGGGCGTCGACCTGGTGGGACTGCAGGAGCGCATCGTCGGCGAGATCCGGCCCGCGCTGCTGGTCTTCATGGGCGCGGTCGGACTGGTGCTGCTGATCGCCTGCGCCAACGTGGCCAACCTGATGCTCGCGCGGGCCGCCACCCGGGAGCGCGAGGTGACCATCCGCGCGGCGCTGGGAGCGTCGCGGCGGCGGCTGCTGCGCCAGCTGCTCACCGAGAGCGTCGTGTTGTCGCTCGCGGGCGGCGCGCTCGGACTCGGGCTGGCGGTGTGGGGCGTGCGCGCGCTGCAGGCGCTCGAGCCGGGGACCATCCCCCGGGTCGACGAGATCGCCGTGAACGGGAGTGCGCTCGCCTTCGCACTCGGACTCTCCGTCCTGACCGGGCTGCTCTTCGGCGTGGCGCCGGCCGTGCGCCTCATGGGCTACGGTCTGCGCGGCGGACTGGCCGAGGGTGGCCGGGGGGCGGCGGGGCGGCGCTCGGCCGGCCGCACACGGTCGCTCCTGGTGCTGGCCGAAGTGGCGCTGGCCGGCGTGCTGCTGGTGGGCGCGGCGCTCCTGCTCACGAGCTTCGTCCGGCTGCAGCGGGTCGATCCCGGCTTCACCCCGGGCGGCATCCTGACGGCCCGAGTGACCCTCCCGCGGGCCCGCTACGACGATCCCGCGCGCCAGACGGCGTTCGCCGATGCGCTGCTCGAGCAGGCGCGGAGCCTGCCCGGGGTCAGGTCCGCCGCGCTCACCTCTGACGCACCACTCGGGGACGGCCCGCCCTACTGGGCATTCGCCGTAGCCGGCGTCGAGCCGCCGCCGCCCGAGGTGGTGCAGGACGCCGTCGTCTTCCGCACCACGCCGGACTATTTCCGGACCTTCTCCATTCCGCTCGTCAACGGCCGGCTGTACCAGGCCAGCGACCGGGGCGATGCCGCCCCGGTCGCGCTCGTCAGCGAGGGGCTCGCCCGGCGCTACTGGCAGGACAGGACACCGCTCGGTGCGCGGATCACGTTCGGCGATCCGGCCGACAGCACCTCCGTCTGGATGACGGTGGTGGGTGTGGTCGGCGACGTGCGGCAGGAGGGCCCGGCCGCCGCCGCCTATCCGCAGATCTATGTGCCGCTGGCGCAGGTGTCCGGCCGCTCGCTCCTGATCGCGCTCCGTACCTCCGGCGACCCGCTCGCCCTGACGCCGGCCCTCAAGCGCGCCATCGCCGGGATCGACCCCAGCCTCGCGATCGCCCGCGTGGCCACGATGGACGAGCGCGTGGCCGGTGCGCTGGCGCGGTCGCGGGTGAACGCGCTGCTCCTGGGTGGGTTCGCCGTCACGGCGCTGGTGCTTGCCGCCCTCGGCATCTACGGCGTCATCGCCTACGGCGTGGCGCAGCGCACACGCGAGCTCGGCATCCGCATGGCGCTGGGGGCCGGCAGCGACGACGTGCTGCGGCTGGTGCTCCGGCAGGGAATGGCGCCGGTGCTCGCGGGCCTGGCGCTGGGGCTCGGCGGAGCGGCCGTCGGGAGTCGCGTGCTCCGCGGGCTGCTCTTCGGCGTCGGCGGTACCGACCCCGTCACCTACGCCGGCGTGGCCGGCTTCCTTGCCGCGGTCGCCCTGCTGGCGAGCTACCTGCCGGCGCGACGCGCGGCGCTGGCGGATCCCGTCGTGGCGCTCCGGAACGACTAGGCACCATGCCCCTCGCCTACGACCCACTGATCCGCCTTCGGGGCGTCACCAAGATCTTCCACACCGAGGAAGTCGAGACCCACGCGCTCTCCCGCATCGACCTCGAGATCCGTGCGGGCGAATACGTGGCGGTGTGCGGACCGTCCGGCTGCGGCAAGACCTCGCTGCTCTCCATCCTGGGCCTGCTCGATTCGCCGAGCGAAGGCAGCTACGTCCTGGCAGGCGAGCCGGTCTCCACGCTGAACACCGCGCAGCGCGCGCGGGTCCGGGCGCGGGCCATCGGCTTCGTGTTCCAGGCCTTCAACCTCATCGGCGACCTGACGGTATACCAGAACGTCGAGCTGCCGCTCCGGTATCGCGGGCTCGGGCCCGCCGAGCGGCGGGCGGCGGCGCACGAGGCGCTGGAGCGCGTGGGCCTCCTGCACCGGTTGCACCATTACCCGGCGCAGCTCTCCGGCGGGCAGCAGCAGCGAGTGGCCGTGGCGCGCGCGGTGGCGGGGAAGCCGCTGGTCATCCTGGCCGATGAGCCGACCGGAAATCTGGATTCGGCCAACGGCGCCGCCGTCATGGCCCTGCTCGCCGAACTGCACGCCGGCGGCGCCACGCTGGTCGTCGTGACCCACGACCCGCGCTACCTGCGCGCGGCCCAGCGTTCGATCTACCTGTTCGACGGGCGCGTCGTGCCGGCCGCCCGCCGCGATCGGGAGGTGGCATGATGGACGCGCTCTGGCGAGACCTGCGCTTTGCGCTCCGTGGCCTCATGCGGAGCCCGGCCTTCACGGCGATCGCCGTGCTCACCCTGGCGCTCGGCATCGGCGCCAACACCGCGATCTTCAGCGTGATCAACGCGGTGCTGCTGCGGCCGCTGGCCTATACCCAGCCGGACCAGCTGGTGTCGGTCCGCGCCCGACTGCTCGGCCGCGGCCGAAAGGACCTGCCGATGTCGCAGCCGGAATACCAGGACCTGCTGCGGGAGGTCCCCGCGATCCGGGATGTCGCGGCCGTGTGGCCCATCAACATCAACCTGACGGGATCGGACGAGCCGGAGCGGATCCAGGCCGCAGTGGTGAGCAGCAACTACTTCGCGCTACTGGGCGTGGCGCCGGCCCTGGGACGCGACTTCACCAAGGCCGATGACGGTGGCCGCATCGGGTACGTCGCGCTGATCTCCTACGACCTGTGGCAGCGGCGCTTCGGCGGCGAACGGTCCGTGATCGGAAAGACCGTGCGGCTGGATGACGACCCGATCACCATCGTCGGCGTCATGCCGCGCGGCTTCCGTCACCCGGTGGAGAGCGGAACGTCGCCGATGGAGCTCTGGGCGCCCATCGCGCTCGACAGTCCCGACACCACGTTCATGAACGTCCGCGGCGCCCGGGTCTTCGATCTCATTGGCCGCATGAAGCCCGGGGCAACGGTGGAGCAGCTCCAGGCACAGCTCCTCGCCCTGACCGGGCGGCTCACCACGCGATACCCCGACAGTTATCCGGCGGCGCTGGGATGGCAGGCGGAGGGCATTCCGCTCGCCGAACGGGTCGTGGGCAACGTCCGGCCGGCGCTGCTCGTGCTGCTGGGGGCGGTCGGGTTCGTGCTGCTCATCGGCTGCGCGAACGTGGCGAATCTCCTGCTCGCGCGCGCCACCACGCGGGACCGCGAGATCGCCATCCGGACGGCGATGGGCGGCAGCCGTTTGCGTCTGATGCAGCAGCTGCTGACCGAGAGCGTCGTGCTCGCCGTGATCGGCGGCCTGGTGGGACTGCTGATCGCGGTCTGGGGCACGAGCGCATTGGGGGATCTGGCGCGGCTCTACCTGCCGCGCGCCCGTGACATCGGCATTGATCGCTCGGTGCTCGGCTTCACCGCCTTCCTCACGATCCTCACCGGCCTGGGATTCGGGATCATTCCCGCGCTCCAGGCCTCGCGGCCGGACCTGCAGAGCGTGCTCAAGGACGCGGGGCGCGGGGCGAGCGCGGGAGCGCCGCGCAACCGGGTCCGGGGCGCGCTGGTCGTGATGGAAGTCGCCGTGGCGCTGGTCCTGTTGGCCGGCGCGGGCCTCCTCCTCCGCAGCTTCCAGCGGCTCATCTCGGTCGAAGACGGGTTCAACCCCGAGCACCTGCTCACGCTCCAGGTCTGGTTGCCGGTGCAGAACGATCCGTCCAAGGGCCGCTATTTCACCGATGCGCAGCGGCGGGCGTTCTACGACCGGGCCCAGGCCGCGGTGGCGCAGGTGTCCGGCGTCCGTCAGGTGGCGCTCGTGAGCCGGCTGCCGTACCGCGGCCGGGGCGACACGCGCTTCGACATCGAAGGGCGACCCACCCCGCCCGATCAGCCGTCGTCCGTGGCCGAGGGGCGGCAGGTGACGCCCGAATACTTCCAGACGATGCAGATTCCCATCCGGCGGGGGCGCACGCTCGCGACGGTCGTCGATTCGACCGGCCCAGTCGAGGTCGTGATCAACCAGACCATGGCGACCAGGTACTGGCCTGGCGAGCACCCGATCGATCGGCGCATTCAGCTCTTCGGTCCCAAAGGTCCTATGGCAACGATTGTCGGCGTGGCGGGTGACGTGCGCCAGGTGGCGCCGGACCAGCCGCCGCGGGAGGAGCTGTTTCTATCCAGCCAGCGCTTCCCCGGCCAGGAGATGGCGCTCCTCGTGCGCACCGAGGGTGACCCGGCGGGTCTGGGACCCGCGGTGACGCGAGCGATCCGGCAGGTGGACCCCGAGCAGCCGGTCTTCGGGGTAATGCCGATGGAAAAGGTGATCGCCAACGCCAGCGCCGAGCGGCGCTTCTCGCTCCTGCTGCTCACCCTGTTCGCCGGGCTGGCTCTGCTTCTGTCCGCCATCGGCATCTACGGGGTCATGGCCTACAACACGACCCAGCGCCGGCACGAGATCGGGATCCGCATGGCGCTCGGCGCGGGCTCCAGAGAGGTGCTCGGGCTCGTGGTGCGGCAGGGCATGTGCATGGTCGGCATCGGCTTGCTCCTCGGCCTCACGGGCGCGTGGGCATTGAGCCGCGTGCTCACCAGCCAGCTCTACGACGTGAGCGCCCGCGACCCGTTCACCTATCTCTCGGTGGCCGCGCTACTCGGCGCGGTGGCGCTTGCCGCGCTCTACCTGCCGGCGCGTCGCGCCGTGCGTCTGGATCCGATGACGTCCTTGAGGTCCGAATGACCGGCTTCCGGCAGGACCTCCGCTACGCCCTCCGCGGCCTGCGCCAGCGGCCCGGCTTCACGCTCGTGGCGGTGCTCACCCTCGCGCTCGGCATCGGCGCCAACACCGCGATCTTCAGCGTGGTCAACGGCGTGCTCCTCCGGCCGCTGCCGTATGAGCGTCCCGAGCGATTGGCGATGATCTGGGGCCACCGGAACCAGCAGCCGCTCGCGGAGCTCAGAGACGTGCCGGAGCTGTGGGACCTGCGCGAGCGGACGCATGCGTTCACCGGCGTGGCCGCTTTCGCGGACGGCAACATCAACCTGACCGGCTCCGGGACGCCGGAGCGGATCCGCGCCGGGTACGTCACCGCCAACACGCCGGCAGTGCTCGGTGTGGCGCCGGCGATCGGACGCGGGTTCACAGGCCGAGGAGGATCTGCCCGGCGGGCCGGCGGTCGTGCTGCTCGGCGACGGACTCTGGCGCCGGCGCTTCGGCGCGCGATCCCAAGGTGATCGGCCGGGTGCTGACGCTCGACGACACCCCGACGACCGTCGTCGGCATCATGCCGCCGGATTTCCAGCTCCCCACCCACTACGCCGGCCCGCCAAAGGAGCTCTGGGCGCCCATGCAGCTCGAAATCCCGCGACCAATCGGGGCGTTCGGGGGGTGGCATTTCCTCGAGGTGATCGGCCGGCTCCGCAACGGCGTCGCACTCGAGACGGCGAGCGCCGAGACGTCCACCCTCATGCGCGGCATGCTGGCGGCGTATCCGATGGAGTACAAGCCCGACTTCGACGGCAGCGCCACCGCCGTGAGCCAGGCGGTCGTGGGCGACGTGCGCCCCGCGCTGCTCGTGCTGCTCGGCGCCGTGGCGCTGCTGCTGCTGATCGCGTGCGCCAACGTGGCGGGACTGCTGCTCGCCCGGTCCGAGGCACGACAGCGGGAGATCGCGCTCAGGACGGCGCTGGGGGCGGGCCGGTTCCGGCTGGTGCGCCAACTCCTGACCGAGAGCCTGCTGCTGGCCGCGGCCGGCGGACTCGTCGGCCTGTTGCTGGCGGTCTGGGGCGTACAAGGGCTGGTGCTCGCCGCACCGCCATCGGTGCCGAGACTCGACGCGGTCGGCATCGACCTGCGGGTGCTCGGCTACACGCTCGGCGTCACGCTGCTCACCGGCATCCTGTTCGGGCTCGCGCCGGCACTGCACGCCGTCCGCGGCAGATCTCACGGGCGGGCTGACCGACGGGGGACGCGCCGGGACGACCGGCCGTGGCCCTCAGCGGGTCCGCCAGGCGCTCGTGACCGGACAGGTGGCCGTGGCACTCGTGCTCGATGACCGGGGCGGGTCTCCTGGTGCAGAGCTTCCTCCGGCTCACGGCAAGTCGACCCGGGGTTCGTGCCCGAGCACCTGCTCACGCGCAGGTCTCCGCCGGTGCGGAAATATCAGGCCAAGGTACGATACGTCAACGCAGCGCCGAGTTCTAAAGACCTGCTCGAGAACGCGTGCGGTCCAATATCCGGCGTGCGTCGGCGGCCACCGCGCGACGCGCTGCCGATACCGGCAAGCCGATCGGCGACTGGTCGATTCGTCCTGGAGGGGCAGGCGGCATCACCGCCGCGCCCACGGATTGGCATCCAGGCCGACTGGCAGGCCGTGAGTCCCGGTTACTTCGCGGACGATGGGCATTCCGGTGCGGCAGGGCAGGAGACTTGCGCGCCGACGACGACCGGCTTGGCGCGGCCCGGCGCGATCATCGATCAACCGCACGCTCGCGCGGCAGGTCTGGCCGGCGAGCGACGTGCTGGGCCAGCGCGTCCTGCTATGGCGGACGGCGGCGCGGACCGGTGTGGCGCACGGTGGTCGGCATCGTCGGCGACGTGCGGCACCGCGGGCTCGGACCGCCTCGCCGCGCCCCGAGATGTTCCTCCCCACGCCAGAGTTCCCCGCGGCCAGGCGATGGTGCCCCTCGTGCGCGCCGCGGGCGACCCGTCGGCGCTGGGACCACGGCGCTGGCGCGAGCGGTGCGGCAGATGGACCCGGACGTGCCGCTCAGCGGGGTGCAGACGATGGAGACGGCGATGGGCAGCGGCGGGCCGAGCGTCGGCTCATCGATGCTGCTGGTGAGCGGGTTCGCGCTTGTCGCCCTGGTGCTGGGCTCGGTGGGGATCTACGGCGTGATGGCCCACGTTGTGGCCCAGCGCGAGCGCGAGATCGGCGTTCGCATGGCTCTCGGCGCGCTGCCCGGAGAGATCCTCGGGCTCGTCGTGTGGCAGGGCAGGTGCATGGTCGGCATCGGCATCGTCCTCGGACACACGGGCGCGTGGGCATTGACCCGCGTGCTCACGAGCCAGCTCTACGAGGTGAGCGCCCGCGACCCGTTCACGTATCTCTCGGTGGCCGCGCTACTCGGCGCGGTGGCGCTTGCCGCGCTCTACCTGCCGGCGCGTCGCGCCGTGCGCCTGGATCCGATGACGTCCCTGAGGTCCGAATGACCGGCTTCCGGCAGGACCTCCGCTACGCCCTCCGCGCCCTCCGCCGGACGCCCGGCTTCACGCTCGCGGCGATCCTCACGCTGGGCCTCGGTATCGGCGCGACGACCACGATCTTTACCGTGGTGAACGGCGTGCTCCTCAGGCCGCTGCCCTACCCGCATGCGGATCGTATCGCAAACATCTGGAACGATTTTGGGGAGGGCGCGCAGTCGCTCCCGGCCGTCTCGCCGCTCGATTTCCGCGACTACCAGCAACGGAGCCGCACCTTCGAGACATTCGCGGCCGCATCGGCCGGTGGGGTAGTCGGGCTCCGCGGCAATCTCACCGGCGCGGGGGAGCCGGAGCGGGTCGATCTCGCCACCGTCACGGCCAACTTCTTTCCGCTGTTCGGGGTCACGCCCGCATACGGCCGGAACTTCCTGGCCACGGAGGAGGCGGCGAAGGGTCCCCACGTCGTCATGCTCAGCGACCGGCTCTGGCGCCGCCGCTACGGCGCCGACCCGCGGCTGGTCGGGACGACGATACAGGTGGACGGCATCGGGCACACGGTGGTAGGGATTCTGCCGCCGGACTTCCGGTTGGCGCTGCCCTCGGAGGCGTTCCTTGTCACGGACGCCGAGCTCTGGGCCCCGCTCCAGTTCAACTACGCCAACGCGCCGCCGCGGAACTTCACTTTCTTCACCGTCTTCGGGCGCCTCCGCCCGGACGTGACGTTCGCCCAGGCGCAGGCGGAGATGAACGGGATCGCACTCCAGTTCCGGAAGGAATTCCCGGAGCACGCCGGGACCAACGTCCGGATCCGCGCCGTGCCGCTGCAGGAGGACGTGGTGAAGCACGCGCGTCCGGCGCTCCTCGTGCTGCTCGGGGCGGTGGCGCTGGTGCTGGTGATCGCGTGCGCCAACGTCGCCCACCTGCTGCTCGTCCGGGCAACCGTCCGGGAAGGCGAATTCGCCCTGCGCACGGCGCTGGGCGCCAGCCGGTGGGCCGTCGCCCGGCAACTGCTCACGGAAAGCGCGGTGCTGGCCGTGGCCGGCGGGGGGCTGGGACTGATGGTGACCACGCTTTCGCTCGGCCTGCTGCGGGCCCTGCATCCCTCGAACCTGCCGCGGCTGGGCGAGATCGACGTCGACGGCCGGGTGCTCGCCTTCACAGTGCTGACTTGCTTGGTGACGACGCTGATGTTCGGCCTGGCGCCCGCGCTCCAGGCCGCCCGGAACGAACCGCACCGCACGCTGCAGGCGGGCGGACGGTCCGGCACGAGCAAGGCGCGCCAACGGGTGCGAAGCCTGCTCATCCTGGGAGAGGTGGCCCTGTCGGTCGTACTCCTGGTGGGCGCCGGCCTGCTGGTGCGGAGCTTCGTCGCCCTGCAGCAGGTGCGGCCGGGGTTCGACGCCTCGGACGTGCTCACGTTCCAGCTCGCGCTGCCGGCGAGCCGCTATCCGAAGCCCGATGACCGCCGGACGTTCGTCCGCGAGCTGGAGCGGCGGCTGGGTGAACTGCCAGGCGCTGCGCGGGTCGCGATCATCTCGCAGCTCCCGCTCACCGGCAGCGGCCCCCTCTCGCCTTACGCGTTCGACGAGGCCACGGCGCGGAACTGGGAGAGCGTCACGGCGGATGGCCGCTCGGTTTCGCCCGCGTACTTCGCCACGATGAACACTCGGCTGCTCGCGGGGAGGCCGTTCACCTGGGACGACGCCGTGGGCAAGCCGCCGGTGATCATCATCGACGAGACTCTCGCGCGTCAGGCGTGGCCGGGCCAGAACGCCGTCGGCAGGCAACTGCAGATCGGGCCCACCGGAGAGGCAGACAACATGGTCGAGGTGGTGGGTGTCGTGGAGCACCAGCGAAGCCACGACCTGACGCGGGCCGTTCGGCCGCACATCTACTTCTCCATGGGCCAGCAGATTCCCGTGGTGCTGGACGTGGCGGTCGAAACCCGCATCGCGCCCGCGAGCCTCCTCGGGGCGGTCACGGGGCTGGTGCACGAGATGGACAAGGACCTCGCGGTCACGCGGGGCGTGCCGATGACGGCCTATGTGTCGGAAGGAATGGCCCAGGCCCGCTTCAGCTTCCTGCTCATGGGGGCGCTCGGCGGCATCGCACTTCTGCTGGCCGCCGTGGGCATCTTCGGGGTCATCGCCTACACCGTGACCCAGCGGACCCGCGAGTTCGGCATCCGGCTGGCGCTGGGCGAGGACCCCGCGCGGACCCGGCGCGGCGTCATCGCGCGGGGCATGGGGCTCGTGGGCCCGAGCATCCTGGTCGGCCTGGTCTGCTCGCTCCTGCTGACACGGTTTCTGGGCGGCCTGCTCTACCAGGTGAGCCCGCACGATCCGCTGACGCTGGGCGGGATCGCCGTCGTGCTCGCGCTGGTGGCGCTGGCGGCATGCTACCTGCCCGCGCGTCGGGCCACCGCGGTGGATCCCGCGATCGCGCTCCGGAGCGAGTGATGCGTGCCCGGCGGAGTCGCCGATCGACCCCCCTTCCGATGGAGACGCCGTGATCCGCCTCGCCAATCTCGACCGCGCCTACCAGGCCGGGCCCACCACGACGTACGTCCTCCGCCGGATCGATCTCACGATCAAGGAAGGCGAGTTCGTCACCATCATGGGACCCTCCGGTGCGGGGAAGTCGACCCTGCTCGGCATCCTGGGGATGCTCGATCACGCCTGGACCGGCGAGTTCCACTTCGTGGGTGAGCCCGTGCATGCGCTCACGCCCAAGAAACGGGTGGAGCTCAACAAGCGCTACATCGGGTTCGTGTTCCAGAAGTACCACCTGCTCGACGACCTGACGGTGTACGAGAACCTCGAGATTCCGCTCTCCTATCGCGACGTGAAGCCCAAGGAGCGCGCCGCCATCGTGGCCGAAACACTCGACCGGTTCCAGATGGTGGGGAAGAAGGATCTCTATCCCGGCCAGCTCTCGGGCGGCCAGCAGCAGCTGGTGGGGGTGGCGCGGGCAGTCATCGCTCAGCCGAAACTGCTGCTGGCGGACGAGCCCACCGGCAACCTGCACAGCGCGCAGGGCGAGGAGATCATGGAGCTCTTCACCCGGCTCAACCGGCAGGGGACCACGATCGTGCAGGTGACCCACTCCGAGCGCAACGCGTCGTACGGGCACCGGACGATCCAGCTGCAGGACGGGTGGATCGTTGAGCCGACGGCCGCGGGCGCGACCTCCGGAAGCTCCTAGCTGCGGGCGGGTCCGTTCTTCACCACAGAGGCACAGAGGGCACGGAGGCCAGTACAGAAAAGACTATGTGGTGTGTCGTTCTGCGTGGCCGTCGTCCGTGCCTCTGTGGTGAATGTCTGCGGCCGGCCGGCAGTGATGTCCGCACCCTGTTCGCGATGAATGCTTGCAGCTTCTTCGGAGTTAGATTTCCCGCCGAATCCACCAACCCCAGGGATCGTTGTCGAACTCCTCGCCGTCTCCCAGCATCCTGGTCGCGGACGATCAGCCCGACGTCCGTGAGGCCCTTCGCCTGCTGCTGAAGGGCGAAGGGTACGCCATCGAGACCGCCGCCTCGCCGGCCGCGGTCCTGGCGGCCGTGCAGAAGACCGACTTCGACGCCGTCCTGCTCGACCTCAACTACGCCCGCGATACCACCACCGGCCGAGAAGGACTCGAGCTCGTTTCCGAGCTGCAGGCGCTGGACGCGACCCTTCCCGCGGTGGTCATGACCGCCTGGGGCAGCGTCGACAAGGCCGTCGAGGCGATGCGCCGGGGCGCCCGCGATTTCATCGAGAAGCCGTGGGACAACGCGCGCCTCCTTGCCACGCTTCGCACCCAGGTCGAGCTGGGCCGGGCCCTGCGGCGAGCCCGGCGGCTCGAGGGCGAGAACCAGCTGCTGCGGCGCGACGGGCGGCCGCCCCTCATCGCCGAGTCGGCAGTCATGCGGCCCGTGCTGCAGCTGATCGAGCGGGTGGCGCCGTCGGACGCCAACGTGTTGATCCGGGGCGAGCACGGGACCGGCAAGGAGGTCGTGGCGCAGTGGCTGCATGCCGCGTCGCCCCGGGCCGCGCGGCCGCTGGTGGCGGTGAACCTGGGCGGGCTCTCGGAGGGACTCTTCGAGAGCGAGATGTTCGGCCACGTGAAGGGCGCGTTCACCGACGCCCGCGCCGACCGCATCGGGCGGTTCGAGCTGGCCGAGGGCGGCACCCTGCTGCTGGACGAGATCGGCACCCTGGAGCCGCGCCAGCAGGCCAAGCTGCTCCGGGTGCTGGAGAGCGGAGAGGTCGAGCGGGTGGGCGCCTCGCGCTCGCGGCGGATCGACGTACGCATCCTGTCCGCCACCAACGCCGATATTCCGGCCGAAGTTGCCGCCGGGCGCTTCCGCGAGGACCTGCTCTTCCGGCTCAATACGATCGAGATCCACCTGCCGCCCCTGCGCGACCGCCACGACGACATCGGCCCGCTCGCGGTCCACTTCCTCGTGCGATACGCGGGGCGCTACCGGAAGCCGCTCACCGGGTTCGAGCCCGAGGCGCTGGGCGCGCTCGAATCGCACGGGTGGCCGGGCAACGTGCGGGAGCTCGACCACACCATCGAGCGCGCGGTCCTGCTGGCTCAAGGCTCACGGATCCGGGTGGCGGATCTCGGGCTCCGGGGCGGCGGCGCGGCGGCGCGGCTCGAGGACCTGCCGCTGGAGGAGGTCGAGCGGGTGCTGATCCGGAAGGCGCTCGAGCGCCACGGCGGCAACGTGAGCACGGCGGCCAAGGCGCTCGGGCTGAGCCGGAGCGCGCTCTACCGGCGGCTCCAGCATCATGGGCTCTGACCGGCGGCGTCGGCCCGCCGGTCACGAGTCGCGGGTGTTCGTCGCGGCGCTGCTCGCCGGCCTTCCCGCCGTGCTCGTGGCGGCCTGGCTGCTCTGGACCGGCGCGCATCCCCTCCGCACGCAGGTGACGCTGTCGATTCTCGTAGGCGGCGCCTGGCTCATCGGGGCGGCGCTCGTGCGGGAGCGCGTGCTCCGGCCGCTGCAGACGATCGCCAACCTGCTCGCCGCGCTGCGCGAGGGCGACTACTCGATCCGTGCCCGCGGCGCGCACGCGGACGACGGCCTGAGCCTGGCGCTGCTCGAGATCAACACGTTGAGCGACACCCTTCGTTCGCAGCGCCGCCACGCCCTCGAGGCCACGGCACTGCTCCGGCGCGTGATGGAGGAGATCGACGTCGCCATCTTCGCGTTCGACGGCGGACAGCGCCTCCGCCTGGTGAACCGAGGCGGCGAGCGGCTCCTCGGCCAGTCCGCCGAGCGGCTGCTGGGGCTCGGCGCCGACGCGCTGGGGCTGGCGGCCTGTCTCGACGGCGAGACCCCGCGCACCGTCGAGGCGGCATTTCCCGGCGGCACCGGGCGGTGGGAACTGCGTGGCAGTATTTTCCGGCAGGACGGGCTGCCGCACCGGCTCCTGGTGCTCTCCGACTTGAGCCGGGTGCTCCGGGCCGAAGAGCGCTCCGCGTGGCAGCGGATCGTGCGCGTGCTGGGCCACGAGATCAACAACTCGCTCGCGCCGATCAAGTCCATCGCCGGGAGCCTCCGGAGCCTTGCCGAGCGGCCGGCGCGGCCGCCGGACTGGGAGCAGGACCTCCGGGCCGGGTTGCTGGTGATCGAGGCGCGGTCCGAATCGCTCGCCCGCTTCATGGGAGCCTACGCGCGGCTGGCCCGATTACCGCAACCGCAGCTCCGGCCGGTGCGGGTGGACGAGTGGGTGCACCGGGTGGCCGCGCTCGAGCGGCGCCTCCCGGTGCAGGTGGATGAGGGGCCGGCGCTGGTGCTGACGGCGGATGGCGATCAGCTCGACCAGCTGCTCATCAACCTCGTCCGCAACGCCGCCGATGCGGCGCTCGAGACGGCCGGCGAAGTGCGGGTGGGCTGGCGGAGCCATCACGGGGTCGTCGAGGTGACCGTGGACGACGACGGGCCCGGCTTGCCCGACCCGGGCAACCTGTTCGTCCCGTTCTTCACCACGAAGGCGGCGGGAACCGGCATCGGCCTCGTGCTGAGCCGGCAGATCGCCGAGGGGCACGGCGGCGCGCTCACTCTCGCGCCGCGCCCAGACGCCCGCGGCGCGCGCGCGACACTCCGGCTGCCGCTGGGCCCGCTGATGCCGACCTCCGAATCGTGAGACGCCATGCTCTTCCGACGCTTCTACGACGACCAGCTCGCGCAGGCCAGCTACCTCCTCGGGTGCCAGGCCACCGGCCAGGCGCTGGTGGTGGATCCCAACCGTCACATCGAGCCGTACCTGCGCGCCGCGGAGACCGAGGGTCTGCGCGTCACCCACGTGACCGAGACGCACATCCACGCCGACTTCGTCTCCGGCGCGCGCGAGCTGGCCGAGCGCACGGGCGCACGGCTGCTGCTCTCGGGCGAAGGCGGCGAGGCGTGGCGCTACCGCTACGCAGAACAGGCCGGCGCGGAGACCCTGTGTGACGGTGGAGTCTTCCAGGTCGGCCGGGTGTCGATTCGGGTGATGCACACACCCGGGCACACGCCCGAGCATCTGATGTTCATCGTCACCGATACTGCGAGCGCCACCGAGCCGATGGGCGCCTTCACGGGCGACTTTCTCTTCGTGGGCGATGTCGGCCGGCCGGACTTGCTCGAGCGTGCAGCCGGCCAGGCGGGAACCATGGAAGCCTCGGCGCGGCAGCTCTTCCGCTCGCTCCGGCGGCTGGCCCCGCTGCCCGACTGGCTCCAGGTCTGGCCCGGCCACGGCGCCGGCTCGGCGTGCGGCAAGGCGCTCGGCGCGGTCCCGCAATCGACGCTGGGGTACGAGCGCCGCTTCAACTGGGCGTTCGGCGTGGCCGACGAGGATGCGTTCGTGCGGGCCGTGCTCGCTGGGCAGCCCGAGCCGCCGCCCTACTTCGCCAAGATGAAGGCCATCAACCGGGACGGACCACGAGTGCTCGGGGAGCGAGCCCGGTCGCCCCGGGTCGATGCCGCCGGGGTAGCCAAGGCCCTCGCAGCCGGGGCGATCGTGGTGGACACCCGACCTGCCGGCGAGTACGTCGCCCAGGCTATACCGGGCACGATCAACATCCCGGCTGGCCGCGCCTTCACCACCTGGGCTGGATGGCTGCTGCCCTATGACCGCGACCTCTACATGGTCATGGGCGACGGGAGCGGCCAGGCGGTGGCCGACCTGCTCCGTGGGCTCGCCGGCATCGGGCTCGATCGGGTAGCTGGCGTGGCCGGGCCCGAGCTGCTCGACGACTGGCGTGTGGCCCAGGGGCCGCTGCAGACGATCGCCGCCATCGACCACGTCGAGCTCGACGACGCCGTTCGCGGCGAGCGCGTGGCCGTCCTCGACGCGCGCACCGCAGCCGAGTGGTCGGCCGGGCACCTGCCGGGCGCGGTGAACATTCCGCTCGGCGAGCTCCAGGCCCGTGTGGGCGAGCTCCCTCGCGGCCGGCCGCTGGTGGTGCACTGCCAGGCCGGCGGGCGGGCGGCGATTGCCGCTTCGGTGCTCAGCGCGCAGGGCGTGACGGACCTCCGGCTGTATGGAGGCGGGTACGCCGAGTGGGCCGCGGCCGGGCATCCGACCTCCAAGGCGCCGGCGTAGCGAGGACGGCGGAAGGAACCGGGAGGTGTCGGGTGGTGTTCACGCCAGGAGATTCAGGCATCCGAGCACCCGCGACCGGAGACTCGCTCCCCATCATGCCGATCCAGGTAATGCCCTCACGCCCGCCCGACCCGGCTGAGCCCGCCCGGCGGTTCTCTGTCGTACGCGTTCTGGTCGCCCTGGCCGCGGTCGCGCTGCTGCTCATCGCCGGCCGCCAGCTCGGCGCGTTGATTCCGGCCTTCACCACGTGGGTCGACGGTCTCGGTGTGTGGGGGCCGGTGGCGTTCATCGCCGGCTATGCGCTCGCAACCGTGGCCTTCGTGCCCGGCTCGCTGCTGACGCTCGCCGCGGGTGCCATCTTCGGCCTCGGCAAGGGCACGGCGCTCGTTCTGGTGGCGGCTACGCTGGGGGCCTCCGCCGCCTTTCTGGTCTCCCGCTATGCCGCGCGCGGATTCGTCGAGCGACGCCTGGCCGGCAACGAGCGCTTCGCCGCGATCGACCGCGCCATCGGCACCCAGGGACGGAAGATCGTGCTGCTGCTCCGCCTCTCCCCGGTGTTTCCGTTCAACCTGCTCAACTACGCGCTTGGCCTCACCCGCGTGCGCTTCGCCGACTACCTGGTGGCGTCGGTCGGGATGCTGCCCGGCACGCTGCTCTACGTGTACTACGGCAAGGTGGTGGGCGACGTGGCCCAGCTCGCGGGCGGCGCGGCGGTGCAGCGCGGGGCGGCGTACTACGTTGTCGTCGGGCTCGGACTGGCCGCCACCGTGGTCGTCACGACGCTCGTGACCCGCACGGCTCGTCGCGCGCTGCAGGAGGTGACCAATGGCGCACATGACGCCGGCTGAGATGCGGACGCGCGGTGTGGAGACGATGCCGGAGCGGGAGGTCCGGGTCGAGCCGTTCGACCAGTTCAACCAGGAGCTCGTGGCCAACGTGCACCCGGCCGGATGGGTCAACCCCGAGCCCCGGGAGCGCTATCACCTCGTCGTGATCGGCGCCGGCACGGCGGGGCTCGTCACCGCGTCGATCGCCGCGGGCCTGGGGGCGCGAGTCGCGCTGGTCGAGCGCCACCTCATGGGTGGGGACTGCCTCAACGTCGGTTGCGTGCCGTCGAAGGGCATCATCAGCGCCGCCCGGTCGTGGCAGACGGCGACGGAGTCGGGCCGTCGCTTCGGCGGCCCGGCCGTGAGCGGGCCGGGAGACTTTGGCGAAGTGATGGCCCGCATGCGGCGGCTCCGCGCCGGGCTCAGCCGCATCGACGGCGCGCCGCGCTTTCGTGATCTGGGTGTCGACGTGTTCCTCGGCGAGGGGCGCTTCACCGGGCGCGACAGCGTGACGGTGGGCGGCCGGGCGCTCCGGTTCCGCCGCGCCGTCATCGCAACCGGCGCGCGGGCCGCAGCGCCGCCCATTCCCGGCCTCGAGGCCACGGGTTACCTCACCAACGAGACGATCTTCGGTTTGACCGAGCTGCCCCGGCGGCTCACAGTCATCGGCGCGGGGCCGATCGGCTGCGAGCTGGCGCAGGCCTTCGCCCGGCTCGGCTCCGCGGTGACGGTCATCGACCGGGGCGCCCAGATCCTGCCGCGGGAGGACGCGGACGCAGCGCAGATCGTGGAGCGTGCCATGGAATCGCACGGCGTGCGGCTGCTGCACGCCGCCACGGTGGTCCGGGCCGAGGTGCGAGGCGGGGAGCGGGTGATCCATGTCCAGGTTGCCGGGCGCACCGAGGAGATCGCCGGCGACGCGCTGCTCGTGGCCACCGGCCGCGCGCCGAACGTCGAGGATCTCGGACTCGACGCGGCGGGCGTGACGTACTCGCCCCGCGGCGTCGGAGTGAACGACCGGTTCCGCACGAGCAACCCGCGCGTCTTCGCCGTCGGCGACATCTGCTCGAAGTACCAGTTTACCCACGCCGCCGACGCCTCGGCGCGGCTGGTGGTGGCCAACGCGCTCTTCTTCGGTCTCGGTGGCGGCAAGGCCAGCCAGCCTAGTCATGCCGTGGGCCACGTACACGACGCCCGAGGTGGCGCATGTCGGCATGACGGCCGCCGAAGCGACCACCGCGGGCCTCCGGGTGCAGACCATCACGGTGCCGCTTCACGAGGTGGACCGGGCGGTGCTGGAGGGCCAGGAGGACGGCTTTCTCCGGGTGCTACTCAAGCAGGGGACCGACCGCATCCTTGGCGCCACCCTCGTGGCCGAACACGCGGGCGACATGATCGGCGAGATCGCGCTGGCGATCACGGCCGGCGTCGGCCTTGGGAGGATCGGGTCGACGATTCATCCCTATCCCACACAGGCCGAGGTCTTCCGGAAGGCGGCGGATGCGTGGCGGCGGACGAAGCTGACGCCGAGCGCGAAGCGGGCGTTCAAAGCGTTCTTCCGATTGGTGGGCTGAGCGGGGTCGGGCGGTCGGGCGGTCAGGACGGTCGGACGGTCGGACGGCCGGCTCGAAGGTCGCGAGCGCTCTTAAGCGGTCGTCACCCTGAGCGCAGCGAAGGGGACATGTGTCGAGCCATGCCCCCTTCGCTGCGCTCAGGGTGACGGCCTTGCGGGCGGCACTCCCAACCGTTCGTCTGACCGTCCGACCGTCTGACCGTCCGACCGTCCGACCGTCCGACCGTCCGACCGTCCGACCGTCCGTCCGCCCGCCCACCCCCTGGAACCGATCCCCCTGAGCCTGCGTTACCCCCGCGACGGGCTCCACCGTTCACCGCGTCCACCATCCATGCATTGCGATCGACCCGAGGATCCGCTCCCCATGCGTGTGCTGATGTTCGGTTGGGAGTTTCCCCCGTTCCAGGCCGGCGGCCTCGCGACCGCGACCCTTGGCCTGGTCAAAGGCCTGCTCAACCGGGGAATCGAGGTGACGCTGGTGGTGCCCTTCTCGCTGTCTGCCGCTTCCGAGGTCCCGAATCTCCGCCTGGTCAGCGCCGCCGATCCCCGCCCGGGCCTCCGATCCATCCGAATCGACTCGCCGCTCGCCCCGTACGCCGGAGCGGAAGAGTATCGCGTGCTGGCCGAGCAGGGGCACGGCGGAAGGCGGGGAGGCGCGGTGTACGGCGCCGACCTGTTCGCGGAAGTCGAGCGCTACGCGGCGGTCGCGGAGCAGATCGCCCGCGAGGAGCCGCACGATCTGATCGATACACACGACTGGATCACCTTCGAGGCCGGGCGCCGCGCCCGCGCGGTCTCGGGCAAGCCGCTCGTCGCCCATATCCACGCCACCGAGTACGACCGCTGCGGCGGCCCTGGCAATCCCGAAATCCACAGGCGCGAATCCCTGGGGATGCGGCTGGCCGATCGGGTCGTGAGCAACAGCCATATGCTGAAGGGCCAGGTCGTGGAGCGATACGGGATCCCCGCCGAGAAGATCGATGTCGTGCATTTCGGCATCGAGGCGCCCCATGAGCTCGCTCCACTCGACGATGTGCCGGTGACGCGCGGCCGTCCGACCGTGCTCTTCCTGGGCCGCGTCACCCGGCAGAAGGGCCCGGAGTACTTCCTCGACGTGGCCCGGCGTGTCGCCGACCATGTGCCGGCGGCGGAGTTCATTCTCGCGGGCACCGGCGACCTGCTCCCCGGCATGATCGAGCGCGCGGTCGACCTGGACCTCGCCGACCGGATGCACTTTGCGGGCGCCGTGAGGGGCGACGAAGTGGACCGGCTCTACCGCGCGGCCGACGTCTGCGTCATGCCTTCGGTCAGCGAGCCCCTCGGCCTGGTGGCGCTCGAGAGCCTGCGGAACGGCACGCCGTGCATCATCCCGAAGACCGCCGGCGTGGCCGAGGTGCTCCGGCACGCGATGCGGGTGGACTACTGGGACGTGGACGACATGGCCGATAAGGTGATCGGGCTGCTGGAGCACCCGCAGCTCTGGGACGAGCTGAGCGACGGTGGTCTGGACGAGGTGCGGGACTCGCGGCTTGGCCTGGACGAGGCGGCGCGGCGGACGGGGGAGGCGTATGGCGTGGCGCTGGGTCGCGGACGGTCGGCTATTCGCGAGTCACCCTGAGCGGAGCGAAGGGAACATGATTCGGGTCATGCCCCCTTCGCTCCGCTCAGGGTGACTCGGATCTACGAATCGAACATACGAGGAGCTCCCATGCCCGACATCTGTTTCTACTTCCAGGTTCACCAGCCGTATCGCCTCCGCCGCTACCGGATATTCGACATCGGGACCGACACGAGCTACTTCGACGACGAAGCCAACCGCGCGATCCTCCGCCGCGTGGCCGACAAGTGCTACCTCCCGGCCAACCGCCTGCTCACCGAGGCCATCCGCCGCTCCGGCGGCGAGTTCCGGATCGCGATGAGCCTGAGTGGCGTGCTGCTGGAGCAGCTCGAGGCCGACGCGCCGGACGCGCTCGCGAGCTTCCAGGAGCTGGTGTCCACCGGCGGCGTCGAGCTCCTCGGCGAGACCTTCCACCACAGCCTCAGCGCGCTGCGTGATCCGGAGGAGTTCCGGGCCCAGGTCCGGATGCACGGCGCGGCGCTCGAGCGGCACTTCGACCGGCGGCCGACCATTTTTCGGAACACGGAGCTCATCTACGACGACGCCATCGCCCCGATGGTAGCGCGCCTCGGTTTCACCGCCATGCTGGTGGAAGGGGCCGACCACGTCCTGGGCTGGCGGTCGCCCAACTACGTCTACGAGAGCGCCTCGGCTCCCGGCCTGCGCCTGCTGCCGCGGAACTACCGGATCAGTGACGACGTCGGCTTCCGGTTCTCCAACCGCGACTGGTGCGGCTGGCCGCTCACCGCGGACCGCTGGACCGATTGGATCGCCGAAGCGGCGGAGCCGAGCGTCCACGTGTTCATGGACTACGAGACTTTCGGCGAGCATCAGTGGGCCGAAACCGGCATTTTCGACTTCCTGCGGCACCTGCCGGCGGCACTCGCGGCTCGGAACATCGCCTGCGTGCACCCGTCGACGCTCGCCCCGCGACGGCCGATCGGCACGCTCAGCTTCCCCATCCCGACCTCCTGGGCTGACCTCGAGCGCGACACCAGCGCCTGGCTCGGCAACCGGATGCAGCGGGCCGCCTTCGACCGCCTCTACTGGGTGGGCCGCGAGGTCAAGGCGCTGGGCGACCCGCGCCGGCTCGAGGCGTGGCGCCGGCTCACCACGAGCGACCACTGCTACTACATGTGCACCAAGTGGTTCGCCGACGGCGACGTGCACAAGTACTTCAACCCGCACGCCTCGCCGTACGACGCGTTCGTGGCGTTCATGAACGCGCTGAGCGACCTCGAGCGGAGCTGCACCGCGGACCCTCGGAGCCGGCCGTGGATGATGGATGGAGAGATGGCTGTGGCGGGATGATCTGAGGTCCGGAACCATCGAGAAGGTCCCTCGCTACGCTCGGGATGACGGGGCGGCAGCACGCGTCCCTTTCGCATTCCCCCACCTGCGAGATATCCTGAAGGGCGCCATCCTGCCAAAACCATCTCCCAAGGCGGCCGCATGCTCAAGGAATTCAAGGCGTTCGCGATGCGCGGCAACGTGCTCGACCTTGCCGTGGGCATCATCATAGGTGCAGCGTTCGGCTCCATTGTGAAATCGATGGTCGACGACGTGATCATGCCTCCCATCGGCCTCGTGCTGGGCAACGTCGACTTCTCCAACCTGTTCGTCGTGCTGAAGGAAGGCGCCAAGGCCGCCGGGCCTTACGCGACGCTCGCCGATGCGAAGGGCGCCGGCGCCGTCACCGTGAACATCGGGCTCTTCCTCAACAGCGTTCTGATCTTCCTCATCACGGCCTTCGCCGTGTTCCTCGTCGTTCGCGCGGCCAACCGGATGAAGCCGCCGGAGGCGGCGTCGCCGAGCACCAGGGACTGCCCGTACTGCCGGATGGCGATCCCGATCGGTGCCACCCGCTGTCCGCAGTGCACCTCCGAGCTCAAGGCGGCCTGAGTGGACCACGCCCTCACCACCACCGCGTTCGTCCTGGACGGCTACCGCATCGTCCAGACCCTCGGCGTCGTCCGCGGGATCACCGTGCGGTCGCGTAACATCTTCGGTACCATCGGCGGGTCGCTGCAGACGCTGTTCGGCGGCAACATCTCACTCTTCACCGAGCTCTGCGAGAAGACGCGCGAGGAAGCGTTCGAGATGATGGTCAGTCACGCGCAGGCCGAAGGCGCGAACGCGATCATCGGCATCCGGTACGACGCAACGGAGCTGATGCAGGGAGTGACCGAAGTGCTCTGCTATGGAACAGCCGTGGTGGTGGAGACGGCCTGAGCGGTCCGTGGGGCAGGCTTGACCGGGCCCGCAGGGCACTTTATACTGTAAAGTACTTGATGGAACCGACTCCAACCGCTACACTGGTGCCCATGGCCTCCCCTCACCGGTTGCCCAGCTCTCCGCCCGAGGACCCGGCGCTCCACGTCCGGGCGATGGACAATCTCCGCTTCATCCGCCAGACGATGGAGCGCGCCACCGCGTTCACGGCGGTTCCCGGCTGGGGCGGGGTAGGCATGGGCGTCCTCGGCCTCACGGCAGCGCTGGTGGCCGAAACCCGGCTCACGCCCGCCGAGTGGCTGGGGACCTGGCTCGGGACCTCGGTGCTGGCTCTGACCCTCGGCGGCTGGGCCATGGCGGCCAAGGCGCGACGGGCCGGGACGCCGGTGTTCTCCTACTCGGGCCGGCGATTCGTGCTGAGCTATGTGCCGCCGCTCCTCGTCGGCGCGCTCCTCACCGGCGCGCTGGTGCGGGCGGGCCTCTACCAGGCGCTGCCCGGGACCTGGCTGCTCCTGTACGGCACCGGCGTCGTGACCGGCGGCGCATTCTCGGTGCGTGTGGTGCCGCTCATGGGGCTGTGCTTCATGGGGCTCGGCGCGGTCGCGCTCTTTGGTCCGGCGGCCTGGGGGAATGCGCTCATGGCCGCGGGCTTCGGCTTGTTGCATGTCGTGTTCGGCTTGATCATTGCCCGGAGGTACGGTGGCTGAATCCAATCTCGCTCCCAAGAGGGGGCATGGTCCCAAGCCCGCCGCGCCACTGCAGGGCGTGCGGGGTGGCGGAGCGGCGGTCCCGCTCGAGCTCGATCGGCTGATCCACGAGCGGATGCGGCTCGCCATCGTGAGCGCGCTCGCCGTGAACGAGTCGCTCAGCTTCAACGAGCTGAAGCACCTGCTGGAGACGACCGACGGCAACCTCAGCGTTCACGCGCGGAAGCTGGAGGAGGCCGGCTACGTCGTCTGCACCAAGACCTTCGAGGGCCGGGTGCCGCGGACCGACTATCGCCTGAGCGACGCGGGACGGCACGCACTCGAGCGTTACCTGTCGCACATGGAAGCGCTGATCCGCGTGACCCGCGAGCGCTGAGGGCCTCTCTTTTTTTGGGGAGCAACTTTATGCAGCAAAGCACTTCGCATTCTGCCGCACCATCGGGGATCCACGTCGGGATCATCATGGACGGCAACGGTCGCTGGGCGACGGGGCAGGGGCGCTCGCGGGCGGCCGGGCACCGGGCCGGCGCGGCGATGGTGCGCCGAATCGTCGAGGCCGCCCCCGACTGCGGGATCGGAGTGCTCACGCTGTTCGCCTTCTCGGCCGACAACTGGCGCCGTCCGCGGACCGAAGTCGGCTGGCTCATGCGCCTCTTCCGGGAGTATCTCCGCGACGAGACGGCCCGTTGCGTGGCCAACGGCGTCCGGCTGGAGATCATCGGCCGGCGCGACCGGATCGGCGCGGCCCTTCGGCGCGCGATCGAGACCGCACACCGCGAGACCGCGCACGGCACGCGCCTGCACCTCCGTATCGCGCTCGACTACTCCTCGCGCGACGCGGTGCTCCGCGCCGCGCAGTGTCTCCTGCCCGACGCGGCTCCGTCCAGGGAATCGTTCGGGCGGCTGATCGCCATCGTGGACCACGGTCTGCCGGTGCCGGAGGTCGACCTGCTGATCCGGACGGGCGGCGAGCGGCGGCTGAGCGACTTCCTGCTCTGGGAGGCGGCCTACGCCGAGCTGTTGTTCTCGCCGCTGATGTGGCCGGAATTCGGGCCGGCGGCGCTGCAGGAGGCGGTGCGCGACTTCGCGTCACGCGAGCGCCGCTTCGGCGGCCTGCCCGACGCGGCCGCCGGCTGACCATGTCCCCGATCACGCGCCAGGGCCTCGTGCTGCTCGCGGTCGCGCTGGCCCTCGGCGTGGTGGCCGACGCGCTCGTCCGGCTGGTGCCGGGCCGGCTCGACGTGGTGCTGGGGCTGGGCGCGCTCGTACTGGCGATCGTCGCCCTGGTGCAGAACGGCGTGGTGGCGCTGCCGGGCTCGCTCGCGCCGCTCGGTGCGCCGCTCGCGCTGCTGGGCGTGGCGCTCCTGTGGCGCGATTCGCCGACCCTCTTCGCTCTCAACCTGGCGGCCGTGGCCAGCGTCGCGGTGATGGCGACGCCTCGACTGCGAGCGGTGGGCCGCCGGCGCGCGGGGATCTCGGACTATGCCATCGGAGCGGGCGAGCTCGCAGGCGCGGCGGCCGCCGGCGTGCCTGCGCTCGTTTTCACCGATATCGACTGGGCCACCGTCCCGGTCGATGCCCGGGCGCGCCGGGCGCGGGGCACCGCGATCGGCATGGCGGCCGCGGTGCCCGTGGCGGCGGTGTTCGGCGGGCTCCTCATGCACGCCGACCCTGCCTTCGACCGCCTGGTGACTCGCGCGCTCGATGTCGAGTTGGCGCCGCTGGTGTCGCATCTGGCGACGGTACTGCTCTGGGGATGGCTCGCGGCCGGGGTGCTCCGGCTCGTCAGCCACTCCGATGTCGCGCGCTCCGCGCTCCAGGCTCGGCGCGGCACCCTCGGGTTGGGCGAAGTAGGCACGGTGCTCCTGGTGGTGGACCTGCTGTTCGCGGCGTTTGTGGTGGTGCAGTTCCGGTATCTCTTCGGCGGGAACGACCTCGTGCGTGCGCTGACGGGCATGAGCTACGCCGAGTATGCCCGCCGGGGGTTCTTCGAGCTGGTGGCCGTGGCGACGCTCTCGCTGCCGCTGCTGCTCGCCGCGGACCACTGGCTCGACCACCGCGATCCCGCGCGCGTGCGCCGCGTCCGCCAGCTCTCCGGCGTGATGCTCCTGCTGCTCGACGTGATGCTCGCCTCCGCGCTGCTCCGGATGTGGCTCTACACGACGCAGTTCGGCCTGACCGAGCTGCGGTTCTACACCACGGCGTTCATGGGGTGGCTGGTCGTGGTCTTCGGCTGGTTCGTGGCGACGGTGCTGCGGGGCCGGCGGGAGCGCTTCGGCACGGGCGCGCTCGCGGCGGGGTGGCTGGTGCTGGCCGCGCTCAACTTCGTGAATCCCGACGGGGTCATCGCCGAGGTCAATCTCGGCCGTGCGGCCCGTGGGCGGCCGCTGGACGTGGCCTACGCGGCCACGCTGAGCGCGGACGCGCTGCCCGCGTTCCATCGAGGGCTGCCGCGGCTCGGCACCAACGAGGCCTGCGCCGCCGCTGCCCGGCTCGATGGCCGGTGGCGCGGGGAGCTGGCGGCCACCGAGCGCTGGACCATTGCGCTGGCCCGCGCGCCGCGGGGGCCGATCGGTTGCGTGATCGAGCGCCGCATGTGAGCTTGAGCGGGGTCGCTCCCGAGCCCGTCATCCCGAGCGCAGCGAGGGACCTTCTCGGCCGAAGCTCGAACTCGGCCAAGCAAGGTCCCTCGCTGCGCTCGGGATGACGGAGCTGCTATAGAGGGCCCGACGTACGGAGTTGCGTCAGGGCCCAACGCTCAATGCGCCGCGCTCATCGCCGCCCGCAGCGCCTCCAGTTCCTCACGCTCCACCCCCGCGCCCTGCAGGAACCCCTCCGGCAGCGTCTCCAATCCCGCGCGGAGCGTCATCAGGTCCAGACACGAGTGGCCGTGGTGCACCACCGCGTCGAGTCCGCGCGCCCGTCCGAGGTCCTCGCAGGCGGCCAGCACCGTGCGGCCGAAGGAGGCGCCGGTGAAGTCGGCCCCGGCCACCTGGACTCCCGCGAGGAAGGCCCGCGAGAGCTCGGCGTGGCTGAGATCGGATTCGACCAGGACCGTTCCGTCGAGCACGGCCATCGCGAGGGTGGCATAGGACAGGTTGCACTGCCGCCAGGTGGAATGGCTGAGCGTCGCGCCCGACAGGTCGGCGCCCGAGAGATTGCAGCCGACGACCGTCGTGTGGCTGAAGTCGGCGCGAACGAGGGAGGCGCTCTCCAGCACCGCATCCTGGAGCGTGGCGAACTCGAAGGTGGCGCGGAGCGCGTCGGCGCGGACGAGGCGGGTACGGACGAGGGTGGCGGCGAGGAGCTTGGCATCGGTGAGGCGGGCATCGGTCAGGTCGGCGTCGGTACAGTCGGCCGAGGTCAGGTCGGCGCCGTCGAGTCGTGCCTGGCGGAGGTCCGCCCCGGTCAGCCGGGCCTTGCAGAGGTCCGCGCCCCGGAAATCCGCGCCCCGGAGGTCCGCCCCGGCCAGGTCGGCGCCGGGCAATGCCAGCCCGGCCAGCGACGCCCCGACCAGGGTGTCGGCCGGCGTTCGCCACAGGACGGTGTCCGAGTCTCTCGCGCGGATCTCGAGCATGACGATCTCCTGGGCTGGGGCGGGCCTGCGGGGAAGCCCAAGTATACGCCCCCGGGCGGGCGGGTCCAGACCCCCCGGGAGGGTGGAACCATTCCCGGACCGGTGGCGTTTGGCGCGTGTCGGGTTCCAACGGCACCGGGTCTCCCCAGCGCCCCCGCGAAAGGCTGCGCGCATGACCGCACGAGGACGGACGCTCGACCCTGTCCGGAGGGGCCGCTGATGTCCGGGCCGGGCCGTTTCAGCTGTGATGACGTGCTGCGCCGGCTCGACGACTTCGTGGACCGCGCCCTGGGCTTCGAGGAGATCCACCGGGTGGAAGAGCACCTGGCCGACTGCGTCGCGTGCGCGGAGGCCGCCCGGTTCGAGTCCTCGCTGATCGCCGGGATCCGCGCGCGGCTCCGGCGCATCGCCGTGCCGTCCGGCTTGCGGGAGTCGATACAGATCCGACTGACTACCGAGACACTTGAGGCTGACGGTACAGACCTGCCGTCGGGAGGACCATGATGCCGGGAGCCGAAGCGCTGCGTCTGGAGCAGGACGCGCGTCGCGAGCGGAACTGGAAGCGCTGGGGGCCGTACCTGGCCGAGCGCCAGTGGGGCACCGTCCGCGAGGACTACTCCGCCGACGGGAACGTCTGGGACTACTTCTCGCACGATCAGGCACGGAGCCGGGCCTATCGCTGGGGCGAGGACGGCCTGCTGGGGATCACCGACCGGCAGGGACGGCTCTGTTTCGGGCTGGCCCTCTGGAACGAGCAGGACCCGATCCTCAAGGAGCGGCTCTTCGGCCTGACCGGCCCGGAGGGCAACCACGGCGAGGACGTGAAGGAGCTGTACTACTACCTCGACTCTACCCCGACCCACTCGTACCTCAAGGGCCTCTACAAGTATCCGCAGGCGGCGTTCCCGTACGACTCGCTCGTCCGGGTAAACCGCGAGCGCAGCAAGGTCGAGCCCGAGTATGAGCTGCTCGACACCGGTGTCTTCGACGACGACCGGTACTTCGATGTCTCCGCCGAGTACGCCAAGGCGGACGAGGACGACATCCTGGTCCGGATCACCGTCGCCAACCGCGGCCCCGAGGCGGCGACGCTTCACCTGCTGCCGACGGTGTGGTTCCGGAACACCTGGAGCTGGGGGCGCGGCGGCGAGGGCTACTGGCCCCGGCCGTTGCTTCGGGCCGAGGGACCGGCGACCATCGCCGCGGAGCACATGGGCCTCGGACGGTACGTGATCGAAGCCGAGCCGGCGAAAGGCGCCGCGCCGGACCTCCTGTTCACGGAGAACGAGACGAACGTCGCGCAGCTGTACGGCGTCCCGAACCCGCAGCCGTACGTCAAGGACGCCTTCCACCGAGCGGTCGTCGGTGGCGACGCGGCGGCGGTCAATCCCGACCGCGTGGGCACCAAGGCGGCGTTTCATTACCGGCTCACCCTGCCCGCTGGCGGCGAGCGGGTCGTCCGGCTCCGCCTCCGCGCGGCCGGCCGCGCTTCCGGCAAGCCATTCGGGGTCGCGTTCGAGCGCGTGTTTGCCTCCCGCGTCGAGGAGGCCGATGCGTTCTACGCCGAGCAGGTACCGCCGGCCGCCACTGAGGACGAGCGCCGGGTGCTGCGCCAGGGATACGCGGGCCTGCTCTGGAGCAAGCAGTTCTACCACTACGTGCAGCAGCACTGGATCGAAGGCGATCCGTCGCAGCCCGTGCCGCCGGCCGGCCGCTTCGAGGGCCGGAACGCCGAATGGCCGCACGTCTACAACCGCGACATCATCTCGATGCCGGACAAGTGGGAGTATCCCTGGTTCGCGGCGTGGGACCTGGCCTTCCACATGATCCCGCTCGCCAAGGTCGATCCCCACTTCGCCAAGGAGCAACTGCTGCTCCTGCTGCGCGAGTGGTACATGCATCCGAACGGCCAGATCCCGGCTTACGAGTTCGCTTTCGGCGACGTGAATCCACCAGTGCACGCCTGGGCCTGCTGGCGGGTCTACAAGATGACCGGCAAGAAGGGTGAGCGGGACCGCCTCTTCCTGGAGCGGGTGTTCCAGAAGCTGCTGCTCAACTTCACCTGGTGGGTGAACCGGAAGGATCCCGAGGGCCGGAACCTGTTCTCGGGGGGCTTCCTGGGCCTCGACAACATCGGCGTCTTCGACCGCTCGCGCCCGCTGCCCACCGGCGGCCATCTCGAGCAGGCCGACGGCACCGCGTGGATGGCGTTCTACTGCAACACGATGCTGTCGATGGCCCTGGAGCTGGCAAGCGAGGATCCGGCCTACGAGGACCTCGCATCCAAGTTCTTCGAGCACTTCATCGCCATCGCCGACGCGATCAATAACCTGGGCGGCTCGGGACTCTGGTGCGACGATGACGGCTTCTACTACGACCAGCTGCACGTCGGCGGCGAGCACAAGGCGCTCCGGATCCGCTCGCTGGTGGGGATCATGCCGCTGATCGCGGTCGAAGTGCTCGAAGAATCGAAATTCGAGAAGCTGAAGGGTTTCCGGAAGCGGATGAACTGGTTCCTGACCAACCGGCCCGACCTGGCGCGCCACATCGCCTGCATGGAGCCCCGAATGGGCGAGGACGATTGCCTGCTGCGCCTGCTCGCGATCCCGACGCGGGAGCGGCTGCAGCGGGTGCTGAGGTACGTGCTCGACGAGAGCGAGTTCCTCTCGCCGCACGGCATCCGGTCGGTGTCCCGGGTGCACAAGGACCGGCCCTACGAGATCGACGTGCACGGGGAGACCCACCGCGTGGATTACGTCCCGGCGGAGGGGAATTCCGGACTCTTCGGCGGCAACTCGAACTGGCGCGGGCCGGTCTGGTTCCCGATCAACTACCTGGTGCTCGAGGCACTGGAGCGCTACCACCACTTCTACGGCGACGACCTCAAGGTCGAGTGCCCGGTCGGCTCGGGCCGGCTGCTGAACCTGCAGCAGGTGGCGCAGGAGCTCCAGGACCGGCTTGCGCGGCTCTTCCTGCGCGACAGCGTGGGGCAGCGGCCGTGCCATGGCGGGGAAGCGCGCTACGCCAGCGATCCGTACTGGAAGGACCTCGTGCTGTTCCACGAATACTTCCACGGCGACACCGGCCGCGGTGTGGGTGCGAGCCATCAGACCGGCTGGACCGCCCTCGTGCTGCGGTGCATCGAGGACGTGGCGCGGCGGCGGGGTGAGACGGCGGACGGGACCAACCCCAAGGCCGCGCGGCGTCTGGCCGGGAGCCGGCAATGAGCGCGCCGATCCGGCTCGACGACGCCACCGAATGGCTCGAGGCCGACGGCCTGGGTGGCTTTGCGTCGGGCACCACGAGTGGCCTCAGGACGCGGCGCTATCACGCGCTGCTCCTCACGGCCACCACGCCGCCCACCGGGCGGATGGTCCTGGTGAACGGGCTCGACGCATGGATCGCCCGTGAAGGTGAGGGTGGACACGCCGGGGCGCCCGAGTATCTCACGCGTCAGCGCTATGTCCCGGACCTGGTCGAGCCCGGGTCCGGGGCCAGCCTCGAGTCGTTTGCGGATGAGCCGTGGCCCACGTGGACATACGTCCTGCGGGACGGCACCCGCATCGAGCACGAGCTGTTCGTGCCGGCGGGGATGCCGGTCGTGGCGCTGCGCTGGCGCGTCGTGGGTCGGCGCAGGTCGGTCCGGTTGGCCGTGCGGCCGCTGCTCTCCGGCCGCGATTCGCATGACCTCCATCATGAGAACTCCGCATTCCGATTCGCCGCGGACGTGCGCCACGAGCGAATCAGGTGGACGCCCTACGCAGGCGTACCGGCGATCGAGGCACGCACGAATGGGACCTACGTCCCCGATCCGCAGTGGTATCGCGGGTTCCAGTACGACGAGGAACGCGCACGGGGGCTCGATTTCGTCGAGGACCTGGCGGCGCCTGGTGTGCTGCACTGGGATCTCGCGGAGGGGGACGCGGTCCTGATCCTGACCGCCGAGGGCGCGCCTGGCAGCGCCGACAGCCCCGGCACCGCCGCCGCGATCTTCGCGCGGCTTCGGCGCGCCGAGCGCGCGCGCCGCGGCCGGTTCGCCTCGCGACTCCTGCGCGCCGGCGACGCATACGTGGTCCGCCGCGGCGAGGGAAAGACCATCGTCGCCGGCTATCCCTGGTTCACCGACTGGGGCCGGGACACGTTCATCGCCCTGCGTGGCCTGTGCCTCGCGACCGGGCGGTTGAGCGACGCGCGATCGATCCTGCTCGAATGGGCGGGGCTGGTCTCCGAAGGAATGCTGCCCAACCGGTTTGTCGACCAGGGCGACGCGCCCGAGTACAACACCGTGGACGCCTCGCTGTGGTACGTGATCGCGGTGCACGACTATCTCCGCGCGCTGGAGGCCGAAGGCCGGAAGGCGCCCGCACGCGACCTGAAGCGGCTCACCGAGGCGGTCCAGGCCATCATGGCCGGCCACGTCCGCGGCACCCGCTACGGCATCCATGTCGCGCCGGACGGGTTGCTGGCCGCGGGCGAGCCTGGCGTGCAGCTGACCTGGATGGACGCCAAGGTGGGCGACTGGGTCGTCACGCCCCGGATCGGGAAGCCGGTGGAGATTCAGGCGCTCTGGCTCAACGCCCTCCGCATCGCAGGTGAGCTCACCACCGGATACCAGCCGATCTACGAGCGCGGCATTGCCGCGTTCGCCGGGCGGTTCTGGAACGCCGCCGAGTCGTGCCTTTTCGACGTGGTGGACGCGGACCACGTCGCGGGGCGGGACGACGGCACGGTCCGGCCCAACCAGCTCCTCGCGGTCGGCGGCCTGCCATTCCCACTGGTGACGGGCGCGCGCGCGCGCCAGGTCGTGGACACGGCCGAGCGCCGGCTGTGGACGCCGATCGGGATGCGAACGCTGCCCCCCGATGCACCCGGCTACTGCCCGCGCTACGAGGGCGACATGCGCTCGCGCGATGGCGCCTACCACCAGGGGACCGTCTGGCCCTGGCTGCTCGGCCCGTTCGTGGAGGCGTGGGTGCGGGTGCGTGGCGGCACGCCGGAGGCCGTCGACGAAGCCCGCCGGCGGTTCCTGGCGCCGGTGCTCGCCCATCTGACGGAGGCCGGCGTCGGGCACATCTCGGAAATCGCTGACGCCGACCCGCCGTACACGCCGCGTGGGTGCCCGTTCCAGGCGTGGTCCGTTGGCGAGGCGTTGCGGCTCGACCTGCAGGTGCTCTCCGCCAGCCGGCATGCGTCGGCCCCGCTCGCGGTAGGCCACTCGTGAGCGGGAGCCTGTTGCGTATCGTCCGACCCCCTGCGGAGCCCGCTCCCCGGGCCGCATCTCCGACCGCGGCGACGACCTCCCACTGGCAGGAGTACGCCATCGAGGCCGCGCTGCTCGGGACGTTCATGCTGTCGGCTTGCCTGTTCACCGTGGTGCTGTTCCACCCGGCCTCGCCGGTTCCCGGGTTCGTGCCTGATCGATTCCTGCGCCGCGTCCTGATGGGGGTGGCCATGGGCGGGACGGCCGTGGGTCTCGTCTATTCGGGGTGGGGCAAGCAGTCGGGGGCGCATTTCAACCCGGCCGTCACGCTGACCTTCGCCCGCCTGGGCCGCGTCGCGCCGCGGGATGCCGCCGCGTACGTGATGGCGCAGTTCCTGGGCGGAATAGTCGGCGTGCTCGCAGCGATGCTGCTGGCCGGCCGGCTCGTGGCGGACGCGTCGGTGCGCTACGCGGTCACCGTCCCGGGGCCGGCCGGGCCCGCCGTGGCCTTCGCCGCCGAGGTGGCGATCTCGTTCATTCTCATGACGGTGGTCCTGGAAGTCTCGAGTCACCCCCGGCTGGGCCGGCTTACCGGCCTCTGCGCCGGGCTGCTCGTGGCCACCTTCATCAGCCTCGAGGCGCCGCTCTCCGGGATGAGCATGAATCCGGCGCGGACGGTTTCCTCGGCGGTCTGGGCCCATGAATGGGCCGCGCTCTGGATCTACTTCGCCGCCCCGCTGCTCGGGATGCTGGGCGCCGCCCAGCTCCATCTCCGGCGCCGCGGCCGGCAGCCCGACGCCTGCGCCAAGCTTCATCACCAGAACGAGAAGCGCTGCATCTTCTGCGAGTACCGGATGGCCTCGGGAACCTCCCGGCGGTCGGCGGCATTATAGCGGCCATCATCGCCGCGCCTCGCGGCCAATGCCACCGTTACTGAAGGAGTGAGCCGGATGAATCGTCGGATCTGGGGGATCGGGCTGGTCGTGCTCGGCGGAATCGGGTGGTACCTGTTTCGGCCCGAGCTGCTGTTCGTGAACAAGAAGGTGAATGAGGAGCTCGCCGTGGTGCCGGTTGCGTCCAGCGCCGACGCGGCCACTGCCGGCACCGCGCTGCCCGCGACGCTGTTGGCCGGACAATTCCATTCGGTGGCCCACGAGACCAAGGGCACCGCGACGATCCACGATCTGGGCGGTGGCCATCGGGTACTCCGCCTGACCGAGTTCACCACCTCCAACGGCCCCGATGTGCGGGTCTACCTGGTGGCGGCCGCCGATGCGGCCGACGACGAGACCGTCACCAAGGCCGGTTTCGTCGAGCTCGGCAAGCTGAAGGGCAATGAGGGCGACCAGAACTACGATGTCCCGGCCGACCTCGACCTGGCCAAGTACCGCGCAGTCACCATCTGGTGCCGTCGTTTCAGCGTCAACTTCGCCACGGCTCCGCTCACCCCGGCTTCCTGAACAGGAGACCCCGATGTCGTTCGTTCGCGCAGTCCCGGTACTGGCGGTGCTTCTGGCGGCGGCGCAGGGCGCCGTGGCCCAGAGTGCCACCAGGTTCACGATCACGGTCGACAACATTTCGAAGGGCGATGCGCTCGAGCTCTCGAACGGCAAGTCCGCCCCGTTCGTGTCGGCCCCGGTCCTCTGGACGGTGGCGACGGGCAGCACCAACCCCATCTTCGTCGGCGGACAGCCGGACGCCGGGAGGGGGCTGGAGACGCTGGCCGAGACGGGCAACCCGGGGCCGCTCGCGCGGGCGCTCACGGGCACGAACGGCATCGTGGCGCTGGGTGCCGAGGACCAGCCGGTCGGCGCCAAGGCGGGCGGGCCGATCACGCCCGGCCAGGGCTACGAGTTCGAGATCGAGGCCGTACCCGGGCAGAGCCTGTCGGTCGCCTGGATGTTCGGGCAGTCGAACGACCTGTTCTACTCGAACGACCGGCCGATCGCCCTGTTCGACGCGGCCGGCACGCCGGTCCAGGGCGACATGACCGCCCAGCTCGCGCTGTGGGACGCCGGGACCGAGGTGAACGAGGAGCCCGGGCTGGGGCCGAACCAGGGTCCGCGCCAGAAGTCGCCCGAAGCGGGCGTGGCGGAGCACCAGGCCGTGGCGCACGTGCGTGACCGGTTCACCTATCCGCGGACCGCGGATGTGTTGCGGGTGACGATCACGCCGGCGGCGGACGCGATGAGCAGCAAGTGACCTCGCGCTAGCGCGGGGAGCAGGCAGTGACCTCGCTCGGGCGCGAGGTGATGGACCCCGATGTTCCGAACCGCACGCCACCACCTGAAGGCACCGCCCATGTCGACCAACCACTACGACGTCATCATCATCGGCTCCGGCGCGGGCGGCGGCACGCTGTTCCACCGCCTGGCGCCGTCGGGCAAGCGGATCCTGCTGCTCGAGCGCGGCGATTACGTGCCGCGCGAGCCCGACAACTGGAACACGCGGGCGGTCAACGTCGAGGGCCGCTACCAGACCCGCGAGCACTGGCGTGACGCGCAGGGCAAGGACCTCCATCCGCACACCAACTACTGGGTGGGTGGCAATACCAAGTTCTACGGCGCGGCCCTGTTCCGGCTCCGGCGCGAGGACTTCGGCGAGCTCCGCCATCACGGGGGCACGTCGCCGGCCTGGCCGATCGGATACGATGAGCTCGAGCCCTACTACACCGAGGCGGAGCACCTGTATCAGGTCCACGGCGAGCGTGGCGCGGACCCGACCGAGCCGCCCGCCAGCGCGCCCTACCTCCACCCGCCGGTGAGCCACGAGCCGCGCATCCAGCAGCTCAGCGACGATCTCGCCCGGCTCGGGTGCCGCCCGTTCCACGTGCCGCTCGGCGTGATGCTCGACGAACGAAACCGCCGCCAGAGCAAGTGCATCCGGTGCGCCACCTGCGACGGGCATCCGTGCCTGGTGCAAGCCAAGTCGGACGCGCAGGTCGTGTGCGTCGATCCGGCGCTGGCCCATCCCAACGCTACGCTGCTCACAGGCGCCTACGTCTCCCGGCTCGAGACCAGCCCGTCGGGGCGGGAAGTGACCCGGGTCCTGGTCGAGCGAGAGGGCGTCAAGGCGGCGTACTCCGCCGACATCGTCGTGGTCTCTGCCGGCGCCATCAATTCCGCGGCGCTGCTGCTCCGCTCCATGAGCGACCAGCACCCGCGCGGCCTGGCGAACGGTTCGGACGTGGTGGGGCGCCACTACATGGGACACATCAACTCGGTCCTCATGGCGCTGTCCAAATGCCCCAACCCGACCGTTTTCCAGAAGACGATGGCGATCAACGACTTCTACTTCGGCTCGCCGGAGTGGGCCTTCCCGATGGGCCACATCTCGTTTGTCGGCAAGCTCGACGGGGCCACGCTGTCGGCCGGGGCGCCGGCCATCGCGCCGGGCTGGACGCTCGAGCTGATGGGCAAGCATTCGCTCGACTTCTGGCTCACGTCGGAGGACCTGCCCGATCCAGACAATCGGGTGACGCTCGACCGCGAGGGGAAGATCGTGCTCGCCTACACGCCCAACAACGGCGAGGGCCACGCGCGGCTCATCCAGAAGCTCGAGCACCTGATGCAGCAACAGACCAAGTGCGACGTCCACGGCGACGGCTGCCACCAGGGATTGTTCGCCCGCAACCTGTTCCTGGGCCAGCGCATTCCGCTGGCCGGCGTGGCCCACCAGAACGGGACCATCCGGTTCGGCCGTGACCCCAGGACCTCCGCGCTCGACGTCGACTGTCGCGCGCACGAGGTCGACAACCTGTACGTGGTCGACGGGAGCTTCTTCCCCTCGAGCGGCGCGGTGAATCCGGCGCTCACCATCATGGCCAACGCCATGCGCGTGGGCGACCGTATCCTCGAGCGTCTCGGCGCCCGGCATGGGGACACCGTTGCTGCCCGCCAGGTGAGCGGGGCGGGGGCGGCGGCATGAACGCCCTGGTGCCGGAGTGGCCGCAGGGTAGGCGCGGTCCGCCGCTCCCCGTCATCCCGGGCCCGCCGATCGTCATCCCGGGCCCCCCGATCGTCATCCCGAGCGAAGCGAGGGACCTCGCTCGGAAATCGCTCGAGCCATTCGTGTGTAAGGTCCCTCGGTCGCTCCGCTCCCTCGGGATGACGGGGGTGGTGGCGGTGCTGTCGCTGGCAGCCGGATCGCTCCTGGCAGCACAGACCCATTCCCAGTCTCCGCAGCCCTGGTCCGGCCGCGGCGCGACCCCGCGCCAGCCCGCTGCCGCCACCACCTCGACAGTCGCCGCCCAGGCAGTGGCGATGGTCGGCTTCACCGTGTCGGACATGGACCGCTCGATCGACTTCTACACGAAGGTCCTCGACTTCACCCAGCTCACCGACGACGAGCTGCTCGGCGAGCCCTACGAGGTGCTCAACGGCGTCTTCGGCGAGCGGCTCCGCGTCGTTCGCCTCCGGCTGGGCGACGAGTACCTCCAGTTGACCGAGTACCTCGCGTCCCCCGGCCGGCCCGCGCCGGTGGACGCGCGGAGCAACGACAGCTGGTTCCAGCACGTCGCGATCATCGTGCGGGACATGGACAGCGCGTATGCGCGGCTGCGCCGGTTCAAGGTCCGTCACGCGTCTACCGGCCCGCAGCGGCTGCCGGAGACGATTCCGAACGCAGCGGGGATCCGGGCCTTCTACTTCCGTGACCCGGACGGCCACCCGCTCGAGGTACTCCAGTTCCCGCCGGACAAGGGCGGCCCGAAGTGGCACACGCCCACCAACCGGCTGTTCCTCGGCATCGATCACACCGCGATCGTCGTGGCGGACACGCGGGCGAGCCTCGCGTTCTACCGGGACGTGCTCGGGTTCCGGGTGGCCGGGGAGAGCATGAACTTCGGCACCGAGCAGGCGCACCTGAACAACGTCCCCGGGGCGCGGCTCCACATCACCGGGCTCCGGGCCCCAGCGGGCCCCGGCATCGAGTTCCTCGAGTATCTCGCGCCCCGCGACGGCCGGCCGTACCCGGCCGACGAGCGCCCCAACGACCTCGTGCACTGGCAGACCAGCGTGGTCGTTCCAGATCTCACCGCCGCCACGGAAGCGGTACGGCGCGGTAAATTCCGTCTCATCTCCGCGGCACCGGTCGAGCTCCCCGACACCACGCTCGGGTTCTCGCGCGGCATGCTGGTCCGCGATCCCGATGGTCACGCCGTCCAACTCGTCGAGTACGAAGGAGAAGTTCATGCCCAGCACTGACCGCGGCGGCGCCACCGGGGTCGCCGCCACCAAACGGCCGGAGACCACTGCCCAGCCGGAGCAGACCATGATGAAGGCGGTGGCCGTATTCCCCGGCCAGCCCAACTCGATGCATCTCGAGCGCCTGCCCAAGCCGTCGTTGAGCGAGGTTCCGGGCGGACGGGGCGTGCTGGTCAAGGTGCTCAGGGTCGGAGTGGACGGTACCGACAAGGAGATCAATGCGGCCGAATACGGTGCCGCGCCTCCCGGGTACGATTTCCTCGTGACCGGCCACGAGAGCTTCGGCCGGGTCGAGGCGGTCGGGCCCAACGTCGGGCCGTGCGAGCTCGAGGTCGGGGACTACGTCGTGGCCACGGTCCGTCGTCCGGGCTCCAGCATCTACGACCGGATCGGCACGTACGACATGACCACGGACGACGTCTACTACGAGCGCGGCATCAACCTGCGCCACGGATACCTGACCGAGTACTACGTGGACGATCCCGAGTACATCGTCAAGATTCCGCAGGGGCTGAAGGAGGTCGGCGTTCTGCTCGAGCCGACGACGGTGGTCGAAAAGGGAATCGCGCAGGCGTACGAGATCCAGCGCCGGCTCCGGGTCTGGCGGCCCCGCAAGGCGGCGGTCATGGGCGCCGGCACCATCGGGCTCCTGGCGGCCATGGCCCTCCGGCTGAGAGGGCTCGACGTCACGGTCTTCGGGCGGACGCCGCGGCCCTACCTCAACTCGGACCTGATCGAGGCGCTCGGCGCCCGCTACGAGACTACGGTCACCCTGCCGATCATCGAAGGCGCCAGGCGCTACGGACCGTTCGACCTGATCTTCGAGGCGACCGGTTCCTCCGCCGTCGTCTTCGAGAGCATGCAGGCGCTTGGCAAGAACGGCGTCCTGGTGCTGTCGAGTGTGACCGGCGGCGACAAGCGGATCGAGGTACCGGCCGACCGGATCAACCTCGACTTCGTGCTCGGCAACAAGGTCATGGTGGGGACGGTGAATGCCAACCGCGAGTACTTCGAGATGGGCGTCAAGGACCTCGCCACCGCCGAGGCGCAGTATCCGGGCTGGCTCCGCCGGCTGCTGACCCACCCGGTGCGCGGGCTGGAAAACTGGCAGCTCCTCCTCGACACGCTCACGACGGCCAAGGGCGCGATCAAGGTCTACTGCGAAGTGGCCGAGGACTGAGAGAGGGACATGACGCCGGTAACGACACTCGAATCGGGGCTAACGGTGACCGGGCCCGCCACGATGTGGAGTGGCCGCCGCGAGGCGCGGGTCCGCCCCGAGCACGCCCATCGCTATCCGGGGCTCCATGCCGAGGAGTGGGTGTCCGCCGCCACGCTGGCCGACCGTGTCCTGGCGGCGGCGCTGCTGCGGGGCCGGGACACCAGCCTGTGGATCCGGCTGCTGCGCGATGAGCACTTCGAGTTCCGCGGCGGCGGTGGCCGGCCGCCCTCCGATGAGGGCGAGCGGCCCCGCAGGGAAGATCGCTGAGCGGATCGCGGTGAGCGCATGATCATCACCCACAGGGAGAGCGGCCAGCGACTGCTCGAGGTCGCCGGCGACACACTCGCCGGCGCACGGCTGGACGGCGCGATGCTGCTCTATGCCGACCTGCGGGGCGCGGACCTTCGTCTCGCCGACCTGCGTGGTGCCGATCTCTGCCAGGCCGACCTTCGGGGCACCCGGTTCGACGGCGCGCGGCTCGCCGGGGCCGACCTCACGCTCGCCAACGTGGCGGGGGCGAGCTTCCGTGGCGCCGGGCTGGCCGACGCGCGGCTCCAGGCCGTGTCCCTGGCAGAGCCTGGGCCCACGCGGACCGATTTCCGTGACGCCGACCTCACGCGCGTCACCCTCAAGAATTCGAATCTGGGCGGGGCGATCTTCCGGGATGCCGAGATGCGTCGGATCGATCTGACGCACGTGGACCTGCGGGGCGCGGACCTCACGGGCGCCGACCTGACCGAAGCGAACCTCAGCTACTCCGACCTGCGGGGCGCCGACTTCAGCTTCTCGCTGCTGCTGAGCGCGCTCTTCAACGGGGCGGACCTCCGCGACGCGGTCCTGCGCAAGGCCGATCTCACCTACGCCACCTGCAACTCGGCGACGCTGGCCGGCGCCGACCTGACGGGCGCCCGCCTCAGTCGCACGGTCTTCGCCGAGATTCCCGACCTCGCGCTGGCGCTGGGCCTCGCCCGCTGACCCCCGTCAGCCGTCGTCCTGCTCGCCCCGTATCTGCTCGCTGATGCGCGCGATCAGGTCCGGTGGCGCGGCAACACGGCGGAGCTTTTCCCGCACGGCTTCGATCACGCTTGCCTCGAACACGAACTCGCGGCTGCACGCATCGCACAGGTGCAGGTGCTCTTCGATGAGCTTGGTCTCCTCGGGAGAGAGCCTGCGGTCGAGATAGTCGTCGAGCCGGCGGAAGGTCTCCTCGCAGGTCGTCCGATCCAGGCGCCGGGCGGTCATGCCACACCTCCCGGCCTGTCGGCCATACCCTCCGCCTGGGCGGTCGCCCACAGCGACTTCTGCAGCATCTTTCGGGCGCGGTGCAGCCGCGCCCGAACCGTACCCACGGGATATTCCAGCACGCGTGCCATCTCCTCGTAGCTCAGGTCCGCCATGTAATAGAGCGTGCAAAGCACGCGGTAGTCGGCCGGCAGCCGGCGCAGCGCCGTCACGACGCATTCGGTGCCAAGCCGCTCGAGCAGGTCGGCGGCGGGATGCTCGCCGACCGTGGGCCAGCCCAGGGCCGCCGAGCGGGCGTAAAGGTACAGATCCGGGGTGTCGTCCAGATCCGCGGTGTCGGCCCGGTCCGGTCCGCGCCGTGCCGCTGCCAGGTGCTCTCGCGCCAGCATGCCAAGGAACCGGAGCCGGAGGTCGTCGCCCGCGGTAACCCCCGGCGGGTCCTGGCAGGCACGCGCGACCGCCTGTTGCAGGCGCTCGATGGCTGTGGTCTCGCCGTCGGCCAGGCACAGCGCCACCCCGTACGCCGATTCGGCGATGCCGGCGAGGAGCTCCTCGAAGGCAGACTGCAGTGATTCCGGCACGGCCACTCGGGGTACGGGAGGCGGAGGCAGAGACCATGGGGGGCAGCCATGGGATGCAATGCCGGTCGACCGCAAAAGGTTCCAGAACGTCCGCCCAGGTGATCAGATTACTGTTCGGGCGGGACGACAGCCAGGGGAGCGTTTATGGCCGACCAGCAGGAGGCCCCGACCGGGCCCGACCTCAAGCAGGGTATTCCCGCGGGAGACGTGCCGGACGGCGGGGCGGTCGTCGGGCACGCGGACGGCGAATCGGTCCTCCTGGTCCGGCGGGGCGGGGCCTGGTTCGCCATTGGCGCCGCCTGCAGCCACTACAGCGGTCCGCTGGGGGAGGGGCTGCTGGTGGGCGACACGGTACGCTGTCCCTGGCACCACGCCTGCTTCAGCCTGCGAACGGGGGAGGCGCTCCGCGCGCCCGCGCTCAACGATGTGGCGTGCTGGGAGGTGGAAGAGCGTGGTGGACGCGTCTTCGTCGGCGCCAGGCGGCCGGCCGTGGCACGCCCCGCCCGGCGGTCCCGTACACCCGAGCGGGTGGTGATCGTCGGCGGAGGTGCGGCCGGCAACGCGGCCGCCGAGACGCTCCGCCGGGAGGGACACGCGGGGTCCATCACCATCGTGGATCCGGATCCGGACGCGCCGTATGACCGGCCGAACCTGTCCAAGGACTACCTGGCCGGCAACGCCCCGGAGGAATGGATTCCGTTGCACCCTCCCGAATTCTACCGGGACCGCGGAATCGAGCTCCGGCGCGGGCCGCGCGCCGGTGAGATCGACCCGAAGGCCCGCCGCGTGCGGCTGGACGATGGCACGGATCTGCCCTACGATGCGCTGCTCCTCGCCACGGGGGCGACGCCTGTGCGTCTGGACCCCGCGCTCGAGCGCGGCACGCCGGCGGTGCACTACCTGCGCTCCCTGGCCGACAGCCGGCGGATCGTGGCGGCCACCCGCGAGGGCGGCCGGGCGGTCGTCATCGGCGCCAGCTTCATCGGGATCGAGGTAGCGGCGGCGCTGCGCGCGCGAAAGATGGAGGTGCACGTCGTCGCGCCGGAGGCCCTGCCACTCGAGCGAGTGCTGGGACCCCAGCTGGGCGACATGATCCGCCGGCTGCACCAGGAGGAGGGGGTCGTCTTCCACCTGGGCCAGAAGCCGCGCGCGGTCGAGGGCGGATCGGTGATCCTGGAGAGCGGGGAGCACCTGGCCGCCGACCTGCTCGTGGCCGGCATAGGCGTGCGGCCCAACCTCGACCTGGCCGAGGCGGCTGGCCTCGCGCTCGACCGCGGCCTGCTGGTGGACGCGCGGCTCGAGACCAGCGCCCCAGGGATCTTCGCTGCGGGCGACATCGCCCGCTGGCCCGATCCCCACACTGGCGAGCGCATCCGGGTCGAGCACTGGGTCGTGGCGGAACGGCAGGGGCAGACCGCCGCGCGCAACATCCTTGGCTTGAGCGACCGGTTCGACGCGGTGCCGTTCTTCTGGAGCCAGCACTACCAGGTGGCGATCAACTACGTCGGGCACGCGGAGCGCTGGGACCGGATCGACGTCGATGGCGACGTCGGAGCAAAGGACTGCGCCGTGCGGTTCGTGCGGGCGGGCAAAGTGCTCGCGGTGGCGACGGTGGGGAGGGATCGGGAGAGCCTCGAGGCGGAGGCGCGGATGGAGGGGGTGGGGGCGGGATCGTCGGCGTGATGGGTTCGGGAGGAGTTCGTCGGCGTGAGGGGCTCGGGAGGAGTTCGTCACCCTGAGCGGAGCAAAGGGGGCATGAGCAGAATCATGCCCCCTTCGCTCCGCTCAGGGTGACGAACGTGGAAAGCGGCTACGGGCCCCCAATCGCCTGCACGACCGGCGGCCACCCCGCCCCCCGTGCCGTGAGCCGAATCCGGTACACTGTCGCGTTCGCCGCGATGAACAGCGTCCGGCCGTCCTCCCCCCACGCCACGTTCCCGACGTTTCCGCCGAAATCGAACCAGCCGAGCAGCTCGCCGGCGGGCGTGAACACATAGACGCCACCCGGTCCCGCGCCGTAGATGTTGCCCTCCGCGTCCACCTTCATCCCATCCGCGGTCCCTCGGCGCCCCGCGAACGCCTGCGTGCCATCGAACAGGACCCGGCCGGCACCGAGGCTGCCATCTCGAAGCACCGGGTAAGCCATCCACACGAGTCGCGCACGGTCCGCGTTCGAGACATACAGCGTCCGTTCGTCCGGCGAGAACGCGATGCCGTTTGGCGCCCGCAGCTCGGAGGTGAGAAGCGTCAGCATACCATCGGGCGCCAGTCGGTAGACGCCCTGGAAAATGGCAGCTCCCTGGCGGGGTCGTCGAAGGTCATGGGCAGTCCGAACGGCGGATCGGTGAAATAGAGATCCCCGTTCGAGCGGAACACCAGGTCGTTCGGGCTGTTGATCCGCCGCCCCCGGTAGCGCTCCACCAGGGGGAAGATGCGGCCGTCCAGCTCGCGCCGGCTGATGCGGCGGTCGCCGTGCTGTGCGAAGACCAGCCGGCCGGCGGGATCCAGCGCGAGACCGTTCGAGCCCGGCTCAGGGCCCGCGAATGGTGCCGCGCCGGTATAGCCGCTCGAATCGAGCTCGACGCTCTCGCCCTCGCCCTGCTTCCATCTATAGATGCGGTTCTTGACCACGTCCGAGAACAGCAGGTAGCCGCCGTCCCGGGCCCACACCGGTCCCTCGGCCCAGCCGTGGTCGTCGACGATCTTCTCGAGCCGGGCCGCTGCCGGGACCAGCTGGTCGAATCGCGTATCGAGCCGGGTGATGATCGGCTCGCGGGTGGGGCGTGGCTGGAGCTGCGCGGTGGCGGGCGTGGCAGTGGCAAGGTCGCATAGCACTCAGGCTCGTCATCCCGAGCGAAGCGAGGGACCTGTCCGGCAATAGGTCGAGCCACGCCTCAGCAAGGTCCCTCGGTCCCCTTCGCTGCGCTCAGGGTCGCTCGGGATGACGGTGCACGGGCCAGGGACGGTGGCCGAGCTGCGAAGCGCACGCATGCTCACCTCGCCGCCGCTTGCCGGGGCGCACCCGGCCGCACGCCGGCCACGTCGAGCCGGATGCGATAGAGCCCCGTGCTCGCCGTGAGATACAGCGCCTTTCCGTCCGCGTCGCCCCAGGCGAAGTTCGCGTCATGCTCGGGCGGGACGAGCCGGCCCAATGCCGCCCCCTCGGGCGACAGAATCCAGACGCCTCCCGGCGCAGAGACGTAGACGTTGCCGCGCTCATCGACCTTGATCCCGTCGAGCGCCACCGGCTCGGGCAGCCTGGTGAAGTCGTGGAAGACCTTCCCGTTGCCGATCGATCCGTCGGCCGCCACGTCGTAGCGCATGAGCACCTTGCGCTTCAGGTCCCAGTTGCTGACGTACAGGTACCGCTCGTCTGGCGAGAAGGCGATGCCGTTGGGGCCACTCAGCTCCTTCGTCAGCAAGGTCACCTTCCCGCCGCGGACCATGTAGACGCCGCTGAACGGGAGCTCCTTCCTGGGATCGTCGAAGGCCTTGGGCAGGCCGAACGGCGGGTCGGTGAAGTAGAGCGTTCCGTCGGAGCGGTACACGAGGTCATTGGGGCTGTTGAGCCGCTTGCCCTCGTACCGGTCGGCCAGCACGGTGAGGTTGCCGGGCCGCTCGAGCCGGGTGACCCGCCGGTTGCCGTGCTCGTCGATCGTGAGCCGTCCCTCGGGATCGAGCGTCAGGCCATTCGAGCCCGGCTGGTGGTACTCTCCGATGTCGGGTCCGGTGTAGCCGCTCTTCGAGCGGAAGACCGAGACGGCGCCATCCGGGGTCCAGCGATAGATCGTGTTCGCGTTGGGATCGCTGAACAGGAGGTAGCCGTCCGGGTGCCAGATCGGCCCCTCGATGAACTGGAAGCCGCCCGCCAGCTTCTCGATCTTCGCTCCCTTCGGCACGATCTGGTCGAGCCGGGGGTCGAGCCGCACCACCCGGCCCGTCGTGGGCAGCCCGGCGCCGACGGCGCCCTTCGCAAAGAAGTCGAGCGTCGCAGAGCGGACCCAGATGAAGTTGACCGGCGGATTGGACACCGGACCGTTGATGCCGAAGACGGCCAGCTGGATCGTCTGCCCCGGCCGCGCGTCACGGGTGAGCACGACGCGGTTGGGTGCGTTGAACCCCTTCACCAGCTGCCCGCCCGTCTGCCCGAGCACCAGCGGCAGCTGCCCGTCGACCCACACCTCGGCGTAGTCGTCCACGACCAGCTCGAAGACCACGGTGGAGCCCGTCACATCGAACCCGGCGACCTTGGCCGGCAGGGTGATCCTGGTCCGATACCAGTTGAACGCCAGCCGGCCGTTGCCGCGCCGGGTCTCGAGCCCTTCGGGCGGGATGGCCTCCCAGGCCGAATCGTCGAAGTCCGCAGGGCCGGCATGCGGGGTGATGTCGTTGGTTCGGTTGGGCCGACCCGACGGGCGTAGATCCGGCCCCGGCGCGCGATGGTCCACCTCGACGATGCGTGCGTCGCTGTAGCGCCATCGAGCGCCAACCAGCGCCGCGCCCTCGGCCGTCCGGAGGTCGATCACCGCCGCCGGCAGCACGACCGGCAGGTCGACTGTGGCCTGCGCGGCGCTTGCCCGGGGCGCAGCGAGGGCGACGAGGCTCAGCGCCGCCACCGCCGCGAGCGCCGGCCGGCTCACCTGGCCCCCACGGCCGTCCCGCGGGCGGCCTGACGGACCTTCACCACGTAGTAGAGGAACGGCGCCTTCACGCTCTTGAACCAGTGCGGGGTGCCGTTCGGGATCACGACGACGTCGCCAACCGTGAGCTCGCGGGTCTCGCCGCCCTCGATGGCGGTGCCGCGCAGCTCCTCGGGTCCGGTTTCCTTCACGCCGACGGCGGTGCCGCCGGTGACGAGCGTCGCCGTTCCCTGGAGGATGTAGGCGATGTCGGTGTCGCGGGTATGGATCTCAGCCATGCCGGGCCCTTCGCGCCGGCTCGCGTGGATCTTGTAGTCGCCCACCTCGATCATCGGGACGCCCTTGGCGAAGGCGGCCTTGACCTGCTCGGACGAGAGGTAGGTGACGGCGGCGTCGCTCGCCTGCGCGTGCGCGGCGGCGAGCGGCAGGGCGGCCAGGGTGGCGGCCGCGAGCCAGGTCCGGAGTCGCATCGGGAGTCTCCTCACTTCGCGGCGCTGGTCTTGCCGCCGAGGGCGGCCGCGCCCGCGATGGCGATGGCCGCGTCGCGCGCCGCGCTCGAGGCGCCGCTCACGCCGATGGCCCCGACCACCTGCCCGTTCACCACGATCGGCTCGCCGCCGTTGAGCGGCGCCGACCACGCGTTGAGCAGCGGCGTGCGGCCGCCGACGATCGCATCCTCGAGGATCTTGGTGGGCTTCTGGAACAGGGCCGCGGTGCGGGCTTTCTCGGTGGAGATGGTTGTGCCCATCGGGAAGGTGGGCTGCATCCGCTCGAGGTACATCAGGCTGCCGCCGTCGTCGACGATCGCGATCGAGGCTCCCTCGTTGCCCTTCTTGGCCTCGGCCACGGCGGCGGCGGCGATGGCCTTGGCGCCCTCGAGGGTCAGGGTGGTCTTGGAGTCGGTGGCCTGCGCGTGGGCCCGACCGGCGAGGGCCAGAAGCGCCGCGGCGGCGAGGGCGGTGGCGGAGAGTCTCATGGGTGCTGTTCCTCAGCAGGGGGACGGGTGCGTGGTGACGGCGGGTCTAATGCGTGCGGTGGGGGAATGGTTCCAAGCGGGCGGACGGAAGGACGGAACGAGGGAACGTGGGAAAGCGGAAAGCCTCGCGAGGACAGCGATAGGCACGTCACCCTGACACGATGGCGATAGCCCGTCACCCTGAGCGGAGCGAAGGGGCATGATTGCGGCATGCTCCCTTCGCTCCGCTCAGGGTGACTCCGTTCGCGCCCTCACTTGGCCGGGCGGCCTACACCTGCGCGGGCGATCGCCTCGCCTTCACCATCGGCTTCACCTTGTCGCGGACACCCACCTGCTGGGCGTGGTTCGAGACCGGGTTAGCAGGTCCCTCGCTTCGCTCGGGATGACGGCTGGAGGGAACCCGGACGGTCCGTCATGTCATTACAGGGCCATCCGCGCTCCGAGAAGCGGCGCGCTCACCCTGCCGTGGAGGTGTTCGAATGCCCAGCCGCCTGCTCGCTGTGCCGGAGGAGGCGGCAGAGGGGCGCGCGGCGCTGGCCCGCTGAGTCGGACCGGCACGTGTCAGGGACGGGGGCTCGAGTTATTCGACCGAGGCCAGGTTGTACAGCGCACGCCACGCGCGGAATACCTCGCGGTAATCCTGGTGCACGAACTCCACCGTTCGTCCACCGGTCCGGACCGAGCCCGGCGCCAGCTCTGCCATGTCCGCCATCTGCGTCAGCTCGAAGTCGACCTCGAGCCGGATCGGGGCGGACAGCCGAAACGGCGCGTGCGGCCGGCCGAGCGCGGCGGTCGCGCCCTCACGGATGAGGCGGCACGCCACGGCGGGCGCTACGCTCCGCGCCGCGAACCGCCCGACCGCGTGCTTGACGATCACGGTCTCGACCGCCGTTCCCAGCAGCTCGCGCGCCTCGGCCGCCAGCGCCTGGTCGCCGCTCACGAGCGCCACGGGCACATCGTACGTGCCGGCGAGCGCGGCATTGATCGCGAGCTCGCCGACCGGCCGGCCGTTGAGCCGGGCCTCGTGCACGCGGCTGGTGTAGGTGTGGTCGATGATGGCGTGTCCCACGCCGGCGCGGGCGTGATAGCCCACGAACAGCGCCGCGTCGAAGCCCAGCTCGACGCCTTCGACCATGGACCGCGCCTTGGGCCCGCCGCTCAGGAGCTCCGCCGCCGGGTGGAGCTCCTCGGCCAGCAGGTTCATCATGAGCCAGTGGCTGTCGTTGACCAGCACGCGCTCCGCACCCGCCGCCAGTGCGCCCTCGATGGCCGCGTTCGCCTCGGCCGTCATCAACCGGCGGAACCGATTATACTCACCGGCATGTCGAGGATCGATCGGATCGGTCTGATTCTCGTGGACGACGCCGGCCACGCCTTCCATATCGACGGAGATGTAGACCCGCATGGCTGCTCCCGGGGTTGGGGGATCGGGTCCAGAGGACCGTGGAGAACGAGTGATGCGTATGCGCGCATGGGCACTGATCGGCGCGACGGCGGTGGCCGCCTGCGCGCCGCGGGGCGAGGACTCGCCCCGCGGCGGACTCGAGCAGGGCCGGCTGTACACCGCCTGGCTCTATGGCAACCAGTACCAGAAACTATGGGACCGGTTCTCACCGGAGATGCGCCAGACCTTCGGCAGCGTCGCCGACCTGGCGAGCTTCGCGGGGCGCGCCGTGACCCGGCTGGGGCCCGAGCGGCGGGCCCTCAACGAGCGGGTGGATGACGCCGCGCCCTTCCGGATCTACCAGCGCACCGCGTCGTTCGACACCTCGCGCCGGCCGATGCTCATCGAGTGGAGCCTCGCCCGCGACGGAGCCGTGACCGGCCTGGTCGTTCGGCCGGTGCCGGAGGACCGCTAGTACACCCGCCCGCCGAGCGGCACGTCGCGCTCGGCGGCCAGCAGGATGACCTCGCCCTCCGCGTCCGGCAACCCGAGCACCAGCACTTCCGACGTGAAGCCGGCGATGTTCCGCGCGCCCAGGTTGACGGCCGCGATGACCAGCCGCCCGACCAGGTCCTCCGTCGCGTAGCGCGCGCGCAGCTGGGCGCTGGACGTCTTCTCGCCCAGCGGCCCGAAGTCGATCCACAGCCGGTACGCCGGTTTCCGTGCGCGCGCGTTGACCTCCGCCCGCAGCACCCGTCCCACCCGCAGATCCAACGTCTCGAATGCCTCGATCGGATTCACCGGTTCGTCCCCGGGAGCGCCGGTCCGCCCGTAACCGGCATGCGGACGCGGCATCCTGCGTGATCGGTTGGCGTTCGGCCATGAGACGCTCGAGACGTGAGGAGACGAAGCGGATGGAAATAAGGAGCGGGCGGCGGAGAAGTGAAGGGGCTACGAGGCGGCGAGTCGCTCGTTCTGGTGCGACGTGAGCGCGGTGGTGGACTCGCCGACCGGCTGGACGCACATGCGCCTGAGCGCCTCGAGCAGGTCGCGGGTGGCGTAGGGCTTGAGCAGCGCCGGCGCGCCCGTGCGCTCGAGGTAGACCGTGGTATCGGGCTGGCTCAGGTCCCCGCTGGCGACGAGGATCCGGCCCGCGAGCGCGGGTGCGGCCTGCTGGAGCTGGTCGAACAGAGCGATGCCGCTCAGGCCCGGCATCCGGAGATCGCAAATCACCGCCGCGTACGGCTCGGCGCGAACGCGCTCGAGCGCGTCCGCACCGGACGCGGCGAGCGTGACGCCGTACCCCGCGCGCGCGAGCACCCGGCTCACGCTGGTACGGATGCAGCCCTCGTCGTCGACGAGCAGAATTGCGGGAGGGGTCGGATCGGTCGCAGGCATCGGCTATTCCGCGAAGGTGGGCGTGCGGGGGCCGGGCACCACCCGTGCCGACCGGAAGGCCGCATCGACCATGCGGCGCATGGTGGCGGAATCGACGACGACCAGACACTTCATGGAGTGATTACTCCGTCCTTGTGGCCCAGGTCCTGACGAACCGCGTTCGCCACCTTGTCCTGCACGTGGGCACTGCTGTAGTAGCCCTGCCGCAGCCGACGGAGCACCTCGAGCATCCGCTCGGGGGATACAGCCCCCACCGGCACGCGGTTCGCCTCGTCGGGTCGGTCGACCAGGCTGCGCGATGCCGCCGAGAGCCGCACACGGTCGTCCGCGGTGGGGGCGGCGTGCTTCTGCATGCGCTCCACCGTCGGGTGCCTATCCGAGTGCGCGGCGCTGGTCGGACCGCAGCGACCGGGATCGGCTTGGGGCAGTGCGTTGGACTTCGACGGGTCAACGGACATGGCGTTCCTCGCTGGTGATGAAACTATCGCCTGACCAGCCCGTCGACTTGAGCGCGCCGCTGCCGGACGTCGATCCGGAGCCCCTGCGCCCTGTCGCATATTGTTGGTGATGCGCACCTTAGGCTGCGTACTGACATCCGGGACGGATGAGCAGTATTTTCAGTATCGACCCGCGTGGCCGGATCTTGAGTCAGCTCCCGCGGGCCGCATCCCCACGCTTTCCCAGAAGGCCAGAGCCGATGGCCACCATTCTCTGCGTCGACGACGAACCCTCTGTCGGCGTGATCCTGGAACACACCCTGACCAAGATCGGCCACCGGCCGCTGCTGGTCTCAAGTGTCGAAGAGGCGATGCAGATGGTCATGCGTACGCCGCTCGACCTCATCATCGCCGACTACCGAATGCCCCGGCTCACCGGCCTCGACCTCCTGGGGCTGCTGGAGAAGGAGGGCCACCGGGTGCCCGTCATCATCATGACCGGCTACTCAAGCATTGAGCACGCGGTCATCTCCATCAAGTCCGGGGCCATCGACTATCTCACCAAGCCGATCCGGGCGGAAACGCTCGAGATCGCGGTGCAGCAGGCGCTCGAGGTGGTTCGCCTCCGCCGCGAGAACGAGACGTTCCGCCGCGAGATCCTCAAGATCCGCTCCACCCGGGCACTGATTGGGGAGAGCGAGTCGTTCCGACGGATCATGGAGGTCATCGGCACGGTGGCGCCCACCCGCGCGACCGTGCTGCTCCAGGGCGAATCGGGGACCGGCAAGGAGCTTTTCGCCCGCGCCCTCCACGACCAGAGTCCGCGGCAGGATGCCCCGTTCATCACCATGAATTGCGCCGCCATGCCCGAAGGGCTGGTGGAGAGCGCCCTGTTCGGCCACGAGAAGGGGGCATTCACCGGCGCCACCGTCCGGACCGCCGGCGCCTTCGAGCGGGCGCACACGGGCACCCTGCTGCTCGATGAGGTCTCCGAGATGCGGCTCGACCTCCAGGCCAAGCTGCTCCGGGTCATCCAGGAGCAGGAGTTCGAGCGGGTGGGCGGCACCCAGGCGATCAAGGTCGACGTGCGCCTGGTCGCGACGACCAACCGTGACCTCAAGAGCGAGGTCGACGCCGGCAGGTTCCGCAGCGATCTCTACTATCGGCTCAATGTCGTGCCGATCCGAACGCCGCCGCTGCGTGAACGGGTGGAGGACATCCCGCGACTGCTGCATCACTTCATGCACCGGATGGCGGAGAATCAGGGCACGCCGGTCCCCGCTATCGCGCCGGAGACCGTGCAGCTCCTGCAGCGCTATGGCTGGCCGGGGAATGTGCGGGAGCTGGCCAACGCGATCGAGCGGGCCGTCATCCTGTGCCGGGGCAACGTGCTGCTCCCGAGCGCCTTCGACGACCAGTTGCGTGATCCGACGGGACCCGTGACGCTGCCGGTCGCCGCCGCGCCGAACCCGGCCGAGCCCGCGACACCGGCCGCGGCGGAGCCGGTGCCGTACGATCTGGACGAGATCGAGCGGCGGGCCATCGTGCGTGCGCTGGAGGCCACCGGTGGCAATCGCACGCGGGCGGCCAAGCTGCTCGGCATCAGCGAGCGGACCCTGCGCAACAAGCTCAATTCGCCGAGCACCAACGCCGCAACCGGTATCTGACGGGGACCGCCAGCGTCTGACCCTTCCGCTCGCGCCAGCGTCCGGCCGGCCGCCGGCCTGACGGCTCCTTGACCCGTAACGCCAAGGCTTCCTCCAATCAGATTGTTCCCCCGCCCGGCAGAAATCAACCGCCGCCCCCGGAACATTCTTCCCACCCGATAGAGTCCGACCGGCGAACGGCGGCACTCGTTCCGCCACCGCGTCCTTCCGCACGACCCCGCAACCCACGCTCAGCACGCCGCTTACCATATGGCTGTCGGCTCCAACGGCGCCGCCTGCCACATCCGGTACGCCGCTTGCCTTCTCACAGCGCATCCAGATCCGACTTACACCGAGCACGGGCGCGACACCGGAAGAGGATCCATGAGCGGACTCGAGCAGACGCCGGCGATCGTGATCGGCAGCGGCAAGGGCGGGGTCGGTAAGTCGATCGTGAGCGTGCTCCTCGCTAGCGCGCTCGCCGTTCAAGGTCGTCGGGTGCTGCTCCTCGACGGCGACCAGAACCTGGCCAACCTGCACGTGCTGCTCGGCGTCCGGCCGGGAACGCGAGTCGAATTGCTGCTCCAGGGCGAGATCGCCGCGCCGGATCTGGTGCAGCCGATTGCGGCCAACCTCTGGCTGCTGCCCGGCGACTCCGGCGCCGAGAGCCTCTATGGGCTCGACACGCACGACCGCGCCCGGATACAGCACCGGTTGAGCGAGGTATACGGGCAGTTCGATGTGGTGATCGTGGACGCGGGGGCCGGTATCGAAAGCGTTGTGCGTGTGGCGACCATGGACGCCACTCGCCTGCTGGTTGTGACTGCTCCGGAGCCGACCGCGCTGACCGACGCCTACGCGCTCGTGAAGATCGTGAGCCTGCAGCTCCCCGAGCTGCCAATCGACATCCTGGTCAACCGCTGCCTCGATCCCGATGAAGGCCGCAACGCATACGTCCGCCTCGCGACCGCGTGCGAGCAGTTTCTCCGGCGCAGCGTACGGTTCCTGGGGGCAATTCCCGAAGACCAGTCGATTCGCCTTGCCGTGCGAGACCCCCGCCACCTGCTGGAGACCATCCAGGCGACACAGTCGGCCCACATCCTGAGGACCGCAATGTTGGATCGCCTTGAGCTGCCGGAAACGGCACGGAGCGTCGGATGACCGCCATTCGCAGCGAGAAGTCCCCCGGGAAGGTGACGCCCGACGCCCTCTGGGCACAGTACCGGACGAACGGCGACACCGCCGCGCGTGCTCAGCTCCTCGACCGCTATCTCGGTCTCGTGCACCACGTCGCCCGCGAGATCGGCGTCCGGACACCGGCGGTCGAGGTGGACGAACTGGTAAGCGCTGGGACGATCGGGCTGGTCCGCGCGCTCGACGGCTTCGACCTGTCGCGTGGGCTCGCCTTCAGCACCTACGCGGTGCGGCGCATACGCGGGGCGATCCTCGACGACCTCCGCAGCCGGGACTGGACCCCCCGCTCGGTGCGGGCCAAGAACCGGAGGCTGCTGGCTGCCACGGCCGAGTTGCAGGGCCGCTTGGGCCGGATGCCCGAGCCACGCGAGCTTGCTTCCGCGCTCGGCATCGACCTGGAGACCTACTGGAAGTGGCGCGGCGCGATGGATGGCAACATCATGGTCTCGTTCGACGGCACCATGCCCGGCAACCGGACCGCGGTCACTCTCGAGGAGACGATCGACGACCCTGACGCGCCGCTGCCCGGGCAATCGCTGGCGGACGCGGAGGAGATGCAGGGGCTCCGGCAGGCAATCACGACGCTGCCGGAGAAGGAGCGGGTGGTGCTCACGCTCTACTACTACGAAGAGCTCAATCTGCGCCAGATCGCCGAGATTCTGCATGTGACCGAGTCGCGGATCTCGCAGATCCGGACCCAGGCGCTCAAGCGCATGCGCAACCGCCTCATCGACCGCGGAGACAAGGTATGAGCCGTGGCCAGGTCTGGTCGCTCACCATGGTCGCCTGTCCGCTGCTGCCGCCAGAGTGAGCACCGACGGTTGTACAGGAGCTCCGAGGCTGTCCCTGGTAATGGAAGGCCCGGTGGGTGGAGGGGACGTCGCGACCTCAGACCGCCTGAGCGATCTGGCCGCTGCGCTGATTCAGGAGCACCGGCTCATCGAGGAGCTGCGCGAGGCGCTGGTCCGCCAGCGGGCCGGTGTGGCCACCGGCGATTCCGAACTGATCGACGGGAGCGTGTCTGCCATCGCCCGCACGCTGCTCACCCTGGAAGAGGCGCGGCGGCGCCGCGCCTCGCTCACCTCTGCGCTAATGGGCCGGCCCGGCCTGGCGCTGTCCGACCTGGAGTTGTTCGTCGGCGCACTGCCCGCGCCCCTGCTCGCCGCGCGCGAGGCCGTCCGCCGCGCCGTCGAGGCCACCGCGCACGACCTGGCGATCAACCGGAGGGCGCTCCGCCGCGCGCTCGAGGCCGGCGACGCCTTCCGGCAGCAGCTGTTCTCGAGCGTGGCCGATACCATGGGCGCGCCCATCCCGAGCCTGCCTCCGGCCGATAGCCGGCCCAGCGGCCCGTTCCTCGACCGGACGGTCTGACATGCCGGTCACGAGCCTTCTCAGCAGCGGCACCCGGTAACGGAGGGGACATGCGAGTACTGGTCGCCGAGGATGACATGGTCACCCGCCTGTACCTCGAGGGGCTCCTCGCCAAGTGGGGCTACCACGTCACGTCGGTCGACGACGGCGCGTGCGCGTGCAAGATGCTCCAGCAGGACGATGGGCCGTCGCTGGCCCTGCTCGACTGGATGATGCCCGGGATGGATGGAGTCGAGATCTGCCGGCGGGTGCGGAGCCGCGTGCGGGGGCGGCCAGTCTATCTCGTGCTGCTCACCGGCCGCGCCCGGCAGAACGACGTGGTGCACGGGCTCGAGGCGGGCGCCGACGACTACCTCACGAAGCCTTTCGACCACGCCGAGTTGCGCTCCCGCCTGCGGGTCGGCGAGCGGGTGCTGGACATGACCGAACAGCTGGAGGCGCGGGTCGCGGAGCTGGTGCGGGCGCTCGCGCGTGTGAAGCAGCTCGAGGCCGTGGTGGACGTTGGCCCACGCGTCTAGCCGCGACGCCAGGCCGGCAGCACGAGGTCGAACCGCGTCCCCGGCCCGGCGTCGGCCGCGAGCACCAGGTCGCCGCCGAATCGCCGCGCGAGCGCCCGCGACACCGCGAGCCCGAGGCCCCGGAGCCGGCCTCCCCGGACCGTGGGCGCGGGCTCGAACACCCGCGCCCGGCGGTCTGGCGGAATCCCGGGGCCGTTGTCGGCCACGCTCACCCGGACGTTCGCGTCCATTGCGATCGCGCTCACGACGAGCCGGGCGCCTGCGGCCTCCCCGGTCGCCTCGAGCGCGTTCAGCACCAGGTTGAGAAATATCTGCTCGGTTTCGTGCTCGACCCCGGCCACGGCGGGCAGAACCGCGCCCATGGCGCCCTCCAGATCGAGGCGCATTCCCGATCGGTGGCTGAGGTGCAGCGCGCCGACGAATTCCAGGCTGTCGCGCAGCGAGAGCGGCGTGGCGTCAACGGCGGGTCGCGGAAGCCGGAGCAGACGGTCGAGCAGTTCGAGCGAGCGCGAGAGCTGGGCGGTGGCTTCTCGGATGGTCTCCACCGCCCCGGGATCGCCCGCTTCGGGCGCCTCGCCCATGAGCTCGGTGATGAGAGTCAGCGCCTGGGTAGGATTCCGCAGGTCGTGAATGAGCCAGCGCGCCACCTGGCCATAGACCGCATGGCGGTTGGCGGCGGCGAGCGAATCGAGGTCGGCGGGGACGACGGTGGCGTGGATGATCGTGAAAGGTACACTGCGGCCAGCCGCCCGGACCAGCGGTCCGGTCAGCCGGAGGCGCTGCCCCGGCGGCCCTTCGTGGTTGAGCCTCGGTGGCCAGGTCCTTGACACCACCCCACAACGTGCCGCTGCCCGCCGTCCGGAACCGTGAGCGGACTCACGGAGTCTTCGCGGCCACCTCCGCCGTTGGCGTAGTCTCGGCGTAGTGGCAGGCGGCGATGGTGGCGCCGACCGCCCGCAGCCTCGGTGGCCTCGGTACGGCACTGCTCGGCATCAGTGAACGGACATTGCGCAACAAGCGTCAAGACGCCGGCCCGGGCCTCCTGAGCGGGGCGCAATCCACACTCAAGTGGCGAAGGGTTCCGGACGATACTAGAGGCAACCTCAACCGGAATCACCCATGTCCGACGGCGCCATTGCGCAACTTCTGCTGGTGGGCGCGGCTGCGAGCCGCCCTGTAGTCCACGACCACCTGCGGCGGCATGGATACGAGACCCTGACGGCTGCGTCCGCGGCGGAGGCCACGCACATCCTTGCCAGGTGGAGGGTCGCGTGCGTGGTGGCCGATGCGGAGCTGGAGAACGGACGCGGTCAGGGTCTGGTCGCCGGGATCCTTCGGACCGAACCGGATCTCTCCGTAGTGCTGCTCTCCAGTGCGCCCGATCTGCGGGCCGCCATAGCAAGTCTCCGGCTCGGGGCCATGGACTACCTGGCGGCGGACGACCCGCCGGAGGACATCGTGGCAGCGGTCGAACGGGCGCTCGAGCAGCGACTGATCGCGGCACGCGAGCGCACGCTCACACAGGCGCTGCGCGAGGAGGTGTCCACGCTCGCCTCTGAGTTGCGTCGGGAGCGCGAGCGGGGGGACACCGTGGCCCTGGCCGCCCTGCAGGCGCTCGTGTGCGTCGTCGAGGCGAAGGATCTCTGGCTGGCGGGCCACTCGGTGCGCGTCGCCCAGATGGCCGCATCGCTGGCCGCCCAGCTCGGTCGGACAGACAGGGAAATCGAGCAGGTCCGTCTCGCGGGCCAGCTGCACGACATCGGCATGGTGGGTGTGGGCGACGACATCCTGTCCAAGGTGGGGCCGCTGACCACGGAAGAGTTCGACGTCGTGCGCGCCCACGTGACTCTGGGCTCCCAGATCCTCTCGCCGCTGCCGGACATGGGTCCGGTGGCCAGCTTCGTTCGCCACCATCATGAGCGCTGGGACGGCCAGGGATACCCCGACCGGCTGAGCGGCGAGTCGTCACCATGGGGCGCGCGCGTGATCGGGGTTGCCGAAATCTACGATGCCTTGACCACGGTGCGGCCGTACCGGAAGCCCCTCGCGCCCGAGCTCGCGGTGGAGCACATGAAGAGCATCATTGGGACCGCGATTGGGGCCGCTGAGTGGCGCGCGCTCGCTGCCGTCGTGGGGCGTCGGGAGGCCCTGGAGTTTCTCGTCGACGAGCAGACGCAGTGCACGGTCGGGGCGAGGGCGTCCGCGCTGCATCTCTAACGGGCGCTCCCTCCGGCAGGTTAGACCCTCCCACCCGGCAATCCCTTCCGCCTTCCGGTCCGGCCGCCGCCCGGAGCCGTAACCCAACTCACCGAATTGCTTCGAGCGCCTCCGCTGCCGGCGTGCTCTCGGCATAGTGGCAGGCGGCGATGGTGGCGCCGACCGGCCGCAGCGCCGGGGCCTCGGTACGGCACCGCTCATTTCGGGAAGGATGGAAGCAGCGTGTATGAAACGGACATCCCGGCGGGGGATTCGAGGGGCTGGGCAGGTCTCCCGTGAGGACGATGCGCGAGCGGCGGCGGGACGGGTCGGGCTCGGGAACGGCGGACAGGAGCGCCACGTCGCCTGCCAGGTGCTCGAGATGGTCGGCGTCGAACGGCGGATCGATGACGCCCAGGCGGCGCTCGGGCGCGTCGTGTTCGAGTTCGCCCTGGCTCAGCAGGCGTTGCGCCGGATCGCTGCCTCCCTCGCCGCCTGATCCGGTCCCGGATGCCTGAAGGGCCGCCGGCGAACTCGCTGGCGGCCCTTCGTGGTGAGCTTGATCGGTCTTCAGTCTTCGTCGACCCCGGGCTCGGGGTCGAGGCGCTGCTTCGCCTTGCCGATCTCCTGCTGGATCTTCCCCTTGATCTCCTGCGCCTTGCCCTTCACCTGCTCGCTGGTGTCGCCCGTGGCGCCGCCGACGGTGCCGCGCACACGTCCTTCGAGTTGCTTGCCGACACCCTTGAGCCGCTCCTCGGTGCCTTCAGTGGCCAGGTCCTTGTCTTCAGGGTCGGTGGCCAAGTCTCTTTCGTCACGCATGATGACCTCGTGATCAGGGTTAAAAACAACCCTCACAAGGTGCCGCTGTGTGCGGCTCGAAACCGTGACCGAACTCACGGCGTTTCGGCGAGCGTCTCCGCAGCCGGCGTACTCTCGGCGTAGTGGCAGGCGGCGATGGTAGTGCCGACCGAGCGCAGGATCGGGACCTCGGTGCGGCAGCGCTCATTCCGGGATGGATGAAAGCAGCGCGTGTGGAACGGACATCCCGGCGGGGGATTCGAGGGGCTGGGCAGGTCTCCCGTGAGGACGATGCGCGACCGGCGGCGGGACGGGTCGGGTTCGGGAACGGCGGACAGGAGCGCCACGGTGTAGGGGTGGCGCGGAGCCGCGAGCAACGCCTCGGTGGGTCCGGCCTCGACGATACGGCCCAGGTACATTACGGCCGCCCGCTGCGCGATCTGCCGAACCACCGCCAGGTCGTGGGCGATGAACAGGTAGGAGAGCCCCCGGTCCCGCTGCAGGTCGGCGAGCAGGTTCAGCACCTGCGCCTGCACCGACACGTCGAGCGCCGAGACCGGCTCGTCACAGACGATGAAGCTGGGCTCCACCGCCAGCGCCCGCGCGATCCCGATCCGCTGGCGTTGCCCCCCCGAGAACTCGTGCGGATAGCGCCGCCCGTACCCGGGATCGAGCCCGACCTCCTCCAGCAGCGCGCCCACCCGGCGGCGCACGTCCGGGCCCGTAGCGAGGCGATGGATCTCGATCCCCTCCGCGATCGCGGCGCCGACGGTCATGCGGGGATTGAGGCTGCCGTAGGGATCCTGGAAGATGATCTGCATCCGGCGGCGAAGCCGGCGGAGCGCGGTCCGGTCGAGCCCGAAGACATCGACGCCCTCGAACAGCGCCTTCCCGCCGGTCGGCTCCTGCAGCCGCAGGACCGTGCGCCCGACCGAAGACTTGCCGCACCCACTCTCTCCTACGAGCGCCAGTGTCTCCCCCCGGCCGACCTCGAACGAGATGCCGTCCACTGCCCGAACCGGCGGCGCCCCCCGCGCGAACAGGCCGCCGGCCGTGTAGTGCTTGACGAGATCGCGTACTGCGAGCAGCGGCGTCATGGTGCTTTGCCCTCTGCCAGCCAGCAGCGCATGCGGTGGTCCGGTCCGACCGGCAGCAGCTCGGGAGGCTGCTCGCACTTCGCGAACGCCTGCGGACAGCGCGGACGGAAGCGGCAGCCGTCCGGCCACGCCGTGGGTGGCGGCACGGTGCCCCGAATCGGCGTCAGCCGCTGCACCGGTCCGGTGATGCGCGGAACCGAGGCGAAGAGTCCCAGGGTATAGGGATGCGACGGCCGGGCGAAGAGTTCCGCCGTCGTCGCCTCCTCGACGATCTGGCCCGCGTACATCACCGCCACGCGGTCCGCCCGCCCCGCCACGATGCCGAGGTCGTGCGTGATGAGCAGCACCGCCATCCCGCGCCGGCGCCGCAGCTCGTCGAGCACCTCGAGGATCTGCGCCTGCACCGTCACGTCCAGCGCCGTCGTCGGCTCGTCGGCCACGAGGATCTCCGGCTCGGCGGCGAGGGCGATGGCGATCATGATCCGCTGCCGCATCCCCCCGCTCAGCTGGTGGGGATACGCGTCGAGCCGCGCCGCCGGATCCGGGATCCCGACCTCCTGCAGCAGCGCCCGCGCCCGTTCCCGCGCCTCGGCCTTGGACACGCGCAGGTGCGCGCGCACCGCTTCCACGATCTGGTCGCCGGCTGTGAACACGGGGTTGAGACTGGTCATCGGGTCCTGGAAGATCATGCCGACGCGGCGGCCGCGAATCTGTCGGAGCGGCTCGCCCTCGAGCGCGAGCACGTCGGTCTCTCCCAGCCGGATGCCGCTGCCGGGGTCGATGCGTCCCGGCGGCGGGACCAGGCGCAGGAGCGCCAGGCTGGTGAGACTCTTGCCGCAGCCCGACTCGCCCACCAGTGCCAGCGTCTCGCCCCGGTCCAGGGTGAAGCTCACACCATCGACCGGATGGAAGCGGCTGCCGTCGGACGCGGGGAAGGAGATGCGCAGGTCGCGCACGTCGAGCACTCGGGTCATGCGCTTCGGGGGTCCAGGGCGTCGCGCAGGGCGTCACCGACGAGGTTGGTGGCCAGAACGGTGAGGGTGATCATGACGCCGGGGAAGATACCGACCCACGGTGCCGACTCCAGCACCGGGCGGGCGTCGAAGATCATCCCGCCCCAGCTCGGCGTCGGCGGCTGGACGCCGAGGCCGAGGAACGAGAGGCCCGCCTCGAGCAGGATCACGTCGCCCACGCCCAGGGTGGCGGCCACCAGCAGCGGCCCGGTGGTGTTCACCAGCAGGTGCCGGAAGATAATCCGCCGCCGGGACGCGCCGAGCGCCTCGGCCGCGCGCACGTACGTCTCCTCCCGCAGGCGGAGGACTTCCGCGCGAATCATTCTGCTGGTGCCGAACCAGCCCGTCGCCCCGATCAGGAGGATCAACGCCAGCAGCGGCACGCGCGTCGGCACCGCGAGCACCAGCATGAGGAGGAAGAGCCGGGGCACGGCCAGCGCGCCGTCGACCAACCGCATCAGCACTGCGTCGACCGCACCGCCCAGGTAGCCCGCGACCAGCCCGACTGCGGCTCCCAGCGTGGCCGACAAGGCGACCGCGATCGCCGCCACCGCCAGCGACACCCGCGCCCCGGTCACGACCCGAGACAGCACGTCGCGGCTCAGCTGATCGGTGCCGAATGGATGTTCGGCGCTCGGCCGGGCGCTCTGCAACTCCACGATCCCGAACTGGCGGAACGGGTCGGGCAGGAGCCGCGGTCCCAGCAACGCCAGCAGGCAGAGGAACGTGAGGAACACCAGGCCCGCCCGTCCGCGGGGCGTGCGCCAGGCCGCTCGCAGCGCGCCGTCCTCCGCCATCACGAGTAGCGGACTCGCGGATCCAGCAGCGCGTAGGCGACGTCCGTGAGAAAGCCCGCCAGGATGACCATGCCGGCCACGAGGATTGCCGCCCCCATGAGCAGTGGATAGTCGCGGTTCCCGACCGCGGCCGCGGCCAGCGATCCGAGGCCGGGCCAGGCGAAGACCGATTCCACGAACACCGAGCCGGACACCAGAATCGGGAGCCAGAGGCCGAAGAGCGTGAGGACCGGGAACAAGGCGTTCCGCCACCCGTGCCAGAGCACCTGCCGCTCGGTGAGGCCCTTCGCCCGGGCGGTCAGTATATAAGGAAAGCGGAGGGCTTCCAGCATGGCCGAGCGCTGGTAGCGCATGGTGCCCGCGATGCTGACTACCGACAGCGTGATCGCCGGCAACACGAGGTGTCGGGCGACGTCGGCTGCGGCCGCCAGTCCACCCGCGTCCAGCAGCGGGTTTCGCATCCCGGCCGGAGGCAGGAGCCGCCAATTCACTCCCACCAGCCACGCCAGAACCAGCCCCAGCCAGAAGGACGGGGTCGCGTACCCCGCAAGCGACAGCGTGGTGAGCCAGCGGTCCTCCGGCGAATCCTTGCGGACGGCCTGCCGCACCCCCAGCCAGAGCCCGACGGTGAAATTGAGCAGCAGTACCGTACCGCCGAGCAGGAGGGTGGCGGGGAGCCGTTCGAATACCAGCCCGGTCACGGGACGGGCATACTCAATGGAGACGCCGAGGTCCCCGTGGACGAGCCCGACGACAAAGCTCCAGAGCTGCTCGACCAGCGGCCGGTCCAGGCCGTAGCGATCGCGGAGCGCCTGCATCTGCTCGAGCGTGAGCGGCCGGCCTTCGCCCACGCGGCTGAGCGGGTCCCCGGGGAGGAGGTGCATGAGGAGGAACAGGATCACCAGCGCGACGACCAGCGTGACGAGGGACTGGAGCGCGCGGCGCAGCAACCAGCGCCGCACGTCAGTCCCCCGCGGGGCGTCGCGCGCCCTGAGGGCCGACCGTCCACTCGCGCAGGCCGAGCCACGGCGATTCCGGCCGGATGCGCACGTTGGTGAACCGCCGGTTCACGGCGTACATGTAGTTGAGGGTGTACATGAAGACGGCCGGCGCGTCGTCCTCGATGCGCCGAAGCACGGTGTGCCAGGCCGGGCCGGCGCCCTCCCGGGTTCGGATGGCGGTGTCGATGAGCGAGTCCACTGCCGGATCGCAGTAGCGGGCGACGTTGGTCAGGCCCTGGCACGACCAACCCTGGCCGAGCCCGCTCGGTGAGGGGTCCAGGCTGGTCGAGGCGAAGTCGACATCGAAACCGCCGGCGTTCCGTCGCTCGAGGTACACCCGAAAGTCCATCTGGTCGAGCACCAGCCGGACGCCGACGGCGCGCAGTTGCTCCTGGGCCATCTGCGCCATCTGCAATCGGATGGGGCTCGACGTCGGGACGATCAGGCTCAGCGTGAGAGGTCGGCCCTCGCGCTTCCGCACGCCGTCGCCGTCGTGATCGGTCCAGCCGCGGCTATCCAGCAGTCGCCGTGCTTCTCGCAGGTTCATGGGCGCCGCCGCCGGGGTGCCGTGGCGGATCCAGAGAGTGGTCGAAGCAGGGCCGTAGGGCACCTCGCCCGCGTTGCCGAGGACCGCGCGGACCATCAACCGCCGGTCGAGCGCGAGCCCGATGGCGCGGCGGACATCACGATCACTCAGAATGGGGTGCGGCCGGTTCCGATCGCGTGAGTCGCGCTGATTGAAGAGCAGGTAGCCGATTGTCGGCGAGGGTACGGGGATCACCCGCAGGTTCTTGTCGGCGCTGACGCGGGCGACATTGCTTGGCGGCGCCGGGATGTTCTCGGTGGCGTCCGCTTCGCCTGCAAGCAGCATGTTGAGTCGCGCGGCACCATCGACGGCCTTCCGGAAGATGACCCGCCGCACGGCGGGCGCGCCGAGGAAGAACCGCTCGTTTGCGGTGAGCTCGACGAACTCGCCGGGCACGCGCCGGACCCAGCGATAGGGTCCGCTGCCGACTGGCGCCTGGACGTATGCGGCGTACGCCAGCGATTCCGCCGGAATCGAAGCCAGGAGATGGGCCGGCAGCGGCGCTACGTGAAAGACCGCGTCGTAGAGCTGCTCCCCGTACGGCTCGGTGTAGCGGAACACGACCTTGCGGTCTCCCTCCGCGGTCACCGAGACGATTCGCCGAAGAAGGTTGGCCAGGCCCGGCGACACCGCGGGGTCTCGCGCCCGCCTGAAGGTGAAGACGACATCCTCCGCCGTGACCGGCTTGCCGTCGTGCCAGGTCGCCCGGGGGTCGAGGTCGAATGCGAGCGTGACCGAATCCCGCCGGGTCCAGCTCCGGGCCAGCAGCGGCTCGAACGCGCGGTCGCCCGATGTGATCAGGGTCGGCCCAAGCTCGCCGAGCCGGGCGAACAACTGGTCGGCCACATCTCTGTTCGCGACGGAGCCACCCTCCAGCAGCGTGGGGATCGGTACTGTCGCCTCGTCGCCGGTCGCGACCACGAAGCTGGTGCGCGCCGACTCGGTCTGCGCCGGGACCGCGCGGGGCGACGCGAGCGCGGAGACTGCGAGGCCGATGCCGGTGAAAATCACGCGGGCACGTCGAGCGGCCGGCGTGGGCGAAGCAGCGGGCCGTGGGGTCCAGTGCGTCACGGGAGCTCCGGAATGGGCGGATTGGAGAGGGGTGCTGAAAATCTAGCCGCGCGGACCGGCGGCGTCAGGCGTCCAGGGCCTCGGCCATCCCCGGTAGGTCGGCAGCTTCGCCGACGTTGCCGGGGTCCCAGGTCCAGATGGATGAGCGGAATCGAGCGCCATGGACGCGAGCCCGCAGAACGACGCTCGTGGCCTCGTCTGCCTGCTCGCCGGGTGCCCCCCACCGATCGGCCGCCGCTTCCGCCACCGCCTCCGCGGCTTCTTCCCAGCTGACCGCCCGTCCGAGCAGCCGGGCGAGGGGTGCCGAGCGGTCCGCCGGCGCGTCTCCGCTCGTGAGCCGCGCGACCATGGCCTGGTCGTTCGCGAGCAGGATGCTCCCGTGCTGCAGCAGCGCGTCGTTCTCCCGGAGCTGCGCGCTGCCGACCAGCTTGTGGTCGCCCACGATGACCTCGCCGCCCGCGGGCGCCGCGAAGCAGGCACCGGCGTCGGGCCGGACGGCGGCCCGGGCGGGCGCCAGCTCGGCCGGGACGCCGAGTGTGCGGAGGGCGTCCCGAATCACGCGATGAATCTCGCCGTAGGCTTCCCGCAACGTGCCGAGCGTTGTGGTCGGTGCGGCCACTGCGTAGGTCAGCTCGCCCGCATGCCACACGGCCCGGCCGCCGGTGGGACGGCGCACGACGTCGAGACCGAGTGCCTCGATCCGCCCGCGGTCGTACCGGCGCGCGGCCGGCTCGTGGCGGCCGAACGAGAGGCACGAGGGGCTCCAGGCGTACAGCCTGATCCACGATTCTCCCGCCGCGGCCCGCTCGAGCAGGGCGCGGTCGATCGCCATGTTGAGCCAGCCGGGGCGGGGGACGGCATCATGCCAGAGGATGTATCGCAGGGCCGGCCGGGGCCCGGCCAGCTCACCCATACGCCTCCACCGGCGGACACACGCACATCAGGTTCCGATCGCCGAACGCGCTGTCGATCCGTCCCACGGTGGGCCACACCTTGTGCTCCCGCACGGCCCGTGACGGGTACGCCGCCCGCTCCCGCGGATACGGCCGGCTCCACCCGTCGGCGATCACCTGCTCGAGGGTGTGGGGCGCGTTGGTCAGCAGGTTGTTCTCCCGGTCCGCTCGGCCGTCCTCGATCTCGCGGATCTCCTCCCGGATGGCGATCATCGCGTCGCAGAAGCGGTCGAGCTCTTCCTTGGACTCGCTCTCGGTCGGCTCGATCATCAGCGTCCCCGCCACCGGGAACGAGACCGTCGGCGGATGGAACCCGAAATCGATGATCCGCTTCGCGATGTCCTCCACGTCCACCCCGGCCGACGCCTTGTACGGCCGCGTGTCGAGGATGCACTCGTGCGCCACCAGCCCGCCCGGTCCCGAGTACAGCACCGGGTAGTGGGCCTCGAGCCGGCGGGCGACGTAGTTGGCGTTGAGGATCGCGATCTTGGTGGCCTCGGTCAGCCCGTCGTAGCCCATGAGCGCGATGTACGCCCACGAGATCGGCAGGATCGACGCGCTTCCCCACGGTGCGGCCGACACGGTGCCGCACGCCTGCGTGTGGTCCAGGTCCACGATCGGGTGCCCGGGCAGGAAGGGAGCGAGGTGCTTGGCGACACCGATCGGGCCCATCCCGGGGCCGCCGCCGCCGTGCGGGATGCAGAACGTCTTGTGCAGGTTCAGGTGGCAGACGTCGGCACCGATCTCGCCCGGCCGGCACAGGCCCACCTGCGCGTTCATGTTGGCGCCGTCCATGTAGACCTGGCCGCCGTGCTCGTGGACGATCCGGCAGATCTCCCGGATCGATCCCTCGAATACGCCATGGGTCGATGGATAGGTCACCATCAGCGCTGCCAGAGTGTCGCTGTGCTGCGCGGCCTTGGCCCGGAGGTCCGCGACGTCCACGTTGCCGTGGTCGTCGCTCTTCACGACCACCACCTGCATCCCCGCCATCACCGCGCTCGCCGGGTTGGTGCCGTGCGCCGACATGGGAATGAGGCAGGTGGTCCGGTGCGCGTCGCCGCGGGCCCGGTGCCAGGCGCGGATCACCAGCAGTCCCGCGTACTCGCCCTGCGATCCGGCGTTCGGCTGCAGCGACACGGCGGCGAAGCCCGTGATCTCGGCGAGCTGGTACTCGAGCTGGCGGAACAGCATTTCGTACCCCGCGGCCTGGTCTCGCGGCGCGAACGGGTGCAGCCGGTTGAACTCCCGCCAGCTCACCGGCATCATCTCGGTCGTCGCGTTGAGCTTCATCGTGCAGGAGCCGAGCGGGATCATGGCGCTCGTGAGCGAGAGGTCCCGCGCCTCCAGCCGCTTGATGTAGCGCAGCATCTCGGTCTCGGAATGGTGCAGATGGAAGACCGGGTGGGCGAGATACCCTGACGTGCGCTCGAGCGCCGGGGGAATGGAGCGATCGGGGTGCTGCCCGATGTCCTCCAGCATGAAGGGCAGGGCCTCGTTGAGCGAGAACACCGCGATCAGGTCGGCCAGGTCGCCCAGCGTGACGGTCTCGTCCAGCGCGACGCAGAGCCGGGTCGGCGGGAGCGGCCGGAGATTGATCATCCGGGTGCGTGCCGCGTCGAGCAGGCGGGGCACGGCCCACTCGGGCACCTCGACGCAGATCGTGTCGAAGAACGAGTCGTGCACCACCCGGTACCGCAGCCGGCGGAGCGCGTTCGCCAGCACGACGGCCCGCCCGTGCACCCCCTCCGCGATCCGGCGCAGGCCGCCGGGCCCGTGGTAGACCGCATACATGCTCGCCATCACGGCCAGGAGCACCTGCGCGGTGCACACGTTGCTCGTCGCCTTGTCGCGCCGGATGTGCTGCTCGCGGGTCTGCAGCGCCATCCGGAGCGCGGGGCGGCCGTCGCGATCCTTCGAGACGCCGATGATCCGGCCCGGCAGAAACCGCTTGTAGGCGTCCCGGGTCGCGAAGAACGCCGCATGCGGCCCGCCGTAGCCCATCGGCACGCCGAAGCGCTGGCTGTTGCCGACGGCGATGTCGGCGCCCCACTCGCCCGGCGGGGCCAGCAGCGTGAGGCTCAGCAGATCGGTGGCGGCCGTGACGAGCGCCTTGGCCGCGTGCGCCCGCTCGCACAGGCTCCGGAAGTCACGGATCGCGCCGTCCGTGGCGGGGTACTGCACCAGTGCGCCGATCACGCCCGGACCGAAGCTGAAGGTCTCCGGCTCGCCGACCTCCACCCGGACACCCCGCGCTTCGGCGCGCGTACGCACCACGGCGATCGTCTGCGGGTGGCAGTACTCGTCGACCAGGTACACCGGCGGTTCCTTGCTCGTGCTCACCGCCAGCGTCATGTGCATCGCCTCGGCCGCGGCGGTGGCCTCGTCGAGCAGCGAGGCGTTGGCGATCGCGAGCCCGGTGAGGTCGGACACCATCGTCTGGAAGTTGAGCAGCGCCTCCAGCCGGCCCTGCGAGATCTCGGCCTGGTACGGCGTGTACGCGGTGTACCAGCCGGGGTTCTCCAGCACGTTGCGCTGGACCACCTGGGGCGTGAACGTGCCCGCGTATCCCAGGCCGATGTAGGAGCGGAACACCCGGTTCATCCCGGCCAGCCCGCGGAGCGCCTGCAGCACCTCGCGCTCGCTCCGTCCCGGCGGCAGCGCGAGGGGGCGGCGGAGCCGGATGTCCTCGGGGACGACGGCGTCGATGAACTCGTCGAGGCTGCCGTAGCCCACGACCTGGAGCATCTCGGCCAGGTCTTCCCGCCGAGGTCCGATGTGCCGGTAGGCGAAATGGCCGGGGTGAAGGACGTCGACTTCGGGAGGCGCGGGGAAGACTGGGTAGGTGGTGGTCATGTGGAACGAAGGCTCCTGCTGGGTGAGGCCACAAAACAGCCCCGAGACCATGCTCCCGGGGCATCGTCCAACTTCGATCGATTGCTGCGACAATTGTTCCTGCTCACGCCGCGCTCCCCGCCCGCGAAGGTCACTCCCCGATGTGCGCCCGGTACGCCGCCGCCGACAGCAACCCGCCGAGCGCCTTCGGATCCGTCACTCGGAGCGATACCATCCAGCCGTCGCCATAGGGATCGCGGTTGACCACTGCGGGGTCGCCATCGAGCGCGCCATTGACCTCGACGACCTCGCCGGCCACCGGGCTGTAGAGCTCCGACACGGCCTTGACCGCCTCGATCGTGCCGAAGCTCTCGTGTGCCTCGAGTTTCTGACCGGGCTTCGGCAGGTTGACGAAAACGACGTCGCCGAGCTCGCCCTGGGCGTAGTCGGTGATCCCGACCCGCACGACGGCGGCATCGCCGGTGCGCGCGACATACTCGTGCTCGGAAGTGTAGACCAGCTCGTCAGGAACGTTCGACACGGAGGCTCGCGGTCTGGGGTGGCGCGTGGGAGGATACGCGCGGTCGCGGGCGAGGTCAAGCGCGCGCGGGACCGGCCCGCGCGATGAGCTCCGTCCAGACCGCGCGGGCGCGTGCTTCGAGTGCGGCGCGGTCGGCGTCGTTGTCGATCACGTACGTGCTCCGCTCGCGCTTGGGGGCGGTCGGCCCCTGCGCCGCGAGCATCCGGTCGGCGTCCTGGGCGGAGAGCCCGCGCTGGGCCAGGAGGCGGGACCGCCGGACCGCCTCCGGCGCGTCGACCAGGACGATCACATCGAACGCGCTCGGGTCCGCGGCCTCGAAGAGCAGCGGAATGTCGCTGACGACGATCCGGTCCCCGCGGTTCCGCGCCTGCCGCTCCAGCGCCGAGCGTCGGCGGAGCACGTCGGGGTGCACCAGGCGATTGAGATCCGCGAGCGCGGCGGGATCCCCCATGACGCGCTGGCGCAGCGCCTTGCGGTCGAGCATCCCCGACGGGTCGATGAGGTCCTGGCCGAACCGGGCGGCGATGGCGCGGAGCACGGGACCCCCCGGCGCCTGCGCGTCGCGTACCAGGCGGTCGGCGTCGATCACCGTGGCGCCCCACGCCCGGAACAGCTCGGCGACGGTTGACTTCCCGGAGGCGATGTTGCCCGTGAGGGCGACGTTGAGCATCGGTGCGCTGGCGCTCCTGGCTGACAGTGCTAGAGGAGAGCGGTCTGGTCCTCGTCCTTGCGAGGCACCTTGTGGCAATGCCGGCAGCGGGCCTCGTAGCTTTCACGGCCGCCGACCATGATCGTGGGCGACTCGTACCGCGCCGGCTTGCCGTCCAGCAGCCGCTGGTTGCGGCAGGCCGGGTCGCCGCACACGACGCAGATGGCCTGGAGCTTGTCCACCATCTCGGCCACTGCCATCAGGTCGCCCATCGACCCGAACGGCTCGCCCCGGAAATCCGTGTCGGTGCCCGCGAGGATCACCCGCATCCCGCGGCCCGCGAGGAGCGTGGCCACGGTCACGATGTCCGGATCGAGGAACTGCGCCTCGTCGATCGCCACGAGCTGCGTGTCGGAGCGTACCAGCCGGAAGATCTCCGCCGCCGAATCCACCGGCGACGCGTCCAGCTCGGTGCCGTCGTGGCTCGAGACCGAGTACAGGCCGGTGTAGCGGCTGTCGAGGTGCGACTTGAACACCTGCACCCGCCGGCGGGCGATGATCGCGCGCCGGACCCGCCGGATCAGCTCCTCGCTCTTGCCGGCGAACATGACGCCGCTGATCACCTCGATCCAGCCGGGGCGCGAGCCGTAGGTCATCCGGAATCTCCGCGTGCGATGAGGGCGAGGACGCAAATCTAGAGCGCCGCGGCGGCGGCGCCAGCCACCTTGCGGCGCGTTCATACGCGCGGCGATATTCGTCGCCCGCCCCACACCAAGGAGACTCCGTGAACAAGCAGGATCTGATCGGCGCCCTGGCCAAGCGGCTGGATGTCACCCGGGCCCGGGCCGCGGAGATCACCGAGCACTTCTTCGCACCGGACGGGATGATCGCGACGGAGCTGCGGAAGGGTGGAAAGGTAGCCATCAGCGGCTTCGGGAACTTCGAGATCCGCAAGCGCGCCGCGCGCGAGGGGCGGAACCCGCGCACCGGCAAGGCCCTCACCATCAAGGCCTCGACCATTCCCGCCTTCCGGGCCGGCAAGGTCCTGAAAGACCTCGTCAACCGCAAGCGGCCCTAGCGCTTCTCCGGCGGGCGCGCCGGGCGCCGCGGCGCCCCTGGCCGCCCGGTCGCGGCCGGACGGGCGGTCGGGCCGCCCCGATCCACCCGCGCCGTGATGCGCCGCCGCCGGATCGTCGTCCCGTTGAGCGCGCTCGCCACCCGCTCGGCGTCCTGCGCCGGCAGCTCGACCAGCGAGAACGCGTCCCGCAGCTCCACTCGCCCGATCTTCGCCCGCTCCAGCCGCACATCCTTGGTCAGCACCGCGACCAGGTCGTTTACCGTGGCGCCGTCCTTCTTGCCGATCCCCACGTAGACCCGTGCCGTCGCCGGGATGTCCGGCAGCGCCGCGGGCACGGTCGCGCCGGCCGCGGCGGTCCAGAGCTCGTACAGCGCGGCGGCCACGGCGGCCGGGTCGTGCCGCTCGAACAGCGGGGCCAGTGTGAGGAGTGCCCGGTCCGGTGTGCCCGTCTCGAGCGTGCGCACGATCGCGGCGCGCCGCGCGGCCGCCACCGTCGTCGCCGCGTCGAGCGCCCCGGGCAGCCGGAGCGGCCGCCGGGGCGCGGCGATCCGCTCGACGTAGCGCTCGGTGCCGGGTGGCGCCAGCAGCACCACCTCGCCCGCGCCCACCAGCTGGCGCAGTTGCTCCGCGCTGGGCAGGTCGAAGGCGATGATCACCTGGGCCTTGGGCGCGTCGCCAGTGACCACCCGCCCCTCGGGCTCTCGCAGGGCGGTGGCTGCCGCGATGGCGTCATGGCTGGCCCGGTCCGCCGTCCACACCACCAGCGAGGTGGGATCGAGCAGCTCCATCAGGTCGCTGAGGCCTGCCACTCGCCGCCCCCACGGCACGCTCACCGTGCGTACCGGACCGCTCGTTCCGCCCTCGGACTCGACCGTGCCGATCGTGAGCGCGCGCCGGGCGTAGCGCTCCACCATGTCGGCCGCGCGCTCCGGCGCCGAGGTCAGCACGATCCGCTGGGCCTCCTTGGGGAGGTCCTGCATCAGCGGCGAGACGCTCGCTTCCTCTTCCCAGCCCTCGGGCCACGCCAGCAGCACCGCGGCAAGCCCGTCGGCCCGGAGCGCACTCCGCCGCTGGAGCGCCAGGGCCGTCTCGGGTGTCGCGATCAGCAGGTCTACCGCGTCGCCGCGGAGCCGGCGCGTAGCGCGCGAGGTGCCGTGCGCCACCTGCACGCGGAGACCGGACTCGCCCGAGACCTGGTGAACGATGCGGCCCCACTCGTCGAGCTGCCCCGCCGGTGCCAGCAGGAGCCCGGGCCGACCCTCGCCCAGGCGGCTCAGCAGACCCGCCAGGGCGGGCGTGGCGGCGGTTGGGGACGGGGGCAGCACGAGGACGAGATTGTGGCCGCGCGCGGCGGTGGGGGCCGCCTCGCGGGTGAGTGCGTCGTCCGCGCTCCAGCCGAGCCGGGTGAGGGCCGCCGCGATCGGGGGGGACAAATGCAGCTCTTCCAAAGCGGCCACGGGTGCCTCGGGTGAAGGATGGTAGGGCTCCGCCAACCTAAGAGGGCATCACGGCAGGGGCAACGCCGGAGCGCGGGCGTCATCCGGTGGAGCGCCGGTTGACATCGCCCCGCCGGGGCCTGACTTTTCCCCCGTCTTTCGACGCCAACACTCCTGATCCGGATCCCTGCGCATGCCCGACCCGCTGTCGATCAACGTCCAGCACCTCAAGGCCTCCGAGACCGTCGCCATCAGCAATGAGGCGAAGCGCCGGAAGGCCGCCGGCGAGGATGTGCTCGACCTGGGCGTCGGCGAGCCCGACTTCGACACGCCGATCCTGGCGGCGCAGGCGGGCATCCAGGCGATCCAGAAGGGACTCACCCGGTATCCGCCCAACGTCGGCATCGCGGAGCTGCGGAAGGCGATCGCGCAGAACCTGAGCCGGATGTCGGGCGGCCGCACCATCGACCCCGACAACATCATCGTGAGCTCCGGCTCCAAGCAGTCGATCTTCAACGCCTGCTTCACGCTCTTCGGTCCCAAGGACCGCGTGCTGATCCCGGCGCCGGCCTGGGTGAGCTATCCCCAGATCGTGCATCTCTGCCGCGCCGAGCCCGTGCTGGTCCCGGGCGATCTCGAGTGGGGCCTCAAGGTCAGCGCCAGGGACCTCGACCGGGCCAGCAACAAGCTGACCCGTGGCCTCATCCTCTGCTCGCCGTGCAATCCTACGGGGGCCGTGTACACCCTGGCGGAGTTGCGGTCGATCGCTGAGTGGGCGAAGGCCAACGAGGTCTGGATCATCACGGACGAGATCTACCGCCGGATCAACTACGGACCCGGCCCCGCGCCGTCGATGCTCGATCTGCCCGACGACCTGCTCGAGCGCACCGTCGTCATCTATGGCGCCAGCAAGGCCTACGCGATGACCGGCTGGCGCATCGGCACGGCGCTGGCGCCGCCGCATCTCACCAAGGCCATGGCGGCGCTCCAGTCGCATACCACCACGGGCGCCAACCAGCCCGCCATGTGGGCCGCCGCCACCGCCTTCTCGGACGAGAAGGTCGACGCCGACGTGACCAGGATCGTGGCCGCCTTCCGCCGGCGGCGCGACACCATCGTCGAGCGCTTCCGCCGGGAGGCGCCCGGCGTCGAGTTCGTCGAGCCGCACGGCGCCTTCTACTTCTTCTTCCGGGTGGACGGCATCCGGGAGAAGGATCCGGTGACGGGCTCGACATTCTGCGAGCAGCTGATGAAGCAGGAGGGCGTCGCGCTGGTGCCCGGCGCCGCGTTTGGAGATGATCGTTGGGTGCGGCTGAGCTACGCGGTGTCGGACGCTGATCTGGAGCGGGCGCTGGGCAAGGTCTTCGGACTGATCCACCGTCTCGCATCCGCGCGTGCCGCCTGAGACGCCGACGGTGAACGTCGAAGCGCGGGTCGAGCCGCTGACCGGGAGCCTGCCCGCAATTGCGTGGCGCTGGGACCCCGAGACCGACATCCTCTCGGGGGCCTTCAAGGGCAACCGCAAGAGCGGCGGCCTCACCGGCACCGTCGAGCTGACCGACGACGAGGGCTCGGTGGCGGTGCTCGACATCAGCAACGGGGTGATCTGCGGGCTGGACGTGGTCGTCTGGCCCGAGGTGAGCACCAGCGCCACCCTTCAGGTGCCGGCGCGGCTTACCGACGGTCGGGTCGTGCTGCCCTCTCGTCCCTCGCGCCCCGGCGTCGCCTCGATGGAGGTGGACACCACTCTCTCGGTCGAGACCAACGGGGCCGAGAGCGTCTTCCATCTGCGCATCGGCACGCGCCGCGAAGTCGAGGTCGTGCGAGTCGCGGACAACTTCTACGTGGAAGTGGATCTGCGGGGCGGCCTGGCGGGGTTCTGGCTCTCGAACGTGCCGCCGTTCACGGCGTTCGAGGACGAGATGTAGCGCCACCGGGCGGGCTTCTTCGCTCGTCACCCTGAGCGCAGCGAAGGGGGCATGCTTCCGAGCATGCCCCCTTCGCTGCGTTCAGGGTGACGAAAGCGGGGTCAGCGGACCGTCACCACTCCCGCGTATCTGACCGTCCGACCGTCTGACCGTCCGACCGTCCGACTGTCCGCCTAACGGCCTCAGCCGCGCCCCCGCCTCTGCCCGCGAATGCACCCCGAGCTTGATCAACACCCGCTGCGTGTGATGCCGCGCGGTGTGGGGGCTGACCCCCAGCCGGTGCGCGATCGTGCGATTGGAACAGCCTTCGGTGAGAAGCAGCGCCACCTCTGTCTCGCGAGGGGTCATCCCGTATTCGATGTGCAGGTTCACCGCCGCCGGCGCCGCGTGCGGCGTCCGGCCGTTCAGGCCCACGAGGCCGTCCTGGGCAGGCTCGTGCACCTCCCCGCGCAGGCGGGCTCGGTGCGCCCGCATCTCGAACACCGACGCCCGCAGACGCGCCATCAGCTCGCGGGCTTCGGCCCGGAGCTCCTGATGGCTCGAATGCAGCTCCGACAGCTGGTGTTGCGTGATCGGTAGGTTCACTGCCCCTCCCGCGGCTGACCCGATACGTTTCGGCCATGGCCGCCATCAATCTGGCACATCTGCGACGGGCATTGGCGCTTCGGGGTCTCACGCCCGCCTCCGCGGTGCCCGAGGCCAGCGGCGGACGCACCGAGGAGGCCTGTCTCCGGCCCGCCCGCCTCGTCGAGGACGCGGCCCTCGCGTGGCATCCGGTGGGCACCTCCGAGCCGTGGCCCGGGACGCTCGCCTTCCTCGACGGCGTACAGCGTTCGGAGCTCCTGGCCTACGCGGGCGCCGCCCCCATTGTGGCCGGGGAAGTCGCCGCCGCGGTGCGCGAGCGGTCGAGCCGAAACTTAGTCACAGTGCTGGAAGAGCGTCGGCTGCTCATCATCGCCCGGCCGGCCGCGCTCGCCGCCGCAGGCGCGCTGCCCGAGGCCTTCCGCACTGTGGCGCTTCCTGCCGACGAGCCGCCGCACCCGGTACGCGACCTGGCGAACGTGGCCCGGGCGCTCGATCGGGCTCGCGGCGCCCTCGAGCTCGAGCTCGGCGAGCGCTACCGCCGCCGGTCCGAGGGATGGCTCGTCGTGGACGGAGCGCTCACCGAGAGCCCGCTCTGGGCGGCCGATCCGCGCATGCTCGGCGTCTCCAAGAGCCACGCGACCCTCCCGTTCGAGGGGGATGATCTCGACCGCTACCTCCGGCTGCCGCCCGGACACCGCTCGTCGCTCTATGCCCCCGAGACCCGGAGCCTCACCCCTGTCCGGGAATGGGCGCTCCGCCTCTGGCCCTGGGAAGGGAAAGATGTGTTTCACGGCCTCGTGCGGGTAGAGGTAGCACCGGCCAATGGGAATCCCGAGATGGCCGACCGCCTGTCGCGATGGCTCCTGGCGGAGCGGGCGCCACTCAGTACGCCGGACCACCGCTGGGATCGGCTGCTCTACGGCATCCACTCCGTCGAAGCCTACCTTCGCGCCGGCGGCCGCCGGCTCGCCTGAGCTGCATGGCCGGAGCGGCCGTTGCGCCCCTACTCGTTTGCTTCCCGCCGCGCCACATTCCTCCCATGTCGCATCCCCTGCCGCCGGTCGGACGCGTGGTCGCCACCGAGCTCAAGCCGTCCACCCCCCACCAGTTCCACTTCTGGACCGCCCGGGACACCCCGATCGGCATCGGCGCCATCGTGCGGGTCGAGGAGAGCGGACGGGTGGTCTATGGCGTGGTGACCGACGGCTTCGCCTACTCCGACCTCGTCACGCCGATGCACGCGGTCATCAGCGCCGATGGGGATCCGGTGGCGGCCGGGCTCGAGCCGAGCCAGCGGGCCGAGATCCGGCTCTTCACAGCCGCCGTGCTGCGCCAGACGCCCGAGGAGCCGCTCCAGCCCGTGCCCCTCGGCGCGGTCTGGCTCGCGAGCGATGCGGACGTCGTGCTGGCGCTCCGCATGGATGCGTATACGGGCGGCGAGCGCGCGACCGGCATTCCGGTCGGGCTCTACGCGGCTGGTGGCCTGGAGTCGCCCGTCTACCTCGACTGCGACTTCCTGCTCGGCCCCGAAGCCGCGCACCTCAACATCACCGGCGTCTCCGGGCTCGCCACCAAGACCAGCGCGGTCGAATTCCTGCTCGGGAGCATCTTCCAGACCTTCCCGCGCCACAAAGGGAGCGTCGCGGCGCTCTGCTTCAACGTCAAAGGGCCCGATCTCTGCTTTCTCGATCAGCCCGCTGGGCTGACCGACGAGGACCGGCGCCAGTACGCCCGCCTGGGTCTCCGGCCCGAGCCGTTCGCCGAGGCGCACTACTACGCCCCGTTCAAGGCCGACGGCGTGAACCTCAACACCCTCCGCACGCACGAGAGCCTCGCTCAGAATACCCATCCACTGGTCTGGGGGCTGCGCGAGGTGCTCGACTACGCGGAGGTGGTGCTCAACCGGGACGACGTCGACGCCAAGGCGGATGCCTTCATCGATTTCCTCGCGGAGCGGGTCGTGGGCCGCGAGTACCAGGACGATCTGCTGCGCGGAAAGCCGTTTCAGGTGCAGAGCTTTGCCGACCTCGAGGAATTCTTCCGCGCGATCTTCGACTTCATGGAGGTCCTGGGGAAGGGCGGGGAGGTTTGGAAGACGCACCACCTCGCGACCATTCGCAAGATCCGGAACCGGCTGAGCAATATCTCGACCCGCTCGAAGGGCCTGGTGACCGATGACGGCGCGGCGCACGACCTCCCTTGGGGCGCCTTTGCCGACCGGAGCGTGCATGTCGTCGACGTGGCCGGTCTCGACCCGCTGGCACAGGACCTGGTCTTCGCCCGGATCGTCTCCAAGCTGCGCGAGCATCTCGAGCGGCGTGACCTCGGCGTCGATCACGTCGTGGTCTTCGTCGACGAGCTCAACAAGTACGCCCCCGCGGAGGGGGCCGACACTTATGTGCGGAAGATGCTGCTCGATCTGTCCGAGCGCGGGCGCTACCTCGGGCTGGTCCTGTTCTCCGCCCAGCAGTTCCGCTCGCAGGTCCAGCGGCGCGTCGTGGGCAATGCCGGCACCGCCCTGTTCGGTCGCATGGACATGGACGAGCTCTCGACGCCGGCCTACGGCATGCTGTCGCCGGCCACCAAGATCAAGCTGGCGACGCTGCCCAAGGGCGAGCTGATGGTCCGCCACCCGCACTTCACGCAGCCGATCTTCGTCCGCTTCCCCCGGCCCCCGGTGCTGGGGGGCCGGGAGGGCATCGAGCGCTTTCCTCCGGCCGTCGAGCTGCCCTTCGCCGACGCGGTGGCCCGCCAGCTCCGCGGGCTCGACCGCCGTGTGAGCGCCGACGCGGTCCGCGCGCTGATCGACGGCCGGCGGGAGGACGACGTCCGCCGGGCCCTCGGTGTCACCCGGCGCGAGCGGCCGGACGACGTGCTCGCCTTCTTCACCGCCTGTCTGGGCCGCCGCGTGAATGGGGAGGTCGTCGCCTCCCGCCGTGCGGTGCCGGCAGTGCGCCGCAGCGACGACAGCTACGGTTTCTGAGCCCGGAGAGACCGGCGCGGCCCGCCGAACTCCTTGCTAATTCACGCGATGGCGAGACATTTCGGGAGTGAAGCTCGCCCATATCGCCGATCCGCACCTCGGCATCCGCCAATACCACCGGCAGACCCCCGCCGGCATCAATCAACGCGAAGCCGACGTCGCGCACGCCTTCCGCCTCGCGGTCGAGGGCGTGATCGCGGCGCGACCGGACGCGGTGGTCGTGGCTGGGGACCTCTTCCACTCCGTCCGGCCGACCAACGCCGCCATCGTCTTCGCCTTCCGCCAGTTCCAGCGGCTCCGCGAGGCGCTCCCGGACGCGCCGATCGTGCTGATCGCCGGGAATCACGACACGCCCCGCTCCACGGAAACGGGCTCGATCCTGCGGCTCTTCGAGGAGCTGGGCGTGGATGTGGCCACCGACGAGGCCCGCCGGCTGGTCTATCCCGCCCTTGACCTGTCGGTGCTCGCGGTACCGCATCAGGCCCTGGTAGGGGGGACGCGTCCGTCGCTCCGCCCGGATGGCACCGAGCGGCATCGCGTGCTCGTACTCCACGGCGAGATCGAGGGCGTCTATCCGTTTGACCGGAGCGCGGCCGAATACGGCGGCGCGTTGCTCGGGCTCGAGGAGCTGGCCCCGGCCGAGTGGAGCTACGTGGCGCTGGGGCACTATCACGTGCAGCACGAGGTGGCGCCGCGGGTCTGGTACGCGGGGTCCCTGGAGTACGTGAGTCCCAATGTCTGGGGCGAGCTGATCGACGAGACCGATCACGGATTGTCGGCGAAGGGCTGGCTGCTCGCGGATCTCGATCGCAACACCGTCGAGCGTCGCGAGCTGCCGCTCGCCCGCGCCATCCTGGACCTCGAGCCGATCGAGGCCGCAGGCCTGGCCGCCGCGGCCGTCAGCGCGCTGATCGCGGAGCGGGTGCGCGCGGTGCCGGGCGGCATCGCGGATCGCATCGTTCGTCTGCGCGTGTGGAACATTCCCCGCCACGTGGCCCGCGAGCTCGATCACGCCGGCATTCGGGCGCTCAAATCGGCCGCGCTGCATTTTCAGCTCGACCTGCGGCGGCCCGAGATGCACCGCACCGTCGGCATGGGGGCGCCCGGACGGCGGCAGACGCTCCCCGAGCTGGTGCGCAGCTATCTGGAGCGGCGTCCCCTGCCCGCCGAGCTCGATCGCGAGGCGTTCATGCGCCTGGGTGAGTCCCTGATGGACGCCGTCGAGCGGGACCTGGCCGGGGCCTGATGCAGATCAACCGGCTCCGGCTCTGCAATTTCCGCCAGCACGAGAACACCGACCTCGAGCTCGGTGCGGGCCTCACGGGCATCATCGGCCCCAACGGCGCCGGCAAGACCACCCTGCTCGAGGCCATCGCCTGGGCGATGTACGGCATGCCGGCCGCCCGAGGCAGCCGGGAGACCATCCGCCGGCGCGGCGCGCCGCCGCGCTCGCGCGTGGAGGTCGAGCTCGAGTTCACCCTCGGTGCCCACCAGTACCGCGTCCTGCGCACGCTGCACGGCGCCGAGCTCTATCAGGACGGCGATCCGGTGCCGATCGCCAACTCGATCGGCGCCGTCACCGAGCGCGTCACCCGCATGCTCGGTATGACGCGCGACGAGTTCTTCAATACCTACTTCACCGGACAGAAGGAGCTCGCCGTCATGGCGGCGATGTCCGCACCCGAGCGCGCGCAGTTCCTCTCGCGCGTCCTCGGGTACGAGCGGATCCGCGCTGCGCAGGACCGGCTCAAGGAGCGCCGATCGGCCCTCCGCGCCCGCCACGACGCGCTCCGCGCCGGGCTGGTCGACCTGGCCGAGCTCGAGGCCGCCGAGACCCGTGCCCGCGAGCGCGTGGCGGGGGCGCGCTCGGCGGAGGTCGCCGCCGCCGACGCGGCGGCCGTGGCGGAGCGCCGGCTGGCGGAGGTGCGGCCCCGGTGGGAGGAGCTGCAGCGGCTGCGCGAGACGGCCCTGACCCTCGAGGCCGAGCTCCGCGTCACCGACCACCAGCGGACCGCGGCGGCCGAGCGGGCCGAGCGGCTCGAGCGCCAGGTGGCGGAGGCGGGCGCGGCGCGCACCAGGCTGGAGGAGGTGTGGCGCCGGCTGGCGCCCCTGCCCGCGCTGCGTGACGAGGTCGCCGCCTTCGAGCGGGAGGCCGAGTCCTACGCGGCGCGCAAAGGCCTGCTCGCGCAGCTCGACGATGTCCGCCGCCACCTGGCCTCGGTCGAAGACCGCCTGGCGCGTGTGCCGTCGCGCGCCCAGCTCGACGCCGCGCGGGAGCGGGTGAGCGACGTCCGCGCCGCCGTCACGGCCGTGGCGCTCGACGGTGAGGCGATGCGCACCGCATGGGTGCGCGACGCGCAGGACGCCAGGACCAAGCGCCAGGGGCTGATCGAGCAGTACCAGGAGCTCAAGGACCAGCGGCAGCGCATCGTGAAGGCCGGCCCCGAGGGCGACTGCCCCACCTGCGCTCGTCCGCTCGGCATCGAGTACGAGAAGGTGCTCGAGCTGCTCGACCGGCAGATGGAGCAGGTGGTCTCCAACGGCAATTTCTACAAGCAGCGGATCGAGCAGCTGACGGTCGAGCCGCGGGACCTCGACGAGGCCGACCGCCGCCGCGTCGGGCTCGAGCGCGACCAGTCCGAGGCCATCGCGGAGCAGAGCAGGCTCGAGGCGCTGACCCAGGAGGGCGGCGCGCTGCGCGAAGAGCAGAGCCGGCTCCAGCTCCGCGTGCGGGAGCTCGAGGCCGCCATCGACCGGGTGCTCGGCTCCTACGACCAGGCCCGGCACGAGGCGCTGGTGGCCGAAGTCCGCGCGCTCGAGCCGCTCGCGCTGCAGGCCGAGCGCCTGCGCACCGTGGCCGACCGGGGCGCCGCTGTCGAGGCGGAGCTGGCCACCGCCGTCCGCGAGCGCGCCGACGCCGAGGCCCGCGCCGGGGAGCTTCGCGCCCGGGTCATCAGTCTCGGCTACACTGAACAGAGCTACCGCGAGGCGCGAGAGGCCGAGACGGCGGCCGAGCGCGCGCGCCGCGACTCGGAGCTCGCGCTGGTGCGCGCGCGGGGTGAATCGGCCGCGGCCGCGGAAGCGGTGGAGACCGTGGCCCGCCGGCGGGCCGAGCGCGCCGTGCGGGAGCGGGAGGCCGCGGTCGCCGGTCAGGAGCTGGCGCTGCACCAGGAGCTCGACCGCGCCCTGACCGATCTGCGCACCGACCTCAACGCTACGCTTCGTCCGGACCTCTCCGATCTCGCCTCGGGGTTCCTGCGCGACCTCACCAACGGCCGCTATACCGATCTCGAGCTGGACGAGGACTACGGCGCCACCCTGCTCGATGACGGCGACCCCAAGACGGTCATTTCCGGCGGCGAGGAGGACATCGCGAACCTGGCGCTCCGGCTCGCCATCAGCCAGATGATCGCTGAGCGTGCCGGCCAGCCGCTGTCGCTGCTCGTCCTGGACGAGATCTTCGGCTCGCTCGACGAGGACCGGCGGGCGTCGGTGGTCGACCTGCTCCGGAGTCTGGCCGATCGGTTTCCCCAGGTCATCCTCATCACCCACATCGAATCGGTGCGCGAGGGCTTCGATCGGGTCGTGCGCGTCGGCCTGGATCTGGCCAAGGGCGTGGCGACGGTGCGGGACGAGCCGGTCGGAGGGCACGATGTGGCGGCCTGACCGGAGCCTCCGCGGGCCCGACCGCCCGACGCTGCGGGACATCGAGCCGCTCAATCGCGTCTTCGCCGATGCCTTCACCGACCGCTACAGCCGCGACGGGCTCGTGGGCGTGCGGGTGCCGCATCTCAACACCCTCGTCTGGCGCTATGCGCTCGAGGACGCCGGCGACGGGGCGATGATCTGGCGCGACGGAGACGGGCAGCTGGTGGCCTTCAACATGGTCCATCGGTCGGGGCACGAGGGCTGGATGGGTCCGCTCGCCGTCCGGCCCGACCGCCAGGGGGAGGGGCTCGGATCCACGATGGTGCGGCTCGGTATCGATTGGCTCAAGGGGCAGGGGGCGCGGACTATTGGACTGGAGACGATGCCGCGCACTGTCGAGAACATCGGCTTTTACAGCCGTATCGGGCTGGTGCCCGGTCCGCTCACCGTCACTTTGGTGCGCGAGGTGCCGCGGCGAGGGGGGCCCGCGCCCGAGCTGCTCTCCGCGGCGGGCTCGCAGTTCGCCCGTCGGGTGGAGGAGTGCCGCCGACTGACCGGCCAGCTTGCCTCAGGGGTGGATTTCAGCCGGGAGATCTCGCTTACCCATGATCTCGGCATCGGCGATACGACGCTCGTCCGTGAAGGCACCGAGCTCGTGGCCTTCGCACTCTGGCACTCCACGCCGCTCGCTGCAGGCCGTGCCAAGGATGAGGTGCGCGTACTCAAGCTCGTCGCCGCGTCCTTCGGCGCGTTCGAGCAGCTGCTGGACGCGCTGCACGGTACGGCCGCGGCCGAACGGGTAGGCCGACTGGCGATCCGCTGCCAAACGGAGTTTGCCGACGCGTACCTGCGCCTGATCGCTGCGGGGTACCGAGTGCACTGGACGGATCTTCGTATGATCCTTCGCGGCTTTCCCCAAGACCCGCGGCAGGGGGTCGTCCTGTCGAACTGGGAGATCTGAGCGGCAGGTTGGCCCTGGCCAGGTGGCGAGCGTTTGCTTGTGCCCGGTCGACTCGTCCGATATTCTCCGGCAACTCGATGAGAGGATCTGGTGACCGGCCAAAGTCTTGAGGAGAGCGTCCGCTGAGCGAGCCTTCGCGTTCGCGGATCTCGGTCCTGCACGTCCACACCCGCCTGATCCGGGGGGGCGCGGACGAAAACACCCTGCTCACCGTCAATGGCCTCGATCCGCGCCGCTTCCGGGTCGCGTTGGCCATCGGCGGCGGCAGCGAGCCTGGCATGGTGGCCGAAGTGGCCTCCACAGTGGAAGTGATCGAGCTGCCCGAGCTGGTGAGGGAGGTCTCGCCCCGGCGGGACCTGGCCGCCCTCAGGAATTTGCGGCGACTCATCCGGAACGGGCAATACGACATCGTCCACACGCATACGGCCAAGGCCGGCATCCTGGGGCGTTTCGCGGCCCGGGGGGCAGCGGCGCCCGTGATCGTGCACACGCTGCACGGGTCCACCTTTCACGGGGCGCTGAGCCGGGTCGAGTACCTGGTGTACTGGGGACTGGAGAAGGCCGCCGCTGTCTTCACCGACCGGATCATCACGGTGGGGGAGGACCTGCGGGACCGCTACCTCGAGGCGGGCATCGGCCGACCCGAGCGCTACCAGCTCATCCGCTCAGGCATGGAGCTCTCCGATTTCTCCACCGCAGCCGCCATGGGGCCGGAGCGCCGCGCCGAGGTGCGGCGGAGTCTTGGCGTGCCGGTCGACGCGCCGCTCGTGGGAAAGATCGCCCGCCTGGAGGCGCGGAAGGGGTACCGCTACTTTCTCGACCTGGCGGAGACCGTGCTGCAGCGCATCCCCACGGCCCATTTCGTCGGCCTCGGCGCTGGAGAGCAGCACGCGTCCCTTCGCGCCGAAGTCGAGCGGCGTGGCCTCACGGGTCGGGTGCATCTTCCCGGCTTCCGCAATGACATTGCCGACGTCCTCGCGGTCCTCGACGTGGCCGTGCTGACCTCGCTCTGGGAGGGGCTCCCGCGGGTGCTGGTCCAGGCCGCCGCCTGCGGCGTGCCGGCCGTGAGCTTTGCGGTGGAGGGCGCGCATGAGGTGGTGAAAGAGGGCGTGAACGGCTGGGTGGTACCGATGCGGGACGTGCCGGGGATGGCCGAGCGGGTGGTCGCGCTGCTCTCCGACCCCGAACGGGCCCGGGCCATGGGAGCGACCGGCCGGGAGCTGGTTTGCCAGGCGTGGGCCGCTGAGACCATGGTGCGCGAGATAGCGGAAGCCTATGAGGACCTCATCGCTGGCCGGGCGGGTCGCGGACTCGCGGGCGAGTCGGCGACCCCGGCGGAGGCAAAGACGTGAACGTGCTGGTAACCGGGGGCTCCGGGTTTCTGGGCCGCTATTTCCACCGGGCCCTGCTGGACGCGGGCCATTCGCTCACGATCCTCGACCTGGTGGCGCCGACCTGGGATCCGGAAGCCGCGCGCGTCGTGCTCGGCGATGTCCGCGACCCTGCGGCCGTCCGGGAAGCGCTCCGGGGCGCCCAGGCCATCCTCCATCTGGCTGCGGCCCACCACGACTTCGGAATCGCTACCGACACTTATTTCTCGGTGAACGAGGAGGGTGCGCGGGTGCTCTGCGCGGTGGCGGAGGAGCAGGATGTCCGCAGCATCTGCTTCTTCTCGACCGTGGCAGTGTATGGCAGTACGCCGGAGCCCCGGCACGAAGACGCGGACACCCACCCGGTTTCCCCATACGGCCAGTCGAAGTTGGCGGCCGAGCAGGTGTTCAGGGCTTGGGCCGAATCGCGGGTGGGCCGCCGCTGCCTCGTGATTCGTCCGACTGTCGTCTTCGGGCCCCGCAACTTCGCCAACATGTATTCATTGGTGCGGCAGGTGGACTCGGGCTTCTTCTTCCGGGTCGCCGGGGGCGAGAACATCAAGAGCCTCTCCTACGTGGAAAATGTCGTCCCGGCGGCGCTCTTCCTCTGGAACCGTCCTGCGGCCGCCCCGTTCGAAGTCTACAACTACGTGGACAAGCCGGATCTGGAGACCCGGTCGTTACTGGCCCGGATCTACCAGTCCCTCGGCCGCCGGATGCCGGGCTGGTCGATTCCGGAGCCGATCGCGGTGGGTGCGGCGTGGCCCTTTGATCTCGCGGCGAGGGTCACGGGACGGAATCTCGCGATCTCCTCTGCGCGCATCCGGAAGATGTGTACGCAGACCCGGTTCGAGGCCGACAAGGTGCAGCAGGCAGGTTTCCAGCCGCCGGTGCCCTTGCTGGAGGGAATCGAGCGGACGGTCGGCTGGTATCTGCGCGAGGGGCGGCACCGGCGCGGGACCGCGCACCTGCCGCCGGTAGTGTTGCGAACGGCCGGGCGAGATCGCCGGACCGGTGGCGGGTATGGCGACGAATAATCGCCGCACGCCCGAGTCAACATCGACCCGCGCCAAGTCTCATTGGTGCGGGTCGATTGGTTAGTTGGGGTCGCGCGGTGCTGTCTTCGGGTCCATCTCCGGCGGGCGAGGCCGCTGCGCGTGGGCTGCCTAGGACTACACCGTCGGATCGGTCAGACGGTTGTTGACCAGCCTCAACATCAGCTGAGCGCTCAGCGGGAGGGGGCGGCGCGTGGCGGTTGATGGCTCGATCGTGAGCCTGCCACCGTGCTTGACCGCGTGATCGCCGCCGATCACATGGTCGGGGTGCAGTGTCAGCACCCCCTCGTGCCACGGCAGCCCGGCGTGCTCGACGATCTCGGACAGCACCGTTCGCGGCTGCTCTGTCAGACGCTCATAGCTGACCCGCAGGGCCCGAACGCCGGCGCGCTCGACCTGGTGCACCAGCTGGGCCGCCTGTCGCTGGGCCAGTTGCCACGCGAGGGCCGTTCTGACGGCCGAATGGCCATGCTTGATCTGCGAGCGGAGCACATCATCGGGCCGGCGGGTGAGCCATACCAGCTGGAGATCGACGGCCCCGGACCTCCATAACCACCACGCGCGGGCGGCCCCCTTGGACGAATCGACCGCGATCGTGGCCTTGGCCTCCTCGATCGTCGCGCGATACATGGCGGCGGCCGACGCCCCCCATCGCGGCAGCTCCTCGCTGGGCTCCGGCAGCCATGGGGTATAGCGCCGCCACCCCAACGTCGGCGAGAGAGAACCGTCGGTCCGGGCGAGCATCTCCATGGATCCCAGCCGTCGAGCGACGCCGACCCAAAACGGACACTGGTCGAGTTGCTGAAGGCAACCGCAGGCGCGCGGGGCCACATAGCTCGGCCCGGGCACGAACGTTCGCAGGACCGCGATTTCGCCGAGGTTGACCATGGCCGGATGCTGCCCGAGTGCCATGCCTAGCATGGTCGAGCCCGAGCGGCCGTAGCCCAGAATGTAGAGCACGCGCGGTTTCATTGTTGCTTCCTGACTGCGGGCCTACACGGTACACGCACGAGGGCGCCGCCGCCGCCGATCAGCCGGCACTCCTCTGGGACAACAACTTAGGGCCAGTGAGCGGAGCGTTCCGAGCCGCCCCAGTATAGCCGCGACACCCCGGGTTATGAAGTGGTTCGCCCGCCAGTCTGGCGCTTCGCGGGGGCTTAAGGTGGGGCCGGCCGGCCGGAGTGGCCGGGCGGTAAACAATCCAGACAGATGTCATATTTCTGGTCATATCATTGTTACAATACGAGATTGTACCGCATCACAATCTCCTTTCTAGCAACCACTTACTATGAGGACCCAAACGGCCAATTGTTGATACTGTCAAAAATTTGCTGATTGAATTCGGTCGTGGAGAGTCGAAAATAGGTATTGAGCCCAAGGGTGGTGGTGGAACGTCGGGAACGGTTGGGACCCACCGGTAGCGAGCATCAGAAAGGCCTCGAGATGACCTACACGTTCAAGCTTGCGCGCAGACTTGCCATCCTGCGACACTTCGTGGTGCTCACCGTGCTCGCGCTCCTGGTAGCGTGCGCGAAGGACCTCACGGCTCCCGACGGGGGGTCGACGGGGTCGTCCGCGAGTTCCCCCTCCGTTCATGTGCTTCCCAGCTCGGTCACCGTGGAAACCAGCCAGCCCGTGCGTTTGCGCGGCCTCGCCCGCACGGTCGGGGGGAAACTCCAGACCACCCAGGTTGCTTGGACGACCAGCGGCGGCACCATCAATGCGGACGGCGTGTTCTCCTCGTCCCTCAGCGGCACCTTCAAGGTCGTCGGGCGGGGTCGCGGCTGGAAGAACGCCGACACCTCGGTCGTCATCGTCGTCCCGCCCTCGCCTGACCTGGTTCGCATCGCGGTCACGCCCGGTAGCACCACGATGGATACCGGTGGCACGCACACCTTCACCGCGACCGGATACCTCACCGACGGCTCGACCGCCCCGGTTGGCGTCGTGTGGGCCGCGACCGGCGGCGAGGTAGACCCGTCGGGCGCCTACATCGCCGGCTCCAGCGCCGGCTCGTACCGCGTCATCGCGACCAGCACCTCGGGGTCCCTGGCCGACACGTCCGCCGTCACCGTCACCGCGCCGGCACCGACGCTCGCCAGCGTGATCGTCTCCCCGGCCAGTGTCTCACTCACCCCGGGCAGCTCCAAGCAGTTCAAGCCGTACGGGCTCAACTCGGCGGGCGACAGTGTCGCGGTGACGGCGTCCTTCACCGCCAGCGGCGGTACCATCTCCTCGACCGGCCTCTTTACCGCCGGGCAGACCACAGGTTCCTACCGCGTCATCGCGACGTCGAATGGCCTCGCGGATACCGCGGCGGTGAGCGTCACCGCTGCGGCGCTGCCGGCCACCGCGGGGCGGCGCCCGTTGGCCGCCGGGTTCTGGAGCTGGCACGACCTACCTGAACGGGCCCGCGCCATTCAGCGGCTCGCTCCAGTTCTCGTCGGCGAGCACCGTGGCCGCGCAGATCGCGACCGCCGGGCCTGGGCCAGCATCTGGTGCTGGTGCTCACCGGCGGGGCGACGCGGACTACATGACCAACGGCGTCTTCGACATCGCGAAGTGGAAGACGCGGCTCGGCACCTTCAATGCGGCCGCGATCAAGACGGCGATTGCCGCTGGCGTCGCGGATGGCACGGTGCTCGGCAACCGGATGCTCGATGAGCCGGAGCACCCGAGCTGGAACAACTCGATTACCAGGGGGTCGTCGACCAACTCGCCGACTTGTCGCGGGCCATGTTCCCGACGCTCCCGGCCGGGATCGGCGTGGGCCCGCCGGGCTACGAGTGGCGGCGGAGCGAGACGTTCAAGAAGCTCGACCTCGTCTAGTACCGGTACAACTCGGAACAAGCCAAGGCCGACGTCGAGATGTTCCCCACGAACGCCGAGGCCCAGGTCGAAGCTCGAAGGCGTCTCGCCCGCCTTCAGCCCAAGGTCCTGGACGGCGGCATTCCGAGAACGACGCACCCTGCCCGGTCGGCGTCGGGACTATCCCACGCACTGCCGGATGACGGCCACCCAGGTCCGGACTATGGCCGCGCCGTGGGTCCGTATGGCCGCTTCCCACGCTGTGGCAATGATCGCGACGGATTCGTGGCTCGGATGACAAAGCAGGCTTCCGGGACGTGGCCGGGTCGTTGGCCAACCAGCCGCGCAAGTCCTGCAGCCGGCCGTAAGACGGAAACCTGGACGAGCGCGCCATCCCCTCATTGACCGACGCGGGCAACGACCTGACCGGGGCGGCAATTTGCCGCTCCGGTCGGTTGGCTTTGGCTTGGCGCCTGCGAGGGTGTGGAGCCGACGCAACAGGTGATGTGTCCCGTGGTCCCAGTCCTTCACCAAGGCTGGACTTTGGCTGGGCCAGATAGCGACGGGATGCTCTCCCGTCGGTGCCATGGTAAATTGTGTGGTGGAAACCCCCATGGGGCATGGAAACTGCTTCGGGTGGGCGTTCTGGCCGCGGGGTGACGCGCTCCCTCCGGTGTTCTCCATCACCTTTCTCGTCGCGCCACGAGGCTTATGCGCTCTCTGCTCTCCGCTCTCGCGATGGCCCAGGTCGTTCTCTGCATGGCGGCTCCGGTATCGGCTCAGGAACCGGCTCGCACGGGCGCCCAGTCGGTGCTCACCCCCGGTGATTCGGTCCGCATCGAGGTATGGCGCAAGCCCGAATTCAGCGGAGACTTCGTCGTGGCCCCCGACGGGACGATTACCCACCCGCTGTTCCGGAGCGTGCGCGTCGGCGGCCTGCCGTTTGCGACGGCGGAGGCCAATCTGCGCACATTCCTGGGTCAGTACGAAGAGAATCCCCAGTTCGTCATGGAACCGCTCATCCGCGTCGCCGTGTCCGGCGAGGTACCTCGCCCGGTGGTCTTCGCGACCCGGCCCGAGACCTCGATCGGCGAAGCCATCGCGCGGGCGGGCGGCACCACCCAGTTCGGCGCCCGCAACCGCATTCGGGTGATCCGGCTCGAGCCCAGCGGACAGCAGCAGCAGCTCGTCCTCGATCTGGCCAGCTCGGGCAGCACCGAAGGCACGCTCCCGGTGCGGTCGGGCGACCAGATCATCGTGGATCGCCGGAAATCCTTCGCGCGGGACATTCTGCTCCCCGCCATCGGCATCATCGGTTCGATCGCCTCGCTCGGACTGCTGATCGATCGCATCAGTCGCAATAACTAACGGGCCGCCCACATGTCCCAGCTACCTCCGTCGTATCGCGCGCTGCCCGGTAACACCGAGCCGCCGCTCCATCCGATCGACAGCACGCCGGCGGGCGATACCATCTCGTTCCGCCAGGTGCTGGCGGTTCTCCGCCGCAGGTTCCAGCTCATCCTGGCGATGACGCTGGTCGGGGCGTCTATCGGCCTGTTCCTGGCGTCGCGGGAGCCGCCCAGCTACTCCGCCCATGCCATGCTGCGGTTCGCCGGCGAGCGTCGCGCCCTGACCGGCGACGAGGATCAGGCGCCGGGCCTGGCCAAGGCCACGGATCCGATCGCTTCGATTCTCGAGCTGGTCCGAAGCCGCACGGTGGCCGGGGTGGTCGTCGATACCCTGGGTCTGATGCTGCAGAGCTATTCGCCCGATTTCTCCACCGGCCAGCTCTCGCAGGTGCACGTCGATCCCCGCGCGACCGGCGACTCGGTCGTTCTCACCTTCCGGGCCAACGAAGTGACGGCGCGGCGCGCCGACCGTACCGCCACCGCGCCCTACGGGCAGGTGATGAATCTCGGCGTCGTCCAGTTCGCGGTGACCTCGCGCCCGCCGGTCGAGACCACGACTCTCTTCATCGGCCCGCGGGAGGCCGTCATCGATGGCCTGCTCGCCGGGCTCCTGGTCACCCGCCGGGAGGCCACGGATGTCGTGGACATCACTTACACGGCGGGCGATCCCGCGTCGGCCCAGCGCATCGTCAACGCGACCGTCCAGGCCTTCCAGTCGATCAACGTCAAATGGGCCCGCGAGCGTTCGCGCCGCCGCCGCGAGTTTCTCGCCGAGCAGGTCGCACAGACCGACAGCATGCTGGCGCGCGCCCAGGCGGAGCTCGCCAGCTTCCTGAGCCGGCAACAACTCGCCAGCAGCGCCGATAGGCTGAAGGCGGAGCAGGGGACTCAGCTTCAGCTCCAGAGCCGGATGGCGGAGCTGGACGCCGACCGGCGGACGTTCACCTCGCTCGAGCAGCAGCTCAAATCGAGCGACGAAGCCACCCGCGCCGGAGCGATCCGCGCGCTGGGCACGGCCCCGGCGATGGCCGAGAACGCCGCGATCAGCGCGATCTATCGTCAACTGCTCGTCTATCAGGACCGGCTCGACTCCATGACCACGGGGCCGTGGCGAGCTTCGGCCAACAACCCGGACGTCATTCAGCTGAAGGGGTTGGCGGCGTCGACCACACAGAAACTCGAGCAGGCGGTCAGCAGCCAGCTCAAGACGTTGGATGCCCGGTACGACGCGCTCGGTGCTCTCGCACGGCAGAGCGGCGCCTCGATTCAGGTCCTGCCCGCCATGGCCGAGGAGGAGATGCGGCTGAATCGCCGGGTCGACGCGCTGGCCGGCCTCGGGGACGACATCCGCAAGAACTATCAACAGGCGCGGATGGCGGAAGAGGTCGAGGAAGGCGACGTGGACGTCGTGGATTTGGCCGACCTGCCATACGCGCCGGTGCTCACCGCCTCGGCGGTGAAGCTGGCCCTGGGGCTGGTGCTCGGCCTCGTGCTCGGCCTCATGCTGGCGTACCTGCTCGAGGCACTCAACACCTCCATCCGCCGGCCCGAAGATCTCGAGGCCGTGCTGCACCTGCCCGGTCTGGCGGTCATTCCGCGCATCACCAGCAGCGGGTCCGACGGTCGCTCGCGCCTCCGTGGGCTGCTCGGCGGCGGCAAGCCGCGCACCGATGCGGGGTCGCCGCTGTCCGGCACGCAGACCTTCTCCATCGGCATCGAGGCCTTCCGGAACCTCCGCACCAGCCTGATCTGGTCGGATGGCGGCGAGGCGCTCAAGACGCTCGTCGTCACCAGCGCCACGCCGGGCGAAGGGAAGACCCTCACGGCCGCCAACCTCGCGGTGACGCTGGCCTACGACGGGCTCCGCGTGCTGCTCGTCGATTGCGACATTCGCCGGCCGAGGGTGCACGGCATGTTCCGCGTCCCCCGCGCCCCCGGTCTCATGGAGATGCTGACCACGACCGCCGCGCCGGGCACGCCGCCGCCCCAGGCCATCCGCCAGACGGGGATCGCCGGGCTGTTCGTGCTGACCTGCGGCGCGCTGCCCTCGAACGCAGCCAATCTGCTCAGCGGGACGCGCATGCGCGTGCTCCTGCAGGAGCTGCGCGAGCAGTTCGACATGATCGTGCTCGATACGCCGCCGGTCCTCGCGACCGCCGACGCCGGCATCGTCGCGTCGCTCACCGACGGCGTGCTCCTCGTCGTCCGCGCTGGGGCCACCGACCGGAATGCGGCCCAACGAGCCTGCCAGCATCTCGCCAATGTCGGTGCTCGCGTGATCGGCACCGTGCTGAACGATCCCGGCGGCCAGGTCGCGAAGGAAGGCGACTACTACTATCCCTACGACTACGCGGCGGAGGAGCAATAGGCCGCCGCCGCCGGCGTTGACGCAGCGATCTCCCGGGACAGGGAGCGGACCGGCGGAAGGGCGCCGTCACTGCTCCAGCCAGTGGCGTATAGACTGCGGCGTCGGGCGCCGCAGCCGCCGGCCCTTGGGCAACCACGGAGGCAGGCTTCACCAGCATGTCGTCTTCCATCGCTCCACCCGTACCGCGCGTGAACGCCCCCGCGGGCACGCAGCGGATGAACATCGTGATCGTCGGGCACGTCGACCACGGCAAGAGCACGGTCATCGGCCGGCTCCTGGCCGACACTCACTCGCTCCCCGAGGGCAAGCTCGAGCAGATCCGGGCCCAGTGCGAGCTCAACTCGAAGCCGTTCGAATACGCCTTCCTGCTCGACGCGCTGAAGGACGAGCAGGCCCAGGGCATCACCATCGACGCGGCCCGGGTGTTCTTCAAGAGCGGCGTGCGGCCGTACCTGATCCTCGACGCGCCGGGGCACATCGAGTTCCTCAAGAACATGATCACCGGCGCTGCCCGCGCCGAGGCCGCCCTGCTGGTCATCGACGCCGCCGAAGGCGTCCAGGAAAACTCCCGGCGCCACGGCTACATGGTGTCGATGCTCGGCGTGCGCCAGCTCGCCGTCGTCGTGAACAAGATGGACCTGGTCGGGTGGGACCGCGCGGTCTACGACCGGATCGTGGGGGAGTACGGCGCGTTCCTCGAGCAGGTCGGGATCCGGCCCTCGGGCTTCATTCCGGTCTCCGGCCGCGGCGGCGACAACATCGCCGATCGCTCGCCAAACCTTCCCTGGTACGACGGCCCGACGGTGCTCGACGCGCTCGATGCGTTCCACAGCGAGCCGGCGCCGGTCAACCAGCCGTTCCGCATGCCGGTCCAGGACGTCTACAAGTTCACCAAGCAGGGCGACGACCGGCGCATCGTGTCGGGCACCGTGGACGCCGGATCGATGAAGGTGGGCGACCAGGTCATCTTCTTCCCCTCGGGCAAGCGGAGCCGGGTCAAGACCATCGAGGGCTTCAACCAGGCGGCCCAGACCCGGGTCGAGGCCGGGCAGGCGGTGGGGTTCACGCTGCAGGAGCAGATCTACATCACCCGCGGCGAGGTGGCGACGCTCGAGCACGAGCAGCGCCCGCAGGCCAGCACCCGGCTCCGGGTGAGCCTCTTCTGGCTCGGCAAGGAGCCGATGGTCAAGCGCAAGGAGTATCTGCTCAAGCTGGGCACGGCCCGGGTCACCGCGCGGATCGAGGAGGTCCTCCGCGTGATGGACGCCTCCACGCTCGACACCGCCGAGCAGCGGACCGCCGTGCAGCGGCACGACGTGGCCGAGTGCATCCTCAAGCTCGACCGCGCCATCGCGTGCGACCTGGCCGCCGACATCCCGACCACCAGCCGCTTCGTGATCGTGGACGACTTCGAGATCCGGGGCGGCGGCATCGTGCGCGAGGCGCTGCCCGACCGGCAGGCCGGCGTCCGCGACCGGGTGCTGCTCCGCAACTACAAGTGGGAGCCCAGCATCATCCAGCCCGAGCACCGGGCCGAGAAATACAACCAGAAAGCCGCGCTCATTCTCGTCACCGGCGAGCACGACACCGACCGGAAGGGCGTCGCCAAGGCGCTCGAGGGCAAGCTGTTCGAGGACGGCAAGGTGGTCTACTTCCTCGGCATCGGCAGCGTGCTGTACGGCGTGGATGCCGACATCGAGCGCAAGCCGGAGAACCGGCTGGAGCACATGCGGCGCCTGGCCGAGGTCGCCAACCTGATGCTCGACGCCGGCATGATCCTGGTCGTGGCGGCCGCCGAGCTTACCCAGGACGACCTCGAGGTCATCAAGACTGCCGTCCCGCCCGACTGGATCGAGACGATCTGGGCCGGCGACACGATTACGACCGACCTCGTGGTCGACCTGCACCTGCCGGGCGGCGCCATTCCGGAGTCGGTGGATCAGCTCAAGGCGCACCTGCAGGACAAGGGCATCATCTTCCGCCCATGGTAGACGCGCAGCTCCGCTCGGCGGTGATCGAGCTCGCGCGCGAGGCCGGCCGCGCCACTATGCGCTACTACGATGGCGCCGAGGATGCCGGGGTCCGCGAGAAGGACGACCGGAGCCCCGTCACCCTGGCCGACGAGGTGGCGCACGGCATCCTGGTCGAGGGACTTCACCGGATCGATCCGGCCACGCCGGTGGTCTCCGAGGAGGCCGAAGCGGCGGCGTTCGAGCACCGGCGCGGGTGGCGGCGGTTCTGGCTCGTGGACCCGCTCGACGGCACCAAGGAGTTCATCAAGCGCCGGGCGGAGTTCACCGTCAACGTGGCGCTCATCGAGGACGGCGAGCCCGTGTTCGGCGTGGTGCTCGCGCCGGCGCTCGAGCTCCTGTACTGGGCGGTAAAGGGGGGCGGGGCCTGGCGCGAGACGAAGGGCGCCGCCGCCGAGCGCATCTATTCGGCCGCCGCGCCCGCCGGGACGCCGCTCACGGTGGTCGAAAGCCTCTCGCACCCGTCGGCCGAGCTGGAGGAGTACCTGCGGACGATTCCGGTGGCCCGCCGCGTCAAGGCCGGCAGCTCGCTCAAGTTCTGCTGGGTCGCCGAGGGCCGCGCGGACATCTATCCCCGCCTCGGCCCGACCATGGAGTGGGACGTGGCCGCCGGGGACTGCATCTACCGCCAGTCCGGACGGGACGGGGAGCGGCCGTCGCCGCTCACGTACAACAAGGCCGATCTCCGGAACCCCAGTTTCGTCGTCGGCCTGTGAGCGGAACGAAGCCCCCGGCGGCCGTGTTATGGTTCACTGGGCTGTCGGGATCGGGCAAGACCACCATCGCCACCCGGGTGCACCAGGAGCTGGCGCGCCGGGGGACCGATGTCGAGTACATCGACGGGGATGCACTGCGGGAGGTGTTTCCGAACACGGGCTTCACCCGCGCGGAGCGCGAAGAGCATCTCCGCCGCACCGGCTACATGGCCAGCCGGCTCGCGGCGCACGGGGTGACGGTGGTCGCGTCGTTCGTCTCGCCCTACCGCGAGTCCCGCGACTTCGTCAGAGCGCTCTGTCCCGGATTCGTGGAAATCTACGTGTCCACCCCGCTCGAGGAGTGCGAGCGGCGGGACGTCAAGGGATTGTACGCCCGCGCACGGCGCGGGGAGATTCGCAACTTCACCGGGATCGACGACCCCTTCGAGGTGCCTGAGCGCCCCGAGCTGGTCATCGATACTCGTACCCTCACCGTCGAGCAGAGCGTCGCGGCGGTGCTCGAACGGCTTGGAGGCCGACGCTGATGGCAGGCGATCTGGATCATCTCGACCAACTGGAAAACCGGAGCGTCCACATCCTCCGGGAGGCGTACGCCAACTTCAAGCACCTGGGCATGCTCTGGTCCATCGGCAAGGACAGCACCGTCCTGCTGTGGCTCGCCCGCAAGGCGTTCTTTGGACACGTGCCGATCCCGCTGATCCACATCGACACCGCTTTCAAGATCCCGGAGATGATCGAATACCGGGACCGGCTGGCGATGGAATGGAACCTCACGATGATCTACGGGCAGAACCGGCAGGCGCTGGAGGAGAAGCGCACCTTCCCCGACGGCGCCCTGGACCGGATCGCCTGCTGCAAGGCGCTGAAGACCGACGCGCTCAAGCACACCCTCAGTGGCGAATGGCCGCGGTACCGGCTCAACCATACGAAAGGCGTCTACGAGCTGGACAAGAACACCGAGGCCTTCACCGGCGTCATCGTCGGGGCCCGGGCGGACGAGGAAGGCAGTCGTTCGAAGGAGCGCTACTTCTCCCCCCGGAACGCCGCGTCCCATTGGGATGTCGGCGACCAGCCGCCGGAGTTCTGGAACCAGTTCAAGACCGAGTTCGCGCCGGGGACCCATCTGCGGATCCACCCGCTGCTGGACTGGACCGAGCTCAACATCTGGGAATACATCAAGCGGGAGAGCATCCCGACGGTCTCGCTGTACTACAGCAAGGGGGACGGCAAGCGCTACCGGTCCCTCGGCTGCTACCCCTGCACCCAGGCGGTCAACTCGGACGCCCGGAACGTCGACGACATCATCCTGGAGCTCCGCACCGGGAAGTTCGCCAACATCGCGGAGCGGTCGGGCCGGGCGCAGGACAAGGCGGACGGCGGCGGGCTGGAGACCCTGCGGCGCGACGGGTACATGTAGGCGATGTTCTCCAAGCGGTCCAGTACGCCATCAAGGCGCTGCCGCGCTGGCCGATCTCGCGCACGGAGAACGGATCTCGCCCAAGTTCCTCGAGCTGATCCTGCCGGTCTCAAGAACCAGGGGATCCTGCGAGCGGGAAGGGGGGGGGGTACTTCGTCGGGCCGACATCAACCTTGGCCGGATCGTCCGGATGCTCAATGGCCCGCTTGCCCTGGTTCCCTGTGCCAGCTAGACGGCGTATATGGCCTGCCCAGACTGCCCAAACGAGGCAGTCTGCGGGGTCCACCTGGCGATGAAGGCGTCAGGGACGCGACGGCGAAGGTGCTGGACGTGACGAGCGTTGCCTCCCTCTGCAAGCAGACGGCCGACGTCACCCGCCTGATTTCCGCGACGGACAATTTTCCAGGGAGCGCTTCGAGGCGCTCGCGCTCACGGCGGGGCGGCGCGTCTTTCTCGCCGACGAACGGGTGGGTGTTCGTAACTATCTCCAGTGGCTCAGGTCTCGACCGCAGAGCTCGGAGAGCAGCGCGACCTCGTCCCGAAACGCCTCGACCAACTCAGCCCGAAACGCCGGAGGCAGCGGCGGACGCGGCGCCTTCAGGCTGTTCCGGGTCACGATCTCCCGCTTGAGGGATTCCAGCGGCTTGCCCCCGACCATCCGCTTGAGACCTACGTAGGTCTGACGTGCCAGCGGCGGCGGCCGGCGGATGAAGTGCTTCAACCACAGCATTCGCACGTGCCGATTCTCGTTGATGCGCGGGAAATCGGTTCGGTTGTCGTGGGGAATGCCCAGGAACTCGATGACTTCGTCGTAGACTTTCCCGGGCGACTTGGCGAAATCATCGAACAGGATCAGTTTGACCTGGGCCCGAGGGAACGATGCGAGTAGTCGCTGGGTCTGGGTGCCGAATTGTCCGACCTCAGCGTACTGAATCAACAGCGGGCTGCGGCATGTCGGCAGATCGAACCCCTGCCGGCGCCGCTCCTGCAGCTGCCACGCCACCTCGAAATCGGCCACCGTTTCCTCTGACCAGTACAGCAGCTCCGAGTGCAGCGCATACACCATGTCCACCGGATTGCGGAACATGGCGATGATCTTCGCATCCGGATTGAAGGTATGAATGGCCGGGATCGCCACCGACGAGCGGAGGTAGTAGACCGAAGCTTCGCCCACCCGCGTATGCGCCGGGGTGCTGTCCGCGAACATCTTGACGTAGTCTTCCATCGTCTTGATGATCCGGTAGTTGCCGAGATCCGCGGCGAAGAAGTGCGGCTCCTTGACTCTCGGCATGAAGACGTTGGGATGGGGGCGCAGATACTGATGGAGAGCCGTCGTCCCGCATTTGGGCGCACCCACAATAAAGAAGTTCGGTTTGGCAGCCAACGTGGCGTTCTCCTGGGTCGCTGTTCTGGAGAGCTCCTCGCCGGCGAACACCGGCAGGGTTCGAGCAGTATATCCTCGGTCTGCCCCTGCTGGCGACCACTGTGGCGGCTTCGCCACAGACCGACCGATTGTCACCTTCATACTATCCTAAGTGCATTCCCCATCCTGTTGTGGTAACTTGCTTTATGCCGGAGTGGGCAGGCAAGGACCGCACGCGTGCGACGGTTCATCGACCTCGGGTCATCGAATTGCGCCGTCAGGGTCTCGAGTCGGTCCAACTAGGCACAGATCGTGCCGCTTGGGGCCGCCTGTTGCCCCAGCGTGGCTGATGAATGTCGCGCACCGTGGCGCGCGCACGGCAACGGGGGCTTTCCTGGACCAGCTAGAAGGCAATCAGTGATGCTGAATAGGTCCAACAACTCACGGACTATTCGAACCAGCGGAGCTGCATAGTGGAGAACTCCCGTGGCTTGAGGCACCGTGCCGTGGCGGGCATGGGGTGGGTCGCGTGGGGAAGCGGGGCCATCGCCGCGCTGAAGGTGGTGGTACTCATCCTCCTGACGCGGCTGCTCACCCCTGCGGACTTCGGGCTGGTGAGCGCCGGGTTGATCGTCGTCAGTGTGTCCCTCAACTTCTCGCAGCTCGGTCTGGGTCCAGCCGTCGTGCAGCGTTCGGCACTCGAGCCTCGGCATCTCAGTACGGCCTTTGTTGCGTCCACCACCTTGGGACTTCTGATCGCTGGTGCGGTCTGGGCGGCAGCGCCGCTCATCGCCCAGTTCTTTCGCATGGATCATCTGGTACCCGTTCTTCGTGCACTCGGATTGCTCTTTCCGATCGCCGGCATCGGGACCGTTCCGGAAAGTCTCCTGCAGCGGGACCTGCGCTTTCGTCTCCTCGCCAACCGCGATGTGCTGGCGTATGGGGTGGGCTACGGCGGTGTCGGCGTCGGGCTCGCCCTTCTCGGATGGGGGGTCTGGGCCCTCGTCGCGGCTCAGCTTACGCAGGCCGTCCTTCGCACGATCATCCTGCTGCGCGCCGCGCCTGCCTTCCTGCGAGCTCGCCCGACGTGGTCCAGCTTTCTCGAGCTCATGGAGTATGGCGTTGGGCAGAGCGCTGCCCGGTTGGGCATGATCACTGCGAACCAGGCCGACAATCTGGTCGTCGGTCGATGGTTGGGTGCCGTGTCGCTCGGCGAATACAGCCGGGCCTTCCAATTGGTATCCGTGCCTGCGACGCTCCTTGGCGATATCGTCGACAAGGTACTCTTCCCGATGATGGCGCGCGTCCAGGACGACCCGCGCCGCCTCGCGACTGCGTACCTCGAGGGAACGGCGCTCCTGGCGCTGGTGACGCTCCCCGTCGGAGTCGTGGCCGCGGTGCTAGCTCCCGACTTGGTAGCCGTGGCCTTCGGCAGTCGCTGGTCGGGGATCGTCGCACCGTTTCAGGTGCTGGTGCTGGGGATCACGTTCCGGGCCTGCCATCGCGTCAGTGATTCCCTGTCGCGGGCGACGGGGAAAGTGTACCGCCGAGCGTGGCGACAGGGCCTATACGCGGGGTTGGTTTTCCTGGGCGCGCTAGTCGGCCAGCAATGGGGGCTGACGGGCGTAGCCGTGGGCGTGCTCTGCGCGCTGTCCGTCAACTACGTGCTGATGGCGCAGCTCAGCCTTGAGCTGGTCGAGATCTCCTGGGCCAGGTTTCTCCTCGTCCAGCTGCCGGCGGTTCGGCTGGCGCTCGTCGTTGGCGCTGCGACGCTCGCTGGAACGGCGGGGGCGAGGAGCCTCGGATTGCCGCCGGCAGCGGGTCTCGCGATGGGTAGTCTGGCGGCGCTCGGCGGCGCCATGCTGGCGGCTTGGGGGGCTCCGACCCTGGCGCTCGGAGAGCACGGGCTGCGGACGCGCGACACATTGCGGGCCTTGCTGGTCGCACGACTGCGTCTCGCGGGAGCGCGGGAATCGCGATGACGGCCGGTCCCATCGCATTCTACCTGCCGTCGCTTCGCGGCGGCGGCGCGGAGCGTGTAATCATCAACCTGGCGCAAGGCCTCTCAGAGCGAGGCCTGCCGGTGGATGTCGTGCTGGCCGCCGCCGAAGGGGCCTTTCTCGACCACCTGCCGCCGTCCGTCCGAGTGGTGGATCTCCGCGCTGGCCGGGTGCTCCGGAGTTTCCGCCCACTCGTCCGATACCTGCGACGTGAACGCCCCCGGGCCCTCGTCTCGTCGCTCACCCACGCGAACGTGATCGCGCTGGTGGCGGCGAGGCTGGCCCGGAGTGGCACTCCGGTAATCGTCACGGTGCACAACACGATGTCCGAATCCAGCCCGCAGCAGAGCGCGTTGCGGCGAAGTCTGTGGCCCGCGCTCGTGCGCACGGTCTATCCCTGGGCGTCGTGCGTGGTCGCGGTGTCGCGAGGTGCCGCCGATGACCTGGCACGCTCGACGGGATTGTCCCGCGACGAGATCGAGGTGGTCTACAACCCGGTGATCACCCCGCCTGTCATGGCGTTGGCTCGGCAGCGGCCGGATCACCCGTGGCTGACCTCGCAGGAGCGTCCGGTGATTCTCGGTGTCGGCCGTCTCACCCGACAAAAGGACTTCCCGACGCTGATCCGCGCCTTTGCCGAGGTCCGCCGCACGCGGGGCGCGCGCCTGATTATCCTTGGAGAAGGAGAGGACCGCCCTGCCCTGGAGGCCCTGGCGGCCGAGCTCGGCATCGCGAGCGATGTGGCGCTTCTTGGCTTCAGCAAGAGCGCCGTGACGTATATGGCAGCTTCGGCATTGTTCGTGCTGTCCTCTGCATGGGAGGGGCTGCCAACTGTTCTGATCGAGGCGTTGGCCGCCGGAACCCGCGTGGTATCCACCGACTGCCCGAGCGGTCCCCGGGAAATCCTACAAGACGGACGGCTGGGGGCCTTGGTGCCGGTAGGCGATGCCGCCGCACTTGCTGTGGCGATGATTGATGCTCTCGACCGGCCAGCCGACCTCGTTCCGGCCGCCGCGCTCGCGCCGTTTACGGCGGACGCCGCGGTCGACCATTACCTACGTTTGATCGAGAAGTGTGGATGACCTCTATCGCGTACGCCACTCTCTGGATCTTCATTTTCTCGTTACCATGGGAAGTGGTCGGCGCCATTGGTGGGGTCGCCGTCGTGGCACGCCTCACCGGCGCGGTGGCCCTGGTCGTCGTGCTGATCATGGTCGCGATCACCGGTCAGTTCCGGCGTCTGCATCTGTTCCACGTTGCCGGGTTGCTCTTCATGGTCTGGGCCGCGCTCGACCTACTGATCTTCCGCTCGACATGGCTTCCCCACAAGTTCTGGACGTTTGTTCAGCTTTGTCTCGTGGTATGGATGATCTGGGAGCTCGCCCGGTCCTGGCAGCGGCAACTCGGACTCCTGGTTGCGTACGTGTTCGGAGCGTATGTCGCCGCGTTCGACACGATCCTGCTGTATCGTAGGGAGGCGGGAGCACTGCGACGCTTCACCGCGGGAGGGACGGATCCCAACGACCTCGCGATGACGCTCGCCCTCGCCGTGCCAATGGCCTGGTTCCTCGGCATGAGGCACCGGCAGCCGCTGGTTCGATGGATTTGCCGCGCGTACCTGCCGGTCGGCGTCCTGGCGATCGGCCTCACAGGTTCCCGCGGGGGCCTGCTGACGACGATCGTCGCACTGATGATCGTACCCCTCACCATGGGCAAGCTGACCCCGGGACGACTCGTGATGGCCATCGTCATCCTCGCCGCCTCGGCTGGCGTTGCGATGGCGTACATCCCGCATACGATCGTGGAGCGTCTCAGCACCACGGGCGCCGAAGTACAGGACGCCAGCTTCGGCAACCGGTTTGCGGTCTGGGTGGCGGGGGTCCACGCCTTCGCGCGTCGCCCAATGACAGGATTCGGCACGAGCGGCTTCATCTCGGCGGTCTCCGGTGAGTTGGGATCGCGCACCAATGTCGCCCACAACACCTACCTGTCCGTGCTGGTGGAGCAGGGGATCGTGGGGTTGATCCTGTACCTGATGATGTTCGTGGCCGTATACCGGTCGATCCTGCTCCTTCCGAATCTCGAGCGACGATTCGCCTTGACGCTCCTGTCCACGCTCATGATTGCAATCCTCCCGCTGACCTGGGAGGACCGTAAGCCAGTCTGGTTCATCCTGGCGTCGCTGCTGGGCTTGTCCCAGGCGTGGGTGTCCGCAGGGCGCGGAGGCGTCCGCGCGCCGGATCCGCCTCGGACCCGGACCGCCCTCCGCCCTCGAGTGGCCGCACGTCGTCCGGCGCCGCTCACCACGCCGGGCCCCGACCAGGAACCCATCGGATGACTCCAAGAGTCAGTGTTGTCACCTCGGTGTACAACGGCGAACCGTATTTCGATCGGGCGATTCCGGGAATCCTGGCGCAGACGTTCGACGACTTCGAGTTCATCGTCGTGGACGACGGCTCGAGCGATCGCAGCCTCGACCAGCTGCGCGACCTGGCCGAGGGCGATCCGCGCGTCCGGGTCTTCGCACCCGGGCGACTCGGCGCCGCCGCAGCGTACAACTTCGGGGTCGCCCAGGCGCGAGGCGAATACATCGCCAGGCAGGACTTCGACGATCGCAGCTACCCCGATCGCCTGCGGCTTCAGGTCGCGCTGCTCGATGCGCAGCCGGAGGTGGGGGTCGTCGGCGGGTACTACCTGCTCGTGGATGAGCGCCGCGGCGAGCGATACGTGCGCATGCCTCCCACCGAGCATGACGCGATCGCGGCCGCCATGGCGAAATACATCCCGATCGCGCACACGGTCGCGACCTTTCGCCGGCAGGCGTGGGTGGATGCGGGTGGCTATCCGCTGGTGAACAACCTGATCGATCTACGATTCTACGCGCGGGTGGGCAAGCTGGGCTGGCGCTTCGCCAACGTTTCCGAAGTGCTGGGTGAGCACTTCGTACACGACGCAAGCTTCTTTCATCGCACGCTGAAGTACGCTGACCGGCAGCGGGATCTCGCACGGGTGCAGGCGCAGATCGTGCATGAGCTCGGACTCCCTAGCTGGATGTATGTCTATTCGTGGGCCCGGCACGCCTACGCCTATCTTCCCGTTGGGCTGAAACGGGTGTTGCGCCGGGGGCTCGGCCAGTCGCAGGAACGCGATGTATGAGGGTCCTCTTCCTCTCGACGATCATGGGGATGGGGGGAGCTGACCAGCAGCTTCTCACGATCGTCGATGGCCTGCGAGCTCGGGGCCACGACGTGATGATTGTCTCCCTCGCAGCGCTGGGTCCGATGGGGCTCGAGGCGCGACAGCTCGGCATCGCCACGGAGTCCCTGGAAATGCGGCGCGGTGTTGCCGATCCACGCGGACTGTTCCGCCTGGCCCGGCTGGTGCGGGCCTGGCGGCCGGACGTCCTCCACAGCCACATGGTCCATGCCAACCTCATGGCCAGGGCGGTAAGACTCATTGCGCCTGTGCCCGCCCTCGTCTCGACCATCCACAACGTGTACGATGGCGGCCGCCTGCGGATGGCCGCGTATAAGTTGACCAATGGCCTGGTGGACCAGATGACCATCGTCAGCCAGGCCGCCGCCGATCGATTCATCGCAGAGCGTATTATCCCCAAAGAACTGCTCAGGGTCGTTCCCAATGCCGTGGACACCGACCGATTCCGAAGCGTGCCTCCCGGGACGAGGGAGTCGGTACGGCGAAGCCTGGGAATCGAAGGCCAATTCGCGTGGCTGGCGGTCGGACGGTTCGAGGTCGCCAAGGACTATCCCAACATGCTTCAGGCGTTCGCGAGGGTCCACAACCGCCACCCCGAGGCGCTACTGCTGATCGTGGGTCGTGGATCGCTCCAACCGGAGACCGAGGCCCTGACCCGGACGCTGGGACTCGCCGGCAGGGTGCACTTCCTGGGCGTCCGACGGGACATCCCCGAGGTGCTGAGTGCCGCGGACGGGTACGTGATGTCATCGGCCTGGGAGGGCATGCCGATCGTGCTCCTCGAAGCCGCGGCGGCGGGACTTCCGATCGTTGCTACGCAGGTGGGGGGGAATCCCGAGGTCGTGAGAGACGAGGAGAGCGGTTTCCTCGTGCCGCCCCGCGACCCCGAGGCACTCGGCGAAGCGATGCTTCGCTTGATGGGATTGTCTGACGCCGAGCGCCGCGCGTTTGGCGATCGGGGGTCCGAACACATCCGCACCCATTACGGGCTGAGCCGGGCGCTGGAGCGCTGGGAGGAGCTGTATCGCGAGGTGCTCTCGCGGAACGGGCTCCTGCCGGAGCCATCGCTGTCGGCCTGAGCCGGTAGGCGAACTCAGGCGACAGCCGACGCGTGCCTGCCTCGCGGCTTCGTCAGCGGCCCGGAGGGCTTTCCGACGTCGCCGACGGACAGCGATAGATGTGCAGGTAGTCCTGCCTGAAGTCGATGCGACCCACTCCGATGCTGTTGCGGAGCTGGCAGTTCTCGAAGATCCAGCCGATCATCCCCCCCTGTTTCATGTTCGGGCGATACGCGTGTGATGCGGCGGGCGCGACGATCCACAGCGCGCCTCCCCGTCCGGCCTGCTGGAGCTCGCCCATCGCCGCCTTGAGCAAGTCGAGATTCTGCAGGAGGTGGCGCACGGGATGCTGCGGCAGGTAATGCGCCATGACCATGGGTTGGTCGCTGAACACGATGTCAGCGGGCCCGACGCGGGGCGCGATCCAGTGCGCGCTGCTCCGGAAATTGTATCGCCGGCCGTCGCGGGCATCGGAGAGGAGCGTCGGCGCACCGGCGGCGGCGGCCATCGCCAGGATGAGCGCCGGCAGCAGCCAGCGGGGGCGCCACGGCGATTCCACCCGGAACAGCTGGTCGACAAAGATGCCCGCGCCCAGGTAGAAGACCGGCGCCGACGGCAGCAGATAGTACTGCGAGACCGACGTGCGCAGCGAGAGCAGCGTGAGGACGCCGATGTGAACGACGGCAAGGCACGTCAGGAATCGCGCGAGGAACCGGTCACCACCCTGCCACAGCCAGTAGATGCCCGCGATCGCGCTCAGCACGAGCGGTACCGTCAGGCTTTCGACATAGATCGAGAGGTAGATGATCTGCTTGATCCCAGGTCCCGGCGCAGCAGGTCGAAGGAACTGCCCATACCCCGGGTTCTTGTCGTGCATGGAAATCCAGCCCTGCAGTACGGGGACAAAGCGCACAAGAATCGCCACGGTGAGCACACCGGCGAGGACGACGGCCCAACGAATGGTGTGGTTGTTCCAGAGCCGCGTGACCTGCTCGCGCCGCAAGTCCGCGACCAGGAAGACTCCGAGGCCCCCCAGCAGCAGGACTGACACGGGATGGGCCAGGGCCGCCAGCACGGCGGTCACGAACCCGAGCGCCAGCATTCGCCGGTTCCGCTCGCGAAGCCCCAGATAGATGGCGTAGGGGTAGATAGTCGAGAGCAGGAACACGAGCGACCAGTACCGCGCGAGCTGGGAGTACATGACGTGCAACGGACTTACGGTGAGAAGCAGGGCGCCACACAGTGCGGCCCGGGTACCCGCCAAGCGGCGGCACACCAAGTAGAACACGGCAACCGCGAGGACCCCGAATACGGCCGGCAGGAGCCTGAGCCCGAACTCGTCGAGCGGCAGGAAGGACCCCACCAGGTAATGGTCGAGGAGATACCCGAGGGGCCGCGGGTTGGTCAGCCGGGGGTTAAGAGAGTCGCGCAGGGTGAAGATCTCGGTTGCCTGGAAATTCCAGCTGCCGAGTCGCCAGAAGCGGAGGACCACGGCAAGGATCATCAACCCGGCGAGGAAGACCCGGGACCCCGGCTCGTCTCGCCGTCCTGTCGTGGTCGGGCTCAGCGCCGCGCCAGTTTCTCCATCAGCGACCATTCAAGTGCCCCTTGTTGCGGGTAAGGCTTGGCAGTCCGGCCACGCTCGATCACGTCGAGTTCCTGGAGCCGGTCCAAAGCGACTAGCTAATGTTGCCCATGGCGGTTCGGATCGAAAAGGAGTGCCCGTGAGTGCAGATACTTGCGCGATAGTCATTGGTTGACGTAACCACTTGACAAAGTGATGGGAGACACAGATACTGTGGTCGGCGCAAGCAGTCAAGATAACGAGATGGCACTACCCTAGTGCTCATTCCTTCGCGCCCTGTGCGACTAGTCCCCTAGTCCCAGCGGACCCAGCTCTCCAAACACACACATTACGACCGGGCAGAGATCCTGCCTTGTCGCCCGTGCGTCAGGACTCATCCACGATGAGCCGCCGCTCCGGCCGTGCCGAGCGATGGCCCCTCGCCTGACGGGACCACTGTGTCTCACATCAGCTACAGCGAGAGGAAAGCCGTACATGACTCACTCGTTCAAGTTGTCCCGCCGCATCGCTCGACTTCGACTGCCCCTGTTCGCAGCTGCCGTTCTCACTATCGTCGCGTGCAATACGACCGACTCCCTCGATCCCGACACCAGCAGCCCGGCCCCCACAGCCTCGGATCCAGGCTCCGAGATTGGAGTGCTCGCTGATTCGAGCGTGCAGGCCGATTCGCCAGGCGGGCCCTTGCTCGCGTCCATTTCGTACGCCGGTGGCATTCCGATGGGCCTGTTCCATCTGCCGGACGGCGATTTCGGCAGCCGGTACAACGGCGCGATGCGGACTGTCTCTCCCTCGTACCTCATGGGCGATCTTTCGGCCATCAAGTCCCGCGGCGGCAAGGTCGTCTTGAACCTGGCTGGCTCTCAGAAGTACTACAAGGATTCCTACGGGCACTTCAGCTTCACCAAGTGGAAGGCACGGGTCGATCGTTTCCGCAACCTGAACATCTCCCCGTACATCAGCGACGGCACCATCGTCGGGCATTACCTCATCGACGAACCGTACGATAAGGCCAACTTTGCCGGCCAGGCGGTGCCGGGCTCGACGCTGGAAGCGATGGCCAAGTACAGCAAGCAAATCTGGCCCAACATGACGACTATCGTTCGGGCCGAACCGTACCTGATCAAGTGGAGCGGGACGTACCATTATCTGGACGCGGCGTGGGCGCAGTACCTGTACCGCAAGGGCAGCGTCAGTACCTACCTGTCGAAGAACGTGAGCTCCGCCCAGAACATGGGCCTGCAGCTCATCGTCGGGCTCAACATTCCCGGCGGCGGAGTCAACAACGGAACCATGACGCCCGCCCAGGTGCAGAGCTGGGGCACCACGCTGCTCGGCAGCAGCTATCCCTGCGCGTTCCTCAGCTGGAAGCACGGCTATACATACCTCACCACCACGAGCATGAAGAGCGCGATGGACGTACTGCGCAAGAAGGCCCAAAGCCACGTCAACAAGAGCTGCAAATAGGTAAGCGCCAGCGGTCGGGCCTCCCGACCGCTGGCGGTTCGCTGAGGGGCCGCGGTCAGATCCGCGGCCCTTCTGCTCTGGGGGCGATGGCTCGGCTCACCAGCCGCCGCGGCGGAGCAGGACCACGGGGACGGTCTTGAGCATGATGAGCAGGTCCTCCCGCAGGCTCTGCCGGCGGATGTACTCGAGGTCGTAGCTCACCTTGGTGCGCACGTCGTCGATCGAGCGGTCGTAGTGGTGGTTGATCTGCGCCAGCCCCGTGATGCCGGGCTTGGCCCGCTGGCGCAGCGGGTACTCGGCGATGTGGCCCCGCAGCTCGGCGAAGATGGTCGGCCGCTCGGGCCGGGGGCCGACGATGTTCATCTCGCCCCGGAGCACGTTGAGGAGCTGGGGCAGCTCGTCCAGCCGGTACTGGCGCAGCACCCGGCCCAGCGGGGTGACGCGCGGGTCCTGCTCCTGGGCCCAGACGGCCGCCCCGCCGGCCTCGGCGTCGACCCGCATCGTGCGGAACTTGTAGATCGTGAAGAGGCGGCCGCCGAGGTCATGGGTGCGGCGGTGGTTGACGGGACCGGGGTCGGGCAGGCGGCGGTCGAGGCCGACCCGCTCCTGCAGGTAGAACACCGGGCCGCGCGAGGTGAGCTTGATCAGCACGGCCAGCAGCAGGAACACGGGCAGCAGCGCGACGAGCGCTAGGAGGGCCAGCACGAAATTGAGCGTCCGCGTGGGCCACGCGATGCCTACGGGCGGATCGCTCGGCGACACGCCGTCGGGCGTGTCTTCACCGGCATCGGTCCACGGACTCGGGTCCAAGCGCCCAACTCCGCCATTGGCGCGCTCCACCAGGGCCTCCATCCATCGCATCACAGGGTCGTCCGTTGCTGGGTCGCTCGGTGCTCCGAAGTGGCCCATCCCGCCGCGGTCGACGAGTGGCCGTGCTGTCGCTGGGAGTGCGGCCAAAACGTATTGGCCGCGGCGCCAGAATTCGCACGATCTATGCCCGGAGGGGACTTCCAGGAGAGCACCAAATTGCACCCAATTAAACGGTTACGTCGCAACGGCTTGACATAGCACGGTGGGGGTCGGTTAGGGAGACCCGGTTCGGTCGGTGTGGTGGGCTGCCCACAAGCTAGTCGCGAGGTGCCACAGCCTCAGGCACGAAGGGCCCACCAACGCACGAACAGCACGGTACCCACGGCCAGCAACAAATGTGTCACGCCGGAAGTCGTCACTCCGCCAAAGATGAGGAACGCCCAGGCCACGAGCGCGACAATAGAGACGATCAGCGTCAGGGGTGACAACATGTGGGCCGCTCCTCAGGGTTGTTGATTCTGCAGATGCACGTTCCTATCTTACTCGACGCGGGAGCGGGGAGCCACATTATTGAGCCAACAGGTCCAGTGATGGGTCCGAATGCCGTGGCCGATGTCATGCCCCCCGGGGGAAGGCAGGAGTCAGGGTGAGGGCGCCGCAGGTTCTCATTGGGCTTCAATAATCCTCTTCGTTGCCGTACCACCGTGCGCCGGCTGGAACGTCCAGCCGGCGCACGTGTCTGTTTCCCTCGCCTTGACCTTGCCGCGGGCCCCCGCCTACTTCATGCCAGGCCCTGTCACTGGAACGGTCCATGCCGCGATGCAGAGTCACGCGGCGCGTGCACTTCAATGCCGCGCATCGTCTGCACAATCCCGCCGCCACCGACGCGTGGAACCAGGCGACGTACGGGGTGTGCAACAACCCGAACTTCCACGGACACAACTACGAGCTGGACCTGTCCGTCGAAGGGGAGATCGACCCGCGGACGGGGTACGTCATGGACCTGAACCACCTGAAGGAGCTTGCACAGGAGCGCTTGCTCAGGCACCTGGACCACAAGAACCTCAACCTCGACGTCCCCTGGTTTCAGGACCTGATCCCGACGTCCGAAAACATCGCCCTGGTCTGCTGGCGGGAGTTGCGTGGCGCGCTCCCGGCGGCGCTCACGCTTCATCTCCGCCTGTGGGAGACGCCGAGGAACTATGTCGACTACGAAGGGGACTAACGACGGGGTGCCGGTGACGGTACGGCCCGATCGCACCTCGAAGACCCGGCCCGACCTGTCGGAACCTGAACTCGTGCCGTTCGCCGACCAGATCCGCCATGTGCTGGCCGCTCTGGGAGAGGATCCCGGCCGAGACGGACTCGTCAAGACGCCGGACCGCGTGGAGGCGTCGCTGCGGTTCCTGACGCAGGGCTACCAGATGACGGTGGCGGAGGTCATCGGCGAGGCGGTCTTCGCCGAGACCCACCAGAGCATGATCATGGTGCGGGACATCGAGCTCTACTCACTGTGCGAGCACCACCTGCTGCCATTCTTCGGCCGGGCGCACGTCGCCTACATCCCGAACGGCAAGATTCTGGGGCTCTCCAAGGTGGCCCGCATCGTCGATCTCTTCGCCCGGCGGCTCCAGGTGCAGGAGCGGCTCACGGACCAGATCGCCGACGCCATCATGGACGTCCTGAAGCCCAGCGGCGTGGGGGTCGTCATCGAGGCGGCCCACTTCTGCATGATGATGCGGGGCGTCCAGAAGCAGAATTCGCGGACGGTCACGAGCGCGCTGCGCGGCATCTTCCGGGACGACTCCAAGACGCGAGTCGAGTTTCTCCGGCTGGCGCACGGGGGGCATTCCTCCGAGTGAGCGCGCTCGCGGGCCGCGTCGCCCTGGTGACCGGCGCGTCCCGCGGGATCGGGGCGGCGACGGCCGGGGCGCTGCGGGCGGCCGGGGCGCACGTGGTGCGGGTCGCGCGCGCGCTCCCGCCTGGGGAAGGCTTCCTGGACCTGCCGGCCGACCTCACCGACGCCGCACAGGTGGAGGCGCTCGCCGGCCGCGTGCGGCGCGACGTCGGGCCGCCCGATGTGATCGTGAGCAATGCCGGCGGCTTCCTGCTGCGGCCCCTCGAGCAGACGACCGTCGCCGACTTCGACGCCCAGGTCGCGATCAATCTCCGGGCCGCGTTCGCCGTGGCTCGCGCCTTCCTTCCCATGCTCAAGGACGCGGGGCGTGGGTGCTTCGTCACGGTCGGCAGCGTCGCCGATCACGTCGGGTTCCCCGAGAACGCCGCCTACGCCGCCAGCAAGTACGGGCTCCGTGGGCTGCACGAGACCCTCCTGGCCGAGTTCCGCGGCACGGGCGTGCGGCTCACCCTGGTCTCGCCGGGGCCCACCGATACCGATCTCTGGGCGCCGTTCGATCCCGATCGGCGCGAAGGCTTCCCTCGGCGCGCCGAGATGCTCCGTCCCGCGGACGTCGCGGACGCGGTCCTGTTCGTCGCCACCCGTCCGCCCCACGTGCTCGTCGACTGGCTGCGCCTCGGCCCGGTCTGATTCACCTCATCCCGATGCGGCCCGCATGAACGCTCGACATACCGCTCTCTCGGCGCTCGCCGGATTCGTCCTCGCCACCGGCCTGCTTTCGGCCCAGGCCAAACCCGCACCCGTCACCGTGCCTCCCCTGCCGGACAGTGCCGGCTGGGGTGTGCACGTGCTGGCCGTCACGCGCGACCGGGGAGGCACGCTCTGGGTCGGGACGTACGGGCAGGGCATCTACCGCCTGCCGGCTGGGGCGGCCGCCTGGGAGTCGATCAAGCACGACACGACCGCCACGTCGATCTCGATGGACTTCGTGCAGGCCATCGCGTTCGGGGCTCGCGGGGAGGTCTGGTACGGCACGGTGGGGAACGGCTGGGGGCTTTCCCGCGACGGCGGGCGCACCTGGCGGAACTGGACCTACGACCAGCTGGGGCCGGAATGGCAGTACGTGATTCCCGACGGGATCGCCGTCCGCGGTGACACGACCGTCGTGGCCACGGCCGACGGGCTCCAGATCACGACCGACGACGGCGAGCACTGGACGGCCTTCGGCGACGCCGTGGGACCGCCGGCTCGCGGTCCGGCCGACACGGCCCTCCCGCTCCTCACCAACGAATACGTCCGCCGGCTCGCGCCCGACCGCCGGGGCTGGAACGTCACCACGCTGCGCGGCAACCAGCGGCTGGTGCACACGGCCGAGGGTTGGCGGTCGCAGCCGCTGGCGGCGGCCGCCTTCCCGCCCGTCAATGCCATCGTGATCGGCCGGCAGCAGTTCCGCGGGACCCGCTGCGGGCTCCGGCCGCGCACCGATACGCTGCCCTGCCTCCGCCATGCGGCGCCCGATGCCGGCGCACCGAGGGACCCGCTCACGGTCTGGCTTCGCCGGCCGATCGCCCGGACGGACAACGCCTACATCGATCAGACGTATCGCTACGGCTCGACGATGGGCGGGTTCTTCCAGCAGCACCAGGGCGTCGAGTTCAACAACCCGGATGGCACACCGGTCATGGCCGCGCTCGACGGCCAGGTGGTCTACGCCGGGCCGGCCGAGGCCGGGGCGCGAACGGTGGCCATCCGGCACGACACGACGGTGACGGCGGCCGGGACGCGGTTCCGGCTCTATTCGATCTATTACCACAACTCGTCGCTGGCCGTGAAAGTGGGCGACCGGGTGAAGACGGGGCAGGTGATCTCCCGCGTCGGCAATACCGGCCGGGCCACCAACGACCATCTTCATTTCGAGCTCGCCGCGTCGCCGACGGACTCGATCGGGGCCATCGTCGATTCCCTGCAGCGCTTTCCGCCGTACACGGTCAATCCGGAGCTGTGGCTCGAGCCGCTCCCCGGCACCGGCATCGTCGCGGGGCAGGTGTTCGACGCGAGCGGCGCCCCGGTGCCGCAGGCGCGGATCTTCGGGCTCGCCAAGCGCGATCCCATCGAGACACCGTTCTCCTACGTGGAGACCTACGGCGACAAGGCGCACGGACATCCGCTCTACGGCGAGCACTTCGCGGTGAGCGATGTGCCGGAGGGGAGCTACACGGTCGGGACCGAGATCGGGGGGAAGAAGGTCTACCGGAAGGTGGTCGTCGAGGCGGGGAAGCTCACGTGGGTGGTCTTCAAACCCTGATGTTCATCGAGCTCACCGATCACCTCCGCTGTCCGGCCGATCACGACGAGGCGTTTCTGGTCCTCCTGCCCGACCAGGTCGAGGGGCGCTCGGTGCGAACCGGCACCCTCGGCTGTCCGGTGTGCGACCGCCGGTTCGCCTTGCGGGATGGCGTGCTGGATACAGGGGGCGCGCCGTCGTCCACTGAAGGCGCCGGGCCCGGGAGGCTGACGGCGGAGGGGCTGGCTCCATTGGCGGGCCTCAACGGGCCGGGGGGCTATCTGGTGCTGGTGGGGCGGCCGGCAGCCCTGTGGCGCGAGGTCGCGGTGCTGGTGCCCGGGGTGGCCCTGGTGGCAGTCAATCCGCCGCCCGAGGTGGCGGACGAGCCGGGAATCAGCGTGCTGCGTGGCGGTCGCCTGGCGCTCAAGACCAGCTCGATGCGCGGGGTGGTGCTGGGGCCGCCCTACGGCGGGGATCCGGCGTGGGTGCAGGAGGCGGCACGCGTCTTGTTGCCGGGGCTCCGCGTGGTCGGCGAGGGAGCGGATCCCGATCCCGAAACCGTCGACCTGATGGCGAGCGCCGGAGGGGTCTGGGTCGGCACCGGGCGTCGCTGACCGGCCGCGTGCTCGTCAGCCCTGAGGCGGCTCGGCGTAGAGCGCCTCGATGGCGGCCTTGTGCCGCTCTTCCACGATCCGCCGCCGCACCTTGAGGGTCGGCGTGAGCTCGCCGCCTTCGACGCTGAAATCCATCGCCAACAGCAGGAACTTCTTCGGCATCTCGAACTGGGCGAGGTCGCGGAGCGTCTTCCGGACCTCGCGCTCGAGCTTGGTGTGCACTTCCGGCAGCCGGACGAGGCGGTCCATCTCGTTCGCCGGCAGGCCGTGCCGCGCCGCCCAGGCCTTCAGCGGCTCGGCGTTGGGCACGACGAGCATGATCGGGAACGGCCGCCGGTCGCCGAGCATGACGGCGTTGCTGACGAACTTGCTGGACTTGGCCAGGTTCTCGATCGGCTGCGGGGCGATGTTCTTGCCGCCGGCGGTGACGATGAGATCCTTCTTGCGGTCGGTGATCTTGAGGTAGCCGTCCGCGTCGAGCAGTCCGATGTCGCCCGTGTGGAACCAGCCGTCGGGGTCGATTGCGACGGCCGTGGCGTCGGGCTTCTCGAAGTACCCGCGCATGACGTTGGGGCCGCGCGTGATGATCTCGCCATCCGGGGCGATCCGGATCTCGACGCCGGGGATCGGCCGGCCCACCGTGCCCAGCCGCGTGTGCCCGAAGACGTTCACCGCCATCACCGGCGACGTCTCGGTCAGCCCGTACCCTTCGAGGATGGGCATGCCGGCGGCGAAGAAGAACTTGGCGATCTCGGGGGAGAGCGGCGCGCCTCCGGAGATGAAGAAGCGGATGCGCCCGCCCGTCCGCGCACGCAGCGTGGCGAAGACGAGCCGGTCGGCCACGCGCCGCTGGAGCGACAGCGTGGCGGGGACGGGATGACCCGCCAGCGTCCGCTCCACCCAGGCCTCCCCGACGCGCCGGGCCCACGCGAAGATCCGCCGGCGCGGCGCGGGGCTCGCCCGGACGGCGTCGAGCACGCGGGAGAAGATCTTCTCGTACAGCCGCGGGACCGAGGCCATCATGGTCGGCCGGAGCTCCTTCATGTCCGCCGCGACCGTGTCGATGCTCCCCGCGTAGTTGATCACCACGCCGGCGTGGAACATCGAGTAGTGGCCGAACATCCGCTCGAAGATGTGGGACAACGGCAGGAACGAGAGGCACTCGTCGCCCTCGCCGAAATCGAAGAGCCCGACGCAGGTGGTGACATTCGAGGCGATGTTGCCGTGGGTCAGCATCACGCCTTTGGGGTCGCCCGTCGTGCCCGAGGTGTAGATCAGCGTGGCGAGATCGTCCGGTGCCGCCGCGAGCGCGTGGGCACGCCACCCGGGATGCCGGGCGAGCGCCGCGCGTCCGCAGGCCAGCAGCTCGTCGAACGGGAGGACGTCCGGGCCCCGTGCGTCCGGGTTGAACGCGATCACCTGGCGGAGGGCCGGGAGATGCTCGCGGATCGACCGCAGCTTCTCGAGCTGCTCGGCCGTCGAGACCACCACGGCCACGGCGCCGGAGTCGCGGAGGATGTACTGGATCTGGCGGGCGGGCAGGGTGGGATAGATCGGAACGTCGGTCGCGCGCGCGGCCAGGCAGGCGTAATCCGTGATCGCCCATTCCGGCCGGTTCTCGGACAGGATCGCTACCCGGTCGCCGTCCCGCACGCCCAGCTCCCGCAGGCCGATGCTCGCGGCGTGGACTCGCTCGGCGAGCTCCCGGTAGTCGAGGGCGGTCCATCGGCCATCTCGCCGGATGCGCATCGCCACCGGGCGGGCGGCGAACGACTCGACGGTGCCGAAGTAGAGCTCTGTCAGCGTGCTCGGCGTGGGTCCCCCTACGGCGCGGTGAACCGGATGATGAAGCGCTGGCCCGAGCCCGGGACCGTCGCGCCGCGCGTCCGCTCGGCGCGGACCGTCACGATGGCGCTGTCCGGCGGGGCCGACCCGGTCACCACCACGAGGGTGGTCGAGGCGTTGCCGTCCGACCCGGTCGTCAGCGTGTCCGCGACGACGTTGCCTTGCAGCAGCACGGTCGGCGTGCCGGCAGCGGGGTCGGGCGAGGTGAGTTGGTAGATCACGCCGCGGCCGGGGAGCGGGACCGGGCCCGCGGGGTCGAAGTGGTCGAGCCGCGCGGTGAGCGGCGTCGACGTGGCGGCATCGGCCGCCAGGGTGACGATGGAGTCGCTGGTGAGCACAAGGGTATCGGCGGGGCTGACGACCGCGAAGGTGATGAGCCCGGACCCCAGCGCGCCGACGGTGGCCTGGATCCGCGCGCTGCCGGGACTCACGCCCGCGAGCACGCCGGTGGCGGCGTCGATGCTGGCGGCGGGGTCGGCGGAGAGCCAGGTGACCGGCGTGCCGACGCTGTCGCCGTCCTTGTTGAGCGGCCGCGCGGAGAGCTGAATCGATTCTCCCACCTCGACCGTGTCCGGGCCCGGCACGCTCACTTCGATTCCGACCACGCCGGCCTCACCCTCGTCCAGCCCGCTGCAGCCGAGGAGCGCGGCCGCGACCAGCAGGGCAATCGGCGCCTTCACGTCGTCTCCGGGGCCGGGGTGCCGGCAATCTCGCGCAGCGCGCTCTCGGCGTGTCGCACCCACCGATCCGCGTCGGGTCCCTTGGGCGGCCGGGCCAGGAACGCGCGCAGGTGGTCGGCCGCCTGCTGCACGTCGCCGCGCTTGAGCAGCAGGAACGCCACCCCGTAGTGCGCGCCGCCCAGCGAATCGTCCAGCTCCAGCGCGCGCTTGTAGTGGCGGATGGCCTCTTCCGGCTGACCGGTCTTGGTGAAGGCGATCGCCATGTTCAGCAGAATCCGGGAGTCGGTGGGATTGTCCCGGAAGGCCAGCCGATAGGACGTGAGCGCGGCCTCGAAGTCCCCCTGACGCTCCAGCGCCAGCCCCTCGTTGAGGTAGTCGAGCCGCTGGGGGCTCAGGCGGTCGCGTGGCTCCTTGCCGAACAGGCGGTTCCAGAAGCTCATCAGGGAGGGGGGCTCTCCGAGCAGGTCGAAGCAAAGTCGAATTGGCGCAACGTCTTGGATTGTCGCAAAATAGTTTGGGGAGGAGGGGAGGGCAAATGCGCCGCAAGCCGGTTGCCCTCCCCCTCGTCCGGGAGTACGTTGCCCACAACGCCATGGAGGGGTCGATGCGCCGAACGCCTGCACCGGGACCGCGAGGAGTACTGGAGGTGGACTGGGCGTTCTTTGGCGAGATCTGCCGAGCGCTGGCGCTCCGGGTCGCCCGGGACTATCAGCCGGAGATCGTCCTCGGGGTGGCCAAGGCCGGCGTCATTCCCGGCGTGGTCGTCGCCTCGATTCTCCAGAGCGAGTTCAGCTCGATGACCGTCACCCGCATGGCGGAAGGCGCCGCGCCGGTGCTCGTCACCGGTCCGCCGCCCACGATCCGCGGACGCCGGGTGCTGGTGGTGGACGAGACCTGCGACACCGGCAGCACCATGAGGCTCGCGCTGAACGAGGTGCGGGCGCTCCAGCCGGCGGAGGTTCGCACCGCGGTGTCGTTCAAGACGGGCGACTACGCCCCCGACTACCACGCATTCGAAACCGAGAGCTTCATCGTGCTACCCTGGGATCGTGAGATCATCCAGGGCGGCGAGCTCGTGATCCGCCCGGAGTACGCCGGCCGGCTCTGAGCGGCCGCTGCAACCCTGCACGCGCTCGACCTGTCCAACGGGGGTCCTCTCCTTCGGAGCGCCCCTGATGCCGCGGTTTCCCATTCTGCTGCCCGTTCCGCTCGCCCTGGCCGCCACACTGCACGCCCAGCAGCCGCTCGAACGCTATACCATCGATGACGATGCGGTCGCCATCTACAACCTCGTCGGCGCGGTCCGCATCGAGGCGGGTGAGGGCGGCGTCGCCATCCAGCTGACGCGGGCCGGCGCCGACGCCGCGCGTTTGCGTGTCGCCCAGGGTGAGATCGACGGCCGCGCGACGCTCCGCGTCCTCTATCCGGAGGATCGGATCAATTCCGGGCGCGGGAGCCCGGGCAGCTCGACCACGCTCCGGGTGCGGGAGGATGGCACCTTCGGCGACATGGACGACGAGCACGAGCATGGCCGCCACCGTGGGGACGACCGGGCGGAGGGCCGCAAGGTCACCATCGCGAGCGGCAAGGGCCTGGACGCGCGCGCGGATCTGGTAGTGCGGGTGCCGCGCGGCCACCGGGTCACGGTTCATCTCGCGGTGGGATCGATTGCGGTGACGAACGTGGAAGGCGATCTCACGCTCGACACCCACCAGGCCGAGGTCACGGCCAACGGGGTGAAGGGCGGGCTCCGCATCGACGTGGGATCGGGCTCGGTGCGGGCGACGCAGATCGAGGGGGACCTGAGCGTGGACACCGGCTCGGGCAGCGTGGAGGTCTCGCGCGTGCGGAGCCGGACCCTGTCGATCGACACTGGCTCGGGCGACGTGACCGGGAGCGATCTCGAGGCGGGGGATCTGTCGGTCGACACGGGCTCGGGGTCGATCCGGCTGGCCGGTGTGGTGGCACCGGAGCTTTCACTGGAGACCGGCAGCGGGGGCGTGACGGCGGAGCTTCGGCGCGACGTCGCCTCGCTGCGGGTGGAGACCGGCTCGGGCGACATCGCCATCCGCGCGCCGGCCTCGCTGGGCGCGGAGGTCGAGATCGAGACCTCGAGCGGCGATATCGAGACGGACTTTCCACTGCAGATCACCCGGCACGGCCGGGATCACATGGTGGGGACGATCGGCGACGGGAAGGGAACGATCGCGATCGAGACCGGCTCGGGCGGGATCAGGCTCCTGAAGGGCTCGAATTGAGGCCCAGGGCGTCGGTGTAGCTCGCGCCCTGCGCCATCCGGTCGTAGAGCGCGCTCAGCGTCTCGGGGGCGCCCGCCAGGAACCGGCAGCGGGCGTCGCCCCGGGAGCGGCACTCCACCTCCATGACCGCCACGAGGCCGTCGGACAGACGGCCGAAGAAGTCCGCCAGCAGACCGCAGGTGAGATGGCAGGACGGGAACTCGCCCCGACCCTCGTCGGAGGCCTCGGCCCACTCGGTGGAGTCGAGCGCCAGCACGGTCCCGCCCAGCGCCTGCGCAGTGAGCGCCCCCCAGCCCTGTTCGGCGAAGAAGCGCGACAGCGCCTCGTTCAGGAAGTGCGCGTCGAGGTCGGCCGGCCGGTCGACGCCGTGCGTCGACCGGAGCCACGCAGTGAACTCGCCATACAGCTCCTCACCGCCGGCGAAGCCCGCTTCCTGGAGATAGCTCGCGGCCTGCAGCCCCGTGTCGCGCTCGAGGGCGGCGCGGAGCTGGTGGATGACCTTGCGCCCGAGGCGGAGGCCGGGACGCGGCGAGGAGGACGACTGAGCGCTCATCGAATGACCGTCGGAGGAGGAAGTGCTCGAAGTTAGGCCGTGCGGCCGACGCGACGCAAGAGTTCCGGCTCGTCGATGACCTCGACGCCCAGCGTCTTGGCCTTGTCGAGCTTGCCGCCGGCGTCGTCGCCCGCCACGACCGCATCGGTCTTCTTGCTGACGCTGCCCGCTACGCGCCCGCCCGCGCCCTCGATGAGCTCGGTGGCCTGGCCGCGCGACAGCGTGGGCAGCGTGCCCGTGAGGACGTAGGTCTTGCCGAGCAGGGGGCCGTCGGCCGACGCGGCCCGGGGCTCGCTGAACTCGAGACCGCTCTTCCGGAGCCGCTCGATCAGCGTGACGTTCCGCGGCTCGGCGAAGAACGCGACCACCGCCTCGGCGATCGCGCCTCCCACGCCCGGCACATCGTTGATCTGCTCGGGTGTGGCCTGCATGAGGGCCGCCATCGTCCCGAACCGGCGCGCGAGCAGCTGAGCCACCGTCTTGCCGACATGCCGAATGCCCAGGCCGAAGAGCAGCGACGACAGCGGCCGGGCCTTCGACGCCGCGATGGCGGCCACGAGCTGCTGCGCCGACTGCTCGGCGAACCGGTCGAGCTCCACCAACCGCTCGGGGGTGAGGTCGTACAGGTCCGCCACGTCGGCGATGTACCGCTGCTCGAGCAGCTGCCGCACCCGCTCGTAGCCGAGGCCGCGGATGTCCATGGCGTCGCGCGAGGCGTAGTGGACGATGCCCTCCAGCACCCGGCCGGGACAGGAGACGTTGGGGCAATAGCGCATGACCTCGTCGGCGGGCCGCTCCACCGGCGTGCCGCAGTCGGGGCAGGCGTCGGGCATCCGGAATGGCGCGCCGCGGGTGCCGGGATCGACGCCGTCGAGCACGGGCCGGACCACCTGGGGAATCACCTCGCCCGCGCGAATGACCTCGACCTGGTCCCCGGCGCGGATGTCCTTCTGGGCGATGAGATCCTCGTTGTGCAGCGTCGCCGCGCTCACCGTGACTCCCGAGATGACGACCGGCGCGAGCACCGCGTACGGATTCAGCGCGCCGGTGCGGCCGACGTTGATCCGGATCTCCTCGAGACGGGTAACGGCTACCTCGGGCGCGAACTTCCGGGCGATCGCCCAGCGCGGCTCGCGGCCGCCCACCACGCCGAGCTCGCGGTGGAGGTCGAGGCGGTCGACCTTGACCACGACGCCGTCGGCCTGGAACTCCAGCTTCGGAATCTCCTCCTCCAGGCCGGCAATGGCTGCCTGTACCTCGGCCAGCGACGTGAACCGCGCGCGATGGGGCTCGATCTGGAAGCCCCACGCCGCGAGCTGGTCGAGCAGCTCCCAATGGGTGCGGACTCCCAGCCGGCCTTCGACCGGCTCGACGGCGAAGGCGAACATGCGGAGCCGCCGCCGGCGCGTGAGGTTGGGATCGAGCTGGCGGAGGCCGCCGGCGGCGGCGTTGCGCGGGTTGGCGAAGAGCGGCTCGCCCTCGCGCTCGCGGGCCTGGTTGACCTTGGTGAAGCCGGCGTACGGCAGGTACACCTCGCCCCGGACCTCCATGACGGCGGGCCATCCCTTGCCCTTGAGGGCGAGCGGGACGTCGGCGATGGTGCGGAGGTTGGGAGTGATGTCCTCACCGATGACGCCGTTGCCGCGCGTCGCCCCCACCGTGAACCGGCCGTCCTCGTACGTCAGCGTCACCGCGGCGCCGTCGATCTTGATCTCGGCGGTGTAGCCGGCCGTGCGGACTTCGGGCAGGATGCGGGCATTGCGCTCTTCCCACGCCGTGAGCTCCTCGGGCGAGAAGGCATTGGCCAGCGAGATCATCGGACGGCGGTGGGTGACCTTGGCGAGCGCGCTGGAGAGCGGCGCGCCGACGCGCTGGGTGGGACTGTCGGGCGAGCGCAGCTCGGGATGCTCGGTCTCGAGCGCCTGGAGCTCGCGAAACAACGCGTCGTATTCCGCGTCCGGGATCTCGGGCGCGTCGAGGATGTAGTAGGCGTGATTGGCCCGGTCGATCTGCTCGCGCAGCCTGAGGATCCGTTCGGCTGCGCCGCCGGTCACCGCGCGGTGGACTCCTGGTTCAGGACTGCCCGCGCGACACCCACCAGCCGCTCGATTTCGGCGGTAGTTCCGTCGGCCAGGCCGTCATCGTCCTCCCGTGGCGCCGGATAGCCGGCCAGCAGGCGCCGCATGAAGCCGAGCAGCGCGGCCTGTTCCTGCTCCCGCCGGCGGGCGCCTTCGTCCTCGCCCTTCCGCTGCCGGAGGCGCTCGAAGCGGTGCGCGTTGCGCAGGGCCTTGGCGGTGAGGTTGGCGACAACCTGGCAGAACTGGAGATCGGCCGCGGAGAAGCTGGGCCCGTCGCGGAACGTGCGCAGGAAGATCGCGCCGATGGCGACACCCCGCCACGAGATCGGGATGACGGTGATGGTCTTGACCTTCCGCGCGGCCAGCGCCCACCGTGCCGGGCCCAGCTGCGGATCGGTGGCCGCGTCGGCGATGAACACCGTCTCGCCGGTCTGGAGGGCGCGGCGGAGCTCCGGGTAGCGGTCGAGGTCGACCACATAGTTCCGGATGCCGGGATCCTCGTAGCTCGCCACCAGCCGGACGCTGCCGCCGCCCCGCTCCGCGAGGAAGATCGAGCAACGGTCGAGTCCGAAGGTCTCGCCCAGCCGGAGCGCGACCGACTGCACGACCTCGGCGAAGTGGAGCGAGCCGCCGACGTCCTGGAGGATCTCGATGACCGCCAGCAAGTGCTTCCGTTCCTGCTCCAGCGCGGTGAGGCGCGCCTGCAGCCGTTCGACGTCGTCGATCGCCATGGCAGCCGAGGTCATGGTGCGTCCTGGTCGAGGGGGCCGGCGGGAGCCGCCCGGAGGGGGGACCGCCTGCACCAGTATAAGGCAGCCGCCCCGGCCCGAAAACTCATGAAGGAATGTGCAGCCGATCTGTCAAAAGTCTATGGTGTCATGAAGGTTGACGCTTTCCCGGATAGGGGTAGGTTGCAGGGGAGTCCGAGTTTGCCTGGGGACACGGAGGAATCGATGGCCGACGAAGAGCGTACACCCGATGGTGGAAGCGACCGCGGTCCCGAGCCGGGGCGGGGGCTCGGCGGATTCGCCGCCGGGATGATCTTCGGGGCGCTGATCGGTGCGGGGATCGCGCTGATGTTGGCCCCGGAGAGCGGAGAGAAGACCCGCCGCCGCCTGCGTCGGCGACTCGAGCGGCTCCGCGAGGATACGGCCGAGGGCCTGGAGCGCGCCGGAGCGCACACGCGGCGCGACCTGGCGCGCCGGCGGAAGCGGCTGGAGGAAGGTCTCGAGCGCGCGGCCGATCGGGCGCGCGACATCCTCTGAGCCATTCCGTGGGTCACTTCTTTCTGGCGATCCTCGCCGCCAATTCAGCCCCCTGCCGACGGTAGACGCTGTCCATGAGCTCGCGGTCGGGAAGCGCCGCCAGCTGAGCGAGCTCCGAGCGAGCGTCGTCGTAGCGCTTCCGGTCCACGTAGATCTCCGCCAGCTCCAACCGGTGATAGAGACGGCCGGGGTCGAGTGCCACGGCGCGCTCCATGTCCGAGACCGCTTCCTCCCACGATGCCTCGTTGAAGATGCCGGCCCCCAGGAGGTTCTTCGCGAAGAAGCGGCTCAATCCCGACAGCCGCATGATCTCCGCGTTCCAGCGGCCGAGGATGTGGTAGGCTCCGTCGTGGCGTGGGTCGATCTCGAGGGTGCGCCGGGCCTCGTCGCGGATGATGGCGGCGCGGCGAATCCGCGCCTTCTTTCCCATCGTGAGCGATGCGCGCCCGACGGCGGCGGCCAGGGCGAAGTGCCCTTCCGCGCGGTTGGAGTCCGCCGCCACGGCGCGGCGCGCCAGGACCTCGGCTCGGGCGTAGACCGAATCGCGCTCGGGACTCTTCATGCCCTCGGGCATCTGCTCGCCCTCGTCGAGCAGGGCGAGGGCCGCCCGCCAGTTGGCCTCGTACGCGGTCGAGTCCAGGGCCAGCGCCGCCTCGTAGTGGGCGAGCGCCGTGTGGAGGTCGTGCACCTGCATGGCCGCCACCCCGAGGCCGACGTGATCCGCCGCCGACTGCGCGGCCAGCGGCGGGGCGGCGAGCAACATCAGCACGGTGGCGAACACGATGCGAGATCTCGACAGAGGACGGTCCTGGTGACAGGTGGCGTCGAATGGTGATTCCGCAGCTCATCGAGCACAAGCGCGACGGCCGAGCGCTCTCCCCGGACCAATGGGGGCACCTGGTGCGCGCCTACGCGGCGGACGAGGTGCCGGACTACCAGATGTCGGCGCTGCTCATGGCCATATTCTTCCGCGGGCTAGAGCCGGGCGAGCTGGCGGCACTGACCGACGCCATGATCGACTCGGGCGACCGGCTCCGCTTCGACGGCTCCCCCATCCCGGTGGCCGACAAGCACTCCACCGGCGGCGTCGGCGACAAGGTGTCGCTGCTCCTCGCGCCGATGGTGGCGAGCTGCGGCGTCGCGGTGCCGATGATGTCGGGCCGTGGGCTCGGCCACACCGGCGGCACGCTCGACAAGCTCGAGTCGATCCCGGGGTTTCGTACCAACCTCTCGCTGCAGGAGGCGCGCGCCCAGGTCGACCGCCTGGGCTGCGCCATGCTCGGGCAGACGCCGGAGATCGCGCCGGCCGACAAACGGCTCTACGCCCTCCGGGACGTCACCGCCACGGTCGAATCGATCCCGCTGATCGCCGCGAGCATCATGTCGAAGAAGCTGGCCGAGGGCCTGAACGGCCTCGTGCTCGACGTGAAGACCGGGAGCGGCGCGTTTCTGACGGATCCCGAGCGCGCCATCGAGCTCGCGCGCACCATGATCGGTCTGGGCGAGGCCCGCGGCTGTCCCACCGTCGCGCTGCTCACCGCGATGGACCGTCCCCTCGGCCGCGCCTGCGGCAACGCGCTCGAGGTCGAGGAGGCGATCGAGGGGCTTCGCGGCAGCGGCCCGGCCGACCTCATGGAAGTCACCTACGCTCTGGCTGGGGAGATGCTGGTGCTGGTGCGCGCCGCGCCGGACATGGCGGAGGCGCGCGGGCGGCTGGAGGCGTCGGTGACCTCGGGCCGCGCACTCGAGACGTTCGCCCGGATCATCGAAGCACAGGGCGGCAATCCGAAGGTGGTCGACGATCCAGGACTGCTGCCGCAGGCCGAGGCGGTGGACGTCTACCGCGCCGACCGCGCGGGCGTGGTCTCGTCCGTGGAGCCCCGCCGCCTCGGCCGCGCCATCATCGAGCTGGGAGGCGGCCGCACCAAGGTCGACGACGACGTGGACCCGACGGTCGGCTTCGTGATCACGGTGAAGCCGGGCGATCCGGTGCGCGCGGGCGAACCGATCGCGTCGGTCTTCGCCCGGGACGAGGCCGGGATCGCGGTGGGGATGCAGGCGCTCAAGGAAGCAGTGACGGTCGGCGAGACGGGGCGGCTCACTCCGCTCGTGTCACATCGGATTACGGGGCGGGGGGTGGAAGTGCTGGTGGACGACCGCTGACGTGCCCCTGGTGAGCGGGGTGTTCGGGACGCTGCTGGTGGCCGGTGCCGCGTGCGCGGCGCTGGTCATCTGGCTGCTCCGGCGTCCGCGGCATCCCGGTCCGCGCCTGGTGGGGGACGACGGGATCGACCGCGAGGAGCTCGAGGCGGCCGAGCGCGAGGTGCGGGAGCTGGAGAGCCGGCAGCGGCCCGAGGATGGCTTCGAGGGGGACGATTGGGGGCCGGGGGCGGCGCGGCCGCGGCCGCCGGTCAGGCTCTAGATCCGGCGCTCAGATCTGCGCGGGCGTGGCCGCGCCGGGTGCGGCCGGGCCGACACTGCCCGCGTCCGGCTTGAGGCGCGGCTCCGCGCCGAGCCAGTACAGGCCGTTGGCCATGATGCAGAAGCCCGTCACCGCAAACCACACCATGGCGACGCCGACGAACCCGGTGAACAGCAGCCACCACGGGCTGAGCACCAGCGTCAGTGCCGACGCGATGGAGATGTTGATGCCCACCGCAAGGTAGATCCGCCGCTCGAGGTACCACGCGTCCGTCTGCATGAAGTACGGCTTTCCCGGCCTCAGCTCGCCGGCGCCGAGCATGGGCGTGAAGCCGAACAGACGCAGCACGTTCCCCACGACACAGAAGCCGGTCAGGGCCACCGTGATGGAGGCGAGTCCCGTGGCGATGATGAGGAGCACCCAGAGCGGCTGCACCATCGCGGCGAGCGCGGTGCCCGCGATGAGCACCAGCCCGGCGATGAGCCACACGGTGCGTTCGATGTACCACCGGTGCGTCGGGACGATGTAGATGCCGGAACGGAGAGCCATAACCCCACGATAGTGCGGAACGTCAGACTGCGCCAGAGTCACCGGCGTCGGGGGCCGCTCGCCGGCGGGCCCGCAGGAGTCGCTCCAGTCGGAGATGCTCTTCGCGCTCCCGCTCGTCCAGCGTGCGGCGGACGGTCGTGAGATCACTGCGCAGCGCAGGCTGGAGGCGACGTTCCAGGGTATTCACCTGGCGCGACGTGCGGGCCAGGGCGTCCCCGAGCCGGCGGAGGAGCGATTCCCGGCTGGCCGCGCCGAGCAGCAGTTCGATCAGCTCCTCGAACTCGGTGACCGCTTCCGCCGCCGCGCCCGACGCGCTGGCGGGCGGCACGCCCCTGGCCTGCGGGGTGCGGGGGATCGGCGGCCGGCGGAGGATCTCCGCCACCGCGAGCCCCCAGACCTGACCCGAGCGGATCTCGACGCGGAGGTCTCGCCCGGGCCAGCCCAGGGCACGAAGCCCATCCGACCCTTCCTGCGCCAGAGCCCGCAACAGGGCGGGGTAGGCGCGGGCCGCGCGCTCGCCGATGGACACTCGGGCGGCGGCCGCCGGCCGCGCGAGGCGGAAGAGCTCTGCGACCAGTGCCTCGCGCTTCCGGCGCAGCAACACGGTGCCTTTCCCCACCCGCTCCAGGCGGCGCTGCAGCGCGAGCAGGTTCTGCCGTGTAGGCACGGGCCGGCGATCGGTGCTCACCCGGCAGCCTTCCCGCCCGGGACGTGGCCGGCCCAGGTGGCGTCGCCGATGCGGAGCAGGTCGTCCCGCGGCAGCGTCTCGAGCAAGCGCCAGCCCGCGGTGAACGTTTCCGTGAGGCTTCGGCGCCGCTCCTGACCCACGAACTCGCGCTCGAATCGCTCGGCGAAGGCCATGGCGCGCCCGTCCGACTGGCCGAGCCCGGCCTCGCCGACGACAGCCGCCATGAGCCGGGCCTCGCGTCCCTGGGTGTAGCTCGCGTAGAGCTGGTTGGCCCATTCCCGGTGCTCGGGCACGGTGCGGCCGGCGCCGACTCCGGCGTTCATCAGCCGCGACAGCGACGGCAGGACGTCGATCGGCGGGACGATGCCTCGCCGGTGGAGCTCCCGGCTCAGAACGATCTGCCCCTCGGTGATATAGCCGGTGAGATCGGGAATCGGGTGAGTGATGTCGTCGTCCGGCATCGTGAGGATCGGGATCTGGGTGACCGATCCGGCGCGTCCCTCCAGCAGCCCGGCCCGTTCGAGCAGGGTCGCGAGGTCGGTGTACATGTAGCCGGGGTATCCGCGGCGACCGGGCAGCTCTTCTCGCGCCGTCGCCACCTCCCGCAGCGTATCGCAGTAGTTCGTGAGATCGGCCATGACGACGAGCACGTGCAGCCCCGCCTCGAACGCGAGGAACTCGGCCTGGGCGAGCGCCACGCGCGGCGCCATCAGGCGCTCGATCCCGGGATCGCGCGTCTCGTTGAGGTAGACGACGCTGCGTTCCATCGCGCCGCTGGCGCGGAAGCGGTCGAGGAATCCGCGGGTCTCGCGCGCCGTGATGCCCATGCCCACGAAGATCACGGCGAACGGCTCGCCGTGGGGCGCCCGCGCGCCTTCCACGATGCGCGCGGCCAGCTCCAGACCGGGCAGCCCGGGACCGGAGAAGACCGGTAGCTTCTGGCCTCGGACCAGGGTGTTGAGCCCGTCGATCGCCGAGATCCCGGTCTCGATGAAGTCGGCGGGGCGCTGGCGCCGCACCGGATTCATCGGGGCGCCTGTGATGGGAACCAGGGCCTCGCCGATCGGGGCCGGCAGACCGTCGACCGGCTCCCCGACGCCGTTGAATGCCCGGCCCAGCAGCTCCCGGCCCACCACGACGGAGGCGACCTCACCGGTGAGCGTGACGGCGGTCTCGGATGGCGCGAGACCGAGCGTCTCCTCGAACACCTGCACCACGGTCAGCGCGTTCCCGGCCTCGATCACCTGCCCGCGCCGATCCGGCTGGCCGCGGATCGCGAGCGTGACCCGCTCGCCAAGGGCCACCCGATGGGTGCCCTGCAGGAAGACCAGCGGGCCCGCGGCTCCGGCGGCTCCCTGATAGGTACGAACAAGCGTCTCGGGCGACGTGGTCATCGAGGTGCCTCCGCCGTGAGCAGATCGATGGACCGATCGGCCTCGCGAGCCAGGGCGGCCGACTCGGCGGCGGTGGCGCTGCGAACGGCGGCGAGCGCCCGCCGAGCGGGCCCGAGCTCGAGCTGCTCGAATCGGACGCCGGTCCCGATCGCCGCGAGGCCGCGCCGGTGGAGCGCAAGCGCCAGGCTCGCGAGCTGGTACGTCTTGGTCACGGCCGAGCTGGCATCGTTGTCGTCGTAGGCGCTCTGGCCCAGCACCAGCTCCTGCAGGATCCTGGCGGATTCCAGGGCCATGCGATCGGTATCCTGCAACGCGTCCGGCCCTACCAGCCCGGCGATGTCCTTCAGCTCGCGCCCGCGCTGCAGCAGCTCGAGCGCCGAGCGGCGGAATTCGACCCACCGGTCGCCACCCTCACGCGCGAGCCAGGGCGAAACGGCGTCGACCTGGAGCGAGTAGCTCGTGCTCCAATCGACGGCCGGGAACTGGCGCTGCTGAGCCAATGACGGGTCGAGCGCCCACAGGGCACCCGCGACGCGAAGCGCTGCCTGAGTCACCGGCTCGGAGAGGTCGCCACCGGGCGGGGAGATGGCGGCGACGACCGTGAGCGCCGCTTCGCGGGGAGACCGGCCGCTGGTGCGGACCCGGCCCGCACGCTCGAACCACTGGCCGAGCCGGGTGCCCAGGTAGGTGGGGTAGCCTTCCTCGCCGGGCATCTCCGCCAGGCGCGCGCTGATCTCCCGCAGCGCCTCGGCCCACCGCGAGAGGCTGTCGGCCAGCAGGGCCACCCGATACCCCATGTCGCGGTAGTACTCCGCGATGGTCATGCCCAGGTACACCGACGCTTCCCGCGCGGCCACCGGCATGTTGGAGGTGTTCACGACCATCACGGTGCGGTCCATGATCGAGCGGCCCGTCCGTCGGTCGGTCAGCCGCGGAAACTCGTGCAACAGCTCGGCCATCTCGTTGCCCCGCTCGCCACAGCCGATGTACACGACGATGTCCGCATCCGCGAACTTGGCGAGCGACTGCTCGATGACCGTCTTTCCCGTGCCGAATCCACCGGGCACCACCACCACGCCGCCCTCGGCGACGGGGAACAGCAAATCGAAGACCCGTTGACCGGTGACGAACGGCCGGTCGTCCGGGAGGCGCTCGGCCACGGGCCGCGGGCGGCGAACTGGCCACGGCTGCGCCATCTGAAGCGAAGTGCCGTCGGTCAGCCGGCCAACGGACTCGGCGACGGTGAACTCCCCTTCCTCAATTGACGCGACGACCCCGCCCGGACCCGGTGGCAGCAGGATGCGGTGCACGAAGCCCGGGCGCTCCTCGACTACGCCGAGCACATCTCCCCCCTCGACCGGATCACCAGGGTGGACTGCCGGGGTGAACCGCCACCGCCGGGTGGGATCGAGCGTGGGCGCATCGGCGCCCGGCTGGATGAAGTCCCCGGTCTGCTCCGCCAGCCGGCCCAGCGGCCGCCCGGTGCCGTCCACGATGGCACCGAGCAGGCCCGGGCCAAGCGTCACCGTGAGCGCGCCGCCGGTCAGCTCGACCGGCTCACCGGTCTGCAGGCCGTTGGTATCCTCGTAGATCTGGAGGGTGCCGACGTCTCCCTGAATCCGGATCACCTCGCCGAGGAGCCGGCGATGGCCGACCCGCGCGAGCTCGTAGAGCGCCGCGCCACGCATTGGCCGCGCTTCGGCGAGGGCACCGGAGATCCGGATCAGCGTGGCGCCGCTCATCCCAGCCTTACCCGGTACCCGATGGCCTGGCGCAGCAGCTCGGTGATGAACGCCTCGGGACCTTCCGCGAGCGGCGTCCAGGCCGGCGCGGGGAACGGCACCACCAGCGGGAGCGGCCGGCGGGCGAGTCCGCGGCGCTCGGCGTCGGGCAGAGCGGCGTAGAAGTCATCCTGCACCAGCACGACGCCAGCGTCGGGTTGCCCGATCAATGCCGCGAGACGCCGGCCGCCTTCGGCCGCGTCCTCGGCCTCGTCTGCCGTGAAACCGGCGAGGCGGAAGCCGGCCGCGATTGCCGGTCGACAGAGGACGCGGACCCGATCGTTCATGCGGTCCGCACGGGGGCAGGCGGTGCTCCGAGATCCAGCCTCCAGACCAGCTCGCTCAGCACCACCGTCTGTTCCCTCAGACGCTCGCAGTACAGCAGCAGCGGCGCCGGTCCGAGCGGATCGAGCCGCGCCTCGCGAAGCAGGCGGCCGCGGACCGCTGCCTTCAGCGCGTCCTCGAGCCCTGCAGGCGCGTCGGCGTGACGCACGAGCAAGGCCGTGGTCGGACCGCCGCCCATCGCTTCCCCGAGCGCGCGGGCGACGCCGGCGGTGCCGGCGGCCCGGGCCGCCTGGTCGAACCCGTCCTGGCGGAGCCTGCGCCCCCCCGGGATGAACGCCGGCTGAGACCGCTCGTCCCGCTCGCGACCCGCCAGCAGGAGATTCCGGCAATTGTCGATGTCGATGAGGTCGCCGACGTAAGCCTGGAGAAACCGCCCGTCGCGCCGCGCCCCTTGGAGCGCCCGCTCGGCGAAGGTCCGCCCGATGGCGAGCTCGATCGCAAACAGATCGGGCTCCTGGGGAGCCGCTGCCGCGAGGATTGACGGACCATACGGGTGACCCGCCGCCACCAGCAGCGCCGCCTGATCGCGGATGCGTGACCGGTCCGCCAGCTCGCGCAGCAGCCGCTCGGGCAGGCTCGGAGTCGGCACCAGGCCGGTGAGCCGTGCTTCGGCATGCACGCCCGCGGCCGCGCCGCGGATCAGCGCGCGCAGGCTGCGGCGGTCCTCGGTCTCCAGGGCGACCGCCACGACCTCCGCACGCGCACCCAGCCAGCGGCGCGCCACTCCGAGAGCGCGGCCGGCGGCGCGCCGCAGAGCGAGCTCGAGCGCCGTCGCGCTGGCGTTCGGGACCTCCTCGGACACCGCCCCGACCTCCGCGAGCGTCCGCGACAACGTCTGGAGATCCCGAACCTGCGCCACAAGCGCGAGCGCCGCGGGCGAAAGCAGATGGGACCCGAGCCCACGGGCACGCGCGTTCACGTCCTCCCAGGTCACGCTCAAGGGAGCGTCTCCAGGCGGCCTGCGAGGGCGATCGCCAGGCGGGGCCACCCTCGGGCGAGCCGCTGCTCCATCGACGCGTCGACGCTCAGCGTCCCATCGGGTGTTCGAATCACGAGCCCTCGGCGGTCGTCGCTCGGCTCGAAGGTGACTCGCGAGGTGTCCGAGATCGTGCTGCGCAGCGCTTCCACCAATGCCGCGGGGGCTTCGACGATCGCCGGTGCCGGGCCCAAGTACTCGAGGGCGAGCGCCAGGTCCCGGGCAAGGCGCGGCACGCCCGTTGGATCAACGGCTCGGGCCACGAGCAGCGCCTCCGCGCGCCGGCGGATGCGCTCGAGCACCCCGGCACGCGCCTCCAGCAGCCTGCGGGCCGCCAGCCGCCGGGCGATCTCCAGCTCCCGGGCAGCCGTCGCCCGAAGCTCCGCCTCTCGAGCGTCCCGGGCGGCGGCGCAACGGCGCGCGAGGTCCGCGGCCCGCTCGAGGCCGAGCCGCTCGGCTCCGGTGCGCGCCTCGGCGAGGATCGCGCGCACGCGCGCGTCGGCCTCCTCTTCCAGATTCCGCAGCAGCTCCGCGAGTGCCATCGCCGGATCAGACCGTCTGGCCGCGCAGCAGGATGAGGATCGCGACGACGAATCCGAGAATGACCATCGTCTCGGGAATGGCGACCAGGATGATGACCGTCGTGCTGAGCTGCGGCTTCTCCGCGAGGCTTGCCGCGGCCGCCGGGCCGATCCGCGATTGCGCCCAGGCCGTCGCAAGCGCGGGAATGCCGATGGCGAGCGCGGCGCTGAGCGTGACCCACAGGATCGACATGGCGTGCTCCTTGGTTCAGGCGGTTCGGGTGGGGTGGGCAATCCAGTGCTGGAGCGGCTCATACCGGGTGCCGCCCGGGCTATAGAACGTGCCGAAGAACTCGACGTAGTGCAGGCGCAGCGCATGAATCGTGGGACTGAACAATGCCAGCCCGAAGTTCACCAGGTGGAACAGCAGGGCGAACAGCGCGCCGACTACGGCGCTGCCCATCGCACCGGCCAACCGGTTGGCCACGATGGCGAGCATCACCGAGGCGGTGCCGAGCGCCATGATACGGGCGTAGGAGAGGATGTGGCCGATCGCCGTCACCAGCTCGACCGCCGCGACGATTCCTTCCACGAGGATCAGGATCGGAAACGCGATCAGCAGCCCCACGACCGCAGGGGTGAGCACGGCGCGCGGCAGGATCTCGAAGGCGCCCAGGAGCGCGACCGCGATGAGGACGATCATCCCGGCCGACAGGCCACGGCCGATCGCCTGTCGCGGGTGGGTGCGGGCGCCTGAGAGGACGCCGAGCACCAGGCCCAGCACCACGTGCACCAGCCCGAGCGCGAGGGTCAGCGCCAGGAAGGGGACGATCGCCTCCTGCCGGTCGAGCCAGAGCGGGCGCAGCCCCAGCCACCGGTGGCCGAGGTCGCCGAAATACTCGCCGAAGAGGACGCCAAAGACGATCGCGAAGAGCGCGCAGGGCCCGGCGACCTCCGCCGCTGCGCGCAGGGTACTGCCGGGCGACGAGCGCCGGTGCAGCGCCAGTGCCAGAAGCGCGACGAGGACGCCGTAGCCGGCGTCGCCCAGCATGAGCCCGAAGAACATCGGGAAGGAGACCGCCACGTAGGGCGTGGGGTCGATGGTGCCGTAACGCGGCAGCGGCAGGAGGCTGGTGATGAGCTCGAACGGCCGGAAGAGCCTGGGGTTCCGCAGCACCACCGGGGCGTCCTGGGCCTGCCAGTGTGCCCGGTCGATCGTCTCGACCACCACGGTCGGGCCGAATGACTGGTCGAGTGCTCGAACAAGGCGCGGCTCGGTCCCCGCAGGCAGCCAGCCGTCCAGCACGAAGCTGTGGGGAGTGACCGCGGTGAGCGCGAGGGCATCCATCCGCGCCAGGCGGTCGCGCAGCGCCATCCGCGCCCGCGCCAGCTCCGAGGCACTCGTCCGCAGCAGGTCCGCCCGGTCTCGGCGCACGGCCTCCAGCTCGGTCGGGATCTCCGCATGGCGGGCGCGCATGCGGGGAACCGCCTCGATCAGGGTCGGACCGTAGCCGCTCGGGACGGGCACCTCCTGCACCCGCGTCTCACCCAGAAGGTGCTCGACGGCGGGCGCGCGCGAGGCCGGTACCAGGAGGAGAAGAGCCGTCTCTCCGCCCTCGAGCGGGCGGCTCAGGGTTTCGCACGCATCGCCGAGCAGCTCGCCGAGTGCCCGCTGAAGCGCGGGCAGGGTCTCGGCCTGGTCGGCCCGGAGCACGATGTGGAACGCACTGAAGCCGGGTTGCAGCGCTCGGGCGTGGAGGAGCGACTCGAAGGCTCCGAAGAATCCCTGATATCGCTGCAGCAATGCCTGCTCTTCTTCGAGAGCCGCCGCTCTGTCGGCGAGCCGGCCGAGCGACCGGCGTACGCGGCGGGCGAGCCGAGCCCAGCGTGCGAACTCGTCCGTGCCCGCGGCGGCTCCGGCGGGCGCCGAGACCGGCGATCCGTCCAGGACGGCGTCGACGTCCTCGAGGATGCGGCTCAGCTGGCGGCGGCGGCGAGACTCGGTCGGTGGGAGCGGGCTGGGGCGGAGCGGACCGCCTTCCGGCGGGGCGGCGAGGTGCAGCAGACCCACGTCCTGAACGACCGCAAGCACCCCGCCCAGCAGGGGCCGCGGCCCCATCAGCCGGACGCGAAGCATCGGATAGATCATGGCGGGCCTCCGGAACGGCCCTCATCCAGGAGCCGCTCGGCGACCCAGCCGGCGAGCTCTTCGATGGTGTGTTCCGGGAGATCCTGCAGCCGTCGGCAGTGCGCTTCGGTGGCGTCGGCGATCCGGGCGAGCTCTGCATCGCGCTCTGCCGTCACACTCGCGGCCAGCTCCGACAGCTCGGTCTCGACCAGCTCCCCGAACCGGCCTGCTTCTGTTTCCGCACTTGTCCTGGCGGCCTCCAGCAGCGCCGCGGCTTCCGCCTCCGCCGCGCCGAGTGTCGCCGCGATTCGGCCCTCGGTCTCGATGAGACGGCCGAGCCCGCCTTCCGGCGTGACCTCCAACTCGGGCCCCGAGGGTTGCCGCATGCCTCCAAGGTTGGGCTGAGGGCTCCAAGGAGGCGTGAATGGGTCATGAAGGACTCTTCACACCTAGCGGGCGCGCTCGAGCTCCAGATCGAGCAGACCGGTCAGTGGTACGCGCACCCAGTTCGGCCGGTTGTCGAGCTCGTACTGCAGCTCATAGAGCGCCTTGTCCAGCACGAACGCTTCGAGCACTTGTCGGAGTTCCCGCAAATCGGTGGGCAGGAACGGCGCGGGTCCCGCGGCCTGCCGGTAGGCCCGGAGGAACACGCAGGTCACCGATCGCTCCCAGAGACTGGCCCACGGCAACAGCCGCTCGAGGTCCCCCGGCCGGCGCGCTACGTGCGCCATCAGGGCCACTTGCGCGGCGTACCCGAAGGATCGGAGCATGCCTGCCACGTCCTTCAGCGGCGAGTACTTCCCGCGGCGCTCCTCCAGGGGACGGGATGGCTCGCCCTCGAAGTCCAGCATGACGAAATCGGTACCGACTCGGAGGACCTGGCCCAGGTGGAAGTCGCCATGGACCCGGGTCCGGAGGGGTCCCGGGGTCAGCTGAGTCAGCCGGTCGACCCTCGTCCACACCTGACTGCGCAGGCCCAGCACCCGGATGGCCTGGTCCACCAGTTCATCGGGTAGCCGGGGAATCGCGGCCTTGAGCATGTTGAACGCGCCGATGGCCCGGGTTCGAATCCCGGCGGCGAGATGGTCCCAGTCGGCCGCTGACATGGCGACCGGCGCGAAGGCGGGGTCGTCGGAGGGCGTCGCGAGCGCCAGATGCAGCTCGGCCGTCCGCCGGCCCAGGGTGGCGGCGGCGTCGTCAGAGATCCCCAGCAACTCGTCGAGATCGGGCGAGAGCGGCTCGTCTCCGTCGTCCATCGGGTTCGGCGGAACCGCTTCGGGAAGCGGCAGCGTGAGCGCCCGCTCGACGTAGCGTCCCAGCTCTTCCTGGAACCAGCGCCAGCCGTCGCCCTGGTTGGGGACGAGGCGCTGCAGCAGTGCCAGGGTAGCCGACTTGCCATTCTCGCCGTGGTACTCGAGCGCGCCGGCAAACGCCGGGATGCCCCCGAACCCGGCCACTTCGGTCAAGTACCGGCCAACCTCGACATCCGGATTGGGCCCGTCGACGACCCGCCGGAAGAGCTTGAGGATCAGCTGGTCGCCGAACACGATGGACGAGTTGCTCTGCTCGCCGCTCAGCCGCTTGACGGACCAGGGCTCCTCGGTCCGGACGACTTGGGTCAACCCGCGGCCGGCCCGCCCGGACAGGCGTCCGTGCGCGCCGGGGCGCTCCGCCTCCTCCGCGATCAGCCGTTCCAGGTCCAGGCAACACTGCTCCCGGGCGACCACGTCGAACAGCACGCCGGGGATGCCGCCGGCCATGACCGCGGACAGCACGGCGTCGGGATGGTCGGCCCGGATCCGTTCCGCCTCTTCGCCGGTGGCCAGGGCGGGCGCCACGAGATAACGCTCACGGTGCTCGCCCCCGAAGGCCACGTCGACCAGCATCAACCCGGCCGTCGAGGAGAGCTGTACCCAGTCGGTGATCCGGCAGCTCGAGATCGCCCGCGATTTGCCGCCGAACCACCGCTGCCGGGGCAGGTACTGGGGCAGGACCCTGGATTCCAGCAGCCCCCGGGGGTCGGGTGCCGCCAGTGCCTCCCAGCCGTCCGTCGCCCCGAGGACCAGGGCCACCTCGTAGGTCGGCTCGGGCGCGGCCTCCACCGGCTCCAACTCTCCATGCAGCTCGAACCAGAGCACGCCGTACGGCCCGAGGGTCAGCGGATACGGTATCCGCCCGATGCGCGGAAACTCGACGTAGCCGAGCATCTCCACGGGAGTCTTGCCGGCAAGGCTCGACAGGTCCAGCTGGATCGGCTGGGCGAAGCGGGACAGGTTGGCGACGCACAGCACCGTCTCGCCTTCGTAGCTCCGGATGTAGGCGAGAATCTTCCGATTGATCGGGGCCAGGAACTCAATCGTGCCCCGGCCGAAGACCCGGAACAGCTTCCGCAGCGCGATCATGTTCTTGGTCCAGTGCAGCATGCTGGACGTGTCGCCCTGCTGGGCCTCGACGTTGGTGGACTCGTACCCGCAGATCGGGTCCATGATCACCGGGCTGTAGAGCCGGGCCGGATTGGCCCGCGAGAAGCCCGCGTTCCGATCTCCGCTCCATTGCATCGGGGTCCGGACGCCGTTGCGGTCGCCGAGGTAGACGTTGTCACCCATGCCGATCTCGTCGCCGTAATACAGGATCGGCGTGCCGGGGAACGAGAGCAGGATGCTGTTCATCAGCTCCAGGCGGCGCCGGTTGAACTCCATCAGCGGCGCCAGCCGCCGGCGGATGCCCACGTTGATCCGCATGCGCGGGTCGGTGCTGTAGGCGAGGTACATGTAGTCGCGCTCGTCGTCCGAGACCATCTCCAGCGTCAGCTCGTCGTGGTTGCGGAGGAAGAGACCCCATTGGCACGCCTCGGGGATCTCGGGGGTCTGCCGCATGACATCCGTCACCGGGTCGCGGTCCTCCAGCCGCAGCGCCATGAACAGGCGGGGCATGAGCGGAAAGTGGAATGCCATGTGGCACTCGTCCGCCTCGCCGAAGTATGCCCGGACGTCCTGCGGCCACTGGTTGGCCTCTGCGAGGATCATGCGGCCGGTATACTCCCGATCGAGCGCGGCCCGTATGCGCTTGATGGCCGCGTGCGTCTCGGGCAGGTTCTCGCAGCTGGTCCCGTCCCGCTCGACCAGGTAGGGAATGGCATCCAGCCGGAGCCCGTCCACTCCCATGTCGAGCCAGAAGCGCATCACCCGGAGGACTTCCTCGACCACGGCCGGGTTGTCGAAGTTGAGATCAGGCTGATGGGAGAAGAACCGGTGCCAGTAGTAGGCCTTGGCCTCGGGGTCCCAGGTCCAGTTCGACTTTTCGGTATCGGTGAAGATGATCCGGACACCCGGGTACTTCTGGTCGTTGTCGCTCCACACGTAGAAATCACGTTCGGGGGACCCCGGCGGCGCGCGCCGCGCCGCCTGAAACCAGGGATGCTGGTCGGAGGTATGGTTGATGACCAGCTCGATCAGGACCTGGAGGCCGCGGGCGTGTGCCTGGTCCAGAAACTCCTGGAAATCCTCCAGGGTGCCGTAAGAAGGATGGACGCCGGTGTAGTCGGCGATGTCGTAACCGTCGTCCCGGAGCGGCGAGGGAAAGAAGGGTAGCAGCCAGATGCAGGTGACGCCGAGGTCCTGGAGGTAATCCAGCTTCTCGATCAGGCCGCGGAAGTCCCCGATGCCGTCATTGTTGGCGTCGAAGAACGCCTTCACGTGCAGCTCGTAGATGACGGCGTCCTTGTACCACAGAGGGTCCGAGGCGCTCCCCGGTTTGACCATCGTGCGGACTCCCGCCGGCGCCGCCGGCGTCTCAGTGCGAAAGTGGGGCTTCGAGGATCGTGACCGGCAGGCTCGCGAAGACCCGGGCTACGGTCAGCGACGCCCCCGGGGCATGCAAGTCGCCGGTGAGCACGTCGCGCCAGGCGAGGCCGCGCAGCGACTCCGGCAGAGGGACGTCGGTCGATGCCCACTTCGCCGGGGCCACGGGCCAGTGGTCGGTGCCCAGGCCGGCCACGAGCCTGGGAACGAGCACCACCGCCGCTCGGTCCGCGCTCCGGCGGGCAAAACCCACTACGTGATCCCCGGCGGGCCCTCGGCCCACGAGTGGGAGATACTCGCCGCAAAGAAAGAGGTCCGGACAGCGGCGCCGCAGACCCAGGCCTGCCAGCGTGACGTACATCTTGATTCGCCCGTCCGCCCATTCGTCCAGCAAGGCGGCCGCTTCGCTCGCCACCGACTCGCCGCGGTCCACCCGCGCCAGCATCGGCCGCAATTCGGCGAGCAACCGGCGGCGAAGAGCGAAGTCGACGGGCCGCCGATTGTCCGGATCCACCAGCGTCAGATCCCAGAGCTCCGTCCCCTGATAGAAGTCGGGGACGCCCGGAGAGCCGAGCTTGAGGGCGACCTGGGCGAGGGAGTTGACCGCGCCGGCCCGCGCCACCTCGCGCGCGAACGGAAGGAAGGACCGGTGGAAGGCGGCCGCCAGGTCCCCCAGCAGCACCAAGCGCACGAAACGGCCGACCGCGGCCTCATAGGGTGCCGATGGATTGATCCAACTGGTGTGGATCTTGGCCTCGCGCATCGCCTTGGTCAGATACACGTGGATCCGGTCGGCGAGGGCCGCGTCGGCTGCGGCCGCCCCAGGGGGCCAGATGCCGACCAACGTCTGGTAGAAGAGATACTCGTCCCCTCCGTCGGGTGCGACGACGCCCTCGACCGTCTCGCGGGCGGGCGCGACGATCCGGGTCCAGCGCCTCAGCATGGCGCGCCAGCGGATCGGCAGCTCGCTCAGCAGGTTGAGACGCGCGCGGACGTCCTCACCACGCTTGGTGTCGTGCGTGGCCGTCGCCAGCAGCGTGACCGGCCAGTGGGCAAGCCGCTCGGCGTTCGCCCGGTGGAACCGCTCGACGCCGGAGTCGAACCGGTTAGGCTCGCCGCCCACTTCGTTGAGCGAGAGCAGAGGGCCGAACCGGTAGAACGCGGTGTCCTCCACGCCCTTCGCCTGGACCGGGCCGGAATACTGCTGGAATTTCATGGCGAAGCGAAGCCGGCGACGCTGTTCCGGCCCGGGAATCGTCGGGTCGGGGGAGGGGAGCAGCATCCGCCGGATGAACTGGAAGATGGTGGGCTCCAGGGCCGGGTTCCGTCGCAGCGCCGTGGCGATGGCGCGGTCGACCGCTGCCTCGTCCTCCGCCGACCATCCGTCCGCCCGGACGTAGGTCCGGTACACAGGGAAACAGGCGACCACCTCGCGCAGCGCGTCCTGCAGGCTGTCCAGGGTGAAGTCGCGCCATTGCCAACGCCCCTCGGAAATGCGGTTCAGCTCGGCGGCCAGGACGTTCAGCTCGCTCGCCATCGAGGTGGTGACGATGAGCTTCTTCGACTGATAGCGCACGTCGGCGAAATCGTCCGGCCGGTCGCTGAAGGCCGCGTAAATGCCGGGGAGCCGCTCACCCTGGATCGGGTCCACGAACACGCCGTTCAGCTGGTTGAGAAACTCGTACCCGGTAGTGCCGTGGGCGTGCCAGGTCGGATCGAGGCGCTCCTCGTCGGACAGGATTTTCTCGACCACAGTCCAGACCGCGGCGGGGCCGAGCAGCCGCCCGAGATCGCTCAGGTAGGTCGCCGGATCGAACAGCCCGTCGACGTGATCGAGGCGAAGGCCCGTCACGCGGCCTTCCGCCACCCACCGGGCCGTCAGCCGGTGCGCCTGGGCGAAGACCTCGGGCTCTTCCATCCGGAGGCCGGCGAGCTCGTTGATGTCGAAGAACCGGCGGTAGTTGATCTCGTGCATCGCCGTCCGCCAATCGGCCAGGCGATAGGGCTGCGACTCCAGCAGCCGGTGCAGCGGCACGAACGACCGTGGGTCGCCCGGCGTGCCGTTGAACCGGCGGATGTTCTCCTCGAGATGAGCCCGGACGACTGCGGATCGATTGAGCAGCGCCACCAGGCGGCCGAGCGCTACCTCCTTCTCGCGCCCGCGCTCCGCCATCAGCGCCTGATCGGTCTCGGTATAGGGCGGGATGTGCTCGAGATGGAACAGGATGCTCAACAGCTCGGTCAGGTCGGGATCATCGGCCGGAACCGTGCTCCGCAGCTCCTCCATCCGGTGTCCCAGGACGAGGCTCAGCGAGCGCGGGTTCACGGGGAGGTTCAACTCGTAGATCCGGAGTCGGATCTCGCCGTCCGCGTACTCGAGGCGGATCTGTCCCTCTTCCAGCGTCACGCCGTACTGGGCGCCCAGGATCGGCAGCAGAACCTTGTCCCGGAGCTCGTCCTTGACAGGGTTCCAGTCGATATCGAAATAGCGGGCGTACGGCGACGACGGACCATTCTCGAGCACGCTGCGCCACCAGCGATTGGCCAGGGGCTCGGTGCTCATGTGATTGGGGACGAAGTCGAGCAGGAGGCCGAGGCCGCCGCGGCGCATCGCATCGCTCATGGCCTCGAAGCCGGCGTCGCCGCCGAGCTCGGGATTGGCGCGCCCATGGTCGCAGATGTCGTAGCCATGGACACTGCCCGGCCGGGCGGCAAAGACCGGCGAGCAGTAGCACTCGGTAATGCCCAGGTCGGAGAGGTACGGGACCAACTCCGCGGCGGCGGCGAATCCCTGAGCCGCGGTCAACTGGAGGCGATAGCTGGAGACCGGGACCCGAGCCGGCAGCGGGGCACCCACCTCAGGCCGCTCCTGGAGCAGCAAGCAGGAGGACCGCCCCGGGCCGGCGGAAGCGGATATCGGCGCCAAGGCCGACCGGCACGGGCTCGTCGGTGAACTCGCGGTCCTCGGTCGTCCACCCGGGGCGCCAGCCCGGGCCGACCCGAACGTCGCCTTCGCCTCGGAGTCGGACAAGCGCGAGGAGTGATCCGCCACGGCTCACCCGCTCCAGGCGCAGCACATCGTCGTCCTGGGCCGCGACCGCGAACTCGTCGGGCGCGGTGAGTTCGCGCCGCAGTGCCAGCAGCCTGCGATACAGGCGTACGACCCCGGCATGGGAGCCGTGTTCGCGCTCACCCCAGTCGAGGCGGGAGGCACGAAACGTGTCGCGCGATTGCGGGTCGGGGATGGCGCCGCGGGCGGCGGGGTCGGCGAACGCCTGAAACCGGCTGAACTCGCGGCGCCGGCCTTCGGTCACGGCCCGGCCCAGCTCCGGATTGTGGTCGGTGAAGAACTGGAACGGAGTGGACGCGGCCCACTCCTGTCCCATGAACAACAGGGGCGTCTCGGGCAACAACAGGAGCAGCACCGACAGAGCCCGCCAGGTAGCGAGGTCGATGCGATGGTGGAGCCGGTCGCCCGCGGCGCGGTTGCCCACCTGGTCGTGATTCTGGAGGAAGAAGACAAACCGGCCGGGCGAGATGCCCCCCGGATCGCTGCCTCTCGGTCCCCCGAAGAAGGGCGCCGGTTGGCCGACGTAATACCACCCCTGTCGGGCCGTGGCGGCAATGGCTTCGGCCGTCCCGTCGAAATCGGCGAAGTAGCCGTCCCGGTCGCCGGCGACAGCGACCCGCACCTGGTGGTGGAAGTCGTCGGACCAGACGCCGTCGAGTCCCATGCCGCCGCGGTCGCGCCGATGCACGATGGCCGCCAGGTTGCGGGCATCCTCGGCGATCACCAGCGCATGGCGTTGCGCGCCGGCGAGCGAGTCGTGGACTGCCGCGGCCAGCTCCGCGAGGATGTGGACCGGGCTCTCATCGACGATGGCGTGCGTCGCGTCGAGGCGAAGGCCGTCGAGGTGATACTCATGAATCCATCGGAGGGCGTTCTCGATCACATACTGGCGCACCGGCCGGCTGCCCGGCCCGTCGAAATTCACCGCATCTCCCCACGGGCTTCGATGCGTCCGGGAGGCGTAAGTCCGGCTGAACGCGCCTTGGTACGCGCCGTCGGGACCGAAGTGGTTGTAGACCACGTCGAGATGGACGGCCAGGCCCAGCGCGTGCGCCCTGTCCACCAGGGCGCGCAGATCGTCCGGGCGGCCGTAGCACCGCGCCGGGGCGAACGGCGCCACGCCGTCGTAGCCCCAGTTCCAGCGGCCGGGAAAGTCGGCGACGGGCATCAGGAGGACCGCGGTCACCCCGAGGTCGGCGAGGGCCGTGAGCCGCTCGGCAACGCCCGCGAACGTGCCCTCGGGGCTGAAGGTCCCCACGTGCAGCTCGTACAGGACCAGCCTCGCGAGCGGCATCCCGGACCACCCGGTGTCGCGCCAGCGGTAGGCCCCGGGGTCGATCACTTCGGAAGGGCCATGGACACCGTCGGGCTGGTACCGGCTGGCCGGATCTGGAAATGGTCCCGTCCCGTCCACCCGGTAGCGATAGCGCATGCCGGGTGCAACTCCGGCGAGATCGGTGGTGAAGTAGCCATCGCTGCCCGGGCGCATGGGGTGGCAGACCTGACCACCCGCCGTCTCCACCACCACCTCCAGCCTCGATGCCTCCGGCGCCCAGACGCGGAACCGCGTCGCCGTTCCGGTCCAGGTGGCGCCCAGCGCGGGCAGGTATCCGCTCACTCGGATGATTCCGGCGCCGGCGCCCGGAAGCCCACCATGGCCAGAGGTGGGAGAGTGAGCGTGACGGACTGCGGCCGGCCGTGCAAGGGAAGGGGAGCCGATTCGACACCGCCGTAGTTGCCGAGGCCGCTGCCACCATATAGTGCGGCGTCCCCGTTGAGGATCTCCTGCCAGTAGCCGGGTACCGGCACCCCGATCCGGTAATTCAGCCGCGGCACGGGCGTGAAGTTGCACGCGAAGACGAGCGGAAGCGTGGCCGGGCCGCCCCGGCGGATGAAGACCACCACGCTCCGGGTGGTGTCGCTGCAGTCGATCCACTCGAAGCCAGCCGGGTCGCCATCCAGGCCGGAGAGCGCCCGCTCCCCTCGGTAGAGGGTGTTGAGATCGCGGACCCAGCGCTGGAGGCCCCGGTGCCGTTCGGACGTCAGCAGGTGCCAGTCGAGGCTCTGATCGTGGTTCCACTCCCGCCACTGGCCGAACTCGTCACCCATGAACAGCAGCTTCTTGCCCGGGTGGCCGAACATGAACCCGTAGAGCAGTCGCGCGTTGGCGAACCGCTGCCAGTCGTCTCCCGGCATCCGGCCCAGGATGCTCGACTTCAGGTGGACGACCTCGTCGTGCGAGAGCGGCAGCACGAAGTGCTCGGTGTAGGCGTACATCAGGCTGAAGGTGATCAGGCGGTGGTGGAAGCTGCGGTAGATCGGCTCCTGCTTCATGTAGTCCAGGATATCGTGCATCCACCCGAGGTTCCACTTGAACGTGAAGCCGAGCCCGCCCAGGTACGTGGGTTGCGACACCATCGGCCACGAGGTGGACTCCTCGGCGATCACGGCGGCGCCGGGATACTCGCCGTGCACCACTTCGTTCAGCCGGCGAATGAAGTCGATGGCCTGGAGGTTTTCCCGCCCGCCGAACTCGTTGGGTACCCAGGATCCCGCCGGGCGGCCGTAGTCGAGGTAGAGCATGGACGCCACCGCGTCCACCCGGAGCGCGTCGATGTGATAGCGATCCAGCCAGAACAGCGCGTTGCTGATGAGGAAGGACCTGACCTCGTTCCGACCGTAGTTGAAGATGAACGTGCCCCAGTCGGGATGGTGGCCCTGACGAGGGTCGGCATGCTCGTAGAGATGGGTGCCGTCGAAGTAGGCCAGGCCGTGCTCGTCGCGCGGAAAATGGGCCGGCACCCAGTCGAGGATGACCCCGATCCCCCGCTGGTGGAGGGTGTCGATCAGGTGCATGAGGTCCTTGGGCGTGCCGAACCGGCTGGTCGCGGCGAAATAGCCGACCGTCTGATACCCCCAGGACCCATCGAACGGGTGCTCGGACAGGGGCAGGAACTCGACGTGGGTGAACCCCATCTCGTGCAGGTAGTCGGGCAGCTGCTCCGCCAGCTCCAGATAGGTCAGCCAGCGGTCCTGCTCCTCCGGCTTCCGGCGCCAGGAGCCCAGGTGCATCTCGTAGATGGACATGGGCTGCCGCTGGAGGCGGCCCTCCGCCCGCTGCGTGAGCCAGGCCGCGTCGCCCCAGTCATAGCCGTCGAGCGAGGCGACTCGGGACGCGGTCGCGGGCCGGACCTGGGCCGAGAACGCGTAGGGGTCGGCCTTGTCGGCGCGGTAGCGGCCGGTGCGGGACTCGATGCGATATTTGTAGAGCGCACCCTCACCGACGTCGGGGACGAAGGTCTCCCACACGCCCGAATCGCCGTACGCGGTCATGGGATGCCGGCCGGGCTTCCACCCGTTGAACTCGCCGACCACCGAGACGGCCGCCGCATTGGGTGCCCACACGGCGAATCGCACGCCGTCGCGGTCTTCCTCCCGGTACAGGTGCGCTCCGAGGGCCCGGTAGCCGCGATAGAGCGTGCCCTCCCGCAGGAGATGGAGGTTGAAGTCGGTGAGCCGGCTCTCCTGGCTCATCCGGTCGCGCCGGGGGCGCCGACGGCCCGGAAGATGGCGAGCGAGCGGGCGGCTATCCGGTACGTGTGATCCCGGACCACGTGTCGGCGGCCCCATTCGCGCTGGGCGGTGTCGAGCAGGCGTTCCCAGCGCACCCAGGGATGATGTTTCGGCAGATGAAACCGCACCCGCTCGTGGTGCGCGTTGAAGGCCAGGTAGAGGGTGGCGCCCATGACCGGCTCCCCGTCGTCGTCGAGCTCCCCGAGGGCCGTTCCGCTCAGCCAGACACCGAACGAGCGGATGAAGTGGGCCCGCCAGGCCGCGTCGTCCATTTCCCGGCCTCCCGGCCGATACCAGCCGATATCCTTCACCCCCTCCCCGCGGATGGCCCGGCCCTGGAAGAAGCGCCGCCGCCGGAGGACGGGCTGCTCGCGCCGCAGAGCGAAGACGTAGCGGGCGAACGCGAGGAGGTCCTGGTTCGCGGGCGACAGGTCCCACTGGATCCAGCTCAACTCGTTGTCCTGGCAGTAGGCGTTGTTGTTGCCGCCCTGGGTATGGCCCATCTCGTCGCCGCCGCACAGCATCGGCACGCCCTGGGAGAGCGCCATCGTCGCCAGGAAGTTCCTCCGCTGGCGCTCGCGAGTGGCCAGGACGGCGGGGTCCTCGGTGGGGCCCTCGGCGCCGCAGTTCCAGCTCAGGTTGTGGCTTTCGCCATCAGCGTTGTCGTCGCCATTGGCCTCGTTGTGCTTCTCGTTGTAGCTCACGAGATCGTTGAGCGTGAACCCGTCGTGCGCGGTGACGAAGTTGATGCTGGCGTAGGGCCGGCGGCCGCTCCAACCGTAGAGATCGCTGCTGCCCGCCAGGCGGGTGGCCAGCTCCGACGCCATGCCGCCGTCGCCCTTCCAGAAGCGGCGGACGCCGTCCCGGTAGCGGCCGTTCCACTCGGCCCACCCGACGGGGAAGTTGCCCACCTGATATCCGCCTTCTCCCAGGTCCCAGGGCTCGGCGATCAGCTTGACCTGGGACAGCACCGGATCCTGGTGGATGATGTCGAAGAAGGCGCTCAGGCGATCCACCGCGTGCAGCTCCCGGGCGAGCGTGCTGGCGAGGTCGAAGCGGAACCCGTCGACCCGCATCTCGAGCACCCAGTATCGCAGGCTGTCCATGATCAGCTGGAGCACCCGGGGATGCCGCATGTTCAGCGTGTTCCCGCAGCCGGTGTAATCCACGTAGTGGCGGGCATCCTCGGTGCTGAGGCGGTAGTACGCCTGGTTGTCGATCCCGCGGAAGCTCAGCGTCGGCCCCAGCTCGCTGCCCTCGGCGGTGTGGTTGTACACCACGTCCAAAATCACCTCGAGGCCAGCGGCGTGGAGGTTGCGGACCAGCATCTTGAACTCGCGCACCGAATCGGTCGGGGCGGCGGCATGGGCGTAGCGGATGTTGGGGGCGAAAAACGCGCTGGTGTTGTAGCCCCAATAGTTGCTCAGTCCGCGGTCGACGAGGTGCCGGTCGCTGGCGTGATGGTGGACCGGCATCAGCTCCACGGCGGTCACGCCGAGCTGCCGCAGGTGGCGGATCACCGGCTCGGAGGCCAGGCCGGCGTACGTGCCCCGCAGGGGCTCGGGCACATCCGGCTGGAGCATCGTGAAGCCCTTGGCGTGCAGCTCGTAGATCACGGTCTCGTGCCACGGCGTTCGCGGGGACCGATCGTCGCCCCAGGTGAAGGCCGGGTCGATGACCGCCGCCAGCAACGCGGACGCGGCGTTGTCGCGATCATCGAAGGAGAGGTCGCCGGCCGGATGGCCGATCCGGTACCCGTACATCTCATCCCCCCAACTGATGGTCCGCCCGATGGACTTGGCGTACGGGTCCAGCACGACCTTGTTGGGGTTGAAGCGATGGCCCTGGGAAGGCTCGTACGCGCCGTGAACCCGATAGCCGTACAGCTGTCCAGGGAGAATCCCCGGGAGATAGCCGTGCCAGATCTGATCGGTGTGCTCGGGCAGACGGAGCCGGTCGGCCTCGACGCTCTCGACACTATCGAAGAGGCAGAGATCGACCGCCGTGGCGTGTTCGGAGAAGAGGGCGAAATTCACGCCGCGACCGTCCCACGTGGCCCCCAATGGGAAGGGGCGGCCCGGCCAAATTTTCATAGCGTTCGCGTCGGGCCGACGCCATTGCGGCGGTGGATTGTCGGCATGTGGTAAGCTAGTATGCCTCGGACTCGCCCGCGACCGTCGTCCGGGCACTCGCCGAGGAGGAGACGGAACGTGGTCGAGATCCAGAGCACGCCCTCCGAGAGCGAAGCCCCGGCCACCGTTGTGGTGCGGGCCGATCTCGTGGTGGCGATCGCCGGCCACGCCAAGGCCGAGACGATCGGGCCGGTGCTCCGGGCCGCGGAGGAGGATCTGGCGCGCAGCTTCCAGGGTCGGGAGGCCGTCCTGCTGCTGGCGGACCTGGATGCCTCCGACGAGGTCCACGCCGCCGCCCGGGAGTCGGTGACCGAACCGCCCAGATTGCTGCGCCTGGCGGCGCCGTCGGAAGGGCAGCGAGTCGCCCCGGCCAGCCGCGCTCAGGTCCTGAGGCTGTGCTTCGAGTCCGCCGCCGGAGTCGGCGCGGCCGCCCTGGCAGTCGTCGATGCCGACGTCACCACCATGGAGCTCGGCGGCTTCGCCCGCCTGCTCCGGCCCGTCGTGGAGGAGGGGGCGGACTTCGTGGCCCCCTACTACGCTCGTCCGAAATTCGCCGGCGCGATCACCAGCAGCATCGTCTACCCCTTCACCCGGGCCCTCTACGGCCGCCGGCTCCGGTTCCCGGCCGGCGGGGACTTTGCGTGCTCGGCGCGGTTCGGCCAGTTCTGTGCCGCCCAGACCGCCTGGGCGGGAGACGGCGGCCGCATCGTCACCGATCTCTGGCTGGTGCACCGCGCGCTGACCGGCGGCTTCAAGCTCAGCCAGGCGGTGATCGGCGTCCGCTCCGGCACGGCCGCGGACGAAGAGACCGAACTGAGCGCCGTGCTGGCGAGAGTGCTCGCGACCCTCTTCGGGGAGGCCGAGCGCACCGTGCCGCAGTGGCAGAAGATCCGGAGCTCGGAGTCGGTGGGACTGCTGGGCGTGCCCACCCAGACCGAGCTCGACGGGCCGGCCGTCGATCTCAAGCAGACGGTGAACGGCTTCCGGCTCGGCGTCGAGCATCTGATGTCGGTGTGGGAGCTGGTGCTGCCGCCGACCACCCTGCACGAGCTGCGCAAGCTCTCCCGCCGTAGCGACGAGGACTTCCGCCTGCCCGACGCACTGTGGGCCCGGATCGTCTACGATTTTGCCATCGCGTTCCACACGCGGGTGATGAGCCGGGAGCATCTGGTATCGGCGTTCACGCCGATCTACCTCGGCTGGTTCGCCTCCCACGTCGCGGAGATGGCCGGCCGCGACCTGGCGAGCAGCGAACGGCGGGTCGAAGAGCTCTGCTTGCGGTTCGAAGCGGAGAAGCCTTACTTGATTTCGCGCTGGCGCTGGCCGGATCGGTTCAACCCGTAGCCGGCCACCCCGGTCGGGAAGGAGCCATCATGTGGGACCAGGTGCTGTTCGCCCTCCAGGAATCACTCAGGCAGGTGCTCTCGAGCCTCGCCAGCTTCGTGCCGGCAGCCATCGCCATGTTGCTGGCCGTCTTCGCCGCGCTGGCCGCGGGCCTGGTGATCCGCTGGCTGCTGGCCCGGATACTCACCGGCGTGCGGTTCGACGACCGGCTGGACGACTGGGGACTGTCGGCCATCGCCGAGTGGTCGCCAGGGCGGAGCCCGACGCGCCTGGTGGGGCTGGTGATCATCTGGGGGGCGCTCCTGACCGGCGTACTGGTCGGCCTCGCCGCGCTCGAAGCCACCCTCATGACCGCGATGCTGAGCCGGCTGATCGCATACCTGCCGAACGTCTTCATTGCCATCACGCTGGTCGTGGTCGGCTCGCTGCTGGCCCGGTTCCTGGCGCGCGGCGTCCTCATCGGCGCGGTCAACCTGAAGCTCCAATCACCCCACCTGCTCAGCCTCGGCGTGAAATGGCTGGTGCTGGTGCTGTCCGTCGCGATGGCGCTGGAGCACCTCAGCATCGGCGGGGAGATCCTCAAGCTCGCGTTCGGCCTCCTGTTCGGCGGGATTGTCCTGACGCTGTCTCTGGCCATCGGCCTGGGGTCGAAAGACGTGGTCAGTCGGACCTGGGAGCGGCAGGCCGAACGCCAGGCCGAACGCCAGGCCGAGCCCGCCGATGCCCCGTTCCAGCACCTCTAGTCGCGCCCCGGTGCCCGCCGAGGAGGGGCGGCGGCGCGTCGTCGTCGAGGGAGTGAGTCCCGAGATCGACGGGGGCCGGTTTCCGATCAAGCGGGTCACGGGCGAGACGGTCACGGTCGAGGCGGACGTCTTCGCCGACGGCCACGACGTCGTGACGGCGGTGCTGCGATGGCGCCGGAGCGACGAGCCCGACTGGCACGAGTTCCCCATGCTCCCGCTGGCGAACGACCGCTGGAGCGGCGTGTTCCTGGTGGAGGCGACCGGCCGGTACGTCTACGGCATCGAGGGCTGGGCCGATCGGTTCCTGACCTGGCGGCGGGACCTGGTCAAGCGGATCGACGCCGGGCAGGACATCACGCCGGAGCTCGCCGCCGGGGCCGAGCTGGTCGCGGCGGCGGCGGCGCGCGCGCCGGACGCCGATGGACGGCGGCTCCGCGAGTGGGCCCGAAGGCTGGTGGAGCCGGTGGCGGTCGACCGGAGGCAGGCGCTGGCACTGGATGAGGACATGCTCGCGCTGGTGCAGCGCTATCCCGATCGCCGGTGGGCCACCCGGTATGCGCGAGAGCTCGAGGTCTCCGTCGATCGCGAGCGCGCCCGCTTCAGCGCGTGGTACGAGTTCTTCCCCCGGTCGGCGTCCCCGGAGCCCGGGCGCCACGGTACGCTCGCCGATTGCGCGGCGCGGCTGCCCTATGTGGCGGAGATGGGGTTCGACGTGGTGTACCTGCCGCCCATCCATCCCATCGGCACCAGCTTTCGGAAGGGGCCCAACAACAGCCTCGCACCGGCGCCCCTCGACGTGGGGAGCCCCTGGGCCATCGGCGGCCCCGAAGGGGGACACGACGCGATCCACCCGGCGCTGGGCGGCTTCGCTGACTTCGACCGCCTGGTTCATCGGGCCGCCGATCTCGGCATGGAGATCGCCCTGGACCTGGCCTTCCAGTGCTCGCCCGACCATCCGTACGTGCTGGCTCATCCGGCCTGGTTTCGCCATCGGTCGGACGGCTCCATCCAGTACGCGGAAAACCCGCCGAAGAAGTATCAGGACATTTACCCGATCGATTTCGAAAGTGATGACTGGCAGGCGCTGTGGGCCGAGCTCCGGCGCGTGGTGTTCTTCTGGGTGGGACACGGCGTCCGGATTTTCCGGGTGGACAACCCCCACACCAAGGCCTTTCCGTTCTGGGAGTGGCTGATCGGACAGGTGCATCAGGAGCACCCGGACGTGCTCTTCCTGGCCGAGGCCTTCACCCGCCCCAAGGTGATGTACCGGCTGGCGAAGCTCGGGTTCAGCCAGTCCTATACGTACTTCGCCTGGCGCAACACGGCGGAGGAGTTGGAGGCGTATTTCACGGAATTGACCGAGTCGCCCGTTCGGGAGTTCTTCCGCGCCAACCTCTGGCCCAACACCCCGGATATCCTCACCGAATATCTCCAGTTCGGCGGCCGGCCGGCGTTCATGATCCGCGCCGTGCTGGCCGCCACTCTCGGCGCCAGCTACGGGATCTACGGGCCCGCGTTCGAGCTGTGCGACAACCGGCCGCGAGAGCCGGGCAGCGAGGAGTACCTCGACTCGGAGAAGTACCAGCTCCGGTCCTGGAACCTCGAGGACCCATGGAGCCTGCGGCCGCTGCTGACCCGGCTGAACCGGATCCGCCGCGAGAACCCCGCACTCCAGCGGGACCGGGGGCTCCGGTTCCATCGGACCGACAATCCGTCCATCGTCTGTTTCAGCAAGTCCACGGAGAACATGGAAAGCGTCGTGCTGGTGGCGGTGAATCTCGATCCGCAGCACGGGCAGGGCGGGTGGATCGATCTGGATCTCGAGGTCCTGGGGGTCAGCGAGGACCAGCCGTTCCAGGTGCACGATGAGCTCAGCAACACCCGGTATCTGTGGCAGGGCCGGCGGAATTACGTCCAGCTGGATCCCGGCGAGACGCCCGCGCACGTGTTCCGCGTCAGGCGGCGGGCGCACACGGAGCGGGATTTCGACTACTACCTCTAAGGCCCGCATGGACGGCCGGGCCCGGCTCGCCCGCCCTCACACGTCCAGGTTGCTCACGTACTTCGCGTTCCGCTCGATGAACAGCCGGCGCGGCTCCACCTCGTCGCCCATGAGCTCGTCGAACAGCTTCGACGCCTCGACCGCGTCCTCCATCGTCACCCGAAGGATCGTGCGCGTCGCCGGGTCCATGGTGGTTCGCCAGAGCTGGTCCGGGTTCATCTCGCCCAGGCCCTTGTAGCGCTGGATGTTGACGTTGCCCCGGCCGTCGCCGTTCGTGAACCGCTTGGCGTATTCGTCGCGCTCGGCTTCGGTGTAGGCGTAGAACTCCTCCTTGCCCTTGGCCACGCGGTACAGCGGCGGCTGCGCGATATAGACGAAGCCCGCATCGACCAGCTCCTGCATCTGCCGGAAGAAGAAGGTGAGCAGCAAGGTCCGGATGTGCGCGCCGTCGACGTCGGCGTCGGTCATCAGGATGATCTTGTGGTACCGGGCGTCCTCGAGCTTGAAGTCCTCGCGCACGCCCGTGCCGATGGCCGTGATCATCGACCGGATCTCCTCGTTGCTGAGGATCTTGTCGATCCGGGCGCGCTCGACGTTGAGGATCTTCCCCCGCAGCGGGAGGATGGCCTGGAAGGAGCGATTCCGTCCCTGCTTGGCGCTCCCACCGGCCGAATCGCCCTCGACCAGATAGATCTCGGTGTGGGCGGGGTCGTCGAGCGAACAGTCGGCCAGCTTGCCGGGCAGCACCGCGTTCTCGAGGCCGGACTTCTTCCGCACCAGGTCGCGCGCCTTCCGGGCCGCCTCGCGGGCCCGCGCCGCGCTGACCGCCTTCTCGATGATGTTCCGCGCGACCGGCGGATGCTCCTCGAGGAAGTTGCCGAGGTGCTCGTTCACCACCGCCTTGACGATGCCCTCGACCTCCGAGTTGCCCAGCTTGGTCTTGGTCTGCCCCTCGAACTGCGGCTCCTTGACCTTCACGTGCAGGACGCAGGTCAGCCCTTCGCGGATGTCCTCGCCGGAGAGCGTGAAGTCTTCCTTCTTCAGGAAGTCGCGCCGCTTCGCCACGTCGTTGATGGTACGTGTGAGCGCCGACTTGAAGCCCGTGAGGTGGGTGCCGCCCTCGTGGGTGTTGATGTTGTTCACGAAGGTGAAGGTGTTCTCGTTGTAGCCGTCCTCGTACTGCAGGGCCAGGTCCACCTCGACGTCGTCCTTGGTGGCGCTGAAATAGATCGGCTTCGGATGCAGCGGCTTCTTGTTCCGGTTGAGCCACTGCACGAACTCGGACAGGCCGCCCTTGGCGAAGAAGGTCTCTTCCTTCTTCTGGTCTTCGCGCTCGTCCTTGATCGTGATCGAGATGCCCTTGTTCAGGAACGCGAGCTGGCGAAGACGGTCGGCCAGCGTGGAGTAGTGGAACTCGAGCACCGTGAAGATCTCGGGGTCGGGCTTGAACCGGATGATGGTTCCGGTCCCGCGCGCCTTGCCGGGCAGCGTCTCGAGCTTCTTGACCGTCTTGCCACGCACGAAGGACATGCGGTGCCGGGCGCCGTCCCGGTCCACCACCACCTCGAGCCGCTCCGAAAGGGCGTTCACCACGGAGACGCCCACGCCGTGCAGGCCGCCGGACACCTTGTAGGTGTTCTTGTCGAACTTGCCGCCCGCGTGCAGCACCGTGAGCGCCAGCTCCACGCCGGGGATCTTCTCGGTCGGGTGGATGTCCACCGGGATGCCACGGCCGTTGTCCTGCACCGTGATCGAGTTGTCGGCATGGATGGTGACGTTGATCGTGTCGCAGTGGCCCGCGAGCGCCTCGTCGATCGAGTTGTCGACCACCTCGTAGACCAGGTGGTGCAGGCCGTTCTCGCTGGTCGACCCGATGTACATCCCGGGGCGTCTGCGGACGGCGTCGAGTCCCTTGAGGACCTGGATCGAGTCGGCTTTGTACTGCAGCGTGCCGTCGGCGACGGGGGTGTTCTCGGTCTTGGCCATAGGCTCCGTCATTTGGTGCCGGGCCCGAGCGGGACCCAGCGGATTTGCTTCACGCGCCCGGTGCGCCCCGCATTGAGGCGGGCGAGGATCCGAGGCGTCATCAAACTCAATTCGTTGGCCCACGCCGCCGTGGTGACGTTGACCCGGAGCACCCCATCCGGGGTGACCGATTCGGGCGAGGTGACCGCGGCGATCTGCGGGCCGACCAGCTCCGCCCACTGCTCGACGATGCCCGCCTGCTGCATCCGCTTGGAGAAGCCGGACTGCTTGAGGTAGCTCGCCAGCGCATCGGCGAGCGTGGCGGGCGGGCGCCGTTCCTTCACGTCGTGACCTTTCCGGCGTCCATGCGCCAGACCGGGAGGGCCAGGTCCGGCGGCAACTCGTCCTGCCGCGCCGCCGTGAGAAAGACCTGGCGCTCCGTCGTCTCCAGCAACCGGCGGGCGAGCCGGCGCTGGCGATCGGCGTCGAACGCCGCGAACACATCGTCCAGAAGCAGCGCGGGCTCGGTGCCACGCGCAGCCCGGAGCGCTGACAGCTCGATCAGCTTGAGCGCCACCGCAGCGCCGCGCTGCTGGCCATTCGAGCCGAACTCCCGAAGCGGCCGGCCGCCGACCTCCAGCACGAGGTCGTCCCGGTGCGGGCCGATCGTGGTCATGCCGCGTGTCTGGTCCCGTGGCAGCGCCGCGGCCAGGGCCGCAGGCCAGGCGTCGGCATCCGTCAGCCCGTCGGTCCCCCGGTACCGGAGCCGGGCGCCGGCGGCTTCGCCCAGGGAGTCGAACTCCGCGGCGAACTGTTCGGCCGCGCCCACGGCCCACTGCGCTCGCGTGCGCACCACGTCAGCGCCGGCGGCGGCGAGCGGTGCATCGAACGCGCGGGCCAGGTCGGCCCGGCCCTGCCGGAGCGCGCTGTTCCGTTGCGCGAGCGCGGCGCGATAGCGCGCCAGGGACCGCAGATAGTGCCGGTCGGCGAGCGACAGGAGGCGGTCGAGATAGGCGCGCCGCTCAGCGGCAGCCCCCGTGGCCAGCCCCACGTCGTCCGGGAGGAACGACACCGCGAGCCAGCCGCCCACGGCATCCGCTACCCGCTCGGGCTCCTGGCCTTCGACCAGGATCCGCTTCCGCCGGCCCTGCGAGGCGTATGCCGCCCCGACGCCGGCCACCGGTCCACCGTCGATCCGGGTCTCGACCTGAAAGCCGGGGCCATCGAATCGCGCCACCTCCTGGTCCGGCGCACCCCGAAAGGAGCGGAACAGCACCGGGTAGTAGATGGCCTCGAGCAGATTGGTCTTGCCCTGGGCATTGGCGCCCAACAGGGCGAGGCCGCTCGGCGGAAGCTCGCAGTCGAGGTCCGAGAGGTTCCGGAACCCTCGAGCCACCAGGTGGCGGAGCCGCACTACTCGATGCGGATCTGGCGGTTGACGGGACTGCCCTGCTGGCCCAGCACGTCGACCCCGTAGACCCGGACGACCACCGTTGCGCCGCCGAGGTTCAGCGTGGAGAGCTGCAGGGCGAAGTTCACGGTGTCCTCCCCCTCCCCCTGGAGCGGCGGAAAGCCCTGATTGGCGCCGCCGACCTCGAAGTACACCGTGTCGACGCCGTCCGCATCGTAGGCCCGTCCCGCCAGGACCAGCGGCTGGCCCTCGGTGACCAAGGTGTCGGGCGCCACCGGGTGATTGATCTCGGTGGTCGGGCCGGAGCCGTTGCCCGTGTTCTCGACCGGAAAGGTCAGCCGCTCCCGCTCGCCGCAACTCACCAGCGCCGCGAGGGCCGCCCACCGAAATGCCCGTCCTGGAATCATCGAAAAATAGCCGGTTGCAGGATGAAATTGCAGGCTCACGACCCGGTGAAGACGGCCTTTCGCTTCTCCAGAAACGCCCGGGTTCCCTCCCGCATGTCGGCCGTCTCGCTGAGCTGTCCGAACCTGGTGGCCTCGAGGCCCAGCGCCTCGTCCATGCCGATCTCGAGACCGGCGTCCACGAGCTCCAGGCAGGCCCGGACGGCGAGCGGGCCGTTCTCCAGAATCGTCCGGAGGAGGGCGGTGGAGTCGGGCAGGAGCCGATCGGCGGGCACCACGCGGTTGACCAGCCCGATCCGCCACGCTTCCTGCGCGTCGATCATGCCGCCGGTGAGCAGCAGCTCGAGCGCGCGACCGCGACCAACCAGCCGAGGGAGACGGACCGTTCCGCCATAGCCCGGCCCGATCCCGAGCTTGACCTCGGGCTGCCCGAAGCGTGCGGCCTCGCTCGCGATCCGGATGTGGCAGGCCATGGCCAGCTCGCATCCACCGCCGAGGGCGAAGCCGTTGACCGCCGCCACCACCGGCTTTCCGCACTGCTCCAGCCGCCGCATCATGCGCTGGCCCGCGCGCGCCCGCGCTTGCCCGTCCGTCGCGCCCTGGCCCCCGATCTCGCCGATGTCCGCGCCGGCGACGAACGCCTTGGTCCCGGCCCCGGTGAGGAGCACGCCCCGGATATCGCGCTCGCGCTCGATCCGGCCGGCGGCGTCGTCCAGCTCCGCGATGACCGTGGCGTTGAGTGCGTTGAGCTTGTCCGGCCGGTTTACCGTGATCGTGGCGATGCCGTCCGCGAGATCGAAGAGCAGCGTGGTATATGCCATGGATGCGACCTGGAGAAGGGGTGGATAGGGGCGCCGAAAGATAACCGCGGTTCCCGAGGCGGTCCGGGGCGATATCTTTGCGGCATGCCCATTCCCCAGCCCATCGCCTGGACTCCGGACTTCGCGGTCCGGATCCTCGACCAGACCCTGCTGCCGGACACGGAGACGTATCGAACGCTCGAGACGGTGGACGCCGTCGCCGAGGCGATCCGCACACTTCGCGTGCGCGGCGCGCCGCTGATCGGGATCGCCGCGGCGATGGGCGTGACGCTCGCCCTCCGCCGGGGCCCGGCGACCCTCGAGACCATCTGCGCCGCTTCCGCGGCGCTCGGCGCCACCCGGCCGACGGCGGTCAACCTTCGCTGGGCGCTCGGCCGGATGGAGCGCCGGGCGGCCGCGGCGACGGCGGGCGGCGAGGATCTTCAGCGGGCGCTCAGGGACGAAGCGACCGCAATCTGGGACGAGGACCGTGCCATGTGCGCACGCATCGGAACGGCGGGCGCGGCGCTGATCGATGGCGACGCGGTCGTGCTCACCCACTGTAACGCGGGGGCACTGGCCACCGGCGGGATGGGCACCGCGCTCGCTCCGGTCTACACCCTGCATCAGGCCGGCCGCCGGATTGCCGTCGTGGCCGACGAGACGCGACCGCTGCTGCAGGGCAGCCGGCTCACCGCGTGGGAGCTCGCGCGAGCCGGCGTGCCGGTGACCGTCATCGCCGACGGAATGGCGGCGAGCCGGCTGCGCCGCGGCGACATCACCTGCGTCCTGGTCGGCGCCGACCGGATCGCCGCCAACGGCGACGTCGCCAACAAGATCGGGACGTACGGTGTCGCGCTCGCGGCGCGGGCGCACGGGGTGCCTTTCTACGTGGCCGCCCCGAGCTCCACCGTGGATATGGCGACGCCGGATGGGATGGCCATCCCGATCGAGGAGCGGGCCGCCGAGGAGGTCGCGGCGCTGGGCGGCCGGCGGACGGTACCGGATGGGGTCCGGGTCTGGAACCCCGCCTTCGACGTGACGCCGGCCGGGTTGATCACCGCGATCATTACCGACCGCGGCGTGTTCGCGCCGGCGGACATCGGGGGCACGCTGTGAGGAGGCGAACGGCCCGGGCAGACGGCCGTCCCTGATGCCGTCGATCCTCGCGCTCGACCAGGGCACCACCGGCTCCACCGCGCTCCTCATCCAGCAGGATGGGAGCGTGCTCGCCCGCGGCTACCGCGAGTTCACCCAGCACTACCCCCGCCCAGGCTGGGTCGAGCACGACCCCGAGGAGATCGTGCGCGTGTCGGTCGAGGCGATGCGGGAGGCGCTGGCCGGCGCGCGCGAGCGGCCCGCCGGTATCGGGATCACCAACCAGCGCGAGACCGTCGTACTGTGGGACCGGCGGACGCTGGCGCCGGTCGGACGCGCCATCGTCTGGCAGGACCGCCGCACCAGCGAGCGCTGCCGCGAGCTCCGGGAGACTGGCGCCGAGAGCCTGCTGCGCGAGCGCACGGGCCTGGTGGCCGATCCGTACTTCTCCGCCACCAAGCTCGAGTGGCTGCTGCGCGACCCCGACGTTCGCCGCCGCGCCGGACGGGGGGAGCTGGCGGCAGGGACGGTCGAGAGCTGGCTGGTGGCCCGACTGACCGGGGGACGCGCCCACGTCACCGATCACACCAATGCCTCGCGCACGCTGCTCTACAACCTGGCCACGCGCGCCTGGGACCACGAGCTGCTCGAGCTCTTCGGCGTACCGCACGAGATGCTGCCGACCATCGTCGCATCCTCCGGGACGGTGGGGGAGATCGATGCCGGGCACCTGGGCGCGAGCCTGCCGATCGCCGGGCTCGCGGGGGACCAGCAGGCCGCGCTGTTCGGACAGGGATGCTGCCGGGACGGACTCGCCAAGAACACTTACGGGACCGGAGCGTTCCTGCTGGTCTTCACGGGCGATCGCTTGCCGGAGCCGGTGCCCGGTGTGCTGGCCACCGCCGCCTGCGGAGCACGTGGCGAGCCCGCCTACGCCCTCGAAGGGAGCGTGTTCATCGCCGGTGCCGCCGTGCAGTGGCTGCGCGACGGGCTGGGCCTCATCCAGAGCGCGGGCGAAACCGAGGCCCTGGCTCGCAGCGTCCCGGATACGGGCGGGGTGCATTTCGTCCCGGCGTTCGTCGGGCTCGGGACGCCGCACTGGGAGGCCGAGGCCCGGGGAACGATCACGGGCCTCACGCGGGGCACGACTCGCGCGCATCTCGCTCGCGCGGCGCTCGAGTCGATGGCCTTCAGCACCGCGGAGCTCCTTCAGGCGATGGCGGGCGCGAGCGGCCTCGATGTGCCCGTGCTCCGGGTCGACGGGGGCGCGTCGGCCAACGACTGGCTGATGCAGTTCCAGGCCGACGTCATCGGCCTCCCGGTCGAGCGGCCGGACATGGTGGAGACGACGGCTCTCGGCGCCGCCGGCCTGGCGGGACTGGCCCTCGGCGTGTGGCGGAGCAGCGACCAGTTCCTCGCCGGACGACGCTTCCGGCGCTTCGAGCCGGCCACGACGCCGGCCGAACGGCGGACGCTGGCACAGGGGTGGGCCCGGGCCGTTGACGCGGCGCTCGGCTGGGCCCGGGCCGGCCAGGGGCAACTGGGGTCTTGAATTACCCCGTCCGCCGGAGAACCTTTCGGCTCGGGGTATCCTCTCACCCTTACCAGGGTCGACCATGAAGGCGGGCCACAAGTTCCTCCTCGGCGCGGCGCTGATCGTCGGAAGCGTGGGCTTCCTGATCGGCGAAGGCGTGAAGGAGACCGGGGTGTACTTCCTGACGCCGGCCGAGCTGGCCGCAGAAAACGGCCGCCGATCCGACCTTTGTAGAGAACGTCGGGTTCAAGGTCGGCGCCAAGGTCGTGCCCGGCTCCGTCCGCCGCGACAATGCCACCCGGACGATCGACTTCAAGGTGTCCGACGGAGTAAAGACCTACCCAGTCACCTACCGCGGCCTCGTCCCCGACACCTTCACCGACGCCAACGACATCGAGGTCGTGGTCGAAGGGCGGCTGGGACGCGACGGGGTCATCCGGGCCACCGACGTGCTGGCCAAATGCGGCTCGCGCTACGAGGCCGTGCCCAAAGCCTGAGACACTTTCCATGACACTCCTGGGACAGTTCGCGCTCTGGGCCGCCTTCCTCCTCGGGCTGTGGGCGGTCGCCATCGGCTTCTCGGGCCGCTGGCGCGACCGACCCGAGCTCGCGGCCACGGTCGTGCGCTCGGTCTACGCGGTGCTCGCCTGCCTCGTGGTGGCCTCGCTCGCACTGTGGAAGGGGCTTGTCAGCCACGACTTCAACATCGAGTACGTGGCGGCCTACACCTAGCCGGAACCTGCCGCCCTACTACGTCTTCTCCGCGTTCTGGGCAGGGCAGAAGGGGTCGCTGCTGTTCTGGGCGGTGGTGCTCTCGATCTTCGCCGCCTGGCGCAGCTGCTCACGCCGCGGCGCTACGCCGACCTGATGCCCTACGTGGCGGGGGTGACCTCGGCGGTCGTGGCCTTCTTCATCAGCGTGATGCTGTTCGGATCGAATCCGTTCGAGCGGCTGGCCTTCACCCCGGCCGACGGCCGCGGGCTCAACCCGCAGCTGCAGAACGTCGGCATGGTCATCCATCCGCCGATGCTCTACCTGGGCTACATCAGCATCACCATCCCGTTCGCCTTCGCCATCGCCGCGCTGCTCTCCCGCCGGCTCGACACCGGCTGGATCCACGCCATCCGGAAGTGGACCCTGGTGACCTGGCTGTTTCTCTCGATCGGGATCACGCTGGGCATGTGGTGGGCGTACGTGGAGCTGGGCTGGGGCGGTTACTGGGCGTGGGATCCGGTCGAGAACGCGAGCTTCCTGCCGTGGCTCACGATGACGGCCTTCCTCCACTCGGTGATGATCCAGGAGAAGCGCGGCATGCTCAAGCGGTGGAACCTGGGGCTCATCGTGGGGACGTTCCTGCTCAGCATCTTCGGGACGTTCATCACCCGCTCGGGGGTCATCGCGAGCGTCCATAGCTTCACCCAGTCGAACGTCGGGTACTTCTTCCTGGCGTTTCTCGTCGTGGTCGCGGTGCTGTCGTTCACCTTGCTCTACACCCGCTGGCCCCTGCTGGAGGCCGAAGTCCGGCTCGAGTCGATGTTGAGCCGGGAAGCGGCGTTCCTGTTCAACAACCTGCTGCTGGTGGGCATCGCGTTCTCGGTGCTGTGGGGCACGCTCTTCCCGATCCTCTCCGAGGCGGTGCGGGGGACCAAGATCACGGTCGGCCCGCCGTTCTTCAACCGGGTCAACGTCCCGCTCGGCCTCCTGCTGCTGGGGCTCACCGGCATCGGGCCGCTCATCGCGTGGCGGAAGGCCTCGCCGGCCAATCTTGCGACGGCAGTTCATCGGCCCGGTGGTCAGTGGGAGCGTGACCCTGGTGGCACTTCTCGCCGCGGGCGTGCGGGACATGTACGTGGTGATGGCGATCGCGCTCGCCGGCTTCGTGGCCGGGACGATTACCCAGGAGTTCTACCGCGGGGTTCGCGCCCGGCGGCGGATGCATGGAGAGTCGGTGCCGGTGGCGTTCCTTCGGCTGATCGAGCGGAACCGGCGGCGTTACGGCGGGTACATCGTCCACGCCGGCATCCTCATCTACTTCGTGGCGTTCGCGGGAATGGCGTTCAAGGTCGAGCGCGAGGCCACGCTCGAAGCCGGGAGAATCGGTCGAGCTCCGCAGTCCGTTCGGCCATACCTACCGCTTCACTCACGTCGGCATCTCACAGTACGAGGCGCTCAACCGGGTCGTGAGCGCGGCAACCGTGCAGGTCTTCATCGACGGGAAGCCCGCCGGCTTGCTCACGAGCGAGAAGCGGCAGCACGTGGACAGCTTCAAACGGCCCACGTTCGAGCCCTCGACCGAGGTGGGTATCCGAAGCGGACTGCGCGAGGACTTGTACATGGTCTTTGCCGGTGCGGTGGACGGCACCGAAGAGGCCGTCTACCGGTTCAACGTGAATCCGCTGGTCTGGTGGGTCTGGTTCGGTGGCTTCGTGCTGGCGTTCGGCGGCATCGTGACGATGTGGCCGGGTGGCGGGCCGACGATGGCGCGGTCTCGGCCAGCGCAGGGCGGATATGGCGTGTCCCTCGTCGGTGCCGGGAAGGAGTGAGCACGTGATGAGTGAGCGGGTGTCTGACGACCGCGACGCGCCTGCGCTGGGCCGGCGCGCCTTTCTGGGCGCAGGCCTGGCCCTCGTCATTCTCCGGCCAGGACAGGTCTCCGCTGCGTCCTCGGCGGCGCGGTCTTCACTCGTAGCTTCGGCCGGGGAGTCGCTCGCGCCTTCGGTGCAGGATTCCTTGGCATCTTCGGCTCAGGACCCCAGCGGGCCTTCGGATGAGGAGGCCTTGCCCGGCCGCGGCGAGATCGGCACCCTGCGCGATCCGTCCGTCGTGGGACGGCCCCGCGTGCCGTCGGATCCCGAGGAGAACGCCGCCGAGATCCAGGCCATCGAGCTGCGATTGGCCTGCAACTGCGGGTGTACGCTCGACGTGTTCACCTGCCGGACCACGGACTTTTCCTGCACCTACTCGCCCAAACTGCATCGCGAGGTGCTGGCGCTCCGGAATCAGGGCAAGTCGGCGCAGCAGGTGATCGACGCCTTCGTCGAGAAGTACGGGGAGAAGGCGCTGATGGCGCCGAAGCCGGCGGGGTTCAACCTGGCCGGCTACCTGGTACCCGGCGCGGCGATCGCAACGGCCGGAGTGGCGCTGGTGCTGCTGATCAGCCGCCGGCGCGCGGTGGTGGCTTCCCCTGCCTCCCTGGGTCAGTCGGCCGCGCCGGGACCGGCGAGTACCGCGGAGATGGATCGATTGCAGCGGGCGCTCGACGAGGTCGAGGACTGATGGGCCTGGAGCTCCTGGCTGCCGCACTGGTCGGACTCGCGGCGGTCTGGCTGGTGCTTCAGCCGCTCGTGTTGCCCGGCCGTTCACGGACGCCGGTGTACGAGCCACCCGATCCGGAAGAGACACCCAAGGGTGTGGCGCTGGCCGCACTCAAGGAGATCGAGTTCGACCGCGAGACCGGCAAGCTGAGCGACGAGGACTACAGCTTCCTCAAGGGCAAGTACACCGAGGTGGCGCTCGACGCGTTGCGGGCGGAATCGGCGGAGGCCGCCACGGTGGACGCCCGGTCGGAAGGGCAGGACGGGGGTGGCGATGTCGAGGCCATGATCGCTGCTAGGGTTCGCGCCCTCCGCTCCGCTGCGACCTCGGCACCGCCTGGGGCCCCCGTCTGTACGACCTGCGGGCCGCGTCCGGAGCCGGACGCGGTGTTCTGCTCGACCTGTGGCCGCCGGCTGTTGCCCGGTGGTGCCTGCGCCGGCTGTGGCGCCGACCTGGGGCAGGGCAGCCGGTTCTGCGAACAGTGCGGTACCGGGGTGGCGGCCTAAGCCGCCACCCCCGTGCTCGCGACCTACAATCGATAGTGCAGCGCTGCGCTCGCCTCCCGCCGCCACAGTGCCCGCGGCTCGAGTGAGGCATCGAGATCGTCCTCGGTGAATGGCGATGACGGGGTCACGGCGCCACCGAGCCGCGCCGAGCCGACCCAGCGCCCTCCGAACGGTATTTCCAGGCCTACCGACAGCCCGAACCCCACGCGAAGGTGGGAGCCCACGTCGGGCAGCTTCCAGACTTCAAACAGCGGCCCCGCGTAGAGCCGGACCAATCCCTGGGGCCCGACCTGAGTCAGGCGGAGAGAGACTTCCGGGTCGATGCCGTAGACCTCGAGCGCATCCTTCACCGCGGCGAGGGCGTCCTCGCCCTCGAGCGCCAGACTCGATGATGCGTAGTTGAGCCGCAGACCCACGCCGACCCGGCGTCCCATCCGATCGAGCTCGAACTCCCACATCGTCGGCCGGTACGGGCGGAGCGACCGCCCCGTGGCGGGCTCCACCGCTCCGCCCGAAAAGCGCGGGGCTCGGATGCCCGTCGCAACGCCCCACTGCGCGCTGAGGTCGGATGCGGCCAACGAGAGCAACAGGCCGATGAGCGCCGCGCGGGCGCGAGTGCTGGGCATGGGATCACCGCATCTGAAGTTTGAGCCAGCCGTTCGTCACGTTGCTCTCGCCGCGGACGATCCAGTTGGCGCCGCTGTGGTACTCGCCGACCACGCTGTCCTCGATGGCGTTGCCGACGAGGTCGTCCTGGGACGTGATCCAGGAGTATGCGGCCCGGAGAATCCGCTGCAGGGCGTTGGCCCGCTTGAAGATCCTGGTCAGACCGCTGGTGCTGTCCTTGCCGCCGGTAAGGTTGGGGTAGAGGTTCTGCAGCGTGGTCTGGAACGTCTTGAAGCGATTTCCGTCCAGCCGGATCTGGCAGGCCCCGTCATCATCCTCGATGGCGAGAATCCGCACATTCTGGCTGGGATGAGCCGTCTTGTAGGCGGTGAGCTGCGATTGGGTGAAGAGGAGCACGTTGCCTGTCCAGTCCAGGTTGTTCTGGTCGAACGCGTAGTACCCACTCGCGTGCTCGCCGGCACACTGGTAGCTCGTGAGCGAGTCCGACGCTCCCGATTGGCCCAGGATGTGGATCTCATATTCGGGGCTGCCCTTCAACCAACCCTCAAAATCCTGGACGAAGTGGGCCGACGTCATATACAGCCCGGCCGGCAGCGTGGTGGTGCCGCCGCCCCCACCCCCACCCCCGCCGTCGGTGTCCGGCAGCATCAGCCCGATACTGTCGCTGCTGAAGTCGCTCTCCACGGGCACGACCGCCAGCACCGGCGCGGCCGGAGGCGTTCGCGGGTCGAGCAGGCGCCGGTGGCCACGCGTGTCGTAGGCCACCGGGACTTCGCCGTCCTCCCGGGCGGTGGCCACCAGGATGTCATCCCCGCCATTCCAGCCGGCTCGGTGGGCTGGCACCGGGAGGTAGACCTCGAGCGGGATGGTCGATCGCGCGTCGGCATCGACGGACGGTTCGCCTTCGCCGGCGCCCTTCGCGAGCGCAGCGCGGGCCCGACCCTCGGACCGGCCGAGGAAGTGCTGGAGGTGGAGCTTATGCTCGCGAATGGGCGAGCGGTCGAGCGCCGCTTTGAGGTAGGCGCGGAATCCCGGCTCCGCGAGGGCCAGCGCCAGCCGGCGTGCGAGCCGCTCCTGCGCCGCTCGCGACGCGGGGCCGGCGGTCCCGCCCGCCTCGGCGGGAGCTCCAGCGGCAGGAAGCGCGGATGCCTCTGTGGTGGCTCCGGGCTCGGTGGGCGCCGGGTCGGCGCGGTCGCCGCAACCGGCCGCGCCCGCGGCCAGCAGGACGAGTGTCGTGAGGTGAAGTCGACGAGACATGGCCCCTCCTTGAATGGGTCGCACGCGCGGACGGCCGCGCCGGGTCCGACGGCGAGCCCAACGTAGGAAGGGCCTCGGGCGAGCTTGGGACCGGGACCGTGCAGGAGGGAACGGAAAAGGGCGGCTGGTGGCCGCCCTCGATGGAACAGATGGAGCAGATGGAATGGTGGAGCGGTGGGGCGAGCGCGACCCCGTCATCCCGAGCGCAGCGAGGGACCTACTCGGTCGGAGATCGATACCGGTGGAGCAGGTCCCTCGCTCCGCTCGGGATGACGGGCGTACTGGGGACGACCGCCCTACCCCCGGAGCGCCGCCCGCGCCGCCGACAGCGCGCGCTCCACCCCGTCGGCCGGCACATCGAGATGGAATACCGCCCGGACCAGCGTCGGCCCCAGGACCGTGAACCGCACGCCGAACCGCTCCGCCCGCCGCCCGAACTCCTCCCCCGTGAGGCCGGTCCCGCGCACGTCGAAGATCACGATGTTGGTCTCCACCCGGTCGGCGTCGACCGCAATACCCGGCAGCTCGGCCAGGCCCGCGCGCCAGGCGCCGCGCGCGCTCGTGGTCCTCCGCCAGGCGATCGACGTGGTGGTCGAGCGCATAGATGCCGGCGGCCGCGATGATGCCCGCCTGGCGCATCGAGCCTCCGAAGCGCTGCTTGAAGACCCAGGCTTCCTCGATGAATCCGCGCGAGCCGGCCAGCACGGCGCCCACCGGCGCGCCGAGGCCCTTCGTGAGGTCGAGCCAGACGCTGTCGAAGGGCCGCGCGAAGGCGCGCGCCGGCGTTCCGCTCGCCACCACCGCGTTCATCAGCCGGGCACCGTCCATGTGGCAGGCCAGTCCGGCCGCGTGCCCGGCCGCGCACACCTCCTGGATCTGCGCCAGCGGCCAGCACACGCCGCCCACAATGTTGGCCGTCTGCTCGACTGAAAGGGCCCGCGTACGCGGCATGTAGTGCACCCGCGGTCGCACGGCCTGGCGGACCTGTTCGGCGGTGTAGAGGCCGCGGGCACCGGGCAACGGCCGCATGATGGCGCCGACCATGGCCGTCGGCCCTCCGGCCTCGTAGAGCAGGGGATGGGCCAGCTCGTGCAGCAGGATCTCGTCGCCCGGGCGGCAATGAACGGCGAACGCGACCTGGTTGCACATCGTCCCCGACGGCAGGAACAGCGCGGCCTCGGTGCCGAGCAGCTCCGCGACCTTCTCCTGCAGCCGGTTGACGGTCGGGTCTTCCCGGTTCTGCTCGTCGCCCACCTCGGCCTCGGCGATGGCTCGCCGCATCGCCGCGGTGGGGCGGGTGACCGTATCGCTGTAGAGGTCGACCGCGATCCCGGTCATGTCACCACTCCATCAGCTCCAGCCGGCGGGCGCTCAGCCGGAGCGGCACGAGCGTCGCGGCCAGGCAGATCCCGACCACCACCGCACCGGCGAGGAGGAGCCCCGGCGTCGGATGGAGCTGGTCGCCCCGTTCCCAGGCCCGGAGCTGCTCGGTGACGGGCAGCGCCTCGATCATGATCACGACCGCCAGCAGGCACATGCTGGCCATCATGTACACGATGCCGCCGAAGCTGGTCGGGATCTGGGCCGCGTTCTCGGTGCCGAACTGGGGATAGAACACGCCGAACGTGAGCGCGAGCGCGCTTACCGCCAGGGTGTAGAGGACGATCGTCGCCAGGCTGACCGCCATCATGAACGTGCTCACCTGGAGCAGCACATTGGTCAGCACCGTGATGCTGATCGCCAGGACGAGCAGGGGCACGGTGCCCATCCAGTACTTGCTCCAGAGCATGGCCCTGGGGTCGAGCGGGCTCGACCGGAGCAGCCACATCTGGCGGCCCTCGAGCGAGATGCCGGGAAAGATGAACCGCGCCGCGACCGCGGAGAGCACGAAGCCCGCCAGACCGAGATTGAGGAACGAGATGATCGTGACCAGCGCAAACGGGATCCGCTCGCCCGAATGGATCGGCAGCGACTTGATGTTGAAAATGTAGATCATCAGCAGCACGACGAGCAGGATCAGCTGGCTCCACTGGGTGTTGTCACGGAAGAAGAGCCGCATGTCCTTGAACAGGAACTCGCGTTTCTGCGGCGGAAGCCAGTTGAGGAGGGTGGACGCGGGGCCCCGGAGCGTACGGCGCACCTTTCGCGCGGCGCCCTCCTGCGCCTTCGAGTAACCCAGCAGAAACAGGCGGCGGTGCACGGCCGCCCCCGCGGCAAGGGTCAGCAGGCCCGCGCCCCACAGCTTGACGATCGGCCAGGGGTCCGAGACGCGGGTGAGCCAGTTCATGGTCATCTCGGACGCCCACTCGCTCGGCAGCCAGGGGCTGGTCGGCGTCTTCAGCACCGCCAGGTAGTCCAGGAAGTTCTGGAACCCCTCCGGCCGGGCGAGCTGCTCGGGCCGGATGAAGCGGAGGAGGAGGACCACCGCCGCCACCGCACCCAGGCCCACCAGCCCCAGCAGCTCGCGCGTCCGGCGTGCGGGGAAGACGTTCACCAGCAGCACGGTGAAGATCGTGCCGGCCATGGCCGGAAGCGCGAGATAGGGAACCACCGCGGCGACCGCCACGAATGGAAACAGCGGCCCGCCGGAGAACACCACGCCGTAGGCCGTAAAGATGGGGAGCGCCAGCAGCCCCACCATCCATGACGAGTGCACGATGGTCTCGCCCAGCCTGGAAAGGTACAGGCGGTACCAGCCGATCGGCGCCGCGACCAGCAGGTCCAGATCCTTGGCGAGGAAGAAGGTCGAGAGCGCCGTGATGATGTTCGACAGAAGCAGGATCGAGAGGAAGGCGAGCAGGATGACGCTCAGCACTTTTCCGGCCAGGAGGGTGCCGATATCCTGCACGGTCTGGATGTAGCGCAGGACCCGCCAGGCGACCCCGAACACCGCCGTCCAGAAGCCGATGCCGGTCAACGCCAGCAGGACGAACTTCGCCCGCGATTTGCGCTCCTGGTGCACGCGCGCGAGCGCTCCCCGCCACTTGGGGGTGAGGATGGTCCATACGCCCGGCTGAGCTCGTCGGGGCGCGGTCATGCGTCGAGCACGGCGTCCAGCCGGACGGTCTGGTGGCCGCCGGTCAGCTTGAGGAACAGATCCTCGAGGCTCATTCCCTCCGAGGACGTCTGCCGGCGGAGCTCCTCCATCGTGCCCTGGGCCGCGATCTTCCCGCGGTACACGATGGCGATCCGGTCGCACATCACTTCCGCGATTTCCATCGTGTGGGTACTCATGAGCACCGTCCCGCCGCGGGTCACGAACTCGCGGAAGAGCTCCTTCAGCAGCCGAGCGCTCTTGGGGTCGAGGCCCACCATCGGCTCGTCCACCACGATGACCTCGGGGCGGTGGACCAGCGCGCCGGCGATGATCAGCTTCTGGCGCATGCCGTGGCTGTAGGTCTCGGTCAGCTCATTCTTCCAGGGCGCCAGCTCGAACAGGGTCAGCAGCTCGTCGATCCGCCGCTCGACCGCCGGGCCCTGGAGGCCGTAGAGGGCCGCCGCGAACCGGAGGAACTCACCGCCCGTGAGCTTGTCGTAGACGAATGGGCGGTCCGGGATGTAGCCAAGGCGCGCCTTGGCCTCGAGCGGCCGGGCCTGGATGTCGATGCCGCCGATGGTGACCGTGCCGCTAGTGGGGCGAAGGATCCCGGCGATCATCCGGATCGAGGTCGTCTTCCCCGCGCCGTTGGGCCCGAGCAGCCCGAAGAGCTCGCCGCGGGGCACGTCGAGGTCGATGGCGTCGACCGCGATGAACTTGTCGTAGCGCTTGGTGAGCTGGTGCAACCGGATCACGTCTTCCTCCGCACGATGGCTTCGACCACGTCGCGCTCGGCCGGCGCGTCGACCACAATCCGGAGCTCGGGTGGCTCCGGCCGCCCCTCCGGCCCCGGAAACGTCTCGACCAGGAGCTCCACGGCGACCTCGACCGTGAGCTGCCCGCTCGCCATGCCGACGAGCGGCGCGGCGACGCGCACGAGACCCCAGTCGCCCGCGCGCTGCCAGGCGGACACCAACGCGCGCCGGACCTGCTCCCGGCCTCCGGCTCCGCGCTCGTCCGCCACGACCACGTGCAGCACGAAGCCGGCGGCCAGCGCGCCGGCGCCGGTGACGACCGCGGCGCCGGCCTCGAGCGGAGTGGCGGTGCGCCGCTGGTGCGCGAAGCCCTCGCCGCCGAGCTCGTCCAGCCGAGTCGCGGCAGCACCGACCGGCGCGAGCGTCGCATCGGCCGGCCGGAGCACGGCGTCCACCGCTTCGCGCCCGAGCTCGCCGATGACGACGCGGATCACCCGCCGGCGAGCTCCCGGGAGCGCTCGTACATGTCGCGCGCCTCGTCGGGCCGGCCGAGCCGGTCGAACACTCGTCCCAGCAGATGGTGAACCTTCGAATCGCGCGGATCGAGCTCGAGGGCCCGTTGGAGCGCGGCCTGCGCGCCGGCCAGGTCGCCCGCCTGATTGAGGGCGTCACCGAGCGAGGAGCAGATGCGCGCGCTCTCGGGCTGGAACTCGAGCGCCCGCCGGAAACAGATCGCGGCTTCGCCGGCGAGCCCCTTCCGCCAGAGCAGCCGGCCGAGCTCGAGATGCGCAGGCGCGTGTGACGGGTAGAGCCGGAGGACGCGTCGGAGGTCGTCGTCCGCCTCCGCATAGCGCCGGAGGTGGGTGAAGATCGCGCCGCGGAGCACCAGAAATTCGGTCTCATCGGGCGCGTTGCGGAGCGTCTCGCCGAGCAGGTCGAGCGCCTGTTCGTGCTCCTCGAGCTGCACCAGGAGAAGGGCCAGGTGGTGCCGGGCCTCGACGTGGCCGGCATCCCCCGCCAGCAGCTCGCGATACGCCGGCACGGCCTCGGCCGGCCGCGCTCCGGCGGCGAGCGCGTCCGCACGCTCGAGCAGCCGCTCGGCCGGGGCAGGCGTCCGCGGCGGCAGCGTCGCCGCCGCTGGCGCCGGTTCGCCCACGGCCGCGGCCGGCGCCACGCCGCCGGTCGGTTCTTCGGGAGAGATTGTCATTCGAGGCCGCTGAATGCTAAGGTGACGCCCCCTCCCACCGGAACCCGTTGACCCTCGGGACTGCCTTCGGGTACCTTTCGGGGCTATGGCTCAGGAATACCTGGTCGTTCGGGGCGCACGCGAGCACAACCTCAAGAACGTCTCCGTCTCGATCCCTCGCAACCGGCTCACCGTCATCACCGGGCTGTCGGGCTCGGGGAAATCCTCGCTCGCCTTCGACACGATCTACGCCGAGGGCCAGCGGCGCTACGTCGAATCGCTCTCCGCCTACGCCCGCCAGTTTCTCGGATTGATGGAGAAGCCGGACGTCGACGCCATCGAGGGGCTCTCGCCGGCCATCTCGATCGAGCAGAAGACCACCGGCCAGAATCCACGCTCGACGGTCGGCACGGTGACCGAGATCTACGACTACCTGCGGCTGCTTTGGGCCCGGGTCGGCATCCCGCACTGTCCCAACGACGGCACGCCGGTCACCCGGCAGAGCGCGGCGCAGATCACCGACTCGGTCCTTGCCTGGCCGGCCGAGACCCGGATCGAGGTGCTCGCCCCGATCGTGCGCGGCCGCAAGGGCGAGTTCCGCGACCTGCTCGACGACGTGCGGAAGCGCGGCTTCGTGCGGGTGCGGGTGGACGGCGAGACCTACGACCTTGCCGACGTGCCCACCCTCAACCGACGCCAGAACCACGACATCGCGGTGATGGTCGACCGGCTCGTGGTGCGGGCCGACGACCGCTCGCGGCTCAACGACTCGATCGAGACCGCACTCAAGACCGCGGACGGCATCGTCGAGGTGGTGCGGTACGGGCGCACACCGTCGGAGCGCGAGCCGGTGACGTTCTCCGAGCGCTTCGCCTGTCCGGTGTGCGGACTCTCGCTTCCCGAGCTCGAGCCCCGGCAATTCTCGTTCAACTCGCCCTTCGGGGCCTGTCCCGACTGCCACGGCGTCGGCACCCGGCGGGACGTGAACGCCGATCTCGTGCTGGGCGATGCCAGCATCTCCATCCTCGAGGGCGTGATCCTGCCCTGGGGCGAGCCCACCGGCTACCTGCGGAAGGTCGTGCTCCCGACGCTCGCCAAGGCGTTCAAGTTCGATCTCAACGCCCCGTGGGGCGAGCACAGCGCCGCGGCGCAGCACGCACTGCTCCACGGTGCGCCCGGGCGCTTCAAGTTCCAGACCGACGGCGCCCGCGGCCGCGGCGAGTACGAGAGCGACTGGGAGGGCGTGCTCCGGAACGTCGAGCGGCGGTACCGGGAGTCGTCCAGCGACGCAGTGCGGACATCGCTCGAGGAGTTCATGATCGAGCAGCCGTGCCAGACCTGCGGCGGCAAGCGGCTCCGGGCCGAGAGTCTGGCGGTGCTGGTGCATGGTCACGGCATCGGCGACGTGGTGGACCTCCCGGTCGGGCGTGCGATCGAGTTCTTCGAGAGCATCCCGCTTCGCAGCAACGGGCGGACCTCCGGGCTCGACGCCGACATCGCCGGCCCCATCCTCAAGGAAGTCACCGACCGGCTGCGCTTCCTCCGGGACGTGGGGCTCGACTACCTGACGCTCGGTCGCGGCGCCACGTCACTCTCGGGCGGCGAGACCCAGCGCATCCGGCTGGCGACGCAGATCGGGTCCCGCCTCGTCGGTGTGCTCTACATTCTCGACGAGCCGAGCATCGGGCTGCACCAGCGCGACAACGAGCGCCTGCTGGGCACGCTGCGCGGCCTGCGCGATCTCGGCAACACCGTCATCGTGGTGGAGCACGACGCCGACACCATCGCGGCGGCGGACCACGTCATCGACCTGGGCCCTCGCGCGGGGCGTTTCGGCGGCGAGGTCATCGCCGAAGGGACCTTCGAGCAGATCCGGCAACACCCGACCTCGCTCACGGGACGCTATCTCCGGAACGAGCTCCGGGTGCCGGTGCCGGGCGGGCGCCGCGAGGCGGAGCCCAAGCACCGGCTCCGAATCATCGGGGCGCGCGCCAACAACCTCCACAACCTGACCGTCGACATCCCGCTCGGCGTGTTCACCGCGGTCACCGGCGTATCGGGCTCGGGCAAGTCGACGCTGGTCACCGACATTCTGTACCAGTCGCTGGCCCGCCACTTCTATCGCGCCAAGGTGGTGCCCGGCGCGCACACGCGCATCGAGGGGCTGGACCGCATCGACAAGGTCATCGACATCGACCAGAGCCCGATCGGCCGGACGCCGCGGTCCAATCCCGCCACCTACACCGGACTGTTCACGCCGATCCGCGAGCTGTTCACCCAGCTCCCCGATGCGAAGATGCGGGGCTACGGACCGGGCCGCTTCTCGTTCAACGTGAAGGGCGGGCGGTGCGAGGCATGCCAGGGTGACGGGCTGGTGAAGATCGAGATGCACTTCCTGCCGGACGTCTACGTGCCGTGCGAGGTCTGCAAGGGCCGGCGGTACAACCGGGAGACGCTGGAGGTGCGCTACAAGGGGCGGAGCATCGCCGACGTGCTCGATCTCACGGTGGCCGACGCGATGGACTTCTTCAGCAACCAGCGGCGCATCGCCGAGAAGCTCGAGCTGCTCAACGATGTCGGGCTGGGGTACATCCACCTGGGTCAGGCAGCCACCACGCTCAGCGGCGGCGAGGCCCAGCGCGTGAAGCTGGCCACCGAGCTCGCCAAGCGGGACACCGGCCGCACGCTCTACATTCTCGACGAGCCGACCACGGGCCTCCATTTCGAGGACGTCCGGCTGCTGCTCGAAGTGCTGCACCGGCTGGTCGACAAGGGGAACAGCGTGGTAGTGATCGAGCACAACCTCGACGTCATCAAGACGGCCGACTGGATCATCGACCTGGGACCGGAAGGCGGGGAGGCGGGCGGGCAGGTGGTCGCGGCGGGGACGCCGGAGGAGGTGGCTACGATCGAGACAAGCCACACGGGGTGGTTCCTTCGGAAGGCGCTGGATCCGTCGACGCTGGGCGTGGTGGCGTCGATGCGCGCGTCACCCTGAGGCTCGCGCGCCGCGCTCGTCAGCCTGGCGTTGCGCCGAAGCTAGGCGCCTTGGCCGCGGGATCGATCTTCAGCCAGATCCACATTCCGCTCAGTGCGTGCCCCGGGACTCCGCAGATGATCCGGAAGGTCCCGGTGTCCGGTGCGGTGAACCGGATGACATCCGTGGCCCCCTGCGGCATCCCCTCGACCACCTTGTTGGTGTAGGCCCGCGGAATCGCGGGGTCGCCGCCCGAGTTCGGCACTTGACCTGTTCCGGTAGCGACTTCGGCGCTGTGCGGCGTGCCGTCGTTCTGCAGGAAGTTCCAGACGTTGATGCTGCCCGGCGGCACCGTCAGCGTGGCGCCACCGCGGGTGAAGTGATTGAAATCGAACGGCCCCGCCACCAGCTTGAAGGTCACTGTCTTGGTGGCGGCCTCCCACTTCACGTAGTCGGAGTCCGCGGCGGCCGGCGCTGTGATCGGGACAAGCGGGGCCGCCATGGGCGGGGAGCCCGGAGGTCCTTGGGCGACAGTCGCGGCCGCCGCCGTGGTCTTGGTCGCCGACGCGGCTTCGGTCGCGGGCGCGGCCCCGCCCGCCCGCTCCACGGTCCGGCTCGAGCACCCCTCGGCCGCACCGAGCGAGGCCGCCATCAGAGCTACGCGGCCGAAGTCACCGCCAAGGCGAAACGTCATGCCTGCCTCCCGAATGAGAGCCGCCGCGGCCTATGCTGAAACCAAGACGGCCTTGCCACCGAAGTATGCTGGATGATCCACCCCAGCGACCCGGCTATGCTGAAACGAAGAAATAGTCCGGGCCCTTCCGCATCGCAACCAATCACCTCGGGATAACTCGTGCTTCGTCGCCATCTTGCCGGTTCGCTCGCGGCCCTGCTTCTGCTCGCGTTCCCTGTGGCGGCCCAGCAGGCGGATTCGAGCCTGCTCACGCTGGCACGGGTCTACGGTTCCGGCGAGTTCGCCACCCAGAAATTCGGACCGTCCCGCTGGCTGGGCGACGGGTCCGCCTACACGACCCTCGAGCCCTCGGCCGGCGGGTCGGGCGAGGACCTCATCCGGTACGACGTGGAGAGCGGCCGCCGCGAGGTGATGGTGACCGCGCGCGAGCTGACGCCCAAGGGCGCCGCCGGCCCGCTCGCGGTCGAGGACTACGCCTGGTCGCCCGACGGCCGGAAGCTGCTGGTCTTCACCGACACGCGGCCGGTCTGGCGCCTCAACACTCGCGGCGATTACTGGGTGCTCGACCGCGCCAACGGCGCGCTCCGGAAGTTGGGTGGCCGCGAGGCCAAGCCTTCGACCCTGATGTTCGCCAAGTTCTCCCCCGACGGCGGCCGGGTGGGGTACGTCCGCGAGAACAATCTCTACGTGGAGGATCTCGCCTCGGGCGCCATCACTGCCCTCACCACCGATGGGTCGCGGACCCTGATCAACGGCACCTTCGACTGGGTCTACGAAGAAGAGCTGATGAACTACTACGCCGACGGCTGGCGCTGGAGTCCGGACGGCAGGAGCATCGCCTACTGGCAGCTCAATGCCGACAGGGTCAGGAACTTCGACCTGGTCAACAACACGGACTCGCTCTACTCGCGGGTGATTCCCGTGCAGTATCCCAAGGTGGGAGAGGAAAATTCCGCGGCGCGCGTCGGCATCGTCCCGGCAGGGGGCGGTGCTACCCGCTGGATCGAGATCGCAGGCGACCCCCGCGAGCACTACATCCCCCGAATGGAGTGGGCCGCGGGCTCGGACGAGGTGATCCTCCAGCGGCTGAACCGGCTGCAGAATACGGACGAGGTCATGCTCGGCGACGTGCGGACCGGCCAGGTTCGGACCGTGTTGACCGAGCGGGATTCGACCTGGGTCGACGTGGTCGACGACCTGGTCTGGCTCAAGGCCGGCAAGGAGTTCACCTGGGTCAGCGAGCGCGACGGCTGGAAGCACGTATATGCCGTCTCGCGCGACGGCAAGTCGGTGCGGCTGGTGACCCACGGCGATTTCGATGTGCTCGAGGTGAAGGGCGTCGACGACAAGGGCGGCTGGCTCTACTACGTCGCGTCGCCCGACAATCCGACCCAGAAATACCTCTTCCGGACCCGGCTGGACGGCAAGGGGAAGGCCGAGCGCATCAGCCCCGCCACCGAGCCGGGCATCCACGCCTACGATCGGGCGCCCAGCTTCAAGGTCGCCATCGAGACCTACTCGAGTCTGGGGAACCCGCCGGTCATCCGGCTGGTGCGGCTCCCGCGCAACCAGGTCATTCGCACCCTGGTCGACAACGCGCCCCTGCGCGCCCGGGTGGCGAACCTGCGGCGCGGGCCGGTCGAGTGGCTCACGATTCCGACCGCCGGCGGCGCCCGGATGCCCGGGGTGCTGATGAAGCCCGCGGACTTCGATTCCACGCGCCGGTACCCGCTGCTGTTCTTCGTGTATGGCGGCCCGGGCCATGCCGAGGTCGAGGATGAGTGGGGCGGGTACTGGCTCTGGCACACGATGCTCACCCAGAAGGGCTACCTCGTGGCCGTCGTGGACAACCGGGGCACCCCCGCGCCGCTCGGCCGCGCCTGGCGCAAGGCGATCTACGGACAGATGGGCGTGCTCGAAACCGAGGATCAGGCGGTCGCTGCCAGGGCGCTCCTCCAGCGGCCGTACGTCGATCCCAGCCGGGTCGGCATCTGGGGCTGGAGCTACGGCGCGTTCATGACCCTGAACGTCCTCTTCCAGCATCCGGACATCTACCGGACGGGCGTCGCAGTATCGCCCGTGACCCACTGGGCCCTGTACGACAACGTCTACACCGAGCGCTTCAACGGGCTGATCGGGGCCAATCGTGCCGGCTACGACCGGGGGTCGCCGATCAGCTACGTGAGCGGCTTTCAGGGCAACCTCCTCCTGGTGCACGGCGGCGGCGACGACAACGTCCACTTCCAGAACAGCGAGATGCTGATCAACGCCCTGGTGGCCGCCAACAAGCCGTTCCAGATGATGGAGTACCCGAACCGGACCCACTGTATCTGCCAGGGCAAGAACACCACCCTCCACCTGTTCTCGCTCATCACTCGCTACCTCGACCAGAACCTGCTCATCCCGGCGCCGGCACCGCAGGCGCGCGCCGCCAGCCACTGATCCATGGCGGACCGCGTTGCGGCTCCGCCCGTGGAAGGCCTACATTAGGGGTCCTACCTCCATGGGGGACCCCATGACCTACGAAGACATCGTCTCGCTCCTGGGCTACGCCGGCGGGCACGAGCAAGCTGTCCGGATCACCACGACGGACCAGACCGAGGTCGTCGGCATCCCGATGAGCGTCGACACCCACGTGACCGCCCACGAGGTCTACCTCCGGCCGGCCGGCAGCGACGACACCGAGATCGCAGTCTCGCTGGGCGCGATCGAAGCGGTCGAGCTGGTCTAGCCCGGCCGCTTCGGTTGCGTTGCGCCCTGAAACACTGGGGGCGGGCCGCTCGTAGGGCCGACCTCGGGAGAAACCAGGATGGATATGGAAGGCGTTCTCGCAATCACGTTCATCTTCGGGGGAGGGACCCTGTTCCTCCTCGCCATGAGCCCCGTCGGCCGGGCGCTGGCGGAGCGCATCAGGTCCCAGGGGGCGCAGCCCGGGACGGATCCCGAGCTGCTGGCGGAGGTCGACGCCCTTCGCGCCGAGGTGTCGGAGCTGCACGAGCGGGTCGACTTCGCGGAGCGGTTGCTCGCTCAGCGGCCGGAGCCCGCGAAACTCGAGGCGGGCCAATGAGTCCCGATCACGTGATGATCATTATCGTGATCGCCACGGCGGCGTGGGCCTTTACCAAGCTCCTCCGAAGCCCCATTGCGGAGGCGTTGGCCCGAAGGATCGGAGGCGACCACCTCTCGGGAGCCGCGCAGGACGGTGAGATCGCGGAGCTCCGTGCGCGGGTCTCCGAGCTGGAGGAACGGGTGGACTTCACCGAGCGGGTGCTGCTGCAGGAGCGGGCAGAGGCCGGCGAGCTCCGGCCAGGCGGTACGACATGATGATCGTACAGGCGCCTGTTCCCGATCCCCCGAGCATTCCGATCGATCCGAACCTGATCGCCACGAGCTTGGATTCGCCGGCGGTCGTGATGATCGTGCTCCTGGTGATGACCGCGTGCACCATCGTGCTGTGGCCACTCGTGCGGGCGCTGGCGCGGCGGCTGGAGGGGCGGGGTGGCCAGGACGCGGCGCTCCGAGGCGAAGTGGAGCAGCTGCACCAGCGGCTCGGCGAGGTCGACCAGCTCCAGATCCGGATCGCCGAGCTCGAGGAACGGCTCGACTTCACCGAGCGGATGCTGGCCCAGTCGCGGGAGCCGGACCGGCTACAACGGTAGGAGGCGGAATGCAGTTCACGGCGCCGGATGCCATCGCTGTGGTCGCGCTGGCGATCGGGCTGGCGAAGATCCTCATGGGACCGATCGGGGCCGCGCTCGCCGGGCGGATTCGTGGGGCGCCGGCGGCGGCTGACGCTGCCCTCGCAGGCGAGGTCGAGGACCTGCGCGGCCGGTTGGGCGAGGTGGAGGAGTTGCGCGGCCGATTGGCCGAGGTGGAGGAGCGGTTAGATTTCGCCGAGCGTCTCCTGGCGCAGGCACGCGGAGCGGACCAGCTGCACGGGGGGGCGCAACGATGATCACCCGAGAAGACATTCAATCGTGGTTGGACCGGCTCGACGGCGGCGGCCTGACGGTCGCGGAGATCGAGCCCAACCTGTGGCTCGCCCGGACGCCGGACGACTCCGAGGTGGTGGTGCACTTCGCCCCGCCGGTCGTCATCCTCCGCGTCCGGGTCATGGAGCTGCCCGCCAGCGAGCCGCGGCGCTCGGAGCTGTTCCGCCAGCTGCTGGAGTACAACGCGCGCGAGCTGGTGCACGGCTCCTACGGCCTCGAGGGCGACCACGTCGTGCTGACCGACACGCTCGAGCTGGAGAACCTGGACTTCAGCGAGTTCGAGGCGAGCTTCGACTCGATCACGCTGGCGCTGGCCTCGCATCTCGCCACGCTCGCTCCGTACCGGGAAAGGTGAAGCGACATGGGACTCTTTGACCGTCTTGGGACCCTGCTCCGGTCGAACATCAACGACCTGATTTCGCGAGCCGAGAACCCGGAGAAGATGCTCAACCAGCTCATCGTCGACATGAAGACGAACCTCGCCAAGGCCAAGCAGCAGGTGGCCTCGGCGATCGCCGACGAGAAGAAGCTCCAGGCCGACGCCGAGAACCTGAAGAAGCAGGCCGACGACTGGGAGCGCCGCGCCATGCTGGCCGTGCAGGAGGGCCGGGACGACATGGCCAAGCAGGCGCTCGGCCGGTACAACGAGCAGATGCAGGGCGCCCAGCAGCTCCACGAGACCTGGCTCAGGCACAAGGCCGAGACCGAAGCGCTCAAGCTCTCACTGCGGCAGCTCAACGACAAGATCGAAGAGGCCAAGCGCAAGAAGAACATCCTGGTGGCGCGCGCCAAGCGGGCCGAGGCGCAGCAGCGGATCCAGGAGACCATGTCGGGCATGTCCGACAAGAGCGCCTTCGAGTCGTTCGAGCGGATGGCCGAGAAGATCGAGGCCACCGAGCGCCGCGCCCTCGCCGCGGCCGAGCTCAACGAGGAGGTCTCCGGAGACCGCCTGGCCAAGCAGTTCGAGGCCCTGGAGTACAAGGGCAGCTCCGATCAGCAGCTGATCGAGCTCAAGTCGCGCATGGGCCTGCTCGGAGCCGGGCAGGGCCAGGCGGCCCGTCAGCTCAACAAGGGGAACGCCGACGTCCACGATGCCGAGCTCGTGGAAGAAGGAGACGAAGGGTCCTCCCGCTGATGGCAGTGACCGACTCGGCCGGCCGGCGGAGCTTCCCCATCGGGCGGCTCCTGCTGGCCGTCGCGTTGGTGGCCCTTGCGATCAAGACCGTCGACATTCTGCTGGTGCTGTTCCTGGCGGTCATTCTCGCCATCTACCTGAACTCCCTGACGGATCTGCTGCACCACCGGCTCGGCATTCCCCAGCCGCTGGGGCTCGCCCTGGGCGTCAGCGTGACGATGGGAGCGCTGGTGGGCGTGATCCTGCTGATCGCGCCGCCCGTCACGGCCCAGGTGCAGGACCTGCTCACCAACCTGCCGCGCTACCTCGCCAGCCTGGACGCCAATCTCAACGGGTTCATCGCGAGCATCCCGGTGCTCCGCCGGAGCGTCACGCCCGGCGCCGACGGCCAGCCGGGGCTGCTGGCCAGCGCGCTCTCCGAGATCCTCGCGTTTCTCCGGGGCGCGGCGGTGCCCTACCTGCAGGGGCGGCGTCGAGGTACTCATCGAGGGCGTGAGCGTGCTGGTGATGGCGATCTTCCTGGCCCGGCATCCCGGGGTGTACTCCGATGGTGTCGTGGCGCTGGCGCCTCCACCACGCCGCCCCTTGGTCGGGGCCATCCTGCGCGATCTCAACGTCACCATCCGGGCGTGGGTCATCGGCCAGATCATCGCGATGGTGCTGCTCGCCGCCCTCACGACCCTGGGACTGTGGGCACTGGGAGTGCCCTACTTCCTCGCGTTCGGCGTGTTCGCCGGGGTGGCGGCCATCGTGCCGTTCTTCGGCGTGCTGCTCTCGACACTGCTGCCCGCCCTGTTCGCCCTCGGCGCCTTCGGCGTCACCAAGGCGCTGCTGGTCGGCGCGCTGGGTGTGCTCGTGCACCTCATCGAGGCCAATTTCGTCGCCCCGGTCGTGATGGAGCGGCAGGTGAACCTGCCGCCCGTCATCACCATCGCCGGCGTCCTCCTCATCGGCAAATTGTTCGGGCTCGGGGGGCTCATCATCGCAGTGCCGATCCTGGCGCTGGTGATGATCCTCGTGCGCCACATCCTGCTCGGCGAGGTGTACGGGGATCCGATCGGCGCCACTGCGCCGTCGGGCACCATCCCCGCCGACGCCGAACCGACTCTCCAACCCACCCACTCCTGACCGCATGAGCGCACCACGCTTTCTGATCGTCGCCGACGGCGACTTCGGGCCGATGACGTCCAAGACCGCCAACTCGGTCATCCGCTATCTCCCCGAGCGCACCGTCGGCGTGCTCGACCGCCAACAGGCCGGCAAGACGGTGCAGGACGTGCTGGGCTTCGGTGGGTCGATCCCGGTACTGGGTTCGATGAAGGCGGGACTCGCACGCGGACCCACGGCGGTGCTGATCGGCATCGCGCCGCAGGGCGGCCGCATGCCGGCCGAGTGGCGCGCATGGCTGGCGGAGGCGCTGGACCATGGCTGCGACCTCTGGAGCGGGCTCCATACCTTTCTCGGCGACGACCCGCTGCTGGCCGAGAAGGCGCGCGCGGGAGGACGGCAGATCTTCGACCTCCGGCGGCCGCCGGCGGATCTCCCGATCGCCTCGGGACTCGCCAAGACGGTCGAGCCGCTGGTGGTGCTGACGGTCGGGACCGATTGCAACGTCGGCAAGATGACCGCGCAGCTCCAGCTGACGCGGAAGCTGAACGATCTGGGCGTGCGGACCCGGTTCGTGGCCACGGGCCAGACCGGCATCATGATCCAGGGGTGGGGCATCGCGGTGGACGCGGTGGTGGCCGACTTCATCGCCGGCGCGGCGGAGCGGCTGGTGCTGGAAGGCGCGAAGGACGCCGACGTGGTGCTGGTCGAGGGGCAGGGCAGCATCAACCACCCCGGGTATTCGGGCGTCACCCTCGGGCTGATGCACGGGTCGTGTCCGGATGCGCTGATCCTGTGCCACCAGGCTACCCGCGAGTACATCGGCGACTACCGCGAGGCCGCCTGGCTCCGGATTCCGCCGCTCAGCGAGTACATCCGCCTCTACGAGACGATTGGATCCGCGGTGCATCCCACCAAGGTCATCGGCATCTCACTCAACACCTTCGACATGACCGACGCGGAGGCCCGGCGCGCCTGCGAGTTGGCGGCGAAGGAGACCGGGCTCCCGGCCACCGATCCGGTGAGGTTCGATCCCGGGCCCCTCGTCGACGCCGTCGCGAGTGCGCGTACCTCTCACGACCAGGCGCGCCGGACGGCCTGATATGCCGTCTTTGCCGTGAGTCACCCTGAGCGGAGCGAAGGGGGCATGGTTCCGGTCATGCCCCCTTCGCTCCGCTCAGGGTGACTCACGGGGGGCAGCGGCGATTTGTACCGCCGAACCGGATTTCGATGGCGGGCCCGCACCGGTTCAGCCCCATGATCCGCCATGCTCCCCGGCGCCCCTTCCCGCCTCCCGACCTCCTTCCCGCTCCGCCGCGCGCTGGGCCTGACACACCCCGGGGATCCCCTCGGCGCCTGGGTGCGCATGGGCCGGTGGCCGTTGCACCTGCGCGCCGGTGGATGCGCCCTCCTCGCCAGTGCCGACCTGGGGTACCTGCTCCGCCGCTGCGCCCGCGTGCTCGTCCGGGATGGTGCGGCGGCCGTGGTGCTCGAAGCCGACCGGCTGATCGCATGGCGCACTCTTCAGATCGTGATCGGCGCTCCCTACCTCCCGGAGGTCCACGCGCTGCGCGCCATGTATCCCGGCCTGCGCGTCGCCCATGGACGCATCGCTCTGCCGATCGGCCTCGACGGCGCCGAGCCGGCGCTGGCCGCGTGTGCCGCGGCCCGGGTGCCGGTGGCCGCCACGTGGATCGACTACGCCGGCGGCAGTTCCGGTTGACGCACGGCGGGGCGGGTCTCTAGGTTAGGTTTCGCTTTCGACCAGGCCTATGCTCGCACTCAACCTCGCCCCGCTCTTCACCTTCGGTGAAGTTCTCCGCCGCCTCGCCGCCATCCTCAGAATCGACGGGGAGGAGCTGGCGCGAAACGGCTTCCGCGTGCTCGGCATCTGGCTCCTGGCCTGGCTCGCCTATCGCGTTATCCGGCTCGCCGCCCGGCGGATCGAGAACGCGGTCGAGGACGGCGACGATTCGGTCACCACGCTGCGGGAGCGCCGGGGGCGGACGATCTCCCAGCTGCTTCGGAGCGTCGGCTGGGTGGTCGTGTTCGCCATCGCGGTGCTGCTCACCTTCAATGTGTTCATCGACATCGGGCCGATCCTCGCGGGCGCCGGCATCCTCGGCCTCGCCGTGTCGTTCGGCGCACAGAGCCTGGTCAAGGACGTGATCTCCGGGTTCTTCATCCTGTTCGAGAACCAGTTCGCGATCGGGGACGTGATCGAGGTCGCCGGCAAGAGCGGGGTAGTCGAGAAGATGACCCTTCGGGTCGTGGTGCTCCGGGACGGCGAAGGGATCATGCACGTGGTCCCCAACAGCGAGATCAAGGTGGTGAGCAACAAGACCCGCGGCTGGTCCCGCGCCGTGGTGGACGTGGGCGTCCCTTACGACGAGAGTGTGGACCGGGCGCTCGAGGTCCTGCGGGACGAGGCCGCGCAGTTCTCCACCGACAAGGCCTGGGGCTCGCAGCTCGATGGCCCCGTCGAGGTGCTCGGCGTCGAGTCCCTCAGCGACAGCGCGGTGGTGCTCCGGACGATGATCCGCACCCAGCCGGGCTCGCAGTGGACCGTCGCCCGCGAGTTCCGCCGGCGCATCAAGAACCGGTTCGACCAGGAGAAGCTCGAGATTCCGTTCCCGCAGCGCCGCGTACACGTGCGCGTCGAAGGCGGCCCGGCGGGCACCGATCCGATCACCCACGTCGCGGCCGGGGCGGCGGGCGGATGAGCCTCCGCCTCTACAACACGCTCACCCGCCAGATCGAGCCGTTCGTTCCCCTCCAGCCGGGGCGGGTCACGCTCTACACGTGCGGTCCCACCGTCTACAACTACGCCCACATCGGGAACTTCCGGACGTTCCTGTTCGAGGACCTCCTGCGGCGCTGGCTCGAGGCGAGCGGGTACGAGGTGTTCCACGTCATGAATCTGACCGACGTGGACGACAAGACGATCGGCGGCGCCGTGGCCGCCGGCCAGCCGCTCCGCGAGTACGTGCAGCGGTACATCGATGCGTTTCACGAGGACCGGCGCTATCTCCGCATTGCGGACGCGTCGATCTACCCGCGGGCGACGGACTACATCCCCGCGATGATCGCGCTGGTCGAAGGGCTTCTGGCCAAGGGCATCGCCTACCGGGGTGAGGATGGATCGGTGTACTTCGCCATCGCGCGGTTTCCGGCGTACGGCCGGCTGTCGCAGCTCGACCGGCGGGAGCTCAAGGCCGGCGCCAGCGAGCGGGTGAGCGATGACGAATACGCCAAGGAGGACGTGCGCGACTTCGCCCTCTGGAAGACGGCACGCCCGGCCGACGAGGCGGTGGGCGCGGTGTGGGATGCGCCGTTTGGCCGCGGGCGGCCCGGCTGGCATCTCGAGTGCTCCGCGATGGCGCTGGAGCTCGTTCGACGGCATGCAGGGGCGGAGGTGTTGGACATCCACGCCGGCGGTGTGGACCTCATCTTTCCCCATCACGAGGACGAGATCGCCCAGAGCTGCGCGTACACCGGCCAGGAGCTGTTCGCCCGGTACTGGGTGCACGGGGAGTTCCTCAGGATCGGCGGCGAGAAGATGTCGAAGCGGTACGGCAACATCACGACCGCGCGGGATCTGCGGGAGGACGGGGTCGACGCCGGCGCGGTGCGGCTGCTCATGTGCCAGGTCCACTACCGGCAGCAGCTCGACCTGACCGACCAGGCACTCGCCAGCGCGCGCGAGGGCTCCCGCCGGCTGGGGGAGTTCCAGCGCCGGCTGCTGGCCGCCGCCGGCCCGGCCGACGCGGCCCCGTTCATCGAGGCGGCCGAGCGCCTGGACCGGGAGCTCACCGAGGCGCTGGATGACGACCTCAACGCCCCCCGCGCGGCGGCGGCTCTCTTCAGCTTTGCCTCGGCGGGCAACGCGGCGCTCGACGGCCGGCACGCGCCCGGGCCCAGGGCCGTCGCCGCCTGGCGTCGTGCCGAAGGGGTGCTGGGCGTGACCTCGGCGGTGGAATCGGTGAAGGTGGGCACGGCGGACGTCGCAGGGTCGGCCGAGCTCGATGGGGAGCCACCGCCGTCCGGGGACGAAGCTGCTCAACGCTCCTGGGCCGTCCGCTGGGCGGTCCGGCGAAGAGAGGTGAAGGCGGCGCGAAATTTCGCCGAGGCGGATCGGATTCGCGCCCTGCTCAAGGCGTCTGGTTGGGAGGTCCGGGACAACCGGGACGGGTCGATCGAAGTCGTCCGGGCGGGAGGCCGATAGTGGTGGATCGACTCAGGTGATGGTGCGATAATGCGTTAGCTCTTCGTGGCAGGTGCCTCTTCCCCCATCGGCCTGCCATGTTGGACCGCCGGTGAACCACCCCGTCACCGTCTCGTCTTCGGAACACGCACCCCATTGACTCACGCTAACTTGCCCTCTATCATACGAGTCTGTCTTGTTCGGCCTGTTATAGGCTGGCGTAGCTCAACTGGCAGAGCACCCGCCTTGTAAGCGGGAGGTTAGGGGTTCGATTCCCCTCGTCAGCTCGGTGACGCCGACACCTTCGATGAATAGGACCCCGCTCCTTCGCCGGCGGGGTTCTGTCTCAGATGAGGGTGAGTCGCAGGCTCGGTGGGGTGACCGAGTGGCTAATGGTAGCAGACTGTAAATCTGCCGGGCTACGCCCTACGTAGGTTCGAATCCTACCCCCACCATGGCGGGCGGTCAGGCGAGCAGGGATGCGGAACCAGGAGTGCGGAACCAGGACCGCGGAACCAGGATCGCGGAGCAGAGAAGCGGCGGCTGCGGGTGTAGCTCAGTTGGTAGAGCATCAGCCTTCCAAGCTGAGGGTCGCGGGTTCGAGCCCCGTCGCCCGCTCTGGTACGCAGAGGGTCGCTCGTGTAGCTCAGTTGGTAGAGCACATCCTTGGTAAGGATGAGGTCACCGGTTCGATCCCGGTCGCGAGCTTGAAGGAAGACGACCGTCATCACGACGCACTCAACAGGACACCGGGACACCGCACATGGCCAAGGCCAAATTTGATCGCACGAAGCCGCACGTGAACGTCGGGACGATCGGGCACGTGGACCATGGCAAGACCACGCTGACCGCCGCGCTGACCAAGATCTCGGCCGACAAGGGCTGGGGGACGAAGTACATCCCGTACGACGAGGTGGCGAAGGCCAGCGAGTCGCAGGGGCGGCGGGACCCGACCAAGATCCTGACGATCGCGACCAGCCACGTGGAGTACGAGACCTCGAAGCGGCACTACGCGCACGTGGACTGCCCGGGGCATGCCGACTACGTGAAGAACATGATCACGGGCGCGGCGCAGATGGACGGGGCGATCCTGGTGGTGTCGGCGACGGACGGCCCGATGCCGCAGACCCGGGAGCACATCCTGCTGGCGCGCCAGGTGAACGTGCCGTCGGTGCTGGTGTTCCTGAACAAGTGCGACCTGGTGGACGACGCGGAGCTGCTGGACCTGGTGGAGCTGGAGGTGCGGGAGCTGTTGAGCGCGTACGAGTTCCCGGGGGACGACACGCCGGTGATCCGGGGCTCGGCCACGGGCGCGATCGCGGGCCAGCCGGAATGGCTGGCCAAGATGGACGAGCTGTACGACGCCCTGGACACGTTCATTCCGCAGCCGGTGCGGGAGACGGACAAGCCGTTCCTGATGCCGGTGGAGGACGTGTTCTCGATCACCGGCCGGGGCACGGTGGCGACGGGCCGGATCGAGCGCGGCCATGTGAAGGTGGGGGAGGAAGTGCAGCTGGTGGGCTTCAACGCCGAAAAGAAGGCCGTGGTGACGGGCGTCGAGATGTTCCGGAAGCTCCTGGACGAGGGCACGGCGGGCGACAACGTCGGGCTGCTGCTCCGGGGTCTGGAGAAGACGGAGATCGAGCGCGGGATGGTGCTGGCGAAGCCGGGGTCGATCACGCCGCACACGCACTTCGAGGCCGAGGTGTACGTGCTGACGAAGGAAGAGGGCGGGCGGCACACGCCGTTCTTCAAGGGGTACCGGCCGCAGTTCTACTTCCGGACGACGGACGTGACGGGGTCGGTGGAGCTGCCGGCGGGGGTGGAGATGGTGATGCCGGGAGACAACATCCAGATGGTGATCGAGCTGATCACGCCGATCGCAATGGACGAGGGGCTGCGGTTCGCGATCCGCGAGGGTGGCCGGACGGTGGGCGCCGGCGTGGTCACGAAGATTCTGAAATAAGACGGTCCGACCGTCTGCTGAGGACTGAATGCCGAGAGACAAGATCACGCTCGAGTGCACCGAGTGCAAGAGCCGCAACTTCTTTGCGGATAAGAACAAGCGGAAGCATCCGGAGCGCGTCGAGCGGCGGAAGTACTGCCCCCGCTGCGACACGCACCGCACGCACAAAGAGTCCAAGTAGCCATGGAACGGGTGCAGGTAGCGCCGCCCGCCAACCGGCTGACCGGGTGGCTGGGCAGCACGCGGCAGTTCCTGGTGGGCGTGCGCGAGGAGATGAAGAAGGTGACCTGGCCGACCCGCGAGGAGTTGGTCAAGGCCACCCGGATGATCGTGATCCTGAGCATCGTCCTGGGCATCACGATCGGTCTCATGGACTACGTGCTCCAGCTGATCCTCGTGGAGGGAATCGCGCGGCTCGCGCGGTAAGCCTATGGAATACCGCTGGTACGCGATTCAGACGACGGCCGGGCACGAGAACAAAGTGCGGAACCTGCTCCAGCGGCGGATCGAGGACGATCCGCGTCCGGCGGAGCAGAAGCTGATCCGCCAGGCGCTCGTGCCGGTCCAGGACGTCATCGAGATCAAGAACGGCAAGAAGGTCACGGTGGAGCGCAAACTCTACCCAGGCTACGTGCTGGTCGAGATGGCGATGAGCCAGGAAGCGCTGCACGTCGTCAACAGCATTCAGGGCGTGATCAAGTTCGTCGGCACCGGCAAGCTGCCGCAGCCGCTCAGGCAGGACGAGGTGAACCGGCTGCTCGGCATCGCCGAGGCGGTGGCCGAGTCCGAGCCGAAGGAGGAGATCCCCTTCATGGTCGGCCAGGTGGTCGAGATCACCGAGGGGCCGTTCTCCGATTTCAGCGGCACGGTCGAAGAAGTGCTGGCGGACAAGGGCAAGGTGAAGGTGTCGGTGAGCCTGTTCGGGCGGCCGACGGCGGTGGAGCTGGATTATCTGCAGCTGCGGGGGCATTAGCTGGCGTCATCCCGAGCGGAGCGAGGGACCTGCTCCCCCGGCGTTCGAAGACGGTCTGGCAAGGTCCCTCGCTGCGCTCGGGATGACGAACTTGCACCACCCGCGACCGCGCGGGCATCGCGGCAGTAGGCCGCACTGACGGGCCCACGTAACGAGGAGCGCAATGGCAAAGAAGATCCAGGCATTGGTCAAGCTGCAGTGCCCGGCCGGCGCGGCTACGCCCGCGCCGCCGGTGGGCACGGCCCTGGGTCCGCACGGCGTGAACATCATGGAGTTCGTGAAGCAGTTCAACGCCCGGACGCAGAGCCAGAGCGGGATGGTGATCCCGTGCGTGGTCACGATCTACGCCGATCGGACCTTCACCTTCATCACCAAGACCCCGCCGGCACCCAACCTCCTCCTGAAGGAGGCGGGAGTCGAGAAGGGGAGCGGCCAGCCCAACCGGACCAAGGTGGGCAAGGTGACGCGCGCACAGGTCAAGAAGATCGCCGAGATCAAGATGGTCGATCTCAACGCCTCCGACCTCGACAGCGCCATGAAGATGATCGCCGGGACCGCCCGGTCGATGGGCCTGGAGGTCATCGACTGATGCACAGCCCAGGCAAGAAGTTCAAAGTCGCGGTGGCCAAGGTCGACCGGGCGCGTGAGTACCCGATCCCCGACGCCGTGGCGCTGGTGAAGGGCGCATCGTTCGCCAAGTTCGATGAGACCGTCGACGTCGCCGTGCGGCTCGGCGTCGACCCGCGCCACGCCGACCAGGTGGTGCGCGGGACGGTCGTGCTACCCCACGGAACCGGCAAGCCGGTTCGGGTGTTGGTGATTACCCAGGGCGATCGGGTCCGCGAGGCGGAAGCCGCGGGCGCCGACTTCGTGGGCATCGAATACGTCCAGAAACTCAAGGACGGCTGGCTCGAGTGCGACGTCATCGTCGCCACGCCGGACGTCATGGGCCAGCTCGGCCAGCTCGGCCGGGTGCTGGGTCCCCGCGGCCTCATGCCGAACCCGAAGGCGGGGACGGTCACGATGGACGTGGCCAAGGCGGTCCGGGAGATCAAGGCCGGCAAGATCGAGTTCCGGGTGGACAAGACCGGCAACGTGCACGCCCCGGTCGGGAAGGTGTCGTTCTCGCCGGCGCAGCTGGCCGACAACGTGGGCGCCTTCATGGAGACCATCCTCCGGGCCAAGCCCTCCGCGGCCAAGGGTACCTACATCCGCTCGGCGACTATCTCGAGCACCATGGGGCCGGGCGTCCGGCTGGATACGGCGGTGTACCGATGAGCAAGAGCGAACGTCAGGAGACGGTGGCCACCCTGAGCGCGCTGCTCAAGGAGACCCCGCATCTCTACGTGACCGACTTCAGCGGCATGAGTGTGCTGCGCATGACCGAGTTCCGCCGCCGGCTTCGCGCCGCGGGGGTCTCGTACGTGGTCGTGAAGAACACGCTGGCCCAGCGGGCGCTGGCCGCCAACGGCATCACCGGGCTGGACGCGCATCTGGCCGGCCCGACCGGACTGGTGCTCACGAAGGATCCTCTCGCGGCGGCCAAGATCCTGGGCGAGTTCGCCAAGGAGTTCGAGCGGCCGACGGTGAAGGCGGGGCTGGTCGACGGCAAGACCGTCGCCCCCGCGCACGTCAAGCGCCTCGGCGAGATCCCGTCGCGCGAGGTCCTGCTGGCCCAGATCGCCGGGTCGATGAACGGCATCCTGTATTCCTTTGTCGGCGCCCTCGAGGCCCTCCGCGAACAGCGCGGTACCGCTTCTTAACCGTACGGAGATCGTGAACATGGCAACGACCACGCTGAGCAACGAAGAGATCCTCGAAGCGATCGGCCACAAGTCCGTCCTCGAGCTCGCGGATCTCATCGAGGCTTTCAAGACGAAGTTCAACGTCACCATCGCGGCCGGCCCGGTGGGCGGCGCGGGTGCTGGGGCGGCGGCGCCCGCGGTCGAGGAGAAGACGGAGTTCTCCGTTGTCCTCAAGACCGGTGGCGCCAAGAAGATCCAGGTCATCAAGGTGGTCCGCGAGATCACCAGCCTGGGCCTGAAGGAAGCGAAGGACGCGGTGGACAACGCGCCCACCGTCGTCAAGGAAGGGATCTCGAAGGCGGAGGCCGAGGAGATCAAGAAGAAGCTGGAAGACCAGGGTGCGGAAGTCGAGCTGAAGTAGGGCGGAAGCGCTCCCCCGACCGTGGGCGGGCCGTTCCGGTCCGGCTCACGGCGGGGGCAAGGCAGCTTCAACCTATTTCAGTGAGACGAATGCACGCTCGAAACACTCGGAAGTTCCCGAATCTGCCGAGCCCCGTAGGTCACCCCGTCTTCCGGCGGGGGATCCGCGTTGGGGCCATTTGTGTTGCGTGGGAGTGAACTACTGATGCCTCAGACGACCCAGACGACGCGTTCCGTCATCACGTTCAGCAAGCGCGAGGGCGGCATGCCGATGCCGCACCTGCTCGACATCCAGACGGCCGCGTTCCAGACGCTGCTCGTCCCCGACGACGTCCACGGCGCGCGCCAGGACGTGTCGCTGGAGCGCGTGTTCCGGGACCTGTTCCCGATCACGGACGTCAACGAGAAGTACAAGCTCGAGTTCCTGGGCTACTCGCTGGGCGAGGCCAAGTACGCGGTCGAGGAGTGCATCGAGCGCGACATGACCTACGCGGCGCCGCTCAAGGCCAAGCTCCGCCTCGACGTCTACGAGGAGGTCGAGGGGCAGAAGCGGCTCAAGAACGCGATCGAGAAGGAGGTCTACCTGGGCGAGCTGCCCATCATGACCCCGCTCGGGACGTTCGTCATCAACGGCGCCGAGCGCGTCGTGGTGAGCCAGCTGCACCGGTCGCCGGGCGTGGTCTTCGAGGAGGACACGCACCCCAACGGCCAGCGGCTGTTCTCGGCGCGGATCATCCCGTTCCGGGGCTCGTGGGTCGAGTTCACGATCGACATCCACGACGTGATCTACGTCCACATCGACAAGAAGAAGAAGTTCCCGGCCACCGCGCTGCTCCGGGCGTTCGGCCACGGGAACAACGCGGACATCCTGAAGCTCTTCTTCGCGACGAAGGAGCTGAACATCACCGGCAAGCTCGAGGGCCGGCAGGAGAAGCGCGAGGTCATCGGGTCGCTGCTCGCCGCCGAAGTGCGGAACCCCGAGGACCCCAAGGGCGAGGCGCTGGGCGAGGTGGGCGACGAGCTCACCCAGGAGCGCCTCAACGAGATGCGGCACAAGGGTGTCAAGTCGGTGACGGTGTTCGCCGGCTACACCACGCTCGACGTGCGCGAGGAGGAACAGCCGACCACCACGCGCGACCGCTCGAACCACATCCTGGCGTTCGACGCCGCCGACCCGGAGACGGGCGAGGTGGTGGCCGAGGGCGGCAGCGAGCTGACCGACGCGCTCCGGAAGAAGTTGATCAAGGCGGGCGTCCACAAGGTCGAGGTGCTGCTCCCGGCCGGGCGCTCCGAGAGCCCGCTGATCAAGAACACGCTGGCCAAGGACCCGACCCACAGCGAGGCCGAGGCTCTGGAGCAGATCTACGCCCTGCTCCGGCCGGGCGACGCGCCCAACCTCGAGACTGCGCGGCAGCAGCTCCAGAAGCTGTTCTTCAACCCGAAGCGCTACGACCTCGGGCGGGTGGGCCGCTACAAGATCAACCAGCGCCTCAAGCTCAAGACCGACGCGAACCACACGGTCCTGACCGAGGACGATTTCGTCGCCATCATCCGCTACCTGATCGACCTGCACGACGGGCGCGGGTTCACGGACGACATCGACCACCTGGGCAACCGCCGCATCCGGAGCGTGGGCGAGCTGATCGCCAACCAGTTCTCCGTCGGCCTGTCGCGCATGGCGCGGCTGGTCAAGGAGCGGATGAGCATCAACTCGGACCCCGAGAAGATCTCGCTCGACGACCTGGTCAACGCCCGGACTGTCAGCGCCGTCATCCAGGCGTTCTTCGGGAGCTCGCAGCTGTCGCAGTTCATGGACCAGACCAACCCGCTGGCCGAGCTGACCAACAAGCGCCGGCTCTCGGCGCTCGGTCCGGGCGGCCTCACGCGCGAGCGTGCGGGCTTCGAGGTCCGCGACGTGCACTACTCGCAGTACGGCCGGATGTGCCCGATCGAGACGCCGGAAGGCCCGAACATCGGTCTGATCACCAGCCTCTCGACCTACGCCCGGATCAACGATCTCGGCTTCATCGAGACGCCGTACCGCATGGTCAAGAACGGCAAGGTCACCGACGAGATTCGGTGGCTCTCGGCCAGCGACGAGGAGGACTTCACCGTCGCCCAGGCCAACGCCATCATCAACCCGGACGGGACCTTCGCCGAGCAGCTCGTGCTGTGCCGGAAGGGCGACGACTACCCGCTGCTGCCGCCCGAGCGGATCGACTTCATGGACGTGGCGCCCGAGCAGCTGGTCTCGATCGCCGCGGCGCTGATTCCGTTCCTCGAGCACGACGACGCCAACCGCGCGCTCATGGGCTCGAACATGCAGCGGCAGAGCGTGCCGCTGCTCTTCCCGCAGGCGCCGCTGGTGGGCACCGGGCTGGAGGAGAAGGTGGCGCGGGACTCGGGCGCGGTCATCATCGCGCGCCGGAGCGGGACCGTCACCCGGGTCACGGCCGACGAGATCATCGTCGACGCCGGCGCCGACGGTGCCCAGGTGGGCGACGCGCCCCTGGCGCGGCTGCACCAGCACGACCGCTACCGGGTCAAGAAGTTCTGGCGCACCAACCAGGACACCGCCATCAACCAGCGGCCCCTGGTTCAGCTCAACCAGAAGGTCCACGCCGGCGAGATCATCGCCGACGGCGCGGCCACCGAGGGGGGTGAGCTGGCCCTGGGGAGCAACGTGCTGGTGTCGTTCATGCCGTGGTACGGGCACAATTTCGAGGACGCCATCGTCCTGAGCGAGCGGCTGGTGAAGGACGACGTCTACTCGTCGATCCACATCCAGGAGCTCGAGCTGCACGTCCGCGACACCAAGCGGGGCCAGGAGGAGATCACCCGGGAAATCCCGAACGTCTCCGACGAGAGCGTGGTGGACCTCGACGAGCGCGGCATCGTGCGGATCGGCGCGCACGTGAAGCCCGGCGACATCCTGGTCGGCAAGATCACGCCGAAGGGCGAGACCGAGCTGAGCCCGGAAGAGAAGCTGCTCACCGCCATCTTCGGCGAGAAGGCCAAGGACGTGAAGGACAGCTCGCTCAAGGTGCCGCCCGGCATGGCCGGCGTGGTGATCGACGTCAAGATCTTCAGCCGCATCGAGGATCAGGTCGTCGAGAAGGACCGGGGCGAGCGGATCGGCGAGGTGCGCCGGATCGAGAACGACGAGAAGGCGCGCATCAACACCGTCATGCTGGAGGAGGTGCGACACCTGCTCGCCGGGCAGGAAGTGGCGCTGATGCTCAAGTCCGGCACCGTCGAGGAATACCTCGCGACCGGTACCAAGCTCACGGCCCAGTCGCTCGAGCACGTCGACCTGGGCGACGTGGACCTCAAGACGCTCCGGGTGGCCAACAAGCCGGCCAACGAGCGGATCCGCCAGAGCATCGACATGGCCGCGCGCGAGCGGGCCAAGGTCGAGGAGAAGGCGGAAGACCAGATCGACAAGATCCTCCAGCCGGACGAGCTGCCCCCGGGCGTCATCCAGCTGGTGAAGGTGTACATCGCCGAGAAGCGGAAGATCTCGGTGGGCGACAAGATGGCCGGCCGGCACGGCAACAAGGGCATCGTCGCCCGCATCGTGCCGGAAGAGGACATGCCGTTCCTGCCGGACGGCACCCCGGTCGACATCGTGCTCAACCCGCTCGGCGTGCCGAGCCGGATGAACGTGGGCCAGATTCTCGAGACCCACCTCGGCTGGGCGGCGCGGATCCTCGGATTCGAGGCCAAGACCCCGGTCTTCCGGGGCGCGGACGAGGCCGAGATCGGCGTGTTGCTGCGCCTCTCGGGGTTCCGCTGGGCGGCCGAAGGGCTGCAGCTCCAGCATCAGGCACCGGTGCTGGCGCCGGCGGCCATCACCCGGCTGGTGGCGGACCTGAAGAAGGTCGCGCCCAAGGGCGAGCACACCACGGTCGGCGAGGCCGGCATCAGCATGCTGGGCGCGCGCCACGCCTCGGCCGAGACCAAGGAGATCTTCAACCACGTGCGCGCCTTCCTGGTGGAGGCGGCCAAGGAGCTGGCCGAGCGCGAGCTGCGCCAGATTCGCCAGGAGGTCAGCTTCCACAAGGCCGCCGGCGAGAACGGCCAGGCCAAGGCGTTCGGCAAGGTGGCCAAGGAGCTCGAGAAGTCGGCGGGCGTGAGCCCGGCCGAGGCGCTCGAGGCGGCGGGCAAGCCGGCCCTGGCCGGCCTGCTCGGTCCCAAGGGCGAGAGCGACGTGGACGCCGCGGCCGATGAGCTGCTGCGCACCGCGGGACTCACGCCGGCCGGCAAGGCCCGGCTCCGGGACGGCCGGACCGGCCAGTTCTTCGAAGGCGACGTCACCATCGGCTCGATCTACATGCTGAAGCTGAGCCACCTGGTGGACGACAAGATCCACGCGCGCTCGATCGGCCCGTACTCGCTGGTGACACAGCAGCCGCTCGCCGGCAAGGCGCAGTTCGGCGGCCAGCGGTTCGGCGAGATGGAAGTCTGGGCGCTCGAGGCCTACGGCGCCGCGCACGTGCTGCAGGAGATGCTCACGGTCAAGTCGGACGACGTGAACGGCCGCAGCAAGGTGTACGAGGCCATCGTGAAGGGGCAGAACCTCCCCGAGCCGGGGATTCCGGAGTCGTTCAACGTGCTCGTCAAGGAATTGCAGGCGCTCGGCCTGAAGGTCACGCTCGGTACCACCGAAGCCGGCGACGAATAGAGGGAATGACATGATTGATTTTCGCAGCGGGCGCGAGCCCAAGAGCTCGAGCTTCGACTATATCAGCATCCGCATCGCCAGCCCCGAGGAGATCCGGGGCCCACGCGACCCCAAGGAGCGCGAGCGCCTGGAGCTCCAGGGCCAGCGGGCCTGGTGGTCGTGGGGCGAGGTCACCAAGCCGGAGACGATCAACTACCGGTCGTTCAAGCCGGAAAAGGATGGCCTCTTCTGCGAGCGCATCTTCGGTCCGGTGAAGGACTGGGAGTGCCATTGCGGGAAGTACAAGCGGATCCGCTACCGGGGCGTGATCTGCGACCGGTGCGGCGTCGAGGTGACGCTGAGCAAGGTCCGGCGCGAGCGCATGGGCCATATCGAGCTCAGCGTGCCGGTGGCGCACATCTGGTTCTTCAAGACGCTGCCGTCGCCGATGGGGAACCTGATCAACATCACGCTCCGGGATCTCGAGCGGGTCATCTACTACTCGAGCTACATCGTCATCGAGCCGGGCAAGCAGGAGCTCGAGGCCAACCAGCTCCTGGACGAGGACGAGTATCTCACCGTCCGCGCCAAGGCGCGTGAGGAGGGCGACAGCGCCTTCCGGGCCGACATCGGCGCGCCGGCGGTGCGGGAGCTGCTGAGCCGGATCGACGTCCGCCAGCTGGCGGAAGAGCTCCGCGCGGGCGTGGCCACCGAGACCAGCCAGCACCGCAAGAAGCAGATGCTGAAGCGGCTCAAGATCGTGGACGCGTTCCTGAGCTCGGGCGATTCGGGCGACCTGCCGAACAACCCGGCCTGGATGATCCTGGACGTGATCCCCGTGATCCCGCCCGATCTCCGGCCACTGGTGCCGCTCGACGGCGGACGGTTCGCCACCAGCGACCTGAACGACCTGTATCGCCGGGTGATCAACCGGAACAACCGGCTCACCAAGCTGATCCAGCACAAGGCGCCGGAGGTCATCCTCCGGAACGAGAAGCGCATGCTGCAGGAGGCGGTGGACGCGCTGTTCGACAACGGGCGGCGCTCCAAGGCCATCCGGGGTCGCGGGAAGCGTCCGCTCAAGAGCCTCAGCGACATGCTCAAGGGCAAGCAGGGCCGGTTCCGCCAGAACCTGCTCGGCAAGCGCGTGGACTACTCCGGCCGTTCGGTCATCGTGGTGGGTCCGGAGCTCCGGCTGCACCAGTGCGGCCTGCCGAAGGCGATGGCGGTCGAGCTGTTCAAGCCGTTCATCATCCACAAGCTGGTGGAGAAGGGCATCGCCGAGACGGTCAAGCGCGCCAAGAAGATCGTGGAGCGCGAGAGCCCCGAGGTGTACGAGATCCTGGAGGAGATCATCCAGGACCACCCCGTGCTGCTCAACCGCGCGCCGACGCTGCACCGTCTGGGCATCCAGGCATTCGAGCCCGTGCTGGTCGAGGGCAAGGCCATCCGGATCCATCCGCTGGTCTGCGCGGCGTTCAACGCCGACTTCGACGGCGACCAGATGGCGGTCCACGTGCCGCTCTCGTTCGAGGCGCAGCTGGAAGCGCGCCTGCTGATGATCAGCTCCAACAACGTCCTCAAGCCGTCCGACGGGCGGCCGGTGGCGGAGCCGTCGCAGGACATGGTGCTGGGGTCGTACTTCCTCACCAAGCTGCCCGCGGGCTTCGAGGAGGAGCTCCGGAAGGCCGGGGCGGGGAAGACCGACGAGGCCAAGCTCCGGCTGTGGAAGGACGCCAAGTACTTCGGCACCCTGGCCGAGCTCGAGATGGCGCTGCTCAACGGCAGCGTCGGCTACCACTCGGCGATCCACTTCTGGTACGTGCCGCCGCAGGAGACGGCCGACGCCGAGGCGCGGCGGCCCCGCTGGCTCAAGACCACCGTGGGCCGGGTGCTGTTCAACAGCATCCTGCCGCGGCGGCTGGTCACCGAGCTCGGGTTCCGCGACGACCTCATGAAGAAGAAGATGCTGTCGGAGCTGGTGCTGCAGAGCTACCGCCGGGCGGGGCTGTCGGACACGGTCACGTTTCTCGACCGGCTCAAGGACTTCGGGTTCCGCTTCGCCACCATGGGCGGCGTCTCGATCGGCATCGAGGACCTGGAGATCCCGGCCGAGAAGGCCGAGCTCCTGACCGAGGCGGATGCCCGGGTCAAGCGGTTCCAGCGGGCGTACAACACCGGCCAGATCACCTTCGGCGAGCGCTACAACAAGGTGATCGACGCCTGGACGCACGCGAATAACGACGTGGCCGAGGCGATGATCAACTCGATGCGCGTCTCGCACGGCGGGTTCAACCCGGTGTTCATGATGTTCGACTCCGGCAGCCGCGGCTCGCGCGACCAGATCCGGCAGCTCGCCGGCATGCGCGGCCTGATGGCCAAGCCGCAGAAGAAGCTCACCGGCGGCATCGGTGAGATCATCGAGAGCCCGATCAAGTCGAACTTCCGTGAGGGGCTCACGGTGCTCGAGTACTTCATCTCGACCCACGGCGCCCGGAAGGGCCTGGCCGACACGGCGCTCAAGACGGCCGACGCCGGCTACCTGACCCGCCGGCTGGTGGACGTGGCACAGGACGTCACGATCACCGAAGAGGACTGCGGCACGGTCCTGGGCCTCGAGATCGCGGCGCTCAAGGAGGGTGAGGACATCATCGAGCCGTTGCGCGAGCGCATTCTCGGCAGCGTGGCCGGCGAGGACGTGTTCGATCCGCACGAGCTCGACGAGGACGGCGACCAGAAGCTGCTGGTCGAGGCCGGCAAGCTGATCGACGAGGAAGTCTCCAACGCGATCGACGACGCGGGGATCGAGAAGGTCAAGATCCGCTCGGTCCTCACCTGTGAGGCGCGCCGAGGTGTGTGCCGGATGTGCTACGGCCGGAACCTGGCCACCATGGACATGGTGGACATGGGCGAGGCGGTGGGCATCCTGGCGGCGCAGAGCATCGGCGAGCCCGGCACGCAGCTGACGCTCAGGACCTTCCACATCGGCGGTACCTCCTCCCGCATCGCGGAAGAGGCGGAGCGCCGGGCGCGGTCGGACGGCAAGGTGAAGTACACCGACGGCCTCGAGTGGTCGGACGTGCCGGTCGAGTATGAGGACGGCACGAAGGGCTTCAACCGCGTCGTGCTCACCCGCGAGGACGAGTCGGCGTCGGACGAGAACAAGGAAGGGATTCTGGTCGTGGATCCCAAGGATTCGAAGCGAATCCTCAACCGGTACCCGGTCCCCGAAGGCGCGCTCCTGGCGGTCAAGGAGGGCGACCTCGTCACCAAGGGCGACAACGAGCGCCGGGCGACGATCCTGTACACCTGGGATCCGTACAACGACCCGAGCATCATCAAGGCCGACGGCGAGCTGCGCTGGAAGGACCTGGTGCCGGGCGTCACGCTCCGCGAGGAGCTGGACGAGGGCACCGGCCTCCGGAGCATCGTCGTCATGGCCGATCCGGACCGCGAGCTCCACCCGTCGGTGCTGGTCTACATCGCGAACCGGAAGGACCCGCAGGAATACACCCTGGCGGAGGGCAGCCGCGTCATCCTGGGCTCGCCGACCGACCAGCTGAGCCGGGCCATCGAGATTCCGGACGCGGCCAACCCGTGGAGCACGAAGTTCCACGTGGACGAGCGGCCGATCAACGAGGCCTGGCCGAGCAAGACCAAGAAGGAATCGAAGGACAAGACGGTCTTCCTGAGCCCGCCGGTCAAGGTGGCCAAGGGCATCACCGTCACCAAGATCCCGCGGCAGGCGTACAAGACGCGCGACATCACGGGCGGCCTCCCGCGCATCGCGGAGCTGTTCGAGGCGCGGCGGCCGAAGGATCCGGCGACCATCTCGGAAGTCGACGGCGTGGTCAAGTTCGGCGAGATCAAGCGTGGCAAGCGCGAGATCTACGTCTATCCGGAGACCCGGCCGGGCGCGGCGGAGGAGTCGGAGCCGCAGCTGTACGAGGTGCCGGCGGGCAAGCACCTCCGCGTCCACGAGGGCGACCGGGTGCGGGCGGGCGACCGCCTCACCGAGGGCCCCGTGAACCCGCACGACATCCTGCTAATCAAGGGGCCGCGTGCGGTGCAGGAGTACCTGCTCAACGAGGTGCAGGAGGTCTACCGGCTGCAGGGCGTGCGCATCAGCGACAAGCACATCGGCGTGATCGTGCGCCAGATGCTGCAGAAGGTGCGCGTGACCGATCCGGGCGACACCGACTTCCTCGAGGGCGAGACCGTCGACCGGCTGACCTTCCGGGACGACAACGAGCGGGTGCTCAAGCGGAAGGGCACGCCGGCCGAGGCCGAGCCGGTGCTGCTGGGCATCACCAAGGCGAGCCTCACGACGCAGTCGTTCATCTCGGCGGCGTCGTTCCAGGAGACCACGCGGGTGCTGACCGACGCTGCGATCCGCGGGGCCAAGGACGATCTCCTGGGCCTCAAGGAGAACATCATCATCGGGCACCTGATCCCGGCGGGCAGCGGCATCTACCGCTACGCCGAGATCGACATCCAGCCGCCGGCGGGCTTCGAAGTTCCGCCGCCGCGGGTGGAAGAGCCGGTGGCGGCGCCGGTATTGGCGGCGGCGCTGGTGGAGGACGAGGTGTAGGTCGAAGATCGGACGGACATGCGAAGCGCCCGGGAGCGATGCTCACGGGCGCTTCGTGTTTTCGTCGTGTGCCGCGGCCAGTCGCCGTTTGCACGGGTTCAACGCTCTCCCAGGCCGGTGATCGACATGTCGCCTGACCCACCCCCGTTCGAAGGGCACGGCGCCGTGCGGGCGCGGCCCTGCTACCTCGAGGATCTCGCGGTCGGCCAGCATTACGCTGGCGGCACTGCATCCATCGATCTTGCGGCCATCAAAGCGTTCGCCGCCGCCTTCGATCCGCAGCCGTTCCATCTGGACGAGGCCGCGGCCAAGGCGAGCATCTTCGGCCAGCTGGTCGCGTCGGGCTGGCACACGATGGCGCTGACGATGCGGCTGCTGGTCGAGGGTGAGCTTCGCTCGCTCTGGGGGCTGGTCGGACTCGGCGTGGACGAGCTGCGGTGGCCGCGGCCCGTGTTCCCGGGCGACGTGCTCCGCGTGGAGTGGGAGGTGCTCGAGGTGCGCCCATCCTCGTCTAAGGCCGATCGCGGCACGGCCCGTCTGCGGGTCACCACGCGGAACCAGCGTGGCGAGGTTGTGCTCAGCCTGATAACCACGATCCTCGTGCCGCGGCGTCCGGCCGCTGCAGGCGATCCGGGCCAAGCGGCGATCACGGTCTCACCGTCGCCGTAAAGCTGTCGGTGCGCTGGCGCGTCGGCGACGATGCCTCCCTGCCGGCCACCGTGATCAGGTAGTAGCAGCGGATGCCGGCCGCGGGGGCCAAGACGAGCCGTCACATTCCGAACGCCAGACCGCAGCTGAATCTGGCGGTTGTGGCGCGTATCCCTGAGTCGCGTGGTTCCCGGGGAGCCGGGCGCGTCGCGCGACCTCGGGACGGTCACGACCCGGCGCGAGGAGTCGATGGTCCAATCGCCGGCGCCGATCACCGGTGTCGTCGACCCCGCTCCTCCCCGCGAGGAGAGCGCAGACCCGGTCCGGTTCGGCCAGGCGTCTCGAAGGGCCCCTCGGCGCTCCCGGCGGGAGAGGGCGATGCCCAGGTGCCGTGCCCCGGGCCAGGATTGCGTGTCGTGCGCCGAAGTTCCATCTTGGCGTTCCTGGCCTGGCAACCGCCTGTTACGCCGAGGTCGATATGCCCGAACACGAGCTGCTGCTCCTCTCTGCCACCGAGCCCGATCGTCTGGGCCTCGTGGCTGAACTGACGGGGTTCATCGCCGAGCGGGGCTGCAACGTGGAGGACAGCCGACTGGTCGTGCTTGGAGGCTACGCGGGGTTGATGGTGCTGATCTCCGGAGCGCCGCCTGCGCTGCAGTCGGTGCTGGATGGGCTGGAGCAACTCCGCGAGCGGCACGGCATCCGTGCCGCCCCCCGCTGGGTGGCGACTCGGCGCGCCGAGAGCACTCGTGCGCCGCACGTGGTGGTGCACGCGCGGGCGATCGATCACGCCGGCATCATCCACGCGCTCGCCGAAACCGTGCGGCGCCACGGGGGGAACATCCTCGAGCTCGAGTCGACCGCGGAGTCGGCGCCCATGAGCGGCGAGCCGCTGTTCCGGCTCCGGATGGGTGTGCGGCTGCCAGGCGCAAGTGATGCCGAGACGGACCTGTGGCGGGAGCTCGAGGCTGTGGCAGACGAGCACGGGGTCGATCTGGAGGTGGATCCCGCACCGCCGCGGGATGGTGAGTCCGTGCTGCACGGACCCGAGCGCCGGAGTCGCAGCCGGGATCAGGCCTGATCCCAGGAGCGCATGAGCTAAGTAATTCAATTCCATGCAGTTGAGGACTATCGTTCAGCCCGGCCTCTTGACAGCTGCCGATTTCTGCAGTATTCGCAAATAGACAACACTCCCACTTCGAGACGCACCGAGCCGGCCCCGGAGCCCGGCGACAAACCGGTGCGCCAGGACTCCAACCCGTGAGCGACCATGTTGTTTCTCGTGGAACCCGAGTCGGGGCAGCGGTGTCATTACTCGTCCGCGCGCGCGCTCGGCGTCGCGATCAGGCGCGGCGAGCTGGGCCCCCACGCGAAGATCTTCCACCAGGCGTCGAGCCAGTGGTTGCCGATCTCGGTTCATCCCGAGTATCGGAAAGCGGAGTCGGCTTGGGAGGAAGGTACCGCTCGCCAGCTGCGCGGACGCCGGTGGACCTTCCTGTCGGGACCGCCCCCCGAGAGCGATTCCCCGGTGGCCGATTCCCAGCAGCCCGACTATCCGGGCATGGTGCCGCTCCTGGTTCCAGGCGAGGGCGAGTCGTCATGGTTGGGATCCGCGGTTCGGCACCTCTTGCACCTGGCCCGACCGGGAATCTGAAAGCGGCGGGGAGGCCAGCCGGGCTCGCGAAGTCAGAACCCGATCCCTGTTCGCAGGTGCCAGCGGGTGCCTTCCGCCCCCGATGCGATCGCGAGGCTCACCGTCTGGCGATCGCCGAAGAACGAGAGGGAGAGACCCCCACCGCCCGCCGTGTGCATCCGGCTCGACCGGGTGCCATCGGCCCAGACCCGCCCGGCATCGCCCAGGGCGAAGACGGCGATCCGGGTGGGAATCAGGTGCGCAAACACTCGGGCCACGGGAACGTGGAACTCGACGCGGCCGTACAGCGCGGCCTCGCCGGCGAAGCGCTGGTACTCGTAGCCGCGCAGGGTGTGCTCGCCGCCGAGAAACGCAGCATCATCGTACGGGAACGGACCCCAGACCCGTCGAGCACCCACCCGAGCCGCGACCGCCGGTGAGCTCCCGGGCTGGCCGAGCGGCAGCCAGGTAGACGCCTCCGCAGTCATCCCGCCGTAGGTGCCGGACGCATCCCACACCGGCGGGAACAGCTCTCCGCCTGCCGACAGGCGAACCGACCGCGCGGGAGCGCCGCCGCTGTCCCCGGTGGTGAACTCGATGCCGGCGTGCGCGCCAACCCTGCCGAACCCATCACTGCCGCGCGGCCGCTGTCTCGACACCAGGCGATCCTGATCCAGGTCGGTGGCGGTGTAGCGCATCAAGGGCCCGCCCCACATGCGAAGCCCCGGCTTCGGCGAGCGCTCGAGCACCGGTGCGACCGTGAACTGCCATTGTTCGACCTGGAAGAAGCCGCTCTCGCCCGGCACTGGCGTCTCGTTCCCCAAGCCGGTGAACCGTATCACTTCGAGCTCCGAAGCTTGCACGCGAAGTCTGAGGCGGGTACGAGGATCGACCCGCCGGATGTCGCCGGATAGCTCAGCCCGGAATCGGCCCAGCGCAGGTGCATACGCGACGCCTGCCTGGAGCCGCGAGCCGTAGGGCGTGCGGCGGAAGGCGTAGTCGATCCGCGACGCGCGCGCGCCCACCAGGAGGCCACGATCCGAGTCGAACCCTCCCGTGGGAGCGAGTCGCGTGGACCCGCCCCAGTCACGCGGTGGCGGATCCGGGGCGGCGGAATCCTCGTTCTCCGCTGGTGGCGGCTCCGGCAGGGGATCGTACTGGGCAAGACGGCGAAAGCCCGGCGCGATCATGATGGTGTCGCGTCCGGGCTCCCGGACGATCCGGATCGACGGGCCTCCCGACGCGTTGCCGAGGAGGTTGACCCGGTCGGCGCCCCCACGAAGGAACAGGCGCACCTCGCGCGTCTCGCTTGGCTCGAAGCGCCGCTCATAATAGGGCACCGAGGCGCCACTCTCGCGGATCCGGATCGTGAGTGCTCCGCCCTCTTCCCGCTCTGCCTCGACGGTCTCGTCCGCGTCGGTGGCATGGACGTCGACATCTTCCGCCAGGAGGCGATAGTACTTGCGCGCCTGTGCTTGCAGGCCATCTCGACGCGCCTGGAGCGCGGCCACCATGCGGTCTCCCCAACGCGCCTCGTAGGCACTCGGCATCCGGTGGACCGCGCTCCGGATCACCGAGTCGGTGATCAGAATCTGCAGCGCCGCGGCCACGGAATCGAAGTCGCGGCCCGCGAGCCCGGTCAGCAACCGGCGGTCGAAATCGTTCCCGTTCCAGGTGAGCCAGACGGTCGAGGGATAATGTTCGTCGAACCGCACGAGCTTCGGGTGAATCAGGCGCACCAGGGGGCTATCGAAGCGCGCGAACGCCTGATCGCGATCGCGCGGTACGGGCCGCCAGGTCGTGCGCCCACGGCGCGAAGAGCCGGCCCAGCTCCACTGGTCGCGGTGCCGGTCCCAGTCGCCGATCAGCTGGTCGACCAGCCGAGCGGCGAGGAACTCCCGGGCATTCACCTGGTGCGACGGATCCTTTCCCAGCAGCTCCAGCAGGTCGTCCGAGTCGACCAGCCGGTCGCCCCCGCCGAAGCCGTCGTCCGGATGCTCCTCGAGGTAGCCGAGCTTGCCCGCGAAGTCCCGTCGGAACGAGCCGAGCCGTCGGTCCGAAGGCATCACGAAGAGCGTTGGCCGGGCGTGGAGAATGCCGGCGGCGTCGAGCATCGCGCTGGCTACCGGCGGTCCGCCCGGGTTGGCCGAGCTGATCTCGTCACGGACAATCCGGTTCACCACCGTCCCGCGAAACCGGGGCGGCAGGCCAGGCGTGGGGTCCTTCTCCAGCAGACGGAACACGTATTCCAGCCCGTCGTCGCCCTCGAGCCGGAGTGACAACGTCTGTTGCCCGCCTCCGCGCTCCTTCGGCGTCAGCCCGCCGGCATACGCATCGAGATCCAGGACCGGCACCGTGATCGGCAGGGCCCAGAGATCCCGGTAGTTGGAGCCGAAGACGAGCCGATGGAGCGCGCTTCGCGCGAATTGCGGACCGGGAACCAACGTCTCCCGGTGCTCCTCGCCGGTCGCCTCTGCGGTGTACCCGGCCTCGGCCTGCGCCGCGCGCGCCTCGACGGCGAGCAGCGGCAGCGACACGAGCGCGCCGGATGCGAGGAAAACGGCACGGCTACGGGTGCCACGCATAGCGTGTGATGGTTGCCGCCTTGCCCGCGGCCTCGTCGCCGATGAGCAGCGTGCGATCGGAGGCGATCGCTATGCTCTCCGGCTGGCGATGGCGATGGGGATCGAGCCGTCCCCCCGCCAGCACCCGTCCTCGACCGTCCACCTCGGCGAACGCGTGCTGGGGGCCGGCGATGAGAATGTACGTCCCGGTGGTCGGATGGCGGGCCATCGCCGTCCCGTTGAAATGCCGGGCGCCCGTGACCCGCGCGAGCTCCTTCTCCGGAATGATCATCCATGGCTGCCGGTCGATCCTGCCCGTTTCGGGGGAGACGCTCAGAATCACCACGTCATTCCGCCAGCGCTTGCTCCTGATCTGCTTGCAGAGCAACAAGAGCGAGCGGCTGGGCTGGTCCCAGGTCATTCCCTCGACCGAGCAGACGCCCTCGAGCCCTCCGCTCAGCCGTACGGCCTCGACGCCCCCGCCGTCCGCACGCTCGCGGCCCTCGTACAGCTCGCCGCCGCTGGTGACCAGAAAGATCCGCTCGCCGACGACCTGGATGTCCTCGAAATCCCCGTGCAGCACGCCATGCGGTCCGGTGAAGGCGAACCGCTCCAGCGGCGCGCCATCGGCCGGATCGATCTCCGAGATGACGGCCTTTTCGTCGCCGTGCCCCAGCAGCCGCCCGTCGGCGGTGAAGGCCAGGCCCGAGAGCTCGGCCAGGCCCTTGCCGAGCTCGACGCGCGAGTCGCCGGAGCCTCGGAGATCGTAGTGGGGGAGGGCACCCGTGCCTTGCGCGGCCGACTGGCCGGCGAGCAGGAGCAGCGTGGCGGCCCCGGCCAGGGTGCATACTCTGCTGTCGCGCATCAACCGCTTGTCGCCGGTGCCGACGCCTCGGCTGGCGTGTACTGCGCGAGCTCGGGTCCGAGCCGCGCCTGCAGTTTCGCCAGGAGCTCCGCCGACTCGCAGCGCTTCTTGAGGCGGACCTGATAGGTGAGCGTCGGGAGGCCGTCCTCGCCTCGGCCGTCGGAATCAAGGGTCCAACGCTTGGTACACTCGTCGAGCACCTCCTCGATGGCGCGCCGAGTGGCGACGTCGTCCGCGGCGTGGACGCGCAGGACGCCATCCCGCTTGTCCGGACTGCCGCCGTCATCGGCGTCGTGATCGCGACCCTGATCGCTGCCGGCCCCGTTCGCAAGCGCGACCGCCTCCCCAGGCTTGAGCCACTCCGCGACAGGCTCGGGATGGCGGTCACGGTGGCGAAATGGCAGCAAGGCTTCCAGCAGCGAGCGGCCCTTGGGCACTGTCTGCTCTCCCAGGGCCATCTCCGCGATCGGGAGCGGCTCGGAGTTCCACCACCAGAGAGCGACTGCGACCAGGTTGTACAGCCCCGAGAGGGTTGCGGCGGCTTCCATCGTCCCGACGCCCGCCCCCAGTCCGACGGCAATGGCGACGAACACGTACATCGCATCCTTGGTGTCGTCGAGCGCACTCCGGAAGCGGACGAGGCCGGCGATGCCCGCGAGGCTGAACGCCACCGCAAGGCTGTCCTGCACGATGACCAGGATCGCCGCCACGGCCATCGGCATCAGCGTGATGGTGGCCACCACCGAATGGTCGACCTTCTTCCGCTCGCGCGTGGCCACGTAAGCCCAGGCGATCGGCAGCATCAGCAGCAGCGCGCCGACCATCGCCACGAGCGCGGTGAGCCAGCCGCGGTCGTCCCACGCCATCGCCTGGACGCCGCCGTCGAGCGGTGAGTCGCGCAGCCGCTGCAGCCGGTCCTCGAGGGTGCCCTCGCCGGTGTAGTGGCGCGCGAACCTGCTCATCAGGATGACGAGCGTGATGACCGCCGCCTGGAACAGGGCCAGCCAGCCGAGCCGAGGCCGTGGCATGTCCGGATGGTGCTTCGATGGGGCGACATTGGGCTTGTCGGGCATCGTCCGCTCTCCGTCGGGGTCGCCTGCGGGACCAGGCTCCATCCCGCTGCCGTTGCGGCGCTTACATGTGGATGAAAGCTAGGCCACCGCCGAGGGCGGGTGCTGTGCGGACTGTCACGCGGGAGGGGAATTCGATGGATCGGTTGGCTGGACGTGCCGCTCGGCCGGATGCACGGACGTGGCGACCAGGCGCAGCGGAACTGCTTGATGCGGTCGAACTGGTCGGGCAACGGTCCACCTGCGTCACCCGGCGAGCAGGCGCCAAGTCACCAGTGCAGTGATCGCCACTCCGATGAGCACCCCCACCCCCCACAGCCTCCGCCGCTCGTGCTCCCTGGTCCACGCCAGCTCGCCGTTGACCGATCTGAACCGTTCGGCGAACCCGCCGTCCTGGATCGCGTAGACCCGCCGCCGGCCCTCGACCACGTTGCCGAGCCCATCCCTGTAGGTGCGAACCAGGACACGCTCACCCGCGAGCTCCAAACCGCCGCCATGCGTAGTACACCGGCACGCCCGCCGCCACCGCGGCGAGGCTCGTGGCGGTCGATTCCGGGTGCTCCCAGAGCGAATTCGCCACCAGCGCCGCGATGGCCGCGACGAAGAGCAGGGGCACCAGCGGATAGCCGGGTGTGCGATATACCCGCGAGAGCTCCGGCCGTCGGCGCCGGAGCACGATCACGCTGGCGACGCCCAGGGCCCAGAACGGCAGGCTCGCGAGTACGAACGCCTCGATCAACTGCTCGAAGGTCCGGAAGGCCAGGTAGAGTATCGCGAGCCCCGCCAGCGCCACGATGGCCATGTGGGGGGTCCGGTAGCGTGGGTGGACCGCGGCCACCGTGCGGAAGAAGAGCCCGTCGTCCGCCATCGCCCAGAAGACCCGCGGGATCGCCATGATCACGGCGTTGAGGGCGCCGAACGTGGAGACGCAGACCAGCGCCGCGATCAGCGCCGAGCCGATGGGCCCCACGAGCCGCACCGCCAGGTCGGCCGCAACCAGTGGGGAGCGCGCGATCTCATCGATCGAGAGAACGCGCAGGTAGGCCGCATTGACCAGCAGGTAGATCACCACGACGGTGAGTGTGCCGCCGATGATTGCCCGCGGCAGGGCCCGACCGGGATCCCGCACCTCGCCCGAGAGGCAGGTGACGTCCTGCCAGCCGTTGTAGGCCCAGAGCACCGTGACGACGCCGAGCCCGAAGCCGCTCCAGCTTGCCGCCGTGGGAGCGGCGCCGCCGGCCCACGCGCCGCCGCCGGGTGCGCCAAGCACGAACGCGGCGCCCGTCAGTGTGAGGATCGCGAGCACCTTGGCGACCGTGGAGACGTTCTGGATCGCGGCCCCGAATCGGACCGAGCGGTACTGCGCGGCGGCGAGGAGCAGAATGACCAGGACCGCGACACCGCGGATCTGGCCCGGCGCGAGCGGCACGAGCCGCCCCAGGTACTCGGCGAAGACCAGCGCGATGGCGCCGGCCCCGGCGGGAATGACGAAGAGGTACAACCACCCGAAGAGGAACGCGGTGAGCGGCCCGTAGGCCTCTCGCAGGTAGACGTACATGCCGCCCGCATTGGGGAAGAGCGCGGCGACTTCCGCGAGCGCCAACGCGCCGCACATCGCCACCAGGCCGCCCACGACCCAGGTCAGCAGCATCGCTTCGGGAGAACCGGTGGCGGCGGCGGCCGCCGCCGGCACGCGGAAGATGCCGCTTCCGATCATGATGCCGACGGTCACGGCCGCCGTGGACCAGCCTCCCAGCCGTCGTGGAAGCCGGCCCTCCGCGGCGGCGACGGCGGCGGCGGTGGCCGTGGCGGTGGACGCACCCAGCGATGAGGTCATCGGACCGTCGGGGTCAGGGGTTAGCGAGCAACTCGAGCGGTGCCGGCAGCGTGGCCAGGCCTTCGGGAGTGTCGGTCAGCAGTCGTCCCACCACCAGATACCGTCCCGGCGGCACCGGGGCGCCGTTGCGGTCCCTGCCGTCCCATACCGCCTCGAACGTCAGGCTCTCCGCCGGCGCCAGCGTGCGGACCGCCAGGATCGACTGTACGGTCGCGCCTTCGAGGCGTTGCCAGACGGTCGCGCCGTCCGGCCCGGCGATCGTGATGTCGAAGGCGAGGGGCCGACCCTGTAACACCAGGGTCAGCGGCTGCTCGGTCCGGTTGGTCAGACGGAGGACGACGGGCACCGGCTCGCCGACGTGGGCGACCGGGGGCAGCTCGACCCGGAAGGCGACCGAGTCCTGGAGCAGGAGGCTGTAGAGCATGAGCGTCGCGATCACGTTACGGGTTCGATTGCCCTAGCGCCAGCGGAACAGGCGCACCGCCAGCACGAAGCTGCCGACCAGCCAGGCCGAGATCACGGCCAGCTGGGGCAGGACCTGGTCGATGCCTGCGCCTCTGAGCATCGTGGCCCGGAGCGCGTCGATGACCGCGGTGAGCGGCAGCGCCTGAATGAGCGGCTGCACGGCGTCGGGAAACCTCGAGGACGAGAAGAACACTCCGGAGAAGATCCACATCGGCAGCATCACGACGTTCATGATGCCGGACACTCCCTCGACCGTCCGCGGTCGCGCGGCAAGCAGCAGCCCGAGCGAGGCGAAGGACAGGGCGGAGAGCGTGCAGATACCCGCCAGGACGAGCAGCGAACCCCGAAGGGGCACGCCGAAGACCAGCACCGCGAAGCCCACCAGCAGCGCCACCTCGACGATCAGGAAGGTGAGCCGGGACAGGACGAACGAGGCCAGAAACTGTGGCCGGGACATCGGCGTCGCCGTGAGCCGCTTCAGCAGATGCTTCCGTCGCGCGTCGACGATCGCGAACCCCAGCCCCCAGATCCCGCTGCCCATGAGGTTCATCCCGAGCAGGCCCGGCACCACGAAGTCGACGTACCGGGCGCCTCGCTCACGGACCGTGACCTCGCTCGTCCGCACCGGATCGGCGCGGCCCGCCGCGGCCTGCACGGCCTTGTCCACCCGGAGACGCGCCTCGCGCGCGTCGGGCCGCTCCGGATCGTAGCGGTACTCGACGGCGCCGTTCGTCGGCCGGAGGACGAGCGCCACGTCGCCGGTGCGGAGGGCCTGCGCCGCGGCGGAGTCGTCCAGGGTGCGGAGCCGGATCCCATCGGCCGCGGCGAGGCCCTGGGCCAGCGCGTCGTCTGCGCGTGACTGCGCCACGAGGGCCACGGGAATCCGCTCCGGCGCCCGGCTCCGGAACGCGATGCCGAGCCCGGCGGTCAGCAGCACGGGAAAGATGAACACCCAGAACACCGCCTCGGGCTCGCGATAGAACTCGCGATAGCGCACCAGCGTAAGCTGGACCAGCGGGTGGTCGCGCCAGCCGCGGCGGTTAGTCGTCACGCAGCTGCCTTCCGGTAAGGGTGACGAAGACGTCCTCGAGCGTGGCGGAGTGAGTCCGAAGTTCCGACAGCTGAACGCCTTGCCGGCGGAGCTCTCCGAGCAGCGCGGGCATGGCCTCGTGCAGCTCGGAGACCTGGAGCCGCCAGACGCCATCCCGCCGGCCGGGCTCGGTGCCTCCGACCACGCCGGCGATGGCCCCCGTGTCGAGCCTCTCCCCACCCGCGACCGCGAACTCCAGAACGTGCTCCGCGCCCAGCGAGGCGATCAGCTCGCGCGGCGTGCCTTGAGCGATCATGCGTCCATGGTCCACGATGGCCACGCGGTCGCACAACCGCTCCGCCTCTTCCATATAGTGGGTGGTGAGCAGGATGGAGCGGCCGCCGGCGCGGAAACGCTCGATCAGCTCCCAGAGCTGCCGGCGCGACTGCGGATCGAGCCCGGTGGTGGGCTCGTCGAGAAAGAGGAGCTCGGGATCGCCCACCAGGGCGCACGCCAGCGCGAGCCGCTGCCGCTGGCCTCCCGAGAGCTGGCCGACGCGCGCCCCCGCCTTTTCGCCGAGCTGCACCAGTTCGATGACCTCGGCGGCCTCGGGGCCGCGCGGATAGAAGCTCCGGAACAGCCGGACCGTCTCGGCCACCGTCAGCTTCTCGGCGAACTGGGTCTCCTGGAGCGAGATTCCGAGCAGCTCGCGAAGCTCGCGATCGTCGGTCCCCCAGCGCCGGCCAAGGATCACGACCTCGCCGGCGTCCGGCTCGGAGAGGCCCTCGCAGATCTCGATGGTGGTGGTCTTACCGGCGCCGTTGGGTCCGAGGAGGCCGAAGCACTCGCCCGGACGGACCTCGAGGTCGAGGCCGTCGACGGCGACCACGTGACCATAGGCTTTGCGGAGCTGGCGGAGAAGGAGGGGGGACGGGCTTGCCGACATGGGGGAATTCTAACGGGTAGCGTTCGTCATCCCGAGCGCAGCGAGGGACCCCCTCGGCCGGGTTCGATGCCGGTTGAGAAGGTCCCTCGGTCGCTACGCTCCCTCGGGATGACGATACCGCTTATTGCGTCCGGCGCCGCTCCCACACCTCGCGCACCGTCTCCCGCACGCGGGCCCACTCTTCCGGCTGTGTCAGCAGCATATACCCGGCGAGCATCCCGCCCATGTAGACGGCGGCCTGCGCAAGTGGAGAGGGGTCGCTGGGGAGAAGGATGTACAGCATGGCGACGGCTACCTCGAGATGGTGGTCTGGATCATCTGCGCGTCGAGCGCCCGGTGAATGCGGTCCCGCGCTTCGCTCAGGTGGGCGCGGGTGTAGGTGTCGAGCGCGGGGCGCGGCACGGCGAGCGCGCGGTCGAGATCGGCGCCGAGGCCCGTGAGGGTCATCCGGGCGACCGCCCGGGCATCCTCGGGCGTGCCCGGCGCCGGGCTCACGGTCATCTGGATCAGCGCGCTCAGGTGCAGGCGTTGAACGTCGCGGCGCACCGATGTGATGTTCCGCGGCGGGGCCAGCCGGCTGCGCGCGCCGGCGCCCGCCTCGGCCCAGATTGCGCTGGTCAGCGAGGTGAACAGCTCCGGGAGTCCCATGGTCGGCTCCCCCGGTTCGGCGCGGAGCTCGGCATCCCGGATCCGGGCCAGCACCGTCGGATCGAGCAGCTGCCCGAGCAGGGAGCCCTGCTGGGTCAGCGCCCAGTCGTGCAACGGGAAGTCGAGCCGGCCGTCCGCTCCCGGCGAGGAGCCCCAGTGCGACCAGCGTTCCGCGCCGAGCCGGCTGAGCAGGGCGGGCGCGAAGCGATAGGCGCTCTCGCCGAAGCCCGCGTCGGCCAGGAAGGCGAGCGCCGCCCGCTGCTGCGCCGCGGGGACGTTCACCACCGCCGGGCGCTCGCCCGGATCGCCGCGGTGGTCGCGCGAGGTGGTGGCGCCGCCCAGGTACTTCGTGGTGATCAGCAGGGCATACCAGCGATCGTTGAGCAGGTCGGTGAACGCCGTCCGGAGGCGGCCGTAGCTCTGTCCCGGGGCCACGACCCGCGTCTCCAGCGAGTCGAACAGCCCATCGATGAGCGCGACCCGCCCGCGGGCCCACCCCAATGGATCGTCGGTCTGATCGTAGCGGCTGACGGTAGGATCGAGCCCGAGGCCGCCGAACCCGGCGTCCTCGTCGGTGCCGTACAGGTGTGCCGGGTCCGCCGCCTGAGAGGCGATGGCCCGGAGCCCGTTGATCTCGACGTCGGGGGTCCAGACGGCGGCCGTCGCACCCCCGCCCTTGGCGGCGGAAGCCGTCGGCCCGGTTACGACGTCCCTATAGCCGTATGTGATTGCCCAGCGATCGTAGGTTCCGATTGTCGGGGCATAGTAGTCGCCCTGCTGCGCGGGGTCGAGGGCCAGCGCCGGCGGACTGTAGTCCATCACCGATACGCCGAGTCCGTGCGAGGCCGTCCAGCTCCGGCTCGCGAGCTGTGCCGCGTTCGCGCCGGCGGAGCCGCGGAAGTTGTGGCGCAGACCGAGGGTGTGCCCCACCTCGTGCATGACCAGCGCCTTGAGCGCCTGGCCCACGTAGACGCGGGAGGCCTCGGCGCCGGCCGGGAGCTCGCCCCGCGCCGTCATCACCGCGGTCGCGAGCGCCCCGCTCCGCGTCATCCCCTCGCCATAGCGGCACAGCCGCGACTCGGCGCCCGCGGCCCGCGCGAGCGAATCGTCCTGCAGCGCCGACTGGACCGCTGCCACGGGCGCCACGTACTGGCCCGACTGCCCGCGCCACCGCTGGATCCACGCCGCCGAGATGAGGATGTCGGCGTTGAGGATCTCCCCGGTGCGAGGATCGACGTTGGTCGGGCCGATGGCGTAGACGGCGCCATTGTTGGCGGTCCAGCGAACGGTGGAATAGCGCGCGTCCGCCGCGCTCCACGCGCTGTCGTCGGGCGCGTCCAGCACCCGGAGGGCGTCGCGGAAGCCGGCATCCTCGAACGCGCGGTTCCACTCGAGGATGCCGGCGCGCACGAATGGCCGCCACTCGACCGGCACCGTGCGGTCGATGTAATAGGTGATCGGCTGGATCGGCTCACTCAGCGCGGGGCCGGGATTCTTCTTCTCGAGCCGCCACCGGTTCACGTAGCGGACGAAGAAGCTCTCCGCGGTGTCGCGCGAGAAGTCCTTGGTGGCCGAAACGAAGAAGCCCACCCGGTCGTCGGCCAGGCGCGGGCGCATCGGGGTCGCCGGCAGCTCGAGCAGGGAGTAGTGGATGCCGATCGGGATCGAGCGATAATCGGACACCGTCTCGAGGCCCAGATTCCTCGGGGTCTGAAAGGTGAGGCGGACCTCCGCCTCCAGGTTGGCCCCGAAGAGGCGTAGCGACTGCAGCGTGGAGCGCTGGGCGTCGAACGACACGTTGCCGGTCAGCTTCCGCTGCGCCATCGCCGTCTGGAACACCGTGCCCACGTCGGCCCAGTCGGAGACGAAGAACGGGGCGACGTTGACCAGGACCTCGCTGCCGTCCCGCTCGGCGGCGATCGGGAACGACTGGGCCACGGAATGCCCGAACGAGTAGGCCACCGTGCGCGCCATCGGGGTGCCGGGGGCCGCGGCCATGCGGGAGTTCACGACCCAGAGCTCGATCCGGTCGCCTTCGCGGTGGAAGCGGACCAGGTCCGAGCGGATCGAGGCGCCGCCGTCGAGGCCGAGCTCGCCGATGCCCTGGGAGACCTGGGTGACCAGCAGGTAGTCGCGGTCGAGCTGCCGCGGCAAGAGCGAGAGATAGATGCTGTCGTGCTTGAAGTAGATCGTGAAGATGCCGGTGCCGACCTCGCTGTTCTTCGTCACGTCGCCGAAGGGGCGGCCGGCAACGTCGGGCCGCTGCGCGGCGGCCGGAGCGAATCCGGCGCTCGCGGCGGCAAGCAGGAGACTGGCAGTGCGGGCGAGCTTCACGAGAACTCCGGACCGGGGGTGGTGCGCCGGGAGGGGGGCGGCGGGCTCTCGAAGGGCAAGATGGGGGCCGCAGTGGCACCCGAGGGTAAGCGACGGCGGGGACTGGGGTTCTGCGACGAGTTGCCTGTCAAAAAGCGGGGCGGGCGGCAAAAAGCGGGAGGGAGAAGCGCATGAGCACCTGCTCGTCATCCCGAGTGCAGCGAGGGACATTCTCAACCGTGTCGGAACCAAGGCAGCGTTCCGGGCATTGCGGGCAAGGTCCCTCGCTCCGCTCGGGATGACGAGCGAGTCAACGACCATCTCGTCACCTTGACCTAACCCGGGACCCCCTCTACATTTGGCGGTCTGCCCCCGTTTGGGGGTCATTGGCGCTCTCAAGCTCGCAGGGTTATGCCGACCATCAATCAGCTCATCCGGCAGGGCCGGAAAGACGTCGTGGCCAAGGACAAGGCACCGGCGCTCAAGATGAATCCGCAGAAGCGCGGTGTGTGCACGCGCGTGTACACCACCACTCCGAAGAAGCCGAACTCGGCCCTCCGGAAAGTGGCTCGCGTGCGCCTCACCAACGGGTTCGAGGTCACCGCCTACATCCCGGGCGAGGGGCATAACCTGCAGGAGCACTCGATCGTCCTGATTCGCGGCGGCCGCGTGAAGGACCTGCCGGGCGTTCGCTATCACATCGTGCGGGGCACGCTCGACTCGGCCGGCGTCAACGACCGGCGGAAGAGCCGGTCGAAGTACGGCGCCAAGCGGCCCAAGGTCGCGGGCTCCCCTGCCGCGCCCGCCGCCAAGGGAGGTAAGACGTGAGCCGGCGCAACAAGGCGGTCAAGCGGCCCGTGCCGCCCGATCCGCGCTACGACAGCCAGACGGTCTCCAAGTTCGTCAACAACCTCATGTTCGAGGGCAAGAAGAGCGTCGCCGAGGGCATCTTCTACTCCGCCATGGACATGATCGAGGAACGGACGGGGCAGCCGGGCGTGTCGGTGTTCAAGCAGGCCGTCAACAACGCCAAGCCGACCCTCGAGGTAAAGAGCCGCCGCGTCGGCGGTGCCTCGCTCCAGGTGCCGGTCGAGGTGCGTCCCGACCGCCGGACCGCGCTGGCCATGCGGTGGATCATCTCGTACTCGCGCGCGCGCACGGAGAAGACGATGGCCGAGCGCCTCGCCGCGGAGCTCATCCTGGCCTCGAAGGGTGAAGGGAACACCATCAAGAAGAAGGAAGACACCCACCGGATGGCCGAGGCGAATCGCGCCTTCGCGCACTATCGCTGGTAGGTCAGACGACGGGTCGACATCATAACGGCGGGCGCTCGGTGGTGGCGCCCGCCGTTTGCGTTCAGCCGTTTGCGTTCAGCCGTTTGGGTTCAGCCGTTTGAGCTGGAGAGGTCGCAAGCATGGGGCAGGGACATGTGACGCCAATGCGACTGAAGTCCAGTGCCGGCCGGTGGGCGGTCGCGGCGGCGGTGCTGGGATCGGGCGCCGTATTCCTCGAGAGCACGGTCATGACGGTGGCGCTGCCCGCCATCGGACGCGATCTCGGCCTGGGTCTGTCCGGCCTGCAGTGGCTCCTCAATGCCTACCTGCTCCCGCTCAGCGCCCTCATCCTGCTCGGCGGGTCGCTGGGCGACCGGTACGGCCGCAGGCGGGTGTTCGTCGTCGGATTGATCGGCTTTGCGGGCGCGTCCGCGCTGTGCATGGTCGCACCGGGATTCCAGACGCTGGTGGGCTGCCGGTTGCTCCAGGGGGTCTTCGGCGCTCTGCTGGTGCCCAACAGCCTCGCAATGGTCGATATGTCGTTCGTCGAGGAGGATCGGGGGGCCGCCATCGGGCGGTGGGCCGCGTGGTCGGGCGTGTCGACGGCCGTGGGCCCGCTCGTCGGCGGCTGGCTGGTGGACGCGCTCTCGTGGCGGTGGGTGTTTGCCTGCGTGGTGCCATTCGCGCTGGCCGCCGCATGGATCGCCGCCCGGAGAGTGCCTGCCGACGAGCCTTCCGGTGCCGGAACCGTGGACTACGCCGGGGCGGTGCTGGTCACGCTCGGGCTGGCGGGCGTCACGGCCGCGTTGGTCGCCGGCCCCAGCCTGGGCGGTTCGGCCGGTGAGGCTGCAGCCGGCGGCGGTGGCCTGGTCCTCCTGGTCGGGTTCGTTCTGGTGGAGCACCGGGCTCGCGATCCGCTGCTGCCGCTGCAACTGTTTCGCTCACGGCAGTTCACCGGCACCAATCTGGTGACCCTGCTGGTGTATGCGGCGCTTGGCGGCTTCTTCTTCCTTTTCGTCCTGATGCTCCAGAACACCCTCGGTTACAGCGCCCTGTCCTCGGGGGCCGCGCTGCTCCCGGTCAACCTCCTGATGCTCCTGGTCTCGCCGCGCGCCGGACGCTGGAGCACTCGGGTCGGCGCGCGGCTCCCGATGACCCTGGGCGCCACGGTGGCGGCCTCAGGCCTGCTGTTGCTCTCACGCGTTGGCCCGGGCGCGACGTACCTGACCGGACTGGTGCCGGGCCTCGTGTTGTTCGGGACAGGCCTTGCGACGCTGGTGGCCCCGCTCACGGCGGCGGTGCTGGGGGCGGCGCCGGAGGAGCGGGCCGGGGTCGCCTCCGCCGTGAACAACGCGGCGGCGAGGCTCGCGGGCCTGCTCGGCACGGCGGTGCTACCGCTGGCCGCGGGCCTCGGCGGGGCGACGGAGCTCCGCGGCGCCGCGCTGGCCCACGGTGTGGGGGCGGCCCTTCGGATCAGCGCGGGCCTCTGCCTGGCCGGGGCCGCCCTGGCGTTCCTCACGGTTCGGTCCAGCGCGGCGGTGGTGGCGGCGACGCATCCCAGCCCGACTCTGGGCTGCAGCCAGCGGGGGCGTTGCCGGGCGGCGTGAGGTCGAAACGGCGTAGCGCCGCCCGCCGGAGGCACGAGAGCGGTTGTCGCGCTTAGGCGGCTGTCACGGCCGAGATGGTACTGGTCCCGGACCAGTACCGGCCGAGATCGCCGGGGTTGACACCCAATCCTAAGACGCTACTTTTGCAGGGCTTGGGGGTTTTTCATTCCCGAGCACACATCGGGTCACGTGACGGAGCCGCCTCGGTTGCCCGCCACCTCTGGTCCTCCGAAGACAACGCGTGGGGATCCACTGGAACCCCTCATCCCGGGCGAGAGCCCGGATGTGCGCGGAGCGATACCACCGGAAACGCCGCCTGTCGGCGCCACCGGGTCGGTCGCCCCGCTTTTTCGCTGGCTTTTCGCTGATAGCGACTGGGACACAACTCGGCATATGGCTCGTCAAACCACGCTCGACCGGTATCGCAACATCGGCATCATGGCCCACATCGATGCCGGGAAGACGACTACCACCGAGCGGATCCTCTACTACACCGGCAAGAACTACAAGATCGGTGAAGTCCACGAGGGCGCGGCCACGATGGACTGGATGGAGCAGGAGCAGGAGCGCGGCATCACCATCACGTCCGCCGCCACCACCTGCTTCTGGCAGCGTAACGGCATCCAGTACCGCATCAATATCATCGATACGCCGGGGCACGTGGACTTCACCGTCGAAGTGGAGCGCTCGCTCCGCGTGCTCGACGGTGCCGTGACCCTGCTCGACTCGGTCGCCGGCGTGGAGCCGCAGACCGAGACCGTCTGGCGCCAGGCCGACCGGTACGGCGTTCCCCGGATCATCTTTGCGAACAAGATGGACCGGGTGGGTGCGGATTTCGACCGCTGCCTCGGCATGATCCGGGACCGGCTGACCAAGAAAGCCTACCCGCTGCAGATCCCGGTGGGTTCGGGCGAGCTGTTCACGGGCCACATCGACGTGCTCCGCCGGGTCGAGTTCATCTTCGACGACGAGAGCCTCGGCAAGACGTTCACCGAAATGCCGGTGCCCGAAGTGTACCGCGAGCGGGTCGAGGCGGCGCGCCACGAGGTCATCGAGGCGGCAGTGGAGCACGACGAGGAGCTGCTCGAGAAGTACCTCGCCGGCCACGAGCTGTCGTTCGACGAGATCCAGCGCGCCATCCGGAAGGCCACCACCTCCGGCGCCATCGTCCCGGTGCTCTGCGGCGCCTCGTTCAAGAACAAGGGCGTGCAGGCCCTGCTCGATGCGGTCATCGACTACCTGCCCAGCCCCGAGGACGTCCCGCCCATCAAGGGCCACCTGCCGCTGCACGACGAGACCGTCGCCGAGCGCTGCCCGCGCGACAACGAGCCGTTCAGCGCCCTGGCGTTCAAGATCGCCACCGACCCGTACGTCGGCCGGCTGACCTTCTTCCGGGTGTACTCGGGCTCGCTCAAGAGCGGCAGTTACGTCTACAACAGCACCAAGGACAAGCGCGAGCGCGTCGCCCGGCTGCTGCAGATGCACGCCAACAAGCGGGAGGAGATCGAAGAGGTGCTCGCCGGCGACATCGGCGCGGCCATCGGCCTCAAGGACACCCGCACCGGGGACACGCTGTCCGACGAGGACAAGCCGATCATCCTCGAGGCGATGAAGTTTCCGAACCCGGTCATCGACGTCGCCATCGAGCCCAAGACCAAGGCCGACCAGGACAAGCTGGCCATCGCCCTGCAGAAGCTGCAGGAAGAGGATCCGACGTTCCGGGTGCGCTCGGACGCCGAGACGGGGCAGACGATCATCGCCGGCATGGGCGAGCTGCACCTCGAGATCCTGGTCGACCGGATGAAGCGGGAGTTCAAGGTCGAGGCCAACGTCGGCAAGCCGCAGGTGGCCTTCCGCGAGACCATCCGGCGCAAGGTCAAGGACGTCGAAGGCAAGTTCATCCGGCAGAGCGGCGGCAAGGGCCAGTACGGCCACGTCGTGATCGACGTCGAGCCGGCCGAGCCGGGCGCGGGCTTCGTCTTCGAGGACAAGATCGTCGGCGGCGTGATCCCGAAGGAGTTCATCAAGCCGGTCGAGGCCGGAATCCGCGAGGCGCTCGAGAACGGCGTGCTGGCGGGCTACCCGATGGTCGACGTGAAGGCCACGCTGACCTACGGCAGCTACCACGACGTGGACAGCTCCGAGATGGCGTTCAAGATCGCGGGCTCGATGGCCATCAAGGAAGGCGCGCGGCAGGCCGGCGCCATCCTGCTCGAGCCGGTCATGGAGGTCGAAGTCGTGACGCCGTCCGACTTCCTCGGCGACGTCATCGGCGATCTCTCGAGTCGCCGCGGCAAGATCGGCGGGATGACCCAGCGCGGCGAGGCGCAGGTCGTCGCGGCCGACGTGCCGCTGGCCGAAATGTTCGGGTACTCGACCACGCTCCGCAGCATGACGCAGGGGCGCGCGGTGTACACGATGCAGTTCGACCACTACGAGGAAGTGCCGAAGAACATCGCGGAGCAGATCATTACGAAGGCGCAGAAGTAGGCGGTCGGGCGGTCACGCGGTCGGGCGGTCAGTAAAAGCACTTACCGACCGCCTGCCCGCCCGCCCGGCCGACCGCCCCAACAAGGCACTCAAACGCACACGGGACTACGCGACATGGCCAAGGCCAAATTCGAGCGCACGAAGCCGCACGTGAACGTCGGGACGATCGGGCACGTGGACCATGGCAAGACCACGCTGACCGCCGCGCTGACCAAGATCTCGGCCGACAAGGGCTGGGGGACGAAGTACATCCCGTACGACGAGGTGGCGAAGGCCAGCGAGTCGCAGGGGCGGCGGGACCCGACCAAGATCCTGACGATCGCGACCAGCCACGTGGAGTACGAGACCTCGAAGCGGCACTACGCGCACGTGGACTGCCCGGGGCATGCCGACTACGTGAAGAACATGATCACGGGCGCGGCGCAGATGGACGGGGCGATCCTGGTGGTGTCGGCGACGGACGGCCCGATGCCGCAGACCCGGGAGCACATCCTGCTGGCGCGCCAGGTGAACGTGCCGTCGGTGCTGGTGTTCCTGAACAAGTGCGACCTGGTGGACGACGCGGAGCTGCTGGACCTGGTGGAGCTGGAGGTGCGGGAGCTGTTGAGCGCGTACGAGTTCCCGGGGGACGACACGCCGGTGATCCGGGGCTCGGCCACGGGCGCGATCGCGGGCCAGCCGGAATGGCTGGCCAAGATGGACGAGTTGTACGACGCCCTGGACACGTTCATTCCGCAGCCGGTGCGGGAGACGGACAAGCCGTTCCTGATGCCGGTGGAGGACGTGTTCTCGATCACCGGCCGGGGCACGGTGGCGACGGGCCGGATCGAGCGCGGCGTGGTGAAGGTCGGGGAAGAGGTGGCGGTGGTGGGCTTCAACAGCCAGAAGAAGACCGTGGTGACGGGCGTCGAGATGTTCCGGAAGCTCCTGGACCAGGGGCAGGCGGGGGACAACGTGGGGCTCCTGCTGCGGGGCGTGGAGAAGACGGAGATCGAGCGCGGGATGGTGCTGGCGAAGCCGGGGTCGATCACGCCGCACACGCACTTCGAGGCCGAGGTGTACGTGCTGACGAAGGAAGAGGGCGGGCGGCACACGCCGTTCTTCAAGGGATACCGGCCGCAGTTCTACTTCCGGACGACGGACGTGACGGGGTCGGTGGAGCTGCCGGCGGGGGTGGAGATGGTGATGCCGGGAGACAACATCCAGATGGTGATCGAGCTGATCACGCCGATCGCGATGGACGAGGGGCTGCGGTTCGCGATCCGCGAGGGTGGCCGGACGGTGGGCGCCGGCGTGGTCACGAAGATTCTGAAGTAAGACGGTCAGAGAGGAACTGCCATGGCTCAACGCATTCGCATCCGCCTGAAGGCCTTCGATCACGTCGTGCTGGACCAGGCCGCGGCGGACATCGTGCGCACCGCCGAGAAGACCGGCGCACAGGTGTCGGGCCCGATCCCCCTCCCGGTCAAGACCGAGCGGTGGACGGTGCTCCGGAGCCCGCACGTCGACAAGAAGAGCCGTGAGCAGTTCGAACTGCGCACGCACAAGCGGCTCCTGGACATCAACGACTCGCGTCCGCAGACGATGGACGCGCTGACGAAGCTCGATCTCCCGGCGGGGGTCGACGTCGAGATCAAGGTCGAATAGCGATGACGACTGGACTGATCGGCCGCAAGCTCGGGATGACCCGGGTGTTCGCGGAAGACGGCACCGCGGTGCCGGTGACGGTGATCGAGGCAGGCCCCTGCCGCGTCGTGCAGGTGCGCGACGGCGGCGTGCAGCTCGGCTTCGGGGCCCGCCGGGCGCAGCGGACCACCAAGGCGGAGCTGGGCCACGCCAAGAAGGCGGGGCTCGACGCGGCGCCGCAGGTGCTGCGGGTCTTCGGCCTGAGCGGCGAGGCGCCGGCCCCGGGCGCCGAGATCAAGGTCGACATCTTCGCCGCCGGCGAGCGGGTCAAGGTCACCGGCACCACCAAGGGCCGCGGCTTCCAGGGCGTCGTCCACCGCTACGGGTTCGGCGGCGGTCCGGCGAGCCACGGCAACACGCGGCACCGGAAGCCGGGCTCGATCAGCCCGGGTACCGACCCGTCCCGCGTCATCAAGGGCAAGCGCATGCCGGGGCACATGGGCGCGGAGCGGCACACCGAGCTGGGGCTCACCGTGGTCAAGGTGGACACCGAGCGCAACCTCCTGTTCGTGCGCGGCGCCATTCCCGGCGCCAGGAACGGGATCGTCACCGTGGCCAAGCAGGGAGGCCGGAGCCGCCATGATTGAGGCTCAGTATTTCAGCGCGGCGGGCGCCAAGCGCTCGGCCGCCTTCGAGCTCCCGACGGAGTTCTTCGACGGCACCGTGAACGAGCCGGTGCTGCACCAGGCGGTCAAGGTGTACCTGAACAACCAGCGTCAGGGCACCGCAAAGACCAAGACCCGCAGCTTCGTCTCGGGCGGCAACCAGAAGCCCTGGAAGCAGAAGGGCACCGGCCGCGCGCGGCAGGGCTCCACCCGCGCCCCCCACTGGCGGGGCGGCGGCGTCGTGTTCGGCCCGATCCCGCGCGACTACCGCACGGACATCCCGCGCAAGGTGAAGCAGCTCGCCCGGAAGAGCGCGCTCAACGCCCGGGCGCGCGAGGGCGCGCTCCACGTCGTCGAGCGCTTCGCGTTCCGCCGTCCCAAGACGGCGCAGCTGGCGGCACTGCTCGCCAGCCTGGGGCTCGACGGCCGGAAGGTCCTGCTGCTCACGGCGGCGGCCAACGAGGCGCTGTACTTGAGCGGCCGGAACATCCCGACGGTGGACGTGATGCCGTACCCCCAGGCGTCGGCGTACGACATCCTCTGGGCCGAGGCGGTGGTGGTGGAGGAGGGCGCGCTCACCGGGGTCCTGCCCGAGCCGCTGCCCGATGAGCCCGAGGAGGCCGTGAGTCCCAAGGCGCCCAAGCGCTCGGCGGTGACGGCGGCCAAGACGGCCAAGACCGCGAAGACCGCCAAGAAGACCGAAGCCAAGGCGGCCAAGCTTGCCCTGAAGCGGAGCGGAGGGAAGTCGGCCGCCAAGGCCAGGAAAGCCAAGCCTGCCCCGAGTCGCGGCGAGGGGAAGTCCACGGCCAAGGCGGCCAAGAAGGCTGCCGGCAAGCCGGCCAAGAAGAAGACCGCGCCGAAGCCGAAGAAGAAGGGGGACAAGTAATGCCCGCGCTGCACGAGGTCATCGTCCGTCCGGTGGTGACCGAGAAGAGCTCGGCCGCCTATCAGACGTCCAAGGTGTACACCTTCGAGGTGCACCCCCTGGCGAACAAGTACCAGATCCGCGACGCGCTCCAGAAGCTCTTCGGGGTCACGGCCACGGCGGTCCGCACCATGCAGATGCGCCGCCACTCGGTCACCCGCGGCCGCACCCGCGGCACGACGCCGCGCTGGAAAAAGGCCGTCGTCACGCTCAAGGACGGCGACTCGATCGCCGTGTTCGAGGGCTGAGATGAGCATCCGCCAATTCCGGCCGATGACGGCCGCCACGCGCTTCAAGTCGGTCAGCGGGTTCGACGAGATCACCCGCGCGGAGCCCGAGAAGTCGCTGCTGGAGCCGCTCAAGAAGTCGGGCGGCCGCAACAACCAGGGCCACCTCACGTCGCGGCATCGCGGCGGCGGGCACAAGCGGCAGTACCGGAAGATCGACTTCAAGCGCAACAAGTTCGGCATCCCGGGCAAGGTCAGCGAGATCGAGTACGATCCGAACCGGAGCGCCCGCATCGCCCTGATCGTGTACGCCGACGGCGAGAAACGGTACATCCTGCACCCCAAGGGGCTGCACCAGGGCGATCTGGTGATCTCGGGGCCGGGCTCGGACAGCCGGACGGGCAACGCGCTGCCGCTCTCCGAGATCCCGCTCGGGACCACGGTGCACAACATCGAGCTCAAGATCGGGAAGGGCGGCCAGCTCGCCCGGACCGCGGGCTCGAGCGCCCAGGTCGTGGCCAAGGAAGGCGAGTACGTCACCCTCCGCCTCCGCTCGACCGAGATGCGGCTGGTGCACGGGCGCTGCCTGGCGACGATCGGCGAGGTCGGGAACTCCGAGCACGAGCTGCTCTCGGTCGGCAAGGCCGGCAAGAGCCGCTGGCTCGGCAAGCGGCCCAAGGTCCGCGGCGTCGCCATGAACCCGGTGGATCATCCGCTGGGCGGGGGCGAGGGCAAGAGCTCGGGCGGCCGTCCGCCGACGAGCCCCTGGGGCAAGCCGGAAGGCCGGAAGACCCGGCACAAGAAGAAGCACTCTACCAAGCTCATCGTGCGCGGTCGGAAGCGCGGGAAGGCGACTCAGTAATGGCGCGCAGCGTGAAGAAGGGCCCCTTCGTCCAGGAAGCACTGGCCACGAAGGTCGCGGTCCTCAACAGCAAGAACGAGAAGCGCGTGGTCAAGACCTGGAGCCGCGCCAGCACCATCCTGCCCGAGTTCGTGGGCCACACGTTCGCGGTGCACAACGGGAACAAGTTCGTCCCGGTGTACGTGACCGAGAACATGGTGGGGCACAAGCTCGGGGAGTTCGCGCCGACCCGGCTGTTCCGCGGGCACAGCGGCAAGATCGTGGCGGACAAGAAGGCGAAGCCGGAGTAACCATGAGCGGCCATGCGATTCAGCGGCTGGTGCGCCAGTCGCCCCGGAAAATGCGGCTCGTGATCGACCTCATTCGCGGCAAGGACGTGAGCGAGGCGTACGCGATCCTCAAGTTCAACAAGAAGCTGGCGGCCAAGCAGATCGCCAAGACGCTGAAGTCGGCGGTGGCGAACGCGGAGCAGAAGGCGCTCAAGGACAACGAGCGCTTCGATCCGGACGCGCTGGTCGTGAGCAAGGCGATCGTCAACGGCGGCCAGCCGCTCAAGCGCTTCACCGCCGCGGCGCAGGGCCGCGCGACCCCGATCCGGAAGCGCACGAGCCACGTGGAGATCCACGTGGAGACCAGGGAGAGCGAGTAATGGGACAGAAGACGCATCCGATCGGGCTCCGGCTCGGCATCGTCAAGCAGAGCTCCTCGCGCTGGTTCGCCACCAAGGAGATGCCGGCGCTGCTCAAGGAAGACGAGCTGGTCCGGAAGTATCTCAAGACCCGGCTGGGGCACGCCGCCATCGCGCAGATCGACATCGAGCGGCGCCCGGGCAAGGTCACCATCACGGTGCACACCGGCCGGCCGGGCGTGGTCATCGGCAAGCGCGGCGCCGAAGTGGACAAGCTCCGGGACGAGCTGGCCCAGCTGACCGGCAAGGAAGCGGCCATCAACGTGGAAGAGATCAAGCGGCCCGAGCTCTCGGCCCAGCTCGTCGGCGACAACATCGCCCACCAGCTCACCCAGCGGATCTCGTTCCGCCGCGCCATGAAGCGCGCGGTGCAGAGCGCCATGCGGATGGGCGCGCAGGGCATCAAGGTGCGCGCCGCAGGCCGCCTGGGCGGCGCCGAGATCGCGCGGACGGAAGGCTATCACGAGGGGCGGGTGCCCCTGCACACGCTGCGGGCGGACATCGACTACGCCACCAGCACCGCGAAGACGACCTACGGCACCATCGGGATCAAGGTCTGGATCTTCAAGGGCGAGGTGATCGAGGACGTCTCCGGCCGCACCTATAGCACGGGGGCCTGAGGCTCATGCTCGCGCCGAAGCGAATCAAGTTCCGCAAGACCTTCAAGGGCCGGACCAAGGGCATCGCCACGCGAGGCAACACGGTGGCGTTCGGCGAGTTCGGGCTCATGAGCCTGGAGCCGGGCTGGGTCACCAACCGGCAGATCGAGGCCTCGCGGGTGGCGATGACCCGCGAGATGAAGCGGGGCGGCAAGGTGTGGATCCGGATCTTCCCGGACAAGCCGATCACCAAGAAGCCGGCCGAGACCCGCATGGGCAAGGGCAAGGGCAATCCCGAAGGCTGGGTGGCCGTGGTCAAGCCGGGGCGGATCATGTTCGAGATCGAGGGGATCAGCGAGGATCTCGCCAAGAAGGCGCTGGCGCTGGCCCAGGCCAAGCTGCCGGTGCGGACGCGCTTCGTGAAGCGCGAGGAGAGCTGAGCGATGAAGGCCAACGAAATCCGGGAGCTGTCGGTGGACGACGCGAAGGCCAGGCTCGCCGAGCTGGTGGCGGAGCGCTTCAACCTGCGCTTCCGGTCCGCCACCGAGTCGATCGAGAATCCGATGCGCTTCCGCGACCTGCGGCGCGACATCGCGCGGCTGCACACGATCCTGCGGGAGAAGGCCAATGGCTGAACAGGCAACCCAGACGGCGGAGCGCCAGCGCCGGAAGCAGCGCACCGGCGTCGTGACCAGCGACAAGATGGACAAGACGGTCACGGTGACGCTCACCCGCCGCTACGCGCACCCGGTCTACGGGAAGCAGGTCACCCGGAGCAAGAAGGTGAAGGCCCGGAACCTCGACGGTGAGCAGGGCGCGCGCACCGGCGACACCGTGCGCATCATGGAGACCCGGCCCCTCGCGAAGACCGTCCACTGGCGGGTCACGGCCGTCGTCGAAAGGGCCAAGTAGCCATGGTCCAACAGGAAACGATTCTCCGGATCGCGGACAACTCGGGCGCCCGGCGCGCGCTCGTCATCCGCGTGCTGGGCGGCAGCAAACGCCGCTACGCCGGCCTGGGCGACATCGTGGTGGTGGCGATCAAGGACGCCATCCCCACCGGCCAGGTGAAGAAGGGCGACGTGGCGCGGGCGGTCATCGTGCGGACGGCCAAGGAGACCCGGCGCAAGGACGGCTCCTACATCCGGTTCGACGAGAACGCCGCCGTGCTGATCACCGACAACGGCGAGCCGCGGGCCACCCGCATCTTCGGACCCGTCGCCCGCGAGCTGCGCGAGAAGCGGTACATGAAGATCGTCTCGCTCGCGCCGGAGGTGCTGTAGCATGAAGCCGCTCGTCTACAAGAAGGCCAAGCGGGTGCGTCATGCCGCGCCCGTGCGGATCCGCTTCACCATCACCAAGGGTGACACGGTGCAGGTGATCTCGGGTGACGACAAGGGCAAGCGGGGCCGCGTGCTCCGGGTGCACCCCAAGACCGGCCGGGTGACCATCGAGGGCGTGAACATCGTCAAGCGGCACCGCCGCGCGACGCAGACGACCGAGGCCGGGATCGTGGAGTTCCCGGCGCCGATCCACCATTCGAAGGCGATGCTGCTCGATCCCAAGAGCGGCGAGCCCACCCGCGTCCGGCGCCGCAAGGACGCCGACGGCACACTGGAACGGATCGCCGTGAAGTCGGAGCAGTCGATCCCGAGGAACCGGTAACGATGGCCGAGACCACCGAGAAGTCGCCGAAAGAGAAGGCCCCCAAGAAGGCGCCGGCCGAAGGCGCGCCCGGCAAGGGGAAGAAGGACAAGGCGCCCGCCGGCGCGGTCGACCACGCACCCAAGGCGGCCGAGGGCACGCCGCGGCTGCAGGAGTACTACCAGCAGACGGTGCGGGCCAAGATCCAGAAGGACTTCGCGCTCCCCAACAAGCACCAGGTGCCGCGGATCACGAAGGTGGTCCTCAACATCGGCATGGGCGACGCGGGCAAGAACCCGAAGCAGCTCGAGGCCGCCGTCGAGGAGCTGGGGCTGATCACCGGGCAGCACGCGATCATCACCCGCGCCAAGAAGGCCATCGCCAACTTCGGGCTCCGCGAAGGCATGCCGGTCGGGTGCACGGTGACCCTCCGGAAGGCGCGGATGTACGAGTTCCTGGATCGCTTCATTACGCTGGCGATCCCCCGGATCCGCGACTTCCGCGGGCTCCCCAACAAGAGCTTCGACGGGCGCGGGAACTACACGTTCGGCATCAAGGAGCAGATGATCTTCCCCGAGATCGACTACGACAAGGTCGAGAAGATCCACGGGATGGACATCACGATCGTGACGTCGACGTCGCGGGACGATCTGGCGTTGGCGCTGCTGCGCGAGCTCGGTTGGCCGTTCCGCGGCGAGACACCTCAGAGGGTTGCGTAACATGGCAAAGACTTCGTGGATCGAGAGAGCCAAGCGCACACCGAAGTTCAAGGTGCGCGGCGTCCGCCGCTGCCAGCGCTGCGGCCGCAGTCGCGCCGTGCTGCGGAAGTTCGGCCTCTGCCGAATCTGTTTTCGTGAGCTCGCCTTGAAGGGGGAAATCCCGGGCGTGCGCAAGGCCAGCTGGTAAGGGGACATAGGGAATGAGCCTGACAGATCCCGTCGCGGATATGCTCACCCGCATCCGGAACGCCTGCTCGGCGGGCCATCGGCGCGTCGACATGCCGGTGAGCAAGCTGAAGACCGAGGTGGCCCGGCTGCTGCGGGACAACCACTACATCGCGGACTACAAGATCCTCGATGACGGCGCGCATGGCGTGCTGCGGTTGTACCTGAAGTATCACAATGAGCTCCCGGTCATCCGCGAGCTCCGGCGCGTCTCGACGCCCGGCCTCCGGCACTACGTCAAGTGCCGCGAGCTGCCGCGGGTCAAGAACGGCCTCGGCATGGCGATCGTCTCGACCCCGAAGGGGCTGATGACCGACCGCGAGGCGCGCAGCGCGAACCTGGGCGGCGAGCTCCTCGCCGTCGTCTGGTAGGAGGGCGCGATGTCGCGTATCGGCAAGCGGCCGGTGACCGTCCCGCAGGGCGTCACGCTCGACCTCAAGGGCAGCGAGGTCGCCGTGAAAGGCCCCAAGGGCGAGCTGCGCCGCCAGCTCCATCCCGAGATGCAGCTCGCGCTGGCCGACGGGATCTTCACGGTCTCGCGCCCCAGCGAAGAGCAGAAGCACAAGGCGCTGCACGGGCTGACGCGCACGCTGGTGCAGAACATGATCGACGGCGTGTCGAAGGGGTTCGTCAAGACCCTCGAGATCCAGGGCGTCGGCTACAAGGCCGAGGCCAAGCCCTACGGCGTGAACCTGATCGTCGGGTTCTCGCACCCGGTGAAGTACGAGGCGCCGAAGGGGATCAAGATCTCGGTCGAGAACAACACCACGGTGAAGATCGAAGGCGCCGACAAGGAGAAGGTCGGCCAGGTCGCCGCCGAGCTCCGCGCGGTGCGGCCGCCCGAGCCCTACAAGGGCAAGGGCGTGCGCTACCAGGGCGAGCAGGTTCGCCGCAAGGCCGGCAAGACAGGAGCCAAGTAAGCCATGCGCACCATTCACGCACCCAAGGGCCGCAGCCAGCTGCGCTACCGCCGCCATCTCCGCGTCCGCCAGAAGGTGGCCGGAACGGCCGAGCGTCCGCGGCTGGTGGTGTTCCGCTCGCTCAAGCACATCTACGCCCAGCTGGTCAACGACGATCTTGGTGTGACCCTCCTCGCCGTGGGCGATTCGAGCAAGGAGATCACGGTCGAGGGCGGCGGCAAGGTGGCCCGCGGCAAGGCGGTGGGCAAGCTGCTGGCCGAGAAGGCCAAGGCCGCCGGAGTGACCCGGGTGGTCTTCGACCGCGCCGGCTACCGTTACCATGGTCGCGTGCAGGCCGTCGCCGACGGCGCCCGCGAAGGCGGATTGGAGTTCTAAATGGCTGACGAGACGACAGGCACCGAAGGCACCACGCCGCCGGCGGCCGACACCCCGACGGCGGCGGCCACGGCCGCGCCCGAGCGCCCGGCCGGCAGCGACCGCCCGCGCGGACGGGGCGGACGGAGCGGCGGCGGAGAGCGCGGCGGCCGGGGCGGGCCGCGCCGGGACCGGGGCGACCGCGATCACCAGAGCGATCACGTCGAGAACGTCATCGCCATCAACCGCGTGGCCAAGGTGGTCAAGGGCGGCCGGCGGTTCTCGTTCAACGCGCTCGTGGCGGTGGGCGACGGCAAGACCAAGGTCGGCATCGCGACCGGCAAGGCCAACGAGGTGAGCGAGGCGGTGCGGAAGGCCGTCGACGCCGCCAAGCGGTCGATGGTGGAGCTGCCCAAGACCGGCTCGACCATTCCGCACGAGGTCATCGGACAGCACGGGGCGGGGCGGGTGCTGCTCAAGCCGGCCGCGACCGGTACCGGCGTCATCGCCGGCGGTCCGGTGCGCGCGGTGCTCGAGTGCGCCGGCATCACCGACATCCTGACCAAGAGCCTGGGCTCGTCGAACGCGCACAACATGGTACGCGCCACGATGGACGGGCTGAGCCAGCTGGTGAGCGTGCGCCAGGTCGCGCGTGAGCGCGGCATCGAGCTCGATCAGATCGCACTACAAGCCCCGGCAGGAGGGCTGACGATATGGGCCGCAATCCCGTCGTGGGCCGGCAGGGCCCCGTCTATCACGCCGCCACGGTCCCGAGCGAGCAGGACGCCGCGACCCTGGCGGTGAAGCAGATCCGCTCGGAGATCGGGCATTCGGAGACCATGCGCCGGACACTCCGCGCGCTGGGCCTCCGGCACCACCAGCAGACGGTGCAGGTCAAGAACACGGCATCCGCCCGCGGTATGCTGTACAAGGTGCGGCACCTCATCGAGGTGTCGCCGGCTGAGGAGAAGTAGGCATGGCCGAGAAGACGATCACCCTGTCCAACCTCAAGCCCGCCCGGGGCTCGCACCAGAACCGCAAGCGGCTGGGCCGCGGCCCGGGCTCGGGCCTCGGCAAGACGTCGGGCAAGGGCCACAAGGGTCACAAGGCGCGGACCGGCGGCGGCACCAACCCCGGCTTCGAGGGCGGCCAGATGCCGATGTACCGGCGGCTGCCCAAGCGCGGGTTCACCAATCCGTTCCGGGTCGAGAACCAGGTGGTCAACCTGTCGCAGCTCAAGCAGGTGAGCGCGACCGACGTGAGCCCCGAGACGCTGTACTCCGCGGGGCTCATCGGGAAGCCCGACGCACCCGTGAAGCTCCTGGGCACCGGTGACGCCGACCGGGCCTATTCCGTTCGTGGCGTGTCCCTGTCCGCGTCGGCGCGCACGAAGATCGAGGCGGCCGGCGGCAAGATCGAGGAGTAAGTGACCGCACCGCGCGTCCCCACGCTGGCCATCGACGAGGAACTGAAGCGGAAGCTTCTCTTCACCCTCCTTGCGCTCGTCATCTACCGGGTCGGCGCCCACATCGCCGCGCCCGGGGTGAACGTCACCGCGCTGGCCGACTTCATCAAGAACTCCGCCGCCGCGGGGTTCTTCGGGCTGTACGACGCTCTGGGCGGCGGCCTCTCCCGGGCCACGGTATTCGCGCTCGGGATCATGCCCTACATCTCCGCGTCCATCATCTTCCAGCTGGCCGGCGGCGTCGCGCCGTCGATCGGCAAGATGCAGAAGGACGAGGAGGGCAAGAAGAAGATCACGCAGTGGACCCGGTACCTCACCGTGTTCATCGCGCTGTCGCAGGCCTATACCTTCGCCCTGTTCACCGAGTCGATCCCGGGCGCGATCGCCACGCCGGGCCTCGCCGCGCGCCTCATCATGGTGGTGACGCTCACGACCGGCGCCATCTTCGTCATGTGGCTCGGCGAGCAGATCACCGAGCGCGGCATCGGGAACGGGATGAGCCTGCTCATCACCTTTTCGATCCTCGAGCGGCTCTGGCCGGGCACGATCCAGCTGCTCCAGTTTATCAAGAGCGGCGTGGTGAGCGGGCCGGGCGTCCTGTTCTTCCTGGTGATCCTGGTGGCGGTCATTGCCGCCGTGGTGGGCATGACGATCGCCGCCCGCCGGATCCCCATCCAGATCCCGCGCAAGGTCATGGGCCGCGGCCGGATCCGCGAGGGCCAGAAGACGTTCATCCCGATCCGGCTGATCACCGCCGGCGTGATGCCGATCATCTTCGCCCAGACGATCATCATCGTGCCCGGGACCATCGCCAGCTTCACCAAGAACCCGGTGCTGACCGAGATCGCCAGCTTCTTCCAGCCGGGCGACCTGCCGTACGATCTCACGTTCGCGGTGCTGATCCTGCTGTTCAGCTACTTCTACACGTCGATCATCTTCAACTCGGTCGACCTGGCGGAGAACCTGAAGAAGCAGGGCGGGTTCATCCCGGGCGTGAAGCCGGGAGCCAGCACGGCCGACTACATCGACGGGGTGCTGGCCCGGATCACGCTGCCGGGCGGCCTGTTCCTCGCCGGCATCGCGCTCCTGCCGATCCTGGTCTCGAAGGGGCTGAATATCCCGAACCGGGGTTTCGGCGGCACGTCGGTGCTGATCGTCGTCGGGGTGCTCCTGGACACCATCGCCCAGATCGAGCAGCACCGGACGCTCCGCAAGTACGACGGCTTCATGAAGACCGGCCGGGTGAAGTTCCGGGGGCGGCAGCAGCGGTATATGTAGGGCGCGAGCAGGGCGGATATCTCGCGGAGTCACCCTGAGCGAAGCGAAGGGGGCATGCCCCCGGGTTATGGCTCCTTCGCTGCGCTCAGGATGACTCCGTTCGCTATCCGCGACTCTGACCGCCGAACGCTCAACCTCTCTCCTTCTCGGACAGGCATGGATATCCTTCTGATGGGCCCCCCCGGTGCCGGTAAGGGGACGCAGGGGTCGCTGCTCGCCGAATCGCTCGGGCTGCCGAAGTTCGCCACCGGCGATCTCCTCCGGGATGCCGTGAAGCGCGGCACGCCGCTCGGTCTCCAGGCCAAGGCGGTGATGGAGGCCGGCCATCTGGTCAGCGACGAGATCATCCTCGGCGTGGTGCGGGACGAGCTCGCCAAGCCCGAGGCCGCCAAGGGCGTGATCTTCGACGGCGTAGTGCGGACGATCCCGCAGGCCGAGGGCATGGACCGGATCCTGTCGGACAAGGGGCGGACGATGGACGCGGTGCTGTTCTTCGATGTGACCGACGAGGAAATCCTGGCGCGGCTCGAGCGCCGGCGCACCATGGAGCACCGCGCCGACGACGATCCCTCGGCCGTGGCCACCCGGCTGCGGGCCTACCGCGAGCAGACCGCGCCGGTCCTCGCCTGGTACGAGAAACGGAATGCGGTCCGGCGCATTCCGGCGGTCGGGACGATCGAGGAGATCGCCGAGCGCGTGCGGCAGGCGCTCGGCCGGTAGCATGATCACCCTCAAGTCCCCGCGCGAGATCGACGCCATGGGCCGGGCGGGGCGGATCGTGGCCGGCACGCTCGCGCTCATGCGTGAGATGGTCCGGCCCGGGCTCTCGACCGAGGACCTCGACGCGGCTGCCGAGACGTTCATCCGGAGCCACCACGGCGCCACGCCGTCGTTCAAGGGGCTGTACGGCTTCCCCAAGACGCTGTGCACCTCGATCGATGTCGAGATCGTGCACGGCATCCCGTCGAGCAAGCGGGTGCTGAGCGAGGGCAGCATCGTGAGCGTCGACGTGGGCGTCCAGCTCGAGGGACTCCACGCGGACTCGGCCACCACCATCCCCGTCGGGACCATCACGCCCGCGGCCGAGCGGCTGCTGGCGGTGACCCAGGAGTGCCTCTCCGCGGGCATCGCGCAGGCCCGGGTGGGGAATCACGTGGGCGACATCGGGCATGCGGTACAGCAGGTGGCCGAGGGGGCGGGCTACGGCGTGGTGCGCGAGCTGGTTGGGCACGGCATCGGGACCCGGTTCCACGAGGAGCCGCAGGTCCCCAACTACGGCAGCCCCAAGCGCGGTCCGCGGCTGCTCGAGGGGATGACCCTCGCGATCGAGCCGATGATCACGATCGGCAGCCCGACCACCAAGACGCTCGGCGACAAGTGGACGGTCGTCACCGCCGACGGAAGCCTGTCGGCCCACTTCGAGCACACCGTGGCCATCACCGCCAACGGGCCGAGGATCCTCACCGCCGCCTGAGCCTCAGCCCACCCGTTCCTCCAGCCGCCGCCGCACCCGCCGCTCGTTGTCCTCCACCCGCTCCAGCAGGACCGCCGCCGTCGCGAGACGCTCCGTGTTCTTGGCGTGCTCGCCGGCCTCGCGCAAGTTGCTCCGTACCGCCCATGACGCACTCCGCGCCGCGCCCCCCGCGAGGAAGACTGCCGTCGCGGCGTCTCCCAGCGCGCCCGAGAGCCCCCGCTCGGCGACCTCCAGCCCGAGCTCCGCGACTTCGCCGAGGCGAGACAACAGGTCCAGCTGCACGACGGCGCCCTCACGGAAGGCGTCCGCCTTAGCCCGGTCTCGCCGCTCGCGCTCCTCCGGCGTTCCCCTCGGGAGGGCGAGTGCGAGCCCGAACCCTTCAAAGGCGGCTGCATCACGCGCGGCGAGCGCGAGCATGTCGCCCCGGAGTCGCTGGGCCTTCTCGCCTGCCCGCGCCGCCAGGTCGTGCACGGACGCATATCGCTCCCGGCCAGCGGTGAGGCGGGCGACCATCTCGACCAACGCTGCGCCGAGTGCGCCCGCGAACGCCGCGGCGGCTCCGCCGGCCGGCGCCGCGGTCGGAGCGGCGAGGGCGTTGAGCCAATCGGTGACGGTCGCTTCTTCGAGTGGATTATCCATGGGGTCTCGTAGCGTGGTGGGGTCGCTTCCGGGTTCATGGTGAAACAGTCACCGTCTCCAACAGCCACGCGTGCATCGCCGGATTGCCCGCTACGAGCCCGGTGTGCTCGGCCCCGACGTGCCGGCCGCCCAAGTCGGTGACCACACCCCCGGCCTCCCGAACGAGCAGGATGCCGGCCGCGATGTCCCAGGCTGACAGATGCAGCTCCCAGAAGCCGTCGTATCGCCCGGCCGCGACGTCCACCAGGTCCAAGGCGGCGGAGCCGGGCCGGCGAATGCCGCTGGTCCGCGCCGCCACGCGGGCGAACTGGGCCAGGTACTCGTCGAGGCGCGAGGTCTCCTTGAATGGAAAGCCGGTCCCGATCAGCGCGAACTCGGGATCGGCGATGGCCGAGACCGCGAGCCGGCGATCGCCTTGCCAGGCGCCGGAGCCGCGGGCCGCCGTATACACCTCCTGGCGCGGCACGTGCACCACCACCGCCGCCTCGAGCTCCCCGTTCACCGCCGCGGCGACCGACACTGCATAGGCCGGGAATCCATGCAAAAAGTTGGTCGTGCCATCGAGCGGGTCGACGATCCAGACCAGTCCATCGCGCACCACCTCGGGGCTCAGCTCCTCGCCCACGATCCGGCTCCCCGGCTCCGCCGCGACCAGCAGGTCGGTGATCATCCGCTCGGCGGTCCGATCCACCTCGGTCACGAAGTCGCGACTGCCCTTGTGGGTCCAGGCGGCAGGGTCGGCGGGTCGCTCGACCGCCCGCAGGTAGCCGGCGGCCGCCCCGGCCGCGCTCCGGGCCAGGTGGAGTAAGTCCAAGGCCGACACTGTCTTGCTGCCCTCCGAGGAACCGGGTAAGTTGGGGCCATGCCACGCATATTCTCGGGAATCCAGCCGTCCGGCGAGCTGCACATCGGCAACTGGCTTGGCGCCGTGCAGAACTGGGTCACCCTGCAGCAGAGCTACGATTGCATCTATTGCATCGTGGATCTGCACGCCATCACCGGCAAGTACGACAGCGCCTCGCTCGCCCAGCGGACGCGCGACATGGCGATCGGGCTCCTGGCCTCGGGCATCGACCCCGATCGCGCGGTCCTGTTCGTGCAGTCGCACGTGGCCGAACACAGCGAGCTCCAGTGGCTGCTCAACACGCTCACGCCGATCGGCGAGCTGGAGCGGATGACGCAGTTCAAAGATAAGGCGCAGCGTTTCGAAAGTGTCCCCGCGGGCCTGCTCAACTACCCGGTCCTGATGGCCGCCGATATCCTGCTCTACCGGGCCGACCTGGTGCCGGTGGGCGATGACCAGACCCAGCACCTCGAGCTGACCCGCGAGATCGCCCGGAAGTGGAATGCCGAGTTCGGCGGGGGCGAGGAGTGGTTTCCCGAGCCCAAGCCGCTCCTGACCGAGGCCAAGCGGATCATGGGCCTCGACGGCCAGGCCAAGATGTCGAAGAGTCTCGGGAACACCATCGGGCTGCTCGACTCGCCGGAGGAGATCTGGCAGAAGCTGCGGCCGGCCAAGACCGACCCGGCCCGGGTGACCAAGAAGGACCCGGGCACCCCGGAGATCTGCAACCTCTACCATCTCCACCGGTACTTCTCGCCGGCCGAGACGGTGGCGACGGTGGCGGAGAATTGCCGCGGAGCGAAGTGGGGCTGCCTCGACTGCAAGCGGGTCCTGGCCGACAACATGATCGCGGTCCTGGCACCGATCCGCGCCCGCGCGCTGGAGCTGCAGGCGCAGCCCGAGCTGGTGGACCAGATCCTGGGCGACGGCGCGGCGGCCGCGCGGCGGAGGGCTGAGGAGACGATGCGGGAAGTGCGGGCGCGGATGGGCTTCCTCCCCGCGCCCACGGCGACGGCCAACGAGCGATAGGGGCGAGCATGGAGAAGATCATCAAGGCGGCCGTCGAGCGCGGGGCATCGGACCTCCACATCAAGGCCGGGGACGTCTTCCGGGCCCGGATCAACGGCAAGCTCGTTCCCCTGACCAAGCAGCGCCTTACCCCCGATCAGACGCGTGCCATCGCGCTCAAGCTCATCAGCAGCGACGAGGACCGGCTCAAGATCGACCGCCTGCGGGACTTCGACTGCTCCTGGGGCATGCCGGGCGTCGGACGGTTCCGGGTCAACGTGCTGCGACAGCGCTCGTCGTTCATGATCGTCATGCGGGTGATCCCGTTCACCGTCCCGACCCTCGAATCGCTCCGCCTGCCCGAGGTACTGGGACAGGTGGCCGAATCCGAGCGCGGGCTGGTCCTGGTCACCGGCGTGAGCGGCAGCGGGAAGAGCTCGACGGTGGCGGCGATGGTGCATCACATCAACCGCACCCAGCACAAGCACGTCGTCACGATCGAGAACCCGATCGAGTTCCTCCACCGCGACTTGAATTGCAGCATCACCCAGCGCGAGGTCGGGGTGGACACCGAGAACCTGACGATCGGTGTCCGGGCCGCCCTGCGACAGGACCCGGATGTGGTGGTGCTGGGCGAGATCAGCGACGCCGATACCATCGACACCGCCATCAAGGGTGCCGAGACCGGCCGTCTCGTCATCGCGTCGATGCCCACGCCCAACGTGGTCAGCACGATCGAGCGGATTCTCACGACGCTGCCGCGCGAGGAGCGCGAGATCGGCCGGATGCGGCTGTCGGAGGCGCTCCGCGCGGTGGTGTGCCAGCAGCTCCTGCCCGAGAAGGACGAGAATGGCCGCGTACCTGCCGTCGAGCTGCTGATCGCCACGCCGGCCGTGCGGGAATGCCTCAAGGACGCGAGCCGCATGGGCGAGCTCCGCAAGCTCATGGCCGACGGCCGCAAGCAGCTCGGCACCCAGACGTTCGAGCAGCACGTCGCCGACCTGGTCGAGGCGGGAACGATCACCGCCGAAACCGGCAAGGCCGCCCTCTCCATGAGCGGCGGGCCCGCGCCCACGGCCAGGAAGGGCGGAAAGCAGGCCGCCTCCGCCTGAGGCGGCACGCGATGCCTTCGCTCGACCACACGATGGAACAAGTGCTCCGCCTGACGCGCGAGGCCGGCCTGCCAGGTGCCGCCGCCGCGCGCGACCTGATCGCTGCCCACCTCGAGGCCCTGGGGTACCAGGTTGAGCGTCAGCGCTTCGCGTTCTCCCCTTCGAGCCTCAACGGCTTTCCCGTCTTCGGTGCGGGCCTCGGCGGTCTGGCGCTCCTGCTGCTGCCCCTGCTCAGCGGCAACGGGGCGCCCGGCTGGGCTGCGGCCCTGGTGCTGGCCGGAGGCCTCCTGCTGCTCGTGGTCCTGGCCACGGGAATCGGCCTCGGGTGGCTCCCGCTGGGGGGTGGCACGCGCGAAGACGCCAACCTGATCGCCACGCGCGGTATCGTGCCGGTGCGCCGCTGGATCGTGGCCCACCTGGACACCAAGGCACAGATACAGTCGATGGCCGGACGCCTCGTGGCGGTGTGGGTGATCGGCCTGGCGGTGGCGGCGCTGGTGGCGCTGGCGCTAGCGCGATTCCGAGGGAGCGTGCCGGTGCCGCTCGCGGGCCTGGCGGCCGCGGCCGCGGTGCTCGCTGGCGCCCTCGCGGGCCGGGGCCGGCTCCGCGGCAGCACGCCGGGGGCGAGAGACAACGGCACCGGCGTGGCCGGGGCGCTCGCCGCGGCCGAAGGGCTCGACGATCCCGCCACCGGGATTCTGATCACCGGGGCCGAGGAGTTCGGGCTGGTGGGCGCGCGCGTGTTCGTCGCCCAGCGCGCCGACGAGCTGCGCGGGGCCGTGGTCGTGAACCTCGACACGATCGACCAGGAGGGCGAGCTGGCCCTCGTGAGCCACGATTCCCGCGGCACGGCGCTGGCGCGGCGGGAGGCTCCGCGGCTCATGGCGTCGGGCCTGACACCGCGGCTCCGGCGGCTCCCCGTCGGCATTCTCACCGACAGCCTGCCATTCGCACGCGCGGGCGTCCCCGCGCTCACGATCGGCCGGCTCACCTGGCGCACGCTCCGGACCATCCACACCCCGCGGGACACGGCCGCCGGGCTCTCGCTCGAGACCGCGCTGCGGGTGGGACGGGCACTCGCCGCGAATTGACTGTTGGCTCGCCCGTGCATAGGTTTGCCCGAGGATTCTGGAGCCCCGTGAGGGGCTCCTTTTCGTTGGTATGCCCGGGAGCCGACATGTTCGACGCGAAGACCGCCTGCGTGGTGGTCGTCGGGGCGCAGTGGGGGGACGAGGGAAAGGGAAAGCTCGTCGACGTCCTCGCCGAGCGGGCCGACGTCGTGGTGCGCTACCAGGGCGGCGCGAACGCCGGCCATACCGTCGTCATCGGCGACTCGCACTTCATCCTGCGCCAGATTCCGTCGGGCATCCTCCACGGCGGCGTCACCTGCGTCGTCGGCAACGGCGTGGTGCTCGAGCCCGAGACCTTCTTCGGCGAGCTCGACGAGCTGGCCAGGCGCGGGATCGACACGACCGGCCGCATCTTCGTGTCCGATCGCGCCCACCTGGTGCTGCCGCTCCACAAGCTGCTCGACGCCGCCAGCGAGAAGAGCCAGAAGATCGGCACCACCGGCCGCGGCATCGGCCCCGCCTACGAGGACAAGTACGGCCGGCGGGGCATCCGGGTGGTGGACCTCCGTCGGCTCGACTGCGCCCGCGAGCTGCTCGTCCACCGGGTGCAGCGCGCCAACCGCCTGCTCGAGCTGATGGGGAGCCAGGAGAGGGCATCGCTCGAGGCACACAGTGAGCTGCTCGAGCGCCTCGCGCCGCGGGTGCTGCCGCTCGCGGCGGACACCGGGCTCCTGGTACACCGCGCGCTGCGCGGGGGAAAGCGCGTGCTGCTCGAGGGCGCGCAGGGCGCGCTGCTCGACGTCGACCACGGCACCTATCCGTACGTGACCTCCTCCAACACGACGGCGGGCGGGGCGGCCGTCGGCGCGGGGATCGGGCCGACGGCCATCGACGGAGTGCTCGGCGTGGTCAAGGCCTACACCACTCGAGTGGGGAACGGGCCGCTCCCCACGGAGGCCGAGAGCCCGTTCGGCGAGCGGCTGCGGGAGCTGGGTGGCGAGTTCGGTTCCGTGACGGGGCGGCCGCGGCGCTGTGGCTGGTTCGACGCGACGGTGGTCCGGTACGCGGTCCGGGTGAACGGCCTGACCGGCCTCGCCGTCACCAAGCTGGACGTGCTCGATTCGTTTCCCGAGATCCCGGTCTGCACGGCGTACCGGCTCGACGACCAGAGCTGCGAGGAGATGCCGACCGAAGTCGATGCGCTCGGGCGGGTCAAGCCCATCTACGAGGTGCACGAAGGATGGCGGCAGCCCACGGGCGGCGCCCGAAAGCTCGCCGACCTGCCCGCGGCCGCTCGCGCCTACCTCGACCGGCTCGAGGCGCTCTCGGGTGCGGCCGTGCGTTACGTGAGCGTCGGCACGCGACGGGACCAGATCATCGAGGTATGACGGACACCGCCGACCTCCTCGTCGTCGGCGCCGGGCCCTGCGGGCTCGCCGTGGCGATCGCCGCCACGCAGGCGGGCCTGTCGTGCGTCGTGCTCGACCGGCGGACGATCGTTTCCACGATCGAGCGCTACCCGCTCCAGATGACGTTCTTCTCGACGCCCGAGCGGATCGAGATCGGCGGCATTCCGTTCATCGCCAGCCACGAGAAGCCCACCCGGGCGGACGGCCTGATCTACTACCGGCGGGTCGCGGAGCACTTCGGGCTCGACGTCCGGCCGGGCGAGGACGTCGTGCATGTCGCCCGGGAGGCGGATGGCGCGTTCACGGTGGAGGTGACCCGCGCGCACGACGCGAAGCGCTATCGCGCCGCCAACGTGGTCTTCGCCACGGGCTATTACGACAATCCGAACTTCCTGCGGGTGCCGGGCGAGGAGCTGCCGCACGTCGGGCACTACTTCCTCGAAGGGCATCCTTACTGGCACCGCCGGGTCGTCGTGATCGGGGCGGGGAACAGCAGCGTGGACGCGGCGCTCGAGTGCTGGCGCGCCGGCGCCACGGTGACGCTGGTCCACTTCGGCGAGGGCTTCGACCGGACGGTCAAGGCGTGGGTGCTGCCGGACATCACCAACCGCGTCAAGGAAGGCAGCATTGCGGTGCGCTGGCGGTCGCGCATCCGGGAGATCACCCCTACCGACATCGAGCTCGTCTCCGAGGCCACCGGCGCCACCGAGCGGCTTCCGGCCGACGCCGTGCTGGCCATGACCGGCTACCACGCGGACACCACGCTGCTGCGCGTGCTCGGGGTCCCGGTCGACGAGGCGTCGGGCGTGCCCGCCCACGACGAGCGGACGATGGGCACGCCGGTCGAGGGCGTCTACCTCGCCGGCGTGATCGCGAGCGGGAACGACGCCAACCGCCTGTTCATCGAGAATGCCCGGGGTCACGGCGAGTTGATCGTGGGCGACGTCGTCGCCCGGCGGCGTCGGCTGGCGGGGCGGGGGGCTCGGCAGGTCGCTGGTTGACCGGCTGGCGTTCGGCTATCTCGTCATCCCTCGCTGCGCTCGGGATGACGGGATGTCAGTCCAGCTGCTCGATCGCGATCCTGCTATCCCACTGGCGCATCATCTCGATGAACGCCGCGGCCAGCGCCGGGTCGAACTCGGCGCCGGCGCGCTCGTGGATGTACTCGAGTGCCTGCGTCGAGGACCAGGCGTCCCGGTAGGGCCGGCGCGTGCGGAGAGCGTCGTAGACGTCGCAGACGTGCACCAGGCGGCTGGCCTGGTGGCAGCCCCGCGGATAGTGCACGTGCGGATAGCCGCCGCCGTCGTGGCAGCGGTGGTGCTCATAGGCCACCACGGCCGCGAGATCGAGCGGCTCGTTTCCCTCGAGGATCATCCGGGCGCCGTCGGCGGGGTGGGCCTCCACCACGGCCCGCTCCTCCGCGGTGAGCTTGCCGGGCTTGGACAGGATCTCCTTGGGGATGCGGACCTTGCCCAGGTCGTGCAGCAGCCCCGCCAGGCCGAAACCGCGCACCGCCGCGGGCGCCATGCCGAGGAACTCGCCCAGCGCCATGGTCAGGACCGAGACGTTCATCGAGTGCGTCGTGGTGTACTGGTCGAACTCCTTGAGCTGCAGCAGCGGCATCACCATCGCCTGGCCCCCGTGCATCGCGAGCGAGAGCGATCGGACCACGCCGTACGCCTCCATCAGCGGGATGCTCTTCCCGTCGCCCACCTCCTGGTGGACCCAGCTCACCGCCTCGCGCTCCTCCCGGAGCGAATAGCCCAGCGTCGCCATCGGCAGCGGCTCGGTGCGCACCGGCTCGCGCCCGGTGTCGTCGAGGCGGATCCGGCCGAACCGGATCCCCTCGGGGCCGTCCTGCCACAGGTCCGAGCGCGCGTCGCCATGGAGCCCGAGCACGGCGGCGGCGTGGCCCAGGAAGCGCTCGAAATGCGGCTCGCTCACCGCGCCGCTGATCTCGAGGCGCTCGATGCCTCCCTGCGCCAGCCGGGCGCTCCACTCCCAGTGCTCCAGCTCGGGCAACAGGTCGCGGCCGAACAGCACCTCCTCCTGCATGAACGTGAAGATCAGGCCCGAGCGGCCCGCCTGCAGCTCCGCGAGCTCGCGGTAGGACGCGTCCGCCGCGCGGCGGGTGGCCGGGTGGGCGTCGCCGTAGAGGCCGAGCGTGGAGAGCGCGTTCGACAGGGAGGTGAGGAAGCGGACCGGGTCGCTCACGCGAACCGCACCTTGGCCGCCAGGCGGATCTCGGGGTCCTCGTGGTCGCGCGCCTCCCGGAGCAGTCCCACGACCTGTGGATGCCCGCCCCAGTTCCGGGCGAGGACCGAGACGGCGGCGAGCACCACGGGCGACTTGGCCTCGATGCGCCAGCCGAAGAAGTGGCGTCGGGTGCCCGCGAGGCCGAGTAGCTGGGCCAGGGCGTTCGGCCCGTTGGCGCGGCCCATCGCGCGCACGGCGATCGCCCGGAGCTCGGCCGGCCGGCGCCAGTCAGCCGTGAACCGCTCGACCGCGCGGAGCGCGTCGGGCGGGCAGGCGTCGACCGCAGCCCGCAGGACGAGCGTGACGATCTCGGGGCGCTCGTCGCCGAGCCCGTGCATGATCGCGGAGGCGCGATGCTCGGGAAACTCGAGCAGGAGCTTGTAGGCTTCGCGGCGGAGACGGAGCTCGGGATGGCGGGCATAGGTCACCGCCGAGAAGCCGTCCGGCCAGATCTTCAGCATGCGGAGCAGGGCCAGCAGGTTCCGCTGCACGAACCAGGGCGCGTCCTTGAGCCGGGCCGCCGCCACCGGCGCGACCGGCGCACCGATCGCCACCAGCAGCCGAAGGGTCCGTGCGCGGGCGGAGCGGTCGTTCGTCTGCTCGAGCACGTCGAGCAGCGGGTCCACCGCGAGGGCGCCGAGGTGGCTCGCCAGGTTCTCGATCGTGGAGAAGTCGAGCCGCGGTGCGGCGAGCTCGAGCCGGAGCCGCGCGGGCGTGGCGACGTGGCGCCACAGGGCGTTCGCCGTCGCCGTGCCGGCAGGTGGCGCATCACGGAGAACGCCGACTGCCTCGGGGATCCGGTGCGCTCCGACGAGTGTGTCCAGGGCCGCGTAGACCCGGGGGCCGCCGCAGTCGGTCTCGAGGGCGATCTGCAGCACCAGCGCCGGCTCGCAGCCGAGCCGGTCTTCCTCCATCACGCCCGCGTCGTCAGGTGCCTGGCGCACCATGCCGTCGAGCACCGCGGTGTATTCGCCGGGATTGGGGTCCTCGAGGTTCCACTCGGTGATCAGCTGCGCCACGTTCCGCCGCAGCATCGACTCCGCCTCCGCGCGGCCGCGCTCGGGCCCCTGCTCGGCGTGATGGGCGAACTTGTGCAGCAGGCGGAGGAGCTGGTGCGAGATCGTCTGGCCGGTCGTGGCCGCGGCGGCCTCGACGACTTCGATCACGGCGTCCACCGCGAGCACTTCCGATGCGGTGAGCGCGAAGCGGCGCCGCTCGGAGTGATCGGCCCCGGCCTCGAGCACGCGGCGGAGCGTCTCCGGCTTGAGCGAGGTGACCAGGCGGGACACCCGTTCGCGCACGCGGGGCTCCCAGGCGCCCTGGCGCCCGGACATCTCGTCGGCGATCTGGCCGAGATAGTCCAGCACGACGCGATCATACCCGATCTGCTCCGGTTGCGCGTCGATCGCGCGGGCGACGACCAGCGGATCCTCCGCAGTGTCACTGGGGCTGCCGTCGGCGGCCAGCGCCAGGTGCGCCAGCCCGAGCCAGAGCGCCGCGCCCGGGGTCTCGGGAGCGGCATCGTCGTCGTCCTCCTCCTGCAGAAAGAGGCGGTTGAGCTCGGGCGGCTGAACCTTGAGGTGCGTCCATGCGCTGCCGACGCCGGGGCGGAGGCCGAAGGGCCCGTCGTCGCCCTGCGGGTCGGCGGCGAGAGCGGCCAGGAGGTCGTCGATCTCCTGGAGGGAGATGCCGCGCTCGAAGCGCAGCGTGGCGATGCGGTGGCGGTGAAGCCGCCGGGCGAGATCGCTGAGGAGGGCGTTCCGCGGGTCGGTGGCCACGCCGGCGACGATGAGTTGGTGGCGCGCGATGCCGATCGCCAGGCTGTCGCGGGGGGCGAGGAGGGACTCGAGCCGGTTGACGAAGCGCTCGGTCGATTCCTGGAGGTGGGGGTGGCCCAGAGGGTACATCGCGCGCTTGTGCAGCACGATGGAGAACTCGACGAGAAAATCCGCCAAGTCCCTCGACAGGGTCGCCGTGGAGCGCGCCCCGGGGGTCTGGGAGGGGGACGGGAGTCCCTCTGGGATCGAGCTCATGGTTTGGGGCCGGTGATGGTGGGGCCGAAATGAGCAAGATCCCCGCCACCGGGGCAAGTGCATAAGCCATTGTGGTAGATAGCCTTATCGTGGCGAACCTGGGTCGGCTGGACGGCAGAAAGCATCATCTGCCGGAAGATGGGTCTCGGGGGCAGCAAAAGGCCCTCCTCGGGGCAGGGAGGGCAGGCGATTGGAGGGGCCGAACGAGCTAGCTGACCATTCCCTGGCTGACGAACTGGGCGAGAAGTGCCGCCACCCGGGCTTGGACGTCGTCCCCGGCCTCGGGCAGCTCCCGGGCTACCGCCGCGGCAATTGCATCGGGCTCGTGGCGCCCGTCGCAGTAGGTCCAGACCAGGGCGGCCACGAGGCTCAGGCGCTCGGTCTGGACGCCGGCGCGGTCGGTCAGGGCGAAATGTCCTTCGACCGGCCGGAAGGTGAGGTCGGGCCGGGCGCGGGGATAGTGTTTTGTGCGCGGGGAATTATGCACATCACAAAGCTATCTTTTGCTTCTGCCTCGCGCAAGAGCCTGCCCGGCGCTTCCTTACCGTCCCCTCTCGGCCTATGTTCCTCCCTCCCGTAGCGACGCCTCCCCGACACCGATGCGCTCCATGGCCGACACCACCCTGATGGACAAGCTGGTCTCCCTCTGCAAGCGCCGCGGCTTCGTCTTCCAGTCCTCGGAGATCTACGGCGGGCTCGGCTCAGTGTGGGACTACGGCCCCCTAGGCGTCGAGCTCAAGAAGAACGTCAAGGACCGCTGGTGGTATGCCATGGTCCATGCCCGGGACGACATCGAAGGGCTCGATGCCGCGATCCTGATGCATCCCAAGGTCTGGGAGGCGTCCGGCCACATCGCCGGCTTCACCGATCCGCTGGTCGACTGCCGCCACTGCAAGAACCGCTTCCGCGCGGACGACCCGCGCATCAAGGGCACACCCGGCCAGCCCGACGCGCAGTGCCCCGTATGCGGCAGCCGGGGGACGCTGACCGAGCCCCGGATGTTCAACCTCATGTTCAAGACGTTCATGGGACCGGTCGAGGAGCAGGCGGCCGTGATCTACCTGCGGCCCGAGACGGCCCAGGGCATCTACGTCAACTACCTCAACGTGCTGCAGAGCTCGCGGCAGCGCATTCCGTTCGGGATCGCCCAGATCGGCAAGGCGTTCCGGAACGAGATCACGCCCGGCAATTTCATTTTCCGGACCCGCGAGTTCGAGCAGATGGAGATGCAGTTCTTCGTGAAGCCCGGCACCGACGCCGAGTGGTTCGAGCGCTGGCGCGAATGGCGCATGCAGTGGCACCAGAGTCTCGGGCTCACACCCGCCAGGCTGCAGTGGCATCAGCACGGTCCCGACGAGCTCGCGCACTATGCCCGCGCGGCGTTCGACATCCAGTACGAATTCCCGTTCGGCTGGCAGGAGATCGAGGGCATCCACAACCGCGGCGACTTCGACCTGGGTCGCCACCAGGAGTTTTCCGGCAAGAAGCTCGAGCACTTCGACCAGGCCGCGAACGAGCGCTACCTGCCGTACATCGTCGAGACCTCCGCCGGCGCCGACCGCGTCGCCCTCACCCTGCTGGCGGACGCCTACCGGGAGGAGCAGGTCGAGGGCGAGACCCGCGTCGTGCTGGGCCTCCATCCGGCGGTCGCGCCCATCAAGGCGGGCGTGTTTCCGCTGGTCAAGAAGGACGGCATGCCCGAGCTGGCCACGGCCCTCTATCACGATCTCAAGCGGCGGTTCCCGGCCTTCTACGACGACAGCGGCGCCATCGGCCGGCGGTACCGCCGGATGGACGAGGCGGGCACGCCGTTCGGTATCACGGTGGACGGCGAGACCGCCGCGCAGCGGACCGTCACGGTGCGCCACCGCGACTCGATGCTGCAGGAGCGGGTTGGTTTGGACCAGGTGGCCGGCTTCGTGGCGGAGCGGATCGGCCGGGACTGACCACGTATGCGCCTCTCCGACTTCGAAGCCATGGTGGTCCGGATGGCCGGCGAGGTGCCCCGCGAGTTTCTCGACGGCGTGGCCGAGATCGTGGTCTCGCCGCGTACACTGCCCCATCCCGAGCGGCCCGGCATCTTCACCCTCGGCGAGTGCATCCCGATCCCGGTCGCGGCCGACGCGGGGCCGGACGGCGTCCAGAGCCGGATCGTGCTCTACCACGGCTCCTTTGCCGCGCTCGCCACGGTGACGCCGGGATTCGACTGGCAGGACGAGGCGTTCGAGACGCTGACCCACGAGCTGCGGCACCACCTGGAGTGGCGGGCCCGGGCGCCCGACCTCGAGGACTTCGACTGGGCGGTCGAACAGAACTACGCCCGGCAGGATGGCGAGACGTTCGATCCCGCATTCTACCTGTCGGGCGCGCCCGTGGGCGACGATGCCTGGCGCGTGGAGGACGACGTCTTTCTCGACCGGATCGTGAGCACGCTGCCCGACGCCGTGTCGGTGCGCTGGGGTGGGCGCGAGTACCTGGTGCCCATGCCCCCCGAGGCGTCGCTCCCGGCGTTCCTGATCCTCGAGGGCGTCGCCGATCCACCCGCGGGCGAGCTGGTGCTGGTCGTGCGCCGCAAGCCCGGCATGCTCGCCCTCCTTCGGCCAATGAAGCGATACCACGCCGCGGTGCGGGTCGCCGAGCCCACGGGTTATCTTCCCGGCACCGATGGCGGCGATTGAGCCCCTCTCTCACGAACGGGACGAATCATGGTGCATGAGGTTGTCACCGCGCTCGCCGGCAGCGAGGTGCTCCGCCGGGCCAAGCAATTCTTCGCGGAGCGGGTGCCGATGCAGGCCGCCTTCCCCGAGAAAGAGGGGCCCGCGTACCTGACGCTCCGGGGGCAGGGGGGCGAGGAGATCGCGATGGCGGTGATGGCGGCGCCCGGCGGCACGCGGGTGCGCGCCTCCACGCTGCTGTTCGATCAGACGGTGGATCGGTTCTTCTCCACGCTGCCCGCGGCGTCGGAACCGGCCGCATGACGCCGATCCTGCCGATTCGCGTGATGGTGCAGGACGCGTGGGACGAGATCCACCTCGAGCTCTCCTCCGCCACGCCGCTGGCCGAGGTCAAGCGCCAGGCCCTCGTGGCCACCCGCGTCACCGGCGATCCGGCCGGGTATCTCCTCAAGTTCCGTGGCGCGGAGCTGCAGGATGAGACCCGGTCGCTGGCCGACGCGGGCATGGTTCCCAACGGGGCGATGATCGTGCTGTCGCGGCGGCGGAGGCCGGTGAGGTAGGTGGGTCGGACGGTCGGACGGTCAGTTGCGGCCCGCAAGGTACAAGTGCCAATGTGGACGCGCCACGCTCCGGCTCAACCGACCGTCTGACCGTCTGACCGTCTGACCGTCCGACCGTCCGACCGTCCGACCGAAGCCTTTCACTGAGCCGACCCCCGGTGCCCGTTCCGATCTTCACCCATCCCGACTGCCTCCGCCACGACCCCGGCGCCGACCATCCCGAGACGCCCGCCCGCCTCCGTGTGCTGCTCCATCGTGCCCGCGCGGAGCCCGGCGTCGAAGTTCGCGAGGCCCGCGCCAGCTCGATCGACCCCATGCTCGCGGTGCATCCCCGCGCCTACCTCGACAGCCTCGCCGCCATCAGCGCCCGAGGCGGCGGCGCGCTGTTCCTGGACACGGTGGTGAACGAGGCCAGCTGGGCCGCCGCGCTCGGGGCGACCGGCGCGGTGCTCGCCGCCGTCGATCACGCGCACGGCGACGCGGGCCACGCCTTCGCCGCGGTGCGCCCCCCTGGTCACCATGCCCTCGCGTCCCGGGCCATGGGCTTCTGCCTGGTCGCCAACGTTCTCATCGCCGCGCGGCACGCGCAGCGGCTCGGCCGCGGCCGGGTGCTCATCGTCGATTGGGACGTTCACCACGGCAACGGCACCCAGGCGCTGATGGAGCACGACGAGACCATCCGCTACGTGTCGCTGCACCAGCATCCGTGGTACCCCGGCACCGGGATGGCCGATGAGCGGGGGGTCGGCAACGTGTTCAACGTCCCCCGGGGACCCGGCGCTCCGGCCGGGCGCTATGTCGACGACCTCTGGGCCGCAGTCGTGGCAGCCACATCAGGCTGGACGCCCGAGATGGTACTCGTCTCCGCCGGGTTCGACGCCATGCTGGGCGATCCGCTCGGCGGCTTCACGCTCGAGCCCGAGCACTACGCGGACCTCACCCGGCGGCTGCGGGAGCGGCTGCCGGCCGCGCCGATCGTCGGGCTGCTCGAGGGAGGATATGTTCCCGGCCGGCTCGCCGACGGGGTGCTGGCGCACGCGCTCGCCCTCGCCTAGTCTACATCCCGCGCGTTCCCCTTCCGTCCCGCACCGCCGAGGATCCCGTGGCCCATCCGCTCCACATGGAAGCCGAGTATCTCGAGCTGCGCACGAAGCACCCGTTCATCATCGCGCGGGGCGGGCAGAGCGACTACCGGACGATCTGGGTCCGCCTGAAGGACGCGGACGGCTACGAGGGCTGGGGCGAGGCCGCCCCCTCACGGTTCTATGGGGAGACCGCCGAGACGGTGCTGGCGGCGCTCAACGTCTACGTAGGGGGGATGCCCGAGGATCCGTTTGATCTGGAGGAGACCGAGCGCCGCTGGGCCTCGATGCTCCGCGTCAACGCGTCGGCGCGGGCCGCGCTCTCCTCCGCGCTGCACGATCTCGTCGGCAAGCGGCTCGGCGTGCCGGTCTACCGGCTCTGGGGCCTGGATCCGTCGAAGGCACCTCGCTCCACATTTACCATCGGGCTGGATACCCCCGAGCGGATCCGCCTCAAGGTGGGTGAGGCGGCCGAGTACCCCATCCTCAAGATCAAGCTGGGGACCGATCGCGACGTCGAGATCCTGCGCGCCATTCGGGGCGTCACCGACAAGGAGCTCCGGGTCGACGCCAATTGTGGCTGGACCGTGAAGCAGGCGATCGCCATGCTCCCCGTGCTGCAGGAGTTCGGCGTCACGGTCCTGGAGCAGCCGCTGCCGCCGGACCAGATCGCCGGCCTCGCCGAGATCTCGCGCCGCGCCACGATTCCGGTCATCGCCGACGAGAGTTGCCGCACGGTGGAGGACATCCCGCCGCTGGTCGGCGCGGTGGACGGCATCAACATCAAGCTGGCCAAGTGCGGCAGCCTGCGCGAGGCGCTCCGGATGATCGCGGTGGCGCGGGCGCACGGCATGATGGTGATGGTCGGCTGCATGATCGAGAGCTCGCTCGGCATCACCGCGGCGGCACACTTCACGCCGCTGGTGGACATCGTCGACCTCGACGGCGCCGCCCTTCTCGCCAACGATCCGTTCCTCGGTGCGGGCATCGCCGGCGGCCAGGTCACCCTGCCCGACGGCCCCGGGCTCGGCGTCCGAGCGAGATGAGCGAGCGCTTCGCCCAGGTCGCCCTCCCGCTTCCCCTCGCCTCCTCGTACACCTATCGCATTCCCGAGACGCTGGGCGACCGGGTGGTCCCCGGCGCCCGGGTGGTCGTGCCCGTACGGCGGCGCGAGCTGATCGGCATCGTCGTCGAGGCGGACTCCGCTCCGCCCGAAGCCGCCGCCCGCGACGTGCTGGCCGCGCCCGACGACGAGACCGCGATCCCGGCGGGCCTGCTCGAGACCGCGCAGTGGGTGGCGGGCTACTACGGCGCGCCGCTCGGGCTCACGCTCAAGGCCATGCTGCCCGGCGGGATGTGGGGCGAATCGACGGTGGTGGCGACCCTGGTGCGCGGGGCCGCGGTCCCCGGCGGGGTCGCCGGGGAGGTGACGGACTGGCTGGAGCGACGGGGTGGCGAGGCGCCGGTGTCCATGGCGGCTCGCGCGCTCAAACGGCCGCTCTGGGACGTGCTCGACCGGCTGGCCCGGGTGGGCGCGGTGGTGCTCCGGGTCGAGCCGCCCGACACGGAGGCCGCGACGCTCACGGAGCGTGTGGTCAGCCTCGCGGCCGACCCGCCTACGCTGCTCGAGCGCGACGGCCTCTTCCGCCGCGCGCCCAAGCAGCGGCGGCTGTACGAGGCGCTCGAGCAGTTGGGCGGGAGCGCGCTCGTCCGGCACGTCGTCGGGCAGCTCGGGTTCACGCCCACGGTGCTCCGCGGGCTCGAGGAGCGGGGGCTGGTCCGCATCGGCGAGGCCGAGCGGGTGCGTGACCCGTTCGCCGACTTCCCCGCGGTCCCGCCGCCGGTGACGCTCACGCCGGACCAGCAGGCCGCGCTCGCGGCGGTGCAGTCGGTGGACCCGGGCGACGGCGCGGTGCTCTTCGGCGTCACCGGGAGCGGGAAGACGCTGGTCTACCTCGAGGCGGTGCGCCGGGTGCTGGCGGCGGGGCGGGGGGCGATCGTGCTGGTGCCGGAGATCGGCCTCACGCCGCAGACGGTGAGCCGGTTCCGCGGCGCCTTCGGCGACCAGGTCGCGGTGCTCCACAGCTCGCTGTCGGACGGCGAGCGCGCCGATGCCTGGCGGCTGCTGCGCCGGGGCGAGCGGCGGGTGGCGGTGGGCGCGAGATCCGCCGTCTTCGCGCCCGTCCGGGACCTCGGCATGATCGTGCTCGACGAAGAGCACGAGGCCAGCTACAAGAACGGGGAGACGCCGCGCTATCACGCCCGGGAGGTCGCCGCCGTTCGGGCCCGGATCGAGGGCGCGAGCCTCATTCTCGGGAGCGCCACGCCCTCGCTCGATACGATGGCGCAGGTCAATCGCCGGCTCCGGCTGCTTCGCCTGCCGGAGCGCATCGGCGCCCGGCCGCTGCCGCCCGTCGAGCTGGTGGATCTCCGCGTCGCACCCAAGGTGAGCGGCACCGGGGGCATCGGCTGGTCGGAGGCGCTCGACGCCGCCATTGTAGCCACGCTCGCGCGGCGGGAGCAGGCGTTGCTCCTGCTCAACCGGCGCGGTTTCGCGGCGTTCCTGCAGTGCCCCGACTGCGGCGAGGTATGGCAGTGCCCGCGCTGCAGCATCTCGCTGACCGTGCACTCCTCGCCGCCCGGGCTCCGCTGCCACTACTGCGGCCACGACGAGCCCCTGCCGTTGACGTGCCGCAAGTGCGCCAACCCGGTGCAGCAGATGCGCGGCTTCGGCACCCAGCAGCTCGAGCGGCTCCTGTCGGAGCGCTATCCGGAGGCCCGCCTGGCGCGCATGGACCTCGATACCACGAGCACCAAGTGGTCGCATCAGCGGATCCTCGCCTCGGTGGAGGCCGGGGAGGTCGACCTGCTGCTCGGCACGCAGATGATCGCGAAGGGACTCGACTTTCCCAACGTGACGCTGGTCGGGGTGGTGGACGCGGACACGGGGCTCTACCTCCCGGACTTCCGGTCCGCCGAGCGGACGTTTCAGCTGTTGGCGCAGGTGGCTGGGCGCACGGGGCGGGGACCCAAAGGTGGGCGCGTGCTGGTGCAGACACGGCATCCGGCGCACCACGCGCTCGTCTGGGCGGCGCAACACGACGCCGAGGGGTTCCTTCGCGAGGAGCGGGCCCTGCGGGAGTCGCCGCCATATCCGCCGACGACGGCGCTGGTCAACCTGTTGGTGACGGGAACGTCCGAGCCGGCGGTGGGGCAGCGCGCCGCGGAGCTGGCCGACTGGTGCGCGGCCCTGGTGGCGAAGTACCATCTGCCCGTGACGCTCCTCGGGCCGGCACCTTGTCCGCTCGCGCGAATCAAGGACCGCTGGCGCTGGCACGTGCTGCTCAAGGGGCCGTCGGAGGCGCTCGGCCGGATCGTCCGCTACGCGGCAACGCGGCTGACGCGGGCGGGCGATGTGCGGGTGGTGATCGATCGGGATCCGGTGTCGTTGCTCTGACGCTCGGGCTCAACGCCTCGCCATCGCGCGATATCCGAGCTCCGCCCCGAAGTAGATGATCCGCAGCGGCGCCGGCTCGAATACCCGCCCGCCCACGCCGTTCAGCGTCACCGACCCGACGTATCGCCGATTCCACAGGTTGTTCACGCCGAGGAACGGCCCGAGCTGGAGGCTGCCGACCTCACCGTCCCAGCCGAGCCGCAGGTTGGTGACGCCGGCTCCCCAGGAATCCACGATGAGCGTGTTGGGGTCGTCCGCGGCGAGCGACGAGCTGAGGGTGTGATCGGCATCCAGGAACAAGCCGACGGGCAGCTCGGTGCGGAGCCCGAGCCGCCAGTAGTGCTCGGGTACCCCGGGGAGGCGCTTGCCGTCGAAAGGGCCGCTCGCGAAGCGGTAGCGGGCGTAGGTGTACGCTCCATTCAGCGTGAGGCCGCGGGTCGGGGTCACACTCAGGCCGACCTCGGCGCCGTCGTTGTGGGTCTTTCCGGTGTTGCCGAAGAACGCGCGGCCCCCGATCTCCCCGACCTGTACGATCGCATCGGTGACCCGACCGAGAAACAACGCCACCGAGTACGTCACCCGCGGCGTTGGCCGGCCGCGGGCGCCGATCTCGTAATTCACGGCGCGTTGCGGTCCCAGCTCCGGATTGAACCCGCCCGAGCCGTCGGCCTTGTTGACCAGCTCGGTCGTCGTCGGCGTCTCGAAGGCAGTCGCGACATTGACATACGGCACGAAGCGGTCGCCGAACGCCCAGCTCGCCCCCACGTTCCCGCTCACCGACGACATCGTGCGCGACCCGCTGTCGTCGAAGCCATCGCCCAGGTACCGGTCGTCGAGATCGAAGCGCACCCAGTCGAACCGGGCGCCCCCGCTCAGCAGCAGCCGCTCGTTCACGGTCCATTGCAGCTGCGCGAACGGTCCGACCTCGGTCACCTTCTCACGCTGGTCGAGGAACACCGCATCGGTCCGCGCCCCAGCGTCCGAGACGAAGTTCTGCCGGTCGTCCCTGAGCCGCTGCACGTCGGCGCCGGCGACGAGCCGCGGCGAGGTCGATCCCGGCCCCGAGCCGGCGGGTGCCGCTGAGCCGGAGACCGCCCACGGCCCGGTCGATGGCGACGAAAGTGCCGGCCGTCGGGCCGGGATTGATGTCCGGCGGCGCGGCGAGCGGGTTGGCCAGGTCGCGCAGGAGCCCGAACACGGAGACGTCGTATTCGTTCCCCGCGGCATCGAAGTGCTTGAGGCCGAGCGCGAGCTGGTACTGCTGGGCGTCCTTGTCGGCGCCACGGCGGAGGTTGTTCGCGGCCGCCGAATCCGGGTTGGCGAGATACTCGGCCAGAGTCAGGGCGCCGGGGTTCTGGGCCTCGGGGTTGTCGGCGAGGCTCAGCCGGAGCGTGCCGAGCGTCGAGCTGCTGATGGCATAGTCCACGCCGGCGTTGAGCTGGCGGGTCTCCGCCGCGCTGTGCTGCCGGAACCCGTCGGCCTTGAACTGCGAGACCGACAGCGTGCCGCTCACGGGGCCAGCGCGGCCCGAAGTCCAGCTCTGCCACTTGTAGAACGCATCGCCGTTGCGCTCGCCGCTGCCGGCCTGCACCCGGACGCGCTGGGCGAATGGCTCCGGCGCGGCGCCTTCGGTCTGGAGCGCGATCACCCCGCCGGACGCGTTGCCATACAGCGACGAGCTGGCCCCCTTCAGCACCTCGGCCCGGTCGATGTCGGCGAAGTCGATGTTGGTCAGCTGGCTCTGGCCGTCGGGCAGGGTCTGCGGGATGCCATCCAGCAGGATCTTGAGCCCGCGCACTCCGAAATTGGAGCGGCTGCCGAAGCCGCGGATCGAGATCCGCTGGTCGAGCGAGAAGTTGTAGCGGTTGCTGACCACCACGCCCGGAATGTTGCTCAGCGCCTCGTCGATGCCGGTCGTCTGCTGCCCGCGCTGGATGGCGGTGCGGTCGAGTACGCCCACGGCGTACGGCACGCGCCCGAGTGGCTCGGGGGCGCGGGTGACGGTCACCTCGATCTCCGGGAGCCTCGCCGCCCGGCTCGAGTCCCGGACCACCGTATCCGGCCGGACCGGTTCCTGGGCGGCCGCGGTTGACCCGGCGAGGAGGGCGGCGAGAAACAGAACGGGCGCACGGCGCATGGCGTCTCCTTGAGTGAGCGGAGAAAGCTAAACGCAGCTTGTCTACCCTGCTTGCTCCCCCTAGCTTCCTCCGCCGTATGGTCGATTCTCCCTCGACAACCCCCGATTTTGCGGCGCCGCCCTTCAAGGGTGCGCCGGAGGCACGGTTCGAGCCGTTGCCCGCGGATGGCGTGCTGCCCGAAGGCTTCTTCTCGACCTCCAACCTGCCCACCTATCTGCATGTGGACGGCCGGTGGCTGGCTCCGACGCGGCCCAGGATGGACTGCGTCGTCGTGCGACGGCCGGGCGGCCTCGAGACCATCGAGCCGCGCCGGCTCCGCCGGGGTGACCTCATCGCCATGGGCGAGGCGGAGGACGGCACCGACGGCATCGTGGTTCACGGCGAGGGGTTCCTCGGCGGCGGCCACGGCGCCAACGAGTTCCGCTTCATGTCCACCGAGGTGAGCCGCGAGCGCCCGGTGAACTACGAGGAGCTCGCCGCGCGGGTCGGCGAGGAGAAGCGCCGGGGCGGCTATCTCGTCTGGGTGATCGGCCCCGCGCTGGTGCACTCGCGGGCGCGCGCCGACTTCGAGTGGTTCATCCACCGGGGGTACGTGCAGGCGGTGCTGGCCGGCAATGCCGTCGCCGTCCACGACATCGAGGCGGCGATCTTCGGCACCACGCTCGGCATGAGCAACACCGGGAGGCCCACCGAGGGCGGCCACGGCCTCCACATGCGGGCGATCAACCGGGTGCGCGCGGCGGGCTCGATCGAGCAGGCCGTCGAATCCGGACTCGTCGGAAGCGGCATCATGCATTCGCTCGTCACCCACCGCATCCCGTTCGTGCTCGCGGGGTCGATTCGGGATGATGGGCCCCTGCCCGGCGTCTACAGCAACACGCTCGAGGCGCAGGATGCGATGCGGGAGCACACCGTCAAGGCGACGGGCGCCATCTTCATCGCCACCGCGCTCCATGCCATCGCCGTCGGGAACATGCTGCCGGCATTCTACCTTGGCGACGGCGGCGCCGCTCCGCTCATGACGATCTGCGTCGACCAGACCGAGTTCGTGGTCAACAAGCTGAAGGACCGCGGCACCCACCAGGCCTACGGCGTGGTCACCAACGCGCAGGACTTCATGCACGTGCTCCGGTTCTACACCGAGCGGTGGGAGCAGGGCTCGTCGTGAGCGGGGTGGGTTGGCCGCGCCTCGCCGCGGCTGTGGCCGAGCAGATTCCGCCCGGGGAAGTGGACGGCGTCTGGGTGTTCAGTACCCTCCGGCACGAAGGCCGCGAGTGGGGCACCGCGGTGCTCTCGCGCGTGGATGGCGATCGCCGCCGGATCTACACCGCACGCTACATGCTGGCCGTGAAGGGCAAGGAGCGCGGGAAGTTCGAGGCCTCCGTCGAGGAGGTCGGCAGCGGCCCGGTCGAGGCCCTCGCTCAGCTGCTGCACGATGCGCAGCGCCGCATCGACGACGAGCAGCCGCCCGTGCCGGTGCCGCCCGAGAGCTGGTTCGCGGTCGCCCCCGATGCCCAGCCTCGCTAGCGACGAGGGCGCCGCCCTCCTCGATCGCTTCCGCCGGTACCTCCGCGACCATCGCCAGCCCGTCACCCGTCAGCGCGACCTCGTCGCCCAGGCCGTCTTTCTCTCCGGCGATCATCCTTCGGTCGACGCCATCCGGCGGGCGCTCAAGGAGCGCGGCGAGCACGTGGGCACCGCCACCGTGTACCGCACGCTCGAGGTGCTGGTCCAGAGCGGCCTCGTCCGGGCCCACGACTTCGGCGAGGGGTTCAAGCGCTACGAGCCGATGCCGGCCCAGGCCCACCATGAGCACCTGATCTGCGAGCGCTGCGGCCGCGTGGTCGAGTTCCAGAACGAGCGGCTCGAGCGCATGCTGCCGATCATCGCCGATGAGCACGGCTTCCAGCACGAGCGGCACCGGGTGGAGATCTACGGTGTCTGCCGTGAGTGCCGCCAGCGGGAGCTCGGGGCGTTGTGAGCGAGCCTGCGACCCTCGGACTCTTCGTCGCGTTCGCCGCCGGGCTCCTCAGCTTTCTCTCCCCGTGCGTGCTGCCGCTGGTGCCCTCCTACATCGGCTTCCTGACGGGCATGTCGCTGTCCGAGATGGGCGACCGCCGGCGGGTGGCTCTCGGCCACGCACTGCTCTTTGTGCTGGGCTTCTCGCTGGTCTTCGTGCTGCTCGGCGCCAGCGCCACCGCGCTCGGCCGCGCCCTCAACTACTACCAGCTCTGGCTTCAGCGGATCGGCGGCGTGCTCATCATCGGGTTCGGGCTGATCTGTCTCGGTGTCATCAAGGTGGGGTTCCTGAGCCAGGAGCGCCGGCTTCAGGTCGAGCAGAAGCCGGTGGGGTATCTCGGGTCGGCGCTGGTCGGCATGGCGTTCGGGGCGGGCTGGACGCCGTGCATCGGGCCGGTCCTCGGCGCCATCCTCGGGCTCGCGGCGACCGCGCACGACCTGAGCAGGGGGATGCTGCTGCTCGCCGTGTACTCGGCCGGGCTGGCCGTGCCGTTTCTGATCGCGGCGGTCGCGCTCGACGCGTTCCTGGGCTGGTTCCAGCGGTTCCGGCGATATCTGCCGTGGGTCATGCGGGTGAGCGGGGTGCTGCTGATATTCGTCGGGATCCTGATGGTGACGGGCGAATTTACCCGCCTGGCGGGGTGGCTCCAGCAGTTTACGCCCGACGTCCTGCGAGAACAGATCTAGGCGGGCCGTCCAAGGCGGATCTGGCCCGCTGAATCGGGCCCTGGTCCCTTGTTGAAGATCGATTCACCACAGAGGCACAGAGGGCACGGAGAAACACGGGGAAAACAACAGCGCTGTTGCCTACTCCGCGGGCAGCTCCGCGCCCTCTGTGCCTCTGTGGTGAATGAGGTGCTCGCGGCGATCCGATCATCGCTCGCCCGGACGCAGCCTACGGTGCCGGCGTCGTGGCGACCCCTTCCTCCTCCAGTTCCTCCTCCAGCTGCTGCCGGCGCAGCAGCTCCCAGTACCGGCCGCCGCGCGCGATCAGCTCGCCATGCGTGCCCTGCTCCACGATCCGGCCATCGTCCAGCACGAGGATCCAGTCCGCCTCCCGCACCGCCGCGAGCCGGTGAGACACGATGAGGCTTGTTCGGCCGGTCAGTGCGCCCCGCAGCGCGCGCAGGATCTTGGCCTCGGTCTGCGCGTCCACCGCGCTCAGCGCGTCGTCGAGCACGAAGATCGGCGGGTCCTGCGCCAGCGCGCGCGCGATGGCGCTTCGCTGTTTCTGCCCGCCGCTCAAATTGATGCCCCGCTCGCCCAGCATGGTGTCGTAGCCCTGCGGCAGCGCGGGCAGGGCCTCCGTCAGCTGCGCCACCTCGGACACGCGCTCGAGCCGGCCATCGTCGGGGGCGCCGAGCAGCACGTTCTCGCGGAGCGTCTCGCTGAAGAGGAAGGTCTCCTGCGGCACGAACCCGATGGCCTTGCGAAGCTCGGCGAACGACAGCCGCCGGAGGTCGATGCCGTCGATGAGCACGGCGCCGCGATCGGGGTCGTAGGCGCGGACCAGCAGGTCCACCAGCGTGGTCTTGCCCGACCCGGTGGCACCGACGACGGCCAGTGAGCGGCCGGCCTCGACCGCAAACGAGACGTCTTGCAGAACCGACCCCCGCTCCCGTGCGCCGGGATAGGCGAACCACACGTGCCGGAACTCGATCGTGCGCCCACCCCGCGCGGGCGGCAGCTCGGCCGGCGCGGTCGGCTCGGTGATCGCGGGCTGCTCCCGGAAGAGCTGGTTGATCCGCCCCATCGAAGCGGCTCCGCGCTGCACCAGGTTGATAGCCCACCCGAGCGCGATCATCGGCCATACCAGCATCCCGAGATACACGCCGAACGCGACGAACGCCCCGATGCTGACGGTCCCGGCCATGACGAGCCGCCCGCCCGCGTAGAGCACGATCAACGCGCTCAGGCCGCCCAGCAGTGTGAGCAGCGGGAAGAAGAGACCCTGCACCCGGGCCAGACTGAGATTGCGGGTCAGGTAGTCGTCGCTCAGCCGGCGGAAGCTGGCGATCTCTGCGGCCTCCTGCCGGTAAGCCCGGACGACGCGTACCCCCGAGAGGTTCTCGTGGGCGTGGCTCGTGAGGCCGCTGAACTGCTCCTGGATCTGCTGGCTCCGGCGGTGGATCCGCTGCCCGAGTGAGATCATGGCCACCGGCAGCCCCAGAAGCGGCACCAGCGCGAGCAGGGTCAGGCGACCGTTGATCGCTACCATGGCGGGTGCAATTAGGAGGGCCCGGATGGTAGTATCCACCAGATACATGAGAGCGGGACCGGCCACCATGCGCACGGCCAGCAAGTCGTTGGTCGTGCGCGCCATCACATCGCCGGTGGAGTATCGGTCGTAAAATTCAGCCGACATCCTTTGCAAATGTCGGTACAGATGGTCCCGGAGGTCGGTCTCGACGCGCCGGCTGCCGCTGTTCAGCAGCTCGCGCATGCCGTAGCGGGCCACCCCGCCGATCAGGGCCACGACGAGCAGCAGCCCGATGGCGGCCCGAACCGCCGGGAAGCCCCCGCCGCTGCGCAGGGCGTCGATGCCCCGCTCGATGAATTTCGGGCCGAGGGTCGTGAAGAAATTGGAGATGACCACCAGCGCCAAGCCGAAGAGGTATTCGCGCCGGTAGGGCCGAAGGTAGGGCAGGAGGGGACGCAGCTCGTTCATGGCCGATGGAATGTCATCGAGTCGCGAACCCCCGGCAAGTCACACCACGAGGAGGAGATCATGTCAAGAACGAGGCTCGCCGGGTTCATGCTGCTGGCCCTCGCGGCTTGCGGGCGGGGCGACAAGTCGGAGGTGGCGTCCGCCGACAGCCTGAACCGTGACCTGCAGCTCGCGCCGGTCGATACCTCGGCCGAGCTCAATGACCGGCCCAGCGCGGACACTGCCACGGTCGCGACTGCCGCGCCCGAGCCTGCGCCGGCTCCCAGGCCAGCGTCGAAGCCCAAGCCGAAACCGGCCGCGCCCGCGCCCACCCCGGCGGCCGAGGCGCCAGCCGCGCCGGCGCCAGCCCCGGCTCCGAGCGCCCTCGCCGCCGGCACCAGCTTCTCGGCCACGACCGACGCCGAGATCCGCTCCAACAAGAACAAGGTGGGTGACCAGGTCACGGCCACGGTGGCAAGTGACGTCAAGGACGCGGCCGGGCACGTGGTGATTCCCGCCGGCGCGCAGGTCACGCTCCAGGTGACGGCCATCAAGGAGTCCGAAAACAAGGGCGACACGACCGGCACGCTGACGCTGAAGCCCACCAACATCGCGATCAACGGCGTATCGAAGGCGCTGCCGGCGTCCATCTCCGGTGTCACGACAAAGCTGGAAGGCCGGAAGACCAATGCCGGGGATATCGCGAAGGTCGGGGCCGGGACGGGCGTCGGCGCAGTCGTGGGCCGCGTGATCGGGGGCAGCACCAAGGGCGCGATCATCGGCGGCATCATCGGCGGCGCGGTCGGGACGCAGCGGGCGATCGAGACCAAGGACCGCGATGTGGTGCTCCCGCAAGGCACCACCGTGACGTTGACGCTGGATGACAAGCTGGTGGCGGGGAGCTAGACGTGCTGCTCGCCGAACGCGAGTCACCCTGAGCGGAGCGAAGGGGGCATGCTTCCGGGCATGCCCCCTTCGCTCCGCTCAGGGTGACGAGCTCGCGCTAGCCTCGCTCCGACCGTCCGACCGTCCGACCGTCCGACCTAAAACCCCGCCCCTCCCCCCCCACGCCGCGGATCGCTCACCCCCTGCCATCCCCCCGGCGTCCGGATGATCGCTTCGACGTCCCCCCAGTACCCGCCCGCGCCGATGGCGTGGCCCCGGGCCCGCAGGCTGTCGAGCGTCGCCGGAGGAAAACCGCCGCGCTCGACCCGCAGGGTGTCCGGAAGCCCCTGGTGGTGCATGCGCGGAGCCACGACTGCATCGGGGAGCGCCATCCGGTGGTCGATCACGTTGGAGATCACGTGATAGACCATCGTGATGATGCGCGGCCCGCCGGGCGTACCCACGACCAGAAGGAGCCGGCCCTCCGGATCGAGCACGATGCTGGGCGTCATCGCCGAGAGCATGCGCTTGCCGGGCGCGATCGCGTTGGCCTCGCCTTGCACCAGGCCGTACATGTTCGGCTTGCCCGGCGCAGTGGCGAAATCGTCCATCTCGTCGTTCAGCAGGAAACCCGCCCCCGCCACCGTCACCGCGCTGCCATAGCTGTCGTTGAGCGTCGTCGTGCAGCTCACGGCGTTGCCCTCGGGATCTATGACCGAGTAGTGCGTGGTCGAGGCGCCGGTGCGCGCAGCCGGCACGAACGCCGGCGTCGGGGTGGCCCGGTCGCCGATGCCCTTCCGGAGCTCGGCCGCGTAGGCCTTGCTGAGCAGCCGATCGGTGGGATTCTGGACGAACGCGGGATCACCCAGCCAGGTGTTGCGGTCGGTGAACGCGCGCCGCATCGCCTCGGCCTCGAGGTGGACGAGCTCGGGTGACCCGAAGGGCGGGAGCGGGTCGTACCCTTCCATGATGTTGAGGATCTCGCCCATCGTGATGCCGCCGGACGACGCCGGCGGCATCGAGTAGATCGTGTAGCCGCGATACCGGATGGCGATCGCCTCGCGCCAGATCGCCCGGTAGCTCGCGAGGTCCTCGTGGGAGATCAGGCCGCCGCCGCGCTCCATCTCCGCGACGATCAGATCGGCTACCGGACCCTGGTAGAAGCCCGCCGCACCGCGCGCCCGGATCGCTTCGAGCGTTGCGGCCAGGTCGGGCTGGCGCAGCACCGTGCCGGCGGGCGGCGGCGCGCCGTCGGGCAGGAAGCTGGCCCGCGACGCCGGAAACCGCGCCAGGCGGGCACTGTCCCCGGCGATCGACCGGCTCCGGTACTCGTCCACCAGGAACCCGTCGCGCGCCAGGCCGATGGCGGGCGCGATCACGGCCGCAAACGGCAGATGACCGAACCGGTGATGGGCCTCGGTGAGACCTGCCACCGCCCCGGGGACTCCCGCGGCCAGGTGGCCGGTGAGGCTCCGGTCGGTCGGCTCACCGAGGGAGTCGAGATACATGTCCCGGCTGGCGCGCGCCGGCGCGGCCTCCCGGTAGTCGAGCGTCTGCACCGTGCCGTCGGCCAGGCGGATGACCATGAATCCACCGCCGCCGATATTGCCCGCTTCGGGGTGCACCACGGCCATGGCGAACCCGACCGCCACCGCCGCGTCCACCGCGTTTCCGCCCTGCCGCAGAATCTCCCGTCCGACTTGCGTGGCGATCGGGCTGCCTGCCACCACCATTGCCCGGGCGCCCTCGGCGACCCGCGCCCGTCCGGTGAACTCCCAGCCCGGCGCCGTTCCGACGGCTGGGGCCGCGGACGGCGGCGCGGACAGGGGGCGGCACGCCAGGAGGGCGAGCAGGCCCACCGGAACGAGGAAATGGTCCAGGCGCACGGTGACCTCGATGCAGGGAAGGGTTGACCGGGTTGCCCCCGGCGACGCAACGCGCTCTAATTTAGCCGTGCCCGACGACTACTTGGACCCGCGTCTGACCGAACGGCGCAATCCTCACAGCTCCACCATCGACACTGCCACCGCGCTCGAGATCGTCGATCTCATCGGGGCCGAGGACGCCACGGTCCCCGTCGCCGTCGCCCGCGCGCGGGAAGAGATCGCCCGGACCATCGATCTCATCGAGGCGGCGTTTCGCGCCGGCGGCCGGCTGCTCTACGTCGGCGCGGGGACCAGCGGGCGCCTCGGTGTGCTCGACGCCGCGGAATGCCCGCCGACGTTCGGCTCGCCGCCGGAGATGGTCGTCGGCATTATCGCCGGGGGGCTGCCCGCGCTGATCAAGTCGATCGAGGGCGCCGAGGACGACGTGAACGCCGGTCTCGGCGAGATGGATGCCCGCAAGGTCGGCCCCAACGACGTGGTCGTAGGCATCGCGGCCAGCGGGACCACGCCCTACGTGCGGGCGGCGCTTTCCCGGGCGCAGACACTCGGCGCGCGGACGGCCCTGGTCTCGATGTCGGAGCCGTCGCGCCTCCTGCGAGAGACCTGCGACGTCTGCATCGTCGTCCCGGTCGGTCCCGAGGTCGTCACCGGGTCGACCAGGATGAAAAGCGGCACCGCCACCAAGCTCGTGCTCAACACCCTCACGACCGGCGCGATGATCCGGCTCGGCAAGATCTACGGCAACCTCATGGTGGACCTCCGCGCCTGGAACGATAAGCTGGTGGACCGGAGCCAGCGGATCTTGATGGAGACCACCGGCCTCGGCCGGGACGAGTCCCGCGCCGTGCTCGACGCGTCCGGCGGCAGCGTCAAGACCGCCATCGTGATGGCGCGCCGCGGCGTCGGCCGCGAGGAGGCGGAGCGCCTGCTCCAGGAGCACGCCGGCCGGCTCCGCAGCATCGTCGGCGATCCTCCGCCGGTGCGCACCACATGACCGAGCGCCCGATCCTCGCCATCGGGCTCATGTCGGGCACCTCGCTCGACGGAATGGACGCGGCGCTGGTCCGGCTGCACGGTCCCACCCACGCCGACCTGATCGACTTCGTCACCCGCCCCTACACCGACGACGAGCGGGCCGAGCTGCGGCACGCCCTCGCCGGGGGCGACGCACCGTCGCTCGCGCGGCTCCACGTCCGGCTGGCCGAGTGGGCCGCGGAGGCGGTCGAGACGGTGCTGGTCCAGGCCCGGATTCCGGCCTCGGAGCTGGCGCTCATCGCGTTCCACGGCCAGACGATCTGGCACGAGCCACCCACGGTCACCTGGCAGCTCGGAGAGCCCGCCGTCCTCGCCGAGCGGTTCGGCGTCCGGGTGGTGAGCAACTTCCGCGCGCGTGATCTGGCGGCCGGCGGACAGGGCGCGCCACTGGTGCCGATGGCGGACGTGCTGCTGTTCGCCTCGCCGGACGCTCCGCGCGTGCTGCTCAACCTCGGGGGGATGGCGAACCTGACCTACGTGCCGCGCCGGTCGCAGGAGGACGGCGTGCTGGCGTTCGACACCGGACCGGGGGTGGCGATCGTCGACGGCGTCGCGCGGCAGGTCGATCGCCGCCGCTCGTACGACCGCGACGGCCTGATCGCGGCCCAGGGCCGAGCGGACGAGAGCGTGCTCGCCGAGCTGCTCGCCGATCCGTTTTTCTCGGTCCCACCGCCGAAGAGCACTGGCCGCGAGCGCTTCGGCGACGCCTACGCCGCGGCGCTGCATGCGCGGGTACCCGGTGCGAACGGCGTCGCCACCGCGGTCGAGCTCACCGCGCGAAGCGTCGCTGCCGCGGTCGCGGACTGGACCCCGGCCGGCACCGAGGTGGTCGCTTCCGGCGGCGGCTGCCACCACCCGGGCCTCATGGCGGCGCTTGAGCGCCGGCTCGCGGCGTCGGGCGGCCATGCACTCCGCCGGTTCGACGACCTCTTCTTCCCCGGCGACGCCAAGGAGGCGGTCGCGTTCGCGCTGCTGGGGTATCTTACGCTGCACGGGCAGCCCGGCAACGTTCCCGCCGCGACCGGCGCAAGCGGCGCCCGCGTCCTTGGCACGGTCACGCCTCCATGAGCACCACGTCCGCCGCGCCCGATTCCGGCCGGCTCATCCTTCCCGCGCTCCGCGCCGCCGCCGACGGCGGCTTCGGGCACGAGGCCGCCCGCATCGCCGATGCTCTCGATCTCGGGGTCGGGGGCTTCATCCTCTTCGGCGGCACGGTCGAGTCGGTGCGGCGTCTGACGGCCGACCTGTTCCGCCGCGCCGGGCGCCCGATGCTCATCGCCGCCGACCTGGAGCGCGGGGCCGGGCAGCAGGTGGCCGGACTGACGGAGTTCCCGCCGCCGCTCGCGCTCGCGTCGCTCGAGGACGCCGCCGTGGTGCGCTGGGCCGGCGCCGTGACCGCCCAGGAGGCGCGCGCCGTGGGCATCAACTGGGTGTTCGCGCCGGTCGGCGATCTCGACGTGCTCCCCGATAACCCGATCGTGCAGACTCGGGCATTCGGCGACGATCCGAATCGGGTCGCGAGCCTCGTCCGCACCTGGATCGAAGGCTGCCAGGACGCGGGCGCGCTGGCGTGCGCCAAGCATTTCCCGGGGCACGGCCGCACTACGGTCGACTCCCACATCGCGTTGCCGGTCGTGAACGACAGCGCCGACACGCTGCGGGACAACGACCTCCTGCCGTTCTCCATCGCGGTCGAGAGCGGGGTGGCGTCGATGATGACCGCCCACGTGGCGTATCCCGCGCTCGATGCCTCGGGCGTGCCGGCCACGATCTCCGGTCCGATCATGGCCGAGCTGCGCGAGCGGCTGGGGTTCGACGGGCTGGTCGTGACCGACGCCCTGATCATGGACGGCGCGCTGGTCGGCCGGCGCGAATCGGACGCGGCGGTCGAGGCGGTGCAGGCCGGCGTGGACTTGTTACTGTACCCCAACGACTCGCGGCGCGTCCGCGACGCGCTCGAGCAGGCGCTCGCGAGCGGCGCCCTCCCGCCTACGCGGCTGGCGGAAGCCCTCCGCCGCTACGACCGCGCACTCGCGCTGGCCACGAGTGCGACGCCGCCGGTCACGCGCGGTCCCTTCGAGTCGGCCGACGCGCTGGCCGACGCGTTGCTGGCGCAGGGGCTGCTGCGCGGCAGCGCTCCGACCCTCCGCGGTCCGCTCGATCTGGTGGTGGTCGACGACGATCTGGGTGGCCCCTATCCGCCGGGCCCGAGCGACTGGGTCCGCCAGCTGCTCGGGGAGACCCGCCTCGGGCGGTACGACGGCGGGTCGCGGGTGGTGCTGGCATTCGCCGAGCCCCGCGCGTGGAAGGGGCGCTCGGGCTTCGGCGCCGCCTCGCGCGACGCGTTGGCGAACGCGGTGCCCGGCGCCGATCTGATCGTCCTCTTCGGCCACCCGCGCCTGCTGCCGGAGCTGCCCTCGGATGCTCCGGTGCTGCTCGCATGGCACCGCCAGCGGTTGATGCAGGAGGCGGTCGGGCGCTGGCTCGTCAGGCGGCTGAGGGACTGAGCGCCATGGTGCGCTGGCTGCTCGCCGCGGTTCACCTGCTGGCGCTCGGCATCGGGCTCGGGTCGGTGTGGGCCCGCGCGCGGCTGCTCGCCGCGCCGACGCTGGACGGTCCGACGCTTCGGCGGGCGCTGACGGCCGATGTGTGGTGGGGGGTCGCGGCGATTCTCTGGGTCGGCTCGGGACTCTGGCGGCTGCTCGCCGCCACGGAGAAGTCGACCGCGTATTACCTCGGCAACCGTGCGTTCTGGACCAAGATGGCGCTGTTCCTCGCAATCCTCGTGCTCGAGTCGACCCCGATCGTGAGGTTGGGCGCCTGGCGCCGCCAGCTCGGCCGGGGCGAGACGCCCGATCTGAGTACGGCCCCCGGCATGGCCCGCACCAGTTACGTGCAGGTGGTGCTCGTGGTCCTCATGGTGCTCGCGGCCACCGCAATGGCGCGCGGCCTGGGCTGAGCGTTACTCCTCGACCCCCGCGTACCGCACGCGACGCAACAGCAGGTATGCCGGCAACCCCAATAGGAATGTGCAGAAGAAGTAGGCGGCGAACCCCAGCCGCTCGGCGAGCACGCCGGACATCAGCCCGGCCGCCCACCGGCTCAGGGCATAGATGGCGCTGAGCAGAGCGAACTGCGTCGCCGCGTATCGGCGTTCGCACACCGACATCAGAAACGCGAGGAACGCGGCCGTGCCCAGTCCGGCGGCGAAATTCTCGAACAGCGCGGCGGCCGCGATGGGCGACTTCCCGATGTTCGCCGCGGCCGCCGCCGAGTAGCCCAGGCTCGACAGCAGCTGCACCAGCCCGAGCGACCAGAGGCCGTGAAAGATCCCCACCCTCGTCGCGATGATCCCCCCGAGAGCCGCGCCCGCCAGCGTGGCCAACAGACGCCCCGTGGTCAGCGCCGCGATCTGGTCCAGCGAGAAGCCGCTCGCTACCCAGAACGGCCTCGTCATCGGGTCCATCGCCGAGATGTCCAGCTTGAAGAGCAGGGCGAACACGACGACCGCCCAGATTCCCGGACGCCGCAGCAGCGCGCGAATCGGCTCGTCCAGCGTGAGCGGGTGCGCCGCCTCCCGTCTTGGCGATGGGAGGAGCAACGTCGCCACCGCGAGTGCTCCCAGCAGCGCGGCGCCCGCCAGGAAGGCGGCGTGCCAGCCGTGGCGCGCGGCGATCCAGACCAGGAACGCGCTGCTGACGAAGCTCGCACTCCGGTACGCGGCGATCCGCACCGAGTTGGCCACGCCCAGCTCGCGGCCGTGCGTGGTCTCGATCGTGTACGCGTCGATCGCGATGTCCTGGGTGGCGGAGAGCGTGACGTACAGCAGGAGGAGCGCCGCGAGCTGCCCCGCGTGGCGGCCGGGGTCGGCGCCGGCGAGCGCCGCCGTGGTGACCGCGAGCAGGCCCAGACAGATCCGGATCCAGAGCCGCCGGCTGCCCAGCCGGTCGACCAGCGGCGCCCAGAGGAACTTCAGCACCCAGGGCAGGGAGGCGCCGCTCGCGAGGCCGATCCCCGCCAGGCTCATCCCTGACGCCGCGAGCCAGACCGGCACCGTCTCGTTGAAGAAGAAGTACGGCAGCCCCGAAGCGAACGAGAGCGCCCCCAGCCAGCCGAGTCGCGCGCCGAGCCGGGCCTCGGTGGGGGCCGTCAGAGCCAGAACGCGAGCAGCGCGGCGATCAGGCAGAGCACCGCGGCCATGAGCAGCAGCGCGCGGCCCCGGCTGCCGAGCCTGGTCGGTGGCGGGGTCGTCGGCGCGGCCGGCTTGACCGGCAGGGTCGGCACGTCGTCCTCACCGTCGCCGTCGGGAAGATGATAGACCGCGTAGCCCACGTCCTCCGTTGCGCTGGGCTCGGGCAGGCCATCGCCCTCGAAGTGGGCCACGACCACCGTGATGTTGTCGGGACCGCCGCGCGCATTGGCGAGGTCGATGAGGGCGGAGCAGAGGTCAGAGAGCTCCGGCTGTTGCGCGACGATGGCGGGAAATTCCTCGCGCCGCACCAGGCCCGAAAGCCCATCGGAGCAGATGATGAGGGTATCACCCCGACGGAGGGTCTGGTGGGTGAGGTCGACCTTCACGCGCGGATCGGGGCCGAGCGCCTGAAGAATGATGTTCCGGCGCTCGCTCTGCTCCGCCTCTTCCTCGGTCAGCTCGCCGGCGTCGACCAGCCGCTGCATCAGCGACTGGTCCTTGGTGAGCTGGATCGCCTCGCCGTTGCGGACCAGGTAGGCTCGGCTGTCGCCGATCTGTGCCAGGTAGAGCTCGTCGCCGTTGATGCCGGCGGCGGTGACCGTCGTCCCCATCCCGCGAACCTCGGGATGCTCCCGGGCGTAGCTGTAGATCTGCTGGTTGGCGAGCTCGACCGCTTCCTTCATTCGATAGGCGAAGCGCTCCGGGGAGGCGTCCTCGTCCCCGGCCCAGGCCGTCGCGAGATGGCGATAGATCAGGTCGGCGGCCATGGCGCTCGCGAGCTCACCCGCGGCCGCGCCGCCCATGCCGTCCGCCACCATGAAGAGCGAGCCGCGCGGCCCCACCTCATGCAGGCGCACCTCCGGATGGAGGCTGGCGTTGCCCGTGCTGAGGTCGGCCACGAGGAAGGTGTCCTCGTTGTGCTCGCGTGTGCGCCCCAGATCGGTTTTGCCGAAGACGGACACCTTAACCGGTCGACCCGTCACGCATACCCCGGCGCGAAAGTCACGCGAGCTGTTCCTTCCGATGATCCATTCGGCGACTTGAGAGTGTGACGAATCTAGGCCGCCCCGGGAGGAGCGTCAACGTACGCTTGTCGTAAGTCTCAGCCAACGTGTACCTTGCAGCCATGACCCTGGACAGGCCACACGCGGTGGCCCTGGCCCTCCTCGCCGCAGCCTCTTCTGTCGCATGCGGGGGCCGAATGCCGGCGCCCGTTACCCCATCGCCGGGCGCCCGGGCGCCGGCCGAATCGCTTGCGCCGTCGCCCGAACTGCCGGCCGTGGCCCCCGTGCGAGGCCCGCTTGCCCTCAGGGTGGTCTACCCGCCGCCGGACGCCGTGCTGCAGGTGCGGGACTCCAGTTTTCTCTTCGGCACGGCAGGCACGGGCGACGCCGTCGTGACGATCGACGGCCAGCCGGCGCGGGTCTGGCCCAACGGCGCCTGGCTGGCATACGTGGCGCTGCCGCCCGACAGCCTCATGCGGCTCCGGATCGAGGCGCGCCGCGGCGCCGACTCGGCGGCGCTCGAGTACCCGGTCCGCCGGCGCCTGGCCGACGCGGGCCGGTACACGGTCGGCGCCGCCTGGGTCGACTCCCTGTCGTTTTCGCCCACCGGCCGCGTCTGGCTCGCCCGCGGCGAGTACCTCACGCTCGGCGTCCGGGCGGCCGAAGGCGCGGCCGTTCGGGTTCGGCTCGCTGATGGGACGATCCTGCCGCTCTCGCCGCAGCCCCAGCCGCTCGAAGTGCCGGCCGGGGTGCGCGCGTTCGATCGCGACACGACGCGGCTTCGAACGCCCGTGGTCCGGGACCGGTACGTGGGACTCGTGCGCGGGCGCTCGTTGGGTCCCGATCCCGGCGCGATGCTGCCGGTCGCTGTGTCGGCGATGCCCGCGATATCCGAAGCGCCCGCCGTCCCGGCGCCGGTGGCCCGAGAACCTACGGCGACGATCGCGCCCGCCGCACCTACCGCGCCCGCGGCGTCCACCTCCTCCGCGCTGGCGCCCGCCGACAGCCTCTGGCCCGTGGTCGAGGCGATTGTCGGCACCGATACCGCTCGCGCGCGCTGGCCGCTGCAGGTAGCCATGCTCGACACCCTCCCCGTCGCGGTCGAGCTCGACGACGACTCGACCGGCACCGGGATCACCGACAGCATGACGGTCGGGCGCGCCGTCCCCGGCGGGACCTACGCCTGGTTCTTCCCGACCGGCACGCGTGCCGCGGTCACCGGCCGGCGCAACGACGACGTCCGACTCCGTCTCTCGCAAGCGGCCGAGGTCTGGGTGCCCGCGATCGACGCCCGACCGCTCACCCCCGGCGGGCCCGCGCCGCACGCGACCGTCGGCTCGGTGAGCGTGACGCGGAGCCCCGACCGGGCCACCGTGCGCATTCCGCTCAGCCAGCGCGCGCCGTTTCGCGTCGAGGAGACCGATCGGTCGCTGGTCGTGACCCTCTACGGCGCGACGGGCGACGTCGACTGGATGCGCTACGGGCCGGCCGATTCGCTCATTCGCCGGATGAGCTGGCGGCAGGCCGCGGCCGATGAGGTGGCGCTGACCTTCGAGCTCGAGCGGCCGGTCTGGGGCTATCGCGCTCGGTGGGACCATACCGACCTGCTCCTCGACATCCGCCGGCCTCCGGCCATCGACGCCGGCGATCCACTGCGCGGCCGGCTGATCGCGGTGGACCCCGGCCATCCACCCGGCGGAGCCATGGGGCCGACCGGGCTGCGCGAGGCCGACGCCAACCTGGCGGTCGCGCTCGAGCTCCGCCGCCAGCTCCAGGCCGCCGGAGCCCGGGTCCTCATGACCCGGGTAACCGACAGCATCGTGGAGCTCTGGCCGCGGGTGCAGTTCGCCGAGCAGGCGGGCGCGGAGGTGCTCGTGTCCATTCACAACAACGCGCTGCCGGACGGGATCAACCCGTTCGTCAACAACGGCACGAGCGTCTACTACAATCAGCCGCGGAGCGTGCCCCTCGCTCGAGCCATCCAGGCGGCCCTCCTCCGCCGCCTCGGCCTGCGCGACCTGGGCTTCGGCCGGGGCGATCTGGCGCTCGTCCGCGGCACCTGGATGCCGTCGGTGCTGACCGAGGGCCTGTTCATGACGCTGCCCGATCAGGAGGCGGCGCTGCGCTCGGCCGAGGGGCAGCGGCTGTACGCGCAGGCCGTCGCCGACGGGCTCCGCGTCTATCTCGAGGACCGCGCCCACGATCGCTGAAAACGGATGTGGGCCGTCGCACGGCGACGGCGTCTCCTGTAGCGAATCCTGCCCCGCCGCCGCCAGCCTCGGCCGGCATGCGGTGGGGCCCTTCCGGATGGCACGCATGAGGATCCTGCTGATGGCTTCCCCCCGCTGGCGTCTGGCGCAGCTTGCGGTCGCGCTGATCGTTGTGGTCGCTCCCTCCCGTCTGCCGGCTCAGGCCCCCGAAGAGCGCGCCGAGTTGGAGCGTTTCCGCGACTCCCTGGCGGTGAGCACCGACTCGGCCGGACTCCTCCTGCTCGAGCGCCGGCTGATCGATGTCGCCAAGGCGGATCGCAACAATACCCTCACGCACCTCAAGCTCGGCTTCCTCTCGCTCCGGGTCGGCGACCTCGGCGGCCAGGCACACTACGACGACGCGGCGTCCGAATTCCAGTGGGCCATCGACCTGCAGCCCACCTGGCCTTACGCCTGGTACGGCATGGGCCTGGCCGAGTACGGCGTAGGCGACTCGCAGGTCTCCTTCGTGACCGGCCTCAAGACCATGCTCGGCAAGGACGCCCTCACCCGTTCGGCCATGGCGTTCGCGAAATCGGCGGAGGTGGATCCCAGCTTCGTCCGGGGGCTCGTGGAGCTCTCGAACACGGCGCTGCGCCAGCGGGTGAATATCAAGCTCGGCGTGGCGCTCGACGTGCTCCGGCGCGCCGCGGCGACGCCCGCGGCGCAGGACCCCCAGGTGCTGCTCGCGCGCGGACGGGTGGAGCGTGAGGTGGGCGACGGCGACTCCGCCCTGGTCGCCTTCCGGGGCTACCTCAACCGCGGCGTGAACCGGAGCCTGGGCCAGCTGGAGATCGCCCGTACCCTGTTCCTGCTCGGCCGGTTCGACGGCGTTCAGCCCTACTACGAGGGCGCCGCCTCCGACGACCCGGCGACGGTCGCGGGATATCGTGGGGACCTCGCCACGATCGCTTCGGACAGCGTCTTGAAGGAGTTCGACAATGCCACCGGCGCAAGGCGCGCCGCCTACCTCCGGCAGTTCTGGACCGAGCGGGACCGCACCGAGCTCCGGGGCGAAGGCGAACGACTGCGCGAGCACTACCGCCGGATGTTTTACGCCCGGAAGAATTTTCGGCTCACGTCGCTCAACCGGCACTACGACATCGTCGAGCGCTACCGCTCCGGCAGCCGCGACTTCGACGACCGCGGCGTGATCTACATCCGCCACGGTGAGCCCACCAGCCGGGCCACCTACGCGGCTCCCGGCCTGGAGCCCAACGAGTCCTGGAGCTACACCCGTCCCGAAGGCGACCTGCTGTTCCACTTCGTCGCGCGCGAAGACGTGCAGGATTTCAAGCTGGTCGAGAGCCTGTTCGATGTCCTCGGCTTCAGCCAGCAGGTCGCCCTGCGTGGGGACCGGGCGAACAACGATCCGGTCGCCGAGCAGCTCATCTTCTCGCGCGAGCAGCTCTCGCCGATCTACCAGCGCCTCCAGGCGGCCGGCCGGATCGGGAGCGGCCAGGTGCAGGCCGAGGAGCGGCGGATGGGTCAATCGAGCATCGCGCTCGGGACCCACACCGACAGCTACGAGCTCCGCTTCGCGGAGGACCTCAAGGCGCGGACCGAGGTGCTGGCCGTGGGGCGGGACTCGAGCGGTACTCTGGCACAGATCGTCTATGCCATCTCGGGCAAGGGGCTCGAGCCGGTCACGGTGACGCGGGGCTTCCTTTATTCCGTGCGGGTCCGGTTCACGGCGATGGACTATGCCGGCCGGGTCGTGGCCTCGCTCGACACCACGCGGCACTTCATCGCTCCCGAGCCGGTGCCCGACGACGAGCATCTGGTAGGACGCGTCGCCGTTCCGGTGCCGACCGGGCGCTTCGAATACCGTCTGGCGATCCAGCAGGGCGAGGAGGCGGGCGTGGTCCTGCCGCGCGATACGCTGCGTGTGGGCGGCCCGAGCTCGGTGACCCTCGGTCTGAGCGACCTGGTGCTCGGGAGCCGCAGCGCCAACCTGGCCTGGCGGCGGACCGACCAGGATACCGTGCTCTTCAATCCATTGCAGACGTTCAAGCGCGCCGAGGAGATGCAGCTGTACTACGAGGTGCAGGGCCTGCAGCCGGGGAGCAACTACGAGGTACGGCTCGCCGTGCGGAAGCAGGGTGGCAGCGGGGGGCTGTTCCGGAAGCTCTTCGGCGGCGGCGGCGCGGCCATGAGCCTCAAGTTCATCTCACGGGCCACGGCGATGGTGGAGTCGGCGCACCGCGGGCTGACGCTCGACAAGCTGAAGCCCGGCCTGTACGTGCTGGAGGTTGCGGTGACCGACGCGGGAGGCCACCGCGACGTGCGGGTTCAGCCCTTCCAGGTAGTCGAGGAGTAAGCGGACCGGCTCAGAGCGGCCAGGCGTTCGGGCGGGCATGGGTCAGGACCAGCAGCGGCTGCACCAGGGTTTCGGCCTTCACCTGGGCCTCGACCTGTACCAGGTGCTGGGTGACGCCGGTGCTCGTGTCGAACGTCGCGATGTGCATCAGCAAGGAGGCCAGGGGCCGGTCCAGCGGATCGGCCCTGCTGTTGTCGGTACCCAGGACCGGGGTGCCCGAACCCAGGGTGATGCGGGCGTGTCCGAACAGCCACAGCGGGGCGCCGTCGAGCGCCTTCAGGAGGCGGTCGTTCAGGGGCAGGCTCTCGCCCTGCAGCGTGATCAGCCCCAGGGTGGGGTGGTCGCTGTACCGGCGCGAGTGCACCACGAAGCCGTACGTGAAGGCCGGGTCCTGCCCGGCGGCACGCCGGAGCGCCGCGCGCAGCTTCTGCTGGCTGAAAGCGATCGTGTGATACGGGACCACGGGATCTCCAGTCGAGCGCTCTGGTTCGGGTGCGTCGTCGGCGGGAGCCTGAACGCGTGGCGTCAGGCTTGCATGGGTCGTGCCAGCGCCCTCGCCCGCGAAGTCGGCCGGGCCCGGCGACCAGTCCGTGCCGTCCGCAACGGCTCTCGCGATACGCCACGGGATTCCGCTTGACTCCCCCGATCGGAAGGGTAGCTTGCGCCCATGTTCTGCTCCCGCTGCGGCAGCGAGATCACCGGCAAGTCCAAGTTCTGTCCATCCTGCGGTCTCGATCTCATGGCGACGACACCCGTGCATGCCATCGCCACGGGCGCGCTCCAGGAGACCGATCTCGTGCGCGAGGCGCTCGCCGCCGAGTACGAGATCATCGAGGAGCTCGGGCGGGGCGGGATGGCCCTGGTGTATCGCGCCCGGGACCGGCAGCTGGAGCGCGAGGTCGCCATCAAGGTGCTGCCGTTCTCGCTCGCGTTCGACGCCGAGTTCGTCGAGCGGTTTCAGCGTGAGGCCCGCACGGCCGCCCAGCTCGAGCACCCGAACATCATCCCGATCTACCGCGTCGGCCGGGCCGGCCGGGTGATCTATTTCGTCATGAAGTTCCTCCGGGGCGGCTCGCTCTCGACCGTCCTGCACGAGCGCAAGAAGCTGACACCGCCCGAGATTCGCCGGCTTCTGCTCGAGGCCGGCGGCGCCCTCGGGTACGCCGCCCAGCGTGGCATCGTCCATCGCGACATCAAGCCCGACAACATCATGTTCGACGAGTTCGGCCAGTGCCTGCTGACCGACTTCGGGATCGCCAAGGCGGCGTCGGGCCAGAAGCTGACCGGCACCGGGATGTCCATCGGGACGCCCCACTACATGAGTCCGGAGCAGGCCCGGGCGCAGGCCATCGACGGGCGGAGCGACATCTACAGCCTGGGCGTCGTGGCCTACCAGTGTCTCAGCGGCACGGTGCCGTACGACGGGGAGGACAGCTTCTCGATCGGTTACAAGCACATCACCGAGCCGATTCCCACACCCTCGCTGATCACGGCCGACGAGCGGCGGATCTTCGAGGTCATCAAGCGCATGCTGATGAAGGACCCGGCAGACCGCTACCAGAGCTGCGAGGAGCTGGTCGCGTCCATCCAGGGACAGCCCACCGCCGCCCCGGGCGCGGTGCGGGCCTCGGCCGCCGCAAGCGCCCTCGTGGGGGGGCGGTCGAGCGCGCCGACGGTAGCCAGCCCGAGCGGCGGCATCCCGCCCATCGTGAGCCAGCCGACCACGCCGATCGATTCGCCGCTGGTCAACCGGCGTGCCACGCCGCTCGGACGGCGGGACCTGCCGCGCCGAGTTGCGGACCGATCCCGCGCGATGCGCGGCGGGCCGACCTCCTCCTGGGCCTGGCTCTGGGTGGTCCTGGCCGTGCTCGGCGGCGGCGGCGGCGCCTTCTACTACTACAAGTCGCGCGGCTTCGCTCCCGGCATCGGTGCCGACGCCGATTCAGCGGCCTCCGCCGCGGACACGACGCGGTTCCGCGACACCACCGCCGCACGGACGCCCGCGCTCTCGGCGGACAGTGCCCCGGCAACGGCGGCCTCCACCGCGCCGCCGGTCCTCGCACCCGCTCCGCCCCGCCCGCCGGAGCCGGCGCGCACGGCGGACAGCGCGCCGACATCCGATGCCGTGTCCGGCGACAGCGGTGGTATCCGCGTCGTGGGGCTGCCGCGCGGGTCCACCGTCATGATCGACGAGAAGCCGGTGAGCGAGCCCATGACCCGGCTTACCCCGGGCCCCCACGCCGTCGGGGTCTCCGCGCCCCGGTTCAACTTCTACTCGGATACGATCGTCGTCCGGCCGGGGGAGATCGCCGAGGTGAGCCCGCAGCTCACCCCCCTCGGCTCGCCTGACCTCCCGCGGCGCCGAGCGGTGACGCGCGCCGCCAGCCGCTGCGAGCCGGGTCCGGGATACAATTCCGACGGCTCGTGCTTCGACGAGCGCCCGAAGCCGGCGACCCCGCCTTTCGTACCGGTGCCCGACGAGGTCACCGAGACCCCGCGTCCGTCGCTCCTCTGGGTCAAGGTGTCCACGGAAGGGCGGACGGTGGACGTTGCCCGGTTGCGTCCCTCCAACGACGCCGGATTCGAGCGCGCCGTCCGGAACTTCGTATGGAGCCTCACGTGGCATCCCGCACTCAAGGACGGGGCGCCGGTCGAGGCCTGGACCCAGATGCTGTTCCCGCCAGCGCCCAAGTGAGCGCCGGGATCCATCCGTCCGTCTTCATAGCCCCCGGCGCCGCCGTGATGGGCGACGTCACCATCGGCGAGGACGCCAGCGTCTGGTACGGCGCGGTGCTTCGCGGCGACATGGCGCCCATCGTGATCGGCTCCGAGAGCAACCTGCAGGACGGCACGATCGTCCACGTGGACGACGACGCGCCCTGCATCGTCGGCCGGCGGGTCGGGGTGGGTCACCGGGTGATCCTGCACGGCTGCACCGTCGAGGACGAGTGCCTGATCGGGATGGGCAGCGTCCTGCTCAACGGCGTCCGCATTGGCACGGGCAGTGTGGTGGCCGCGGGCGCGGTGATTCCCGAAGGGATGCAGGTGCCGCCGCGGTCGCTCGTCATGGGCGTGCCCGGACGGATCGTCCGCCCGGTCGATCCGGCGCTGGCAGCGCGGATCAAGGAGACGTGGGCCCACTACGTCGCCCAGGCCCGGGCCCACCGAGCGGGGCGATATCCGATGGTGCAGCACCCGGGGTGAGATAGGCAGTCCTGGGGATGCTCTCGGTGTGTCGCCGGCAGGTGCTGTCTCACCACTGCGCCCACGACTGTCACTACCCGCGTAGGCGCCACAGCTTGTCCACTTAATCCACACATCGACAACGGGTTATATTTGTGATGTGGGAAGGCCCATCCCACGTAGTTACGCGATTTTTACGTGGTATTGTGCGCCCTCCCGCGTTCGCCTACTTTGGCCATCCGTTTCGGGGCTGGAGCGGCTCGAGCGGTCGAAGCGGATGGGGACGCGGACAGGATGTGAAGGACGTGGCGCTGGTGGCAGCTGAATTCGGCGGTTTCCGTAGTGCAGTCTCTGCACTCTCTTCTCTTCCAAATCGCTTGCGGGGAGCTCCATGACTTCGTCCACCCCACGGGACGTGCTTTCGCTGTCGCCCAACGCCATGACGGTCCTCGAGAAGCGCTATCTCATCAAGGATGACGCCGGTCAGCCGGTCGAGACCGCCGAGGATCTGTTCTGGCGCGTGGCCCGGACGATCGCGGAGGCCGACCGCCGGTACGGCGTGTCGGTCGGCGCCGTGGAGGAGGTGGCCCAGGCCTTCTACGGCCTCATGGCGAACCGGCTCTTCGTTCCCAATTCCCCGACGCTGATGAATGCCGGCCGTCCGCTCGGCCAGCTCAGCGCCTGCTTCGTCCTCCCGGTCGACGACGCCTTGTCCAACGGCAAGAGCGGCATCTACGACACGCTCCGCGCCATGGCGCTGGTGCACCAGAGCGGCGGCGGGACCGGCTTCAGCTTCTCGCGGCTCCGCCCCAAGAACGACATCGTCCGGTCCACCATGGGCGTCGCCTCCGGTCCGGTCTCCTTCATGAGCCTGTTCGACGCCTCCACCGACGTGGTCAAGCAGGGCGGCACGCGGCGCGGCGCGAACATGGGTATCCTGCGGGTGGACCACCCGGACATCATGGAGTTCATCACCTGCAAGGACGACACGACCAAGATCACCAACTTCAACATCTCGGTCGCCGTCACCGACGAATTCATGGCCGCGGTCGAGGCCGACAGCATGTACGACCTGCACCACCCGAAGACCGGCAAGGTCGTCGGCGAGCTCAACGCGCGCGGGGTCTGGGAGAAGATCATCCACGGCGCCTGGAAGACCGGCGAGCCGGGCGTGTTCTTCGTCGACAAGGCCAATTACTACAATCCGGTGCCGCATCTCGGCGCCTACGAGGCCACCAACCCCTGCGGTGAGCAGCCCCTCCTGCCGTACGACGTCTGCAATCTCGGCTCGATCAACCTCGGCGCCTTCGTGAAGGATGGAGCCATCGACTGGGAGCACCTGCGCCTCGTGGTGCACCTGTCGACCCACTTCCTCGAAAACGTGATCGACGCGAACCAGTACCCACTGCCCGAGATCACCGAGCTGGCGCAGCGCATCCGCCGGATCGGCCTCGGCGTGATGGGTCTCGCCGACCTCTTCATCAAGCTCGGCGTCCCGTACGACTCCGAGGAGGGCGTGGCGCTCGGCCGGCGCATCCAGCAGTTCGTCGACGAGGAGGCCAAGGTCGAGAGCGAGCGGCTCGCCCGGGACCGGGGCGTCTTTCCCGAGTGGGAGCGGAGCATCTGGGGCCCCGACAAGACCGCCGCGCGCGGTCCCAAGGGCGAGCGGGTCCGCCCGATGCGCCGTCTGCGGAACTGCAACGTCACCACCGTGGCCCCGACCGGCACGATCTCGATCATCGCCGGCTGCAGCTCGGGGATCGAGCCGCTCTTCGCCGTGGCCTTCATGCGGAACCAGGCCGGCGTGCTCATGCCCGACGTCAACGAGGACTTCGTCGCCATCGCGAAGGCCGAGGGCTGGCATTCCGAGGACCTGATGCACCGGATCGCCGAGGCGGGGCATATCGAGTTCCCCGAGGTGCCGGAGAAGTGGCGGCGTGTGTTCGTCACCGCCAACCACATCAAGCCCGAGTGGCACATCCGGATGCAGGGGGCGTTCCAGGAGTTCAACGACAGCGCCATCTCGAAGACCTGCAACTTCGCCAACGACGCGAGCGAGGCGTACGTCGAGGAGATCTACCGGCTCGCCTACAGCCTCAACTGCAAGGGCGTCACCGTCTACCGCGACGGAAGCCGCGACATGCAGGTGCTGAGCACCGGCTCGGTCGCCAGGCAGGTGCAGGCGCAGGCCACGTCCAGCGGCAAGGCCGAGGCGCGCGCCGATCTGGCCCAGCTGGCGGGCGTCGCCGCCGCCTCGGGCGACCGGGCAGCGATGGAGGCCGTCTCCGATCTCAAGGGCCAGCTCGCCGAGCTCGAGGCCGAGAATGACCGCCTGCGGCGCATCGTGCTCGACCTCGAGGCGGAGAACCTGCAGCGGCGCCAGAAGCGCTCTCGGCCGGAACTGCTCCGCGGCGCCACCCGCCGGCTCGAGACGCCGCTGGGCACGCTCTACGTCACGATCACCGAGGACGACCGGGGCCAGGCGTTCGAGGTCTTCATGAGCCTGGGCAAGGCGGGCGGCGCACTCATGGCGGACGTCGAAGCGCTGGGGCGGCTCATCAGCCTGGCGCTCCGGTCGGGGATCCCCATGAAGGAGATCTACCGCCAGCTCCGCGGCATCAGCTCGGACCGGGTGATCGGCCTGGGGCCCAACAAGATCCTGTCCGTGCCGGACGCCGTGGGCATCGCGATCGAGCGCTGGATGCAGGAGAAGCAGGGCATTCAGCAGGAGTTGCTGCCGGGCGCGCCGGCATCGGCCGAGCCCGCGCCGGTGGTCGCCCAGCGTGCGGCGATGGCCGGCCTTGGCGGAGAGCAGATCGTGCTCGGTGGCATGCAGGAGACGCTATCGGGCGCCTGCCCGGACTGCGGCTCGCAGCTCGAGTTCGCCGAGGGATGCATGAAGTGCCACGTGTGCGGCTTCAGCGAGTGCGGATGATCGTGGTCGTCCGTAGATAGCGACCAGTCGTCGCGCGGTACCGCAACGGGATGTCGGCTTCGGCCGGCATCCCGTTGTTCCGTCTTCCTATCGTGCCGCGACTCTTTCGAACCGCTGTCCCAGCACGTCCAGGTACCACGTCCAGCCGTCCCGGTGCCCGCGTCCCATATCGTCGTCGGGCACGTTGGCGTGATGGAGCGTGACATCGGTGGCGTCGCCGTTCGGGGCGAGCGTGATCGTCACCAGAGTTTCCAGGCCACGCGTGGCTTCGGAGACCCAGGTGTGCTTGATCGCGCGGCCCCGATCGAGACGGATGAAGCGGCCGTAGTGCGGCCACGATCGGCCCTCGTGCTTGACGACGTGGTAGAAGAGGCCGTTGACGACGGGATTGATGATGGCACGCTCGACGCCGAACCAGAGCCCGCCAGGACTCGTCGGATCGAGCCACACATCGAACACTTCCTCGGCCGAACCGTGGATCGTCCGGGAAACGGTGAGATCGAACGTCTTCATGTGAGCTGTCCTTTCGGTGCAAAGAACCCCTCGAGGCGGGGGTCATACTCACCCTGCAGGTCTAGTAGGATGCCCCGGGGCGAGTCAATGCTCCTATTCGACGGACACAGGCCGGTCCCGCGATCCCGGGTTGACATCAAATGTTGTAACACCCATTATCCGGGATGCCGAGAAGCCTGCAGGACGAGCTCAAGCAGCGGAAGCCGTTCGTCAGCTTGGAGCACGAGGCCGTGCTGAGCATCGCACGCTCGGCCGCCCGGCTCGAGCACCAGGCGGCGGAGATGCTCAAGCCGCACGGCATCACGCCGACCCAGTACAACGCGCTCCGGATTCTGCGCGGCGCCGGGGCGTCGGGGCTCTGCCGGAACGAGATCCGTGACCGCCTGGTGGCCCGGGTGCCGGACGCTACCCGCCTGCTCGACCGGCTCGAGGCCATGGACCTCGTGGTGCGCGAGCGGGAAGGGGCGGACCGCCGCTTCGTGCGGACGCGGATCACGCCGGCGGGCCGGGCGGTGCTCGCGCGAATCGACAGGCCGATCGCGGCGCTGCACGAGCTGCAGCTCGGGCACCTGGGACCGGGCCGGCTCCGGACCCTCATCGACCTCCTCGCCCTGGCCCGCGAGGCGCCGGAGCCCCGCCAGGGCTGATCGAAGACCGTCACCCATTATGTCGTGGAGATCGCACCGATGACAACCGTTTCCACCCCTGCGCCACGCCTCGACGCCGCGCTCGCTCTGCTGCGCGTCGTGATCGGCGCAACCTTCATCGCCCACGGGGCGCAGAAGCTGTTCGTCTTCGGGCTCGCCGGGGTCTCAGGCGCCTTCGGCCAGATGGGCGTGCCCTTGCCGGGGGTGACTGGTCCCGCGGTGGCGTTGCTCGAATTCTTCGGCGGCACGGCGCTCCTGCTCGGCGTCCAGACACGCGTCGTGGCCATCGGTCTCGCCTGCGACATGCTCGGAGCCATGGCGTTTGTGCACCTCAAGAACGGCTTCTTCTTGCCGAAGGGCTTCGAGTTCGTGCTGTTGCTCTGCAGCGGCGCCCTCGCCTTGGCGCTGGTGGGCGCGGGCAACTATTCGCTCGATGGGGTATTGGCGCGCCGCCGCAGCGCACCCTGAGCGCGAGCGGCCCACCTCGGCTTCTGAGGAGAGGAGCGAACGACTCATGACCAGAATCAGCACCACGCCCGACGAGCGGGAGACCGGCGCCCAGCCGTATGGTGTCGCACCACCGGGGTACCGCCTGCCCGCGGCCACGCGGTTGGGCGCGGTCCGCCTGCAGGTGGGGGACCTGACGCGATCGGTCGAGTGGTATCGACGGGTGCTCGGGCTGGCACCGCTCAATGGAGAGCCCGTCGACCGGGCGCCGCTCGAGGGTGAGCGGCGGGTGGCGCGCCTCGGCACCCCCGGTGCGGTCACGCCGATCGTGGAGCTGCACGAGCGCCCTGGTGCCGCACCGGTTCCGCGTCGCGGCCGGCTGGGGCTCTACCATTACGCTCTCCTGCTGCCCGACCGGCCCGCCCTCGGGCGGTTCCTGCGACATCTGTCCGAAATCGGCGAGCGAGCCGGCATGTCCGACCATTTCGTGAGCGAGGCGCTGTACCTGACGGATCCCGACCGGCTCGGGATCGAGGTATACGCCGACCGGCCGCGCAGCGCCTGGCGGCACGAAGACCGGCAACTCACGCTGACGACCATCCCCATGGACGTCGCCGACGTGCTCCAGGCGGCGGGTGACGAGGGTTGGGCGGGGATGCCGTCCGGGACGGCGCTCGGACACGTCCATCTTTTCGTGGGGGATCTGGAGCGCGCGGCGGCGTTTTATCATGGCGGCCTGGGACTCGACAAGACGGTCTGGAGCTATCCCGGAGCGCTGTTCCTGTCAGCCGGCGGCTACCACCACCACCTGGGCACCAACACCTGGGCGACGGGTGCCGTGCCCGCGGGTCCGGATGAGGCTCGTTTGCTGGAGTGGGAGGTTGTCGTCCCGTCGGCTCGCGACGCCGTCGAGGCAATTGCGAGCGTCGCGGCGGCGGGTGGAGCGGTGGAACAGTCGGCTGATGGCGGGGTAGCGCGGGATCCGTGGGGAACGGCGGTGCGGGTACGTGGGGCCGGTTAGCGGTGCCGCACCACGGCGGTCTGCCGTCGCCAGGGCCGGCTTCGCACGACGCACCACCGGCAGTGGCTCGAGGAACGCATGATGTGGCACCTCGTCCAGCCTCGGCCTCGCTGCAGTGCAGATCCCTCGCTCTAGCGCTTCAGCCTCGCGTTTAACGCTTCAGCCTCGCTCTACCGAATCTCCCTCGCTCTGCGGGATCTCCCTCGCTATCGCCTCTCCCTGCTGTCCCACCTGAGGACGTTCGCCTGCCCGTTCCCGAAGGCCGGTTGTTGTCCAGGCGCCCCTTCCACGATATCGAGCATCGGCCGATCGGATCCGCCGATGCGGGTGCAAGTGGAGCGCCGAACGGCATGCCGCTTCGCCGATGGCGCGGCGCGGTTGTCCGCTCCATGGGCCTAACTCGCTCTTGGAGTGCGACTTGGGCGCCTGCGGGGGCCGTCGGCAGGTGTCCACCAAATTTGGCCGCATTTGCACAATATGGGGATCATTTGTGCATAAAGATGGCGTTTGTACCGGAGTGTGTGCGGCGAATGCAGCAGAAAGTGCGCAGTTTGCCGAACACAAGTCTTGCGTGTATGAGCCCCGACCGCTACAATTTTGTCGTGCCGGGCCACATTGGCTCCCATCGACCCTCAATCCCAGGACGCTCACCGGTGACCCATCTCCCTCTTCTGCTCGCGCTCCAGGATGCCGCGCCGTCCGTCGTGCCGGCGGACACCGCCTGGATGCTGGTGTCCACCGCGCTCGTGCTCCTCATGACGCCCGCCCTCGCCTTCTTCTACGGCGGGCTGGTTCGCTCCAAGAATTCCCTGAACACCATGATGATGAGCTTCGCCGCGCTCGGTGCCGTCGGTGTGGTATGGGCGCTGCTCGCCTACAGCCTGGCGTTCGCCGAAGGGAATGCCTGGATCGGCGGGACCACGAATGCGCTGCTGACGGGCGTGGGCACGGAGGCCAAGGGCACCATTCCGCACGTGTTGTTCATGGCGTACCAGGGAACGTTCGCCATCATCACCGCGGCGCTGATCTCCGGCGCCGTCGTCGAGCGCATGCGCTTCGGGCCGTACCTCGCGTTCATCGTGCTCTGGACGCTCTTCGTCTACGCGCCGGTGGCCCATTGGGTGTGGGGCGGCGGCTGGCTCATGACCAAGGGCGTGCTCGACTTCGCGGGTGGCACCGTGGTGCACATCAACGCGGGTGTCTCCGCGCTCGTGGCCGCGCTCGTACTCGGGAACCGCAAGGACTACAGCCGGCAGGCCATCCTGCCGCACAACGTGCCGTTCGTGCTGCTCGGCGCCGGACTCCTCTGGTTCGGCTGGTTCGGGTTCAACGGCGGCAGTGCGCTGGCCGCGAACGAGCTCGCCGCGGTCGCGTTCACCAACACCTTCCTGGCCCCGATGGCTACCTTGGTGGTCTGGGTGCTGCTCGACTACTTCCGGACGGGCCGTGCCACCGCGGTCGGCGGCGCCACCGGCATCGTCATCGGGCTCGTGGCCATCACGCCCGCCGCCGGCTTCATCAGCCCGATGAGCGCCCTGCTGCTCGGCGCACTCGCCGCGTTCCCGAGCTACTTCATCATCGTGTGGCGGTCGCGCACTCGGCTCGACGATTCGCTCGACGTGTTCGCGGGTCACGGCATCGGCGGCATCACCGGCGCGCTCCTGACCGGCGTCTTCGCCTCGAAGGTCTGGAATCCGGCGGGCAACGACGGCCTGCTCGCGGGTAACCCCGGCCAGCTCGCCACCCAGGCGCTCGGCGTCACCAGCTCGATCGTGTACGCCGCGCTGGGCACCTTCGTGATCCTCAAGCTGCTCGGGCTCGTCACCGTGCTCCGTGCCGCGCCCCGCGCCGAGGGCCTGGGGATGGATCTCACCCAGCACGGCGAGGAAGCCTATTCGAATGGCGAGGGCTCGATCCTCGTCATGCCCGATGCTGCCACCGTGGGTGCGCCGGTTCGCGCACTGACCCCGCAAACCGCCGCGCGCTGACGCCGGGAGGACGACTGACATGAAGCTCATCGTGGCCATCATCCGACCCGACCGCCTCAACGAGGTGCTCGAGGCGCTCTACCGGACCGAGGTGCGGGGTCTCACCGTGTCCCGCGTCCTGGGACACGGTGGCGAGACCGACCGCGTCGAGACCTATCGCGGCACGACCGTGAAGATGGAGCTGCAGGAAAAGGTCCGTATCGAGATCGGCGTCTCCGAGCCGTTCGTCGACGTCACCGTGCGGGCGATACTCGGCTCCGCCCGCACCGGCGAGGTGGGTGACGGGAAGGTGTTCGTCCTCGACGTGAACCAGGTCCACCGCATCCGCACCGGGGAACGGGACGAGGAGGCGGTGACGCCGGCGGCGCTGGCGGGGGCGTAGAGTCGGAGTCCCATCGCGAATCACCCCGAGCGCAGCGAAGGGGGCATGCTTCCGGGCGTGCCCCCTTCGCCGCGCTCAGGGTGACTCGCGACGAGACTCCGGCGAGCCGGCCTGCCGACTCCCGCGTCCCGAAGCGGCTGCTGTCCCCCGCACCCCGACTCGTGCTCGCGCCCCGGTCCGTACAGATTGGTAGGGTACGCCTGTCCGCCATGCCCCGAGGCGAGCCGATGCCGATGCACTACGACCACGATTTCCTGCCTGCCGCCGACCTGCCGCGTGCGCGGGTGCCGTTGCTGCAGCACCTGGTCGACACCTACGCTTCGGAGACCAGCAAGACAGCGGCGGTGTGGAGCGAGCTCACCGATGCCCAGCTCGAGTTCCGGCCGCACGGCCGCAGCAGTTCGGTGCGACAGATTCTCGTGCACCAGCTGCTCTCGGAGCGCCGGTTCTTCGCGGAGTTCATCGGGCTCCCCGAGCCACCCGTCGAGACCGTGCTGCCCGCGGGCGAGGCGCCCGGCGTCCGGGGCTACGTCGACCGGCTCGTCGCCCTGGCCCGGGCCCGGCTCCCGGTCCTGGCCGACGGGGACGAGGCGTTCTGGCGGGCCGAGGTGCCTTTTTTCGACGTCCGGCGTGAGCGCATCTGGGTCTTCTGGCGGCGGGTGCTCCACACGGCCCACCACCGTGCCCAGGTCGGTGTCGCCCTCCGGCTGCTGGAGGATCGTGTGCCGCCGACCTACGGCCCGACGGCTGACGTGTCCTGGACCGGTGCCGATCCGACGACGACCCTGGACGCGGCGCGCCGGCGGGGGGCATAATGCAGCAGCAGCGAAGGCGTCCCTTCCTCCACGTTATGCGAGAGGTACGACATGGCTGAAGAGCAGGGCGGGAATCTCAAGCCGATATCGCCGGCGCGGGTCGCGCAGGAGCTCAGGAAGCTTAGCAGCGAGCGCGCGGCGGGCGGCGTCAAGCCGGACGAGTACGAGCACCGATTCTCCCGCATGATCACCGAGCTCCGCGACCGTCGGATCGACGGCTCGCGGGCGGAGATCCTGGCGACACTGACGCCGCTGCTCCAGGAGGGGGTCGTCAGCGCGGAGGACTGGCGCCGGCTCACGAGGCAGCTCGGCCTGGCCTGATGCAGCGCCGTCTGCTCGGGCCAGGCGCGCCGGCGGTCACGGCGGTCGGGTATGGCGGCATGCATCTCTCCATCGAGGGGCGGCCGCCCGAGGAGCAGAGCCTTCGGGTCCTCCGGGCCGCCCTCGACGCCGGCGTCACGCTCATCGACACGGCCGACGTCTACTGTCTCGATCAGCACGATATCGGACACAACGAGCGATTGATTGCCCAGGCGCTCGCCGGTTGGGGCGGAGATCGCTCCAGCGTCACCGTCGCCACCAAGGGGGGCGTCGTGCGGCCGGCCGGCCGCTGGGACAGCGACGCCAGGCCCGAACAGCTCCGGGCGGCCTGCGAGCGCTCTCTGCGCGCGCTTGGCGTCGACCGGCTGGATCTCTATCAGCTGCATGCACCGGATCCCCGGGTGCCGCTGGCTGACAGCGTCGGCGAGCTTGCGCGGCTCCGTGAGGCGGGCAAGCTCCGCTGGATCGGGCTCTCGAACGTGAGCCTGCTCCAGGTCCGCGAGGCGCAGCGCATCACGCCGATCACCTCGGTACAGAACCGCCTGAATCCGTTCTTCCGGGAGTCGCTCAGTGGGGGCGTCGTGGCGTACTGCGCGGAGCAGGGCATCGGCTTCCTGGCCTACAGCCCGACCGGCGGCGGCCGCCTCACGCGGGCGCTGCCGGCGCATCCGGTGTTGACGCCGATCGCCCGGCGCCTCGGGGTGTCCGCCCACGCGGTGGTGCTGGCGTGGGCGCTGGCGCAATCGCCCACGGTGATCGTGATCCCGAGCGCGCGGACCGTCGAGCACGCGCTCGACAGCGTCGGCGCGGCGGACCTGGTGCTGGGGCCGGACGACCTGGCGGCGATCGACGCCGGGGAGTTCTCGCGGGCCTAGACGGTTACTGCCACCGCAGCAGGCTCGACCCCACCGTAAACCCCGCGCCGACCGCCACGAAGATCACCAGATCACCCCGACTGATCCGGCCCTCCTGCACGACCTCCTCGAGCGCCAGCGGCAGCGTCGCGGCCGTGGTGTTGCCGTAGCGCGCGATGACCGACGCCATGCGCCCCGGCGGCAGCGACAGCCGCTCGGCGGTGGCGTCGAGGATCCGCTGGTTGGCCTGATGGGGGATGATCATCGCGATGTCGTCGGGAGTAAGCTGGTGGCGCTGGAGGATGGTGGTGATGCAGTCGGCCATCTGCGACACGGCGAACTTGAAGACCACCTTGCCGTTCTGCTTGAGAAAATGCTCGCGGGCCTCGACCGTGGCGTGGCTCGCCGGATGGAGGCTCCCGCCGGCGGGCATCAGCAGATCATCGCGTCCGCTCCCGTCCACACGGTGGTAGAAGTCGAGCAGGCCGAAGCCCGGTTCGGCCGGCTCCAGCAGGATGGCGCCCGCGCCGTCGCCGAACAGCACGGCGGTGGTGCGGTCCAGGGGGTCGATGATGGCGCTCATGAGGTCGGCGCCGACCACGATGACCCGCCGGTGGGACCCCGATGCCACCAGCTGGGCGCCGGTCGTGAGGCCGTAGAGGAACCCCGAGCAGGCCGCGGACAGATCGAAGCCCCAGGTGTTCCGGAGCTCCACCTGGTCCTGGATGAGGCAGGCGGTCGCGGGGAAGACCATGTCGGGCGTCACGGTGGCGACGATGAGCGCGTCGACGTCGTCCGGGCCGAGACCGCGCTGCGCCATGAGCCGCCGGACCGCCTCCGCGCCCATGGTGGAGGTGGTCTCCCCGAGTGCGCCGATCCTGCGCTCGCGGATCCCGGTGCGGCTCACGATCCAGTCGTCCGACGTGTCGAGGCGGGCCGACAGCTCGGCGTTGGTGACGCGCCGCTCGGGGACGTAGCCCGACACGCCGGTGATCGCGGCGCGCGGCACGACAGGGAAGGTCGGGGAAGGCATGCACGAATCTCACGGGGACCTGTATCCGACGCAAGAACGGGTACGGTCGCCTCGTTATATTCCCGCCATGCCACCGCTCGCGCGCCGGACCACCGTGACCGCCACCATCGGCGGCGTGCCCGTGGGCTCCGGGCACCCGATCGTCGTCCAGTCCATGACCAATACCGACACCGCCGACGCGGCCTCCACCGTGCGCCAGGTGGCGGCGCTGGCGCGCGCGGGCAGCGAGCTGGTGCGCGTCACGGTCAACAACGAGGCCGCCGCCGCGGCCGTCCCCGAGATCGTCGAGGGACTGGACCGGATCGGCGTCCGCGTCCCGATCATCGGCGATTTCCACTACAACGGCCACCTGCTGTTGACCCGGTACCCCGAGTGTGCGCGGGCCTTGGCCAAGTACCGCATCAATCCCGGCAACGTGGGCGGCAAGCGGCACGACGAACACTTCCGCGCCATCATCGGCGTGGCCCTGGCGAACGACAGACCCGTGCGGATCGGCGTGAACTGGGGATCGCTCGACCAGAGCCTGCTCACCGAGATGATGGACGCGAATGCGCGCCGGTCCGACCCGCTGGACGCGCGCGACGTCACGATGGAGGCAATGGTGGAGAGCGCCCTCCGGAGCGGCGCGCTGGCCGAGGCCGCCGGCATGGCGCACGACCGCATCGTGCTGAGCGCGAAGGTGTCGGGCGTGCAGGACCTGGTCGACGTCTACCGGATGCTGGCCGCCCGCTGCGACTACCCGCTGCACCTCGGGCTCACCGAGGCGGGCCTGGGGGCCAAGGGCATCATCGCGAGCACCGCGGGGCTCAGCATCCTGCTCCAGGAAGGCATCGGCGACACGATCCGGGTGTCGCTCACTCCTGCTCCTGGCGGCGATCGCACGGAGGAGGTGCAGGTCGCGCAGCAGGTGCTGCAGTCGCTCGGCCTCCGGAGCTTCACGCCGCAGGTGACCAGCTGCCCCGGCTGCGGCCGCACGACCAGCACGTTCTTCCAGGAGATGGCGCAGCAGATCCAGGACTACCTGCGGGCGAAGATGCCCGTGTGGCGCCTGGAGCGGCCCGGCGTGGAGGAGATGAAGGTGGCCGTGATGGGCTGTGTGGTGAACGGACCGGGCGAATCCAAGCACGCGAGCATCGGCATCTCGTTGCCGGGCACGTTCGAAGATCCGAAGGCGCCGGTGTACGTGGACGGCCGCCTCGTGGTGACCCTCAAGGGCGATGCGATCGTCCCCGAGTTTCTCGAGATCCTCGAGCAGTACGTCGCCTCGCGGTATGCCGCCGACCCAGGGCGCGAGGCGGCGCTCCCGCGCTATTGAGGGCGACCCGGCTGCTGCCCGGGGACGCCGGGCCAATGTTATACTCCACGGCGTGTTCCCGCCGCTATTGCCCGCCGGCCTCGACGCGACCCTCCGCCACGAGCCGCTCGTCGCCCTGCCGCTGCTGTTCGGGGCCGGCCTGGCCACGAGCCTGACGCCGTGTATCTACCCGATGATCCCGATCACCGCCGGCGTCCTGGGTGGGGCGGGGGCGCCGGGCCGCTCGCGGCGGCGCACGGTGATGATGACATTCGCGTACGTGACGGGACTGGCGCTGGTCTACGCGCTGCTGGGGCTGCTGGCGGGCCTCACCGGGACGTTGTTCGGCACGGTCAGCTCGAATCCGTGGGCCTATCTCGCCATGGCCAACCTGCTGCTGCTCGCCGGGCTGGCCATGCTGGACGTCGTGCCCGTCGCCGCGCCCCGGCGCGCGGTCGAATGGGCGGCGCGCCTGGGCGGCCAGTCGACGGCCGGGGTCTTCGCGATGGGCGCGGCCTCCGGTCTGGTGGCGGCGCCGTGCGGGGCGCCGGCCTTTGCCGCGGTGCTGACCTTCGTCGCCGCCACGGGGAGCGCGGCCTTGGGCATGCTCTACCTGTTGGTCTTCTCGCTCGGTCTCACGGCCGTGCTCGTGGTGGTCGGCCTGTTCAGCGGCACGTTGGCGTCGCTGCCGCGTGCCGGCCGCTGGACGGTATGGGTGAAGCGCGGGGGCGGCGTGGTGATGCTGGGGATGGCCGAGTACTATCTCGTGAAAATGGGCGGGGTGCTATGAGCCGGCCCCGGAGCGGAGCGCTGCGCACGGCGCTCGTGCGGCTGGGAGCGTCGGCGGTGCTCGCGCTGGGCGCCGGGCAGGCCGCAGCACAGGAGGCGGGCATCGCCGTCGGCGCACGCGCGCCGGCCGTGACCATACGGGACCTGGACGGCACGCCGGTCGCCCTCGGCCAGTACTTCGGTCGGAAGCCTGTCCTGCTGGAGTTCTGGGCCACCTGGTGCGAGGTCTGCGAGGCCCTGCTCCCCACCGTCCGCGCCGCCCACGAGGCGTACGGCGACCGGGCCGAGTTCTTCGGCGTCAACGTCACCGTCAATCAGAGTCCGGCGCGAGTGCGGAAATATGTGGCCGAGCACCACCCGCCGTTTCGCACCCTTTATGACAGCGAGGGCGACGCCATACGCGCGTACGAGGCGCCCACCACGTCGTTCATCGTCATCGTCGACCGGGCAGGGAAGGTGGCGTACACCGGCGTGGGGGCCTCGCAGGACCTCATGGCCGCGCTCCGGTCCGTCACTGCCCCATGATCCACCCTTCGCTCAGGACTCCCGTCCCCATGCCGCTCCGTGCAATCGCCGCCGCCGCCGTCGTCCTTTCTCTGATCGCCGTCCCGTGCCTGCCGGCCCAGGACTCGAGCAAGTCGGGCCAGCCGTCCAAGGGACCCCCGACCGCGGTCATGGTCTCTGGCCCCGACAGTGGGCGCCGGGCCCCTACCTTCAGGCTCCCGTGGGCCAACAAGGACGGGGTCGGGCCGGCCGACCAGCCCTACGACCTGGCCCTCGACCGCGGCAAGACCGTGGTGCTCGCGTTCTACCCGCGTGATTTCACCAACGGCTGCACCGCCGAGATGCGGACTTTCGCCGAGCAGTACGATTCGCTGTTCGGGGCCGAGGTGGTCGTGGTGGGCATCAGTACCGATCCGCTCGAAACCCACAGCCGGTTCGCGGCCAGCCTCGACCTGCCGTTCCGACTGTTGAGCGACCCGACGCAGGTGGTCGCCCGCCGGTATGCGAGCAACGACCGCTCGGGCTACCTCCGGCGCACCGTCTACGTGATCGGGCCGGATGGAAAGGTGCAATACCGCAACCTCCGCTTCAACGCGCTCGACCCGAAGCACTACACGGAGCTGGGTGCCGCCGTCAGACGGTCTCGGGGCGGCTGACCCCGCCCCTTTCTCACCGCGCGGAGCCGCCGATGAATCGCACCACGCTTCTTCCTCTCGTGGCCGCCGCGCTGGCCGCCGTGACGGCCACGCTCTCCGCTCAGGGCCCCGAGCCCGACGAGAACACCTGGCGCCTCGGAGGGCTGCGCACGGCGTTCTGCGTGCAGCTCCTGATGGATCCCGCCTCGGACGCGCTGAAGGACCTGCCCTCGGGTTATCGCCCAGTCCCCGCCTCTGAGGCCGCCGACCTTCACGTCGTGTTGCGCGGCGTGCTGAAGGAGCAGCCCGAGTTCGGGACCTGGAGCCCGTCGCGGCTCTGCTTCAACGCCGCGGACACCGTGCAGACCCGCGAGTACACCCTTGCCGGCCACGGCGGGGTGCACCCGCACCTGTTCGCGAGCTGGACGGTGCTCGCCGCTGCGCCCGGCGGGCCTGCGGGCGACGTGGCGCTCAAGCTGTTTACCAACAGCGGGCGGCTGATTCGCTCGGCGCGCCTGGCCGGCCAGGTGATGCGGGAGGCGCGCGTGGCGGTCGGCCTGGTGCCCAGCGAGGACGAGAATGGTGTGCCGAGCTCCGACGAGCGCTTCCAGATCAAGGTGGGGAGGACCATCGTCACCTGGGATGGACCGCCGGTGCGTGAGAGCGCGGCGGTGCAGGAGCCCTGGCGCATGAGCTGGGCGGCCACGGGAGCCCGCCGAGCCGTCGTGTCGGGGGAAATCGTGCTCTCGCCGGTCTCCTCGCGCGCGATGTCGGGCTCGCTCAAGGTGGAGGGCAAGGATGCCTTCGCGAAGGCGCTCCGGGCGTCGCCGACACGCTTTGCGGGGCCTGCCTACCGGGGTGGGGGAGGGTCGATCTCGCTCCAAAAGTGAGAAGTCTTGGGCGGTCAGACACCCGGATAATGTCTGCAAGAAACGTGCATGTCGAAGATGTTCATAATCGGTCGATCTGAATAAATAGTCTGGCTGAGGCGACAGTGTCGCCTTGCTCGGTCGTGGTTTAGGTGCAGTTGCGTAATGCTTGTTGCAGTAATGCATAAGCATGCTAGTAGTGAAGTGGTTTCTCTCTAGTGTTTCACCCTCTTTCTCGCCGATTTTCTCCAATCCAGATATTCACTTGGCCGAGTTTTCAACATGTGGAAACCGCCCGCCGGCCCAGTTTTTCGCGCATGAACCCCGAATCCGCCAGTGCCGGCTTCCTGCGCGCGCGACGCATTCTCTCGCTGGCGCCGGGCGTCGAAGGCGACGCGGTGTGGTGGCGCGCCGGCCGCATCGAGGAAGTAGGGACCGCCGCCGAGCTCGCTCGCCGGGTCCCCGAGGGAACACCGGTGTACGAGCTGACGGACGCGCTGGTGACCCCGGGCTTCGTCGACGGCCACACCCATTTCGCGATGTGGGCGCTGAGCCGTCGGCGCGTGCAGCTCGCAGGCTCGGCCACGCTGGAGGAGGCGGTGCGTCGCGTGGCCGGCTTCTCCCCGGTGCAGGGGTGGGTCGTGGGGCAAGGCTGGGACGCCAACGGCTGGGACCACGCTCCGGACCGCGCGGCGCTCGATGCGGTGCAGCGAGGACCGGTCTATCTCGATTCGCTGGACGTGCACGCCGCGTGGGTCAACACCGCGGCTCTCGCGGCCGCGGGCATCGGGCGGGACACGCCGGACCCGTTTGGCGGACGCATCGTGCGGGATGCTGCCGGCGAGCCGACCGGGGTGTTGCTGGAGCGCGCGGTCGAGCTCGTGGCGCCGCACCTTCCCGAGCCGCCGCCCGACCTGCTCGACGCGGCGTTGCGCGAGGCGCAGGCCGAGGCCCACCGCCTGGGGATCACCGGCATCCACGACGTCGAGAGTGATGGCGCGCTGGCTGCCTTCGAGCGCCTGGCCGAGGCGGACGCACTCCGGCTCCGCGTGCTGTTCCATCCGCCGGTCACCTCGCTCGACGCGCTGGTGCGGGGCGGGGTCCGAAGCGGCGCCGGGTCGGCCTGGCTCCGGATCGGCGGTGTGAAGCTGTTTCTCGACGGCAGCCTCGGGAGCCGCACCGCGTGGATGCTGGCGCCGTACCAGGGAAGCCGCGAGCGCGGCATGCCCATCACCTCGGAGGACGAAGCGGCGCGTGCCGTGCGTGCGGCAGCCGGCGCGGGCATCGCATCCACCGTGCACGCCATCGGTGACGCCGCCGTCCGCCGGGCCCTCGACCTGATGGCCCCGCTTCCCCGGGTGGCGATCCCGCACCGGATCGAGCATTTCCAGTGCGTCGATGAGGCCGATCTCGACCGCGCCGCGGCGGCCGGCCTCGTCGTCTCGATGCAGCCTGCCCATCTGTTGACCGACATTCCGCTCGTGGAGCGTCACTGGGGCAGCCGCGGCCGCGGCGCCTACGCGTTCGAGTCCCTGCGGCGGCGTCACACCCCGATGGTCTTCGGCAGCGACACGCCGGTGGCATCGATCGATCCGCGCGAAGGGCTCTTCGCGGCGCTCGAGCGCCGAAGCGACGCCGGCGGCCCTGCCGGCGGCTGGCGGCCGGAGGAGAAGCTCTCCTTCGACGACGCGGTACGCGCGTATACGGTGGGCGCGGCGCACGCCGCCGGTGGCGGCGCCCGCTCGGGCACGCTGGCACCGGGCCAGCAAGCCGATCTCGTGGCGTGGGCATTCGACCCGGCCGTCGAGCGCGGGGCCGGCGACGCCGCGCGCGCGGGCTCGGCCCGTCTCACGGTGGTCGGCGGCGAGGTCGTGATGCGGCGGTGACGGACCGGCATTAGACTCCGTGCCATGCCTCGCAATCCAGTTCGCCGGACCAAGATCGTCGCCACCCTCGGCCCCGCCTGGGACGACCCTGCAAAGATGACCGCGCTGATCGACGCCGGGGTCAACGTCGTCCGGATCAATGCCTCGCACGGCACTCCCGATATTCGTGAGCGCTGGGTGCAGCGGCTTCGCGAGGTCACGAGCGGACGCCGGGATTCGGTCGCGGTGCTGCTGGACCTCCAGGGCCCTCGAATCCGCGTCGGCACGCTGGTCTCCCCGCTGCGGCTCGTGGTGGGGCAGACCGTCACTTTCGCCCCTGAGGCCCAGGCCATTGCAGGCGAGATCCCGACGACCTACGAGGCCCTCGCCACCGACGTCCGGCTCGGCGCGCGCATCCTGCTCGACGACGGGCTGCTCTCGCTCGAGGTCACCGGCATTCGGGACGGGCGCGTCGACGCGACGGTGCATTACGGCGGCGAGCTCAAGTCGCACAAGGGAATGAACCTTCCGGGGATCGAGGTGAGCGCGCCGGCCCTCACCGAGAAGGATCTCGAGGACGTGGCGCAGGCGGCGGCGGTCGGCGTGGACTACGTCGCGCTGTCGTTCGTGCGGCGGCCCGAGGATATGGAGCAGCTGCGGACGCTGGTGCCGCGCTCGACCAGGCTCGTGGCCAAGATCGAGAAGGACACGGCGCTCCGGAACCTCTGCGGCATCCTCGACGCGTCGGACGCCATCATGGTCGCCCGCGGGGATCTGGGCGTCGAGCTGCCGTTCGAAGAAGTGCCGCTGATGCAGAAGCAGATCATCCGCGAGGCCGGGCTCCACGGCAAGCCGGTCATCACGGCGACGCAGATGCTCGAGTCGATGGTCCACGCCCCGCGGCCCACCCGCGCCGAGGCCTCCGACGTCGCCAACGCGATTCTCGACGGCACCGACGCCGTCATGCTCTCCGCCGAGACGGCCGTGGGCGAGTTTCCGCTCGAGGCGGTGCGTGCGATGGACCGGATCGCCCGCGAGATGGAGCTCCAGCGCCAGGGCCGGAGCATCAGCCTCGATGCCGCCCTCGGCCGGCGCACGACCGACGGGCTGGGCCTGCCGATGCACCGCGTCGCCCAGAGCGGGCCGATCCGCACCGAGGACGCCATCGCCGTGGCGGTCTGCGCCGCGGCCGAGATGCTGAGCGCCCCGCTCATCGTCTGCTTCACCAGCAGCGGATTCACGGCGCGGAAGGTCGCCACCTGCCGTCCGACGGTGCCGATCTTCGCCTGCACGCCCGAGCCGGACACCTTCCGCCAGCTCTCGATGGTCTGGGGCGTGACACCCGCGCTCACCGAGCACTTCGCCGACTACGACATGATGCTCTCCGTGGCGCGGCAGCAGATCCTCGAGCGCGGTCTCGCCCAACCCGGCGAGCGGCTCGTGGTGACGGCGGGGGTTCCCTTCGACATGCCCGGCACTACCAACCTCCTCAAGATCGAAGCAGTTTAGGGGATGCGGCTCACTTTCCTGGGGACCGGCACGTCGTTCGGCGTGCCCCAGATCGGCTGTGGCTGCGCGGTCTGCCGGTCCACCGATCCGCGGGACAAGCGGAGCCGGTCGGGCGCTCTGGTCGAGGCGGGCGGGTCCTCGATCCTGATCGACACCCCGCCCGAGCTGCGGTTGCAGCTCATCGCGGGCGGGTTCTCGCAGGTGGACGCGGTCCTGTACACGCACGAGCACGCCGATCACACCAACGGCATCGACGATCTCCGGATGTTTTCGGTGCGGCAGCGCCGGCCCCTTCCCATCTACGGTCCGCCCGAGACGCTCGACCGGCTCCGGGCCTCCTTCAGCTACATCTTCGACGACGTCCGTCCCTACGAGGGCACGTCGAAGCCGAGCCTGGCGCTTCACGCGGTCGAGCCCGGCGTCGTGGTCGACGTGGCCGGCCTGGCGGTGCTGCCGCTCGCGTTCCGGCACGGACACATCCGGGTCTTCGGGTACCGCATCGGCGAGCTGGCATACGTCACCGACGTGAAGGCCATTCCGGATGCGGAGCGGCGCCAGCTCCAGGGCCTCGATGTGCTGGTGCTCAACGCGCTCTGGTGGCGGCCACACCCCACGCACCTCAGTATCGGCGAAGCGATCGAGACCGCCCAGTCGCTGGGCGCCCGCCGGACCTATCTCACCCATCTGACGCACGAAACCGGGCACGCGGAGCTCGCCGGACAGCTGCCCGACGGCATCTTCCCCGCGTACGACGGGCTAACCGTGGAGGTCGCGTGATCAGGCTGGCCTACGGACGCATGCTGCAGGACGGGCTCGACGGCGCGCACGGGCTCCCGCGCTCGCGCCTGGCGGAGCTCGCGGCCGGCTTCGGCGCGGTGCAGGCGGAGGTCCGCCGCCGCCGCGGCGCGGGCGAGTACGGGTTCTACCGGCTGGTCGATCAGGGCGAGCCGGTGCGCGAGATCTCCGCCTTCGCCGAAGGGCTGGGCCAGGCGCACGATCACGTCGTCGTGCTTGGCATCGGCGGCTCGGCGCTGGGCGCGCGGGCGCTGCTCACGGCGCTCCGGCGCCCCGCCTGGAACGAATGGGACGACGAGGGCCGCGAGTTCTTCCCGCGGCTCACCGTGCTGGACAACGTGGATCCCACGACGATCGGCGCGGCGCTCCGCCGGATCGATCCGCGCCGCGTGCTGGTCAACGTCATCAGCAAGTCGGGCGGCACGGCGGAGACGATGGCCCAGTACCTCGTGGTGCGCGCCTGGCTGGAAGACGCGCTCGGCGCGGCCGCCTACCGCCACCTCGTCTTCACCACCGACCCCGAGCGCGGCGCGTTGCGCGAGATCGCCGCCCGCGAGGGGATCGCCACCCTGAGCGTTCCGCCCGACGTCGGCGGACGGTTCAGTGTGCTGTCGCCTGTGGGACTGCTGCCCGCGGCGCTCGTGGGCATCGACATCGGGGCGCTGCTGGCGGGCGCGAGGCAGGCGGTCGAGCGCGCCGAGGCCGACGACCTGCTGCGGAATCCCGCGGCGCTCTACGCCGCGCTCCACTGGGCCGCCGACAGCGAGCTCGGCGCCCGCGTCGACGTGCTCATGCCCTACACCGATCGCCTGCGGGAGTTCGCCGAGTGGTACCGGCAGCTCTGGGCCGAGAGCCTCGGCAAGCGCGTCGATCGCGCGGGGCGCACCGTGCACACCGGGCCCACGCCCATGGCGGCCACCGGCGCGACCGACCAGCACAGCCAGGTGCAGCTCTTCATGGAGGGCCCGTTCGACAAGGTGATCACCTTCGCCGTGGTCGAGGATCTGGGCGACGACGTGAAGATTCCGCCGGCCTCGCCGGCCCCCGGCGCCGCGCCGCTGCCGGCGGACCTGGCCTATCTGCCGGGACATACGCTCGGCGAGCTCCTCCGGGCGGAGTACGAGGCCACGGCTGCCGCGCTCGCGCAGATGGGGCGCATGAGCTGCACGCTGCGCTTTCCGGACCTGACCGCGGCCACACTGGGCGAGGCGATCATGTTCTACCAGATCGCGACCGGCTATGCGGGCGTCTGGTACGGTATCGATCCGTTCGACCAGCCGGGTGTCGAGCTCGGCAAGCAGCTCACGTATGCGGCCATGGGGCGGCCGGGGTACGAGGCGCCGGTGCGGGGGGCGGTTGGGCGGGACGAGGCGTGACGCTCGGGATCGTTGGGCGGAACCGTGGACCCGACGTCCAACGCCGCGGACTCCGACGTCCGACGGTTTGTTTGACGCTCCCCCGCCTCCGGCCTACCTTTATGGTCCCGAGCTTCTGAAATCTCCGAGGGTGCACTCACATGGCTGACGAAACCCAGCGAGCGGTCGATCTCTACGAGGGCGCGGTGGCGCTGGTGCCGGGTGGCGTGACGGTGCGCGACCCGGCCCGGCTCCGCTCGGCGGCCACCGACCGGCTCGTGTGGCAGGCGGTGTTCTCCACCGGCGAGGCGCGCGAGGCGGCCCGGTGGCTGCTCTGGGAACTGGGCCAGGTCACCGGCGCCCGGCCGGCCTCGATCCAGGGCCTGTACCAGGCACGCGGCCGCGGCGACGTGAGCGGGTTCACGGTGCCCGCCATCAACGTGCGCATGCTGGCCTACGATACCGCGCGCGCCGTCTTCCGTGCCGCCCGCGCCGGCAAGGCGGGCGCGATCCTGCTGGAGATCGCGCGCTCGGAGATCGCCTATACCGACCAGCGGCCGGCCGAGTACGTCTCGGTGCTGATCGGGGCGGCGCTGCGCGAGGGCTACGTGCTGCCGCTCTTGATCCAGGGCGACCACTGCCAGGTCAACCACAAGAAGTACCAGGCCGATCCCGAGGGCGAGGTGGGCGAGGTGAAGAAGCTGGTCGCCGAGGAGGTCGGCGCCGGCTTCTACAACATCGACGTCGACACGTCCACGCTGGTCGACCTCTCGCACTCCACGCTGGAGGAGCAGCAGCGACTCAACTACGAGCGCGCGGCCGAGATCACGGCATTCATCCGGGCGCACGAGCCCGACGGCGTGACCGTCTCCGTCGGTGCGGAGATCGGCGAGGTCGGCATGAAGAACAGCACCGTCGAGGAGCTGCACGCCTTCATGCGCGGCTACCAGACCAGCCTGGCCGGCCACGAGGGTGCGCTGGAGGGGATCAGCAAGATCTCGGTGCAGACGGGCACGTCGCACGGCGGGGTGGTCCTGCCCGACGGCTCGATGGCTGACGTGAAGATCGATCTGCAGGCCCTCGCGGCGCTCTCCAAGGCGGCGCGCGAGGAGTACGGCCTGGCGGGCGCGGTGCAGCATGGCGCCAGCACGCTGCCCTCCAACGCGTTCGGGAATTTCCCCCGGATCGAGACCGCCGAGATCCATCTCGCCACCAACTTTCAGAACATGGTGTTCGATCATCCCAGGCTCCCCGCCGACCTGCGGGATCGCCTCCGTCGCTGGGTGGACGAGAACGCGGCCGGCGAGCGGAAGAGCGGGGATACCGCCGAACAGTTCTATTACAAGGCGCGGAAGAAGGCCATCGGCCCCTTCAAGCGCGAGATGTGGTCCCTTGGCGAGGACGTGCGACAGGCCATCGCGGCCGATCTCGAGCGCACGTTCGGATTCCTGTTCGAGCAGCTCAACGTGAACGGCACGGAGAAGGACATCAATCGCTTTGTCGAGGCCCCTCTGCAGCATCACGTAGCGCTGAGGCCCGCGCTGGTGGCGGCCGAAGACGATCCCGACGCCGGGGAATAGGAGGAGCGGATGGTACGTCGCAAGCAGGGCCGGGAAGTGGTGTACGTCGAGCGCGGCGGCGATGCGTCCGCCAAGTGGCTCTTCTGGGGCGCCGTGCTCGGCGCCGGGTTGGCGCTGATGTACGCGCCGCGGACCGGCGAGGAGACCCGCCGCGTGCTCCAGCGCAAGCTGTGGAAGCTCCGCGCCGTGACCGAGGAGAAGCTGGACGAGCTCGCTCAACAATTCGGGAGCGGCAAGGCCGCGCTGGAGGACCTGGCGGACGAGGACGACGACGAGGCTGGGGAGCTGCCCCCGCTCCGTCCCCGGGCGTCCGGACCGTCGGCCCGCGAGGAGCTCGAGCGGCGGCTCGCCGAATCGCGCGCGCGCCGCCGTACCGTGGGGGATTTCGAGGAGCCCCTCGCCTGAAACGGGTGCGGCCCGGCGGGTGGCACCGCACACCCGCCGGTTTCCTGCGCCGAACCGTCCAGGCCGCGGACGAAAACAACATCCCGTTTCTCGCCAGCGCGCTCACCTTCGACGCGCTCCTGGCGGCCGTGCCGTTCGTCCTGCTCGTGCTGATCGGCCTGACCCATGTGGCGCAGGCGATCGCGGGCGGCCCTGCGGTCGACCCCACCGCCCTTTTCCATCGCTTCTTTCCGCCCCACACCTCGGAAGCCGGCCGCGATCCGTTCGCGCTGGTCGAGCGGCTGCTCGTCGGGGTGGCGCGGAATCGCGGGCAGATCTCGCTCTACGCCCTCCCCGCGTTCGTCTGGTTCAGCACCCGCCTCTTCGCCGGCGTACGTACGTCGCTCAACGACATCTACGACGTTTCGGCGCGTCCGTCCCCGCCGCGGCATTTCGTGCTCATCTGGCTGGCGGGGAAGGTCCGGGACTCGCTCATGGTCATCGCCACCGTCGTGCTCTTCCTCGCCAACACGGCGCTGAGCACCGTGGTCACGATCGCCTGGGCGCGGGGCGAGGAGCGGGTCATCCCGCAGCTGGCCTTCTTCTTCTCGACCCTCGGCCGGCTGCTGGGCGAGCTGCTCGCCTTCAGCTTCTCGGTGTCGCTGTTCTACGTGACCTACCGCTACGCCTCGGTCCGGCGCCTCCCCTGGCGGACCGCGCTCCTGGCCTCCACCTTCACCGCACTGCTGTTCGAGGCGGCCAAGCGGCTCTACGGTCTCTATCTTGCCCATTTCGCCTCGGTCGGAGGCGCCGCGGGCGACGCCAACATCGGCGCGGCCGTGCTCTTCGTCCTCTGGATCTACTACACCGCCATCGTCTTCCTCCTGGGCGGCGTGGTCGCCGAGACCTGGGAGCTGCGCCACATGCAGGAGCGCCAGCGTACCATCCTGGGCTGACCGTCCGGCCGGCCCGCGTCCCGCATGCCAGGAGGTATCATGCCCCGTGCTCCGACCGCCCTGCTCCAGCTCGCCGTCGCCGTCCTGCTCGCGGGCGGGTGCCGTCCTGCTCCGCACGAGGCCAGGTCCGCGGCGACCGACGCCGCCCTCGCGCCGCTCACCGCGGCCGACCAGGCTGCCATTCGCGCGACCGACACGGCCTTCGTCACCGCCGCGAACGCCGGCGACGCCGCGGGGCTGGCCGCCCAGTACCTGGCCGACGCCAGCCTGATGCCGCCCAACGCCGCCATCGTCCGGGGCCACGACGGGATCGAGAAGTTCTGGGGCGGCTTCACCAATGCCTTCGGGATCAACATCACCCTGACGGCGGAAGAGGTGGTGGGCCGCGGCGACCTGGCCTATTCACGCGGGCGCTACATTCTCGACCTCGCACCCAAGGTCAAGGGCGCGGCCCCCGCGCACGATGAGGGTAAGTTTCTCGAGATCCTCCGCCGGCAGCCCGACGGCACCTGGCGGTACGCCGTCGACATGTACAGCTCCGACCTTCCGGTGCCGAAATAGAGAGTTCCATCCAGAGGGCACCGGGTATATATTGCTGGTGCCTCAGGTCCGAAGGGCGCCGGCGCGTGAACCGCGTCAGGACCTCGCCGGTAGCAGCGCTAAGCGATGCCCGGTGTCGCTTCGGGGAGCCTGAGGCACTTTTCTTTTCCCTCCGCCAATGACCATCGCCCTCGCACGCCGCTACCGTCCCAAGCGCTTCGCCGACCTGCTGGTGCAGGATCACGTGGCCGCGGTCCTTCGGGGCGCCGTGGCCCGGGGCCGAGTCGGCCACGGTTATCTGCTGACCGGCCCCCGCGGCGTCGGCAAGACGACCGCCGCGCGGATCCTCGCGATGGCGCTCAACTGCCCCAATCGCGACCCCGAGGGCGACCCCTGCGGCGAGTGCGAGAACTGCCTCCGCGTCTGGAACGGCTCGGCCAACCTCGACGTGGTCGAGATCGACGCCGCGAGCAACCGCGGCGTCGATGACGCGCGCGATCTGCGCGAGCGGGCGATGTACGCCGCCTCCCGCGAAGGCCACTACAAGGTCTACATCGTCGACGAAGCGCACATGCTCACCCGCGAGGCCTGGAACGCGCTGCTCAAGGTGCTCGAGGAGCCCCCGCCCGGCGTGGTCTTCGTCTTCGCGACGACCGAACCGCAGAAGATCGCCGCCGCGGCGGCGCCGGTGCTGTCGCGGCTCCAGCGCTTCGACTTCCGGCGGATCGGGCCCGCCGCCATCCGGGACCGGCTGCGGCAGGTGCTCGAAGCCGAGCGGATCGGGGCGGACGACGACGCGCTGACGCTCATCGCGCGGCACGCCGACGGCGGCATGCGCGACGCGCTCAGCGTGCTCGACCAGTGCCTGAGCTTCGGGGAGGGCGCCGTCACCGCCCAGCGGGTCCGCGAGGTGCTGGGCCTCGTGGGCGACGAGCTCTACGCCGAGGTGCTGGACCTGGTCGCCGACCGGCGGCCGGAGGGCGTCTTCCCCCTGGTGGACCGGCTGGTCAATGCCGGTGCCGACCTGGCCGAGTTCATGGGCGGGGCGGGCGAGGCGCTCCGGGCCCTGCTCATGCTGCAGCTCGGCAGTACTCCGGACGGACTCACCGAGGCGATGCGCGGCGCGCTCGAGCTGCACCGGGACCGGCTCGAGGCGGGGGACCTGCTCCGCATGCTTCGGCTCCTGGCGGACAGCGAGACCGACATTCGCCGGAGTGCCAATCCCCGGCTCATCGTGGAGACCCTGCTGCTCCGGTGGACGATGCTTGACCGAATTGTGGACCTGGCCCAGGTGCTCGCGCGCGGGGAGTCGGCCGGTGGCGGGTCGCCCGCCGGCGGCTCGGCCCGTGGCAGCTCGGCGAGCGGGCCGGTTCGTCGACCCTCCCCCGGAGTCACCCTGAGCGCAGCGAAGGGGCCAGGGTCCGAGGCTTCGCCCCTTCGCTCCGCTCAGGGTGGCGCCGGGGAAGGATCGCCCGCCAGGTCACCCACGGCAGCCTCGTCTCCGCCCGCCGCGTCTCCACCTGCCGCGTCTCCGTCCGAGCCGATCCTCGCGACCCTGAGCGCGCTCCAGGCCGCGTGGCCGGAGATCGTCGCCGAGGTGCGGGACCGGAGCCGGTTCCTGGGCGAGGCCCTGTCCCACACGGCGCCGGCGGCGCTGGAGCTGCCGTGGCTCACCGTCGCGCTCGCCGAGCCGAACCCGCTGTTCGCCGAGCGGCTCCAGGCGCAGGCGCAGCTGGTGGAGGAGGTGCTGGGGCGGGCGATCGGCCAGCCCGCGCGCCTCCGTGTCACCGAGGCCGGCTCCCCGGACGGCAGTCCGCCCCCGAAGCCGCGGAAGCTGACCGACGCGGCCCTCAAGGCCGATCGGCTGCGGGCCTTCCGAACCAAGGATCCGACCCTCGACACGGCTGCCGATGCGTTAGATTTGGAGATCGTGGATTAGCTTGCCCGCGACTTCTCCGTCCCCTTACTTTGCTCGGAAATGGCCGGATTACCCGATAGCATGGCAGATCTCCAGCAGCTCTTTCAACTCGGCCAGCAGATGCAGGGCCGGTTGCAGCAACTCCAGACCGAGCTCGCCGCTCGCACCATCGAGACCTCGGCGGGCGGCGGCATGGTGCACGTCATGGCCGACGGCCGCGGCATGGTGCGATCGGTCGTGATCGATCCGGCCGTGTTCGCCGGGCACGACGCGGAGTTCCTGGCGGATCTGGTGACGGCCGCGGTCGCCGAGGCCCAGCGGCGCGCCGCCGACCTGCTGCAGGCCGAGATGCGGAAGGTCCCCTCGCTGCCGTTCGTCGCCGGCTGACGGTGAGCGCCATCGACGCGCTGATCACGGAGCTCGCACGGCTTCCGGGGATCGGCCGGAAGACGGCTCAACGCCTCACCTTTCATCTGCTCCAGCACCCTCCCGAACAGGCGGGGCGTCTTGCGGCCGCGCTCGTGGCGGTGAGCGAGCGCGTCCGGCCGTGCGACGAGTGCGGCAACCTCACGGAGGAGCAGCCCTGCGCCATCTGCACGGACCCGCGTCGGGACGCGGCGGTGCTCTGCGTCGTCGAGGAGGCTTCCACGGTGCAGGTGGTGGACCGGTCCACCGATTTTCGCGGCCGATACCACGTGCTGGGCGGCCGGCTCTCGCCGCTCGACGGCGTGGGCCCGGAATCGCTGCGGCTCGAGCACCTGGTGGCACGGGTCCGGGAGGGCGGCGTGCGCGAGGTGATCCTGGCCACCAACCCTTCGATGGAGGGCGAGGTGACGGCGACCTACATCCAGCAGCTGCTCGTGGGGCAGGGCGTGCGGGTCACCCGACTGGCGCGCGGGCTCCCGATGGGTGGGGACCTCGAGTATGTGGACGGCGTGACGCTGGCGCATGCACTCGTGGCAAGGCAGGAGGTCTCGTGATCCCCGCGGCATCCTGATGCGCTCGCGCGCGTGGCTCTTCGCGGGCGGCCTAATGGCGGGGGCGATGGCGGGATGGACGCTGGCCCAGCGCCGGCTCGCCACCCACCAGCGCGACCTGTTCAGCCCGCGGCCGCTCCGGCGCCTCGCGGCGCTCGGGTTCCTGGCCGGCCAGACCGGCGTCGACACCATCCGGCTGCTGCGGGACTACCTGGCGTGGGAGCGCCAGCCGATGCTGCGGCGCAGAGCCCAGTCGATTCTGCGGGGCCTGGAAGCCACCCTGGCATGAGGCGCGCCGGATGAGCGGTCGGTTGCTGTGAGCGGAGCGTCGAGCTGGTCGTTCCGGGAGGAGGACGCCCGCGCCATTCAGGTGATCCTGAGCGGCTTTCTGGGGGAGTCCAACGCCCGGACGGCGCTGATCGTGGACCGCACCGGACAGATGGTGGCCACCGTCGGCGAGGCGCCGCGGTTCGACCCCACCGCCTTCGCGTCGCTCACGGCGGCCGATTTCAGCGCCAACGACCAGCTCGCCCGCATGCTCGGGGAGCCCGAGTTCGGCGCGCTGTTCCACCAGGGTGAGAAGGAGTCGATGTACCTGGCGGACGTGGCGCGGCGGGTCATCCTGGTCGTGCTGTTCGACAACCGTACCACGCTGGGCCTGGTGAAGCTCCGGGTCAAGTCGGCGGTCGGCCAGCTCAACCAGGTGTTCACGGACATGTTCAACCGGGACGGGACGAGTGCGCCGGGAGTCGCGTCGGACTTCTTGGGCGAAGCGGAAGACGAGATCGACAAACTCTTCGGGGCCTGAGGGAGACCGCAAGCATGTCGATGATCAACTACGCCTCGCGCGAGATCAACTGCAAGCTGGTGTATTACGGGCCGGGACTCGGTGGCAAGACCACCAATCTCGAGTTCGTATACAACAAGGTGGCGCCGGGCTCGCGGGGGAAGATGATCTCCCTGGCCACCGAGACCGAGCGCACACTGTTCTTCGATTTCCTCCCCGTCGATCTGGGCACCATTCGTGGCTTCAAGGTCAAGTTCCACCTCTACACCGTGCCGGGGCAGGTCTACTACAACGCCTCGCGCAAGCTGATCCTCAAGGGCGTCGACGGCGTGGTGTTCGTGGCGGACAGCCAGATCGAGCGGATGGACGCGAATATCGAGGCCATGCAGAACCTCTACGAGAACATGGCCCAGCACGGTTACGATCTCACCCGCATTCCGTTCGCCATCCAGTACAACAAGCGTGACCTCCCCAACGCCGCCCCCGTGGCGGAGCTCCAGGCGGCACTCAATCCCGGCTGGCCGGTGGACGATCCCGCCCGCCAGCGGACCGTGCCCGATCCCAGCCGGGAAGGCGAATTCCTGGTGAGCCAGCAGGATGGCCAGTGGATCGAGCGGGCGCCCTACTTCGAAGCGGTGGCGCTCACGGGCGACGGCGTCTTCGACACGCTCAAGGCGATCAGCAAGAACGTCGTCAAGACCCTGGGGTAGCCGTCGGCATGTGGACCCTCCCGAACGTCATCACGCTGATCCGGATCTGCTTTACGCCGGTCATCGCCCTCTTGCCGTTCATCGAGGGGTACTGGCCCAAGCTCATCGCCTTCGTCATCTTCCTGGCCGCGGCCATCAGCGACGTCTACGACGGCCACCTGGCACGCACCCGAAACCAGGTGACCGACATCGGCAAGCTGCTCGACCCCATTGCCGACAAGCTCCTCCTGTTCGCCACGCTCATCCCGATCTACTGGATCTCCCGCGCCCGCCACGATCTTTACGATATTCCGATCTGGGGCAGCATTCCGCTCTGGGTCTGCCTGTTGCTGATCGGGCGCGAGGTGGCGATGACGGCGTTCCGCTGGTGGGCCAGCCGCCGCGGCGTCGTCATTCCCGCCGCCGGGGCGGGCAAGCTCAAGACGACCATCCAGAACATCTTCATCGGCGCGGTCATCCTGTGGTTCGCCTTCCGCGATGCCCGGAAACCCATGGGATGGGAGCACAGTCGGTTCGCCGAGTTCTGGAACGAGTTTCATGGCGGGTTCGTGGCGGTCACCCTGGCCGTGGCGACGCTGCTCACGGTCTCCTCCTTCGCTCAGTACCTCTACCGCAATCGCCGGCTGTTCTCGCGCGCACGGTGATGAGCTGGCGTCGACGGGTGACTCGGTTTCGATGAACATCGAGCTCGTCACCATCGGCACCGAGCTGCTGCTCGGCTTCACCGTGGACACCAACGGCGCGGAGCTCGCGCGCGCCCTGTCGGCGGCCGGCGTGACCGTCGTCCGCCGCACCAGCGTGAGCGACAGCCCCGACGCTATCCGGGACGCCGTGCGCGACGGTCTCGAGCACACCGGGGCCGTGATCACCACCGGTGGCCTGGGCCCGACGCGGGACGACATCAGCAAGCACGCCGTGGCCGGGTTGTTCGGCGTACCGCTCGACTTCGACGAGAGCGTGTGGGCGGCCCTGGTCGAGCGGTTCGCGCGGATCGGGCGGGTGCCGGTCGAGAGCAATCGCAGCCAGGCGGAGGTGCCCCGGGGGGCCACCGTACTCCGGAACCGCTGGGGCACCGCGCCGGGGGTCTGGATCGAGGGAGCGCCGGGGCTCGTGATCATGCTGCCCGGCGTACCGGGGGAGATGCGGAAGCTGCTGGAGCACGAGGTCGTGCCGCGGCTGGCCCAGCGCGCCGACGGGCGGGTGATCCGCTCGCGGGTGGTGCGCACCACCGGCATCCCGGAGTCGACGCTCGCCGAGCGGATGGGCGAGATCGAGCGCGACATCGCGCCCCTCAGCCTGGCCTACCTGCCCGGCCTCGACGGGGTCGACCTGCGGGTGAGCGCGTGGCGGATGCCGCCGGACGAGGCGGACGCACGTCTCGCCGCCGCCGTCGCCCTCCTCCGGCAACGCGGGGCCGAGTACGTCTACGGCGAAGATGAGGCGGACCTGGCGGAGCTGGTGCTCGATGCGGCGCGCCGGCACGGGGCCAGGATTGCCACGGCCGAGTCATGTACCGGCGGGCTGGTAGGAGCGCGCCTCACGGAGATCCCGGGCAGCTCCGACGTCTACGTGGGGGGCGTCGTCGCCTATGCCAACGAGCTCAAGACCGGCGTGCTGGGGGTGGATCCCGCGCTGGTGGCGGCACACGGCGCGGTCAGCGAGCCGGTGGCCCTGGCGATGGCACGCGGCGCTATCGAGCGGCTGGGCGCCGATGCGGCCGTCTCGGTGACCGGCGTCGCGGGGCCGGGGGGCGGGAGCGAAGCAAAGCCGGTGGGCACCATCTGGTATGGTGTCGCGTTCGAGGGGCGGGTCGATGGCCACCGTAGCCTGCTGCCCGGCAGCCGGCACGATATCCGTGCGCGCGCAGCGCAGGCGGCGCTGCACTTGTTGCTGCGCCGTCTCCGGTCGGACTAGCGACCAGACGATGGACGCACCATCGATCGGGCTGCCAGTCTGACCGAGTCCACCCGGCACGCCGCCTGCTATTATCTTCCTGTCAGCTTCCGAATCCACGAGGTCGCAAGTGACTGACAACCGAAGAGTTAGCGGCGAATACGGGGTCACCGATCCTGCCGCCCCGACCGGCCCGAGTGCCGATGGTGCAGACATGGCGTCTACCGATACGTCCCAGGGCAGCCCCAACCTGCCGATGGAGCCCGATGCCCAGGCCATCCGTCGGCTGGAGGACCAGCTCGAGCAGGAGCGCGAGCGGTACCTGCGTTTGGCAGCCGAGTACGACAACTACCGCAAACGGGGCGCGCGCGAGCGCGCCGAGCTTGCCGACCGGTCCCAGGCGGCACTGGTGGGGCGGCTGCTCGATGCGCTCGACGACCTGGAACGGCTCATCGCCGACGGCGCGGCGGCGTCCCCCGAGCAGGTGCGGCAGGCGGCGGGGCTGGTGGACCGGAAGCTCCGGAAGGAGCTCCTGGCCGCGGGCCTGGAGCGCATCGACCCGGCCGGGTCGGCGTTCGACCCCAGCCTGCACGAGGCGGTCTCCACGCTGCCGCCTCCGTCGCCCGAGCTCGACCACCAGGTGAGCGCCACTTTTCAGGCCGGGTACCGCTTCAAGGGCGCGCTGGTCCGTCCCGCGCGCGTCCAGGTGTACGCCGAGCAGGGACAGGCGTAGCGTGGCCGCAAAGGACTTCTATCAGGTCCTTGGCGTCCCCGACTCGGCGACCCAGGCCGAGATCAAGAAGGCGTACCGGCGGCTCGCCAAGCAGTACCACCCGGACGCCAACCCCAACAATCCGCAGGCCGCCGAGCGCTTCAAGGAGATCTCCGAGGCGCACAGCGTCCTGTCGGATGCCGACAAACGGAAACAGTACGACCAGATGCGGCGGCTGGGCGCGTTCGACGGCGGCATGGCCCGCGGTCCGCGGTCCTCCGCCGGCGCCCGGACCGCTGGTGGCGCCGGTCCTGACTTCCGGCCCGAGGGGATGGATTTCGGTGACTTCGGCGGGCTCGGCGATATCTTCTCGTCGATCTTCGGCCGCGGGCGGCAGGAGTCCGCCGCCCGTGCGGAGGAGATCGAGACCGTCGTCGAGGTGCCGTTTCGGGTGGCGGCGCTCGGGGGCAAAGTGCCGGTCACGCTGCAGGTGACCGAGCCGTGCCCGACCTGCACCGGTTCGGGCGGTGCGCCGGGCGCCACCTGGTCGACCTGCCCGGAATGCAACGGGCGGGGGACGATCTCGTTCGGCCAGGGCGGCTTCGCCGTCAACCGGCCGTGCCCGCAGTGCCGCGGGCGCGGGCGCGTTCCCTCTCAGCCGTGCCCGACCTGTCGCGGCGCGGGCGAGATCCGCACCGATCGCCAGGTGATCATCACCGTGCCTCCTGCCACGGAGACCGGTACCCGCGTGCGCATGCGCGGGCAGGGTGAAGCCGGAAGGTCCGGCACGCCGCCAGGCGACCTGATCATCACCTTCCAGGTCCAGCCCGACCGCTTCTTTCACCGCGAGGGGCTCGACATCGTCTGCGAGGTGCCGCTCAACATCGCCCAGGCCGCGCTGGGCACCCGGCTTCGGGTACGCACGCTCGACGGCAAGAAAGTGATGCTGCGGATCCCGGCCGGTACGCAGCCGGGCCGGAAGTTCCGGATCAAGGGCCAGGGGGTCGAGAAGAATGGCGTTCGGGGCGATCAGCTCGTGCAGGTGCAGGTCATGGTGCCCGAGCAGCTCACCCCGGAGCAGGAGGGCCTGCTGAAGCAGTTTGCGGAATCGGCCGGACTGGCGCACTGACCCCCGTCATCCCGAGCGGAGCGAGGGATCTGCTATCCGGCGCTCGAGCCATTCCTGGGCAAGTGGATCCCTGACGAGCTATCTCCCCGTCTCCATCAGCAGCCGGTGCGTCGCCCGCTCGGTCTCCGGACTGGGCGGGCGGCGCTGCTCGTAGGTCCCGTCGGACCGGAGATCCCATGCCTGCCGGTTGTCCTCCCACATGAGGAGGAGCAAATCACGGAGCGCCTGCCGGTCGGCCGGTTCCTGGATCGGGGTGACGGCCTCGATCCGGCGCTCGAGATTCCGCGGCATCCAGTCCGCGGAGCCGATGTAGACCTCCTCGGCCCCGCCGTTGAGGAAGTAGAAGGCGCGGGAGTGCTCCAGGAACCGCCCGACGATGCTGATGACGCGGATCGTGTCGCTCACTCCCGGGAGGCCGGGGCGGAGACAGCAGATGCCGCGCACGATCAGGTCGATCAGGACGCCCGCCCGCGACGCCTCGTACAGGGCGGCGATGATGTCCGGATCGACCAGCGCGTTCATCTTGGCGATGATGCGCGCGGGGGCGCCGGCCCGCTGGTGGGCGATCTCTCGGCGGATCATCCCGATGAACCGCTCGCGCATACCGCGTGGCGCCACGATGAGCTCCCGGTATCCGGTCGGCGAAGCGAACCCCGTGAGCACGTTGAAGAGGTCCGTGAGGTCCGCGCCGAGGGCGGGACTCGCGCTGAGCAGGCCGAAATCGGTGTAGATCCGCGCCGTCTTCGGATTGTAGTTGCCGGTGCCGATGTGCAGGTAACGGCGCATCGTGTCGCCCTCCCGCCGGACCACCAGCATCACCTTCGCGTGGGTCTTGAGGCCGGCCACGCCGTAGCTGACGTGCACGCCCACGTCCTCCAGCCGCTGCGCCCAGATGATGTTGTTCTCCTCGTCGAAGCGCGCCTGCAGCTCGATCAGGACCGCCACCTGCTTGCCCCGCTCGGCCGCCTGCGCCAGGAGCCGCGCGATGCTCGAGTCGCCCCCGGTGCGGTAGAGCGTGAGCTTGATCGCGAGGACGTCGGGATCTTCGGCGGCCGTCTGGATGAACCGCTCCACCGTGGTCTGGAAGCTGTCGTAGGGGTGGTGGAGCAGCAGGTTGCCCTCGCGGATCACGTCGAAGATGTTGCGCGACGTGGCCAGGCGGGGCGGCGTGACCGGGTGAAAGACCGGGTCCCGAAGCGCGGGCAGGTCGAGTGCCGAGAGCGTCAGCAGGTCGGCGGTGTCCATCAGGCCCGCGAATTCGTACACGTCGTCGTGCGTGAGCGGACGGGTCGGCGGATCCTGCTGCTCGCTGAACTCCATCAGCAGCAGGTCCCGCAGCGAGGACGGCATCGAGGCGTGCACCTCGATGCGCACCACTTCGGCGAAGCGGCGGTTCCGCACTTCCTCCTGGATCAGGCTGAGCAGGTCCTCGGCCTCGTCCCCGTGATCGATCTGGAGATCGGTGTTGCGGGTGATCCGGAAGGTGTACCAGCCCAGGATCTCCACGCCGGGGAAGAGCGCCTCCAGATGGGCGCCAATGACCTCCTCGAGCGGCACGAACTGGGTCGGCGTCGTGAGCGGCACCCAGCGCGGCAGGATCTTGGGCACCTTCACCCGGGCGAACCGCTCTTCCCCGTCCGCCCCGCGCAGCACCACCGCGAGCGAGAGGCTGAGATTTGAGATGTAGGGGAAAGGGTGGCCGGGATCGACCGCGAGCGGCGTCAGGACGGGAAAGACGTTGGCGTGGAAATATGCGTCGATGTGCGCGCGGTCCGCCGGCGGGAGGTCGTCGACGCTCTGGTAGATCGTCAGACCGTGCTCCGCCAGCGCGGGCAGCAGATCCTCCATCAGGCAGCGCCGCTGGCGTCCCACCAATTCGCGGACGATCGCCGAGATGGCCGAAAGCTGGTCCTCCGGCGTCATGCCGTCGGCGGTTCGCTCGACGATGCCCGCGGCGGCCTGCTGCTTGAGTCCCGCCACGCGCACCTGAAAGAACTCGTCCAGGTTGCTGCTGAAGATGGCGATGAATTTGAGCCGTTCGAGCAGCGGCGTTCGCTGGTCGAGTGCCTCGTGCAGCACGCGGCCGTTGAACTCGAGCCAGGAGAGCTCCCGATTGAGGTAGAGCGATGGGTCGCGGACGTCGATCGACGCCGCGGGACTCGCTGGCGAGGGCGGCGGTGGGGGCTGGCGAAGGAGGTCGGTCACGGCTGCAATGTACGGCGGCGATCCTGATGGGGGAACAAATTGTAACAGCGGGGTAACGGCGGCCGCTCAGTGTTCCGGGGCGGGGAAGAGCATCGACAGCACCAGGCTCACCAGGCCCACTACCAGCCCGCCCCAGAACGCCGGCCAGAAGCCCGCCACCGCAAAGCCGAGATCCCAGCGGTCGGACAGCCAGCCGGTGACCAGGAGCATCACGGCGTTGATGACGAGGGTGAAGAGGCCCAGCGTGAGCACGATGAGGGGGCACGTGAGCACGGTGAGCAGCGGACGGAGCAGGCTGTTCACCAGGCCGAAGACCGCCGCCACCAGCAGGAGATGCAGCAGATCGCCGTGGAAGTCGAGGCCGGTGATGAAGTAGGCCGCCACCCACAGGGCGACGGCGTTGAATCCCCAGTGCAGGAGCAGGCTGCGCATCTAGGCGGCCACTCCGATCACGCCACCGCCGAGCACTCGGCCCTCGCTCGTGTAGAGCACGCCGGACTGGCCGGGCGTGATTGCCCGGACCGAGGCGCCGAGCGCCAGGTCGAGCGCCGGGCCCTCGCCGGCCACCACGGTGGCCGGCACGGCCCGGGCCCGGTGGCGGATCTGGACCTCGCAGCCATCGCCCACGGCCAGCGGCTCGGCCAGCCAGTTGAGCTCGTCGAGCCGTACCCGGTGCCCCTCGAGCTCGGCCGCGGTGCCGATCACCACCTCGCGGCGCTCGGGGCGGATGGCCACGACGAACCGCGGCGCCCCGGCCCCGCCGGGCAGCCCCTTGCGCTGGCCGATCGTGTAGCGCGCGAATCCGCGGTGCTCGCCCACCACCTCGCCCGCGGTCGTGACCAGGGGGCCCGGCGCGAGTGCCGGTGCGTCGGCGGGGAGGTGGCGCTCGAGCACGCCGGCGTAGTCGTCGTCCGGCACGAAGCAGATCTCCACCGACTCGGGCTTCTCCGCCGTCGCCAGCCCCAGCCGGCGTGCGTACGCCCGGGTCTGCGCCTTGGTGAGCGACCCGACCGGCGTGAGCATCCGGGCCACCACCGCTCGGTCGACGCCCCAGAGGAAGTAGCTCTGGTCCTTGAGCGGATCCTCGCCGCGGAAGAGCCCGCCGTCCCGCGCCACCGCGTAGTGTCCCGTGGCGATGAAGGCGCAGTCGAGCGCGTCCGCGTGGGCCAGGAGGTCGCGGAACTTGGTGAACGAGTTGCAGCGCACGCACGGAATCGGGGTCCGGCCGCGGCTGTACTCGCTCACGAAGTTCTGAATGACGTGCAGATTGAAGCGGTCCTCGAGATTGAGGACGTAATGCGGAATACCCAGCGTGTGTGCCACGTCCCGCGCGTCGTTGATCGAGTCGAGCGAGCAGCACGGGCGGTCCGGCACGTCGTCGCCGTAGCAGAAGAGCTTCATCGTGGCACCGACCACGTCGTACCCCTGCTCGACCAGCCGCGCGGCAGCCACCGAGCTGTCCACCCCGCCCGACATGGCGACCAGCACGCGCTCCCGCCCGCGCTCAGGCACGTCCGAGCACTCCCGCGAGCTTCCGCACCTTGGCCACCACGGCCGGCATCACCTCGACCACGCGGGCCACGTCCCCGGGGCCGCTCTCGTGCCCCAGGCTGAACCGGATGGCGCCGAGCGCGAGCTCGCGCGGGATTCCCATGGCCATCAGCACGTGCGACGGCTCGACCGCGCCGGTGGAGCAGGCCGACCCGCTCGACGCCGCCACTCCCGCGAGATCGAGGTGCATCAGCAGCGCCTCGCTGTCGGCGCCGGGCACGGCCACGTTCAGCACATGGGGCGCGCGCTCGGCGCCCCCGGCATTCACGACCAGGTCCGGCACGACCTCCCGGAGTCGGCATGCGAGCTCGTCGCGCAGGCCACGGAGCCGCTCCGTCTCGGCGGGCTGCTCGGCGGCGGCAAGGGCGGCGGCACGGCCGAGCGCCACGGCACCGGCCACGTTTTCCGTGCCGGGGCGGATGCCGAACTGCTGGCCCCCGCCGTGGATGATGGCCTCGACCGCCTTCCGGTCGCGCACGATGATGGCCCCGATGCCCTTGGGCGCGCCGATCTTGTGACCCGAGATGGTGGCGAGGGTGCAGGCCGTCGTGGCGAGGTTCACCGGTACCTTGCCGAATGCCTGGACGGCGTCGGTGTGGTAGGCCACCCCGGCCTCGCGGCAGCGCCCGGCGATCTCGGCCACCGGCTGCACCACTCCGACCTCGTTGTTCACCCACATCACCGAGACCACCGCCGGCCGGTGGCGCAGTGCCTCGTCGAGCGCGTCGAGGTCGACCCGGCCCTCGCGGTCGACCGGCAGGAGCACCTCCTGCCCGCCGAGGTGGCAGACCGCATGGGCGGCCGCCAGGATGGCCTTGTGCTCGATGGCGGAGACCACGGCGCACATGGCGCCGCCGCGCTCGCGGGCTGCCAGCGCGGCGCCGACGATGCCGAGGTTGTCGGCCTCGGTCCCGCCGGAGGTGAAGATCACCTGGTTGGGCTCGGCGCCGACCGCCTGGGCCACCTCGCGCCGGGCCTGCTCGAGGCCTGCCCGGGCGGTCCGGCCGTACCGGTGGGCGCTCGACGGGTTGCCGAACGCCTGGGCGGTCAGGTAGGGCAGCATCGCCTCCAGCACCTCCGGGCGGACCGGGGTGGTGGCGGCATGGTCGAGGTAGACGGGGTCGCGGGTCACGGTCGGAAAATACCCGGAGGCTACATGCTTTGCACGCCGAGGGCGGTTACGTCGTCCACGGCCATGGTCTCGTCGGTGAAGAACGGCTCGCCGTAGCGCGTGCGGATGAGGGAGCCGTAGTGCGCGTTCTGGGTCTCGACCAGGGAGTAGAGGTCCTGGCCGGTAGGGAAGATCTCCCCAGCGGCCTTGGCCCCGTCGAACTGGCTCGCGTAACACCGGATGGCCGCCATCTTCCGCTCGAATTGCGGCGTGATGTCGACCACGAACGTCGGCTTGACCGGATCCTCACGGTAGGACAGGGCGTACAGGATCTTGAACGGCCGGTGGGGGGCGCCGGCCGCGTCGTACTTCTTCAGCCCGGCCAGGAAGCAGGCATCCCGGCCGAGCTCGCTGGCCCTGCGGTGGTCGGGGTGCCGGCCGACGGCGTACGGCAGGATGACGACCCGCGGCGCGAAGTGACGGATGTGCTCTACCACGACGCGGCGCATCTGGTCGGTGTTCTGGAGATGGGCGTCGGGGAGGCCGGCGTTCCGCCGCTCGCGGACCCCCAGGACTTCCGCCGCCCGCTCCGCCTCCTGGGCCCGCAGCTCGGCGCTTCCGCGAGTGCCGGTCTCGCCGGCCGTGAGGTCCAGGATGCCGGTGCGGCGTCCCGCGTCCGCCGCGCGGAGCAGGGTGCCGGCGCAGGTGAGCTCGACGTCGTCGCGGTGGGCGGCGATGGCCAGGACATCGACGGGCATGCGGACTCCGCGGCTGGGTTGGGTCGGTCGGGCTGCGGGAGCAAGAATATCCTCATCTTGCCCGCCAGGGCCAGCGGTCCAGGGCTCACTCGTGCCGCAGCGCCTCCACCGGGTCCATCCGCGCGGCCCGGTTCGCGGGATAGAGCCCGAAGACCAGCCCGATGCCGATGCTGACGGCGCAGGCCAGTCCCGCACTCCAGAGCGGCACCCCCGAGCTCAGGTCGAGCGCCGCTTTCATCAGCTCGCCCGCGCCCAGCCCGAAGACGATGCCGACCAGCCCCCCGACCAGGGTGAGCGTGGCGGCCTCGACCAGGAACTGCCAGAGGATCTCCCGCCGGGTGGCGCCGAGCGCCTTTCTGAGACCGATCTCGCGGGTCCGGTCGGTCACCGAGACCATCATGATCGCCATCACGCCGATGCCGCCGACGAGCAGCGCCACGCTCGAGAGCGCGACCATCGCCAGGAAGAAATAGGTAGTGAGGTTCCCGATGACTTCCAGGATCTGGTCCTGGGTGATGAGGTCGAAGGTGTTGGGCACGCCGGGGCGGAGGTTCCGGACCCGGCGGAGAGCGACGGTGGCCAGGTCCCGCACCGCCTCCGGGTCCTGGCCGGGCCGCGGCCGCACCGCGATGAACAGGTTATTGGTCTCGTCGTAGTGGTAGTTCTGGTGCGCCGTCTCGAAGGGCATGACGCCGCCGATCTGCTGGCCCGGCGGCTCGAAGATATTGTCCGGCTTCTGGTAGAGGCCGATCACCCGGAGGGCGGTCGGCCCCACCCGGATGTAGCGGCCGATCGGATCGAGGTCTCCGAAGAGCCGGTCGGCCACGTCGGACTCGATCACGATCACCTCGTCGCCGCTCAGCTCGCCCCTGGTGAAGAAGCGGCCACGGAGCAGCGTGCCCCCCTGGATGTCCATGAAGTGATCGTCCGCACCGAACAGCGTGACCGTCTGCGTCCGGTTCCCCTGGTACTCCATCCGCTGGAACAGCTGCACCCACATGCCCGCGTAGGCGATCTGCGGGACCCGTGCCAGCGCCTCGGCGTCGGTGCGGGTCACGATGGGCCGGATCCGCACCTCGTACGGCAGGTTGTCCGGGTTGACCGGCGTGCTCGAGAAGTAGCGGATGATGTAGAAGACCGACGGGCCGGCGGTCTCGATCGCGTTGAAGATCTGGGCGCGGATCCCCTGGACCATCGAGGCGATGGCCATCACCGTGGTCACGCCGATCACGACGCCGAGGATGGTGAGCCCGGAGCGGAGCTTGTTGGTGCGCAGCGAGTCGAAGGCGATCGCCACCCCCTCGCTCAGGTTCCGGATGCCGATATGAAAGCGCACGCGACGCTATTCGGCGCGGAGGGCGGTGATCGGGTCGAGGCGCGCGGCCCGGGCGGCCGGGAAGACGCCGAAGACGATGCCGGCACCGCCGCCGAGCGCCAGCGCCACGGCCACCGACCACAGCGTGATCCGTGCCGGGAGCGGGGTGAACGTGGAGACCGCCACCGCCAGCGCCCAGCCGGCCAGGACGCCCTGCACCCCGCCGAGGGTGGACAACACGATCGCCTCGATCAGGAACTGGCGGCGGATGTCGGCCCGCCGCGCGCCGAGCGATTTCCGGAGCCCGATCTCATGGGTCCGCTCGGTGACGCTCATGAGCATGATGTTCATGATGACGATGCCGCCGACCACGATCCCGATGCAGACCACCGCGGGGATCGCGGTGAACAGCACCCGCGTGAGCTGCCGCCAGAAGGCCACCAGCGCGTCGGCCTTGTCCACCGTGAAGTCGTTCGCCTCACCGGGCCGGAGCCGGTGGGCGATCCGCATCGCTTCCTCCGCCCGCGCCATCGCCGGCTCGATGGCCTCCGAGCTGGCCATCTTCACCGAAACCACGGTCGTCTTCCGCCGCCCGTAGAACGACTCGAAGGTGCTGAACGGCAGGAGCATGAAGGCGTCGAACGACTGCCCGAGCACTCGGCCCTTCTTGGCGATCACCCCGGTGATGAGCAACTCCCGCCCCGAGACCCGGATCTTCTTCCCTACTGCCGCCGCTGGGCGGTCGAACAGCTTCTCGGCGACATCGTGGCCGACCACCGCCACCGGCCGCCGCTCGCGGAGGTCCGGTTCGGTGAGCGGGGTGCCCGCCAGCATCTGGTAATCCTGGACGATCTGGTAGGGCGGGGTGACGCCGAAGACGAGCACGTTCCCCAGCGTCCGGTCGTGGTACGAGACGTCGCTGATCGGGGTGGGCCAGCCCGACTGGAGCGCCACCGCCTGTGCCTCGGGCAACGCCCGCTGGACCACGGCGGCGTCCTCCGCCGAGATCAGCGGCCGCTTGGCGATCACCCGTACCTGCTCGTCGGCCAGGAGGCCCACCGAGATCGGCGAGCGCCGGACCTGGAACGCGTTGGTTCCGATCATCGCGCCCGTCAGGTTCTCCTTGACGTACGCATTCATCCCCTGGATGACCGCCACGACGACGACCAGGAAGCCGACGGAGACGATGATGCCGAGGAGGGTGAAGAAGGACCGGAGCTTGGCGCCCCAGATGGCCTGGAGCGCGAGACGGAGGGCCTCGAGGAAGGGCATGGCTGGAAAATAGGCGGGGTAGGGCGGGAAGGCGCAGCGGTGAGCTCAGGCTGTCGGGCTATTCGTAGCGCAGCGCCTCCACCGGATCCAGCCGCGACGCCTTGCTCGCGGGGTACAGTCCGAACAGCACGCCCGTCAGAATCGACGCCATGACCGCCGCCACCACCGACGCCAGCGGCACGGTGGCCGGGATCGGGGAGAAGGTCCGGATCCCCCAGGCCACCAGCGCCCCGAGCGCCATCCCGATGAGGCAGCCGATCAACGTCAACGTCGCCGCCTCGACCAGGAACTGGAACATGATCTCGCCGCGGGTGGCGCCAAGCGCCTTGCGGACGCCGATCTCGCGGGTACGCTCGGTGACCGAGATCATCATGATCGCCACCACCCCCACGCCACCCACCATCAGCGCCACGCTCGACAGGGCGACCATCACGACGAAGAACCCCCCCGTGATCTTGTTGAACGCCTCCAGCACCCGGTCCTGCGTCACGATGGCGAAGTTGTTCGGCTCGGCGGGCTTCAGGCCCCGGGCGCTGCGCAAGGCCGCGGTGACCTCGTCCTGGGCCTCGAGCGTCGTGGCGGCGTCCGTCGGGACCACTGCGATCTCCATCCAGCCGCGGTCGTACTCGGCCACCTTGACGAAGATGGTGTGGGGGATGGCGAGTCGCGGCTCGTCCGCGTTGCTGAACAGCGACGCCGCCTCGGCGTGGAGGCCGATCACCTGGAACGGCTGGCCGTAGATCTTGATCGTCTTGCCGACCGCATCGCGCCCGGGGAAGAGCGACTGCGCGAGCTTGTCGTTGATCACCGCCACCCGCGCGCCCGCGGCGTACTCCATGGGCGTGAAGCTCCGCCCGGCGATGATGTCGCCGCCGTTCACCTGGAGGTAGGTCGGGCTGAACCCCGCGATGGCGACGCTCGAGAGCGTGGTGGCCTCGGCGCCCACCGGCCCCCGGGTGTAGTCGCCGATGTTGATGTCCCGGACCGTCGGCTGGCGGCGGATCAGCTCCGCCTCCTCCTCGGTGATCCAGGGCATCCGCCGCCAGGGCGACAGCTCGTCCGACCCGTCCGATACCGTGATGCCGCCCTCGAAGAAGCGCTGGACGTAGAAGGTCTTGGGCCCCGCCGACTCGAGGATGTTTGTTATGCTCCGGTTGATCCCGGTGATGGCCGAGCCCATCGCGATCACGACGGTGACGCCGATGGCCACGCCCAGCACCGTGAGCGACGCGCGCACCTTGTTGGATCGGACGGAGTCGAGCGCGATTCCGACGCCCTCCGCCATGCGGCTCAGCATGCTGACCGGCCGGGTGGGAGTCATTCGGCCCTCAGCGCGACGATGGGATCGAGCCGCGAGGCACGGCTGGCGGGGTAGACACCCGCCACGACGCCCACGCCGATGCCGAGGGTCATTCCCACCGCCACCGACCACGGCGCCACCGCGGCCGGCAGCGGCGTCAGCGCCTTCACCACGAAGGCGAGCGCCAGGCCGAACCCGATGCCCAGCAGCGCGCCCGCGGCCGAGAGGGTGGCCGATTCGACGACGAACTGCGCCAGAATGTCGCGCCGGCGGGCGCCCAGCGCCTTCCGGATCCCGATCTCCTGCGTCCGCTCGCTCACCGCCATCAGCATGATGTTCATGATGACGATGCCGCCGACCACCAGGGAAATCGCCACCAGGCCGGGGAGTGCCAGGAACAGGATCTTCGAGATCTTGCGCCAGGTGCCCAGGGCGCCCTCCGCCGTCTGCAAGTCGAAATTGTTCCCCTGCCAGGGCTTGAGGGCACGGCGACTGCGCATGATCGCCTCCGCTTCGGCCACGGCGCGCTCCATGTTGGTGGGATCGGCCGTGCGCACAATCAGCGCGTCGAGGATGTTGATGGGACAGATGAGCCGCCGCCCCGGCGCGCTGAACGGCATGACCGCGAACTTGTCGAGCGAGAGCCCGAACAGGGTGCCCTGCTTTTCCACCACGCCAATGATGCGATAGGGCAGGCCCCCGATCTGCACGGTCTTCCCCAGGGGATCGACGCCGGGGAGCAGCTTCTCGGCCAGCTCGTTGCCGACCACGAGGACCGCCTGGGCGGTGCCCACCTCCTGCGCGGTGAACGCCCGGCCCGCGACGATCTGGTAGTTCCGGATGCCGAAGTAGTCGGCCTCGGTACCGACTAGGCGGATGTCCTTCGCCACCTTTCCCTGGTAGTACACGGCCACGCGGTCCTCGCAGAACTTGGCGAAGGTGGCGGGCGTGGTGATCCGCGCGCGCACGTAGTCGGCATCGGAGTAGCTGATGCGCGGCCGACGCATCCACGAGCGCCAGGTCTCCTCGGTCACTTCGCCCGTCACGATGCCCGGCCGCTGGCGGAGCTCGAAGGTGTTCGCGCCGATGAGGGTGTTGGCGAACCGGTCGACCATGTACCGGTTCATTCCCTGCACGATCGACACCACCGCGATGAGAAACGTGACGCCGATCAGCACCCCGATCAGCGAAAAGAAGCTCTTGAGCTTCTGCGCCCGGATGGTCCGGAACGCCATTCCCACCGCCTCGAGGAAGCGCATCTAGGCCGCGGCGCCGCGGGTGAGCCGGTCGCTCTCCACCCGCCCGTCCCGCAGGACCACCACACGCTCGGCGTGGGCGGCGATGTCGGGCTCGTGGGTCACCATGATCACGGTCTGGCCGGCGGCGTGCAGGTCGCCGAAGACGCGCATGATCTCCTCGCTGGTGACGCTGTCGAGGTTGCCGGTCGGCTCGTCGGCGAGGAGAATGGAGGGTTCGTTCACCAGCGCCCGGGCGATGGCCACGCGCTGGCGCTGGCCGCCCGAGAGCTCGTTGGGCCGGTGGTCCATCCGGTGCTCCAGCCCCACTCGCGCGAGCGCGGCCGCCGCGCGCTCGCGGCGCTCCCGGGCGCGGGCGCCGGCATAGACCAGGGGCAGCTCGACGTTGTGAAGCGCCGTCGCCCGAGGCAGCAGGTTGAAGGTCTGGAACACGAAGCCAATCTCCCGGTTCCGGACCCGGGCCAGCTGGTCGTCGGAGAGCCGCGAGACCTCCTGCCCGTTGAGCCAGTACTCGCCGCCGGTCGGCGTGTCGAGGCAGCCGAGCAGGTTCATCATGGTGGACTTGCCCGAGCCCGAGGGCCCCATGATGGCCACGTATTCGTTGCGGCGGATGTCGAGCGTCACGCTCTGGAGGGCGAGGATCCGCTCGTCGCCCATCTGGTACTCGCGCGCCAGGTCGCGGATCCGGATGAGCTCGCTCATGACTTCGAAGCCTCGGCCCGCTTGGTGGTGTCGGCGGCCCGGACGCGGGCGCCGTCCTTGAGATCGCGGATGGCCTGGTAGGTGCCGGCCACGATGGTCTCGCCCTCGCGAAGTCCGTCGATCACCTCGAAGTACTCGTCGCCCGCAATGCCCACCTTGACCGGCCGGAACGTCGCCTTGCCGTCCCGCACCACGAACACGCCCTCCGCCTCCTTGCCCAGCTTCTTGAGCCGGGTGGTATCCATGGTGGAGTCCTCGATGGGCACCCGCTCGTGGTCCCGCACCGTGAGGGCGATGATCGGAATGCTGAGCGCCCGGTTCCGGGTGTCGGTCACCATGCGGGCGGTGCAGCTCAGGTCGGGCCGAACGTCGCGCGGCGGGTTGTCGAGCGTGACCTCCACATCGAAGTCGACGGCCCGGTCGTTCGAGCCCGATGCGGTCTGGGTGGCCGTCAGCTGGGCGCTGTGGCTGATCTCCGTCACCCGGCCGGTGAAGCTGGTGTCCGGATAGGCGTCGATCGTGACCTCGACCGAGTCGTTGGCCGCCAGCCGCACGACGTCGGTCTCGTCGACCTGCACCTTGGCCAGGATCACCGACAGGTCGGCGACGGTCATCAGCAGGCCCGTCTCCCGTGAGAACGTGCCGGGCACCGCGACTTCGCCTTCCTCGACGGCCAGCCGGACCACCCGCCCGGCGATCGGCGAGGTGAGCCGCGTCTTGGCGAGGTTGTCCCGGGCCTCCTGCAGGCTGGCGCGCGACTGCTCGAGCTGCGCGCGGGTGGCCTGCCAGTTGGCCTGGGCCACGTCGTAGGACGTCCGCGCCTGCTCGGCGGCCTCGGGCGCGATCAGGTTCGGCCCCAGCTGGGTGAGCTGCCTCGCGCGGTTCCACGCCCGCTCCGCCTGGTCCAGGTTGGCACGCGCCTGCGTCAGCGTGGCTTCGGTGGAGCCGACGAGGCCCTGCGCCCGCGCCACCGCCGCCTGGTACTGGGCCGGGTCGATCTGGATGAGGAACTGGCCCTTGTTGACCAGGTCGCCCTCGCGGACCGCGATCCGGATGATGCGCCCGGTGATGTCGGCGCTGATGTCGACCGAGGTCTTGGCCTCGATCTTCCCGCTCGCCGTGACCGCACTCACCAGATCGCGTCGCACTGCCTGCTCCAACCGCACCTCGGTGCCGGCGTGCTTCTTCTTGTTGATCTGGTAGGCGGCGGCCCCACCCGCGACGAGCGCGAGGCCCACGACGATCAGACCAATCTTCATCCCGCGGGACATGTGCGTTCCTCGTTAGCGAAGGGGACGACCCACCGCGGCTTCCAGCGCCGCGATGGCTTTGTGGTAGTCGTAGATCGCGTTCACGTAATCGCCCTCGGCGCGCTGCACGGCGTTCTGGGCGTCCGACACCTCCAGCGACGTGCCCGCGCCGAGCCGGTAGCGGTCCTGCGCCAGCCGGAGCTGGTCGCGCGCCGCCTCGCGATTGGCCGACTGGACGCCGATTGCCTGGTAGGAGGTCTGCAGGCCGAGGTAGCGCGCGTGGACATCGCTCCGGACCTGGAGGCGGCGCGCGCGGGCGCTCTCGTCGGCATCGTCTTCGTCCGCGCGCGCCTGCGACAGCCGGAGCGAGCGGCCGAATCCGGTGAAGATCGGGAGCGAGATCCGGAGGGTGGCCTGGAACGGCTGGCCGGTATAATCGAAAGGGAAGACATCGTTGCCCGTGTGGATCGCCTGGCTCACGGCAGGATCGAGGGCCGTGCCCTGGGGGTTGAGCCCCGCGTCCCCGAAGCAGTCGGCCGTGCTCAGCCCTACCGCGGCGCGCACCTCGTTGTTCGACTGGCAGCCCGCTGCCTGAGACTGCGCGTCGGCCAGCGTCTGATTGAGCAGGACCCCTTCGTTGGTGAACTGCTGCGTGAAGCCGCTCCATCCCGCCTGAGCGGAGAGCGTGGGCAGGAACTCGCTCTTGGCGGCGCGGACGCCGAGCGAGGCCGCCTTCCGCCGCGCCCGAAGCGAGCGCAATGCCGGATTCTGCTCGTCGGCCAGCGCCAGCAGCGAATCGAGGGCATAGGCCGGAGCGGTCACCGGGAACGAATCGCTGAGCGCAATCCGATCCACCGGCGCCGGCGGCTCGACGCCCATCCGGCGCAGCAGGTCGAGCTTCGCTTCATTCTCCGCCTGTACGGCGCGGAGCAGCGCCACATCGCTCTGCCCCTTCGTGACCTCCGCCTGCCGCACGTCGAGCAGGGTGGCCTGGCCCACCTGATAACGCGCGTTCGCGAGCTTCAGAAACTCGGCGTTCCGCACCACTTGCTGCCGCGCCACCGCGACCTGCGCGCCCGCCTGCAGGGTCGTGAGATACTGGGTCTCGATCTCCGCCCGCAGGTCGACGCCGGCACCGCTGATGTCCTCGTCGGTGGCCCGTCGGAGCGCCTTCTGCTGGGCAGGGGCGGTGAGCACCCGACCGTCGAGCTGCCACTGGAGGCCGAGGTTGTAGCCCGAGGTGACGAACGCCGAGGTGGGCCGCACGAAGCCGCCGCCGAAGTTCGACTGGCCGCTGCCGGTGTAGCCCAGGTCCGAGGCCACGAACAGGGACGGGAGGAAGTTGCCGTAGGCGCTCCGCACGCCCCACTTGGCGGGGCCGGCGTCGTTCAGAGTCTGGCGATACGCAGGGCTGTTGGCTCGGGCTTGCTGGAGCGCCTCCTGGAGCGACAGCGTCAGGACTGGAGCGGGAGCGTGGGCCGCCGTCGTGTCCTGAGTCGGGACGGCGCGCAGAGCGGCGGTCGTGTCCTGGGCGCCGGCGGGGCGGGGGCACAGTGCGACCAGCGCGAGGATGCGGGACCAGCGAATCATGACGGAGCCCTTGTGTGGTGTGAACGGTGCCGGGTCCCATACGGACCCCCCATCGCGCAGGTTTCAGGTTGCGACGAAGCCTCGGTGCATCAGTGTCGGATAACGACTTGAGGGAGGGATCTACTGGGCCCGGGTGACGACCGTGCCCTTGGCGGGCAGCTCCATCCGCTCGAGCCGGCCGTGCGCGTCGGTGACCAGGGTGCCGCTGATCTCGCCGCTCAAGGCGACCCGGCTGGCGCCGCCGGCGGCGCCGGACTCGCGTCGGGCGGTGAACGTGGCCCGCTTGCCCGAGCGCGGGAAGATCGCCGTGAGGGTGCGGCCCGCGGGCGTGGCGAGCTCCGCCACCGGGTGATAGAGCGAGAAGACTGCGTCGTCGAGCAGCACCACGTCGGGGCCGCCGGGTAGCTCGCGGCCGGACTCGGACCCCTTGGCTATCGTCCGCACGATCAGGCGCGCGCCCGACCCGGCGGCCAGAATGACGGTCACCGCGCCGGCGCTTTCGACGTCGAGCTGAAACTTGGCGAGCGACGAGTCGGGCGTGCGCTCGAGCGTGGCGGCCAGGCGGGTCGTGGGGCTGGTGGATGGATAGCGAGCGGCGGCGATGATGGTCGTGCCCGGCAGCCCGCGGCCGCGGGTCGAGCGCAGCGCGAACTCTTCGCGGCCGATCTCCTGCCCGTTCTGCGTGACCACGAGCTTGGTCTCCAGCGGCTCCTGCGCGGCCGCGGACAGGAGGGGCAGCACCATCAACAGCAGCGCTGCGCTGCGCATGCGGTCTCCGTTCGGTTCGTCTCAGGGTCCGGTCAGACAGGTCCTGATCCGGTCGAGGATGAATCTATACAGCAGCTCCCCTTTTTGGGCGGACGCGAGGCTCGGAAATCCCACCGAGCCCGGTGATCCCTGCGGCAACTGCCTGCTGTGCCCGGGGCGGTACCGGGCGAGCATCTGCGGAGTGATGGCGAAGTCGCGCGCCAGCTCCATGTGGACCGTCTCGGGCGCAAGGCACAGCAGGAGCGAGGTATCGAGCTCACCGCCCTGAATCGGGGCCCCCGGCCGCTCCAGGAGCGCGCCGAAGTCGAGGCTGAAGACGTCGATGACCTGGACCCGGGCCTGATCGGTCCGGATGGTGCTCAGGGCCTCGAGATGCGCGTCGCTCGCCTGGGCGGTGAGGATGACGAACTCGCGGACGCCTGCCCCCTCCTCCCAGGACTCGATAAGTTCGTTCATGAACCGATGCAGCGTGCGGCGCCGCAGCGAGGCGCCGCCCGGGAAGGCATGCGCGGGCACGTGGACCCCGTACTCCACCGTCGGCGCGCGCAGGATCCCGAACTCCGCCGACAGATCGTCGGCGAGACGCTCCACGATGATCGTGTCGCAGCCGAGCGGAAGGTGGGGGCCGTGCTGCTCGGTCGTGCCCACGGGCACGATCAGGCCCGCGCGCTCCCGCAGCCGGTCGCTCACGGAGCCGGGAGTCATGTCCTTCAATCGCCAGGGGCGGCCGGATTGAGTCATCGCGCGTGGTCGTGGGTGCCGGTAGTGGTCGCCGCCCTCGCCGCGGCGGCGGAGTGGCTCCGCCGCCCGGCGTGGGTATGGGTGGCGGTCGTGGCGATCCTGCTGGTCGTCCTGCTCATGCTCGGGCGCCCCTGGACCGGATGGCGCCGGCGCACGCTGGCCGGCGCGCTCGCGGGAGTGGTTGCGGCACTTACCGTCTCCCAATGGGGGCTGACGGCCATCGAGAGCCGCTGGCCGGAGCAGCGGCAGCGCCGGGTCGATGCCGCCTCCGAGCGTCTCGCCGGCGATCTGCACGCGGCCTACCACCGGGCCGAGCGGCTCGCCGAGGCCGCGGCCTCGGCGAGCGCCACGAACGACCGGGAAACCGCGTTCGCCCTGCTCGAGCGGCTGGTACCGGCCAGCGGGCCAGAGATGAGCGTCGTGATCCTCGATGGCGCCGGGTTGCCGTGGGCATGGGCAGGGCGTCACCGGCTGCCGCCCGCGGCGCGCGGCGACTCCATCGGCTCACGGGCGACTGGATATTACGTGGAGCTCGAGGCCAGGCGCCACACCCCGGACGGCCGGGTCGCGGTGGCGGGCGTGCTCATCTGGGCGCATCCCGCCGTGCCCGACCGCGGCCGGAGCCTCGCCGAGCTCTTCCGCCAGCGCACCGAAGTCGGCCTGATCGTCTACCCGCCGAATACCGCGCCGGACAGCGCCGACGTCTTCGACTACGAGGAACCCACCACTGCCGGGCCCCGGCTGCTCTTCAGCGTTCGGCCCGTGCCGCCGGAGCAGGGCGCGGCCAAGGAGCTGGCATCCGAGCGCGGGACCCGGCTCGTCACCTGGCTCGTGGTGGTGGTGTTCGCGCTCGGGTTGAGCGTGACGGCGCGGCCGTTCGAGCGCCTCGCGCTTCTGGCGGCGTTCGTCTGGCTGGCGATGCGCGCGCCTGTCGGGCCGGCCCTCGGCCTCCAGCCGCTGTTCTCGCCGGCCACCTTCTTCCGGCCGGTGCTTGGCCCCCTGTCCGGCAGCGCCGGCGTGCTGACGCTCGCGGGCACCTTGCTCACGGTCGGCGGGGTCTGGCTCTGGCGCCAACGCCTGCCAAGGCGATGGTACGGTCTGGGCCTGGGCGGCGCCCTGCTGCTGTTCTCGCCCTACCTGATCAGCAGCCTCGGCCGGGGCATCACGCCCCCGGCCGACGGCGTGTCCATCGGCCTCTGGTTGACCTGGCACCTCGCCTTAATGGTCTCCGCTTCCGCGCTCATCGTGCCGACCGCCGCGCTGTTCCGGGGCCGCTCGGCCGACACCCGGGCGTGGGGGCACATCGCCGCGGGGGTGCTCATCGCGCTGGCGGCGTCGGGGATCGGCGTCCTCGTCTGGAGCCCGCGCGGCGGCTGGCCGGAGTGGTACACCTTCGTCTGGACGCCGGCGCTCTTGCTGGTGACGCTCCCGGGCCCGCGCTGGGCGGCCATCACCGGCATCGCGCTCGTGGCCGGAAGCTCCTCGGCATTGGTGACATGGGGAGCGGAGCTGGCGGGCCGCGTCCAGGTGGCGCAACGGGACGTGGCGCGGCTCGGGAATGAGCCTGACCCGCTCGCGGTCCCGCTGCTCGAGCGGTTCGGCGAGGCAGTCCGCCGCTCGCCGGCGCCCGAGAGTGCCTCGGAGATGTATGCCCTCTGGCAGGGCTCCGCGCTCGGCTCACAGGGATATCCGTCGCACCTCGCACTCTGGTCTGCGCAGGGCGCCCTGATGGACGAGCTGGTGCTCGACTCCCTGGATCTGCCGCCGTCGCTGTTGTCGACGATGGTGCGAAGCCTGCCTCCCGGGGACAGCGTCGGGGTGTCGCAGGTGCTTCGCGTGCCAGGCGTGCACTACGTGCTGATGGTCCGGGTCGCGCCGGACGAGGTCATGACGGCGGCGGTGGGACCACGCTCCGCCCTCGTGCTCCGCGGCCGCGTCGGCCGGCTGCTCGATCCGGGGAGCCAGCAGTCGCCACTCTACCGGCTCACGCTCAGCCCGCCGGCGGATCCCTCCGCGGCCACACCCCGCCCGCACTGGAGGCGCCAGGGGTGGTCCGTCCGGAACGAGTATCCACTCGAGCTTCCGGGAGGGCACCGCGTAGTGCACGCCACGATCGACCTGCGCGGGCCGGTTCCGCTCTTCGTGCGAGGCGTGCTCGTCGTGCTGCTCGACGCCGCGGTGCTGGGACTGCTCTGGCTGGTCGCGGAGCTCATCGCCGGCGTGCGCCTGCGCCCTCCCCGCTGGCGGAGCCTCGCCCGGTCGTTTCGGATCCGGCTGGCCGTCACACTGGGCGCGTTCTTCCTGCTGCCCGCCATCGGCTTCGCGGCGTGGAGCTTCGCCCGGCTGGCGGAGGAGGTCGAGCGTAGCCGGGACCTGCTGATCACGCAGACGCTGCGCGATGCCGTGCTCACGGCCGGGGGCCTCGTCCGTGGCGGCACCCCGGTCCCGGACGATCGGCTCCGCGAGCTCAGCCGGCGAATCGACGCGGACCTCGCGCTCTACCTCGGCGGCCGGCTCACGGGGACGAGCACGCAGGTCCTCGAGGACCTCGGGGTCATGCCGCAGCTGATGGACCCCGATGCGTACGATGCGCTCGCAATCGACGGCGAGCTCGAGGTGACGCGCGACGGCTCGATCCCCTCGCTCGCCGAGCGGATCGGGTACCGGGTGGTCCAGCCCGGCAGTCCGACCGACATCGGCGTGCTGGCCACGCCGCAGCTCGCCGACGACTCGTCCCTGGCCGTGCGGCAGCTCGACCTCGCGCTGGTGCTGCTGCTCACGACGCTCGCCGGGGTGGCGGCGGCCCTGGTCGGAGCACAGCGCGCGTCGCGCACGCTCTCGCGCCCGGTGGCCGAGCTCCGGCGGTCCGCGCTGGCCCTCGGCCGCGGACAGGCGATGCCGCCCCACGCCGACCAGCCGCCTCTCGAGTTCGAGCCGGTCTTCGGCGCGTTCGAGCGGATGGCCGCGGACATCCGGAGCAGCCAGCACGCGCTCGAGGAGGCCCGCCGGCGGACGGCCGCCGTGCTCGGCACCGTTGCTACCGGCGTCGTCGGCATCGATCCGGCGGGCCGCGTTCTGATCGCCAACCGTCAGGCCGTGGATCTCGTCGGCGTGGAACTCGAGGAAGGCGCCCCGCTGCTCGACCGGCTCGGCGCCGAGTGGGCCCCGTTCACCACGGCGGTACGGCGCTATCTGCAGGACGCGACCGCCGAGCCGACGGCCGAACTGGAGGCCGGCGGGCGGCGGATCTCCTTCCAGCTCGCGTCGCTCGGACCGGAGGTTCGAGGCGTCGTGATCGCGCTCAACGACGTCACCGATGTCTCCCGTGCCGAGCGCGTGCTCGCGTGGGGCGAGATGGCGCGGCAGGTGGCGCACGAAATCAAGAACCCGCTCACCCCGATGCGGCTCGGCCTGCAGCATCTTCGGCGGGTGTACCGTGACCGCCGCCCCGACTTCGATCGCATCCTCGAGGACACGGCCGAGCGGATGCTCGCCGAGATCGACCGGCTGGACACGATCGCCCGCGCGTTCAGCCGCTTCGCGGCGCCGGACGACGACCCCCAGCCGCTCGACCGGATCGACCTGGCCGTCGTGGTCGGCGAAGTGATCCAGCTCTATCGGCTGGCGGAGGAGGGGTGCGCGGTGCGGCTCACCTGCCAGCCCGGCGCGATCGGCGCCGCCCGCGCGGACGAGGTCAAGGAGGTGGTGGTCAACCTGCTCGAGAACGCCCGGACCGCGGGTGCACGCGTCATAGACGTGACCGTGGGGCCTGGGTGGATCGAGGTATTAGACGACGGAGAGGGGATTCCGACGGAGCTGCTGCCCCGGATCTTCGAGCCTCGCTTCTCGACAACGACCAGCGGGTCGGGGCTCGGGCTCGCGATCGTGCGGCGGCTGGTGGAGGGATGGGGCGGCCGGATCGAAGTCGAGAGCGAAGTGGGGCGGGGAACGCGAATCGTGGTGCACTTGTCGGGGCCGCAAACGATAGGGGAGTCACCCTGAGCGGGGGAGTCACCCTGAGCGCAGCGAAGGGGCCATGATGCAGGTCATGGCCCCTTCGCTGCGCTCAGGGACTCCCAGCGGGCGACGAGCCCCTGGGGCATACCGCTTCCTGCCTAGCGGATCCGTCCGCTGAGCTGCATCCGCATCGCGGCTGTCAGCGTGCCGTCCTGGCTATCCGCGCCGCGAAGCACGGTCAGCGCGGCCTGGAGCTGGCGGTCGGTCCGCGCCTTCCGCCGGAGCACCGAGTCGCTCCCGAAGAACGCCCGGGCCAGCTCGTTCCCCAATTGTTCCTCAACGAACCCGCCCGCCAGATCGTACGTCGCGCGGTCGAGGCGCACCCCGGCCTCGGCCATCCGCGCGAACAGCGTGTCCCGCCGCTCGGGCGTCATTGGCGCCGTGTCGGCCTGCGTGACCTGACCGGCCCGGAGCTCGGCTGCGTAGCCCGCGAGGACGTCGCGGAAGCGGTTCATGTCCTCACCCAGCCGGGCGGCGAGCAGGCGCTCACCTTCGGATCGGGGCAGGGCACGGACGAGCAGGTCGGGCAGGATGCCGCTCGCGTCAGGCACGACTCGGCCGCGGCTGCTGTAGAACACCTTTGGCCGGCTGGCCGGGATCCGGTTGCCGATGGCTCCGGCGGTGTCGGCCCGCGGCCGCTGGACGGTGCGGCCGCTGGGCGTGAACCAGCGGGCTGTCGTCAGCTTGATCGCGACGTCCGCGCCGATGGGATAGGTGGTCTGGAGGACGCCTTTGCCGTACGACGCGGTGCCAACGATCACGGCACGGTCGTGGTCCTGGAGCGCCCCTGCTACCAGTTCGGCCGAGCTGGCGGTGCCACGATTGACGAGCACCGCCAGGCGCAGATCACCCCAGTTACCGGGCGTTTCGGCGAAATAGGTCTTGGTCCGCTTGGCGGACCGACCGACCGACGTGGCGACGGTGTCGCCGGCGTTGAGGAAGAGGCCCGCCACCGAGACACCCTCGCGAATGAGACCGCCCGGATTCGACCGGAGGTCCAGGACCAGCGAAGTCATGCCCTGCGCCACCATGGTGTCGACCGCGGCCCGCAGCTCTTCGGCGGCTCCCTGGCTCATGCGCCGAAGCACGATGTAGCCGACGCCGTCGGCCAGCAGAACCCCGCGCGACGCGGCCGGCACGTGGATCTCGGTACGGGTGAACCGCCGGACCACAGGAGACGGCGCGCCTCGCGGCTTGACCACCATGGTGACCGTGGGCCCGGACGTCCGCCGAAGCGCCTCGTCCAGCCGCTCGGACGACCAGCCTCGCGTGTTCTGCCCGTTGATGCTCAGCACCTCGTCCCCCGGAGCGATGACGTTGCCGCCGGTCCGGCCCTCCCAACCCGACTCCGATGGTCCGCGCTCCAGATCCACCTCGGTCCCTGCCATCTGTCGTTGATATTCGCGGTAGGAGTCCTTGATCAACAATTCGGCGTAGGGATCGTGCAACGACTCCACCAGCGCGTCGGCGGCCCGCTGATACAGGTCGCCCTCACCGAGGGAGTCGATGTAGTGGTGGTTGATGGCGCCGACGACGCCCTCGAAGAGGCGGGCCTGTTCGTAGACCCCACCTTCGGACGAAGGACGTGGCCGGAGCAGCCACCCACCGCTCAGAAAGGTGAGGACCAGGATGGAAGCCAGTGCCGCCAAACGAGCTCGAGGAAAGGGTCTCATCATCGCGTATTGCTCCCGCGGATTGCGAGAAGATCTGCCGGATGCATCAGTCGCGGAGGCGAGACGGCGGGGTGTTCGTCTCAGCCAAAAATTGCAGCAAAAGGGAGGCCGCCGCCTCAGCGGGGCGCACCCTCCGCCCAAGCGACCAAGACCCCCGCGAGAGCCTCCCGATCGACCGGTTTGCTCAGGTAGTCGTCCATGCCCGCAGCGAGGCATCGCTCCCGGTCCCCCTGCATGGCGTTGGCCGTCATGGCCACTACCGGCGTCCGGCGGCCGGCGGGCTCGATCCGCCGGATGGCGGCGGTCGCCTCGTAGCCGTCCAGCCCCGGCATCATGCAGTCCATCAGCACGAGATCGTAGCGGTCGGCGGCGAAGAGCCGAACCGCCTCCTGGCCGTTGGCCGCCACGTCGACGTCGCAGCCGAGGCAAGTGAGGAGACCCCGCGCCAGCAGCTGGTTCACGGGATTGTCCTCGGCGAGCAGGACGCGCCGCCGCGCACTGTCCGCTCCCGTGGACACAGCCGGAGTCACTCGCTCGGGCGCGACCGGCCGGATCGGGGCCAGGAGGAAGCGGAGATCGACGGTAAAGAGGCTGCCATGCCCCTCCTCGCTCTCGACCTCGATCCCGCCGCCCATGAGGGCGACGAGTTGGCTGCAGATGGCCAGGCCCAGACCGGTCCCGCCATGCTTCCGGGTAGTGGAGGAGTCCGCCTGCGTAAAATGCTGGAAGATGCGGGAACGTTGCGCCGCCGGAATCCCGATTCCGGTGTCTCGCACGGCAAGGCGAAGGTGGACCGCGTCCGGGGCCGTCGGCCGCGCTTCGACTCCCACCACGACCTCGCCCCGGTCGGTGAATTTGATCGCGTTGTCGACCAGGTTGACGAGGACCTGGCGCATCCGCACTGGATCTCCCACGAGCTGAGCAGCGGGGAGCTCGACCGATTCGAGGCGGAGCCCGATGCCCTTGGCGGTGGCCGCGACGCCCAGCAGCCGGATCACGTCGTCGCAGATCGGCGCCAGGTCGAACGGAACGGCTTCGAGCGTCATCTTGCCGGCCTCGATCTTGGAGAAATCGAGGATCCCGTTGATCAGGGCCAGCAGATCGCGGCCGGATCGTTCGACGATCTCCGCGTAGCGCCGCTGCTCCGGCGTGAGTCCGGCGTCCAGCAGCACCTGGGTCATGCCCAGCACCCCGTTCATGGGCGTGCGGATCTCGTGGCTCATATTCGCGAGGAACTCGCTCTTGGCCCGGCTGGCGGCGAGCGCGGTGAGGGCAGGGGCGAGGGGTCAGCTCCGAAGGGCGGCATCGAGGACGCCGGGGAGGCCGGCCCAGCCCGCGCCCCGCTCGACGGCAGTGAGCCGCCGGAGCAGGATATCGGCCGAGCGATGGCCGGGGACGTAGGCGGGCTTCAGCTGGAGGGCCACTGGCTGGCGGATGACTGCCTTCTCCACCTCCTCCAGCATCGCCGTGTTGTGCACCCAGCCGCGGCCGCTCTGCACGTCGCTCACGACCGAGCTGGGGTGACCGCCCCAGGGTGCCGAGCCCATGGCGGAGAGCTGCGCCGGCCACACGTTGACGCCCACCGCCCCGTAGCGGAGCTGGGAGATGGCGCGCCCGAGCGCCGCGGAAAGCTGGGGATCAGCCTCGGTTCGCGGGTGCACGATCAGGGTGACCGCGAGGGTCCCCCAGACTCGCTCGTTGACGAATCCTACGGCCTGCTGCAGGAATTCGACGGGGTCCGTGCTCCCGATCTCCACCTCGCCCAGCACGGGACAGAACGACTCGGCGGTGAAGAACGGCTCGCGGCGGTCGGATGGGTCGAGGCCGGGCACCAGCGTCCAGGGCAGCATCCCGGCGATGGCCGCACCGATCAGGCGGGCGCCGGGCCGGCCGGCCGTGATCCGCTCCCAGCGCTCGGCGGTCCCGGGGTAGTACGCCAGCCGGAGCGGGGCCGCCGCCAGTGCCAGCTCGAGATGGCGCAGGAACGCATCCCGCTGGGGCCACCCGCGCGGGGTCACGAGCAGACGGGGCGTGTGGGAGTTCATGGCGGCGTTGTGGACCAATGCCCCCGCCAGGGCCTCCGCCTGAAATGTGAGCTGCCGGTCCAGATAGGGCCCTGGGACGATGAGCACGGGGGAGACGCCACCGAGCTTCGAGGTCACCGGCTTCATGTGCAGCGGATGCTGCTGGCGCTTGCGGTCGGCGGCGCCGGCCTCGGCCGAGCCCCAGAGGATCTCCTCGTGGGTCTCGGGGCAGCCGCTCAGGTGGATCTCTTCGATGCCCGGGTGCCGGACGAGATAGGCTCCCTCGGCCGCATCCCCGGTGACGATGTGGAGGAAATCGCGGTCGATCGCGTCGGCGAACGCCTCCGACAACAATGGCGCGAGATAGTCGTTCAGCGGGTGCAGCTTGAGCAGGCAGACCTTGCCCTCGTTGAACATCCGGGTGAGCACATCCTGCACCGGCACGCCCGCGGAATTGCCCGCGCCGAGCACGAGCACGACGCGGCCGCCGGCCGAAGTCTGCTTGTAGAACCGGGCCTGCGAGGCCAGCAGCTCGCGCTCGCCGATCCCGGCGCGGATGTGCACCTCGGCCCGGGTGCCCGGCATGAGGAGGGAGTCGAGCACACTCCCCGGAAAGATTTCCGCACTGAGCCGGCCGTCGATGGTCCGGCCCAGCTCGCCGAGCGGCGGGGCCCGGCGGCGCCGGAGCGCGGACAACGTCTCGATCAGCAGACGGAACTGCCGCATGACCGGCCACGGCCCCAGCGACCACTCCTCCGCCTCGAGCACGGTGCCGGGCACGATTCGCTTGGCCAGGCAGCAGGTCTCCACGCAGCGCGGCACCGTCCGCGCGTAGCCGGCGCGCATGCCCCGGAGCAGCTGGATCCGGTCGCTGAGCGCCAGGGTAGCGAAGGTGCGGGCCGCGCCCTGCAGCCGCTCGACGCACTCGTCCAGCCGCCCCCGCGGCGTCGGGGCGAGCATACGAGGCGCCTGGGCGGCTACCGATCCGCTGGAGCGCGACATGGGGGGTCCGGATCTGGCCCGAGGTCCGGGCCGCGGCTGGTGAGAGGGATTCCAGCCGTATCATAGGAGGGCCACTCGGCCGCCGCCAGTGTGCGCTTCCCACGGGGGTCGGGGCGCCACACGGTTCCGGTCGAGGGCCGGCGGACCCGCGGCTCTTGACGGAGCGTCGGCACCGCCGCATCTCTGGCGAGGCCTGTCTCCACCTGCCCGCCCCCGATGGGAGGTCCTCCATGGCCGCGCGTCCGCCGACTCGCGAGGAGCTGATCCAGCAGGATATCCAAGAGCTCCACCGGCTGGGCTATGCCCAGCAGCTGTTCCGCGAGATGGGGGGGTTCTCCAATTTCGCCATCTCCTTCTCGATCATCTCCATCCTGACCGGCGCGGTCCTGCTCTACGGCTACGGGCTCAAGTTCGCCGGGCCGATCATCAATTCGGTCGGCTGGCCGGTGGTGAGCCTCTTCACGCTGTGCGTGGCGGCCTCGATGGCGGAGCTGGCGTCGGCGTATCCCACCGCCGGGGGGCTCTATTTCTGGGCCTTCCGGCTCGGCGGCAGGACCTGGGCGTGGACGACGGCGTGGCTCAACATGATCGGGCAGATCACCATCACCGCCGGCATCAACGTCGCCGCGGCAATCTACATCGTGGGAGCCGTCACCCGGATCATGGGTCTGCCCGCCGACCAGGCGGTGCCGGTCTTCGGGACGATGACGAACTGGTATTTCTACGTGTTCGTCATGGTGTTGATCATGCTCCCGCAGATCCTCATCAACATCTACGGCATCCGCCTGACCGCGCGGCTCAACGACTTCAGCGTCTACTGGCACATCGGCGGCGTGGCGATCATCGCCCTGCTGCTCACGGTGTTCGGCACCCACCACAACAGCCTGGACTTCCTGTTTTCCCGGGCCACGGTCGTCAATCCGCTCGACGCGTCCTCCGCCGATCTCGGCGTCGGGACACCGCAGCCGGCGCTCGTCTTCGGCAAATTCACCTTCGCCTCGCCCCTGTTCTCGCTCTTCCCCTGGCTGGCGGAGATCTATCGCGCGGCGCCGTTCGCGCTGGTCTTTGTGCTCGCGTTGCTGCAGGCGCAGTGGACCTACACGGGCTACGACGCCTCGGCCCACGTCGCCGAAGAGACGGTGATGGCGCGAAAGAACTCCGCCTGGGGCGTGTTCCTGTCGGTGGCGGTGTCGGCGGTGGTGGGCTACGTGATGCTGCTGATCCTGACGTGGTGCATCCCGAACGGCGACGTCGCCGCGACCGCCAATGACGCCTACCCCGTCCTCCAGGTCGTCTACGGCAACCTGGGCGTGTTCTTCGCCAACGTCGTCGCGATCATCATCGGCGTCGCGATGTGGCTGTGCGGCTCGTCGTCGATCACGTCGATGGCACGGATGTGGTACGCCTTCGCCCGCGACGACGGCATGCCCGGCTCGTCGCTGATCAAGCAGGTGAGCCCGACCTACCGCACGCCCGTCTGGTCGATCCTCATCACGAGCACGCTGGCGGTGGCGCTGTGTCTCTACGCCTCCGCGTATTTCGTGGTCACGTCGATCAGCACGATCACGCTCTACCTGGCGTACATGTTCCCGATCTATCTCAACTGGCGGAACCGGCGGCGGGGGCAGGGGGAATACACCACGGCGGCAACGGCACCGTGGAATCTCGGCGCGTGGAGTCCGGTGCTCAACGTGATCGCGATCGTCTGGGTGCTATTCCTCACCGTGATCTTCAGCCTGCCGCCCAACGAGCTGGTCCTGTGGACGATGCTGGTGCTGGCGGTGGGGATGGTGCTCTACTGGCAGCTGTCGGCGAAGCGGACCTTCATCGGGCCGACCCGGGCCGACGAGCAGGCGCTCCGGCGTATGGAATCAGCGGTGGGGGAGGTGCCGAAGGGGGCAGCCGCGGGATAGCCGGGGGTCGGGCGGGCCGCGCTAGCGGCCCGCAGGGTTGGCGGGATCGACGCGCAGCGTCGAATCGCGCCACGCCTCGATCGAGGCCAGGTGACAGGCCTCGACGAACTTCTTGTTCGGGTGGGACCCACGCTGGAGCAGGGCGTGGAGCATCTCGTGCCGTACCAGCCACTCCTCACCCAGCGCGTTGGCGGGGAGGTAGATCCGGTTGCCCTCGCGGACCCACCAGCCATGGGCGACGGTCCCGTTGAGCCCGATCGCGCCGCTGGGCGCATCGACGGCGTAGAACGTTACCTGGCTCATGTCACCGGTGCGGCCGGAGCAGGCCTCGGTCTTCCGCCACCATTCGCTGTAGAGCTCGAGTGTCGGCACTTCCCAGGCGCGCTCAATCGGCGCCAACGGGGCGCCCGCGACCTTGGGTACGGCGCAGGCGGCAACCGACGACAACAGCATCATACCAGCGAACCAACGGCGCATCGAACGACTCCCGCGATCCAATCGCGTTTGTGGGTACCATGCGGCGGGCGCGGGGTCCGCCCGCCGCGGGGGTCCTGCCATAACGTCACCGGGACCTCGAAAGGTGCCCGGCATGCTCGCCCGCATTCGCTCCGCCGCCATCCTCGGTATCGACGCCTATCCGGTCGACGTCGAGGTGGACATCAGCAGTGGCCTGCCCTCGTTCGCCACCGTCGGCCTGCCCAACGGCGCCGTGCGGGAGGGCCGGGAGCGGATCGGCGCGGCACTGACCAATGCCGGGTTCGAGTTTCCGCTTCGGCGCATCACCGTGAACCTCGCCCCGGCCGACATCCGGAAATTCGGCTCCGGCCTCGACCTGCCCATCGCCCTCGGGGTCCTGGTGGCCAGCGGCCAGCTCCCCGACGTGGACCTCGAGCGGGTCATGGTCCTCGGCGAAGTCGGCCTCGAGGGTGACCTTCGCCCGGTCCGCGGAGCCCTCCCGGTCGCACTTGCCGCGCGGGCGTCGGGCTGCTCCGGGCTCCTGCTGCCCCACGACAACCTGCCCGAAGCCGCGGTCGTGTCGGGCCTGGAGGTCCGCGGGGCGCGCTCCCTGATGGAGGTCTGCGCCTACCTCGCAGGCGATCTGCCGCTCGCCCCGGCCCGGGTCGACCTCCCGGCGCTGATGGCGGAGCGGCGGAGGGACGAGGTGGACTTCGCCGACGTCCGGAGCCAAACCGCCGCCAAGCGTGCCCTCGAGGTGGCCGCGGCAGGCGCCCATAACCTGCTGCTGGTCGGGCCGCCTGGAGCCGGCAAGACGATGCTGGCCCGCCGCTTACCCACCATCCTGCCGTCCATGACGCTGGACGAGGCGCTGGAGACCACCAAGATCCACAGCGTGGCCGGCCTGCTTGGCGGAGGCCGGTCGCTGTGTGCGGTCCGGCCATTCCGGGCTCCCCATCACACCATCAGCGACGCGGGGCTGATCGGGGGCGGCTCGGTCCCGCGTCCGGGCGAGGTCAGCCTGGCCCACGGCGGGGTGCTTTTCCTGGACGAGCTGCCCGAATTCCGACGCAATGTGCTCGAGGTGTTGCGACAACCCCTGGAGGACGGGACCGTCACGCTCAGCCGAGCCGCCGTAAGCCTTACTTTTCCTGCACAATTCATGCTCGCGGCCGCCATGAATCCCTGCGCCTGCGGCTACCATGGGGACGCCGTTCACATCTGCCGCTGCGCGGAGGCCGATGTCGAGCGTTACCGGTCCCGGGTCTCGGGCCCGCTCCTCGACCGGATCGACATCCACCTCGAGGTGCCGACGGTGCCCTATCGGGACCTCGTCGGTGCCGACGCCGAGGAGCCAAGCGCGGTCGTCCGGCAACGGGTGGAGCTGGCCCGGGTGCGCCAGCGGGAGCGGTTCCGCGACCGGCCAGGACTGTACGCCAATGCGCACATGACCGCCCGCGATCTGCGCCGCTACTGTCCCCTATCGGAGGCAGTCGAGCGGCTGCTGCGCGAAGCCGTCGCCCGCCTGGGCCTCTCGGCGCGGGCGTACCACCGGGTGCTCAAGATCGCCCGGACGATCGCCGACCTCGCGGGCAGCGACGATTTGGCCACCAGCCACGTAAGCGAGGCCATTCAGTACCGGAGCCTGGATCGGCGAAGAGCGGCGGCGTGACGCTCGGGTCCGTTGGGTAGCACGGGGTGCTGGAATAATCTGACAAGTGGTACGTCCGATGACAACCGGGTCTCGGTCATTCCTCCCCGCGGGGCGGCCGCCGGTCCCGTTTCGTGGCCGCCCGCCGCCGCTTGTTCTCGAGCCGGGCGGCCTTGGCGGCGCGGGGTGTGCGCGTCCGCTTTCGCACCTTGGGCACCACCAGCGCCCGGGCCACGACCTCACGTAGCCGCTCGGTCGCGTCCTCGCGGTTTCGGAGCTGGCTGCGGGTGGCACTCGAGATGAGCCGGAGCCGCCCCGCTCCGTCGAGCCGGCTCGCGAGCCGAATGAGCAGCCGCTGACGCTGCTCCTCGCTCAGCGCGGGTGAGCCCGCGATATCCCAGGTGACTTCGACCCGGGTCGACGACGTGTTGACGTGCTGGCCGCCCGGTCCGCCCGAGCGCGAGGCGCGGAAATCGAGCTCCGCGAGCGGCACGCGCAGATCGGGCGAGACCTCGAGAAACGCCATATCGGGCATGCCCAAACGTAACTCCGTCCGGGCTCTCACTTGCCTGGCTACCGCATTACGTTACTGCCCATGACCGACCTCGATCCTCTGCGGCGCCACCTGCTCGGTTACGGGCGGGTGCTGCTGGGCTATTCGGGCGGTGTCGACTCCGCGCTGCTGGCCGTGGCCGGCCGTCAGGTCCTCGGCGCCGAGCGCTTCCTCGCGGTGGTCGGCCGGAGCGCCTCGTATCCGGAGGCCCAGTGGCGGAGCGCGGTCGAGCTGGCGCGTCGGTTCGAGGTGCCGCTCCTCGAGGTGGACACCGCCGAGTTGGCCGATCCGCGCTACCTCGGCAATCCCACCAACCGCTGCTACTTCTGCAAGAGCGAGCTGTGGGCCCGCCTGGGCGAGGTGGCCACGGCACGCGGCTTCGATACCATCATCGACGGCACCAACGCCGACGATCTGGGCGAGCACCGGCCAGGGCTTCGTGCGGCCGAGGAGCATCACGTGCGCTCCCCGCTCGCCGAGCTTGGCTGGACCAAGGCGGCGGTGCGCGAGGCCTCCCGCACCCTCGGGTTGCCCGCCTGGGATGCACCGGCGGCGCCGTGTCTCTCGAGCCGAGTGGTCTATGGCCTGGAAATCACGCCGCGCCGGCTTCGCCAGGTCGAGGATGGGGAGGCGTACCTGCGTGGGCTCGGCGTCACCGGGGACCTCCGCGTCCGGCACCACGGTGATCGGGCACGCATCGAGGTGGCCCCCGAGCAGATGACAGGCGTCCGGGACGAGTGGCCCGCCGTGACCGCATTCTTCGGCGAGCTCGGCTTCCTGACGGTCGAGCTCGACCCCGCCGGCTACCGCCGTGGCGGACTGCTGGCCCTCGCCCCGCCCTCGACCGGTTGATGCGGCTGTTCGCCGGGATCCCCATCGTCGATGATGCTCGGCGGGAGATCGTCACGCTGCTCGGCAGCCTTCGGGACAGCGGCTGGCCCGTGCGCTGGGTGCATGAGGAAGGGCTGCACCTCACGCTCAAGTTCTACGGCGAGGTGGCGCCCGAGCGGCTCGAGGTGATCGCGGAGGCCGTGCGGTTCGCGGGGCAGGGCACCGGCCCTCTCGCGCTTCGACTGCACGACCTCGGCGCCTTCCCCAGCGCGGTCCGGCCACGGGTGCTCTGGATCGGCATCGACGCGCCGCCGGCGCTCGCGCTGATGCAGGACCGGCTGGAGCGGGGCGGCGAAGGGATCGGGTTCCCGCCCGAGGGGACGCCATTCCAGCCGCACGTCACGCTCGGCCGCGTGCGCGAGGGGCATCGCCTCCCGCCGCACGGGCTGGAGGACTTCGGCGAGGCCTTCGCCCGCGCCTCGTTCGTCGGTGGGCAGCTGGTGCTCTACGAGAGCGTGCTCACGACGCGGGGCCCGCGCTACGAGGCGCGCCTCACGCTGGAGCTCTCCGGGTGATGGGCTGCCTGACGGCGCCGTTCAAGGTACTCGGGTGCCTCGGGCTGCTGGCCGCGCTCGTGATCGGGTGGCTGTATCGGGACCGGGTGGTCCGGGAAGGCCGCCGGATCATCGGACGGATCGAGGCGCCTGCGGCCAAGCGGCTGTCCCCGGTCTCGGCCGGCCGGCCGGGCACCCGGTCTCTGGCGTCGGCCCGGGCCAAGATCGACTCCCTCAACGGCTGGCGCGCCGACTCGGTGATCCTGTCGGCCTCCGAGGTGGCGTCGCTCATGGGGGCGGGGCTCGCCCCGAAATTCCGGAAGGAGCTCGACTCGCTGCAGGTGGAGCTGCTGGACGACGAAGTGCAGGTGCGCGCGCGGCTCCGCACCGCGCGGCTGCCTCGGGAGCTCGTCGGCCCGCTGGCCGAGGCGCTCCGGCCCAACGAGCCGGTCGAAGCCACGGGCCCGCTCCGTGTCCTCCGACCCGGCGCGGGCGAGTGGGTGGTGCGTTCGTTCCGGATCCGGGACTTTCCGGTGCCGGCGGCGGCGGTCCCTCGCCTGGTCTCCCGCGCCTTGGACGAGCCTGGGCGCCAGACCGTTCCCTGGGCCGTCCCGGCCGGCATCCGCGCCATCCGGATTCATCCCGGCGGCGCGACTCTCTACGGAGCTCCACGCCCATGAGTCATCGGGTCCTGATCGTCGACGACGAGGCCGGCATCCGGCAGGCGCTGAAGCAGGTGCTGGAGTACGAGGAGCTGGAGGTCCGCGTGGCCGCGTCGGGCGGCGAGGCGATCACGATCTACTCCGAGTTCCATCCGCATCTCGTCTTCCTCGACGTGAAGATGGCCGGCCTCGACGGCCTCGAGACGCTCACGCGGCTCCGGGATCTCGACTCCCGCGCACAGATCGTCATGATCTCGGGGCACGGCACCATCGCCACCGCGGTCGAGGCCACCCAGCGTGGCGCCTTCGACTTCCTCGAGAAGCCGCTCGACACCGACCGGTTGCTGCTCACCGTCCGGAACGCGCTGGCGCACGCCGAGCTCGTCGGTGAGAACGCTCGGCTGCGGGAGGTCACCGAGAGCCGCTACCAGATGGTGGGCCGAAGTGCCGCCCTCGAGCACGTCCGCGGGCTGATCGCGAAGGTGGGGCCCACCGCGGCCCGGGTGCTGATCACCGGAGAGAACGGTACCGGCAAGGAGCTGGTTGCCCGCGGGCTGCACGAGGCGTCGCCCCGGCGTGACCAGGCGTTCGTGGAGGTCAACTGTGCCGCCATTCCCTCCGAGCTCATCGAGAGCGAGCTCTTCGGGCACATGAAGGGGTCGTTCACCGGTGCGTTCGCCGACCGGACGGGAAAGTTCGAGCAGGCCGACGGCGGCACCTTGTTTCTCGACGAGGTGGGCGACATGTCCCTCTCCGCGCAGGCCAAGCTGCTGCGGGTGCTGCAGGAGGGTGTCGTCACCCGGATCGGCGGCTCGAAGCCGATCGAGGTGGACGTCCGTGTGCTCGCGGCGACGAACAAGGATCTCGAGGGCGAGATCGCCGAGGCGCGGTTCCGGGAAGACCTGCTGTATCGGCTGAACGTCGTGCCGATCGAGGTCCCGCCGCTGCGCGAGCGACTGGAGGACGTGCCCGCGCTGGTCAGCCACTTCGCCGAGGCGCTGGCCGAGAGCGCCGGTGTGCCGGGCAAGAAGTTCGCGGAGGACGCGATGGCGCAACTGCAGACGCGCTCCTGGCCGGGCAACATCCGGGAGCTCCGGAACGCGGTCGAGCGGGCCCTCATTCTCGCCCCCGGCAAGGTGGTGACCGCGGCCGACATCGACCGCCTGCTGCCCGGCGTCGACGGGGCGGTGCCGCTGCCGGCCGCCCCGGGCGGGGCCCACACCTTCGAGACCTTCAAGCAGGAAGCGGAGAAGAACTTCCTGGTCCAGCAGCTGCGCGAGCACGACTGGAACGTTGCCGAGACCGCCCGCGCCCTCAAGATGCCTCGCTCGAACCTCTACAAGAAGATCGAGCGCTACGGCATCACCCGGGAGGCGACATGACCGAACAGCCGAGGGACTGGGATCGCGAGCTGGCCGACATCGACAAGGCGATCGCGAAGGGCGGCGCGCCGGCGGCCAGTGGATCGGTGCCGGTGGCGGCCGGGCGGAAGCCGGGCGTTCCCGCTGCCGCGGCGGTCCCGCGACGCTCGGTGGCGGTCACCTGGTTCTGGGTCGCGCTGGCCGTGACGCTGGCCGCGGCCCTGCCGCTCTGGCCGTACCAGCGGGCGTGCGGGCTGCAGCTCATGTTCTTCATGGGCGCGACAGGGGTGACCGGGCTCATCGGCCTGCTTGGCGCGCTCGCGAGCTGGGCCAACCGCCGCGGGTTCGCCCACGTGGTGTCGCTGGCGGTCATCCTGTGGTCGGCGGTGATCGGGCTGCGCGAGGTCTTGCCGCGGGTGGGATACGCGAAGGCCGTCCGGACCTGGACGTGCGAGGCGGCACCGGCCGCTCAACCGGCTCCGACGTCGCAGCCGGCTCCGGCGCCGCAGAAGGCCCCGGACGCAAAGTAGTCTGTGAACCTCCGTCATCCCGAGCGCAGCGAGGGACCTTGCCGGGCCGAACTCGAGCTCGGGGGAGCAGGTCCCTCGCTGCGCTCGGGATGACGGGCCACTGCTCCGGATAACGAATCACCGCTCCGGATAACGAATCACCGCTCCGGATAACGAATCACCGCTCCGGATAAGGATCAACCGGGAGTTCCCTCCCCTTCCAGGACACCATGGCCAAGACGTTCCGCAACTTCATCGCCGGCGAATGGGTGGCGCCTGCCAACGGCGCCCATTTCGAGAACCGCAACCCGGCGGACACCGCCGACCTGATCGGGCGCTTTCCCGACTCGGATGCCCGCGACGTGGTCGCGGCCGTCCGCTCCGCCAAGCGCGGCTTCGCGCTGTGGTCGACGACGCCGGCGCCGGCGCGCGGCGACGTGCTCCGGCGCGTGGGCGACCTCCTGGTCGAGCGCAAGGAAGCGATCGCCGACGCGATGACGCGGGAGATGGGCAAGGTGCTGGCCGAGACCCGCGGTGACGTGCAGGAGGGGATCGACACGGCGTACTACGCGGCTACCGAGGGCCGGCGGCTCTTCGGCCACACGGTGCCGTCCGAGCTCCGCTCGAAATGGGCGATGAGCTTCCGCCGGCCGATCGGCGTCGTAGGCCTCATCACCCCGTTCAATTTCCCCCTGGCGATCCCGACGTGGAAGATGTTTCCCGCGCTGCTCTGCGGGAACTCGGTGATCATCAAGCCGTCCGAGGACGTGCCGCACACGGTGCACCTGCTGGTGGAGATCCTGCTGGAGGCGGGCCTGCCACCCGAGGTCATACAGCTCGTCCACGGCCGGGGCGAGACGGTGGGCAAGGCCATCGTGGAGCACCCGGAGGTGCCGGTGATCTCGTTCACCGGGTCGACCGAGACCGGCTCGGTCATCGGCGAGACCTGCGGCCGCATGCACAAGCGGCTCTCGCTCGAGATGGGCGGGAAGAACGCGATGATCGTCATGGACGACGCCGATCTCGACCTGGCGCTCGAGGGCGTCCTCTGGGGCGCGTTCGGCACTACGGGACAGCGCTGCACGGCCACCAGCCGGCTCATTCTGCACCGGAAGATCCACGACCGTTTCCTCCGCCGTCTGGCCGAAGCCGCCGAGGGACTGCGCCTCGGCGATGGCCGCGCGGGCAAGACCGACGTCGGCCCGCTCATCCACGAGGCCTCGCGCGAGAAGGTGGAGCGGTACGTCGAGCTCGGCCGTGAGCAGGGCGCCGAACTGGTCACGGGCGGCAAGGCGCCCGGCGGGCGCCTCGCGGGCGGCTGGTTCTTCCGGCCCACCGTGTTCGCGGGCGTGAAGGCCGGCAGCCGGCTCGAGCAGGAGGAGATCTTCGGGCCCGTGCTCAGCGTCATTCGCGTCCGCTCGTTCGATGAGGCCGTGCGGGTGAATAACGATGTGCGCTACGGCCTGTCGAGCAGCGTCTACACGCGAGACGTGAACCTAGCCTTCCGCGCGCTGCAGGAGCTCGACAACGGGATCACATACGTCAACGCGCCTACCATCGGCGCCGAGGCGCATCTGCCGTTCGGCGGCGTCAAGGCGACGGGCAACGGCCACCGCGAGGGCGGCTGGGAAGTCTACGAGTTCTACTCGGAGACCAAGGTGGGCTACGTCGACTACTCGGGCCGGCTGCAACGGGCGCAAATGGACAACTACGACGTCTGACGCGGGATCCGCGCGGTGTGACGGATGACCAGCACGGTCAACCGTCTCGCCGAGCCGGTTGCGCACCGGTTGGCCGGAGAGTAAGGTTCTTCAGGTTCCATCTGCCTTTCCGTTCGAGTCAGTTCGAGGTCCAATCGCATGCGTCCAATGCAGGTCGGTGCCGGCAGGCGGGGCCCCTCGTTCGATGAAGGGTCGCTGGACCAATACCTCCGCGAGATCAGCAAGTATCCGCTGATTCCCCAGGAGGAAGAGGTCACGCTCGCCCAGCGCATCCGCACGGGCGACCCCGAGGCGCTCGACAAGCTCGTCCGCAGCAACCTCCGCTTCGTGGTCTCCGTCGCCAAGAAGTATCAGAACCAGGGCGTGTCGCTCGCGGACCTCATCAACGAGGGCAACCTCGGCCTGATCCGCGCCGCCCACAAGTTCGACGAAACCAAGGGCATCAAGTTCATCTCATACGCCGTATGGTGGATCCGGCAGGCCATCCTGCAGGCGCTCGCCGAGCAGAGCCGCATCGTCCGGGTGCCGCTCAACCGCGCCGGCACGCTCCACCGGATCGGCAAGCGCTCGTCCGCCCTGCTCCAGGAGCTCGGCCGGGAGCCCACGCCGTCGGAGATCGCCGAGGGAATGGACATCTCGATGGAGGAGGTGCAGAAGACCCTCTCCATTTCCCAGAACCACCTCTCGCTCGACGCACCGCTCACTCCCGGCGAGGACAACAAGCTCCTCGACTACCTGCCCGACACCCAGAACCCCGGCCCCGATTCCGAGACCTTCGAGCACGCGCTCACCGAGTCCATCGAGGAGGTGCTGTCGACCCTGAAGGAGCGCGAGGCCAAGATCCTGCGCCTCTACTTCGGCCTCGATGGCCCCGAGCCGATGACGCTCGAGGAGATCGGCAGCCTGCTTGGCATCACCCGCGAGCGGGTGCGCCAGATCAAGGAGAAGGCGCTGAGCCGGCTCCGGCACGTGAGTCGGGCGCGGGCGCTGGAGAGCTTCCTGGCATAGGGCCGGCCATCCGGGCCACTTAACGCCCGGACCACATCGTCGTCATCCTCCCGTCCAAGCCAACCCACTCCACCTCGAGCCGCGCAGCCCTGCCGCGGGAGGAATGCATGATACGTCTTCAGCCGACACTCGGCCTCGCGGCCGCGCTGTGTCTCGCGGTGCCGCCGCTGGCCGCGCAGGTCAGTCCATCCAACCCCTTTGCCGTGCAGCGCGCCGAGCAGCACGCCGAAAGGTGGCATCCGCGCCACGAGCGGCACCACCGGCATGACGGCTGGCGGCTCGAGCACCGGGGGGAGCGGCTGCAGCGGCACGGAAATCGGATGGAGCGGCAGGGACAGCGCTGGGAACGGCACGGCGCGCGGCTCGAGCGGCGAGGCTACGAGCACCAGGGTGAGCGGTGGCAGCGGAAGGGAAACCACCTGCAGCGCCGGGGCGACCGCCTGCAGCATCGGGGCGACCGGCTGGAGCATCGGGGCCGCCACTTGGAGCACCGCGGCGAGCGCCGCCATGCCCGACACCAGCTCCGACGTGGAGACGGCGACATCTGAGGCGCGTTCCAGCCCCGCCGTCATCCCGAGCGCAGCGAGGGACCTGGATCGCCGATCCCGGAACGTGGCGGCGGCCCGGAGACGCGGAGAAGGTCCCTCGCTCCGCTCGGGATGACGGCGCATTGCCGATGGTGACCGACGGCGCATTCGCGAGGGCGGGCTAGCGATGCGGGTCAGCGTTCCCGCAGAATCGCCTCCACCTGATCCCATTCGATGAGAAACGCATCGTGCCCCGCGGCCGACGCGATCTCCCGGTACCGCGCGTTCACCCCAGCCGCCCGATACGCTTCGGTCCAGGCGCGGACCTCCGACGGCGCATACAGAATGTCCGAGTCCACCCCCACACCGATCACTGACCCGACCCGCGCCGCCGTCGCCTGAGCGGCGGCGCGGAGGTCCCCCACGTCGTGCAGGTCCATGGCCCGCATCAGCGCCACGTAGCTCGCGCGCGTCGAACCGGGCCACCAGCTTGTCCCCTTGGCGCCGGAGGTAGTGGTCGACGTCGAACCGCCCGGGCGTGCGAGAGGACGTGCGGCCGAAGCGCGCCTCGAACTCAACCGCCGTGCGATACGTGATCATGGCCAGCGCGCGTGCCGCCGCGAGTCCCGCCACCGGACCCTGACCGGCGGCGTAGCGCCCGTCCTGCCACGCGGGGTCGGCTTCGATGGCCATGCGTTGGACCGTGTTCCAGGCGATCGCCTGGGCAGACGTCGCCGCCGGAGCCGCGAAGACCACCAACCGATCGACGGGCACGGGGGACCGGCGGCCCCACTCGAGCGTCACCATCCCGCCGAGCGACCCGCCGGTCGCGAGCGCGATGCGCTCGACGCCCAGATGCTCGAGCAGGGGGATGTGGGCGTCGGCGAGATCGGCGGGGGTGAGCTGGGGGAAAGGATCGTCGTGCTTCGCGGCCCATTCCTGCGGGCCGGTCGAGCCGTAACAACTGCCCAGGAGATTGGCGGTCAGGATGGCGTGGCGCGAGGTGTCGAGCGGCCTGCCCGGCCCGACGAGGGGTCCCCACCATTGTTCGACGTCCGCGCTGCCGGTCAGCGCGTGAAAGACCAGAATCCAGCCGTGCTCCCGCGCGGCGGCGACGTTGCCGGCCACGCGGTAGCGAAGCCGGAGACCCGAGAGGGTGCGCCCATCACCCGCCTGGAGCGGGGGCAGCGGCAGGTCGCCGGTGCCGGTCGTGCCGGGAACGAGGGTGGTCACGAGAGTCCCGACGCCTTCCTGAGGGGCGGTTTACTCCTCAGCGACGGTTCATCGGTGGAGGCGACGAGCGTGACGGCCGAATGAATCGTCCGCGCCAGGTTCCGTGCCTCCGCCGCTGGAACGAGAAAGGCCAGCGCGTGAGGCCTATCCACGTTGCGGAGCAGCCGGACGCCGGCGCCGGCTGCCGCGGCCCGACCCGCGGCCCGGAGCGCCGCTGGGTCAGGCAGCCCCGTGACGAGACTGACGGTCGCCACCCCCGCCGGATCGGCGCCAACCGGGTCGATGCCGTGGTGTCCGGTCCCGAGGATCACTGCGAATCCATCGCCCGGGAGGCCCGCGTTCGGGTCATTCCTCTGCCGGTAGCCGGCCAGCTCGATCGCGTTGGCCGGCAGGTTGACGACAGTGGACGGCTCTCCGTCAGCGTGCAGCGACGTGAAGCGCAACGCCACCGCGTCCCGCTCGGCGTGCGTCGCCGCGGCGTGATGAATGACGCGAGCCCCTGCCAGCGCGATCTCGCTCACGAACCGGTGGGTCGCGCCGCGAAGTGGCTGAGCCTCGGGCACGAGCCGGGGATCGGCGGTGTGCAGCGCCCCCGGATCCTTGACGAGCTCACACGCCTCCGCCTCCAGCGCGACCGCAAGGCGACCGCCGTGATATCGGAGCCTCCCCGCCCCAAGGTAGTAATGCGGCCGCGGTACCATCCCTGAAATCCGGTGACGACCGGGGTGATACCCCGATCCAGGAGCCGGAGCAGCCGGCTGCTCTGGAGCGTCGTGAGCGTCGCGCCGCCTGCGTGACCATCACTCCCGAGCCCCGCCTCGCGCGCGTCCAGCACCACGGAAGGGACACCGAGATCAACCAGGGCGACGGCGAGCAGCGACGCTGCCACCAGCTCGCCGCTCGCCACTGCCCGATCCGCCGCGATGCGGCCGGCCGCCGACGACTCGGCTTCGGCGCCGATCGCCTCTCGCACCTGCTCGATCAGACCGAGCAGGTGATCGGTCACGCCACGGCGCGCGCTGGCCACGGCTACGACCGGCCGGCCCGTTCGCCGGGACGCCGCGCGCCGGGCGGCGGCAGCAATGCGCTCGGGGGTCGCGAGCGCGTCGCCGCCGAACTTCACCACCAGCGGAGAGCTCACCGCGCGGCTCCGGCCGTTTCCGTCCGGGGCACGCGCGCCGTCGTTGCGGTCTCCCCCAGGGCCTGGTCGAGATCGGCAATCAGGTCGCGGACGTCCTCGAGGCCGAGCGACAGTCGCACCAGCTCGGGCGTGGTGCCCGTCGCGACCTGCTGCTCGGGCGTGAGCTGCTCGTGGGTGGTCGACGCGGGATGAATGATGAGCGACTTGGCATCCCCCACGTTGGCCAGGAGCGAGAACAGTTTCACCCGGTCGATCAACGCCTTCGCCGGCACGAGCCCGCCTTTGACGCCGAAGGTCAGGACACCGCCGAAGCCGCCGGTCAGGTACCGCGCGGCGTTCCGGTGCTCGGGATGGCTCTCGAGGCCGGGATAGGACACCCACTCGACTCGCGGGTCCTGGGCCAGCCACTGCGCCACGGCCAGGGCGTTGGAGGAGTGCCGCTGGATCCGAAGCGGAAGCGTCTCCAGTCCCTGCAGGAACAGGAAGGAATTGAAGGGCGAGAGCGCCGGGCCGAGATCTCGCAGAAGCTGCACGCGGAGCTTGATGATGAACGCGGCCGGACCGAACGCCTCCGTGTAGACGATGCCATGATAGCTCGGGTCGGGGGCGCTGAATTCCGGAAAGCGCGCCTTGGCATTGTCGCTGGTCCAGTCGAACTTGCCGGCGTCGATGACCACGCCACCGATCGCCGTGCCGTGACCCCCGATCCACTTGGTGGCCGAGTGCACGATGATGTCCGCGCCGTGCTCGATCGGTCGGCTGAGCGTGGCCGCCCCGAAGGTGTTGTCCACCACCAGCGGGATCCCGGCCTCGTGCGCGATCGTCGCCAGCGCTTCGAAGTCCGGCACGTCGAGCCGTGGATTGCCGATGGTCTCGACGTACAGCAGGCGGGTACCCGCGTCGATGGCGGCGCGGACCTGGTCGAGGTTGTGGATGTCCACGAACCTGGTCGTGATGCCCCATTTGGGCAGGGTGTAGGCGAACAGGTTGTAGGTGCCGCCGTAGAGGGTCTGCGACGAGACCAGGTTGTCCCCCGCGCGCGCCAGGTTGAGCACGGTCAGCGTCTCGGCGGCCTGGCCGCTCGCCACCGCCAGCGCGGCGATGCCGCCCTCGAGCTCGGCGATCCGCTTCTCGAACACGTCGCTCGTCGGGTTCATGATGCGGGTGTAGATGTTGCCGAACACCCGCAGCCCGAACAGATCGGCGGCGTGCTGGGTGTCATTGAAGACGTAGCTCGTCGTCGCGTAGATCGGGACGGCGCGCGCGTTGGTGGCCGGATCGGGGGCCTGCCCGGCGTGCACTGCCAGGGTATCGGGATGGTACGTCATGCCGCGCTCCTCAAAGTGTGGGAAACGAAAAGGCCCGGACCGCTCAGTGGAGTGGTCCGGGCCTCGGGTGTCGGGTGGCGAGAGTCAGGTCCCGCCGCCGCCGCGCGCATGTGCCGAGGAAACCGTCCACCCCAGACAGGGGAGACAGAGCATCATTCGACAGCACATCGGGCGGCCAGTGTCCACGTCAGCGATTCCCGTTCGGGGTCGGGGAGGGCGCATACACGACGCCCTCCGGCCTGCGGCGCTCGGAGGGCGTACATCCGGCGCTTTAGCTCGTTGGTTCGTCCACCGGGACCGCAGTGGACCGGCGGGAGCAAGTGGCCCTAAAGCACCGCCGTGACCGTGAGACTAGCGGTCGCGCGGAGGGTTGTCAAGCTCGTGAGGTGGGGTAATCCTTTGCTCATGGCCAGCAATCCTTCGTTCGACATTTCCACCGGCGCCGACCTCCAGGAGGTCGACAACGCCGTGAATCAGGCCCTGAAGGAAATCGCCCAGCGCTACGACTTCAAGGGCACCCACTGCACCATCGAGTTCGACCGGGACAAGGCCGAAATTCAACTGGCCGCGGACGACGACTTCCGGATGGAAGCACTGGTGGACGTCCTGCAGACGCGCATGATCAAGCGCGGGGTGCCGGTCAAGAATCTCGACCTGGGTGAGCTGGTCCCCTCCACCGGCCAGTCGGTGCGGCGCACGGTCAAGCTCACGCAGGGCATCGCCCAGGACGTGGCCAAGAAGATCATCAAGGCGGTCAAGGACGGCGGCTTCAAGAAGACCCAGGCGACGATCCAGGGCGACGAGATCCGGGTGACCAGTCCCTCTCGCGACGAACTCCAGTCGATCATCGCGATGCTCCGGGGCCAGGATTTCGGCATCGAGCTCAAGTTTGGCAACTACCGCGGGTGAGCGCCGCCGGCACGGCCGGCGGCTCGCAGGGTGGGGCGGGATGGTCCTGACGGCGGCGGCGGCGATCGCCGTCGCGGTGGCGAGTTGTACGCCTGCCGCGGCCCCGCCACCCGCCCCCGTACCGATGCCGGGCCCGTCCACGCCGGACGAAGGCCCTGCCGAGCCCCAGATCCGGCTGGGCCTCGTCGTGGGCGCGCCGGTTGCCACCGTGTCCGGCAGCGCGGGCCTCACCGTGAGCGATCCGTCGGGCGCCCGTCTGGCGGAGATCCCCGCGGGCGAGGTCTGGCGGGTGACGGCGGGCGGCGCCGGGCTCGTGGTGCTGGCGCCCGGCGGCGCCGGCACGACGCCATCGGAGCAGATCGAGATCGGCTCGCCCGATCCTGACGCACTGGTGCAGGTGAACGGGCGGCCATACCGGGGCACGATTACCGCGTTGCGCGACCGGACCGGCGTCACCATCGTCGACCGCGTCCCGATGGAGACGTATCTCGCCGGTGTGGTCTCGGCGGAGATGGGCCGCCGGAGTCTCGCCGAGCAGGAGGCGCTCCGGGCCCAGGCCGTCGTCTCCAGGACATACGCGCTCCGGAACCTGCGCCGCTGGCAGGCTCAGGGGTTCGATCTCTATGCCACCGTGGCGGACCAGGTGTATGGCGGCGCGGCGTCCGAGACGCCCGAGGGCCGCGCGGCGGTGGATGCGACCCGCGGCCGGATCCTCACCTACGGCGGCGTACCGATCGATGCGTTCTTCTATTCCACGTGCGGCGGCCGCACGGCCGACGGAACCGAAGTGTTCCGTGCGGCAGACCGCCCGTACCTGCGCTCGGTCGCGGACGTGGCGGACGACGGTACGGCGTACTGCAGCATCTCGCCCCGCTTCCGATGGCACGAGGAGTGGACGGGCGAGGCGCTCCGCGCGACGCTGCAGCGTACCCTGCCGCTCGTGGCGGCCGCCGCGGGCGGCGGCACGGCCGCGGGCGACGTGAGCGAGGTACGCGATGTACGGGTCAGCTACCGCACACCGTCCGGACGCGTGGGGCAGGTGACGATCGCCCTCCGGCGTGGGGACGTGCGGGTCGACGGGCCCAGCGTCCGGCAAGTGCTCCGGCCCGTCTCCGGCGAGCTGCTGCGGAGCAGCACCTTCACGCTCACCGTCTCGGGCGCGGGCCGGCGGGTGACGCGGCTCGCGGCCGACGGCGCTGGAGCCGGGCACGGCGTGGGCTTCTGCCAGTGGGGCGCCGTCGGACGCTCCCGTGCCGGACAGGACTATCAGCGCATCGTCGCCGCCTACTACCCGGGCGCGTCGCTCGAGCGTCTCTACTGAAGGAGGAACCGGCATGAGCGCCAGTCGGGCCCCGAGCGATCGACTGCGGGTCGGCATCGTCGGCGGCGGGGCCATCACCCAGGTGGCCCACCTGCCCGTGCTCAAGAAGCTCAAGTCCATCGAGGTGCTGGCCATCTGCGATACCGACCTGCCGAAGGCGCGCGCGCTCGCCGACCGGTTCGGCGTGAAGGACGCGGTCGACGACATCGAGGATCTGCTTCGCACGGACGGGCTCGACGCCGCCGTGATCTGTTCGCCCAACCATCTGCACGAGTCGCACATTCTGGCCGCGCTCTCCGCCAACCTGCACGTGCTGGTGGAGAAACCGCTGACCATGTCGGCGGCGAGCACGCAGCGGATCCTCCGGGCCGCGGAGAAGCGTCACCGGATCATCCTGGTCGGGATGAACCACCGCTATCGCCCCGACGTGCAGATCGTCCGCAGCTTCGTCCAGAGCGGCGAGCTCGGCCGCATCGAGAGCGTGCGCGGCAGCTGGCACGTCTTCCGGCCGAGCCGGAACCAGCTCGGCTGGCGCCAGCGGCGCGATCAGGCCGGCGGCGGGGCCATGCTCGACCTGGGCCTTTCGATCCTCGACCTCGGCCTCTGGCTCGGCGGTATGCCGGCACCGGCGCGGGTCAGCGCCTGCCTCGACGGCGTGGGCCGCGAGCGCGGTGTCGAGCAGAGCGGCAGCGCCTTCGTCGTGTGCGAGAACGGCATGTCGCTCTTCGTGGACGTCACCTGGCATCACCTGGGCGAAGGAGAGCGGTTCGGCGTGGGTCTCCGCGGGAGCAAGGGCACCGCGGCCATCAACCCGCTCACGGTCTGGAAGGACCTCAACGGCCTGCCGGTCGACGTCTCTCCGACCTCGTCGGGCAGCCGGGAGAACGCCTTCACCGCGTCCTATCGCGCCGAGTGGGCCCACTTCGAGGCGGCGATCGCCGGGGAGGCCAGGGTCGCCTCGCTGCAGGAGCACCTCGTACTCCACCGGATCATGGACGCCGTGTACAAGTCGGCGGAGGACGGCCGGGACGTGATGCTGTGAGCATGCGGCGGCGCCTGGCGGGCGGCCTGCTCCTGGCGCTGCTGGCGGTCGCCGGCGCCGGGCGACCTCGCGCGGCGTTTGCCCAGCAGACCGCGCCCCCCGCTGCATCTCCCCCGTCCTCCGACCTCACCGTCTCCCTCATGACCTTCGGCCCCGGAGCCAAGGTGTGGGAGCGGTTCGGGCACAACGCGATCTGGATTCACGACCCGGTCGACGGCACCGACGAAGCCTACAATTACGGACTGTTCGACTTCGCCCAGGAAAACTTCATCCTGCGCTTCGTGCGGGGGCAGATGTGGTACTGGATGGCGGGGTTTCCGGCGGACCGCTACGTGGCCCAGTACCAGCGCGACAACCGATCCGTCTGGGTACAGGAGCTCGAGCTCACGCCGAGCGCGAAGACGCAACTCCAGACCTTTCTGCGCTGGAACGCGGAGCCGGAGCACCGGTTCTACCACTACGACTACTACCGCGACAACTGCTCGACGCGCGTGCGTGACGCGATCGACCGCGCGACGGGCGGCGCGCTGCTGGCCCAGACGGGGGACGTCCCTTCCGGCGCCACGTACCGGTTCCATACCCAGCGTCTCACCGCGAACGACCCGCCGATCTACACCGGACTGCTCCTCGCGCTCGGCGAGCGGGTCGACCGGCCGATTTCGGCGTGGGACGAGATGTTCCTGCCGCTCAAACTGCGCGAGCATGTTCGGCGCGTGACGGTCCCCGGGCCGAACGGCACGCGCTTGCCCTTGGTCCGGTCCGAACGCACGCTCTTCGCGTCGTCCGCGCCGCCGCCACCTGCCGCACCGCCCGACTGGCTGCGCTGGTATCTCGTGGCCGGTGTCACCATCGGTGGCGTGGCCTGGCTGCTCGCGCGCCGCGCGCGCACGAACCCCCTGGCCAGCATCGGCTTCGGGCTGCTCGCCGGAGGCTGGGCGTTGGTGGCCGGCCTCGCGGGGCTCGTGATGGCGGGTCTCTGGGGTCTCACCGACCACGTGATGGCAGGCTGCAATGAGAACCTGCTGCAGATGAATCCGCTGGCGCTGCTGGTACTGCCGGGCGCCGTGGGATGGCGGGGGCGGGGGGGCGCGGCGAAGCTCGCGGGCCGCGCGGCACTGGTCGTGGCGGTTCTCTCGGGGCTGGGGCTCGTGCTGCAGGCGTTGCCCGGGCTCGATCAGGTGAACGGACCGGTGATCGCACTCGCGCTGCCGGCTCAGGTGGGGATCGCCGCGGGCCTCAGGCGCCTCGTCGGGCGGCGCCGGTGGGAGCCCGAGACTCCGGCCTAGGTGCCCTTCATGCGTTGGAGGCCCTCCCGGGCCTCGGGGTACTCGGGGTAGGCGGTCAGAGCGCGCTGGAACGCGTCGGCGGCCTTGGCGCGGTCGCCGCGGGCCTCGAACAGGAGGCCGCGGCTGTAGGCCGTGAGCGCCTCGGTCGGCACGGCCCGGCGCCGCGCCGCGACGTCGGCCGGGTAGGGCGGCAGGCCGAGCGCCTGCACGATGCGCTCGCCGACGAGCTGGAGGATCGCCGAGAGCTGGGCCCGGTCCTGCAGCTTCGGGTCTTCGTTCGAGACCACCTTGAGGATCTCGCCGGTCTGCGCGTCGACCACCCGCGCGTTAATGCGAAACTTCCCGTAGAAATCCGCGAAGCTGCCGGTGACGGCATAGCGGGCGCCGGCGGCCTTGGCTACCTGGGTCGCGGACGCGGCGTCGATGCGGCGGGCTCCGCCGACCTGGCTGCGATCCATCGCCTCGCGGACGGCGCCACGGTCAACCACCCGGATGCCGGGATGCGCGGCCAGGGTGCTCGCGAGGACCGCCGGCAGCCCTACTTCGAGCGCCGAAAAGTTCTCCTTGTCCTGCCCGTACGAGCCGGAATTCTCGAACGGGAGCACGGCCACGGTCGGCGAGGCGTTCTGGGCGTGCAGCGGCCACGCCAGCGCCAGTGCCGCCAGCAGCATGGTCCCCTGTCTCGACTCGCGCATGATCGCTCCTCTCACAGGGCGAAGCCGCTGCCTTCCCGCGCTGCCTCGACGACCAGCTTCGGTGCCACCGCACGGGCGTGTTGCCGGGCATCGGTGAGCAGGGCATCGATCATCTCGTCGTCGTTCTCCGGCTCGTGGTGGAACAGGATGAGCCGAGCGCATTCCGCCTCCGCCGCCAGGTCGACTGCCTGGCGGGGCGTCGAGTGTCCCCAGCCCGCCCGAAACTGAATGAACTGATCCGAGTACATCGCGTCGTGAATCAGGGTGTCCGTGCCGGCCAGAAACTGCACCAGCCGCGCCCGCCAATCAGCTGATACAGGATACGTGCCACCGGGGCCCAGCTCGTTGTCCGTGAGGTACGCGATTTCTCGGCCACCACCAACCGGGGAGAGCCGATAGCCGAACGTGGTGCCCGGATGCCGGAGCCGGAAGGCCCGGACCTGAAAGTCGCGGAGCGGTACCTCGCCCTCGACGATGTCCTGCACCTCGATCCCGGCCGCCAGCGCCTTGAGCGGCACGGGAAAGACCATGGGGTCCATCTGCCGCCGCAGGATCTCCTCCAGCGGGACGCCCTCCTGCGCCGCGCCGTACACGCAGAACCGGTTGCCGCTCGCGCTCAGCGGCTTGAAGAAGGGCAGCCCCTGGATGTGGTCCCAGTGCGTGTGCGACAGGAGGATGTCGGCGGACAGCGTCCGGCCCCGGTTGCTCATGAGCGCGGTGCCGAGCGGGCGGAGGCCGCTGCCCGCGTCGAGGATGGTCAGGCGGCCGTCGCTGGCGCTGAGGCTGATGCAGGCGGTGTTGCCGCCGTAGCGCATCGTCTGCGCGCCGGGCGTCGGGATCGAGCCCCGGGTACCCCAAAAGGTCAGCTGGTAGGCCACGCCCGCCGACCTCGGAAAAGTGGAGGCATAGTGAAAGCTCGCCCCGGATCCGTACCACGGGCCGCGTCCGCAGTCACAGCGGGGCCGTGACTGCGTTCACGCCCGGCGGGCGGCCAGCATGAGCGAGCGGCGGTCGCGCAGGGTGATTTCCTTCCGCGTGACCTGGATGATGCCGCGCTCCACCAGATTGCGCATGGTGCGCGATACGGTCTCGCGGCTCGAGCCGATCATCTGGGCGATGGTGTGATGGGTGAGCTTGCGGGTGATGCGATCGCCGCCTTCGTCATCGGCCATGCGGAGCAGCAGGTGGGCCACGCGGCCGTTGACGTCCAGCAGGACAAGGCTGCCGATCTTCTCGTCCGCCCGCCGCAGCCGGCGCGAGATCTCGCGCAGCAGGGCGATGGCCACTTCCGGCGAGCTCCGGAGCCGCGCGTAGAAGTCCTCACGCCGCAGAACCAGCAGGCTGGAGTCCTCCATGGCGATCACATGGGCGGAGCGCGGCTCGTCGTCGATGACTGCCATCTCGCCGAAGAAGCTGCCCTCACCCAGCACCGAGAGAATCACCTCCCGCCCGTCTTCGGCGATGATGACGACCTTCACCTGCCCGGCGGCCACCAGGTAGAGGGCGTCCCCGGGATCGTCCTCGAAAACGATGACACTGCCCTTCGGGTAGCTGCGCTCGCGCGTCAGCTCGGCGAAGGCAATGAGGTCGTTCTCCCCCAGGCCGGCGAACAGCGGAACCTTGCGGAGGACTTCGATGGGCGACAGGGGCACACGCGCCTCGCAGGAAGCGGAAGTAGTTGGGGGAACAATACTTGCGACTTGGGGGGCTGTCAATCGGTCGGTCGGACGGTCGGACGGTCGGACGGTCGGACGGTCGGACGGTCAGACGGTCAGACGGTCAGACGGTCAGACGGTCAAATGGGTCGGCTCGCCGACGAGGAGGCCCAAGGGGAGTCGCATAGGCGCAGAATACCGGCCAACCGGTGACGAAACCCAACCACCGACCGTCTGACCGTCCGACCGTCTGACCGTCTGACCGTCTGCCCGCCCGCCTTCCATTAACCCCTCTCCCCGGCTATGTTTACCCGCTTGGCATCAACCACGAGGAGTTGTACCGTGAAGCCCGATCTGCACCCGAGCTACAAGAAGATCACGGCCATCTGCGCCTGCGGGAATTCGTTCGAGACCCGCTCCACCGCCGCGTCCATTCACGTGGAGGTCTGCGCGCAGTGCCACCCGTATTTCACCGGCAAGCAGCGCCTGGTGGACACCGCTGGTCGTGTCGACCGCTTCCGCCGGAAGTACCAGACGGAGCCGGCTGCCGCCCCCAAGGCCTGAGGCATGGACGCTCGACTCCGCCAGGCGTTGGAGCGGGCGGCGGAAGTCGAGCGGCAGCTCTCCGACCCGGCGGTCGCGCGGGACTCGGTGCAGCTTCAGTCCCTCGGCCGGGAGCATGCGCGGCTGGCCCCGATCGCTCGCCTCGCCGAGCGGCAGGCACGATTGGAAAGCGAACTGGAACAAGCTCGGGAGCTCGCCGACGAGGCGGATCCCGAGCTTGTTGCGTTGGCCCGAGCCGAGCTCGCCCGGGTGCCGGAGGAGCTCGCCGCCGTGTCCGCCGAGCTGCAGGGGCTCCTCATCCCGCGCGATCCTCACGACGACCGCGATGCCATCATGGAGATCCGTGCGGGCACCGGCGGCGACGAGGCGGCGCTGTTCGCGGCCGACCTCTACCGCATGTACCAACGTTATTCCGAGCGCCACGGCCTTCGGTGGGAGCCGATGTCCCTGAGCGACGGCACCCTCGGCGGCATCAAGGAAGCGATCGTTGCCGTGCGCGGCCCCGAGGCCTTCGGCCGCCTGCGTCGCGAGTCGGGCGTGCACCGGGTCCAGCGCGTGCCCGCCACCGAGACGCAGGGCCGCATCCACACCTCCGCTGCGACCGTGGCCGTGCTGCCCGAGGCCGAGGAAGTCGACGTCAAGATCGAGCCGAACGACCTCAAGATCGATGTCTTCCGCTCGTCGGGCCCCGGCGGGCAGAGCGTGAACACCACTGACAGCGCCGTCCGCATTACCCACCTGCCGAGCGGGGTCGTGGTCAGCCAGCAGGATCAGAAATCGCAGCTCCAGAACAAGCTCAAGGCGATGGAGGTGCTGCGCGCGCGGCTGCTCGACCGGATGATCGCGGACCAGGAGGCGGCTCGTTCCCGCGATCGCCGCGCCATGGTGGGCACCGGCGACCGGTCGGCGAAGATCCGTACCTACAACTTTCCCCAGAGCCGGGTGACCGACCACCGGATCAACCTCTCGGTGCACAATCTCGCCGACGTGATCAATGGCGACCTGGACGCCCTGGTCGAGGCGCTGCGCGTGGCCAGCCGGCAGGAGCAGGATGGCGTCTGAGGCCGCCGTGTTGCGCGGGTCGCTGATCGCCGAGGGCGCCGCGGCGCTCGCCGCAGCGGGATTCAGTGCGCCGCGGCGGGAGGCGCTTCGGCTCTGGGCCGAGCTCTCGGAGGAGGGCTCGGCGTCCGCCCTGGTGCCGCCCGAGACGGCGGTCCCGAGGGAGCGGGCGGACGCGTTCGCCCAGGCCGTCCGCCGCCGGGCCGCCGGTGAGCCGCTTGCCCACGTGACGGGGAGGATCGGCTTCCGTCACCTGACGCTCCGGTGTGACCGTCGCGCGCTCATCCCACGCCCGGAGACCGAAGGGCTGGTGGATCTCGTCCTCGCCCGCGCTCCCGGAGGACGGGTGGCGGATGTGGGCACAGGGAGCGGATGCATCGCTCTCAGTCTCGCCTCCGAGGGACATTACCTGCAGGTCGTCGGCATCGAGCTGTCGCCCGAAGCGCTCGCCCTCGCGAGCGAGAACCGGGCACTGACCGGCGCCCCGGTGGCGCTCGTGCGCGGTAACCTGTGCCAGCCGCTCGCCCCGGGTTCGCTCGACGCGCTCATCTCGAATCCCCCCTATCTTACGGCAGCGGAGTACGCCGCCCTCGATGGGTCGGTCCGGGAGTGGGAGCCGGCGATGGCGCTCGCGAGCGGCCCCGGAGGTCTGGATGCCGTGCTCGCCCTCCTCGATGCGGGGCGCGCAGCCGTGCGGGCCGGCGGGTGGCTCGCGCTGGAGATCGATTGTGCCAGGGCCGCGCAGTGCGCCAGGCACGCCGGCGCGTTCGGCTGGACGGACGTCGCCATTCATGCTGACCTTTTCGGCCGCGAGCGCTACCTGCTCGCGCGCAGGAGCGATGCCCCGTGATCTGGGACAAGGCGCAGGAGCTCGGACGGCAGATCGGCCAGTCGACGGAATACCAGGCGCTGCGCCGGGCGGAGGCTACCCTGCGCGAGGACAAGGAGACCGTGGCAAAGCTGGATCAGATCCAGACGCTGGCCCGCCAGGTGGACCAGATGGTGGCCACCGGTCAGATGCCCGACCAGGCCACGGCCGAGTCGTACGAGGCGGCCGTGCGGGACCTCGAGATCAGCCCGGTGGGGCAGGCCTACGTGGTGGCGCGGTCGAACTTCGAGAAGCTGATGGCGAAGGTCAACCAGCAGATCAGCGAAGGGATGGAGAAGGGGGCGACCAGCAGCATCATCACGCTGGGATGAGCGGCCCGGGGCTCTTCGTCGTCCTGGAGGGTCCGGAGGGGTCCGGGAAGTCGACGTTGCAAGGGCCGCTCGCCGACCGGATGCGGGCCTGTGGGGTGGATCCGGTGGTGGTGCGCGAGCCGGGCGGCACCCGGGCAGGGGAGATCGCCCGGGCGGCACTGCTCGATCCCGAGCATCCGGTGAGCGCGCTGGCGGAGCTCTTCCTGTTCCTCGCCGCGCGGGCCGAGCTGGTGTCGACGGTGATCGCCCCGGCCCTCGCGGCCGGGCGGGTCGTGCTCTCGGATCGGTTCGTGCTGTCGACCGACGCCTACCAGATGGCCGGCCGGGGTATCCCGGCCGAGGTCGTGAAGCCCGCCAACCGTGCCGCGGCCGGTGGGCTCGAGGCCGACCTCACGCTGATCCTCGACCTGCCGCCCGAGGTCGGGCGCGCGCGGCAGGTGGCAGCCGGGAAACGGCTCGATCGGCTGGACGCTGAAAGCATGGAGCTCCATCGAAGGGTGATGGCGCACTACCTGGCGGTGCGGGGCGCCGGGGTGCGACATTTGGACGGGTGCCTGCCGCCGGACCAGCTCTTGCAGGCGGCGTGGGCGGAGATCGCGAAATTCGATCCGGTGCGTTTCGGGCCGGAACGGGATTAGGGCGGACAGGGAGTCTTCCGCAGGACCGGAGGCCGTATGAAGCAGCGCTGGGGTCTGATCGTTCTCGTAGCCGTGATCTCGTTCGTGACCGGCGGCTGGCTGTTGCAGCGCGGGGTGGCGAGCGGCGGCAACGTCTATCAGCAGGCCCGTCTCTTCGACGACGTGCTGGGCCATGTGAGCGCGTACTATGTCGACTCGATCGGCGAGACCGATCTGTACGACCGCGCCACGCGCGGCATGCTGGAACAGCTCAAGGATCCGTACTCGGTCCTCCTGACCGGCGACGATTACAAGGCGCTCACCGAGCAGACCTCGGGAAACTACGCCGGCCTCGGCATCCAGATCGACGTGCGTGACGGCTGGATCACCGTGGTGGCACCGTTGCCCGAGACGCCGGCCGAGCGCGCGGGCGTGGCTACCGGCGACCAGATCATCGAGGTCGACGGCAAGTCCACCGAAGGATGGAAGAGCGACGAGGCGGTCAAGGCGCTCCGCGGCACCCCCGGCTCGAAGGTGACGATCAGCGTGCGCCGGTCCGGCGTGACCGAACCCATCAAGTACGCGCTGGTCCGGGCCCAGATCCACATCCGCTCGGTTCCCGCCGGCACGCTCTTCGACGGTGGCGTCGGGTACATCTCGCTCAATCCCGTCGCCGAAACCTCGGCCGACGAGCTGCAGTCGGAGATCGGCGCGATGAAGCGCAAGGGGATGAAGTCCCTCATCCTCGACCTGCGCCTCAATCCGGGCGGCCTGCTCGATCAGGGCGTCAAGGTGGCCGACCTGTTCCTCGATGCGAAGCAGGAGATCGTCGCCACCCGCGGCCGGGCGCGGGGGTCCACCAAGGAGTTCTACGACGACGCGCGGCAGGCCTGGCCGGAGCTGCCGATCGTCGTCCTGGTGAACGACGGCACCGCCAGCGCGGCCGAGATCATCGCGGGCGCGCTGCAGGACCACGACCGCGCGGTCGTGGTGGGCACGCCCACCTTCGGGAAGGGCCTGGTCCAGACGCTCTTCCCCCTGGGCGAGGGCGTGGCCCTCAAGCTCACCACCGCGCGCTGGTTCACGCCCAGCGGCCGGACCATTCAGCGCATCGCCAAGAACGAAGAGGCGCAGGCGGAACAGGCCGCGCTCGAGGCTGGCGACTCGCTGCCCGGGACGCCCGACAAGGAGCATACCGATTCCGCCATCCAGGCGCGGCCGAAGTTCCACACCGACGCCGGCCGCGTCGTCCGGGGCGGTGGCGGGATCGTTCCCGACATCGTGATCCGGCCCGACACACTCTCGGGCGGTGAGAAGGCGTTCGCCAAGGCTCTGGGCAATCACTTGCCGGAGTATCGGGGCGTGCTGACCACGTACGCTCTCGAGCAGAAGCAGACGGGGGCGGTCAAGTCCGAGTCGTTCACCGTGACGCCGGAGATGCGCCAGGAGATTTACCAGCGGCTCCGCGCCAAGGGAATCGACATGACGCCCCAGGTCTACGATGGCGCGAGCGGGCTCATCACCGATCAGCTCGGCTACGAGATCACGCGGTACGTCTTCGGACGGCCCGCGGAGTTCCGGCGGCGCGCGCACGACGATGCCCAGATGCAGACGGCGATGGGCCTGCTCCGCAAGGCGAGCAGCCCACGTGAGCTGCTGAGCCTCGCGACCGCCAGCCGCGCGGCGGTGCCGCCGCAGAACTAGGCCAGGTGGCGGCCGCCGTCCCGGGCCCGGTCGCGATCGTCGGAGCGGGACGCATGGGCCGGGGCCTGAGCCTGGCATTGCAGGAAGCCGGCGTCGAAGCGACGCTGCTCGATCGAACGCGCCGTCCGGAGGACACCCTCCGGGCGGCGCTGGTGCTCGTGGCCGTGCCCGATGACGCCATCGCCGGGGTGGCTGCGGACCTCGCCCGCGACCGTGCGGTGAGCGAGCGCCACGTCGTGCTGCACCTCTCCGGGCTGCTGGACCGTAACGCGCTCCGCGCCCTCGCCGTCACCGGTGCCGCTCTGGGCTCCTACCACCCGCTGCAATCGATCGCCGATCCCTCGACCGCAAGTGCCCGGCTGCGCGGCGCGTTTGCCGGCGTCGAAGGGGACGAGCGCGCCATCGATGCCGCCGAGCGGCTCGCGGGCGTCCTGGGGATGCATGCGGTCCGGCTCGCGCCCGGCGCGAAGGCGGCGTATCATGCGGGAGCGGTCATCGCCTCCAATTATCTCGTCGTGCTGGCGTCCGTCGCGGAAGGATTGGCGCGCCAGGCCGGGGTGCCTGCGGCCGAGGCACGCCAGCTCTACCTGCCGCTGATCCGGGGCACGGTGGCCAACCTGGCGCTCGGCCCCGCGGAGGCGCTCACCGGACCGGTCCGGCGCGGCGATGCGGCCACCGTCCGCCGGCATCTCGCCGCGCTGGCGCCTGGAGACCGCGCACTGTACCGCGCGCTCGGATTGGTGGCGCTGGGGCTGGCCCGGGAGGCCGGCCTGGCCGAGGCGCCGGCGGCCGCGGTCGAACGGGCGCTGGCCGGCGAGCCATGAGCGAAACTTTTCTGGGCGGGAAGCGCTAGTGAGCAGGTAGCCGGTCGTCCGACCCGCGCGGGACACGCCCGTGGGAATCCAGAGGTTCTGTCATTCTGACGATCGTCATCCCGACGTTTGTCCTCCTGAGCCCTTCGCTGCCTCAGTGCAGCGAAGGGCGCAGGATGACATACCCCCGAGGCATGCATGACGAGACGGTGGACCATTCCCGCGCTGATGGCGCTCGTTGCCTGCTTCACGGGCGGCTGGCTTCTCCAGGCCCGACTCGCGGTCGGTGACGACGTCTACCAGCAGGCGCGCCTGTTCGAGCAGGTCCTCGAGCACGTGCGTGATTACCAGGTCGACTCGCTTCCCGAGAGCGAGCTGTACCACCGGGCGATCGACGGGCTCCTCGAGCAGCTGCACGATCCCTATGCTGCGCTGCTCGTCGGCAAGGACTATCAGCGGCTGCAGGAGCGGACCACCGGCGACTACGGTGGCCTCGGCCTCCAGGTCGACGCGCGGAACGGGTGGATCACCGTCGTGACGCCGATGACGGACTCACCCGGCGAGCGTGCCGGTATCCGCTCCGGGGATCAGCTCGTCGAGGTCGACGGCGTCTCCGCGGCCGACTGGACGCTGGAACGAGCGGTGCAGGCACTGCGCGGCCCGGTCGGCACGGCGATCGACCTGGCAATCCGCCGCGAGGGCGTCGAGGCGCCCATCCGCCACCGCCTCACCCGCGAGCGCATCCACCAGCGCGCCGTCTCGGAAGGGGTGCTGCTGCCCGACGGCGTCGGATACCTGTCGTTGTCGATGGTGCGGGAGAATAGCGCCGGAGAGCTGGAGCAGGAAGTTGCCCGTCTCACCCGGCAGGGGATGAAGTCGCTGCTGCTCGACTTGCGCTCCGATCCCGGTGGCCTCCGCGACGAGGCCGTCTGGGCCGCCGACCTCTTCCTCGACCCGCACCAGGACATCCTGATCAGCCGGGGCAGGGCCCCGGGCGACAATCACCGTTGGTCGGATGGCGCGCCCCAGCGCTGGCGCGGGCTGCCGATCGTGGTGCTGGTCAATCGGGGCACGGCGAGCGCCGCAGAGATCATCGCAGGCGCACTGCAGGACCACGACCGCGCGCTGGTCGTGGGTGATACGACCTTCGGCAAGGGCATCGTCCAGACGCTGTTTCCGCTGGGGCCGGAGGTGGCGCTCCGGATCACCACCGCCCGCTGGTACACCCCGAGCGGACGGTCGATCCAGGGGGCCTCGCTGGACTCGGTGATGGGCGCGACCCATGCGCTGGCGGGTGCCTCGGCGTATCGCTCGGATGGCGGCCGGGCCCTCGCGGGCGGCGGCGGGATCGTGCCCGACGTGCTGGTCGACCCCGACACCCTGACGACCTCGGAGCAGGGGTTCACCCTGGCCCTCAACGGGCAGCTCACGGCGTTCCGCGATGTGCTCACGGCCTACGCACTCGAGCTGCGGCAGGGCAGGGCCGTGACATCGGAGAATTTTCAGGTGGATCAGGCGATGCGGGACCTGGTGCGTCAGCGGCTGGCGACGCGGGGCGTGCGCATGGCGGACAGCACCTTCCAGGGCGGGGCGAAGCTCCTGGACCAGCAGCTGAGCTATGAAGTGGCGCGCTACGTGTTCGGCGCGGCGGCGGAACGGCGGCGACGCGTGAGCGACGATCCCCAGATCGGCCGCGCCGCCGAGCTACTCCGCCAGGTGACGACGCCGAGCGCGCTTTTGGGACTCGCGAGCCGGACTGCCACGCCGGCTCACTGATCCACCACGCGGACCCCCGACGGCACCTCGAAGCGGAAGGTGCCGTCGGGTACCGACCGGTTGACCCGCACCTTCGACAGGGTCAGCGTCCGCGTCGCGCCCGAGTGTTCCTTGATCTCGAGCCGGCGTGGTATCCCGTCCGCCCGGTCCAGCCACAGCACCGCCTGCTCGAACGGCAGGTCCGGCACCGCCGGCACCAGCTCCACCACATCCATGGACCGTCCACCCACCACGTCGGCCCGGAGATAGGAGGCGGTGTACCGTTCCGCGGGCCGGTCCAGCAGCCAGGCGAGCATGTTGTATCCGTAGACGGGCCCGCCGCTCGGCACCGACATCCGGATCACCTGGCCGGGGGTTGTGCTGGGGGTATACACCCAGACCGAGCGCCCGTCGATGATCACGGCCTCGCCGGGCGGATCGGTGAAGCGCATGGCCAACTTGTCGGGGCCGGCCTGCACCAGCGTGCCGCGGCTCTCGGCGCTGTCGATCATGGGATTGTCGATGACCTGCACGAAATCGGATGTGAGGCTCGAGAGCGAGCGGTAGATGCGCGAGGACCGGCCGACGAGCGAGTTCGCGTCCTGTGCGCGAGCAGCGGCGGGTGCCACGCTCACCAGGCCCAACAGCACCAGCAGTGATCGCCGCGTCATGCGCGCGCTCCGACCGGCTCCGCGACCCGGCGGCCGATTGCCTCCGCGATGAGACGCACTTCCTTCATCAGTCGCTCGAATTGCTCAGGGTAGAGGCTCTGCGCGCCATCGGACAGCGCGCGATCAGGCGTCGGATGCACCTCGACGAGCAGCCCATCCGCGCCGGCCGCCACCGCCGCCCGCGCCATCGGGATGACCATGTCGCGATGGCCCGTGCCGTGGCTCGGGTCGGCGATGATGGGGAGGTGCGAGAGCCCGTGGACCACGGCCACCGCACTCAGGTCGAACAGGTTGCGGGTGGCCTGGTCGAAGCTCCGGATGCCGCGCTCGCACAGGATGACCTGCCGGTTTCCCTCCGCCAGAATGTACTCCGCCGACAGCAGCAGCTCCTGGATCGTCGCGGAGAGCCCGCGCTTGAGCAGGATCGGCTTGCCGCACCGGCCGGCGTGCTTGAGGAGGGAATAGTTCTGCATGTTCCGCGCGCCGAGCTGGACGATGTCCGCGACCTCGACGACCTGGTCGAGGCCTTCGGCGTCCATCGCCTCGGTGACGATGAGGAGGCCGGTTTCCTCGCGGGCCCGCGCGAGCAGCTCGAGGCCGGCCCGGCCGAGGCCCTGGAACGAGTAGGGTGAGCTGCGTGGCTTGAACGCGCCGGCCCGGAGGACCGTGGCTCCCGCCTCCCGGACCGCGCGCGCGGCGGCGAGGATCTGGCGCTCGCTCTCGACCGAGCAGGGCCCCGCCATCACGACCACCTCGTCGCCGCCGACCGTGAGCCCGCCCGGGAGGCGGACGATGGTAGACTCGGCCTGCCACTCGCGCGACACCTGCTTGTAGGGCTTGGTGACGTGCAGGATCTCCTGGACGCCCGGCAGCGCGGCCAGCCGCGAGCCGTCCACCCGGCCGTCGTTGCCCACGAGGCCGACGGTGGTGCGCTGCTTGCCCGGCATCGGCCGCGCCTGGTAGCCCATCTCCTCGATGGTGGCCACCACTCGCTGCACCTCATCCTCGGCCGCGCCATGGCGCATCACGATCAGCATCCGGGTGCTCTCCGAGTCCGCGTTGTCCACCCGTCATCCCGAGCGGAGCGAGGGACCTTCTCCACCGTCCCGGACCCGGGCCAGGTTCCGGGATGCGCGGAGAAGGTCCCTTGCTCCGCTCGGGATGACGGGTGGACGTGCGTCAACCACGCCCTACGCAAGCCCCGCACCACGCCCACCCGGCCCTTACGCAACGTGCTCCGCCTCACCCAGCCGAACGCCGACGATGGTGGAGACCCCCGGCTCCTGCATCGTCACGCCGTACACCGCGTCGGCGGCCTGCATCGTCCGCGGGTTGTGGGTGATCACCAGGAACTGGGTGTCGGCCTTGAACTCGTCGAGCAGCCGCGTGAACCGGCCCACGTTGGCGTCGTCGAGCGGGGCGTCGACTTCGTCCATGAGGCAGAAGGGGCTCGGCTTCGTGAGGTAGATGCTGAACAACAGGCTCACGGCCACCAGGGTGCGCTCGCCGGAGCTCAGCAGGTGGATGCGCTGGGTTCGCTTGCCCCGGGGCGCGGCGTGGATGTCGATCTCGCTCTCGAGCGGATCGTCGGGGCTGGCGAGCCGGAGCTCGCACTCGCCGCCGCCGAACAGGGTCTGGAACACCCGGCTGAAGTTGGCCTGGACGGCGGTGAAGGTCTCCACGAACATGGTGCGCGCGGTGCCGTCGATCTCGCGGATGGCCTGGATCAGCGACTGGCGCGCGCCCACCAGGTCGTCGCGCTGGGTGGTGAGGAAGTCCAGACGCTTCACCTCGTCCGCGTGCTCCTCGACGGCGAGCGGGTTGACCGGGCCGATGGCCTCGAGCGCGCTCACCACGCGGGCCGCCTCGGACTCCAGTGTCTCGAGATCGAGGTCGAGCAACGGCGCCTGCTCGACCAGCTGGTCGAACGGGCGTCGCCATTCGGCCTCGACCCGCTCAAGAATGCTGCGGCGGGTGCCGGCGGTCTCGGTGAGGCGCACCTGCAGGCCATGGCTCTCCTCGCTCCCGGCGTCGAGCGCCGCCCGCGCCGCACCTACCCCGAGCTCGGCCGCCGTCAGCGCCGCTTCGGCCACGGCGAGCGCGATGTCGGCGTCGCCGCTGGCGGCTTCGAGCTCGTGCAGCGCCACCTGGCGCTCGGCGCGCGCCTCCAGCCACTCGGCCTGTTGCGCCGCCAGGGCGGCGGTATCCGTCTCGAGCTGCGTCAACTCGCCGCCGAGCGATTGCACGGCGCGCTCGGCCTCCTCGCGGGTGGTGGCGGCGCGCTGCAGCCGCTCCTCGGACGACCGGAGGCCCCCGGCCACGTGGGCCTCCTGTACCTGCCAGTGTACCCGTTGCTCTCGCGCCGCCTCCTGCTCCGCCTCCAGCTCACCCAGCCGGCTCCGGCCGCTGCCCAGCTCCTGGTCGAGGCGGCTCCGGGACATGTCGCCCTCGACGAGCGCGGCATCGATTTCCGCCAGGCGCTGCTCGGCGCGGGCGAGCCGTTCGGTCACACGCGTCAGCTGCGCCTCGGACTCGGCCATCTCGCGCGCGAGGTTGCCGGCGATGCGGATGGCGTCCTCCCGAGCCGCGGTGCCCTGGCGCTCGGCCTCGCGCGCCTGCTCCGCGGCGGCAGCGGCGGCGGCCAGGGTGCGCTCCCGTTCGGCCAGCCGGCTGATCGTGGCCTGGACCGCGTCCTCAGCGGACGCCAGCACCGCCGTGGCCCGCTCGACCTCGTGGCCCAGGGTCGCCAGCTCGGCCCGGCGTCGAAGCGGGCCCGACGCTGCAGCGGCGCCGGAGAGAAAGATGGCGCCGCTCGCCCGGCGAAGGACCCGGCCGGCGGTGTCGAGGACTTCGCTCCCCGCCAGTGCGGTGCGCACCCAGCCCACCGCGGGGCCCTCGACCCGCAGCCGGTCGTCGAGCGGCTGGACGTCATGGCTGGTCAGCGGTCCCGGGTCGAGCGGGAGCAGGACGAGCGCACCCGGCTGCTGGTCGGCGTGCCACGCCTGTACGGCGTCGACGGTGGCGCGATCCCGCACGAGCACCGCGTGCATCCAGTCGCCCAGGAGCCGCTCGGCCAGCTCGGCGTCGTCCCGGCCGGTGCTGACGAAATCGCTGAGCGGGCCGAGGATGCCGCCGTCGAACCGCTCGCGCACGGCGAGCAAGCGCCGCCGCGGCCGGGGCGAGGCCCACCCGGTCGCGCTCCAGCTCCTCGAGGGCATGGCGGCGCGCGGTCATCTGGGCCAGCGCCTCCTCGGCGCGGCGGCGATCAGAGCGGTGCATCGCCTCCTGTTCGCGCGCCTCGGCCACCAGGTGCCGCGCGTGCTCGGCCTCGGCGGCGGCCCGCTTGGACTCATGGGTCAGGAACCCGGCGCGCTCGACCGTGTGGTCACGCCGGCGCTCCGCGCCGGCGAGCTCGCCCTGGAGACCCGTACGGTGCGCGGTGGCGCCGGCCGTCCGCTCGCGGAGCGAGGCGAGCTCGCCCTCGAGCGCCGTCCGCTCGCCCTCGAGCGAGCGAAGCGTCTGCGCCCGCGCCTGCAGCTCCTGCTCCCACTGCCGCACCTGGGCGCGCTGCTCGCCGAGCCGGCGGCGGACTTCCTCCTCGGCCTCCGCGCGGCCGGCCAGCTCGCCGCGAATGCGCTCGTGCTCTACCGCCGCGGCGTCGTGGTCGGCCGCAGACGCGTCGCGCTCCACCAGGGCCTGCTGCATCCGCAGCTCCATCTGGCTCCGCTCCTCCTGCGCGCGGGCCCGGCGGGCGGTGGCGTTGGCCAGCCGCTCGCCGGCCAGGGCCAGGTCGCCGTCGAGCTTGCCGATCTCGACCCGGACGGCGCCGAGCCGGCGGGCGATCTCGGTCCGCTGTCCCTCGGCGGCCGCGCGGCCGCGCGAGGCCTCCTCGCGGCGCTGCTCCTCTTCGGCGAGCCGCCGTCGCGCCACCGGCAGGAGCTCCGTCAGCTCACCGAAGCGCAGCTCCATGCCGGCCGCCTCCGCGCTCAGCTTCTCGAGCAGCCGGCGGGCGAGCGTGATCTGCACCGCGAACTTCTCCTCGGTGAGCTTGACCGAGCGCTCGGCCTTGCCGCGCTGGCGCGCCAGGCTCCGGATCTGGGACTGGACTTCCGCGATCAGGTCCTCGACCCGCTGGAGGTCGGTCGCGGTTTCCTCGAGACGCCGCTCGGTGCTGTGCTTCCGGTCGCGGTAGAGCCCGATGCCCGCCGCCTCCTCGAAGAGGGAGCGGCGCTCCTCGGCCCGGTCGGAGAGCAGCAGGTCGATCATCTTGGCTTCGATCACGACGCCGGCGTCGCTCCCGAGGCCGGTCCCGCGCAGCAGGTCCTGGATGTCGCGGAGCCGGACGGGCGAGCCGTTGAGCAGGTAGTCGCTCTGGCCCGAGCGGGAGAGCCGGCGGGTGACGACCACCTCGCGGTAGGCGATGGGCAGGTCGCCGTCGGTGTTGTCGAGGTAGAGGGAGACCTCGGTGACGTTGACCGGGCGCCGGGCGGTGGAGCCCTGGAAGATCACGTCCTCCATCTTGCCGCCGCGCAGCAGGCGGGCCGACTGCTCGCCCAGCACCCACCGCACCGCGTCGGAGACGTTGGACTTCCCGCACCCGTTCGGGCCGACGATGGCGGTGACCCCCTGCTCGAACGTGAGGGTCACGGTGTCCGCGAACGACTTGAAGCCGGAGAGCTCCAGCCGGGTGAGCTTCATGCGGGCATCCTGCCGATGGAGGTGTGGGTGCGCCGGGGGGCGGCGCGTGACGTCAGCGGTCCGGCGCGTCCTGTTCCGACACGATGAAGGACGGCATGCCGATCTTCCGTCCGGTCTCCTCGGCCTGCTCCCGCGTGGCGTACGGACCGAGCACCACGCGGTGGGCCTCGTCCCCGCGGGTCGGCGCGAGCACCGACGCGGGCAGGCCGGCCGCCCGCAGCTTGTCGGCGAGCTCGTTGGCCCAGGCCGGGTTCTGCGAGCTGCTGACCTGGAGGTAGACCGTCGCCGGGCCCTGACCGCTGTCGGCGCCGGCCAGAGCGGCCGAATCCGCCAGGACGTCGCTCTGGACGTCTCGCGCCGGACGCCACGCGATCGGCAGCCACTCGTCGGCGGCGCCGTCCTTCACCCGCCCGGCTTCAGGGAAGCCTTCGCCGGCCAGGTTCAGCGCGACCACGTCCTTGCCCCGCCGGACCAGCAGAGCGTTGGGCGACGCGACGGCGGGCAGATCCGTGCCCCACGTGGCCGCCACCGGGCCGGCGAACCGGGCTTTGCCGATGTCGATCACCCAGGCGGTGTCTCCCTTGGCGGGACGGACCAGGAGCCACTGTCCATAGCGGTCGCCGCGAAGCGAGCGGGCGGGGCCGGGGAGGTCGATCGCAGCCACCTGGTCGCCGACGCGGTCGAGCACCAGGAGCTTGTCGTTGTCCTGGGCGACGTAGAGCCGGTGTCCCGAGGGCGAGAACAGCACGTCACGCGGGTGTCCGGAGAGGTGGATCGAGCGCGGCGGGCTCTTGCCCTGGGTTTCGTAGGTGACGACGCCGGTGTCGGTGGCCACGGCCACGAGATCGCCATAGAAACTCGGCGCGATGTCCTCCGATGGCAGGGTCGTGGACACCGGGGCCTGGTCGGGCCCGAGCACCTCGAGCACCGGCGCCTTGTCGCCCACCCGCGCGAGGAGCGCGCCGGTCATCGTCGCGTGCAGCTCCTTGGGCGAGCCCTGCAGCTTGGAGCGGAACCGGATCGGGGCCCGGCGGACCATCTGGGTGACCGTACTGCCCGTGTCGACGGCGTAGAGTGCGCCGTCCGGTCCCATCGCGGCCGAGCGCACCTGCTCGAGATAGGTGCGGACCCGGCGGGTCTCGAGATCGAGCGTGACGAGATTGCGCTTGGTGTCGAGGGCGAAGACCAGGCCCTGCTCGGGGTCGGCGCCGACGATGCGGTCTACCGTCGGCAACCGGTCCTCGGCCGTCCACGAGCTGGGATCGAGGGACGGCACCCGGTAGAGCCGGGCGATGCCGCCCTCACCGGGCAGCCGGAGCACCGACGATGGGGCGGGGCCGCGCGTGCTGGCCGGCAGGTGATCCAGAGCCAGCTTGGGCTCGTCGCGGCCGCACGCCGCGGCGAGCAGGAGCAGCCCGGCGGCGATGGGGAGTCGGGGGTAAGTCACGGAGAGGAAATGTAATAGAGCGGGCGGGGAAGGCGGAGAGGGCAGGGAGCGGGAGGCGCGAAGCGCAGGGGGCCGGAGCACCACTGCGTTCTCTTGTGGCGCTCCGGCCCCCTGCGCTTCGCGCCTCCCGCTCCCTGCCTAGAACGCCGGCCCCAGGCTGAACGTCCAGAGCCCCTTGACCGCAGGACGATCCTGGGGAATCGAGTAGTCCAGCCGCGCGATGGCGAACCCGAAGAGGTTGGTCCGTACCGACACCCCGATGGTCTGCAGCGGCGTCCGGACCCGCACGGGGTCGTCGCCACTCTGGCGGCTCCACTTGAGCGTGCTCTGGTCGTCCCATGCCAGACCGATATCGTAGAACAGTGCGCCTTCGATCGGCGGGATCGCGGCCGGGAGCCCGAAGGAAGGATTGAGGATCGGGAAGCGGATCTCCACGCTGCCCACGCCGACCTGCGTGCCGACCAGCCGGTCGAGCTGGGCGCAGCCGGTTTCGGTGTTGGCGTCGTTGGCGTTCAGGCACTCGTTCCGGCGGTACGAGCCCGAGGTGTTGCCGCGGATGAGATCGGTGCTGCCCGCGAAGACCCGGAATTGCCGCGCGTCACGCCCGATTCGCCCGAAGTAGAGCGCCCGGGTGGCCAGCACGATCGGACCGATGATCTGGTCGTAGCGACGATAGTCCGCCGTCACCTGCGAGAATCGCCAGTCGCCGAGCGTCTGGGCGAACTCGATGCGGGACCGCCGCCCGTAGAACGGCCCGACGTACCCGAACAGGGAGTTGTCGAACACCAGGGCCATGGACGGCTGGAGATAGTTCACCCCGGGCAGATTGACGGTCTCCAGGAACGGATCCTCGGTGGCGAAGCCCGTGTTGGGATCGTAGGGCTCGTTGATCTGCAGCAGCGCGTCGTCCACGTTGGAGAACCGCATCGAGCCCTCGATGCGCGTGAACCGGCTCACGGGGTAGAACGCCTGCCCGAACACCGAGCGCACCACCAGCCGCCGGATGTTGGTGATGAAGATGTTGTCGCCGGTCTGGGTGTCGACCGCGATCTGGCTCGGCTCGAGGAAGTAATAGGGATCCTGGCTCGCGCCCACGGCCCAGTTGATCCGCTTGCTCAGGTTGATGTACGCCGCCAGCACCTGCGCTTCGCTGATGCGGCCGTTCACGTAACCGGCGAACACCAGCTGGTGGTTGCCCAGGATGTCGCTCAGCGAGATCGCCGATCCGCCGAAGAAGCCGCGGCCGAAGTTGTCGCGCGCGTATCCGATCGAAGGCCGCGCGATGTAATCGGGCGAAAAGTGCACGCGGTAGTCCTTCAGCGTGAACTCGCTCGTGTCGGGCAGGCTGTAGTTGGCCGAGTCCATCAGCGTCTTGATCGACACCGGCTGAGTGAGCTGCTGCTGGGTGCTGTCGCCGGTCCGGGCCAGGTCGCCAGACGAGCGGAAGCCCTGCTGGGTGCGGTAGATCGACCCGCCCTCGCCGACCTGCGACCGCACCTCTTCCCGCACCTGCAGCGAGCGGGTGGTGTCGAGCGCCGGCGTGGCCACGCGCGCCAGGAGGCTGACACTGTCCACGGCTGGCTGCTGGTAGGGTGATCGCTTGAGCCCGCGCGGGTTGGTGATGGTGTAGACGTCGAACTTCTGGTCCTCGTAGTAGACGAACGCCAGCCGGTCGGCTTCGCGGGCCCAGCTCAGCACCGGAGACAGCGGGGTGATGCCCTGTACGCCGGTGTAGAAGTCGGTCAGCTGGTAGACCTGGGCCTCGCCCAGGTCGTACAGGTAGATGTTGCTCACCCCGCTCCGGTCCGACACGAACGCGATCGATTTGCCGTCCGGGGCCCATTGCGGGCTGACGTTCTTGCCCTGGTCCATGTGGTCGAGCACCCGCACCGTGCCGGTGGCCACGTCGTACAGCGCGATCCGGAAATTGCTGAAGGCCAGCGTCTTGAAGTCGGTCCGGGGGCCGCGATCGGTCGCGAAGGCGATGGTCTTCCCGTCGGGACTCCAGACGGGATGGAGGTCGCCGAATTTGTCGGACGTCAACCGCCGGAGATCGGACCCATCGCGGTTCACCGTGAACAGGTCGCTCATGCCGCCGTCGTAGCCGGTGAACACGAGCTGTTTCCCGTCCGGACTCCAGGACGGCGTGGTTATGCCGCTCAGCTTGATCTTGATCCGGCCGACCTGCTTGTTGCGGGCTACGTCGACGACCACGATCTCGTCGCGCGGGCCCCGCTTGGCGGCGAACGCGAGGTACTTGCCGTCGGGCGACCAGTTGGCCTGCGAGTTGATGAAGCGGTAGGTCTCGTAGTTGCTGCTCACGCCGGACTTGAGGATGCGGCGCTTGACCTCGCCGGTCTCCCCGTTGGCGAGATACAGGTCGACGAAGTAGAAATCCTTCTCGCTGAAGTACGCCACCTGCGAGCCATCAGGCGACAGCGCCGGTGCCAGATGCAGCGTGCCCTGCGAGCGCTTCTTGGTGAGCAGCTCGTCGGACACCGCCCGCGCCTTGGCCCGCGCCCCGATCTCGGGCAGGTAGCGCTTCTGCACCGCGTCGCGCCACTGCTCGGACAGCTGCTCGAGGCTGAGGCCGATCGTTCGCCGGAAGGCCGGCTCGACCCCGCCGCTCAGCGTGGCCTTGAGGATGGCACCCACCGCCTCGTCCCCCCAGCGCTCACCGATGTAGGACCACAGGGCGTGGCCGAACCGGTAGGGGAAGTATTCGTACGGGTCGGCCGTCATCTGCTCGATGGTCGGCAGCTTGCCCTCGAGCGAGGCGTCCCGCAGCCACATCGCCGTCTCGGCGTTGATCGGCCCGAGCGACAGGTACTCGGCCATGCCCTCCGCGAACCACAGCGGCGGAGCGATGGCGATGAGGGTGTTGATCCCCGCGCCGGCCCGCCCGCGCGACCAGATGTCGTACTGGAACTGGTGCGCCATCTCGTGCGTCATCACGTGCTCGAAGTCCGCGTAGGCGCCCGTGAACGGCATCACGGCGCGGTTCCGCGCGAAATCGGTGACGCCGCCGGTGCCTTCGCTGCTCACCTCAGTGGCGTTGGTCTGCATGAAGTCGGTCTGGGAGGCGTACAGGATGATGGGCTTCCGCTCGCGGAACTCGTGGTTCAGCACCTTCGAGAGCCGGGCGTAGCTGCGTTCCGCCATGCGAGCCGCGTCGAGGGCGGCGGTCCGCTCGCGGTCGTAGTAATAGACGTCGAAGTGCTCGGTCTGGATGACCTTGAAATCGAAGTCGGTGTACTGGACCTTGTTCCGGCCGAAGTACTGGGCGGACAGGAGGCCGGGTGTGCTCAGGAGACAGGCGAGCAGGACCGGCGCGATGCGTCGAAGCATGACGACCTCAGCCTAGGTGGAGCTGGTCAACAGCTCCGGTGCGTCGTTCCAGAGTCGCTCGAGCTGATAGAAGGAGCGGGTCTCCGGGTGAAACAGGTGGACCACGAAATCCACGAAATCGAGCAGCACCCATCGTCCGCTCGTCAGGCCTTCCACGTGATGCGTGTGGTGCCCCTTCCGGTCGAGCTTCTCCATGACCGATTCGGCGATGCCGCGGACGTGGGCGTCCGAAGTTCCGGACGCAATGACGAAAAAATCGGTGGCGTCCGTCAGCCCACGCAAGTCGAGTACCACCAGCTGATTGCCCTTCAGGTCCTGGATGGCGTCCAGCGCCAGGCGCAACGCCGCCGGAATCCGGGGCGTCATCGGGCGATCTCTTTCTTCATGCGTGCCGATCCTTCCGTCCCCCCCATGGCGGCGTCGAGCCGGGCGGGGGTGCCGTCCTCGACCTGATAGAAGATGGCCCAGGCGCCTTCGCCCACGTGGGTGCCGAGCACCCCGGTCGCCAGGGTGACGAAGCAGTCTCGTGGCCGATACGCCGCGACCAGCGCCGTGCGGACCCGCTCGGCCATCTCGGGCGCCTGCGTGTGCACCACGCCGAACCGCACCACACGAGGCCGGGGTGTCAGGCGTTTCTCCAGCAGCGCCAGCACCCGCGGCACCAGCTGCTCCCGCCCGCGCACCCTGTCCACGGGGACGACGCGCCCCTCCGCATCGAGCGACAGAATCGGCTTGACGTCCAGCATCCCGCCGATCCACGCCTTGCCCCGGGAGACTCGCCCCGACCGCAGGAGGTTGTCGTACCGGTCGACGGTGAGCAGCATGCCGGCCTGACCCCGCACCCGCTCGAGCTCGGCGGCGATCTCGGCGGCGGGCCAGCCCGACTCCGCCAGCTCCGCGCCCCGGAGCGCCAGCATTCCCACGCCCAGCGAGGCCGACCGGCTGTCCACCAGGTGGACGCCTGTGATCCCGGCGGCCCGGACCGCCACCTGCGCCGAGGCATAGGTGCCCGAGAGGCTGCCCGAGAGCAGGACACCGACGACCTCGTCGGCCTCGCTCCGGGCGTCCCGGAGCACCCGGACGAACTCGGCCGGCGTCGGCTGGGAGGTCGTGGGCAGGTCGCGGGCAATGCGGAGCCGCCGATAGAACTCCTCGGGCCGGAGCTCGACCCGGTCGCGGAACGTCTCGTTGCCGAAGACGACCTGCAGCGGCACGATCGCGATGTGGTGCCGATCGAGGACACTGTCCGCCAGATCCGCGGAGCTGTCGGTGACGACGGCGACCGGCCGGCGGTCGGCGTGGGCCAGCCGCCGATGCTGGGCCCGCATGTCGTCCGCTTTGGTGGTCTCGACGTGCCCCCACCGGGCCGCATAGCTAAAGACGGCCTCCGGGGTGTCGGTGTGCACATGAATCTTCAGGATGTCCGACAACACGGCGACCACGACCGACCCGCCGAAGCCGTGCATGGCCGCCCGGACCTCATTGGCCGGCGGCAGCTGCTCGCCCCGGACCAGCACCTCGGTGCAGAACTGGAAGTCCCGCTCGGCCGCGATCTCGACGGCCGCCGCCGGTACCTGTACCGCCGAGGGGCTCGAAGTGTTGGCGTCGAGCAGCGGCAGGATGGGATCGCCCTCGATGTACCGGACGACGCCCTCGATCATCCGGACGAAGCCCTTGCCTCCAGCGTCGACGACGCCGGCCTCCTTCAGGACGGCCATGAGCTCGGGCGTCCGGGCCAGGGCGATCTCGCCCTCCGCGAGCAGCCGCCGCATGAACTCACCGACGTCGCCGGTCTCCGCCGCCACCCGCTCCGCGGCCGCGGCCGCCTCGCGGGCGACGGTGAGGATCGTGCCCTCCCGCGGATCATCGAGTGATTCGTACAGCCGGTCGGCCCCCCGGCGGAGCGCCGCGGCGACGTCACGCGTGGTCGCCGCGGATCGGTCGCCGAGCGAGTCGGCGAAGCCCATGAGGAAATGGGCGAGCATCATCCCGGAATTCCCGCGGGCACCCAGCACGGCGGCGCGGGCCATGGTGCGCGCGGTATCCGGAAGCGGCGCGTCGCCGAGCGCCCGGAGGGCGTCGGCGACGGCGCGAAGGGTCAGGCTGAAATTGGTGCCGGTGTCGCCGTCGGGGACCGGAAAGACGTTGATCCGGTTGATCTCATCCCGGCCGGCGGCCACCCAGTCGGCGGCAGCGAAGAGGGAGCGGGCGAGCCGCGGTCCGTCGACGTAGGCGATCCCGACCGACATCGGGCGCGGACTACTCCGCGACGACCGAGACGCGCACCTCGGCATGGACCTCGGAATGCAGCCGGACTGCCACGGTATGGTGTCCGACCGTCTTGATCGGGTGCTCGAGCTCGATCCGCCGCCGGTCGACCTGGTGTCCCTGGGCCGCGAGGGCATCGGCGATGTCCTGGGAGGTGATCGATCCGAACAGCTTGCCCTCCTCGCCGGCCTTGCCCTTGAGCGTCAGCGTCACCGCGCCGAGGGTGGCGGCGAAGCGCTCGGCCTCCGTGCGCTCGGCCTGGTCGCGGGCGCCGCGGGCGCGGGTCTCTGCCGCGATCCGCTTCTTGTTGCCTTCGGTGGCTTCGAACGCCAGCCCCCGGGGCAGGAGAAAATTCCGCGCGTAGCCCGGCTTGACCCGGACCAGCTCGCCGGCCTTGCCGAGCGCCTTCACATCCTCGCGCAGGATCACGTCTGTCATCGATCGATTCCTCCCGTGGCCGGCGTCGATAGCCGACGCCGGAAATCTAGCCAGGTGTCGGCCAGCCCGAGCAGTGTCAGGCCTCCGACGACGAACGGCAGCACCAGCATGGCCACCAGAATCAGGGCCGCGCCCACCGGCCCCGCGATCCCGCCCGACTGGGCGACGACCACCGCGAGCCCCCGCGCGGCGTACAGCACGCCCAGCACCAGCAGCAGGTTGGCCCCGAGCAGCCGCCATGGCTCTGCGACGGGGACCAGCACCAGCCCCGCCGCCGCGACCCAGCCCCAGACGAGCTGGTCATTGAAGACGAATGTCCGGAACGGGGCGGGTGGCGTCCCGAGCGGCCGGACCGCCAGCCGATGGTACCACGCCCAGGCGAGCCGGAGCCCGGCGATCCCCGCGATGGCGAGCAGGCCGGGATAGAGCTGCGACGCCGAATGCATCAGCGCGGCGGCCTGGTCGATCAGCTCCTGCGGGGCGCCGGCGCTGCGCCACTGGTCGCGGATCGACGTCTGGTAGGCGGCGAGGTCGTGATCGACACCGCTCACCAGCTGGGCCCAGCCGATCCCCAGCCCGAGCATCCACGCCACCAGCGCGATGCCGGCGGCGGCCGTCGCCGCCAGTGCCCGTCCCACCCCGTTCGAGGGCTGCCACAGGGTGAGCGCGAGGAAGGTACCCATGAGCAACACCGCGCCCGCCCGCGTGACCTGCGCACCCAGGCCGCCGATCTCCTGCAGCCAGAGCAGCGACCAGACCCCGGCGACCAGGAGGTACGCCCACTCGCGCAGGGTGCCGGGGCGTGAGACCAGCAGCAGCCCGGCCAGCGGCGCGAGCACGAAAACCGGCGGGGCCAGGAGCACGTAGCCGGCGAGCGCCAGCACTTGCCCCCAGCCCGCCGGACGAGATGAGGTCAGCCGACGAAACCCTTGATGTACGGCAGCAGGGCGAGCTCCCGGGCACGCTTGATGGCGGTGCTGAGCTGCCGCTGGTGCCGCGCGCAGGTGCCGGACAGCCTGCTCGGCAGGATCTTGCCGCGCTCGGTCAGGAACCGGGACAACGTGCGCTCGTCCTTGAAGTCCACGACCCGCACGCCGCTCTCGCAGATGGCACAGGTCTTCTGCGGGCGCCTCATTCGTCGTCCTCCTCGTCACTCTTGCCTGCGGTGACGGGCACCGGCTGGGCGCCCTCGTTCACGACCACGAGGAACCGCAGCACACCGTCGTCGAGTTTGATGGCGCGCTCGAATTCGGGCAGGGCCGTGGGCTCGGCGTCGAACTTGGCGACGACGTAGTAACCGGTTTCGTGCTTCTTGATGGGATAGGCGAGCGACCGCTTACCCCAGTGATTCACCTGGGGGGCTTCGGCCTCCGGCACTTGGATGAGAGCATGGAAGCGCGCGAGGCGCTCATTGATGGCGGCCTCTTCGAGCGCACTGTCGAAGATATAGACCACCTCGTACTGACGGGTCATGGCACCTTCCTTCGGTCTAGGTCGCCCCGGGCTGGTGTGGGCACCGAGGAGGATGGTTTGGAGGCCGGAAGCTAGGCGATCAGCTGCTGAAACGGAAGAGCATCACGTCGCCGTCCCGGACCACGTACTCCTTGCCTTCTGCCCGGGCGAGGCCCTGCTCACGCGCCGGCTTCCAGCCCCCGACCCGCACGAACTCCTCGAACGCCACCGTCTCGGCCCGGATGAAGCCCTTCTCGAAGTCCGAGTGGATGACGCCCGCGGCTGCGGGGGCGCGATCGCCCCGATGGATGGTCCAGGCCCGCACCTCCTTCTCGCCCGCGGTGAAGTAGCTCTGGAGCCCGAGCAGGTGGTACGCCGCGTGGGCCAGGCGGTCGAGCCCGGATTCGGTGAGCCCCAGCGACTCGAGGAACTCCGCCCGATCCTCCGGGGCCAGCTCGGCCAACTCGGCCTCGACCTTGGCGGAGAAGGCAACGATCTCGGCGGACTCGCGGTCGGCGGCCAGCGCGGCCCGCAGGGCCTCGATGTGGGCATTCCCGGTCGCGATCTCGTGCTCGGCCACGTTGGCGGCATAGAGCACCGGCTTGGCGGTCAGCAGGTTGAAGCTCCGGTACGCGGGCGCCTCCTCCTCGCTCGGCGTCACCGACCGCGCCGGGCGGCCGGCCGCGAGGGCCTCGCGCACGGCCTCGAGCACGCGGGCCTCCACCTTGGCCTGGGCGTCGCCCGACTTGGCGGTCCGGGCGGCCTTGTCCAGGCGCTTCTCCACGCTCGCCAGGTCCGCCAGGCCGAGCTCGATGTTGACGATCTCGCGGTCGCGCACGGGATCGACGGCGCCCATCACGTGCTGGATGTCGTCATCCTCGAAGCAGCGAACGACGTGCACGATGGCGTCGACCTCGCGAATGTTGGCCAGGAACTGGTTGCCCAACCCTTCGCCCTCGCTCGCGCCCTTGACCAGCCCCGCGATGTCCACGAACTCGACGACCGCGGGCACCGTACGCTCCGGCTGCACGATCCGGGCAAGCGCGTCGAGCCGCGGATCGGGCACCTGCACGATACCGGTGTTGGGCTCGATCGTGGCGAACGGGTAGTTGGCCACGAGCGCCTTGGCGGCGGTGAGCGCGTTGAAGAGGGTGGACTTGCCGACGTTGGGCAGGCCGACGATGCCGAGTCTCAGCACGACGATAGGGTCCGGGGTAAAGGTGCGAGCGTCATCCTGAGCGGAGCGTTCTCACCGGTTGAACCGGCTCATCGCCCGTTCGATGCCGTCGGTGAGCCAGCACTCGACGGCCTCGGACATCGGGTCGAGCAGCTCGCCGACCGCCCGCCACTCCTCGGGCTCGAACGGGCCCAGGACGAAGTCGGCGAGCTCGGTGAGGCCCGCGGGCACGGGCCCGACGCCGATCCGGAGGCGGGCGTAGTCCTGCCGCTGGAGCGCGCCCTCGATGCTCTTGAGGCCGTTGTGCCCGCCCGCCGAGCCGGCGCCCCGCAGGCGGAACTTGCCGACCGGCAGGGCGACGTCGTCGACCAGAACCAGCAGATCGGCGGCGGGATCGAAGTCCGGAAGTGCGCGGAGCGGCGCGAGAGCCGCGCCGCTCCGGTTCATGTACGTCTGGGGCTTGAGCACCACCACCGGGCGGCCGTCGACGGTCCCGTCCACCCGGCGGGCCCGCTCGCCACGCGCAAAGGCGCCGAGGTGCCAGCGCGCGGCGAGGTGGTCCGCCAATCGAAACCCGGCGTTGTGCCGGGTTTCGTCGTACTCCGGGCCGGGGTTTCCCAGCCCCACGATGGCACGCAGAGGTCAGACCTTCTGGTCGGTCTCGTCCTCGTCCTCGGCCTTGGGCTTCCGGATGAGCTCGGGCTCGGTCGTCACGACCTCCTCGACGACAGCCGGCGCCTCTTCGGTGCGCGGCGCCACCACGGTGCAGATCGGGGTGTCGGGATCGTTCTGGACCTTCGCGTTCGCCACCGTCAGGTCGCGCACGAAGAGCGAGTGCCCGATGGTGAGCGCGGTGACGTCGAGATCGACGTGGTCCGGGATGTTGCTCGGCAGCACTTCGATCTCCAGCTCGCGCAGGACGTGGTCGAGCACCCCGCCGAAGTTCCGGACGCCGTCGGGGATGCCGATGAGGCGGATCGGCACGGCGAGGGTGATCTCCTCGTCGCTCCGGACCTCGTACAGGTCGACGTGGATGATCTCGCCGGGGCGGAGGGAATCGCGCTGGAGCTCGCGGATCAGGGCCTTGACCGGCGCGCGGCCGTCGATGGCCACGTCGAGAATCGTCGTGCCCGCGCTGATCCCGAGCAGCATCTTGGTGAGCGCGGACGTGTCGATGGTGACGGCTTCCGCCGCGCGGCCGTGCCCGTAGATGACGCCCGGGACCTTGCCGTCGCGGCGGAGCGAGCGGGCCGCGCCCTTGCCGGTCGCGGTGCGGGAGGCTGCCTGGAGATTCGCCTGTTGTGCCATGATCCGATCCTTCGCGTGGAGCGTCAGTGAAGCGTCAGTCGAACAGCGAGCTCACCGACTGGTCGCTGTGCGTGTAGCCGATCGCCTTGGCCAGGAGGCCGGCGATCGAGAGCACCTTGAGGCGGTCGAACCGCCGCTCGGGCGGAATCGCGATGGTGTTGGTGACCGCCACTTCCTTGACCGGCGACGCCATCAGCCGGTCCACCGCGGGCCCGGACAGCAGCGCGTGCGTGGCACAGCAGTAGATGTCGCGCGCGCCGAGCCGCTTGAGCGCCGTCACCGCCTCCGCCATGGTCCCCGCGGTGTCGATCATGTCATCGGGGATCAGAACGTCGCGATCGCCCACTTCGCCGACGACGTTCAGCACCTCGGCGACATTGGCCGACGGCCGCCGCTTGTCGATGATCGCCAGCGACGCATTGAGCCGCTTGGCGAAGCCCCGGGCCATCTTGGCCGAGCCGACATCGGGCGCCACCACGACGAGGTCGTGCAGCTGCTTCTGCCGGAAGTGGCTCACGAACACCGGCGCCGCGTAAAGGTGGTCGACCGGCAGGTCGAAGAACCCCTGGAGCTGGTGCTGGTGGAAGTCCATCGCCAGGACCCGGTCCGCACCGGCCATGCTCACCATGTTGGCCATGAGCTTGGCGCTGATGGCCACCCGCGGCTGGTCCTTCCGGTCCTGCCGGGCATACCCGAAATACGGGATGACCGCCGTGACCCGCGCCGCGCTGGCCCGCCGGGCGGCATCCATGAGGAGCAGCAGCTCGATCATGTTCTCGGCCGGCGGATTGGTCGGCTGGATGATGTAGACGTCCCGGCCGCGGACGTTCTCGTCGATCTTCACGAACAGCTCGCCGTCGGCGAAGCGCCGAAGCGTGACCTGGCAGAGGGGCTGCCCCAGGTGGGCAGCCACCTCCTCGGCGAGGGCGCGATTGCCCGAGCCGCTCAGGAGCAGCATCTGGCTGCGTGAGAGCGAGAGATCCGTCATAATTACAGCCCGCAAAAATAGTTAGGGGCCCTGGCGTGCGTCAACCTGGGGCCCCCGGTGGCGGCTCTCGGGGCAGGCTGGCCCCCCGACGGCGGGGACGCAAGTCCCCACTGCACGGGCTCTGTATGGTGATCTTGCAACACCTGAGGGGCAATCGCCGCGCTGTCAAGTTCTGGGGGCCGCCCTGCTAGGTTGTTGTACGGTCACAAGTTGGCGGCTGTGGAACCGTCATCAATTCTGACACCCCCCGACTGGCATGGCTCTGGCTCCCTCCGCCAGCGGTCCGATCGCGCACCGTGGCCGCGTTTCCTGCGACAACTACCTTCATCCTGGGGCTTCGAAACTACACTATGCGCTCTTCGCGTGTCTTTACCCTGATGACCGGCGTTGCTCTGATCGCGGCGTGCGGCAGCGACAACGGCGGCAACGGTCCCGTGAACACGGCGCCGACGGCGTCCTTCACCTACGAGTGTACCAACCTCACCTGCGCCTTCACCGACCATAGCTCGGACGAGGACGGTACCATCGCGTCGCGCAGCTGGGACTTCGGTGACGGCAACACCGGCACCGGCGCAACCGCGAACCACACCTTCAGTCAGGCGGGTATGTTCGACGTGACGATCGAGGTCACGGACGACGGGGGGAAGAGCACCACCAGCGACCCGCAGTCCGTCACCGTGACCGCGGCGTCCGCCACCGTTCAGGCGGACTTCGATGTCAGCTGCACCGGCTTCGTGTGCACGCTGGACAACACCAGCACGGCGACCGGCAGCACGAACACCTTCGCCTGGGACTTCGGCGACGGCCAGACCAGCACGGACGAGGACCCGGCGCCGGTCACCTACGACGTGAGCGCGCCCACCACGTTCACGATCACGCTGCTCGTCACGAGCGACGGTATCCCGAGCCAGGCCACCAAGCAGGTCCGGGTTTCGCCGGCGGCCACGCTCACCTGTAACGGCGTCGACTGCTCTCTGCTCCTCGATCAGGCCGCGACCGTCGTGGTCACCCTGCAGGACAGGGACTGCGAAGCGCACGGCAACACCTTCGTCATCACCGCTCCGGCGGTCGATACGCTGTTCACCGACGGGTGCTTCTCGCCCAAGGTCCCGGATGACGGCAGCTCATTCACCCTCAACAATGGTGATGCCTACGCGGCCGGCACGCAGCTCTCCGCGGAAGTCCTGACCGGTGTGGCCGGCGCTGAGAATCCGCAGCTCCGCGTCACGGGCACCTTCGCGAACGGCTGGACGCTCGAGTTCGACGACGGCTTCGTCGGCCCGGGCGAGCCCGACTTCAACGATCTCGTCATCAAGGTCGTGGCGACGCCGCAGTAGTTCCCGACTCGCTGAAGGCACGACTGCCGCCGGGCGAACCTCGTCCGGCGGCAGTGCTTTTTGGCGTACGGAGCTTGGTGTACCCGTGCCGGGGAGTAGGTTCCAGCCGTTGGCCGCCGCCCCCCCGGAAGCACTCCCCAACGGGTGCGAAACGGCCCGGTGGCGGTCGCGCCCACCCCGCATTCGACGCGCACACCTGGCCGGGGCGGCACCGGAGGCAGCCTCCCGGGGGGCCGGATGGGAATCTGCATCACGGCGGGCTCGCCGCTGACCGCTACATCTTCCAGCGCCATTCCAGATTCAGCGCCATTCTGTTGGTTTCCGTGGGCACAATATCACCCTTGGCTCGGAAGACCCTATGCAATCAATCCGTATGCTCGCAGCGGTAACCGGAGCGCTGGTGTTGGGCTCGGCCTGCGGCGGCGATGGCGGGGGCACCGGTCCGAATAATCCACCGGTGGCCAACTTCACCGCGCCAGCCTGCGAGGCCGGCACGGCGTGTACTTTCACCGACGCCAGCACCGATGATGTCGCGGTCACGGCTTGGGACTGGGACTTCGACGACGGCACCACGCATGCCACCACGGCCAGTCCGTCGCATACCTACGCCGCCCCCGGAACCTACAATGTCAAGCTGACCGTTACCGACGGCGACGGCCAGACCAGCGAGAAGATCGTCGCCGTAACCGTCACGGGGGTCAGCACCGTGGTGACTGCTGGCTTCACGTACAACTGCGCTGCCGGCAGTTGCACGTTCACCAACACCAGCACGGGGACTATCGCTTCATATGCGTGGGATTTCGGCGATCCCGCCTCAGGTGCAGACAACCAGTCGACCGAAACAGACCCAACCCACAACTACACAGTTACAGGCCCAACCGACTTCACCGTCACGCTTACCGTCACGGACGGCGCTGGTGCCTCGGACGTGGAAACGCAGACGGTGAGAGTGAGTCAGGACCTGGTGTGCACCGGTGTCGATTGCACAATCGTCCTGACCTCGCAATCCACGGTGACGATCACAGTGAGTGCCGTGGACTGCGAGTTCATTGGAAACTCCTTCGCAATCACTCAGCCCATCGAGGAGCAGGTGTTCGCAGATGGCTGTCAGCTGGCGGAGGGAGCCAGCTTCCCCATCAACGGTGGAACCGCGTTCGACGCAGGAACCAACCTCCAGGCCCAGTTCACCCAGGGAACGAAACCTCGGCCAGGCGACCCGGATCCGGGCCCAGCGTCGACCAGAGTGTCTGGAGCTTTCCCGGATTGGACCATTGAGTTCGATGATGGAGGAAATGTCGGGGCCCCAGGGGAGCCTGACTTCAACGACATCGTTCTGGTGGTACACGCCACGGTAGTACCGTAAGCGCGATCATGGCTCGAATGCAGTCGCCCGCCGGAGGGATTCCTCCGGCGGGACGACGGGAGTCTGCAACCGATCCGACCTCCACTCCGCGCTGGGCTGCAAGCTAACCGCTCCCTTATACCAATGGCGCGTGGTAGCTTACGCCGGCTGGGGGGCGATCGTCGCCCCAGAGAGTGTGCTACCGCTCCTGGCTCCCTTCAATCAGGGGCGCTTGTCCCGCCCGCCTACCGACCATGAATGAACGAACCATCCTCATACCGGCGTACGACTTTAAACCCCTGCTGGGTGGGGTTGCCAACTATGGCCATGAACTGGCCGTGCAGTTCAGCAAACGGGCGCGGGTCCATGTCCTCAGCCGAAAGCTCCCCGGGATGGAGGAGTTTGATCAGCGCCTCCCCTACAAAGTCTCCCGGATCCGCACCCCACAGAGCGCCCTTCTCAGCTTTCCACTCTTCGCCAGGACCTTGCGACGATTGATCCGACAGCAACCTCCCGGTGCAGTGTTCTGCCCGATGTGGTTTCCTGATGGTGCGGCGTGCCGTTGGGCGTTGAACGAAGCGCCCGTGCCGTACTTCGTGGCGGCCCACGGGACGGAGGTCTTCGAGGACTTCACGACTGTCAGGAACAGCGTGCGGACCATGCTGGTGCGTCGGCTGAAGCGCAAGGTGTTTCACGACGCGGAGAGGGTCTTTCCGGTCAGCCAGTACACGCGCAAGGCAGTACTCGAGGAGGCGGGCGGGAATGGCAATAGAGTCATCACCGTCAACAACGGCGTGAACTCCACGATCTTCAAGAAGACGTCTTTGAGCTCGGGCGTCGAAGCACGATATCGGCCCCGGGGCGAACGAATCCTCCTCACCGTGACCCGTCTCCATCCCTACAAAGGGGTGGATCGCATGCTGGAATCGCTGCCGGCGATTTTACGGGCGGTCCCCGGCGTCAAGTACCTGGTCGTTGGCGAGGGTTCTGACCGGCCGCGCTTGGAGGACTTGACCGCCCGCTTGGGCCTGCAATCCCAAGTGTGTTTCTTGGGGCGCCTGCCGTTATCAGAGGTTGTGGAGCTGTACAATTTGGCCGATCTGTTCGTGATGTTGTCCCGGGAGGAGCCACCGGATGTCGAGGGCTTCGGCCTGGTGTTCTTGGAGGCCGGGGCCTGCGGCCTTCCGTCCATCGGGGGCCGGAGCGGCGGCATTCCTGATGCGATCGACGAAGGGAGATCCGGCTGGCTGGTGGACCCCCGCAATACTGAGGAAATCGCGGCCACCATCATTGATTTGCTCAAGTCCCCTGAAAGACTCGAGCGCGCCTCGGCCTTTTGCTTAGCGACGGCTCCCCAAAAGAGCTGGGAGCGGGCTGCCGATCGAATCTGGGAGGAGCTGTTCGTCGACTGAAGTTTTGCGTGGCAGGGGCGGGGGCCGAGTGGGCGGGCGTCTGAGGACGTGCGGTGGCGATAAGCCGGGATCACGTGGACTCGCGGCCGTCACCGCGCTCGGGACAGCTCCTGTCCCGAAACGCTCCCATCGGCGGCTGCCGGCCGGGGAATGATCTCATCGAATACCGCCAGGGTCCGTCGGGCGGTTTCCCGCCAGGTCAGCGCCTTGGCGCGCTGGAGGCCCTTTTCCCGCATGATGCGCCGCAGCGCCTCCGAGTCGGTGACCTCGGCGAGCGCCACGGCGATGTCCTCCTCGTCGCGCGGGTTGATCAGACGCGCCGCGCCACCGGCGATCTCCGGGCTGGCGCAGGTCGACGGAAGGATCGCCGGACACCCGGTGGCGAGCGCCTCCAGGATCTTGATGCCGAAGCTCTCGCAGAGCGACGCCAGCACGAAGCAATCGGCTGACTGGTAGGCCAGATGTATCTCGGTGTTGGGCACGAGCCCGAGGAAATGGACATCCGCCAGCTCCCGATCCGAGAAGCCCCGCTCACGCAGAAACTCCTCGATGCGGAAGCCGACGACCACGAGGGGCAGCGCTCCGCCGCGCTCCCGATACCGACGGTAGGCCCGAATCAACGTCTCGTCATTGCCCCCGGGGTACGGGATGAGCTTGCGCTGGGCGCTGTGATATGCCCGGGTGACGGTGAGTATGAATCGCTCCGGCAGCCGGTGTTTGGCGCGGAACTGGGCCAGGGCCTGTGGCTCGCGCTCCGCGGTGATGTTGGGGGCCACGCCCGCGTAGCTGACGACCGTATGGCTCACGTCGATGCTGGTGTATTTCGCGAGATCGTCCAGCGTGGCTTGCGAGATGGCGAGGGTGCGCCGTGCCTTCCGGCTGAACAGGGGAAGCATCAGCCGCATGTAGAGGTTGTCCCACCATTCGTAGTTCTGGGGATTGACGTACCAGTCCGATCCTTGCTGGACGAACACGCACGGCCGCCCGGACAGCAGCGGAATGGAGAACTTGGGATTGAAGATGAGATCCACGCCCAGCCTGCGCGCGGCGAGCGCGACGGTGACCTGGTCCCAATACAGCTTGTTTGGCGCCGGCAGCACGTGCGGCTCGGCATTAGGAAACCGGCGCAGGAGATCCCGCGATTCCTCGGTGCTCAGGAAGATCACGTAACGGCTATTGGGATCCTGCCGCAGCAGTTCAGGCAGGAGGCAACGGGCATAGATGCCCAATCCTCCCTCCTGGTCCAACACCCGGCCCATGACGCCGATCGTGCGTCCTGGCATCAATGCCCCCTCCGGTCATCGCGTGCGGAATGCGCCGGGTTCGGAACCGCGACCAGTGGTGCGGGCTGGAGACCGCTCGTCGGGGCCCTGCGCAGGAGCTTCGCGGCGAGCACGCCCGAGACAGCGCCCCGGCTGACCCATCCCAGCGTCACGCCGTACATCAGCCCGATCAGACCCCACCGGGCCCCCACCCAGGCCCCGACTACCCCGACGGCGCCGCACGTCCAGCTCATCCAGTTGAGCATCGCGAGCTGCCGGCGGTTGGCGAGTGCCCAGACGGTGGTGGTGGCGAACCCGTCGGCCAACTTGACCGCGGCGCTTACCAGTGCCGCGATCATCAGCGCGGTGGAAAGCTCATACTTGCCGGCGAGCAGCCACTCGGCGACCCAAGGCGCCGCGACCAGGATGACCAACCCTGCTGCGATCCCGATCGCCAACACGGCCACTGCCTCGCGGCGAACCAGGAGCCGGCGATCCTCTTGAGACGAGGCCGTACTGAGACGCGGGAGCAAGGTATACCCGGCTCCCATCTGCAGCATGCGAAACGGCGATCCGACGATGCTGGCCACTACCGCGAAGGTGGCGAGGTCCTCGAGCGTGAGCAGTCGAGGCGTGAGCAGGCGTTCCAGCTGCATGAGGATGAGGGCGGCCGCGGTGATGCCGAGCAGGCTCAGGCCCTCGGAGAGCGGGTGCGCCGCCGTTGGCCCTCGAGGTCTCTCGCGGCCGAGCAGTCCCCAGCCCACGCCGGCTGAGGTTACGTAGTACGCGGCTACCAAAGCGGCGAGAACCTTGGGCTCGGCCCCTCCGGCGATTACCGCGGCCGCCCCCATTCCGAGCAGCGCAACCGCAAGGCCCTGGGAGAGGCTGAGCGAGAGCCCGAACCGCAGCCGGCTCTGGAAGATGGCCGCGGCCACATGGGTGGCGCCCCCGGCGGTAACGCTGATGACCAGGGCGACCACCAACGCGGTGTCCAACCGGTACAGCGTCGACGCGAAGATGGCGGCGGCGGCCGCTACGATTCCCGAGGGAAGCAGCGCCCGTCCCGGGAGGACCACGCCGCCTGGACGACGGTTGACCTGACCATCGAGCCCGACCGGTGCGAGGGAAGCCCCGATCTGGACGAGAGCGACGAAAAGGGTGAAGACGCCGAACTGCGCGGGTGGAAGAGCCCGCGCCAGCAGCAGGTTGCCGAGGGCGTATCCGACGCCTCCGAGGCCGAAACCCACTGCCGTACGCAAAGCTGACGAGCTGCGGAGCAGGCGAAGCGGCAGACCCCCTCCCGAGGCAGAATTGAAGCGCGAGTTCAACAATAGGAGTCTAGGCTGCCCGCGAGATGACAGGGCGAGGGACCACCGGTCACTGCAACGGACCGCCCCGCCAAAGATAACCCGCAGCCTCGTCCTGATCGGGCTATCCTTGCTTCGCGCTCCCAACACCCGTTGTCGCGATGTTCTTCAGAGCGCTGACCATCCTGAAAGCCGTCGGGTGAGTTGGTCCGGCAAACTGGGAGGGAATCGGAGGTGCAGTTGGCCCTGGTGGACTCGAACCACCATTGACGGATCCAAAGTCCGCTGTCCTGCCATTGGACGAAGGGCCAGTGCAGAGAACGTACACTCGAACGAGCACACGGTAAACTGACCCCCCGCCCACCGTACTGACCTACTCGGACACCACGGGCGGCGCCGGGGTCGCGGCAAGCGTTTCGACGGCGTCCAGCCGGCCGTGCTTGCGGCCGAGCATCAGCCGGGCGTCCTCGCGGTCCCGGGCGGAGCGATAGACGGCGAAGAGAGTCGAGCCAGACCCGCTCATCCTGCAAACCAGCGGCCGGGTGCCGGCGAGCGCCTCGAAGGCGGCGCGGATCCCGGGCACGCGCTCGAAGACGGGCGACTCGAAATCGTTGCCCGCCATCCGACCGACATCGCCCCAGCTCGAGAGCGCGTCGAGATCGAGCGCCACCGCGCCGCGCCGGCCGGCCGACTGTCGCGCCGCATCGACCCAGCCGTACGCCTCGGCGGTGCCGATTCCGACGCTGGGCGTCACCAGCAATGCCGGCGCGCTTGGCAGCGGCGGCAGCCGCAGCAGGCGCTCGCCATGACCCCAGGCAAGCGCGAGCGGCGCGCCCGAGGCGAAGAACGGAACGTCGCTCCCCAGGCGCGCGGCGAACTGCAGCAGCTCATGCCGGGGTACCGCGCCGTTGGCCAGCAGGTTGGTGGCGTGGAGCGCGGCGGCGGCGTCGCTCGATCCTCCGCCCAGGCCGGCCTGGGTCGGAATTCGCTTGGTGAGCGTCAGGTGGACGCCGAACCGCCGGCCGGTGGCGTCGAGCACCAGCTCAGCGGCGCGCGCGGCCAGGTTGTCCCCCGCCGGCCCGAGCTCCGCGCCCTCTACGTCGATCGTGACCACATGCCCTTCGCGGCGCTCCGCCCGGAGCGTGTCGGCCAGGCTCACCAGGCAGAAAAGCGTTTCGAGGCCGTGGAAGCCGTCCGCCTCACGCGCGAGTACCCGGAGGAACAGGTTCAGCTTGGCCGGCGCCTGCGCGGTGGCGACGGCCGGTGTCATGGGCGTCCGGGCGACCGCAGGTCGCTCAGCGCGACCGGCGTGCGGGCCAGCGACCACGCGCCCAGCAGGATGATCGGCAGGAAGGTCGTGGCGTGAAAGGCGATGGCGTACGACGACGCCAGGTCGTTGGGCACGCGGTACAGCGCCAGCGCGGCCACGATGGCCGCCTCGAACTGGCCGACGAACCCCGGCGTGAGCTGTACCGTGATGCCGAAGACCAGGATCCCCTGCATCAGCAGCGCTCCCAGGAAGCCGACCGGGATGCCGAACGCCTTGAATGCCACATAGAAGGCGAGCGCGTTGGTGAGCCACAGGATCAGTGACCAGACGATGGTGCCCGCCAGGAGCGCCGGCGACCGCAACACCGAAAGTCCATGTCGCAGCCCTTCGATCAGCCCCACGATCCGATCGGCGAGCGCGCCGGCGGGCAACACCCGGCGCACGACGCGCTCCGCCGCCAGTGGGAATACCACCACGAGCAGCGCCGCAACCAGTGCCGCGGCCCCCATGACCCCGGCGACCTGCGCGGCGTGCCGCAGGGAGACGCCGCCCACGGCGACGTCGGGCGGCAGGTCGGATGCGAGCAGCGCGAAGCTGAGCAGCCCGACCACGCTCAGGCCATCGAAGATGCGCTCGACCGCCACGGAAGAGAGCGCCGCACTGAAGCGGACGCCTGCGAGCCGGGAGGCCGCCAGCAGGCGCACCAACTCGCCCGCCCGAAACGGCAGCACGTTGTTCGCCATGAATCCGATGGCGACCGCATGCCAGAGCGGGGTGGCCGGCAGCGGACCGCCGTCGGCGGCCCGGAGCAAGAGGCGCCAGCGGACCAGACGGAGCGGATAGGTCAGTGTGGCGATGACGACGGCGGCGAGCAGCGGGGCAGGATGGGCGCTCCGGAGATGGTGCATGACCTCGGAGAGGTGCACGCCGCGGAGCGCCCACACCAGGAGCGCCGCGGCCAGGCCCACGCCGATGAGGGCGGATACCGTGCGCCGCCCGCCGCCGGACGTGCGCTCAGGATTCGGCAAGCGCCAGCGGGACGAGGTCGAGCAGCTCCTGCAGCAGCGGTTTGATGGACTCGAGGCCGCCGTGCCGGGCGAGCTCGTCGGCGAGCTGCTGGCGCACCGCGTTGGCACGCTCCAGCGCCGCCCGGCCGCTGTAACACAGGACACCGATCTCCACGGCGACCGCCTCCGGATCGGCTGCGGCGGGCGTCGTGGCGGCGAGGGCGCGGCCGACGAGTGCCTCGAGCGAGGCGGGCTCGGCGGGGCGCTCGCGGCGGAGCCGGTCGAAGGTGGTGTAGCTGCCTTCGAGCCCGCCGGTGGGCGCGTCGTAGGCCAGGCTCTCAATCGGCACCGTGTCGTAGGCCAGACTCTCGATCGGCACCACCGCCAGCTCGGGTTCGGCCGGAGCGGGCACGGCGTCGTACAGCAACGACTCGATCGGGACGATCCGACCGCCGGCGTCCGGCAGGTCATGGCGCGGCGCGGCAGCCGCGGAGACCGCGTGGGGCGCCATGTGCGGGGGCGTGATCTCCGCCAGCCGCAGCCCGTCGAGCCGGTACGCGGCGTCGAGGATGCGGCGGGAGATCAGCATGCGATCGTCGGCGTCGGCGACGGCGCGAAGCAGCTCGCCGGCCTCGCGGAGGCAGCTCACCAGCGCCGGCGTCGCCCGGGCGGCGACGCCGGCTGCCAGCGCTTCGCGCGCCGACCGGGCGAAGACCACGAGCGCGCCCGCCACGGGGTCGGGCCCGGGGGTCCCGGCGGTCCGGAGCGTGCCGAGCAGGTGGTACAGCCGCAGGTCGCGCTCGATGGTGGAGCGGGCGGCGGCGATCAGGTCGGCGCTCTGGCAGAGATGCTCGCCGTGGCTCACCAGCTCCAGGGGGCCGAGCGGCGTTGGGCGCGGCGAACTGCGGCTGGGTGAGGGGCGGGGTGAGCGGGGCCGGGTCATCGGCGTAGAACAGCGATTCGATCGGAACCACGTCCCGCTCGACGGCGAAGGCGCGGAGCAGGAGCTCGGTGAACCGACCGGCCTCGTCGGTCTCGGCCTCGGGGCGTCCATGCTCGGCGATGTCCCGCGCGATGCGGGTCAGTGCGCTCGAGGCCGCCGCCATGACCTCGTCGACGCCGGGCGGGGGGGCGTGCAGGCGCGTGAGGTCGCCCACCGCCAGCTCGATACCGTCCAGGATCTCGGGAAGCGGCACCAGCTCGCTGAGCTCCGCGAGGCCCCGCAGCGACTGCATCCGGCGGATGACGGTGTAGAGCGGCTCCCGGTCGCCCGGCGAAGCGCGGAGTGCGCGGGCGGCCCGGTCGAGCGCGCTCGCGATGAGCGCGCCTTCGCGCGCCACGAAGGCACGCACGCCGGCGTTGAGCTCGCCGGGGGCGCCGGCGGCGTCGCCCCGGCCCGGATCGCTGCCCGGCGCCCGGCCCGCCAGGGACTCGAGGCTGAGGCCGAGCCGCACCGTCCGCGCCGTTTCGGCGTCACTCCACTCGCGCACGCGCCGAACGAGCAGGCGGAACTCCTCGACCGCCTGTGCGGCGTGCGCCCGTGTGGCCGAGTCCCACGGATGGCGCCCGTCGCGATAGGCGCGGGCGAGGCCCTCGAGGCCGGCGGCGGCCCGCGCGAACGGCTGCTGGCCGGCCATGAGGGCGGAGCCGCGCAGCACGCGCGCGGTCCGGAGGAATTCGTCGGCGGGGGGGCCGTCGGGCCGGCCGATGAGCGACTCGAGGCGATCGAGACACTCGCCCGCCTCGAGGGCGAAGAAGTCGGCGGCGGCGAGAGGATTGGTCATGGCGTTCCGTAAGGTATCAGTGCCTCGCGCCACGCACCAAGTGCAGCATCTCCTCGACCGCCGTTCGCATGCCCGCCATCACCGCCCGGCTCACGATGCTGTGGCCGATGTTGAGCTCCTCGATCTCGGGGATGGCGGCGACCGGGACCACGTTGCGGTAGGTGAGGCCGTGGCCGGCATGCACGAAGAGTCCCATGTCGGCGGCATGGCGCGCCGCGCGGCGGAGCTCGTCGAGTGCGGCGTCGCTCTCGCGCCAGGTGTGGGCATAGCGGCCGGTGTGGAGCTCGACGGCGGGGACGCCGAGGTCCTTGGCGGTATCCAGGGCGGCCATGTCCGGGTCGATGAAGAGGCTGACCCTGGCGCCGGATTCGTCCAGCCGCCGAATCGTCTCGCGCAGCCGGGAGTTGGGCCGCCGGAGATCGAGGCCGCCCTCGGTGGTGATTTCCTCGCGCTTCTCGGGGACGATGGTGGCCTGGTAGGGGCGGAGCCGGCAGGCCACGGCGAGCACGTCGGCGCTCGTGGCCAGCTCGAGGTTCAACACCCGCACCGCCGGCGCGAGCCCCTCGACGTCGGTGTCCTGGATATGGCGCCGGTCTTCCCGCAGGTGCACGGTGATGCCGTCGGCCCCTGCGGACTCGGCGAGGCGGGCGGCCTCGAGAGGATCGGGCTCGTCGGTCCGGCGCGCCTGCCGTACGGTCGCGACGTGGTCGATATTGATGTACAGGCGCTGCGGCGTCATTGCTCGGGACTCCACGGCTGGTTAAATTCGCTCGCCTACACTTGGCCAACGAGATACTCGTGATCCAACGACGGTGGTTTGCGGCGGCGGCCATGCTCCTGGCCGCATGCGGCGGCGGCAGCGGGGGTGCGGCAGCAGTGCATCCCGCGAACACCGCCTCAGCGGCGGTGCAGAATTTCATGAAGGCGGTGTCCGACAGCAACCTCGTCGCCATGGCGACGCTCTGGGGCACCTCCAAGGGTCCGGCCGCCCGGACACGGCAGCCGCCCGACTACGAGCGGCGCGTCGTGGTCATGCAGAGCTACCTCGCGCACGATGACTTCCGGATCCTCGGCGATGCGCCCGAGGGCCCCGAGGCGCGTCATACCGTGCAGGTTCAGATCCGGCGTGGCGCCTGCACCTGGACGATCCCCTTCGTCGTCATCCAGTTGGCCGATGGCGGCTGGATCGTCAACCAGATGGACCTCACCGCGGCCGGCAATCCGGCGCGCCCCTGCGAATCGTCGCCCCGGGATACCGCTAGCGCCTCTCCGTGACGCGCGGGAACTTTCGCCCTCTCCGGTCCTGTTATCTTATTCCGTAAGCTCGAGCAGGATGCCGGCCGTCGCCTTCGGATGGACGAAGGCGATCCGGTGTCCGCCGGCGCCCGTGCGCGGCACCTCGTCGATCAGGCGATAACCCGCGGCTCGGCAGGCGGCGAGGGCGGCATCCAGATCCGGAACCCGATAGCAGAGGTGGTGGATGCCGGGACCGCGCCGCTCGAGAAATTTGGCGATGGGACCGTCCGCCGTGAGCGGTGCGAGCAACTCGACCTCGGACTCACCGAACGGCAGGGACACGATGGTCGCGCCGTCCGCCTGTTCGGCTGGGCGCGGCGTGAGGCCGAGGACATCCCGGTAAAAGGCGAGCGCCGCATCGAGATCCGACACGGCGATGCCGACATGCGCGATGCGGGGGCGATCCGGCAAACGATCCCTCCGGCGAAGCTGGTCGAGACGATATCAACTACAGGAGAATAACATCATGGCCACGACGAATCCCCAGGCCGTTCACGTCACCGACTCCTCGTTCGCCGCGGAAATCGAGCAGGCCAATGGCCTGGTACTCGTCGATTTCTGGGCCACGTGGTGCGGGCCGTGCCAGGTCGTGGCGCCGATTCTCGAGCAGCTCGCGGGCGAGTACCTCGGCAAGGCCAAAGTGACCAAGGTCGACGTCGACGCGAACCAGCGGACCGCGATGCGGTTCAACGTGCGGTCGATCCCCAGCATCCTCTTCTTCAAGAACGGCCAGCACGTGGACACCGTCATCGGCGCCGTGCCGAAGGCAACGCTGGAAGGGAAGATCAAGCAGCACCTCGCCTAGCTCCACGGGCGGGCAGTGCGGTCGCACCGAGGTTCGATCACGGGCGGAACGGTGCCGGGCGCACGCGAGCGCCGGGCCGGTCCGCCCGTTGGACGTTCCAGGCCCGGCCTGGGCGTGCGGTGGCTCGCGGCTGCCGGGGTGCTCGCCCTGGCGTCCGACGCGGCGGCCCAGTCGCTCCCGCACCCGCGGCCGCGGCTTGTGGTGGTGATCGCGGTCGACCAGCTCCGGGCCGATTACATCGAACGGTTCCGGCCCTACTTCGGCGCCGGCGGCTTCAAGCTCTTCCTCCAGCGTGGGGCGAGCTTCGCCCAGGCGCGCTACGCGCACGCGACCACCTCGACCTGTCCCGGGCACGCGGTCATCCTCACCGGCAGCTACGGCGAGGTGAACGGGATCATCGCGAACGAGTGGTTCGACACCCGAACCGGCCGCGCCACCTACTGCGCCGAGGACACGACCGTGACGCTGGTCGGATCGGGCGGGCCGGGCCGGTCTCCGCGCAAGTTGTTCGGCGCGACCGTCGGCGACATAATGAGGACGGCGACGGCCGGCCGGAGCCGGGTCGTGACCGTGTCGGCCAAGGACCGCTCGGCGATCATGCTCGGCGGACAGCTCGCCGACGCCGCCTATTGGATGGTGGACACGCTGTTCGTCACCTCGACCTACTACCGGCCCGACCTGCCCGCCTGGGTTCGGCAGTTCAACGCGTCGCGAACGATCAGCCAGTATTTCGGGACAACGTGGGCGCGGCTGCTCCCCGCGGGGGCGTATCAGGTGATGGGGCCCGACACCGCGCCCGGCGAGCGTGACGTGGCAGGGATGGGACGGGCGTTCCCTCACCGGATCGCCGGAGTCGACGCGCTCCACAGCACGCCGTTCCTTAACGATGTCGTCGCTGATTTCGCCATGCGCGCGGTGGAGGCAGAGGGGCTGGGCCGCGACACCGTGCCCGACCTGCTTGGCGTCGGGTTTTCCGCAAACGACGGCGTGGGCCACACCTTCGGGCCCGAGAGTCACGAGGTCATGGACGCCGCCATTCGGCTGGACCGCACCCTCCAGCGCTTGTTCGGCTTCCTCGACCGCAGAGTTGGCCTGTCCAACGTGGTGGTGGTGTTGACGGCGGATCATGGCGTGGCGCCGATGCCCGAGACGCTTACGCGAATCCGGCCGGGGTCGACGGCCCGCCGCCTCGACCCCGCGATCATCGATAACGTGGTCCGGAAGGCGCTCTCGCAGCGGTACGGGCAAATCGACGCGCCGGGGTGGGTCGTCTACCACGAGCCGCCGCAGATATATCTGAATCGGGCGGCGCTCGCGAGCTTGAACATCCCGCTGGAAGACGCCGAACGGGTGGCGCAGGCGGCGGTACAGTCGGTTCCCGGCGTACACGAGGCGTTGACCGGGAGCGAGCTGATGCGCATGCGAGCGGGCGGGACCGAGAGCGGGCCGGTCCGCTCGTTCCATCCGTCCCGGAGCGGGAATCTCTATTACATGCTGGAGCCCTACTGGCTACCCGACGCGAGCGGCAGCGGGGCGGAGCATGGGAGCGGCTGGCGCTACGACCAGGAGGTGCCGCTGCTCTGGTTCGGGCGCGGCATCCTACCCGGCGTGCACCAGGGGTCTGCGGACATCGCCGACCTTGCCCCGACGCTGTCCGCGCTGCTCGGGCTGCCTTCGCCGGGAGGGTCGCAAGGCCGGGTGCTCAAGGAAATGCTGCGCTGAGTTCGGCCGGTCCGCCTTCTCCGGCATCTCCGCCCTCCGTACCTTTCTTCGATGCCCGGCATCCTCTACGTCGTCGCCACGCCGCTCGGAAACCTCGGGGACCTCTCGACGCGGGCCACGGAGGTGCTGCGTGCCGTGCCCGTGGTGGCAGCCGAAGACACCCGGCGGACGCGGGGGCTCCTCACCCACCTCGGGGCGTCTCCAAGGCTGTTGAGCTACCACGCCCACTCCGAGGAGCCGCGGCTGGAGACGTTGCTCGAGATCCTCCACGACGGTCGCAACGTGGCGCTCGTCTCCGACGCCGGGACGCCAGTGATCAGCGACCCCGGGAGCGATCTGGTGGCCGCGGCCCGCGCTTCCGGCATCACGGTGGTGCCGATTCCAGGCCCAACTGCCGTCGCCACGGCGCTTTCCGCCGCCGGGCTCAAGGGTGATCGCTACCTCTTCCTCGGCTTCATTCCTCGGAAGGGGAGCGAGCGCACCCGGCTGCTCGCCCGTGCGGCGGCGGAGGAGTGGAGCGTCGTGTTCTTCGAGGCCCCGCCGCGTCTCACGGACCTGCTCGACGACCTGGCTCGCGTCGTCGGCGTCAACCGCCGGGCGGTCGTGGCCCGGGAGCTCACCAAGCTGCACGAGGAGTTCCGGGCGGGCACCCTGGCGGAGCTGGCGAGCTATTATTCGGAGCATCCTCCGCGCGGTGAAATTACGATCGTCATCGAGGGCACGGGCGCTCCTGCCGAGCCCCCCGACCGGACGGAGGAGGCGGTCGAGCAGGCTACCCTGCTGCTGGCCGAAGGGGTGACACGCCGCGAGGTCGTGCGCCGAATCAGCGAAAGCCTCGGACTCCCCCGGAACGACGCCTATCGGCTGGTGATGGAGCTGCCCTGATGATCCGCCGTGCGCTGCCGCTGGTTCTGGGGACGATGCTCCTGGCCGGCGCGGCGCCTTCCAGCGCCCCCGTGATGACGATCGGCCGCCTGCACTACGAGGGTGGGGGCGACTGGTACGCCAATCCCTCCAGCCTCCCCAACCTGCTCACCGCGATCCGCACCCGCACCGGGCTCCACGTCGGCGCCGAGGAGAAGGTCGTCTCGCTCGCGGACGACGAGCTCTGGAACGTGCCCTACATCTACATGACCGGTCACGGCAACGTGCACTGGAGCGATCACGATCTTGCGACCCTCCGCCGCTATCTCCTGCAGGGCGGCTTCGTGCACGCCGACGACAACTACGGCATGGACGCATCCATCCGGCGGGAGCTGGGCCGGCTGTTCCCGGACATCCCGCTGGTCGAGGTCCCGCTCGACCATCCGATCTACCATGTCGTCTTCGACTTTCCCAAGGGCATTCCCAAGATCCATCAGCACGACGGCAAGCCCGCGCAGGGGTTTGGAATGTTCCTCGACGGCCGCCTCGCCGTGTTCTACAGCTACCAGAGCGACCTCGGCGACGGCTGGGAGGACTTCGAGGTGCATCGTGATCCGCCCGAGAAGCACGAGGCCGCACTGCGCATGGGGGTCAACCTGTTCGCCTACGCGGTCGGGTACGGCGGGTGACCGCGCCGGCCACCTACCTCGCGCTGCAGCGGCTCGCGCGTCCGCTCCAGATGCGCGCCCTCCTCGGCTGGGCTGCGCTCGCGCTCGGCGGTGGCGCGCTGCTGTTGGGCGCGGCCGCCTGGATCGTGGGCCTCGGGTGGCTGGACGCGCCCTACTGGGTGCTGGTGGCGTGGGGTGCGGTCCTCGTGCTCTGCGCGGTGGCGGGATGGCTGGGGTGGGTAGCCGGTATGCGGCTCTCGGCCGGGGGCGTGGCCGGAAGCCTGGAGGAGCTCGGCGCCTGGAGGCGTGGCGCCCTCACGGCGCTCCTCGACCGCTCGGCCGCAGGAACCAGCGCGGCGCTGCTCGATCTTGCTGACCGGTCGCAGGCAGACGACGTCGTCCGGCGCGGCGTCACGGCGGCCGAGCCGCTTGCGCGGCCGGTTCGGGTGCTCGGACTGGCGGGGCTGAGTGCCTTGGTGGTCGGGCTGGCCGCGTTCGGATCGGCCGGACCGGTGCACGGCCCGGCCGCCGCGCTCTGGCATCCGCGTCGCGCCTGGGACGCGACCATTGCGCCGGTTCGGATCCGTGCCGCCAGCGGCGTCGTCGACCGGGGCGACTCGACCGCGCTCGAGCTCGAGGCGTTCGGCCGCCGGCATGCGACGCTGTGGCTCCGCGCGCCCGGTGAGGGCTGGCGGCCGTCCGGCGTCTCGCTCGACAGCACGGGGCACGCGCGGGTGATGACCGGGGCTCTCCAGAGCGATCTGTTCGCCCGGCTCACGAGCGGAAGCCGCTCGTCCGACACGGTTGTGATTCGCGTCCGCCTCCCGGTCTTCCTGGGAACCCTGAGTGTCACCGCTCACTATCCCGCCTACCTCGGCCTCGAGGCGGAGCCGGTGCCGACCGGCGGCGACACGCTGCTGCTGCCTGCGGGCACCCGGCTCGAGACCCGGGGCGAGGCTACGGCGCCGCTGGCGAGCGCCGCGTGGGCGGCCGGCGAGCGGACCGCCGCGCTGTCGGTCGATGGCGGCCGCTTCACAGGCAGCTTCGTTCCCCGGGCATCGGGCGAATATCACCTGGCGCTCGCGACGGCCGGTGGCACCCCGCTGACCTCGGACACGGTGCGCCTGCCGATCCGCCTGGTCGCGGGACAGCGCGCCGCAGGTCGACGTGCCCGTGCCCGGCGCCGACACGCTGGCACCGATCAGCCTCCAGGTCCCGCTCGTGGTGGATGCGCGCGACGACCACGGCATCTCGGGCGTGATCGTGGAGAGCCGGCGGGTGAGCCGCCTCGGTGTCACCGACTCGGCGCGGCGGGAAACCGTGGTGGTGCCGGGCGGCACGCCTGATCGCACGATTCTCACCCATACGCTCGACCTGACGCGCCGCGGGCTCCTGCCCGGCGACACGCTCCGCTACTTCGCGGTAGCCACGGACAACACGCCACAGCATCAGACCGGCCGCTCCCGCGAGTACATCCTGCGGCTGCCGACGATGAGCGAGGTGCGCGCGGCCCAACGCCAGGCGAGCGACGCCGTCGCGGGCGCGCTCGACTCGGTGTCCGCGGCGAGCAAGCTGCTCGAGCGGCAGACCGACGACCTGGCGCAGGAGCGGCCGCGGCCGGCCGACGGCCGGGGCGAGAAGTCGGGCGAGTCGCTCTCGTTCGAGGAGGCCAAGAAGGCGGAGGCGGTGGCCCAGTCGCAGCAGGAGCTGATGCGACAGGCGGAGTCGCTGAAGCAGTCGCTCGAGTCGCTGCAGAAGAGCGCCGAGGCGGCGGGGCTCGGCGACAGCGCCTGGCAGCGGGAGCTGTCCGAGATCCGCGATCAGCTCGAGCGCGCCGTCTCGCCGGAATTGCGGGAGCGGCTGCAGGAGCTGCGGCAGGCGCTCAAGGACCTCGACGCCGAGCGCACCCAGGAGGCGCTGGAGCGGCTGGCAGAGGCGCAGCGGGAGACGCGCGAGGCGCTCGAGCGGAGCCGGGAGCTGTTCAAGCGCGCCGCCCTCGAGGGCGATCTCGCGAACCTGAGCAAGGAGTCGAAGGCGCTCGTGCAGGAGCAGAGGGAGTGGAACCAGCAGGTGGGCGCCGCCGACAGCTCGCGCTCGGCCCGGGTGGAGCGTGAGCTCGCGGCGCGCGCGGATTCGCTGGCCGCCGCGCTCGACAAGCTCGGCAAGGCCGTGGGCGACTCGGGCCGGCAGGATCGGCTGGACGCCGCGGGGGACCAGGCGCAGCAGGCCGGACAGCAGATGAAGCAGGCGGCCTCGGCGAGCCAGCAGGGCCAGCGCGGCAAGGCCAAGCAGAAAGGCGAGCAGGCCGAGCAGTCGCTCGCGCCGCTCGGTGACCAGCTGCAGCAGGAACGGGAAGAGATGCAGCAGGAGTGGCGCCAGGAGGTGGTGGCCGCGATCGACCAGGCCCTGGCGGAGACCAGTCGCCTGGCCGAGCGTCAGCTGGACGTGCAGGACCAGCTGCGATCAGGCGGTGACGCCGGCAGCCGGATGCGGGCGGAACAGGGCGCCATCGAGGAAGGCGTGCAGCGGCTGATCGACCAGGTCCGGAAGGCGGCCGGCAAGAACGCCCTCGTGCCGCCCGAGATCGGCGCGGCGCTCGGCGGGGCGCAGCGGCTGATGCAGCGAACGCGCGAGGCGATCGCGAACGCCACGCCCAACACGCGCGAGGGCGCGGAGCAGGCGGGTGGCGCGGTCGACGCGCTGAACGCCGCCGCGTACCAGCTCCTCCGCGCGCGGGGCGATGTGCAGGGTGCGGGCTCCGGCTCGGGGCTCGCCGAGGCGCTCGAGCGCATGGCGCAGCTGGCCCGGCAGCAGGGCGGGCTGGGGCAGCAGGGGGCCGGTCTGCTGCCGATGGCCGGCAATGGCGCCATCCAGGAGCAGCTCCGGATGCTCGGCGCCAAGCAGCGCGCGCTCGCGGAGGAGCTCCAGAAGCTGAAGGGCGGCGCCAACATGCCCGGGGCGGGCGAGATGTCGGACGAGGCCAGGGACCTCGCGAAACGACTCGAGGCCGGCCGCCTCGACCGCCAGGTGGTCGAGCGGCAGGAGCGGCTGTTCCGCCGGATGCTGGACGCCGGACGCACGCTGCAGGGCAAGGAGGAGGACGAGCGGAAGGAGCGCCAGAGCACGGTCGCGACCGACGACAGCATTCGTCTGCCGCCGGCCCTGCGCGCCAAGCTGCTGGGCGACGACGACCGGCTCCGCGTGCCGAGCTGGGAGGAGCTGCAGCAGCTCTCGCCCGAGGAGCGACGGCTTGTGGTGGACTATTTCCGCCGGCTGTCGGAGCCGGGCGGACGATGAATGCCCGACTTCGACGGTCCGCGGTGGCCGCGTTGGCTCTCACCGGGCTCGCGCCGGCGGTCCTTGGCGCGCAGGATCCGGCCATGTCGCGCGCCTTCGAGCTGGAGCGGCGGGGCAGCTACGCCGCGGCCGCCGATGCGTATCGCGGTGTCCTCACTGCCAAACCGGGCGACCCCGCTGCGCTGCTCGGTCTCGAGCGCGCGCTGCTACCGCTGGGACGGAGCGCCGAGATCGTACCCGAGGTACGGGCGGCCCTGGCGGCGAACCGGTCGAGCAGTCCGGTGTTCGGCGTGGCCCTGCGAGCCTGGTCCGCCGCGGAAGAGCCCGACAGCGTGCGTGCCGTCGCGGAGCGGTGGGCTACCGCCTCGCCGGGCGACGAGACGCCCTACCGCGAATGGGGCGCCGCCGCGCTGGCGCGCCGCGACCGTGCCGGCGCCCTGATGGCCTACCAGCTGGGGCGCGAGCGGCTCCATCGCCCCGACGCGCTCGCACCCGAGCTGGCGCAGCTCGCGACGGCGGATGGGGACTTCGCGGGGGCACTGCGCGAGTGGCTCCCCGCCATCCGCCGCCTGCCCGGCTACCGGCTGACGGCCGTGGGCTCGCTGAGCCAGGCGCCGGATTCGATGCGGCCCGTGCTGCTCCGGCAGCTCGAGCGCGAGCCGGACTTCTCGGCGCGCCGCCTGCAGGCGGACTTGCGTGCCCGCTGGGGTGATCCACGGGGCGCTCTCGAGACCCTGGAGGGAGGGTTGCCCGACGACCGGGTCCGGGCGCTCGAGGCGTTGCGCGGGCTGCTCGATCAGCTCCGACTCCGGCCGGGTCCTGAGGCACGCTCGGCCACGGGGCGGACGCTCGAGCTGATCGCGGAGCGGAGCCCGGACGCCGAGCGTTCGCGCCTCCGGCTCGACGCGGCGCGGGCCTACACCGCCGCCGGAGAGCGGGATGCCGCGCGCCGGATGCTCACCGGGATCACCGACGATCGGAGCGCGCCGGGCACGATCGCGTCCGGGGCCGCGACGACCCTGGTTCAGGTGCTGATCGCCGAGGGCAAGCTCGACGAGGCCGCGACGCGGCTGGCCGAGCACCGCGGCGAGATGGGCGGAGAGGAATACGCGTCGCTGCGGCGCCGGCTGGCGCTGGGCTACGTGCAGGCGGGCGACCTGGCGCGCGCCGATTCCGCCATCGCCGGCGACAGCACCATCGAGGGCCTGGCGCTGAGCGGACGCATTCGTCTCTACCATGGCGACGTGGCCGGCGCGATCGAGCGCTTCAAGGCCGCCGGGCCCTATGCGGGAGAACGGGGCGAAGCGACAGAACGCACGTCCCTGCTGGCCATGCTGCAGCCGATCGAGGCCGACACGATCCCGGCGCTCGGCCAGGCACTGCTCGAGCTCGCGCGCGCCGACACCAGCAAGGCCGTGGCCGGACTCGAGCGGGTGGCCACCGATCTGCCGCCGGCCCAGGGAGGCGCCGAAGTGCGCCTGCTGGCCGGCCGGCTGGCCGTCGCCATCGGGAAGCCGGCGGACGCCGAGCGACTCTTCAAGGAGGCGGCGAGCAGCGATGCGCCGGGCAGCGCACCGGCGGCCGAGCTGGCGCTGGCGGAGGTCCTGATCGGCCAGCACCGCCAGGCGGAGGCGGTCGCCCAGCTGGAGCATCTCATCCTCACGTATCCCGCAAGCGCTCTGGTGCCGCAGGCGCGGCGGCTACTGGACGAGGCGCGGGGCGCGGTGCCGCAGACATGACGAGGGGGAAGGCATGCTGAATCGGCGCGATTTTCTTGCTCGGGGAGCGGGGGGACTTGCCGCCCTCTCGCCGGTGCTCGGACGGATCCGGCTGCCGGCCGCCGCGCCCTGGTTGCTGGTCCCGATGGACGATGCGCAGGCGGACCACCTCAAGGCCTACGGCCTCGCGTTCCGGCTGCTCGAGCGCGGCGGCCGCGCGGAGTGGTTCCTCAACTACCGCAGCGGCGCGTTTCTGCTGCCCGCCGACGCCGCGACGACGCGCGACGCGGCGCTCAACGGCATCACCACCGAGCCGCTCGACGACGGGGAAGTGGTTCAGATCCGGGGCGAGCTCGCCGGCGGCAACATGGACGCGGTGCCGCTCGAGAAGGCGCCCAAGGTGGCGGTCTATGCACCGCCCAACGCCGCGCCGTGGGACGACGCGGTGACGATGGTGCTCAACTACGCCGGGATCAAGTTCGAGAAGGTCTGGGATGTCGAGGTGCTGGGGGCCAGGCTCAAGACGTACGACTGGCTGCACCTGCACCACGAGGACTTCACGGGGCAATACTCCAAGTTCTTCCTCAACTACGCCGGTGCGCCCTGGCTGGTGGACATGGTCGAGCGGAACCGGGCGATCGCCCGTCAGCTCGGCTACCCTTCCGTGCCGGCCGAGAAACGGGCGGTCGCGCTCGCCATCGCCGACTACGTCCAGCGGGGTGGGTTCCTGTTCGCCATGTGCACGGCGACCGAAACGCTCGACCTCGCGCTCGCGGCCGACAAGGTCGACATCGCGGCCGCCTACGCCGACGGGACGCCGATGGACCCGGATGCGTCGAGCCGGATGCGGTGGGAGGAAGCGCTCGCCTTCCAGAACGCGCAGCTCGAGCTCAGCCCGACCGTGCCGGTCTACTCGGATATCGACGGCCATCAAGTGAATTCCCCCGAGCGCCGCCAGCCGCTTGGGTCGTTCACCCTGTTCAACTTCAGCGCCAAGATCGACCCGGTGGCCACGATGCTGGTGCAGAACCACCGGCAGGTCATCCCCGATTTCTACGGGCTCACCACTTCCTTCACCCGCAAGACGCTCAAGCCGAGCGGGACGGTGCTGGCCGACGAGCCGGGGGCGCCCTGGGTCAAGTACGTCCATGGCGAACACGGGCAGGGGACGTGGACCTTCTTCGGCGGGCACGATCCGGAAGACCCGCAGCACCAGATCGGGGACACGCCGACGGACCTGTCGCTGCATCCGCACTCGCCGGGATACCGGCTGATCCTGAACAACGTGTTGTTTCCGGCGGCGAAGAAGAAGGAGCTCAAGACGTGAGGGTGGGAAAGGGATGTCTGGAGCTCACGATGTTAGATTGAGTCACCCTGAGCAAAGCGAAGGGGCCATGACCCAAGGCATGGCCCCTTCGCTTCGCTCAGGGTGACTCGGCTGAAGCACGAATCTCCGCCTCCGCAAGGATCCCAGTGAGCGTCAATCCCTCCGAGCGCATCGCCCCAGGCGTCCGCGCCTACCTCGCCGGCGAGGTCGCCGCCGCCGGAGGGCGGGAGGTCTCGTTCGTGGCCCAGGTGGACCGTGACGGCGTTGTCACCGGTGCCCGGGTGGTGGCCCGGGGGACGGTGGACATGGTGTTGGCGCTTCCGGCGGTCGCCCAGCGGGGGGAGATGCTGCTGCACAACCACCCCAGTGGCCGGCTCGATCCGTCGGGGCCCGACCTGGACGTGGCGTCCCGGCTGCACGACGGCGGGGTGGGGTTCGGCATCATCGACAACGGGGCCACGGCGATCTATGTCGTGGTCGAGGTGCCGCACGACCGGGCCGTGCTCCGGATCGATCCCTTCGACGTGATCGACACCTTGGGCGAGGGCGGTCCGGTGGCGGCGCAGCTGGGGCAGTACGAGGACCGGCGGTGCCAGCGCGACATGGCCGCCTACATCGCGGACGCCTACAACGACGGCGGCGTCCAGCTGCTGGAGGCGGGGACCGGAGTCGGGAAGTCGTTCGCCTACCTGGTACCGGCGCTCCACTGGGCGCGCGTCAACGGCGAGCGCACGGTCGTCAGCACGAACACGATCAACCTCCAGGAGCAGCTGGTCGGCAAGGACCTGCCGCTGCTGCGGCGAGCACTCGGTGGCGAGACATACACTCCGACGTTCGCATTGCTGAAGGGCTGGCGGAACTATCTCTGTCTGTCGCGGATGCACCAGGCCGTCGCCTCCCAGCGGACGCTGCTGGAACAGGACAAGCTCGACGAGCTGATCGGGATCGCCGAGTGGGCCGGCCATACGTCGGACGGAACGCTCAGCGATCTTCCGGTGACGCCCTCGAACGAGGTGTGGGACGAGGTGAGCGCGGAGGCGGATCTCTGCCCGCGCCTCAAGTGCGGCCACTTCGACCGTTGCTTCCTGTTCCGGGCCCGCCGCCGGGCGGCGGAGGCCGACATCGTGGTGGTCAACCACCACCTGCTCGCGGCCGACCTCTCAGTGCGCCAGGCCCAGGACAACTGGGAAGAGGCGGCGGTGCTGCCACCGTACAAACGACTCGTCCTCGACGAGGCCCACCACCTCGAGGACGTCGCCGCCGGGCACCTCGGCATCCAGGTGAGCAGCCGCTCGGTCCGGCGGCTGCTGGCGCGGTTCGAGCGGAACGGCCGCGGTCTGGCCCCCACGCTCGCGCACGAGCTCGTGGGCCGGAGCGATCCGCTCAGCCGCGCGAGCCTGGACCTGCTGCACCAGCGCCTGCTGCCCGCCATCGGCGACGCGCGCCGCGCGAGCGACGCCATGTTTCTCCGGCTCTACCAGCGCCTCGATGGCGCGGCCGCCGGCCAGCTTCGCCTGGGCGACGACTTCGCCTCGGACGAGATCTGGGACGAGGGACTCGCCTTCGAGCTGGACGCGACGCTGGGCGGGTTCCGTTCGCTCCGGGAATCGGTCGAGACCATCGCCGACCGGCTCGCCGAATCCGAGGAAACCGAGCGGCGTGGGACGATCCTGCAGGAGCTCCGCGCCGTCATGCGCCGGCTGGATGCCGTCTCCGATGGCCTCAACCGGTCGCTGCGGCCGGCGGGCGGCGGGACGCCCACCGTGCGCTGGATGGAGCGTACCCAGCGCGGCCAGAGCGTCAGTCTCTCGGCGGTGCCGCTCGACCTGGCGCCGGTGCTCCGGGCACTGCTCTTCGACCGCCTCGACACCGTTGTCCTCACGAGCGCCACGCTGGCGGCCGGCGGCGATTTCGCCTTCCTCGAGTCGCGGCTGGGGCTCTCCGGCGAAGACACGCCGGTGACGGTCCATGAGGCCTTTCCCTCGCCGTTCGACTACCCATCGCAGTGCCTGTTCGGCATCCCCAACGATCTCCCCGAGCCTCGCGAGGACGAGCACGCGCACGCCACGGCGGTGGTCCAGGTCGTCACCGACCTGGCCTACGCCTCGGACGGCGGAATGTTCGTACTGTTCACGAGCCATGCGTCGTTGCGGAAGGCGGCCCTCGAGGTCCGCTCGGTGCTGGGCACCCGCTGGCCGATCCTGGTCCAGGGCGAGAGCCCGCGCGACGTCCTGCTCCGCCGCTTCCGTGAGGCGGAGAACGCCATTCTGCTTGGCACGGATTCGTTCTGGGAAGGCGTGGATGTGCCCGGGCGCGCGCTCCGCACCCTCGTGCTCAACAAGCTACCTTTCAAGGTGCCCAGCGAACCGGTGACGGCGGCCCGTCTCGAGCGGCTGGCCGAGGAGGGGCAGGACGGTTTCATGAACTACCTGCTGCCCCACGCGGCGCTCAAGCTCAAGCAGGGCTTCGGCCGCCTCATCCGAAGCCGGCAGGACATGGGCGTGGTGGTGCTGCTCGACAGCCGCGTCGTCACCAAGCGGTACGGGCCGCTGCTGCTGGGCGGGCTTCCGAGGGCGGAGCGGGTCATCGGGACCTGGGCGCAGGTGCGCACCAAGTGTGAGGATTTCTTCGCGCGGCATGGCATCGGAGCGATCGCGTGATTCCTGTGCGTCCGTCGAAGATCGTCTGCGTCGGCCGCAACTACGTGGCCCATGCCAGGGAGCTGGGCAACGAGGTCCCGTCGGCCCCCATGCTCTTCTTCAAGCCGCCGAGCGCGCTGATCGGGCCGGGAGAGCCGATCGTGCTGCCGTCGACGTCGCGCCAGGTCGAATACGAGGCGGAGATCGGCGTCGTCATCGGCACCCGGCTCCAGGCGGCAACAGTGGACGAGGCCGAGCGGGGGATCGGTGGGTTCGTCTGTGTCAACGACGTCACCTGTCGCGACCTGCAGAAGACCGACGGCCAGTGGGGCCGGGCCAAGGGGTACGACACCTTCTGCCCGGTAGGGCCGGCGGTCCGGAGCGGCCTCGACTGGCGTACGCTCGAGGTCATCGGGCGGGTCAACGGCCAGGAACGCCAGCGCGCGCCGGCCACCGACATGCACTTCGCGATTCCGTTCCTGGTGTCGTTCATCAGCGGCATCATGACGCTCGAGGCGGGCGACTTGATCGCCACCGGCACCCCGGCCGGCGTCGGGCCCCTCCATGACGGCGACGTCGTGGAGGTCGAGATCCCCGGTGTCGGTGTGCTCTCCAATCCCGTTCGCGACGGCCGCCGATGATCGAGCTCAGCCAGCGCCTGCATGCCCTGCCCGGGTATCCCCTCGCCGAGATCCCCAGCATCAAGCGTCGGCTGATCGAGGCAGGGATCGACGTCATCGACCTCGGCGCGGGCGACAATGACACCCCGCCCCCCGCGGTGGCCGTCGAGTCCATGACCGAGGCGCTCCGCCAGCCGGCTTATAGCAAGTACGGCTTTCAGCAGGGGCTGCCGGCCTTCCGGCAGGCGTCGTCTCGCTGGGTGGAGCGGCGCTTCGGTCTGCACTTCGATCCGGTCACCGAGACCTTGCCGCTCATCGGCTCGAAGGAGGGGCTCGCGCACCTGCCGTTCGCGGTGGTGAATCCCGGCGATGCCACCATCGTTCCCGAGCCCGGCTACCAGGCGTATCTGGGCGGCTCCATCCTCGCGGGCGCCGACCCGTACATCGCCGCGCTCCGGCCGGAGAACGATTTCCTGCTCGAGCTCGAGCAGGTACCCGAGGCCGTGCTCCGGCGCGCCAAGCTGGTGTTCGTCAACTACCCGAACAATCCGACGGCCGCCGTCGCGACGCCGGCCTATCTCGAGCGCACGGTGGCCATCTGCCGGCGGTACGGGATCCTCCTGGCCTATGACAACGCATACTGCGACCTCACCTTCGACGGCTACCGCGCGCCGAGCATCTTCGAGTTCCCGGGTGCGCGTGAGGTGGCGCTGGAGTTCTTCTCGCTCTCCAAGAGCTTCTCGATGACGGGGTGGCGCATCGGGTTCGCGGTGGGCCGGCCCGAGCTGATCACGGCGCTCACACGGGTGAAGTCGTACACCGACACCGGGCCGTTCCTGGCGGTGCAGAAAGCCGGGGCCGCCACGCTCGACCAGGCGGAAGCGATCGTGGCGCCGATCCGGGCCGAGCTCGAGGCGCGGCGTGATGCCGCGGTGAGCGCCCTGCGCAACGCGGGCTTCATCCTGGAGGCGCCGAAGGCGGCGATGTATCTCTGGGTAGCACTGCCCGCCGGCACCACCTCGGCGGCGTTCGCCAAGCGCGCCATCGAGGGAACCGGCACGGTGGTGCTGCCGGGCAGCGCATTCGGTCCGGCGGGCGAAGGCTTCTTCCGCATCGCCCTCACCGTCGGGGCGGACCGGCTGCGGATTGCCGCGGCCCGCCTGGGCCGAACGCTTCAGGAGCTCCATCGAGGAGAGCTTGCGCCCGCTACCTGACTTCCGCCTGCCGCGGGCGCGGCGCTGGTCGCGGATTGCGATCGCGGCCAGCGTCGCCGTGCACAGCCTGTTGCTCTTCTGCTGGATCGAGGGCCGACAGCCGATCCTGCCGCGGCGTCCGTCGCAGCTGATCGTGCTGGCGCCGCCGGCCCAGGGGCCGGCCGCGGTCCCGATGCCCTATCGGGTGCCGCGCGCGGAAGGGAGCGCCGGGACGGGCATCGCGGGCGACCGGCCTTCCCGGCCTGCGCTCCGGCCCCGTCCGCAATCGGTGGCCGTCCTGCCGGAGCCGGTGCGCACGCCGCCGAAGCCGGACACGGGCAGCGCCCCGGTGCCGGTCCCGGGTCCGCGGCCCGCAGTGGGTCGCATCGGGGCGGGGCTGGCCGACGGGCGCCTCTGGGTGCGGCCGCTGCCGCTCCCGCCCAAGGAGCTGGCGCAGCGCCTGAGCAAGAGTCACGTGGACCTGGTGGACAGCGCGGTGACCGCGATCGTGCAGGGGTATCTCGACTCGATCGCCAACGATCCCACGTCGCGCGGACAGAGCCTGCCGAGCTGGACCAAGGAGATCGCGGGCAAGAAGTACGGGATCGACTCGAAGAGCATCTACATCGCGGGCCTCAAGATTCCGGCCGCGGTGCTCGCGCTGCTGCCGATCCCCGCCGGGAACATCGACCAGAACCGCGCCTACAACCACCTGATGGACCTGCGCTCGGACCTGCAGTACGCGGCGCAGCGGGCCGAGAATCTCGAGGAGTTCAAGACGATGATCCGCGAGATGCGGCTCCGGAAGGAGCGCGAGCGCGAGTTCGAGCAGAACCAACGGACCGCCCCGGCGCCGGCCGACACCGCGACGCCATGAGACCCGGAGCGAAGGAAGGGACATGAAGCTCGTCGACACCGAGGAGACTGTCGTCCTCGTGACCGGTTCCTCGCTCACCGCCGAGGAGCGGGACCGGCCGCTCGCCTACCTCCTCAAGTCGGAGATCGATCGCCGGGGTGCCGGCCACGCCTATCGGCGGGCGGTCGTCGTGGCCGACGTCTGGTATCTGGAGAACCACATCTTCCATCACAACCCGACCATCGCCGTGGGCGGTCCGGGTGTGAACGGGGTAGCTCAGGAGTTCACGGCACTCCTCCCGACGATCTACAACCGGGAGGAGAAAGTGTTCGTGCAGGCGGATTTCGAGGGAGAGCCGAAGCGGGCGACGCTGTGGGGCGTGAATGCGGCCGCCACGGCAGCGGCGGTCGAGGTCTTCACGACGCAGGGACACCTGGAGGACCTGCTGGGGCGGATCTGGCGGTTCCGGGTGGGAACCTTCGTCTAACGGAAGGCGCGCGAAGCAGGTCAGAGGCCCAGCAAGTCCGCCAGCGCCCGGTCCACCACCTCCGATGTCTCCCCATCGATGATCCGCCGCAACACGTCCACCGCCTCGAGCGGCAGGCTCTCAGGGTGCACCCGGTCGTGCCCGAATCTTACGATGTTGCCGAGCGGGATCGGCGCCACCGCCGGGTCATCCTCCGCCTCGGCTTCCTCCTCCTCGATTACCGACTCGTAGGATGACCCCGGCACGCTCGCGCTCCAGGGTTCCTCGTCGTCCTCGTCGTCGGCATCCGGCAGGGGAACCATGGCGTAGAGCTGGCACTGCAGGCCCGGCGGCGCTTCCCGCGCCACGAGCACGATCTGCACCGGCTCGCCGAAGACCTCGAACTCCTCGATCTGGCGCCAGGCCTCGAGCGGCAGCACCGCACGGGCGATGAGCCGGCCATTGCGGTAGCTGCCCATGCACAGCATCCCCTCGGGGACACGGTCGTCCTGCAGCAGGCCGACGGTGATCTGTACGGGATGCTCGGTGGCCGCGATGGCGGCGGGCGAGGGCTCCTCGGCCGGAGCGGGCTCGGGGCGTTCGCTGGTCATGGGGAATCGATAGGCGAGTGCGGCGACCGAGGCAAGCTCAGGGAGGCGGGAAAACGGCGCCGTCCTCGGTGACCCGCGCCGCGGCCGGTCCGAAATCCTCGGACGAAAGCCGCCGGACCAGGTCGAGCGCGGCACGGTCCGGGTCCGGGGCAGGCCCTTGGCGGGGCCGCTGGACCATCGGCACGAGACGGGCCGAGCGCAGCCGGCGGTCGGGCGCGAACTCGAGCTGCAGCACGCCGGTGACGCCCAGCGGCCCGTCGAGATTGAAGCCGCGGTAGGTGACGAAATTACCCAGCGAGTAGGCGATCGGCCGCTCCCGGTAGAACTCGATCCCGCGGAGCACGTGAGGCCCGTGGCCGATCACGGCGTCGGCTCCGGCGTCGATCACCGCGCGGGCCCACCGCCGCAGGTCGCCGCGCGGCTCCCGGCCGAGCGACTCGGCCGTCTCCGGCACGTGGAGCGCACGCACGCCCTCCGACCCGCCGTGGAAGGTGACGACCAGCAGGTCCACCAGCGGCCGGAGCGAATCGACTACCGCCGCGCTCCGCCCGATGTCCAGCAGGTCGTAGGCGTAGGGATAGGTGGTGAAGCCGAGCAGGCCCACGGTCGTAAGGCTGTCGCCGCGGCGGACGGTATCGATCGCGACCCGGCCGAGCGGGCCGTAGAGACGGAGGCCCAGGCTGTCGAGGATCCGCTCGGTGGACGCGCGTCCCGCGGGGCCGTAGTCGTTCGCGTGGTTGTTGGCCAGGTTGAGATGGGTGAAGCCCGCCTCCACCAGCCGGGGGGCCAGCGCGGTGGGCGTGCGGAACGCATAGCAGCCCGGGCGCACGGTCGCAGTGTCCGGCACGGGCCTCCGCCGCTTTCGTCGCGGACGCCGCAGCTCATCCTGCGCGCGCATCCGCTCGCACTTCTCCGACGTGCCCGTGTCGGCGAGCACGCCTTCGAAGTTGCCGACGACCAGATCTCCGGTCAGGAACGGCCGAGCCCGATCGAGCAGGCCGCGCCCGCTGTCCGGCGGAACACCGTCGGGCAGCGTCGCCGTGCCCAGGTTGATGTCGCCGACGAAGGCGAGCCGGACGGCCATGGGATGAGGGGCGGGCGGGGGAGGCAGCGGGGCCGGCGGGGCCGGTGGCTCGGGCGGCGGCGCCGAGACGGTATCGCGGGCGGGGGTTGGTGCCGGGGGCGGCGGATTGCCGCCGCAGGCGGCGAAACCCGCCATCGCCAGGGCGAGGCCGGCCCGGCGGCTCACGTCTGGACGGCGCGTGCGTCGCCGCCCAGGGTCAACCGCTGGGCGAACTCACGGAGGCGGCGGAGTGCCGTCGCGCGGTCTACCACGGCGAGCAGCTCGTTGACCGGTTCCGACACGGTGGAGCCCGTAAGCGCCACGCGCACCGGCTGCATGGCGTCGCCCAGCTTAAGACCGTGCGCCTCGGCGGTCTGCTTCAATACTTCGAGCGCTCGCGCAGCGTTCCACTCGGCGGGGCCCACCTGCTCCAGCGCGTCGGCGGCTCGAAGCAGGTTGGCCGCGAAGGCCGGGCCCATCTTCCGGATCAGCGCCTCGCCCTTGGGATCGAGCGGTGCGCGGGAGGGATCCAGCCGCACCGCCACCTGCTCCGCCACGTGGAGCATGGTGCGCGAGCGGGTCTTCACGGCATCGATGAGAGGGACCAGGTCCCGGCCGCCGGCGTCCACGCCCATGCGCTCCAGCTCGCGCCGCACGGCCGGGAGCAGCTCCATGGCCGGCAGGGCCGAGAGATACTGGCCGTTCATCCACTCGAGCTTGGTGGTGTCGAACACCGCGGCCTTCTTCTGGATGCCCTCGAGCGTGAACAGCTCGATCATCTCCGGCTCAGGCAGAATCTCCCGGTCGCCACCGGGCGACCAGCCGAGCAGGGCGAGGAAGTTCCGCATGGCGGCCGGGAAGATGCCCTGGTCCTGGTAGTCACCGACCGCGGTGGCGCCGTGCCGCTTCGACAGCTTCTTGCCGTCGGTGCCAAGGATCATCGGCACGTGCGCGAAGACCGGCGGCGTGTGACCGAGCGCCCGATACAACGCGATCTGTTTCGGCGTATTCGAGATGTGATCATCCCCGCGGATCACGTGGCTGATCCGCATCTCGATGTCGTCGCTCACGACGGCGAGGTTGTAGATGGCGGTGGCGTCGCTCCGGAGGATGACGAAGTCGTCGAGGTCGCGCCCCTGGAAGCTGATCCGCCCGTGCACCGCGTCCTCCCAGGCGATCTCGTCGTCCTGCAGCAGGAAGCGGATTGTGAATGGCACCGCGGCCCGCATGCGGTCATCCACTTCCGCGGCGGAGAGCCGGTAGCAGCGCCGGTCGTAGCGGAATCCGCCGCCCGCCGCCTCGGTCCGGGCGCGCTGCGCGTCGAGCTCCTCCCGGGTGCAGAAGCAGCGATACGCCTTCCCTTCGGCGAGCAGGCGCTCGGCATCGGCGCGGTGCCGCGGCCCGTACTCGCCCTGGAAGAACGGGCCCTCGTCCCAGGTGATCCCCAGCCAGCCGAGCCCATCGAGGATGACGCGGGTGTGCCCCTCGGTGCTGCGCTCGCGATCGGTATCCTCGATGCGGAGCACCATGGTGCCGCCCGTGTGCCGCGCGTAGAGCCAGTTGAAGAGCGCGGTCCGGGCGCCGCCGACGTGGAGATAGCCTGTGGGCGAGGGGGCGAAGCGGACGCGGGGCGGGGTCATGGGTCTCATGGGTGTGTGAAAAAGGTGAAAGGTGAACTCGCTCACCCTTCACCTCTCGGTGGTCCGACGGAGCGGGCGGGATTCGAACCCGCGATGGCGGTTTCCCACCATGCCGGTTTAGCAAACCGGTGCCTTCAGCCACTCGGCCACCACTCCAGCGCGGGGGTAAGTTCGCCAGATGACGGAGGATGAGCAAGGCCCGCTGCGCTCACGAGGTCGACTCCGCTACCCTTTGGCCATGCGGGCGGCGCACTTCGAGGTCCAGCTCTATCGGGAGGCATAGGGCCACTGTCTGGCCTGGGCGGGTGATCTATCGCGGCCGCGGAACGGGCCGTACCTTCGCGGTGCGGTTTCGGCCCCATCCCCGAACATTTGAGGCTGCTATGACACTCGCCCGTCGCGTTCGCGCTTGGCTACCCCTCGTGGTGTCTCTCGCGTTGCTCCCTAACGTGGCCAGCGGCCAGGGAATCGAGCGGCCCAGAGTGCCGGTACGGACGGCCCTGGATGAGATCAGGGCGTTACGCGAGGAGTATGCTCAGGCATTCAACAAGAAGGACACGCCGACCCTGGTGGGCATGTATGCCTCGGACGCCACACTGATCGGTGGCGACGGCAACATGCTGACCGGAACAGAGGAGATTCAGAAGAGCCTCGAGGCCGGGCCCTGGGTGACGATGTCGATCGCCTCGGACACCGTGCGGGTGTTCGGGAACACCGCCACCGACGTCGGAACGGTGAGCATGGCGGACACGGCAGGTCACGCGGGCGTCAGTCACTATCTCGTGGTGCTTCGGCGTGGGGTGAAGAGCTGGAAGATCAACAGCCTCGCGATCGTGCCGGAAGCCGGTAAACCGAAGGGTCAGTAGTCCCGACCCTCCGACCGCCGTTTCCCGGGCGATGGCTCCGCCCGGGGCGGCGCTTGCGGCGGAGTCCTTGGTAGACAAAATTTCCATCCCCCCACCGCGTCAGGCATCGTCATGGGACGGCACGCGTGACCTTCCAGCCACCGCCGGGTGATCGGCCCACGGGCGGGTATACTGTGCTGGTCGTCGACGACGAGGAGGCGGTCCGTCGGCTGGCGGTCCGAATGCTGACCTGGACGGGCTTTCAGGCCATTGAGGCGCGGCACGGGCGTGAGGCGCTGGCCGCGCTCGAGCAGCATACCGGTCCGGTGCACCTGGTGTTGACGGACATCAAGATGCCGGGGATGAACGGACGGGAGCTCGGCCGGTTCGTGGAAGAGCGCTGGCCGGGGAAGCCGATTCTCTACATGTCGGGTTTCGCGTCGGAGGTGTTCCGGGGGGGGCTCCTGGAGCCCGGGGCGCCGTTTCTCGCCAAGCCCTTCACCCAGGAAGATCTGGCCGCGAAGGTCCGCACCCTGCTCAATGGGGCTCCTGGCGCGGGCTAGCGCTTCGGCTGCAGAACGGTCAGCCGCACCCGCTGACCGAGGCAGGCAAAGACGACATCGTTGAGCACTCGCGACCCCTCCTTCTCGTAGCCGGGCCTCCCGTTCATGCACGGTGGGCAGGCCGAGGTGCGAAACCGGTGGTACCAGCGCCTTCAGGTTCCCACCGACCATATTGACCAACTCTCCCCAGCCATCCCGGACCTCTGCCCCGGTCAGCTCCTCAGCCTCCCGGCCATGCATGATGGCCGCGCACTTCGCGGCGAACGAAACCGGGGGCCGGTCATGGCGACGGTACCCTCCCAAGCGCCGGCGATCCGGATCCGGCCCGTAACCAGAGGGAGATCTCCCGGCCGCACCTCATCGCCCACATGCCCGTCCCGCGGAACGATGGGGAGCTGGAGTATCGTCTCCCACACCGATGCCATAAGTTGCACCAGGATCCCCTCGCGATCGGATGAGCGGAGCAGGGACGCGAAGGGAAACTCGGGGGAAGCGGCGTATTGCTCGGCTGACGTCATCGGCTGGTCCTCGGATCGGGCCGGGATCCCCGGCGCGGGGCCGCAACGGGGTGTTGCAGAGTGTCGGCAGATTCCAGGTCGGCCCTGAGTCGGAGAGGTCGTCAAGAGGGGCACCGAAGAGGCCCTAAGTGGCACAAATGTTGATGTTTGGGCGCCGTCCTCTAGGCTTTGCAGCTCCCGGACGGCTAGTGAGGTTTCAGCGAAATGACGATAAGCGCAGTGGAGATCCAGCCCACCAGGCGCGCCCCGCCCGCGGACGACGGGCCCGAGGTTTCGTTGCGCATCATCTGTCCGACCTACTGGTATCCGCTGCACGCGACCGATACCCAAGCCACATATGTCCACGACATCAACCGCCACCTGGCGCGTCGCGGGCACCGGGTGACCGTAGTGACTCCTGGCGACTCCTCGTCGCCGGCTCGGGACGCCTTCGACGACGTGGAGGTCGTGCGGTTTCCCATGGAGCTGCCCGTGAACCTGACCTACGGCCGGGTGGCCCAGAGTCACGTGAATGTCATGGGCAAGCTGGCCCGCGTCGCCGTCATGGCTCACTACCTGGAGGCCCAGTTCCGGGCTACGGTGGCCGTGGCCAGGGAGCAAGGGGCCGATGTGATCCACGCCCATTGGGCGATCCCCACCGGACCGGCCGCGGTGTCGGCCGCCCGGCGCCTTGGCCTCCCGAGCGTCATCACCATGCACGGGGGCGATGTCTACGTGAACCCGGAGCAGGGGTACGACTTTCCGACCCGGTGGTACGTGCGCCCGGCGCTCCGCTGGACGCTGCGGAAGGCGGACGCGCTCACCGCGATTACCGAGGACTGCCGGCAACATGCCCTCCGGGCCGGGGCACCCGCCCGGTCGACGCACCTGGTCTTCAATGGCACCGACCTCCGCCGGTTCAGCCCGGCGCCCGCCGGTACCGCGGTCGACCCCCGGTTCGGCCCCAACATGATCTTCGCGTGCCGTCAGCTCTTCCCGCGCAAGGGGATCCGATTCCTGGTCGAGGCCGCCGCCCAGCTCAAAGCCCGGTTCCCCGATCTCAAGGTGGTGGTGGCGGGCGATGGATTCGAGCGGCCGGATCTGGTCGCGCTGGCCGAGCGGCTGGGCATCGCGCGGGACGTCACGTTCCTCGGCTCGGTGCCGAATTCCGAGCTGCCGCAATACTACCGCGCCGCCGCCCTGTCGGTGATCCCGTCGCTGGAGGAGGGCTTCGGCATTCCCGCGGCGGAGGCGATGGGCTGCGAGACGGCGGTCGTCGCCAGCGATGCCGGGGGCCTGCCGGAGGTGGTGGAGCACGGCGTCACCGGCCTCATCGTCCCTCGCGGCGACGCGAAGGCCCTGGCGGAGGCGATCGGCTCGCTCCTCGCAGACCCGGCGCGGCGCACGCGCATGGGCCGGGCGGGCCGGGAACGCGCGCTCCGGCTGTTCGACTGGGACCGGACCGCCGAGCAGTTCGAGCAGATCTACGCCGGGATCGGTGCAGGGCCGCGCCGGTGAGCGATCGGCTGTTCGCGTTTCGCTGGGACATCGATCACCGCGTGTGCGTCACCGATGGGCTGCCGAGGATCAGCGCCGTCTGCCGTGATTTCGGTGTGCCCAACACCTTCTTCGTCAACCTCGGCCGGTCCACCAACCTCCGCGAGTGGCTCGGCAAAGGCGTCAGCCGGTCGAAGGCGAAGTTCGCCGACCGGGAAGCGGTGCACCTGATCAAGAAGACCGGCTGGCCGCGCTTCCTGATGGAAACCGCGCTGGCCCGCCCCGTGGGTCTCAACTTCGTGCCCGTCCTTCAGCAGCTGCAGGCGGAAGGCCACGAGCTGGGCCTGCATGGCGGCATGGACCACGTGATCTGGAGCCGCCGGTTTCACGAGCTGCCCGACGAGGACCTGGCGGCGGATGTGGACGAGTCGTACCGCCACTTTCTGCGGCATTTCGGGCGGCCGGTCGGCTTTTCCTCGCCCGGTTTCTACAGCGACGAGCGGGTGATGCGGCAACTCGACCGGCTCGGTTTCCTGTACAACGGCGACGCGATCGGTGGCGAGCCGTTCCGCGCCGTCGCAGACGGTCAGCCGCTGTCGCATTGGACCATTCCCGTGACCCTGTCCGGGCCGCGGACGATTCCTTTCCTCGAATATCACGGCGCCAAGGGGACCCCGGAGGCGGAGGTGCTCGGCCTGCTGGACGAGCATCTCGAGGCCCGTGACGTCGTGATCCTGTACGGTCATCCCTGCTACGAAGGCGTGCGCGAGGCGGTGCTCCGCAAGGTCTTCGCGCGCGTGGTCGAGCGCGGCTTCCGGTTCGTCACGATGCAGACGATGGCGGAGCGGCTGCAGGCGGCTGCCGCCACCCGATGATTCGCGTCCTGAGCGTCTTCGGCACGCGGCCGGAGGCGATCAAGATGGCGCCGGTGGTCCGCGCCCTCCGGGCGGCCTCCGATCGCTTCGAGAGCCTCGTGTGCGTGACCGCGCAGCACCGCAGCATGCTCGACCAGGTGCTCGAGGTGTTCGACCTGGCGGCCGATATCGACCTGGACCTGATGGTGCCGGGGCAGTCGCCGGCGGGCATCGCGTCGGGGATCCTGGATCGGCTGCCGCCGCTGCTTCGCCGGGTGCGGCCGTCCGTGGTCCTGGTCCAGGGCGACACCACCACGACCTTCGCCGCAAGCTTCGCCGCGTTCCTCGAGCGCGTGCCCACGGGGCACGTCGAGGCCGGTCTCCGGACGGGTGACCGCTGGCAGCCGTTCCCCGAGGAGATGAACCGGGTACTCACCACCCGCATAGCCGCCCTGCATTTCGCCCCCACGCCCGCGGCCCGGGACACGCTCGTGGCGGAGGGCATTCCGGCCGGCAGCGTGCATCTGACTGGCAACACGGTGATCGACGCGCTGCTGCAGACGGTGCGGCCGGAGTACCGGTTCCGCACGCCGGCGCTCGCAGCCCTCGATCCGGCCCGCCGACTGGTCCTGGTGACCACCCACCGGCGGGAGAGCTTCGGCGCCCCCCTCCGGTCCACCTGTGCGGCGATCCGGGAGCTGGCGGAGCGGTTTCCGGAGCTCCAGTTCGTCCTGCCGGTGCACCCGAACCCCGAGGTCAAGCACACCGTCGAGGAGCTGCTCTGCGATCTGCCCGGGATGCACCTGATCCCGCCGGTCGACTACCTCGAGTTCGTGCATCTGATGGCCCGTGCCGACCTGGTGCTCACCGACAGCGGCGGCGTGCAGGAGGAGGCTCCCTCGCTCGGGAAACCCGTGCTGGTGCTCCGGGACGTCACCGAGCGCCCGGAGGGCGTCACGGCCGGCACGGCGCGGGTGGTCGGCACCGACCACGCCAGGATCGTGGCGGCCGCGACGGAGCTGCTGACCTCGCCCGAGGCCTACTCGCGGATGGCGAACGCGGTCAACCCCTACGGCGACGGGCACGCGAGCGAACGCATCCTGTCGGCGCTCGCGGAACGATTCGGATGAGACTGCTGGTCACCGGGGGGACGGGTTTCATCGGGTCCCACCTGGCGGAAGAGGGGCGGCGGCGTGGCGCGGAGGTCGTGGTGCTCGGGCTGACCGATCGTCCGGAGGAGCGCGCCAACGCCGAGCTCCTCGCCCGGCAGGGCGTGGAGATCATGCCGGGGAGCATCACCGACTCCGAGCTCAGCCAGCGGGCGATTCGTGGCGTCACCCATGTCTTCCACCTCGCCGTCGCGATGCGAGAGGGAGGAAAGAGCGACGAGTTCTTCGAGCGGGTCAACCTCGAGGGGACCCAGCGGCTGCTCGATGCCGCGGGGGCGGCGCGAGTCCAGCGGTTCGTGTATTGCGGGACGATCGGGATCTACGGCCACCGCGCGCCGGGGATCACCAGCGAGACGAGCCCGCTCCGGCCCGGGAACATCTACGAGCGGACCAAGGTGGCGGCGGAGCGGATGGTGCGGGAACAGGCGCCGGCCGCCAAGGTGCCCTACACAGTCCTCCGGCCGGCCGACGTCTACGGCCCGCGCGACCAGAGGCTCCTGAAGCTGTTCCGTGGCGTCAGCCGGGGACGCTTCCCGCTGTTCGGGGATGGCCGAGGCCGCCGCCACATGGTTTACGTCGAAGACGTGGTGGCGGCGTTCTTCGCCGCCTGCGAACGGCCGGAGGCGGCGGGCGAGAGCATGATCGTCGCGGGCCCGCGGTCGTGCACGCTGGCCGAGCTCATCGAGGAGGTGCGCCGGGCCACGGGGAGCCCGCGCTTCGGGCGGCGGCTCCCGCTGGCGCCGATGCTGGCGGCGGCCGCCGTGGTCGAGGACGTGTGTCAGGTGCTGCACCTCGATCCACCGATCTACCGGCGGCGGATGGACTTCTTCACCAGCGACTCGGCCTTCGACACGGCTCACGCGCAGCGCGTGCTCGGCTGGGAGCCCCGAGTCGAGCTGGCCGAGGGTGTCCGGCGAACGGCGGACGACTACCGGCGCTCGGGCGCATTGGGATGAGCCGGGCGCACGACCCTGTGGGTGGGGCACGATCTACCGAGTCATCGAGGCATACAGTGGGCATTTCAACGGGCGCCGCAACCGAGCCCTGGCAGCTCCAGCTCTTTCGCCGGTCGCTCAAGAAGCGTCAGACCGTCGACGCGATGCTCGGGCACCTGCCGCCCGTCCAGGGGAAGCTCTGCCTGGAGCTGGGCTGCGGGACCGGGCTGACCTCGCACTTCCTGCGGCAGCGGGGCGGCACCTGGGTGAGCGCGGACTTCGAGCGCGACCACGTGCGCTCCGCGCGGCAGCTGGTGCGCGATCGGGTGCTGCAGGTCGGCGACCGGCAGCTGCCGTTTGCGACCGCGTCGTTCGACATGGTGGCCGCGGTCAACTTTCTGGAGCACATCAAGGACGACGAGACCTTCGTGGCCGAGATGGTGCGGGTGCTCAAGCCGGGAGGCGACTTCCTGTTCATGGCCCCGAAGGGTGATCCCGGCCGCCCCGGCTTCATGCTCAAGCGCCTGCTCGGCTTCACGGCCGACCAGGAAGGCTTCGGCCACGCGCGCGACGGCTACCCGATGCCCGCGGCCCGCGCGCTCATGGAGCGCCATGGCATCCGCGTGCAGGGGCAGGAGACCTATTGCCGGTTCTTCACCGAATCGCTCGAGGACCTGCTCAACTACGCCTACCACCGGAAGGCGATGCAGGCCAAGGACACGAAGGAACAGGACTTCCACGGCGACACCGCGCCGATGTCGGCCGATGCCCTGAACAAGGTGGGCACGGCCTACAAGGTATATTCCGCCATCTATCCGGCGCTCCGCGCCTGGACCCTGCTCGACCGGCTCATCCCGTTCTCCGAGGGGTACATGATGGTGACCTGGGGAAGGAAGGCCGCCTGACATGTGTGGCATCGCAGGGACGGCCGGACCCGGATCCGTCGCCGATGCCGAAGTGCAGCGGATGTGCGATGCCATCCGCCATCGCGGCCCCGATGACTGGGGCACGTTCGTCGAGGGCGGGGTCGGCCTCGGCATGCGCCGCCTCAGCATCATCGACCTGGCCGGCGGCCACCAGCCGATCACGAACGAGGACGGCAACGTGGTCGTCGTGTTCAACGGCGAGATCTACAACCACGAAGCGCTCCGCCGCGAGCTGGTGTCGGCCGGACATCAGTTTCGAACCCGCTCGGACACCGAGGTCCTCGTGCACCTGTACGAGGACCTCGGCGAGCGGATGTTCGAGCGGCTGCGCGGGATGTTCGCGTTCGCGCTCTGGGACCGGCGCCATCGCCGGCTGCTGCTCGCGCGCGACCAGTTCGGGCAGAAGCCGCTGTTCTACACCGAGCAGGGCGGGCGGCTCACGTTCGCCTCCGAGATCAAGGCGCTGCTGGCGCACGACCCGAGCCTCGCCCGGATGTCGCCGTTCGCGCTCGACCAGTATCTCTCGCTCCGGTTCGTGCAGCCGCCGGACACCTTCTATGAGGGCATCCGCGCGCTCCCGCCCGCCCACTACCTGGTCTGGGAGAACGGCACCTCGCGGATCGGGCGCTACTGGGACCTGAGCTTCGGGCCCAAGATGACGGCCAGCGAGCCCGAGATTCTCGAAGCGGTCGACGAGCTGCTGGCCGAGACCGTGGCCCTCCATCTCACCAGCGATGTGCCGGTCGGCGCCTTCCTCAGCGGTGGCCTCGACTCCACGCTGGTGGCCGCGTACGCGGTGAAAGTCCTCGGCTCCGAGCTCCGCACCTTCTCGATGGGCATCCCGTACCGGGACCTGAACGAGCTCCCCGCCGCCGCGGCGATGGCGCGGCAGTACGGCACCCGCCACTTCGCGGAGGAAGTCACGCCGTCGGTGGCCGCCGATCTCCCGCGGCTCGTCTCGGCGCTGGACGAGCCGGCGGATCCGCTGTCCATCTGCCTGCTGCATCTCGCGCGGATGACGTCGCGCGAGGTGAAAGTCGTGCTCGGCGGCGACGGGGGCGACGAGTTGTTCGGCGGCTACGACCGCTACGCCGCGGAGCGGTGGCTGGACGCCTATCGCGCGGTGCCGGAGGTGGTCCGCGACCTGATCTCGAACCAGGTGCTGAACCGCCTGCCCGACCAGTTCACCTTCAAGAGCGTCACGCACAAGCTCCGCTGGGTCGACCTGATGGCGCGGAAGACCGGCGGCGAGCGCTACGCGGAGAGCCTGCAGTACTTCTGGTTCAACGAGGCCCGTCGTGCCGAGCTCTATACGCCGGCATTCCGCGCGCGGCTGGGCGGCCGGCGGCCGGAGGCGTGCCTGGTCGACCTCTACGCCACCAAGCAGGCCGACGACCCGGTGGACCGGATGATGTACGTGGACATGATGTCCCGGTTGCCGGGCCAGTCCCTCATGATCCTCGACCGGGCCACGATGGCGTACAGCCTCGAGTCGCGCTCGCCGTTCCTCGATCCGCGGTTTGCGGAGTTCATGGCCAGGGTCCCCGTGCGCCACAAGATCCGCGGCCGGCGGCTCCGCTATCTCGAGCGCCGGCTGGGCGAGCGCTACCTCCCGCGCGAGGTACTGGACCGGAAGAAGCAGGGGTTCGCATCGCCGCTCATGTACATCATGGACGAGGAGGTGCGGACGCTGGCGCCCGCCCTGCTCCTCAACAGCGACCTCGTGCGCGACGGGTACCTCGAGGCCGCCCCGGTGCGCCGTCTGGTCGACGAGCACCTGATGCGGCAGCGCGACCACGGCAACAGGATCTGGCTGCTGCTGACCGCCGAGGTCTGGTACCGGCGGTACATCGGTGGCCGGAGCACCGAGGACCTGGAGGCCGAGCTCGACGAGAGCCGGCCGGGCGGGGGCGTGCTCCTGCGGAGCGCGGGATGAACCAGGGGCTGGTCGAGGCGACGGCGCCGGCCCGGGGCGATGCCTCTGCGGGCGAGCTGCTGTCGTCCGCGTATGACTGGGAAAGCCGGCGCGAGACGATCACCCTCGGCGATGCCGTCCAGCGGTTCCGTGACGTCAACGGGTACGTCGGCCTGCCCATTCCGGCGAAGCCGGCGTTCCTGAAGGTGTTCCGCCGCCTGATCAACGGGCGGCGGCCACCCGAGGAGATCTACCGGGTGCACGACGCGTCGCACGTGCTCACCGGCACCACCTTCACTCATGATGAGCCGCCCCTGGTGCTCCTGGCCGGCGAGGCGGTGGAGCAGGGGTTCTACTTTGCCTCCCGCGGCACACCGCGAGCGGTGGGGTGGGTGTTGTTCTACGGCGGGGCGCTCGTGGAGTGCGCGCGGCGGATCGCGCCGTTCGGGCAGGTGTCCCGCGGCATCCAGCTCGGTCTCTTCAACCGCGCGTATGCGTACGCGCTGCGCACCCGGCTCACCAACCTCTTCACCATCCCCGTGGACGAGCTGTGGGATGTTCCCGTGGCGGAGGCGCGCCGGCGGCTGGGCATGCCGCCGGGGGGGCCGACGGCCGAGCTCTACGGTGAGGTCCGGATTCCGGCGCGGATGGCGGAGGCGCTCCGGCGCGAATGGGAGGGGTTCGGGCGACAGCGCTGAGGGGCAACGGCGTGGGTGAGATTCGAACTCACGAAGGACTTGCGCCCTTGGCGGTTTTCAAGACCGCTGCCTTCAACCGCTCGGCCACCACGCCTGGTGCGGGTAAGCTACGCGCTACCAACATCCTGCAGCAAGGTGAGGCGGCGGGCTCAGGTGTGCTTGACGGTGATGGTCTCCAGCTCATTGGCGACGTCCTCGCAGGCGTCCAGCGTGTCCTCCAGCTGATCGTACAGGGTCTTCCAGCGGATCACATCCACCGGATCGGGAGCTCCGGCGAACAGCTCCGCTACCGCCGCCTCCCAGACCGCGTCGCCTTCCTCTTCGGCCTGCTTGATCTCGATGCATTGGGCCAGCACCTCCTCGCCGGTGCGAATGTGGCTGACGGCCGCCTCGATCCCGCGGGCAGCACGGACGATGAGGTGGGCCAAGGCCACCGCGGGCTCACGCCGCGTCGTCACTCGGAGGCTGTCGGCGCGTCTGGCCGTTCCGCCGATGAACGCCGCCACCAGGCTCAGCCGCGTGGACAACAGGTGGATGTCTTCCCGGTCCATCGGTGGGATGAACACCTTCTCCACGTTGAGGTCGAGGTCCTGGGCAGCATCATCCGTCTCGCGCTCGACGCGGTCGATCTGCGCGAGCAAGACCGGCAGGCGGGCCGGCTCCTCCAGCGCCTGCTCCAGCAGCGTGGCCGCGGTGGTCAACCGGGCCGCGATCCCGGTGAACTGCTCGAAGAACTTCCGCTCGTCGGGAAACAGCCAGCTCACGATCCCTCCGATCCCTGATCCGACCCTCACCGCTCGCGTTGCCCCGCCTCGGCGGCCGGCGGCTCGACCGCGCCGGTCCGACCGATGTCCTTCACCCGATTCTCGAGCGCGAGGCGCGACAGCTTCTCGATGGGCAGGGCCAGGAACAGGTCGATGCGGCGGCTGGTCACGAGGATCGTATCGTCGAAGGCCCGGCGCACCTCTTCCTCCGAGCCCACCACCGCCGCCGGATCGGGCATTCCCCAGTGCGCGATGACCGGCTGGCCCGGGAAGAAGGGGCAGGCCTCCTTGGCGCGGTCGCATACCGTGATAACGAAGTCCCAGTCCTGCTCCGCGAGCCCATCGAGCCCCCGGGGTCGTCCCCCCGTCCAAAGGTATCCGTGTCGCTCCAGCGTCTCGATGGCATACGGATTCACGTGGGCGGCCGGATGCGACCCGGCACTCTCGGCGGCAAATCTGCCGCGCCCCTTGCGATTGAGCACCTGCTCGGCGATCTGGCTTCGGGCACTGTTGCCCGTGCAGAGGAACAGGACCCGAAGCACTTTCCCAGTGGCGTCCATTGTCACTCTCCCGCTCCCGCCGCATGGCCGCGGCACGATCCGATTAGTTCGCGACAGCTCGGTTCAAGGCGCGCCCCAGTTCAGGCGCAGCAGCTCGGGCCGCAGCACGAGCGGCTTCCATTCTCGTCGACTTCAGTCGCGAGGGGCTCGGAACTGCTCTCCACGGGCGCTGGGACGCTGGCAGGCTTCTGTGCCCGGATGAACGCCCCCATCACCCGCCCTCCAACCTCACGTGCCAGGACCTCGGTATCGAGCCCGCTGCCGGCGAGGAACGCCTTCGCGTCCTCGAACTCGTAGATCCGGGTGGGCTCGATCCCGATCCCCTCGAACCCCGCTTCCCACAGGAGCGAGTGAAACTCCTGCTCCGTGAGGGCCCCGGCTACGCAGCCGACCCACAGCTCCATGCTCGACCGTACCTCCGCCGGGACCTCGCCCCGGACCACGACGTCGGACACCGCGAACCGGCCGCCCGGCTTGAGCACGCGGAACGCCTCCGTAATCACCTTCCGCTTGTCGCCGGACAGGTTGACTACGCAGTTGGAGATGATCACGTCGACCGATTCGTCGGGGAGCGGAATGGACTCGATCTCGCCCCGCAGGAACTCGACGTTCTCGACGCCGGCCTTGCGCTGGTTCTCGCGGGCGAGCGCCAGCATTTCGTCGGTCATATCCAGCCCATACGCCTTGCCGGTGGGACCGACTCGCCGGGCGGAGAGCAGCACATCGATGCCGCCACCGGAGCCGAGATCGAGCACCACCTCGCCTTCGCGCAGCTCCGCGAGCGCGGTGGGGTTACCGCATCCGAGCGACGCCAGCACGGCGTCGGCCGGGAGGCACGCGGTCTCGGCGGCGGTGTAAAGGTTGGACGTGATCGGGTCCTCGGCTGACGTGCCACACGACCCGCCGCAGCATGACGACTGGGCGCCGGCGGCGACCCGCAACGCGGCCTGCCCATATCGCTCCCGTACGGTGCTCTTGATGTCCTCGGTGCTCATCTGAACCTCATCAATAATGGTTGATGTGTCGTCCAAAAAAAGTACGGCTCAGCAGCAATCACTCCGGCGCTCGGCCGGCGATGGAGCTGTGGCCAGCGTGCCGGCCAGCTCGCCCGCCTCGGCGAGGGTATCGGTATTCAGCGTGTAGTACATCCAGCGGCCCTCGCGCCGATCGGTGACCAGGCCGGCATCCTTCAGCACCTTCAAGTGGAAGGAGAGCCGAGACTGCGCGGCGTCCAGCGCATCGGTGAGATCGCAGACGCAACGTTCGCCCATCCGCAGGCGCTGCAGGATCGAGAGCCGGGTGCCGTCGGACAGCGCGTGGAACAGCTGGACGGCTCGCTCGGTGTCGAAATGAGTGTGGGTGGACATGGGCATAGGGAGAATGTATCAAGATTTGCTGATGTGTCAAGGGCCCGGATGCCACACCGAGCCGCTCGAGGCCATCAGTCGCGAAGCGCGAGGCGCATCACGACGGCTGACGCGGGACAAGCCTCGCGGAATTCCACCGACCCGCGTACCGCAGGCGGCACCTCGGCCCGCTCGGCCGGCGCGAAGCCGAACCGGGGAAACCAACGTTCGGCCGTCGTGGTCAGGAGATAGACCTCCCGCAGGCCGCCGTCGCGGGCGCGATCGAGCAGTGCCCGCACCAGCGCGGCGCCCACCCCGGTGCCCTGGTTGCCGGGCCGGACCACAGCCGAGCGCAGGAGGGCGTCGGATCCGTATCGCTCGAGGCCGACGGCACCCGCCAGGCCGTCCGTGATGTCGGCCACCAGGAAATCGACCAGCGTCCGCGGCACGCCAGCGGTCGGGAGGCCCGCCGCCTCCAGCAGGGTGATCACGGCCGGGTAATCTGCGTCCGTGGCCGATCGCACGTTCAGGGTGCGGGGCATGCTACCGCCGAATCTCCGGTAGCCACAGCCATCCCACCTCCAGCACCCGCCGCCAAACGACGAACACCCAGAATCCCGCCGCCCCGGCCCACTCCGAGGCTGGTGAGCATTGGGGCCCATGGTACCGGCTCCTGCTGGGGCCGTCAATGGCGCCGCCGCTCAACCCGGTGGGGCCCGTGGCCGATACTCTGGCCCGTGGACGCCACTCATGTCAGCCTCACCTGTCCCCGTTGCGGGGCCGTCACCGATGCCGACGCCAGCTTCTGCGGGCGCTGCGGCGCGGCCGTGACGGCCACCCACCGCGCGACCGACGGAGATATCGACCTGCTTCGCCAGGCCACCGCCGGTGAGTACGAGATCGTCGGTGAGGTCGGCCGCGGCGGCATGGCGACCGTGTACCTCGCCCGCGACCTCTCCCTCGACCGCAATGTCGCGATCAAGCTGCTGCTGCCGGACCCGCGGGGGGCGCCCCAGCACGGCGAGCGGTTCAAGCAGGAGGCTCAGCGCGGTCATGCTGCTGCGCGTCAATCCGGCGGTGGTGGGGACCGTGAAGGTGCCGCCGGTTGCCGTTACCCTCGCGCCGGGCGAGAGCCACCGCCTGCAGGCGGTGGTGGTGGACGAGGCGGGCGAGGTGTCGGCGCCGCGGATCGGTCGGTGCGGGTCGCCGCCGCGGCCGGTGGCAAGCGGACGATGATCTCGGTCACGGTGCTTCCGCGCCGACGGACTCCCCGGCCGTGAGGCGCGCCGGCAGGTGGCGGGCGGCGCTGCTGGCCCTCGCGTTGGCGGGCTGCGGTTTCGACGTGGCGGGCGACCAACCCATGGCCGCCCCCGACGTCTACCGGACCTGGTGGGCCAAGACCGAGGCCTGCTCCGGCCTGACGGGCGACTTCGACCGCGTCCAGTGGGAAGTGGTGCCCGGCGCGAGCTTCGCTTGCTCCAGCGGCGAGTGCGCGGGACACTGGCAGTCGGATCACCGGATCTGGATCGCGGAGTCCTACGCGAACAGCGAGATGGTGGTCCGGCACGAAATGCTGCACGACCTGATCGGCCACTCGGGCCATCCCGATCCACCGTTCGGCCAGGGTTGTCCGCTGACCTGGGCCACCTGGACCGGGAGCGCCGACTAGTAGATCGCCCGGCCGGTGAGCTCCCGGTTCACTTCGCGCGCCACGGAATCGGCCAGCATCGCGCGCGCCGTATCGCCCACCTGCTCGAACACGCGCGCCGATCCTCCGTACACCACCGAGTACAGCTGCAGGATCGACCCGGACGGCGCATCGACCCAGCCGAACGGGCGCTGGCGCGTCGCCGTCTGCCAGTGGTACACGTTCCCAAGGAGCGTGCGCGTGCGCGGCACGTCGACGTAGCCCAGGCCGGGGCTCAGCTGCACGGCCTCCGTGGGCTGGACCGGCTTGGGCATGAGCTTCCGGACGAAGCCCTGTGAGACCAGATACGGGCTCAGGCCGAGCGTCTGGTCGGGATAGCCGCCGTCACTCCAGCTGAAGAAGATCGGCCGCTTCCCCTGATTGTCCCGGATGAGGAAGATGGTGGCGAGATCCTGCCGCAGCAGCACGTCCTGTCCGAAGCGAATCTGGAGGCTGTCGAAGGCGATGCCGCCCGTCTTGGGCACCTGCATCGCCTCGGGCAGGCTGTCGACCTCCGCCTGGGTCAACGCCAGCGCCGGCGTCGCCGGCGGCGGCGTGGTGGGGACGCCGTGCCAGATCGGATCCGCACGGCCCGGGTCGAAGGCCGGTGTCACCCGCCGGGCGAGCTGGCGCAGGTGCCAATTCGTGTTCATGAGCGACAGGTTGGCGAGGGTGATGTCCGGACGGATGCCCTCGACCTCCTGCGCATACCAGAGCGGGAAGGTGTCGTTGTCGCCCGCGGTGATCAGGATGCCGTACGGCTCCACGCTGTTGAGGATGTCGTAGGCGAAGTCGCGGGCCATCGTCTCGTGGGCGCGGCTGGCGGTGACGCGGTTGCCGAACAGTGGAATGAAGGCGAGGAGCAGGACGGGGCTGGCCGCGGCCCACCGGGCCGTTGCCGACCCGCGGTCGCGGAGCCCGTCGACGATCGCTTGCATGAGCGCGCCCAGGCCGCAGGCCACGAACGCGCCGTAGACGGCGAACGAGCCGATGAAGAAGTAGTCGCGCTCGCGCACCTCGCGGGGGAGCGACGGCTGGCCGGGGTACTGCGAGTAGCCGTACTTGAAGTTCATGTAGAAGACCAGCCCGAGCGAGAGCGTCCCGACCAGGGCCAGCCCGGCGAGCCCGGCGCGCCGGTCCGACTTCCACAGGGCCCAGAGCCCGCTCAGGCCCAGCACGGTGAAGATGGTGGTGGCCAGGCCGGAGAGGCGGCCCCAGTCGCGGGCGAACTGCCATGAGTAGTACTGCCAGAAATTCGCCAGCTGGCCCGGAAAGCTGGCCTGCCGGTCGGCCAGCCCGGGCTTGCCGTACTGCACCCGGTTGAGCACGTCCTGGAGCGCCTGGCTGAAGAACCCGATGGGCTCGCCTTCGTTGATCGGCGGGTACTGGGCGGCGCGCATCGGGAGCCAGAGGTAATTGAGCGAAACGCCCACGACGGCCGCGAGCGCGATCCCCACCAGCACGGTCGGGCGGGTGACGACGCGCCAGTCGGTCCACAGCACGTACACCACGAGCGCCGGCACGGCCAGCAGGCCCATCAGGTGATTGGTCGAGGTGAGCGCCAGCACGTACGCGATCAGCACGAGCCAGCGGTCGCGATGCGGGCCGGGCGCGTCGTCGCCCCAGCGGACCACCAGCCACATCACCAGCGCGATGGAGAACAGCGAGACGGTATACACCTTCTCATTGACCGTGCTCTGGTTCCATACCGACCAGGAGGTAGCGCCCACGAGCACGCCGCCGAACGCCGCCGCGTAGCGGGCCCACCGCGCGTGCACGATCCCCTTGAGCCAGCGCTCGGCCACGAGGAACCAGAGCCCGGCCGCCGCGGCGCTGGTGACCGCCGCGAACAGGTTGATGCGCTCGGCGTAGGAGGCGGCGAGCGGGAGCAGGCCGAACGTGTGCGCCAGGATGACGAACAGCGGGTTGCCTGGCGGGTGAGGGATGCCCAGCACCCGGGCCGCAGAGATGTACTCCGACGTGTCCCAGAACGCCGTCGTCGGCGCCAGGGTCACGTAGTAGACCAGGAAGACTACGAGGAAGGTGCCGAAGGCCCACAGGTACGGCGGGCGGTCCTGTGCCGGGGAGCTCATAGGGTCCTGGGCTAGTGTCGGAACTGGCGGTGACCGGTCATCACCATCGCGAGGTCGTGGCGATTGGCGGCCTCGACCACTTCCGCGTCGCGCACGGAGCCGCCCGGCTGGATGATGGCCTTCACCCCGGCCGCGGCCGCCTGCTCGACGCCGTCGGCGAAGGGGAAGAAGGCGTCGGAGGCGAGCACGCTGCCGGCCGGGTCGTGGCCGGCCAGCCGCGCCTTGTGGACGGCGAGGAACGCGCTGTCGACGCGGCTCATCTGGCCGGCCCCGATGCCGATCGCCGCCTCGTCCCGCGCGAGCAGGATGGCATTGGACTTGACCGACGCCACCGCGGCCCAGGCGAAGCGGAGGTCGCTCCACTCGCGCTCGGTCGGCTGGCGCTCGGTGGCCACCGACCAGGCCTGGTCGGAGGGATCGAACTGGAACTGGTCCTGGACCAGAAAGCCGCCGCGCACCCGCTTGAAGTCGAGCGAGCCGGGTCCCCGGCTCACGGGCAGCTCGACCACGCGCAGCGCCTTCCGTGAGCCGAACACGGCGAGTGCCTCGTCATGGAACGACGGCGCCACGACGACCTCGACGAAGAGATCGCTCATCGCCTGGGCGGTGCCGCGGTCGACCACGGTGTTGAAGGCGATCACCGAGCCGAACGCGGAGACGGGGTCGGTGGCGCGCGCGCTCCGGAACGCCTCGACGGCCGTTCCCGCGACCGCGATCCCGCAGGGCGTCGTGTGCTTGATGATGCTGCACGCCGGCCGGGTGCTCCAGCACGCCACGGCGGACATCGCCGCGTCGATGTCGAGAATGTTGTTGAAGGAGAGCTCCTTGCCCTGCCGCTGGGTCAGGTCGCGCATGCCGCGCGGTTCCTCGGTCACGTACAGGGCGGCGCGCTGGCCCGGGTTCTCGCCGTAGCGGAGCGTCTGGCCGCGCTCCATCGCGATGCCCAGCCGGCGGGGCAGTCCTTCCTCGTGCGGCGTGAGGTAGCCGGCGATGGCCGCGTCGTAGTCGGCGGTGTGCGCGAAGACCCGGGCCGCGAACTCCCGGCGGACCGCCGGCGTGAGCGCGTCGCGCCGGAGCAGGTCGAGCACGCGGGGATAGTCCGTCGGATCGACGACCGGCAGCACGAACTCGTGGTTCTTGGCCGCCGAGCGGAGCATCGAGGGGCCGCCGATGTCGATGTTCTCGACCGCATCGTCGAACGACACGCCCGGCGTCGAGATCGTCATCTGGAACGGATACAGGTTGACCGCCACGAGATCGATCGGCACGATGCCGTGCTCCTGCATGGCGGCGACGTGCTCTGGGCGGTCGCGCCGCGCGAGCAGGGCGCCATGGATGGAGGGGTGGAGCGTCTTCACTCGGCCGTCGAGCAGCTCAGGGAAGCCGGTCACCGCGTCGACAGTAGTCACCGGCACGCCGGCGGCCCGGAGTGCGGCCGCGGTTCCGCCGGTGGAGATGATCTCCCAGCCGAGCTGCGCCAGCCCCTGGGCGAAGGCGACGATCCCGCGCTTGTCGCTGACGGAGATCAGCGCGCGTGGCATGACGAACCAATCACGTAGTGGACTCCACGGTGTCGGGAAGCGGCACGGGGCGGCCCGCGGCGGCGGCGGCCAGCACCACGGCCGGCAGCAGCCGGTGCTCGACCTCGAGCACGCGGGCCGCCAGCTGGTCGGGGGTGTCGCCGGGCAGCACGGGCACGCGGCCCCGGGCGAGAATCGCTCCCCGGTCGTACTCCTCGTCCACCAGGTGGACGGTAGCACCACTTTCGCGCGCGCCGCTCGCCAGCACGGCCTCGTGTACGTGGTGGCCGTACATGCCGCGGCCCGCCGAACGCGGGCAGCAGGGCGGGGTGCACGTTGACGATGCGGTGGCGGTAGCGGGCAATGACGGCGGGAGGGACCAGCTTCAGATAGCCGGCCAGCACGAGCAGGTCGACCCGGTGATGCGCCAGCCGCGCGAGCCACTCGGCGCCATCGGCCGGGTTGGCCAGCACCTCCGCGGGGACGGAATGAGCGCGAGCCCGCGCGAGGCCGCCCGCGTCCGGCCGGTTGCTCAACACCAGCACCACCCGCGCGGGAGCCCGTCCCGTCAGGGCCTGCAGCAGCGCCTCGAGGTTGCTGCCGCGTCCCGAGACGGCCACGGCCACGCGCATCGTCATGGCCGGGGAAAGTAAACGTCGACGAGCCTTGCGGCTACGGGCGGGCGGCGAGGATGCGGGCAACCGCGGCAGGGAGGTCTGCGGCCGCCGGCCGGGGCACATCCCGCGCCTTCCGCGACTCGTCGAGCCCGGCCCCGGTCAGCACCAGGATCGCCCGGCCGCCGAAGCGGTCGGCGGCGCCGAGATCGCGCTCACGGTCGCCCACCCACCAGCTGGCCGACAGGTCCAGGTCGAGATCCCGGGCCGCACGCTCGTACAGCAGCGGGGCGGGCTTCCGGCAGGCGCAGGGGCCGGTCACCTCGGGCAGGTGAGGACAGTGGTAGTGGCCGTCGAGCCGTGCGCCGGCGGCGGCGAGCAACTCGTCCAGCCGCCGGACCGTGGCCGCGTAATCGGCCTCGGTGAGGAGGCCGCGGGCGATGCCCGACTGGTTGGTGACCACAACGGCCGGCACGGCGGCCGCGTTGAGGCGGCGCACTGCGTCGGCCGCGCCCGGCAGCAGGTGGACCTGGTCCGGGTCCCGGAGATAATGGAGGTCCTCGATCAGGGTGCCGTCGCGATCCAGGAAGACCGCCGGCCGCCCGCTCACGCCAGCAGCGCCTGGGCCAGCGCCCGACCGATCTCCGGCACGGCATCCTCGGGCAGCGTGCGCGGGTCGAGCAGCACGCGGCCGGCGGCCACGCGCGCAACCACCGACGGGTCCCCCAGCCGCAGGCGGAGCGCCAGGCCGTCGGCGCCGAGCGCGCCCGGGTCGAGCGCCACGAGAGTCGTGGGCAGGACCGCACCGGGAAACGAGCCGCCGCCAACCGCCGACTCGCCGGGCTGGATGGTGGCGCGGAGCTCCCGCGGGCAGGCGGCCGCAAGGCGTGCGGCGCCCGACCGGAGGGTCGTCGCGTCGAGCGTCAGCATCCGGAGCACCGGGACCTCGCGGACGGCCGTCTCGGGATCCTCGTACAACGCGAGCGTCGCCTCGAGCGCCGCGAAGGTCAGCTTGTCCGCGCGCATGGCGCGGGCAAACGGGTTCTCGCGGCAGGGCCCGAGCAACGCCCGGCGGCCCACGATGCAGCCGGCCTGGGGTCCGCCGAGCAGCTTGTCGCCGCTGAACAGGACCAGGTCGGCGCCGGCCGACAGCGCCTCGGTCACGCGCGGCTCGGAGGTCAGGCCCCACGGCGCCAGGTCCGCCAGGAGCCCGCTGCCCACGTCGAACAGGTATGGAATGCCCGCCTCGACCGCGAGGGCCGCGAGCGCGGCCGGCTCAGGGGAGGCGACGAAGCCCCGCTGCTCGAAGTTGGAGCGATGCACCGAAAGGATGACCGCGGCGCCGGCATCGAGGGCCCGCCGGTAGTCGTCGATGTGGGTGCGGTTGGTGGTGCCAACCTCGTGCAGCCGGGCGCCGCTTCGGCCCATGATGTCGGGGATCCGGAAGGATCCGCCGATCTCGATGAGCTCGCCGCGCGAGATGGCAACGTCACGCCCGGCGGCGAGCGCGTTGAGCGCGAGGACGAGCGCGCCGGCCGCGTTGTTCACCACCAGCGCGTCCTCGGCGCCGGTCAGGCGGCGGAGCCGCTCGCGGCAGTGGTCGGTGCGGCTGCCGCGAGTGCCGGTGTCGAGGTCGAGCTCGAGGTTGCTGTAGCCTGCCGCGATGGCCGCCATGGCCTCCACGGCGGGGGCCGCCAGCGGCGCTCGGCCGAGGTTGGTGTGCAGGACGACACCGGTGGCGTTGAGCACGGGACGGAGTCCGGGGCGGGCGCGCTCGACGAGGCGCTCGCGGATCTCGGTTGCCCAATCATCGGGTGGTCCCGCGCGCCGGGTGCGCGCGGCGGCGAGGGCCTCGCGGATCGCGGCGACGACCGCGGCACGGGGAGCGGCGTGAAGCAGGACGTCCACCCCGGGCTCGCGGAGGAGCCGGTCAACCGAGGGCAGCTCCCGCCGGGAGTCGGTCACGAGCGCTGCTTGGGCGTCTTGGGCGGCCGGGGCTTGAGCGAATCGGGGCCGAGCTTGGCCGGGCGCCGCTTCACCGAGTCGGCCCCGTGCGCCGCGGCGGTGTCTGCCGCGGCGGGCGGCTTCACCGTCATGGCACCGCGGACGTCGCCGGTGATGCCGCTGACGCTCCGAAGGCCCCGGATCTCCACCTCGTACTTGCCTTCGCGCTTCCAGGGCTGGGGCACGCGGAGGATGAGCCGGTCGCTGAGTGGCGGCCGGGAGGTGAGCGGCTCGAGCTCCGTGCGGGCGCGGGGCCGGCCCGGACCCACCTCGATGATACCGCGCCGCCCGCCGGGCCGCGTCGTATCGGCGGCCGTCGTGTCGCGCTTCGTCGTGTCCCGCGCGGTCGTGTCCCGGGCCGGGGCGGCGCGGCGATTGAGACTGTCGTCCAGCGGCTTGGGCAGCAGCGACGTCACCCGGATGGGTGTCGAGTCGGGAAGCGTCCGGACCGTCACCTGGCTGGCGGCGATCCGCTGGCCCGGAGCCAGGCTCTGGGTCAGCTCGATCGACGCGCTGGTGCTGTCGACGACGGCCACCTCGCGGATCCGGGGCGGAGTCGTGTCGTGCACGAACGCCCACAGCTCCCCGGCGGCGGTCTTTCCGGGCGCGAGCCGCACGCTGTCGAATGCCTCCCGGCCGTCGAGCCGGAGGTTCCGGTTCTGGTCCAGCACGCCGCGCACGAGATACTGACCTTCCGGCAGCGGGCCGAGCTTCGATGTGGCCGCTCGAATCCGCCAGCCCGCGATAGGGAAGGCTGTCGGGCAGGAGCAGGGCCTCGACCAGGGCGCCGGCCGCGGGCCGGCTGGTGCTCCAGTCGACGACGGTACCGTCGATGGTGGTGCTGGGCAGCGGAGCGCCGGTGGTGAAGGTCAGCACGGTGCCGGTCGTGCTCCGGTTCCGGCGGAGGTCGGTGGCGCCTGGCAGCAGCTCGACCCGGTAGACCTGGTTGGGCCGCCAGCCCTCGCTCGGTCGCACGGTGATCCGGCTCCGCCGCCAGGTCACGTCGGGGACCCGGGTCGTGGGCGAGAGGATGACGAGCTTCTCGAGGTCCCCGGTACCGGTGCCCTGGTTGGGCGAACCGCCCTCGGAGATGACCTCGTCGAACCGGAACTCGACGTCGCCCTTGAAATCGGGGATCCGGGCAAAGGAGTCGGGCCGGGTCGCGATCAGGTGTGGCGGCGTCGGATCGGGCGGGCCGCCCGGGGGAGGCTCGATACGGGCGCAGGAGAGTGTCGTCATGCCGACGGCCGCGACCGCCGCGGCCACCAGGCCGATCGCTCGCGTCCTCCTCCGCATCTCGCGCCTCCTCATCCGCATCCCAGCCGTTGGCGCTTTCGCATCAGCACGTGGCGCTGCTCGGTCCATGCCACCAGCTTCTCCTGCTCGCGCGCGACGACGTCCGCGGGTGCCCGGGACACGAACTGCTCGTTCCCGAGCTTCTTTTCCTGCGAGGCGAGGAGCGCGCCGAGCCGCTCGGCCTCCGCGCCCAACCGATCGCATTCGCGGGCCACGTCGATGGCGTCGCCGAGGGGGACAAAGACAGCGGTACCGTCCGGCAGCACCGCGTGCCCGCCGACCCGCTCGTGGCTCTCCGTGAGCGCGAGCTCGGAGAGCTTCGCGAGCCGGATGATCGTCCCGCGCTCGCGCTCGAGCGCGGAGGACGGTGCCCGGCCGTCCTGGCTCACGAACGCGCGGACCGTCTGCCCGGGCTGCACGCCGTACTCGGCCCGGATGCCGCGGATGGCGCCCACCACCTGCTGCACCAGCCCGAATTCGGCGAGCGCCTCGACGTCCTCGGCGCGCGCGTCGGGGCGGGGCCACGGTGCCACCGAGATCGACGCTTCGGCCGGCCGGCCGGGCATGCGGCGCCAGAGCGCCTCGGTGACGAACGGCATGACCGGATGGAGCAGGCGGAGCGCCACGTCGAACGTCTGGACCGCGACGGCGCGGGCGACGTCTCCGCCGGGCACGTCCCCATACAGCCGAGGCTTGATCTGCTCGATGTACCAGTCGGCGAGGTCGCTCCAGAGGAAGCGGTACACCGCGCCGGCTGCTTCGTTGAGCCGGAACTTCTCGTAGGCGTCGGTGGCCTCGCGCACGGTGAGGTCGCAGCGCGCGATGATCCAGCGGTCGGCGAGCGTCAGCTCGTCGCGTCGCACGGCGCTCGGGCCGCCCGCGAGCGGCCGGGGCGCGCCGTCGAGGTTCGACAGGATGAAGCGCCCGGCATTCCACAGCTTGTTGGCGAAGTTCCGGCCCGGCGCGAACGAGGCCTCGAGATCGTCCGGATCGAGGATGACGTCGGTCCCGACGGACATCCCCGACACGAGCGAGTAGCGCAGGGCGTCGGCACCGTAGCGCTCGACTACCTCGAGCGGGTCGATGCCGTTGCCGAGCGACTTGGACATCTTGCGGTGCTGGGTGTCGCGGACGGTGCCGTGCAGGTAGATGTGGGTGTACGGCACGTCGCCCATGAAGTGCAGGCCGGACATGATCATCCGCGCGACCCAGAAGAACAGGATCTCGGGAGCGGACACCAGCGTGTGGCCCGGGTAAAATGCCGCGAGGTCCGGCGTGCGCTCGGGCCACCCCAGGCTCGAGAACGGCACCAGCCACGACGAGAACCAGGTGTCGAGCACGTCCTCGTCCTGGCGCACCGCGCCGCCGCAGCCGGGGCACGCGCCGACGTCGGTCCGGCTCACCGTGGTGCGGCCGCAACCCTCGTCCTCGCAGTACCACACCGGGATGCGGTGGCCCCACCAGAGCTGGCGGGAGATGCACCAGTCGCGGATGCCCTCGAGCCATTGGGCGTAGTCGTCGCCGCGGCGTTCGGGGATGAACTTCAGGGTGCCGTCGCGGTACTTCTCGAGCGCGGGCCGTGCGAGCGGCGCCATTCGCACGAACCACTGGTCGGAGAGGCGGGGCTCTACCACCGTGCCGCACCGGTAGCAGTGGCCCACCGCGTGGCGGTGGGACTCCACCTTTTCCAGCAGTCCGGCCGCCTCGAACTCGGCCACGACCCGCGTGCGGGCCTCGTACCGGTCGAGCCCCTGGAACCGGTCGGGGGCCGCCAGGCTGATCCGCGCCTCCGGGGTCATGACGTCGACGACGGGCAGGTCGTGCCGCCGGCCGATCTCGAAGTCGTTGGGATCGTGCGCCGGCGTCACCTTCACCGCGCCCGAGCCGAAGGCCGGGTCCACCGCGTCGTCCGCCACGATCGGGATCGGCCGGTTCACCACCGGCAGCATGAGCTGGTGCCCGATCAGGTGCCGGTACCGCTCGTCCCCGGGATGCACCGCCACCGCCGTGTCGCCGAGCATGGTCTCCGGGCGGGTCGTGGCCACGGTCACGTGGCCGCTCCCATCGGCGAGCGGGTAGCGCAGGTGCCAGAGCTTCCCGTCGGCCTCCTCTTTCTCCGCCTCTTCATTGGAGAGCGCGGTGAGGCAGCGGGGACACCAGTTGATGATGTAGTGGCCGCGGTAGACCAGCCCCTGCTCGTACAGCGTGACGAACGCCTCGCGCACGGCCCGGCTGAGATTGTCGTCCAGCGTGAAGTAGGTGCGGGTCCAGTCGGCCGAGCTGCCGATGGCCTTGAGCTGCTCGAGGATCGCCGCGCCGGTCTCGCGCACGTGAGCCCAGACCCGCTCGACGAAGGCGTCCCGGCCCACGTCGAAGCGGGTGAGGCCACTCTTGGCCAGGAGGCGCTCCACCACGTTCTGCGTGGCGATGCCGGCGTGATCGGTACCGGGCAGCCAGAGGGCGCGGCGCCCGCGCATCCGCTCGAACCGCACCAGGACGTCCTGCACCGTGTTGTTGAGCCCGTGACCCATGTGCAGCACCGCCGTGACGTTGGGCGGCGGCATCATGATCACGTACGGCGTTGCGGCGGGACCGCCGGGGCCGGCGGCCGGCGTGAACAGCCCGCGCTCCTGCCACCAGGCGTAGAGGGCGGACTCGATGGCGGATGGATTGTACTGGGGAGTGAGCGGCTCGGTCATGCGCTCTGATCGGTGGTCCGCGAACCCTCGGCCGGACGGAGATCGTCCTCACCGCGCACCTGAAGGCTGTTGATCACGCTCTCGATCCCCGGCGCGGCGAGCGCGGTCCGGCCTGCCATGGTCCGGGCAGCACGGGTCGGCACCCAGCCGCGCAGCTCGACCACGCCGCGGGCGACGGCCAGTGCCTGGATGCCCAGGCCGGCGAGGCGGGGTTCCGCATCGAGCGCGACAGCGACCGACCGGGCCGTGGCGGACGTGGTGAGCCGCGCCCGCGACCCCTCGCGCAGCCGGCGGGCGACGCCGCCCACCCGGCTGCGATTCACGTCGCCGACCCACTCGCTCAGGACGAAGCCAGCCACCAGCCCGGCCCCGATGCCGAGGCCGCTCCAGAAAATGATTTCCCACCCGCCCAGCCGATCGCGATGACGCACGGCAGATCCTCTTACGTGAAGATTCGGGATGCAGTTAAGTTAACATTTTCGGTGGGCAAACGCAGGAATCGACCTCCTTCGAAGGTCTTCGCATGCACGAGGAACGTACCGTCATCCGCAGCCCGGAGCTGGGCCGCTGGCTCGCTGTGGCCGCGCTGCTGCTGATCGGGCTGGCGCTCTACTTCGTCTACGCGCCCCATACCGATCCGCCCGCACGGCCGGCCGAGCACGAGGGCAGATGAGCGGCTCGATTCGGGTCACGCTGCCCGACGGCAGCGTCAAAGAAGTGCCCACCGGCACCACCTCTCGGCAGATCGCCGAGGGGATTGGCGCGGGGCTGGCGCGCGCGGCGCTGGCGGCGCGGGTGAACGGCTCGATCTGGGACCTCGACCGTCCCCTCGGGGCCGACACCACGCTGTCGATCCTGACGGAGCGGGACCCTGACGCGCTCGAAGTCCTGCGCCATTCCTCCGCCCATATCATGGCGACGGCGGTGCGCGAGCTGTTCCCCAGCGCTGGCATCGGGTTCGGCCCGCCGATCGAGGACGGCTTCTACTACGACTTCCAGGTGGACCGCCCGTTCACCCCCGAGGACCTGGCGCGGATCGAGGCCAAGATGGCCGAGGTGGCGGCGCGCGACTACCCATTCACCCGGGAAGTCGTGGATCGCACCGAGGCCAACCGGCGCTTCGCGGATGATCCGCTCAAGCTGGAGCGCATCTCGGAGCTGGGCGACGACGAGACCATCACGGTCTACACCGACGGCCCGTTCCAGGACCTCTGCCGCGGGCCGCACATTCCGCGTACCGGCCGGCTCAAGCACTTCAAGCTGCTCTCCGCCGCCGGTGCCTACTGGCGGGGCGACGAGCACCGCCAGATGCTCCAGCGGATCTACGGCACGGCGTGGTTCAAGAAGGAAGAGCTCGACGCCTATCTGCACCGCCTCGAGGAGTCGAGGAAGCGGGACCATCGGCGCCTGGGCAAAGAGCTGGACCTGTTCATGTTCCACCCCTTCGCACCGGGGGCGCCGTTCTATACCGACCGCGGTACGACGATGGTGCGGATCATCAACGACTACATCCGGAGCCTCAACCAGCGCGCGGGCTATCAGGAGATCAAGACCCCGCTGCTGTACAACAAGGGGCTGTGGGAGATCTCGGGACACTGGGGCAAGTACCGGGAGAACATGTTCCTGGTGCTGGACAGGGAGACCGGAGAGCACGACTTCTCGCTCAAGCCGATGAACTGCCCGTCGCACCACCTGTACTTCGGCACCCGGAAGCACAGCTACCGCGAGCTGCCGCTCGGCTTCGCGACCTTCGACGTGCTGCACCGGAACGAGGTCTCCGGCGCGCTCGGCGGGCTCACCCGTGTGCGCCAGTTCCAGCAGGACGACTGCCACATCTACCTGGCGGGCAGCCAGATCGCGGCAGAGGTGCGCCGGATCACCGACATGATCCTGGAGCTGTACGCGACGTTCGGGCTCACGGCCACGCTCAAGTTCGCCACCCGGCCGGAGGTGCGGATCGGGGAGGACGCGATGTGGGACCGCGCCGAGGCCGATCTCCGCGCCGCGCTCGAGGGCACGGGTAAGCCGTACGAGCTCAAGCCGGGCGACGGGGCGTTCTACGGGCCCAAGATCGACTTCGACGTCTCCGATTCCATCGGACGCAAATGGCAGCTGGGCACGATCCAGCTCGACTACGCCGCGCCCGAGCGGTTCGACCTCATCTACGTGGGCGAGGACAACGCCGAGCACCGGCCGGTGGTCATCCACCGGGCCATGGCGGGATCGTTCGAGCGGTTCATGGCCATCCTGATCGAGCACTTCGCCGGCGCGTTTCCGGTCTGGCTGGCGCCGGAGCAGGTGCGGGTGATCCCGATCTCGGACGCGCAGACCGAGGCTGCCCGTGGACTGGCCAACCGGCTCACGGCCGCGGGCATCCGGACCCATCTCGACGACCGGCACGAGACGCTCAACTACCGCATCCGCGAGGGCGAGGTCTGGAAGATTCCGTACATGGCCATCGTGGGTCAGCGTGAGGCCGAGAGCGACAGCTTGGCGCTGCGGGTGCGTGGGGCGGGAAAGAAGCAGGAAGTCATGGCGGCGGCGGCATTTCTGGAGCGCGTCACCGACGAGGTGCGGACGCGGGCGCTGGTGCCGTAGGCTCGTCGGAGTTTGCGTTAGGTGGCATGCGTTCCGGCCGCCGGCACGCAGACGGACCGACTGGAGACCCGTAGGGCCCCGCGGTTATCTTGCCCCTCGCAGGCGACCCTAACCGGAGCGGTTCCCGTGAGCGACAGTACCACCCCCGTCATCCTCTCCGCCGTGCGCACGCCGATCGGCCGCTATCTCGGCGGCCTCTCCGGCTTTACCGCCCCGCAGCTGGGCGCGATCGTCATCCGCGAAGCCGTGTCGCGTGGCGGCATCGATCCCACCGCCGTCGAGGAGGTCATCATGGGCCAGGTGGTGCAGGGCGGCAGCGGCCAGGCGCCGGCCCGCCAGGCACTGATTCACGCCGGCCTGCCCGCATCGATTCCGGCGCTCACCATCAACAAGGTGTGCGGCTCCGGCCTCAAGGCCGTCATGCTCGCCTCCCAGGCGATCAAGGCCGGCGATGCCGAAGTGGTCGTGGCCGGTGGGCAGGAGTCGATGTCGAGCGCCCCGCACTACGTCTACGGCATGCGCGGCGGCATCAAGGCCGGCAACCAGACGATGGTGGACGGAATGATCCACGACGGGCTGTGGGACTCGTTCGGCTGCTGCCACATGGGCGAATACGCGGAGTACACCGCCCAGAAGGCAGGCGTGAGCCGGGAGGACCAGGACGCGTTCGCCTTCGAGAGCCACCGGAAGGCCATCGCCGCGATGGAGGCAGGGAAGTTCAAGGCCGAGACGATCTCGGTGCAAGTCCCGGGAAAGAGCGGGCCCACCACGGTCTCGGCCGACGAGGCGCCGCGGAAAGACACCAGCGCGGAGTCGCTCGCGCGGCTCAAGCCGGCGTTCAAGAAGGACGGCGGCACGGTGACCGCCGGCAACGCCCCGGGGCTCAATGACGGCGCGAGCGCGCTGGTCGTGACGTCGCTCGCCTTCGCGAAAGCCCACGGTCTCGCCCCGATGGCGCGGGTGACGGGTTACGCCACCGGCGGCGGCGAGCCGCGGGAAATCTTCTTCGCGCCCGTGCTCGCGGTCCGGAGCCTGATGGAAAAGTCGGGCACCACGATCAAGGACTACGATCTCATCGAAGCCAACGAGGCGTTCGCGGTCCAGGCCCTGGCCGACGGCCGGGCGCTCGGCTGGGACTGGGATCGAGTCAACGTGCATGGCGGGGCGGTTGCGCTGGGTCACCCGATCGGCGCGAGCGGCGCGCGCGTGCTGACGACGCTGCTCTACGCACTCCGCGACCGGGGCGGCCGCAGCGGCCTCGCCACCCTCTGTCTCGGCGGCGGCAACGCCGTGGCCCTCAGCGTGGAGCTCGTCTGATGGGCGCCCCTCGTGACTTCGCGACCCGCGTGCCCGCCCCGGCCCGGACGACCACCGGCCGCCGTCTCCTCGACATCGGCATCGGCGCCCTGCTCGTGGCCGTGGCTGCCCAGGTGGCGGTGCCGGTGCCGTTCACCCCCGTCCCCATGACGCTTCAGCCGCTCGCCGTGCTGGTCGTCGGCGGGCTGCTAGGCGCCGCGGGCGGCCTCGCCGCGCTCACGACGTATCTCGTGCTGGGGCTCCTCGGGCTTCCGGTCTTCGCCGGCGGATCCTCGGGCGTGGTGCACGTGATCGGGCCGACGGGCGGCTACCTGCTCGCGTTTCCGGTGGCGGCGGCCGTCACCGGTGCCATCGCGGGGCGCTCTACCGGCGTGCTCCGGACCCTGCTGGCCTGCGCCCTCGCCATGGCGGTGATCCACGCCGGCGGCGTGGCGCAGCTCGCGCTGCTCGGCGGAAATCCGTCCGCGGCGTTCCGCGTGGGCTTCGTGCCCTTCTTTACCGGCGACCTGATCAAGGTCGGGCTCGCCGCCGCGCTGATCCTCGGCCTCCGCTCCCGGGTGCGCGGGGCCAATTGACCGACCCGACGCGCGTCCGGCGCCCTCGTCCCGTCCTCCGGGCGATCGGCGCCATCGTCGCGTTCTACGTCGTCGGATTTCTCCTCGTCTTTCTCCTCCTCACATTGGCGATGCTGGTCTTCGCGGGGCGCCTGACCCACGGCGCCTCGGCGCAGGACCTGGCCGCCCATCCAACGCCGATCTTCGCGCTCGTCCAGGGGGTGGTACTGCTCATCGGCTTCGGGCTCGCAACCTGGGTCGTCGGCGTGCGGGCGCTCGCGCTCGACACCACCGCGCTCCGCTGGCGGGCTCGGCTGAGCCCGCTTCGCGGCTTGGGCGCTGGCCTGGTGTTCGGCATTCTGCCGGCCGCGGTGGCCATGCTGCTCGGCGTGTTCACGGCAGGCGCCGGGTGGCTCCCGGACGGCGGGTCGCTCGCGGGTTGGCTGGCGCAGTCGGGCAAGACCGTCCTGATTCTGGCCCCGGCCGCACTGTCGGAGGAGCTGATGTTCCGCGGCCTTCCCATGGTGGTCGCGGCCCGCGCCATCGGGCGCGGTCGCGCCGTCGTGCTCCTCTCCGTCATGTTCGCGGTCGCCCACTTCCAGAATTTCACGGTCGCACAAATCCGGAGCCCCGAGCTCATCGCCGCTGGACTCGGCAACATCGCGCTGGCCGGGATCTGGCTCTCGCTCGCGTTTTTCAGCCCGGGCGGCATGTGGACCGCCTTCGGCGCTCACCTCGGCTGGAACGTGACGCTGGCGACGCTGGCCGCGCCGGTGAGCGGCCTGCCGTTCGATATCCCCTACATCGACTATCGCATGGGCCACCCGGCGTGGCTCACCGGCGGCGCCTTCGGGCCGGAGGGCGGCCTCCTGGCCACCCTGACCCTGACGATCACGGTCGTGCTGCTCGGGCAGTGGTTACGAAAGGAGCCGACATGAAGCGGGCGGCCGTCATCGGGGCGGGCACCATGGGCAATGGGATCGCGCACGTCTTCGCGCAGCACGGCTGGTCGGTGGTGCTCATCGATACGGTGCCGGCCGCGCTGGAGAAGGCCACCGCCACGATCCGCACCAACCTCGACCGCCAGGTGAAGAAGGGGACCTTGCCGCCCGGGGGGCCCGACGAAGTGCTGGGACGAATCGCGACCGCCGGCACGCTCGACGCCGCGGCGGATGCGTCGCTGGTGGTGGAGGCCGCGAGCGAAAACCCTGCGGTCAAGTTCGCGGTCTTCGAGCAGCTGGACCGGCTGGTCGGCCCGACCGCGATCCTCGCCACCAATACCAGCTCGATCTCGATCACGGAGATCGCGGCACGCACCAGCCGACCCGGACAGGTGATCGGAATGCACTTCATGAACCCGGTCCCGGTCATGCAGCTGGTCGAGGTCATCCGGGGGCACGCGACCACGGACGAGACCACCCGCCTCGTCATGGCCACTGCCGCGGCGCTCGGCAAGACCCCAGTCGAGGTCAACGACTATCCGGGCTTCGTCGCCAACCGGGTGCTCATGCCGATGATCAACGAGGCGATCTTCTGCGTGATGGAAGGGGTGGCCGCGCCGGACGCGATCGACACCGTCATGAAGCTCGGGATGGCCCACCCCATGGGGCCGCTCCAGCTCGCGGATTTCATCGGCCTCGACGTCTGCCTCGCCATTCTCGAAGTGCTGCACCGCGGCCTCGGCGACGACAAGTACCGCCCCGCGCCGCTGCTCCGGCGCATGGTGGCCGCCGGATATCTGGGCCGCAAGAGCGGTCGGGGATTCTACGACTATCGGGAGACAAAGTGAGCATGGACATTCTCGCGTCGATGCACGCCTTCGGCCACGAGCAGGTCCTGCTGTCGCACGACCCGAGCTGCGGCTACTTCGGCATCATCGCGATCCATGACACCACCCTCGGCCCGGCGCTCGGCGGCACCCGCTTCTGGCGCTACGCCTCGACCGAAGACGCCATCACCGACGCGCTTCGGCTCGCGCGCGGCATGACTTACAAGTCGGCCGTGATGGGCATCAACCTGGGCGGCGGCAAATCCGTCATCGTGGGCGACAACAAGCGGATCGACCGCGAGGCCCTGTTCCGCGCGCACGGCCGATTCATCGAGACGCTGGGTGGCCGCTATATCACGGCCGAAGACATCGGCACCAGCCCGGCGGACATGGAGTACATCAAGCTCGAGACCGACCACGTGGCCGGCCTCGTCGGCCTGTCGGGCGATCCGTCGCCGGTGACGGCGTACGGCGTGTACGTCGGGATGAAGGCGGCGGCCAAGGCGAAGTGGGGGAGCGACAGCCTCACGGGCAAGACGGTGGCGGTGCAGGGCTGCGGCAACGTCGCCACGCACCTCTGCCGGCATCTCCACGCCGAGGGGGTGGGGCTGATCGTCACCGACATCGACCCGGACAAGGTGCGCCGGGTGGTGAGCGAGACCGGCGCCAGCGCGGTGAGCCCGGACGACATCTACGACCAGGCGGCTGACGTCTACGCGCCGTGCGCCCTGGGTGCCACGATCAATGACGACACCCTCGCCCGGCTCAAGGTGGAGCTCATCGCCGGCGGGGCGAACAACCAGCTTGCCGAAGACCGGCATGGCGACCTGCTGGAGCAGCACGGCATTCTGTACGCCCCGGACTACGTGATCAATGGCGGCGGCGTCATCAACGTCTACGGCGAGATCCACCGGTGGCCGCACGAGCGGTCGAAGAAGAAGGCCGGCGAGATCTACGAGACGCTGCTCCGGATCTTCGACATCGCCAAGCGGGAGCGGATCCCGACCTACCGTGCGGCGGATCGGCTGGCCGAAGAGCGGATCGCGGCGGTGGCCGGGCTGGATCGGATGTGGATGCGGGGGAGGTAGGGCGGGCGGGCGGTCAGACGGTCGGACGGTCGAGGAAGTTCGCGAGCGCTTCAGAGCTCGTCACCCGAGCGCAGCGAAGGGGTCATGCGCTGACGACATCGAGCCTTCGCCAAGCTCAGGGTGACTCGACTTCGACTCAGGTTGATGACCATATTCTCCAACCTCGACCGTCCGACCGTCCGACCGTCCGCCCTCTACCCAAGCCGCGATTCCTTATACATTAGGTACCGGATGCCTGAAGTCATTCCCATCGGATCGGACCATGCCGGCGTCGAGCTCAAGGCGCGGTTGGTCGAGGAGCTCCGCTCCCTCGGGTACGAGCCGCTCGACTTGGGCACCACCGGTACCGAGTCCGTCGACTATCCCGATTTTGCCCACGCGGTGGCGGGACGCGTCGAGCGGCACGACGCGCGGCGCGGGGTGCTGCTGTGCGGCACGGGGCTGGGCATGGCGTACGCCGCCAACCGTCACCCGGGTGTCCGGGCCGCGGTGGCGTGGACGCCGGAGATCGCGCGGCTGGCGCGGGAACACAACGACGCCAACGTGCTCGTCCTGCCGGCACGGTTCGTGAGCGAGGACGAGGGCGTCGAGATCCTGCAGACGTGGCTGGCGACCGAATTCGCGGGCGGGCGGCATAGCCGCCGAGTGGCAAAAATCGACCAGGAGCAGGGATGAGTCTCGATCACAACGCGTCGCTGCGTGACGCCGATCCCACCGTGGCGGCGATCATCGACCGGGAGCTGCGCCGTCAGCAGCACGGCCTCGAGCTGATCGCGAGCGAGAACTTCGCCAGTCGCGCGGTCATCGACGCCATGGGCACGCCGCTCACCAACAAGTACGCCGAAGGCTATCCGGGGCGGCGGTACTACGGCGGGTGCGAGGTGGTGGACGAGGTCGAGCAGCTGGCGATCGACCGCCTGAAGCAGCTCTTCGGCGCCGAGCACGCCAACGTGCAGCCGCACTCGGGCGCGCAGGCCAACTTCGCCGCGTTCATGGCCGTCATCAAGCCGGGCGACACCATCATGGGCATGTCGCTGCCGCATGGCGGCCACCTGTCGCACGGTGCGGCGGTCAATCACAGCGGCGTGATCTGGCGCGCCGTGCATTACGGGGTGGATCCGGCCACCGGCCGCATCGACTACGACGTGGTGCGCGAGCAGGCCAAGCGGGAGCAGCCGAAGCTGATCATTGCCGGCGGCAGTGCCTATGCCCGCATCATCGACTTCGCGGCGTTCCGTTCGATCGCCGACGAGGTCGGAGCGCTCTTCCTGGTGGACATGGCGCACTTCGCGGGACTGGTGGCCGGCGGGGTCCATCCGTCGCCGGTGCCGCACGCGCAGATCGTCACCAGCACCACCCACAAGACGTTGCGCGGGCCGCGTGCGGGGCTCATCCTCTCGATCGCGGAGCACGCCAAGGCCATCGACAAGTCGGTGTTTCCGGGCACGCAGGGCGGTCCGCTGGAGCACGTGATCGCCGCCAAGGCGGTGGCCTTCGGGGAGGCCCTGACGCCCGACTTCCGCGCCTACGCGCGCCAGGTGGTGGACAACGCCAAGGCGCTGGCCGAGGCGCTCGTCGCGCGCGGCTTTGCGATCGTCTCCGGCGGTACCGACACCCACCTGATGCTGGTCGACCTCCGGCCCAAGGGTCTCACCGGCAAGGTGGCCGAGAAGACGCTCGACCAGGCCGGCATCACGGTCAACAAGAACACCATTCCCGACGACCCGCAGTCGCCGTTCGTCACCAGCGGCATCCGCCTCGGCACGCCCGCGCTCACGACGCGGGGCATGGGCACGGCCGAAATGGTTCGCGTGGCCGAGCTGATCGACCGCGCCCTCACCCACCCGGACGAGGCCACTCTCGGCCGGGTCAAGTCGGAGGTCGAGGAGCTGACCTCCACCTTCCCGCTGTACGCCCCGGCCAGTCGGGCCGGCCGCGTGCGGCGCACCGCCTGAGCTCAGGAGCCGTCGCCCGCGTGAACGAGCTGCAGTTCGCCGATGATGTCCTCGCGCGGCTCCGCGCGCGGGGCGGCCCGTACCACGAGCGCGGCTTTCTGTTCGTGCTCGCGACCATCGAGTATCTCCAGTCCCGGCTGGAGGCGCGGCGCCACGTCACCGGGGCCGAGCTGGCGTGGGCCTGCCGCGATTTCGCGCGCGAGCAATTCGGGCTCCTCGCCCCGTTCGTGCTGGGACACTGGGGAATCACGCGGACGGAGGACTTCGGCCGGATCGTCTTTACCCTGGTCGAGGTGGGGTTGCTGGTCACCCAGCCCGGGGACCAGGTCGGGGATTTCGATCGTGTCTACGACTTCGCCGACGCCTTCGGCGACGTCTACGAGTGGTCCGGCGTTCGCGGCGCCTGACCGGGGCGAGGGTCTGGCCGAGGGGGGCACATGGACAAGGTCGAATTTCCGGCGTGCAAGAAGTGCTCGCAAGGCACCCTGATTCCGCTCTCCGACTACGGACGCGAGGGCGCGCCGATCACGTACAAGGCCTGGGTCTGTACCAATCCCGATTGCGGCTTCAATCTCCGCATCGATAACGGCGAGATCTCCTTCGGGCGGGCGATCGGACAGAGCTACAAGTAGGCGGCGGCCCCGCGGCCGCCGTCCCCTCCCCATGCCGTCCCTCCCCGTGTTGTCTCCGGACCAGTCCGCCGCCTGGGATGCGAGCGCCGTCGACAGCGGCGTCGCATTGGCCACGCTCATGGAGTGCGCCGGCCGCGCCGCCGCCGCGGTGCTCGCGGCGCGCTATGCCCACCGGTTGCGCGACGGCGTGCTCGTGGCCGCGGGCCCGGGGCACAACGGCGGCGACGGCTGGGTCCTGGCCCGGGCGCTGCACCGCCTCGAGGTGCCGGTCTGGGTCACCGCGCTTCCCGGCGCCGGGGCCGAGTTGCGTGAGACGATGGCCGCGCGTGCTCGCGCCGAGGGCGTGCGGGAGGTGGCGCCCGACGGGCCCTGGCCGAGCGTCGGCGTGGCGGTGGACGCGCTGCTGGGCACCGGGGCCCAGGGTGCGCCTCGCCCGCCCATGGCGGCACTCATCGAGCGCATGGTCGACCTCGAGGTGCCGGTGGTCGCGATCGACGGGCCGACCGGCGTCGACCTGCACACGGGCATCTCCCACGGCGCGCCGCGGGCGGACCTGTCGATCACCTTCGGCGGGCTCCGCCGCGGGCACCTGCTCGCGCGCGACGAGGTCGGTGCCGTGGTCGTGACCGACATCGGCCACCCGCCGGCCGACCCCGCGTGGCCCACCCTGGTGACCGACCAGCATGCGGCCGAGTGGCTGCGCCGCCTCCGCAGCAGCGACCACAAGGGCGTCCGCGGGCGCGTGGTCATCGTCGGTGGCGACGCCGGCATGGTCGGGGCAGCACGCATGGCCGGGCGGTCGGCCTTCGGCGCGGGGGCGGGCCTGGTGCACGTCGTGGCCCCGCCCGAGTCGGTGGCTGCGCTGGTGCAGGCCGAGCCGGATCTCCAGACGCTCGCGCACGCGCTCGACCAGCCACCGTCCGAGGCACTGCTCGAGCTGGTGCGCCGTGCGGATGCGGTCGTGATCGGCCCCGGGCTCGGGCGCGATGCCTCGCGGCGCGCCCTGGTCGCCGCGCTGGCGCGCGAGGCACGGGCGGTGGTGCTCGACGCCGATGCCCTCACCGCGTTTCACGGCGCGGTGCCCGAGCTCCGCCACCTGGCCGGGCGCCCGCTGGTGCTCACGCCTCATCCCGGCGAGTTCCGGACCCTGTTTCCCGATCTCGCGCCCGTCCGCGAGCTCGATCCGTGGGCGGCGGCCGTGGCGGCGGCCGGCGCCTCCGGCGCCACCGTGCTGCTCAAAGGTGTGCCGACGGTCATCGCCCGCGAAGGCCGGACGCCGCTCACGGTCGCGGCCGGCAACCCGGGGCTCGCCACCGGCGGCAGCGGCGACGTCCTGAGCGGGATCGTGGGCACCGCGCTCGCGCAGGGGCTCGCGCCCGAGATCGCGGCGGCCTTCGGCGCCCAGGTGCTCGGCCGCGCGGCCGATCTGGCGGCGCGCCGGTCGTCCGCCCGAACGCTCAGGCCCATGGACGTGGTGGCCGCCCTGCCGGATCTCTGGCGCGAATGGGAGGTGCTGCGCCTCGCGCCGCCCGCGCCGCGGCCGCCGGTGCTGCTGGAGCTGGAGCGGCCGCAGACGGTGTAGGCGGCGCGCTCCGCCGGCGCCGTCATCCCGCGCAGGCGCCGTCACCCGCGCCCCGGAACGTTCCGCGTCTCGCCGCCGGAGTAGATTGACCCGATGCGCCTCCTCCTCTTCGCCCTGCCCATCCTGGCCGCGTTTCCCGCCGGCGCGCAATCGCCGAGCCGCGACTGGCGCCTCGAGGATCGCACCGTCATCGGAGATTTCAGCCGCATCACGGCCGTCGCCACCGCCCTCGACCGCGTGTACGCCGCCTCGCCATCGCAGCTGCTGATCTGGAATCCGCAGTTCCAGCAGTGGCAGGGCCCGTACGATCCGCCCGACCCGCAGCTCCTCCTTCGGGTAACCGGCGCACTCGTCGATCCGCTCGACAACTCGCTCTGGCTTGCCGGCGCCGATCGATGGATCCATTTCCAGCCCGAGCTGCAGCTCTGGGATCAGGGGATCGTCCCCGGCGGACTGCAGACGATCGCGTTCGACGCCAACGATCCGACGACCGGCCTGTTCCTCCGCACGCGCCAGGGCTGGCTGCTCCTGCCGCGCGGCAGCATCGCGCCGTCCCCCACGCGTGCCCCTGCGCGGCCGGTCTCGCCCGCCCGGATCGACGACGTGCTCCGGAGCAGCCCCACGCTGCAGGCTAACTCCGCCCAGATCCTGGTCGACCCGCGGCTCAACGTCGCCCGCTTCACTACCGCCGCGCGCTCGTTCGACAACCTCGGCTGGTATCTCGGCACCTCCGGCGTTGGGCTGCTGTACCTGCCGGATGGCGCCGCCATCCCCGACCGGCTGCCGTTCGGGCTCCGCTCGCCGGTGGCAGGCGCCGTCTTCGGCTGGCCCGACGGCGTGTGGACCGCCACTGACCGGACTCCGACCGCCGAGGCGGCTCTCACGTTCATCGCGCGCGACTTGAAGGGATTTCGAAGCCTGCAGGGACTCCCTGCCGCGGGTCTTCCGTTCAACCAGGTCCGGAAGCTCGCGGGGCAGGGCTCCGCGCTCTGGGCCGCGACCGACCGCGGCGTCGTACGGATCGCCACGGAGGACGGGCGGGTCGACCTGCTCGACGAGGCGCGCGGCCTGCCCGATGGCGCGGTGTACGCGGTGGTCTCGCGCCAGGGGCGGATCACCGTCGGCACGCGCCGGGGCCTGGCGCGGGTGGACGACTCGCTCCGGGTCGTGCGCCTCGCACCGCGCTTCGCGGATCCCGTGATCGCGGTCTTCCCGGCCGGCGACTCGGTCTGGCTCGGGACACAGCGCGGGCTGCTGCTCGCTTTGCCCGGACAGGAGGACGTGGTACGCCCGGCCGCACTCGCCTCGCCCGCCCTCCAGGCTGCGGTCGTGGCGCTCGGCTCGCTGGGCGACACGATCGTGGCGCTCACGCGCGATCAGTTTCTCTGGCGCGACCCCGGAACGCAGGTCTGGACGCTCGGCCCCAACCTGAGCGGTCTGCTCGGCGGGCTGGTGGGCTTTGCGGCCGACGGCCCGGGCTTCTGGGTGGCCGGCGAGCGCGGCGTGGCGTTCGCGCGGTTGACCACGCCCCCGATGCGCCCTCTCCGCGAGGGCGACCTGCCGGGCCAGAGCAACGACCTCGCCGTCGACGGCGAATTCCTCTGGGTCGCCACCGACGCCGGCCTGGTGCGGTTCCGCCTCGACGCCATCCGGCCATGACCGTTCCGCGCATGCCGCCGCAGTCGAGTGCGCTCGGTCCCGGGCGGGAGTTCGACCGCATCCGGCGCATCGCCGCGGCGCTCGGCCCGCACGGCACCGGCCTGGGCGACGACTGCGCGGTGCTCCTGCCCGCCGACACGATGCTGGTGGCGAGCACCGATGTCAGCGTCGAAGGGGTGCACTTCGACCGCGCCTGGCTCTCGCTCGAGGAGATCGGCTGGCGTGCCGCCGCGGCCGCACTGTCGGATCTCGCCGCGGACGGCGCGGAGGCCGCCGGTGTGCTCGTCGCACTGACGGTGCCCTCGCACGGCACCGACGACGACGTCGCGTCCGTGATGGCCGGTGCCGGCGGCGCCGCCGCCGAGGCCGGCGCGCGCGTCGTGGGCGGCGACCTCTCGGCGGGACCGCTCTGGAGCCTCGGCGTGACGGTGCTGGGCTGGGCCTCGGCGCCGGTGACGCGGGCGGGCGCGCTCCCTGGGGACGGCCTCTGGGTCACCGGCGAGCTCGGCGCTGCGCGCGCGGCGCTCGAAGCCTGGCGGCGTGGGGCGGAGCCCGACGCTGACGCGCGCCGCCGGTTCGCGCGACCGGTCCCGCGGCTCCATGCGGGCCGATGGCTCGCCCGCCACGGCGCGCATGCGATGCTCGATCTGAGCGACGGCCTCGGCGCCGACGCGGGCCACCTCGCGGCCGCGTCGGGTGTCGCGCTGGGGCTTGAGCTCGAGCGCGTCCCCGTGGCGGCGCCGGTGGCTGCGGAAGCGGCCAGGCTGGGCGTGCCGGCGGAGCAGTTCGCGGCGGAAAGCGGAGAGGAATACGAGCTGCTCGTGGCGCTGCCGGCGACGTTCGTGGCCGAAGATGCCTTTGCCTTCCAGAGCATCGCGGGCCTGGCGCTCACGTGCGTCGGCGCGGTCAGGGCAGGCGCCGGTGTCCACGCGACGCTCGGCGGCAAGGCGGTCGCCCTCGCGGGCTATGATCATTTCGCGCCGCGGCGTCGTTGACGCGGTCCGGAGGCGCCGCTAGGTTGCCCCGGTTTCCCTAACCCGAGCCATCATGAGCACGATCATCGAAGTGCACGCCCGCGAGATCATCGACAGCCGCGGCAATCCCACCGTCGAAGCGGAGGTGGTGCTGTCGAGCGGCGCCCAGGGCCGTGCCGCCGTGCCCAGTGGCGCGTCGACCGGCGAGCACGAAGCCGTGGAGCTGCGCGACGGCGACGCGCGCCGCTACATGGGCAAGGGCGTCGTCGAGGCCGTGCGCAACGTGAACGAGGTGCTCGGGCCCCGGCTCGAAGGCATGGCCGCGGCCGACCAGATCGCGGTCGACGCCGAGATGATGGATGCGGACGGCACGCCCAACAAGAGCAAGCTGGGGGCCAACGCCATCCTCAGCGTGTCGCTGGCCGTGGCGCGCGCGGCGGCGCAGGACTGCGGCCTCCCGCTCTACCGCTATCTCGGCGGCCCGATGGCGCGCGTGCTTCCCGTGCCGATGATGAACATCCTGAACGGCGGCGCCCACGCGTCGAACAACGTCGACGCGCAGGAGTTCATGGTGGTCCCGATCGGCGCGGAGACCTTCGCCGAGGGGCTTCGGATCGGCGTCGAGGTGTTCCACACGCTGAAGAAGGTCCTGACCAAGATGGGCCTCTCGACCGCCGTGGGCGACGAGGGCGGCTTCGCGCCGATGCTCCCGTCCAACGAGGCGGCGCTCGACGTCGTCATGCAGGCGATTCAGACCGCCGGGTACGAGCCGGGCCGGGACGTGGCCATCGCCCTCGACGTGGCGGCGTCGGAGCTCTACCAGGACGGCGAGTACGTCTTCAAGAAGGGCGACGGCAGCCGCCGTTCGGCCGAGGCGATGGTGGATCTGTACGCCGGGTGGGTGGACCGCTATCCGATCGTGAGCATCGAGGACGGGCTGGCGGAGAACGACTGGGCCGGCTGGACGCTGCTCACCGAGCGGCTGCACGAGCGGGTCCAGCTCGTGGGCGACGACATCTTCGTCACCAACGTCGACCGGCTCGGGCGGGGCATCGAGGAAGGTGTGGCGAATGCCGTGCTGGTCAAGGTGAACCAGATCGGCACGCTCACCGAGACGCTGCAGTGCATCGAGCTCGCCAAGGGGAGCGCGTACGGCGTCATCATCTCGCACCGCTCGGGCGAAACCGAAGACACCTTCATCGCCGACCTGGCCGTGGCCACGGGGGCGGGCCAGATCAAGACCGGCAGCGCGAGCCGCACCGACCGGATCGCGAAGTACAACCAGCTGCTCCGGATTGCCGAAGAGCTCGGCGACCTGGCGCACTATCCGGGGCGCGACCTCTACCCCCTGTGACCCCGCCGCGCTGGGCCGCGCTCGCGGCGCTCGTCTTCCTGCTCTATTTCGGGATGCAGGGGGGCGAGTACGCCACGACCGACCTGTTCGCGCTCCAGCGCCAGGAGGCAAGCGAGCGGGCCCAGGTCCAGCGGCTCCGCGTGGTGGTCGACTCGCTGCAGAAGGAGGCCGTCGCCATCGAGCACGATCTCCGGACGCAGGAGCGGGTGGCGCGGGAGCGCTTCGGGATGATCCGGCGGGGGGAGTTCTTGTATCGGCTGGTGCCGGGGGACAGCACGCGCTGAGAGACTTCGCCCCACCGCCCTCCGCGGGACAGCAGCCGCTGAGCGAGGTTGATTTCGGGGGGTTCGCGGGCGATTTTCCTCCCGCGACGGACAGGGCAGGGTAGCTCAGCTGGTTAGAGCACGGCACTCATAATGCCGGGGTCGCGGGTTCGAGTCCCGCCCCTGCTATCGTCGGAAGCCCCGCGATCCCAAGTGGTTGCGGGGCTCTTTTCAGGTGGGTTCTCAGCCCACCGCCTCGATTCGCGCCTTGCCACTTACGACGCCTCGGCGAGCGGCAGAGTCCGAGCGGGTCGTGGGTATCAGCGCCTTCTCTGTCCCGGTGACCGTCGCCGGGTCGTAGCGATAGAGTCTGGCGCTCGAACTGGCTGCAGTCTGCCTCGGATGCGCACGTGAGGACATAGAGCTGATCGTCCGGCGCTGGGGCCGGCAGACTACTTCGTCATCACCCGCGTTACGGGAGCGCCACCCTGTACCGAACGAGACCCATCTCTTACATTGCTGGGGCTAACAACGACAATTGGGTCGAGCATCACCCCGGCTGCCCGGGGTGAGCCTTGGGCTACCGCAGGTTCGCCGAGTGCCGGCCGTTCAAGGTCGTAAGCTCCGGGCGTGCCTAGGCGCGCAAGTTGCGGTGTTGTAAGGGGCTACTGAGACCATAGCCCGTTGTCCGCCAGGCTCTATCCTGTAAGTCGCTGCCCCACTTGGGCATGTGGCATGCAGGTGTTGCGGGTGACTGGACCATTGAGACACGAGATTGTGGTGTGTAAGCCACACTCCAGGGGACCGTGCATGAAAGCCTTGGTCGTCGCACCCCATCCGTTCTTTACGCCCAGGGGGACGCCGTTCAGCGTCTACTACCGGACCCTGGTCACGGCGGAGCTTGGTGTGCAGATCGACCTGCTCACCTACGGAGAGGGGCAGGACGTCACCATCCCGGGGGTCCGGATCCACCGCATCCCACGGGTACCCGGGACCAGCAACGTTCCCGTGGGGCCGTCCCTCAAGAAGCTCGTCCTCGACTGCTTCATGGTCGTGTGGACCCTCGGATTGCTGCTCCGCAACCGGTACGACTTCGTGCACGCGCACGAAGAGAGCGTCTTCTGGTGCCGCTTCCTCAAGCCTATCTTCGGGTTCAAGCTCGTCTACGACATGCACTCGAGCCTGCCCCAGCAGCTCAGCAACTTCCAGTTCACCAAGTTGCGGTGGCCGATCCGCCTGTTCGAGATGCTGGAGCTGAGCGCCATCCGGGCGGCCACCGCCGTCATCACGATCTGTCCCGATCTTGCCGAGACGGTGATCCGGACCCTCAAGGATCCCACGAGTCACTTTCTGATCGAGAACTCGATCTTCGAGACCGTGAACACGCCCGCGGGGCCACCACGCGATAACCCGGAGCGGAGCATCATGGCGTCGCTGCCCGCCACGCCACTCGTGGTCTACAGCGGCACCTTCGAGGCCTACCAGGGCATCGATCTGCTCATCGAGAGCTTCGCCCGGATCCAGAACGATGCCCGGGCCACGTTGCTGCTGGTCGGCGGAACGCCGGCGCAGGTGGAACGCTACCGCACCCTGGCCGACTCGTATGGCCTCAACGGTAACTGCGTGTTCACCGGACAGGTCTCGCCCGGTATCGCGCGGTGCATCAATCAGCGCGCGGCCGTCCTCACCTCTCCGCGCGTGAACGGCACCAACACGCCCCTCAAGATCTACGAGCAGCTCGCGAGCGGTGTCCCCCTCGTCGCCACCCGGATCCACTCGCACACCCAGGTGCTGGACGACCAGGTCTGCTTCCTGGTCGAGCCGACCGCTGAAGGGATGGCCTCCGGCCTCCTCGACGCCCTCACCGATACGGCCCGCTCCGAATCAGTAACCGGCCAAGCGCTGGCGCTCTACGCGTCGCGTTACTCCAGGCCGGTCTACGAAGAGAAGATGCGCAGCCTCCTCAAACTGCTCAGCTGATGTGTGGCATTGCGGGCATCGTGCCGCTCAACGGCGGCACGCCCGCCGGCGGCTCGCAACTCGGCGCGATGTGTGGGACCATCGTGCACCGGGGCCCCGACGACGAAGGCTGCGACATCCGTGACGGCGTGGGCATCGGGATGCGTCGCCTCTCGATCATCGATCTGGCCGGCGGCCACCAGCCCATCTTCAACGAAGACCGCACCGTCCGCGTCGTCTACAATGGCGAGATCTACAACTACCGCGAGCTGCGGGCCGAGCTGGAGGCCGCCGGCCATCATTTCGCCACGGCGAGCGATACCGAAGTCCTCGTCCACCTCTGGGAAGAGCACGGGTCGAGTTTCGCCGGCAAGCTCAACGGGATGTTCGCGGCGGCGCTGCACGATACCCGCCGCCGGAAGTTCGTGCTGCTCCGCGACCACGTCGGCATCAAGCCCCTCTATTACGCGCATACTTCCCGCCACCTGATCTTCGGCTCCGAGATCAAGGCCGTCCTCGCGTCGGGCCTGACCTCCCGCACGCTCGATATCGACGCTCTCGGTCAATTCCTGTCCTGGGAGTACGTGCCCGCCCCGCACACCCTCCTGAAGGAAGTCAAGAAGCTCGAGCCGGGCGCCATGCTCGAGGTCGATCTCGCCACGTCCACGGTGACCCAGCGGACCTGGTGGCGCCTGCCTCCGGCCAACGGCGGGCATCCCCGCACCCCCGGTGAGTGGGAGGACGCGGTCGATGCCAAGATCCGCCAGTGCGTGAGCCGTCAGCTGGTGAGCGACGTGCCACTGGGCGCCTTTCTGTCGGGTGGCGTGGACAGCTCGCTGGTCGTCGCGGCAATGGGTCCCGCCCAGACGTTCAGCATCGGCTTCGACGATCCCAGCTACAACGAGGTGGCGTGGTCGCGAAAGGTGGCCGAGAGCCTCGGCGTGAGTCATTCCGTCGAGGTGATCCAGCCCGATGTCGTCGGCCTGTTCGAGCACCTGATGCCGTTCCTCGACGATCCGATCGGCGACTTCTCGATCTTTCCCACGTACCTCGTCTCGCGGCTCGCGCGGGAGCACGTGACGGTGGTGCTCTCGGGCGACGGCGGCGACGAGCTGTTCGGCGGGTATGAGACCTACGCGGCCCAGGAGAAGGCGCGCGCCTGGCGCCGCATTCCGAGCTTCCTGCGGAACGGCGTCCTGGAGCCCTTCATCTCGGGGCTGCGGCCGCGCCCGGAAAAGAAGGGGCTGGTCAACAAGGCCCGCCGGTTCGTCGAAGGACTGGAACACGACCAGCGGCTGGCGCATGCCCGCTGGCGGCTCTTCACGGGCTCGGCGCTCCGGAGCGAGCTGTTCGCGCCGGAGACGCATCGGGCGCTCGCGACACCGATCGAGGCCCACATTCTGGCGCTCGCCGAGGAGGCAGGCCCCCGGTCCGAGCTCGACCGTGAGCTCTACGTGGATCTCAAGAGCTATCTCAGCGACAACTGTCTGGTGAAGATCGACCGGATGGCGATGGCCTGCTCATTGGAAGGACGCGTGCCGCTGCTCGATCCCGAGCTCATCGAGCTCGCTTTCAGTCTGCCCTCGGACCTCAAGCTGCATCGCGGGCACACCAAGCCGCTGCTCAAGCGCGTCGCGGCGCGGCACGTCCCCCGGGACTGCGTCTATCGTCCGAAGCAGGGGTTCAGCATCCCCATCAAGAATTGGCTGGGCGGAGAGCTCCGCCCGCTGGTTGACGACCTGCTCGGCTCCGATCGGATCCGGCGGGAGGGTCTATTCCGGGTCGAGACCGTCGAGCGTCTTCGCCGGGAGCACACGACCGGGGTGGCCAACCACAGTCACGTCCTGTGGTCGTTGCTGGTTTTCGAGGATTGGCGGAGCCGCTGGGCCGTGTGAGGGCCGCCCGGGGGCCGGGTCACACGTCGTTCTCCGTCTTGGCCATGTGCAGGCCCCAGGTCACCGGAATGTTCAGCTTGGCCAGATCCTCCTCCGTGAGCCGGTTGAAGCATTGCCGGATCTTCCCCACCGGGTTGCGCTCCAGGTCTTCCAGGCCGCAGAGACGGAGATCGATATGGAGTCCGGGCCCCACGCGCGCCCGGATGGCCGAGATCACCGCCTCGGTGCTTTCCGGCTCGCGGTAACCCTCTCCCTTCACGACGCGCACCTCGATCCGTCCAAGCTCTTTCTGCACGATCTGCGAGTACATGAGGTTGGGCAGCTGCCAGAGACCGGCCGCCGCGAACGTGCCGGAGATGAGCTCGCCGCCCGGCCCGACGAGATAATCGGTCTGCCGTCCCTCGATCCTGTTGATCACCGGGAAGGATTGGCCGCACTCGCACGTCTCACTCGACCAGCTCGCGATGTCGCCGGTGCGGTAGCGGATGAACGGCATCGCCAGATTGTGCATCGTGGTCACGGTCACGACGCCGTTCACGTTGGGCGGCACCGGCTGTCCGTCATCGCCCAGAATCTCGTGATAGCCGTAGTCGAGCTGGGCGTGCATGCGTCCGGCGTCGCACTCCAGCACCGAGGCGCATCGCTCCCAGTGAGTGTAGTGATTGTAGATCCGGGCGCCGAGGACGCTCTCGATCTCCTTCCGCTGGAAGTCGTACAGGGTCTCCGAGCCGGTGATGATCATCGGGATGTGGAGCTCGAGCCCCCGTTCGCGGAGCAGCCGGGAAAAGAGGTACATGGCGGAGGGATAGCCGCGCATGAACCGGGGCTTGTACTTGAGAATGAGATCGCGGAACAGGGTGACCGTCTCGGGGCCGACCCGCGCGGTGGAAAGCTCCAGCGCGCGGATAGCCCGGTTGTACCGCCATCCCTGCTCGTAGAAGACGCCCTTCATGATGGCGTGGCGCTGGCCGAGGTGGTAATACCCGCCGCTGCCCCAGGCGCGCCAGAACAGCGCGAAGGCCGCCGCGTTGATGTGATTGTCCAGCAGGATCCGGAGCTGGAGACCGGTGGATCCCGACGTCGTCACCCACATCATCCGCCTGGGGTCGGTGGTGCGGGCGATGAGATCGTCGGTGTTGGCGCGGATGATCTCCTTCTCGAGCAGTGGGATCTGTCGCCACATCTCCGGCCGGCCCACCTCCGACGGGCGGATGCCGTGCGCGTCGAAGAGCCGGCGGTAGTAGGGAACGTTCTCGTAGGCGTGGGTCACGATCGCGACGCGCCGCGCGCGCGACCAGGCCTCCAGCTCGTCCCGGCTCCAGCGTGGCGCCCGCTTGAAGAGCCGGTGGTACTTGAGCACCCCCAGCGGATAGGAATAGTCCCGGAATCGGAACGGCGGCAGCTGTTTCGGGGTGGTGGGCGGACTAGCCATTGCGTGAAGACCTCGCCTCGAGCCAGAGCTGGAGCACGAGAATGCCCCAGAGGCGTTGAGAATGGTTGGATCGCCGCTCCCGGTGCTCCCGGAGAAGTCGGGCGACGGTGTCGGGGCGGAACACGCCCACCCGCTCGAGCGCGTCGGGCCCGCACACGTCGGCCAGCCTGGCCGCGATGCGCGTATCGTCTCGCAGCCAGTTCTTCAAGGGAACCGAAAGGCCCAGCTTGTCCTTCCGGTGGTTGATCACGTCGGGAAGGATGCCCTCCATCGCGACGCGGAAGAGGCGCTTGGTCCGCTCGATGCCCTCGAGCTTGAGCCGGACGGGAATACGGGCGCCGAGCGCGATCAGATCACGATCGAGCATGGGAGAGCGCAGCTCGATGCCGAAGGAGCGCAGCAGCCGAGCGCGGTTGGCGAAGCCCGGCACCATCGTGGTGTAGTCGTTGTAGATGCAGGGCGTGACCTCGTCATCCGGCCCGTCGTATCCCTCGAAACCCTCGCGCACGCACGCGAACGGATCCTCCTCCCGGACAGCCGCGGCCAGCTCCGGTACCAGCAGTGAGTCGAACTCGCTGGGCGCGTAGTACGCCTTCCACCGGTAGTGCCTGAGCTCGCGCGGGAACGCCTCCGGCGGAAGGAGCCGCTTGAGGATCACGCGGAGGTCTCGCTTGCGGTCGGAGTCGGAGAGGGAGCCCGCAAAGGAGCGCAGGGCCTGATTGACCAGACGGGGGATGGGCAGCTTCTCGTACAGCCCGACGACCCGCTGGGCGGCGTAGACCGGGTGGCTCGCCCACACCTCGTCGCCACCCGTGCCCGTGAGCACGAAATCGACCTGACCTCCCGCGGCCCGGGCCACCAGCCACGTGGCCACCTCGAGGCCCACGTCGCAGAACGGCACTTCCATCTGGGGGACGACCTCATCGATCTGGAGCGCGTCGTCTGGGCTGAACAGGACCTCCGTGTGCTCCGTGCCGGCCGCCTGAGCCATGGCGCGGGCGAATGGCGATTCATCGAAGGAAGCCGAGGCGCATCGATAGGAGTACGTCCGGATCGGACCGGTCTCGTGGCGGCGCAGCAGCGTCAGGATGGCGCTCGAGTCCATACCGCCCGAAACGAAAATGCCCGGCCGAAGTCCGCCTGTGTGGCGAAGGACCGTGGTTTCGAGCATGGTGCGGAACTGCTCGGCGATCGCGCGTTCGTCGGTCAGAAACGGTCCCGAGAACGAGACCCGGTACCACCGGTTGTGTTCCACGATGGCGCCGGAGGCGTCCACCACGATCTCGCACCCGGCGGGTACCTGGAACACGTCGCGATCCAGCGTCGCGTTACTCGGGACGTAGCAGTACGTCAGGTACTCGATCAGGCCGCGCGGCGAGATCCCGCCGGGAATCAGCCCGGGTCCCTGAAGATCTCGGGCGCGGGAGGCAAAGAGCAGGTTGGGACCGGCCTGTCCATAGTACAACGCTTCCGCGCCGACCCGATCGCGCACCAGATGCAGCCGTCGCCGACGCCCGTCGAACCAGGCACAGGCGAACGAACCGTCGACCTCGGCGAGACAGGCGAGTCCGCGCTCGGAGAGTCGCGCCAGCAGCGTCGCGGCGAGGGCTGTCGGCCGGTTCCCGTTCCGGGCGGTGTCGTCGTGGAAGAGATGACCTGACACCACCAGCCAGGAGCCCGAGGTGGGATCCGTCGCCACCCGCTGCTCGGAATCGAGCGCCCGGACCGCCCAGGGACGGACCGCGGCCGCGACCCCCTCGTCGCCGACCCATTCCACCGGTCCCTCCCCCTGCCACCCGGCGATCAATCCGGCTCGGGACGCCGCGACCGGGCCTATTGCGCCTACGAACACGAAGCCCTCCGAAGGTTAGTGCCCATCAGCCGCGGCGTGGGCCGGTCGCTGCTCCATGGATTCCCACACCCGACGAAACCCATCGACGATCCCGACGGAGGGAGCGAAACCGAACTCACGCCGCGCGCGGGAAATATCGAACGCGTTCTGGTTGGTGAAGAAGGCCAGCGTGCGACGGGAAATCGGCGGCGCCGCGCCGACGACGCGGCACAAGAGCTCCGCGCTCAGTCCCGCGGCGTAGCCGAGCGCCATCGGCACCCGTATCCCGGCCCGGCCGCCGGTCACCTGCTCGGCGGCTCGAACCAGCTCGCTGGACGTCAGGTAGGCCGGGCCGGCCAGCACGTACGTGCGCCCGAAGGTATGCGGTTGGAGCATGACCTGGGCGACGCCTTCGACGTAGTCGTCGATGTAGATCGGATGACGGTGATTGCGGCCGGTGCCGAACGTCACGAATCGACCGCGGGCCACGGCGGCGAGAATCCGCTCGGTGCGCGGATCGCCCGGACCGTACACCCAGGCCGGCCGAACGATAGTGACGCCCAGGGGCGGCGCATCGGGGAGGAAACGCGTCACCTCAGCCTCGCCCGCGGCCTTCGTCTTCTCGTACAGGTTTTCCGGAACGAACGGTGAATCCTCGTCCCCGGGGATCACGGCCAGCGAGCCGTGGACGCCGACGCTGCTGGTATGCACGAAGTGCTTGACGCCGGCGGCCCGAGCCGCCTCCAGGAACGGCCGAAGGCTCTTGACGTTGGTCTCCCAGTATGCGCTTTCGGGCAGGTTCACCTGGAGATGCGCACTGGCGAGGTGTACGATCACCTCGGCGCGCTCGATCGACGATCGCCACTGATCCAGGGCGCGCAGGTCGGCCGTTACAACGTCGACCCCCGGTGGCGGCGATTCCCGCGGCGGCGTGACGTCGAGGGCGGTGACCTGCCAGCCGCGCCGCTGCAAGCCGATGACCATGGCGCGCCCGATGAACCCCTGGGCGCCGGTGACGAGCACTCTCATGCCGCGCCTCTACTTGGAGGGCTTCTGGCCCACCACGGCGACGGCGTAGCCCGTGGTGAAAGGCGCGAAGAAGACATCGAGCGACGAGAGCGCCCGGCAGATCGGGTAGATCGCGCTGTAGAGCTTGAGGGTCTTCTCGACCTTGCGCACCTGGTCCTTTGACGATGGCGCGATCGGGCCCACGCCGTGCTCGCCTTCAGCCGGAGCGGCACCCTGCTTCCGCTTGCTGAGGAACTTGACGTAGGCAAGGTTGATGCCGAGCTCGATCATCTCGGTGGGGAACTGGGAATAGCTTCCCGACTCGTCGGCGCGGAACCCGGCGTCACTCAGCATCTGGCTGTGTTCCTGAATGGTGTACCCCACGCGGGCGTGGCCGTACGCGTCCTTGGTCATGCCCACCAGATCCTTGATCCGGACGGCGAGTTTGCGGAGATCGCCGTTCGGGGTCGTCACGATCGCGCGGCCGCCCGGACGCACGATGCGGAACAGCTCGCGGTTGAGCGGGCGCGGCTCCGCGAGATGCTCATGGACGTCGATGACCACGACGGCGTCGAAGGTGCCGTCGGGGAAGTTGAGATGGTCGGGGTCACAGTGCACCACCGACTCCCTCAGGAGCTCCGCCATCTCAGGAATCGAAGAGGCTTCGCACTCTCCCCAGGTCCAGTGGCCGCCCCACTCACGGCACATCACGTTCATCGCGCCGTTGTTGTCGCCGTTGGTGAGCAACAGCAGCCGGTCGTCCCGTGCCGGCGTACCCAGCAGACGGTGCAGCAGCGCCAGCTTCTGCCTCTTCTTGAGGGTCTTGTCGAACAGCCGGAGCTGCCATGGCCGCTCGGCGGGCGCGCTCGCTGGAGGCATTCCAGGCGATTCCTTTCAGCTGGAGTAAGCCGGGACGACACCCCGGAGTGCGGAGTCGGTGCGATCGAGCTCGGACTCGGTACGCTGGCTGCTCCACCCAAGTCGGGAAGCCATCAGGTTGGCGCAGCGGATGAGGGCGTCGCGGCCGGGGTGGCCCCCGGCGGCGAGCTGGGTGCGACGAAGGACCACGTCGCTCAGGTGCCAGGCCATCTCCTGCTCGACGCCGAAGGCCACCTCGGCGGCGATCGTCGGCGAGCCGTCGGCCAGGCCCCGCCCGAGCTCCGGCTCCCGCCGCACGTATTCGAGGATGTCGCGAACCGCCGTGCCGTAGTTCTCCAGCAGGTGCCCCATCGACGCGGGGGACACGGTGTGGGGTCGGCCGGCATCCTCGGCGCGAACGAAGCGGTCGAAGTCCTCGATGTCCCCGCCGTGGACTGGTACCTCCCCTGGGCGTGAGTGAGCGCCCCCGCGGAGACGGCTCTCGACGATATCCACCGCGGCCTCTGCGGCGGCGCGTGACGTAGTCCACTTTACCCCGACGATCGACACCAGCCCCTCCGTCCCCTCCGGCGCATGGTCATGAACCTTCGAATGCTTGACCAGCTGGACCTCCCTGCCGTCGGGCCGGGGCTCCTCCGGCAGCATGCCTCCCAGCACCCCGAGCACGTCGTGCCTCGCCAGGTCGACGCCGGGACAGGCCGCGTTGATCTCCCCGAGGAAGAGCTGGATGTCGTCCTCGGTGACGCCAAACTCGTCGGGGTCGCCGGTGTAGCGGAGGTGCCGAGTGCCGATCAGCGAAAACTGCTTCCAAGGCACCACGAAGAACAACCGGTCACCCTTGTTGAGCAAGGCGTCGGCGTCACGGAACGCGGTCGGGACCGTGAATCCGATCGCGCGGTCGCCGTAGAGCCGGCGCGTGACCAGATTGAACGCCTTCGAGGGATGAAAGCGGCGCGGGGTTTCCGTCGGCAGCCGCCGGAGCAGCCGATCCACCCACGGGCCCGCGGCATTGACCACCGTTCGGCCGCGAACCTCGAACATGTCCCCGGTGTGCCGGTCGCGGGCCGCCACACCGAGCACGCGGCGACCTTCGAGCAGGAGGTCGGTGGCCTCGACGTAATTGGCGCACTCGGCCCCCGTCGCGACCGCCGAGTGGAGATACGCCAGCGCGAGCCGCTCGGTGTTGGCCACCTGGCAGTCGTACCAGATTGCTCCGCCGCTCAGGCGAGTCGTGTCCAGCCCTGGTACCATCGCCGCGATGTCCTCGCGTCCGATGACCTCGCCCGGGGGAATCCGGCGCCCCGGCATGGCGCCCGTGCTGCGGTCGAACCCGATCGCGTCGTTGATCAGCAGCGCCGCTCGCATCACCGACTTGCTGTGCAGGCCGAAGCCGTAGGTCGGCAGGACGAACGCGAGCGGGTGAACCAGGTGGGGCGCCACCCGAAGCAGTCGGGCCCGCTCTCGAATCGACTCACGCATCCGGCCGATATCGGCGTGCTGCAGGTATCGCAGGCCACCGTGAATCGTCTTGAGGCTGTTGGACGACGTCGCCCCGACGAAGTCCCCGCGCTCCAGCAGGCAGGCCGAGAGCCCACGTCGCGCGGCCTCGTGGAGCGCGCAGATCCCGTAAATCCCGCCTCCGATCACCAGCACGTCGAAGGTCGATCGCGAGAGGGCGGAGAGATCTCGCCTCATCGAGCGCCCGATGTCGCGGGGGACGGGGGGGCCGTGCGCCGTCGCTTCCGTTGCTGCATCGCGACCTGGTTCCGCACAAATGGGAGGGTCCGCTCCAGCCTGCCGAAGGGGGTCAGTCGGGACGTTGGGTCGCGGAGCGCCGCCTTGATCCCCTCGCCGGGATGGGCGGGATCGAGCCGCCCTTCGAGTCGGAAACCGAACGTCCCCGCCCGTCCGACCTGGGAGGGGAAGGGGAGGGGGTCGGTGCCCTGAAGGACCTTGATGCCTCTCCGATTCGCTTCCACGAAATGCTGTGGCGTGGACCAGAAGAAGGGACGGCCGGCGCCGTCGCCCAGGAAGAACCCCTCGTCCGAGCGTTGGGTCGCGAGAATGCTGCTGAGAAGGCGTCCTCGACGGAAGAGCCATTTGCCGGCGCCCCAGGGGATCACGCGAAGGGCGCCGAGGCGGGCGCCCTCAGCCATGACTTCGGGCAGTGAGCCACCATCGGGCACCATCGCCCGGGTACCGAGCATCAGCACCTCCAGTCCTTCCCGCGCCACGACCTGTCTGCCGGCCACGAGCAGGAGGCGTCGGTTGCCGCTGCGAGCCTCGAGTACCGTGGGATCCGTGGTTGCGAAAATGGTCCAGGGCGCGATCGACGCGGCGTCCGGGGCTTCATCGACGAGCCGCGCGAGGCGGCCGAACCAGTCCACACCCTCCGATTCCGTCAGCATCAGAACGCCGAGCGGCGCTGGCCATCCGTGCTCGCGCGCCGCCGACTCGAAATTGCGGCGTGCCGACTCCAGAAAGATGGCCGGCGGGAAGCAGTCGTGCAGATGGACATGGGCGTCGATCAGTAGCGGCAGGTCGTGTCCAGTCTCACTTTGCAAGACGGGCTCCCGGCATATGGGGGCGGAGTGTGTGAGCCGTGCGGCGTCCGGGCGGCCACGGACGGGGGAAAGGTAGCAGGCCGGGCGTCCGGCATCTACGCCGGCTCCTCGCCGGCCCAGGCGCCACGCGTCCGTCGTGCGCTCAGGGGCTCGGGGGATGCCAGGAACGAGCTGGCGCGAGCATTCGAGGAGCAGTGGAGGTAGCTTACTGTGCAAGACTTTGCACGGTCCTCCGCACACACGCCCGGCGGGTAAATTGGCCCCTTCGTCTCCCATCTGAGGCTCTCGCCATGGACATCTGCTCCGACCGGGCCACCCGGCCGCTCATCGTCGTGGTGGACGATGCACCTCACGCGCGGGCCCTCCTGTCGCGCGCGCTCACCCAGGCCGGCTACGATGTCCTGACCGCCCCCGACGGTCTCAGCGCGGTCGGGCTGATCCAACGGCATCAGGTGCTTCCGAACCTCGTGATCACCGACCTCCACATGCCGATGCTGCGAGGCGAGCAGCTCGCCTACTGGCTGCACCAGCACTTTCCCCAAATTCCGGTCCTGTTCATGTCCGCGTTCGAATATGAGGGCGGCGCGGAGCTGGGCGGACACTTGCTCACGAAGCCGTTCATGACGGACGAGCTCCTCGCCGCGGTCACCCACCTCCTCGGCTTGAGTGGTGGGAAAGAGCGACCGCGTGACGAACCCGTGACGAGCCTCTCGGCGACACGGCACGTGTGATCATTCTGAGGTTGGCTGTGGTGCCGTGGCGAAAGCGCCCGCCGTGACGTGATCGTACCCGACTCGGCGCGCTTCCCTCCCAGCTCGTCACCGCCACGCCAGCGGCGCCGTAAGTGTATAAGGCGTGAACGGCTTGCTCACCAGCACCGCGTCGGTGCCCAGCAGCTCCCGCTCCTCAAGCACGCTGTCGGTGTATCCCGACATGAACACGACCCGGACGTCCGGCCGGAGCTCCCGCACCGCCGCGGCCAGGGCTGGTCCCGTCATGCCCGGCATCACCACGTCGGCCAGCAGTACGTCCACCGGCTGCGACAGATCGCCCGCGATCGCCAGGGCGTGCTCGGTCGTCGTTGCCGGCACCACCGTGTAACCTGCCCGCGCCAGGATGCGCGCGGCGAGGGCGCGGACCGCCTCGTCATCCTCGGCGAGCAGCACGACGCCCTGGCCCGGGACGATCTCGGCGGTGTCGGCCGGACCGCTGGCGGCCACGATGGCCGTATCGGGCACCCGCGGCAGGTAGATCTTGAACGTCGTGCCGTATCCCGGCTCGCTGTAGACGAAGATGTTGCCCCGGCTCTGCTTCACGATGCCGTACACGGTGGCGAGGCCGAGGCCGGTGCCTTTGCCCAGCGCCTTGGTGGTGAAGAACGGCTCGAAGATCCGGGGAATCGTGTCCGTCGGAATGCCGACGCCCGTGTCGCTCACGCACAGCATCACATAGGGGCCCGGCACGATGGCCATGTGCAGCCCGGCGTAGTCGGCGCCGAGGTCGACGTTCCGGGTCTCGATGGTGAGGACGCCGCCCGACGGCATGGCATCGCGCGCGTTGACCGCGAGGTTGAGGACCACCTGCTCCAGCTGGTTGGGATCGACCCAGACCAGGCCGAGGCCTTCGGTCGGCGTGAACCGGACCTCCACCTGTTCGCCGAGCAGCCGCCGGACCAGGCGGAGCCAGTCGGTCAGCGCCGTATCGAGGTTGACCGCCGCGGGCTGGCGGACCTGCCGGCGGCTGAAGGACAGGAGCTGGCGTGTCAGGCGGGTGGCGCGCTCGCCGGCGTCCTCGATCTCCGCGAGGTACTCGTGGCGGGTATCCTCCTCGTCGAGCTCCGCCCTCAACAGTGAGCAGTTGCCCTGGATGGCGGTGAGCAGGTTGTTGAAGTCGTGCGCGATCCCGCCGGCCAGCTGTCCGACCGCCTCCATCTTCTGCGCCTGCCGTAACTGCTGCTCCAGGCTACGCTGTTCGGTCGCGTCGTGCTGAACGGCCACGTAGTGCGTCGTGCGGCCGGCGGCGTCGCGCAGAGGCGCCACCCGCAAGCTCATCAGGAACTCGCTGCCGTCCCGCCGATAGTTGGTGGTTTCTCCGGTGAACGTCTCGCCCGCCTCGAGCGTGTGCCGGAGCCGGACGAGCAGGTCGCGGTCGGTGTGGGGGCCCTGCAGAACGCGCGGCGTCTGTCCCAGGAGATCATCGAGGGCATAGCCCGTCATCGCCGTGAGCGCGGGGTTCGCGAACACGATGCGCGGGCCGGGCGGATCGAGCTGGGACGTCGTGATGGTGAATGCATCGCTCGCCTGGGCAACCGCCGACTCGAGCAGGCGGAGCGAGGCATTGGCGCGCGCGAGCTCAGACGTGCGCTGCTCGACCCGCTGCTCCAGGTCGGCCTGGGTGTCCCGCAGCAGCTTTTCCGCGCGCAGCCGGTCGCCCACCTCCGCCGCGAGGGCGGCGTTTGCGGCCTGAAGCTGCGTCGGGCTCGGGAGCGCCACCATCTGCGGCACCAGCCGGCTGAGCAGCATCGCGGTGGGCACGGACGCCGCGGCCGTCAGGGCTTTGACGGCGCCGGTCGTCCACCAGCTCGGGACCCAGATGTTGAGGACGGCCAGCCAGTGCGTGGCCCCGCATGCCAGGATGAAGAGGGCAAAGCACCACATCATCCAGTTGAACGGCACATCTCGGCGCAGGCGCAGGAAGCGGGCGAGCGTGAACGGAATCGAGACGTAGGCAGCGCCGATCAGTGCATCCGAGCCGGCGTGCAGCCACAGGAGGCCTGGCTGCCACAGGTAGCAGACGCCATGTGGGAGCTCCGCGGCGTGCTGGACAATCATCTCGATGGTCATAGGGTACCTCCGGCGTACCGACCACCATCGTCAGTTGTAGGAATGGATGTACAATTGTAAGGTATCCGTCGACAGCCGCCGCGCCACCGGGGCTCGGCGCGTCGGGGACCCCCTGCTGATCGGCGGCAACCTGTCACTGCTTCATGGCCCTACCCGTTCCCGAGGGCGCGCCATCGCCCCGCGCCTGATCCTCGGGGGGCGGCGGCGCTGGTATCGGCGTGCACCTCGGCGCTGAAGCCCGCCACGCTCCCGGCGCCGGTCGCCCCGATCGACAGCATCGACCTGGCCCTGTTCCTCATCGGCGATGCCGGCAGCCCGGCCTATGACAAGGAGCCCGTGCTGCAGGAGCTCGCGCGTCAGGCGGACTCGCTGCGGCAGGTCCGGCAGTACGTGGTCTTCCTGGGCGACAACGTGTACCCGCGCGGGGTGCCGGTGGTCGCCGATCCGAGCCGCCTGGATGCCGAGCGGAGGTTGTCCGCCCTGGTCATGGCCATCCGGAAGGGAGCGGCCGAGGGTTTTCTGGTGCCGGGGAACCACGACTGGGACCGCCAGGGACGCGATGGCTGGAACGCGATCCGGCGGCAGGACAGCCTGGTGAGCCAGTGGGGTGGTGGCCAGGTGCGCCTGCTGCCACACGGCGGATGCCCGGGTCCGGAGGTCGTCGACGTGGGGGAGCATCTCCGGCTGATCGCGCTGGACAGCGAATGGTGGGTTCACAACGACGTGCGGCCGTACGGCCCCAAGGCGCCGTGCCCGACCCGGACCGAAGCGGAGGTGACCGACTCGCTGCTCGGCGCGCTCCGGGACAAGGGCCGCCGGTATGCGATCGTGGTCGACCATCATCCGCTCCGGTCGGGTGGGGAGCACGGCGGAACGTTCACGTGGAGCGACCACATCTTCCCGCTGCGCAATATCCAATCCTGGCTCTGGATCCCGCTCCCGATCATCGGCGAGCTGTACCCGCTGGCGCGGAGGAACGGGTTTACGAACCAGGACATCAGCGGCCGCAAGTACCAGCTGATGGCCCGGGCGTGGGAGCGGGTGTTCGCCCGTCACCCGCCGCTCGCGATCGCCTCGGGCCACGACCACGATCTGCAGGTGATCCGGGGCGGCAAGCCGGGGATCACCCACGCCGGCTATCAGTTCGTGAGCGGCGCCGGCTACCTGGGCCATTCCGGCCTGGTGCGGAAGATCGAGGGGTCGCTGTTCGAGCGGGACGCCGCCGGATTCATGCGCCTGGATTTCACGCACGACGGCCGGGTGCGGCTTTCGGTCACGACGGTGGTGCCGGCGGGGACCCGGCCCAAAGGCGAGAGCGCGGAGGTGTTCTCGCTCTGGCTCAGCGTCGGCGGTACACCGTAACCGCACCGCGCCGGCCGGCGCCCTCGTCGGAAATGAGCAGCGAGCCGTCCGGGGCGAAGGCGAGCCCCTCGGCCTGCCGGTGGTCCGCGCGCCGAAGCCGGGCCACTGCCACGACGTTGCCGGCCGAGGTGATCTCCGCGATGGCATGCTCGCGGCCGGACAGCACCAGGTAGTGGCCGTTGCCCGGGACCCGGAGCAGCTCCGACGGGTGAAACCCCTGGCCCTTGAGCTCCCCGGTGATCGCGGACAGCCGGACGAAGATCCAGGGCCGCGGGTCGAGCGCCTTCCGATCGAGTGACCAGCGCAGCACCGCCAGGTGGCCGACGAGCGCCGGGGTGCGCGGCTCCTTGCAGGCGAACAGCAGGGCGTGACCGGGCGCCTCGTACGACATGCCCTCGACCTCGCAGGCGCGCCCGATGCCGGTGGACTGCGTGACGTAGGGGACCGACTCGCCGTCCCGGCCTTCGCGGCCGGCGTAGAGCACGCCGTTGCTGGTCGTGAGAATCACCTGCCGGCCGACGACGGCGATGGCCTCGAAGTCCCCGCGCACTGCGGGCAGCCCGAAGCTGAACCGCTTGACGACACGGTGGGTGGCGGGATCGAGCTGATAGATGATGGCCTGCTCGTCGTCGTGCGCGAAGATGCGGCCCGCGCTGTCGACGGCGAGGCCGCTGATCTCCCGCAGCGCCTTCGGCAAGTCCCAGCGGTCGGCCGGCGGCGCGGCGAGGTCGTAGTGCGAGAGGACCGACGCCGGAGCCACGACCATGAGTGCCAGGAGCGCGATCCGGACCCCCGCCGTCACCGGACCGCCAGCATCTGGCCCGTTTCCTGGCGTCCCTCGACAGGCACGGCGATGTTGGTCTCCCACCATTCGCGGGCGTCGGCCTGGCTCCACGGGTGACCCAGCTCGATGCGGTCGAGCTCGGCGATGATCTCATCCGCGCTCGCCGGCCGGTCCTCCGGCTTCTTCGCCAGACACCGCATGATGAGGTCCTCAAGCGCCTGGGGCATCGGCCGTCCGCTCCGGATGCTGGGTGGGATGGGGCTCGCCTGGATATGCTGGATCAGCATCCGGAGCGGGCTGTCGGCCTCGAAGACCAGCTGGCCCGTCAGCAGCCAGTACCCCACGCAGCCGAGGGCGTACAGGTCGGCGCGCCGGTCGATGGGCTCGCCGTTGGCCATTTCGGGGGCCATGTAGGCCGGCGTGCCGGTCGTCATCTCCATATTGGTCTTGATGGTGTCCAGGATCGATTGGTCCCGGTCATACTTCACCAGCCCGAAATCGAGCACCTTCATGAAATCGTACTCCCGGCCCAGACGGCAGAGATAGATGTTCGCCGGCTTGACGTCGCGGTGGATCAGGCCGCGGTCGTGCGCCTCGCCGAGGGAGTGGCAGGCCTGGCGCAGCATCTCCACGACGCGCGCGGGCGGGACCGTCCCGAACCGGCGCACCAGCGTCTCCAGATCGAGCCCGTCGAGCAGCTCCATCACGAAGTAGAAGGTGCCGGCCCGGGTCTCGCCGAAGTCGTACAGCCGGATCGTGTGGGGCGACTGCAGGGCGGACGCCGCCTCGGCCTCGCGCCGGAACCGCTCGATGAGCACGCTGGCCTCGGCTCCCCCAGGTGCGCCCAGGATCTCCGGCTTGATCAGCTTGATCGCGGCCGGGCGCGCGAGCATGCGATGGGTGGCCCGCCACACCTCGCCCATCCCGCCTCGGCCGATCAGCTCGACCAGCCGGTAGCTGCCCAGCTCCCTCGCGCGCTGCACGTGCTGTCCCAGCCGGGTCATGATCTTGGGCGGGATCACGGCGATCAGCGCGCACACGTAGTTCGGCAGGTAGTTCCAGAGAATGACCGCGGTGTTCGGCGTCTCGAGGCCGCGCAAGTGCGCTACGACCAGCCCGACCGGGTCCATCGAAGCGGCGATCATCGAGGCGATCAACGTCTTGCGCGGGGTGTTGGGGACGATCATGGGAAAGATCAGGATCAGGGCGCAGAGCCACGACAGCCGGCCGGCGAGCAGCCGCATCGGCTCCCACTGGTTCACGATCCCGATCCCCAGGGCCAGCATCACTTCGTATCCCAGGGCGATATCGAGCGCCAGGCGGGGATTGCAGGTCAGCCGCCGGGTGTAGCGCCAGAGCCAGATCGAGAGCGCGATGCTGATCACTCCGACGGTGTCGGCCGCCGGCCCCCATGGGATGAGGTCCTTCATCTCCATGTCGAGCAACGGCGCCACCACGTGGTTGAGCACCAGGCCCATGACGAACAGCCCCGCCCACACCCGGGCCAGGATGCCCAGGCGCTGGGTCGCCTCGCGCAGCAGGTCCTCGGGCAGCTCGTCCGGGCGCCGGGTACCGTGCCGCGAGGCCGCGGGGGTGCTGGGCAACTGGGTCTCCAACAGGTCGCAATCGCTCATCCAAGGCCTTTCAGACGTGGCGCAAAGCTTGAGACTATAGCAATTTAGTGGTCAAACGCTAACACAATGCCTAGGCCCGTCAATCCGGACGCGGGCCGGGGCGCGCACATGGCAGGAGGGCTCGATGCGTGCCAAAGACCTCAACGCCCAGTTGAGCCGCCTGGCTGAAAACCCGATCGCACGGGTCGTCGCCTACTACGTGCTGCTGTTCGCCGCGACCGGCCTTCTGCTCGAGCTGGCGCCCACGGCCGAGTCACTGATCTACGGCGGCGTCCAGCAATCCACGGCCGACATCTCCAGCAACATCCAGGGCACGCTGACCAATGGGCAGCTGCCGCTGTTCCAGGCTCCCCCCGGCCTGCCACTGGCGGAGGTCTTCGCCATGGCCGCCGCCTTCGCTCTGATGCTGCCCGTGGCCTGGATTTACATCATGACTCGGCGGCGGAAGGGGTTCCGTCAGTCGGTGGTGCAGACCCTGGTCATCCTGCCGATCGTGGTCGCCGGCGTAGTCTTCATGGTCAAGAACAGCCTGGCCCTGGCGTTCAGCCTGGGCGGCATCGTGGCGGCGGTGAGCTTCCGGAACACGCTCCGGGACACCAAGGACGCGGTGTACATCTTCCTCGCCACGGGCGTGGGGCTCGCCGCCGGAATTCAGTCGGTGGCGTTCGCCGCGGCGCTGTCGATCACCTACAACGTCGTCATCCTGTTGCTCTGGTGGACCGACTTCGGCCGCTCGGCCGCCGACCTGCAGGGTCCACCGGCGCAGCGCCGGCTGCAGCGCGCGCGGGCCCTGGCCAATCGCACCAGTGCCTTCGTGTCGCTGGTCGACGACCAGATCCTCAAGTCGCTGACGCCCGACCAGCTCGAGTCCCTGGCCGCGCGTGCGGAGCGCCGGCGGCAGCGCTCGCGTCCGGATGGGGACACGGGTGGCCGCGCGGACGCCCCCGGCGAGGCGCCGGTCAAGAAGCCGGTGGAGTTCCGCCGGCTCGATCTCCGGGTGCAGGGCCCGGCGGACGCCGCGCGCCGCGTGATCGAGCCGCTGCTCGACGCCTCCGCCAAGCGATGGGAGTTCCTCCGCGCCCTGCCCGGGCCGACGGGCGCCGAAGTCCTGCAGTACCGGGTGCGCCTGAAGAAGAGCGTACCCGCCGAGAGCCTGGTGCAGAGCCTTCGCGCGGGCGCCCCGGCGCACGTGACAGGGGTGGAGCTGGCCGACGGGACCCGATGAGCGATCTGTTATCGATCCTGAAACAGGCGCTTCGCGATCGCTATGTCGTGGAGCGCGAGGCGGGGCGGGGCGGCATGGCGACGGTCTTCCAGGCACACGATCGCAAGCTCGGCCGCGAAGTCGCCATCAAGGTCGTGAGCCCGAGCGTCATGACCGCCGTTACCGGCGAACGGTTCCTCCGCGAGATCCGCATCACGGCCCAGCTCCAGCATCCCAACATCCTTTCGCTCATCGACTCCGGCGAGGCCGCCGGCCTGCTCTACTCCGTCATGCCGTTCGTGGACGGGGAGAGTCTTCGCGAGCGTCTGCTGGGCGAGCAGCTGCCGGTCGGCGAGGCGCTGGTGCTCGCGCGGGAGGTGGCGGAGGCACTCGACTACGCGCACCACCGCGGCATCATCCATCGTGACATCAAACCCGAGAACATCCTGCTGTCCAACGGCCATGCGGTCGTGGCCGACTTCGGCATCGCGCGCGCGATCGGGCTCGCAAGCGGCAATTCGCTGACCGCCAAGGGCCTCCCGATCGGCACCGCGGCCTACATGAGCCCGGAGCAGGCGCAGGGCGTCACCGGGGGCGATCCGCGCAGCGACGTCTACGGCCTGGGCTGCGTTCTGTACGAGATGCTCACCGGGCGGATGGCCTTCGGCGGCGCCAACCTGCGCGAGGTGCTCGCCAAGCAGGCCGGCGGGGAGCCGACGCAGGTCCAGACGCTCCGTCCCGAGGTGCCCGACGCGGTCGCGGCCATCGTGGCGCGCGCGCTCGCCAAGCGGCCCGAGGACCGCTATCAGACCGCGGGCGAGCTGGCGGCCGATCTGCGGGAGGCGATGGGCGAGCCCGCCCGCCTCAGCGGATCGACCCCGCCCGGGAGCTGGCTCCCGGCGGAGGAGCGCACGTCGCGCGGCGCGACGCCGGTCGACCCGGTGGGGGCACCTTCCGGCGCGCTGTGGGGTCGGATGCTGATCATCGCGACGGCGCTCATGCTGCTCGCGCTCCTGGCCATCCGGCTCTGGCCATCCCGCCAGCGCGAGTCGTCGCGCATGGCGGGCGACCCATCGGTGGCGGTGCTGCCGCTCGAGGTCGGCGGCTCCAGCCCGGAGGACGAGTACCTGAGCGAGGGATTGAGCGAGGAGATCGTCGGCCGGCTGGCGCAAGTGCAGGGCCTCAAGGTCATCTCGCCCAGGTCGACGGCAGCGCTCAAGGGGCTGCGGCTCACCATGCGGCAGCTCGCCGATACGCTCGGCGTGCGCCACGTGCTCGGGGGCTCGCTCCTGCGCTCGGGCGGCCGGGCCCAGGCCACGATGCAGCTCATCGACGCGGAGCGGGGCGTCGTGGTGTGGCGGCAGACCTATTCCCTCGCGGCCGGCGAGGTCCCGCAGCTGCAAGACGTGATCGCTCGGCAGGTCGCCGGCGCGCTGCTCGCGACCGCGGGGCGGACCCTGATGCCGGCCGCGCCGGTCCGCACCGAACAGGTCCTGGGGTACGACGCGTATCTCAGGGGCGCCTACTGGCTCGAGCGGCGGACGCCCGAGGCGCTGCGCCTGGCGGACGCGGCGTTCGAGCAGGCGGTGGAGATCGATTCCGGCTACAGCCAGGCCCTGGCCGGGCTCGCGTCGACCCGTACCTACGGGGTCGTCTACGGCTACCGGAGCCAAGCCGACCCGTACACCGAGCTGGCCCAGGCGCTCCAGCTCGCCGGCCGTGCGATCGCGCGCGACTCCGGCGTGGCCGCCGCATGGCTGGCGCGGGCCGACGCGCGGTCGATCGCGTTCTTCCCGGAGGATTCGGTGCGGGCCGATCTGCTCCGCGCGCGGAAGCTGGTGCCCAACTCCGCCAACGTCGCAATGGCATATGCCTGGGCCGTCTTCCGGGCGGGCGCCACCGACTCGGCCCTGGCGCAGGCCCGCCGCGCGCTGGCACTCGATCCGCTCGCCCCCGGCCTCCGGCATGAGCTCGTGGCGCTCGCCATCGGGGCGCACCGGTACGACGTCGCGCTGCGCGAGGTCCGGACGGCGGGGCCCGGTGGTGGCGTCGACCCGGTCTCCGCCATCCTCGAGTCGTACGCTCAACTGCTCTCCGGCCAGGCCACCCGGTGCGCCGAGCGCGATCCGGGTCCGTGGGTGGCGGTCCGCGCGATGTGCCTGCAGCAACTCGGCCGGGCGACCGAGGCGGCGGCACTGGCCGACTCGCTCGGCCGAGAGCTGGACCAGGAGCACTACCTGTTTCTGCACCAGTACGCGGACCTGGCCGCCTACTACGCCTGGCGCGGCGATGCCGCGCGGTCGGTCCATTGGCTGGAGCGGGCTGTCGACCACTCGCCGATGCTGCACCACTGGCAGCTGGCGTCGGGGCTGTTCGACAAGGTCCGGCGCACGCCCGAGTTCCAGGCCGGCTTCGCGCGCGCGCGCGGGCAGGCCGAGGAGCGGCTGCGGGCCCGCCGCGCGGTGATCGGCGAGTGAGCGACCTGCCGCGGGCGGCCGAGTTCCGGTGCGACGTGCCCTCGGTCGAGCGCCTGGAGGCGCTTGCCAGGGCGCCGCTACCGCTCGGTCTGGTCGTTCGGGGCCAGCACCACGTCTTCGTGCGCGACGTCTACCTCGACACCGCCGACAACGCGCTCGCCGCGCGCAACGTCGTCTGCCGGGTGCGCTACGGCGCCGACGACCGGCGCACGCTCACCGTGAGTCTGGCCGAGCCCGGGGTGCCCGGTGCCGGCCCCAGCCAGGTCTTCGACGCCGACGTGGCGGCGATCGACCTGCCCGGGATCCTTGCCAGCGACACCGCCCCGGCGCGCCGGCTGCGCGGCATCGTGGATCTCACGCGGCTCGAGGCCCGCTTCGAGCTGGAAGTGGACCGCGTCGTCCGCGTCGCCTCCCGGCCGTGGTACCTGCCGGGGCGGTTCGCGTTTCTCTACGACCGGGTGACGGTGCGGAGTGGCGGCCTCGTGCGCGAGTTCCAGGAGCTCAAGGTCCGCCGCCTCGCCCGGGGCCGGCCGCGGCTGGAGGAGCTGGCGCTCGCCCTGGAGCAGGGGGACGGCGTGCGCCCCGTCCTCCAGACGAAGCTGGTCCGCGCGCGGACGCTGGTCCGGCAGATGGGGCAGGAGCGCATCATCCGGAATCTCGATTCCGGCCGCGCCGTGGCGGTCATCGCGCTCGACGGCGAAGCCGTCGCGCTGTTCGGCGAAGGCGAGGACCGACGCCTGCCCGTCACCGCCGGCGCCGGGGAGCAGGCCGTCCGCCACGGTCTGGCCGAATGGCTCGGGTCGAAGGTGGGCGAGGTGAGCCTGCTCGGCCGCTCGCCGCCGACGCTGGATCGGCCGAGCCTCGAGGTGTGGGTCGCGCGGCGCCTCCGCCGGGGGCTCGCTCCCGGCGACGGTCCGGGGATGACGTGGATCCCGGTGCAGGAGCTGGCCCGCGCGGTGCGCGACGCTTCCCTTCGCGACCAGGACACCCTCGCCGCTTTCGCCGTCGCCGCCCGCTCGCGCCTCTTTCCGGAGCTCGCCGGCGACGGCGGGATGGCGGCCCGCGCTGACCCGCCGTCCGAGGCCGTCCCGGCCGACCTCCTCGATCCCGCCACGAGCCAGCTGGAGTTCAATGCCCGGGTGCTGGCCGTCGCCGAGGACGAGCGGACGCCGCTGCTCGAGCGGCTGCGCTACCTCGCCATCGTGAGTGCGAACCTCGACGAGCTCTACATGGGCGGCGCCGACGAGGTGCCCGCCACGCGGGCCGAAGAGATCCTCGCCCGCCAGCGCGATTGCATCGAGCGCTGCCTGGCGGAGCTGGGCACGCGCGGGCACCGGATCCGCGGCTGGGCGGACCTCGAGGCCCACGAGCAGGACGTGCTGCGGACGCGGTTCCGCCGCGAATTCTTCCCGGTGCTCACGCCCCGCGCCATCACCATGAGCCCGGGACATCCGTTCCCGCTCATCCCGTCGCTCACCCTGTCGATGGCCGTGGCACTCCAGGGGGAGGCCACCGGACCGCTCCACTTCGCCTACCTGCGGCTGCCGGCCGCGCTGCCCAGGTTCGTCGAGCTGCCCGAGGGCGGAGGCCTGGTGCCGATCGAGGAGATCGTCACCGCCAACCTCGCGACGCTGTACCCCGGACGCCGGGTGGAGGAGGTCGCGCTCTTCCGCGTCACCCGCGCCGGCGATCTCGAGCTGGAGGAAGCCGGCGCGGGCGACCTGCTGCAGGCGCTCGAGGAGGAGCTCGACCAGCGCACGGTCAACCCGGTCGTGCGGCTCGAGCTTCAGGCAGGGACCTCCGAGGTACTCCGCTCGATGCTCACGCAGGAGCTCCGCTTCGAGACCGGCCACGGCGTGGACCCGGTGGGGCAGCTGGTGGTGCATGAGACCGGCGGGCTCATGGCTCCGGGTGATCTGCGCCAGCTCGCCTCCCTGCCGGTCCCGGGCGGCCTCTTCCCGCCGTTCGTCGGCCGGAACCCGCTCGCCTCCGATCCGTCGCCCTGGGCGCGGCTCCGGGACGGCGACCTGCTGCTCCACCATCCCTACGACGACTTCGCCGCCACGGTGCAGCGGCTGCTGCAGGACGCTGCCGAGGATCCCGCGGTGGTGGCCATGAAGATGACCCTCTACCGCGCGGGCGAGAGCTCCCGGATCGTCGAAGCGCTCATCCGCGCGGCGGAAGTGGGGAAGGAGGTGGCGGTGTTCGTGGAACTCAAGGCGAGCTATGACGAGGCCCGGAACATCGGGTGGGTGAAGCAGCTCGAGCGGGCCGGCGCGCAGGTGGTCTACGGCCTGGTGGGTCTCAAGAACCATGCGAAGGTGGCGCTGGTGGTGCGGCGCGAGGGCGCCGAGATCCGCCGCTATGTCCACGTCGGCACCGGCAACTACAACTCGTCGACCGCGAGGGTCTACACGGATCTGGGCCTGCTCTCCGCCGATCCGGCACTGGGCGACGACCTCAGCGACCTGTTCAACCAGCTGACCGGCTCGTCCCGCGCGCCCGGCGCGGCGCTGCGACGACTGCTGGTGGCGCCGGAACACCTGCTGCCGAGTCTGCTCGCGCGGATCGGGCGGGAGGCGGAGCACGCCCGGGCAAGACGGCCGGCACGGATACGCGCCAAGTTGAATGGTCTCGACGACCCGGAAATCATTCGTGCGCTCTACGAGGCCTCACAGGCGGGCGTGGAGATCGATCTCATCGTGCGCGGGCTCTGCACCCTCAAGCCCCGCGTGGCCGGGCTCTCGGACCGGATCCGGGTGCGGAGCATCGTGGGGCGCTTTCTGGAGCACGCCCGGATCTATCACTTCGCCAATGATGGCGCGGACGATTACCTGATCGGCTCCGCCGACTGGCGCTCGCGCAACCTGAGGCGGCGCGTCGAGGTGGTGGCGTCGGTGCTCGACCCGGCCTCGCGTGCCCGGCTCGACGCCATCCTGACGCGCGAGCTGGAGGACCCTTCGGCCTGGGAGCTCGCCGGCGACGGCAGCTACCGCCAGGCACAGGCCCTGCCCGTCGGCGACCCGGCCACCGCCCAGGCCCGGGCGACCGTGCCGCTGGCCCGCGCCACCGAAGAGGAGACCGTATGGACCGGATGATGCGCACTCGCGCAGGCTTGGCGCTGGCCCTGGCCGCCGCGCTGGCGGCCGCCCCGGCGGTGGCGCAGCAGCCGGCGGACACGCCGCCCGCCGCCACCGCTGCCGGCGATGCCGGCGACACCGTGGTGATCACGCCGGGCGCCCGCTACCGGGCGGGCGGCCTGCACCGGCTGTTCTTCGGCCGGCACTACCGCGAGCTCTGGGCGACGCCGCTTCGGGTCGAGCGGCTGGACCTCGAGCGCTTTGCGGGCGGGCTTCATCCGACCCGGCGAGGCGGCGGAAAGCAGACCGCCTCGCTCCGCTTCGCCGGCGCGGACGGGCGTGAGTACCAGTTCCGCTCGGTCGACAAGGACCCGTCGCCCCTCTTGCCGGAGCAGCTCCGCCGCACGGTCGCGCAGCGCATCTTCCGGGATCAGATCAGCGCGGGGCATCCGGCGGCGCCGCTGGTGGTGAGCCCGATCCTCACGGCTGCCGGCGTCCTGCACTCGGAGCCGCGCCTCGTGGTGCTGCCCGATTCACCCGCGCTGGGCGAGTTCCGGGCGGAGTTCAGCGGGCTGCTGGGCACGATCGAGGAGCGGCAGACCGACGAGGGCCCCGGCTTCGCGGGCGCCAGCAAGATCGTGAGCACCGAGGACCTGTTCGAACGGCTGGAGCACCATCAGGACGAGCACGTCGACACCCGCGCGTACCTGGCCGCCCGGCTGGTCGATCTCCTGCTCGGCGACTGGGACCGGCACCAGGACCAATGGCGCTGGGCCCGCCTGGGTGACGGATCGGCGGCGCCGTGGACCCCCATCCCCCGCGATCGCGACCAGGCCTTCTCGCGCTACGACGGCCTGCTGCTGAGTCTCGCCCGGCTGACCGCGCCGCAGCTGGTCGAGTTTTCGCCCACCTATCCCAGCATCGTCGGCCTCACGTGGAACGCGCGCGCGGTGGATCGCCGGCTGCTCGCCGGCCTCGGGTGGCCGGTCTGGGATTCCGTCGCCACGGCGCTTCAGGGAGAGATCACCGACGCGGTGATCGATGACGCCGCGCACCACCTGCCACCGGAGCTTCGCGCCGAGAACGAGGCCTGGCTGGCCGGTGCGCTCAAACACCGGCGCGACGCGCTGTCCCAGGAGGCCCGGGACTTCTACCGGCTGCTGGCCGCGGAGGCCGAGGTGTTCGCGAGCGACAAGGCCGAGCGGGTGGAGGCGGTGCGCTCGGACGGCCGGGTGCTGGACCTCACGCTGCGCGCGGCCGACGACTCGGCCACGGCGCCGCTGTTCCACCGCCGGTTCGACCGGGCCGACACCAAGGAAGTCCGGCTCTATCTCCATGGCGGCGACGACGTCGTGCAGATCAGCGGCGCCGCCGCCGGCGCCCCGCTGCTCCGGATCATGGGCGGCGGCGGCGACGACCGGGTCGTCGATTCGTCGACCGCGGGCCGAGCCAGGTTCTACGACGCGCGGGGGACGAACGCGGTCGAGGGCTCCCGCCGGGTGCCGCTGGACGCCCGGCCGTACGACGAATGGCAGTTGAGCGATTCGACCCCGTACCCCCCGCGCGACTGGGGCGGCTTCTGGCGCTTTCAGCCGTGGGTAAGCTCGGCGCCGGAGGTCGGCTTCTTCTTCGGTGGTGGCCTCGTGCGGTACAATTTCGGCTTCCGGAAGCATCCGTATCGCTCGAAGGTGGGGCTCCGGGCCGGGTACGCGGTCGGGGCCGAGACCTTCCGGGTGGAGTTCACGGGCGACTTCCGCCGGGTCAACTCGCGCGTGCGGACGGGCCTGCTGCTCCGCGCCTCGGGCATCGAGGTCGTGCGGTTCTTCGGATTCGGCAACGAGACGCCGCGGACCGACTCGGACTTCTTCTATCGCGTCCCGCAGGAGCAGTATCTCATCCAGCCCAGCGTGGTGTTTCCGGTCGGCCGCCGGGGCGCCTTCTCGGTAGGCCCGACGCTGAAATACGCCGACACGGACCTCGATCCCGATCGGTTCATCACGCTGTTCCCGCCCTTCGGCGTGGGCGGATTCGGCATGGTCGGTGCGAGCGCGGCGCTCGAGTTGGACGGTCGGGACGGGCGGGTGGCCCAGCGAGGCGTGCACTTCACGGCCGGTGGCAGTGTGTTCCCGGCGGTATGGGACGTGGACGGGACCTTCGGCGAGGTGCACGGAGAGATCGCGGCTTTCCTGACGCCGCGCACCACGTTCGGCCCCACACTCGCGCTGCGGGCGGGCGGCAAACGGGTGTGGGGTGACTACCCGTTCTTCGAGGCGGCGTTCGTCGGCGGCGCCGCCACGGTGCGGGGCCTGCGCGAAAATCGCTACGCCGGCGACGCCTCCGCCTATGGCAACGCCGAGCTCCGGCTCCGCCTCGGCCGCTTCTTTGTGCTGCTGCCGGGGGACTACGGTGTCTTCGGCCTCGCCGACGTCGGCCGGGTGTTTCTCGAGGGCGAGTCGTCCGACGTCTGGCACACAGGCGGCGGCGGCGGATTCTGGTTCGCGTTCCTGGAGCCGGCCAACACCATCAGCCTGGCCCTGGCGAGGGGCGACGGTCGCACGGCGCTCTATCTGCGCGCGGGCTTCGCCTACTGATCCTCGCGCAGTACGTCGGTCACGGCGCTGAGGAGTCCCGTGGCGTTGAACGGCTTCGGCAGCACGCGGACCAGGCCGCCCCCGGCTGTTGCCGGGTCCCCCGCGCCGGCGAATCCGGACATGAGCACGATGCGTATGTGCGGATGGATGCGCGCGATCACCGCGACGAGCTCGTACCCGCTCATCCCGGGCATGCGGTCATCGGTGATGACGACGCGGAATCGTCCGGGCTGGCTGCCGAGGATCGACAGGGCAGTCTCCGCATCGGGCGCCTCGGCGGTCTCATAACCCCGCCGCTGGAGCGTCCGCACGACGACGCCCCGCACGGCGGGCTCATCGTCCACGACGAGAACCACCGCCGGCGCGCCGGGGGCGGCCGGGTTCGCATCGTGGTCGGCGGTGAGGTCAGGATGCAGCACGGCTCTCCCGTGGAGGAGCCCTGTGCCATGCGATTCCCACCAATATGTCGCATCCTGGCCGGTCGGCTAGACGCGCCCGCTCGGAACCGGGGATTGTTGCGCGAACTGGCGGCTTGCCGCACCTTTAGAGACCCCCCTGTACCAGGTGTTCCCGTGTCTGCCAGCGAGCTCACCCCCTCCACGGCAGGATCAGCGCGTCGCGTATCCGTCTGCGCGGTCGGGCGCGGCCGGAACGCGTGCGCCCCCTGACACCGCCCCCCAGCGGTTCCCGCGCCGCCTCCGTGCTGCGCTACGGGGTAGCCCTGGCCACCGGCTTGGGGGCGATGCTGGTGCACGTGCCGCTGCACCGGCATTTCGGACCATCGTTCGATCCACTGCTGCTCGTCATCGTCGGGACCAGCGCCTGGTACGGCGGATTGGGGCCCGGTCTCGTCACCCTGGCCGTGGTGGCGCTGGGCGCCATGCTCTACGCACCCCCGCCTGCCGCCCCGGTCCACCTGGCGAGCCGCGGGGACGCCATGTGGCTGGTGGTGTACGGCGTCTCCGGCCTGGTCCTCACCGCGCTCATCGCGTGGCTGCGGGGCGCCCGGCGGCACGCGGAGGCGGCGCGGGAACAGGTGTCCTTCCTGTCGGAGGTAAGTGAGGTCCTGGCCTCCTCGCTCGACTTCCGGGGGACGCTGTCGACCGCCGCCCGCCTGGCGGTGCCGCGGCTGGCCGACTGGTGCGCGGTGGACATCGTGGACGCCGATGGCCGCCTCCGCCGTCTGGCCATCGCCCACACCGATCCGGCCAAGGTCGACGCCGTCTGGGCGATGAGCCACAAGTATCGCGAGCACGACGAGGATCCGGTGCCGCAGGTCATCCGCACCGCCCGCACGCGGCTCATCCCTCACATTCCTGACGAGCTGCTGCGCCGCTTCGCGCGGGACGCGGAGCACCTGGAGGGCCTGCGGGCCTTCGGCCTCCGGTCGCTTCTCATCGTGCCGCTCAGCGCTCGGGGGCGGACCCTGGGCGCCATCACCTTCGTCATGGCCGAGTCGGGCCGCCGCTACGGTCCCGCCGAGCAGCTGCTGGGCGAGGACCTGGCCCGGCGCGCCGCGATCGCGGTGGACAACGCCCGGCTCTACCGTGAGGCCGAGGAGGCGCTGCAGGAGAAGGAGCGTACCGTCGCACTGCTGGACACGGTCTTCCGGGGCACGCCGATCGGCCTCGCCTTCGTGGACCGCGAGCTGCGTTTCGTGCGGATCAACGACGCGCTCGCCGAGATCAACCACACCTCCGTCGAGGCGCATCTGGGACGCACGCTGTCCGACGTGCTGGGCGAGACCGCGTCGCTGGTCGTGCCGCTGTTCGAGGAAGTCTTCCGCACCGGCGCGCCGGTCCTCGACCGCGAGATCGTCGCCGCCCCGCGCGCCCAGGAGGATGGCCCGCGCACCTACGTCGCCAGCTATTACCCGGTGCCGGCCACCGACGGACGCATCGAGTGGGTCGGCTGCATGGTGAGCGACGTGACCGAGCACCGCCGTGCCGCCGAGCTGCTGGTGCAGGCGGAGCGCATGGAGGCGATTGCGCGCGTCGCGGGAGGCGTCGCCCACGAAGTCAACAACATGATGACCGTCATCACCGGGTTCAGCGGCTTCCTCGAAGGCTCGCTGCCGGAAGGCGATCCGCGGGCGGACGACGTGGCGGAGATCCACCGGGCGGCCGATCGCGCGGCCAGCATCACGCGGCAGCTCCTGGCCTACAGCCGCCAGCAGATGCTGCAGCCCACCCGGCTCGACCTGAACGCGCTGGTGCAGCAGAGTGTCCCCGTGTTCGCGCGGCTGCTGGGCCACGGCGTCCGCCTCGCCTTGGACCTGGCGCCGGATGTGCCGTTGGTGCGCGCCGATCAGGCGCAGCTCGAGCAGGTGCTGGTGAACCTGGCGCTCAACGCCCGCGACGCGATGGCCGGGCAGGGCACGTTGACCGTGACGACCGACGCCTTCTCCCTGGCAGAGGGCCCGCGGGCGCACTGGCCGGGCGTGCGCATGCCCGCGGGCCGCTACGCGCGCCTCACGGTGAGCGACACGGGGCACGGCATGGACGCAGCAACCCGCGCCCGCATCTTCGAGCCGTTCTTCACGACCAAGGCGTCGGGGCAGGGCAGCGGCCTCGGGCTGGCGACGGTCTACGGCATCGTGAAGCAGAGCGGCGGTTACATCTGGGTCTACAGCGAGGTGGGCCACGGCACGGCGTTCAAGATCTACCTCCCCGAGTTCACGGGCTCCCTGGTGGAGCTCCCGCCGGCGGAGGTGCTGCTGTCCCCCCGTGGAGCCGAGACCATCCTCATCGTCGAGGACGAGGCGGCGGTCCGCCGCATGGCCGCGCGCGTGCTGTCCGCGCAGGGATACGCCATCCTCGAGGCGGAGAACGGCGCCGAGGCCCTGGAGGTGCTCGCCCGCGGCGATGGTCCGATCGACCTGGTGCTCACCGACGTGGTGATGCCGCTGGTCAACGGCCGCGAGCTGGGCGAGCGTCTCGCGGCCGAGCGCCCCGGGCTCCGCATCCTCTTCATGTCCGGATACACGGACGACGACATCGTCCGCCGCGGCCTGCTGCGTCCGGGCTCGCCTTTCCTGCAGAAGCCCTTCGTGCCGGGCGACCTTTCGCGCAAGGTGCGCGAAGTGCTGGATACCCCATGACGCCGCGCGGCGCCGCCGGATGACGCTGCTCGACGACTTCCGGCAGCACCTGTCCACCCTGCACCTGCCGGCCGGCCGGGCGCTCGTCGCCGTGTCGGGCGGCCCGGACTCGGTGGCGTTGCTCGATCTCCTGCACCAAACGCGTGACCTTCACCAGCTGGATCTCGTGGTGGCGCACTTCGATCACGGCATCCATCCCGCCAGCGCCCATGTCGCCGCGGGGGTGCAGGCCCTCGCCGCCTCGTATCGGCTCGCCTATGAAGAGGGCCGGGGCCAGCTGGGCGCGGCCGCGGGCGAGACCCTGGCGCGCGTCTCCCGCTACGCCTGGCTGGAGACGACACGGGCCCGCCTCGGCGCGACACTCGTGCTTACCGCGCACCACGCGGACGATCAGGTCGAAACCGTCCTGATGAGGATGCTGCGCGGCTCGGGACCCGCCGGCCTCGCCGGAATGGCCGTGCGGCGGGGCACGCTGGTCCGCCCGTTGCTGCCGTTCCGGCGCGAGGCACTCTTCCAGCATGTCCGCGCACAGGCGCTCTCCGTGTGGAGCGATCCGGCAAACCAGGACCCGCGGCACCTCCGCGCCTGGCTCCGCGGCGATGTCCTGCCGCTGCTCCGGACGGGCCTCCCCGCGGTGGACGCGGCGCTGTTGGCCGTGGGGCGGCACGCCGCCCGCGATCGCGCCGCCTGGAACGCGGTGCTCGACCTGCTGCCGGGCCTCGATTTCCGGCGGGAGCGCGATGGGTTTTCCGTTGCTGCCCGTGCACTCAGCGGGTATGATTCAGCCTTGGGAGAAACCGTAGTAATGACCGCCGCGCGGCGGGTCGGATGCCGGATCGGGCCGGCGCGGGCGGCGCAGGTCCTCCGCGTGGCGGCGCGCGGCGCGAGCGGCGCCAGCGTCCCGCTGGGCGGTGGGTGGGCGGCCGAGATCACCTTCGGGCGGCTGGTCGTCGATCGGACCGACCCGGACGTCGAGACGCCGGCGTGGGCGCTCCATCCGGGCGAGGGTGAGGGTCGGTGGGGGCGGTGGCAGCTCCGTTGGCGCGCGGAGCCCGCTCCGGCTCGACAGGAGCGAGGCGGGTTCACGGCCTGGGTCGCGGCCGCCCCGCTCGTCGTTCGCGGGTGGACGCCGGGCGAGCGGATCCGCCCACTCGGCGGGGCCGGCCGGCGGCTGCTGGTTCGGTGCTTTCAGGACGCGCGGGTGCCGCGGAGCCGTCGCGCGGCGTGGCCGGTGCTCGCCGGCCCCGACGGTGCGGTGTGGGTCCCGGGCGTCTGTCGCTCCGACGCCCTCCTTCCGGAAGCGGGAACGGAGGCTGTGCGCGTCGATGCTGAGTACGCCTGAGGTCCTGCGCCGCACCGGCGGGAAGCCGGTCAAGTCGATCATCTACGATGAATCGACGATCGCCGCGCGGGTCGCGGAGCTCGGCGCCGAGATCACCGAGGCGTACCCGGACGGCGAGCTGCTCGTCCTCGGCCTGCTCAAGGGCAGCTTCATCTTCCTGAGCGACCTGGTGCGGACCATCGAGCGGCCGATCCAGATCGATTTCCTGGTCGCCAGCTCCTACGGCGAAGGCAAGGTCTCGAGCGGGACCGTCCGGCTCCTGTACGATCCCGAGACCCAGCTGGAAGGGAAACATATCCTGCTCGTTGAGGATATTATTGATACGGGGAAGACCCTGCACCGCCTGATGGCGCTGCTTGGCACCCGTCGGCCGAGGAGCCTCGCGATCTGCGCGCTTCTCGACAAGCAGCTGGCCGTCGAGGTTCGTCCGGAGCTCCGCTTCGTCGGCTTCCGGGCGCCGCCGGCTTTCCTGGTCGGGTACGGACTCGACCATGCCGAGAATTATCGTCATCTCCCGTTCATTGCGGACCTGGAATAAATGGCAGACCGACTCCCCACCCGTCCCCCGCGCACCAACTGGGGGAACCTGAGCAAGAACCTCGCCCTGTGGCTCCTCGTGGGCCTGCTGGCGCTCGCGCTGTTCCAGATGATGAGCCGGCAGCGGAACCCCACCCAGGAGTTCTCGTACACCGAGTTCAGCCGGCAGCTCGACCAGGGGAACATCGCCCGGGTCGAGGTCTACGACGGCAAGCGGCTCGAGGGCGACTTCCGCAACCCCGTCACCCAGGACAACCGGACCGCCAAGAGCTTCCAGGTCCTGCTGCCCGTGGCCAACAGCGAGCAGTTCATCAAGCGGCTCGAGGACGCGGGGGTCCCGATCCTGGCCAAGGAGCCCAAGGGCGGCATCACGGCGATCATCATCGCCGCGCTTCCCTGGGTCGTCATCCTGGGCCTCTGGTTCTTCCTGCTGCGCCAGCTTCAGGCCGGCGGCAGCCGGGCGTTCGCCTTCGGCAAGTCGAAGGCGAAGCTGCTCGCGGGCGATACGCCCAAGGTGACCTTCGCGGACGTGGCCGGCGCGGACGAGGCCAAGGTAGAGCTGCAGGAGATCATCGAGTTCCTCAAGGATCCGCAGAAGTTCACCCGGCTCGGCGGACGCCTGCCCAAGGGCGCGTTGCTGGTCGGCCCGCCGGGCACCGGCAAGACGCTGCTGGCCAAGGCGGTGGCCGGGGAGGCCGGCCGGCCGTTCTTCTCGATGTCGGGCTCGGATTTCGTCGAGATGTTCGTCGGCGTCGGGGCCAGCCGCGTGCGCGACCTGTTCGAGCAGGGCAAGAGCCACGCGCCCTGCATCATCTTCATCGACGAGATCGACGCCGTCGGCCGGCACCGCGGCGCGGGCCTCGGCGGCGGCCACGACGAGCGCGAGCAGACGCTGAACCAGCTCCTGGTCGAGATGGACGGCTTCGAGTCCAACGACGGCGTGATCCTCGTCGCGGCCACCAACCGGCCCGACGTCCTCGACCCGGCGCTGCTCCGCCCGGGGCGCTTCGACCGGACGATCGTGGTCGACGCCCCCGACGTGCGCGGACGGGAGGGCATCCTCCGCGTGCATACGCGGAAGATCCCGCTGGCGTCGGACGTCCGGCTGGATACCATCGCGAAGGGCACGCCCGGCATGGCCGGCGCCGACCTCGCCAACCTCGTGAACGAGGCGGCGGTGCTCGCGGCGCGGCGCAACAAGACGCTGGTGGACATGCGCGACTTCGAGGATGCGAAGGACAAGGTCATGCTCGGGGTCGAGCGCCGGAGCCTGGTGCTGACGGAGGCCGAGCGGAAGCTGACCGCCTACCACGAGGCCGGGCACGCCATCGTGGCCCTCAAGATTCCGGGCAGCGATCCGGTCCATAAGGTCACCATCGTCCCGCGTGGCCGGGCGCTTGGTCTCACGGCCTCGCTGCCCGAGGTCGACCGGCACAACTACAGCAAGGACTGGCTCATCGGCAGCCTGGCGATGTTCTTCGGCGGCCGGGTGGCCGAGGAGATCATCTTCGGCGCCGACAAGGTCACCACCGGGGCGGGGAACGACATCGAGCGGGCCACCGCGCTCGCCCGCCGCATGGTGACCCAGTTCGGCATGAGCGAAGTGATCGGTCCGCTCGCCGTGGGCGACAAGGAACAGGAGATCTTCCTGGGCCGCGAGTTCGCCCAGCGGCGGGAGATCAGCGAGCGCACGGCCCAGATGGTGGACGACGAGGTCAAGCGGCTGATCGACGAGGCCTACGCCCGCGCCATGGGGATCATCTCCGAGAACCGCGATCTGCTCGACCGGATCGCCGACGCGCTGCTCGACCGCGAAACGATCGACCGTGATGATCTCGACCGGCTGGTGAAGAACCAGCCGTTGCCACCCCGTGCCACCCTGCCGCCGCTCGACTCGCCGCCGCAGGCCAGCACTCCGACGAAGCCCGGCTCCTCGCCGGCTCGCGCACCTCTTCTGGGCACGCCGCCGGCCGAACCCGCCGGCGCGTGACCGTCACGCCCCTGGCGCTCCACTCGCCGCGCGCGGTCGGGGACACCCTCCGCGCGCACGGGTGGGACGACGGGCAGGCGGCCGCCGCCGCGGGCGGCATTCATCCTCTCGCCTTTCATCTGACCGGACTGGACCAGGACGCTCTCCTGGCCCTGGTGCGGCTGTCCGGCACCCTCGGCCTCGAGGTGCTCACCGGGGACGGCTGGGCCGTGCTGTCGGGCAGCCGCTCGCGGCTGAGCGCCTTCGCCCGCCCGTGGCTGGTGCCGCCCGAGCTCTCGCAGCTGGCGCTCGACGTCGGCCTGGCCATGCCGGCGGAGCCGCCACCGGTTTGGGAGACGGCCCGCGGGCCGGTCGCGCTCGACCGCCCGGTGCTGATGGGCATTCTCAACGTCACCCCGGACAGCTTCAGCGACGGCGGCCGCTTCACCGCGCTCGACTCGGCCCTGGCGCAAGCCGACGCGCTGCTCGAGGCCGGGGCGATGCTCGTGGACGTCGGGGGCGAATCGACGCGCCCAGGGCGCGACGAGCCGGTACCGCTGGAGGTCGAGCTCGCCCGCGTGCTGCCGGTGGTCGAGGCTCTGGTGCGCCGCCATCCGGACCTGCAACTGACGGTCGACACGGTCAAGGCCGAGGTCGCCCGCGCAGTGCTCGGCGCGGGTGCGGCGGCGATCAACGACGTCTCGGGGCTCCGGCTCGACCCGGTACTCGGCGTCGTGGTGGCGCAGGCTCGCGCCGGCCTCGTGCTCATGCATTCGCGCGGATCGATCCTCGAGATCGCGTCGTACACCCACGCGATCTACGGCGACGTCGTCGGTGAAGTGCTGGCGGAGCTGCGGGCAGCACTCGCCGCCGCCGCCGCGGCCGGCGTCGCGCCGGCCGCGACGGCGGTCGACCCCGGCCTCGGCTTCTCGAAGACGCCGGAGCAAAATATCTTGCTGTTCGACCGGCTCGACGCGCTCCAGGCCCTGGGACGTCCGGTGCTGGTCGGTCCGTCCCGCAAACGATTCCTCGGCAGCGTCACCGGCCAGCCGGTCGAGGCGCGCGACCGCGCCACCGCCACCGCCTGTGCCCTCGCGTGGGAGCGGGGCGCCCGACTCTTCCGGGTCCACGATGTGGCGGCCGCCCGCGACGCGCTCGCGCTCGCGCAGGCCATCGGAGGTCCGTAGTGCCCCTCGGGCCGCTGCCGTTCCCCACGCCAGGCTGGCGGGACCTGCTCGAGATCCTGATCGTCGCGTACGTCATCTACGCTCTCCTGCGCTTCCTCGTCGGCACGCGCGCGCTCCAGATCGTCTTCGGGCTGCTGGTGCTGACGGTCATCTACCTCATCGCGTTCCTGCTCAAGCTGTCGATGATCACGTACCTGCTCGGCGTGGCCCTCACCTACGGCGTGTTCGCCGCGCTGGTGGTGTTCCAGCCGGAGCTCCGGCAGGCCCTCGCGCGGCTGGGGCAGTCGCCGGTCTTCCGGTTGTTCGGGGCCGTCCCCGGCACCGGGGCGGCGGAGGAGATCGCGACGGCGGTCGAGCGGCTGAGCCGGAGCGCCACCGGCGCCATCATCGCCGTCGAGCGCGAGGTGCGGCTGGACGACTACCTCGAGTCCGGCACGCCGATGCGGGCCACGCTCTCCGCCGATCTGCTCGCCACCATCTTCAGCCCGTATTCGCCGCTGCACGACGGGGCCGTGCTCGTGCGCGGCGACGAGATCGTCGGGGCAGGGTGCATCCTCCCGCTCACCCAGAATCCCGTCAGCGACCGATCGCTCGGCACCCGGCACCGCGCGGCGATCGGCCTCTCGGAGGAAACCGACGCGCTGGTGCTGGTGGTGTCCGAGGAGTCGGCCCTCGTGTCGCTCGCGCGCGCGGGCGCGCTCCACCGGCCGCTCACGCCCGAGCAGGTACTGGCAATGCTGACGGGACGGCCGGCCGAAGCCGTGCGATGACGAGTCCCCTCGCGGCTCGCATCGACCGGCCGCCCTACGCGGCCGCCGGCAGCGTCATGCTGCTCGTGCTGCTCGGCTACCTCCTGACCCTCGCGCCAGGCGTCACGTTCTGGGATGCCGGCGAGTTCATCGCCGCCGCGCGCGTGCTCGGCATTCCGCATCCGCCGGGCACGCCGCTCTACGTGATGATCGCACATGTCTGGGGGATGCTCGTGCCGGTCGGGGAGTTCGCGGCCCGCACCAATTTCCTCAGCGCCCTCCTCAGCGCGGCCGGGGCGGGCTGCTTCTTCCTCGTCGCCCACGAGTCGTTGCGGGAGTTGGCGCCCCGTCTTCGCCTCGGCGCGGCGGCGGCAGGGGCGGTGCTCGGCGGGTTCACCTTCACCAATTGGCAGAACAGCAACGAGACCGAGGTTTACGCCGTCGCCACGTTCACGATCGGGGCCATGTCGTGGCTGGCGCTGCTGTGGCGGCGCCGGCGCGCGGAGCCACGTGCGGGACGGCTGCTGCTGCTCATCGTCTATCTCGCCGGCATCTCGATCGGGAACCACCTGCTCGCGCTGCTGGCGGGTCCGGCCGTGATGGCGTTCCTGGTCGCGACTCTCCGCGCCGAGCCGGCCGCCGATCCCGCCGTCCGGCGGGCGGAGTGGGGGCAAGTGGCAGTCGTTGCCGGCCTCTGGGCACTGCTCATCGGCACCGGGCTCGGCAGCACCGCCCTCACCGGCCTCGGCGCGCTGTGCTTCGTGAGCGCCGCCGTCTTCGCCGCCGCCGGTGGGGCGGGGCTCTTCGCCGTCGCCAGCCTGGTGCTCGCCCTGGTCGCAGTGACCCCCTACCTGTACCTCTACCTCCGCTCCGCGCAGCATCCGCCCATCAACGAGGCGGCGCCCGCCACGTTTGACGCGCTGCTCGCGGTGATCCGCCGGGCCCAGTATCCGCCCCGCACGCCGTTCGACGACCCGACTTTGCCCTCGGACGCCAACAACCCGGGCCGGTCGCTCGCGCTGGTTGCCGCTCAGATCGGCGACTATGCCGTCTGGTTCGACTGGCAGTGGGCCCGCTCGCTTCGCGGGATGCTGGGACCGCTGCCAGTCCGCACGCTGGTGACGCTCGTCTTCGCGTCGCTGGGGCTCCGCGGCGCGTTCGCCCAACGGCGGCAGGACCGCGCGGCGTGGTGGCTCCTGTTCATGCTCTGGCTCGTGACGGGCTTCGGGCTCGTGGCCTACATGAACTTCCGCCCGGGCTACGATCGCTGGTTCGATCGGTGGCCGGAGCCGGGAGATCACGAGGTCCGGGAGCGCGACTACTTCTTCGTCGTGAGCTTCATCGTCTGGGGCATCTGGGCGGGCATGGGACTCGGCGCGCTGGTTCGGGCGGTGACGGCACGGGCAAGCTCACCGCGCCGGTGGGCGGGCATCACGGTCCGCGCGGCACCCGCGCTGCTCCTGCTCGCGGCGGTGCCGCCGGCGCTCAACTGGCGCGACGCCTCGCGCCGGCATGGAGCCGATGCGCGGCTGGCCGGGGACTTCGCATACGACCTGCTCAACAGCGCGCCGCCGTACGGGATCCTGTTCACCTTCGGCGACAACGACACCTTCCCGCTCTGGTGGGCCCAGGAAGTGGCCGGTATCCGGCGCGACGTGACCGTCGTCTGCCTGGCGCTGGGCAACACCGACTGGTACATGCGCCAGCTGCGGGACGCGCCCACCCGACCGCTCGACCAGGCGGCGCTCCCGGAGGTCTGGCGCGGGCGGATCATTCCCCGCCCGACGGCCCCACTTCACACGATGACCGATTCGATGATCCAGTCGGCGATGAACGGGTATCTGGTGCGGGGAGCCCGAGAGCTTGCGCTCGGCCCGCTGAAGCGCACCCTTGCCGACGGCGACATCCTGTACCCCAACGACATCCTGACTCTCTCGGTCATTCAGCAGAACCTCGGCCGGCGGCCGATCGTCTGGGCGGCGACGGCCGGCCGCAGCTTCGCGGGGCTCAAGGACTATGTGGTGCAGCGGGGCCTTGGCTTCGAGCTGGGGACCGCTCTGCCCGACAGCACCTCGCCTGACCTCGACCTCCACCGCTTCGCCGGCGTGCCCATCGACGTTCCCACCACGGACCGGCTGGTGTTCGACACCTACCGCTACGCAGGGCTGCTCGAGCGCGGGGCGGAGGGCCTCGAGAGTACCAGCGCCAGCGTCGCGGCCACGCTGGGGCTCCCACCGGCCCTGCTGGTCTACGCTCACGCCAGTCGCGGCGAGCCCGATCCCACGCAGCAGGCGATGCGCATGGCGACCGCGCTCTCTCCCAACCCCGACCTCCGGGCGGCGCTCCAGACCGCGGCCGATTCGGCCACTGGTCCCCTGCAAGAACGGCCCAACCTCAAGTAAATTCCAAGGCTATGGACTTCCCGGCCCTCCCCGGCAGTCTCGCCCGGGTCCGTGAGGCCGTGGCGACCCACCAGGCTGTAGGCGGTTGGGCCCACCCGGTGCGGATCGTCGCGGTCACCAAGACCCACGGACCCGAGGCGGTGAGGGCCGCCGTAGCCGCGGGCCTGACCGACGTGGGGGAGAACCGCGTCCAGGAAGCCATGGAGAAGCAGGATGCGCTGGCCGGTGTCCGCGTCGACTGGCATCTGATCGGCACGCTCCAGCGGAACAAGGCGCGCCACGCGGCGGGACGCTTTGCCCTGATCCATTCGGTGGACCGGCTCGACCTGGCGGCGGAGCTCGACCGCCGCACCGCCGAGGGCGCTCGTCAGGCCGTGCTCGTCCAGGTCAACTGCAGCGACGAGCCGCAGAAGGGCGGGGTAGAACCCGCCGGCCTGCCGGCGCTGCTCGACGCGGTCGGGAGCCTTGCCCGCCTCGAGATGCGCGGACTCATGACGATGAGTGCGTTGACCGACGATGTCGCCGAGCAGCGGCGGGCCTTCCACCGCCTCCGCGAGCTGCGGGACGCGGGAGAGCGCTCCGGCCATCGGCTGCCCGAGCTGTCGATGGGCATGTCGGGCGACTTCACAGTGGCGGTGGAAGAGGGCGCGACGATGATCAGGCTCGGAACCCTGCTGTTCGGGGAGCGCGAATGACGGTAGCAGAGTCGCTGTACGATCGGGTGCAGTCCGCGGCCGCGGTGGTGCGCGGGCGGAGCGCACTCGTGCCCGAGATCGGGATCATTCTCGGTACCGGCCTGGGCGGGCTCGCGCGCGAGATCGCGGTGGACGCCGAGGTGCCGTACGGCGAGATCCCTGGCTTCCCGCTCTCCACCGTCGAGACCCATGCCGGCCGGCTGCTGCTCGGCCGGCTAGGCGGCCGGCCCGTCGCGGCCATGCAGGGTCGGTTCCACCGGTACGAGGGGTATGACCTGCAGCAGGTCACCTTCCCGGTGCGCGTGCTGCACGCGCTCGGCGCCCGCACGCTGGTCGTGTCGAACGCGTGCGGCGGCATGAACCCGCTCTGGGGTCCGGGCGACCTGGTGCTCCTGAGCGATCATATCAACCTGCTTGGCGACAACCCGCTGGTCGGCCCGAACGACGAGCGCCTGGGCCCCCGCTTCCCGGATATGTCGGCCCCGTACGACCCCGAGCTCCGGATGCTCGCGCGGAAGGCCGCGCTCGAGCTCGGCATCGTGCTGCGCGAGGGCGTCTACGTCGCGGTGCCCGGCCCCAACCTCGAGACCCGGGCCGAATACCGGATGCTGCGCGCCCTGGGCGCCGACGTGGTCGGCATGTCCACCGTGCCCGAGGTGATCGTCGCGGGGCATGAGGGGATGCGAACCGTCGGCATCTCGATCATCACCGACCAGTGCCTGCCCGACGCCCTCGAACCGGCCGACATCGGCCGGATCATCGCGACCGCCGGCCGGGCGGAGCCGCAGCTCACGCGGCTCATCACCACGCTGGTGGAGCGGGCGGCCTGATGGCATATCCGTCCTGGCCCGATCTCGGCGCCGACCAGCTCGAGCAGCAGCTGCTCGCGCGGTGGAAGGCCGAAGGTCTGTTCCGGCAGACCCTCGAGGCCGGTCGCGGCGGGCCGCCGTTCGTGTTCTACGAGGGCCCCCCCACCGCCAACGGCCGGCCGGGCATCCACCACGTCTTCGCGCGGACGATCAAGGACCTGATCTGCCGATACCACGCGATGCTGGGCCAGGAGGTCACCCGCATCGCGGGCTGGGACACCCACGGCCTGCCCGTCGAGATCGAGGTCGAGAAGGAGCTCAAGCTCAACGGCAAGAAGGAAATCGAGCGGTTCGGCGTGGCCGAGTTCAACGCCCGCGCGCGCGCCAGCGTCTTCAAGTACCAGAGCGACTGGGAGACGCTGTCCGACCGGATCGGCTACTGGCTCGACTACGAGCACCCGTACGTCACGTGCAGCAAGGAGTACATCGAGACGGTGTGGTGGCTGCTCCGGCGGCTGCGCGAGCGCGATCTGCTCTATCGCGGTCACCGCGTGCTGCCGTACTGCCCCCGGTGCGGCACGGTGCTCTCGAGCCACGAACTGGCGCTCGGCTACGAGGAGGTCACCACCAATTCGGTGTACGTGACCTTCCCGCTCGCCGACGACCCGTCGCGCCAGCTGCTCGATCTGGACCACGACGCCCTGGACGCTCCTGAGCAACGTCGCCGTGGCGGCGAGCCCCGACCTCGAGTACGGCGAATACCAGGTGGGCGACCGGCGCCTGATCATGGCCACCGCCCGCGCGGGGAAGCTCCCGAGCAGCAGCGCCAAGGGCGCGCCGACCTTCGCGGAGCTGGGCGCGGTGCGCACGTTCCCCGGACGTGAGCTTGCCGGGCTCCGGTATCTGCGCCCGCTCGAGGTCGTGCCGCTGCCCGATGACCGGGCGTCTCGTCTGGTCGTGATCGGCGATTTCGTCTCGGCGGACGACGGCTCGGGGCTGGTCCACATGGCGCCCGCCTTCGGCGCCGACGACTACCAGGCCGGCATCGAGCACGGCCTGGCGCTGGTGCGTCCGGTCGCGGCCGACGGCACGCTCTTCGGGACCACCTGGCCGGAGATCGAGGGCCGCCTGGTCACCGCCCGCGAGACCAACGACCTCATCATCCACCGGCTCAAGCAGGATGGCCGCTGGCACCTGACGTCGCCGCACACGCACACCTATCCGCATTGCTGGCGCTGCTCGAGCCCGCTGATCTACTACGCGCGCGACAGCTGGTTCGTGCGCACGTCGGCGGTCAAGGACCGGATGCTGGCGCTCAATGGCCAGGTGGACTGGCACCCGCCCGAGGTGGGCGCCGGCCGCTTCGGCGAGTGGCTCGAGAACAACGTCGACTGGGCGCTCTCGCGCGACCGGTACTGGGGCACGCCGCTGCCGGTGTGGGTGTGCGACCACGACCCGGCGCACGTCCAGGTGATCGGGAGCTACGCCGAGCTCGCCAAGCAGTGGGGCCGGCCGCTGCCCGACGACTTCGACCCCCACAAGCCGCACATCGACGGCTACACCTGGCAGTGCTCGTGCGGCGGCACCCTGCGCCGGGCGCCCGAGGTCATCGACACCTGGTTCGACTCGGGCTCGATGCCCTACGCCCAGTGGCACTACCCGTTCGAGCACGAGGCCGAGTTCGCGGCCCACTTCCCGGCGGACTACATCTGCGAGGGCGTCGACCAGACACGCGGCTGGTTCTACTCGCTGCTGGCCATCGCCACCACGGCGTTCGACAGCACGGCCTACAGGCACGTCATCGTGAACGACATGGTCCTCGACGCCGAGGGCCAGAAGATGTCCAAGACCAAGGGCAACGTCGTCAACCCGTGGACGATGATCGAAGAGTTCGGCGCCGATACCGTGCGGCTCTATCTGCTCGCGTCGAGCCAGGTGTGGCTGCCCAAGCGGTTCGACAAGAGCACCATCAAGGACGTCGCGGGCAAGTTCTTCAACGCGCTCCGGAACAGCTACGGCTTCTTCGGGCTGTACGCCGGCGACTGGACGCCGGCCGGCGCGCCGGCCGCGGCCGAGCGGCCACTGGTCGATCGCTGGCTTCTGAGCCGGCTCGACGCGACCGTCGTAGCGGTGGGCGCGTCCTGGGCCCAGTACGATCCGACCGACGGCGTCCGCGCGCTCATGGAGTTCGTGGTCGACGACATGAGCCAGTGGTACGTGCGCGCCAACCGGTCGCGGTTCTGGGCGGTCGACGGGTCAGCCGATCCGGCGGCGCTCGCGACGCTGTATGAAGCCCTCCAGACGGTCAGCCGGCTCCTGGCCCCAGCCGCGCCGTTCGCGAGCGACTGGCTCCACCGGGCCCTGGCGGGAACTTCGGTGCACCTCGCCCGGTTTCCCGAAGCTGCGGTCCGCCGCGAGCCCGCGCTCGAGGCGGCGATGGACGCCGTGCGGCGGCTCGCCTCGCTGGCGCACGGCGCCCGGCAGGACCGGAAGCTCCCGGTGCGGCAGCCACTCGCTCGCCTGCAGGTGGCCGTGCCGGCGGCGGTGCGGGGGCCCGCGCTGGACGAATTGCTCGAGTTGCTCCGGCTCGAGGTGAACGTGAAGGCGGTCGAGGTGGTCGGCTCGGATGCGGAGCTGGTCCGGCTCCGGGCCAAGCCCAACTTCCGGACACTCGGGAAGCGGTACGGCAAGCGGACGCCGGTGATCGCCACGGCCGCGGCCGGCCTCACGGCCGAGCAGCTCCGCGGGCTCGAGCAGGGGCAGGACGCCACGCTCGAAGTAGACGGCGAGGCAGTGAGCTTCCTGCCGGAGGACGTCGTCGTCGAGCGTGAGGTCACGAGCGACTGGCTGGTGGCGAGCGACGGACCCTTCGTCATCGCCCTCGATCCGCATCTCACCGACGCGCTCCGCCACGAGGGCACGGCGCGCGAGGTCGTGAACCGGATCCAGCGGCTCCGCAAGGAGGCCGGCTACGTCTACACCGACCGGATCGGCGTCTGGATGGACGGTGGCCCGGCCGTGCTCGAAGCGGCCCGCGCTCACGCCGACTTCATCCGGGGCGAGACCCTGGCCCGGCGGCTCGAAATCGGCTCGCGAGCGCCGGCGCCGGATCTGGAGCAACAGGTCGACATCGATGGCCAGGGAGTGGTGGTGGGAGTGCAGCGCGACAGGGACGGCCGGACCGGGAACGGTCCTCAACCCACGGACAGGGTATGAACAAGAAACAGTTGACACACCTGGAGAAGCGTCTCCTCGAGGAACGGGCCCGCGTCATGAAGGAGCTGGGCTATTACGACGAGTCGTTCAATGCGACGCTCCAGTCGTCCGACGGCGATCTTTCGTCGTATTCCTTCCACATGGCCGATCAGGGCACCGACGCCATGGAGCGCGAGAAACAGTTCCTGTTCGCGTCGCAGGAGGGCCGCTATCTCTGGCACGTGAACGAGGCGCTCCGGCGGATGTACGGAACCCCGGAGAAATTCGGCCATTGCCATCAGTGCGGTCAGGAGATCAACTTCGAGCGGCTGGATGCGCTGCCGCACGCGCGGCTGTGCATCACCTGCAAAGAGAAAGAGGAAGATGGCAAGCGCCGCTGACGTTGAAGCGCCTGGCGCCGAACGCCGGGTGTTCTGGGCGGCGGCGATGGTCACCGTGGGGCTCGATCTGGTCACCAAGCTGATCGCCGAGGCCACGCTGCTCCGTACTCCGGGGATCTCGGTGGTGGGCGACTGGTTCCAGCTCCGCCTGGTGTACAACCAGGGCGCCGCCTTCGGCCTGCACGTGGGTCCCTACTCCCGCTGGATCTTCTTCGCGGTCGCGCTCGTCGCGGTGTTCGTGCTGGCGCGGATGTCTCGGAGCGCGCCCGTGGGCGATCGCTTCCGGCAGCTCGCCCTGGGCCTGGTGGCGGGTGGCGCGGCCGGCAATCTGATCGACCGGATCCGGAGCAGCCGCGGCGTCGTCGACTTCCTCGACGTCGGCATCGGCGCGCTCCGCTGGCCGACCTTCAACGTGGCCGACATCGCCGTCAGCTGCGGCGCCATCGCCCTCGCGATCTCTCTCTGGCGGGAGGATGCCCACCGCCCCGAACCGGAGTCGGCCTCGGCTGCCTGAGCTGAGCTTCACGGTCGCCGCCGAGGCGACCGAGCGTCTCGACCGGTTCCTCGCCGACCAGCTGGGCCTCTCCCGCACGCAGGCCGCCCGCCTGGTGGCGCAGAAGGCAGTAGACGTCGAAGGCAAGACCGCGCGTGCCTCCCGGCTCCTCGCCCGCGGGGAGCGCGTGACCGTCCGGATTCCCGACTTCGAGCCACCCCGCACGCTCCAGCCCGCCAGCATCGCGCTCACCGTCGTCTTCGAGGACGAGCACCTGGCCGTGATCGACAAGCCGGCCGGCCTGGTGGTGCACCCCGCCCCGGGCCACTGGGACGACACGCTCGTGAACGCGCTGGTGGCCCGGGGGACGACGCTGTCGGGAGGCGCCGAAGGCCGACCCGGCATCGTGCACCGGCTGGATCGCGATACCTCCGGGCTCATGGTCGTGGCCAAGACCGACCTGGCCCACCGCCGGCTGGGGACGGCGATCGCCGCGCGGCGGGTGCGGCGCACCTACGCGGCCCTGGCCTGGGGTCACCTCGACGCCAGCCCGACGGTGATCGAGGCGGCGATCGCCCGTCACCCGCAGGACCGGAAACGGATGACCGTCACGACCGCCGGCAGGGCCGCGCGGACCGACGCCTTCGTCGTTGGCCGCTTCGGGGTCGCGGACCTGCTCCGGCTGGAGCTCCACACCGGGCGCACTCACCAGATCCGGGTCCACCTCCAGCACCTGGGTCACCCCATCGTGGGCGATCCGGTGTACGCCGGGGGCGGGAGTCGGCGCATCTCCGGACCGGCCCGCCGGTCGGCCGAAGCACTGGAGCGGGCCACCCCTCGGCAGGCGCTGCATGCGGCTGCTCTGGCATTCCGCCACCCCGCCACGGGCGAACCGGTCGAGTTCCGCTCCGAATGGCCCTCCGATCTGCGCCCGGCACTCCTCGCAGTGGGTGGCGAAGACTTGGTTGCTCGCCCTGACCCCCTTGGCTATCTTCTGTTCTTCAATAGAGATGGCTAACTCCCCGACGCTGCACGCCGTCATTTTTCGCATCGGTGCGCTTATTTGCGCTGCCCCGGCAGGGATCGTGCGTGAGATCCTGCCACGCCTCCCGGCCACTCGCATCCCCGGGGTGGCGGAAGCGATCGAAGGGCTGGTCAACGTCCGAGGGACCCTGCTCACCGTGCTCGATGGCCATGTGCTCCTCCAGCAGTCGCGCTGCGAGGACGACGAGGGGGCCATCGTGGTCGTCGAAGTGGCGGGCCGCCGGTACGGCATCGGCGTCGGCCAGGTGATCGACTTCCTCGAGGTTCCCGAGCACGCGGTCGCCGAGCGGTCGGATCTGCCCGGGATCGACCCGCGGCTCGTCAAGGCGGTCGGAATCCGGGACGGACAGCACTTCATCCTGCTCGACATCGATGCGCTGGTGGCGCCGATCATCGGCAGCTGAATTCGAGACCGTCTGCCGATAGTAGCAGGAACGCCGTGTAGCAGGAACGCCGAGTAGCAGGAACGCCGAGGACCAGGAACGCCGAGTACCAGGACGTCATCCTGAGCGCAGCGAAGGAGCCGCAACCCGACGCCTGGCGCCTTCGCTTCGCTCAGGCTGACTTGAGATGGCCCGACTCGAGATAGCCCGACCGAGATAGCCCGACTCGCATAGCTACGCCGCACGAATCACCCGGAACTGCACGTCACCCGGAACTGCACGGAGGGGGATTGTGAGCCATACAGTGCTCGTCTGCGATGACGCCATCTTCATGCGCACGATGATCAGCGACATCCTGACGCAGGCCGGGTTCGAGGTCGTGGGCGAGGCCGAGTCTGGCACCCAGGCGGTCGAGAAGTACCACGCGCTGAAGCCCGACCTGGTCACGATGGACATCGTCATGCCCGACATGGGCGGCATCGAGGCGGTCCGCGAGATCTGCAAGACCGACCCCGACGCCAAGATCCTGATGTGCAGTGCCATGGGCCAGCAGGCCCTGGTCGTCGAGGCCATCCAGGCCGGCGCCAAGGATTTCGTCGTGAAGCCGTTCCAGCCTTCCCGCGTGCTCGAGGCCGTCCAGCGCGTCCTGGGGTGACCGGTGGACGTTTCGAAGTACGCCGCGATCTTCCTGGCCGAGAGCCGGGAGCATCTGAGCAGCTGCAACCACTTGCTGCTCAAGTGGGAACGCGATCCCGCGGGCACCGACGCGGTCGGCGGCCTGTTCCGGTCGATTCACACGATCAAGGGCATGGCGGCCACGATGGGCTTTACCGGCGTGGCCGAGCTGGCGCACCGGATGGAGAGCCTGCTCGACGCCCTGCGGCAGGCGCGTCTCACGGCCGACGAGGCCACGTTCCAGCTGCTCTTCCGCGCGGTCGACGCCCTGGGCCAGGGCGTGGAGCAGGCGGCGGCCGGCCGGGAGCCTCCGCTGAACCTGGCGCTCGCGGCGGCGCTCGAGGCCGCGACCGGCGGCACTCCCATGAGCGCGCCGGTCTTCGAGCCGGGCGAGGCCGAGCCGCCCCGCCGCCGCGCGACCGACGGGCCCCGCGGCCGCTCGGTCCAGGTCGTGATCCGGCCCGACGCCGTGATGCGCGGGGCCCGCGCGATCCTGGCGGTCCGGCGGGCCGAAGTCCTCGGGCTGGTATCCGCGGTGCGGCCGTCGCTGGTGCAGCTGGAGCGCGAGGAGTTCGACGGCCGCCTCGGTTTCCGGATCGAGTCGCGGGCCACCGAGGAGGAGCTCTCCGCGGCGATCCGCACCGCCGGCGAGGTGCAGCACGTCCGGTTCGAGGAGGCGGCGCCGGTCGAGGTGGACGGCGGCGCGGAGCGGCACCGTCAGATCCGGGTCGACCTCCGGCGGCTCGATCGCCTGATGAAGCAGGTCGGGGAGCTGGTCGTCGCCAAGAACCGCCTCGGCGTCCTGGCGACCGCGGGTGACGACCCCTCGCTCGCCGAGGTGAGCGACCGGATCGCCCGCCTGGTTTCGGGGATGCAGGCCGAGGTGATCGCGTCGCGGATGACGCCCGTCGGCGAGGTGTTCGAGCGCTTCCCCCGGCTGGTGCGGGACCTCGCGCGGGACCTCGGCAAGCGCATCCGCTTCGACCTCGAGGGTGAGGAGATCGAGCTCGACCGGTCGATCCTCGACGAAATCGGCGATCCGCTGCTCCACCTGATCCGGAACGCGGCCGACCACGGCATCGAGGCGCCGGACGTCCGCGTCCGGGCCGGGAAGCCGCCCGAAGGCCGGATCCTGCTCGCCGCCACGCGCGAGCGGAACAACGTCACGCTGCGAGTGAGTGACGACGGACGGGGCATCGACCGCGCCGCCATCGCGGCCAAGGCCCGCCGCGAGGGCGCGACGGACGTCGTGACCGCCCCGGGCGAGAGTGAGTCGGTGACCGACGACGTGCTGCTGCGGGTGCTCGCGCGGCCGGGGTTCAGCACCGCGGAGGAGGTGAGCGGCGTGTCGGGTCGCGGGGTGGGTGTGGACGTGGCGATGACCCGCGTCCGCCAGCTCGGCGGGACGATCGAGATCCGCTCGGAGATGGGGAAGGGGACGACCTTCCTGATCCGGGTGCCGCTCACGCTGGCCATCGTGCGCGCGCTGCTGGCGGACGCCGGCGGTGAGCGCTATGCGGTGCCGCTGGCCTACGTGGCCGAAACGGTGGAGTTCGATCCGCGAGCGGTCACCGCGCTCCGGAGCCGCGAGGCGCTGGTGGTGCGCGACCAGGTCATCCCGACCGTGCACCTGCGCGACCTCGTGGGCAGCCGCGGTCCCGCCGCGCCGACTCGGCGGCCGACGGTAATTCTGGAAGTCGGCGAGCGCCGCACCGCGCTGGTGGTGGACGCCTTGGTGGGACAGCAGGATATCGTGGTCGCACCGTTCGACGCCCCGCGCGGCATGCCGCCGTACGTGGGCGGGGCGACGATCCTCGCCGACGGCGCCCCGGCGCTCGTGCTCGACGCCGCAGCATTGCTGTAGGGAGAGAGTTCATGGAAGACGTGCGGGGTCTGAAGGAACTGCAGCTCGACGCGTTGCGTGAGGTGGCCAACATCGGCGCCGGCCACGCCGCCACGGCGTTGTCGCAGATGACCAACCACACGATCATGATCGCCGTGCCCGAGGTCAACGTGCGGCCGCTCGAGGAGGTGACCGACATGGTCGGCCGCCCCGACGAAGTGGTCGCCGCGGTCCTGATGCACATGATGGGCGATCTGACCGGCCGCACCCTGGTCCTCTTTCCGGAAGGGTCGGCTCGAACGCTGTGTGATATACTGTTCAGGCGGAGTGCCGGGACGACCGGCGAGTTCGGCCCGATGGAGCAGTCGGGGCTCAAGGAGGCGGGGAACATCCTCGCCAGCGCGTACATGAACGCGCTCAGCGACTTCATGGGCATGATGCTGGTGCCGTCGGTGCCCAGCCTGGTCATCGACATCAGCGCCGCCATCCTCACCACCACGTACCTCAACTTCGGCCACGACCGCGACTTCGTCTTCTGCGTCGAGACGTCGTTCCGGGTCGAGGGCGCCGCGGAGCCGCTGCGCGGCCATTTCCTGCTCCTGCCCGACACACCGTCGCTCAGGGCCATTTTCGACGCCATCCGCCTGCACTGATCCGATGCCCGGGCCTGTCTTGTCGGAGCGCGATCTCGCCGTCCTGCGCTCCTTTGCCCGCCGGATCGACCCGTCCGACGCCGGCGCCCACAACAACCTGGGCGTCCTCTACTATCAGAAGGGGCTGATCGAGGACGCGATCACCGAGTTCGTCCGCGCGCTGGAGCTCGACCCGCGGATGCAGGTGGCGCAGACCAACCTCGACATCGCCTACCGCGAGAGCGGCCACTACGACCGCCGCGTGACCGACCTCAAGGAGCGCGTCCGCCGGCAGCCCGAGGATCGCGACGCGCGCTGGGAGCTCGCCCGCGCCCACGCGGCCCTCGGCCGCCACGCCGAGGCGATTGCCGAGTTCCAGGCGCTGCTCGCCTGGCAGCCGAGCGACGTGCCGGCCATGCTGCAGCTCGGCCTCGCCGAGAAGGCGCGGGGCAACCTCGACACCGCCACGGATTGGCTCGCCCGCGCCTGCGCGCAGGACCCGGCGAGCGCGGTGGCGCGTTTCTATCATGGCGAGGTGCTCTACAACCGGGGCCTCAACGAGCCGGCGCTCGACGCCCTGCGCCAGGCGATCGAGCGCAACCCCGACTACGCCGAGGCGCACTACCTCCTGGCCTTCGTGTACGGGGACATGGGCCGGCACGAGGACGCTCGCGAGGCCACCAAGCGCGCCATCAAGCTGAATCCGACCCTGGCCCGGGCACAGGCCAACCTCGCGCTCGATCGCTACCCCCAGAACGGCACCCATGCGGGCGCGCGCACGGCCGACCGCCCCCAGATCGTCGAGGGCGGCGCGCTCGCCCACTACAATCTCGGCCTGGCCTTCCGGCAGAAGGGCCTGCACGAGGAGGCGCTGCGCGAGTACCGGCTGGCGCTCGACGCCGGCGAAGACCGGCGCATGACGCTCCAGGCCATGGCCGAGGTCCATCTCCTGCGCCGCGAGCTGCCGGCCGCGCTCGAGCTCTACGACGCGCTGGTCCGCGAGTTCGCCGACTCGCCGAAGCTCTGGAACGAGCGGGGCGTGTGCCTCCACCAGGCGGGGCGCCGGGCCGAGGCGATCGCGTCGTACGAGCGCGCCGTAGGCGTCGACCCGGGGTACCAGCTCGCCTGGAACAATCTCGGCGTCATCCGGGCGGGCGACGCGGGCGAGGCCGGCATCGCCGCCTTCCGCCGGGCGCTCGACGGCGAGCGGCCGCTGTTCGCGGCTCGGCTCAACCTGGGCCTCCTGTTTCTGCAGCGCCACCAGCTCCGGGCGGCGCTCGAAGAGTACCAGGGCGCCCTCGCGGAGCAGAGCGGAAGCGCCGTGGGGTGGAACGGCGTGGGCCTGGTGCTCATGGAGCTCCGCCGGTTCGAGGACGCGCGCAACGCGTTCGGCCGCGCGGTGGACGCCGACCCGGCCATGGCCGGCGCGCGCTACAACCTGAGCTTCATCCTGAGCCAGCTCGGCGACTTCGACGGCGCGCTCAGGGAGACCCGCCGCGCGCTCGAGCTCGAGCCGCTGTACGTCCCCCAGAAGTTCTCCCTCACGATCGATCTCCAGTACGAGGATCCGACGATCGCGATCGCGCCCGAGCTGGCCGCCGAGGTGGGCGGGGACCAGCTCGCGGGTGAGTTCGCCTTCGATCCGCCGGCGCTGGATCAGCTCTTCGCCGAGCTGGCTCCCGATGCGCCGCCACCCGGCGCGCACACCGTTGCGGGCGACGCACTCGACCTCGCCCGGGATTACATCGCGAAGGGACTGCTCGACCTGGCCTCGGCCGAGCTGAGCCGGGCCGCCGCCCGCGGCGCGCCGCACGGCGCCACCGCGGTCCTCCTGGGCGACATCTTCGCCAAGCGCGGCCTCTACGGCGAAGCGCTCGAGCGCTACCGGGCCGCCCGCGCCGCCGCGCCCGACGATCCCGACGCCACGCTCGGCGAGATCCGCGCGCTCCTGTCCCTGGGCTGGGCGGGCGACGCGGCCCCGCTGGCCGACGAGCTCGCGCGCCGCGTGCGCGGCGACGTCGAGGTGCTCGTGGCGCGGGCGCGCGTGCGCCTGGCCGTGGGTGATGCGCTCGGCGCGCTCGACTGCATTCGCGAGGCGCAGACCCTCGCCCCGGGCCGGCCCGACCTCTTCCATCTCCAGGCCCAGGTCTCCGCCCGGCTCGGCGACCGCACCGCCGCCCTTGCCGCGTTCAACGCCGCGCTGCACCTCGATCCGTCGCTGGTGCGCGTGTGGTTCGAGCTCGGCGGAATCGAGGAGGAGCGCGGCAACTGGCCGGCGGCGCGTTCGGCCTACGAGCGCGCGCTCGACCTCCTGCCCACCTACGGCGCCGCGGCATTGGCGCTGGCCGAGCTGCTGCGGCGCACCGAGACGCCGCGCGCGGCTGTCCACGTGCTCGTCCGCCTGCTCGAGGCGGATCCCTACGAGCTCGAGGCGCTCACCGCGCTCGGCCGCGCGCTGCTCGAGGATGGCCGCACCGCCCAGGCGCTCGAGGCGTTCGAGCGCGTGCTGCGGTTCGACCCAGAGCATGCCGGGGCGCTCTACCACGAGGGCGCGGCGCTCGCCCGCCAGCGGCAGTTCGACCAGGCCGTGCAGGCGTGGGAGCGGGTCGTGCAGCTCGATCCGGGCGGACCGTACGCCTCGCAGGCGCGGTCCCGTGCGCGCTCCGCGCGCGATCTCCAGCACATCTTCGCGGCTTCGGCGGGCTAGCCCGTGGCGCTCGAGGGCACGCTCAAGGACCTGCACATTCAGGACGTCTTCCAGCTGCTCGACCTGGGCCGGAAGAGCGGCGTCCTGCGCGTCACGTCCGAGCTGCGGCAGACCGCCGGCACGGTCTGCTTCGACCGGGGTGGCGTGGTGGCCGCGGCGGTCGGGAGCGACCCGCAGCCGCTCGGGACGCGCCTCATCCGCGCGGGCCGCATCACCGCGGCCGACCTCGACCGCGCGCGCGGCATGCAGAACGGCGGCGACGGACGCCGCCTGGGCGACATCCTCCTGGAGCTCGGCGTGGTCACCCGCCGCGAGCTCGACCGCCAGCTCAAGGCCCAGATCGAGGAAGCGGTGTTCGAGCTGCTGCGCTGGTCGGAGGGCTACTTCCGCTTCGAGGAAGGGGCGCCGTACCACGCGGCGGTGGAGTCGCCGGTGCGCTTTCCGACCGAGGCGCTGTTGATGGAGGCGGCGCGGCGGATCGACGAATGGTCGCGCATCGGCTCGAAGGTGTCGCACCTGCGCCTGGTGCCGCGGCTGCCGCCGCCCGAGCAGCAGGGCACCGACACCCTCGACCTGGTCCCCTTCGAGTGGGAAGTGCTGGCCGCCATGGACGGCTCGCGCGATCTCCACTCGCTCGCCGAGGTGCTGGGCCGCTCGGAGTTCGAGGTGGCGCGGACGGTGTACGGCCTGACGAACGCCGGCATCGTCGTGCTCGACGATCCGGCGCATCCCGGCGAGGAAGCCGAGCCTGGCCGCGACCTGGCGGCGCTGCTCGTGCCGGCGCGCGAGGCGCTGGCGCAGAGGCAGTATGATCTGGCCGCCGGCGCTCTCGAGGAGCTGCTCCGGGCCGACCCGCTCATGCCGGAGGCGTGGCGGCTGCTCGGTGTCTGCTACGCGGCGCTCGGCCGCCACAGCGAGGCGCTCGACTGCTGGGCCTCGTGGAGCCGCCTCGGGACCCGGACGCCCGGCGAGGAGTCGGAGAGCGCCACGGTGGAGCACCTGCGCCAGTCGGTGGAGACGATTCTGAAGGAGCTGGAGCGCTATCGTGACTGACGACATCCGCGCGCTGACGACCAGGATGGCCGAGGAGCCCGGGAGCCTCGCGTTCCTCGAGCTCGCCGAGGCGCTCCGCCGCCGGGGCCAATTGGAGGCCGCGTTCAAGGTGGCGCGTGGCGGGCTGTCCCGGTATCCGGGTCTCGCCGACGCGCACGATCTCATGGCACGGGTGCTGAGCGACCAGGGCGACCTGGCCGGCGCCTTCGACGCCTGGTCCTCGGTCCTGCAGCTCGATCCGATGCGGACCAGCGCGCTCAAGGGGATCGCGTTCCTCTATTTCCGCGCGGGCGATACCGCCGCGGCACTCGATCACCTCCAGCGCGCCATGGACGTCGACCCCGACGATCCGAGCATCCGACAGGCGCTTGGACGGATCGGTGCCACGCGGTCGGAGCCGGCAGCCGTGCAGGAGGCCGCCACGGGCCCGTCATCGCGAGCGACGGGTCTGCCGTCGCGAGAGTCGGCCGCGGGTGCCGAGGCGCCGTCCGCACCGGCGTCCGCCGGACGCGCGGCCGGCCCCTTCGACGGCATCGATGGCGGGGAGCGCGGCCTGCTCCTGGTCGACGCCAATGGCCTCCGCCTGGGGGGCGCGCTGGCATCGGCTGACGGCGAGGAGGCAGGCGATCGGGTCGCGGCGCAGCTGGCCGGCGTCTCGCGGGAGGCGGCCCGGGCCACGCGGCTCCTCGGCCTCGGAAGCTGGCACGCCATCGCGATCGAATGTCCCGACGGACACCTCGTGCTGGCGCAGTCCAGCGCGGACACCGTGCTGCTCGCGAGCCGCGATCACTCGATTCCGATCGGCCGGGTGGGGCTCCTGGCCGAGCGCGCGGCGCGGGCCGCCCGCGCGTGGCTGGAGACTCAGTGATGACGACGACCCAGGACGCGCTCGACCGCGTGACGCGCGTGCCCGGTGTCCGCGGCGCGCTGGTCGTGGGAGCGACGGACGGCCTGGTCGTGGCGCAGCAGCTCATGGACGGCATCGACGGCCAGGCGGCCGCCGCGCTCACGGGGAGCCTGGTGAGCCGGCTCGGGCGGACCGCCGAGAGCGCCGGGCTACGCCCCCCGGCCTTCGTCCAGCTCCGTGGCGAAGCGGGCAGCATTCTCGCGGCCCCCGGGCCCGACGACCTGGTGCTCGTCGCGGTCGTCGGGCCGGATGCCAACCTGGGCCTCGCCCGGCTGGAGATGATCGAGGCGGCGGGACGGCTGGCCTGATGCGGGCACTCGAGCCCTGGGTGGTGCAGCCGCTGGAGACCTTCCTCGCCGAGAGCGCGGCCCGGCTCACGCTGCTCATGACCTCGTCGGGGCAGGTCGTGGCGCAGCACGGCTTCAGCCGCTCGCTCGACGTCATGACCGCGGCGGCCCTGGGCGCCGCCATCGTGGCCTCGACCGAGGAGCTGGCCCGCCTGATGGGCGCCTCGGGATTCGAGGCGCTGGTGCACAACGGCCAGCGCCAGAGCTGCCTGCTTGCCGCCTTCGCCACGCCGCGCGGCCGCTGGATCGGCCTGGTGGTGTTCGGGCCCGAGACGTCGGTGGGGATCGTGCGGCTGTTCTTCGACCAGATGGTTCAGCAACTCGCCGCCGTCGCGCCGCGGGAACAGCCGCAGGTCCCGATGTTGGCGGAGAACTTCGAGACCGAGCTCGACGCCAGCCTCAAAGCTCTCTTCGGACGGTAACCGGCATGTCTCTCGTCAACTTCACCGCGCGCGAGATCACCTGCAAGCTCGTGTACTACGGACCGGGGCGGTCCGGCAAGACCACGAACCTGCAGTACGTCTACGGACGGGTGCCCGAGAGCCGGCGCGGGCGGATGGTCTCGCTCGCGACGCAGACGGACCGCACCCTGTTCTTCGACTTCCTGCCGCTGGAGCTGGGGACGATCTCCGGGTTCACCACCAAGTTCCAGCTCTACACCGTCCCGGGCCAGAGCTACTACAACGCCACACGCAAGCTGGTGCTCCAGGGCGCGGACGGCGTCGTCTTCGTGGGCGACAGCCAGGCGCGCCGGTTCGACGACAACCTCGAGAGCCTGCAGAATCTGCAGGACAATCTGCTGGCGCAGGGCGTCGACATCCGCCAGCTCCCGGTCGTCTTCCAGTACAACAAGCAGGACCTGCCGCGCGACCTGATCCTCTCGCACGACGAGATGGACGACGCCCTCAACTTCCGCGCGGTCCCGAGCTATCCGGCGGACGCGCTGCACGGGACCGGGGTGTTCGAGACCCTGCGCAGCATCTCGGAGCTGGTGCTCAAGCGCCTGGCGGTGGGGAGCCCGGTCGCGTGACCGTCACGCTCAACCCGCTCTACCGCTTCGACACCCTCATCGTGGGCGCCGCCAACCGGCTCGCGGTGACCGCGGCGAAGGCCGTCGCCGAGTCGCCGGGGACGGTGTACAACCCGCTGTTCATCTACGCCCGCCCTGGGCTGGGCAAGACCCACCTCCTGATGGCCATCGGGCATGCGGCCCGGGCCATCAACCCGCGGCTCACGGTCGAATATCTCACGCTCGACGAGTTCGTCGAGGCGTTTCACGCGGCCATCGCCGCGGGCCACGGTGAGGCATACCGGAAGCGGTTCCTGGACGTCGACGTGCTGCTGGTGGACGACGTGCAGTTCCTGACGCACCGGCGTGAGATGCAGGCGGAGCTGCTGCGGCTGACCGATGCGCTGCAGACCACCAACCGCCAGATCGTCCTCACCAGCGACCGGCCACCTGCCGAGATCGAGGCGCTGGACGAGCGGCTCATCCGGCGGTTCGCGGGCGGGCTCATCATCGACGTCGCGGCGCCCGACTACGAGACTCGCGTCGCCATCCTGCGCCGCAAGGCCGAGGAGCGCCGGGCGGGGTTCGGTGAGGCCGTCCTCGAGGCGGTGGCCTCGCTTGCCATCGACAACGTGCGCGAGCTGCTGGGCGCGCTCAACCGGCTCATCGCGTTCCAGGCGGTGAGCGAGCAGGCCCTCGGCCCCGAGCAGGCCCGCATGCTGGTGGGGGGCGAGGTGGAGACGTCGGAGCCCGCCGCGCCGGCGGCCCAGCCGGTCGTGGAGCCCTCGCCGGCCGCGGCCTCCGCCGAGCCGTCGGAGTTCGACGACTTTCTCTCCGAGATCGCCGCCACCGTTGCCCAGCAGGTCGACGCCTGGCGCGGCAAGGTCACCGCCGCCGTGCTGCGCTGGCAGGGTGAGGGGTTCCGCACCGCCCAGCTCGAGGCGCTGCTGGCGCAGGAGATGGTGAACGACCCCGAGCGCAGTCTCCGAGAGTTCGAGGAGGACGTCGTCCGGCTCCAGCACATGCAGGCCGAGGCAGCGGCGCTCGCGCCCGAGCTCGCCGGGTCGGCCGCCTTCCGGGACCCGGCCAACCTGGACGCCGCCGAGGAAGCGCTCCGGCAGGCCCGCGAAGAAGGCGCGCCCCCGCCGGCGCCCTCGCCGCTCTGGCGGCTGGACGCGATGGTCGAGACCGCGGCCAACCGGGTCGTGCTCGAGGCCGTGCGCACCGTGGCCGCGGAGCCCGCCCACCGGTACAACCCGCTCGTCCTGGTCGGCGGGCCGGCGGTCGGCAAGACCCACCTGCTGCACGCGCTCGGCAACGCGCTCGCCGAGCGCGGCGGCCCGGTGGCCTGCCTCAGCGCGCCGGAGTTCACCGGCGAGTTGATCGAGGCCATCGACCGCGACGCGATCGCCGGCTGGCGGGCGCGCTACCGCCGGGCCACGGCGTTCCTGCTCGACGACGTCCACCTCATCGCCGCCAAGGACCGCACGCAGGACGAGCTGTTCGTGCTGTTCAACGCGCTGATCGATGCGGGCCGGCAGCTGGTGTTCACGTCGGCTGCGCCGCTCGACGAGCTCACCGGCGTCGAGCCCCGGCTGCGGTCGCGCCTCGAGGGCGGCCTGGTGGTCGAGCTGTCGCCCCCCGACGCCGCCGTGCGGGAGCGCGTCCTGCTGCGCGATCTCGGGTCCAAGCTGGGCACGGCCGATCCCCAACTCGCGGCCTACGTCGCCTCGCGCCCCGCCGATTCCGTCCGCGCGGCGCAGGCGCTGCTGCAGCGCGTGCTCGAGGCCGCGGCCGCCCAGGGCGTCACCCCGAGCGCCGCCTTCGCGCGCGAAGTGATCGAGGGCCAGACCCCGGCGCCCGCGGCGGCGAAGCGTTCCTCGAGCCGGTCGAGCGGCCTGGTGGCCCCCGGCGCGAGCGCGACCCGGAGCCGCGAGAAGATGGTGTGGGAGTGGCCCGAGGTGAGCGAGCGCGTGATCGAGGAGTGGCGCTGATGGCGATCAAGGGCAGCCTCAAGGAGGCCAGTCTCCCGGACGTCATTCAGCTCCTGTTTCTGGGGCGGCGGACGGGCTGCCTCGCGCTCGCCGACCGGCACAACTTCGGCACGATCTATTTCGAGGAAGGGCACATCATCTACGCCGCGATCGTCAACCGGCGTGATCGGCTGGGCGACATCCTGCTCCGGAGCGGGCGCATCACGCAGGAGCAGCTGCAGGACGCGATCGCGGCGCAGGCAGGGGACCGGGAGCACAAGCTCGGCGAGATTCTCGTCCAGCTCGGCGTCCTCCCCCGCGAGGAGCTCGAGAGCTACATCCGGCTGCAGATCGAAGAAGCCGTGTACTACCTGTTCACCTGGATCTCGGGGACGTTCAACTTCGAGGCGGGCATCCGGCCGGAGCTGGAGGACTTCCTCGTCCGCATCAACCCCGAGTTCCTGCTGCTCGAGGGCGCCCGGCGAGTAGACGAGTGGAGCCAGATCGAGAAGAAGGTCCCCTCGTTCGATCTGATCTTCACCGTGGATCCGGCCCACATCGGCGAATCGGCCCCCACGCTGTCGGCCGAACAGCAGCGCCTCGTGCCGCTGCTCGACGGCTCGCGCGACGTGCAGGCGGTCATCGAGGAGTCCGGCCTGGTGGAGTTCGAGGTCGGGAAAGCGCTCTACGGCCTGATTACCGCCGGCTTCGCCCATCGGACCGGTACGTCGGCCGCCGCCGCGCCGAAGGTCCATGACGGCCGGGTCGAGGAGCACCGGAATCTCGGCGTGGCCTTCTACAAGGCGGCGATGCTGGACGAGGCCCTGCGCGAGTTCCGCCGGGTCGCGGACCTCCGCCCGACCGACGCGAGCGCACCGTTCTACCTGGGGCTGATCGCCCTGCGCCAGGGGCGCTGGGAGGAGGCGATGGCGGGATTCCGGCAGGCGGCCGAGGGGGCCGGCGGCCGCCCCGCGGCGCTGCACAACCTCGGCTACGCCCTCGAGCGCCTCGGCCGGCTGGACGAATCGGAGACCGCCTACGGCGACGCCGCCGGCCGGGCCCGGGACGACGCGCGCATCATGCTCGGCTGGAGCGTGGTGGCGCTCAAGCGGGGTGAGCACCAGGTGTCGCAGGGCCGGCTCGCCCGGACGCTCGAGCTGCTCGGCAGCAAGCCGGCTCCGGCTCTCTGGTACTGGGCCGCCACGCTCGCGAGCGCCGGCCTCGACGACGCGCCCGGCGCACTCCGCGCCGCCAAGGCGGGCGTGGCCGCATTCCCGGCGAGCGCCGTGCTTCAGAACAATCTCGCGGTGCTGCTCGAGCTGAGCGGCGACGTGGCCGGCGCCGAGGCGGCGCTCCGGGCCGCGCTCGCCGAGGATCCGTCGCTGCCACAAGTCTCCAAGAACCTGGCCGACGTCCTCTACCGGAACGGCCGCTACGATGAGGCCCGCGAGGCCTACGAGCGCGCCGCCAAGCTGGCCCCCGATCTCGGCGACGACCTGTACTTCAAGCTTGGAAACCTGGCCTACAAGCGGCGGGACAAGTCGGTCGCTCGCGAGAGCTGGAGCCGCGCCACCACGCTGAATCCCGCGCACGAGCTGGCCAAGGCCAACCTCGAGATGCTGGACATGGCCCCGTGACCGACGAACTCGCCTTCGCCGCGCTCTCGCGCGAGATCATCAAGGCCAGCGGCTTCGCCGTGGATGCCTACAAGGACAAGTGCATCCGGCGCCGGATCGCGGTGCGGATGCGCGCCTGCGGCGTGCACACCTACGAGGACTATCGCATGCTCCTGAAGCAGTCGCCCAGCGAGTACGAGCGGCTGCGGGACGCGCTGACCATCAACGTCACCCGGTTCTATCGGAACGCCGAGACCTGGAATCTGATCCGGCGCGAGGTCCTGCCGGTCTTGTTCGACCACCGCCGAGACGAGGTGCGGGCCTGGAGCGCCGGGTGCTCGTCGGGCGAAGAGCCGTACACGCTCGCCGTGCTGGCGGCCGAGCATCTGGACCGCGCCGGCCGGGCCGACGAGCTCGCCCGGCTCACGATCGACGCCACCGACATCGATCGCACCAGCCTCGACCGGGCACGGTCGGCCAGCTACCGGAGCGAAGGGCTCACCGAGATGCCCGACGACCTGGCCCGGCCCTACTTCGAGTCGGCCGGCGACGAGCGACGGGTGATCGACCGCGTGCGGCGCCGAGTCCAGGTCCGGGCGCTCGACCTGAGCCGCGAGGCTCCGCTCCGGACCGACTACGACCTGATCCTCTGCCGCAACGTCGTGATCTACTTCGACCGGGTCATGCAGGAGCGGCTGTTCCAGACGTTCACCGGCGCGCTGGTGCCCGGCGGGTATCTCGTGTTGGGCAAGGTCGAGACGCTCTTCGGCGCGGCCCGCGAGCGCCTCACCCTGATCGACCCGCGCGAGCGCGTATACCGGCGGCCGGCGTGAGGGGCGAGATCATCGTGAAGGTCGCCGACCTCCGCTCAGGGACCGGGAACGACGTCCTGGTGACGATCGGCCTCGGGAGCTGCGTCGCAATCGTGCTGTACGACGCCACGGCCCGCGTCGGCGGAATGGCGCACGTGCTGCTGCCGTCGTCGGCGCTGAGTCGCCGCGACAGCAATCCGGCCAAATTTCCCCAGACGGCGGTGCCGCTTCTGCTCGAGCAGATGGGGCAGCAGGGTGCCAACGTCCGCCGGATCTCGGCGCGTCTGGTGGGCGGCGCCAGCATGTTCAGCGGACTGGGCGCACCGGGCACGATCCAGATGGGTGAGCGCAACGTCGTGGCCTCGCGTCAGGCGCTCCACCTGCACAGTGTGGCCATCATCGCCGAAGCCACCGGGGGCGACTTCGGCCGCACCGTGCGGCTCTGGGTGGCGGACGGCCGCGTCGAGGTTTCGTCGGTGGCGCATGGTGTCCAAACCCTCTGACCCCCGGACCGTCCTGGTGGTCGACGACAGCCCCTTCTTCCGGCGGCTGCTGAGCGACGTGGTGGACGGGAGCCAGGAATTCCGGGTCGTCGCCACCGCGCGGAACGGGATGGATGCAGTCCAGAAGGTGCACGATCAGAATCCCGACCTGGTCCTGATGGACCTCGAGATGCCCGAGCTCGATGGCCTCGGCGCCATCGGCTACATCATGTCCGAGTCACCGCGCCCGATCGTGGTGGTGAGCTCCTACGCCGGGCCCGGCACCGCGGCGGCCATCCGCGCGCTCGAGCTGGGCGCGGTGGATCTCGTGGCCAAGGCCGAGGACCGGACCGAGGACGCCCTCACCCGGTTCGGCGAACGGCTGCTCACGGTGCTTCATACGGTGCGGAGTGCCGCCATCCTCCGGATGCCGATGCTCGCGCGGCCCGCGCGCGGCGCCCATCCACAGGCCCTGTTCGCGCTGCCGGGCCGGGCGCGGCAGTGCGCCGCCATCGCCGCGTCAACCGGCGGGCCGCGTGCGCTGGCGGAGGTGGTGCCCGCGCTGGGCACGGGGCAGCAGGCCGCGGTCCTGATCGTGCAGCACATGCCACCCAAGTTCACCCACAGCCTGGCCGAGCGGCTCGCGGCGCAGAGTCATTTCAACGTGGTCGAGGCGCAGCAGGGGACGCCGGTCCTGGCGGACACCGCGTATGTAGCACCGGGGGATTATCATATGCGCGTCGCCACGGGCCTCGACGGGCTCCGTCTCGAGCTCGACCAGGAGCCCTCGATCTGGGGCGTCCGGCCCGCGGCCGATCCCCTGTTCCGGAGCGTCGCGAAGATCTTCGGCCCCCGCGCCGTGGGCGTCGTGCTGACCGGCCTCGGACGGGACGGCGCCGACGGGCTCCGCGCCATCCACGATGCCGGCGGAGTCGGGATCGCACAGGACCGCGAGACCGCCACGATCTTCGGCATGCCGAGCGCAGCGGCCCAGGCCGGCGGTGTGGATCACGTCCTGCCGATCGGCCGGATCGCCGATCGGGTGGGCCAGGAGCTCGGCCGGATGGCCGCCCGGTGAGCGCGGCCGTGAAGGGTGGGGTGGGGCACCTGCTGGTCCGCGCCGGCGGCCGGCTGGTCGGCCTGCCGCTGGATCAGGTGGTCGAGGTCCTCGACCCCGGCACCAGCTTCCCGGTGCCGTCGCTCGAGCCCGCGGTCCGCGGCGTGACCATCGTGCGGGGGCGGATCCTGCCGCTGGTGCATCTGGGCACGCTCCTGGATGGCGGGGCCTCTCTGCCGGCGCGCACCGACACCGGCGTCCTGGTCGAGCTGGCCGGCCGCCGGCTCTGCCTGGAAGTCGAGGAGGCCGAGTCGGTCCTGTACGACACAGGGCTCGCCGTGCCGCCGGGCAGCGCACTCCCGTGGGCGGCGGCGGTCGCCCGAACCGATCGCGGCCTCGTGCCCCTGCTGGACCTCGCCGCGCTGGGCGCGCGCTTCACGGAGACTTCTGCCCCATGACGACCACTGGCGACGATATCCAGCTCGTGAGCTTCCGGGTCGGGACCCAGGAGTTCGCGTTCGACATCCTCCAGGTCGAGCGGATCCTCCGGCACGTGACCCCCTCGCCGCTGCCCAAGTCGCCCGACTTCCTCGAGGGCGTGGTTCCCTACGAGGGCGGCGCGGTGCCGGTGGTGGATCTCCGCAAGCGCTTCGACCTCGAGGCGCCCATCCGCGAGGAGACCCGGCTCATGGTGGTCGACCTCGGCGACCATCGGGTCGGCGTGCTGGTGGACGAGGTGCGCGAGGTGATGCGGGTCGACAGCACTACCATCACGGCTCCCGGACCGATGGTGAACGGGCTCGCGGCCGCCTACATCGCCGGCATCGTCACGCGCCCCTCGCGCACGATCATCATCCTGAACGCCCGGAAGCTGCTCTCCGCCTCCGAACGCACGGCCCTGACCGGCATCGGGAGCGGCCAGTGAGCGAGCCCTGGCTCACCGCGCTCCGGGCCCAGTTCCAGGCGATCGAGACCCGCCTGGGAACGTCGGCGCAGCCGGGCGACCGTGAGGCGCTCAAGCGGGACATCATCGCCCTCTTCAAGCGGGTGGATGCGGCGCTCGGCGACCTGGGCCAGATGAAGGAAGACATCCGCGGACTGGTGGAGCGCTACAAGCAGGGCGCGGCGGCGGAAGTCGCCACGGCGCCCCAGTTCACCGGCGCCCGTCCGGCGATCCACGCCGACCACCTCGGAGCCTCGACCTACATCGAGAAGGGCTGGAGCCTGATCTCCCTTGGCGACTACGCCGGCGCGATCCAGTCGCTCGAGAAGGCGCTGACGCTGGCCCCCGGGGAGGTCCAGGCCCAGTCGCTCCTGGGCTGGGCCCAGATGCTGCACGAGGACTACGACGATGCACTCGGCACCTTCTCGCGGGTCCTGATGAAGGAACCGGCGAACGCGCTCGCGCGCATCAACGTCGGCTACATCTGCCTCAAGAAACGGATCTTCGGCGAGGCCATCGAGCATCTGTCGAAGGCCATCCGGTTGGACAACGATCGGAAGGCGACGCTCTACGCCCACTACTATCTGGGGTTGGTGTACCTCGAGCGCGAGATGTTCGAGGACGCGCAGAGCTTCTTTCGGAAGACGCTCAAGCTGGGCCCCAATCTGATCGAGGCATACTTCGAGCTGGGCCGCGCCCTCTGGTTCGCGGGCCAGCGCGACGAGGCGATGCAGACCTGGGCCGAAGGCCACAAGGCCAACAAGTTCAATCCCTGGGCCAAGCGCTGCAAAGAGATGCTCGACCTGGTCGCGTCGGGAGGTGAGGTCCCGCGCAACCTGGTCTCCTAGCACTCCTCCTCCTGCTCCAGGGCAGTCCCACCGCAGTGCAGGTGGGACGGGTCACCGCCGTGGCCTGGCCCGCTCAGCGCGCCATGGCCGCCGACCTCGCGCGCCTGGCCGACCGGCCGGCCGAGTGGCCGGGGCTCGGCGTGCGCGACCCCGGGCCGCTCCGGCTCATCGTGGTGCCCGGCGCCCATCTGCTCGACTCCCTGACCGCCGGGCGCGCGCCACGCTGGGGTGCCGCCATCGCCGTGCCGGGCGCACGCACCATCGTGCTCCGCGCCGACCAGGGCGACCTCGTCCGTACCCTGCGCCACGAGCTTGCCCATCTGGCGCTGCACCAGGCGGTCGCCGTGCGGGTCCCGCTCTGGTTCGACGAGGGATACGCGTCCTGGGCCGCCGGGGAGTGGGATCGGCTCGGCACGCTGGAGCTCAACCTGACGGTGGTCCGTGGTGCCGTCCCGACGCTCACCGGGCTGGATGGCGCACTGCGCGGATCGGCCTCCAGCGCGGATGCCGCGTACGCCCTGGCCGTCTCAGCCGTGGTCGAGCTGGCACGAAGGAATCCAACGGGGACGCTCACTCCGCTGCTCGGGCGGCTCGAATCGGGTGAGGACTTCGACGCCGCCGTGCTGGCGACCACCGGCCTCGCGACCGGCCGCTTCGAGCAGGAATGGCAGCGGGCCATCCGCCGGCGGTACACGCTGGCCAACTGGCTCGTGGCGGGCGGCGGGTGGCTGGTCGTCGCCCTGGTGGTGGCCTGGCAGGTCCGGCGCCGGAGGCGGTCGGACCGGTTCCGCCGGGCGGCGCTCGACGACGGCTGGGACGTCGAGCCCGAAACCGAGCAGGGACCGGAACTTGACCCGACCCCGGATCGGTAGTAGCCTCCTCTCTTATGCCCAGTTCTCGCCCTTCAGTGACCTCGGCAGGTGGCGGTCCGGCCGCGCGCCGCTTCCTGTTGACTCGGCGGAATCTCGCCATCCTGGCCGCCGCGCTGGTGGTTCTGGTCGCGGGATATATGACCCTCGCCGCGGGGCATGCCAGCCTGGCGGCGGCGCTTCTGGTAGTGGGATACTGCGTGCTCGTGCCGCTCGGGATCGCCCTTTAGCAGGGTGTCGCCCGTCACGGCACAATCCCTGCGCATGGTGGTCATTTCGACGTCGCAGAGCTGGCCTCACCGATCCAGGGGCGAATAGCTCAGCCGGTTCAGAGCGCCTGCCTTACACGCAGGATGTCGGGGGTTCGAATCCCTCTTCGCCCACTCGTATCCGCGCTCGCGCGGTGGTTGCCAGGCCCTTCGGGGCAGATCTTCTGTGGAGGCTAAGGAATGTTCCTGTTCCGTCTCGTGACTCTGGCCGCCGTCGGGGCCTCGGTACTGTCGCCCCTCGCGGCACAGGGCATCCCGCGCGGCTCGCGAACCACGGCCTCGGCCGTGAACACTGCGCCGCGGTTCATGGTGGCCAATCCGTTCGCCTTCGCGGCCGCGGATTCCGCGCCGGCGGTCAAGATCGGCACCGCCCTCCGCGATGGCGTGAAGGGCATCGTCGGGCGCGACTATCAGGTCATCGAGCAGACCCAGATGAACGAAGCCCTGACGCAGTACGGCTATCCCAAGGACGCCATCCTGAGCCCGGCGCTCGCCACCACGCTCGCCAAGAACATCCAGGCGCGCTTCGTGGTGAACTCGACCCTGAACAAGGCCGAGGGCGGGCGCTATGCCGTGACCGCCAGGCTGAGCGGCGTCAGCGACGATGCGGGCAACGTCGTCACACTCACCCAGAACGCTGGCGAGACCCCCGAGGCGTTCGGCAAGCGTCTCGCCACGGCGCTGGAGCCCGCGGTCAAGTCGCTGGCCGACGCGAAATCGTGCATCGAACAGCGCACCTCGAAGCCCGACAAGGCGGTCGATGCGGCGGCCAAAGCCCTCAAGACGCTGCCGAACCACGGGCTCGCCGAGTACTGCCTGGCGCTGGTGGCCGGGGACAAGAAGGCGCCCCGTGAAGAGGTGGTGAAGCACCTGCAGGCCTCGGCCAAGGGCGATCCGCTCAGCCTCCCGGTCTGGACCGCGCTCGCCACCCAGTACCAGGGCGCCAACGATACGGCCAACACGCTCGTGGCCTTCAAGCAAATGCTCCGGGTCGCGCCGACCAACCAGAAGCTGCGCGAGGAGCTGTTCAAGTACTTCCTGCAGTCGGGCCATCCGGAGACCGCGCTCGAGGTGGCCGACGAGGGACTCAAGCTCGATCCGTACAACGCCGACCTGTACGACCTCAAGAGCAACGCCTGCCTCTTCCTGAGCGACTTCAAGTGCGCGGTCGACGCGTTGGAGACGCTCTACGCCACCGACAGCACCAAGGCGGACACGCTGTTCTTCACCAAGATCAGCGCCGCCGCCGCCGAGGGCGAGAAGCCCGATACGGTCCGGCTGCTCAAGTGGTCCCAGGTGGGTGCCCGGAAATACCCCGACAACCTGACGCTGCTGGGCTACCTCAACAAGGCCTACTCGCTGACCGGGCAGACCGACAGCGTGGTCGCGGTGACCAACCGGATCATGGCGAAGGACACAACGGAGGTGGTGCCAGCGCTGAACGCCGCCAAGTCGCTGATCGACGCCAAGCGGCCCAAGGAGGCCGTGCCGTTCCTCGACTTCGCCATCAAGCACGGCGATCCGCAGGCCAAGGAAAACGCCGCTGCGCTGCTCTACACGGGCGCCGCTCCGCTGCTGCAGCAGCCGCAGGACCTGCTCGGCGCGGCCGAGCTGTTGCGGATGGCGGTGGGCGCGGCCAGTCCAACCGGCAAGGTGCAGCCGGCCTCGAACTACCTGCTCGGCCTGGCGACGCTGTTCCAGGTCCCGCAGATCGATCCCCAGGCCGAAAAGCAGAAGTCCTGCGACCTGGCCCGTCAGGAGGAGACGCTCCTGGGCGAGGCCGAGACCGCGCTGACCGCGGGCCGCGCCGTCAATCAGGAGGCGGTCGACAAGAACCTCGGCATCATCAAGCAGTACAAGCCGCGGGTGGCCTCGATGCTCAAGGCCTACTGCAAATAGGGGGTACCGTGGGGGCATCGGGCTGTCTATATTCACCCCGCCGTTGCAAGGGGCTGTAGCTCAGCTTGGTTAGAGTGCCGCACTGTCACTGCGGAGGTCGCGGGTTCGAGCCCCGTCAGCCCCGCTCGTTGCGACTCGGCTCACTGCGATCGGGTGATCGAGTTAGGTGACCTCGAACGAGCCACCCCGTCCCTGCGGACGGGGTGTTTCGTTATCCACCCCGCAGCCCCGGACATGGCCGACTCCGCCAACCCAGTCCACGTTCCGGTCCTCCTGGCCCCGGTCCTCGCCGCGGCGGCGGGAGCGAGCCGCGTGGTGGACGCGACGCTGGGCGATGGTGGCCACGCGGAAGCGCTCCGGGGCCTCGGGGCGGAGGTGCTGGGCATCGACCGTGATCCGGCCGCGATCGCCGGGAGCCGGCGGCGCCTGGGCGACGAGCGCATGCACTACCTCCAGGCGACCTACAGCGCCCCCGTGGCGCTCGCGGCCGTGGCGGCCTTCCGCCCAGACTTCATCCTGCTGGATCTCGGCGTCTCGTCCCGGCAACTGGACGAGGCCGATCGCGGCTTTACCTTCCGACCCAACGCACCGCTCGACATGCGGATGGGCGACACCGGCCCGACCGCGGCCGCATTCCTGAACTCGGCGGACGAGGCGGAGCTCGCGCGCGTGTTCTACGAATACGGCGACGAACGGCAATCGCGCCGCCTGGCCAGGGAGATCGTGCGGCGCCGAGCGACGCGGGCGTTCGCCGTCAGCGACGATCTCGTCAACGCCGTGCGGGCGACGCTGGGCCCGCGCGCCGGGCCGTCCGAGTTCGCGCGACTGTTCCAGGCGGTGCGGATCGCCGTCAACGACGAGCTGTCCGGCCTTGCCGTCGCCCTCCCCGCCTTCCGCGACGCCCTCACCGACGGCGGGCGGCTCGCGGTCATCACGTATCATTCGGGCGAGGACCGGCTGGTGAAGCTGGCGTTCCGGGAGTGGGTCGCGGCCTGCATTTGTCCGCCCAAGCAGCCGATGTGCACCTGCCGTGGGCACCCACTCGGCCGGCTGGTACCGCGGAAGCCGATCGTTCCCGAGCCCGGCGAAGTGGCGGCGAACCCGCGCGCGCGGAGCGCGCACCTCCGGATCTTCCAGGCAGGCGATGCACCTTAAGGGGCGGCACTGGCTGATGCTCTGGCTCCTCGTCTCCCTCGGCGTGCTGGTGGCCATCACCACGCGCCAGACGGCGGGGTTCCGCACGGCCCGGCGTCTCCGGGATCTGCGCGAGGAGCGATTGACGCTGGAGGCGCGGCGGGGCGACCTCGAGCGCCGCATCCGCTTCGCCTCGAGCCGGCAGGTGCTGGTGCCGATCGTCGAGCGCGCGCTGGGCCTGCACGAGCCGGTGGATTCGGAGTTCGTGCTCTTCGCGGTCCCGGCCGGCCCGGAGGAGCGCTGATGGCCAAGCCCACCGTTCGCATCGCCGCCATCCAGTTCGGCTTCGCGCTCGGCATCCTGGCGGTGCTGACCCGGGCAGCCCAGCTCCAGATCGTGGAGGCCGAGCGCTGGGAGCACGAGGCGTCTCGGCAACGGACCGAGAAGGTGGTGCTCCCCGCCCGGCGCGGGGCGCTGTACGACCGGAACGGGACGCCGCTCGCCATCACCCAGGAGTTCTACCACGTCGGCGTGGCTCCGAACGAGCTCGAGGACATCCGGGCGGCGTTCGTGCTGCTGGTCCGGAACCTCGGAGTGTCGGCGCCGGCGCTCAATCGCGAGTTCCAGGCGCGAAAGCGGTGGATCTATCTGCACGGCCCGTTCAACGCGACGCAGGTCCAGGCGCTCCGCCAGGTGAAGGGCATTCACCTCACGGGCGAGTTCCAGCGATTCTATCCCTCGCGCGACCTCGCGCGGCCGATCATCGGCGGGCTTGCCCCCGACCGGGCGGTCGGCGGCGCGGGACTCGAGGGAGCACTCGACTCGCTGCTCACCGGCCGCGCCGGCGAGGCGGTGCTGCTCAAGGACATCAAGGGCCGCCGCTACGACTCGCCCGGCCGGAAGACGCGCGATCCGGTGGCCGGGAACGATGTCACGCTGACGATCGACGCGGAGCTGCAGGAGATCGCCGAGCGTGGGCTCGACGACGCCATCGCCCAGATGCACGCCGAGGGTGGCGACGTCGTCTTCCTCGACCCCAACTCGGGTGAGCTGCTGGCGCTGGCGTCCCGGCAGGCCGCGGGCGGCGGAGCGCCGAGCGCGTCGACCCTGACCGACCCGTTCGAGCCCGGCTCGACCGCCAAGCTCTTCACCGCGGCGGCGCTGCTCATGCGCGGACGGGTCAAGCCGGCCGATGCGGTGTCCGGGGAGAATGGCGTGTGGAACATGCCGGTGACCTCGACCGGGCGGACCCGGCGCATCACGGACGCGCACGCCCATCGCGAGATGCTCACGCTGGCGCGCGCGATCCAGGTCTCGAGCAACATCGCCATGGCGAAGTTCTCCTTGCGGCTCCGGCCCGAAGAACAGTTCGAGACCCTGCGCGACTTCGGCTTCGGCACGCCGACCAGCGCGGAGTTCCCGGGCGAATCCCGGGGGATCCTGGCGTTCCCCGATCGCTGGCAGCCGATGTACACCCGGGCCAGCATGGCGATGGGCTACGAGCTCGCGGTGACGCCGGTGCAGCTCGCGGCGGCATATGGGGCCATCGCGAACGACGGCATCCTCCTCGCGCCCACGCTCGTGCGCGAGGTGCGGGATCCCGCGGGCAACCTGCTCTACCAGCACCATCCTGAGCCCGTGCGGCGGGTGGTCCCGTCCAGCATCGCGGCCCAGCTCCGCGAGTTCCTGCGCGAGGCAGTGGGGGCGGGGGGGACCGGCGAGATGGCCCAGCTCGCCAACTACTCCGTGCTCGGGAAGACCGGCACCGCCATCCGGTTCCGGAACGGTCACTACGTGCGCGGGGAATACACGGCCTCGTTCGCGGCCATCTTCCCCGCCGACCACCCGCAGCTCGTGGTGATCGTCAAGATCGACAACCCGCGGGGCACCTACTACGGCGGGCTCACCGCCGCGCCGGTGACGCGCACCATGCTACAACAGGCGCTCGCCTCGCGCCGGGTGGCGATCGACCGCGGCCGCCTCACCGCGCGCGACAGCGCGGGGCCGGAGGCGCCGAAGCCGCTGGCGGCGGCTCCGGCCGGGCCGCCGCCGGTGGTGGTGACGCTGCCGTATCGGGCGCCGGAGGTCAGCAGCGTTCCGCGGCCGGTGCCGGACGTCGCCGGGCGCTCGATCCGCGAGGCGGCGCTGGCGCTGCACCGGCGGGGGTTCCGGGTGAACCTGCGCGGGCTCGGGCGGGTGGTGCGGACCGTGCCGGGGGCGGGCGAGAACGCGCGGCCGGGGAGCGCGGTGCTCGTGCTGGCGGAATGAGCGGAAGGAGCCGGAGCCTCCGCTAGAGTCACCCTGAGCACAGCGAAGGGGGCATGCCTCGACGTCCGGCTCCTTCGCTTCGCTCAGGATGACGACGTTCATGACTGAACCACTCAGGAGCACACTAGATGGCCCTCATCTGGCCGGCGCTGCTCGACGAACTCCGCGGCCACGACCTCCTCGTCGGCGCGCCGGCGGAGGGGCCTGCGCCCAGCGCCATCGGCATGGACAGCCGTACCATCCGACCCGGCACGCTCTACGTGGCCGTGCGCGGCTCCCAAGCCGACGGCCATCGCTTCGTGGCCGACGCGGTCCGGCGCGGAGCGAGCGCCGTGGTGGTCGAGACCGCGCAGCAGTCGGGGGTCCCGGAGATCATCGTGCGGGACGGCCGGCGCGCCGCGCTCGCACTCGGCCAGGCCTGGTACGGCCACCCGGGCCGGCGGCTCACGCTCATCGGCGTGACGGGCACCAACGGCAAGACCACCACTACCGGCATCATCCGGCATCTGTTCAACGCGTCCCACGGCGCCGGCAGTATCGGCACACTGGGCGCGTTCGACGGCCATGGGCACCCGGTCGACTCGACGGCAGGCTCGCTCACCACGCCGGGGCCTATCGACCTGCAGGCCACGCTCGCCGAGCTGCTCGCGCGCGGCGGGACGCACGTCGCCATGGAGGCGTCCTCCCACAGCCTCGACCAGGGACGGTTGGACGGCCTCGCCTTCGCCGCCGGCGTCTTCACCAACCTCACCCGCGATCATCTCGACTACCACGGCACCATGGAGTCCTACCTCGCGGCCAAGCTCAAGCTGACCACGTTGCTCTCGCTCGAGGGCGTCGAGGTGGTCAACCTCGACGACGATGCGTGGCGCGTGTTGCCGGCACGGGCGCCGCGGGTGAGCTTCGGGGTGCACCCGGCCGCCGACGTGCGGGCCTCGGGTGTCGTGCTCGATGCGACCGGCAGCCGCTTCCACCTCGAGGGCCGCTTCGGACGGGCCGAGGCCTCGCTCCCGCTGCTCGGCGACTTCAACGTGAGCAATGCGCTGGCGGCCGTCGCCTGCGCCCTGGGCCTGGGCAGGCCGCTCGACGAAGTGGTGGGCCGGCTCGCCGCGGTGCCGCAGGTGCCTGGACGGATGGAGCGGATCGCGGACGCGCCCTGCATCGTGCTCCGCGACTACGCGCACACGCCGGACGCGCTGGAGCGCGCCCTCGCCACGCTCCGTCCGCTCACGGCTGGACGGATCATCGTCGTGTTCGGCTGCGGCGGCGACCGCGACCGCGGGAAGCGCCCGATCATGGGCCGGATCGCCGCCGAGGGCGCCGACCTGGCGATCGCGACCTCGGACAACCCCCGCACCGAGGATCCCGGCGCCATCATCGATGACATCGAGCAGGGCATGGCCGGCGTGCCCCATCGCAGGATCGTGGACCGCCTGGCGGCGATCCACGCGGCTCTGGACGAGGCTCGCGCAGGCGACACCGTTCTGCTCGCCGGCAAGGGCCACGAGACCTACCAGGTGCTGGGGACCGAGAAGGTGCCGTTCGACGAGCGGGCCATCGTGCGGGCGGCGACGGGGGCCGGGGCGTGACGGGTCGGGACGCGACACGCTGGACGGCGGCGCGAGTTCGCGCAGCGCTGGGATTGCCCGCGCCTGCGCAGCGTGGCCCGAGCCGGCGGGAGTCCTCGGGCGACGCCGACGAGCCGGCGTTCACCAGGGTGCTGACCGACACGCGCGCGATCGAGCCCGGCGCTCTGTTCGTGGCGCTTACAGGCGAACGCTTCGATGGCCACGACTATCTGGACGCCGCCGTCGCGGCGGGTGCCACCGGTGTGGTCGTTCGCGAAGGCACGCCGGCGCCCGCCGGCGTGACGGCATTTCACGTCCCCGACACGCTCAGGGCCTTCGGTCTGCTGGCGCGCGCCCGGCGGCGGGAGATCGCGGGCCCGGTGATCGCGGTGACCGGTACCAACGGGAAGACCAGCACAAAAGAGATGCTGGCCGCCGTGCTCGGCACCTGCTACCGGGTGTACGCCACGCGCGCCAACCTCAATAATCTGGTCGGCGTGCCGACCACGATCCTGGAATCGCCGGAGGACACCGACGCGCTGGTGGTGGAGGCCGGCGCCAACCTGCCCGGCGAGATCGCGCGCTACCGGGAGATCGTCGAGCCCTCGCTCGTGCTCATCACCAACGCGGTCCAGGGCCATCTCGAGGGGTTCGGCTCGCTCGGCGGCGTGGTGGCGGAGAAGGTGTCGCTGGCCGACGGGGTGCCGCTCGCGATCGTCGGCACCGATCCGCCGGCGCTGGCGGAGGAGGCCCGGCGCCGCGCCCGCGCGGTGCGGACCGCCGCGCTCGAGCGGGCCGACCTGGTGCCCGACCGGGTGGAGCTCGGTCCCGACGCGCGGCCGGTGCTCACCTTCGGCGACGTGCGCTTCACCCTGTCCGCGCGCGGGCTCCACCAGGCCGACAACGCGACGCGGGTCTGGGCGGTCGTGGAGGCGCTGGACCTCGACCGCCACGCGGCCGCCCGTGCGCTCGAGCGGTTCGCGATCCCTGGCGGCCGCGGCGAGCTCCTCCAGCAGGGCGGCCTCACCATCCTCAACGACTGCTACAATGCCAACCCGCAGAGCTTCCGCGCCGCGATTGCCACGGCGCGGGCGCTCCGGAACGGCCGGCGGCTCGTGTTCATCGCCGGGACCATGCGGGAGCTCGGCCAGGACGCGCGGGCGCTTCATGCCGAGATCGCGGCCGCGCTCGTCGCGCTCGATCCGGACCTGCTGGCGGCGGTCGGCGAGTTCGTGCCGGCGCTCGCGCCCTACGCGGCCCGGCTCGGCGACCGGCTCGTCACCGCACCGGATCCGATCGCGCTCGGACCGCTGGTGGCGGCCCGCCTGCACGGGGGCGAGGTCGTGGTGTTGAAGGCATCCCGCGGCGTGGCCCTCGAACGTATACTTCCGGCGCTCACCACCCGCGCGATCCCCCCACGCTGAGGCGAGATGTTCTATCACTGGCTCGCGCCGCTCGGCAAGACGTACATCATCTTCAACCTCTTCAACTACATCAGCTTTCGCGCCGCCGGCGCCACAGTGACGGCTCTGCTCCTTGCGTTCGTCGTGGGCCCGCCGGTCATCGCGCGGCTCCGCGCTCGCAAAGTGGGCCAGATCATCCGCGCCGAGGGCCCGGCGAGCCATCAGACCAAGCGCGGCACGCCCACCATGGGCGGGCTGATCATCATCATGGCCACCGTCGTGCCGACGCTGCTCTGGGCACCGCTCACGAACCGCTTCGTCGTGGTGGCGATGCTGTCGATTCTCTGGATGGGGTGTATCGGGTTCCTGGACGACTACCTGAAGATCGTACAGGGCAAGTCGCGGGGGCTGGTGGCCAAATGGAAGCTCGTTGGGCAGGTGAGCTTCGGACTTCTGCTCGGCCTGTTTCTGATCTACTTCCCCGTGGTACCCCGCGACACGATTCCCGCCACCGCTACGACGCTGCCGTTCTTCAAGTACCTGGTGGCCAACTTCGCGCCCTGGCTGTACGTGGTATTCGTGACGGTGGTCATCACGGGCGCCAGCAACGCCGTCAACCTCACCGACGGGCTCGACGGGCTCGCGACCGGGCTGGCGGGGATCGCAGCGGCGACGTTCGCCACCTTCGCCTACCTCTTCGGCCGGGTGGATGTCACGTCCTATCTCAACCTTTTCTACTTGCCGGGGGCAGGGGAGCTGGCCGTGTTCTGCGCCGCCCTCATGGGCGCCGCGATCGGGTTCCTCTGGTTCAACGCCCACCCCGCAGAAGTCTTCATGGGCGACACCGGGAGCCTCGCCATCGGCGGCGCGCTCGGCACCGTGGCCATCCTCCTCAAGGCGGAGTTCCTCCTGCTGCTGATCGGCGGCGTGTTCGCGGCCGAGGCGGTGAGCGTGATCCTGCAGACCTCCGTGTTCAAGTGGCACAAGCGCACGCGCGGCCGGGAGTACGCCGACGCCCATCGGGTGTTCCGCATGGCGCCGCTGCACCACCACTTCGAGAAGCTCGGCTGGGCGGAGACGACGGTGGTGACCCGGTTCTACATCCTGGGGCTGTTCTGCGCCCTGGTGGCACTCTCCACGTTGAAGGTGCGCTGAGAATGCCGGTCGACCTGTTCGAGCAATGGCGCGCGACCGGCCTGGAAATCGCCGTCGTGGGGCTCGGCAAGAGCGGCACGGCGGCCACGAAGCTGCTGCGGCATGAGGGGCTGCCGGTCTATGCCTCGGACACCGGGACGGGCCCGGCGTACGAGCGGTGGGCGCAGGAGCTGACCGCGCTCGGCGCCGCCGTGCAGGTCGGCGGCCACGATCTGGAGCGGGTCGCGGGGGCGGCTGCCGTAGTCGTCGCTCCCGGCGTGCCGCCCGACGTGCCGCCGCTGGCTCGCGCGCGCGAGGCCGGCCTCGAGGTGTACGCCGAGGTCGATGTGGGGTTCCTGGCCCTCGGAAACCGGACGCGCTGCGTGGGGATCACCGGCACCAACGGGAAGACCACGACCACGTCGCTCATCGCCCACGCCATGGCGGCGGCCGGGCTCCGCGCCGAGACGGCGGGCAACATCGGCCGCCCGCTCTGCGACGTGGCGCTCGCGCCGGACCCGCCGGACTGGCTTGCGCTGGAGCTGAGCTCGTTCCAGCTCCACGATGTGCCGCACCTCCGGCCCGCGATCGGGGTACTGACCAACCTCGCGCCCAACCACCTCGACCGGTATGCCTCGCTCGAGGAGTACTATGGCGACAAGGCACGGCTGTTCCAGAACGCCGAAGCCGCCTCGGTCTGGATCAGCAACGCGGACGACGCGGCCGTGCAGGCCATGGTGGCGCCGGTGCCGGGCACGCACCTCCGGTTCTCGATCGAGCGGCGCGCGGACGGCTGGTACGATCGGGACGGCGGCCGCCTCATGCTGGGCGGTAGTCCCCTCATGCGTCGCGCCGACCTCCCGCTCCTGGGCGATCACAACGTCGCCAACGCGCTCGCCGCAGCGCTGGTGGCGGTACGAGCCGGGGGCGACCCCGGCCGGGTGGCCGCCGGACTCCGGACCTTCCGGGCCATCCCCCACCGGGTCGAGCCCGTACGCGAGGTGGCCGGCGTCCTCTGGATCAACGACTCGAAGAGCACCAACATCACGTCGACCGAGGTCGCCGTGGCGGCCCTCGACCGGCCCTTCGTCCTGCTGCTGGGCGGCCGGCACAAGGGCGAGCCGTACACCCGCCTCGCGGAGCCGCTCAAGGGACGCTGCCGCGGCGTCGTGGCGTATGGCGAGGCCGGTCCTCTCATCGTCCGCGACCTGGGCGGTCAGCTTCCGGTGGTGCCCGCCGGCGACTTTGCCGACGTGCTTGCCACCGCCCGCCGCCTCGCGACGCCAGGGGATGCGGTCCTGCTGTCGCCCGCCTGCTCCAGCTACGACATGTTCAACAACTACGAAGAGCGCGGCGCGCGCTTCCGGGCCGCGGTCGAGGCGATGTGACCGCCGACCGGCCGGTCCGGCACCCGGGCGAGCTCCGGTGGGAGACCCGGCTCCTCGGCGTGGTGACGCTGGTGCTGCTGGCGTTCGGCGTGGCCGCGACCTATGGCGCCGCGAGCCTGGTGACCGTCAAGGGACAGAACGTGGGGCTCGGGTTCGCGGCGCGGCAGCTGAGCGGCGCGGTGCTGGGCGGCATCCTCCTGCTCTGGGCGTCACGCCAGGATTACTACCGCTGGCGCACGTGGGCATGGCCGCTGCTGCTGGGTACGATCGTGCTGCTGCTGATTCCGCTGCTGCCGTTCACCCGGAGTATTGCGCCGTCGCTCAACGGTGCTCGCCGCTGGGTGGACATCGGCCCGGTCAACTTCCAGCCGTCGGAGATCGCGCGGCTGGTCGTGGTCATCTGGTGCGCCATGCTCGCCTCGAAGAAGGGCGTCCAGGTGCGCGAGTTCAAGAAGGGCGTGCTGCCCTTCATCGTGATCCTCGGCCTGGTGTCGCTCCTGATCCTGCTCGAGCCCAATCTGTCGATGGCCACCCTCGTGGCACTCCTCGGCGGGCTGGTGCTGTTCACGTCGGGGGCCAAGATCGGCCACTTCTTCCTGCTCGGGGGAGTGGCGGTGATCCTGGTGTTCCATCAGATCAGAGACGCGCAGTACCGGCTCGCCCGGGTGCTGACCTTCCTCAACCCGGGCGACGCCACGACCGAGGGGGGCTTCCAGATTCACCAGTCGCTGGTCGGGATCGGGTCGGGCGGGCTCTTCGGCACCGGATTCGGGCAGGGCCAGCAGAAGCTCGGCTACCTGCCGTACGCGTACAGCGATTTCCTGTTCAGCACGATCGGCGAGGAGTGGGGGTTCGTGGGCGTGCTGATCGTGGTCGTCCTGTTCGCGCTCTTCTGCTGGCTCGGCTTCCGGATCGCCCGGACCGCGTCGGACCCGTTCGGGCAGTACCTCGCGGTCGGGCTCACGGCCACGATCGGGTTGACGGCGTTCATGCACATGGCGGTCTCGCTGGGGCTGATACCGACGACCGGGCTCACGCTGCCGTTCATGTCGTACGGTCGGTCGAGCCAGGTGATCTCGCTGATCGGGACCGGGATCCTGATCAACATCGGACGCCTGCGGGGGAAGCCGCGGGCGGCGGTGGGGGGGCGGGCGGGGGAGGGGCGGATGCGAGACGGTCGGCCGGGAGTGGGGCGGACGGGGCAGGACAAGTGACGACGGACCGAGCGCGCGATGCATGGCAATGCGTCATCCCGAGCGAAGCGAGGGACCTTGCCGGCGCCGCTCGGAGACCGGGTGAGCAGATCCCTCGCTCCGCTCGGGATGACGAATCGTGAGCGGCTCGCGAGGCGTGATGGACCCTCCCCGCCGGATCCTCATCGCCGGCGGCGGCACCGGCGGGCACCTCATGCCGGCGCTCGCCATCGCCGAGGCGCTCCGCCAGCGCGCGCCCGACGTGGAGCCGGTGCTGATCGGCGCCGTGCGCGGGGTGGAGGCCCGCCTGCTCCCCACGCGGGACTTCCGCTTCCATCTTCTGCCCTCCGAGCCCATCTACCGCCGCACGTGGTGGAAGAACGTCCGCTGGCCCTTCATCGCCGGGCACCTGCTGCGCGAGATCGGGCGGCTGTTCGCCGAGGAGCGTCCCGTCGCGGTGCTGGGCACTGGCGGCTATGCCTCCGCACCCGTCGTCTGGTGGGCGACGCGGCATGGCGTTCCGACCGCCGTGCAGGAGCAGAACGCGTATCCCGGGCTGGCGACGCGACTGCTGAGCCGCCGGGTGCGTCACGTCTACCTGGGCCTGCCGGAGGCGCGGGCGCTGCTCCACTTCGGCCCGGCGACCAGCGTCTTCGATACCGGCAACCCGATCGCCCCGCCGACGCCCGACCGTCGCGCGGCCGCGCTGGCGCGCTTTGGACTCGACGGCGCGCGTCCCGTGGTGCTCGTGACCGGCGGCAGCCAGGGTGCGCTCGCGCTCAACCGCGCGGTCGCCGGTTGGCTGGACGCGGGCGGGCCGGCAGGCGTGGACCTCCTGTGGGTGACGGGCCGGGGAACCCACGCGGAGTTTGCCGGGCGCCACCGGCCGCCCGCCGTCCAAGTCATCGACTTTCTCGACCCCATGGCCGATGGCTATGCGGTCGCCGATGTGGTCGTTTCGAGGGCGGGCATGATCACCGTGGCCGAGCTCTGCGCGTGGGGGCTCCCCAGCGTGATCGTGCCGCTCCCGACGGCGGCGGCCGACCATCAGACTCACAACGCGCGGGTCCTCGCCGAGGCCGGTGCTTCGACGATGCTGCTGCAGGCGGAGCTCACGCCGGCGAGGCTGGCCACGGAAGTAGGGGACCTGCTCGCCGATCGGGCGCGGCACGACGCCATGGCCGCGCGTGCGCTCGCCCGGGGCCGGCCCCACGCCGCCGACGAGATAGTGTCAAGATTATTGACACTGTCCGGGGGCGCCCGACTTTGAGAACTCGCAGCAATTACTTACATTAGCACATCCATCATGAACCTGTTTACCCCCACGGATAGTCGCCCGGTTCACTTCGTAGGCATCGGCGGCGCCGGCATGAGCGCACTGGCCCTGATCGCCTGCCGCCGAGGCGTCGCCGTGAGCGGGTGCGACAGCGATCCGGCCGGCGCGGCCGACGTCGCGGCCATGGGCGCCAAGGTCTGGCGCGGACACGATCCGTCCCACCTCGACGGCGCGCGCGCCGTGGTCGTGACGGCCGCGGTACCGGCCGACCATCCGGAGCTCGCGCGCGCGCGGGCGCTCGGCCTGCCGGTGGTGCCGCGGAAGGAGGCGCTGGCCGCGCTCATCGGCGAGGCTCGCTCCGTGGCGGTGTCGGGTACGCACGGCAAGACCACCACGACGGTGATGACCACTGAGGCGCTCACCGCGGCCGGCCTCGCCCCCACAGGCATCGCCGGCGGACGGGTGAGCGCCTGGGGCGGCAATGCCCGCGTGGCGGGCGACGATCTCTTCGTGGTGGAGGCCGACGAGTACGACAAGGCGTTCCTGACCCTCTATCCGACCGTCGCCATCGTGAACAACGTCGAGCCCGACCATCTGGAGTGCTACGGCTCGATGGCCGCACTCGAGGACGCGTTCGTCGAGTTCGCCGGCCGCGCCGAGACTGCGGTGGTGAGCGCGGATGATCCGGGGGCCCGGCTGGTCGCAAGCCGCCTCGGACGCGGGCTCTGCCGCTTCGGCTTCGCGGACGACGCCGACGTCAGGATCAGCGACGTGGCGCAGCACGCCGACCGGACCGAGGCCACGATCCGCTGGCGCGGCGGCCGCACGCTCGCCGTCCGCCTCCGGGTGCCGGGGGTCCACAACCTGCGGAACGCCGTCGCCGCGCTGGCTGCCACCGAGGCCATCGGCGGCGACGTCGCCCGGGCGGCCGCGGCGCTGGCGGAGTTCGGCGGCGTGGGTCGCCGGTTCGAGCGGCTGGGCGAGCACGGCGGCGTGGCGGTGGTGGATGACTACGCGCACCATCCGTCGGAGCTGGTCGCGACGCTGGCCGCCGCGCGTCAGGCCTATCCGGGGCGGCGGCTGGTCGCGGTGTTCCAGCCGCACCTGTATTCGCGCACCGCGGCGCACGGGCAGGCGATGGGCGAAGCCCTCGCCGCCGCCGACCTCGTGGTCGTCACTGAGGTCTACGCCGCGCGGGAGCAGCCGGTGGACGGTGTGAGCGGCCGCCAGGTGGCGGACGCGGCCCGACGCGCCGGCGCGGACGCGCGGTTCGAGCCGACCCGCGCGGAGGTGGGCCGCCGGGTGTACGACGCACTCGTGCCCGGGGACGTCGTCCTCACGCTGGGCGCCGGCGACATCACGCGCGTCGGCCCCGAGCTCGTCCGGTGGCTGGACGCGGCCTGAAGCCCGGCTGGAAGCTCCTCGGCGGCCTCGGTCTGGGGCTCGCGCTCTGGTTCGGACTTCCTCGGCTGCTGCGGGGACTCGACTTTTTCCGGGTGAGACGGGTGGAGATCGCCGGATTGCAGTATCTTGATCCGGCAAAGGTCATCGCTGCGCTCAAGCTCTCGCCGACGGCCAGCGTGTTCGACGATCCGGCGCCGCTGCGGCGCCGGGTCTACGCCATGCCGGGCGTGAATGCGGTCGAGGTGGGGTATCGGCTGCCGGGAACGCTCGAGGTCGAGCTGGTCGAGGCGCCGCCGGTGGCGCTCGCAAGCCGGGGTGACGGGCTCGCGCTGCTGGATGCGCGTGGCCGGGTGCTCCCGTTCGATCCGCTCCGCTCGGCGCCCGACCTGCCGCTGGCGGCCAACGGCGACGCACTGGTCACGGGAGTGCTCGCGCGGGTGCGGGACAGCGATCCCGACCTGTTCGCGCGAATCGGGGCGGCCTGGCGGGTGGGGCCGGACGTGGTACTCGAGGTCGGGGGGCGGCGCCTCTGGTTCGGCGCACAGGTTTCCGCGGAGGACATTCGAGCGGTGATGGCGGTGGAGCAGGCGCTCGCCCGGAGCGGGCGGGCATACCAGGAGCTCGACGGACGCTTCGCCGGCCAGGTGATCGTCCGCCGGACCCGCGCATGAGCGCTCATCCCCAGCGGCTGGTCGCCGCGCTCGACCTCGGCTCCACCAAGGTCGTCGCGGCCATCGCCGAAGTGACGGGAGACGCGCGCGACGCGGGCGCCCGCATCCTCGGGGTGGCCACCGAGAAGACCGCCGGGATCCGGCGCGGGGTCGTCCGGGACATCGAGGAGACCACCCGGGCCATCGACAAGGCGATGAAGGGCGCGCAGCGCATGGCCGGCGTCGAGGTCGGCTCGGCATACTGCGGCATCGCCGGCGAGCACGTGGCCGGACGCAGCTCCCACGGGATGGTGAGCGTCACCGGCGACGAGATCCGGACCAGCGACGTCGCCCGCGTCAACGACATGGCGAGCAACATCAGCTTCGGGCGCGATCACGAGCTGCTGCACGCCATTCCGCAGGATTACCTGATCGACCAGCAGGGCGGGATCAACGAGCCGATCGGCATGACCGGCTCCCGGCTCGAGGCCGAGGTCTACCTCGTCACGGTGCTCTCGAGCGTCCTGCAGAACCTGAAGAAGTGCGTGGAGCGGGCCGGTTTCCACGTCCAGGAGTTCGTGCTGGAGCCCCTGGCGGCCTCCCTGGCGGTGCTCACGCCGGACGAGATCGAGCTCGGGTGTGCGGTGGTCGAGCTGGGCGGCGGGTCGACCAACGTGTCGATCTTCCACAACGGGAAGATCCGGCACACGGGATCGCTGCTGTGCGCGGGCGGCCACGTGACGGCGGACATCGTCCACGGCCTGCAGGTGACGCAGCTGGACGCGGAGCGGCTGAAGGAGCGTTTCGGCGCGGGGTTCGAGCCGCTGGTGCCCGAGAGCGACGTGTTCGAGCTGCCGAGCACGCCGGGCCAGGGAGCAAGGAACGCACAGCGCCGGGTGCTGGCGCATATCATGCACATGCGGCTCCAGGAAGTCCTGGAGTATGCGCTCGACGAGATCACGCGCGCTGGGTATCATCAGCGGTTGCCCGCAGGGGTCATCCTCACGGGCGGTGGGGCGTTGACCCCCGGGATCGTCGAGCTCGCCCGCGAGGTATTCGCCATGCCGGCCCGATGCGGGGTCCCGGGTCAGCGGCTGCGGGGTCTGGCGGACAGCGTCGAATCACCGCGAATGGCCGTGTCGGCCGGCCTGGTCCTGTACGGCGCCAGGCAAGTCACGATGAGCGGCAGCTTCGGGACGGGTACCCGGAAGTCGCCGGCGGTCGAGAAGGTGCTCGCTCCGGTGAAACGGTGGCTCCAGGATTTCTTTTGAGTCGGGCCGAGGGGACAAACCATGATCTTTGAGCTGGAAGACGGCGGCATCCAGACCGCCCGGATGAAGGTGGTCGGCGTCGGCGGGGGCGGCGGCAACGCCGTGAACCGCATGATCGAGGACCAGCTGGGCGGGGTCGAGTTCATCTCGGTCAACACCGATGCCCAGGCCCTGGCGATCTCCAAGTCGGATATCAAGATCCAGATCGGCCGCAAGCTCACCCGCGGGCTCGGGGCGGGCGCCCGGCCCGAGATCGGCCGGCAGGCGATCGAGGAGACCCGGGACGAGGTGGCCCAGGCGGTCCAGGGGGCCGACATGGTCTTCGTCACCTGCGGCATGGGCGGCGGCACCGGCACCGGCGCGGCGCCCATCGTGGCCCAGATGGCCCGGGAGACCGGGGCCCTCACCGTCGGCATCGTCACCAAGCCGTTCCTGTTCGAGGGCCGGCGGCGGATGAAGCAGGCGGAGCAGGGCATCGCCGAGCTCCGGAAGAACGTGGACACCATGATCGTGGTCCCGAACGAGCGGCTCCTCGCCGTCGTCGGCAAGGGGATCCCGTTCCAGGAGGCGCTCAAGAAGGCCGATGAGGTGCTGCTCCACGCCACCCAGGGCATCGCCAGCCTGATCACCAGCACCGGCATCATCAACGTGGACTTCGCCGACGTCCGGACCGTCATGCAGAACGGCGGCGCGGCGCTGATGGGCACCGGCATCGGCCGGGGCGAGAACCGCGCGCTCGAGGCGGCGCAGCAGGCCATCTCGTCCCCGCTGCTCGACAACGTCTCGATCGCCGGCGCCACCGGCGTGCTGATCAACATCATCGGCGGCGACGACCTGACCCTCGGCGAGACCACCCAGATCAACGACATCATCCACGACGCCGTGGGCGACGACGCCGAGATCATCTTCGGCGCCGGCAACGACCCGGCCATGCACGGCGAGGTCCGGGTCACCGTCATCGCCACCGGATTCGACCGCGCGGTCACCGGGGATCAGCCGCTCACGCGCGCCTCGGGCGCCGCGGGCGTGCTCAATTTCCCGCAGCGGAGCGGCCGGGGATCGGTGCCCGGCATGGCCACGCCCGTGCCCCCTACGGCCCAGCCCGCGTCGCCGGCCCCGCGCGCGCCGCGTGTCAGCCAGGCCCCGCCGGCCGGATCGACCGAAGTGCCCGAGATGGAGATTCCGACCTTCATCCGGCGGCAGATGGACTGATGCGCGGTGTCCGGGTGGGTGCCGCCTTCGCGGTCTTCTCGGCCGCCGCCGTCTTCTCGACGACGGGGTGGTGGCCGTGGCGGCGGATGTCCACGCCGGTGGCGGCCCCCGAAGTCGCCCGGCCGGCGGTCACGCCGGCCGCCATCGAGATGCTCGATACCTTGCGGCGGGGCGAGACCGTGTCCGAGCTGTTCGCCCGGCACGGGGTGGTCGACCTCGACCTCGGCGGCCTCGACCCCGCGCTGCCGCTCGACCCCCGCCGGATGCGCTCGGGCCTCGTCTTCAGCTTCCGGGCCACCGCCCCTGACACCGTCCCGACCCGCATCAGCGTTCGGACGACGCCCGAGCAGCGCATCGTCTTTCATCGGATGATCGACGGCTGGAACGCGGTGCTCGAGCCGATCGCCTGGACGGCAGAGCCGATGCGGATCGAGGGCTCGATCGACAACTCGCTGTACGAGGCGCTCGACGCCCAGGTGGCCGACGACCAGCTCGACGGGGCCGACCGCCAGCGGCTCGCCTGGGACCTCGCTGACGTGTACGCCTGGCAGGTCGACTTCACCCGCGACATCCAGCCGGGCGACCGGTTTCAGGTGGTCTTCGAGCGGCTGGTTTCGGAGGACGGAGAGATCCGCTTCGGCCGCGTGCTGGCGAGCGATCTCACGATGTCCGGCAAGAGCCTCACGGCCTTCCGGTTCGAGGCCGACGGCCACCCGGCGTTCTACGATGCCGCCGGCAGCTCGCTCCGGCGCGCGTTCCTCCGGGCCCCGGTGCAGTTCCGGCGGATCTCCTCGTCGTTTGCCCGCGCCCGCTTCCACCCGGTACTCGGGATTACCCGGCGTCACGAAGGCACCGACTACGCCGCGGCGCCCGGCACCCCGGTCATGGCCGCGGGCGATGGCGTCGTGCTCCGAGCCGGCCGCGCGGGGGGCTATGGCAACCTGATCGAGCTCCGGCACCGGAACGGGATCACGACCCGCTACGGCCACCTGCGCGGCTTCGCGCGGGGCATCCGGGCGGGCGCGCGGGTCGAGCAGGGCCAGACGATCGGCTACGTCGGCTCGACCGGCCTCGCCAGCGGACCGCACCTCCACTACGAGTTTCGGGTCAACGGCGTCGCCAAGGACGCGCGCCGCGTCGCGCTCGGCAACGGCGCGCCGATCCGCGACGGTATCCGCGACGACTTCACCCGCGAACGCGACCGGCTGTTGCTGCTCCTGCACCCGGCCCAGCCCCAGCGTCCGGAGCGGGATGAGGACGCGCCGCGCTCCGTCGCGCAGCGGCCCGTCGAAACCGAAACCCAGGCCCGGTGGCTCCCGTAGCGCTCCGGTAGTGGACCTCTTCCCCGCCATCGATATCCGACATGGCCGCGTCGTTCGCCTGAGCCAGGGCGAGGCGACGCGGCAAACTGTTTATGGGGAGGACCCGGTGGCGGTCGCCGAGCGGTTCGCCGGGGAGGGCGCAGCGTGGATCCACGTGGTGGATCTCGATCGGGCCTTCGGTGAAGGCGAGAACCTGGCCGTGGTCCGGCGCATCGTGGCCCTGGTCGGACAGCGGGTGCGGGTGCAGCTGGGCGGCGGGCTCCGGACGGTCGAGCTCGTTCGCGAGGGGCTCGAGCAGGGGGTGAGCCGGGCCGTCATCGGCACGGCCGCGGCGATCGACCCGGCGATCGTCCCAGGTGCGGTGGCGGCCCTGGGCGCGGACCGCATCGCCGTGGGCATCGACGCGCGGGACGGACGGGTCGCGATCCGCGGGTGGACGGAGACGTCCGACCTCAGCGCCGAGGCGCTCGCGCGCCGCGTGGCGGGCGAGGGCGTGCGCACGGTGATCTACACCGACGTCGCGCGGGATGGCATGCTCACGGGTCCGGACCTCGACGGCGCGCGCCGGCTGCAGGCCACAGGCGTCGGCGTGATCGCGAGCGGCGGCATCGCCGGGGCCGGCGATATCCGGGCGGCGCGCGAGGCGGGACTGGCGGGTGCCATCGTGGGCCGCGCCCTCTACGAAGGGCGGCTCACCCTGGCGGAGGCCCTCGAGGCCGCGAAGGCGCCCGCACCGCGATGATCTTCCGTGCCCTCGTCGTCCTGGCGCTGGCGGCCGCCCTGGCCGCCTTCACGTATCTCCGGCTGGAGCGAACGGGGCGGCGCGGATGGGTGCCGCTCGCCTGCCGCGCGGTGGCCTGGGGTGCGCTCGGCCTCCTGCTCCTCAACGTCAGTTGTCCGGTGGCCGGCACATTCCGGCGCCCGCTGGTGCTGCTCGACGCCTCGCTCAGCATGACCGCCCCTGGCGGCCGCTGGCTCGAGGCTCGCGACTCGGCCGCGCGCTGGGGCGACCTGCGCCGCTTCGGCGACGAGCGCGGATCCGCCGACTCGCTTCCCACGCGCGGTCGCTCGCTGCTGGCGCCCGCGCTCGCCGCCGCCTCGGCGTCGGACCGGTCGGTCCTCGTCGTCACCGATGGCGAGATCGAAGACGCCGGCGACCTTCCTCCCGACTTCCTCCAATCGGTCGGCGTGCGGCTCTTCCCTCGCGCGGTCCGGCCCGACCTGGCCCTCACGCGCGTGAGCGGCCCTGCGCGGGTCACCGCCGGCGACTCCATTCCGCTCGAGCTCGAGGTGGATGCCACGGGCGCCGCGACCGCGGACAGCGTCGTGGTCGAAGCGACCCTCGGCGGCAAGCGCGTCGGGATGCGGCGGCTCGCGCTCAAGAGCGGCGGCGCGCGCGGCCGCCTGGTGGTCAGCTCGGCGGCGGTCGGGCCCGGGGAGCACGTCCTTCAAGTGACGCTCTCCGCCGCCGGCAGCGCGGGTGGCGACGCGGAGCCGCGCACCGACACCCGGCTCCACATCGTCACCGTGGCGCCGACGCCGGGCGTCGTTCTGCTCGCGGCTCCCGGGGACTGGGACAGCCGGTTTCTCTATCGCACCCTGCGCGAGGTGGCTCAACTGCCGGTACGCGGGTTCGTCCGGCTGGATCCGGGGCGCTGGCGGTCGATGGCCGATCTCTCGCTGGTGCCGGCGGAGACGGTCCGCCAGGCGGCCCGGCGCGCCGATCTCCTAATCCAGATGGGGCCGCTGGGCGCGGTCGCGGAGGGCTCGACCGCGCGGGGAATCTGGCGCTGGGGCGGGGGGTCGGACTCGACCGCGCTTCCGGGCGACTGGTATCTCCGGCCCGGTGACGCGTCACCTGTAGCCGGCGCGTTCCTGGGCGAGCCGGTCGACTCGTTTCCACCGGCCATCCAGATCACCCCACGTCAGCCCGAGCCGGGCGACTGGGTGGCCCTGAGCGCCCAGCTTGGCCGGCGCGGCGCGCCACGGCCGGCGGTGTTCGGCGGCGAGGCCGGGCGCGCCCGGCGGGTCACCGTGGCGGTCGACGGTCTCTGGCGCTGGGCCTTCCGCGGCGGGAGCAGCGAGCAGAGCTACCGCACCTGGGTCGCCGCGACGGCAAGCTGGCTGCTGGGTGGCGCCGACTCGGCTCGAGGCAGCGCCCGTCCTCTCAGGGCGGTCGTGGAGAACGGGCGGCCGGTGACGTTCGATTGGACGGCGCCGGGGCTGCCGACGGCCGTGGGTGTGGCCTGGAGTGGTGTCGGAGCGCCTCGCGCCGACACACTCCGGTTCGACGGGAGCGGACGGGCCACCGTCTGGCTTCCGCCGGGCGAGTACCGCTACCGGTTGTCGGGTGGAGGCGGCGGGACGGTGGCGGTCGAAGAGTACTCGGAGGAGCTTCTGCCGCGGCCGGTCGTGCTCAGGGAGCACGCCGCGCGGGCCCGGACGCCGTCGAGCCGCCGGGCGGCGCGCGACTGGCTCTGGCTCTTCGGACTCTGCGTGCTGGGCCTGGCGGGGGAGTGGATCGCGCGAAGACGGCTGGGGCTGCGCTGAGACGAGTGTAAGTTTGGGCATGGCCAACGGCAGATTGACGGACAGGAACGAGGGCCTCTGGAGCCGGATCAAGCGCGTCGCCATGACGGACGTGGGCGCGCTCATGCGGGGGCTCAACGCGGACGATCTCGAGCGGATGGAGCGCGTCCTCATCGAGGCGGACTTCGGTGTGCCCGCCACGGTCGAGCTCACCCAGGCCCTCGAGGACGAGGTCCGGCGCGGCAAGCTCAAGACCGAGGCGGACCTTCGCGGTGCGCTCGAGGGTCGGCTCGCGGCCCTGCTCAACGGGCGGAGCGATCCGGGCGTCATCGCGCGCGCGGAGCCGGGGCCCACGGTCATTCTGATGGTCGGCGTCAACGGCACAGGGAAGACCACGACAACGGCCAAGCTCGCCCGCCGGCTCCAGCGGGAGGGGCGGAAGGTGCTCCTCGCGGCGGCCGACACGTACCGGGCCGGCGCCATCGCCCAGCTCCAGGTCTGGGCCGACCGGCTCGGCATCCCCTGCGTCGCGGGTGACGCCGGCGGCGATCCGGCCTCGGTGGCCTTCAACGCAATCGACGCCGCGGTCTCCCGCGGGTGCGACACCGTCCTGATCGATACCGCGGGCCGTTTGCATACCCAGGACGGCCTCATGGACGAGCTCCGCAAGGTCGTGCGGGTCACGGCCCGGCGTCTGCCCGGCGCGCCGCACGAGACCCTGCTCGTGCTCGATGGCACCGTGGGGCAGAACGCGGTGCAGCAGGGCAAGCTCTTCGCGCAGGCCGTGAGCCCGACCGGCATCGTGGTCACCAAGCTCGACGGCAGTGCGCGCGGCGGCGCCGTGGCGGCGCTCCGCCGGGAGCTCGATCTCCCCATCCGGTTCCTCGGCGTGGGCGAAGGGCTGGACGATCTGCAGGCGTTCGACCCTAAACGATTCGCCTCGCATCTCCTCGCCGAGGCGCCGGGCGACACTCCCTGATCATTTCTCGGTAGGTTTTCACCACAGAGGCACAGAGGGCACAGAGAGGAGGACATGTGATGCGCTCGGCGGGATCCTGTCGCATAGCACCCTCTGTGCCCTCTGTGCCTCTGTGGTGAAGACCAGCCCACGATGGTTTCCAGAACCCAACGTCCCGCGGGCGCCGTCCACCTCGACACGCCCGTCAAGTTCCTCAAGGGGATCGGTGAGCGGCGTGCCGAGCAGCTGGAGCGGCTAGGGATCCGGACCGCGCAGGACCTCCTGTGGCACCTCCCGCACCGCTACATCGATGCCTCGACTGTCACCCCGCTCGTGCGCGCGGAAGTCGGGCAGGAGGTGGCCTGCATCGGCCGGGTGGTGGCCAAGGGGGTGGTCCCGACCCGGCGGGGGCTTCGGATCTTCCACGCCGTGCTGCGCGACGAGAGCGGCGTGCTCGAGTGCGCGTGGCCCGGCCAGGCCTTTCTCGACCGGACCATCGTGGTCGGGCAGACGCTGCTCGTGTCGGGCCCCGTGCGCTTCTATCACGGCCGGCAGATGGCCCCGCGCGAGTTCGTCATCCTGGCCGATCCGGACAGCGAGGTCGATCCGCTGGCGGGCGGCAAGGTGCTGCCGGTGTATCCCGCCACCGAGGGGTTGAGCCACAAGGTCATCCGTGGGCTGGTCGAGCGGCATCTGGACGCGCTCATCGCCCTGTCGGACGACGTGCTGCCCGATCAGCTCCGGCGCTCGCTCGCCCTTCCGTCGCTGCCCGACGCGCTCCGCGCGGTGCATCGGCCCGCGACGGCCGCCGAAGCGGAGCTGGGCCGGCGGCGGCTGGCGTTCGACGAGCTGCTGGACCTGCAGCTCATGCTCATCCGCGCCCGGAGCGGTAGCGAAGCGGAGCCGGAGCGGCGTGGCCTTCACCGTCCGCCGCGACCTCACCACCCGCCTCCGCGAGTCGCTTCCCTGGGAGCTGACCGACGATCAGCAGCGCGCTCTCCGCGAGATCACCGCCGATATGGTCGCCCCCGACCGCATGCACCGCCTGCTCATGGGCGACGTCGGCACCGGCAAGACCGTCGTCGCGCTGTTCGCGATGCTGCTCGCCGTGGAGAACGACTTCCAGGCCGCGCTCATGGCGCCGACCGAGCTCCTCGCCGAGCAGCACGCGGTGACACTGGAGCAGCTCCTCGCGCCGCTTTCGCTCCGGCCCGAGCTCCTGCTCGGCCGGCACTCCGCCGGGGAAAAGCAGGCCATCCGTGGGCGTCTCGCCGCGGGCCAGGCGCGGCTGGTGGTGGGCACCCACGCGCTGATGCAGGAAAGCGTCTCGTTCCAGCGCCTGGGGCTCGTCGTGATCGACGAGCAGCACCGGTTCGGCGTCGAGCAACGCGCGGCGCTGATCGGCAAAGGCGCCGCGCCCGACGTCCTGCTGCTCACGGCCACGCCGATCCCACGCTCGCTCGCGCTCACGCTCTACGGCGATCTCGACGTCTCGACGCTCCGTCATCGCCCGCCCGGGCGCGGGACCATTCGCACCGCGGTCCGGACGAGCGGGCAGCGCGAGCGGGTGATGGAGTTCGTGCGCGAGGCCTGCGGGCGGGGGCGCCAGGCGTACGTGGTGTTGCCGGTGATCGAGGAGTCGGAGCGGGCCGACCTGCGCGCGGCCACCACGATGGCCCAGACCCTCGCGGCGCGGTGGCCTGAGCTCCGGGTGGGCCTGGTGCACGGCCGGCTCAAGGCGGACGACCGCGACGACGTCATGCGGCGCTTCCGGGCCGGCGAGCTGCACGTGCTGGTGGCCACGACGGTCATCGAGGTCGGTATCGACGTCCCGAATGCGACGATCATGCTGATCGAGCACCCGGAGCGCTTCGGCCTGGCGCAGCTGCACCAGCTCCGCGGGAGGATCGGCCGGGGGCCGGAGGAGAGCTTCTGCATCCTCATGTCCGATACCGAGGCGGCCGATCGCCTGCACGCCTTTGCCGGGACGCAGGATGGGTTCAGGATCGCGGAGCTGGACCTGGCGGAGCGCGGAATGGGCGACCTGATCGGCGCGCGGCAGAGCGGGGGAGTCGAGGTGCGCCACGCGCAACTGCCGGCCGATGACGACCTGCTCGCCCGCGCCCGGCAGCTCGCGATCGAGCTCATCGGCGCCGACCCCGCGCTGCAGCGGGTGGAGAATCAGCGATTGCGGGCGCGCGCAGTGGCGCGGTATCCGCGGGCGGTGGAGTTGTTTCGGGTGGGGTGACGGAGCCAGCCTCAGAACCCGATCCGCACCCCCACCCCCGTCGCCCGCCGCAGGCTCCTCACCTCCGGCTCGAACGGAATGTTGTCCGGTTTCGGCGCGTGGCGTGTGAGCTCGTACACGAACATCGCCGCCGCGCCGACCAGCGCGGTCTCTCCGGCGAACAACCAGCGCCGTGCGTGGCTGTCGTAGCGCAGCGATGACTGGTAGAGCTCCTCGGTCCCGCCGTCCACGTAGCGGCCTGACCCGTCGAGCGCGCAGAGCTCCCGGTCTTCGAAGCAGCGCGAGCGAAGGATGTCGAACTGGTTGTCCGCCCGGTCGTGGGCCCGGTCGGCGAGGTAGTTCATTCCCACGGCGCCTGCGGCCAGCACCCATTTGCCATACTTGATGAGCGGGCTCGTTCCCTGCGCCCGGGCAGCGGGCGCGGCCATGACCAGGAGGGCGAGCACCAGCGCGGCGAAGCGAGTCATCGGCGGTACCGGTGGAGGTCGCCGTCCCCGCCGACGGCGATCATCCCGTCGTCCAGGGGCAGGGGGCCGAGCTCGACCGGCGAGGAGAGCTGGATCCGCCAGGCCTCGCTGCCGTCGGGCCGAAGGGCGCGGAGCAGACCATCGGCGCCGCCGAGAAGGACGAGGCCGCCCAGTACGGTCACCGACGAGGTCACTGGCCAGTCGAGGACCGCGATCGGCGTGGCCGCAGGCATCGAATCGGGCGCCACGGGGACGATGCGGTAGAGCGTGCCCCGGCGGCTGGCGGCGTAGAGCGTGTCGCCCTGCGCCGCCGGCGTCCCCAGCACAGGGGCGTCGAGCCGCGCTCGCCACCGGGGCCGGAGGTCGCCACGGGCGATCGCCACCACCCCCGAATCGGTCGTGCCGGCCACGAGCAGGCCCCCGTGCTGGAGCCAGGGCGAGACGATCGCGCCGGGCGACCTGGCGCGGCGAACGACTTGGCCGTCGCGCGCGCTGAGACGGAAGAGCGAGTCGATGGTGGCCACCACCAGCGTGCCGCTGTCCGCCGCCACCGCCGGGATCCGGGAGAACCCGACCAGCCGCCGCCAGCGTACCGTCCCCGCCGCCGGATCGAGCCCGAACACATCGCCACGCTGGGTCTCGGCCACGAGGATGCCGTTCACCAGGGCGAGCGGCGCGCCGACCGTCCCCGTCTTCGTGCGCCACAGCCGCTGGCCGGTATGCGCGTCGAGCGCATACACCTTGCCCTCGGGACGGCCGCTGGCTGCGTAGACGGTGTCGCCCGCCACAAGCACGCCGCCGCCGATGAGGCCGCCCAGCCGGGACGACCAGCGCAGCTGCCCGCTGGCCAGGTCCACCGCGTACACCTTCCGGTCGACGCTGCCGGCGTAGACGGTCTCGCCTGCCACCACGACCCGGCCGGTATAGCGGCGGCCAGACTTGGCGCGCCAGACCTGGGCCGGCCCGGTGGCGGACGACGGCCCCGGCAGGAGTGCCGCGGGCGCCGCCGGCGCGGGGGCACAGGCCGCGTTGACGCTTCCGAGGAGGAGGGCTAGACTCAACGCTCCCAGCGACATCCCCCTCTTCACAGCGGAACGGGCATGACGGCAGTACGGATCAGCGAGCTGCGCGGGCACGTGGGCGAGACGGTCACCGTGCGCGGCTGGGTCGTGACGACCCGGTCGAGCGGCAAGATCGCGTTCCTGGTGCTGCGGGATGGCACGGGCACCGTGCAAGGGGTCGTGTCCAAGAAGGAGGTGGCTGAGGCTGCCTGGGCCGTCTTCGGGGCGCTCACCCAGGAGGCCAGCGTGGCGGTGACGGGGGTGGTGCGGGACGACCCGCGCTCCCCGGGTGGATTCGAGCTGTCGGTCAGCGGCCTCGAGCCGCTGGGTGCGAGCCCCGACTACCCGATCTCCCCCAAAGAGCATGGGACGACGTTCCTCTTCGAACATAGACACCTGTGGCTCCGGACCCGGCGGCAGGCGGCCATCGCTCGGGTGCGCCACGAGGTCGAGCAGGCCGTCCGGGACTACTTCTACCAGGAAGGCTTCACTCTGGTTGACACGCCGATCCTGACGGGCGCGATCGGCGAGGAGGCGGGCAATCTGTTCGCCACCGACTATTTCGACCTGGGCAAGGCGTACCTGGCGCAGACGGGTCAGCTCTACGTCGAGGCCGCCGCCGCCGCGCTGGGCAAGGTCTACTGCTTCGGCCCGACCTTCCGCGCCGAGAAGTCGAAGACCCGCCGTCATCTGACGGAATTCTGGATGGTCGAGCCCGAGGTGGCCTTCAACGACTCCGACGCCAACATGCGGCTCCAGGAATCGTTCGTGAGCTACATCGTGGCACGGGTGCTCGAGCGGCGCAAGGAAGAGCTGGCCGAGCTCGAGCGGGACACGGCACCGCTCGAGCGGGTGCAGGCGCCCTTCCCGCGGATCTCCTATTCCGACGCGGTGACGCGACTCAATCAGCTCGGCTCCGACATCAAGTGGGGCGACGACCTCGGCGGCGACGACGAGACCCTGCTGGCCCAGCAGTACGACCGGCCGCTGTTCGTCTTCAACTATCCCAAGGGCGTCAAGGCGTTCTACATGAAGGAGAACCCCGACGACCCACGGACGGTCCTCAACAACGACTGCCTGGCGCCCGAAGGCTACGGCGAGATCATCGGGGGCTCACAGCGCGAGGACGACTACGACAGGCTGCTCGCGCGGATCCACCGGCAGGGTCTCGATCCCGAGGCGTACCGCTGGTACCTGGATCTCCGGAAGTACGGCACGTTCGTGCACTCGGGCTTCGGGCTTGGCATCGAGCGGACCGTGGCGTGGATCTCGGGCATTGCGCACATCCGGGAGGCGATCGCGTTTCCGCGGCAGATACATCGGTTGTATCCGTGACGGTCGGCGGTCAGACGGTCGGACGGTCGGACGGTCGGGGAGACGCCGTCATCCCGAGCGGAGCGAGGGATCTTGCTGGCCCGAGGTCGAGCTATTCCCGAGCTAGGTCCCTCGCTGCGCTCGGGATGACGGGTTGCTATCGCTGACCGTCCGACCGTCCGACCGTCCGGCCACCCTCCTTCACCTCCTCCCACAACCCATCCAGCACTTCCAGCCCCGCCCCGTGCAACTCGATGCCCCGCGCCTCCGCCAGCTGCTCCACCGCCTCGAACCGGTCCCGGAACTTCCGGTTGGCACCGTCCAGCGCCGGCCCCGGCTGCACGCCGGCCTTTCGCGCCAGGTTGACGACGGCGAACAGCAAGTCGCCGATCTCCTCCACCAGCGCCTCGTTCGGCGCGGACGTGGGCGTATTCGGGTCGGCCGGTGCGGCCGGACGAGGCTGGGTCGGCTGCTGCCGGAGCTCGGCCTCGACCTCCGCCAGCTCCTCGCGCACCTTCTCGCTCGGCCCCGCGGCGTCCGGCCAGTCGAAGCCGACCGAGGCCGCGCGCTCCTGCAGCCGGTAGGCCTTGAGCAACGGCGGCAGGGTTGGAATGATCCCCGCGAGCGTCCGGCCCCGGCGCTCCTTCCGCTTGATTCGTTCCCACGGCTCGGCGTCGCCCAGGTCGAAGAGATGCGGATGGCGCCGGCGCATCTTTCGCTCGAGTCCCTCGGCCACGTCGTCCGGCGAGAACTCGCCGAGCTCCTGGGCAATCACCAGCTGGAACGCCAGGTGGAGCAGGAAGTCGCTCAGCTCGTCCCGAATGGGCTCCCGCTCCCCCTCGCCCAGCGCGTGGTCGAGCTCGAGCACCTCTTCGACCAGGTACGGCCGGAGCGACTCACGGGTCTGCGCCCGGTCCCAGGGGCACCGTGCCCGGAGGTCGCGCACCATCGCCAGAGCGCGCCCAAGCGCTGAATTGTCTTGCATTTATCCCCCGTCAGGAATAAGATACCCGCCGGCTCGCCATGACCTTTACCCCCGAAACGGCCCGGGCCTGGGTCGACGTCGACCTGCGCGCGCTCGTTGCCAATGCGCGCACCCTCGTCGGGCTCACGGGCACCCGCCTCCTGCCGATGGTCAAAGCTAACGGCTATGGTGTCGGCGCCGTCGCCGTGGCGCGGGCGCTCGAACCGCTCGATCCGTGGGGCTATGGGGTGGCGTCGGTGGAGGAAGGCGCGGCGCTCAGGGCCGCGGGGATCGTTCGGCCGGTGCTGGTTGCAAGCCCGCTGCTGGCAGGCACCATCGATCCCCACCTCGCGCACGACCTCCGGCCCGCCATCGGCGATCTCGCGACACTCGCCGCCTGGTGTCGCCAAGGCACGCGGCCGTTCCACGTGGAGATCGACACCGGGATGTCGCGCGCCGGCTTCCGCTGGGACGACACCTCGGCGCTGGTCGCCGCCGCGTCGCTGCTGCAGGAGGCCCCCGGCTGGGAAGGGCTGTTCACCCACTTCCACAGCGCGGATACGGGGCCTGCCTCCGCCGCGGTGCAGTGGGATCGGCTCCAGGGTGTGCTGGCGGCCCTGCCTCGGCGGCCTGCGCTGGTGCACGCCGCCAACAGCAGCGCGGCACTTCAGGGCCGCCGATTCGCGGGCGACCTGATCCGCCCGGGGATCTTTCTCTATGGCGGGGCTGCGGGCGCGACCGCGCCGTCGCCGGATCCGGTGGCCACGCTCCGGGCACGCGTCGTGGCGGTACGTACGGTCAGTGCCGGCGACACCGTGAGTTACGGCGCCACCTGGCGCGCACCACGCACGACGACGGTCGCAACCCTCGCGCTGGGATACGCCGACGGCTTTCTCCGGGCCGCTCGCGAGGCCGCCGCCAGCCTTGCCCCGGCCGTGCCGTCGCGGGTCGTCGAGCTGGATGGCGCGCTCGTGCCGGTGGTCGGGCGGGTGACGATGGACATGACGATGGTCGACGCGGGCCAGAGCCGACCCGTGCCGGGTGATGTGGCGACGATCTATGGTGGACGCGTCTCCCTCGACCAGCAGGCGGCCGCCGCGGGGACGATCGCCTACGAACTGCTCACCGCGCTCAGCCCACGAGTGCCCCGGCGCTACGGGAGGGAGCCATGAATGCACACTTCGCCTCGCTCGTGCTGGGCCTCGCCCATCAGGCGGAGGCCGCGCTCGGCGGATCGCTGCCGCCCGGCGCCGAGGGGATGGGCGACGGGCGCAAAGTGGCGCAGACCCTGATCGACACGCTCGGCATGCTGCAGGAGAAGACCGAGGGCCGGCTCGATGAGGACGAGCGCCAGCTGCTCGACCAGGCGCTCACGGCGCTCCGCTTCCACTACGTGCAGACGACACCCCGGCCGTGAGCCGCCGCGCCGCGATCATCGTGCTCGATGGAGTGGGCATCGGGCCCGCGGCCGACACCGACGCGTACGGTGACGCCGGCAGCAACACGCTCGCCAACGTCGCCCGCGCCGTCGGCAGCCTGGCGCTCCCGCACCTCGAGGCCCTCGGCCTCGGTTGCTGCGCCCCGATCGCCGGCGTGGCCTGCATCGATCGGCCGCAGGCCGCGTGGGGGGTCGCCGAGCCGACCAGCGCGGGCAAGGACAGCATCACCGGTCACTGGGAGCTCTGCGGCCTCGTCATCCCGATTCCGTTTCCCACCTACCCGCACGGTTTTCCGGACGACGTCCTCGCGGGGTTCACCGAGCGCACCGGCCGCGGCGTGCTCTGCAACACCCCCGCCTCGGGCACGCAGGTGCTCGAGGACTACGGCGAGGAACACCGCCGCACGGGCAAGTGGATCGTCTATACCTCGGCGGACAGCGTCTTCCAGGTGGCGGCGCACGAGGCGGTGGTCCCGCTCGAGGAGCTGTACGCGGCATGCGCCGCCGCCCGCGCCATCCTCGAGGGCGAGCATGGCGTCTCGCGGGTCATCGCACGCCCATTCGTCGGTGAGCCGGGGGCATGGGTCCGGACCGCCCATCGCAGAGATTTCAGCCTGCCGCCACCGGGCCCCACGCTACTCGACCGGTTGGCGGAGCACCACGTGCCGCGGGTGGGGGTCGGGAAGGTGGACGACCTGTTCGCCGGCCGCGGCATCTCCAGCATCCACACCGCGACCAACGGCGAGGCCTACGGGCTGATCGAGAGCGCGCTGGGCACGATGCGCCGGGGCCTGCTGCTGGCCAACGTGATCGAGTTCGACCAGACCTGGGGCCACCGGAACGACGTGCCCGGATACCACGGCGGGCTTCGAGCGCTCGATCGGGCGGTCCCCCGGCTCCTGTCCGGGGTACGGGAGGAGGACCTCGTTATCTTTACCGCCGACCACGGCAACGACCCGACGACCCCGTCCACCGACCACTCGCGCGAAGTCGTGCCGGTGCTGGCGGTGGGCCCCCGGGTCCGGGCGGTGCCTCTGGGCCGGCGCCCGACTTTCGCCGACGTCGGCCAGACGGTGGCCGATTTTCTTGGTGTCCCGCCGCTCTCGGCGGGCACGTCGTTTCTGCCCGAGGTTTGGAGTGACTGACACCCTGGTGGACGCGGCTCGCGCCGCGCAGCAGCACGCGTACGCGCCGTATTCCCGCTTTCGCGTCGGCTGCGCCCTCGAGGCGGACGATGGCCGTGTGTTCGTGGGCTGTAACGTCGAGAACGCCTCGTACGGGCTCACGATGTGCGCGGAGCGCGCCGCGGTGTGCGCCGCGGTTGCGGCCGGCGCCCAGCGGTTCCGGCGCGCGGTGGTCGTGTCGGACTCGGATCCGCCGGCCGCGCCGTGCGGCGCCTGCCGCCAGGTGCTGTCGGAGTTCGGGCCCGATCTGCGCGTGGACGCCGTGAGCCCAGCCGGTTCCGTGACCTGGACGATCGCCGGGCTCCTGCCGGCGGCGTTCGGGAAGGAGCAGCTCGCGTGAGGCGCCCGTGGCGCTGGGTCGCGGGCGTAGCAGGGCTGATCGGCGTGATGACGGCGTGCCAGGAGAAGCTGACCTCGCCGGCGGACTGTCCTGCGCTCTGTCCCGGCGGCTCGGTGCAGGTGTTCGACACCGTCGTGCCCGCGCTCGCGCTCCGCGACAGCAGCTTCCCCGCGCACAGGGACAGCGCCAACGGGTACGTCGCCCGGGGGCAGGGCCCGGCACTGCTGGTCTCGAGCGGCTTCGCGGCCAGCGAAGATCGGGCGGTCTACCGTCTCGCCGCCCGGGGCGATTCGATCGCGGTGCGCGACACGCTGCGCGCCTATGCGGTCGATTCGGTGCTGCTGAACCTGACGCTGGTGTCCCGCGACACGCTGGTCGACGGCCTCAAGGTCTACCTCTACCGGCTGCCGAGCGCGGTGGACAGCACCGTCACGTTCTCCGACGTCGAATCGCAGTTCGTCGACTCGAACCTCATCGACAGTATCGCCGTGCCCGACACGGTCAACAGCGGCGCGATCCACACGACCCTGCGCGGCGCGGACCTGGACCGGCTGCGGCTGCCGGTGGGCGGCGACAGCGTCCTGGCCATCGGCCTCCGGATGGCCGCCGTCGCACCGACCGGCATTCGGGTAGGCGCGTTGCCGGCGGGCACCGGGGCCACCTTCACGAGCTACGTCACGGTCGATGTGCCGGACACGGGATCGGTCCGCAACCAGACGATGATCCGGACGACGGCCTTCAACACCTTCGTCACCCAGAGCACCGCCGTCCCGGACGATACGCTGCTCCTCGTGGGCGGCGAGCCGGCCTCGCGGGCGCTGGTGCGCTTCGGCCTGACCGATGGCTTCCTCGACTCGACGACGATCGTGCGCGCCACGCTCGAGCTCACACCCGCCCGTCCGATCGTCGGGCTCCCGAGCGATCCTTCGGCGATCCAGACTCTGGCCGTCCTCGGCGACCTCGGCGCCAAGTCTCCGCTCACGAGCGATGTCACCTTCATTCGCCAGGATACCCTCCCTCCGGTGGAGAGCGATACCGTGAAAGTCGAGATGACCCGCATCGTGCAGCTCTGGCAGAGCTCGAGGAGTCGACCGCAGAGCATCTTCCTCCGACTGATTCCCGAAGGCGCCAGTTTCGCGCGCGCCGCCTTCTTCTCGACCCGCTCGCCGTCGGGTGGCGTCCTGGTGGCGCCGCGCCTCCGGATCACGTTCCAGCGCGCCTTTCCCTTCGAGAAGCCGTAAGTGCGTCGAGCCCTCCTCGTCGTGTGTCTGGCGGTGATGCCCGGTGTGGCCGCCGCCCAGTCGTCGCAGTTCGGCGTCCGCGGCCTCGGGTTGCCCGGCCGGTCGGTCAGCACCTATGCGTTCGGTACCGGTGGGGCGTTCGGCCTGTTCGACCCGGCGTCCGGACTCAACCCGGCCGCGCTGGGCCGGCTCCAGGCGCTCACGGCCGGCCTGAGCTCCCTGCAGGACTTCCGGCATGTCGAGAACCCCGCCGGGACCGGGTCGCTCCGGGAGACCCGGTTCCCCTTCGTGTCGGTGGCGGGGCCGATCCGGAAATCCCCGGGCGTCGTGGGCATCAGCTTCTCCAGCTACACCAGCCGGGACTTCACGCAGGCCACGTCCGACACCATCACGCTTCGCGACGCGCTTGTGGCTGTCAACGACACCTTGTCGTCCCGGGGCGGCATGAGCGACCTCCGCTTCGCCGGCGCGTATCGGCTGCAGGACACCTGGATCTTCGGCGGCTCCTTCCACGTCATCACCGGTTCCGACCGCCTGCGGTTCCGGCGATCCTTCGCGGACTCCAGCTATCAGGCGGCGACCCAGCGCTCGGAGCTGTCGTACGCGGGCATCGGCGTCGAGCTGGGCGTGATCCGGAATTTCGGCACCACCTTCAGCATGGCCGCGACAATCCGCTCGGACGGGCACGCCAACGTCGATCGCGACTCGGCCCGGGTCTCGACGGTGGACCTGCCGTACACGTTCGGGCTCGGACTCCAGTGGCGCCCAAGTCCCAAGCTGAACCTGGCGAGCCACCTGCTCGTCAAGACCTGGTCGGGGGCCAACAGCGACCTCCTGGCGCAGGGCGGCACCGGCGCGGACAACACCGCCGAGGTCTCGTTCGGCGGCGAGTTCACGGGGGACCCTCGCCGGCCGACCCGGCGTCCGCTCCGGTTCGGCGCGCGCTACGGCTCGCTCCCGTTCCCGGTGATCGAGGGCGAACGGCCTCACGAATTCGGCTTGTCGCTTGGCACCGGGATCCGTTTCGCGCAGGAGCGTGCCGGCATCGACCTCGGCCTGGAGCACGTCTGGCGGTCGGCGGGCGCCTACTCGGAACGGGCCTTCCTGCTGAACGTCGGTATGACGGTGCGGCCGTAGGCGGATATCTTTGGTCGGACGGTCGGACGGTCGGACGGTCGGACGGTCGGACGGTCGGACGGTGAATCTCGACGAAGCCAACAGCCCCAGCACCGTGACCCCATGAAACGCGTCTACATCGAAACCTACGGCTGCCAGATGAACATCGCGGACTCCGAGCTCATGTTCGGCGTCCTCGGCCGCGAGGGCTATCTGCGCGCGGACGATCCGGCCGAGGCCGATGTGATGCTGGTGAACACCTGCGCGGTGCGGGACAACGCCGAGCAGCGGGTCATCGGGCGCATGGGAGAGCTGCAGCGCCACAAGCGCCCAGGTGACGTGCTTGGCGTGGTCGGCTGTATGGCCCAACGCCTCGGACCCGTCCTGCTGGAGCGTGTCCCGAAGGTCGACCTGGTCGTCGGCCCGGACGCGTATCGCAACCTGCCGGAGCTGATCGACCGGGCGGGCCACGGCCAGCGCGCCAGCGACGTCGAGTTTCGCGACTGGGAGCACTACGAAGACGTGCCGCCGGTGCGCGATAAGAGCCCCACCGCGTTCGTCACGGTACAGCGCGGGTGCGACTACCGCTGCACCTTCTGCATCGTGCCGTTCACCCGGGGCCCCGAGCGGAGCCGGCGGCTCGAGGACGTGGTGCGCGAAGTCGAGGCGCTGGCCTCGGGCGGCACCACCGAAGTGACGCTGCTCGGACAGACCGTCAACAGCTACCACGACGGCCAGCATGATTTCGCCGATCTGCTCCGCGCCGTCGGCGCGGTGGGCGGCATCCGCCGTCTGCGGTTCACGAGCCCGTACCCCACCGACTTCACCGAGCGGGTGATCGGCGCCATGGCGTCGACGCCGGCCGTCTGCGAGCACGTGCACCTGCCGGTGCAGAGCGGGTCGGACGCGGTGCTGCGGCGCATGCTGCGGCGGTACACCCGCGCGGGCTACCTGGAAGTGGTGGCCGAGCTCCGGTCCGCCGTTCCCGGCATCACCTTCTCCACCGACATCATCGTCGGCTTCCCGGGCGAGACCGAGGCCCAGTTCGAGGAGACGCTCACCCTCGTCAGCGATGCGGATTTCGACGACGCCTACACCTTCAAGTACTCGGTCCGCGAGGGCACGCCGGCCGTGCGCCTGCGCGATCATGTCCCGGATGACGTCGCCTCGGCCCGGCTCGAGCGGCTCATCGAGGCGGTCCGCGCGAACACGCGCCGGAAGAACGTCGCGCGCGTGGGCGAGGTGCACGAGGTGCTCGTCGAGCGCCCGGCGCGGCGGGGCGACCTCATGCTCGGGCGCACGCGCACCAACCAACTCGTCCTGCTCGACCTCCCGCCCACCGCGGCCGGCGATTACCATACCTGCCGGCTTACCGGCACCACCGGCTCCACTTTCACCGGCGCGGTCGTCATGGCCGCATTGGCGCTCCTGTGATCCACAATCTGACCGAAGAGCACGTCAAGGCTTCGTACGAGTCGCTGGTGTCGCGCTTCCCGGACTTCTGTGGCTGCGACGTCTGTCGGGCGGATGCCATGGTGTACGCGCTCAATCGGGTCCCGGCGCGGTATGTGTCCACGCAACAGGGGTCGGTGATCACCGAGGTCAGCCTGGAGAAGGACCAGAGCCGGGCGGCCATCGACGTCGCGATGATGGACGGCCTGCAGCGGATTTCGCTCTCACCGCGCTGCGGCGCAAAGCGCGGCGGGCGCCAGGCCTGACTACGGGCCGGCCGCGGTGACGCCGCGGCCGGCGATTCTCCTCACGCTGGCGTACGGGGCCGGTCTCGCGACCGGCCTTCTGCATTTCGGGGCGCCGGTGGGCGCGCTCCTGGTCCTGGTGGCAGCGGCCGGGATTGCGGCAGCCCTCGGTGGCGTGCTCCCGTTCCTGCTTCTCGTGGCGGCCACGGTGGGCCGCGCCAGCGGCGAGCTGGCCTGGGTGGTCGATGCCGGAAGCTGCGCCGCCCGCCTGCCCGCGGGGCGCGTCAGGCTGGTGGTGCGCCTGCACGAGCCGGTGCCGCTCGAGGGCGGCCGACTCGAGGTCACGCCGATCGGAGCCGGGTGCTCGGGAGCGGTGGCCGCACGCTGGCCCGCGGGCGACCCGCGCCCGGCGGGCGTCACCAGCCGCATCGAAGGCACCTGGATCCCGCGCCCCGGGACTGCCGGCCGCGCCGGCGGCATCCTGGCCGTCGGCGGCGGCGGGCCGGGGCAGGGCGCTCCGACATTGTCGGAGCGGCTCCGGACGATCGTCGCCACCGCCAGCCGCGGGCTCTACGGCACCCGCGCCCCGCTGGTCGACGCGCTCATGCTGGGCCGGCGCGGCGGCATCGACCCCGAGCTGCAGGATCGCTTCGCCCAGTCCGGTCTGGTGCACCTGCTGTCGATCTCCGGCTTCCACGTCGGGCTCATCGGCGCCTGGGTCTTCCTGGTGGCGCGGCTGCTTCGCGCACGGCGGGAACACGCGCTGATCATTGCCGCCGCGGTGAGCTCCGCCTACGTGGGCTTCCTCGGCTGGCCCGCCCCGGCCACGCGGGCGGCGGCGCTGGCCCTGGTGCTCGCCCGCTGCCGCGTGCGCCAGCGCCAGGTGCGGGCCGACGAGCTGCTCTCGGCGACGTGTCTCGTCGTGCTCCTGGTCGATCCGTGGGCGGTGCTCGACCTGGGCGGCTGGCTCTCCGCCGCCGCGCTCTGGGGAGCCGCGCGGTTCAGCCGCTGGACCGACGGCGCGCTCGGACGAGGCGTCGGCTGGCGCACGTTCGGCTCGTCGGTGGGTGCTACGCTTGCCACCGGGCCGATCACCGCGTGGTCGCTCGGGACGGTCGCGCCGGTGGGCGTGCTGCTCAACTTCGCCGCCATTCCCATTGCCGCGGTGGCGGTGCCCGGCGTGCTCCTGAGCCTGCTGCTCCAGCCGGTGGTGGCCCCGCTCGCCCGACCGTTCGCGGCAGGCGCCGGCCTGATGCTTCACCTGCTCGAGCTCGTCGCCCAGGCCGGCGCGGCGGTCCCGGGCGGGCATCAGCTGCTCGAGCCGGGGACCGTGGGCGGGGCCGGTCCCTGGCTCGCGGCTCTGGTCGCCGGCCTGTGGATTACGGCGCCGCGTAACACGCTGCGCGAAGCCGGCCGGCGGACCGGCTGGGCGCTGACGGCGGTGGTATGGGCTGGGCTGGCGCGCACGCCGCTGATCGGGATCGCCCGCGCGGGTGACGGCGGCCCGAGCCTCACGTTACATTTTCTGGACGTGGGGCAGGGCGACGCCGCCGCGATCCGCACGCCGGCCGGGCACTGGATACTGGTGGATGCCGGCCCCGCGGGCGAGGGCGCGGACGCAGGGCGCAGGGTGGTGGCGCCGTTTCTCCAGCGGCAGGGTGCCCGCTCGCTGACGCTCGCGGTCGTCTCCCACGCCCATGCCGATCATCTCGGCGGCCTGCCGTCGGTGATGGCTCGCCTCCCGGCGGGCCTGGTCATCGAGCCCGGCGCCGACGTGGCCGACTCGCGGTACACGCGTTTCCTCGACCGGCTCCTCGCCGACGGCGTACCCTGGCATCCGGCGCGGGCCGGTGACCGATTCGAGATCGACGGCGTCCGCGCTACGGTCCTGCATCCGGTGCCCGGCTGGGCGGGCTGGGGCGAGGACGTCAATGAGGACTCGCTCGTGCTGCTGGTCGAGTACGGCGATTTCCAGGCACTCTTCGCCGGCGATGCCGGCTTCCCCGCCGAGGCGGCGATGCTCGGCCGGCTCCGGACGGTGGACCTGCTCAAGGTGGGCCACCACGGAAGCCGGGGCAGCACCGGCGACGATTGGCTCGCCGCGCTGGCGCCGACGGTGGCGGTGATCTCACTGGGCCGGAACGATTATGGGCATCCGGCGCCGGCCACGCTCGCCCGCCTCCAGGCGCACGGGGTGGCCGTGCACCGGACCGATCGCGAAGGCACGGTCTCGGTTGTCACCGATGGCCGGCGCATGACGGTACGATCGAACGCGGGGACCACCAGCTACGACGTGCGATGACAGCTGACTCACAGACACCCGGGGGCTTCGTGCAGACGTCGGTCACGACCATCGAGCGGTTCATTCTCGACCAGGAAGACCGCTACCCCGAGGCCACCGGGGAGCTGTCCAATCTGCTGTACGACATCGCGCTCGCGGCCAAGATCATCGCCGCAGCCATCCGACGAGCCGGGCTCGTCAACATCCTCGGGAAGCACGGCTCCGAGAACGTGCAGGGCGAGCAGCAGCAGAAGCTGGACGTGCTGGCCAACGAGACGATCAAGAATTGCCTGAAGCACACGGGCCGGGTGTGCGTCATGGGGTCGGAGGAAGACGAAAACATCATCCCGGTTCCTCCCGAAAGCGCCGTCGGCAAGTACGCGGTCCTCTACGATCCACTCGACGGCTCCTCCAACATCGACGTCAACTCCGCGGTCGGCACGATCTTCAGCATTCACCGGCGGCTGAGCTTGGAGGGCCGAGGCACCGTGGCGGACGTGCTGCAGCCGGGCTGCCAACAGGTCTCGGCCGGCTACGTGATGTACGGCTCGAGCACGATGCTGGTGTACACCACAGGTCAGGGGGTCCACGGCTTTACGCTCGATCCCACGATCGGCGAGTTCCTGCTGTCGCACGAGCGGATCGTGACGCCGCGCGTCGGGACCTATTACAGCGTCAACGAGAGCAACTTCGGGCGCTGGGACCGGGCGGTGCAGGCGGCGGTGCGCGGCCTCAAGGGCGACATTCCCGACGGGGTGAAGCCCAAGAACAGCCGGTACATCGGCTCGCTGGTGGCGGACTTCCACCGGAACCTCATCAACGGCGGCGTCTTCCTCTATCCGGCCGACTCCAAGAACACCAACGGCAAGTTGCGCCTGCTGTACGAGGCCAGCCCGATGGCGTTCATCGCCGAGCAGGCCGAAGGGAGCGCCACCGACGGCGTCAACCGGATCCTGGATATCATTCCCACCAACCTCCACCAGCGCACGCCGCTCGTCATCGGGAGCCGCGAGGACGTGGGCTTCGTGGCCGACACCATCCGCCGCGTCAGCAGCTCCGCGCGGGTGAGCGGCGCCGTCTCGCAGCCCGCCCTGTGACGAAGACGCTCTACGGGCCCGGCGATTGGGCCGGTGACCCTGAGCGGGACCTCGGGCGGCCGGGCGAGTTCCCGTTCACCCGCGGCGTCTATCCCAACATGTACGCCGGCCGGCTCTGGACCATGCGCCAGTACGCCGGGTTCGGCACCGCGCAGGAGACCAACGGCCGGTTCCGGCAGCTCCTGGCCGCGGGGCAGATGGGGTTGTCGACCGCGTTCGATCTGCCGACGCAGATGGGCTACGACTCCGACCATCCGATGGCGCAGGGCGAGGTGGGCCGGGTCGGAGTCGCCATCGACACGGTGGACGACCTGGCGGATCTCTTCCGCGAGATTCCGCTCGACCAGGTCTCGAGCTCGATGACGATCAATGCCACCGCGGCGATCCTGCTGGCCATGTACGTCGTGGTCGGCGAGGAGCAGGGCGTGCCGCGCACCGCGCTCACCGGTACCGTCCAGAACGACGTGCTCAAGGAGTACATCGCGCGGGGGACGTACATCTATCCGGCGGGGCCGTCGCTCCGGCTGGTGGCGGACATCTTCCGCTTCGTGCGCGACGAGGGCATGAGCTTCAACCCGATCTCGATCAGCGGCTACCACATGCGCGAGGCGGGGGCGACGGCCGCGCAGGAGGTCGGCTTCACGCTCGCCAACGCGCTGGAGTACGTGCGGGTCGCGGTGGAAGCGGGTCTCGCGATCGACAGCTTCGGGCCCCGGCTCTCGTTCTTCTTCGCGAGCCACAACGACCTGTTCGAGGAGACGGCCAAGTTCCGGGCCGCGCGCCGGCTCTGGGCGCGGCTGGTCCGGGAGCGCTTCGGCGCGGGCGACGCGACCGCGCGGCTCCGCTTTCACACCCAGACCGGCGGCGTCACCCTGCAGGCCCAGCAGCCGCTCGCCAACGTCGTCCGGGTGACCGTGCAGGCGCTGGCGGCCGTGCTGGGCGGGACCCAGTCGCTCCACACCAACGGCTACGACGAGGCGCTGGCGCTGCCGACTACCGAATCGGCGACGCTCGCGCTCCGCACACAGCAGGTGATCGGGTACGAGAGCGGCGTGGCCAGGGTCGTCGATCCCCTCGGGGGCAGCTACTACGTCGAGAGCCTGACGGATGCAATTGAGGGCGGGGCGCGGGCGCTGATCGAGGAGGTGGATGCCCTCGGCGGCGCGGCCCGCGCCATCGAGCTCGGTTTCTTTCAGGACGCCATCGCCCGGAGCGCGTACGAGATCCAGAAGGCCCAGGAGTCGGGCGAGATGGTCGTGGTCGGCGTCAACCGGTTCACCGACGCCTCGCCGCCGCCGGCCATCGAGGCCCCCGACTTCTCGGCCCTCGAGGCCCAGCAGCGCGCGCGCCTGGCCGAGTCCCGGCGGGGCCGGGACCAGGACGGGGTGACCGCCGCTCTGGCCACCCTCCGATCCGCCGCCGCTGGCACCACGCCCCTCATGCCGCCCATCCTCGACGCGGTCCGCGCCCGGGCCACGCTCGGCGAGATCAGTGACACGCTCCGTGAGGTATGGGGCGTGTATCGGCCGGCGTGATTTCGTCCGTACTTGCGGGGGGTCGAGTCGCATGATGGGGGTCGGTTCGCCATCGTGGTTCATGATTCACCACAGAGGCACAGAGGGCACGGAGGGCGCCGGGGACGCTGAGGTTGATGTGGTGCTGTCGGGGCAGGTCATTGGTGGGGCGATCGAGGTGCACCGAGCCCTCGGTCCCGGCCTACTGGAGTCGACCTATCAGGCGTGCCTCTGTCACGAGTTGACTCTTCCCGGGCTCGATTGGGTACAGCAGGAGGAAATCCCGCTCCGGTACAAGGGTGTATGCCTACGCAGCGCGTATCGGATCGACCTGCTGGTCGAGGGGCGGCTGGTTGTGGAGATGAAGGCCATCGAGGCGCTCACGTCAATTCATCACGCCCAGCTACTCACCTACCTCAAGCTGCTTCACCTGCGTTTCGGCCTGTTGATCAACTTCAACGTCGAGTTACTGGCACGCGGAGTTCGACGTGTCGTCAACGGTCATTGAGCCCTCCGTGTCCTCTGTGCCTCTGTGGTGAATCGGATGCGGGTGGTGCACCGGACGCCGATGTGGTCGACTCGGGTGCCGGCATCGGAAATCGGTTGCCCACCGACTTGAGGACCCCGCCTCAGCAGGCTAACTTTAGCCGCTGATTTCGTTTACCCCCAGCGAGCAGCCATGCCGACCTATGAGTACGAGTGCCCCGAAGGGCACCGCTTCGAGAAGTTCCAGAAGATGACCGACAAGCCGCGGGCCAGGTGCCCGACCTGCGGCAAGCTGGCCACGCGGAAGATCTCCGGCGGTGCGGCACTGGTGTTCAAGGGAACCGGCTTCTACATCACGGATTACGGCAAGGACGGCAAGGGCCCGCGGAAGCCGGAGTCGGAGAAGCCCGCCGCCGACACCAAGTCCCAGCCCGCCAAGGCGGATGCCAAGCCCGCCGCCAAGAGCGAAACGAAGGCCGAATCCAAGCCGGCCAAGAAGGCCGCCTCCGAGTGAGTGACGCCCTTCGCGCCGAGCTGGCGAGGGTTGCCTCGCGGCTCGGCGCCGACGGTGTGGAGTTCGTGCTCGAGCGGCCCCGGGACGCCGGCCACGGCGACCTCGCCACCAACCTCGCCATGGTGCTCGCCAAGCGCGAGCGCGCCAATCCGCGGAAGACCGCCGAGCGGGTGATCGAGGAGCTCCAGGTCTCCACGGCACTGGTGGCGCGCACGGAGATCGCGGGCCCCGGCTTCATCAATTTCTGGCTGGCCCAGGACCAGCTCGCGGCGGCCCACCAGGCCATCCTCGAGCAGGGCGCCGCCTACGGGCGGAGCGTGGCCGACGCGGTGCTCGACGTCAACGTCGAGTTCGTCTCCGCCAACCCCACCGGGCCGCTCCACGTGGGGCACGGCCGCGGCGCCGCCCTCGGCGACGCCATCGCGGCGCTGCTCGAGTGGACCGGCCACCGCGTCACCCGGGAGTTCTACATCAACGACGCCGGCCTCCAGATCGACCGGCTGGCGCAGAGCCTCTGGGCCCGCGTGCGGGAGCTGGCCGGCCATCCGGCCACGATCCCCGACGGCGGGTACTTCGGCGAGTATCTCAAGGAGAGCGCGCGCGAGGTGCTCGACCTCGAGGGGCCGGGCTTCGCCGACCTGCCGGAAGACGAAGGCGTGCGCCGGAGTCGCGCGCTCGCGCTCCGGATGCAGCGCGTCGAGCAGGATCGCGACCTCGCCGACTTCGGCGTCCGCTTCGACGTCATGTCCTCCGAGCAGATGATCTACGACTCCGGACGGGTGGAGCGCGCGCTCCGGCTCCTGCACGAGCGCGGCCTCACCTTCGAGGCCGAGGGCGCGCTCTGGCTCCGCACCACCGACTTCGGCGACGACAAGGACCGCGTGCTCCGGAAGGGCGACGGCAGCTTTACCTACCTGGTGCCCGACATCGCCTACCACATCGACAAGCACGACCGCGGCTTCGACCGCGTCATCGACGTCTGGGGCGCGGACCATCACGGCTACATCCCCCGGATGCGCGCCGTGCTCGAGGCGCTCGGCTACCCGCCGGAGTTCTTCGACGTCGCCCTGGTGCAGCTGGTCAAGGTGGTGCGCGGCGGGGAAGAGGTGAAGATGTCGAAGCGGAGCGGCGAGTTCGTCACCCTGCGCGACCTGTACGAAGAGGTCGGCGTCGACGCCGCGCGCTACTTCTTCCTGATGCGGAAGGGCGCGAGCCCGCTCGATTTCGACCTCGACCTCGCCAAGCGCCAGACCGACGAGAACCCGGTGTTCTACGTCCAGATGGCGCATGCCCGGCTGAGCGGGATCTTCCGCACGGCCGAGCGCCCGCCCGAAAGCGTGACCGGCGCCCTCGACCTGGCCGCGCTCCCCGCGCCGCAGGACGCCGAGCTGCTGAAGAAGATGGTGACCTTTCCCGAGATCGTGGAGAAGGCCGCGCGCGACCGGGAGCCGCACCGCATTACCGTCTTCCTCCACGAGTATGCCACCGTCGTGCACGCGTGGTATCACCACACGCGGGCGGTCGGCGCGCCCGAAGGTCCGGCGACCGAAGCCGCCCGCCTGCGGCTCGCCCGCGCCGCCCGCATCGTCCTGGCCAACGCCCTCGCCCTGCTCGGCCTCACCGCCCCCGACCGGATGTGACCGGATGACCCTCCTCGTCGTCGGCAGCGTCGCGCTCGACTCCATCTTCACCCCCTTCGGCGAGACTGCCGATGCGCTGGGTGGCTCCGCCGTGTACTTCAGCGTGGCCGGGTCGCTGCTCCACCCGGTGCAGGTGGTGGGCGTGATCGGCAACGATTATCCCGTGGCCGAGCTCGAGCGCCTCAGCTCGCGTGGCATCGACTGGAGCGGCGTGGAGCGCGCCGACGGCGAGAGCTTCCGGTGGAAGGGGAAGTACTCCTACGATCTCCAGAGCCGTGAGACGCTCGAGACCCGGCTCGGCGTGTTCGCCGACTTCCAGCCCAAGCTGCCCGAAGCGTTCCGGTCGGCCGAGTTTCTGTTCCTGGGCAATATCGATCCGGAGCTCCAGCTCGGGGTCCTCAGCCAGGTGCGGCAGCCCAAGCTCGTCGTGTGCGACACGATGAACTACTGGATCCAGAGCAGGAAGCCGCAGCTCCTCGACCTGCTGAGCCGGGTGGACCTGCTGATGGTCAACGACGGCGAGGCCCGCGAGCTGAGCGGCGACTGGAACATCCACCGGGCGGGGCGCTGGATCCTGGCGCACGGACCCAAGCGCGTGGTGATCAAGCAGGGCGAGCACGGAGCGCTGCTCATCGAGCCCACCCGTACCTTCTACGTGCCGGCGTTTCCGCTGGAGAATGTGTTCGATCCCACCGGCGCGGGCGACGCCTTCGCCGGCGGGTTCATGGCGTACCTGGCCCGAACCGGGTCGGTCTCGGAGGATAACATCCGGCGCGCCATGGTCGTGGGCGCCACCATGGGCTCCTATGCGGTCGAGCAGTTCGGCATCCGCGGCTTCGAGACGGTGGCGCTGGCCGACGTCTGGACGCGGGTGAAGGCCTTCACCGACCTCACGCACGTGACCCTCGCGGAGACACTCGCGTGACATCGGCCGGGGAGTACGCGGCCGCCGGGGTCGACCTGGCGAGCGCGGACGAGGCCAAGGCCCGGATCGGCGTCGCGGTGGCCGGGACCCGGACGGCGCTCTCGGTGGGCAAGGTGGGAGCCTTCGGCGGGATGGTGCGGGTGCCGGGCGGGATGCGCCGGCCCATGCTGGTCCTCAGCACCGACGGCGTAGGCACCAAGGTCATGGTGGCACTGCAGGCCGGGCGGTTCGACACGGTGGGCGAGGACCTCGTCAACCACAGTGTCAACGACATCCTGGTCCACGGCGCGACGCCCATCGCATTCATGGACTACATCGCCGGCTCGGGACTCACCGTCGAGCAGATCGCCGGCCTGGTGGAGGGAATCGCGCGCGGGTGCCGGGCGCACGCCATGGCGCTCGCGGGAGGAGAGACGGCCCAGATGCCCGGGTTGTACCAGCCGGGCACCTACGATCTTGCGGGGACGATCATCGGCGTGGTCGAGGAGGACGAGGCGCTGCACGGCGACGCGGTCGTCCCGGGTGACGTGCTGCTCGGTTACGCCTCCACCGGACTCCACACGAACGGCTATACCCTCGCGCGCCGCATCGTCTTCGACCGGATGAAGCTCGGCCTCGGCGACCCGCTCGGCGCCACCGGCCGCACCGTCGCCGAGGCGCTCCTCGCGGTGCACCAGAGCTACGCCGCGAGCGTGCGGCCCGTCCTTCGCCAGATGCACGCGCTCGCGCACATTACCGGCGGCGGCATTCCGGGCAACCTGGTGCGGATCCTGCCCGCGGGCTGCGAGGCGGTCGTCGATCCCTCCTCCTGGGAGCTGCCGCCGCTGTTCGCGACGCTGCAGCAGGCGGGACACGTCTCCACCGATGAGATGCGCAACGTGTTCAATCTCGGCGTCGGGCTCATTGCCGTGCTGCCGCCGGACGCGGTGCCCGCCGCCCAGTCTGCCGCCCGCGCCGCCGGTGTCGCCACCTGGCCGATGGGCGAGATCCGCCGAGGCAGCCCGGCCGTCCGGTTCGGCCGTCCCTGACCGGTCGGTCGCCATGCCCGGAGACGGAGCCGGCGGAATGCGAGGAGCGGTAACCGAGCAGGACGCGATGACTCGCGCGCTCGAGCTCGCCTGGCGAGGCTGGGGCCGCGTGCAGCCCAACCCGCTCGTCGGCGCCGTGGTCCTGGCCGACGGAACGGTCGTGGGCGAGGGGTGGCATGCCGAGTTCGGCGAGCGCCACGCCGAGCCGGTGGCGCTGGCCGCGGCCGGCGAGCGAGCCCGCGGAGCCACCATGGTCTGCACCCTCGAGCCCTGCAACCATCAGGGGAAGCAGCCGCCATGCACGGACGCGCTGCTCACCGCGGGGGTGCGGCGAGTGGTTATGGCGATCGCGGATCCCAACCCCGTGGCCGCCGGCGGTGCGGCGCGGCTCCGCGCGGCGGGAGTCGACGTGGAGCTCGGCCCCCTCGGCGATGAGGCCGCGGCACAGAACGCCATCTTCCTCCACATCCAGCGCGAGCGCTCGCGTCCCTATGTCGCCCTCAAGCTCGCGACCACCATCGACGGCCGCATCGCCGATGCCAACGGCCATTCGCGCTGGCTCTCGGCGCAGCCCGCGCGGGACTTCGTGCAGTGGCTGCGGGCGGGCTTCGATGCGGTCGCGGTCGGCGGCGTGACCGCCCGGACCGACGATCCCTCGCTCACGGTGCGCGGCCCACTGCTGCCGAGGGTGGCGCCCCGCCGGATCGTGTTCGCGGCGGATGGCGATGTGCCCCCCTCGCTCCGCCTGGTCCGCACCGCACGCGAGACGCCGACGACGGTCGTCGCGTCGCCGCTGGCCAAGCCGGAACGGCTGGCGCCGCTCGAGGCCGCGGGCGTCGGCATCGTTCGCGGCCGGGGGCTGGTCGAGGCGCTGCGATCGCTCCGCGAGGACGGGGTGACCTCGCTGCTGGTGGAGGGCGGGGGAAGGCTGGCAGGGGCCCTGCTCGCGGAAGGGCTGGTCGATCGCTACTACTGGGTGCAGACCCCGATCTGGCTCGGCGCGAGCGCGGTGCCCGCGGTCGCCGGCCTCCCGACGACTTCGCTCGACAAGGCCACGCGCTGGCGCGTGACCGACCGGCGTGCGCTGGGCGACGACACGCTGCTCGTCCTGGACCGTCCCTGATGTTCACCGGCATCGTCACCGCCGTCGGCGAGGTCCGCCGCCGCGTCGCGGGTGCGGGCGGGCTGGAGCTCACGATCGCCTGCGAGTACCAGGGGCTGGTGCCGGGCGAGAGCATCGCGGTGGACGGGGCCTGCCTGACTGCCCAATCGGTGGCCCCAGGAGAGTTCACGTCCCACATCATACGCACATCGCTAGACCGAACCAATTTCAGCACTTACGAGGTTGGCCGGAAGTTGAATCTCGAGCGCGCATTGGAGGTCGGTGCCCGGCTTGGCGGGCATCTGGTGCAGGGCCACGTGGACGGTGTGGGAACGATCGAGCGGGTGGCGACCCGGGAGGACGCGCGCCTGCTCGACCTTCGAGTGCCGGATGAGGTGGCCCGCGTCTCGGTGCCGCTCGGCTCGATCACGGTCGACGGGGTGAGCCTCACGGTGAACGCGATGCCGGCCCCCGGCGTGATCCAGATCTCGCTGATTCCGTTTACCTTACAGCATACCACGCTGGGGGAGCGGCAGGCCGGGGACCGGGTCCACCTCGAGGCGGACACGATCGGCAAGTACGTGGCCCAGCTCCTTCGCGCCCGCGGCGAACCTGGGAGCGTCATGAGCACCTTCGGCACCATCGAGCAGGCGATCGACGACCTGCGCAACGGCAAGATCATCATCGTGGCCGACGACGAGGACCGCGAGAACGAGGGCGACCTCGTCTGCGCGGCCGAGCTGGCCACGCCCGAGACGATCAATTTCATGACCCTGCACGGGCGCGGCCTCATCTGCCTCGCCCTCACGGGCGAGCGCTGCGACCAGCTCGGCCTGCCGCAGATGACCGAGCGGAACACCGAGGAGCTCTCGACCGCCTTCACCGTGAGCATCGATGCGGAGCGGCGCTTCGGCGTCTCCACCGGCATCTCCGCCACCGACCGCGCCACCACCATCCACGTCGCCATCAATCCCGCCACGGTGCCGTCCGACCTCCGGCGGCCGGGCCACATCTTCCCGCTCCGCGCCCGTCCGGGTGGCGTGCTGCAGCGGGTGGGCCAGACCGAGGCGAGCGTGGACCTGGCTCGGCTCGCCGGTCTGGTGCCCGCGGGGGTCATCTGCGAGATCCTCAACGCCGACGGCTCGATGGCGCGGCGTCCGGAGCTGCAGCTGATCGCGGAACAGCACCACCTCACGTTCGTCACGGTCGCCCAGCTGGTGGCCTACCGGCTGCAGACGGAGCAGCTGGTCCACCGCGTCGCCGAGGCGCGGCTCCCGACCGACTTCGGCGAGTTCACCATCATCGGCTACCAGAACGACGTCGACAAGGCGGAGCACATCGCGCTGGTGTACGGCGAGGTGGCCGGGCGGCCCGAGGTCCTCGTCCGCATGCACTCCAAGTGCCTCACGGGCGACGTATTCGGCTCGCAGCGCTGCGACTGCGGCCCGCAGCTCCACCGCGCCATGGAGATGGTGGCACGCGAGGGCCGCGGTGCCATCGTCTATCTCGATCAGGAAGGGCGGGGCATCGGCCTGCTCAACAAGCTCCGGGCCTACGCGCTGCAGGACGCCGGGGCCGACACGGTGCAGGCCAACGAGCGGCTGGGCTTCGCGCCCGACCTCCGCAACTACGGCATCGGCGCGCAGATCCTGCGCGACCTCGGGCTGAGCTCGATCCGGGTGATGACCAACAACCCGCGCAAGCTCGTCGGCCTCGAGGGCTACGGGCTGCAGATCGTGGAGCGGGTGCCGCTCGTCACCGATCCCAACCAGGAGAACCGCGGATACCTGCAGGTCAAGCGCGACAAGCTCGGCCACCTTCTCGCTCACTGACCGTGCCCGATTTCTCCTTTCGCCTCCGCGCCGTGGGGCGCGTGGCGATCCTCGCCAGCCGCTACAACGAGCTGATCACCAACCGGCTCCTCGACGGGGCGCTCGCGTGCTGCGCGGAAGCCGGGCTCGCGCGGGACGCGGTCGACGTCGTGTGGGTGCCGGGTGCGTTCGAGCTGCCCGTGGCGGCGGCCGCGGCCGCGGGCACCAGGCGGTACGCCTGCCTCGTGGCGCTCGGCGCGGTCATCCGGGGCGACACGCCGCACTTCGACTACGTGGCCGGTGAGGCGGCACGCGGCCTCAACGCCGTGGCGGTGACGCATGCGCTGCCGGTGGGCTTCGGCGTGCTCACGGTGGATACCATGCAGCAGGCGGTGGACCGGGCCGGCGGAAGCGCGGGCAACAAGGGGCACGAGGCCGCGGCCGCGGCGCTCCAGGCCGCCGACGTCATCGCGCAGCTCCGGGCGGCCGTCGATGCTTAGGGCGGAAACCAAGAGCCGGGCCCGCGCGCTGCAGCTGCTCTACGCCTGGGAGATGCAGGGCGCTCCGCCGGTGCCCGGCGTGGCGAGCGGCCTGTCCCGGCTCACCGGCCCCGAGCCCCTGATTCTCGACCGGGCGGAAGAGCTGGCCCAGGGGGTGATCGCCGAGGTGGGCTCGATCGATGCCGAGGCGGCGCGGGCCAGCGAGAACTGGCGGATGAGCCGGATGGCAGTCGTCGAGCGCAACATTCTCCGCCTGGGCATCCTGGAGCTGCGGCGCGGGCAGGTGCCGCCCAAGGTGGCGATCGACGAGGCGGTGCGGCTGGCGCACTGGTTCGGCGGCGCGCGGGCGCCGGGGTTCGTGAACGGCGTCCTCGACGGGATCGCGCGGGCGCTCGGCCGGCTGTGAACGTGCTCGTCGTCAACTGGCAGGACCGCGACAATCCGCATGTCGGGCGGGGCGGAGATCCATCTGTTCGAGATCTTCAGCCGGCTCGCGGCGCGGGGGCATCGGGTGCGGCTCGTCTGTTCGGGGTGGCCCGGCGCGGCCCCGCGGACCACGCTCGACGGGATCGCGGTCGAGCGCACCGGCACCCGGCACAGCTTCGCGCTGCTCGGCCGCGGGGCCGTGCGCCGGGCGCTCCGGGCGGAGCCGGCCGACGTGGTGGTCGAGGACATCAACAAGCTGCCGCTCTTTCTCGCCGGAATGACCGATCGTCCCTTCTGCGCCATCGTGCCGCACCTGTTCGGCACGACCGCGTTCGAGGAGGCGCCGTGGCCCATGGCCGCCGCGGTCTGGGCCGCCGAGCGGCCGCTGGCGCGGGCCTACGCGCGCGCGGGCTTCCACGCCATCAGCGAGAGCACGCGCGACGATCTCGTGGCCCGCGGTGTGCCCGCCGCGCGCATCCGGGTGATCCATCCGGGCGTCGACAGCGTCCGCTACACGCCCGACCCGGCTGGACAGCGCGCGGCCGCACCGACCTTCTTGTACGTTGGACGGCTGAAGCGTTATAAAGGAATCGGGTCCGCGCTCCGGGCCCTGGCGCTCGCCCGGGCGCGGCGGCCGGATCTCTCGCTGGACATCGCCGGCACCGGGGACTATCGCGGCGAGCTCGAGCGGCTGACACTGGAGCTGGGGCTCGGCGGCGCCGTGCGGTTCCACGGCTTCGTGAGCGAGGCCGAGAAGATCGGCGCTGCTGCGGCGGGCGTGGGCGAACGTGTTCCCGTCGCCCAAGGAAGGCTGGGGCATCACCGTGGTCGAGGCGGCCGCGTGCGGCACGCCGTCGATCGCCTCGGACAGCCCCGGCCTGCGCGACTCGGTCCGCCACGGCGAGACCGGGTACCTGGTGCCGCACGGCGACGTCGAGGGCCTGGCGGCCCGGTTGCTGGAGCTGGCCGCGGCGCCGGACCGCGTGGCCGCGCTCGGCGCCGGCGCCCGCCGCTTCGCCGAGGGCCTCACCTGGGATCGTACCGCGACCGACACGGAGCGACATCTCCGCGACATCATCGCCGGCTCGGGCGGCGCCTGAGCCAGGAGGAACGTGCCATGCAGACCACGATCACCGCCCGCCACTGCGAGATCTCCGAGGCACTGCGCGCGCACGCGCTCGCGGTGATGGAGCGCCTGGGGGAGCTGGCCCACCGCCCGATCGAGTCGGCCATCGTGTTCGATCGTGAGAGCACGCAGGCCACGGCCGAGCTCCGGCTGCATGCCTCCCGCGGCGAGCTGCTCGTGGCCCGGGGCGAGGGCGATGATCACCGCTCGGCGCTGGATCGGGCGGAGGAGAAGATGCGCCGCCAGCTGGACAAGGTCGCGCCCCGGTCGCGCCGCTCGCGCGACGCCGAGCCCAAGATCGGCTGATGCTCCGCCTCCGCGACTTCGTCTCCCGCCGCGGCGAGCCGCTCCAGCTCGAGGCGCTCACCGGCGATCTCGGGCTCGACCGCCAGATGCCCGAGGCCGAGGTCGCGAGCCCCGGGCTGGCCCTCGCCGGCTACACCGGCCGCTTCGCCCCCAACCGGATCCACGTGTTCGGCGAGACCGAGATCACGTATCTCAACTCGCTCTCCGCCGACGAGCGCCAGTCCACGCTCACCAAGTTCTTCGGCTTCGACCTTCCCTGCATCTTCGTGACCAAGGGCCAGGAGGTGCCGCCGGAGATGCTCGAGCTGGCCCGCGCGCGGAGCGTGCCGGTGTTCCGCTCGAAGCTCAAGACGGCCGAGTTCTATCGCCGCATCAAGCCGGTGGTCGAGGAGGCGTTCGCCCCCCGCACGACGCTGCACGGCTCGCTCGCCGACGTCTACGGCGTGGGACTGCTCTTCATCGGCCGCTCCGGCATCGGGAAGAGCGAGTGCGTCCTCGACCTGGTCGAGCGCGGCCACCGCCTGGTGGCGGACGACGTGGTGCAGGTGACCCGCCGCGGCAACGACGTGCTCATCGGCCGGGGTCACGAGCTGGCGGCGCACCACATGGAGATCCGCGGTATCGGCCTCATCGACATTCCGGCGCTGTTCGGCGTGCGCGCCGTGCGCCAGCAGAAGCGCATCGAGGTCGTGGTGCAGCTCGAGGACTGGGAGACGGCCAAGGATACCGACCGGACCGGTCTCACGCGCGAGGAGACGATGATCCTGGACGTCGCCGTGCCGCGCGTGGTGGTTCCGCTCAATCCGGGGAAGAACATCACCGTCATCTCGGAAGTCGTGGCGATGATGCACCTGCTCCGCTATTCCGGGGTGGACGTCGCGGCGGCGTTCAACGCCCGCCTCATCAAGCGGATGAAGGAGCAGCGCGGGGTCCGGGAGTATCTCCAGGAAGACTATGAGTGACGAGCTGCGCGGCGTGGTGGTGTGTCATGGGCATCTCGCCGGGGCCCTGATCGAGGCGGCCGAGCAGATCAGCGGCGTGACCGGCGCCCTGGTGGCGGTGTCGAACACGGGATGCGACCGGGGCGCGCTGGAGGAACGGGTGGCCGAGGCGGTGGGGCCGGGGCCGGCAGTCGTCTTCGTCGACCTGGCGAGCGGCTCCTGCCTCTTCGCCGTGCTCAACCGGCTCCGCGCCAACAACACGGCCAAGGCGGTGACCGGGGTGAACCTGGCCATGCTGGTGGACTTCGTGTTCCACCGCTCGCTCGCGCTGAACGAGGCGGCGGCGCGCGCGGCGATCGCGGGCGAGAAGGCGATCCGGGTTCCCTGATGCCGATCGTGCTCTGCCGGGTGGACGACCGACTCGTGCACGGCCAGGTCGTGATCGGCTGGGGCCGGCCGTTGGGCGTCGAGTTCATCGTGCTGGTGGACGAAGGCGTCTCGGCCAGCCCCTGGGAGCAGGACCTCTACCGGATGGCGGTGCCGCCCGAGATCGAGATCCGCTTCGCCACCGTGGCGGAGGCCTCGGCGGAGCTGGCTGCGTGGCAGGCGGGAACGCGCCGTGGCCTCATTCTCACCGGCGACCTCGACACCATGGCGGCGCTCCATCGGGCGAACCCGCTGGTGGTGCACCGGATCAACCTCGGGGGCGTGCACCACCGGCCGGGCAGGCGCGAGCGGCTGCCGTACCTCTACCTGAGCGACGAGGAGCTCCGCGCACTCGTCGCGCTGTCCGCCTCGGGCGCCGAGATCACCGCGCAGGACCTGCCCACGTCGGCGCCGGTGGCGCTCCAGGCGCTGCCATGAGCGTGCTCGCGCCGCACACGATCGCCCTGCTCCTGGTCTGGGGCACCGTGGTCGCGCTCGACCTGGTGAGCGTGCCGCAAGCGATGCTGTCGCGGCCGCTCGTGGCCGGCACGGTCGCGGGCTGGCTGGTCGGCGATGTGGAGGCCGGGCTCCGCATCGGCGCCGTGCTGGAGCTCTTCGCGCTCGACGTGCTGCCCATCGGCGCCGTGCGCTACCCGGACTACGGGCCGGCCACGGTCGCGGCCGTGGCGCTCGGGGCCGGCGCGCCGTGGGAGCTGGGGCTCGGCCTCAGCGTCGGCATGGCGCTGCTGCTCGCGGTGCTGGGCGGGTGGAGCCTGCAGGCGGTGCGGCGCTGGAACGCGCACGCGATTCAGCACCGGGCGGCGGCGCTCGCCGCCGGCGAGAGCGGCGCCATCCGGCGGCTGCAGTACGCCGGCCTCCTCCGTGATGCGGCGCGAGGCGCGCTGCTCACCATCCTCGGCCTGTTCGGCGCCTGGGCGCTGGGGCACTGGGCCGTGCCCGATCGGGAGACCGCCGTCGGCCTCACGCTGGTGGCGATCGGCGCCGGGCTGTCGGCGGTGGCCGGCGGGGCGGTGCGGAGCGCGGGCCGAGGGGCCCGGCTCAGGTGGCTCGTGGCCGGCGCCGTCGCCGGGACCGTGCTGGCGGTGCTCCGATGACGGGCGGCTGGCGCGCGCTGCTCCGGCTGCTCGCGCTGCAGGGGACCTGGAATTACGAGCGGATGCTCGGCGTCGGCATGGGCTACGCCGCGGAGCCGCTCCTGGAGGATCTCAAGACGGTCGACCCGGTGCGCCACGGGGAGGCGGTCGTGCGGTCGGCGGAGTTCTTCAACTGCAATCCCAACCTGGCCGGACTGGCGCTCGGAGCAACGGCGCGGGCGGAGTACGAGGCGGTGCCCGGCGCGCAGATCGCGCGGCTCCGCACCGCGCTCTGCAGTCCGCTCGGTGCCATGGGCGACGAGCTGTTCTGGGCGGGGCTCGTCCCGGCGCTCGCCGGCCTGGCGCTGGCGGCCGTCGTGCTGGGCGCCGGCTGGTGGGCGGTGCTCGGCCTGCTGGTCGCGTACAACCTGGTGCGGGCCGGCACCGCGGTGTGGGCGCTGCACGCGGGATTCGATGCGGGCATGCGCGTCGGGACGGCGATCGGCGCCTCCTGGCTGCCGCGGGCCGTGACGCGCATCGGCCCGGTGGCGGGGGCGAGCGTCGGGCTCGCGATTCCGCTCATGGCCGCGTGGTATCTGCGCGGATTCGGCTGGATCGGCGCGATCGGCGCGCTGGCGGTGGCGGCGGTCGGGGCGTCGGTGTCCCGGTGGTTCGGTCCCTCCATGACGAGCGTGCGCTTCGCGCTGCTCGCGATGGGTCTCCTCCTCTTCTTCCGCTGGGTGGGCCTGTGATCGAGCGGGAGGCCATCATCGTGAACCTGGAGGGCCTCCACGCCCGCCCCGCCGCACGCATCGTGCGGCTGGCGAACAGCTTTGCGTCCGAGATCGAGCTGGCCAAGGACGGCCTGATCGTGAACGGCAAGAGCATCATGGGCGTCATGATGCTGGCGGCCGAGTGCGGCAGCTCGATCATCATCCGCGCCAACGGTCCCGACGCCGAGGAGGCCGTGGAGGCGCTCGCCGAGCTGGTGGCGAGCGGGTTCGGGGAAACCGTGCCATGACCCGCTCGCTCCGTGGCATCGGCGTCTCTCCCGGCGTGGCCTGCGCGCCGGCGTTCGTCGTGCGCTGGGACTTCCCGAATGTCCCCGACCGCGCGGTGAAGCCGGAGCACGTCGAGCTCGAGGTGCGCCGGCTCCGCGAGGCGGTCGACTACGTCGTGAGCCACCTGCGCGACCTCGGCCAGCGTGTGCTGCAGCGCGCGGGCCCGGAGGAGGCCCGCATCTTCGACGCGCAGATGATGATGGCGCAGGACGAGGATTTCCTGGGCTCGGTCGAGACCCTCATCCGGAAGAACACCCTCAGCGCCGAGACGGCGTATGAGTTCAAGGCGCTCGAGCTCCGGAACCTGTGGTCCGGTGCCGCCCGGCTGCGCGAGCGCCTGGCGGATCTGCACGCAATTCAGCTCCGGATGATCAACCGGCTGATGGGCAGCGCGGGCCCGGAGCTCTGGTCGGTGCCGGCGGACGAGCAGGTCATCGTCGTCGCGCAGGAGCTCTCGCCGGGGCTGACCGTGCAGCTCGACCGCGAGCACGTCGTGGGGCTCATCAGCGAGGAGGGCACGAGGACGGCGCACGCCGCCATCCTGGCCCACTCGCTGGGCATCCCGGCCGTCATGGGCGTGGGGGGCGCCATGGCCGCGATCCCGCCGGGAATGATGGTCCTGCTCGACGGCCAGACCGGCAGCATCGTGCTCGACCCCACCCGCGACGAGCTGGAGGACGCCAAGACCCAGATCAGCCGGCGGCACCGGCTGGAGATGCAGCTCGAATCGGTGGTCGAGGCGCCCGCCGTCACCCCCGGCGGCCAGCCGATCCTGCTCATGGGCAACGTCGATCTGCCCGAAGAGATCGAGACCGCGGTCCGCATGGGGGCGCAGGGCGTGGGGCTGCTGCGCACCGAGTTCCTGCTCACCGGCCGGGCGGCGCTCCCCACGGAGAACGAGCAGGCCGACTATTTCCGGCGCGTCGCCACCGCGTTCCACGGCCAGACGGTCATCATCCGCTCCTACGACCTCGGCGGCGACAAGTTCCCGGTGGCGTTCAAGGCGCCGGCGGAGGCCAATCCCTTCCTCGGCTGGCGCTCCATCCGCGTGTGCCTCGACGAGCCCGACGTGTTCCGGCCCCAGGTCCGGGCGATGCTTCGCGCGGCGTACGACCGCGACGTCCAGCTCATGCTGCCGCTCGTCACGCTGGTCGAGGAAGTGGAGATGGCGCGGGAGATCGTGCTCGAGGAGGGTGCGGCGCTCCAGCGCGCGGGCGTCCGGGCCGCAGAATCGATCCCGGTCGGTGTGATGATCGAGACCCCGGCCGCGGTGCTGATCGCCGACCGGCTGGCGGAGGTGAGCGCGTTCTTCAGCATCGGCACCAACGACCTGACCCAGTACACCCTGGCCGTCGACCGCGGCAACGCGCGGCTGGCCGACCGGTTCACGCCCCATCATCCGTCGATCGTGCGGCAGCTCTACTCGGTCCTGCAGGTCGGGCGCGCGGCCGGGATTCCGGTCAGCGTGTGCGGGGAGATGGCGTCCGAATCGCTCAGCGCGGTCCTGCTCCTCGGGCTCGGCTACGACCGGCTGAGCGTCTCGCCACCGGCCCTCCCGCTGGTCAAATGGGTCGTGCGAACGGTGCCCGAGCTGGCTGCCGCGCGCGCGGCCGAGTCCGCGCTCGCGGCCGCCAGCGCCGCGGACGTGACCGAGACCCTCCGGAGCGTGGTGGGCGAGTACATCGACGTGCGCCTGCTGGACCCGGGCTCGGCGTTGCCCGGGCGGGGACGGGTGGCTACCTTGCCACCCGTCAAGCGGCTGTAACTCGCGCTCTGGAACACACTTCACTTCAGCAACGGACCCGGAACTGATGGCCGCACCCAAGCGACACGTCTTCACATCCGAATCGGTGACCGAGGGCCACCCCGACAAGGTCGCCGACCAGATCAGCGACGCGGTCCTCGACGCCATCCTCGCCCGGGATCCGGCGGGCCGGGTCGCGTGTGAGACCCTGGTGACCACCGGGATGGCGGTCGTCGCGGGCGAGATCACGACCAAGACCTACGTCAACATTCCCGACCTGGTGCGCCGGACGGTCGAGGGCATCGGCTATACCGACGCCACCTACGGCATGGACGGCCGCACCTGCGCGGTCCTGACGTCGATCGACCGGCAGTCGCCCGACATCGCGATGGGCGTGGATGCGGACGGCGAGAAGGTGCAGGGCGCGGGCGACCAGGGGATGATGTTCGGCTACGCCACCAACGAGACCCGCGAGCGCATGCCGTTGCCGATCATGCTGGCGCACCGCATCGCGGAGCGGCTGGCGGCGGTGCGGAAGGGCATCGACGTCCCCCGGATCGACTGGCTCCGGCCCGACGGCAAGTCGCAGGTCTCGGTGGAATACGAGGGCGACCGGCCGGTGGCGGTGCGCACCGTCGTGGTGTCCACTCAGCACGCCGAGCGGAACGGCAGCCGGCAGCTGGCGTACAGCACCATCCGGGAAGGCGTGATCGAGGAAGTCATCAAGCCGGTGCTGGAGAAAGCCGGCATCGAAGCGGGGCGGACCAAGTTCCTGGTCAATCCGACGGGCCGGTTCGTGATCGGCGGCCCCCATGGCGACGCGGGCCTGACCGGACGAAAGATCATCGTCGACACCTACGGTGGCATGGCGCGGCACGGCGGCGGGGCGTTCAGCGGGAAGGATCCGTCGAAGGTGGACCGCTCGGCTGCGTACGCCACGCGCTGGGTGGCGAAGAACATCATCGAGGCCAAGCTGGCGCGGCGGTGCGAGGTGCAGATCGCCTATGCCATCGGCGTCGCCCGCCCGGTGTCGATCATGGTGCAGACGTTCGGCACCGGCGTCATGCCCGACGAGCGGCTGGAGAAGATCGTCGACGAGGTCTTCGACCTGACGCCGCGCGGCATCATTGACGCTCTCAAGCTCAAGCGGCCAATTTACAGCCGGACGGCGGCCTACGGCCATTTCGGCCGCAAGCCGGTGAGCGGGGTGTACAAGGACAACGGGAAGCAGCAGAAGGTCGACTTTTTCACCTGGGAACAGACCGACCGCGTGAAGGCATTGCTGTCGGCCGCCCGCTGATGAGGACATCCGAGCAGATGAGCGCACCCGCGACGATCGCCAAGTACGACATCAAGGACATTGCCCTCGCCGACGAGGGAAAGCGCCGCACCGAGTGGTCGGAGCGGTCGATGCCGGTGCTGCGGCAGATCCGCGCCCGGTTCGCCAAGGAGCAGCCGCTCAAGGGGCAGAAGCTGTCGGCGTGCCTGCACGTCACGACGGAGACCGCGAACCTGATGAGCGCGCTGCGGGCCGCCGGGGCGGAGATCGCGCTCTGCGCGTCCAATCCGCTGTCGACCCAGGACGACGTCGCGGCCCACCTGGTGCGCGACCACGGCGTCCACGTCTACGCCATCAAGGGCGAGGACCACGAGACCTACTACGGGCACATCGCGTCGGCCCTGGCGTTCGGGCCGGACATGACCCAGGACGACGGCGCGGACCTGGTGGGCTCGCTGCACATGATCTCGCTCAACCGGCTCGACGATCTCGCGCCGCCGATCCGGAAGTGGGTCGAGACCTTGAGCTCGGCGGAGCGGAAGGCGCTCGTGTCCCGGGTCAGGGGCTCCACCGAGGAGACCACCACCGGCGTCATCCGCCTCAAGGCGATGGCCAAGGAGGGAATTCTCCAGTTCCCGATCATCGCGGTGAACGACTCGAACACCAAGCACATGTTCGACAACCGCTACGGCACCGGGCAGAGCACGCTGGACGGCATCGTCCGGGCGACGAACCTCCTGCTGGCCGGGAGCACGGTGGTGGTGGCCGGCTACGGCTGGTGCGGTCGCGGCGTCGCCAGTCGGGCGCGCGGGGCCGGAGCGCACGTGGTCGTCACCGAGGTCGATCCGCTGCCGGCGCTCGAGGCGCGGATGGACGGCTTCCACGTCATGCCGATGACCGACGCCGCCGCGATCGGCGACCTGTTCGTCACGCTCACCGGCAACCTGCACGTCATCCGGCCCGAGCACTTCGCGAAGATGAAGGACGGCGCCATCGTCGCCAACTCCGGCCACTTCAACGTCGAGCTCGACCTCGACGGCCTGGCCAAGATCGCGAGCGACCGGCGCGAGGTGCGCAACATGGTCGAAGAGTTCACGGTCAAGGGCAAGCGCATCATGGTGCTGGGCGAAGGCCGGCTGATCAACCTCGCCGCCGCCGAAGGCCATCCGGCGAGCGTGATGGACATGTCCTTCGCGAACCAGGCGCTGGCCGCCGAGATGATCGCGAAGGAGTACAAGACGCTGGCCAAGGCGGTGCACCGGCTGCCGGTCGCGGTGGACCAGGAGATCGCCCGGCTCAAGCTGCAGAGCATGGGCATCGGGATCGACACGCTCACGGCCGAGCAGGTGGAGTACCTGGCAAGCTGGGACGCGGGGACGTGAGACCTCGGCTTCGGGGGCGTCGCTGACCTCCGGCCGGCGCTCTTACCACAGAGGCACCCCGAGTCACCCTGAGCGGAGCGAAGGGGCCGAGAGTCTGGGCATGGCCCCTTCGCTCCGCTCAGGGTGACTCGGAGTGCCTCTGTGGTAAGAACGTCGCAGAACGGTGCAAGGAATGGCGGTTGACGCATGCGATCCCCGCCAGGAGTTATGATTCAGCCATGATCGAAGTCACGGTGGCCCACCTGGGCCTCGACCGTACCACCAACACCCCCGTCGTCATCCTTCGCGAGAAAGACGGGTCGCGGGTGCTGCCCATCTGGATCGGGCCGGCGGAGGCGAGCGCGATCGCGATGGAGCTCCAGGGTATGAAGGCCCAGCGACCGCTCACCCACGACCTGCTCAAGCAGATCCTCGTGGGCCTGGGGGGCGATCTCCGGCGCGTGGTGATCAGCGCGGTCAAGGAGAACACCTACTTCGCCGAGCTGCTCATCCGGCGCGACGACCACGTCTTCCAGGTCGACGCGCGGCCGTCCGACAGCATCGCCCTCGCGCTCAGGATGCGGGCGCCCATCTTCACCAGCGACCAGTTGCTCGACCAGAGCGGCGTCGAGGCGGACGAGCCGTCGCCGAACCCATCGCTCGAAGCGGACAAGCTCAAGGAGTATCTCGAGCGCATGGATCCGCAGGACTTCGGGAAGTTCAATCCCTGAGCGGGGGCGGAGGATGCTCGGACTCGTCACCCTGAGCACCGCGAAGGGGGCATGCCTTTGGGTGATGCCCCCTTCGCGGAGTTTACCCTGAGCGCAGCGAACGGGCTCAGGGTGACGGTTGGCGTGGCCCTCGCACTCGTCCTCTGGCCCACCGTCGCCCCCGCGCAGGACAAGCCCGCTCCCACCGCCATCGCTGCCGGTCGCGTCGTCCTGCCCCGCGACGCCGATACTGTCCCGGTGCCCGGCGCCCGGGTGGTGCTGCATCGCGTCGGCCGCGACGCACAGGGCCCGCTCGACTCCGTCGCGGCCGATGCCGCGGGCCGCTTCCGCTTCCGTTTCCGGGCCGACACCTCGGCGCTCTACCTGCTGAGCGCGCGCTGGGGTGATGTCGAGTACTTCTCTCCGCCCGTCCACACCAATCCCGCGCGGCCCGACACCGCCATGCGGCTCGTCGTCTACGATACCTCCTCGACCGCGCCGATCGGGGTGGAGGCGCGGCACATCGTCGTGCCGCGCGCCGGGCAGGACGGCACGCGGTCGGTGCTCGACCTGATCGTCCTCCGGAACGACGGCCGCGTGGCGCGGGTGGCGCCTGATTCCTCGCGGCCTTCCTGGCGGCTCCTGCTGCCGTCCGGGGCCGGCGACATGCAGGTGGGCGAGAGCGATCTCTCGCCCGACGCTGTCGTACGCGAAGGCAACACCGTCAAGGTGCTCGCGCCGCTCGCACCGGGGCAGAAGCAGCTCTCGCTCGAATACAGCGTGACGCCGGTCCGGGGAAAGCTCGAGTTCCCCGTCGGGGCGGATGGTGGCCCGGTCAACCTGCTGGTGGAAGAACGGGACGTGCGGGTGAGCGGCGGCACGCTCGCGCTGGCTGACAGCCAGGTCATCGAGGGGCGGAGCTTCCGCCGCTACACGGGGGACGTGCCGGCCGGTGGCGCCGTCGTGCTCGCCGTCGACGCGGCCGCCGCGAGCGCGGCCACTCGGGTGGCGCTGCCCGTGCTCGTGGGCGTCGTGGCGGTGGTATTGGCGGCGGCGGCATGGTGGCTGATCCGCCGGCCGTCCCGCCCGGCGCTCGCGCTCCCGCCCGAGCGGACGCTCGATGCCATCGCCGCTCTCGATGCGCGGTACGCCGGACGCGAGGCCGATACCTCCGCGGACGAGTGGCGGGGGTACAGCGAGGAGCGGGCGCGGCTCAAGGCGGAGCTCGAGCGCGCTCTTGCGGCCCGCGGCCGCCCCCCATACTCTTGAGCGGCAAGACACAATCGAAGTACGCGAATGGGGACGCTCGGAAACCGGTGTAATCCCGGTGCGGCCCCGCCACTGTGACGGGCACGGCCTCTCAGGAGGACCGACTCTTCGCTCACTACGCCACTGGGGAGCCCTCAGGCTAACCGGGAAGGCGAGCGAAGGCCCGAAGCCAGGAGACCTCTCCGTTCGCGCCACCAGTAATACCCTCGGGGGAGGGTTGGTGGCGTTGTCGACCGCGCAGCTGCCGTCGCGCACCGCCTGTCTTCGACCCCGGGGATGGGCGGTTCTCATTTCCGGTACCCTGGTTCGATTCGGCGTTCGATTCGGCGCGCTGGCGGCGCTGCTCCTCTGGTCACCCGCCTGCCGTCCGTCCGCATCACCCGCGGCCGGCTCCCGGATCGTGGACGACGCGGGCGACACGGTCGCGGTTCCGGCGGCCGCGCGGCGCGTCGTCTCGCTCATTCCTGCCACGACCGAGCTGCTCTTCGCCGTCGGCGCCGGCCCGGTGGTGGTTGGCCGCACCACCTGGTGCGACTATCCGGCCGCCGCCGCGAAGGTCCCCAATCTGGGCGACGGCATCGCGCCCAACGTCGAAGCGGTCCTCGCGAGCCGCCCCGACCTCGTCATCCTGTACAACTCCGCGCAGAACGCCGACGTCGCCGCCCGGCTGCGCAAGCTGGGCATCGCCGCGCTCCGCCTCAACACCGATTCTCTCGGGGACGTCGACCGCGTGGGGCGGCTGCTCGGCCGGCTGACGGGCCACGCGCACGCCGCGGACTCGCTGGCGGCGGTGTTCGACACCGCGCTCGCGGCGGCCACCGCGGCTGCGCCGGCGCGCCGGCCCAAGGTGCTGCTCCTCGTCTGGGAGCAGCCGCCGATGACGATCGGCCGCGGCAGCTTCCTGGACGAGCTCGTCGAGCGCGCCGGCGGGCGCAACCTCTTCGCGGACGTCACCGCGAGTGCGGGGGCCGTGAGCCTCGAGGCCGTCGCGTCGCGGGACCCGGACCTGATCCTCACCACGACGGCAGGCCCCGTGGCCTTCGCCCAGCGGCCCGAGTGGCGAACGGTGCGGGCCGTCCGTGAGAAGCGCTTTCTGCCGGTCAGCGGCTCGGAGTTCAACCGGCCCAGCCCACGCGCCCCGGCCGCCATTCGGGAGCTCGCGCGGCTGCTGCGGGAGCACGCCTGATGCGGAAGCACGCCTGATGCGCGCGGGCCTCCTCCTGCTCCCGGTGGCCGTCGGACTCTGCCTGCTGGCGGGCCTGGCCGCTGGCACGGTCCCGCTCTCGCCGGCCGAGGTGTGGCACGGCCTCTGGCGCGCGAACACGAGCGCGTCGGTCATCGTGCGCGACCTGCGCGCCCCGCGCGTGCTGCTCGCCTTCTTCGTGGGCGGCAGCCTCGCGGTATGCGGCGCGGCGCTTCAGGCGATGATCCGGAACCCGCTGGCCGAGCCATATCTGCTCGGGCTTTCCGGCGGGGCGGGGCTGGGCGCCGTGATCGCCATCGCCACCCGGGCAACGGGTCCGTGGGCGGTGCCGGTGGCCGCCTTTCTGGGCGCACTGGCGGCCGTGGCGCTGGTGTATCGGCTGAGCCTCGTGGCCGGCCGGCGGCTCGATCCGCGGGTGCTGCTGCTCTCGGGCGTCGTGGTGGGCACGTTCGCCGGCGCGCTCATGAGCGCCATCATGGTGCTCTCGCCCGCGGCCGGCATCCGAAACGCCTTTCTCTGGCTGCTCGGCGGGTTCGGGGCAGCGTCGTGGCAATCGCTCGGCGTTTTCCTGGCGTACGCCATCGTCCCGCTCGGCGTCATCGGCCTGAGCGCGCGGAGCCTCGACCTGCTGGCGCTGGGCGAGGAGCCGGCGCATCACCTCGGCGCGGACGTCAACCGCACGCGCCGCATCGTCTACCTCTGCACCGCGCTGCTCACGGCGGCCAGCGTCGCCACCTGCGGCATCATCGGGTTCGTCGGCCTGGTCGTGCCGCACGCCGTCCGCACGGTCGCGCGCCCGCTCCACCGCTCGCTGCTGCCGCTGGTGTTCGTGGTCGGCGGGTCGTTCCTGGTGCTGTCCGACGTCGTCGCCCGGACCGTGGTGCGCCCGCTGGAGCTGCCGGTCGGCGTCATCACCGCGCTCGTGGGCGTCCCGCTCTTCGCCCTCCTCCTCCGACGGACGCTCGCGTGATTCTCGAGGCGGAGGGCCTCACCGTGCGCTACGCCGCCACCGCACGGCCCGCGCTCGACGGCGTGAGGTGCCGCGTCCGCGCGAGCGAGCTGGTGGCGGTCGCGGGGCCCAACGGCAGCGGCAAGACCACGCTCGTCCGGGCGCTGTCGGGGCTGGTGCAGCCGGAGCACGGCGTCGTGCGGGTGCAGGCCCGGCCGCTGGCGGAGTGGGGGCGGTCGGAGCTGGCCCGCGTCCTGGCGGTGCTGCCGCAGCGCGAGGAGATCGTGTTCCCGCTCCGGGTGGACGAAACCGTCATGCTCGGCCGCTACGCGCGGCTCGGGTCGCTCGCCGCGCCGAGTGCGGCCGACCGGGCGGCGGTGCAGTCCGCCCTCGAGCGGTGCGACGCGGACACGCTGGCCGCGCGCTCCATCGACTCGCTCTCCGGCGGCGAGTGGCAACGCGTTCGCCTCGCCCGGGCGCTGGCCCAGGAACCGGCCGTCCTGGTGCTCGACGAGCCGACCGCGTCCCTCGACGTGCGACACGAGATGGAGCTGCTCGAGTTGATCCGGCGGCTGGTCGATCAGGGGCTTGCCGGCCTCGTGATCACGCACGAGCTCAACCTCGCCGCCCGGTACGCGGACCGGATCCTCCTCTTAAGCGAAGGCCGGGTCGTCGCCGAGGGCCCGCCGCGAGAGGTGCTCGTGGAGGCCACGCTGAGCCGGGTGTTCGAGTGGCCGGTAGCGGTGACCACGTGGTGCGACGGGTCGCCGCAGGTGGTGCCGCTCCGGCCGGGGGAGCGGGACTCGTGAGCCGCTTCGTTTTCGTGGCTGGTTTTCACCACAGAGGCACAGAGCGCACAGAGAACAGCAAGAAGTTGTTGTTGCTGTTCACCCCAGTGTCTGCCTTTCTCCGTGCCCTCTGTGCCTCTGTGGTGAATCGGATGCCGATCATCCCTGATGGCCGCCACGATCTGGCACTCCTGATCGGTCTCCTCGCGTCACTCATGCCCACGCACGCGGCCGCGCAGGGCCCCGCCCGTGTGCTGGGCCGGGTGGTGGACCTGGTGACCCAGCGCCCCGTGCCGGGCGCCGAGATCCGCGCCGGAGAACAGCAGACGACCAGCGAGGACGACGGCAGTTTCGTCCTCGGTAACGTCCCGCCGGGCCGAGTCGAGCTCCGGGTGCGGCGCATCGGCTACGCGCCGGCGCGCGAGGCGCTCGAGCTGTTGCCGGGCCTCGACCGGAGCGTGGACGTGGCGCTCGAGCCGCTGCCGGTGCGGCTCGACAGCCTCACCGCCATGGCCGCACCGGGGACGATCGCCATTGCCGGGGAGGAGCTCGAGCGCCGCGGCGGCGATCTCGCCCGCGCGCTCGACGGCTGGGAGGGCGTCGTCGTGCGGCGGGCCGGCAACGGGCCGGCCGCGCCCCAGGTGCGGGGCAGCGGGCCGGACGAAGTGCTGGTGCTGGTCGACGGATTTCCCGTGAACGATCCGCTCACCGGCCGCGCCGACCTCAGCCGCATCTCGAGCCGGGAGGTCGACGCGGTCACGCTGCTGCCCGGCGCGCAGACGGTGCGGGCCGGCAACCGCGCGGTCGGCGGCGTCCTCCTGGTCGAGACCCGGCGCGACGTCCGTCCCGAAGGTTCCACTTGGACCAGCAGCCACGGTGCGCTCGGCCTGCGGCTGGGCGGCTCCGCGGGGCAACTGACGGCCAGCGCATCGGTGGAGCGCCAGCCGGACGATTTCCCCTACACCGTACCCGAGGTTCGCGGTGGCGGCGAGGGTGTGCGCCGGAACGCGGGCGGCGAGCAGTGGGCCGCCGCCATCACGCTGGCGGGCCCGGTCGAGATGGTGCTGCGCGGGAATCTCTCCGACCGCGGCCTTCCCGGCACGACCACCAATCCGACCCTGCTCGCGCGGGCCGAGGATCGCTCGGTGCTGCTGGGCGTGCGCACCTCGGGCCGGCTGTACTCGGCCGCTTCGCTGCAGTGGCTGGAGGCCCGCGCGAGCGATCCTGCGCCGCCGACCGGCACGGCCTACAACGCCTACACTCACGGCGTCGGTGGCACCGCCGAGCTCGGCTACCGGATGCCGGTGTCGGCCGGTGGATGGCGCGGCACCGCGACGATTGCCGGCGAGGGCCGGGGCAACCGTTTCGCGGGCGACGGCGTCCGCGCCGATGCCTCGTTCTCGCAAGCCGCGCTCAAGCTGGATGGCCGCTTCGCGCCGGGCGGCGGGTCGCCCTGGTCGGTAGCACCGGCCGCGCGGCTCGACGTCTGGACCGGCTCGACCACCCCGCGCGTGAGCGCGCGCATCGACGCCGGCTGGCAGCGTGGCCGCACCGCGCTGACGCTCGCCGTCGGCAGCGGGGTGACGCCACCGGTGCTGGCCGATCTCTTCTTCCGGGAGGGCGTCGGCGTCCGGCTCAATCCCGATCTCCGCCCCGAGCGGGTCCGCTGGGAAATGGAGGCGGGACTGCGCCGGGAGCTCGGCAGCGGCGCCACGGTCGGCATTCGCGGGTTCGTCGGCCAAGTGGCGGACATGATCATCTGGGCGCCGGATTTTCGCTTCATCTGGAGCCCGCGGAACTTCGACGTGGTGCGGCGCGGCGGCGAGCTCACGGTCGGCTGGCGTGCGCGCGCCAACTTGCGCGCCAGCGGCAGTGCCACGTACAGTGCCGTCACCTACGACATCCCCGGCGGCGCCCAGGTGCTCTATCGTCCGCGCGTCACCTACGACGCCTCGGTGACCTGGTCGCCGGGCCCGTGGACTGCGGACCTCCGGTGGCACCGGATCGGCCGCCGCTTTCCCAACAGCGCGGGCACCAACCCTCGGCCGGCCATCTCACTCATCGACCTCGGGCTGGAGCGCCGGCTCGGCGCGGGTCTCGGCCTCCGCGGCGAGGTCCGGGACCTCACCGACCGGCGGGCCGAGTTCCTCGCCGCCTATCCGACGCCAGGCCGGAGCGTCATCCTCACCCTCACCCTGGTGGTGCCATGATCCGCAGGCACTCGTTCGCCGTCTCGGCCGTCATTGCAGTGGCCGTTATCACCCTGGCACTGGGCTGCGCCGACACGAACGCACCGCTCCCCGATCCCGAGGAGGTGCTGCTGGCGGTGAACAGCACCGCCAACACCCTCAGCATCGTGCCGGTCGAGGCGCCGAACACGGCCACGACGGTGCCCCTTGGCGGCACCACCCCCACACCCACGGGCGTGTCCGCGCGCGAGGGAGTGGCCATCGTGCCGCTCGGGCTCGACAACGCGGTGGCCGTCGTGGACCTGCGCGCCGCCACCGTCCTGCGCACGATTCCGCTGCCGGAGAACTCGGGCGCGACCGGGTCGGCAATCGTGGACGACTCGATCGCCTACGTGGGCAATCCCAACATCAACTCCGTCTCCCGCATCAACTACCTCACCGGCGCCACGTCCGAGGTGCCCGCCGGCGTGTACCCGTCGGGACTGATCTTCACCCGCGGCAAGCTGTTCGTGATCAACGCCAACCTCGACTCGACGTTCACTGCGGCCGGGCCGAGCTGGCTCACGGTCATCGATCCCACCACCAACGCGGAGGCGACGGGGGTCGACTCGATCGCCCTCACAGGCGAGGGCAACGCCTCCTACGCCGCGGTCGGCTCCGACGGCCTGCTCTACGTCATGAGCACCGGCAACTTCTTCTCCGGCGAGGGACGCCTGTCGGTGGTCGACCCCCTGGCGCGCGCCGAGATCGCCAGCTTCGCGGGCTTCGGCACCGGCCCCGGCAACGTGGCCTCCGATGCGGACGCCCGCATCTTCGTCAGCTCGTATACCGAAGGCGTGATGGAGTTCAACGCCGACAGCAACCAGGTCGTCCGCGGGGCGGGGCAGGGCGTTCCCATTCCGTCGAACGCCACCGTCGCGGTGGACAGCAAGGGGCGGGTGTACGGAATCGAGAGCGGCGCCTGCTCGGGCGGCCAGGTGGGAACCGCGCACGTGCTGGACGCCGCGCTCGAGGAGACCCGTACCATCCCGCTCGGCGAATGCCCGGTGGGCTCGGCCGTGGTGCAGATCCCGCCGGAATGACGCGGCGGGTGCGCCTGCGGGGTGTAGATTTCGTGCATGGCCCTGGTCATCACCCCGGCGATCGTGCTCTCGGCGCTTCGCTACAGTGAAACGTCGAAGATCGTCCGGCTCGCCACCCGGGAGCACGGTGTCCAGAGTGCCATCGCGAAAGGCGCGCTCCGGCCGAAGAGCCGCTTCGGCGGGGCGCTCCAGCTCCTGAGCGAGGGGCAGGCGCAGTACCTCGCCAAGGAGCACCGCGAGCTGCACGTGCTCACGGCGTTCGACCTCCAGCACCTCCCGGTCGGCCTCACCGCCGATCTCACACGGTATGCGACGGCTTCCGCGCTCGCCGAGGTCATGATCCGCTTCGCGCCCGCCGACCGGCACCCCGACAGCTACGACGTGTTCCGGGACGCTCTCCACGCTCTCGAGCTGGCGCCACTGGATGAGGTGGAGGCACTCGGCTTCCGGGCCCTCTGGCATCTGGTGAGCGTGCTCGGCTTCGCGCCGTCGCTCGACTCGTGCGTGCGGGACGGCACCCTGCTGCCCGAGGAGGGGGCGCTGCCGTTCAGCACCCGCGAAGGCGGCGCCCTCTGCCCGGCCTGCGCCGCCGAGCACGGCGCCACCGAGCTCCCCGCCGATGCCCGCGCCGACCTCGTGGCGCTGCTCGATCCTGACGCGGCGCTCCCGGCGCTCGACGAGCGTCACGCCGCCGCGCACCGGAGGCTCCTCGCCCGCTACGTGCGCTATCACCTCGCCGAGGGGGCGGAGCTCCCCGGCCTCGAGTTCTGGCTCCGGCGGCCGTGGGTAGCGGCGTGATCATCGGAACGGCGGGGCACATCGACCATGGGAAGTCCGCCCTGGTCGCCGCGCTGAGCGGCCGGCCCATGGACCGCCTCGCCGAAGAGCGGCGACGCGGGATCACGATCGACCTCAACTTCGCGCCGCTGCCGCTGCCGGGTGGCGTCATCGCCGGTGTGGTCGACGTGCCCGGCCACGAGGATTTCGTCCGCACGATGGTGGCCGGCGCCTCGGGGATCGACCTGGCCCTGCTCGTCGTGGCCGCGGACGAGGGGATCATGCCGCAGACCCTCGAGCACCTTGCCGTGCTGGAGCACCTGGGCATCGCTCGCGGCATTCCCGTCGTCACCAAGGCCGACCTGGCGGAGCCCGAGTGGCTCGACCTCGTGATGCTGGAGGTAGCGGAGCGGCTGGCCGGCTCGAGCGTGCCGTTCGAGGCTCCGGTTGCCACGTCGGTCCGAACCGGCGTTGGACTCGATGAGCTCAAGGCACGCCTGGCCGCCCGCGCGGCGACGCTCGAGCCCCGGCGTGGGAACGATCTCTTTCGGCTGCCGGTGGACCGGTCGTTTTCCCTGGCCGGCGTGGGCACGGTGGTTACGGGCACGGCGTGGTCCGGCCGGCTCCGGATCGGCGACGCGGTGACGCTGTTGCCGTCTGGGCGCGGCGGCCGCGTGCGGTCCATCGAGAGCTACGGCCAGAGCCTGGAACAGAGCGAGCCGGGCGCCCGCACCGCGGTCGGGCTCGCGGGGCTCACGCGCGACGACGCCCAACGCGGCAGCTGGCTCGTGGCCGCAGAGGCGGTCTGGCCGCTCTCGGTCGTGATCGACGTGGAGCTCGCGCTCCAGCCGGATGCGCCGCGGCCAATCGTCAGCCGGAGCCGGGTCCGCGTCCACCTGGGCACGGCGGAGGTAATGGCACGCGTGCAGCCGCGGAGCCCGATCGAGCCGGGCGGGCGCGGCCTCGCCCGGCTGGTGCTCGAGCGCCCGATAGTGGCGCGCGGAGGCGACAGGTTCGTCGTCCGGAGCTACAGCCCGGTCACTACGATCGGCGGCGGGCTGGTACTTGATCCCGAGCCGCCACGCCGGCGAGCCGCCTGGCCCGCCGCCCTGGGCGCCCGATCGCCGGAGGAGCGCCTGCCGGCGCTGCTCGAGCGCCGGCCCGCCGGGATCGCGAGCGCGGCGCTGCCGGTGCTGCTGGGCCTGCCGCCGGCCGAGGCGGCGGCCGCGGCCCGCGCGCTGACCGACATCCGGCTGGTGGGCGATCGCTGGGTGCGCGAGGCCACGCTCCACGAGCTCAGCGCCCGGGCGCTGGCGAGTCTCAAGGCGTATCACCGCACCCACCCCAGCGATCGCGGAATGCCGCTCGAGACCCTGCGCCACGGGCTTCGCGCGCCGGAGGCGCTCGTCGAGCGGGCCCTGGCCGACGCGGCGGCGGCGGGCCGGCTCCGGCTCGCAGACGGGGTGGCGGTGCAGTCGGGGTTCACCCCCAGGGTCGAGGGCGGCGACGCGGAGATCGACCGGGTGGTCCGCATCCTGGAAGAGGCCCAGCTGAGTCCGCCGAGCCTGGCCGAGCTGGAGCGCCAGACCGGGCGGCGGGACATCGCGGCTATTCTCCGCCTGGCGGCCCGGACAGGCCGGGTTGAGGCGGTCGAGCGGGAGCGCTACTACGCCCGGCCGGCGCTCGAGCGGTTCACCGCCACCCTGACCGACATCGGCCGGGGCAGGCTGATCGCGCCCGCCGAAATCCGCGACCGCCTGGGGATCAGCCGCAAATTCATGATCCCGTTGCTCGAATGGGCCGACGCCAAGGGCATCACCGAGCGGGTCGGGGACCAGCGGCGGCTCCGGAACGCTTGACACCCCGGCTTTTCAGCGGCCATCTTCCGCATGCTACCCAGCATCAGTTCGTTCTCTGTGGAGGTGCCCACCGTTCCACACTTGGTCAGATGAGGTACGCCCATGGTCCGCTTCGCGTGGCCGGGGTGGTGGCTCGGATTGCTGGTGGGTGTCGGAACCCCGGTGGCGGCGCAGGCGAACGTCGTGCCACCTCGCATCGAGCTGAAGGAGAACTACCCCAATCCGTTCTTTCCGACGACGACGATACCGTTTGTGATTGCCCAGGAAGTCTGCGCGCGAGGGCACCAGCCGGTCGTCAGCCTGAAGATCTACAACGTGCTCGTGCAGGTGGTGGCGGTACCCGTACTGAACAGTGGGAGCGGCCCCCGGATGGGCGGCCCGGAACGGCTGGACAGTTTGCGGCTGCGGTGCGGTGAGTACCACGCGTTCTGGGACGGCAAGTACCTCGACGGGCGAGGGGAGGCGACTCCGGGAGTCTATTACTATCAGCTCACGGTCGATGGCGAGCGGTTCACCCGGAAGATGATCGCCCAGAAGAAGGTGACCAGTCAGCAGTGAAGGGGGCGGCCGGGGGCCGTCCCTTTTGCGTTTGCGGGCTGGGCGACGGGCTCTCGAAGCACTGCCAATGTGGCAGGGAATGCGGGTATGGGGGTTGCTTTGTGGGCAGTCGATTTCAGCACCGCCGTCATCCCGAGCGGAGCGAGGGACCTTGCCCGGGAATGGCTCGAGCGAAGATTGAGTAGGTCCCTCGCTCCGCTCGGGATGACGGCAGCTCAGGATGACGAACTCAAATAACCAGCACCAGCCCCAGCCCGATCGCACCAGAGGTAACCGATGATTCGACCCGATCGCCTGACGATCAAAGCCCAGGAAGCCTTCCGCGACGCCGGCGATCTCGCCCGGCGCCGGGGCAACCCCGTCGTCAACGACGCCCACGTCCTCGCCGCCCTGCTGGCCCAGCCCGAGGGCGTCGTGCAGCCCCTCCTCCAGAAGCTCGGCCTCAACGTCCGCGAGCTGACCGAGTCCGTCGACCGCGAGATCGAGCGCTTCCCCAAGCAGGAGGGCGGCTCGGCCGAGCCGTCGTTCAGCCGCGAGGTGCAGCGGATCTTCGACCGGGCCGACGCCGACGCCTCCAAGCTGGGCGACGCCTACGTCTCCACCGAGCACCTGCTGCTCGCCATGGCCGAGGAGAAGGGCACCTCGCTCCGCGCGCTCCTGAGCGGCCGGAACATCTCGGCCGATGACCTCCAGGCCGCGCTGCAGGACGTGCGGGGCTCGCATCGCGTCACCGACCAGTCGCCCGAGGAGAAGTTCCAGGCGCTCGAGCGCTACACCCGGAACCTCACCGACCTCGCCCGCAAGGGAAAACTGGATCCCGTGATCGGCCGGGACGAGGAGGTCCGCCGGGTCATGCAGGTGCTCTCCCGGCGCACCAAGAACAATCCGGTGCTGATCGGCGAGCCCGGCGTGGGCAAGACGGCGATCGTCGAAGGCCTGGCGCAGCGCATCGTGAACGGCGACGTGCCCGAGTCGCTCCGGAACCGGGAGCTCGTGGCCCTCGACATCGGCCAGCTCCTGGCGGGCGCCAAGTATCGCGGCGAGTTCGAGGAACGGCTCAAGTCGGTGGTGAAGGAGCTGACCGAGAGCGAAGGCAAGTTCGTCACCTTCATCGACGAGCTGCACACCATCGTCGGCGCCGGCGCGGCCGAGGGTGCGGTGGACGCGAGCAACATGCTCAAGCCCCCGCTGGCCCGGGGCGAGCTCCACGTGATCGGCGCCACCACGCTCGACGAGTATCGGAAGCACATCGAGAAGGACCCGGCGCTCGAGCGGCGGTTCCAGCCGGTGCTGGTGGGCGAGCCCAGCGTGGCCGACACCATCGCCATCCTGCGCGGGCTCAAGGAGAAGTACGAGGTCCACCACGGCGTCCGGATCACCGACAACGCGCTGGTGGCCGCGGCCACGCTCTCCGACCGCTACATCGGCGACCGCTTCCTGCCCGACAAGGCGATCGACCTGGTGGACGAGGCCGCGAGCCGCCTCCGCATCGAGATCGACAGCCTGCCGCTGGAGATCGACGAGGTCGAGCGGCGCCTGGTCCAGCTGCAGATCGAGCGGCAGGCACTGCTCAAGGAGAAGGACAAGGCCGCCGTGGAGCGGCGCGAGGCGCTCGAGGCCGAGATCGCCGAGCAGCGCGAGCGCGCCAACGCGATGAAGGCGCAGTGGCAGGCGGAGAAGGGCGCCATCGGCGAGATCCAGCGGATCCGGGCCGAAGTCGACACCCTGCGCTCCGAGATGGACCAGGCCACCCGCCGGGGCGATCTCCAGCGCGCCGCGGAGCTCCAGTATGGCCGCATCCCCGAGCTCGAGCGCCGGCTGCAGGCGGACGAGAAGAAGCTCCAGGAGACCACCGCCAAGGCCAGGTACCTGAAGGAGGAGGTCGACTCCGAGGACATCGCCGAGATCGTGTCCAAGTGGACCGGGATCCCGGTGAGCAAGATGCTCGAAGGCGAGCGCGAGCGGCTGCTGAAGCTCGAGGACGAGCTCGGTGAGCGCGTGGTGGGCCAGCGGCTGGCCGTCGCAGCGGTCGCGAATGCCGTCCGGCGGAGCCGCGCAGGCCTCGGCGATCCCAACCGTCCCACGGGGTCGTTCATCTTCCTGGGCCCGACCGGCGTCGGGAAGACCGAGACGGCCCGAGCGCTGGCCGAGTTCCTGTTCGACGACGAGCGGGCCATGATCCGGCTCGACATGTCCGAGTACATGGAGAAACACTCGGTGGCGCGGCTGATCGGGGCACCGCCGGGCTACGTCGGGTACGAGGAGGGCGGACAGCTCACCGAGGCCGTGCGGCGCCGCCCGTACAGCGTGGTCCTGTTCGACGAGATCGAGAAGGCGCATCCGGACGTGTTCAACGTCCTGCTGCAGATCCTGGACGACGGCCGCCTGACCGACAGCCAGGGCCGGCTGGTGGACTTCCGGAACACGGTCATCATCCTGACCAGCAACATCGGGAGCCAGATCATCGTCGAGAGCGCGCAGGCCTCGCCCCAGCTGGGCGACCGGCCCGATGATCCGGCGTGGGCCCGCGTCGACCAGCGGGTGCGGGACGAGCTCCGCAATCACTTCCGTCCCGAGTTCCTCAACCGGGTGGACGACATCATCGTCTTCCGGCCGCTGAGCCGCGAGGACCTGGTGCGGATCGTCGATCTCCAGCTCCGGCATCTCGAGGGGATGCTGACCGCTCGGCATCATGGGCTCGACGTGACGGCGGAGGCCAAGGAGCTGCTGGCCGCGCAGGGCTACGATCCGGTCTACGGGGCCCGGCCGCTCAAGCGGGTGATCCAGCGCGAGCTGCAGAACCCGCTCGCGCTCGAGCTGCTCGACGGCAAGTTCCACGAGGGCGACACCATCCGGGTGGAGCGCGCCGGCGATCACCTCCGCATGGTGCGCGTGGCGGCGGCGCCCGAGCTCGCCAGTGCGTAGGGGGACGCCGTCCCCGAGCGACCTGCAGGGCATGCAGGCGGCGATCCGGCTGGCCCGGACGGCCGCCGTACGGGAGGAGGTACCGGTCGGCGCAGTCATCGTCGTCGAAGGCGAGATACTGGCCGAGGCGCACAACGAGACGGTGTACCGGCGCGACCCGACGGCCCACGCCGAGCTGCTCGCGATCCACCGCGCGCTCAAGAAGGCCGGCGAGGACCGGCTGCCGTTCGCGACGCTGTACGTGACGCTCGAGCCGTGCGCGCAGTGCGCCGGCGCGATCGTGCTCGCCAAGGTGGGGCGGGTAGTGTACGGCGCGCAGGACCTGCGGGCGGGCATGGCGGGGTCGGTGTACGATCTGCTGCGGCATCCGCGGCTCAATCATCGGCCGGAGGTCGTGGGCGGGCTGATGGCGGAGGAGTGCGGGGAGCTGCTGAAGCGGTTCTTCGAGAGCCGGCGGATGGCCCTCTAGATTGTGTTGCGAATCTTCCGGCGAGTCATCCTGTGCATCGGGGTCCCGCGGAGACACTGGCTCCGGCGATGACGCTGCTCACCTCTACACCCGCCGGTTCACGGCGTCGATCGCGGCGCTCGCGCTGAGCCGCCATTCGGTCGACGCTCTGCCGGCCGAGGCGCTCGTGCCGTTCGCCCACGCGGCCGACGCCGCCCTGGCGGACGTGGCCGCTGCTCTGAGGCCGTTACGCGCCTTGTCTGGCAGCTCAAGACGCTGCACGACACCGCGGCACGCTGGGAGGAGCCCCCCGTCATCCCGAGCGGAGCGAGGGACCTGCTTCCCCGGAGTTCGAACTCGGCCCGACAAGATCCCTCTCTCCGCTCGGAATGACGGGGGCTGGCTGATGACGGGGCGCTTGGCTCCGGATACATCTCTAGCTACCTTAACCCCCCGCACCACGCGTCTGGGACAGGTGTCCGAGTGGCTGAAGGAGCCGGTCTCGAAAACCGGTAAACCGGCAACGGTTTCGAGGGTTCGAATCCCTCCCTGTCCGTTCGATTTCCCCGTCCAGTAGTCCCCACGTCGTTCCCTCGCGTCACAGATCAGTCAAGGACCGGGCGCCGCGTGCCGATCCTTGCGTCGGATGCCGGCGCCGAGGCGTGTAGGTGGACGTGACGCTCACCGGCAGCAAGCGATTCTTCGGCCCGCCGGAAGACTGATTCGCTCCTGGGAGGGGTAGAAAACCGGGTCTGCCGGAGGTAGAATTACGGCCCGAACTCGTCGATCGGGACCCGGACAGGCGCGCGCCGCCCTGGCCACCTGTCGCTGGCCATTCGCCGAATTCCGCAATTGCTTCCCCATCTTCTGCCCCGCCGGACGGCCCAAGTCCTTTAAGGATTGGCAGACGATGTCACCTGCGGTACAGGATCGTCGTCGGCAAGTCGTCGGCTACCTCGTGGCGGTCCTGCTGACGGCCGCGGTAGCCGGCATCACCCAGGTTATCCGGCCGGCGGGTGCGCCGACCGTAACGCCGCTGTTCCTTCTGGCGGTAGCGCTCGCGGCAAGGTTTGGGGGCAGGGGGCCCGGCGTCCTCGCCTCCCTGCTGAGCGCCCTGACGCTGAGCTACTGGTCCCTTCCGTCCCAGCCACCCGATGCCTCGACTGATCCGGCTCGCACAATCCTCTACCTGGTCGTGGCCGTCGGCATCGCCTGGATCGCGGGGTCCGTCCACCGGCCTCCGCCGCCTGCCGCCAGGCCGGATCGGGCCAGCCACGATGCGCAGGAGGAGGCCGTGGCACGCCTGGCCGCCATCGTGTCCTCGTCGAGCGATGCCATCATCGGGAAGACGCTGGATGGCGTGATCACGAGCTGGAACACCGCGGCCGAACGCATCTTCGGCTTCAGCAAGGCGGAGATGGTGGGACAGTCCGTATTCAGACTGATCCCGGAAGAACTGCACGACACCGAGCGAACCGTGCTGGCGCAGCTGCGCCGGGGCGAGGCGGTCGAGCTCTCCGAGACCGAGCGGATTCGCAAGGACGGCAAGCGGATCTGGATCTCCCTGAGCGTCTCGCCGATCCGGGACGCCACGGGGGTGATCATCGGCGCGGCGTCGATCAAGCGTGACGTCACCGAATCGAGGCTGATGCGCCAGCACCTGCACGACACCCAGCGTTTCCAGGCCGTGGGTCAGCTCGCGGGGGGCATCGCGCACGAGGCCAACAATCAAATGTCGGTCGTCCTCGGTGCCTCGCAGTTCCTGCTTCGGCGGTTCGACCTCGCGCCCACGGCGCGGGAGGACGTGGAGCTGATCCGGCGCGCGGCCGAGCGAACGGCATCGATCACCCAGCAGCTGCTGGCCTTCAGTCGCCGCCAGGTACTCGAGTTTCGGGACGTGGACCTGAACCGCGTCGTGCAGACCATAGAGCCGGTGTTGCGCCGCTCGCTGGCGGAAGACCACGAGCTGATCGTGCGGCTCGGGCTGCGGGACGCGGTAGTGCGAGCCGACCCGCGACAACTGGAGCAGGTGCTGCTCAACCTGACACTGAATGCGCGGGACGCCATGCCGGGAGGCGGGCGCCTCACGATCGAGACGGCCAGCGCGGCGGTCACGGCCGAGGAAGCCGCCCTGAACGGTGGTGGCCCTCCGGCAGGCACGTATGCGGCGGTGGTGGTGACGGACACCGGACATGGCATGGACCGCGCAACGCTGCAGCGCGCGTTCGAGCCGTTCTTCACCACCAAAGGAGTCGGCCAGGGCACTGGGCTGGGGCTGTCCGTGGTCCACGGCATCGTCAATCAGAGCGGCGGCTTCATCCGGGTGGAGAGCGAGCTGGAGAAGGGTACGACTTTCACTTTGTATCTGCCGGTCTCATCGGCCGGTGGTGCGGCCGAGCAACCCCGGGACACCGGTGCCAGAGCCATCGAGCATGGCCGGGTGGCGCTGGTGGTCGAGGACGATCCCGTCGTCCGGAGCATGGCCGCGCGCGGACTGCGCGAGGCCGGTTACGTCGTGCTCGAGGCGATGAACGGGCGAGCGGCCCTCGAGCAGATCCGGGCCCGCGCGGGCCGGCTCGACGTAGTAATCACGGATATCGGAATGCCGGAGATGGACGGCCATGATCTCGCCCGCTGGCTGAGCCAGGAGCGGCCCGACCTCCCTGATCGTGTTCATGTCCGGATACGGCGATCCCGAGCCAAAGGTTCCGTTCCTGCAGAAGCCGTTCGCGCCGGATGTGCTGGTTCGAAGGGTTGGCGAGCTGCTCGATCGGTGATGCACCCGGCAACGGTGTCGACGGTTCGAATCCCTCCCTGTCTCTGCCGAGGTCCCATGGCATCGCTCGATGACCAGCTCCTGGCCGGTGAGCGCATCGTCTACCGCACGCGGCCGCACTGGATTCTTTTCGGCGGCCCGCTCCTCGCCGCGCTCACCGGGCTCGTCCTCGGCGTCACGCTCCTGCTCACCGTCCACGACTACCGGTACCGGGACGCCGGCTGGTATGCCGGCGCCGCCTTGCTGGGCGTGGCCCTCCTTAGCGCCATACCGCCAGCCATTCGCTATATCAGCTCGGATTTTGCCGTCACCGACAAGCGGGTGCTGGCGCGGATGGGCATTCTCCATCGCGAGTCGCTCGAGACCTTGCTGAGCAAGGTCGAGGGCATCGGTGTGGAGCAGGATCTCTGGGGCCGGCTCCTGGGGTTCGGCACGATCACGATCACAGGGACGGGCGGCACTCGGGAGTCCGTCGCCGGCATTCCACGACCGCTCGAGTTCCGGCGCCAGGTGCAGGCCCAGATCGTCGCGCAGGACGAGCGACGCCCGCGCGACATGCCTTCCGCGCTCCTGGCCGGCGAGCCGCGGGTGGAGCGCGACTGCCCCTGGTGCGCGGAGCCCATCCTGGCGCGAGCTCGCGTGTGCAAGCACTGCGGTCGTGACGTCGAGCCCGTCTGAGAGCTCGTCCTCGTCCGCACCGCCCATGGCCGAGGATCACCTGGCGGGCGCCTTCCTCGGCCTCGCCCTCGGTGATGCGCTGGGATTCGTCGTCGAGGCCGCACCTCCCGAAGTCGCCTCGTCGTACGTTCAGGACTGGCTGCTCGCCGGCCGCGCCGGCGAGCGCGCCCACCCGGGCTTTCCCTTCGGCCAATACAGCGACGATACCCAGCTCGCCCGGGCGCTGCTGCTCGGCATGCGGGATGCGGGCGGGTGGGACCCGGCCGCGTTCGCCTGCCGGATCGCGGAGCTGTTTCGCGAAGGGCGCGATATCGGGGCCGGCCCGGGGACTCGAGCGGCCGCGCTCCGGCTGATCGCCGGAACGGGCTGGGAACATGCCGGCACGCCGCCGCCGTACGCCGGCAACGGCAGCGCCATGCGGGTGGCGCCGCTGGGGGTACTGTTCGCCACGGACCTGGACCGGCTCCGGTCCGCGGCGGCGGCGCAGAGCCGGGTCACGCACCAGGACCCCCGCTGCGCCGGAGCGTCGGTCGCCGTGGCGGGCGCGGTGGCGCTGGCCATTCGCCCGGGCCCACTCGACCCGCGGGCCTTTCTCGCGGAGTTGGCGGACCTGGTCGCGCTCGAGAGCGCCGAAGTGGCCGCGATGGTGCGCGGCCTCGACGGCGTGGGCCAATCTCCCGCCACCGGCGGCCGCGGCCCACCTGCGCGCCAGCCGCCTGGATCCCGAGTACGTGGATCGATGGCGGGGCATCTCGGCCTTCGTTCTGCCGAGCGTGGCGTGGACGCTCTACGCGTTTCTCCGCTCGCCGGAAGACTACTGGGCGACAGTGTGCACCGCGATCGCGGTGGGAGGCGACACCGATACGATGGCGGCCATGGCCGGAGGAATTGGCGGTGCGCGTGCCGGCGCGCGCGGCTTGCCGGCGGAGCTCTTGGCGCGGTTGAATGATCGGGGGGAGTGGGGCGCGGCTCACCTCGGCGCGCTGGCGCGGGAATGCGCCGGCCTCGCCATGCCCTGACGTGCGGCGGTGCTCCCCTTCACAGGGTGCCGGCGCCCTCTTCAGAGCGCTGGCGCACCTTTCAGGAGCTGGCGCACCCTTCGGGAGCTGGCGCACCTTTCAGGAGTTGGCGCACCTTTCGGGAGATGGCGCACCTTTCAAGAGGCTGGCGCCGCCGTTCAGGATGTTGGTGCCCCCTTCCGGGTCTGCCGGATCACGAACCCGAGCCGCACGTACTGCCCAAGCAGCAGGACCACACCCGCCGCGAAGCCCGCGGCCCCGCCGGTGGCCACCGCGCCATTACCCGTCCAGATACCGGTCGCCAACGTCGCAATGCCGCCGGCAAGCGCGGCGAGCGAGACCCACGCCGGACGGCGGGACATGAGCCCGGTCGGGTCGCTCCTTGCAGCCGCGGCGCCGGCGAGATTGAGCCACGCGAGGAAGGGAATGACCCGGTAGTACACCCCGAGGATCAGGAGCACGAGCCACCCGAGCAGGGCCACCACGACGTAGGCCGCCACACCGCGCTGCAGCACAGGCCCGCGCACCGCCAGCAGGGCGAGCCCGGACACCACGGCCGCCGCGAGCGCGATGTACGCCACCGCGATGTGGCCCAGGGCCGGGTCGATCGGCCGGGTCCGGCGGCGGAAGAATCCGGCCGCCAGCCACAGGTAGAGCGCGATTCCTCCGGCGAGGAGCGCCGCGCCGACCAGCGTCAGGGGCCTGAGGTGAGCGACCTGGCCGGCCGACAGCAGCAGCAGGCCGGCGCCTACCAGCGGCCCGATCACGCGCAGCGGCCAGGCGGGAAGGCCGTTCGTCCCGAGGAACATGGGGACGATGCGGCTGCTGACGCCGACGGCCGTCAGCGTGGCGAAGCCCAGCGCAGCCAGGTGAAAGTGGGCGGAGAGCACGCCCAGCCGGTCGAGTTGCCACCAGCCCAGGCCCTCGCCGATCCGGGCGCCGGCCAGCAGCAGCGCGAATCCCAGGGCCGAGTGTCCGGCCGCGATGTAGAGGCCGGTCATGCGTCCCTGCGGCGCGCGCCGCCGTTGCGGGAGCAGGTTCCAGGACACGCATCCGATCGCCCCGGCGACGAGCGTCCATCCCGTCGCCTGGAGCACGTGCTGCGTCTGCCAGAGCCCGGTCAGAAGGGCGGCCACGCCGAGCGTCAGGAAGACGAAGCCCGCGGACGCCACCCGCACGCTCCGGAGACCGATGCCGAGGAGCGGCGGAAACATCTGGTACAGCGCGCCGAAGATCGTCGTCGTCACGACGCCGAGGGTGAAGGCGTGCACGACGGCAAACACCCGGGGGTCGAGATAGTTGCCGTGCGCGAGGGTCCGGGCGAGGACGACCAGGCCGGCCGATCCCAGCGCCAGCCAGACGAACGATGCGACGAAGTGCGCGGCCGGCAAGGCGAATGGCGGCGGGTGCGCGGGCGCCTGTTGGAGCGGCAGAGCCGGGCGGCGGGAGCCGGCCGGGACAATCGAGGACGGAGCGAGTGTTGGCGTCATGTCGAGGGAAGCTGACGCGGCGATCGAAATTCAGGGTGAAACCAGGGTGAAGCCCTCTTCACACCATCCCGGCAACGATGGTAAGTTGACTCGTCGCGCAGCACGGTCGTCCCTTGCTCCCAGGCGAGGCATTCATGTCCCACGGACGAATCTACCAGGATGTGATCGAGACGGTCGGCAATACGCCGCTGATCCGGCTCAACCGGCTCGGGCAGGGCCTGCCCGGACGCATCGCCGTGAAGCACGAGGGCTACAATCCCTTCAGTTCGGTGAAGGACCGGATCGGCGCCGCGATGATCAACGACGCGGTCGAGAAGGGCCGCCTGCGCCCTGGTATGTTCATCGTCGAGCCGACCTCCGGGAACACCGGCATCGGCCTGGCCTACGTCGCGGCAGTGCGCGGCTACCGCTGCATCTTCATCATGCCTGACACCATGACGGTGGAGCGCCGGCACCTGCTCCGGGCCCTGGGTTGCAGGGTGGTGCTGACCGAGGGGCCCAAGGGGATGAAAGGCGCCATCGCGCGGGCCGAGGAGATCCTGGCCCGGCTGGGCGACCGCGGCTGGATGCCGCGCCAGTTCGACAATCCCGCCAATCCAGCCATCCACTATCGCACCACGGGTCCGGAGATCTGGGAAGACACCGAGGGCAAGGTGGACGTCTTCGTCGCGGGTGTCGGGACCGGCGGCACCATCACGGGCGCGGGACGGTTCCTCCGCGAGCGGAAGCCGGAGATCCACATCGTGGCGGTCGAGCCGGCCGAGAGCCCCGTGCTGTCCGGCGGGCAGCCTTCGCCGCACCGGCAGCAGGGCATCGGCGCCGGCTTCATTCCCGCCCTGCTCGACACCAAGATCTACGACGAGGTCGTCCGGGTGGGCAACGACGACGCGATCGCCACCGCCCGGCGGCTGGCGCGTGAGGAAGCCATCTTCGCCGGGATCTCGAGCGGCTCGATCACCTGGGCGGCACTCCAGGTGGCGGCCCGGCCCGAGAACGCCGGCAAGCTGATCGTGTCGATCGTCTGCGACTTCGGCGAGCGGTATCTCAGCAACCCGGTGTTCACCGAGCTGCCCGACCCCGATTTCGCGGACGTCGAGGACGCGCTGACCGCCCCGGCGGTGGTCGCATGAGCACGAATCGTCGTCGGGTGGACAAGAATCGCGTCGATAATACGAATCGTCATCCCGAGCGAAGCGAGGGACCTAATCCGCGTCACCCGTACAGTCGCGCCGCTTTCCGATCCGGGTGAGCAGGTCCCTCACTTCGCTCGGGATGACGTGCGCGGCGGAGAGCGGTTCTCCGCCGCGCCCTTTTCCACCACACACCACTGAGGCGCAGCCACACGTGACCACTCCTGCACGTACCCCTGACGGGGGACCGACTCCGTTCGGGCGGATCGACGAGATCTTCGGACTCGACACCTTCTCCCGCACGGTCATGCGGCAGCGGCTCCCCAAGGAGGTCTACCGGAGCCTGCTCCGGACCATCGACCAGGGGGACCCGCTCGACCCGGCCGTGGCCGACGTCGTGGCCGCCAGCATGAAGGACTGGGCGATCGAGAACGGCGCCAGCCACTACACCCACTGGTTCCAGCCGCTCACCGGCCAGACGGCCGAGAAGCACGACTCGCTGGCCGCGCCGGACGGAAACGGAGGGGTCGTCTTCAACTTCTCCGGCAGCGAGCTGGTGCAGGGCGAGCCGGACGCCTCGAGCTTCCCGTCGGGCGGCCTTCGCGCCACCTTCGAGGCCCGCGGCTACACCGCGTGGGACGCCACCAGCCCGGCGTTCCTCATGCGGGGCAACAACAACGTCACCCTCTGCATCCCCACGGCGTTCGTTTCCTGGACCGGCGAAGCCCTCGACACCAAGATCCCGCTGCTCCGCTCGGTCGAGGCACTCTCGCACCAGGCGATGCGGGTGCTCAAGATCTTCGGCACCGACGAGGGCGTGCGGCGGGTCTACACCACCGTCGGCCCGGAGCAGGAGTACTTCCTGATCGACCGCGAGCTCTACTTCAAGCGGCCCGACCTGGTCACCAGCGAGCGCACGCTGTTCGGCGCCAAGCCGCCCAAGGGGCAGCAGCTCGAGGACCACTACTTCGGCACCATTCCCCCTCGCGTTCTGGCGTTCATGTCGGAAGCGGAGGCGGAGCTCTACCGCCTGGGCGTGCCGGTCAAGACGCGCCACAACGAAGTGGCCCCGGGCCAGTACGAGATCGCGCCGCTGTTCGAGCCCAGCCACATCGCGAGCGATCACCAGATGCTGATCATGGAGACGCTCAAGCGGGTGGCCCCGCGCTACGGGCTTCAGGCGCTGCTGCACGAGAAGCCGTTCGCCGGCGTCAACGGCTCGGGCAAGCACAACAACTGGTCGATGAGCACCGACACGGGCGTCAACCTGCTCGACCCGCGGGACGACACCCACACCAACATGCAGTTCCTGGTGTTCCTGGTCGCCACCATCCGCGCGGTGGATACGCACGCCGACCTGCTTCGTGCCTCGATCGCCTCGGCGGCCAACGACCACCGGCTCGGCGCCAACGAGGCCCCGCCCGCCATCATCTCCGTCTTCCTCGGGAAGATGCTGACCGACATCCTGGAGCAGGTGGAGAAGGGGCTGCCCAAGCGCACCATCCGCGGCGGCACGCTCGACCTCGGCGCCAAGACCCTGCCGATGCTGCCGCGCCACTCGGGCGACCGCAACCGGACCTCGCCGTTCGCGTTCACGGGGAACAAGTTCGAGTTCCGGGCGGTGGGATCGACGGCCAGCATCGCGTGGCCCAACACGGTGCTCAACACCATCGTGGCCGAGTCGCTCGACTACGTGGCCGGACAGTTGGAGAAAGCTGTCGGCGCCAAGCCGTCGCCGGCGCGACTGCAGCAGGGAGTGCTGACCGTGCTCAAGCGGCTCATCAAGGAGCACAAGCGGGTGATCTTCGACGGCGACAACTACTCGGAGGAATGGCACACCGAGGCGGGCCGGCGCGGGCTGCCGAACCTGAAGGACTCGGTCGAGGCCTTCCAGGTGCTCAGGGCCCGGAAGAACTCCGACCTGTTCAAGAAGTACGGCGTGCTCAACAAGTCCGAGTACGATTCGCGGATCCACATCGCGATCGAGAAGTACGTCAAGCAGCTCGGCATCGAAGCGGAGACAATGGTATCGATCGCCAAGTCGCAGATCTTGCCGGCGGCGCTGGAGCACCAGCGGCGGACGGCGGAGGCAGTCGCGGCCACCAAGGCGGCCGGTGTCGATGCGGGCGACAGCACCCGCGCGCTCCGGGAGTTCGTCGAGATGGTGACCGAGTTTCGGGTCCGGACGGCCGAGGTCGAAGCGCTGTCCGGCCATCATGACGCGGACCCGGCAAAGCATGCCGCCCAGATAGCCCGGGAGCTCAAGCCGGCGATGGCCCGCCTGCGGGAGACCGGTGATGCCATGGAGGCGGTCGTAGCAGCCGATCTCTGGCCGCTGCCGAGCTATCGGACGCTGCTGTTTTTGAAATGAGGAGTCGACCGCCCGAGTCACCCTGAGCGAACGCGAAGGGGGCATGCCTTGAGGCATGCCCCCTTCGCGTTCGCTCAGGGTGACTCTATCGACAAGCCAGTCAGCAGCTTACGCCGGCCACCCGGCTGGCCGCGCCTTGGTCAGCAGGAACAGCTCGCTCGGGCATTTCGCCGGCGTCAGGACCCCCGCCATCGCCTGGAACGCCATCACCTCTTCGGGCGAGCTGTCGGGATTGAAGTAGACGGCCATCGCGTCGACCAGGGGCGGACGATTCGGCCGGGCCAGCGCATCCATCCAGGGATGCTGATGGTTCGTCCGGCGACTCTCCAGCCGAACCCGGACGGCGCCATCGAGCCAGCAGGTCATCCCGGCGAGCCCGTCCAGCAGTGGCTCGCTGAGGAGGAGACTTTCGCCCTGCGGGGTGATCGCGCCGAACCGCAACCGGCCACGCTCGTTACGGCAGTGAATGACGGTGCCCCAGCGGAAGCGCGGCAGCCCGTGCTGATACCAGTCCAGGACCTGGAGGAGCTGATCTTTTAGAGCGTCGACGACGAGCGATGATTGCATGTCGGCCACCAGCAGGGAAGAGGTTGCCGTATACGCCCAGAGGGGGAGCGCTGAGCGCCATATTCTGCAGAATGCGGGCCAGACGCCCCGAGTTCCCGCCCCTGGCGCCCGCCCGGGGACCCGGCCACATTCCGCCCGCGGCCGGAATGGCCCGGTTTTCGGGCCGGTCGCCCCACAACCCATGACCACCCACGACCCCCTGCAGTCCCACGTCTTCTACCGGAAGCTGACGCGGCGTTACCCGCGCATCGTCCGCGGGGAAGGCTGTTGGCTCTACGACGACGAGGGGCGGTCCTACCTCGACGGCTCGGGCGGCGCCTTTGTCGTCAACGTCGGGCACGGCGTCCGGGAGATCGCCGCCGCCGTGGGCCGGCAGGCGGAGCGACTGGCCTACGTGAGCGGCGCCGCCTTCACCAACGATCCAGTCGAGGAGTTCGCGGCCGAGATCGCGCGCCGCTCCCCGGGCGACCTCGAGCTGGTCTATCCGCTCTCCAGCGGGTCGGAGGCCATCGAGGCCGCACTCAAGCTCGCCCGGCAGTACTGGGTCGAGGCCGGCGAGCCGGCCCGCCGGAAGATCCTGGCCCTCTCGCCGAGCTATCACGGCAATACCCTCCTGGCACTCTCCGCCTCCGCCCGCGAGCACTACAAGACCTATTTCCAGCACTGGCTGGTCGAATTCGTCCGCGTGCCGGCGCCGTACGCCTACCGCTGCGCCTGTCGCGGAGTCCCGCCGCTCTGTCCCAGCTGCAATGGCGAGGCGGTGGAAGCCGCACTCCTGCGCGAGGGGCCGGACACGGTGGCGGCCGTGCTGGCCGAGCCGGTCGGCGGGTCGTCCACCGGCGCCTCGGTGCCCGCACCGGAGTACTGGCGGCGCGTCCGCGCGGCCTGCGACCGCCACGGCGTCCTGCTCGTGGCCGACGAGGTCCTCACGGGGGCCGGCCGAACCGGCACCTGGTCCGCTCTGGAGCCGTATGGGGTGGTGCCGGACATTATGACCCTGGGGAAGGGCGTCGCGGGCGGATATGTCCCGCTCTCGGCAGTAGTGGCCCCTCGGCGCCTGGTGGACGTGCTGGCCCGGGGCTCGGGGGCATTGCTCCATGCCCAGACATTCTCGCATCATGCGACGCTCTGCGCGGCCGGTGTGGCCACGCTGCGGTATCTCGAGGAGCACAAACTGATCGAGCGGTGCGCCTCCATCGCGCCCGCGTTTCACGCGCGGCTCGCCGCGCTCCGCGAGCTTCCGGGCGTGGGTGACGTGCGGGGCCGCGGACTGCTGGCCGGCGTCGAGTTCGTGGCCGATCCCGCGACCCGGGCGCCGTTTCCTCGCGCCGTCCGCTTCGCCGAGTCCTTCGCGGATGCGGCGCTCGAGGCCGGGCTCGTGGTGTGGCCGAACGTCGGCCAGGCCGACGGCATCAACGGCGACATCGCCATGCTCGCTCCGCCGTTCATCGTGACCGAAGACGAGATCGACCTCATCGTGCAGCGGTTCGGGGTGGCGCTCCGCGCCACGGTCGAACGGATCGGAGCCGTGGCATGAGCGCACCCGCCAAGATCACCTATACGTCCGCCTCGGGCGACCTCAACGAGTTCCATCATCGGTTCGACGTCGCACTGGAGGCCGTTCGCGCCGCGGCCGGCGAGCGGCACCCGTTCTACGTTGGCGGCCGAGCCGTGGACTACGGCGACGAGCCGCTGGTCGACGGCTCGCCGATCGATACCGGCCTGGTGCTGGGACGGTTCGCAGTCGCCGGGCCGGCGGACGTGGATCGGGCGGTCGTCGCGGCTCGCGAGGCGCAGCGGGACTGGGCCCGGCTCCCCTGGCGCGATCGGCTCGCGATTCTCCGGCGTGCGGCCGCCCTGATCCGGGAGCGCAAGTACGAGCTTGCCGCCCTGATGAGCCTGGAGGTGGGCAAGAGCCGTCTCGAGGCCATGGGCGACGCGGAGGAATCGGCCGACCTGATCGATTACTACTGTGCGCAGGTCGAAGACGCCGACGGATTCGTGCGCCCGATGGGACGGATCACGCCGGTCGAGCGGAACACCGACCTGCTTCGTCCCTACGGCGTCTTCGCGTGCATCGCGCCGTTCAACTTTCCGCTGGCCCTCTCGGCGGGGATGTCGTCCGCCGCGCTCGCGGCGGGGAACGCGGTGGTCTACAAGCCGGCGGAGGACGCACCCTGGACCGGCCTTCGGCTGTACGAGGTCTATCGAGACGCCGGGCTCCCGGCGGGCGTGTTCAACCTGATCGTGGGCCACCGGGAGGCCATCGGCGACGCACTCTGGCAGCATCCCGGCGTGGACGGAGTGGTGTTCACCGGGTCGAAGGCGGTGGGCATGCGGATTCACGCCGGGCTGGGTGCCGGGTGGATCAAGCCCTGCCTGCTCGAGCTGGGCGGCAAGAACGCGGCGATCGTCATGCCGAGTGCCGACCTCGACGCTGCGGCGGAAGGGGTGATGCGCTCGGCGTTCAGCCTGCAGAACCAGAAGTGCAGCGCCACCAGCCGGGTCTACGTTCACCACGAGGTGGCGGCCCCGTTCGTCGAGCGGCTGCTGGAGCGTACCCGCGCCATGCGCATGGGCGACCCGTCCGAGCGCGACGTCTTCTTCGGCCCCGTCATCAACGAGCGCGCGGTGGCCCGCTACGAGCGGGCGGTGACGCAGGCGCGGGCCGAGGGCGTGGTGCTGCACGGCGGCGCGCGCCTCACGGGCGGGGTGTTCGATCGCGGCCACTTCGTGGCGCCCACCGTGGCGCTGCTTCCGCTGGAGAGCTCGCTCTACCGGGAGGAGCTGTTCGTGCCGCTGCTGGCCGTGGGCGAGGTGCCGGAGCCTGGACGAGGCGCTCGCCCACGCGAACCGGGTCGAGTACGGGCTCACGGCGGGCATCTTCTCCGGCGATCCCGCGGAGGTCGAGCGGTTCTTCGACGAGATCGAGGCCGGCGTGTGCTACGCGAACAAGCGCACCGGCGCCACCACTGGTGCGTGGCCGGGGGCGCAGCCGTTCTGCGGGTGGAAGGGCTCGGGGTCGACGGGGAAGGGGGGCTGCGGGCCGTATTACGTCGCGCAGTTCACGCGGGAGCAGAGCCGGACGGTCATCGAGTCCTGAGGGCGAGTCACGCTGAGCGAAGCGAAGGGGGCATGCGTCTGGTCATGGCTCCTTCGCGGCGCTCAGGATGACGACCGCTGCGCTCAGGATGACGACGACTTGAGTCACACATCACACGCGGAGCCCCAGTGGCTGACTATCCCAAAATCGTCGTTCCACCCCCCGGTCCCAAGGCCCGCGCCATCGTCGAGCGCGACGAGGCGTGGACCTCCACCTGCTACATCAAGGAGTACCCCCTCGTCGTCTCGCGGGGACAGGGCGTCATGGTGGAGGACGTCGACGGCAATCGCTTCCTCGATTTCATGGCGGGGATCGCGGTATCGGCCACGGGATACGGGCATCCCAAGGTCGTGGCCGCGGTCAAGGACGCGGCCGACCGGTTCCTCCACATCTGCGGTTCCGACTTCTATTACGAGGGAATGGCCGTCCTGTGCGAGCGACTGGCCCGGCTCGCGCCCGGCACGAGCAAGAAGCGGGTGTTCCTGACCAACTCCGGCACCGAGGCCGTGGAAGGCGCCATCAAGCTCGCCCGCTACGCCACGCGGCGGACCGCGATCATCGCCTTCCGGGGCGCGTTCCACGGGCGCACCACCGGCGCCGTGAGCCTCACGAGCAGCAAGGCCCGCCAGCACGCCGGGTTCGGCCCGCTGCTGCCGGACGTGCACCACATCCAGTACGCCTACCGCTATCGCTGCCAGTGGTGTGCCGACAAACCGGCGTGCACGCGCGGCTGCCTGGATGTGCTGGAGCAGGATCTCTTCGCGCGGCATCTCGACCCGCACGACGTGGCCGCCATCTTCGTCGAGCCGATCCAGGGGGAAGGCGGGTACGTCGTCCCGCCCCCCGGCTGGCTCCGCGACCTGCGCGCCATCTGCGACAAGTACGGAATCCTGCTGGTGGCCGACGAGGTGCAGTCGGGCGTCGGCCGCACGGGAAAGATGTGGGCCTGCGACCACGAGGGCGTCGAGCCCGACATCCTGCTCACCGCCAAGGGGCTCGGCTCCGGCATGCCGATCGGCGCGCTGATCGCCAAGGACTCCGTCACCACGTGGGAGAGCGGCTCGCACGGCTCGACCTTCGGCGGGAACCCGGTCTGCTGTGCCGCGGCGCTCGCCACCCTCGACCTCGTCGAGAACGGCCTCATGGCCAACGCCGCCGTCATGGGCGAGCGGCTCATGGCCGGTGTCCGCAAGCTGGCCGAGAAGCACCGTTGCATCGGCGATGTCCGCGGAGTGGGGCTGATGGTGGGCGTCGAGTTCGTGAAGGAACGTACGACGCGCGAGCCCGCGCCCGAGATCGTCGAGCAGCTCGTACAGGGAGCATTCAAGCAGGGTCTCCTCCTGCTGGGGGCGGGGAAGAGCACGCTCCGCCTGGCGCCGCCGCTGGTGGTGGGCGCCGAGGACATCGACACCGCGCTGGCCATGATCGACGCCCGGTTGAGCGAGATCGCTTGAGCCCCGGCTCGAAGGTCACCACCATGCGGGAGGCCGTCGCCGCCCACGTGCACGACGGCGACACGGTGGTGATCGAGGGCTTCACCCACCTGATCTGCTTCGCCGCGGGCCACGAGATCATCCGGCAGCGCCGGCGCGATCTCGTGCTCTGCCGGCTTACCCCCGACCTCATCTACGACCAGATGATCGCGGCCGGCTGCGCCCGGAAGCTGGTCTTCTCCTGGGCCGGGAATCCGGGCGCGGGCTCGCTCCACGCCTTCCGCCGGGCCGTCGAAGGCAAGGGCGGCGGCCCGCTCGAGCTGGAGGAGTACTCCCACTTCGGCATGGTGGGCCGGCTCTGCGCCGGCGCAGCACGGCTCCCGTTCTGGCCGATGCGAAACTACATGGGCACCGACCTGCCCGCGGCCAACCCGCGCATCGCCACGGTCGAGTGCCCGTACACCGGCGAGCGCCTTGCCACCGTGCCCGCCCTCAACCCCGATGTCACCATCGTGCACGCCCAGCGCGCCGACGCACAGGGCAACACCCAGATCTGGGGGCTGCTCGGCGTGCAGAAGGAGGCGGCGTTCGCCTCGGGGCGCGTCATCGTCGTGGTCGAGGAGCTGGTCGACGAGCAGGTGATCCGCGCCGATCCCAACCGGACGCTGATCCCGGGGCTCGCGGTCGACGCCGTGGTGGTCGAGCCCTGGGGCGCGCACCCGTCGTACGCGCAAGGGTATTACGACCGGGACAACGAGTTCTACGTGCAGTGGGAGGCGATCTCGCGGGATGCGGCGGCGTTGGGGCGGTATCTGGATGACTTCGTGCACGGCGTGAAAGATCGGGCTGGGTACGTCGCGCGGTGCGGTGGGCTGGAGCGGCTGCGGGCGGACGCGCGGGTGTGTGCGGGGGTGAACTATGGGTTCTGACGGTCGTTTCAGCGCTCGTCATCCCGAGCGGAGCGAGGGACCTCCTCACCCATCCAGGAGAGTGGCCACAGTCCGAGGCCCGCGGGCAAGGTCCCTCGCTTCGCTCGGGATGACGGGGGCCATCGGAACCCGATGACCCACACCCCCACCGAGCTCATGGCCGTCGTCGCCGCGCGCGAGCTGCGCGACGGGGAGGTCGTGTTCGTCGGCATCGGGCTCCCGAACCTGGCCTGCAATCTCGCCCGCGCCACGCACGCCCCGAACCTGGTGCTGATCTACGAATCCGGCGCCGTGGGTGCGGTGCCCGAGCGGCTGCCGGTCTCGATCGGCGATCCCTCGCTGGTGACCGGCTCGCTCATGGTCTGCGGGATGGCCGATGTGTTCCAGTCGTTCCTCCAGAACGGCCGGATCGAGGTCGGCTTTCTCGGCGGCGCCCAGATCGACCGGTACGGCAACATCAACACGACGGTCGTCGGCACCTATGATCATCCCGATGTGCGCCTGCCCGGGAGTGGCGGCGCCGCCGAGATCGCCATCCATGCACGGCGCACCGTGATCATCAGCCGGCTCAACCGCCGGGCCTTTCCCGAGGCGGTGGATTTCATCACCAGCCCCGGCCACCGCGCCCGCGGCGGCACCCGCCGCGAGCTCGGGATGCCCGGCGCCGGCCCGGTCAAGGTCGTGACCGACAAGGCCATCCTCGAGCCGGACGACGCCACCGGGGAGCTGATGCTCTCGGCGCTCTACCCCGGCGTCGAGGCGGACGAGGTCCGCGCCGGCATCGGCTGGCCGCTCCGCTCCCGGCCCACGCTCGCGACGGTCGCCCCGCCCACACCGGCCGAGCTGCGATTGCTCCGGGACGTGCTCGATCCCCATCGCCTCTACCTGAAGGGCTGACCCCGCCCATGAGCGCCGCACCCGCTCCGCCCGCCCACGCCGAGCCTGCGCGCCCCACGCTCCCGCGCGCCCTCGGCCTCCGTGACATGGTGCTGTTCAACATCGTCGCGGTGGTCAGCCTTCGGTGGTTCGCCACGGCCGCCGCCGCGGGGCCGAGCTCGATCACGCTCTGGGTGCTCGCGGCGCTGCTGTTCTTCATCCCACAGGGCCTGGCCGTGAGCGACCTGGCCGCGCGCTATCCCGAGGAGGGCGGCATCTACGCGTGGACCAAGCGTGCCTTCGGCGAGGGCCACGGCTTCCTCTGCGGCTGGTGCTATTGGGTCAACAACATTCTCTACTATCCGAACCTGCTGATGTCGACGGCCGTCGTCGGCGCCTACGTGGTCGGCCGGGGCCAGTCCGGCCTCGCCGACGACTGGGCCTATGTGCTGCCCGCCACGCTGGCGGCACTCTGGCTGGCAGTGGCGATCAACATCGTCGGCGTCCGCACCGGGCGCTGGCTGCAGAATCTCGGCGCGATCGGCACCTACCTGCCCGGTGTCCTGCTCGTGGCGCTCGGTGCGTATGCGGCGTTCACGCGGCCGGCGGCCACGCCGCTCACCGTGCAGTCGCTGGTGCCGGACCTGGGCGACCTCTCCGAGCTCAACCTCTGGGCCTCGATCGCCTTTGCGTTCGCCGGCCTCGAGCTGTGCGCCGTGATGGGCGGCGAGGTGAAGGATCCGCGGCGAACGCTGCCACGCTCCATCTTCATCTCGGCGCCGCTGATCGCGTTCATCTACATCGCCGGCACGGCCGCGGTGCTCTGGCTGGTGCCGACGAAGGACGTGAACATCGTCTCGGGGTTCCTCCAGGCGCTGGCGGAAGGCGCCAAGGACATCGGCTGGGGCGTGGCCTGGATCCCGGCGGTGGCGGCGGGATTCTATGTCGTCGGCAACATCGGCGGCGTCGGGGCATGGCTCACGGGACCTGCCCGAGTGGCGTTCGTGATCGGACTCGACCGGTACTTCCCTCCGGCGTTCGGCAAGGTGCACCCCAAGTGGCAGACGCCGTACGTCGCCATCCTCACGCAGGCAGTGCTGGCGACGGTGTTCCTGCTGTTGTCGGTGCTGGGACGCGGCACGACGGTCGAGAAGGCGTACCTCGTCATTCTCGATACGATGCTGCTGGTCTACTTCATCCCCTACATCTACCTCTTCACCTGCTTCCTCGTGGTCCGGGTCAAGGAGCCCTCGCCCACCGGGGGCGTGCTCGCCAGCCGGCCCGCGGGGATCGTGATCGGCGTCGCGGGCCTGGCGCTGACGCTGTTTGCCATGAAGATCGCGACGGTGCCGCCGAGCGGGACCGTTGATCCGCTGCTGTTCCAGGTCAAGGTGATCGGGGGCGCCGGCTTCTTCGTGGTCCTCGGGGGACTGATCTATTGGCGGGGACGCCGGTGAGGGCTCGGCGTTCGCGCTCCGGCGCGTCCGGTCGCACGATCCGCGCGCTCGGCGTCGCGATCAGCGCGCTCGGCGTTGCGAGCGGCGTGCTCGGCTGCCTCGTCGTCGGGGCGGGACCCGTCTCCGCCCAGCGCGCACCCGTCCTGCAGCAGGTCAAGGTCCGCCATCCGTACTACTATCGCGAGATGTTCATTCCCCAGGTGACCAGTGGACCGAGCTCGGCCGCCTGGTCACCGGACGGCACCGAGCTGGTGTACTCGATGCAGGGCTCGCTCTGGCGCCAGCGCCTGGGATCGACGGAGGCGACGCAGCTCACCGACGGGCCCGGCTACGATTATCAGCCCGACTGGTCGCCGGACGGACGCCGCATCGTTTACGCCTCCTACCGCGACGACGCCATCGAGCTTCGACTCCTCGATCCGGCTACCGGTGCCAGCTCGCTACTGCTCGGCGGCGGCGCGGTGCACCTGGAGCCGCGGTGGTCGCCGGACGGCCGGCGGCTGGCCTTCACCTCCACGCTGTACGAAGGCCGCTGGCACGTCTTCACTGCCGACGTCACACCCGACGGGCGGCTCGAGCGGATCGAGCGCATCAGCGAGGATCATCAGAGCGGCCTCCCGCGGTACTACTACAACGCCGTGGATCACGCGCTCTCGCCGACCTGGTCGCCGGACGGACGCGAGCTGATCGTGATCTCGAACCGGGGCCACGTCTGGGGCTCGGGCGGCTTCTGGCGAATGGAGGCCCGCCCGGGTGGCGCGGCGCGGGAGATCCGGGACGAGGAGACGACCTGGAAGGGGCGACCCGATTGGAGCCGCGACGGCCACCGCGTCGTCTACAGCTCCTATCTCGGCGGCCAATGGAACCAGCTCTGGCTGATGACGCCCGACGGGTCCAATCCGCTGCAGCTGACCTACGGGGCGTTCGACGCCACCGCGCCCCGCTGGTCGTTCGACGGGCGGCATGTCGCCTACATCTCGAACGAGGGCGGGAGCACGTCGCTCTGGGTACTCGAGGTACCCGGCGGAAGCCGGCTGGCGGTTCGTGCGGAGCGGCGACGCTATCGCTCGCCCGTGGGACGGCTCCGGCTCCGGGTGACCGACGCACATGGAGCGGCGGTGCCGGCGCGGGTATCGGTCACGGGCCCCGATGGCCGGAGCTGGGCGCCGGATGACGCGTGGCGCCACGCGGACGACGGCTTCGACCGGGGCGAGCGGCGCTTCGAGTACGGGTATTTCCATACTGGCGGGCGTGATTCGCTGACCCTGCCCGCCGGCGAGTACGCGGTAGAGGTGACCCGCGGTCCCGAGACCCGGGTGGAGCGGCGCACCGTCGCCATCCGCGCCCGCGGCGACACCACGCTACGGGTCTCGCTCGCGCCACTTGGCAACCTCGCCCGGCGCGGCTGGTACAGCGCCGACCTCCACGTGCACATGAACTACGGGGGCGCCTATCGCAATACGCCGCGCCGGCTGGCATTCCAGGCGCGGGCGGAGGACCTCGACCTGGTCGAGAACCTGATCGTCAACAAGGAAGGCCGCATCCCCGACATCGAACGGCGGGTCGGTCGCGACCCGGTCTCCACGGCCACGACGGTCGTAGTACACGATCAGGAGTACCACACGAGCGTCTGGGGCCATATCGGCCTGCTCGGGCTTCGCGATCACGTGCTGCTGCCGGGCTACTCCGGCTACGCCGCCACCGCGGTCGCCAGCCTTGCGCCGACCAACGCGGAGGTGGCGGATCTCGCGCGGGCGCAGGGGGCGCTGGTCGGCTACGTGCATCCGTTCGACAGCGATCCCGATCCCGCCGACACCACGCACCCGCTCACGGCCGAGTTCCCGGTCGACCTGGCGCTCGGCAAAGTGGATTACTACGAGGCGCTCGGCTTCGTCGACGACCCGATGGCCACGGCGCACGTGTGGTACCGCGCGCTCAACTGCGGCTTCCGGTTGCCGGCGGGCGCGGGCACCGACGCGATGGCCAATTTCGCCTCGCTGCGCGGGCCGGTGGGAATGAACCGCGTCTACGTGCGCACCGGCGGATCGCTCGACCAGCGGCGGCTGCTCGATTCCCTCAAGGCCGGGCGGACCTTTGCGACCAACGGGCCACTGCTGGAGCTCACGATCGATGGCCGCGGGGTAGGGGATGAGCTTCGGCTCGGCGACGGGACACACGAGGTCGTCGCACGCGTGTCGCTTCGGTCGAACGTGCCGGTCGATCACCTCGAGCTCGTGGGGAACGGCAAGGTCGTGCGGGAGGTGCCGCTGGCGGGCGATCGCACCCGCGCCGACGTGGAGGTCCGGCTGCCGGTGACGGGGAGCGGCTGGTTTCTGCTGCGGGCCCGGAGCGACCGGGCGATCTACCCGGTGCTCGATCTCTATCCCTACGCGACCACCAGCCCGGTGTACGTGACCGTCGGCAGTCGGCCGGCACGGTCGGCGGAGGACGCGGCGTACTTTGTGGCCTGGATCGATCGGCTGACGGCGGCGGCGCGGGCGAACGCGGACTGGAACACGGAGGCGGAGCGGGAGCATGCGCTCGAGCTGATCGCGCGGGCGCGGGAGGAGTTCGAGCGGCGGCGTTAGGGAGCTGCGCCCGTCGCCGTCATCCCGAGCGAAGCGAGGGACCTGCTCACCCGTTTCGGGAGCGCGCCGCGAGCTTCGGTGACCGGCGGTGAAGGTCCCTCGCTTCGCTCGGGATGACGGGGGCGGGGCACCATCCCGCTCACACCCGCTCCACCACCCTCGCAATCCTGTCCCACCCCGATGCACATCCTCGCCAGCCCGTAGCGCCCGCCCGCGAGCCCTCGCGTGTGCAAGGCCACCGGTTCATGCATCTCCTGCCTGCGTCCCGCCGTTCGGGAACCGCTGCCCAGTCGTGCCATCACCTGCAGCTGGAGAATCCGATGCGAACCGATCGCTGGCTCTGTTCCCGGCGTGTGCCGGGTCTCGTCGCCGTGCTGTGCCTCTCGCTCGCCACCGCGGCCGCCGCGCCGGTTCGTCTCGGGCCCTCGACCGGCCGAGTGGCCGGGCATGTGCGGAACGGCCAGGGCGCGCCGGTGGCCTACGCCCAGGTCATCGTGGCTGGCAGCGCGCTCTCCGCGCTCACCGATACCGCCGGGGCCTACCTGCTGCCGGCGGTGCCCGCGGGCCCGGTCACGCTCCGCGCCACCAGAGTTGGGTTCGGCGCAGCAGAGCAGCGTGGGACGGTGCGCCCGGGTGCCACGCTCACCCTCGACTTCACCCTGACCGACCAGCGGTCGCGACGCCAGCTCGCGGAGGAGAAGGACGCCGCCAAAGCGGCGACGAACGCGGCCGCGAACGCGCCGTCCGCCTCCTCGATGCTCCGCCGGGATGAGCTCCAGAGCAGGGGCGCCGTCAGCCGCATCGCCGAGGCTCCCGCACCGGAGCCGTGGCGCTGGGCGCAGGAGCCGGGCAACACCGAAGCGTACAACACCGTCGATGAGCACCGGTTCCTCGCGGCCGCGGCGAACCCGGTGTCGACTTTCTCGATCGACGTTGACGCCGCCTCGTACAGCAACGTCCGTCGCTTCCTCAGCCAGGGGACGCTGCCGCCAAAGGACGCGGTCCGGCTCGAGGAGCTGGTCAATTACTTCCCGTACCGCTACGCCGACCACAACGGCCGCCACCCGTTCGCCGTCTCGACCGAGGTCGGGCCATGTCCCTGGTCGCCCGAGCACCGGCTCGTCCGCATCGGCCTCCAGGCCCGCCGGGTGCCGACGCAGGATCTGCCGCCGAGCAACCTGGTCTTCCTGATCGACGTCTCGGGCTCGATGATGTCGCCCGACAAGCTGCCGCTGGTCCAGCAGGCGTTCCGCGCGCTGGTACATGAGCTCCGGGAGCAGGACCGGGTGGCCATCGTGGTCTACGCCGGAGCGGCGGGCCTGGTGCTGCCGTCGACCCGTGGCAGCGAGAAGTCCACCATCCTCGAGGCGATCGACCGCCTGCAGGCCGGCGGGTCGACGGCGGGCGGGGCCGGCATCCGTCTCGCCTACGACGTGGCGCGCGAGCATTTCGATCGCGAAGGGAACAACCGCGTCATCCTGGCCACCGACGGCGACTTCAACGTGGGCGTCAGCTCCGACGCCGAGATGGTGCGGCTGGTCGAGCAGCGGCGCGAGGAGGGCACCTTCCTGACCGTCCTGGGCTTCGGGACCGGCAACCTGAAGGATTCGAAGATGGAGCAGATGGCCGACAAGGGAAACGGCCACTACGCCTACATCGACAGCTTCCGCGAGGCGCAGAAGGTGTTCGTCCAGGAGTTCGGCGGCACACTCTTTACCGTGGCGAAGGACGTGAAGATCCAGGTGGAGTTCAACCCGGCCCGGGTGCGGTCGTACCGGCTGCTGGGCTACGAGAACCGCACGCTGGCGCGCGAGGACTTCGCGGACGACCGGAAGGACGCCGGCGAGCTCGGCTCGGGTCACTCGGTGACGGCGCTGTACGAAATCGTGCCGGTGGGCGCTTCCGAGGTCGCGCTGGACGACGACAGCCTCACCTACCAGCGGGTATCGATCCGGCCCGAGGCGAGCCGGAGCGGAGAGCTGATGACCGTGCGGCTCCGCTACAAGGACCCGCAGGGATCGACCAGCCGGCTGCTCGAGGCGCCGGTGCGGGACCGGTCGGGCGGCGCGGCCTCCGAGGACATGCGCTTCGCCTCCGCAGTCGCGGCGTTCGCGCTCCTGCTCCGCGACTCGGAGCATCGTGGCCAGGCGAGCTACGAACAGGTACTGTCGTTGGCGCGCGGCGCGCGCGGGGATGACCCCCAGGGCTACCGCGGGGAGTTCATCGGCATGGTAGAGACGGCACGGACCCTCAGCGCCCCGGCGCGCACTGATTGACTTCGTCCAAACCTTCCGTTAGTCATCTCTCGCGCTCGCCGGCCGACTGTGGCCGGCGGGGCGGGACGACTACCGAGAACACGGATGTCTGGTTCTGCCGGCCCGGTTGCCGGCAGTTTCCGCGTTCAGACCAGAGAGGGAGCCAGTGTGGCGACCGAGATGACCAGCGCCGAATTCATCGATCGCCTTCGAGTCACTACCGAATTCCTCGAAGCCATCGTCGCAAATCGGGGACTGCTGGCCCAGGTTACGCCTGATGAACAGCGGCGGCTGCTGCAGGCCGCCGGGCAGGTGTACGCTCCCGATGCCAATGCACGGCGACAGCTCGTGCGCGCGAGCGTGCGCCGCCGGAAGGCCGAACGCGTGCGCCGCGAGGACCAGGTGCTCGACCAGACCGGGATCCGGGCCCTCCGCCGCCGGCCGGTCATCACCACGCCCAACGTATTTCCGCCTCCCGGCTTCGAGCCGCACGACAGCGACGGCGATCCTGACATCCGGGAGGACATCGAGCCGCAACATTGTTACGCATGCAAGGCGAAGTATACCGAGCTGCACCACTTCTACGATCAGCTGTGCCCACCGTGCGCCGCCTTCAACTTCGCGAAGCGTACCGAGCTCGCCGATCTCCGGGGCCGGGTGGCACTGCTGACTGGCGGTCGCGTGAAGATCGGCTACCAGGCGGGCCTCAAGCTGCTGCGGTGCGGCGCGCACCTCATCGTCACCACCCGCTTTCCCCGCGACTCGGCCGATCGCTATGCCGCCGAGCCGGACTTCGCCGACTGGGGGCACCGGCTCGAGATCTTCGGGCTCGACCTCCGTCATACGCCGAGCGTGGAGGCGTTCTGCCGGGAGATGATCGAGACCCGGGGTCGGCTCGACTTCATCATCAACAATGCCTGCCAGACGGTGCGCCGGCCGCCGGCGTTCTACGAACACATGATGGAGCGCGAGCGGGAAGCTTTCCGCGACATGCCCGGGCAGACCCGCCGGCTCCTGGGCCATTACGAGGGGTGGCGCGAGACACACCCGGCGCCGGCCGGCGCGGCGGCCATCACCCCGGCCGCGTTCGAGCGACGACTCCCGAGCATCGCGGGCATATCGAATGCGGCCGAGCTGTCCCAGGTCCGGCTCCTGCCGGAGGAGTTTCGGGCCCAGGCCCATCTCTTTCCGGAAGGCCGCCTGGATCAGGATCTGCAGCAGGTCGATCTCCGGGAGCACAACTCCTGGCGAATGCTGATGGCGGACGTGCCCTCCGTCGAGCTCCTGGAGGTGCAGCTCATCAACGCGGTGGCGCCATTCGTGTTGAACGCGCGGCTCAAGCAACTCATGCTGCGAACGCCGGAGCGGGATAAGCACATCGTGAACGTCTCGGCGATGGAGGGCCAGTTCTACCGGAATTTCAAGACCGTCCGCCATCCCCACACGAACATGGCCAAGGCGTCGCTGAACATGATGACGCGGACATCCGCGGCCGATTACCAGAGCGACGGGATTCACATGAACAGCGTGGATACGGGCTGGGTCACGGACGAAGACCCGGCGGATGTGGCCGCCCGGAAGGTCGTGGAGCACCGCTTCCACCCACCGCTCGACATCGTGGACGGCGCGGCGCGCATCGTGGATCCGATCATCGCCGGGATCAACACCGGCGATCACGTCTGGGGAAAGTTTCTGAAAGATTACCGCCCCACGGACTGGTGACCTGCCCGGGGGGCGCCGGCCCCGATAGATTGCGCGCTGTCGGTGGGGAGGGAGCGGTGGCCGAGTGGTTGAAGGCGCTCGCCTGGAAAGCGAGTTACCGGTCAAAAGCCGGTACGAGGGTTCGAATCCCTCCCGCTCCGTGGTGGAAGCTGCAGTCGCACGTCATCCCGAGCGAAGCGAGGGACCTTGCCCGCCGATCATGGGAGCTGGCCGCGCCCTATCGAATCGGCTGAGCAGGTCCCTCGCTTGGCTCGGCGATGAGGGCGCCAGTCGCTCGGGATGAGAGCGCCAGTCGCTCGGGTTGACCGTGCAGGGAACGCGGCATGCCGTCCGGGGAACCGATTCCGCGCTCGCGGCGTCTCCTTACGAGACCATCGGTCATGTCCCCCGCGCAGGAGCCGCGATGCTGATCACCCGCCCCCCGGAATCCCCACCTCCGAGATCACGGACGAAAGCGCCTACGCCACCCGCCGCGAGTTCCTCAAAGCCGCCGGATTCGGCTTGGCCGCGGTCGGGGGCCTCGTCCCCTTCCCGAAGCTCGAACCAAACCGTGCGTTCGGCGGAGATGACGACAAGCTCACGCCGTGGGAGGACGTAACCGGCTACAACAACTACTACGAGTTCGGCACCGACAAGGAGGACCCGTCGCGTAACGCGACCCGGTTCCGGAGCCGGCCATGGAAGGTGGAGATCGCCGGCGAGGTGAGCCGGCCTGCCGAGTACGACCTGGACGACCTGCTCAAGGGGCTGGTCCCCGAGGAGCGGGTGTACCGCCACCGCTGCGTCGAGGCGTGGTCCATGGTGGTCCCCTGGACGGGCATCCCGCTCGGACGGCTGATCGACCGGCTGGAGCCGACCAGCAAGGCCAAGTATGTCGAGTTCACCACGCTGCTCGATCCGCGGCAGATGCCGGGCCAGCAGCGCAACATTCTCGACTGGCCGTATACCGAGGCGCTCAGGATGGACGAGGCGCGCCACCCGCTCACGCTGGTGGTGACGGGGCTGTACGGGAAGCCGCTGCCGAACCAGAACGGCGCGCCGCTTCGGCTCGTCATCCCCTGGAAGTACGGCTTCAAGGGCGGGAAGGCGCTGGTACGAATCCGGTTCGTCGAGCGCCAGCCGCGCACCACCTGGAACATCGCCGTGCCCGACGAATACGGGTTCTACGCCAACGTGAACCCCGACGTCGACCATCCGCGCTGGAGTCAGGCCCGCGAGCGACGGGTGGGCGAGTTCTTCAAGCGGAAGACGCTGCCGTTCAACGGCTACGCGGACCAGGTGGCGTCGCTGTACGCCGGCATGGACCTCCGGAAGAATTACTGAACGTCGCGTGACCCGCGCTGGCGTCGTGACCCGGGTGGTGAAGCCGCTGCTGTACCTGACGGCGGTGCTGCCGTGCCTGTGGATCGTCTTCGCACTCGCCACCGGCCGGGTCGACGGCGACCAGGTCAAGTTCATCCAGCACACGACCGGACTCACCGTGCTGGTCTCGCTGTTCGTCACGCTGTCGGTGACCCCGCTCCGCCGGCTCACGGGCTGGAACGAGGTGATCCGGACCCGGCGGCTCATCGGGCTCACCGCTTTCTGGTACGCGCTGCTCCACTTCCTCACGTACGTCGTCTTCGACCAGTCGCTCTCGCTGGCCGAGATCACCGAGGACGTGGCGAAGCATCCATGGGTCCTGGTCGGGTTCGGATCGTTCCTGATGCTGGTCCCGCTGGCGGTGACCTCGACCAACCGGTGGATCCGCCGGCTCGGCGGGGCGCGGTGGCGGCAGCTTCACAGCCTGATCTATCCGGTGGCCGTGGGCGGGGTGCTGCACTTCCTCTGGCTGGTCAAGAAGGACGTCCGGACACCGCTGTATTTCGCGGCGGCGCTCGCGGTGCTTCTGGCGCTGCGGTTCTGGATCTACCTGACCTCCCGGCGGGCGCCGGCACGAGGGTCCGGAGCCCGGCACCCCCAAGTTGCGCCGTCGGTGGCCCGGGACTAGCTTCCCGCCCCGATGCCCTCCAGGATCCCCCTTCTCGACGAGCGCGCACTCGGCCGGACCCTCGTGCGCATGGCCACGGAAATCGTCGAGCGCGCCGGAGGCACCGAGAGCCTGGTGCTCGTCGGCATCCAGCGCCGCGGCGTCGAGCTGGCCGACCGTCTGAAGCGCCTCATCGATCAATCCGAACGCTCCGCCGTCCCCGTCGGCAAGCTCGACATCACCCTCTATCGCGACGACCTCCAGACCGTGGGGCCGCGGCCGGTCGTCGGCGAGACCCGGCTGCCCAACCTCGACGGGCGCACGGTGGTCATCGTCGACGACGTGCTCTACACCGGCCGCACCGTCCGGGCCGCGCTCGACGAGTGCGCCGACTTCGGCCGGCCGCGCCGGATCCTGCTGTGCGTGCTCGTCGACCGCGGCGGACGCGAGCTTCCGATCCAGGCGGACATCGTGGGCACCACGGCCAGCACCGAGCCGCAGGACCGGGTGGATGTCTTCGTCGCCGAGCTCGACGGCCGCGACGCGGTCGAGCTGGTGCGCGCCTGAGATGAACGCCCTGAGCCTCGGCAAGGACCTGGTCGGGCTGGAGCCGCTGAGCGCGGACCAGATCCGGCTGATCCTGGACACGGCCGAGCCGTTCAAGGAAGTGAGCGAGCGGCCGATCAAGAAGGTGCCGGCCCTGCGCGGCAAGACCATCGTCAACCTGTTCTTCGAGGCCTCCACCCGGACGCGCATCTCGTTCGAGTTCGCCGAGAAACGGCTGAGCGCGGACACGGTGAACGTGGCCGTGGCGGGCTCGTCCGTCTCCAAGGGCGAGACGCTGGTGGACACGGCGCGGAACCTCGAGGCCATGCGGATCGACATGGTCGTCATCCGCCACGGCGCCTCGGGCGCGGCGCAGTTCCTCGGCCAGCGCATCCGCTCCAACGTCATCAACGCGGGCGACGGCAAGCACGAGCACCCGACCCAGGGGCTGCTCGACATCCTCACCCTGCGCGACCGGTTCAAGCGGATCGAGGGGCTCAAGGTCGCGATCTGCGGCGACATCCTGCACAGCCGCGTGGCGCGCAGCAACATCTGGGGCCTGCTCAAGCTGGGCGCCCAGGTGGGGGTCTGCGGCCCGGCCACGCTGCTGCCGCGCAACGTCCACGAGCTGGGCGTGACGATCCTGCCGCGGATCGAGGACGCGATCCAGTGGGCGGATGCGCTCAACATCCTCCGGCTGCAGCTCGAGCGCATGCAATCCGGGTTCCTGCCATCGCTGCGGGAGTACAATCGCGTCTTCGGCGTCACCAGCGAGCGCCTGGCAAAGGCGCCGAAGGATCTCCTGATCCTGCACCCCGGCCCGATGAACCGCGGCGTCGAGATCGACAGCGACGTGGCCGACGGCCCCCACAGCGTGATCCTGCCGCAGGTGACCAACGGCGTCGCCGTGCGCATGGCGGTGCTGTACCTGCTGGCCGGCGGCTCTCCCGACTGGGCCCACCCGGGCGGCGGCGGAGACTGACGATGCGGCCGATCCTCATCCGGGGCGGACGGATCCTCGATCCCTCGCGCAACACCGACCAGGTGGCCGATCTCCTGCTGCAGGACGGCAAGGTCGAGGCGCTGGGCCAGAACCTCGGCCGGCCCGACGGCGCCGACGTGCTCGACGCCGCGGGAAAGGTGGTGGCCCCGGGGCTCATCGACCTGCACGTGCACCTGCGCGAGCCGGGCCAGGAGGATGTGGAGACCGTCGCCACCGGCGCCATGGCCGCCGCGGCCGGCGGTTTCAGCGCGGTGTGCGCGATGCCGAATACGGATCCGGTAACGGACAACCAGGCGGCCGTCGGCTTCATCGTGAGCCAGGCGCAGCGGGCAGGGAAGGCGCGGGTGTACCCCATCGGGGCGATCTCGCTCCGGCAGCAGGGGCAGCAGCTGGCGGAGTTCGGCGAGCTCGTGGGGGCGGGCGCCGTGGCGGTGAGCGACGACGGCAAGCCGGTCGTCTCCAGCCACCTCATGCGCACCGCGCTCGAGTACGCCCGCACATTCGGCATCCCGGTGGCCGACCACTGCGAGGACCCCACGCTCGCCGCCGGCGGCGCGATGCACGAGGGGCTGGTGTCGACCCGGCTCGGCTTGAAGGGTGTGCCGTCGGCGGCGGAAGAGATCATGGTGGCGCGCGACATCCTGCTGGCCGAGCTGACCGGCGGCCACGTGCACCTGTGCCACATGTCGACGCGGGGGTCGGTCGAGCTCATCCGGCGGGCCAAGGAGAAGGGGCTCAAGGTGACGGCGGAGGCCTGCCCGCACCATTTCACGCTGACCCACGAGGCGTGCGAGGGCTACAACACCAACGCGAAGATGAACCCGCCCCTGCGGGAGCCGGAGGACCGCGAGGCCGTGCGGCAGGGCTTGCGCGACGGCACGATCGACGTGATCTGCACCGATCACGCGCCGCATCACTACGACGCCAAGGAGCGCGAATTCGACGACGCGCCCAACGGGATCATCGGGCTGGAGACGGCGCTCGGCCTCGCGATCACCGAGCTGGTGGACGGCGGGCTCCTCGACCTCTCCATGCTCGTGACCCGGATGAGCACCATGCCGGCCCGGATCTTCGGCCTTCCCGGCGGCACGCTGGCGCGTGGGTCGGCGGCGGACGTGGTAGTGATCGACTCCACCGCCCAATGGACGGTCGAGCCCGAGACGTTCTACTCCAAGAGCCGGAACACGCCGTTCGGCGGCCGGCGCCTCCGGGGCCGGGCGGACGTGACGATCGTGCGAGGGCAGGTGGTCTACCGGCGGGGAGCATGAGCTTGGAGATCAGGCATCGGATGAGGCGCAGTCGTCGTTCGGGTTGTGTTTTCGCCACAGAGGCACAGAGGGCACGGAGGACCATGGAGTAAGGCAACGGTCTTGTGTACTTCTCTGTGGCAGTACTTCGTGTCCTCTGTGCCTCTGTGGTGAAACGACGGCTGGTCATGCGACAATACCACGGGCACATCACCCAGGCTGAATCCGGGGTCGGACCCCCTCGGGTGGCTCCCGGATGACCTTGACCGAATTAGATTTACATGTCCGGGTCTATCGACGACGGCGCGACCAGGCTCACCCCCGAACAGAGGCACGACCTCGAGCGGCTGAGAGGAATCTCCACCATGGCCAAACCGACCTCGGATACTGACGCCACCATCGAATCGCTCCTGCAGCAGCGGGCGCAGTTCGAGCAGTGGCTCGCCCGCCTCGACTCGGCGGGCGACAAGGCGCCGCCCGCCGTGCGCGCGAAGGTGCGCAGCGACTACGAGGCACGACTGCGGGGCGTGATCGACCAGCTGCGCGGCTTCGCGGCGACGATCGCCGAAGAGCTCGATCGCCACAAGGGCACCCAGACGGGGCTCGACGGCGAGCGGCGGCAGGCCGAGGAAGCGCTCTCGGAAGCCGAGGTGCGCCACGCGGTGGGCGAGTATTCCGAGGACGAATGGCAGCGGATCAACGACCAGAGCGGCGAGCTGCTGGGCCGCCTCCGCGGCGAGCTGCGCGCGGTCGGGGACGAGATCGCCCGGCTGGCGGAAGTGCAGGGGCTGATCGGCGGGGCGCCGAAGCGGGTCGAGCCGCCCGCGCCGGCGCCGCCTCCGCCTCCACCCCCAGCCGCGGCGGCACCCGAGCGGGAGCCGGAGCTCGAGCGATTCGCGCCGCCGCCGTCACCACCCCCTGCGGCCGCAGCCCCGGCGCCGGTCGCTGCGGCCCGGCCGGCGCCCAAGCCGGCGCCCGAAATCACCCATGGATCGACGCCGGTGGATGAGATGGCGTTCCTCAAGTCGGTCGCGCCCGAGGAGGAGCGGAAGCCAGCGCCGGCCGCGGGTCGCCGGGGAAGCAACCCCGGCCCGTCGGCGGCGAGGGCAGCGGAGGGAGCGGGCACCGCCAGCCAGACGTCCGCGCCGGGGAAGCCGGGCGCCGCGGGCGGGGCGAAGACCCTCAAGTGCGGCGAGTGCGGCACGCTCAACCGGCCCACCGAGTGGTATTGCGAGCGCTGTGGTGCGGAGCTCGCAGGTATCTGAGATCACGCATGTAAAGCACTGCTGCTGAGTGGTTTGATTCAATGTCTATGAAGTGACTTCTAGATCCTGACCGACGACGTCGCAGGCCACGAAAAAGGGCCCCGCCATGGCGGGGCCCTCGTCGTTGGAACGCCGGCGGTCGGCTACTTCGTGCCGCCCGCCTTGGCCAGCTTCGAGAGCCGGCTCTTCTGCCGGGCCGCGGCGTTCGGATGGATCAGCCGCTTGCGCCCCGCGCGGTCGATCAGCTTCACCGCCTCATCGTATGCAGCCTGGGCGGCGCCGGCTTCGGCCGCCCGCACCTTCTTGATGGCCGAGCGGAGCTGGCTGCGGTGGGTGCGGTTGAGCGTCGTGTGAGTCTTGGCCTGACGCATGCGCTTCTTGGCGGACTTGATTCGCGGCACGACGACCTCGAAAGAGACGGAAACCAACGGAAACGGAACAACGAGCGAGCCGGGAAACATAGGCCGCGGCCCGCGCAAGGTCAAGCGGCGTCCGGCTTTGACTTGGCTCCGGCGGGTGCTTAACCTTCCGCGACCCCGACCGATAGGATCGCACCCCTGGAAAACCAGATCAGCGATTTCATCCTCGCGCTCCCGATGCTGGTCTTTGCCATGGTTGCGCACGAGTACGCCCACGCCGTCGTCGCCCTGAACCAGGGCGACGACACCGCCTACACCCTCGGTCGGGTCACCCTCAACCCGATACCGCACATCGACCCGGTCATGAGCCTGCTGCTGCCGGCGGTGCTCTGGTTCGCGTCGAACGGTCAGTACACCTTCGGTGGCGCCAAGCCCGTACCGGTCAACTCGAGAAAGTTCCGCAACTTCAAGCGGGGCGACATCCTCGTGTCGGCGGCAGGGGTCACCACCAATTTCTTTCTGGCCTTCGTGTGGGCGTTCGTGTTCATCCTGCTGGGCCTGGCGGCGCAAGCGCTCCCCGCCGCCGGACCGACGCTGGAAACGGCCCAGCGCATGATGATGTTCGGGATCTACATCAACCTGCTGCTCTGTTTCTTCAACCTCATTCCGATTCCACCGCTGGACGGATCGCACTTGTTGTATCACGCGCTTCCGCCGCGTGCGGGCAACTGGTATCGAGGCCTGCAGCGCTTCGGCTACCTGCCGCTGTTCCTCATGCTGTTCGTGTTCCGCGGCGCCATGGGAGTCCTCCTGATGCCGGTGTTCATCATGATGCGGATACTGCAGAGCTGGACCGCGCCGTATCAGATCGCATCGCTGCTCGGGGGGATGTCCTAGGCATGACTGCGCCCGAAGCTCCGACGACCGCGCTGGGCGCGGGTCCCGGGTTCGTCGTCCAGTTCGACGCCTTTTCCGGGCCGCTCGACCTGCTGCTGCACCTGCTGCGCGAGGAACAGCTCGAGATCGCCGACATTCCGATCGCGCGGATCGCCGATCAGTTCCTCCACGCGATCCACGAGCTCGGCCTCAACCAGGCCGCCGACTACCTCGACATGGCCAGCCGGCTCGTCCGGCTCAAGGCGCAGATGCTGCTGCCGCGCCGGTCCGAGGAGGACGGCTGGGAGGATCCCCGGGCCGAGCTGGTGCGGCGGCTGCTCGAGTACCAGCAGATCCGGGAGATCGCGATCTGGCTCGGACGCTCGGCCGAGCGGCGCGCGGAGCAGTATGCCCGTGGCTACCTGCCGCCTCCCCCTGAGCTGCCACCGCCGCCCCTCACGCTCGACCTGCTGGAGATGCTGCAGGCGGTGGATCGGGTCATCGCCGGCATCCCGTCTCCGGTGCTGCATCGGGTCGTGGCCCGTCCGCTGGACGTCGAGTCCGCCACCCGCCGGATCGAGCAGCTGCTCGAGGAGCGGGACCAGTTCGGCTGGCTCGACGCGCTGGGCCCGCGGCCGACGATCGTCGACGTCCTGTCCACCCTCCTCGCGCTGCTGGAGCTCGCCAAGCGGGGCACCCTCCGACTCGTGCAATCGGCCGCGTTCGCGCCGATGGTGATCGCCCGTGACCCCGCTCGCCCAGCTGCTTGAAGCGGCGCTGTTCAGCGCCTGCCGCCCGCTCACCGTCGAGGAGCTCTCCACTCTGAATCAGGAGGCGACGCTCACCGACGTCCGCGTCGCGCTGGAGCAGATCCGCGAGCACTTCGATTTCGAGCAGCATGGTGTCGAGCTGCTGGAGCTGGCGGGCGGCTACCAGATCCTCACGCGCCCCGTCCACGCGGCCGCGATCGAGCGCGCTCACTTCTCGGTTCGGACGCCCAAGCTCACGGCCGCGGCGCTCGAGACCCTGGCGGTGATCGCCTATCGCCAGCCGGTGGGCCGGGCCGAGATCGAGGAGATTCGCGGGGTATCGGCGGGCGGTGTGCTGCGGTCGCTCCAGGAACGCGGGCTGATCGAAGTCGTAGGGCGAAGCGAGGCGTTGGGACGCCCGCTGCTCTATGGCACTGCGGCGATGTTCCTCGAGCTGCTCGGGCTCCGCGACCTGGCCGACCTGCCGCGGGCGGAGGAGCTGACGATCGCGCTCCATTCGCACCGGGCGACGACCGAGGGCGACGACGACGCGGCCGCCTACGTCGAGGCCGAGTCGTGAGCGAGATGCGGCTCCAGCGCGCCCTGGCGCGCGCGGGAGTCGCCTCTCGCCGCGCGGCGGAGACGCTGATCACCGACGGCAAGGTGAAGGTCGACGGGAAGCCGGCGACGCTGGGAATGAAGGTGGACCCGGTCAAGCAGCGGATCAGCGTGAGCGGCCGGGCCGTGAAGCTGCAAGAGCGGCGCTGGCTCGCCTTCCATAAGCCGCTGGGAGTGGTCACCACCGCGAGCGACGAGGAAGGCCGCCGCACCGTCCTCGATTTCATCCCCGAGACCGCGGGCCTCACGTATGTCGGCCGCCTCGACGTGATGACGACGGGCCTCCTGCTGCTTACCACCGACGGTGAGGCGGTGCACCGCCTCACCCACCCGCGCTACCACATCCCGCGTCGTTACACCGCGCTGGTGCATGGCCGGAGCGCCGCCGAGATCGGGCAGGCGGTGAAGCAGAAGATCGTGATCGACGGCCGGCCGGTCGACCCGTCGGAAGTGCGGGTACGCGCGGGCACCGAGGGCCGGAGCATCCTCGACGTCACACTCACGGAGGGCCGGAACCGCATCGTCCGGCGGTGGGCCGAAGCCATGGGACTCAAGGTGGATCGGCTGGCGCGCCTCTCCTACGGGCCGGTGCGGCTCGGCGACCTGGCCTCCGGACGCTATCGGCCGCTCACGCCGAAGGAGGAGAAGGCGCTGTACAAGGCCATCCGGATGGACCCGGAGGAGGGGTGACACCGGGAGCGTGCGTGAACCGTCAGGAGGGAAGACGTTCGTGTCCCCACGCCGTCATCGCGAGCGGAGCGAGGGGCCTTCTCCACCGGCCCGGAGCCAGGCCGTGTTACGGGACAGGCGGCCAGGGTCCCTCGCTGCGCTCGGGATGACGTAGGATGCGTCACACCCCGACTATCTTTCGCCAATATCCAACTCCCAGGAGCCAGCCAGCGTGAGCGCGCCGAAGCTGACCGACAAGCCGGCCGAGCTGCCCGTGCAGCGCATCCTCAAGGAAGTGTCCCGCCGGATCGTCGGGCAGGACGCCATGGTCGAGCGGCTCCTCGTGGGCCTGCTGACCGGCGGCCACATCCTGCTCGAGGGCGTGCCGGGCCTTGCCAAGACCCTCGCGGTGCGGACGCTGGCGGAGATCATCCACGCCTCGTTCTCCCGCATCCAGTTCACCCCGGACCTCCTGCCTGCGGACGTGATCGGCACGATGGTCTACGACCAGAAGTCGCAGGACTTCCACGTCAAGAAGGGGCCGCTCTTCGCCCAGATCATCCTGGCCGACGAGATCAACCGCGCCCCTGCCAAGGTGCAGGCCGCGCTGCTGGAGGCGATGCAGGAGCACCAGGTCACCATCGGCGGGACCACCTACCGGCTCGAGGAGCCGTTCATGGTCCTGGCCACGCAGAATCCCATCGAGAACGAGGGCACGTACCCGCTGCCCGAGGCGCAGCTCGACCGCTTCATGCTCAAGGTGCGGGTGCAGTATCCCACGCGCGACGAGGAGAAGGAGGTCCTGCTGCGGATGAGCGGGGGCCAGGAGATCCCCGTCGAGCGGCTGCTCGATCCGGTCTCGATCCTCGCCGCCCGCGCGGCGATCGCCGAGCTGTACATGGACCAGAAGGTGGTGGATTACATCGTCGACCTGGTGCGCGCCACCCGCGACCCCGGCACGGTCGGGCTGGCCGACCTCAAGCCGCTGATCGCGTTCGGCGGCTCGCCCCGCGCCTCGATCGCGCTGGCGCAGGCGGCGCGGGCGCACGCGTTTCTCCGCGGCCGCGCCTACGTCGTCCCCGAGGACGTCCGGGCGCTCGCGCCCGACGTGCTCCGCCACCGCATCGTCCTCACCTTCGAAGCGGAGGCCGAGGACGTGACCAGCGACGACGTCGTGACCAAGGTGCTCGCCGCCCTGCGGGTGCCGTAACCGCCCACCATGCCGGCCGTATCCCCGGAAATCCTGAAGCAGGTCAAGGGCATCGAGCTCCGCACGCGGGGGCTCGTCGGCTCGCTCTTTGCCGGCGAGTACCGCTCGGTCTTCCGCGGGCAGGGCATGGAGTTCGCCGAGGTGCGCGCGTATGAGTCGGGCGACGACTTCCGCGCGATCGACTGGAACGTCTCGGCTCGGCTGGGGAGCCCCTACGTCAAGACGTTCACCGAGGAGCGCGAGCTGACGCTCATGCTGCTCGTCGACCAGTCGGGCTCCACCCGGTTCGGCGAGCCGCTCACCAAGGGGTCGCTGGCGATCGAGGTGGCCGCGGTGCTCGCGCTCGCGGCCGCGCGCCAGAACGACCGGGTCGGCGCCCTCCTGTTCGCCGACGAAGTGGAGCGGGTGATCCCGCCGCGCAAGGGCCGCCGCCACGCGCTCCGGGTCATTCGCGATCTGGTGGCGTTCGAGCCGGCAGGACGGCGCACCAACCTGGCCGCGAGCCTTTCCTACGCCAGCCGGCTGCTGCGCCATCGGAGCATCGTCGTGGTGCTCTCCGACTTCATCGCCGAGGGCTGGGAGAGGCCGCTCCGCCGGCTGGCGGCGCGACACGAGGTCGTCGCGATCACGGTGGACGACCCGCGTGAGCACGAGCTGCCCGAGTCCGGCTGGATCGAGATGCAGGACGCCGAGTCCGGCCGGCGCGTGCTGGTCGATACGGGGAGCCGCGATGTCCGCACCCGCGTGAGCGAGCTCAGCCGCGCGCGCCGCGAGGAGCGCAGCCGAAACCTCACCGCCGCGGGCACTGATCAGGTACACCTCGAGACCGGCGTCCCCTACGCCTTCCCGCTCCGCCGGGCGTTCGCCGCGCGCGCACGGCGGATCAACCGCGCATGAGCTCCGGCCCGGCACAGACGCCCGCGCTCGCGCAGACCCCCGCGCCCACGGTGGGCGATACGGTCTGGGTCGGCCGGACGGTGGCCGTGCCGGCCGGTGCCACGCTCCGGCCGGCCGATTGGGACGCGCCCGAGCCGATCGAGCGACTGGGCGTGCCAGTAGTGACGCCGCGCGGCGATTCGGCCGAGGTGGCCTATCCGATCGTCGTCTGGCGCGCGGGGCCACTCACCGTGGATGTCCCGGGACCGCTGCTCCTCCGGGCCGGCGGCCCGATCGACACCTTGCCACCGCTTACCGTGAGCCTCCGGATTGCGAGCGTCCTGCCGGCCGTGCCCGCCGATTCCGTGCTCGCCCCGCAGCCTCGCGCCGACTTCGTACCCCGGACGAGCGCCACGCCGATTCCGCTGCTGCTGCTGCTCGCGGCCGCCGCGCTGCTGCTCGCTCCGCTCCACTGGTGGTGGCGGCGGCGCGGCCATCCGCGGCCGCGCCCGACGCTCCCGGCCCCGGGACCGGACAACGCGCCGCTCGACCGCTGGGCCGACGCCGGGGAGACGCGGGCCGTGGCGTCGGTAGCCACGGCGCGCCTTCGTGCGCTGATCGCGGCCCGGATGCCCGCGGCGCACGTCGGGCTCGACACCGAATCGCTGCTGCAGGTCGTCGCCGCACGGGGCGACTGGCCGCTCAGCGAGCTGGGCGACGTGCTGCGATCACTCGATGAGGCCCGCTTCGGCCACACCGCGTTTCCGGACGCGATCGGCCTCGCGCGCTGGGTCGAGGAGCTCGCGCCGCGGCTCGGGCAGGAGGCCGCGTGACGTTCGCCCGGCCCTGGCTCCTGCTCCTGCTGCTCGGCCTCGTGCTCTGGTGGTGGCGGCGCCGCCGGGGTGACGTGCCGGCGGCACGATACAGCGACGTGTCGATTCCCGCGGCGGTCAGCGCTCGGCGCTGGTGGGTGGCGCTGCCCCCCGTCCTCCGCGCGCTCAGCATCGCGGCACTGATCGTGGCGGCGGCGGGGCCCCGCGTCGGCGGCGACACGGTCGAGGTGAAGCAGGAGGGCATCGCGATCGTCATCACGATCGACATCTCGAGCAGCATGCTCGCCGAGGACTTCGCGCCGTCCAACCGGCTCGCCGTCGCCCAGCGCCAGGCGGTCGCGTTCATCCGCGGACGCTCGGCCGACCGCATCGGCCTCGTGGCGTTCGCCGGCGAGGCCCTGACCCAGGTGCCCGTCACGCTCGACTATCCGGTGATCGAGCAGGCGGTGATGGACCTCAAGATCGGCAGCCTGGAGGACGGTACCGCGATCGGCAGCGGCCTCGCCACGGCGGTCAACCGCCTCCGCCGCGCGCCCGACAAGTCGAAGGTCGTCCTGCTCCTCACCGACGGCGAGAACAACCGGGGACTGATCGACCCGCGCACGGCCGCGGCGACGGCGGCGGCCTACGGCATCAAGGTGTACACCATCGGTGTCGGCACCATCGGCGAGGCACCCATTCCGACCGGCCGGGGTCTCGGCGGCTTCCGCTACGAGCTGCTGCCGGTCCGCATCGACGAGCCGCTCCTGCGGGAGATCGCCTCGAAGACCGGCGGCCGCTACTTCCGCGCGCGCGACAGCGAGGCGTTGAGCCGGATCTTCCGCCAGATCGACGAGCTCGAGAAATCGCCCATCCAGGTGACCCGCTACACGAAATACGAGGAGGCTACCCGGCCCCTGATTCTCCTCGGCCTTGCCGCGCTCGCGCTCGAGCTGGTGCTCGGCAGCACACTGGTGGTACGCGTCCCATGATGTTCGACGCGCCGCTCCTGCTGCTGTTGGCCCCGGCGCTGGGCCTGGCCCTGGGCTTCGCGGCCTGGCTCGGCCGCGGACGCCGTATCCGGCTCGCGCGGCGGTGGTCGCCGGCGCTCGGCCGGCTGGCGCGCTCCCGGGGTACATGGGCGCCGCTGGTCCTGGGGCTCACCGGGCTGGCGGCGTCCGTCGCCCTCGCCGGCCCGCGCTGGGGCCGGACCGAGATCCGCACCGAGTCGCGGGCACTGAGCCTGGTCTTCGCGATGGACATCAGCCGGTCGATGCTGGCGGAGGACACGTCGCCCAGCCGGCTGCAACGCGCCATCCGCGAGGCGCGGCGCCTGATCCAGGACCTGGAGGGCGACCGGCTGGGCCTCATCGCGTTCGCCGGCCGGAGCTACATCCTGGCGCCGCTCACCGTGGACGGCAGCGCCATCCGCCTGTACCTCGACGCGCTCGATCCCGACCTCGCGAGCGAGGGCGGCTCGGACCTCTCGAGCGTGCTCGCCCAGGGCGGCCAGCTGCTCGGCGCCACCACCGACGCCGCCGACCGGGTGCTCGTGGTCTTCACGGACGGCGAGGCCCACGACACGCTGACCGACATCGTGCGCCAGGCGGAGGCGCTGAAGGCGGCCGGCGTCCACCTGATCATGGTGTCCGAGGGAAAGCCGATGCCCTCGCGCATCCCGATCCGCGACTCGACCGGCACACTCCTCGAGTACAAGCGCGACGAGGACGGCACCGTCATTCAGACCCAGCGCCGCGACGACATTCTCCGGGCCGTGGTCGACGCGGCCGAGGGGACGCTGGTGCCGAGCGAGGCGCATGACCAGGGCGGGGCCGTGCGCGATCTGGTTTCGGCGATGAAGCGGAGTCCGACTTCGGCGACGCGCACCGCCGACCTCGTGCCCCGCGCCTGGATCCCCGGCCTGGTCGCGGCGCTGTTGCTGCTCGCCTATACGATCGCGCGGCCGGGTCCTGCGCTCATCGGACTCGCCGGCCTCCTCCTGCTCGGCCGGCCGGCCGGGGCCCAGCGGCCGACGGCCGGCGGGCGCGCGCTCGCCGCCGGCGATCCGACCCGCGCCGCGGCGGAGTTCCTGAAGGAGGCCGGCACCGGCAGGGCCAAGGACACGGCGTTCTACAACGCGGGCACCGCAGCACTCGAGGCAAGACGGCTCCAGGTGGCGCGCGGCGCGCTGGTGGAGGCGGCCAAGTCGCTCGATCCCGGCCTGCGGTACCGGGCGCTGTACAACCTCGGGCTGGTGGACCTGCTCGCCGCCCGCGCCGATACGTCGCGGCAGGAGGAGCTGCTCGACGACGCCACCGACCGGCTGCGCCAGGCGCTCCTGCTGGAGCCTTCGTCCGCCCGCGCCAAGTGGAACCTGGAGCTCGCCGAGCGCCGCCGTCCCCCACCACCGCCGCAGAGCGGCGGCGGCGGCGCGCCCCCGCCCCCGAGCGGCGGACCCAAGGCGCCGGAGCCGAAGCAGCCTCAGCCCGAGCCCAAGGACCTCTCGCAGAGTCAGGCCGAGCAGATCCTCAACTCGATGGAGCGGCGCGAGCGGTTGACGCGCGAGGAGCAGCAGCGCCGCATGGCCGGCTCATCCGGCGGAGTCAAGGACTGGTGAGGGCGGCGTCGATGCGGACTCCGTGGCCCCGCGCGCTCGCCGTAACAGTCGCGGTCGCGTCAGGCATCGCGTTCGCCGCCGGACGCGCGTCCGCACAGGACAACCGGCCCCAGCTCGAGGCGTCGGTCGACGAGGACCGCGTCTCCGTCGGCGAGGAGCTCACCTACACGCTGCGCGCGGTGAGCCACTCGCCGGTCCCCATGCAGGTCACTCTGGCGCCGTTCACGGGCCTCGAGATCGTGGCGCGGAGCGAGCGTACGGAAGTGGGTTTCGGCGCCGGGCCGACCCGGACCACGGTGCTCGAGGTCAGGCTCCGGGCCGTGCGTCCCGGCCACTGGCAAATCGGACCGGCGCGAGCGGCGCAGGGACGCGATACGGTCGAGGCCGCGCCGGTCGTCGTGGACGTCGCCGCCAATCGGGCCGCCACCGCGTCCACGCTGAGCCCGAGACTGCGCCGCCTGCTCGATCTCGCCGCCCCACCGCCCCCGGGGCAGCCCGCGGTCGACCTGCTCGTGTCCACGGACAGCGTCCGCGTGGGCGAGCAGGTGGATGTCGTCACCGCCGCCTGGTTCCCGCGCGACCTCCGGCTGCAGCTTCGCCGGCCCCCGACGCTCCAGCCGCCGGTGATCGACGGCGTGTGGAGCTTCCCGCAGGCCACTCCCAGCGGCATCGCCGCCACGCGCAGCATCCGCGGTCGGTGGTACGACCTGTTCGTCTCGCACCAGGTCGTGTTCCCGCTGGTGCCCGGCGTCGTCGGCATCCCGCGCGCGACGCTCAAGTACAGCACGCCGGTCGCGCTGCAGTTCTTCAGCCAGGAGGAGCGCTTCGCGCTCTCGAGCCGAGCCGACACGCTGGTCGTCCGGGCGCTCCCGGCCGCGGGCCGTCCGGCGACGTTCACTGGCGCGATCGGATCGGCGCTCGCGCTGGACCGCCACATCGACCGGGCCACGGCCACGGTCGGCGAGGGCGTCGCGGTCGAGATCCGGCTGACCGGCGAAGGCAACACGGCGCTCTGGCCCAATCCGGAGCTCCGCTGGCCGGCGAACGTGCGGGCCTATCTTGGAGCGAGTGGACGAGCAGGTCGGCAGCACCGAGGGCAGGGTGGGGGGCACCAAGACGTTCCGCTACCTCGTAGTGGCCGACTCGGCGGGCGCGCTGGCGCTCCCCGCGGTCACCTACGCCTACTTCGATCTGGCGGCGAACCACTACGTGGAGCTGAGTCTCCCGGCCACTTCGATGCCGGTGACGACGCTGGGCGAGACCGCCGCGGCGGCCGCGCTTCCACCGGCGCTGCTCGACGGCGACCGTCCGGCGACGGCGTGGACGATGGCACACGGGATACCGGATTGGGCGTGGCTCCTGCTCCTGGCCGTGCCACCGCTCCTGCTGTCCCTGCGCGGCCGAAGGCTGCGGGCACCGCGCCGCCGCCCGGCCAAGGAGGCGCCGTCCGATCTCCGGAGCGCCGAGGCGGCGCTCGACGGCCTGCTGCAATCGCTCGCGCCCGATCCCGATCTCCGGTTCGGGCCCGCCCTCGCGGCCGCGGTCCGCGCGGCCGGCGCCGACGCGGCGCTCGCGGCCCGCGTCACCGCCGTGCGCGACCGACTCCTGGCCCGGCGGTACGGACCGGCCGCGCCCGCAATCGACGACGCCAGCCTCGCGGCCGAGGCGCATGAGGTGGCCCAGCGGCTCGGCGGCTCGCTCCGCGCGCGGCGCGAGCGGGGCGTCGCCGTGCTGGTGCTGCTCATGATCGTGGGCCCCGGCCGGCTGGCGGCCCAGAGTCCTCCGCCCGAGACCCTGTACGAAAGTGGCGCGCTCCGAGCCGCCGCGGACGGCTTCGGCCGCCGCGCCGGCGACGCGCCGGCCGTCGCGGATCACTGGTACAACCTAGGCGCCGCCTATTACCGCCTGGGCGCGACCGGTCGCGCCGAGGCGGCGTGGCTGCGGGCGCGGCGGCTCGCTCCGCGCGAGCCCGCGGTGCGCCGCGCGCTCACGCTGACGCCGCCGGCCGACGTCGCATCGGCGCGCTGGACCTGGTCGCCACCGCTGACGCCCGAGGAGCTGCTGCTCGGCGGCGGGCTCGGGTGGCTGATCGGCTGGCTCGGCTGGGTGCTCCGGCCACGCGTGCGGGAGCGCTGGTTGGTCCTGCTGGTCTTCGCGGGTGTGGCGGTGATGGGCGGACTAGGGCTCCGGGCGTGGTATCGCGTGCCGCTGGCCATCGTGCTCGATACGGTCACCCTTCGCCTGAGCCCGCACGGACGCGCGCCGGTGCTGGCTCCGGTCGAGGGCGGCAGCGCCGTGCGGCTGGTCCGGCTGAGCCCGGGATGGGTGCTCGTGCGGGCCCCGGACGGCCGCGAGGGATGGTTGCCCGCCGCGGCGGTGGCCGCGATCGGCGGATAGATTGTCGCCATGACGCGACGCATCGCCATCCTGCCCGACGCCGTCGCCGACCAGATCGCCGCCGGCGAGGTCGTGGAGCGCCCGGCCTCGGTGGTGAAGGAACTGGTCGAGAATGCGCTCGACGCCGGCGCCCGCCAGGTGCGGGTGACGCTCGAGAACGGCGGCAAGACGCTGATCCAGGTGAGCGACGACGGCACCGGCATGGGCCGCGAGGACGCGGTCCTGGCGCTCGACCGCCACGCCACGAGCAAGGTCCGGAGCGCCGCCGATCTCGTCGGCGTCGCGACCTTCGGCTTCCGCGGGGAGGCGCTGCCGGCGATCGCCTCCGTGTCCCGTTTCGCGCTCTCGACCAACGACGGCGACGGCGGCACCGAGCTGAGCGTCTCCGGCGGCCGGCTCGACCGCGTCGCCGACGCCGTTCGCCAGCGGGGAACCACGATCACGGTGCGGGCGCTCTTCTTCAATACGCCGGCCCGCCGGAAATTCCTGCGCTCGGCCGCGAGCGAGACTCGCGCGGCGCAGGACGCGGTCGCCACGCTCGCGCTGGCGCATCCGGACGTCGGGTTTCTGCTCGAGGTGGACGCCACAACGCGGCTGTCGGTGCCGCCCGGCCAGGCGCCGGAGGAGCGCCTGGCGTCGGTGTGGGGCCGGGAGCTCGCGGGCACGCTGATCCCGGTGGAGTATGCCGCCGGCGCCTTCCGGCTCGGCGGGTTCGTCCAGCGGCCGGGCGACGCGCAACCGACGGGGCGGCGGACCCAGCTGTTCGTGAACGGACGCCCGTTCAAGGATGCGTTCCTCGTGCGCGCCGCAGAGGCCGGGTATCGCTCCGCCATCCATCCGGGCGACCGGCCCTCGGTGTTTCTCCGGATCGAGGCCGCGCCGCAGGACGTGGACGTGAACGTGCACCCGGCCAAGCTCGAGGTTCGGTTCCGCGATCGGATCGGCGTGGAGCGCGTGGTGGAGGAAGGCGTACGCCACGCGCTGGGCGCGCTCGTGGCCGCGGCCCCGGTCGGCGATTGGCGGCCGCTCCCCACGTCCTCCGGCGGCGGGCTTCCATCGGCGATGATCGACGAGCTGTTCGCCGCGTCCGGCGACCCGACCGCATCCGGCGGCGGCGGCGCGATCGCGCCGCCGGAGCCGCTCGGCTTCCAGGCGCCGCTGCTGCAGCTCTTCGAGACGTACATCCTCTACGAAGCCCCCGAGGGGCTGGTGATCGTGGACCAGCACTCCGCCCATGAGCGGGTGCTGTTCGAAGCGGTAATGGCCCAGCTCACCGGCGCCGACGCGCCCGCGCAGCGGCTCCTGCTGCCGCTCACGCTCGAGCTCACCGACGAGGAGCTCGATGCCGTCGAGCAGCACGCCGAGCAGCTCCGCCGCGTGGGCTTCGAGGCGGAGGCGTTCGGCGGGCGGGCCGTGGTGCTCCACGCGGTGCCGTCGCCACACCCGCGCTTCGATGCCGGCGCCTGTTTCCGAGAGCTGGTGGCGGACCTCGCGCGCGGGCGATTCGGCGGGTGGGCCAACCGGCTCGAGCGGTTCGCGGCCACCTACGCCTGCCGCGCGGCCGTGAAGGGGGGAGCCCGGCTGGACCAGCGGGAGATGCGCGAGCTGCTGCTCCGGCTCTTCGCCACCGATCTCCCGCCGCACGACGTGCACGGGCGCTCGACCATCGTGCAGCTGCCGCGCGAGGAGCTGGAGCGACGGTTTGGGCGGCGGTAGAGTCCCGGTGGTGGTCGGGCCGACTGCCGTCGGGAAGACCGCGGTTGCCCTGGCGCTCGCCGCCCACTGGCCGCTGGAGATTCTCTCGGCCGACTCCCGCCAGGTCTATCGCCGGCTGGACATCGGCACGGCGAAGCCCACGCGGAAGGAGCGCGCGCGGGTGCGGCATCATGGGCTCGACCTCGTGGATCCAGGCACGCGGTACAGCGCCGGGCATTTCGCGCGGGATGCCGAGGGCTGGCTGGCCGACGTGCGGGGCCGGGGCCGGATGCCGGTCGTGGTCGGCGGCACGGGGCTCTACATCCGGGCGCTGGCCGAAGGGCTCTTTCGCGAGCCGGCGCTCGACCCGGCCAGGCGGCGTGCCCTGGACGCGTTCACGGCGCGGCTCGAAGACCTCGAGCTCCTCCGCTGGGCCGGCCGGCTGGACCCGGGCTTCCGGGGCGGCGGGCGCCAGCGGGCCGCGCGGGCCATCGAGATCGCACTGCTCTCCGGCCATCCGCTCTCCTGGTGGCAGCAGGAGGCGCGCGCGCGGGGCGCGCTCGACCCGTGGTACATTGTGCTCACCGTGCCCCGGCCCGTGCTGCACCAGCGGATCGCGCGGCGAGCCGAGGAGATGGTGCGGCGAGGGCTGATCGAGGAGGTGGCCTCGGTGCTGGCGGAAGGGCATCCGCCACAGGCGCCGGGTCTCGACGGCATCGGGATCCGCGAGGCGGTCGAGTATCTCCACGGCAGCCGCACCCGGGAATCGGTGGCGGAAGCCATCACGCTGAGCACGCGGCAGTACGCCAAACGGCAGCAGACCTGGTTCCGCCATCAGCTCGACGGGGCGGTGCTCACCCTCGACGCGACGCGGCCGCCCGAGCGGCTCGCGGCCGAGATCGCCGAGGCCTGGGAGAGAGGCGGCGCATGAAGATCGGCATCACCTGCTATCCGACCTACGGCGGCTCCGGCGCGGTGGCCACGGAGCTGGGCCTCGAGCTCGCCCGGCGCGGGCACGAGGTGCACTTCATCACCTACGACTCCCCGTTCCGGCTGCACGGCTATGCCGAGCGGATCTACTTCCATCAGGTCGAGACGCGGATGGGGCGCTACCCGCTGTTCGACCACTTCCCGTATACGCTGGCGCTCGCGTCGAAGCAGTACGAGGTCGTGCTCAGCGAGGGGCTCGAGATCCTGCACGTGCACTATGCGATCCCCCACGCGACGACCGCGTACCTGGCGCGGGAGATGCTCAAGGGCCAGCAGCAGCCCCTCAAAGTGATCACCACCCTCCACGGCACCGACATCACCCTGGTGGGCCAGGAATCGAGCTTCTACGGGATCACCAAGTTCTCGATCGAGCAGAGCGACGAGGTGACCGCCGTCTCCGCCTACCTCCGCGACGAGACCTACCGTGCCTTCGGCTGCGTGAGCTGCGACGTGAAGGTGATTCCCAATTTCGTGAACCTGGACGAGTACCGGCCGGGCGAGCCGGGTGCCAGGGGTAGTCTGGCCCCGGAGGGCGGCAAGGTCATCACCCATGTGTCCAACTTCCGCGAGGTGAAGCGGGTGAAGGACGTGGTGCGGGTGTTCGCACGGATCCGGCGGGCGATGCCGGCGACGCTCATCATGGTGGGCGACGGCCCCGAGCGCGTCGACGCCGAGAACGAGTCCCGGGAGCTTGGCGTCACCCCCGACGTGCGGTTCCTCGGCCGGCTCGACTCGGTGGCCTCGCTGCTCCAGGCGACCGACCTCTTCCTGCTGCCGTCCCAGACCGAATCGTTCGGCCTCGCGGCGCTCGAGGCGATGGCGTGCGGGTCGCCCGTGGTCGCGACCCGGGCAGGCGGCCTCCCCGAGGTGATCGACGACGGCGTCAACGGTATCCTCGAGCCGGTGGGCTCGGTCGAGGCCATGGGCCGGCGCGCCGTCGAGCTGCTGCGCGACCAACGGCGCTACGCGGCCATGCGGGAAGCGGCCATCGGCAAGGCGCAGGAGTTCTCCGCCGATCGTATCGTGCCGATGTACGAGCAGCTGTACGAGGAGGTGTTGCGGGGCATTCCCACGGCGAGCCGGGCCGATGGCGGCTGAGGCGCTGCTCAAGGCCGCGCTCCTGGGCCTGATCGAGGGCGTGACCGAATTCATTCCCGTGTCGTCCACCGGGCACCTCATCCTCGCCAGCCACTGGCTGGGGCAGACCGGCGAGGCGGCCAAGACCTTCGACATCTTCATCCAGCTCGGGGCGATCCTCGCGATCGTCTGGCTCTACCGGCAGCGGCTCACCCATGCGGTGCTCGCCGCGCGGAGCGACCCGGCCAGCCGACGCTTCCTGCTGAACCTGCTGATCGCGTTCCTGCCGGCCGCCATCGTGGGCTTCCTGGCGCACGACTGGATCAAGCAGCGGCTCTTCACGCCGGCGGTGGTGGCCTCGGCGCTGGTGGCCGGCGGCCTGGTCATTCTGCTCATCGAACGGCTGCATCCCCGCGAGCGCGTGCCCGAGGTGGGCGACGTGCAGCCGCCGACCGCGCTCGGCGTCGGGCTCGCCCAGGTGCTGTCCCTCGTACCCGGCACCTCCCGCTCGGGCGCCACGATCATGGGCGGGTACGCGCTCGGCCTCTCGCGCCGCGCGGCGACCGAGTTCTCGTTCTTCCTCTCGATTCCGGTGATGGTCGCGGCCACCTGCTACGATCTGCTCAAGAGCCGCGATGCGCTCAGCCTGGCCGACGCGCCGGCCTTCGCCGTCGGCTTCGTGGTGGCGTTCGTCTCGGCGCTGATCGTGGTCAAGGCCTTCCTGGGCTACGTCTCCCGCCACAGCTTCGCCGCCTTCGCGTGGTATCGCATCGCGCTGGGCGTCTTCCTCCTGCTGCTCCTGCGCTGATGCCGGTGAGTCCGTCGATCGTGCGGCTCGCCAGCACGCCGTCGACCATGGACGCGCTGCACGCGCTCGCCGAGGCGGGCGCGGCGGCTGGCACCGCGGTCGTGGCCGAGGTCCAGGCGGCAGGGCGGGGGTCGCGCGGGAGAAGCTGGTCGTCGCCCCGGGGCGGACTCTGGCTCAGCGTGCTCGCTCGGCCCCGGGCGGCGGCGCTCGAGGTGTTGAGCCTGCGTGCCGGTCTGGCAGTCGCGGAGCTGCTGGAGACGCTGGGCGCCGAGGGCGGGATCGCGCTCAAGTGGCCGAACGATCTCATGCTCGGCGACCGGAAATGCGGCGGCATCCTGTGCGAGGCGCGCTGGCAGGGCGCCACGCCGGCCTGGGTCGTGATCGGGGTCGGGCTCAACGTCACCAACGCGGTGCCGACCGAGGTGGCGGAGACGGCGACGGGGCTGGCTTCGGCCCTGCCGGCCCTTACGGCGGACGCGCTCGTCATCCCGGTAGCAGAGGCGCTTCGCCGCGTCGATGCGGCGGCCGGGGCGCTCGACGACGGCGAGCGCGCGCGGTTTGCCCGGCGCGACTGGCTTCGTGGGCGGGCCGTCGCGGCCCCGGTGGCCGGCACCGCCGATGGGGTGGCGGCGGACGGGGCGCTGCTGGTGCGCGGGCCGGACGGCACGACGGCGGCGGTGCGCTCGGGCACCATCGCGCTGGCGGGGACCTCAGCCACGGCGGATCTTCGATCATGCTCCTGACGCTCGACATCGGCAACACCGAGATCACCGCGGGGCTGTTCCGGGGGAATGAGCTCGGGGCCCATTGGCGCATGACCACCAATCCCGGCCGCACCCCCGACGAGTGGGGCGACGCCGTCAGCGGGTTCATCCTCGGCGCAGGACACTCGCCCAACGAGGTGCGCGCGGTGTGCCTGGCCTCGGTGGCGCCCAGCATGACCCAGGCACTGGTCGAGGGTATCGCGCGCGCGACCGGCTGCACCGGCGTGCAGATCGACGCGCGCGCCCGCCTGCCCGTGCAGCTCGACGTCGACGAGCCGCTCAGCGTGGGCGCCGACCGGATCGTCAATGCGCTCGCCGCGGTCGAGCTCTACGGCGTGGATACGATCGTGGTCGACTTCGGCACCGCCACGACCTTTGACTGCGTCACCGCGGACGGCCGCTTCATCGGCGGAGTGATCATGCCGGGCCTCCGCACCGCCGCCGACCAGCTCACCCAGCGCACGGCCAAGCTGCCCGCGACCGAGCTGCGCGCGCCCGAGCGGGTGATCGGACGCCGCACGGAGGAGTGCATCCAGGCCGGCGTGCTCTACGGCACCGCCGAGGCGGTCGATGGCATCGTGCGGCGCATCCGGGCGGAGTGGCCGGGCGGCCGGCGGCCGAAGGTGGTGGCCACCGGCGGGCTGGCCACGGTGGTGGCGCCGCTCACGGTCTCGATCGAGGAGACCGATCCGGACCTGACGCTCCGGGGGCTCCGGATCGCGGCCGGGCACCTCGGCCTCACCTGGTGAGCTCGGCACGCGAGGCCGGCTACCGTCTGCTCGGCCGGCGGCTGGACTATCTCCTCCACCTGCGACCGGCCGAATGGCCGATCATGGCGGCGCACACCGCCGTCGGCTACCTGCTGGCGGTGGGCCTGGCCGGCGCCGCGGCAGGCGTGCGCTTCGGCCCGGCGCTGGTGGGCCTCGTGCTCTGGGTCGTCTGCCTCAACGGCGGCACGCTGGCGCTCAACAGCGCCTTCGACCGGGACGAGGGCGACGTCGCGTACCTCCGCCGGCCGCCGGCTCCCCCGCGCTATCTCGCGGCGTTCAGCATCGGCCTCATGGGCGTCGGACAGATTCTCGCCTTTCGGCTGGCCGCGCCGTACCCGATGGCGTATGGCGTGTGCTTCGTGCTGTCGCTCGCGTACTCGGTGCCGCCGCTCCGGCTCAAGGCGGTCGCGGGCGCCGACTGGATCATCAACATGTGGGGCTTCGGGACGCTCACGCCCCTCGCAGGCTGGACCGCGACCGGGCTGCCGATCGACCTGGCCCACTGGCTCGTGCTGCTCGCCTTCTGCCCGCTGTTCGCGGCGCTCTATCCGCTCACTCAGCTCTACCAGCTCGAGGAGGACACCCGCCGCGGCGACCGCACACTCGCCTGCGTGCTCGGCGTCCGGCGGAGCCTCAGCGCGTCGGTCATGGCGGCGGGGTTGGCTTTTGCGGTCTTCGTCGCGGCCGGGATTCGCGCCGGCTGGCGGGCGAGCGGGACGGACCTCTGGCGCTGGGCCGGGCTCGGCCTGGCGCTCGCGGCGTGGGCCTGGGTGCTGATCCCCTGGCGGCTGCATCAGGCGCGGATGGCGCCGTCCGACCACCAGCGCGGCATGTACCGAGCGCTCGCGGCGTGGGCCGTTACCGATCTGGTCGTCGTCCTGGCGTGGGGCACCTGAAGGCCCCTTGGCCGGGCCAGCGGCGGCTGCGTATACTTCGACACCACCTCACCTTCCCGGAGACGGCATGCACTCGGCGGTTGAATTGCGCGCGGACCACGACCTGACGGACGTACCCGCGATCGTCCGCGGCGCGGTGAAGCTCGGCCTCCTGGAATCGGTCATCGTGCTGGTGATCTCCTTGGTGTCGCGCTTCCTCGCGAACGGCGTGCTCCAGACCGCCGTGCTCGCCGTGATCGTGATTGCCGGGCTCTTCGCCGTCACCTTCCTGCCTGGGCTTTGGACGCGGCCCCGCACGATCGAGGGCATCGCCGGCGCCGCCGGCATCGGCCTGGCTGCGGCCGTCGTGTATCTGTTCATCGATGTCGCGCTGCTCCAGAACATCGGGACGTACGGGCATCGCTGGCTGGAGCTGGGCGGCGGCAGCAATTGGTGGTATCACCCCGTCTGGTGGATGGTCGGCACCTTCCTTCCGTGGTTCGGGGCGTGGATGCTCGCCAACCAGCTCATGAAGGGAAGCGCCGTGTCGCCCGGCGCGGCGTTTGCTCTGGCGCTCGGCTGCAGCGTCGTCCTCGCCGTCGTCGCGACACTCGCGCATTTCCCCGGTGCCGCGTGGAACCTCGGCACCTTCGGCGTCGCCTTCCTGCCCGGGCTCGCCCTCGCCACCGTGATCTCGGGGCTGGGCGCGAAACGCGCCTGAGGCATGCGCTGGCTCCGGCTCGTCTTCCGAATCTTCGGGTGGCTGCTCACGCCGTTTCTGGCATGGGCAGCTTCGTTTTTCGGGGCGGTCGGAGGCGCGCTCATCGCCATGCGGATCGAGGACCCCGTCGACGGTCTCGCGGTCACGGCACTCTGTGGCGCCGCCACCGGCTTCGCCGCCATCCTCGCCTGGCTCCACTATCTGCGGCAGAGCCCCGAGGCCCGCGAGGTGCTCGCCGTGACGGAGGACGGAACGCCGGACACGGTGGCCCTGGCACTGCCGGGCGCGGAGAGCGCGTCCGAGTGAGCACGCGTTTCCTCCTTGGCGCCGTGGTTGCCTGCGGCCTTGGTTGTGCCGACCGATCGTCGAACGCGGCGCCCGCGGCAGCCGAGGGCGCGAGCCATCCGCGGCCGGCCGACTCACTGGTCGCCACTGCACCCGGAGGCGCGGAGGTGTGGTACACGCTGGCGCGGCCGGACAGCGCCGATGGCCGGCACTGCGTCGACCGCGCGATCGAGATCCGGCGCGGCGGCACCCGGGTCGCGGTCCCGCTCCTCTATACCGGCACGAGCCCCGAGATCCTGAACGACACCACGCTCCGCGCGCGGCTGTCCAACGGCTGCCGCCCGGGGGATGCCTACCTGGTGGACCTCCGGACCGGCCGTCCCGTGCGGGAGCGGCCGTGAGCCGGGCGAGGCTGGGCCTGATCTGTCTCGCGGCATCCGCCGGCGTGGCGCTTGCGGCGACGTTCACTGCGCCTCTCGCCGCGCAGGGGATCGAGGGCAAGATCGGCCGGTTCTACGACGACGAGGGGTGGACCGTCTACCGGCTGGGACTCCGGCGTCCGCTCGTCGGTCCGATCGGCACCACGTTTCACGGCGACTATCTCGAGCGCGTCGGCGACGGCGATGGCGGCTTCGCCGGGCTCGGCTTCGACGTGACGGCATTCCAGGGCGGGCCGGCGGGCCCGTACGTCGTCGCCGGCGTCGGGGCGGGCATGGGCTCGCCGCATTCGCGCTCGTTCTCCAGCACGTGGACGAGCTGGTCCGCCGGCGTCGGCTACGAGCTCCAGCCCGCATCGTTCCTCCACGTCGGCATCGAGTCCCGCTGGCGCGAGCTGTCGCTCGACCACCGGGACGGGCTGGAGCTGGCGGCCGGGCTCTCCTTCAGCCTCGGCGGCGGCGGGAAGAAATCTCCGAAGGCGACGAGCGGTCGATCGCCGTCAGGACGCGGTGGCGACGAGGGGAGCCTGCCTCCGCTCACGACCTCCCTCCCTGCCACACCCCGAATCGAGACGCCCGCGGCGCGGCTGGCGAACGCCGTCATCGCCACCGCCTCCGAGGCGATGGGCCGGCCATACGAGTGGGGCGGAACCGGTGACGACGGCGGCGGCTTCGACTGCTCCGGCCTGATCCAGTACGCCTACGGTCGCCACGGTGTCACGTTGCCGCGACGGAGCGTCGACCAGGCGCGGGAAGGCACGTCCGTCGCCAGGAGCTACGAGGCGCTCCGGCCGGGCGACGTGCTCACGTTCTCCAACAGCGGCGGACAGGTAACCCACGTCGGGCTCTACATCGGCGAAGGCAAGTTCATTCACAGCGCCACGCGTGGCGTGCAGATGAGCGTGCTGAGCGGGGACGATCCGTATGGGCGGTGGTGGTACGTACGCTGGGTGGGGGTGCGGCGGATCGTGGAGTAGCGGACCTGGGGGCGGAAACGAGTCACCCTGAACGCAGCGAAGGGGGCATAACCCGACATTGCCCCCTTCACTTCGTTCAGGGTGACGACTGGCGATTGCGGCGCCGGTCGACCCGACAACCGTCACGGCACGAATGCGCCGCTACTGATGGTTCCCGTGCTCCATCTGACCATGATCCATCTGTCCGTGATCCATCTTCATCCCTTCCTTCATCCCCTCGTGCCCACCGTCGACCTCTCCCCGGACCTGGAGCGACGCGAGGTCCCGCTGATATGTGGGATCTTGGGGGTCGATCTCGGGCCATTTGCTCATGTCGTCCGGCACGAACAGACCGACCATATGGGCCATCGCGCCCTTGATGAGGGTCTCACCCGTGGGGTTGTCGTACTCGCCGACGACGCGGTATTTGTGGTCGGCCTTGAGCTTGAGCCCGTCGCCGCTGACTCCGTAGAGCTTCCGGCTCACCTTGAGCAGCTTGCCGTTGGTGTCGCGCGTGGCAACGATGCGGGTGATGACCTTGCCGGTCTCGGCGTCTTCCAGACGCACGTCGACGCCGTAGTCGTGCATGTGGCCACCGACGCCGAGCAGCCGGCCACCCACTGGCAGGGTGAACTCGTAGGCCTTGGACGACTTGCCCGGGGGCACGTCGAAGGTGTTGCTCCCGCCGACCGTCAGGTTCACGTCCATGTAGATCGGCAGCGAGTTGACCGGACGCGGATTCTGGTTCTTGGGCGTCCAGAGCATGGTCACCTTGAGGAAGACGCCATGGAGGTCCTTGCCGGTGTCGTTGTGCCACGCGACGTACATCCCGAGCTTCATCCCGGGCGTCATGGGCACGCCGATGGTCTTGGGGACGCTCACCTCTTCGTCGGTCTCGGTGCCTGCCCCCATCAGCCGCTCGGCGGCCGAATAGAGCAACTGACGCCGGCTGAAGTTGACCATGATGAGGTGGTGGATGACATGCCGGGGCAGGGGCTGGCCCTTGGCGTCGATCACGTCCACACGAAAGCCGCGGAACCAGCCGTCGAGCGGCCACGCGAAGTGCTGGACCGGAGTGTCGTGGGACATCCCCAGATCCATCATCGCGTGGTCTTCCATCGGCGGCATGTTGGGCAGATCGTAGGGGCCGGCGGTAATCGTGAGCTCGTGCTTCGACGAGTCGACCGCCAGGCTGACTGACACCGGTGTCACCGGGCCCGCCAGGGCCGAAGTGGCGAAGATCAGACTCCACAGCATCATGCAAGCTCCGTGACGAGGGTCGGGACCGGACGCAGGACATGGCAGCACATGGCATTGCGCCGCTTTCGGTCGCCGGACAAGTTACGCGCGTCCAACGCACAGCACGCGACGGGTGCACGCAGGCGGAACTTCAGAGGGCGCAAGGTCAATGTCAAGCAGCCTGCGGCGGCAGATGCGGGTCCTCTTTCTGCTGGTCGCAGCCTCGCTTGCGGCCGCGCCGGCAGGGGCGCAGACGCGCATCTTTCCGCACGTGGCCAGCTTCGAGCTGCCGCAGGCCTCGCCCAGGGTACACGGGGTGATCGGCCGGCTCGTCTCGACGCGCCGCGGCGAGAGCGACTTCGGGCGCGAGCCCGAGGCCGAGGTGGGGATCGGCGAGAACTTCCCCGTGCTGGCCCTTCGGCGCGGCCCGCGACCGGTGACGCTCGGATTCGGCACCCAGGTGTACGGACGGTTCAGCCTGGGCGATCGGAAGAGCGCCCTGATCAGCAACGACTGGGTCGTCGGCATCAATACGACCGCGGTGCTCGGCCCCTGGCGGCTCACCGGCGAGGTCTATCACGAGAGCAGCCATCTCGGCGACGAGTACGGCGACCGGTTCGGCGTATCCCGGCTCGACTGGACGCGCGAGGTCGTAGGGGCCTGGCTCACCTATGGACCGGGACCGCTCAGCGTCACCGGCAACCTGAGCTACGTGCTCATCGACGAGCTGGATCTCGAGCGCCCGGCCGCGGCCCTGGCGGCGGACTGGGAGGGCCGCTCGTTCGGCTCGTTCCTGGGTGGGCGCGTCCGGCCGGTCGGGGGTGTCTTCTTCGAGGGAATGGCTGCGACCAGCTGGCGGATCAGCAGCTCGGCCAAGCTCGGCGTGGCGGTCGCGGGAGGGATGGGGGGGAGGGAAGTGGGGATCGCGCTGATCGCCCATGACGGCCTGTCCACGCAGCGGCAGTTCTTCCGGCGGGAGAGCCGATATATCGGGGCGGAGTTGCGGTTCGACTTGTAGCCGCTGGTGGGGAGCCGTCATCCCGAGCGCAGCGAGGGACCTCGCCCGCGACTGGCGGAGGACACGGAAGCTGCACGGAGCCAACCACAAGAACCTGTTGTTGCTGCCTCCGTGTTACTTCCGTGTCTTCCGTGTTTCCGTCGTAAAATCGCGTGGTGTGCGGAAACGACTCTGCCGCTCTGACGGCAGGCCTGCCTGCTCTTCCCAGACCCACCGAGTCCTCCGACCATTTCCTGCCGATTTGGCCCGGTTCCGCGGTCCCCGGATTGCCCTCGTATCGGCCGAAGCGGTCGCTTGACAGGGCCCCGCACCGGCTTATCTTTGCGACAGTCGTTGGCACTCGCTTGACTTGAGTGCCAACTCGCTGTAAAACAATGATTTACCACCCCCAAAACAAGCTGTGGAGGACAGATGGCGACTGCGACCAAGGCCAAGCCCGGCCTCAAGATCCACCCGCTCGAGGACCGTGTGGTCATCGCGCCGGCCGAGGAATCCGAGTCCATGCGCGGCGGCCTGTACATCCCGGATACCGCCAAGGAAAAGCCCACCCAGGGTGAAGTCATCGCCGTGGGCCCGGGCCGGTTCGAGAAGGGTGCCCGCGTGCCGGTCGACGTGAAGGTCGGCGACCTGGTGATCTACGGGAAGTACAGCGGCACGCCCTACACGTTCGACGGCGACGAGTACGTCATCATCAAGGCGTCCGACGTCCTCGCCAAGCTCGGCTAATTCAGCGCGACCCCACCAAGGAGAATTACAGATGGCTGCGAAGGAACTGCTCTTCAATACCGACGCCCGCACCAAGCTCAAGCGGGGTGTCGACGCCTTGGCCGAGGCGGTGAAGGTCACGCTCGGTCCCAAGGGCCGGAATGTCGTCATCGACAAGAAGTTCGGCTCGCCCACGGTCACCAAGGACGGCGTGACGGTGGCCAAGGAGGTCGAGCTCAGCGACCCGATCGAGAACATGGGCGCCCAGATGGTGAAGGAGGTCGCCACCAAGACCTCCGATCTCGCCGGCGACGGCACCACCACCGCCACCGTGCTCGCCCAGGCAATCTTCCGCGAGGGCCTCAAGAACGTCACCGCCGGCGCCAACCCGATGGAGCTCAAGCGCGGCATCGACCGCGCCGTCGAGGCCGTCGTCGAGCACCTGCGGACCATGTCGGTGCCGTCGGCCGGCAAGAAGGAGATCGCCCAGGTCGGCAGCATCTCCGCCAACAACGACAAGGAAATCGGCAATCTCATCGCCGATGCGATGGAAAAGGTCGGCAAGGACGGCGTCATCACGGTCGAGGAGGCCAAGGGCCTCGAGACCACGCTGGAGACCGTGGACGGCATGCAGTTCGACCGCGGCTACCTGTCGCCCTACTTCGTGACCGATCCGGAGAAGATGGAGGCCGTGCTCGACGACGCCTACATCCTGATCCACGACAAGAAGATCTCGGCCATGAAGGAGCTGCTCCCGGTGCTCGAGAAGGTCGCGCAGAGCGGCCGTCCGATGCTGATCATCGCCGAGGACGTCGAGGGCGAAGCGCTGGCCACGCTGGTCGTGAACAAGCTCCGCGGCACGCTCAAGGTCGTGGCCGTCAAGGCCCCGGGCTTCGGTGACCGCCGGAAGGAGATGCTCCGCGACATCGCCGTGCTGACCGGCGGCCAGGTCATCTCCGAGGAAGTCGGCTTCAAGCTCGAGAACGCCACGCTCAACGACCTGGGCCGCGCCAAGCGGACCGTGGTCGACAAGGACAACACCACCGTCGTCGACGGCAAGGGCAAGGAAGGCGACATCTCGGGCCGCATCAACGAGATCAAGGCCGCGATCGACAAGAGCACCAGCGACTACGACCGGGAGAAGCTCCAGGAGCGTCTGGCCAAGCTCTCCGGCGGCGTGGCGGTGATCAACGTCGGCGCCGCGACCGAGACCGAGATGAAGGAGAAGAAGGCCCGGGTCGAGGACGCGCTGCACGCCACCCGCGCGGCCGTCGAAGAGGGCATCGTTCCGGGCGGCGGCGTGGCCCTGCTCCGCGCGCAGGCCGCGCTGGAGAAGATCCGCGGCACCGAGGACGAGAAGATCGGCGTCGAGATCGTGCGGCGCTCGCTCGAGGAGCCCATCCGGATGATCGCCCAGAACGCGGGCGCCGAGGGCTCGATCATCGTGGCGAAGGTCCGCGAGTCGAAGGACAAGAACTTCGGCTACAACGCCGCGACGGACAACTACGAGGACCTGGTCAAGTCGGGCGTCATCGATCCGACCAAGGTCACCCGCACGGCGCTGCAGAACGCGGCGTCGATCGCCGGCCTGCTCCTCACCACGGAGTGCGTGGTGGTGGAGAAGAAGGAAGAGAAGTCGGCGCCGGCCGGTGGGCCTCCGGGCGGCGGCATGGGCGGGATGTACTAAGCGCGAGCCGTACTCCGAGCCAGCAGAGCGAAGCGCCCCGGCAGCCGCCGGGGCGCTTCTGTTGTCGGCCGGCCCGCGGCCGGGCCGGGCTCGGCCGCTTTTGACGGTGCCACTGGCGCGGGATATGTTGGGTCACCAGAATCGGCGAGCTCATTGGCATGTCCTCGACACCTCCCAACCTCGTCGCGCTGCTCCGTCCGCTACTGGACCAGGCCCTCGAGCTGGCCCCGGCCGACCGGGACGCCTGGCTCGCGCGGGTGCGCGCCGAGATGCCCGCGCTCGCTCCGGAGCTCGAGGCTTTGCTGGCCGAGGAGGCGGCGCTCGACGACCGGGGGTTTCTGGTCGAGGAAGGCTGGCGTGAATCCGGCGTGGGAGACGAGGTCGAGTCGGCCGATCGGCCCCGCGACCCCGAGCACGTCGGTCGAACGCTCGGCGCCTACACGCTCGAGCGCCCGCTGGGCCAGGGCGGCATGGGAACCGTCTGGCTCGCGCGGCGAAGTGATGGCCGCTTCGAGGGGCAGGTAGCGGTCAAGTTCCTCACCCTGGCGCTGTTCGACCCGGTGGGCCGGGAGCGCTTCCGCCGGGAGGGCAATGCGCTCGCCCGCCTCACTCATCCCAACATCGCCCGCCTCATCGATGCCGGCGTCGCGCAGGGCGCGTCCGGCGCGGGGCAGCCCTACCTCGTCCTGGAGTACGTCGACGGCGTACGGATCGATCATTATTGCGACCAGTGTGGCCTGGCTCCCGCCGAGCGGCTGGCGCTGTTCCAGCAGGTGCTCGCCGCCGTCGCGCATGCGCATGCCAGCCTCATCGTCCACCGTGACCTCAAGCCGTCGAACATCCTGGTGACGGCCGAGGGCAGCGTGAAGCTGCTGGACTTCGGCATCGCCAAGCTGCTCGACAGCGAGGACGGGTCGGCGGAACAGACCGACCTGACCGAGGCCGGCGGCGCGCCCCTGACCCCTGAGTTTGCCGCGCCGGAGCAGGCAACTGGCGGGGTGATCACCACCGCGACCGATGTCTACGCGCTTGGCGTGCTGCTCTATCTGCTGCTCGCGGGGGTGCACCCGACGGCCCCGGCCGGCTGCGCGTCGGCCGACCGCCTCCGCGGCCTGCTCGAGACCGAGCCACCGCGGATGAGCGCGGTCGTCGGCAACGGGTTGGCCCGGCTGCGGCGCCAGTACGCGGGCGACCTGGACAACATCGTGGCCAAGGCGCTCAAGAAGCGCCCGGACGAGCGCTACGCGACGGTCGGGGCGCTGGCGGACGACCTCGGACGCTACCTGAATCACCAACCGGTGACCGCCCGCGCGGACTCATGGGCCTATCGCGCCGCCAAGTTCGTGCGGCGGAATCGCGTCGGTGTCACCACGGCGCTCGTCATCCTGGTGACCTTGCTGGGCGCGACGGCCTTCTCCGTCGCTCAACTCCGGGAAGCGCAAAACCAGCGCGATGCCGCCATCGCAGAGTCCCGCCGGCGGGCGGCCATGTCGGACGTCCAGAGCGTGCTCGCGGGGGACTCCAGGGGCGCCGGCGGGCGCACCCTTTCCGTCCTCGAGCGGATTGAATTGGCCGGGCGAGTACTCCAGCGGAAATACCGCAAGGAACCGGCGGTGGTTGTCGAGGTGATGGTGGAGCTGTCCAACCGGCTGTTCGATATGTCGGACACCAAGGGCCATGGCCAGGTGCTGGCGGGCGCCCTGGCGATCGCGCAGGACGCGCATCTGTCGGAGCAGGTGGCGCTGGTGCACTGCCTTCGCGCGCTCAGCTACATCTTCGATGAGCAGTTCGACTCGGCGCGGACGGTGCTGAGGCAGGCTCGGGCAGAATGGACCCCGGTCGGCCCTCGGTCCCGTGACGTCGACGTGCAGTGCCTGAACTCCGAGGGCCAGTTGCTCGCGGCGACGGGCTTTCCCGACTCGGCGGTCGGGCTGCTCCGGAAAGCGGTCGAGCTCTCCGGCCCGAACGGGCCGCAGACGCTGTCAAGCCTCAACACCCTGGCCATCGCCCTCAGAGCCGCCGGGCGGACCCGCGAGGCCACCCGATACCAGCAAAGAATCCTGCTCGAGCTGGATTCGACGGGCTATGCCGAGACCGACATCTACCCCTCCGTGCTGTCCTTTCTGATGGCCGCGATGGGAGAGCTCGGCGAATTCCGTGCGTTCGACTCGATCGCCCACACGTACGTGGGGCGCCTGGAGGCGGTTCATGGCGCCGGGGTAGTTGGTGCGGAGGTCGCGACGCTCTATGGGATCAACAAGCTGCGCCGGGGCGATCTCGACTCCGCCGCCGCGTGGCTCAGCGCGGCTGCGCAGGATACCGGCGCCGCCGCCACCATCGGGCAGACCGGATGGCTTCCTCCCGCGATGACGCAGCTGCTCGTGGACCAGGGGCGGATCGCCGAGGCCCGCCAGTGGGCGACGAGGCTCCCGATCGACAGCCGGAACCGCCGCCTGACCGGCGTCCTGCTGAGAGCGCGCATCCGCCGCGCGGAAGGTGACGCGGCGGGTGCCTGGACCTCGCTCGATAGCGCCCTTCGCGACAATGTGACGTTGCCGAAGCCGGCTCCCTATATGGTGTACGCGATCCTCACCGGCGCCGAATGGCAATCGGCCGGTGGCCACGGACGGGAGGCGGATTCACTGGCGCAGCTCGCCATCGTGGCGACCGCGGTAGACTCCCTCGCGCTGAGCCGGAGCGCCCACGTGGGGCAGGCGGAGCTCATCCGAGCGCGAGTGGCCGCGGCGGCCGGTGACCGGGCCGGGGCGCTCCGGGCCGCGGCTCGTGCGGCGCCGGCACTCGCGAATGGCTACGGACCCGAGTACCGCCTGGCCCGGGAGGCGTGGGCGCTGCGCGATTCGCTAGCGCAAGCCCATCCCGCTTCGCACTGACGCATTCCGCTCCAGCCCGACGAAGTCCCGCTCCGCGGTTGGTTAGCACGGAATCCGCCATTAGACTATAGCCGCAGTCGCACTCGTGCGGATTCCGTCATCCCGGGGGGACATGTGAGGTTCGGCTGTATCCTGGTGGCGGCAATGTTGCTCGCCCCGCGCATCGCCGGCGCCCAGCAGGCCGCGATCCTGGGGACCTGGAAGTTCGACCTCAGGCAGGACCAGAAGAAGGAAGGGCCGCGCATCGTCATCGTGCGGCCGGACAGCAGCGCCAGCTACGGCACCCAGACCGTCCGGTGGCGTATCGTGGGAGACAGCCTGGCCCTGGCGCTGGGCGGCGAGTGGGTGAACTACCGGCTCAAGCTGAAGGGGAGGAACCTGACGCTCTCGGGTGGCGACCTGAACGAGCCGGTCACCTTCCAGCGCGTCGGCCCGCCCACGGTACGGCCCGACACAGTGGCGGTGCCGCCGGATCCGGATACGCAGCCGTCGTAGGGGCGGCGTCTCGGAGTTTCGTGTAGCGCTCGAAGCTCCTGGCAGCCTTCTCGAGGCTCCTTGTATCCTCTCGAGGCCCGTCACCCTGAGCGCAGCGAAGGGGGCATGACCGGAATCATGCCCCCTTCGCTGCGCTCAGGGTGACGAGTGTACTCGCGCACCACCCTCCCAGTCCCTACAACGCCAACCGCAGCTGCCCCATCCCCCGCATCACCACATCGATCGGCGCCAGCGGTGCGTCCTGCGCCGCCACGTGCAGCTCGCCCCGGAATCCGGCCCGCCGGAGTGCCGGCGCCACCGCGGCACGCGCGTCGTCGGCCGAGTTGCAGCGCTGGCTCAGATGGGCGAGCACCACGACCGCGAGGCCCGGGTGATGCAGCTCGACGAGCAGCTCGGCCGCCGCCCGGTTGCTCAAGTGCCCGCCGGATCCTGCGATCCGGCGCTGCACTACCGGCGGGTAGCCGCTCGTCCGCAGCAGCACCTCATCGTGGTTGGCCTCGAGCACGAGCGCCGTGAGGTTCCGCAGGAGATAGCGCACGGCTGCCGTCGGCCGGCCCAGGTCGTACGCCACGCCGACACCGGTGCCGTCGGCCGTGCGGACCACGAGGGCTACCGGGTCGGCGGCATCATGGCTCGTGGGACAGGCCTCGATCCGGAACGGCCCGAGCTCGACGCTGGCGCGCAGGCCGACGGCCTGGTGGGTCGTGCCGCCCATCCCGGCCACCAGCCGGTCCCAGGTTCCCGCCGCCGTCAGGACCGGCACACCCAGGCGCCGCGCCAGCCGCGGCGCGCCGCAGGCGTGGTCACCGTGCTCGTGCGTCAGCGCGATCGCCCGGACGCGGGCGAGGTCGAGACCGGCGATCGCGGCGCGGCGCTCGATCTCCCGGGCGCTGAAGCCGGTATCGAGCAGGATGGCCGTGCCCTCCGCCTCAACCGCGCAGCAGTTGCCGCCCGAGCCCGACCCGAGCATGTAGAGCCGCATCATCGCGACCGCCGCCTCATCGCGCGGTGCCTCGCGCGAATGTCCGCTCGAGCGACCGGCGCCGCTCCGGCGTGAGCTCGACCCCCCGGCGCGGCATCACCCGCTCGGCGACGCGAAGAAAGCCGTCCGCGGTGAGCCGCTCGTCGCCCTGGCCGCCCCAGGCGAACGGCGGCACGTACCTCGGCGGAGTCGGCGGGCCGAACAGGTTGGCCCCTGCCGACACCACGGTGCCGGTGGCGAGCATGGTCCCGATCGCCGTCTTCGCGTGGTCGCCGAACAGCGTGCCCAGATTCTGGCGGCCGGTCTCGATCCGCTGGCCGGCGATATCGAGCCGCACCGGTCCATAGGTGTTCTTGAGGTTGGACGTCGTGGTGAGGGCGCCGAGGTTCACCCAGTGCCCGACCACGCTGTGCCCCACGAACCCGTCGTGGCTCTTGTTGGCGTAGCCCAGAAACACGCTGGCCGAGATTTCGCCGTGTATCCGGCACTCGGGGCCGAATACCGAGCCCCGGAGAAAACCGCCGAGCAGTTTGGTGTGCGGGCCGGCGTAGAGCGGGCCCTCGAGCCGGGTGCCGTGCCGCACTTCCACGCCGGGCTCGAGCACGACCGCGCCCTGGCGCACGTCGAAGACCACGCCGGGCTCGACAACCGCGCCGAGCACGATGACGTCGGCCGGGTCCCCGAGCACCAGGCTGCCCTCGGGCACGCCGGTCGAGGGCGCCGCCCGCAGGTCGGTGCAGTCTTCGGCCAGGAACCGCTCGAGCGCGGTGACGAGGTCGAACGCGCCCCGGAGCGGCAGGCCGTCGATCTCGATGGCGTCGCCCTCCTCGTGCGGCCCGTTCCATCGCTCGCCCGGGGCGACGATCCAGCCGACGGTAGCGCCGCGATGCCGGAGCCGTCGCGCGCCCCCGGTGGCCGGCAGGCGACCGCCGGCCGGTGCGAACGTCGAGTCGGCCACGATGGCGGGCCCGCTGACCGCCTCAACCGGCCGGACGGGCGGCTCGTCCGCCTCGTGGAAGCCGTCGACATGGGCGCCGAGGATGGCGGTCGCCTCGCGATCGCACACCGCTTCCCAGCGCTCCCGGATGCGCCACACGCCCGCTCGCAGCTCCGCGATCGGCCGCACGCCGGCGAACGGCGCCCACGCCGGCTCCGGCTCAGACGGTTCGAGTAGGTAGAGATCGCTCATGCGTGGCTCATGCGTCGATCACGGGTCGATATCGCGGATCTCGGGCGGGAGGGCGTCGAGCAGGTGCTTCATCGCAGCCGCCCGCTCGGTGGGCATGACCAGGATCCGCCCGTTGGCCTGCACGACCACGAGGTCCTGCACGCCGAAGAGCACGATCGGATCGCGGTCGGACCACACGATGCAGTCGTGCGAGTCCTGCAGGAAGCCGGATCCCACGAGCACGTTGCCGCTCGGATCCTTGGGGCGCACGCGTGCCAGCGCCTGCCAGGTGCCCACGTCGTCCCAGGCGAACGCCCCGGTCACGACCGCTACCGCACCGCTCCGCTCGAGCACGCCGATGTCGATCGAGATCGGGGTAACCGCGGCGAAAAAGCCGGCGATGTCGCCACCCTGGAGCCGGAGCACGGCGGCCGCCACCTCGGGCGTGTGCCGCGCCACCTCCGCCAGCAACCGCTCCGCGGTCCAGGCGAACAGCCCGCTGTTCCAGAGCGCGCCCGCCGCCATCAGGTCGAGCGCGGTCGCGGCATCCGGCTTCTCGGAGAACCGCGCCACGGTACGCGCGCGCTCGTCCAGCGGCGCGCCCGGCACGATGTATCCGAACCCGGTTTCGGGCCGGGAGGGGACCACACCCACGGTGACGAGGCGGTCGTGAGCGCGCGCGGTCGTGAGCGCGGTCTCGGCGGTTCGGCGGAAGGCGGCGCCGTCGCCGATGGCCCAGTCGGCGTGGAGCGAGAGTACCTCCGCCTCCGGATCGCGGCGCCGCGCCTCCCAGGTGGCCCAGATGAGCGCCGGCGCTGTCGACGCCGCGCGCGGCTCGACCAGATAGTTCTCGGCCGGAAGCTTGAGCAGCGTGCGGAGCCGCGAGGCGAGCGCCTCCCCGGCCACCACCAGGATACGCTCGCGCGGAATCAGGCCGGTGAGTCGCTCGACCGCTTCCTCCGCAGTCGAGCCGGCGCCGGAGAGTGGCAGGAGTTGCTTGGGGGTGTGCGGGGTGCTCAGCGGCCAGAAGCGGGTACCCGAGCCTCCCGCCAGCAGGACGGCCCAGCGCATCAGAGCAGCATGGCCAGCGCGGGGCGATGCTGGCGGAGATCGAAGAGCAGGGGACCGATGTCGGCGTCGGCCGAGGCCAGGATCGCGAGCCAATCACCGGTGCCCGCGCGGGCGAGCACCAGCAGCCCGCCGGCGTATTCGAGCACGGCCGTGACCAGCTCGCCACGCGCGGCACCCTGGCCGAGCCGTCCGGCGTGCTGGGCGAGTGTGGCGCCGAGCGCGGCCACCGTCTCCGAATCGAACGTGCCGCGAGCGGCGTGCTCGATCGGGAGGCCGTCGCTGCTGAGAAGCAACACGGCCTCCACGCCGGCGCGGCCGGCGAGGCTCTGGACCACCGCTCCCAACTCGATCATGGGGTCGAACTCCGGGCCGGGGGAAACGTTGCGCAACGTAGGGGCCGTCCCGATCGAAGTCAAGAAACGAACAGCAGTTGACCCCTCTCCACGTGGGCCTTAATCTTCCCCCTTCATGCGAACAATCCGCCGTCTCTCCGCGCTCCTCCCGCTGGCCCTCGCGGCCGCCTGCAGCGACAACAACGGCATTGGCGACGCCACCGAGTTGAACGTCGTCGATACCGTGACCCTCGGTGCGCTCGAAGGTACCCCGATCTCGACGCCCAGTGGGTACCGTATCAGCACCGGCCCGGTACGGACCGACCAGACGGTGGACTTCGAGTTCGCCTACAATGTGCGCCGGCTGGACGACGGCCTGTACCAGCGGGTCCTGCTGCCCCGCGGCGCCCTCGGGCTGTCCTCGACCGACCAGGTCAATCCCGGCCTCCAGCGCCGTGAGGAGAGCTTCGACGACATCGTCCGCGCACAGAGCAACGGGTACGTGTCCGATTCCGCCGTCCCCATCCAGGTGGGCGAGCGGTACCTGGTCCGCTCCCGGGTGATCTGCAGCATCGGCGTGCCGCTCTACGGCAAGCTCGAGATCCTCAGCTTCCAGGACAGCACCGTCACGTTCCAGGTGCTGGCCAACCAGAATTGCGGGTTCAAGGACCTTCTCCCCGGCCTGCCGGCAAACTGAGCGCGTGATCGATCTCAAGCGCCTGCGCCAGGATCCCGAGGCCAGCCGCGCCTCGCTGCTGCGTCGCCAGGACCCGTCCATCGGGCCGCTGCTCGACGCGATCCTCGAGCTCGACCGCCAGCGGCGCGAGCTGCTGGTCCAGGTGGAGACGCTCAAGGCCGAGCGGAATGCCGCGAGCGAGGAGGTGGCGCGCCGGAAGCGCACCAAGGAGCCGGCCGACGATCTCATGGCCCGCCTCAAGACCACCGGCGACGAGGTCAAGACGCTCGACGCCCGGCTTCGCGACATCGATGCCGAGCTCGACCGGCGCGTGCTCGCGGTGCCCAATTTCCCGGCCGACGAGGTGCCCGACGGCGACGCGTCGGCCAACCGCGTGGTCCGCACCTGGGGCGCGGCGCCGACCTTCGACTTCGCGCCCCGGCCGCACTGGGAGCTGGGCGCGGCGCTCGGCATTCTCGATCTCCCCGCGGGCGCCAGGATCACCGGATCGGGTTTCCCGCTGCTGCGCGGACTGGGCGCGCGGCTGGTGCGTGCGCTGAGCGGGTTCATGCTCGACCTCCACACCCGCGAGCACGGCTACGAGGAGGTGGCGCCTCCCTTTCTCGCCAACCGCGCCTCGCTCACCGGCACCGGCCAGCTCCCCAAGTTCGAGGAGGATCTCTACGGCGTGCCGTCGGACGATCTGTTCCTGATCCCGACCGCCGAGGTGCCGCTCACCAATATCCATCGGGACGAGATCCTCGAGGGGTCGGACCTGCCGCGCGGCTACTGCGCGTGGACGCCGTGCTTTCGCCGGGAGGCGGGGGCGCACGGCAAGGACACTCGCGGGCTCATCCGCGTCCATCAGTTCGACAAGGTCGAGCTGGTGCGCTTCGCTCGAGCGGAGGACTCGGCCGCCGAGCACGCGCGGATGACTAGCCACGCAGAGACCGTGCTCCAGCGCCTGGAGATCCCGTACCGCGTGCTGGAGCTCGCCGCGGGCGACACCGGCTTCGCCAGCGCGCGCACGTACGATCTCGAGGTGTGGGCCGCCGGGGTGGGCACCTGGCTCGAGGCGTCGAGCTCGAGCACGTTCACCGATTTCCAGGCCCGCCGCGCGAACATCCGCTACCGGCCCGAGCCCAAAGCCAAGCCCGAGTTCGTGCATACGCTCAACGCCTCGGGCGTCGCGTTTCCCCGCACGATCATCGCCCTCCTGGAGAACAACCAAGCGGCCGACGGGTCGGTGCGGGTGCCACGGGCACTGGTTCCGTATCTCGGCGTCGACCGCCTGGTCCCCCGTGCGTAGCGACCGGCTGCAGCGGCTCGCGCCCACCGTCGCGGTGGTGCTCGTGGCGCTGCTCGCCGGCCTGAGCCTCGGCTCGGGACTGCTGGTCCTCCGCCACTTCCGGGCCGACGCCACCGCGACCAGCCGGCTCTATTCCGGCGTCTTCGGCGGGCTCAACGATCCGCGGCCGGGCGCGGAGGCCGAAGCGCTGCTCCGGCTGGGCGCGCAGGTGCGGGCGCTGGGCCTGCCGCTCGTGGTCACGGATCGCTCCGGGCGGGTTACCGCCGCGGCCAACCTGCCGTTCGAGGCTCCCATCGACGACCCGCGGGTCACGGCTTACGCCGCGCGGCTCGATCGCTGGAATCCACCGATCGTGGACGAGGCGATCGGGACCGTCCACTACGGACCGCTGCCCGCGCAGCGGAACCTCGCCGCGCTCGCGATCCTGCAGGGCCTGACCATCGCGGTGATGGTGGCGGTGGCGGTCTTCGCCTACCGGAGCGCGATCGCCGCGCAGCGCGATCGGCTCTGGGTGGCGATGGCGCGCGAAGCGGCGCACCAGATGGGCACGCCGCTCACGAGTCTCCAGGGCTGGATCGAGCGCGTGCGCTCGCGGCCGACGCCGCCTCCGGGACTCGCCGATCATCTGGCGGCCGACGCCGAGCGGCTCGACCGGGTGGCCCAGCGCTTCGAGCGGATCGGCAATCCCGCCAAGCGGGAGCCGGTGGGCCTCGGCGCCCTGGCCGACCGCGTGGCGGGCTACTTCCGCCCGCGGCTTCCCAAGCGGGCCAACCCCATCGAGCTCAAGCTGGAAGCGCCGGGCATGGGACCGATGGTGCTGGGTGACGCCGTGCTGCTGGAGTGGGTGCTGGAGGCCCTGGTGAAGAACGCCATCGACGCGCTGCAGGGGCGCCCCGGCACGATTATCCTGCGGGTCGGCGCCGAGATGGGGAAGGGGGAGATCCGCGTCATCGACGACGGCCCCGGGATCGCGCGCGAGATCCGCCGCACGCTGTTCGAGCCCGGCATCACAACCAAGCGCGGCGGCTGGGGCATCGGCCTCGCGCTGGCGCGGCGGGTGGTCGAGGATGCCCACCGGGGTCAGCTGGTGCTCGAACCGACCGAGAAGGGAACCTGTTTCGTGATTCGTCTGCCGCTGGTGGAGTCCGCCACGTGATCGATACGTCCGGCCCCGAGCTGAGCCACGCGCTCAACCCGGCGCAGCAGGAGGCGGTGGATCACGTCCACGGCCCGCTCCTCGTGCTCGCGGGCGCGGGGTCGGGGAAGACGCGCGTGCTCACCACGCGCATCGCCCGCCTGATCGACCGGCACGGGGTCCCGCCCGACCGGATCTTCGCGGTGACCTTCACCAACAAGGCCGCGGGCGAGATGAAGCACCGGATCGGCCGGCTGCTCGACCGCGATCCGTCCGGCCTGTGGATCGGCACGTTCCACTCGTTGTCCGCGCGGCTGCTCCGGCGTGAGGCCCCGGCGCTCGGCTTCACCCGGCAGTTCACGATCTACGACGAGGACGACCGGCTGAGCCTCATCCGCCGGCTGATGGAACAGCGAGGCCACTCGACCAAGGTGTTCCCGCCGCGCGCGGTGCAGGCGCTCATCTCCGGCGCCAAGAACCGGATGATGCCGCCGTCCGAGCTCGCCGCCGGCGTCTCGCAGTTCGACCGCATGGCCCAGGTGGCCGCCGATGTCTACACCGCCATGGGCCCGGCGCTGAAGGCCGCGAACGCAATGGACTTCGACGACCTGCTGCTGCATCCGCTCACGCTCTTCCGCGAGCATCCCGATCGGTTGCAGTTCTATCAGGCCAGGTTCAGCTTCGTGCTGGTGGACGAGTTCCAGGACACCAACCGGGCGCAGTATCAGCTGATCCGCCTGCTGGGCGCCCACGGCAACGTCTGCGCCGTCGGCGACGACGACCAGAGCATCTACGGCTGGCGGGGCGCGGACGTGCGCAACATGCAGGAGTTCCTGAAGGATTTCCCGGGCGCGAAGCTGGTGCGGCTGGAGGAGAACTACCGCTCCACCCAGGTCGTACTCGACGCCGCCAACGGGATCATCGCCGAGAACACCGGCCGGATCGGGAAGACCCTCACCACCCGCCGCCGGGGCGGCGAATCGGTCACGCTCCTTGCCGCCGCCGACGAGCGCGATGAAGCGGAGTGGGTCGTCCGCGAGCTGCAGAGCCGGAGCGCCGCGGGCGACTGGAGCTACGGCGGCATGGCCGTGCTCTACCGCACGAACTCCCAGTCGCGCGCGCTCGAAGAGGCGTTCCGGCGGGCCGGCGTCCCCTACCGGTTGGTAGGCGCCATCAGCTTCTACGAGCGGCGCGAGGTGAAGGACCTGCTGGCCTACCTGCGGCTCGTCGCCAATCCTTCCGACGACGAGGCCTTTCTCCGGGCGGTCGGTGTGCCCCGGCGAGGCCTGGGCGAGACCAGCCTCGCGGTCCTAGGCCAGATGGCTCTGCGCTGGAGCAAGCCGCTGCTGGACACCGCGCGTGGCGCCGAAGGGATCACCGACCTCCGGCCGAACGTGCGCGAAGCGTTCCGGAACTTCGCCGCGTTCATCGATGGGCTGGCCGCGCGGGCCGGCCGCCTGGCGCCCGCCGAGGTGCTCGAACAGCTCGTGCGGGGGATCGATTACGAGGCTGTCCTGCTGGCCGAGGGCCCCGAGGGCGCCGATCGCTGGGAGAACGTGCGCGAGCTGGTCGCCAGCGCGGCCAACTGGTCCGAGGAAGTCACCGAAGAGGCCGACGGGACGCCGCTCGAGCGCTTTCTGGCCGAAGCGGCGCTGCTGTCCTCGGGCGACACGGTCGTGGGCAACGAGGACGGTGTCACGCTCATGACGCTCCACACCGCCAAGGGGCTCGAGTGGCCGGTCGTGGTGCTGACCGGTCTCGAGCACGGGCTCTTTCCGCTCACCCGCGCGGAGGAATCGCCCGACGGGCTCGAGGAGGAGCGGCGGCTCTGCTACGTCGGGTTGACGCGGGCCAAGGACAAGCTCTATCTCACCTGGGCCCGCGCTCGCCGCCGCGGGGGTGAGCTCCGGCCGGGGATTCCGTCCCGGTTCCTGCGGGCGCTGCCGCCGGCGATCGTCGAGGAACGCCGGACGACGTCGCTGTGGGCGCCGGACTGGGGAGGCGGGCGGGCGGGCGGGCAGGCGGGCGGGCGGGCAGGCGGTCAGCCGGGCGGATGGGCAGGTGGTGTCGGATCACACCGCCCGCCTGCCCGCCTGCCCGCCCGCCCGCCCGACGAGGAGATCTCGCAGGACACTCCTCGCTACGTGAAGGGCGAGCGCGTACGGCACCGCCGGTTCGGCAGCGGCACCATCCAGGGACTCACCGGCGGCGGACGCGACCTCAAGGTGTCGGTGGCGTTCGACGACAGCGAAGTCGGCGTCAAACAACTCCTCGTGGCCTACGCGGGCCTCGAGCGCGAATGGGAGAGCGCATGAGCATCGGCCGGGACGACGTGATCCACGTGGCGAAGCTGGCGGAGCTGGCGGTCAAGGACGAAGACCTGACCCGGCTGGTGGACCAGCTCAATCGCATCGTGGACTACGTCGCGCAGCTCGACCAGGTGCCCGCCGATGGCACGTCCGACCTCTTCCTGCCGGGGCCGGGCCAGGTCGCGTTGCGCCCGGACGTTCCGGGCTCGGTGCCGCTGGCCCGGCCGCCGGCCGCGATGGCGCCCGAGTTCGCCGACGGATTTTTCCTCGTGCCGCGCCACGGCGCGATGGAGGACCTGTGACCGCGGCCGCGGTGGCCCGCGCGACGGCCACGCGTCTGGCCGCGGCGGACGCCGCCGGGCTCAACGCCACGCTGCACTGGTCCGAGTCGCTGCTCGACGCCGAGGCGGCGCGGGTCGACGCCATGCCGGCGGCCGGGCCGCTCGCGGCGATGCCGATCGCGCTCAAGGACAACATCGTCACCATCCAGGCGCCGACGACCTGCGGCTCCCGGATCCTCGAGGGCTACGTCTCGCCGTACGACGCGACCGCGGTGCAGCGCCTCCGGAGCGCGGGCGCCCTGATGGCCGCCAAGGCGAACATGGATGAGTTCGCCATGGGCTCGTCCACGGAACATTCCGCCTACGGCCGCGTGAAGCATCCGATGGACCCGAGCCGGGTGCCCGGCGGCTCGTCCGGCGGCTCGGCGGCACTGGTGGCGGCGGGGGTCGTGCCGGCCGCGCTGGGCTCCGAGACCGGCGGCTCGGTGCGCCAGCCCGCCAGCTTCTGCGGGGTGGTGGGCGTGAAGCCGAGCTATGGCCGGGTGAGCCGGTTCGGCCTGGTGGCGTTCGGCTCCTCGCTCGATTGCATCTCGGTGTTCGGCCGCACCGTCGACGACGCGGCGCGGGTGCTGAGCGCGATGAGCGGGCACGACCCGCTCGACAGCACCACCCTCGACCGTCCGCCGATGGCGGCGCCGGCCGCGCTGCCGGATCTCAAGGGCCTCCGCATCGGGTTGCCGCGGGAGTACTTCCCGGCGGACCTCCACCCTGGGGTCGCGGCCGGCATGGAGCGCGCCAAGCAGGCCCTGCGCGAGCTCGGCGCCGAGCTGGTCGAGGTGTCGCTCCCAAACTCGAAGTTCGCCGTGCCGACGTATTACATCGTGGCGCCGGCCGAGGCGGCGGCGAACCTCGCGCGCTACGACGGCGTCCGCTACGGCCCCCGCAAGGTCGGGCCCGGCGGCGACATCCGCGATGTCTACCAGGCCACCCGCGGCGAGGGCTTCGGCCCCGAGGTCCAGCGCCGGATCCTGATCGGCACCTACGTCCTGAGTGCCGGCTACTATGACGCCTACTATAGGAAGGCCCAGCGGACCCGGGCGCGGATCGCGGACGACTTCCGGCGGGCCTTCGCCGGCGGAGTCGATCTCCTGCTGACACCGACCACGCCGACTCCGGCCTTCCGTGCCGGCGAGAAGACCGAAGATCCGGTGTCGATGTACCTCGCGGACATCTTCGTGTGCGCCATCAGTCTGGCCGGGCTGCCGGCGTTGAGCATTCCGGTGGGACGGAGTGAGGGCCTGCCGGTCGGCGCGCAGATCATCGCGCCGTTCTGCGAGGACGAGCGGATGCTGGCGGCGGCGGGCGCGGTCGAGCGGGTAGTGGCCGCCGCCGAGGAGGTGCGCTGATGCCATGGGAGACCGTGGTCGGCCTCGAGGTGCACGTGCAGCTCCGCACGCGCACCAAGATGTTCTGCGGCTGCCGCACGACCTTCGGCGATGCGCCGAACACCAACGTCTGCCCGACCTGCCTGGGCCTGCCCGGCGCCCTCCCCATGCCGAACTCCGAAGCCATCCGGCTCGCCACGCGCGGCGCGCTGGCGCTCGGCTGTGAGGTGCACGGTACCAGCGTGTTCGCCCGCAAGAATTACTTCTATCCCGATCTGCCGAAGGGTTACCAGATCTCGCAGTTCGATCAGCCGCTCGCGACCGGCGGCCGGGTGGCGTTCGACTCGCCCGAGCGGGGCCGGATCGAGGTCGGCATCACCCGCCTGCACGTGGAGGAGGATGCGGGCAAGCTGGTGCACGACCGCTTCCCCGGGAAGACGGCCGTCGACCTCAACCGCGCCGGCACGCCGCTCGCCGAGATCGTCAGCGAGCCCGATCTCCGCTCGCCGGCCGAGGCGCGCGCGTACCTCGTGACGCTGCGCCAGATCCTGATCTACGCCGGCGTGAGCGACTGCAGCATGGAGCAGGGAAGTCTCCGCGTCGACGCGAACCTCTCGATCCGGCGTCCGGGCGACCCCAAGCTCGGCACCAAGACCGAGGTGAAGAACCTCAACTCGTTCGCCAACGTCGAGCGGGCGCTGGAAGCGGAGCGCGAGCGGCAGATCGGGCTGCTCGAGCGGGGGGAGCGCGTGGCACAGGTGACGCTGCTCTTCAACGCGGGCACGGGACAGGTGCGGCCGCTCCGCTCGAAGGAGGAGAGCCACGACTACCGGTACTTCCCGGATCCCGACCTGCCGCCGCTCGTGCTCGCACCCGAATGGGTCGCCGACCAGCGCGACGGCCTGCCCGAGCTCCCCGAGGCGCGCCGCGCGCGGCTCGAGGTCGCCTACGGGTTGCCCGCCTACGATGCGCGCGTCCTCACCAGTGAGGTGGCGCTGGCGGAGTACTACGAGTCGGTGGTCGGAGCCGGGGTCGAGCCCAAGATCGCGGCCAACTGGGTCATGGGCGACGTGATGACCACCTTCAACGAGACCGGCGCCTTTCCCGTCGAGGCCCGCCGCCTGGCCGGCCTCGTGACGCTGGTGCGGGAAGGCGTGGTCAGTCATCAGGCCGCCAAGCGGGTCTACACCGAGCTGGCCCACCGCCCAGGCGACGAGCCCAAGACGGTCGCCGAGCAGTTGGGCCTGGTTCAGGTGAGCGACCAGGGCGCGCTGGGGAGCTGGGTCGACGAGGTGCTGGCGGCCTATCCGGCGGAGGTGGCGCGCTACCGGGGCGGGGAGACCAAGCTGCTGGGGTTCTTCGTCGGGCAGGTGATGAAGAAGAGCAAGGGAAAGGCCGATCCCAAGGGCGTGCAGCCGGTGCTGCAGGAGAAGCTGGGGTAGGGGCTGGCGCGCTCGACAGCCACTTGGCGTCGTCACCCTGAGCGCAGCGAAGGGGACACCTTGGGGCCTGCCCCCTTCGCTCCGCTCAGGGTGACGATCCCCTCGACCCGCTCGGCTCCGCGTACACCGCCGAATCCCCCGGCTCGACCTTCGGCAGCGCGAACAGCGACATCGGATCCACCGTAATCCCGCCGTACCTCGCGATCCAATGCAGGTGCGGTCCCGTCGCCCGCCCGCTTCGGCCCACCGCGCCGATCACTTCTCCCGCCGCCACCGTGTCGCCCGCCACCACGTCCGCACGACTCAGGTGGAAGTAGCCCGTCACCAGGCCGCCGCCGTGGTCCAGGTAGACGGCATGCCCCGCGAGGTAGAAGTCGGCGACCAGTGCCACCACCGCGCGTCCCGCGGCGCGGACGGGCGCGCCCACCGCTCCGGCGAAGTCGGTTCCGAGATGCCGACTGGTCACCCGCCCATTGAACTCCCGCCCGGTGCCGTAGACGCTCGTGATCCGGCTCGGCCGTGGCCGCAGGAACGGCCCCGCCCAGAGACGCGGCGTGTCGTGCGCCTGACGGGAGATCGCGCGGCTCTGCGCCAGCTCGGCGTCGATCCGCGCCCGGGACGCGCTGTCCGGCTCGGCGTAGCGCGGAGCGACGGTGAGCCGCTCGCTGGCATGGACCGGGTGGGTGACCGTGAGGAAGCCGACGACGGTGTCCGGCGTGGTGCCTTGCGCGAGCCGGAGCGTAAACGGCAGCGAATCGCCCCCCTCCAGCGGCACGCCGACGAGGGTCCGGAACCGTCCGCTCGGCAGGCGCTCGAAGTGCAGCGGCTCGCCGGCCGCGGTGCCGTCGAGCGTGCGCGAGCTGTCGGGCTGCCCGGCCGGGGTCACGACCAGCCACACCACGCTGCCTCGCGGGGGTGGCGAAGGAACGGTCGCGATGGTCAGCGCCGGCGACGCGGCGCTGGCCTGCGCCCGAAGCACCGGCGGGAGCCCGATCGGCACCAGGGCGAGCAGCAGGGCGGCGCGGCGCCTCATCGACCCAGGCGCCGGATGAGCGCGGCCTCGGACGGAAACTCCGCCACCAGCATCTCGGGCGTTCCGATCTCGAAGTCCTCGAACTCGAACCCCGGCGCGACCGTGCAGCCGCAGAGCACCGCGTCGCCCTCGGGCTCGGCTGCCTGCCACATGCCTGCAGGCACCATTGCCTGCGGCGTCAGCCGGTCGAGCCGCACCTCCCCCGCGCCCAGCCGGTAGAGGCGGAGCGCCCCGCCATCGTAGTGGTGCCAGACCTCGTCGGCGCGCACGCGGTGCCAGGTGCTCCACGCACCGCGGGGCAGGAGGTAATGAATGGCGGTGGAGGCGCTGCGCCGGCGGCCGTCCGGCAGGGTCAGACAAAGCGGGCTGCGGAAGGTCTCCCCGTAGAAGCCGCCCTCGGGATGCGGTTTCAGGCCCAGCCGCCGCACCACCTCGTCGGAGTTCAGTGGTCGCCGCTCACGAGCGCGCGCGGCGAGGGGGCGGCGCTCTCCGGCGCCCGCCACGGGAGCCGCGTCGCGACTCGGGTCCAGAACGAGAGCGGCCGGTCGGGCAGGCCGAAGTGCTCCAGGGCTGCGGTCTCGAGCCGACCGGTATTCCGGCGCCCGCTGTCGCGCAGCACCCGGCGCCGGAGCTCCTTGGCCATCTTGAGCGGCCGTTCGCCCGAGGGATCGAGCTGGTGCGCCGGCGTGTCGTCGCCGCCGAGCAGCTCGACCATGTAGTCGTAGGCCATGCCGAGGTGACGCTCGACGTCCTCATCGGTGAGGGGCCACCGGCTGTACTCCCGGGCCACCTGCGTGGCGCGCTGCCAGCTCGAGGTCTCCGTGAGGTGCACCATGCCGCGGAAGAGCCGCCGGTTGGTGCGCACGCTGAAGATCGTCGGGGAGATGATCCGATCCAGGTGCGCGTCCGCTTCGGCGTGCTTGAGCAGGATCACGTCCTTGGCCGACTTCGAGTAGGCATCGCCGAGGTGGCTCTCCACCCGCGCCTCCCAGTACGAGTGCCCGACGGCCGCGGTGCTACTCGTGATCATGAGCTGGCGGGGCACGAAGTAGTTGTGGGCGACGGTATCGGCGGCGAGGTGGCAGAGATAGCCCAGTCCGAACGCCCGGAGTGCGTCCGACGTGGCGAGGTCGTGGATCTCCTGGCCCACGTGCCAGTAGTGGCAATGCCGGCCGAGGGGGGCGTAGCGCTTCGCGATGGAGGAGTCGGCGGCGATGTTGCCGTACAGGAAGTCGAACGGATAGGCGCGGAGCAGATCGGCCATCGGCGCGCCGAGCTGCGAGAGACTCGAGAGGACGGTCTCGCCGAGGTAGATGTGCGTGCCTGGAGTCCAGGCGTAGAGAGCGTCGGGAAGCGCGAGGAGCACGAGCCCCACGCCCGCGAAGGCGAGCGCGAGGCGCGCAGCCCTCATGACCGGCTGGCCACGAGCATGCGCCGCACTCGACCGATCATGCTGTTGCCGCGTCGCACCGAGCGGAGAGTGGCCGCCACGTCCAGCGCCGCGTCCTCGACCTCGCCGTGTACGAGGTCGTAGAGCGTCTCCAGGTCCGAGAGCTTGTCCTCGACCCGGTCGACGCCCCGCACCAGCTTGCGCCGCACCCGCCGGCTGGTCTGGGCCAGCGCTCCCGCCTCGTGCCGCACCAGCACCATCAGGTCCTGGCCCTGCTCGGTGAGGCGGCGGACCGACGCGAGCGACTGGGCGACGTCCTCCTGCAGTCCGCCGACCATCCCGCCGAGCTTCTTGACCTCCCCGGAGAGCCGGAGCGCGGCAATGGCGAGGGCGGACGTCACGCCCAGAAAGCAGAGCGCGATGAGAGCGAGCGAGAGGGCCATGGTCGGGCCGACCCACGCGGGCCCGGCGGCGACCTGGAGCAGTGCGAATGTGTGCGATCCCACGGTGTCCTCCCCAAGAGGGCCGGCGGAACCGCCGGCCAAACGGTGGCGACTCGCGCCTGAGCGTAAATCAACGGGGTCGCGTGAGCATCGCAACCCCCTCGTTCCGCTTGACGCGCTCAGGCGACCCCGTCAGCTTTGGCCATGCCTCTACGTTTCCTCGTTCGCGGTGGACAGTCGTTGCGTGGGTCGATCCGGCCCGCCGGGAACAAGAACGCCGCGCTGCCGATCCTCGCCAGCACCGTGCTCGCCGACGGCCCGATGGACCTCGACAATATCCCGCGCATCCGGGATGTCGAGACCATGCTCGCCCTCCTCGTCGATCTCGGCGCCTCGGCCGAGTGGACCGGACCCAACCTCGTGCGTGTCGACGCGCGCGGGGTGCGGCCCAAGCCGCTCGACCCCAAGCTCTGCGCCCGCATCCGTGCGTCGATCCTGCTGGCGGGACCGATGCTGGCCCGCTTCGGCACCGTGACCCTGCCGCCGCCCGGCGGCGACGTCATCGGCCGGCGGCGGGTCGACACCCACTTCCTGGCGCTGGAGCAGCTGGGCGCCTCGGTCACCGTCGGCGACCGCTACGAGCTCGAGGCCAAGAAGGGGCTCGTGGGGGCCGACATCTTCCTGGACGAGCCCAGCGTCACCGGGACCGAGAACGCGCTCATGGCGGCCGTCGCCGCCAAGGGCCGGACCGTGCTCCGGAACGCCGCCTGCGAGCCGCACGTCCAGGACCTGGCCCGCGCCCTCGTGGCAATGGGCTCGCAGATCGACGGCATCGGCTCGAACATCTACACCATCGAGGGCGGCCGGCCGCTGGGCGGCGCGGCCTACAGCATCGGCCCCGATCACATCGAGATCGGCAGCTTCATCGGGCTTGCCGCGGTGACCAACGGGGCCATCACGATCGACCCGGTCCGCGCCGACGATCTCCGGAGCGTCCTGCTCGGCTTCGAGCGGCTCGGCATCCGGCCGCGCATCGAGGGATCGCGCCTCACGGTCGACGCCGACCAGGAGCGGCGCATCCGGCCCGACCTGGGCGGACACGTGCCCAAGCTCGAGGACGGACCGTGGCCGGCGTTCCCGGCGGACGTCATGAGCACCACGATCGTCACCGCCACCCAGTGCGCGGGCATGCTGCTGGTATTCGAGAAGATGTTCGAGTCGCGTCTGTTCTTCGTCGACAAGCTGATCGGCATGGGCGCCCGGATCGTGCTCTGTGATCCGCATCGCGCGGTCATCTCCGGGCCGTCGCCGCTCAAGGGCGGCACGGTCGAGTCGCCCGACATCCGCGCCGGCATGGCGATGGTGCTCGCGGCGCTGGCGGCCGAGGGGTCGAGCACGATCCACAACGTCGGCCAGATCGAGCGCGGCTACGAGCGGATCGACGAGCGGTTGCGGGCGCTCGGGGCGGATATCGAGCGGGCGGATGGGTAGCGAGTCGGTCATCCCGGGAGCCCTCGTCATCCCGGGAGCCCCGTCATCCCGAGCGGAGCGAGGGACCTCGCCGGCCGCTCCCCGACCGCCGCATCGCTCCGAGACGTTCGAGAAGGTCCCTCGCTCTGCTCGGGATGACGGAAGCGTCCAGCTCGGGATGATGGAACCGTCTGCACCTCTGGTGCGCGAGCAGCCGCGCCCGGGCCCCATCCCGCTCTACGATCTCACGGACTGGCATCCCCACCACGTCATCGCCGGCATCACCGGCCGGGGCGCCGACCCCGGCCGCGGGTTCGACCTCGGTCTTTGGTCCGAGGCCCCCGTCGGCGAGGTGATGAGCCGTTGGCGCGCCTTCCGCCGCGCGCTCCCGGGATTCGATGCCGTGGTCCTGGGCAACCAGGTGCATGGCGTCGTGGTCGAAACCGTCGGGTCCGGCCGCGGCTGGATTCAGATCGATGGGATCGACGGCTGGGTCACCACCGCGCGAGGCGTGCTTCTCACGGTGACCGTGGCCGATTGCGTCCCCGTCTATCTGGTCGTGCCGGACCGCGGGGTCGCGCTCCTGCATGCCGGGTGGCGGGGGACGGCCGGCGGGATTCTCCGGGCCGGCGTCGACCGTCTGCTCAGCGCCACGGGTGCCGCGCCGAGCGATATTAGAATGCATTGCGGGGTAGGCATTTGCGGCCTCTGTTATGAAGTTGGATCTGAGGTGATCATCGGCTGCGGGCTACCGGCGGATGGCTCCGGGCCCTGGCATCTCGATCTCCGGCGGCATCTGGCCGCCACCGCGGCCGGCCTGGGCATCCGAGCCGTTACGATGTCCGGCTGGTGCAGCGCCCACGACCGCCATTCCTTCTATAGCCACCGCGCATCCCGCGGCGCCGACGGGCGAATGGTGGCTTATCTCGGGCTGCCGCGTCGGATTGACTCCATCCCCTGACCGCGGTAATATTTGGCTGCTGTCCCGGGGGGCGCCTGGTCGGGCCAACTGTCGATGTGGGGGAGTTCCCCCACATTTTTTTTCCTGCAACCCCGATGTCTGTCGACGCGCTGCTCGCACCGATTCGTGATCACATCGCCGGCCTCGGGTTCGAGCTCGTCGATCTGCGTCACGTCGGGACGCTGGAGCGCCCCATCCTGCAGGTACGGGTGGACCGCCCGGACAGCCGACCCGGCCAGGGCATCACGGCCGACGACTGCGCGGGAATCAGCCGGTCCCTCGAGCGCTTCCTGGAATCCAGCGCGATGGTCGGGCCCCGGTACGTGCTGGAGGTGTCGTCCCCCGGCATCGAGCGCCCGCTGCGCTGGCCCGAGCACTGGCGGCGCTTCGTCGGCCGGCGCGCGCGGGTGCGCTCGCGCGCCATCGGTGGCCGCCGCGAGGTCGAGATCGTCGCGGTGCCCGACGACGGGCACGTAACGCTCCGGCCCGAGGGCGGCGGCGAGGTCACCGTGGCGCTCGACGACATTCACGAGGCGACGCTGGTAGTCGAGTTCGCGCCGGTGGGGAAGCCGGGATCGAAGCGGACGGGACGGCGGAGCCCGTAGCCGGCCGGCAAGGTCCCTCGCTGCGCTCGGGATGACGAAGACGGCGGCGAGCGATATCGCTAACAGGAGTGAGAGACCCATGGCAGGATCGACCGAGATGTTGGCCGCGTTCCGCGAGCTGACCACCGCGAAGCAGCTGGAGCGCTCCGACCTCCTGGACCTGCTCCGGGACGGCATCCAGGCGGCACTGGTCCGCAAGTTCGGCCCGAACGTCAAGTTCGAGCTGAGCGTGGACGAGATGCAGGGCAGCATCAAGGTGACGCGCCTCAGGCAGGTCGTGGAGACGGTCGAGGACCCGAGCTGGCAGATCGCAATCGAGGAAGCCCGCTACGAGGATCCCGACTTCCAGGTCGGCGACATGCTCGAGGAGGAAGTGCCGTTCGTCGAGTTCGGCCGCCTCGCCGTGCAGGCCGCCAAGCAGCGCATCATCCAGCGCGTGCGCGAGGGCGAGCGGATGCGGATCCGCGAGGAGTTCGCCTCCAAGGTCGGCGACCTGCTCTCGGGCGAGGTCCAGCAGATCGAGCGCGGCAAGCTCGTCATCATGCTGAACAAGTTCCGCGAGGCCGAGGCGATCATCCCCTACCGCGAGCAGAACCACCGCGAGCACTTCCACCAGGGCGACACCATCCGCGCCGTGCTCAAGCGGCTGGAGGAGACGCCCAAGGGCCCGCGGCTGATCCTCTCCCGGGGCGATCCGCTGTTCGTGAAGGCGCTGTTCAAGCTCGAGGTGCCCGAGATCCAGCAGCAGATCGTCGAGATCCGCGCCATCGCGCGCGAGGTGGGCAGCCGCACCAAGGTGGCCGTCATCTCGCGCGACGACGCCATCGATCCGGTCGGCGCCTGCGTGGGTCTCAAGGGCTCGCGCGTGCAGGCCGTCGTGAACGAGCTCGGCGGCGAGCGCATCGACATCGTGCCCTGGTCGCCCGATCCGGAGCGGTTCGCCCGCCTGGCACTGGCGCCGGCGCGGGTGGCCAAGGTGTTCAGCGATCCCGAGGCCAAGACCATCCAGGCCGTGGTGGACGAGGATCAGCTGTCGCTCGCCATCGGCCGGAACGGGCAGAACGTCCGGCTCGCCTCGGAGCTGACCGGCTGGAAAATCGATCTCTACTCCAGCCGCGAGTGGCTCGAGCGCGGCGGCGAGGGTCCGCTGTTCGCCCCGCTTCCGCCCGAAGACGAGACCGCGGCCCAGGTGCCGCTCAGCGAGCTCAAGGGCCTCTCGCCCGAGCTGATGACGATCCTGGAGGGCGCCGGCTACAAGATGCTGAACGATGTGCTCGACCTCGAGCGCGAGGACATCGCCAAGATCCCCGGGATGACGCCGGAGAGCGCGGAGCAGCTGCTCGGCTTCCTGGCCGAGCTGACGGACGAGGACGGCGGCGAGGCGAAGTAGGAACGCAGCGATGAGCGGACTGCTTGGCCTCGTGGGGCTGGGGTACCGGGGCCGGCTGGTGGTGATCGGGGTGGAGGCGGTACGGAAGGAATTGCAGGCAGGGAAGTGCAGGTGCGTGGTGGTGGCGGAAGACGCCAGCCCGCGCGCCGTCGACAAGGTGGTCCGACTGGCATCGGCGAAGGGAGTGCCGATTCTCGCGGGCCCGCGCGCCGTCGCGATGGGCGCGCAGCTGGGAAAGCCGCCGGTCATGGCGGTAGGCGTACGCGATCGCGCGTTGGCCAACGGCATGGTGTCGCTGGCGCCCGTACGCTCCTGATGGAGGATTGAGTGGTCAAGACGAGAGTGCACGACCTGGCGGCGGAGTTCGGCGTCGCGCCCGAGCAGCTCCTGAGCATGCTCAAAGACATGAACATCTTCGTGCGCACGCACATGTCGGCCCTGGAGAACGACCAGGTGTCCGCCATCCGCGTGCGCTGGGAGCGCGAGAAGCGGAAGAGCGCCGAAGAGCCCACCGCCAAGAAGGGCCGCCGGAAGGCGGTCAAGGCCGAGCCGCCGCCCGCCCCGGTAGAGGCCAAGCCCACCAAGCGCCGGCGCACCGCCGCCGAAGTCGCGGTAGTCGAGGCCCAGGCCCAGGCGGAGAAGGAAGCCGAGATGGCCGCGCTCGAGCTCGAGCGTCCCATCGTCGAGCTGGAGGAGCCGGTGCCGACGCAGTCGCTCGAGGAGCGCGCGAAGGCGCTGTTCAAGGACCTGCCGCCCACCCCGGTCCAGACCGAGGACGAGGCCGCCGTCTCCGGCGAGGAACCCGCCGCGCCGACCGCGCCGGCGGCGCCCGCCGCTCCAGCCGAGCCGCTGCCCCCGCGCATGGGGACCCACAGCGCGTCCGGCGCGCCGTCGAAGGCGCCGTTCATTCCGCCGCGCATTCAGCGGCCGCCGCCGGCCGCGCCGCGCGGCCCCAAGCCCGTGTTCAGCAGCAGCGCTCCGTCCGCCCCCTCGCGTCCCGGCGCGCCGTCGCGTCCCGGCGGCGGGCCCGAGCGCAGCAGCGCCCCGCCGGCCCGGCAGTTCGGCCCCGACGCCGAAAAGGGTGGCGGCCGGAAGAAGGGCAAGAAGGGGAAGCGCTCGTCGGTCGATCAGGATGCGGTGCAGGCGAACATCCTGAAGACCCTCCAGGGCATGAAGGGTCCGGCCGGCCGGAAGGGCGTGCGCCGCTCCGACGAGCCGTCCTACCGCGACGTCGTGGCCGGCCGCATCGCCGAGGAGCGCGAGCGCGAGAAGACCCGGATCCGGGTCAACGAGTTCGTCAGCGTGTCCGAGCTCGCCGGCGCCATGAAGGTGCCGGCCACCCAGATCGTCCAGTTCGCGTTCAAGGAGCTGGGCCTGATGGTGACGGTGAACCAGCGGCTCGATTTCGACCAGATCGAGCTGATCGCGTCGGCCTTCGGGTTCGAAGCCACGCGGGAGGACGAGTACGCGGCGGAGATGGAGACCGACGCCACCGAGGACACGCCCGAGCAGCTGGTGCCGCGGCCGCCGGTGGTCACCATCATGGGCCACGTGGACCACGGGAAGACCTCGCTCCTCGACTACGTCCGGAAGGCCAACGTCGTCGCCGGCGAGGCCGGGGGCATCACCCAGCACATCGGCGCGTACCACGTGTCGCTGCCGAACGGCAAGGCGATCACGTTCCTCGACACGCCGGGCCACCAGGCGTTTACCGCCATGCGGGCCCGCGGCGCCCAGGTGACGGACATCGTGGTCCTCGTCGTTGCGGCCGACGACCAGGTCATGCCCCAGACGGTCGAGGCCATCAGCCACGCCCGCAACGCCGGCGTGCCGATGATCGTCGCGATCAACAAGATCGACCTCCCGACGGCCAACCCGCAGAAGGTCAAGCAGGACCTGCTGCAGCACAACGTCGTGCTCGAAGAGTTCGGCGGCAACGTGCTCTCGGCCGAGATCTCGGCCAAGAAGGGCATCGGGATCGAGGGCCTGCTCGAGCAGATCCTGCTCCAGGCCGAGATCCTCGACCTCAAGGCCAATCCCGAGGCCAAGGGTCACGGGGCCGTACTCGAGGCCACGCTCGATCCGGGCAAGGGTCCGCTGGCCACGATCCTGGTGCAGCGCGGCACGCTGCGCGGCGGCGACAACTTCATCTGCGGCAAGTTCAGCGGCCGCGTGCGCGCGCTGTACGACGAGCGCGGCAAGACGGTGAAGGAGGTCGGCCCGTCGATGCCGGTGCAGATCCTCGGCTTCGAGGGCGTGCCGGCCGCGGGCGACACCTTCGCGGTCGTGACCGACGCCAACGAGGCGCGGGAGATCGCGCAGAAGCGGCAGCGGCTCGAGCGCGAGGCGCAGAACCGCCGCAGCCAGAAGGGCACCAGCCTGGAGGACTTCAGCCGGGCGCTCAAGGAGGGCGGCGTGGCCGCGCTCCGCATCATCATCAAGGCCGACCAGGGCGGCCCGGCGGAAGCCCTCGCCGACGCCCTGGCCCAGCTCGGCACGAGCGAAGTCCGGGTGGACGTCGTCCACCGCGGCGTCGGCGCCATCAGCGAGAGCGACGTGCTCCTCGCCAAGGCCTCCGGCGCCATCGTCCTCGGCTTCCACGTCCGGCCCGACTCGAATGCCCGCGCGGCGGCCGAGCGGGAACAGGTGGACGTGCGCACCTACCGCATCATCTACGAGGCGGTGGAGGACGTGCGGAACGCGCTCGAGGGACTGCTCAAGCCCGAGGAGCGGGAGACGGTGCTCGGCGATGCCGAGGTGCTGCAGCTCTTCAAGGTGAGCAAGGTCGGCACCATCGCCGGCTGCATGGTGCGGAGCGGTACGATCCAGCGGACCGCCAAGGCGCGCGTCACGCGGGATGGGGCCGTGGTGTACACCGGCGCGCTCTCCAGCCTCAAGCGCTTCAAGGACGACGTGCGGGAAGTCCGGGAAGGGCAGGAGTGCGGCATCGGGATCGAGAACTTCAACGACATCAAGGTCGGAGACCGGATCGAGTCGTTCCGCATGGAGGAGATCAAGCGGACCCTCCAGCCGGCGGCCGGCGGCGCGGTGGGGTGATCGTCGGCATCCAGGTGTGGGAGCTGCATCTGCCGGGGTGTCATTCGTTGAAGGAGAAGCGCGGGACCCTCAAGCCGCTCACCGCGGCGCTCCGGCAGAAGCTCAACCTGTCCGTGGCGGAGACCGGCCACCAGGATCTCTGGCAGCGCGCCGAGATCGCCTGCGCGGCGGTGGGGTCGGCGCGGCCCGTGGTCGAGGAAACCCTGCGGGCCGCGGACCGCGCGATCGAGGAGGCCGACGGCGTGCGGATCGTGGATACGGTGACGGTGTGGCGATGAAATCGTCTTCCAGGCGGCCCGAGCAGGTGGCGGAGACGCTGCGGCAGGTGATCACCGAGGGGCTCACGCGGAAGGTGCGCGATCCGCGGGTCGGGTTCGTGACGGTGACCAACGTGCTGGTGACCCGGGATCTCTCGCACGCTCGCGTCATGGTGAGCGTGCCCGGCGACGAGACCGAGCAGGCGCGCGCGCTCGAGGGCCTCCAGAGCGCGGCTCGCTTCCTCCGGTCGCAGGCGGCGCGGGAGCTCTCGACCCGGATCGTGCCCGAGCTCCATTTCGAGCTGGACAAGGGCCTGGCGCACGCAGCGCGGATCAACGAGCTGCTCGCGGGCCTCCGGCGCGAGGAGACCAGCTGATCGGTGCCCTCCTGGTAGACAAGCCGGCCGGGCCGACCTCCCACGACGCCGTGCAGCGCGTCCGGAAGGTGCTGAAGACACGGGCCGTGGGGCACACCGGCACGCTCGATCCGTTCGCCACGGGGCTGCTGGTCATGCTGGTGGGACGGGCCACCAGGCTCGCCCGGTTCGTCGAGGCGGAGGCCAAGACCTATCTCGCCACCGCGCAGCTCGGCATAGCCACCGACACCGACGACGGCACGGGGACGCCACTGGGCCCGCCCGCCGACCTGGCCGGCCTCACCGAGGCACGCGTAGCCGAGGCCCTGGCGGGCTTCCTGGGGGCACAGGGCCAGCGGCCACCGCAGTACTCGGCCAAGCATGTGGATGGGGAGCGGAGTTATCGGCTGGCGCGGCGCGGCGTCGCGGTCCGGCCCGCCGAGACGACGGTGACGGTCCACCGGATCGATCTCCTGAAGTACGCGCCGCCCGAGCTGGTCTTCCGGGTGACGGTGAGCGCCGGCACCTATGTCCGGGCGCTGGCCCGCGATCTCGGCGAGCGGCTGGGCGTCGGGGCCCACCTGACCGCCCTCCGCCGGGAGTCGATCGGTGCACTCCGGGTCGAGGATGCCGTTCAGCTCGCGGAGGTGGACGCGGCGGCGGTCCGGCCGGCCCGTGCGGTGCTCGGGCACCTGCCTGCGGTCGAGTTGGACGAGCCTGGCCGGGTGGCGGTGAGCCACGGGCGGGCGGTGCGGGCCGGGGCCGACACTGAGGGCGACGTCGCCCTGGTGCACGAGGGCGAGCTGGTGGCGGTGGCCCGCGCGGGCGACGGCTGGCTCCGGCCGAGCGTGGTGCTGGCAACGCCGTGACCGCCGCGCTGCCGCCGCTCCCGCGGGGGAGCACCGTCACCGTCGGCTCGTTCGACGGGGTGCACCTGGGGCACGAGGCGGTGCTGCGCGAGATCGCGCGGCGGGCCGATGCGGCGGGCCGGGCGAGTGTGCTGGTCACCTTCGAGCCCCATCCGCTCGAGGTCGTCAACCCGCAGGCCGCGCCGCAGCTCCTCACCACGGCCGCCGAGCGGCGGGAGATCCTGGCGCAGCTGCCGCTCGATTACGTGCTGTTCCTCCGGTTCGACCGGCGCCTCGCGTCGCTCACGCCCGAGGAGTTCGTGCAGCAGGTGCTGCTCGACCGCTGCCAGATGCGCGAGCTGGTGATCGGTCACGATCACGGCTTCGGCCGCGGGCGGAGCGGCGACGTCGAGACGCTCCGCCGGCTCGGCGCCGAGCGCGGGTTCGACGTGGACGTGGTCGAGGTGGTGGATGTCGGCGAGCAGCACGTCTCCAGCTCGCGGATCCGCCGGGCGGTTGCCGGCGGCGACCTCGCCACCGCGGCCCGCATGCTGGGCCGGCCGTACCAGGTGAGCGGGCGGGTGGGCCACGGCGAGCGGCGCGGACGCCTGATCGGCGTGCCGACGATCAACCTGGCCGAGGTGCCGCCGCAGAAGCTGCTGCCGCCCGACGGCGTGTACGCGGTCCGGGTCGAGTGGCGCGGCGGCCGCGCCGGGGGAATGATGAACCAGGGTCCCAAGCCCACCTTTCAGGACGGGCGGCGGAGCCTGGAGGCGCACCTCTTCGACTTCGACCGCGATCTGTACGACGAGTGGGTCCGGATCGAGTGGGTGGAGCGCCTGCGGGACGTGGAGCGGTTCGCCTCGGTCGAGGCGTTGCAGCAGCAGTTGGAGCGTGATCAGTCCCGGGCGCGGGCGGTGCTCGCCGCGGCCGGGCCGGCGTCCAGCCGGGGACCCCATGCCTGAGACTCAGACCTGACGATGTTCGCATCCATTCGATCCCGCCTGATCGTGATCGCGCTGCTCGTCATCGGCTCGATCTATTTTCTGTTCCCGCGGACGGTCTCGCTGCGCGAGCGCGGCGCCAACGGCGTCATGCGCGACACGACGGTGACCCGTGTCCCGCTCAAGCGGGGCCTCGATCTCCAGGGCGGCATGCACCTGGCGCTCGAGCTCGACCAGTCGAAGCAGGTGTCCGCCGATCCCAAGCGGGACCTGGATCTGGCGCTGACCGTGCTCCGCAAGCGGATCGACGAGTTCGGCGTCGAGGAGCCGCTGGTGCAGAAAGCGGGCGACGACCGCATCGTGGTCGAGCTGGCCGGGATCACCGAGCCCGCCCGCGCCAAGGCGATCGTCCAGCGGAGCGCCTTCCTCGAGTTCCGCATCACCAACAAGACCAACGCGCTGGAGAAGTCGCTGCCGGCGATGGACCGCGTGCTGCGCGGGCTGGGCGTGAAGGGTGAAGCGCGCCGCGGGCGCCGGCAAGCCGTCCGCCGTGGAGCAGCTCCTCGGCGGCGATTCGGCCAACAAGAAGAAGGCCGCGCCCAAGCCGGCTGACAGCGCCAAAGCCGCCCCCGACAGCGCGGCCGCTGATACCACACCGGTCCCCGGCGGCGTCCTGTCCGGCCTGATCCAGGAGGCCGGCGCGGTGGCCGGCACCGCCACGCCGGGTGAATACGCCGTGCCTGAAACGGCGTTCCCACGGGTCGACAGCCTGATCAATATCCCCGCCGTGGCCCGGCAGCTCCCGCGCGGCGTCGCGCTGCGCTGGTCGGCGGCCCCCACGAGCATCGGCGTGCAGCAGTACCGCCTCCTCTACGCCCTCGACGACCGGCCGATCGTGACCGGCAGCAACCTCGAGGATGCCGGCGCCCAGCTCGACCAGCTGACCAACGGGCCGATCGTCACGTTCCAGCTCGATCGCGCCGGCGGCCGGAAGTTCGGCGACGAGACCGGCCGCCACGTGGGCGACTACATGGCCATCCTGCTCGACGGGCGCGTCCAGGGCCGTCCGCCGGTCATCCAGAGCCGGATCTCGCGGAACGGCCAGATCACCCTCGGCAACAAGAGCCTCCAGGAGGCCCAGGACCTCGCGCTCACGCTCAAGGCCGGGGCGCTGCCGATCCCGCTCAAGATCGTCGAGGAGCGGCAGGTCGGCGCCAGCCTGGGCAGCGACTCGATTCGGAAGGGAATCACCGCCGGCGTGGTCGGCACCGCCATGGTCATCCTCATCATGCTGGTGTTCTACCGGCTGAGCGGCGTGCTCGCCGTGGCGGCGCTCGCGCTCTACATCCTGTTCACGCTCGGCGGGCTGTCGATGATCGAAGCCACGCTGACGCTGCCCGGACTCGCCGGCATCGTGCTCTCGGTCGGCATCGCGGTCGACGCGAACGTGCTGATCTTCGAGCGCATCCGCGAGGAGCTGGTGCACGGAAAGACCGTGCGCCTGGCCGTGGACGAGGGCTTCAGGCACGCGATGAACGCGATCATCGACTCCAACGTCAGCACGGTGCTGACGGCGCTGTTCCTCTTCCAGTTCGGGACCGGGCCGGTGAAGGGGTTCGCGGTCACGCTGATCATGGGCATCGTCGCCTCGATGATCACGGCGGTCTTCGTCACCCGCACTTTCTTCATGATCTGGCTGCAGCGCCGGCCGGCCATGACTACCCTGAGCATCTGACATGCTGAGACTCTTCGCCAACGCCCATTACGATTTCATCGCCTTCCGGACCCGGGCGTACGCCGTCACGGCGCTGTTCATCCTCCCCGGACTCGTCTGGCTGATGGTGCACGGGCTCAACTACAGCATCGAGTTCACCGGCGGCACCCTGGTCCAGGTGCAGAGCAAGGCCCCCGCCGACGTCGGCGCGCTGCGCGCCGGGCTCGACCGCCAGGGGCTTCACGGCGCCGAGATCCAGAGCTTCGGGGGCGCCAACGAGTTCGTCGTGCGCGCCCGGGTGGCCAAGCCGGGCACCGACGCGAACGACACCCAGGCCACCGGCGACGCGGTGAACCAGGCGCTCACCGCCGTGCTCGGCGCGGGCAACTTCACGATCCAGCGCACCGAGGCCGTGGGGCCCAAGGTCGGCGGCGAGCTCCGGAGCAAGGCGTTCCTCGCCATCTTTCTCTCGTTCTTCGCGGTGCTGGCCTACCTGGCCTACCGGTTCGAGTGGCGCTTCGGCCTCGCGGCCGTGCTGGCCACCGCGCACGACATCGTCGCCACGATCGCGTTCATCGGGATGCTGCGGCTGGAGGTGAGCCTGACCGTCGTGGCGGCGGTGCTGTCGATGGTCGGCTACTCGCTCAACGACACGATCATCATCTTCGATCGCGTGCGGGAGAACCTCAAGAAATACAAGAAGGACAGCTTCGAGCAGATCCTCAACCGCTCGATCAACGAGACCCTGCCGCGAAGCGTGCTCACCCACGGCACCAGCCTCGCGTCGCTGCTCGCGCTGTCGATCTTCGGCGGCGAGGTCATCCGGCCCTTCGCCCTGGTGATGTTCTTCGGCGTCTTCACCGGCACGTTCTCGTCGATCTACATCGCCTCGCCCGGTCCTGATGGCGATCGAGAAGCGGTGGCCCGGCCAGTTCGCCCGCGGCCACGTGGCAACAGGGCCCGCGGCCGCGCCGGCGACGGGTGGCGGGCGGAAGACGGCGCCGGTTGGCTAGCGCCGGCTGAGCGCGAGCGTCGGGGCGGGGCCGCCGATGAGTCACCCTGAACCCTGGCTTCGCCCAGGGTAAACTCCGCGAAGGGGGCATGACCCGAATCATGCCCCCCTTCGCGCTGCTCAGGGTGACGAACTTGGGCCACGATCCCCCGCCACCACTCCCCCATGCTCATCGACACCCACTGCCACCTCGCCGACGCCGACTACGACGCCGACCGCGCCGAGGTCCTGGCGCGCGCCTGGGCGGCCGGGCTCGCCCGGATCGTCGTGATCGGCGCCTCCCGCGAGTCGGCCGAGCGGGCGCTGGGCTTCGCGGCGGAGGAGCCGCGGCTCTCGGTGACCGCCGGCGTGCACCCCCACGACGCGGGCGGCTGGACCGACGAGGCCCGCGACTGGCTGCGCGCCATCCTCCGGCGTCCCGAGGTCGTGGCGGCGGGCGAGATGGGCCTGGACTACCACTACGACCACTCCCCGCGCAGTGTACAGCGACAGGTGTTCGAGGCCCAGCTCGGCCTCGCGCGGGAGGCCGGCAAGCCGGCGGTGATCCACGCCCGCGAAGCGGATGACGACGTGGCCGCGGTGCTGAGGGCGAATCGGGACGTCCCGGTCATCCTGCATTCGTTCAGCAGCGGGCCCGGGCTCTTGCGGGCGGGCCTGGACCTCAGCCACTATGTGTCGTTCAGCGGGATGGTGACCTTCAAGAACTGGCGCCTGGACCAGGCGATCCTGGACACACCGCTCGACCGGATCCTGGTGGAGACCGACGGGCCCTATCTCGCCCCCGTGCCCCACCGCGGCAAGCGGAACGAGCCGGCGTATGTCCGGCAGGTGGCCGAGCGGATCGCGACGGTGCGCGGCCTGGCGGTCGACGAGCTGATCCGTGCGAGCGCCGCCAACGCGGCGCGCGTCTTTCGCTTTCCAACCCCCTAGCTGCGGGAGCATCCGCCGTGACCGTGCCTTCGGACATCGCCATCGCGCAGGCTGCCAAGATGCGCCCCATCCAGGACGTGGCGGCCGAGCTCGGACTCGGCCCGGACGACATCCTGCCGTACGGCCGCTACAAGGCCAAGATCAGCGCGGAAGCCGTGGCGCGCGGGAAGCCGGCCGGACGCCTCGTGCTGGTCACCGGCATCAACCCCACGCCGGCCGGCGAGGGCAAGAGCACCGTGACCGTGGGGGTGAGCCAGGCCCTGCGCCGGCTCGGCAAGAAGGTCGTGCTCTGCATCCGGGAGCCGTCCCTCGGCCCGGTGTTCGGGGTCAAGGGCGGTGCGGCCGGCGGCGGCTACGCGCAGGTGGTGCCGATGGACGAGATCAACCTGCACTTCACGGGTGACTTTCACGCCATCACCTCCGCGCACAACCTGCTCTCGGCCATGCTGGACAACCACCTGCACCAGGGCAACGCGCTCAACCTCGATCCGCGCCGGATCACCTGGCCGCGCACCATCGACATGAACGACCGGGCGCTGCGCTCGATCGTGGTCAGCCTGGGCGGCATCAACGCGGGACCGGTGCGCGAGGAGCGCTTCGTCATCGTGCCCGGCAGCGAGATCATGGCCATCCTCGCCCTCGCGAGCGATCTCAGCGACCTGGAGGCGAGGATCCGCCGCATCATCGTGGGCCTCACCCGCGACCGGAAGCCCGTCACTGCGGGCGAGCTCAAGGCCGCCGGGGCCATGACGCTGCTGCTCAAGGACGCCCTCCTCCCCAACCTGGTGCAGACGCTCGAGGGCGGGCCGGCGCTGGTGCATGCCGGGCCGTTCGGCAACATCGCCCATGGCTGCAACTCGCTGGTCGCCACCCGGCTGGGGCTCTCCCTGGGCGACATCGTGCTGACCGAGGCCGGCTTCGGTGCCGACCTCGGCGCCGAGAAGTTCTTCGACATCAAGTGCCGGTTCGGCGGGCTCAAGCCCGAGGCCGCCGTCGTCGTCGCCACGGTCCGGGCGCTCAAGATGCACGGCGGCGTGAAGAAGGACGCGCTGGGCACGCCCGACGTGGCCGCGCTCACGCGGGGCATGGTCAATCTCGAAGCGCACGTCAAGAACGTGCAGAAGTTCGGCGTCCCGGTCGTCGTCGCCCTCAACCGCTTCGTCTCGGACACGCCGGAGGAAATCGACGTCGTGCTGCGGGCGGCCAAGGGCTGGGGCGCGCGGGCGGCACTGAGCGATGTGTGGGCCAAGGGCGGGGAAGGGGGGGAGGCCGTCGCGAAGGAGGTGCTGGCCGTGCTCGACGAGGGGAAGGCCGGGTTCAAACCGATTTACGACGTCGCCCTGCCGATCAAGGCCAAGATCGAGATCATCGCCAAGGAGATCTACGGCGCCGATGGCGTCGACTACAGCGCGGCCGCGGAAAAGAACATCGCCCAATGCGACGCCATGGGCCTCGGCGGGACGCCGGTCTGCATGGCGAAGACCCAGTACAGCTTCAGCGACGACGCGACCAAGCTCGGCCGCCCGACGGGTTTCCGGCTCACCGTCCGCGACGTCACGCCCTCCGCCGGCGCCGGCTTCGTCGTGGCGCTCGCGGGCGAGATCATGACCATGCCCGGCCTCAGCAAGACGCCGTCCGCCGAGGCGATCCGGGTCCATCCCGACGGCACCATCGAGGGGCTGTTCTGATGCCGATCGACTTCGTCGCCACCCCGAATGCACCCCGCGCGATCGGCCCATACAGCCAGGCCACCCGGGCCGGCGGACTGCTGTTCACCGCCGGCCAGGTCGGCTTCGACCCGTCGACGGGCGAGCTGGTGGACGGCGGAATCGCCGAGCAGACCGAGCGGGTGCTGCTGAACATCCGGGCCATCCTGCAGGCCAGCGGGCTCGACATGGCCAACGTGGTCAAGACGACGGTCTTCCTGGTGGACATGGCGGACTTCGCGGCCATGAACACCGCGTACGCCCACGCCTTCGGCGACCACCGTCCGGCGCGCTCCACGGTCGCCGTGGCGGCGCTGCCTCGCGGCGCCCGTGTCGAGATCGAAGCCATCGCCGCGCGCTGACCGCACCCGAAGGCCCTATATTTCCGCCGGACGCACTCACGCAGCTACCCCTTCACCAGGATCGCCAGCTTGCCAGGGTCCGGGACACGGTGCCGTGACCGGCAGGGGCCGGGGAGTCATCAGCCTGCCGCCATCGTCTGACGGGAGCGGATCGGGCCTGGTGGTCTGGCCGGTCTTCAAAACCGCGACGGAGACGCCTTCGGTGGCTCCGGTGGGTTCGATTCCCACACGCTCCCGCCACCTTTCCCTTCGGTCCGCGTGGCTTGCCCTCGGGCTCGCGATGATGCTGGCAGCGCCGATCAGGGCCGTCGCGCAGGACTCGACGGCCGCCGGAGTCGCCCCGTCTGCGACCGCCCTCGATTCGCTGGCGCTCCGCACCAGCCCGATGGCCGCCTTCTGGCGCTCGTTTCTGCTGCCGGGCTGGGGGCAGGCGCGGGTCGGCCGCAAGCTCACGGCGGGGATCTTCCTCGCCTGGGAAGGGACGACACTCGCCATGAGCCTCAAGACCCGGCACGAGCTGGCCTACCTCCGGCGCACCAACTCCGAGCGTGCCGAGGACAAGCGACGGGAGCATGAGGACTGGCTGGTGCTGCTCGGCTTCAACCATCTGTTCGCCGGCCTCGAGGCCTACGTCTCCGGCCACCTCACCGACTTCCCGCCCGACCTCCAGCTGCAGGCCGTGCCGGGCGGGGTCGGCGCCAGCATCTCGATTCCGTTCCGCGTGCGATGAACGCCGCCCCCATCGGCATCTTCGATTCCGGCATCGGCGGGCTCACGGTGGCCCGCGCGGTGTACGAGCGCCTTCCCCACGAGTCCACGGTGTACTTCGGCGACACCGCCCGGGTGCCATACGGCCCCAAGTCGCCCGAGACGGTGACCCGGTACAGCCTCGAGATCCTCGACTGGCTGTTGCACCAGGGCGTGAAAGCGGTGGTGATCGCCTGCAACACGAGTACGGCGCACGCGCTCGAGACGCTCCAGAAACAGTCGCCCGTTCCCGTCATCGGCGTGATCGAGCCCGGCGCGCGCGCCGCGGGTGCGGCGTCGGCAGCCGGACCCATCGGCGTCATCGGCACCGCGGGCACCATCGCAAGCAACGCCTACGCACGCGCGATCCAGCGGAGGCGTCCCGGCGCCCGCGTCGAGCAGAAGCCGTGTCCGCTCTTTGTGCCACTGGTAGAGGAGGGCTGGTTCGAGCACCCGGCGGCAGAGCTGATTGCGCGCGAGTATCTGGAGCCGCTGCGCCAGGCGCGGGTGGACACGCTGGTGCTGGGCTGCACCCACTATCCGCTGCTCAAGCCGCTGCTGCAGCGCGTGATGGGGCCGGAGGTGCGATTGATCGACAGCGGTGAGGAGACGGCGGCGGCCGTGGCGCAGGTGCTCGAGCGGGCTTCACTGTCCGCGCCCGCGGACGCCGCGGCCACGCACCGCTTCGCCGTGAGCGACGACGAGGCCCGCTTCCGTCAGGTCGGTGCGCGCTTCATCGGGGAGCGGCTGGGACAGGCGGAGGTGGTGCCGCTGCACTGAACGTCCGGAGCTCGGCGTCACGCTCGGTCGCCACGGCGTATCGGAAGCCGTCGAACCACGCGCCGGGATTGAGGTATTGGCGGCCCGGCATCGGCGCCGCCAGCGCCGGCAGATGCGTGTGACCCATGACGACCAGCCCCAGCTCCGGCTCCGCGGCGAGCAGGCGGGTGGCCCATTCGGCCTGGCGAGCCGCAGCTTCCGCCAGGCGAGCGCCGTCGGGCGTGTGGTCGCCGAGCCGCGGGCTCAGGAAGTCGACGATCCGCAGTCCGATCTCGGGGTGAATGGCGCGATAGATGGCGGCCGTCACCGGATGGTTGATCGCGCGGTGGAGCAGGGTGGCGCGCATCCGGGGCTCCATCAGCCCGTCCCCGTGGATGGCGGCCACGCGCCGGTTGCCGATCTCGAACGTCATGCGGTGCGGGTCGAATCGCGCCCCGACGTCCCGTTCCCAGAAGTCGCCGCCCCAGCGGTCGTGGTTCCCCCCGACCATCACGATCGGCACCCGCCGGCGGAGCCGGGCCAGCGCCGCCGCCACGTGGAAGCCGCGGCGCGGGATGACCCGGCCGTAGGAGAACCAGAAGTCGAACAGGTCGCCGTTGACGAGCAGGCAATCCCCCAGGTCGGGGACCGCCTCCAGAAACGCCAGCAGCGCCTCCTCGACCGCGGGAGCCCCTCCGCCGAGGTGGGCATCAGACACGACGACGAGCGCATGGCCCAGCACGGCGCCAAAGATGGGCCGCTCCGTCCGGCGTTGCAACCGCGGCCGGGGTGTCACGACATCACCCCGCCGAGCGTCACCAACCCCGAGAGGCCGGCATGACGGCTCCGACCGTCACCGAAACCCTGGTCCGCGTGAACTATTCCGAGACCGACCAGATGGGGGTCGCGTACCACGCGCGCTACCTTGTCTGGCTCGACGTCGCGCGCACGGAGCACCTCCGGCACCGCGGGGCCAGCTACCGCGAGCTCGAGGCCGCCGGGCTGCGGCTGGCCGTGAGCGAGGTGTCCGTGCGCTATCGGCAGCCGGCCCGCTTCGACGATCTGCTCCGGGTCCGCTGCTGGGTGCGCCGGCTCGAGTCGCGCCGCGTCGAGTTCGGCTATGCCGTCGACCATGCGGACGATGGGCGCCTACTCGCCACGGCCACGGTGGCCCTCCTGTCGCTCGACGCCTCGATGGCGCTGCGCCGGCTACCGGCCGAGGTGGCGCGTGTGCTCACCGTTGCTGCCGATCCGGTCAGGCTCGGCGTCAGTGCAGCCGGGATTCACCACGGCGGCACAGGCGGGGATTCGCCACAGAACACAGATGGAATTCACCACAGAGACACAGAGGACACAGAGTGAAAGCAGACGAGTGAAAAACAACAGACTCCGTCCCTCGAGTTCCTCGCGGATGCCTCTGTGGCCTCTGTGCCTCTGTGGTGTGCTGTTGCTTTCGCTGGGCGCGACACCGTCGGCGCTCGCCGCGCAGGAAGAGTCGGTGGTCGAGCAGCTGGCGCCCGTGCTCTCGGCCGAGGATGCCCGTGAGTTCCGGGCCGACCTCTTCGGGCGCGCCCTGGTGGCGCCGGACTCGCTCGTGCGCAGGATCGGCGCCCTCGCCGCGGGCCGGATCGGCGATTATCGCGCGACACCGCTCGTGGTGCGGCTCCTGTCCGATCCCGATTCGACGGTGCAGGTGGCGGCGGCCTTCGCGCTGGGCCTCCTCCGCGACAGCGCCGCGGTACAGCCGTTAATCGACCGGCTGACCGGCGTGCCTCCGCTCGACGCGGCGACCGCGGTCGAGGCGGTCACCGCCCTGGCCAGAATCGGCGGACGGCGCAGCGCCGACTTCTTCGCCAGCGTGCTGGACGGACGGGTCGTGTTGTCGCAGGAAGACCGGAGCCCCGCGTTCAACCAGGTCATTGCCGAGTCGTGGCGCCTGGGCAGCGACGCTCCCGTGACGGGCCTGCTGCCGTTCATGGAGGATACCGCGCCGCTGCCGCGGCTCCGTGCCGTCTACTCGCTCGGACGCCTGCGCGCGGCGCCCGCCGGCAACCGAATGCTGCTCGAGCTGCGCGATTCCGAGGCCTACATCCGCTCGCTCGCGGCTCTGGCCCTCAGCCGGACCTACGCCGAATCGGCAGGGCTGGCGCCGTCGGCCGTGGCCGATCTCCTGCTCCGCGCCGCCGACGATCCCAGCCCTGCGGTCCGGATCAATGCCATCCGCTCGCTCGGCGGGTACGCCGACCCGCCGCTCGCCTCCGCGTTGTCGGCCAAGCTCACCCCACTGCTCGACGATGCGCTGGTCGGGGTGCAGGTGCAGGCAGCCGAGACGCTCGGAGAGCTCGGCGGCCCGGAAGCTGTCCGGGCGCTCGCCAAGGCGGCCGGGGGCAAGGGCACGTTCGCGCTCCGCCGGAGCGCCCTGGTGGCCCTCGGCCACGCCGATTCCGCCGCGTTCACCCAGGCGGCGGCCGGCTGGCGCGCAAGCGGCGATTGGCGCGACCGCGCTGCCGCCGCGGAGGGCGCCGTTTTCGCGGGGCCGGGCCCTTCGCCGGCATTCCTGGCCGACCGCGATGGCCGCGTCGTCGCCACCGGCCTCCAGGCATGGGCGGACGAGGTTGACGGTCCCGACCCCGCGCTGCTCGCGGCCGCTCGCCCGCTGCTCAGGCACCCGGATGCCGCCGTCCGGAGCGTCGCGGCGGATGCCATCGGCCGGGCGGCCGACTTGGCCGATCTCCCGGCCCTGGCGGGGATGTACGCCGCCACCGGCCGTGACTCCTTTCCCGACGCCGCGCTTTCCGCTCTGTCCGCCATTCTCGCCATCCGGAAGACCGGCCCCGCCGCCGAGGTGCGGGTGGACCACGAATTCCTCCTCGGCACCCCCCGGCCGCAAAACTATCTGCTCCGGCAGTGGGCCGCGGACAACTGGCCCGAGGCGGCCGCGCGCTGGGGACCGGTGCGACCGATCGCCACCGGGCGATCGCTGCAGGACTATCGTGATCTGGTCCGGCGCTATCTCACCGGCCCCGATTCGCTCGCCCGTCCCCATGTCGTCATCGAGACCGAAGGCCGCGGGTTCGTCGAGGTCGAGCTCCTTGGACCGGACGCGCCGCTCACGGTGGACAACTTCCTCCGGCTGGTCGACCGCCGGTTCTTCGACCGGAATCGCTGGCACCGCGTCGTCCCCAACTTCGTCGTGCAGGATGGCGACCCGCGCGGCGATGGCTTCGGCAGTCCAGGCGGCGCCATCCGCGACGAGATCAACCGCAACCGCTACGAGGCCCCGATGCTCGGCATGGCGCTCTCGGGCCCCGACACCGGCATGAGCCAGTGGTTCATCAACCTCAGCGCCCAGCCGCACCTCGACGGCACCTACACGGTGTTCGGCAAGGTCGTCGCTGGCACGACCACCCTCGTCCGGATCGCGCAGGGAGATGTGATTCGGACGGTGGCCAGGAAGTAGCCCGAGGATGCCAGGCCCTTCACAGTCCTTCGTCGCGCGCCGGCTGGTCTTCGCCGTGCTCGCGTTCCTCTGTGCCCTTTCCGTCCCCGCCCGGGCCCAGTTCTTCACCTTCGGTCAGAACAAGATCCAGTACCGGAAGCTCGACTGGCGCGTGATGAGGGGGCCGCATGTCGACCTGTACTACTACTCGGCCGAGGAGGAGCTGGCCCCGGCAGCCCTGGCTTATGGCGAGGCCAGCTACGACACGCTGAGCGTGCAGTTCGGCCACGAGGTGGCGAGCCGCATCCCGCTCATCGTCTACGCCTCGCACACCGATTTCGAGCAGACCAACATCCTGCCGTTCACGCCGCCCGAGGGCCTGCTCGGCGTGACGGACTTCCTCAAGCGCCGGGTGGCCCTGCCGTTCCGTGGCAGCTTCGCCGAGTTCCGCCACACGATGCGCCACGAGATGGTGCACGTGTTCCAGCTCGACATGCTGGTCGAGAGCTACAACCTGGCGCCCCGCGCGCGGCGCTTCGCCTTCCCCCTCTGGTGGAGCGAGGGGCTGGCGGAGCTCTGGTCGGGGGGCCAGGACGCGCGCGACGAGATGGTGATGCGGGACCTCACCCTGAGCGGCCGCCTGCCGACGTTCAAGCAGCTCACCTTCGTCACCGGCGGCATCGTGTATCCCATCGGCGGGCAGATCCACCGGTGGCTCGCCGACACCTACGGCGACTGGCGGCAGGCCCTGATGTACAAGGAGCTCAATCGGCACGAGAGCTTCGAGGCCGCCATCCAGACAGTGTACGGCCGGACGATCGACCAGCTGAGCGACGAGTTCCAGCTCGCCATGCGGCGCCAGTTCTATCCGTCGGTCGACACCCTGGCGCCGCTCCCGCTGCTCGGAACCGAAGTCGTGCGGCTGGGGGTGAAGGCCGCGGTCATCGCCGAGACGGGGGCCGATACGGCCGGTCGGGAGTCGCCCGGACGGATCGTCTACGTGACCCCGGCCAACGGCTACGTGTCGATCTACCAGAAGTCGCTCGCGCCAAGGTCCAAGGGGCGCTCGATCGTGACCGGCGGTCGGAAGGCGGAGATCGAATCGTTCCACGCCTTCGATTCGCGAATGGACGCGTCCCGCCCGGGCCTGCTGCTGTTCACCGCCCGCTACGGCGATCGCGACGCGCTCTTCGTCTGGGATCTGAAGCGGCGGAAGACGACGGGCCGGTACCAGTTCCCGGAGCTGGTGTCGCTGCTCTCGCCCCACTGGATGCCGGACGGCCAGAGCATCGTCGTGAGCGGCCTCTCGCAGCGCGGCGTCTCGGACCTCTACCGTATCACCCTCCCCGGGGGCGAGCTTACGCCGCTCACCAACGATCACTACCAGGACCTCGACCCCAGCCCCAGCGCCGACGGCCGTCGGGTGGTGTTCGCCTCCGACCGGACTGCGGACGGGCGTGGCGGCGCGGCGAATCTGTTCCTGCTCGACCTCGCCTCCGGAGCCACGAGCCAGCTCACGTCGGGCGACTGGCGGGACGAGTCCCCGCTGTGGGCGGCCGACGGTCGCATCTATTTCACCTCCGACCGCGACGGCGTGCTCAACGTCTTCTCCGTCGATTCGGCCGGCGCGGGCCGCCGCGAGACCTCCGCCTGGACCGGTGCCTTCGACGCCGTCCCGCTGCCCGAAGGGGGCCTGGTGGTCGGCGGGTTCCACGACCTGAGCTGGAACCTCTACCGGATTCCGGTCGACTCGTCCGCGCACAAGGAGCGCTTCGCGCGGGTGCCTGACGTGGCGGCGCCCGCGCAGTGGGCCTGGGACGCCCCGGGCGATACCACGACGGGCGTGGCCGCCCGCCGCGAGCCGTACCGCAGGCGCCTGACGCTCGACTTCGCCGCCGGCGACGCGGTGGTGATCCCGGGCTACGGGGGCGCCCAGGGCATCTTCTTCGTCGCGAGCGACATGCTGGGCGACAATCTCCTGTTCGGGTCGGTCTCCTCGTACCAGGGCCGCCGCCTCGGCAGCATCCTCTCGAACCTCAGCGTCACCAGCGTCTACCTGAATCAGAGCCGCCGGGTGAACTGGGGGATCGGCGCCTTCCGCACCAAGCTCCGCAACTTCGAGGGCGACCGGATCATCGCCTACGACGAGACCGCCTACGGCCTGATCGGCCTGCTGCGCTACCCGCTCAGCCGCTTCACCCGGGTGGAGGCCACCACCGTCTTCGAGCATTCCGACCGCTTCGACTTCACGCTGCTGGTCGACGAGCCGCGCCGCATCGGCTGGATCGCCTCCCACTATCTGAGCTACGTGCGCGACAACGCGCTCTGGGTGCCGAGCGGCCCTATCGACGGCGGCCGCTTCGCAGTGACGGCCGGGCTCTCGAGCGACTTCTCCAACAGTCGGTTCGACAGCTATCTCATTTCGGGTGACTGGCGCCGGTATCTCCGGCTCGGCCGCCGGAGCGCGTGGGCGCTTCGGGCCTACGGCTTCTACAGCGACGGTGACCGTCCGCGCCGCATCAACATCGGCGGCACCGTCGGCCTCCGTGGCTATCCGCAATACGGCTACATCGTGGGCTCGGAAGCGTTCATGTTCAACCAGGAACTGCGCTTCCCACTGCTCACCCACCTCACGGTCGGCACGCCCTTCGGCGACGTCGATTTCCCCGAGATCCAGGGTGGCCTGTTCACCGACCTCGGCAAGGCGAGCTTCTCGACGACGAGCGACCGGGCACTGCTCGGAAGCTATGGCATTAGCTTCCGCATGGCGTTGGGCCCGCTTACCGTACTCCGCCTGGATGTCGGCCGGCGCTTCAGCAACGATCGGTTCCGCGGCTACAGCCTCAGCTCGGACCAGAAGCGACCCGGGTTCGTCAGCTTCTTCTTTGGCTATAACTATTGATGCCACAACGCCTTCTCGTTGACCGTCGAGTGCTCGTGGCCTATCTTGCCCTGGCGCTCGCCGGATGCCGGAGCGCGCCGGGGGCACTTGTGCCGGTCGCCGCGGCGCCAGTGAGCCGGGAGCAGGTGGCCCGGTGGGTGGCAGCCACCGAGCCGCCGGAGCAGCGGCTCCATCGCTTCAAGTGGCTGTTCCAGGACGAGCGCTCCAGCGCGGGCGGGCGGGGAAGCGCGCGGATCGCGCCGCCCGACTCCCTGCGGTTCGACGTGGCGGGGCCGTTCGGCTCCGGTGCCGCGTCCGCGGCGGTGATCGGGTCGCGGCCGCTCTGGGCCGAGCCGCCGGATGCGGTGAAGAAGCTGGTCCCGAACTATCCGCTCATGTGGGCCATGTTCGGCGTCGCGCGGCAGCCTGAGCCAGGCGACTCGCTGCGCGGCCTGATGGACGGGGAGATCATCGCCTGGCAGTACGCCAACGCCACGGACACGGTGAGCTACCTGCGTACCACCGGCAAGTCGGGCCGGCTCGTGGCCGAGGTGCGCCAGGGCGGCAAGGTGGTCGGTCGCGCCGAGACGACGCTCGACTCCACGGGCGTGCCGCTCACCTCCCGGCTGGTCGTGCCCAGCGTGCCGGCCAAGCTCAATCTGACCTTCCTCTCCACCGCGCGGGCCGACTTTGCCCCGGAGATCTGGACTGCTCGCAAGCCGTAGGCTGCTCGCCCCGCTGCTTCTCGCCGCCGGCCTGACCGGCTGTCTCTACGGCTTCGCCGGCGGCGGGCTTCCGCCGTCGATCAAGACGGTGGCGCTCCTGCCGTTCGACAACCAGACCGCCGAGCCGACCCTGACGCAGGAAGTGCAGTCCTCGGTGCGCGAGGCCGTCGAGCGCCGGCTGGGCCTCCGGCAGGCGTCCGAGAGCCAGGCCGACGCGGTCGTTCGCGGCACGATCGTCCGCTACGAGCCCGATCTGCCCGTTCAGTACGTCGGCGGGGAAAATCGCACCGTCAACGTCACCCGCCGGCTGGTGCAGATCACGGTCTCGGTCGAGATCATGGATCAGAAGCAGAACAAGCCGCTCTGGCAGCGCAGAAGCCTCGTGCTCGAGGGCGAATACGATCCCGGTCAGGAACGGGAGGGACGCGACGTCGCCCTCGACAAGCTGGTGACCAACATCGTGGAAGGAGCCCAGTCCCAATGGTGAGTCTCCGCCGCGGACGACGAGGGGCCAGCATGCTCGGCTGCGTCGTGTCGGTCGTGCTGTTCCTGGGAGCGCTCTACTACGGCGTGCATATCGGCGGCGTGTACTGGCGCTACTACTCGCTGCTCGACGACATGCGGCAGCAGGCCAGGCATGCCGACCAGCTGGCTGACGACGCCATCCAGCGCAACCTCACGGCCCAAGCCGACACGACCCTAGGCCAGACGCCCGACTTCCGGATCGAGCGCGGCGGCCGGCCGAGCCGGATCACCATCCAGACCGAGTATACCGAGACCGTCGCCCTGCCGGGCTTCACCCATACGTTCGTGCTGCGGCCGCGCGCCGAGGAGCCGCTGTAAGGTGAGCGGTCCCGCCGAGGGCGGGCTGGACGTCGCCCACCTGTTTCTGGCGCTGGCCGCCATCCTCATCGCAGCCAAGCTGCTGGGGGAGCTGGCCGAGCGCGTGGGACAGCCGGCGGTCCTGGGCGAGCTGGTCGCCGGCGTCCTGCTCGGAGGCAGCGTCCTCGGAGTCGTGCCCTCGACCGGTGCGGCGGCCGAGGTGATGCACGTCCTGGCCGAGCTCGGGGTTCTGCTGCTGCTGTTCGAGATCGGCCTCGAGACCGACCTGCGCGAGATGTTCCGCGTCGGGCCCGCGTCACTGGCCGTGGCCGTCGTGGGGGTCGCCGTGCCCTTCGGGCTCGGGTACGCCTATTGGGCCTACCTGCCGCACCCCGCCGCCGGCCACGGCGACCTGAACACCGCCGCCATCTTCGTCGGCGCTACGCTCACCGCCACCTCGGTCGGGATCACCGCGCGGGTCCTCTCCGATCTCGGCCGCATGGCCAGCGCCGAGGCCCGGATCATCATCGGTGCCGCGGTGATCGACGACGTGCTCGGGCTCGTCATCCTGAGCGTGGTCTCCGGCGTCGCCGCCGGCGCGCCCATCACGGTGGTGGGCATCCTGGGGACCCTGGCGGTGGCGGTCGGGTTCCTCGTCGTCGCCGTGCTCGCCGGACGCTTTCTGCTGCCGCGGCTGTTCGACGTGGTGGTGCGAATGCGGGTGCGCTACGTGCTCCTGGTGTTCGCGATCGCGTTCGCCCTGGGCCTCTCGGCGGTCGCCTCGGTGGCCGGGTCGGCCCTCATCATCGGCGCATTCGCGGCCGGCATCATCCTCTCGGGCACGAACCAGTTCGATACCATCGAGCGCGAGGTCCGGCCGCTCGGCGCGATCTTCGCCCCGATCTTCTTCGTGAGCGTCGGCGCCTCGGTCGATCTCCGGCTGCTCGACCCCACCTCGGCGACGGCGCGGGGCACGCTCGCCGTCGCCGGGGCGCTCATCGCCATGGCCGTCCTCGGCAAGGTCGCGGCGGGCTGGGCGGCGCCTTGGCACCCCATGCGCCGGCTCGTCGTCGGCGTCGGCATGGTGCCCCGCGGCGAGGTGGGCCTCATCTTCGCCGACATCGGCCGCCGCTCGGGCGTGCTGTCGGCCGAGGTGTTCGGCGCGGTGCTGCTGATGGTGATGGTGACGACCTTCATAGCACCCCCCGGGCTCAAGGCCCTCTTCGGCAGGGCCCCGGCCGCCGGGCCAGCCGGGTGAGGATCTCGAGCGCGGGCAGCGCAGGCAAGATTCGCCCGCTGGCGGACGCCGTCGAATGGCGGCGTGGCCGGCCGGGCCTGGTGGTGTTCACCAACGGCGTGTTCGACCTGCTGCACCCGGGCCACGTCGAGCTGCTCGAGGCCGCCCGGCGCGAGGGCGACTCGCTCGTGGTCGGCCTCAATACCGACGCCTCGGCCCGCCGGCTCGGCAAGGGCGCCGCGCGGCCGGTGTCCGGGGAGCAGGCGCGTGCGCGCGTGCTCGCCGGGCTCGCCGCGGTGGACTGCGTGGTCCTGTTCGATGAGGACACGCCGCTCGCGCTGATGCAGGCGCTCACCCCTGACGTGCTCGTCAAAGGCGCCGACTACCCGCGCGACCGCATCGTGGGCGCCGATTGGATCGAGGCCCGCGGCGGCAGGGTCGTCCGCGTGCCGGTCGTGGCCGGCTTCTCAACCACCGCCCTCGTGGAGCAACTCCGTGCCTCGTCCTGATGGCCGCGCCAACGACCAGCTCCGCCCGCTCGTGCTCGAGCGCCGCGCCAACCCCTACGCCGAAGGCTCCTGTCTCATCCGGATGGGCGGTACGCTGGTCCACTGCACCGCGTCGGTCGAGACCGGCGTGCCCGGGTTCAAGAAGGGGAGCGGGGAAGGGTGGGTGACCGCGGAGTACGCCATGCTGCCCCGCGCGACGGTGGAGCGCACCTCCCGCGAGCGCAACGGGCCCGGCGGCCGGACGCAGGAGATCCAGCGGCTCATCGGCCGCTCGCTCCGTGCCGCCATGGCGACGATGGCCTTCGGCGAGTACACCATCCGGATCGACTGCGACGTGCTCCAGGCCGACGGCGGGACCCGCACCGCCGGCATCACCGGCGGCTGCGTGGCTCTGGCCGACGCCTGCGCCTGGCTGGCCGAGAGGACGGGCGGCCCCTCGCCGTTCGGCCAGCTCGTGGCGGCGGTCTCGGTCGGTGTGGTCGCCGGCGAGGAACGGCTCGACCTCGCCTACCTCGAGGACCGGGACGCCCACGTCGATTCCAACGTCGTCATGCTGGAGCCCGCCCGCTACGTGGAAGTGCAGGGCACCGGCGAGCACGACAGCTTCACCCGGGCGCAGCTCGACGTCCTGCTCGACCTCGCCGGCAAGGGCGTCACCGAGCTGTTCCAGGCGCAGCGCGCGGTCCTCGGCTGGTGAAACTGCTGGCCGCCACCCGGAGCCGGGGCAAGCAGCCCGAGTTCCGGCGGGTACTCGAGCCGGCCGGGGTCGAGGTCGTCTTCCCCGACGACGTGGGGCTGTGGGAGGACCCGACGGAGGACAGCCTCGAGGTGGCCGAAAGCTTCGAAGGCAACGCGCGCCGCAAGGCCGAGCACTTCGCGCGGCTCTCCGGGCTCCCAACCGTGGCGGACGATTCCGGGCTCGAGGTGTTCGCCCTGGGCGGCGCGCCCGGCGTCCGCTCGCGGCGGTGGGCCGGCGTCACCGGCTCCGGGGCCGAGGTCGACGCGGCCAACAACGCCGAGCTGCTGCGCCGGCTGCTGGGAGCGTCCGAGGCGCGGCGCCGGGCGCGCTATCGCTGCGTGCTGGTCTACCTGCCCCTGCCGGGCGCCGTGCCGCGAGTATTCGAAGGTGCCTGTGGTGGGCTCGTCCTCGAAAGCCCGCGCGGCGAAGGCGGGTTCGGATACGATCCGCTCTTCTTCAGCGACGAGCTCGGCCGCACCTTCGGCGAGGCCACGCCCGAGGAGAAGGATGCCGTGAGCCACCGCGGCCGGGCGCTCCGAGCCCTCGCCGAGGCCCTGGGCTCTTCCGCCCCCTGAGCATTCCGGAGCCGCCATGCCTGCCCGCTCCCCGCGCCCGGCCCGTCTCGCCCCCCGCCACAAAGTCTGGGTCCTGTGCGACGGCCTCTTCCTGATGGGACCCAACTACCTCCGCTTTCTTCGAGCCGTGGACGAGACCGGCACCATCCGGGAAGCGGGCAAGACGGTGGGCTGGAGCTATCGGACCTGCCTTAACCGGGTGCGTCGTATGGAGCGCACGCTGGGCCGGCCGGTGCTGCTCACCGCGCGGGGCGGCAGCACGCACGGTGGATCGCGGCTCAGTCCCGATGCCCGGCGTCTGGTCGACGGCTTCGAGCGCTGGCACGCGGCGGTCTCGGCCTTCGCGCGGAAGTCGTTCGCGCGCCACGTGGGGTGACTCCCCGATCACCCCGTGTCGGCCTGACCCCTGGCAAGCACCCGCGCCACGACGCCGAACAGCTCGTCGAGCGTAAACGGTTTCGCCAGGACGCCCGCCGCGCCCAGCAGCGTTGTGTCCTGGAGCAGGTCCAGCCGCTGCGTCTGGTCACCGCCTGACATCATCACGACCGGCATTGTCGGGGCGAGCACGCGGAGCTGGACCAGCAGCTCGATCCCATCCATGTCCGGCATGTGGATGTCCACCAGGGCCAGGTCGGCGCCGGACTCGCGCCACGCCAGCGCGCCGCGTGCGCCATCGATCGCGAGCACGACTTCGTGGCCGGCGCGCTCGAGCGCCCGCCGCAGGACTTCGCGCAGGTCGGCATTGTCGTCGACCACCAGGATCCGCGCCATCGGTCTCCTCTGCTATCGAGCTCAGTCCGATCGGTGACAAACTCAATCATACAGCCGGTCTGCTCGGCTTGGGGAGGCGGGGGCGACCGCCAGTGGTGGTAGTCCCGCAGTCCGGTGGCGCGCCTGCTTTGGGATCGCCAACTCGGCACTCGCCCACACCCGCCATGCTGCGGAATCGATGACTTAGGCCCGACTCGCACCCGCCAGCACCCGCCCGTACTTACCCAGATGTTACCGAGAAGGTGACCAGCGGCCGAAAGCAGAGAGGAATGATTCGGTGGACCTCGGTCTTCGGTGGATCATCGAGAAGTTGCAATTCCGGCCGCCAGCGCATTCGGTGGCGGTCTGCTGGTCGGGCGACAAGGCCCGACGGAGCTTCCACACGGCCAGCTCAGCGAGGAAGAAGCCCAGGATTATGAGGCTGTGCTGGCCGATCTTAAACTGTTGAGAGTGAGCGCGGCCTTCTCACGCCCACCAGGCCCAGAATTCCCAAGGTGAGGGCATCCGACCAGGAATGGCAAAGAATCGGCCGAAGGGACGCGGAGCGGCGCCGTTGCGCGACCGTAGAAGTGTTCACTCTGAGATCAGGGCGGGAGTGATTGCAGTTGTCGAAGCGCTAGACGACTTCGGACTGTTGAACATCACTTTCTTTCACCGCTTCGCCTACCGTGAGTTCGCCGTGTTGAACCTCCGGCTACCAGTGCTGGATACTCATCTGCCGCTCCCGGCGAGTACCGTTCCAAGGCAGCAATAGAACGGGACCATCGGGAGAGCCATCAAGGGCAAGACTCGCTTATCTCACAGGAGGGCGAACGACTCCCCCGCGGCGCCGTCAGGTTTTAGTCGGACCGCTTGCGGGCGCCCGGTAGATTGCGCCAATAGTTGCTGTTTTGCGACAGCTCGGAAGCGTGATGGCTGAGACCGACCGCTGGGCTCGCGGGAAGCCGGCGCTCCTCTGGAAGGTGCCAGGGCTACCGCGGACTGGGTCCGGGTGCTCGAGCGGCACCCGGAGGAAGTGCAGGGCCTGCCAGGCTACGTCTGGCTCGACATGCCCGGGAAGGCGCGGCCAGTCGGCGCCCACGAGCTGGAGTTCGCGACAAGCCCGCCGGACCTGCCCCGTAGTGCGCGCAACAACTGTCCCACTCATTTCATCAATACCGGTTTTGTTGCCCAGGTGTTGCTGAAAAAGTAGATCGGGTAAGGACCCGTAGGCTCCACCGGGATGGTTGGGTCCTCAACGGCGTAATTGCTGCCTAGCGCATACACCCAGACTTGTCTAACCGCACCGGGTGTGTTGCGAGCGGCATTGAGGGCCGTCGCCGCACTCGCGCAGGTCGAGGTCTTAGTGACCAGCGATACCTTGTTCGCGTTAACCGCCTGCAACTGAAACTCCGTTCGGAACAGTGCGGCTATCGAATCCGTGCCTGCTACCATGACCTTCAGGTAGGCCAAGCGTGCCGGGACTCTATCGGTATCTGCGGCCCGACAGCCGCTCGAGGACTGAGCGGCAATCGTGGCAGGTGCACACGACCAGCTACTCAGAGCAAGATAGGCAATGGTGAGCAATTCAAGCCGGTGCCTAGCGAGAGTCATTTGTTCTGCTCCTGGTCCACGTTGCGCGCTAGCGTAGGGAAAGGCATGAGTGCCGATTATCAAACTTCCATTTGTTGGGGTTGTTCCCCCACTGGGATCGAGGGGTCTCATCATCCAGCCGATAAACCCGCTCGCCGAGACTGATCACATACATCGAGGTGTTCGTACTGTCCGCCCATAGCCAGTCGCCTTCGCTTCCTCCCCCATCCTGGTCTCGAGGCCCGGCCTTCGCTATCTGGCCTGGGCCAGCGCTCAATTGACAGCTGGCGGAATAGTAGGGCTCGAAATCCTTGTTGGGATGCGTATGCCAATACCCGATAAAATGCGCACCTGCAAGTCCTGGCACTTGTGACGGCATTAGCAGATTGGATCTGCACTCGGAGAAACCAGCCTGGGTTTCCTCGACGAGGAACGGCGTGCCGTCGTCTCGAAGGTACACATAGCCCCCGTGCTCCCGCCGGTTAACCCCATCCTCCGTCGGCCGCGATGCAGTGAGCGCCTGCAAAAGTGCTGCCCGGACCGCGGGGTCGTCTAACACTAGCTCTCCCACAGGGGGACACGGGCTTTCGTAGATGATCACGTTGTAAATCGCAGTCAGTCGGCCAGTGAGGTCAACGTAGGGCGGCGGCAGCTGCCAGACTGTCGGGGTAGGCGCTGTGATCGTCACCGATTTCACCGGACCAGTGAAGCGCACAGTGTCCATTCGGAGGCCTCCGACATCGTCATCTCCGCAGTCACCCTCGCGATCGAAAATTACAAATGTGCTCACATCGACCGGCTCACCTGCTGAGTTATACGCAGTCGTCTGACCAAAATCAGTGCTGCTGCAGGAAAAGGCGCCGTACGCCTCGATGATCAGGCTGTATACGGGTTGAGAGAAGGTCAAAGTTACTGGCCCGGTGAAGTTCCCCTCGTTGTCCGCGGCTATTTGGTAGTAGTGTGGCGCACCGAAGTACGTCGTCACACAAGGCTGGAGTGGTTGCGTAAAGGGTATCGTGTACGTGTTCGGATCGAACCGGCTGAGCGAGAAGTTCACAGACCGGCATTGGCGAGTGCCTGGGGGTGCCGGTACCTCTGAGAGCGACAGCGGGGCACGAAGGCGGAGCCTTTCAGCTAGTTGCCGCATGGTAGCGGAGTCAGCTGGCGATACGCCATCACTATATCGACCCGACGCGCCATTACTTCCTGGCTCAACGCCGTTCTCGCTGCATGCGAGTAGGCCGCACAGTAGGACGCATGGCAGTCCGTACTTCGCTATTGCGCTGATCACGAGACTCCTCGTTCGTTTAGAAGGGGCCAACAAGTCGTGTCGGCCTCCGCTGGACGGGACAGGTTTTGTCGAGGGGACTGCGTATCATACTGAGGACTTCACCGTTACATTAGGCCCCTTTTGCGACAACGAGGGGCCGATTTGCGACAGGCACGATCGAGGTGGAGTGCTCCCCCGATTTCGGCGGGCCCTTCTAACCCTCACCCTAAAGGAGCACGTATGGCCGAATACGCAGCAAGCGCCCCCACGGTCTCTATCACCGCGCCGGTTGCGGCTGGTATGGCGACTTCCCCAAGTATGCGGACGTAGGCGGCAGACAAGAGGCGCTGAACCCAGAGGGCAGGGCCCGAGCGATCGAGGACCCAGACGTCGCCGCACAGCTCTACGCTGCCCGGCTCCAGCAGCTTGACCAGGCTCGCCGCGACGACTACGCGGCGTATCACCTCGAACAGAAGGCCAAGACCGGGAAGGTGGAGAATCGGTGGATCGAATGTGCCGAGACCCTCCTCACCCGCGTGGTCGAGCGCTTTGGCGCCGGGCGCTACCTCGACAAAATCGGCACGGCCGACGTGCAGGCGTGGCTAGTGGCTCTCGGCGCGGGGGCGTACATGGACGGCCGAACGCTTTCACAGGGAACCGTGCGGCACCACCTCAATGCGGTCTCTAACCTCTACCGGCGCGCGGGCAGCGAGGAAGCCGTACCGCCGGGCTACAACCCCGCTGCGGCCATTCTGGAGACGCCTGCCGGCACCGGCCGTCGCGAAAGTGCGTACCTCGAAGTGCATGACGGCGAGCTCCTGCTCGAAGCGGCGCACCGGCCGCTCGCGCTGGTGAACGGCCACCCGACGCGCTACGCCGAGCCGTTGGTCGCCACCTTCCTCCTGACCGGTGGCCGAAGTGCTCGGGCTCGAAGTCGATGACGTGAGTTTCGAGCGCAAGACGGTGACCTTCCAGCCGAACAGGTGGCGGCGGCTCAACACCAAGCGCAGTCACCGCACGGTCCCGCTCTGGCAGCAGCTAGAGGAGATTCTCCGCGCCTATCTCTCCGAGCGAACGGCCCAAGAGGTGCTCAATAACCCGCCGACGTATCGGCTCCTGTTCCCGGCCGAGGATGGCGGGGTACGGCGCGACATTCGGGGATTGCTCGACAAGCTAGGCGAGCGCGCGGGCTGGAAGGCGGGGGAGATCCAGACTAAGATGTTCCGGCACACCTACTGCGCGGCGCGGCTCCAGACGCTCGACCACGGCGCGGCGGTGGGACCGTACACGGTGGCGCGCGAGCTGGGCCACGGCTCGACCGCGATGGTCGAGAAGGTGTATAGCCACGTCGGCACCTCGCGGCATCGGAGCGAGGTGGTCGAGTACCGCGTCTAGCAGCACATCGCCGCGCTGGGAAATCGGCTGGAAGCGCTCAACTTTGTTACCGGGAGCGTTACCCAGCTCCCGCAGGATGCCGCAGCGTAAGTCAGGTGAGCGGGCCTAAGTGGTTGAGTTTAGACTTGATGCAGTACACAACGGGGTGTGGCGCAGTCCGGTAGCGCGCCTGCTTTGGGAGCAGGAGGTCCCGGGTTCGAATCCCGGCGCCCCGATGGCCTCAGCAACCCGCCGACGCTGCGTCAGTCACGCGGACAGCGCGCCTACTGCTGTTCGCTTGGCGCCACGCCGGCTCCATCGTAACTTCCTGCGGCCGATGGTTGGCAGCCTGTTCGCCTCGCCTCGCGCCCGTAGCTCAGCTGGATAGAGCAACAGCCTTCTAAGCTGTGGGTCGGTGGTTCGAGTCCACCCGGGCGCACTTCGTAATGCTTGTCCCCGCACCTCCGCGGCATTCCGTGCACGCCTGTCCGCCTACACGCAGTGCCTCCTCCATTGCCTCCGGATCGCTTGTAACTTGGCCGCCGGCTGCGGATATTCTCCGACCATGGAGACCACCGGCGGGTACCAGCTCGAGTCGATCGAGACGTCCGACAAGTCGCGGGGCGTGGCTCTGGCGCTGGCGGTCCTTCTCGGGCCGTTCGGCGGCCACCGCTTCTACGTCGGAAAGACCGGCACCGGCGTGCTCATGGCCCTCACCATTGGCGGGCTGGGGCTGTGGTATCTGTACGATCTGATCCTCGTCGGCAGCGGCTCCTTCCGGGACGACCAGGGCCGCCTCGTCCGCCGGTGGGATCCCGAAGAGGCACTGCCGGGCGGTCCCATGTCCGCCGAGGTCCTCGAGGAGCTGGACCAGCTGCGGCAGCAGGTTGCCGAGCTGGCCGAGCGGGTCGATTTCGCCGAGCGCCTGCTCGCGAGCCCGCGCCCCCCCCAGGACGCCGTCCGCCCCACCGTTCCCTCCTGATCAATGACTTCGGGAACCCTGGCCGGCCGGATCCTCCCCCGGCCCGGCGAGCTGCGCGCGATGCTCCGCCTGGCGGTGCCCGTCGTGCTCGTGCAGGTGGGCATGATGCTGATGGGCGTCGTCGACACGGTGATGGTCGGGCACCTGGCGGCCGGCGACTCGTCCATCGGCCTCGCCGCCGTGGCACTGGGGCATCTCTACTTCTTCGGCATCGGCGTCTTCGGGATGGGGACGCTGATGGTGCTCGATCCCGTCGTGGCGCAGGCCGTCGGCGCGCGGGACGCGGCCGCGGTGGCCCGCGGGATCCAGCGCGGAGTGCTGCTCGCGATCATTCTGGCGGTGCCGGCGATCGCGGTGCTGCTGGTGGCCGGCCCGGTCCTGGGTCTGGCCCACCAGCCGGCCGAGGTCGTCCCGCTGGCGGCCGCATACACCCTCCGCCTCGCACCCGGCGTGCTGCCGTTCTTCCTGTTCATCGTGCTCCGGCAGAGCCTGCAGGCGCTGCATCGAACCGCTGCGATCCTGATCGCCATCCTCGCCGCCAACCTGGTCAATGGCGGCCTCAACTGGGTGCTCATCTTCGGCCACGGCCCGGTGCCGCCGATGGGCGTGCTCGGCTCCGCCTGGGCCACGACGGCGAGTCGGTGGCTGCTGGCAGGGCTCCTGGTGATCCTGTCCTGGAAGCATCTGCGTCCGCACCTGCGCCAGCGCTTGCCCGAGGTATGGGACCCTGCGCCACTGGGACGGATGCTGCGGCTGGGCCTCCCGATCGGGTTTCAGTACATGCTCGAGTTCGGCGCGTTCGCCCTGGTGGCCCTGATGATGGGATGGCTCGGTACCCGGCAGATGGCGGGGCACCAGGTCGCCATCAACCTGGCCTCGCTCACCTTCATGGTTCCCCTCGGCGTGGGTGACGCCGCCTCGGTGCTGGTCGGCCACGCTGTCGGGCGGGCCGATCCGGCGGGCGCTCGCAGGATGGCCCGGGCGGCGTTCGTCTGCGGCACGGTGTTCATGTCGTGCACCGCGCTGCTCTTCCTGACCGTCCCGGACTTCCTGGCCGGCCTGTACACCCCGGACGCCTCGGTGCTCGCGGTCGCCGTGGTCCTCATTCCGCTTGCGGGAGTGTTCCAGGTGTTCGACGGGCTGCAGGTCGTCGCCGGCGGCATCCTGCGCGGCCTGGGCGAGACGCGCGTGGCCATGCTGGTCAACATCCTCGGCTACTGGCTGCTGGGGCTTCCGGTGAGCTACCTGCTCTGCTTCCGGGCGGGGATGGGGCCGGTGGGCTTGTGGTGGGGTCTCGTGCTGGGCCTCGCGGTGGTGGCCACGGTGCTGCTGGTGCGTGTCCGGATCGCGCTCGGCCGGCAGCAGGGGCGGGTGATCATCGACCACGCTGGCGCGTCGGGTCGGGCCAACGAATGGTCGCCCATCCCCTCGCCAGGCGCGCGGGACTGACTGCGTCCCGGCGACCGGCGCGAAGATGGGCGACCGAATCTGCCGCGCCGCGCTCAGGTCTGGCCGGCGAGCGCCCGTTTCAGTTGGCCCAAGTGCTCGAGCGCGTCCCGCACCATGCGATGCTGGCGCGCCACCGTTTCGGTCATCGCCCTCGGGATGCCGCGGTCCAGTGCCTTGCGATAGATGGCTTCCGCGGCCGCATCCCGCCGGGCGAGCTCGGCAAGCGTGGCGCCCTCGTCCGGCCCGGCCGACCAGGGGGCCCCCTCTCGCGCCGCAGCGATAGCGTCCGTCGTGGCAGGCTCCAGGCCCGAGCCGGGCGAGCTCCCATCCCAGCTCCCGACGAAATCGGGCGCGCTGGTCAGCGTAGCTTTCGCAGAGCTGGCGCAATGGCGGATCGTCGATGGTGGCGGCCGCGGCGTGGAAGCCGAGCTCGCCGTCCCAGCAGATCTCCACCAGGGCCGAGAGCGCTGCCGACGCTTCGGGCGGTCCCGCGGCGGTCACGCGCGGCGCTCCAGACGCTCCTCCTGCAGCACCAGCTCGTCCCGTTGCTGCTGGATGACGCTCTCGGCGAGGACGATGAGCTGCTGGTCCGTCGTCTCTTCCTCGTCGAGAGTCTGGCCGAGCAGCTCGTGGACCTGATCGTAGCCCAGCACCTCCGCATAGGTGCACACGGTGCCGTAGGCGGCGATCTCGTAGTGACCGATCTTCTGCGCGGCCGCGATGAGGGCCAGGTTGATCACGGCAGCGTCGGCATCCAGGTCGAGGATCTGCCTGACCTCCTCGAGCACCCCCGCCATGCCGTCGCACGGCCGGCGCCTGGCGGGGACGCCGAGCAGCATGAAGGCCCGTTCGAGGCGTCGCACCTGGGTCTGGGTCTGCTGGCGATGGGTGTCGAGCGCGTACCTGAGATCGGCGTGGGTGGCCGCGTTGATCATCCTCGGCAGCGCCTCGAGGATCTGCCCTGCCGCATGATAGATGTCCTGCAGTTCGTGGACGAGCAGATCGTCCAGCGATGCGAGCCGAGGCATCGGGAGCTCCTTGCGAGAGGTACAACGGGCCACGAAAGGAAGCTTAGGGGTCGCGAGGGAGCACGCCGTGTTGTGCATCACTTGGCACCGCAATTGAGGTGGGGGCGCCGATCGAGGCGCAGCTTCACCGTCGGCCGATCGATACCAGGGCGTGAATGGCCGTGAGCGACTCTTGCGGCTCCCCGTGGCGTCTGTTAGAATTGCGGTCCCTCAAACTGGCCATGCACGGACATTTCCGAGGTCGGCGTTTCCTGGATTGATGGGTCCCGTGGCGGTGCAGGTGGCGGGATATCGAAATGCTTGTCTGGGTGGGGTGGCTGGGCGGCGAAGACCAGGTTGATCTCCGTACGTCCAACCGGTTGACAAACCCGCGCATATTCGGCATATTATCGGGCTCCAGAGGTTTGCGGCTTGCCGCGCCGAAGGAGGATGGGGCAGGGGGCTGGCGAGGTGGGCGAATCAATTCGCACTCCGAGGCTTAGCGCACTTGACCCCAGTCTCGAAAGCGGTTAGAATGGTGGGCTGTCGGCAAACGGTGTTTGCCCGGCGCACTGCTCCAAATGCTCTTTGACAAGTGATGTGAGCTAGAAGTGATGGAGTGCGGACCCTATGATCTGGACGGGCACAGAGACCGACCAGATAGGGTTTTACTCTGATTCACAAGTGATTCGGACGACAAGATATACCAGGTCGTTCGGAACGAGCTGTTCAAAGTTTCCAAACTATTGGAGAGTTTGATCCTGGCTCAGGACGAACGCTGGCGGCGTGCCTAACACATGCAAGTCGAACGGGACCAGGGGCAACTCTGGTTCAGTGGCGGACGGGTGCGTAACACGTGAGGAACATGACTTTCGGCGGGGGATAGCCGGCCCAACGGCCGGGTAATACCGCGTACGACCACATGGGGACATCCCCGAGTGGTGAAAGCAGCAATGCACCGAAAGAGTGCCTCGCGGCCTATCAGCTAGTTGGTGGGGTAACGGCTCACCAAGGCAACGACGGGTAGCTGGTCTGAGAGGATGGCCAGCCACATTGGGACTGAGACACGGCCCAGACTCCTACGGGAGGCAGCAGTGGGGAATATTGCGCAATGGGCGAAAGCCTGACGCAGCGACGCCGCGTGTGGGATGACGGCCTTCGGGTTGTAAACCACTGTCGGGAGGGACGAATGCGCCGCAAGGCGAGTGACGGTACCTCCAAAGGAAGCACCGGCTAACTCCGTGCCAGCAGCCGCGGTAATACGGAGGGTGCGAGCGTTGTCCGGAATCACTGGGCGTAAAGGGCGCGTAGGCGGCCTGATAAGTAGGGGGTGAAATCTTGCGGCTTAACCGCAAGGCTGCCTTCTAAACTGTCAGGCTAGAGCACAGTAGAGGCAGGTGGAATTCCCGGTGTAGCGGTGGAATGCGTAGAGATCGGGAAGAACATCAGTGGCGAAGGCGGCCTGCTGGGCTGTTGCTGACGCTGAGGCGCGACAGCGTGGGGAGCAAACAGGATTAGATACCCTGGTAGTCCACGCCGTAAACGATGGGCACTAGGCGTCGGGGGGAGCGACCCTCCCGGTGCCGTCGCTAACGCAGTAAGTGCCCCGCCTGGGGAGTACGGCCGCAAGGCTGAAACTCAAAGGAATTGACGGGGGCCCGCACAAGCGGTGGAGCATGTGGTTTAATTCGAAGCAACGCGAAGAACCTTACCTGGGCTTGACATGCATGGGAAAGCCGGTGGAAACATCGGTTCCTCTTCGGAGTCCATGCACAGGTGCTGCATGGCTGTCGTCAGCTCGTGTCGTGAGATGTTGGGTTAAGTCCCGCAACGAGCGCAACCCTCGTCCCTAGTTACCAGCGGGTTATGCCGGGCACTCTAGGGAGACTGCCGGTGTCAAACCGGAGGAAGGTGGGGATGACGTCAAGTCATCATGGCCCTTACGTCCAGGGCGACACACGTGCTACAATGGCCGGTACAGAGCGTCGCCAACCCGCGAGGGTGCGCCAATCGCCAAAAGCCGGTCTAAGTTCGGATTGCAGTCTGCAACTCGACTGCATGAAGCCGGAATCGCTAGTAATCGTGGATCAGCCATGCCACGGTGAATACGTTCCCGGGCCTTGTACACACCGCCCGTCACGCCATGGAAGCTGGGGGGACCTGAAGCCGGTGGGCTAACTCGCAAGAGGGGCAGCCGTCAAAGGTCAATTCAGTGACTGGGGCGAAGTCGTAACAAGGTAGCCGTAGGGGAACCTGCGGCTGGATCACCTCCTTTCTGGAGCGACGAGTACGCTCGGTGTACCCTCAACACGGGAATCCGAGACGAAAGTCCTCAGAAGTCGCCCGCACTCCGTCGCTTTCTAGCTCGCATCACTTTCTCTTGGCGGGTCCCGGTGGGATCCGCCCTGCTCTTTGACAATCGACGAATGGATGGTTTGCCTGTTGGCTGACGGGGGCTCGCTTGCGAGCTCGCGGCGGTGAGCAGGCAGGGTGTGAGGAATCAACACCGGTCGTCCTGATCCGATCGCAGGATCGGGAACGACATTGAGATTTGAGATCAAACGCAATAAGGCACACGGTGGATGCCTTGGCATCGAGAGGCGATGAAGGGCGTGATAAGCTGCGATAAGCCTGGGGGAGCTGCACATGAGCCGTGATCCCAGGATGCCCGAATGGGGAAACCCGACCGGCGGCGAGGCCGGCCACCGCGCAAGCGGAGCCAACCCGGGGAACTGAAACATCTCAGTACCCGGAGGAACAGAAATCAACCGAGATTCTCCTAGTAGCGGTGAGCGAACGGGGAAGAGGCCAAACCGGGGGAGCTTGCTCCCCCGGGGTTGTGGGACCACGACCTGGGATGCACGACGCCAGGGTGAAGCGGCCTGGAATGGCCCGCCAGAGACGGTGAAAGCCCGGTAACCAGACGCGTACGGCCCCTAGTGGTATCCCGAGTAGCGCGGAGCACGCGGAATTCTGCGCGAATCTGGGGGGACCACCCTCCAAGCCTAAATACTCCTCGATGACCGATAGTGCACTAGTACCGTGAGGGAAAGGTGAAAAGCACGCCAGGTGGCGAGTGAAATAGATCCTGAAACCGTGTGCCGACAAGCGGTCGGAGGGCACGTAAGTGCCTGACGGCGTGCCTTTTGCATTATGATCCGGCGAGTTACTGATCACGTGCAGGTTAAGGCCTTCAGGGCCGGAGCCAAAGCGAAAGCGAGTCTGATAAGGGCGTCTCGTACGTGGTCGTAGACCCGAAGCCGTGGCGATCTACCCTTGAGCAGGTTGAAGCCGCCGTAACAGGCGGTGGAGGACCGAACCCATGTGGGTTGAAAACCGCTGGGATGACTTGAGGGTAGGGGTGAAAGGCCAATCAAGCTCGGAGATAGCTGGTTCTCCCCGAAATATATTTTGGTATAGCCTCGGGAAATGAGTTCACAGGAGGTAGAGCACTGGATGGGTCCGGGTCGTGAATAACGATACCTCCCCCAACCAAACTCCGAATGCCTGTTGAATGCTGCCCGGGAGGCAGTCGCGGTGCGCTAATGTACCGCGGCGAGAGGGAAAGAACCCAGAACATCAGCTAAGGCCCCGGAGTGGCGGCTCAGTGTAGCAAAGGATGTGATCTTGCTGTGACAACTGGGAGGTTGGCTTAGAAGCAGCCATTCCTTTAAAGAGTGCGTAATAGCTCACCAGTCCAGCGAGGTCGCGCCGATAATGGTCGGGACTTCAAGCCGCCCGCCGAAGCTATGTCTTCATGCCGCGCTTGCGCGTGCATGAGGGGTAGGGGAGCGTTCCCAGAGCAGTGAAGCCGGGGCGGAAGCCTTCCGGTGGAGCGATGGGAAGTGAGGATGCCGGATTAAGTACGCGAGAAACAGGGTGAAAACCCCTGTCCCCGAAAGCCTAAGGGTTCCTGAGCCATGTCGATCAGCTCAGGGTCAGTCGGTCCCTAAGTCGAGGCCGAGAGGCGTAGACGATGGGAAACGGGTCAACATTCCCGTACCAACTGCAAGCCGTTACGAGTCTGAGGAGGGACGCAGGAGCAAGGTTACCGTCGGGTGGTGGACTATCCGATGCAAGGTGGTAGACGTTTCCCGGTAGGCAAATCCGCCGGGATAGTCGAGAACCGATGCCGAAGAAGCCGCTAGGCTTCGCCAAGGGTGGCTGACGCACACTGCCAAGAAAAGCTTCGCAGACCAGGACTGCAGTTGACCGTACCGTAATCCGACACAGGTGGGCGAGGCGAGTAGCCTAAGGGGCTCGAGTGATTCACGGAAAAGGAACTCGGCAAAATGACCCCGTAACTTCGGGATAAGGGGTGCCGGTGGTAGGTGACTCCGTACAGGAGAAGCCCAAGCCGGCCGCAGTGAATCGTCCCAAGCGACTGTTTAGCAAAAACACAGGAGCGTGCCAAGGCATTGTCCAAGCCGACGTATACGCTCTGACTCCTGCCCGGTGCCGGAAGGTTAAGGTGAGCGGTTAGCCGCAAGGCGAAGCTGCGAACCGAAGCCCCGGTAAACGGCGGCCGTAACTATAACGGTCCTAAGGTAGCGAAATTCCTTGTCGGGTAAGTTCCGACCTGCACGAATGGAGTAACGACTTGGGAGCTGTCTCTTCCGTGAGCTCGGCGAAATAGCAGTATCGGTGAGGATTCCGATTACCCGCGACAGGACAAAAAGACCCCGTGCACCTTTACTACAACCTGTCATTGAACGTCGGTATAACCTGCGTAGCATAGGTGGGAGCCGTCGATCTGGTCCTTTCGGGGATCAGGGAGGCACCAGTGAAATACCACCCTTGTTTTACTAACGTTCTCACTCAGACGGCAACACCGTCGAGGACCGTGGCTGGTGGGTAGTTTGACTGGGGCGGTCGCCTCCTAAAGAGTACCGGAGGCGCGCTATGGTGGGCTCAGTGCGGTCGGTAATCGCACGACGAGTGTATAAGCAGAAGCCCGCCTGACTGCGAGCGCGACGGCGCGAGCAGGGACGAAAGTCGGCTTAAGTGATCCGGTGATCCCGTGTGGATGGGTCATCGCTCATCGGATAAAAGGTACGCTGGGGATAACAGGCTTATCGCGCCCGAGAGTTCACATCGACGGCGCGGTTTGGCACCTCGATGTCGGCTTATCACATCCTGGGGCTGGAGAAGGTCCCAAGGGTCCGGCTGTTCGCCGGTTAAAGTGGTACATGAGCTGGGTTCAGAACGTCGTGAGACAGTTCGGTCTGTATCCGTCGTGGGCGTGGGAGTGTTGAGGGACGTCGTCTCTAGTACGAGAGGACCGAGACGAAGCGACCGCTCGTGTACGGGCTATCCTGCCAAGGGTATCGCCCGGTAGCGATGTCGCGCGGAGATAACCGCTGAAAGCATCTAAGTGGGAAACTCTTCCCAAGATGAACACTCCTGGGGCATAAGCCCCCTCAAGGGCCCAGGGAGACTACCTGGTTGATAGGGCGCAGATGTACGGGGAGCAATCCCTTCAGTCGAGCGCTACTAATCGCCCGTGAAGTTTGATCTCTTCCCATTCCTCATATTGTGTGACCATCCATTCGACCGATTGTCGCGGGATCCTTCGGGATCCCGCAAGGTGACGGGTGCGCGCCCCAGCGTTGGGGCCGCGCACCCTCGCACAATCGGCTGACGACTAGCGCGCAGGGGCCACACCCGTTCCCATTCCGAACACGGCCGTTAAGCCCTGCAGCGCCGATGGTACTGCCACTGCGAGGTGGTGGGAGAGTAGGCCGTCGCCAGCCTTTTCTTCAGAAGCCCGGGGATCCGTGTGATCCCCGGGCTTCTTTTTTCCTTGGCGAGTCGGCCGTATTCCGCCCCTCCTTCCCTCCTTCCCACCACACACTACCTTCCCCCATGCCCCGCACTGGCCACATCGCACTCGCCGGCGCCCCCAACGTCGGCAAGTCGTCGTTGCTCAACGCGCTCATCGGCCAGCACCTCGCCATCGTGAGCCCGCGCGCCCAGGCCACCCGGCTCCCCGTCACCGGCCTCCGGACCGAGGGCGACACCCAGTACGTCTTCCACGACCTGCCCGGCCTGCTCGATCCGGCCTACCTCATGCAGGCCCGCATGCGCGACCTCGCGCTCGAGTCGCTCGAGCGGGTGGATCTGGTGCTCCACCTCCATCCCGCACCCGAAGCGCCGGCGCCCGCCTTCAACACGCTGGCACGGCTCGACCACCCGCTCAAGGCCACGCTGCTCACGGTCTACACCAAGGGCGACCTCGTCTCCGCCCCCCGCCGCGCCGAGCTCGAGCGCTCGGCGCTGGTCGTCTCCGCCACCGACGGCGGCGCCACCCTCCCTCGACTGCTCGCCCGCATTCGCGAGCACCTGCCCGAGCGCGCCTTCGCGTACGACCCCGACGACGTCGGCACCCAGCCGGTGCGCTTCTTCGTCGTGGAGTACCTCCGCGAGGCCGCGTTCGACCTGCTCGAGGACGAACTGCCCTATGGCTTTACGGCCGAGGTGGAGGAGTTTCGCGAAGCCGAACGGCCCGTATACATTCGTGTCACGCTGTTCGTGGAGCGCGAGTCCCAGAAGGGAATCGTGATCGGCGCCGGCGGCGCCACGATCAAGGCGATCGGCGCCCACGCGCGACGCCGGATGGAGGAGCTGATCGGCGCGCCCGTCTACCTCGATTGCTGGGTCAAGGTGCTGCCCCACTGGCGCAAGAGCGCCGCGGCACTGACCCGCTTCGGATTTCCCGAGTCGGAGACCTCATGACGCTGGCCCCCGAGCTGCTGCAGATCCTGGTCTGCCCCAAGTGCAAGGGTGAGCTCGAATACCGCGAGTCGCCCGAATCCCTCGTCTGCCACGCCGACCGCCTCGTCTACCCCGTCGAGGACGGCATCCCCATCATGCTCGTCGACGAGGCGAAGCCGCTCTGAGTCAGGAACGTCCGGCGTCCCGCGTGAATCCCCACACGCTGAGCGCCAGCGCCCAGCGCATCCTCGACGACGCGCGCGCCCAGGCGGTGCGGCTCGAGCACGACGCCATCGGCGCGGAGCACATCGTGCTGGCGCTGCTCGGCCCCGACGGGCCTGGCGCTCCGGCGCTGCGGAATCTGGGCCTCGACGTGATCCGCGTGCGCCAGCGGCTCGAGGCTGGCGGGCGTCGCGGCCAGGCCAGGGGCGGCACGGAAGCCTTGGCCTACACTTCCCACGCCAAGCACCTCATCGAGGCCGCATCGAAGGAGGCCCGCGAGCGCGGCACCAGCCTCTCCGCCGACCACCTGCTGCTCGCGGCGCTGATCGAGCCCCGCGGGACCATGAGCAAGGTGCTCAGCGAGGCCGGCACCACCGCGGAACGTGTCCGCGCCGAGCTGGAGCAGGGCGTCAGCGTCGCGCCCGCGCCCGCGGGCGGCGGTCCGGGCGGTCGGGCCGTCCGTGCGCCGGCCGAGTCCCTGGCGGGCCTCCCGCCGCACCTGGTGCCCAGGCGGTCCGGTGTGCCCTGGCGTCTGCTGTTCCTGCTCGCGGTCCCGGTCAGCATCGTACTCGGATACGTCGTCCACGCCCCCGCCGTGTGGGTCTTCTTCACAGCCTGTCTCGGCGTGCTGCCGCTGGCCGGGCTCATGGGAGAGGCCACCGAGCACCTGGCGCATCGCACGGGCCCGACCATCGGCGGCCTGCTCAACGCCACCTTCGGCAACGCAGCCGAGCTGATCATCGCGATCGTGGCGCTTCGCGCGGGGCTGGTGGAGCTGGTGAAGGCGTCGATCACCGGCAGCATCCTCGGCAACCTCCTGTTGATTCTCGGGCTGGCCCTGATCGCCGGCGGCACCAAGCGGCCGGAGCTCCGGTTCAACCGAACCAGTGCAGGCATGAGCGCGGGGATGCTGGCGCTCGCGGTGGTGGCGCTGGTCTTCCCGGCGCTCTTCCACTCGGTCCACCCCGAGGCCGCGGCACGGGTCTCCGAGCGGCACATGTCCGAGGCGGTGGCGGTGATCCTCATCGTCACCTATGTGCTCTCGCTGCTGTTCACCTTGCGCACCCATCGCACGCTGTTCGGCGGGGAGGCGCACCCGATGGGTGGCCCGGTGTGGGGCGCGGGAAAGGCCGTCGCCATCCTGGCCGCGGCCACCGTCGGCGTGGCGATCGAGTCGGAGCTCCTGGTCCATGCCGCGACCGAGGCCACCGAGGCGCTCGGACTCTCCACCATGTTCCTCGGGCTGATCGTGATCCCGATCATCGGCAACGCCGCCGAGCACGCCGCCGCGGTCATGCTGTCCCGCAAGGGCCAGATCGATCTGGGGCTCCAGATCGCCCTGGGCTCGAGCACCCAGATCGCGCTGCTGGTGGCGCCGGTGCTGGTGTTCGCCGGGCTGCTGCTGGGACAGGAGATGAACCTGGTCTTCCGGCCATTCGAGGTCGTCGCGCTGGGCCTGGCCACGATCGTCACCGCCATCATCACGCTCGACGGCGAGTCCCACTGGTTCGAAGGCGTCCAGCTCCTCGCCGTGTACGCGATGGTGGCGGTGGGGGCCTTCTTCCTCTGAGCGGCCGGGGTGAGGCCAGACGGCGTGACCGCCTTGGCGGCGGAGGGCGTCCAAGTTAGCTTGCGGTAAACCTTTACGAGAGGCAATTGGGTGCGGACTCGCCCGACGATTCTCTTCTTTACGCCGGAGGCCTGCCCAGTGCCCGCGCTCGTGCGCCAGTGGGCAGCGGCCAACGCGTTTCCTCTGCTGGTGTTCAGCCAGCCGGAGGAGGTGGAAGCGATCGTCCTGCGCGGGCATCCCTGCCTGCTGTTCGTCGACGGGAACGACGCGCGCCCGGAAGGCGTGACCCTGGTGACTCGGCTCAAGCAGGACGCGTTCACGGCCATCGTGCCGGTCACGGTGCTCGCGGCGGACCACCACGCCGAGCAGGTGCAGGCATGGTTCGGCGCGGGCGCGGACGAGGTCATCACCGGCATCTTCTCGCCCGCCGAGCAGCGCGCGCGGCTCGATGCCATGCTGGTGCGGACCGAGCGGGACGTCTCGGTGCATCCCTCCACGCGGCTGCCGGGGACCACCGAGATCGAGCGCGAGATCCGGCGCCGGCTCGAGTCGGAGACCGAGTTCGCCGTCTGCTATGCCGACCTCGACCACTTCAAGGAATTCAACGATCGCTACAGCTACTACGACGGCGATCGCGTCATCTATCTGCTCTCGCGCATCCTGCACGACGTGGTGAAGGGGCTCCTCGGCCAGCGCGGGTTCGTGGGCCATATCGGCGGCGACGACTTCATCTTCGTCGTGCCCACCGAGGAGATCAGCCCGGTCTGCAGCGAGATTCTGGACGTGTTCGACACCCTGATCCCGCTGCAGTACAACGAGCAGGATCGGCGCGCCGGCTATTTCTTCGGCAAGGACCGGCGGGGCCAGCTGCACCGGGTCCCCCTGATGACGCTCTCGATCGGCATCGTGACCAATCGCCACCGCCAGTTTGCGCATCCGGCGCAGGTGAGCGAGCTTGCGACCGAAATGAAGAGCTACGCCAAGACGCTCCCGGGCTCCGTGTTCGTGGTGGACCGCCGGCAGGGGACCAACGGCGAGGAGCGGACGGGCGCCGGATCCAGAGAACAGCCGTGAGGATGGACCGATGAACGTTACCTGCCCCAATTGCGCCAGCGTGTTCCGCGTCGACCCGAGCAAGGTCCCCGAGGGCGGGGTGCGTGCCCGCTGCAGTATCTGCAGCGCCGTCTTCGCTGTCCGGCGCGAGGAGGATGCGCAGGAGCGGCCGGCGGCCGCGGCCGTGTCCACCGCGGCAGCTCCGAGCGCACCGCCGGCTCCCGCGCCGATGATCCCCCGCGCCGAGCCGGTGCGGCCAGCGCCACCGCCAGCTCCGGCGCCGCCGGGTGTGCCGGCCGCCCCCGCCAGGCCAGGGGCACCGTCCTCGCCGCTGTCGCCGTCCGCATCTCCGCCGGGGACTCCCCGGCCGGCGAGCTTCCCGCCGCCGGCGGTCCCGATGGGTGCTCCTCGGCCGCCCATGCCGGGAGGGCCGAGTGCGCCGGCCGCGCCCGCTTCGCGCCCGGCAGCGGGGATGCCTGCCACGCCGCCCGCGCCACCGCCGGCGCCCACACCGGCGGCCGCCGCCGCACCGGTGGCCCCTCCGCCAGCACCGCCGATTCCACCCCGCCCGGCGGCGACCACCGGCTCACGGCCGGTGAACCCCTTCCTCTCCCAGGACCCCGCGCTCAAGGCCCGCCGGCTCGCGCGGGCGCTCATCTCCGACATGGTGGTGTACCATCCCGCCAAGCGCCAGGACGGGCTCCGGGACGGCAATCTCAAGGAGCTGTTCGAGGAGGAGATCCGGAAGAGCTGGGAGGAGTACGCCGACCAGGTCGGCAAGGACGTGGCCGACGGCACGCCGTACTTCAAGGAAGCGCTCAACGAGATCCTCGCCGGCGGTCGCCAGATCTTCTGAGCCGGGGTATATTCAGCCTCCGAGCCGTTCGTCCGCCCGCCGGGCGGACGAGCGGCTCAGTCGTTCGCGCCCGGATACTGATGATTCACCGAACATTCATCGTTGGAGTGGTTGGCATGACCGATCTCGTCGAGCGACTCACCGAGCTGCAGCGCCGCGTCACCGAACTCCGAGACTTTCTTTGACCTGACCGCCAAGGCGGACCGGCTCCGGACGCTCGAGGAATCGCAGTCTGAGGCCGGGTTCTGGTCCAACCCCGAGAGCGCCCGCACGACGGTGCAGGAGATCAAGACCCTGAAGGGATGGGTCACGCCGTGGGAGGAGCTCCATGGACGCATCACCGGCACGCTGGAGATGGCGCAGCTGCTGGAGGCGGAGCCCGACGCCGCGCTGCAGGAGGAGATGGCGCACGAGACCGACGCGCTCGACCGCGCCGTGGAGGCCTTCCAGCTGCAGGCGATGCTGCAGGGGCCCGACGACGGCCGGGACGCGCTCCTGACCATCCACCCGGGCGCGGGCGGGACCGAGTCGCAGGACTGGGCCGAGATGCTGATGCGGATGTACGTCCGCTGGGCGGAGCGGCACGGCTTCGAGGTCGCGGTGCTCGACCTGCTGCCCGGCGAGGAGGCGGGCATCAAGTCGGTCTCCATCCAGATCAAGGGCGAATACGCCTACGGCTACCTCAAGGCGGAGAAGGGGGTGCACCGGCTCGTGCGGATCTCGCCGTACGACTCGCAGGCGCGGCGCCACACCTCGTTCGCGTCGGTGTTCGTCTATCCCGACATCGACGACACGATCGAGGTCGACATCCGCGAGGAAGACATCAAGATGGACGTCTTCCGGGCGTCCGGGGCCGGCGGCCAGCACGTCAACAAGACCTCGTCGGCGGTTCGGCTGACCCACGTCCCCACCAACACGGTCGTCTCCTGCCAGCAGGAGCGCAGCCAGACCAAGAACCGGGCGACGGCCATGAAGATGCTGCGCGCGGCCATCTACCAGAAGAAGCTGGAGGAGCAGGAGGCGGCCCGGGCGGTCGTCGAGGCCACCAAGACCGACAACTCCTGGGGCAATCAGATCCGCTCCTACGTCTTCCAGCCGTACACCATGGTCAACGACCACCGCACGGAGGTGAAGGTGGGCGACGTGCAGCGGGTCATGGACGGCGATCTCGACGCGTTCATCCAGGCATACCTCAAGCGCTTCGGAGGCAAGGCCGCGTGAGCGCCGACGGCCGCGAAGGCGAAGACGACCGCTCGTTCGTCGAGGCCGCGCGCCGCGAGAAGCGCGCGGCGCTCGAGGCCGACGGAGTGCCGGCCTTCGCCTATCGCTTCGAGCGCAGCCACACGGCTGCCGAGGCGCGGGCCGCCTACGACGACGCCATGGGCGACGATGGCCCCGCGGTCGATGTCGCCGGCCGGATCGTGGGCCTCCGATCCCAGGGAAAGACCACCTTCCTCCATCTCGAGGACGGCTCGGGTCGGATCCAGGTATATCTCAAGCGGGACCTGCTCGGCGACGCCTATGGCTTGCTCCAGCGGCTCGACCTCGACGACCACATCGGCGTGCATGGACGCGTCTTTCGAACCCGGGCCGGCGAGATCACGATCCGGGCGGAGAATCGGTCAGCGGGCGGCGGTCTGATCCTGCTTGCCAAGTCACTGCGGCCGCTCCCCCGCGGAAAGACCCGCACCGGGGAGGACGGCGCCACCACCTTCGGCGGACTGCAGGACCCGGAGGTCCGCTATCGCCAGCGCTACGCCGACCTGGCCGTGCACCCGGACGTGCGCGCCGTCTTCCGGCTCCGGGCCGCCGCCGTGAGCTGGATTCGCCGCTACATGGACGAGCAGGGGTTTCTCGAGGTCGAGACCCCGATCCTGCAGCCGCTCTACGGCGGAGCCGCGGCGCGGCCCTTCGTGACCCACCACAACGCGCTCGACATGCCGCTGTACCTTCGAATCGCGGACGAGCTCTACCTCAAGCGGCTGCTGGTGGGCGGTTTCGAGCGGGTCTACGAGATCGGCCACGACTTCCGGAACGAGGGGATGGACCGCACGCACAACCCCGAGTTCACCATGCTCGAGGCCTACCAGGCCTACGCCGACTACGGCGACATGATGACCCTGGTCGAAGGGCTCATGAGCGGGGTCGTGCAGCACTGTCTCGGCACGCTCCGGCTGGAACGCTACGGCACCGTCCTCGATTTCACCCCGCCGTTTCGGCGGGTGCGGTTCATCGACGGGATCCGCGAGCGGACAGGGCTCGACCTCCGCACGTCGACCGAGGCCGAGATGCGCGCGCTGCTCCGCGCCCGCGGTGCGGAAGACGAGCATCTGGCGGCGCTCTCCGGCGGCCGGCTGCAGGACGAGGTGTTCAGGGTGGTGCTGGAGCCCGACATGGTGCAGCCGACTTTCGTGCTCGACTACCCGAAGCCGCTCTCGCCGCTGGCGAAGGAGCACCGGGACGATCCGGCCCTGACCGAGCGCTTCGAGCTGTTCGTCGGCGGACGGGAGCTCGCCAACGCCTTCAGCGAGCTCAACGATCCCGACGACCAGCGCCGCCGGTTCGAGGACCAGGTCGGGCAGAAGGCCGCCGGCAACGACGAGACTCAGCCGTACGACGGCGACTACATCCGCGCCCTCGAGTACGGCATGCCCCCGGCAGGCGGGGTCGGGCTGGGCATCGACCGGCTCATCATGCTCATCGCCGACCAGCCGTCGATACGCGACGTCATCCTGTTTCCCGCCATGCGGCCGGAGGGATAGATGGCCGAAGGACCGGGCGCCGAGCGCACCGATTTCCGGGCGATCTTTCGCCTGCCCACCTCGCTGGAATGGCGGCTGGCCCGGCGCTATCTCCGGAGCCGCCGGACCTCGAGCGCCGCGTCGCTCAACACCGTCATCTCGGCGGGCGGCGTCGCGGTGGGGGTCATGGCGCTGATCGTGGTGCTCGGGGTCATGAACGGGCTCCGGAACGACCTCCGGGAGCGCATCCTGGTAGCCAACCCCCACCTCCGGGTGCTCACCTTCGGCGCCGGGCTCCGCATGGACGACTGGCGCAAGGTGCTCCAGATCGTCCGCAAGCAGCCCGGTGTGGTGGCGGCGGCCCCCGAGGTGATCAGCCAGGCAGGGATCACCGCGGGGCAGGACTACGGGGAAGGTGTCAACCTGGTCGGGTTCGACCCGGACACCGGCGCCCACTCGGTGACGTCGCTGCCCCAGTCGATCCGGCAGGGCGACCTCTCCTTCCGCACCACCAAGCCCGACGTCGACGGTGGCGTCCTCCTGGGCGCGCGGCTCGCCAACCGGCTGTCGGTGTATCCGGGGGACGTGGTCACGTTGGTCCCGGTGACGCAAGCCAAGGTGAACCCGGCCCTGGGCGTGGCCGTCCCGCGGTTCTGGCGGTTCGAGGTGACCGGCCTGTTCGACACCGGGATGTTTCAGTACGACAACCAGTTCGTGGTGGTGAAGATGGCGGTGGCCCAGAAGTTCACCGGCCTGGGAGACGCGGTCTCCGGGATCGCCGTCCGGGTCGACGATCCCGACCGGGCGCCCGAGATCGGCGAGCAGCTCGAGAAGCGGCTGGGCTACCCCTACCGTTCCCTCGACTGGCAGACCCAGAACGCAAGCCTGTTCAGCGCCCTCCAGCTCGAGAAGCTGGCCATGGGACTGATTATCTTCTTCATCATGGTGGTGGCGGCATTCAACATCGTGGGCACCCTCACGATGGTCGTGGCCGACAAGACCCGCGAGATCGGCATTCTGCGCGCCATGGGGCTCACGGCGCCCGCGGTGGCCCGGGTCTTCCTCCTGCAGGGGGCGGTCATCGGGGGGGTGGGCACGGCCATCGGTCTCACGACCGGCCTCACGGTGGCGTACGTGGTGGACAAGTCGGGCTGGGTCCGGATCAACCCCGCCGTGTACTTCATCGACCACCTGCCCGTGCACGTCGAGGCGTCGGACGTCATGGTGGTGGTCCTGGCCAGCCTGGCCGTCGCGGTGCTGGCCACCGTCTATCCTTCCCGCGCGGCCGCAGGGCTCACTCCCGTCGACGCGATCCGCCACGAATGAGCGCGATCCTCGAGGCCCAGGCGCTCAGAAAGCTCTATCGCGGCGGCGACGGCGCCCCGATCGAGGTTCTGTCGGACGTGGATCTGGCGGTCGCTCGCGGGGAGTTCGTGGCCATCGTGGGCGCGAGCGGCTCGGGGAAGAGCACGCTGCTGCACCTGCTGGGCGCCCTCGACACGCCCACCTCCGGACAGGTCCGCCTGGATGGGCTGCGCTACGACGAGCAGACCGCCGCCGCGCTGGCGGCGGTGCGGAACCGGAAGATCGGGTTCGTCTTCCAGTTCCATCACCTGCTGCGGGAGTTCAGCGCGCTGGAGAACGTGATGATGCCGCTGCTGATCGCCGGGGAAGCCGAAAGCCACGCCCGCTCGCGCGCGGAGGAGCTGCTGGCCGCGGTCGGACTGGCCGGACGGATGACCCACCGGCCGTCCCAGCTCTCGGGCGGGGAGCAGCAGCGCGCGGCAGTGGCGCGAGCGCTGGCGGCCGACCCGCGGGTCGTACTGGCCGACGAGCCCTCCGGCAACCTCGACCACGCCAACAGTGAACGGCTGCACGAGCTGTTCGCCCGGCTCGCACGCGAGTTCGAGACGGCGCTGGTGGTCGTGACGCACAACCGCTTGCTGGCCGGCCGGGCCGACCGGGTGCTGTCCCTCGAGGGCGGGCGCCTGGTGCCGCTGTCCGGCGTGGAGTCGATGCCCTGATGTCGTGCGACCAGTGTCGCGAGCGTGAGGCGGTCATCCACCTGACTCAGATCGTGAACGATCAGGTGACCACCCTGCATCTCTGCGAGAAGTGCGCGGCGGAGAAGGGCGTGGACAGCCCGGGCGCCCACGCCAAGACGCCGCTCGGCACGCTGATCGGCGCCATGGGCAACGCCGAGCAGGCGCCCGCGCCGCGCTCGAGCGACGTCTGCCTCCGGTGCGGCGGCACGTTCCAGGACTTCCGGGAGACCGGCCGCCTGGGCTGCCCCGACTGTTACCGCTCGTTCGAGGCGCCGCTCCGGGACCTGCTCCGGCGGCTGCACGGATCGACCCACCACCTGGGGGAGCGGTACGCCGAGCGCGTGCCTGCCGCCGCCGTCGTGGTGGACCACGAGCAGGCCGCCGATCTCCGGGAGCAGCTCCGGCTGGCGGTCGAGACCGAGAACTTCGAGCTGGCCGCCGAGCTGCGCGACCGCCTGCGGGTATTGGAATGATCGACCTGAGCCTGCTCACCGACGGCGGGGTCGGCTGGCTGGACGCCAGCGGACCGGCGAGTCACCTGGTCCTCTCGACCCGCATCCGGCTGGCCCGGAACCTGACCGGCCATGTGTTCCAGGGCCGGAATTCCGAGACCGAGCGCGAGGAGATTCTCGGCTCCGTCGAGGACGCAGCCCGGGAGTCGGTACTGCTCAGCCGGGCCACCCGCTTCCGGCTGGACCGGCTGGACCGGCTGGACCGGCAGCTGCTCCACGAGCGGCACCTGGTGAGCAAGGAGCTGGCGGGCCTCGAGCCGGACGGGCGGGTGCGCTCGGGCGCCTCGGTGCTGGTCCAGGAGCGGATCGGGGTGATGCTCAACGAGGAGGATCACCTCCGGATCCAGGGCCTCCACTCGGGCTTTGCGCTGGACGAGACCTACGCCGAGGTGGACCGGCTGGACGCCGAACTGGGACAACGACTTGCTTTCGCATTTCACCCGGAATTCGGTTATCTTACTTCCTGTCCGACCAATGTCGGGACCGGGCTCCGCGCTTCGGTATTGATCCACCTGCCCGGGCTCGTGCTCACCAAGGAAATCAACAAGGTACTGCACGGGTTGGCCCAGGTCGGACTGACGCACCGCGGCCTGTACGGCGAGGGGAGCGAAGTCGTCGGCCAATTCTTCCAGTTGTCGAATCAGACCACGCTTGGCAGTTCGGAGCGGGAGCTGTTGGATCACCTGGGCAAGATGGTCCGCCAGGTGATGGACTACGAGGAACAGGCGCGCCAGGTGCTGCTGCGGGACGCCGCCACCGTCATCGAGGACAAGGTATGGCGCGCATACGGGCTGCTTCGCTATGCGCGGTCGCTCTCCTTCGAGGAGGCGATGAACCTGCTGAGTCCGGTGCGGCTGGGGGTGGGGGTGGGTCTCATCCCCGACGTCGCCATGTATACGCTCAACAAGCTGCTGATCTACACGCAGCCGGCACACCTGGCGGTCGCGGAAGGCGTCGCCCCCGATGACGCCGACCTGCCGCTTCGGCGGGCACGCTTCGTGCGAAAAGTGTTGGAATCCGAAGTAGGACGCCGTGGATGAGCCGCGACGACGGCCTTCGGAGCAACGTAGGGTATCGCGATGAACGGCTACAACTTTACTGATCGTGTCCGGAAGGTCCTGCAGATGGCCCGCGAAGAGGCGGCCCGTCTCCACCACGAGTACGTCGGCACCGAGCACATCCTCCTCGGCCTCATTCGTGAGGGCGAAGGCGTGGCGGCCGCGGTGCTCACCAACCTCAACGTCGACCTCGAAGACATTCAGCAGAAGATCGAGGAGACGGTCAAGAAGGGGAAGGCCGCCGCCGCCGCCGGCCCCGACCTCCCGTACACGTCCCGCGCCAAGAAGGTGCTGGAGCTGGCCATGACCGAGGCGCGCGAGCTCAATCACTCGTACGTGGGCACCGAGCACCTGCTGCTCGGCCTCCTGCGCGAGGAGAAGGGCATCGCGGCCCAGGTGCTCACCGACGCCGGCGTGAACCTCGAGCAGAGCCGCGCCGAGACGCTGCGGCTCCTCGGGAGCGACATGCCGCAGACCTCGGCCGGCGCCAGTGGCGGCAGCCAGCCGAGCTCGGCGCCCAAGTCCGAGAAGAAGTCCAAGACTCCGGCACTCGACCACTTCTGCCGCGACCTCACCCAGCTCGCGGCCGAGGGCCAGCTCGATCCGACGATCGGCCGGGCCAAGGAGATCGAGCGGGTCATGGAGATCCTGGCGCGCCGGAAGAAGAACAACCCGGTGCTGATCGGCGAGCCGGGCGTGGGCAAGACGGCCATCGTCGAGGGCCTCGCGCTGCTCATCGCCAACGGACTCTGCCCCGACGTCCTCCGGGACCACCGGGTGCTCTCGCTCGACATGGCGGCCGTGATCGCGGGCACCAAGTACCGCGGCCAGTTCGAGGAGCGGCTCAAGGCGGTCATGAACGAGATCGCCCAGAACAAGCAGATCATCCTGTTCATCGACGAGCTGCACACGCTGGTCGGCGCCGGCGCGGCCGAGGGCGCCATCGACGCCTCCAACATGCTCAAGCCCGCGCTCGCGCGGGGCGAGCTGCAGTGTGTCGGCGCGTCCACGCTCAACGAGTACCGGAAGTACATCGAGAAGGACGGCGCTCTCGAGCGCCGGTTCCAGACCGTGGTGGTGGAGCCGCCCACCGTCGAGGAGACGGTCGAGATCCTCAAGGGCCTCCGGAAGAAGTACGAGGACCACCACCGGATCAGCATTCCCGACGCCACGCTGGAGGCGGCGGCGGAGCTGTCGGAGCGCTACATCACCGACCGGTTCCTGCCGGACAAGGCCATCGACGTGATCGACGAGGCCGGCGCCCGCGCCCGCCTGGCGTCCCAGGTCCCGCCCGCCGAGGTGGCCGAGCTCAAGGCCGCGCTGGAAAAGGTCAACCTGCAGAAGGAGGACGCGGTCCGCGACCAGAACTTCGAGCGCGCCGCGTCGCTCCGCGACCAGGAGCGGGATCTCCAGAACCAGATCCGGCTCAAGAACGAGGAATGGGAGAAGGAGCGCCAGACGCGCCGTCCGGTGATCGACGAGGAGCACATCGCGTTCATCGTGTCGCGCTGGACCGGCATCCCGGTGACCCGGCTGCAGGAGGCCGAGGCGTCCCGGCTCATGCGGATGGAAGACGAGCTGCACTTCTCGGTCGTGGGGCAGGACGAGGCCATCAAGGCCGTGTCCCGCGCCATCCGGCGCTCGCGCGCCGGCCTCAAGGACCCCAACCGGCCCATCGGCTCGTTCATCTTCTCCGGGCCCACGGGCGTCGGGAAGACCGAGCTCGCCCGGGCACTGGCGCGATTCCTCTTTGCGGACGCCTCGGCCCTGATCCGGGTCGACATGTCCGAGTACATGGAGAAGTTCTCGGTCTCGCGCCTGATCGGCGCGCCTCCGGGATACGTGGGGTACGAGGACTCCGGCACCCTGACCAAGGCTGTGCGGCGGAAGCCGTACTCGGTCGTCCTACTGGACGAGATCGAGAAGGCGCACCCCGACGTGTTCAACATCCTGCTCCAGGTGCTCGACGAGGGCCACCTGACCGACAACTATGGCCGGGTGATCGACTTCAAGAACACCGTGGTGATCATGACGTCCAACGTGGGCGCCCGCGACATCATGCAGGGCAAGACGCTGGGCTTCCACGGCGGGGATACGAAGGGCAATTTCGAGAAGATGCAGGAGACGGTGAAGGAGGAGATGAACAAGGTGTTCAACCCCGAATTCCTGAACCGGCTCGACGACGTGATCGTGTTCCACCCGCTGAACAAGGAGCACATCGCGCAGATCGTCACGATCCTGCTCAAGGAAGTGCAGCGCCGCCTGGGCGACGAGGTCAAGCTCACGCCGGCCGCGATCGAGTTCCTGGTCGAGAAGGGCTACGACCAGAACTACGGGGCCCGGCCGCTCAAGCGCTCGATTCAGCGGTACATCGAGGACCCGCTCAGCGAGCGGATCCTCATGGGCGATTTCGGCCGCGGCGACGAGATCGAAGTCGACGTCGCGCCGGATGGTGAGCGGCTGGCTTTCCGGGCGCTGACCGGCACCCAGGCCTAGACCGCTTGCGCCGGCTCCGCGTGAGCCGGCGCACCCTCCTCCGACGAGTGCGGATGCAGCGTTCTCTCCCCACCATCGCCGCCGTGGCCCTCCTGCTGGGGGGACCGGCGGCGTTGGTCGCCCAGACCGAACAGCCCACCATCGTCGACAGCATCGCCGTCGTGGGCCAGTCGCGGCTGACGGCATCCCAGATCGTCGGGACGTCCGGGCTCGTCGTGAAGCAGCCGGTCAATTACCGCGACATCCAGCGGGCCATTACCTCCCTCTTCCGCACCGGGCAGTTCGACGACGTCGTCGTCGAGCAGCAGCCGCTGGGCGAGGGACTCCTGCTCACCGTCCGGGTGAAGGAGCGTCCCGTCCTGGAGAAGTGGGCGGTCCGCGGTGTGACCAAGCTCTCCGAGGGCGAGGTCAAGGGCCGCGTCAAGCTGTCCGAGGGGCGCCCGGTCGACCGCAATGCCGTCGAGCAGTCGCGCGCCTCCATCGACTCGCTGTACAAGCACGACGGCTATTACAACGCCCAGGTCAAGGTCCTGGAGCTGGCCCAGGACAACGGCAAGATCCGGATCGTCTACGACGTGAACGAGGGCCAGCGGGTGGCCATCAGCCAGGTCATCGTCGAGGGGAACCAGCAGTTCGGCGACAAGCAGGTGGTCAAGCACATGGCCACTCGCCCCGAGGGCTTCTGGTGGTTCCAGAAGGGCGAGTACGACGAGCGCAAAGTCGACCAGGACGTCCGCGAGCGGCTGCCGCGCTGGTACGCCGACAACGGGTTCGTCGATTTCCAGGTGACGCACGACTCGCTGGTCGCCGATTCGGCGGGCGGCAAGGCGGTGCTCCACCTCACGGTCGAGGAAGGCCAGCCCTACGAGGTCGGCGTGTTCGACGTCGAGGGCGCGCGCCGTTTCTCGAGCGAGGAGCTGCAGGCGTACTACCCCTTCGGCCCGGTGGGCCCGAACGGCACGCCCACGGGCGGGGCGCGCCCGTTCAGCCGCTCGGACTGGGACGCGGCCACCGAGAAGGTGCAGAACCTCTACGCCAACAACGGCTACATCTACGCCCAGGTCGAGCCGACCGAGACCCGCCGCACCGGCGCGGACGGCAAGCCGGTCGTCGATCTCAAGTGGGCCATCCGCGAAGGCTCGCCCGCGACGATCAACAAGGTCGAGATCGTGGGCAACGACGTCACCCACGAGCGGGTGATCCGAGAGGCGATCGTCATGCTCCCCGGCGATCTGTTCAGCCGGGAGCGGCTCATCCGCTCGTACCAGAACGTTTCCAACCTGGGCTTCTTCCAGCAGCCGTTGCCGAGTCCCGACGTCAAGCCGTCGGCCAACGGCGTCGACGTGGACGTCGTCTTCCGGGTCGAGGAGCGCCGCACCGGCAACATCAACTTCGGCGCGTCGCTGGGGCAGGGCACCGGGGTCGGCGGGTTCCTTGGGCTGGAGGAGCCCAACCTGTTCGGCAGGGGCAAGCGCGGCAAGCTCCAGTGGCAGTTCGGCAAGAACATCAACGACTTCACGCTCAGCTACACCGACCCGGCCATCCGCGAGAGCCGCATCTCGGGGACCGTCTCCCTGTTCGACTCCCGCGCGCGCTATACCATTGGCGACCTGGGACGCCGGAAGCAGACCGGCGGCAGCGTCCAGATCGGCTTCCCGTTCCTGGGCTCCCGCTACACCCGCTTCTTCACCTCCTATTCCTACCAGCGGGTCCGGTACTCCGAGGGCTCGGTGGATCTTCGGGCCCGCTTCAGGTGCAGCGCGTGCAGCCGCTCGTCCCTCGGGACCAGTGTCCTGCGGGATACCCGTATCGGCCTCCCGTTCGCGGTCGGCGGCTCGCTCACCAACGTGAGCGCCGAGCTCAACGGCGGGTTCCTCGGGGGGACAGGCAACTACCGGAAAGTGGACATGGAGGGGCGGTGGTACGCCCCCCTGGGGACCCTGGGGGGTGGAGGGCAGCTCGGCGGGGGAGGGGTACAGTTCGTGCTAGGCCTGACCGCCAAGTCGGGATTCATCTTCGGAGACGCGGGTCCGTTCTTCACCGAGCTGTACTCCCTCGGCGGGGTCCAGTACGGGGTGCCCCTCCGGGGGTACGATGAGTTCTCGATCACGCCGAACGGGTTCGATCCGTCGGCGAGCGGCAACCAGGCCAGCCCGGACGCCTTCGGCAAGTCCTTCGCCGCCTTCACGGTGGAGGCCGGCGCGCGAATCAGCCAGTCGCTCTACCTGAGCGCGTTCTTCGACGCGGGGAACGTGTACCGCAGCTCGCGCCAGTGGGACCCCACCCGGCTGTTCCGCGGGGCCGGCTTCGGGGGCGCCGTGATCTCGCCGCTCGGACCGATCGGGATCGACCTGGGCTACGGCTTCGACCGCGTCGACGGGCAGGGCCTCCCCGATCCAGGCTGGCAGCTGCACTTCAAGCTGGGCAATTTCTTCTAGCAGGTCACCGCACCTTTCATCGGGAGCCACGCATGAAGCTGTCCGTTCCGGCAACCTGGGCCGCCGTTCTCATCCTCGTCTGCGCCGCCTCGCCGCTGGCGGCGCAGCAGGGCGGAGGAGGGAAGATCGCCTACGTGAACACCCAGGCGATCCTCAAGGCGACGCCGGGCTACGCATCGGCCGAGTCGACCTTCACCAAGGAGCTCGAGGGTTACCGGGGCGAGGTCCAGAAGCTCCAGGCCAGCCTCGACTCCGCGGCCTCGGACTTCGAGCAGCAGTCGGTGCTTCTCAGCCCCACGCAGCGTGCCGCCAAGCGCAAGGACCTCGAGGGCCAGCAGCAGAAGCTGGAGCAGCGGACCCAGGAGCTGCAGCAGCGCGCCGCCACCCGCGAGCGCGAGCTGCTCAATCCGATCCAGTCCAAGGTCAACAGCGTAATCGAGGGCGTGCGCGCCTCCGGGAACTACGCGATCATCTTCGACGTGAGCGCGCCCAACAGCGGCATCGTCACCGCCGACAAGTCGCTCGACCTCACGCCGAAGGTCATCCAGCAGCTCAAGACGGGCACCTAGCCCGTGACTCGGGCAGGCCTCACCGCGCAGGCGGTCGCCGATCTCGTCGGTGGCCGCCTGCTTGGCGATGGAACGGTGGTGGTGCGGGCAGTGCGCGCCCTCGCCACCGCCGGCCCCGAGGCCGTGTCCCTGGCGGTCTCGCCGCGCTACGCGGACGAGCTCCGCGCCTCGCGCGCGGGGCTCGTGCTCGTCCCCGAGGCGCTGGCCGAGCCGCCGCAAGGCGCCCGAGCGCGGGTGGTCGTGCGGGACCCCTATGCCGCCCTCGTGCAAGTCATCGGCGAGCTGTTTCCGCCGGACGTGCCGGCGCCCGGCGTCGATCCGACGGCCCGGCTGGGACCGGGCTGCGTGCTCGGACAGGACGTGAGCGTCGGGCCGTTCGTGGTCCTGGGCCGCGGGGTCCATCTGGGAGACCGCTGCCGAATCGCGGAGGGCGTGTCATTGGGCGACGGGGTGACCGTGGGAGCGGACACCGTGATCGGCCCGCGAGCGGTCTGTTATGCCGATACCGCGGTGGGCAGCCGGGTCGTCATCAAGGCGGGCGCGGTCCTGGGCGGGCCCGGCTTCGGGTATCTCTCCGGCGGCCAGGGGCATCACCGGATTCCGCACGTCGGCGGCTGCATCCTGGAGGACGAGGTGGAGATCGGCTCCAACTCCTGCGTCGATCGCGGCAGCGTCGACGATACCGTCATCGGGCGCGGGACCAAACTCGACAACCTGGTGCACGTGGGACACAATGTGCGCATCGGGCAGCGCTGCCTCCTCATGGCAGGCGTGGGCGTGGCCGGAAGCACGCATCTCGGAGACGACGTGATCCTGGCCGGTCACGTCGGCGTTACCGACCACCTCGTGATCGGCGACGGCGCCCGAATCGCGGCCAAGAGCGCCGTCTTCGGGGACATTCCCGGAGGCGCCTCGTTCAGCGGGCACCCGGCGCGCCCCCACCGTCAGTTCCTGCGGGCGCAGGCGGCGCTCTACCGGGTCGCGCCGATCATCAGCGAACTCGAGCGCCTGCTGCCGGACGACCGGCGTGGGAAGCGCGGCGATGGCTAGGCGTACCCTGGCGGGCGTCGCGGTGGTGGAGGGGACCGGCCTGCACACCGGCCGCGCCGCCACGGCGCGCTGCTCCGGCGCGCCCTCGGGACAGGGCATCGTGTTTCGCCGGACGGATCTCGATGGCGCGCCCTCGATACCCGCGCGCATCGCCGAGGTCCAGTCCACCGAGCGGCGCACCGCCCTCGGCCGGGGTGAGGCCTCGGTGCAGACCGTGGAGCACCTGCTCGCCGCCGCGGCCGCGCTGGCACTCGACGACATGACGGTCGACCTCGACGGGCCGGAGCCGCCGATCGGCGATGGCTCCTTCACCCAGTTTCTCTCGGCCCTCACCGAGGCCGGTATCGCGGAGACGCCGGGTCAGCCGGTCATCTACCGGGTGGCGACGCCCTTTCAGCTCAGCGACGGCGACTCCAGCTACGTCGTGGCTCCAGCACCATCTCTCCGGCTCACCACCACGATCGAGTGGGCGCACCCGCTGATCGGCCGCCAGAGCGGCGCCTACGACATCACGCCCGCCGAATTCGCTCGGGAACTGGCGGGGGCGCGCACGTTCGGTTTCCTTCGTGAGGCCGACGCGCTGCGGGCGCGGGGCCTGGCTCTGGGCGCGGCACTGGACTCGACGCTGGTGCTGAGCGAGGACGGCCTCGTGGGCGGCGCCACCCTCCGCTGGCCGGACGAGTTCGTCCGCCACAAGGCGGCGGACCTGCTGGGCGACCTGGCGCTGGTCGGCGGCCACGTCCAGGCTCACGTGATCGCAACCAGGCCAAGCCACCAGGGCAACATCGCGCTGGCCCGCTGGCTCACCCGTACGGCGCAACGCGACGGAGGCGTGGCGATGGACATCGGCAAGATCCTCGACGTCATTCCCCACCGGTACCCCTTCCTGCTCGTGGACCGGATCCTCGAGGTCGAAGGCACCAAGCGGATCGTCGGGATCAAGAACGTGACCATCAACGAGCCGTTCTTCCAGGGCCACTTCCCGGGCCATCCGATCATGCCCGGCGTCCTCATCATCGAGGCGATGGCGCAGGTGGGCGGGATGCTGCTGCTCGGCACCATCGAGGACCCGGATCAGAAGGTGGTGTACTTCATGTCCCTCGACAACGTCAAGTTCCGACGGCCGGTACTGCCCGGTGACCAGCTCCGCTGCGAGCTCGAGATGCTGCAGAACCGCGGGCGCACCTGCCGGATGAAAGGAATCGCCTACGTGGACGGGAACGTCGTGGCGGAGGCGGAGATGATGGCGCGGGTGGTGGATCGGTGACCACGGTCGTCCACCCCACGGCCATCGTCGACCCTTCGGCCCGGATCGGGCGGGACGTCGAGATCGGCCCGTGGGCCATGGTCGGGCCGCAGGTCACCGTGGGCGACCGCTGCCGGCTCGGCCCGCGCTCGCGCCTGGTGCGGAACGTCCTGCTGGCCGAGGACGTGCGCGTCGGTGACGGGTCGATCCTCGGGGGCGATCCCCAGGACCTCAAGTACCGGGACGAGGAGACCTGGGTCGAGATCGGCGCCGGGACGATCATCCGCGAGTACACCACCATCAACCGGGCCACCTCGCAGAGCTACCGCACCGTGGTGGGAGCCCGCTGCTTCATCATGACCTACGTGCACCTCGCGCACGATTGCCACATCGGCGACGAGGTCACGATCGCCAACGGCACCCAGTGCGCCGGCCACGTGACCATCCACGACCGGGCCGTGCTGAGCGGTCTCAACGCGGTGCACCAGTTCGTCACGATCGGCACCTACTCGTTCGTCGGCGGCGGCTCCCGGGTCAACCAGGACATCCCGCCGTATGTGAAGGCGGTGGGGAACCCGATGGAACTATACGGGCTCAACTCGATCGGGCTCCAGCGCGCCGGATTCTCGGGCGACACCATCGCCGCGCTCAAGCGCGCCTACCGGCTGTTCTTCAACTCCGAGCTCAATCTCTCGCAGGCCCTCGAGCGGGCGCGGAGCGACCTGCCGGCCTCGCCCGAAGTGGAGCGGTTCCTCGCCTTCGTCGAGTCCTCCGAGCGGGGCGTGCCCGCGTGAGCGCGCGCCTGCCGATCGGGGTCGTAGGCGTCGGCGCGCTCGGCCGGCACCATGCCCGGCACCTGGCGATCCTCGAGGAGGCCGAGCTCGTGGGTGTGTTCGACACCGATGCGGCACGCGCCGCCGAGGTGGCCGGCGACCTGGGGGTGACCGCCTTCGGCGACTTCGACACGCTGCTCGCGCGGGTCCAGGCCGTGACCATCGCGGTCCCCACGCCGGCGCACGCGTCGGTGGGGCTCCGGGCGCTGGAGCGCGGCGTGGCGGTCCTGATGGAGAAGCCGCTCGCGGTCACCGTCGCCGAGGCCGACGCCCTCATCGCCGCGGCGGCGAGGGCCGGCGTGCAGCTCCAGGTAGGGCACATCGAGCGCTACAACCGGGCTCTTCGCGCGGCGGAGCCCTATCTCGACGGGCCGCGGTATATCGAGAGCCAGCGGCTCGCGCCGTTCCAGCCCCGCGGCACCGACGTCGCCGTCGTGCTCGACCTGATGATCCACGATCTCGATCTGGTGCTTCGCCTGACGGGCGGGGCGGAGGCGACCGAGGTGCGGGCCTCCGGGCTCGCGCTCTTGAGCTCGCATCTCGACATCGCCAATGCACGAGTCGAGTTCACCAACGGGGCAGTGGCCCTGGCCACCGCCAGCCGGGTCTCGCGGGAGCGCGTCCGGCGCCTCCGGCTGTTCCAGCCGAACGGGTATCTCTCGCTCGACCTGGCCACCGGCGGCGGCGAGTTCATGCGGGTCCGGCCCGACTGGCAGCCGGGCACCGGGAACGCACTGACCGACGTGGTCGAGCGAGTGGTGCTGGAGGCGCCCGAAGCCGACGCGCTGCAGCTCGAGCTGAGGAGCTTCGTGCACGCGGTGCGGGGAGGGCGCGAGGTGGTGGTGAGCGGCGAGGAGGGACGCAGCGCCCTCGCCCTCGCGCTCCGGGTGGCCGACGCCGTCCGGACGTCGCCGCTCGCCGTGCCCGCGGCCGGATGATCGCGCGGCCCGCCCCTCGCATCTTCGTCTCCGCCGGCGAGCCCTCGGGTGACCTTCACGGCGCGGGCGTCGTCCAGGCGCTCCGTGCCCGGCACCCCGAGGCCACGATCGAGGCGCTCGGCGGGCCCCGCATGGCGGCCGCGGGCGCGGAGATCCGGTATCACATGGAAGGGCTCTCGGCGTTCGGACTGGTAGAGGTCGTCACCAAGCTGCGCGCCCACCTGCGGCTCCTGCGCGCGCTCCGGGCCGATTTCCGGGCCCATCGGTACGATCTCGTCATCCTCATCGACTACCCCGGCTTCCACGTCCGCGTCGCCGAGGCGGCGCGGGAGGCGGGCACCAAGGTCCTCTACTACATTGCGCCCCAGCTCTGGGCCTGGCGCCCGGGGCGCGCGCGCCGGTTCGCCTCCGCCGTCGACCGGCTGGCGGTCGTGCTCCCGTTCGAGCAGCAGTTTTTCGGCGGCCTCGGGCTCCGGAGCGACTACGTCGGCCATCCGCTGGTGGACCGCGGCGTCTGGCCCACCCGAGGCGAGGCGCGTGCGCGGCTCGGGATTCCGGCCGACAGCCGCGTGCTCGGCATCTTTCCGGGGAGCCGGCAGCAGGAGATCGGCCGGCTGTGGCGCCCGTTCCGCGACGCCGCCCGGCGCCTGCTCGACGAGGGGCGCTGCGACCGCGTGCTCGTGGCCGGCACGCCGGGCGGCGACTATCCCGATCCGGGCCCGCTCACGATCCTCCGCGGCGATCCCATCCCGGTGTTCGCCGCCGCCGACGCGGCACTCGCCAAGTCCGGCACGACGACGCTGGAGGCCGCGCTGGCGGACGTGCCGATGGTGGTCGCCTACAAGGTGCACCCACTGACCTGGCTCATGTTCCAGCGGCTCCGCACCGTCGAGTGGGTGAGCCTGGTCAACCTGGTCGCGGAGCGGGAGGTGGTCCCCGAGATGCTGCAGGACCAGGCCGAGGCCGGCCCGCTCGCCGACGCGCTCCGGCCGCTGCTCGATGCGCGCGACCCGGTCACCGTCGCCCAGCGGGAGGGACTCGCCCTCGTGCGGCAACGGCTCGGCGCACCCGGCGCCACCACGCGGGTGGTGGCGCTGGCCGACGAGCTGCTCGGCGTCTGACGTTGAGGCTGTCGCCGTCCGCCGCGCGCCTGCTCCTGGCCCCGGCGTTTCGCCTGCTGGCCGCGTCCTGGCGGATCCGGACGATCGACGAGGACCGCTGGCGCCCGCTGTACGAAGCCCGGCGGCCGCACGTCTTCCTGCTCTGGCACGAGGCCTTGCTGCCGCTGCTCTGGCAGCACCGGCGGCAGTCGATCGCGATCGTGGTGAGCGAGGCGCGGGACGGCCAGTACCTGGCCGACTTCGCGGTGTCGCTGGGCTACCGGACGGTCCGCGGCTCGAGCCGACGAGGGGCCGCCCGCGCCCTGCTCGGCGCCGTCCGCGAGCTCCAGGCCGGCTACTCCGTGGCGTTTACGCCCGACGGGCCCACGGGGCCTCGGCGGGAGATGAAGCCGGGCGTGGTGGCGGCGGCGCAGCGCGGGGGCGGGGCGATCGTGCCGCTCCATGCCGAGGCCCGGCGGGCCTGGCGGTTAGATTCGTGGGACCGATTCATGATCCCGAAGCCCGGTGCCGAGGTGCGCATCCGGTACGGCCGCCCGTTCGAGGTGGCCGCCGGCGACGCGGGCCTCGCGGCGGGACTGGGTGAGGCGGAGGAGCGACTGCGGGAAATCGCGGGAGACGAGCCATGAGCCGCCGGGGCGATACGCACCGGCTCATGCGCTGGCTGTGGACCAGCCGGCGCCCTGACGCACGGCTGGCGCGCCTGGCGCTGCTGCCGGTCTCGGGGCTCTGGCGCCTCTCGATGGACGCGCGCAGCCTGGCCTACCGCCGCGGGTGGATGGCCGTGCGGGACCTGCCGCTGCCGTCGGTGGCGGTCGGGAACCTGACGGTGGGCGGGTCGGGCAAGACGCCGATCGCCATCTGGATTGCCCGCCACTACGTATCACGCGGTCTCCGGCCCGGCATTCTGCTCCGCGGGTACGGCAACGACGAGACGCTCGTGCACCAGCACTCCGTGCCCGAGGCCGTGGTCGTGGCCGATCCCGACCGGGCCGCCGGCGCCGAGCGCGCGCTGGCGAACGGCGCCCAGGTGCTGGTGCTGGACGACGCCTACCAACGGCTCGACGTCCGTCGCGACCTCAATATCCTGGTGATGAGCGCGGAGACCACCCGCGCGGTCCGCTGGCCCCTTCCGGCCGGGCCGTGGCGCGAAGGCTGGGCGGCGCTCGATCGCGCGGACGCGGTGATCGTCACCCGGAAGCGGGCGACGGCCGACGCGGCCATGGCCCTGGCCGGGGAGCTCGGGGGCCTGGTGCGCGGGCCGATTGCGGTGGCGCACCTGGGAATGGGCACGCTCGAGGGCCTGGTCAGTGGCACCCGGCGGTCCGCGAGCACGCTGGCCGGAAAGCGGGTGGTGGCCGCCTCGGGGATCGCCGATCCCGACGCGTTCGTGGCCCAGACGAAGGCGACCGGCGCCGCGGTGCAGGTGGCCACCTGGAAGGATCATCACGAGTACCGCGACGAGGACGTCGCCTGGCTGGCCCACGCCGCCCGGCGCGCCGACCACGTCGTGATCACCCAGAAGGACGCCGTGAAGCTGCGGGACCGGTGGCCGGCCGCCGTCCCGGAGCCGCTCGTGGCCCTGCTCGACCTGACGTGGGAACACGGCGGCGATCGGATCGTCGCCGTACTGGATGCCGTCGTCACCCCGGTAGACCGCCTGTGACTCACTCTTGGAGCAACCCGGACACCCTATGAGCACCATGAGCCGCCCCTCGCAGTTCCTCATCCGCCCGGAGAAGGACACGTTCCTCAACGAGGAGAATCCGTTCGAGGCGATGATGTCGCGCTTCGACTACGCCGCCCAGCGCCTGAGCCTGGACCCCGGGCTCTACAAGGTGCTGCGGAGCCCGGAGAAGCAGATCATCGTCAGCGTGCCCATCCATCGCGACAGCGGGGAGGTCGAGGTCTATACCGGCTACCGCGTGCTCTACAATACCAGCCGCGGTCCCGCGAAAGGCGGGATCCGGTTCGATATGAACGTGACGCTCGACGAGGTGAAGGCGCTGGCGGCGTGGATGACGTGGAAGTGCGCCGTCGTCAACATCCCGTTCGGCGGCGCCAAAGGCGGGGTGATCTGCGACCCCCCGAACCTCTCCAACGCCGAGCTCGAGCGCATCACCCGCCGCTACACCTCCACCATCATCGACACACTGGGGCCCGACTCCGACGTTCCCGCGCCGGACGTGAACACCAACGAGCGCATGATGGCGTGGATCATGGACACCTACTCCATGCACAAGCGGCACACCGTGACCGCGGTCGTGACCGGCAAGCCGGTCGAGATGGGCGGCTCCCTCGGCCGCCGCGAGGCCACGGGCCGGGGCTGCATGCTGGTGACGCGCGAGGCGCTCAAGAAGCTCGGCATGCCGATCAGGGGAACCCGGGTCGCGGTGCAGGGGTTTGGGAACGTGGGCTCGATCACGGCGCAGCTCATGGAGGAGCTGGGTCTGACCGTCGTGGCGGTGAGCGACAAGTCGGGTGGCGTGTATAACCCGAAGGGCCTCAACATCAAGGAGGTGCAGCAGCACGTGAAGCAGCACCGGTTCCTGAGCGAGTACAAGGAGGCCGATCACGTCGGCAATTTCGACGTGCTCACGCTCGACTGCGAGGTGCTCGTCCCCGCCGCGCTCGAGAACGTCATCACCAGCCACAACGCGCGCGACGTGAAGGCCCGCATCATCTGCGAGGGGGCCAACGGACCCACCACCGCGGGCGCCGACAAGATCCTGGAAGACGCGGGCGTCTTCATCATCCCCGACATCCTCGCCAACGCCGGGGGCGTCACGGTCAGCTACTTCGAATGGGTGCAGGATCGCGGCGGGTACTTCTGGGACGAGGACACGGTCAACCAGCGGCTGGAGCGGATCATGGTGCAGTCGTTCGACGAGGTGGTGAGCATGGTCGGGAAGCACAACGTGAGCACCAGGATCGGCGCGTACATGCAGGGGATCGAGCGGGTGGCGGCGGTGCATCGGCTCAGGGGGATGTACGCCTGACCGCCAGGCTCGTCATCCGTCCGACCGCCGGGCTCGTCATCCGCCTGACCGCCGGGCTCGTCATCCGTCCGACCGCCGGGCTCGTCATCCTGAGCGGAGCGAAGGAGGCATGATTCAGGTCATGCCCCCTTCACTTCGTTCAGGGTGACTCGGTGGGGACGGCACCCGCATGGAGCTCGTCCTCCTCGCCGTCGGCAAGCTCCGCCCGAGCTTCCGCGCCGCCGCTGACGACTACCTGCGCCGCCTCGGCCGCCACCACAAGGTCCGCGAGGTCGAGGTGCGGGAGGCGAGCCGCGCCCCGACGGTGGACGCCCAGCGCCGGGAAGAGGGTGAGCGGCTCCAGGCCAGGCTCCCGGCCGGCGGGCGGCTGGTGGCGCTTGCGCGGGAGGGCGCGGGGTGGAGCAGCGAGGAGCTGGCGCGCCGGCTCGCCGGCTGGATGCACGAGGCTCGCCCGGTGGCGCTGGCGATCGGGGGCAGCCACGGCCTGGACCCCGCGCTCATCGAGGCGGCGGCCGACCGGTGGAGCCTCGGTCCGCTGACGCTGCCCCACGAGCTCGCACGCGTGGTCGTGGCGGAGCAGCTCTATCGCGCGAGCACGATCCTGCGCGGGGAACCGTATCACAAGGGCGCCGGGACGCGCGAATGACCGAATGGTTCGAGGAGTGGTTCGGTGAGGAGTACCTCCGGCTCTACCCGCATCGCGATGCGGCCGAGGCCGAGCGGGCAGTCTCGCTCATCCTGGAGCGGACCGGCTTCGAGCCGGGCTGGCGGGCGCTCGACGTCGCGTGTGGGGCGGGCCGGCACGCGCGGGCGCTCGAGACGGCCGGCGCCCGCTGCGTGGGGCTCGACCTGTCCATGGCGCTGCTCCGCGTCGCCCGCGGAGTGACGGGCGCTCCCCTGGTGCGGGCCGACATGCGCGCGCTGCCGGTGCGCCCGGGCTCGATGGACCTCACGGTCAATCTGTTCACCAGCTTCGGGTACTTCGAGCGCGACGCGGAGCACGCCGCCGCGCTTCACGAGATGGTCGCCACACTGCGGCCGCGAGGATGGTTCGTGATCGACTTCCTGAATGCCTCGGCCGTGCGCGCCGGGCTCGTACCCCGCGAGACTCGGCGGCTCGATGGCGCCGATGTGTCGGTCGAGCGATCGGTGTCGCCCGACGGGCGGCACGTCTGCAAGACGATCACCACGGCCGGCGGCCGGCGCTTCAGCGAGCGGGTGCGCCTCTTCGGCGCCGATGAGATCGCGGCGATGCTGGCCGAGACCGGCGTGACCGTGCGGCACCGCTTCGGCGACTACGACGCCTCGCCGCTCAGCGCCGACTCGCCGCGCACGATTCTCTTCGGGCAGACGGCGTGAGCCTCCGCTTCGTCTCCACGCCGCTCGAGCACGCGCTCGAGCCACCCGCGATGCGCGAGGGCGCGCGGCCCGAAGGCATCGACGCGCTCGCCCCCGCCTTCCTGCCATCGGCCACACGGGACGCGTTGCTCGGCCGGCTTCGGACCCCTGGCGCCCTCGCGGTCACCACGGGACAGCAGCCCGGGCTCTTCACCGGGCCCCTGTACACCGTCCACAAGGCCCTCAGCGCCGCGGCCCTGGCCGCCATTCTGGAGGAGCGGTGGGGCCGGCCGGTGGTGCCCGTCTTCTGGCTGGCCGGCGACGACCACGATTTCGCCGAGGCCAGCTCCGCCGCCTGGATCACAGCCGAGGGCGCCGTCGCCACGGCGGCGCTTCCGCCGAGACCGCCCGAGGCACCGCTGACGCCCATGTACCGGCTGCCGCTGGGCGAGGGCGTGCGCGCGGCGCTCGACCAGCTCGCGGCCGGCCTCCCGGTCTCCGAGTTCCGGGATGCCACCCTGGCCTGGCTGGAGCGGCACTACCGCCCGGAAGCCACCGTCGCCGGCAGCTACGGCGGCGCCCTGGCAGAGCTGCTCGGTCCGCTCGGAATCCTCGTCTTCGACAGCACGCATCCCGCGGCCAAGCGGGCGGCGGCGCCCCATCTGGTGAGCGCCCTCCGGCAGGCTCGCGAGCTCGACACCGACCTCGACCGTTGGGCCGAAGCCCGGGGTGTGACCGCGCGGACCTCGGGCATCACCGTCGGCGACGGCGCGGCGCTGGTCATGGTGGAAGCGTCACTGGGGCGCGACCGCCTGGTGCGGGACGGCGCGGACTTCGTGACCCGGCGGAGCCGCGAGCGGTTCGACCTGGCGGCCATCGAGCGGATCGCGGCCGACGAGCCCACGCGGCTCTCGCCCAACGTGCTGCTCCGGCCGGCGGTCGAGAGCGCCATCCTGCCGACCGTGGCCTACCTCGGCGGCCCCGGCGAGCTCCGCTATCTCGCGCTCACGCCGCCGATATACGACCGCCTCGGGATCCCGCGACAGCTGCCGCTGCCCCGGTGGTCGGGGGTCATCGTGGAGCGTCGTGTGGACCGCGTGCTGGAGAAATTCGGCGTCCAGCTCGCCGAGCTGTTCTCGCCGGCGGGCGCGCTCGAGGCCAGGCTGGTGCGGGCGCAGCTCCCGGCGGAGGCGACCGAGGCGCTGGAGCGGCTCCGTCGCGAGCTCGACCAAGGGTACACCGTGCTCGAGCGCGCGGCGACCCAGATCGATCCCACGCTCGCCCGGCCCACCCAGGCGGCCCGCCAGCAGGCGCTCGGGGGGACCCAGGACATCGAGAAGAAGCTGGTGCAGCACCTCAAGCGTCGGCAGGAGACCGAGCTGGGCCAGCTGGCCCGGGCGCGGACGGCGATCGTCCCCAACGGCAAGCCGCAGGAGCGGGTGCTGACCGTCGCCCCGTTCCTGGCCCGCTACGGGCCGGGACTGCTGCCGGAGCTGACCGATGCGTTCCGGGCGTGGTATCGCGGCGCCCTTGAAGCGCCGTCGCAACAGGCGTAGACTCGACTCATGTCGGTCATCGCGCTCTTCCTGCTCGTGGCGCTGCTGATCCCGATCCTGGGTATCGTGGTGGACTCGCCGATCGGACGGGCGCTGGCGCGGCGGCTCGAGGGCCCACAGCAGACACCACCCGACGTCTCGGCGCTCGCCAAGCGGGTCGAGCTGCTCGAAGCCGAAGTGGACGACCTCTCCCGCGGCATCCAGTCGCTCCAGGACGAGAACGCCTTTCTGCAGCGCCTGCTGTCCGACCCTTCGTCGCGCTCCACCCTCCCACCGCCGCCCCGGTCCTGACCACCACCGCGCGCCGCAGCCCTCGGCCGGCGGTGATGGTGGCCTCGGGAATTCTCCTCAGCCGGCTCGTCGGCCTCGTCCGGAACCGGGTCTTCGCCCACTACTTCGGTACCTCCGACGCGGCCGACGCCTTCAACGCCGCGTTCCGGATTCCGAACTTCCTGCAGAATCTGTTCGGCGAAGGGGTGCTCTCGGCCTCGTTCATCCCGGTCTACGCCGGTCTCCGCGCCCGGGGCGACGAGGCCGAGGCCCGGCGCGTTGCGGGTGCGGTGGCGGCATTGCTGGGGCTGGTGACGGCGGCGCTGGTGCTGCTCGGCGTCGCGCTCACGCCCTGGCTCATCGCGATCATCGCCCCGGGCTTCACCGGCGAGAAGCGCGAGGCGACGATCCGCCTCGTGCGCATCCTGTTCCCGGGCGCCGGACTCCTCGTCCTCTCGGCCTGGTGCCTCGGAGTCCTCAACAGCCACCGCCGGTTCTTCCTGAGCTACTCGGCGCCGGTGCTCTGGAACGTCGCGATCATCGCCAGCTTGATCGCGTTCGGCGGCCGCCACTCGGCGTACGACCTGGCCGAGATCGCGGCGTGGGGCTCGGTGCTGGGGAGCCTGCTCCAGTTCGCCGTCCAGATGCCTACCGTGACACGGCTCCTGGCGGGGACCTGGCCGCGGCTGGTACTGGGATCGGCGCAGGTGCGGGAGGTCCTTCGCAACTTCGGTCCCGTGTTCGTGGGTCGTGGAGTAGTCCAGATCAGTGCCTATGTCGACACCGTGCTCGCGAGCCTGCTGCCCACCGGCGCCGTGGCAGGGCTCTCCTACGCCCAGGTGCTCTACACGCTGCCGGTGAGCCTCTTCGGGATGTCGGTCTCGGCGGCCGAGCTGCCGACGATGTCGGGCGCGATCGGCACCGACGTCGAGCGCGCCGCCTTCCTCCGGGAGCGGCTCGGAGCGGGCCTTCGGCAAATCGCGTTCTTCGTCGTGCCCTCCGCCATGGCGTTCCTCGCGCTCGGTGATGTCGTGACCGGCGCTCTCTATCAATCGGGCGCATTCACCCGCGAGATGACGGTCTACGTGTGGGGTATCCTTGCCGGTTCCGCCGTCGGGCTGCTGGCTTCGACGATGGGCCGGCTCTATGCCTCCACGTACTACGCACTGCACGACACGCGCACGCCGCTCCGCTTTGCGCTGGTGCGCGTCGCGCTCACCATCGGGCTCGGCTACCTGGCCGCGCTCCCCTTGCCGCGCCTGCTGGGGATCGATCCGCGCTGGGGCGCGGCCGGCCTCACGGCCTCGGCCGGCGTCGCCGGATGGGTGGAGTTCGTCCTGCTGCGCGCCGCCCTCAACCGCCGGATCGGCCCGACCGGCCTGCCGGTGGCGCTGACCGCCCAGCTCTGGGCCACCGCCGCGGCGGGGGCGGGGGCCGCCTGGGGGCTGCGGATGGTGGTACCGCTCCGTGGGCCGATTCTCTCCGCCGCGCTGCTCCTGACCGTCTTCGGAGGGGTGTATTTTTTCCTCACCGACCGTCTCGGCATACCCGAGGCCGCGGCGGTCATGAGACGCATTCGTGGGCGGTAATGGACTCCATGACGGTTCCAGGCATTCCCGACGCGCTTCAGCGCAAGCTCGATACGCTCCCCGACGGCCCCGGCGTGTACCTGTGGAAGGACGCCAACGGGGAGATTCTGTACGTCGGCAAGGCCAAGCGGCTGACGAGCCGGGTGCGCAGCTACTTCGCGGCTGACTTCGACGGCAGCCCCAAGAACCAGCTGCTCCAGCGCCTGATCGCCGACGTCGAGACCATCGTCGTGTCATCCGAGGCGCAGTCGCTGATCCTCGAGAACAACCTCATCAAGGAGTACCGTCCCAGGTTCAACGTCCGTCTCAAGGACGACAAGAGTTATCCGTCGATTGCAGTGACGCTCGCCGACCCGTTTCCCCGCGTGCTCGTCACCCGGCGGCGCGACATCCCGGGGGCCCGCTATTACGGGCCGTATACCGACGTCGGCCAGTTGCGGCGCACCCTGGCGATCATCCGCCGGCTGTACACGGTGCGAAGCTGCGCCGACAATCTCCCCGCCGAGCGGCGGGAGCGGCCGTGCCTGGACTACCACATCGGCCGCTGCCTCGCGCCCTGCGTCGGGTGGCAAAGCAGGGAGGATTACCGCCGGATGGTCGAGGACGTGGTGGACTTCCTCGACGGGCGCACGGGCGACGTGCGCCAGAAGGTGCGCGAAGCCATGATCGCCGCAAGCGGGCGCGAGGACTACGAGCGCGCCAAGGACATGCGCGACGCACTCCGCTGGTTGGAGCAGCTGGAGGAGCCGGCCAGCGTGGAGGTCATGGGCACGGGTGACGCGGACGTCATCGGCTACGCCCGGGACGGCGACGACGCGGTCGGAGTGCTGATCCGCGTGCGGGAGGGCAGGGTCGTGGGGCGCGAGCACCGGTTTCTCGAGGGGCTCGAGGAGGAGGAGGACGCCGCCGTGCTGAGCGCCTTCCTGGTCCGCTACTACGTCCCCGCCGAGTCCCGCGCACGACGGGTCGTGATCCCGTTCCCGCCGGCGGACTGGGATGCGCTGCGCGAGCTTCTGCCCGACGCCGATTGGACGGTCCCGCAGCGTGGCACCGCGCACCGCTGGCTCGAGCTGGCCGATCACAACGCACGGCATCTCATGGAAAGCCTGCGCATCGAGTCGTTCGAAACGGAGGAGCGGGCCGAGGACCCGGTGTACGCACTGGGACGCGACCTGGGCCTGAGCGCCGTGCCGAGAAGCCTGGTGTGCGTGGACATCAGCCACAACCAGGGGAAGGACACCGTCGGCTCGCTGGTCTGGTTCGAGGCGGGGCGCCCGAAGAAGAGCGAGTACCGCAAGTTCAAGATCAAGGGGCTGGGCCAGCAGGACGACTTCGCGGCGATCCACGAGGTCATCACGCGGTACCTCACGCGCCGGCGCGACGAAGGGCTCCCGCTGCCGGATCTGTTCGTCATCGACGGGGGCAAAGGACAATTGAACGCCGCGCTGGATGCGATGGAGAAAGTGGGGCTCGGGCCGATTGCCACGGTGAGCCTGGCGAAGCGGGAGGAGGAGGTGTTCCTCCCCGGTCGCTCGGAGAGTCTTCGGCTCTCGAGGCGGAGCCCCTCGCTCCGCCTGCTGCAGCGGGCGCGCGACGAAGCGCACCGGTTCGGCCTGGCGTACAACCGCCAACGGCGCACCACGCGCACGATCACCTCGGAGCTGCTCAACATCCCCGGCGTCGGGCCCAACCGGCGGCGCCAGTTGCTCGAGCGCTTCGGCAGCCTGGCCGGCGTGAAGTCCGCCTCGGTGGCGGAGCTCGCCACGGTGCCGGGCTTCTCGGCTCGGCTGGCTGAGCGAGTGCTCTCGCACTTGAACGCCACCACGTGAGCGCCGCGTCGAGGCCCGACTGGATCCTCGAGTGCTCCCACTGCGACAACCGTCGCGGACCCGAGGGCCTGCCCACGGTGTGCGACGTGTGCGGGCTCCCGTGGCTCGTGCGCTATCCCGACCGGGTGCCGACCCTCGTCGATCGGGCCGAGCTGCGCCGCCGCCATGGCATGTGGCGGTTCCGTCCCTTCCTGCCGCTGCTGCCTGACGAGCAGCCCATCACCCTCGGTGAGGGCGACACGCCGCTCCTACGGGCCCCGCGCGCCGGGGCCAGGCTCGGGTTAGCCGACCTCTGGATCAAGGACGAGGGCACGAACCCGACGGGATCGTTCAAGGCTCGAGGGCTGAGCGCCGCGATCACCCGCGCGGTGGCCGCCGGCGCCGACCGGTTCGTGCTGCCCACGGCCGGGAATGCCGGCGTCGCCGCCGCCGCGTACGGTGCCCGGGCGGGTACCTCGGTCAGGGTCTACGCACCGAGCACCACACCCCGAACCATCCTCGCCCAGATGCTCGTCTACGGAGCGGACCTCGTGCTGCTCGACGGGCACATCGGCGACTGCGGCAAGGCGGCTCGCGCCTACGCCGCGGAGTCCGGGGCGGTCGATCTCTCCACCCTGCGTGAGCCCTATCGCATCGAGGGCAAGAAGACCCTGGGCCTGGAGCTCGCCCTGCAGCTCGGGTGGACCTTGCCGGCCGCGATCATCTACCCTACCGGCGGCGGGACCGGTCTCATCGGGATGTGGAAGGCCTTCCTCGAGCTGCGCGAGGCCGGCTGGGTCCAGGGCGAGCTCCCACGCATGTACACGGTGCAGAGCAGCGGCTGCGCGCCGGTCGTGCTGGCGTTCGGGTCCGGCGCCGATGAGTGTGCGCCGTGGCCCGATCCGTGGACGCTGGCGAGCGGGCTCCGCGTGCCCGCCCCCCTCGGCGGCCGCCTGATGCTCCGGATCCTCCGTGAGACCGGCGGAGGCGCAGTCGCGGTCGACGACCCCGACCTCGAGCGCGAGGCGCGCGACGGCACCCGAGAGGAAGGGGTAGACCTGTCCCCGGAGGGCGGGGCGGCGCTGGCCGCGGCAGGCGCCCTCAGGGTCAGCGGTGTCCTCGCCCCGGAGGACAGGGTGGTGGCATTCAACACCGGGGCGGGCTGGCTGTACCGGGGCCCGGGGGATTTGCCTCCAGTCTAGGCCGCGGCCATATTTATAAGTCTATGGCTGATGGTCGTTTTGCTATCCTCGATCCGGCCGCCGGGATCAGCGGCGACATGCTCCTCGGCGCGCTGGTTGCGGCCGGGGCCCCCGCCGACTGGCTGCGCGGGCTCCCGGCCCGGCTGGGCGCGCCAGATGTCATCGTGGAGATCACCGACGTTGCGCGCTGCGGTGTGCGTGCCGTCAAGGTCGACGTCATCCTGCCGGGCGGTGAGCGGGAGCATCCCGCGGAGCCGGTCCCCGCGGACCGTGCGAACGACCGTCACGGCGATCACGACCATCACGGGCACAGCCATGGGGACACCCACGAGCACGGGTCGCATGCTCATGGCCCCCACCGCCACATCGGCGAGCTGCTCGCCGCGGTCGAACGGGCACCACTTTCCCCCTGGGTGCGCGAGCGCGCTCTGCGCGCCTTCCGGCTGCTGGGCGAGGCCGAAGGTCGCGTGCACGGCGTGCCGGCAGAGCAGGTGGCGTTGCACGAGGTGGGAGCGGTCGATGCGCTCATCGACATCGTCGGCGCGATCGAGGGGTTCGAGCGGCTGGGCATCGACCGGATCTACAATCGCCCGGTGGGACTCGGGAGCGGCTGGGTGCGGGCGGCTCACGGCGTAATCCCGGTGCCCGCACCCGCCACGGGGCTGCTGCTCGAGGGCATCGACATCGGTCCCAACGGCCCCGTCTCGGGTGAGGCCGTGACGCCGACCGGTGCGGTCCTGCTCCGGGTGCTCTCGGAGGGTGCGCCGCCGGGCCGCTGGCGGGCGGTTTCGGGCGGCGCGTGGGGGGCGGGCGGGCGCGATCCGTCGACCTATCCCAACGCGCTCCGGCTCATCCTGGCGCAGTCGGCGGCGGAGGCTGGAGACGTGGTGGTGCTCTCGACCGACCTGGACGATCTGAGCCCGGAGTATCTCGAGCCGCTGCGCGAGGCGCTTGTGGCCGCTGGCGCGCTGGACGTGCAGGTATGGTCCACGCAGATGAAGAAAGGTCGGACCGGCTTCCGGATCGAGGCCGTCGCGGGTGCCGGGAATGCCGATTCGGTGAGCAGCGCGTTCTTCCGACACAGCACGACCGCCGGCGTGCGGCGCCAAGCCGCGGAACGTGTGACCCTGGCCCGGCGGGAGTTGCAGGTCGAAGCCGCCGACGGCACCCGGGTGCGCGTGAAAGTGCTGGACGCGCCAGACGGTCCGCGTATGAAACCGGAGTTCGAAGACGTGGCAGCCCTGGCGCAACGCACGGGACGCCCGGCCCATGAGGTGGCAAGGGACTTGCGTGAGAGGGCTATTCGCCTGGTGAACGCAGAGCCTGCCGCCCGGCTACAGACCCCGAACAAGGAGTCGTGACGAGTGAACGCCCAGATCGCGTCTGCCTTCATCCTGTTGTCCGTCGGCGCCACGATCGGTCAGGCGCAGCAGCCGGTGCTCAATGACCGCGTGGCGAAGTCGATGCCAACCAGTTATAAGCCGGCCGACTGCAAGATCAAGCCGAACCACTTCAAGGTGGCGAGCGCCGCGGGATACTTGAAGTCGGCCATCGAGACCGATGTGCCCGAGAGCAAGACCCGCATCCTCGGCCAGGGTGAGAAGGTCATCCTGGAAGCGATGCAGCAGAACGGCCAGGAGAAGAACCCCGCCGCCTGGTACTACCTGGGGCGCATCTACCTCACGCAGGGCAACCTGTACTCCGCGGATACGGCGCTCACGAAAGCCGAGCAGCTGGCGCCGGACTGCGCCAGTGACATCGCCGGCTACCGCCGCAATGCCTGGATCGCGCTGGTGAAAGCGGGCAGCAAGTTCGAGGAGGACCAGAATCCCGACTCCGCCCTCGTGCTGTACCGGCAGGCGGGCGCCATCTACCGCGGCTCGCCGATCTCATTCTATCAGACCGCGGCGATCATGAATGACAAGGGACAGCCGGACAGCGCGGCGTACTACTTCGGGCAGGCCGCCGCCGTCGTGTCGACCGACACGAACGACATCAAGTACCGCAACCGGTCGACGTTCAACCAGGGCGCGCTGCTCCTCAACGGCAAGAAATACGACCAGGCGGTCGTCGTCTTCGAGCGGTACCTCAAGTGGGTGCCGACCGACATCGAAGGCAAGCGCGGCCTGGCCGCGGCCTACCGCGGCAGCGGCAAGATCGAGCAGGCGCAGGCGCTGGAGAAGGAACTCGTGGCCGCCGGTGGCGCTCCGAGCGCCGGGAGCGCGGCCGCGTCCCAGGATCTGATGTCGGTGGGCGTGAACGCCTACAACGACAAGAAGTTCGCCGACGCCGCGGCGGCATTCGAGAAGCTGGTGGCGGCGGAGCCCAACAATCGCGATGCGCTCTACAACCTCAGCAACACCTATCTCGCGATGAAGGACGGCCCCAAGCTCGCGGCGACGGCGGCCAAGCTGGTGGCCATCGAGCCGCTGAACGAGACCGCACTCAAGCTTCAGGGCGAAGGCTACAAGCAGAGCGCCAAGGTCGATGACGCGGTGAAGACCGCCGAAAAGGTGTTGGCGCTTCCCGCGGACGTGAAGGCCTCGGACTTCAGCGCCACGGGCAGTGGCGCCAGCCTGACCCTTACCGCCACCGGCCGCGCGGCCCAGACACCCACGGGGAAGGCCATCCCGGCGGCCGCGATCCCCATCACCGTCGAGTTTCTGGGCGGCACCGGCACCGTGGTCGCTACCCAGGAGGCGCAGGTCCCGGCGCTGGCCGCCGGCGCGACGCAGGAGGTCAAGGTCGCGGGCCAGGGGAGCGGCATCACGGCCTGGCGGTACAAGCGGAAGTAGATTCGCGCACGCGAACGGCGTCAGGAGAGCACGGAGCATCGATGGCAGGCCTACGCGCGGAACAGACGAACAGCATCGGTCTGACCACCACCCGCGCGCCGTACATCGAGCAGGCGCAGGCGGAGGGGCGGCTGTACATCACTCAGCCGTACGAGCTGTACTCGGACGCCAACCACGACGCGTGGCGCCGGCTGTTCACCCGGATGGAGGACCGCTGGCGCCGGTATGCCAATCCGCGCTTCCTGCAGGGCATCGACAATCTGTGCCTCGACCCCGAACGGGTGCCGAGGCTCGAGGACGTCAATCGATTTCTCAGCCCGCTCACCGGCTTCAAGGCCAAGCCGGTGAGCGGGTACGTGCCATCCTTCCTGTTCTTCGACTGCCTCCGCAACCGCGAATTCCCCACGACGATCACCATCCGGGACGGCGCCACGCTCGACTACCTCCCGGAGCCGGACATCTTTCACGATATCGCCGGCCACGTGCCGATGCACACCGATCGCGCGTTCGCCGACACGCTGGTGCGGTTCGGCGACTGCGCCCACACGGCCGCGGAGATCGTGGCGGGGATCACGGACGAGCAGGAGCAGATCCGGCGCGTCACCAGCATCTTCAAGGCGATGGCCCGGTTCTTCTGGTTCACGATCGAGTTCGGGCTGATGCGGAGCCCGGGGGGGCTCAAGGCATACGGGAGCGGGCTCCTGAGCTCCCACGGCGAGCTGGCCCACGCGGTCGACTCGCCGCTGGTGCAGCGCCATCCGATTCAGCTCGAGTGGGTCATCAATCAGTATTTCGAGATCGACCACTACCAGCCGCTGCTGTTCATCGTCGACTCGTTCGATCACCTCTTCGAGCTGGTCGGGGAGCTGGAGCGCTGGATGCGGGAGGGGCGGCTGGACAACGTTTCGCCGGGGGAGCCGGCGGTGAGCGAGCCGGATCTGCGGAGCTTTCTGGAGGCGTCGCGGGCGCTCTGAGTCACGCTTGACACCGGCCAGCGGGCCGGGCACATTCACCTCGCGCGTCAGCCGCGCCTTGCGGGCGTAATTCAGTGGTAGAATGCCAGCTTCCCAAGCTGGACGTCGCCGGTTCGAGTCCGGTCGCCCGCTCTCTGGAAGATCCTCGTCACCCCCCGCCGACACTTCGAGTTCGGCGGGGGCTTCGTTTCCACCTTCCCCAGTGTGTCCGCGGCTGGGGTAGGGGGTGGGTAGGTGGGGTCGGCCCCGGCGGTCGCGATGGCCGACTCGCCGGAACCGCTTGATCTGGTCTCACCCGCTCATGGCGCCGCATCAGCGCCGATGGACCGACACGCCGACCCGCTTGAGCAATGCTTCATAGCGCGGCTCCCCGCGAAGCCGGTCCAGGTGCCCGTACGACAGCTTCCACGGAAGGTCCGGCTCTCGAGAGCGGGCCGATTCCTCCAGCACGTCGAGCGCTCCGGGCCGGTCGTCCACGCCGATCAGCGCCTCCGCCAGGTACACTCGCTCGACATACTGCTGCCGCCCGAGCTCATTCAACCGAGCGAGGGCCGACGCCGCCTGCCTCCGGTGGCCGGCGAGCCCGTAATACCGGCCGAGCGTCCCCAGCACGAACGGGAGATCTCCGGTGATGCGATACGCCTGCTCGGCCTCGAGCGCCGCCGCCTCCAGCCGGCCCTGGTCGTCGGCCAGCTGGGCCAACATCAGGTGCGCGACCCAGACGTTCGAGTCCAGCGCCAGCGCGCGGCGCGCCTCACTCGCGGCCTCCACCGGTCGTCCGACCATCCGGAGCCGCGGTGCGAGGTTCGCCACGCGCACCGGGTCCGTGGGACTGATCGTTACGGCTCGCCGCATGACCGTCAGGGCCGAGTCGTCCAAGCCCACCACGTTCAGGAACTGGGCGTACGCCATGTAGGCATCCTCCGAACCGGGACTCAGGGCGATGGCCTGCCGAAAGTCGTGGTCGGCGGCGCCGTAATCCCACTCGAACACCACGTGCAGTTGCGCTCTCTGGTTGAATGCCTCGCCGTTCAGAGTGTCGAGCGTGATCGCCCGATCGATGGCTCGCCGCCAGAGCACCAGCGTCTCGATCGGCGTGCGGCCGCCAAGCTGGGAGAACAACTGGTAGGCGCCCGCGAGGCCCACCCACGCCTCCGCGAAGCCAGAGTCGCGCGCGATCGCCTGGCGGAACAGGTCGACCGCCCGCTCGGCTCCCTTCAGCGTGAAGGAACCCCTGAAATGCGAGGCCAGGAGGTAGAGGTCGCGCGCCGCGTGATCCGTGGTGGCGCGCCTGGCCAATGCCGCACGCACCGGCGGCGTCAGCGGCAGCGAGAGCGCATGCGCGACCTCACCCGCCACGCTCTGTCTCACGGTGAACAGGTCCGCGTCGGCGGCGGGGTACGTCCGGGACCATCTCGCCACGCCATCATCCACCCGCACCAGTTCCAGGCTCACCCGTGGCCCGCCGCTGTCCCGGCGCACCGAACCGCCGAGGACGTAGGTCACCTCGAGTCGCCGGCCGAGCGCGGTCGGGTCTCCTCCCTTGGATGCTTCGGCACGCACGGTCGCCTCGGGACGGACCGCGATGCCATCAAGTCGGGCCAGGCCGCGATTCAGCTCTCCGACCAGGCCCTCCGCGAGATAGCCGTCGGCGGAATCACCAAGATTGCGGAGCGGAAGTACGGCGATCGCCGCCAGATGCTTCGTCGCGGAGGGGTGCTGCAGCAGGGGCCAGGCCCGCCATCCGGCCAGGGCGACGAGTGCCGCCGCGACGGCACCGCCCCACCTGATGCGGGTCGAGAACCTTCGCCCCGGCACTCCGGCGGACTCGACGCCGGCCAGCGCCTCGGCGAGCTCTCTGCCCGTCGCGAAGCGCTCCGTGGCGTCGGGGGCCAGAGAGCGCGCGATGACTTCGTCCACAAGGCGAGGCACCTCTCGCCTCACCACCGACACCCGTGGCGCTGGCTCGTGCAGGCGCCGCGAGATCACCGCCTCCACGGTGGCCCCGGTGAACGGCGGCTCGCCGGCGAGCATCTCGTGCAGGACGCACCCCAGCGCGTAGACGTCGGTGCGCGCGTTCACGGTTCCGTCGCCGCGGGCCTGCTCCGGGCTCATGTAGGCCGGAGTCCCGCTCAAGTGACGGGCGCCCAGCCGCTCGCCACTGGCCGAATCGATGGCCCGCGCGATGCCGAAATCGGCGACCAGCGCGTGATCACCCCCCAGCAGGATGTTCTCCGGCTTGATGTCCAGGTGGACGAATCCCTGGGCATGGGCGTACCCGAGCGCATCCGCCACCTCGCGAGCGATGCGCATCGCACCTGCCACCGGCAGCCGCTGTTCGCGATCCAGGCGGTCCCTGAGCGATTCTCCCGCGATGTACGGCATGACGTAGTAGAGCACGCCGTCGGCGTCGCCCGAGTCGTGCAGCGGCAGGATATGAGGATGCACGAGTGCGGCGGCGATCTCGATCTCGCGAAGGAAGCGGTCCGGTCCCATCAGGGCTGCGAGCTCGGGGCGCAGCACCTTGATGGCGACCGGCCGGCGATGACGCAGATCCTGCGCGAGCACGACCACGGCCATGGCGCCCGCGCCGATCTGTCGCTCCACCTTGTATCGACTCGACAGCGCTGCGCCCAGCCGGGCGAGCGCGGAGACGACGGACTCGATGCGTGTGGTGTCGCCCGCGGGCACCCCTGGCATCGGCAACGGAGAGATGGCGGAGCCGGGCTGCGGGCTGGCCGCGGTTTGCTCCCCGGAGCGCACCCGGCCGATCAGCGCGACGGTCTCGGACGCGGGCTCCACGCCGACCTCCGCCACGCTCGAGGCGAACCGTTCGTACGCCCGCACGGCACCGGCGCGATCACCGACGCGGCTCAGCAGCTCGATCATCCGGCGGAGGTGCCGCTCGTCGCTGTCGGACAGCTCCAACGCGCGATGCGCGAGTCCGGCCGCCTGCGTGAGCCGTTGGGCGTGCTCGTGACGCTCCGCCAGCAGCCGTGCCGCCGCCGCTGCCCGGCCGCGCAGTCCGTCGCGCTCCCGCTCGAGCCACTCCTCGAAGCCCGCCGAGCCCGGGACGAAGAACGATGGAAGCAGGTCGCCGCGGTACAACTCGAGCGCTTCGTCGGGTCGGCCCGCGGCAAGGGCGGCATGGAAGGCGCGTACGTCCACCCAGACCAGCGAGTCCTCGAGCGCGAGGTCCTCTCCGCCTCGCGAGGCGATCGCGGCATCGCCCAACCATCGGCGGAGGAAGTGGACGGTCTGGCTGAGGTTGTTGCGGGCCCGGTCCTGGTCGAGCTCGGGCCAGAAGAGACCGAGGAGGGTATCGCGCCGGTGGGGCCCCGCCGGCTCGGCGGCGGCAAGGTAAGCGAGCAGAGCCAGGCGCTTCGGCTGCGCGAGCACGCCGCGAAGCTCCTGGCCGTCTCCGCCGCGGAGGTCGATCGCCCCGAACAGCCGGATGGTGATCACGGTGGCTCTCGAGTGCCCAGGTCAGCGCCAGATCACTCCCAGCAAAGACCCGGAATGTAGGGTGGAAGCTACCGGCCGGGCTGAACCGCGGCAATGACGCCGGCGGAGGCCGGGCCTGGACATCTCCTGGAGGCTATATGAGGACATTGATCGGCAGCGGGATCTGTTCGGTGCTGGTCGTCGGGATCGCCGGATGCGGGTCGGGAGAGGGGGTCACGAGCCCCGAGCGGGCGGACGGAGTCCTCGCTGTGACAACGCTCTCGGCCCTGGTCAGCACGACGGACGCGCAGGGAGACGCCTCGGCGTCCCAGGGAAACGGCCTGGGCGGCAAAGCGTATCAGGATATTGTGAGCGCGGCGGTCGATGCGGAGGGCGGGACATTTACGTTCGCGATGGACGTCGCGGCCAGTGTTCCCGCTGCCCCTGTGCTGCGTGGTGGGATTACGGTTCAGGAATGGGACTGGAACCTCAACACAAGCCCGGCACTTCCGCGCGGCTTCCCGTTCTCATCCGGCAGCGCGGCGCCCCCAGAGTTCATCGTCATGGTGCTGTGGAATGGCAGCGCCTTCACTGGCGTACTGATCGACCGCCGTCCGCTCCTGATCGGTGGGGAGGCGGTGAGCATGTCGATCCCGTTTGATATAGTCGGGGCGACGATCAGCGCTACAGTGAGTGCAACCCTGCTGGGCGACCCGTCGAGCTTCGCGTGGATTGCCCGGGCGAACGATTGGCCCCACCTGGGAAGCAGCAGCATTCAGACGTTGGATCGCGCGCCCGATCTTGCGCCGGCCTTTTGGCCCTAGAGTCCGCGCAGACGCTCTCATGCGCGCGGGGCGCGTCGGTTTGCGCGCAGGGTGGGATTCGGGGTAGGTGGGCGGTCCTCGTCCGCCGCCTGGACGGGGACCGCGGCGTTGCTTGCCTTCACGGCCAAGTCCCCGTCCGGGTGCGCCACCGCCAGCCAATCACCCCTTTGTGGCCGGCTCCAGCCGGTAGATCTCCCGGTGCCCGCTGTCGATCAGGTCGTGGTATCCCTCCATGAGGCGCTCGAACTCCTTCGTGTCCGCCTCGCTCATCCCTTCACCCTGCATCATCTTCTCGAACTCGGCCATGCCGGGTGTCTCGAACTCCGCAACCAGGGTCCAGTAGCGTTCGCCGCTGAAGTCCGTCATCAGGCGCCTGTTGCCCTGGCTGGCGTTGACCATGATGCAGTTCATCGCCTGAAACTTCTCGAGTAGGGGGCGGACCTTGCCGGGCCGGCAGTGGAACACTTCGCGGATAAGCAGCATCGTGACGCTCCAGTGGATGGGGGTTGCTGGTGCTCCCTGGCGGGCCAGGGCTCCCTTAAGTGTCGAACGGCGGGCGCGATATTCGACAGTGACACCGCTCCTGGCCGGGACCGGGCCGCGGCGGCCCGCGATAGGTTATAGGGCGACGGATGCCATCGAGCATGCTCAGCCGTATCGACAGACCTTCCCATGTAGCTCCCTCGATCATCGTTTGCGCGTGGGGTAGGTTGGGGTAGGTGACTGGCGGAAAACGCGGAAAGATCGCCTCGTTGCCTTGCGATGACTGGACGCCTAGAATCTTGCTGTGCAACAGAGTTTGTGGGAAGTGTTAGTGAGCGTCCAGCTTCCCAAGCTGGACGTCGCCGGTTCGAGTCCGGTCGCCGCTCTCTGAAGTTGTACGCCCGACGTGATTTCACTTGCGTCGGGCGTTTTCATGCGGCTGATGCCGGAGCGCTACCAGCGCGCCAGCTGGACGAGTTGAATGAGGTTGCCGCAGGTGTCGTTGAGCTGGGCGATGGTCGAGCCGGTCACCTCGGTGGGCGGCATGGTGAACTCGGCGCCTCGCGCCTTGATGCGTTCGTGGTCGCCCTTGATGTCGTCCGTGTAGAACATCGCCGCCGGCTGGCCCTGCTGAAACATGGCCTGCTGATAGGCCCCAGCTGCCGGATTGTCGCTCGGCGCCAGTTGCAGCTCGGTGCCGTCCGGCTCCTCTGCGGAAGCCACCGTCAGCCAGCGAAACGGCCCTCGTGAAAAGTCGGCCTTCTTCACAAAGCCCAATACTTCCGTGTAGAAGCGCAAGGCCTTGTCCAGGTTGTCAACGTAGACGCTCGTCAGCTTGATCTTCATGCGATTCTCCTCCGTGTCTGAGCGGTCATCTCTTCGACGCGAGATACGCATCAAGGCGGGTGTAGCTGCTCACGGTGCCGCCCCTGGCGTACGGGAGTGCCTGGTCCCGCGACGCCGTGCTGGCGAAGAGCATCGTGGTCGTCACCGTGGTGCGGCCGTCGTGCTCGGTGAAGACGGTGGTGCTCGTGTTCTCCTCGCCGTTGACGATCGTGACGGTGACCATGCGCTGCTGTGGTGTGACCTCGCGATAGGTTCCTGTCGCCCCGAACTCGCGGCCCTGCGCATTGCGCCAGACGTAGTGCCAGGAGCCGCCGGGGCGGAGGTCGATCTCGCAGACGGGCATCGTGAAGCCCTTGGGTCCCGTCTGCCAATTCGGGAGATGCTTCGGGTCCGTGAACGCGGTCCAGACGAGCGACCGTGGCGCGTCGAACGTGCGGGTGATTACGAGCTCGCGATCGCTCGGGGTAGAGAAGCTCGTCTGGTGGCGCGTGGCGGCGGCGGGGGCTTCACTTGGCCGCGTCATCGTCCGGCTCCTCCGACATCAGGTGGTTGAGGTATAGCGTCGAGACGCTCGTAGCTCGCGTCCCAGAACCGGCGATAGTCGTCCGCCCACTCGGCCACCTTCTTGATCGGCGCGGCCTGGAGACGGCGGGGCCTCCGCTGCGCGTCGCGCCTGCGCGAGACGAGCCCGGCGCGCTCGAGCACCTTGAGGTGTTTCGAGACCGCGGGCCCGCTCATGGCGAACGGCTTGGCGAGCTCGCCGACCGTGCATTCGCCGTGGGCGAGGCGCGCAAGCATGGCTCGCCGAGTCGGGTCGGCCAGGGCGGCGAAGGTCAAGGAGAGAGGGTCGGCTGGCATATTTAACCATTTGGGTATTTAACTGTTTGGCTATATACCACCGAATGGTGCCAACGTCAAGCGCCCAGGCTGAACGCGATCGGATGCGAAGGGGGAGGCCGGGACTGCGGTCGGGGCGACTCTGTTGTGTGCTATGGGCTCCCCAGGGACCGGAATCGGCGGACGTATCATCCTTTGTCCCAACCGGCACCCCGGGTCGGTGTAGTGTCTCCTGCGTATGATTATTGGGCTGGTTCGCCCCGGCCGCGCCGCCTCAAAACAGGCGGAGCCGGGTAACGCCCGGGAGGCCCAGTCGGTCGTAGCACATGGACCCGTGAGAAGCCATGAACCGAGATCATAATCGTCGGCCGACGGCACCAGCGACGGACGATACGGAGACGCAACGCGCGCGAGCCGAGACGGCCCGAGAAACGGCCGAGGATCAACGCGAGATTTCGGAGGAAGAGCGGGAATCCCGGGAGACGTCGCGGGACACCGCCGAGGCCACTCGAGAGTCGGGTGAGTCGGGCCGGCGCTGGGCCGAGGAGGCGCGCCAGGCGGCCGAGGACGCTCGGCGGGCGGCGGAGCAAGCACGAAGCGCCGCGGAACTCCTGCGGGGCGCCGCCGAGGAGGCGCGCGCGGCAGCGGAGAAGGCGCGATCCGCGACCCTGGAGCAGGAAAGACTGATGGTTGCCATGCGGGAGACGATGCGGGAGTACGAGCGTGCGCGAGCCGACTTCGAGAGGAAGCGGGTTGGAAGGGCGCCGCCTCGCGACTAGCGCCAGAGCAGGACGGCCCGGCGCTTCAAGCCCAGATCAGCATGCCTGCCAGCAGGCTGGCCGCGTACGCCAGCAGCCCGGCCGCAGCCACGCGCCGGAAGCCAGCGGTCCCGAGAGCAAGCGCCAGCACGAGCTTGAGGATGGTGTTGGAGAGCACGCCGATCGCGATGGCGCGGGCGGCAAGCGGCGCGTTCCCGCTGGATGCACCGAACCGTGCCATCGAGTACGTCAGCGCGTCCATGTCCGTGAGCCCTAGCACGGCAGCGGACCCCAGCACGCCACGCTGGCCCCAGAGCTGCTCGACCGTCGGCACGATGAGGAGCACCGCGACAAATGCGAGTGTCATCTGAATAGCGGCGCCAAGACGAAGCGGATTGCGATCGGGCTGCTCGCTCTCGGTCGATGGGGATTGCCGCCGCCACAAGACGTACCCGACGCTCAGCCCGCCGACCAGTGCGGGGGCGACGAGATAGGGGACCAGGTGCCGTGCCACCGAGGGGCTCAGGGCCAGCGCCACGATCAGCACCCGAGGCAGCAGCACCGTGCACGCGGCAATCACCCCGAGCGCCAGACCCTGGGAGTACTTGGGCGTTACGCGGCTCTGGCGGGAATGGCTCAGAGTCACCGCCGTGGACGACACCAATCCACCCAGCAGCCCGGCGATGCCGTACCCCCGGTCGGCGCCGATGCTCCGGCGTGCCAGGTAGCCCAGAAAGTTGAGCCCCGAAAAGATCAGGACGACGGAGAAGAGCTGGCGAGGCCGAATCGCGTCGCCCGGGCCGAATGGACCAGTCGGCAGAAGCGGCAGAACGACGACGGCCAACACGGTGAAGTGCAGCGCCGCGCGGAGCTCCGTCTCGCCGATCCTGGAGATGAATTCACGAACACGGCTCTTCTCGGCCAGCGCCAGGACCGCGACCGCGCCCACGGCGGCAGCGATGCTCTCGTTGCCCAGGCCGGCGAGACTGCCGGTGGCGAGCACCAGAAGGGCCGCGGCCTCGGTCGTGCCGTCCCGGTCCCCGGTCTGCTGTGAGGCAACCACATAGGCCGCGACCGCGAGTATGGCGGAGCCGCCCACCAGGGCTACGGCCAGGAGCACGTGGCCCTGGTCGGAGAGCCAGCCAGCAATGCCGCCGGCCAATCCGAGCAGGAGGAAGGTTCGCACCCCCGCGAACCGTGCGCGCGGCCCCGAGGCGTGACCCGACCACTCTCGCTCGACCCCGATGGCGAGTCCGATCAGGCCCGCCACGGCGAGACGCAGGGGAACGTCGAAATCGGTGAATGAGGGCGGCATGGCGAGGAAAGATGCCGCCCACGTGAGCGCGACGTAAGCCGTTGGCGGGCACAACCCGGTCGCCGGCAACCGCGGCAACACCTTGTCCAGCGTGATGGGACAATCGCACGGCACGTTGGCCTTGTCGTCGGGGCCGTCGAGCAGTGCGGCGTGGGACCGACGCGCAGAGTCGCACCGGCCGGCGTCAATTCGGACTGCGAGTGCCCGCCTGCCCAGGTAGATTTCCCGGGTGTCCAGCCCCATCCTGACCGCCGAATCCCGGTCCACCGCCCTCGATCGTGCCCTGCACGAGCGCTTCGGTCTGCAGGCCTTCCGTCCCGGGCAGCGCGAGGCCGCGCTCGCGGTGCTCGAAGGTCGCGATCTGGTGGCCGTGATGCCCACGGGCGCCGGCAAGTCGCTCTGCTTCCAGCTGCCCGCGCTGCTGCTCGAGGGCACGACGGTGGTCGTGTCGCCGTTGATCGCGCTCATGAAGGACCAGGTGGATGGACTCCGGGCCCGCGGGATCGCCGCGGGGGCGCTGCACTCGGGGCTGGCATCGCACGAGCGCGCCGCCGTCGAGGCCGAGCTGGTGGCGGGGCGGCTCGATCTGGTGTACGTGGCACCCGAGCGCCTGGGCGGGACCGGCTTCCGGGAGCTGCTGCGGCGCATTCGCCCCGCGCGGCTCATCGTCGACGAGGCACACTGCATCAGCCAGTGGGGGCATGATTTCCGCCCGGACTACCGGCGGCTCGCGGGCTTCCGCACCGAGCTGGGCGTGCCCGCCGCCGCGTTCACGGCCACTGCGACACCGGACGTCCGCGCCGACATCGCCACCCAGCTCGGCCTCCAGGACCCGCTCGATCTCATCACCGGCTTCGAACGAACCAACCTGACGCTCGCGGTGGAGCCCTGCCGGAGCCGGGAGGAGAAGCGGGCGGCCCTCGCGCGGCTCGTCACCGAGGTGGGAACGCCGGGAATCGTCTACGCCGCCACCCGCAAGACGGTGGAGCTCTGGGCGGACGTGCTCACCGGCATCGGGCTCCGCACCGGGCGATACCACGCCGGACTGTCGGACGAAGAGCGCACGCGCGTGCAGGACGACTTTCTCGCAGGCCGGATCGACGTGATCGCCGCGACCAACGCGTTCGGCATGGGGGTCGACAAGGCCGACATCCGGTTCGTCGTGCATGCCGAGCTGCCGGGCAGCGTCGAGGCGTACTACCAGGAGGCGGGACGTGCGGGGCGGGATGGACAACCGTCCCGCTGCACGCTGCTGTTCTCCCCGGCCGACGCCCGCACCCAGGAGTTCTTTCTCGCCGGCGCCAACCCCTCGGTGGAAACGCTCCGCGCGGCGTGGCGGCTGCTCGGCGAAGGTCTCGATGAGGAGCAGATCGTCGACCGGCTCGGCCGGGACGCCTCGAGCTCGATGAGCGCCAGCACCGCGGCGCGCATCCTCCGGCGTGCAGCCGAATCCGCCGGCATCTCCGCCGGCGATGGGCCGATGCCGCTCGACGACGGCGCGCGCGCGCTCAAGGCCCGCCGGGACCGCGAGCGGCTCGACACGATGGTCCGCTACGGGTTTTCGCGCGGCTGCCGGACGCGGTTCATCTACGACTACTTCGCGGGCGGGGCCCGCGGTGGCGCCGCCCCGCGCTGCGGCGTGTGCGATGTCTGCCTCGGCTGGGGCAGGAGCGACGGCCGGGCGCTCGACGAGGCGGAGCTGCTCCGCGTCCGCATCGCGCTGTCGGGCGTGGGGCGGCTGTCGGGGCGCTTCGGCGTCGAGCGCATCGCGCAGGTGCTCACCGGCAGCCACGTGCGCGAGATCCTGGATCGCGGGCTCGACCGGGTACCCACGTACGGCAAGCTGGCCGGCGTCCCGATCGAGCAGGTCAAGGACCTGCTCAACGTGCTGGCCGATGCGGGCCTCATCGAGCGGCAGGGCATCGAGGGCGGGCGCCCCGGCGCGTTCGTGCTGGCGCTCACGGCCGAAGGGCGCCGGGTGGCAATGGGGGAGGTTCGACCGGAGCTCGCGCTCCCGTCCGCGCCGGCCGCACGGTCCCGGGGCCGCCGCGCGCGCTCGGGCACCGCCAGCCGCGAGCCGGCGGGCGCCACCGGCGCTGGCGCGGGGGAGGCGGGCCCGGAGCCCGATCCGGCACTTCTCGCCCGGCTCAAGGCATGGCGCACCGCGGAGGCCCGGCAGAAGTCGATGCCGCCCTACGTCATCTTCCATGACCGGACTCTCACCGAGCTGGCCGCCGCCCGCCCACGGGACCTCCAGGGGCTCCGCCAGGTGCCCGGGATCGGACCGGCCAAGCTCGAAGCATACGGGGCCGCACTGCTCGCGCTCCTAGGCGAAGGCTGAGAATTCACTTGCACTGCCGACAGGTTGAGAAGTCACTTGCGGCGCTGGCAGGGAAGTGGTTCGGGGCCTTGAATTTACCGGCACTCCAGGTGATCTTCCCCGCCTCATAATCGGCCCCAGGGCCGGGGAAGGCGTGGACGGATGATCCGAGTGACGGCGGTACAGCCCGAATCGATCGCAGAGGAGCTCGGGCTTGCCGAAGGGACTGAGCTGCTCGCGGTGAACGGCCGGGAACTGGAGGACTTCCTGGACTGGGAATTCCTCACGGCCGAAGAGGAGTTCCTGCTCCACGTCCGCCAACCGGACGGCGAGGAGATCGAGTACGAGATCGAGCGCCCGCTGGGTGAGCCGCTGGGCGTCTCGCTGGAGCCCGCCCGCATCCGGCGCTGCGCCAACCGCTGTGACTTCTGCTTCGTGGACGGCCTGCCCGACGGGCTGCGCGACGTGCTCTACATCCGGGACGACGACTACCGGCTCTCCTTCCGCTACGGCAACTTCGCCACACTCACCAATCTCAAGCCGAAGGACATCGAGCGGATCATCGAGTTCCGGCTCTCGCCGCTCTACGTGTCGGTCCACGCCACCGATCCCACGGTGCGCCGCTACCTGCTCCGGAACCCCACCGCGCCCGAGATCCTGCCCCAGCTCCGGCACTTCGCCGACCACGGCATCGAGTTCCACACCCAGGTCGTGATGTCGCCCGGGGTGAACGACGGCGCGGTGCTCGAGCAGACGCTGCGCGAGCTCTACGAGTTCGGGCCGGCCATCCTCGGCTGCTCGGTGGTGCCGGTCGGGCTCACCGAGTTCAGCAAGCACCACCTGGTGCGCGAGCCGACCGCCGAGGAATGCCGGGCCGCCATCCGGCTGGTCGAGGTTCGCGCGGAGGTCGCGCGCCGGGAGCGGGGCATTCACTGGGCGTTCGGAGCGGACGAGCTCTACGTGCGGGCGGGTGTCGAGCTGCCGCCCGCCGAGATCTACGACGGCTTCGACCAGGTCGAGAACGGCGTCGGCAGCGTGCGCTGGCTCCAGCGACAGATCGAGTCCGGCGCGGACGAGCTCCGCGGCTGGGCGGGCCGGCGCATCGGTGTCGTCACCGGCACCGCCATGGGGCAGTTGATGCCCATGGTGCTCGACCCGCTGGCGCGCGCCAGCGGCGCCAGCTTCGAGCTCATTCCGGTGGTGAACACGCTCTTCGGCGCCTCGGTGACCACCGCGGGTCTTCTGCCGGGCATCGCGTTACAGCAGGCGCTCACGGGCCGCCGCGATCTCGACCTCGCCCTGCTCCCCGGCGAGGCCATCAACGACGACGGACTCTTCATGGACAGCATGAGCTTCGACCTGCTCGCAGCCGGCCTGCCGATGGAGCTGCGCCTCTCCAAGGATTTCATCGACGCGCTGCACGTGCCGGCCGCCGCATGAGCAAAGCCACTGTCGCCATCGTCGGCCGCCCGAACGTCGGCAAGTCGACCCTGTTCAACCGCATCATCGGCGGCCGCCCGGCCATCGTCTCCGACCGGCCCGGCACTACGCGCGACCGGCACTTCGGCGACGCGGAGTGGCAGGGCCGCCAGTTCTGGCTGGTGGACACCGGCGGGCTGGTGCCCGAGTCGGACGACTCGATGGAACGCGCCATCCGGCAGCAGGTGGATTTCGCGCTCGAGGAGTCGGACGTGGTGCTGTTCGTCGTCGACGGACGCGAGGGCATCAACCCGGTGGACAAGGCCATCGCCGAACGGCTGCGCAAGGCGCAGCGGCCCGTGGTGCTCGCGGTCAACAAGCTCGACGACCTCGAGCGCAGCACCGCGCAGTTCGACTTCTACCAGCTCGGCTTCGGCGACCCGCTGGGCGTGAGCGCCTCGGTGGGGAAGGGAAGCGGCGACCTGCTCGACGCGGTGGTCGAGCGCCTGCCCCCGTTCAATCCAGCCGAGGTGGAGGCGGCGGTCAACGTCGCCGTCGTCGGGCGGCCCAACGCGGGCAAGTCGTCGATCGTGAACCGGCTGCTGGGCGAGGAGCGGCATGTCGTCGCGCCGGAGGCCGGCACCACGCGCGACGCGATCGACTCCCTCTTGCGGTATCGAGGCAAGAGCCTCAAGTTCATTGATACCGCAGGGTTACGACGTCGCGCTAAAGTAGATGATGATCTGGAGTTCTACTCCACCCTCCGCACCGAGCGCGCCATCGAGCGGGCGGAGGTCTGCGTGCTGGTGGTCGATGCCACGCTGGGCATGCACAATCAGGATCTCCGGATCGCCACCGAGGCGTGGGACCAGGGCTGCGGGCTGATCGTCGTGGTCAACAAGTGGGACCTGGTCGAGGAGAAGGACGCGAACACCGCGCGGCGGGGGCAGGAGGAGCTGATGCAGAAGGCGCCGTTCCTCCGGTACGTGCCGTTCGTCTACGTCTCCGCGCTCACGGGCCAGCGGGTGCGCCGGATCCTCGACCTGATTCTCGAGGTGGCTGAAGGACGGGAGCAGCGGGTGCCGACCGCGGAGGTGAACCGGGTGCTGACGACGCTGCTCGAGCGGAACTCGCCGCCCCAGAAGCCGGGGGAAGAAGTGAAGCTGCTCTACGCTTCGCAGATCTCGGTGGCGCCACCGACCATCGCCATCGTGAGCAACCGGCCCGACGACGTGCCCGAGATGTACGAGCGCTATCTCGTCAACGGCTTCCGCGAGGCGTGGGCGTTCACCGGCTCGCCGCTCCGGCTCAAGTTCACCGCGCGGGGCTCGAAGCGCTGATGGCCGCGCTGCCCTGGCTCCTCGCCTCCTACCTGCTCGGCGCGGTGCCGACGAGCTATCTGGCGGGGCGGCTGTTCCGGGGCATCGACCTGCGTGAGCACGGCAGCCGGAATCTCGGCGCCACCAACCTGTATCGCGTGCTCGGCTGGCGCTACGCGGTTCCCGTGGGCCTGCTGGATGCGGCCAAGGGGCTCGTGCCGGTGCTGGTGTTCGCGCCCCGGGTCTCCTCGTCGGAGCTGTTCGCGCTGATCTGCGGGCTGGTGGCCGTGGTGGGACACGTCTTCTCGGTGTTCGTCGGGTTCAAGGGCGGGAAGGGCGTCGCCACGGCAGCCGGGGTGATGCTCGGGCTCACGCCGGCCGCGCTCGGCGTCGCGGTGCTGGTCTGGGCCTCGCTGGTGTATCTCACCGGGTACGTGTCCGTGGGGAGCATCGTGGCCGCCGCCATTTTCCCGGTGGCGGTCTACCTGCTCGAGCGGCCGGACCGGCCGGCCATGCTGTGGCTCGACATCGCGGTCGCCGCGGCCATCGTCTGGCTCCACCGCGGCAACATCCAGCGGCTCCTCAAGGGAACGGAAAACCGGTTCGGCCGCCACGCGGCGTCCTCTCCGCGTTCATGAGCGCGGTCGCGGTGCTCGGCGCCGGGAGCTGGGGCACGACGCTCGCCAACCTGCTCGCCGCCAAGGGCGAGAACGTCCGCCTCTGGGCGTTCGAGCCGGAGGTGGTCGAGGCGGTCAACCGAACCCACGAGAACCCGCTGTTTCTCCCGGGCATGCGGCTGGCGGCGGGCCTGCGGGCGTTCGGCGATCCGGTGGAAGCGGTGCGCGGCGCCGGCGTCATCGTCTCGGCGCCGCCCAGTCACGTGACCCGCGCGGTGGTCGAGCGTGTGCGCGACGCGGTGGCACCTGGCACGCTGGTCGTGAGCGCCACCAAGGGCATCGAGACCGACACGCTCGCGCTCATGTCCCAGGTGTTCGCCGAGCGGCTGCCGGCAGCGCGGTTCGTCGCCCTGTCGGGCCCCAGCTTCGCGATCGAGGTCTTCCAGGGGCAGCCGACGGCCGTCGTGGCCGCGGCGCGTGACGAGGCCAGTGCGCTGGCGGCACAGCAGCTCTTCGCGACGCCGACCTTCCGGGTGTACTCGGGCCGGGACGTGATCGGCGTGGAGCTGGCGGGGGCGCTCAAGAACGTGATCGCGATCGCCGCCGGGATCCTGGAGGGGCTGGGGCTCGGGCACAACCCGCGTGCGGCGCTCATCACCCGCGGGCTGGCCGAGATCACCCGGCTCGGCGTCGCGATGGGGGCGGACCCGTCGACTTTCGCGGGGCTCGCCGGCATGGGCGATCTCGTGCTCACGACCACCGGGAGCCTCAGCCGGAATCGCGCGCTCGGGGTGGCGCTGGCGCAGGGGCAGACGCTCGACGAATACCGGGCGGCGCACCGGAGCGTCGCCGAAGGCGCCAATACGTCCCGCGCCGGCGCGGCCCTGGGCACGCGCATGGGCGTGGAGCTGCCGATCATCCAGAAGGTCTGCGAAGTCCTGTTCAGCGGGAAGCCGGCGCGGGACGCGGTGCCGGAGCTGATGGGGCGCGAACTCAAGGCGGAGCAGTGGCGATGACCACCACCCGGCCGGTCCAGGAGTTTTATTCCATCGGTGAGGTCTGCGCACTCACCGACCTCAAGCCGCACGTGCTCCGGTACTGGGAGAGCCAGTTCCGGTTCCTCAACCCGGCCAAGAATCGTTCCGGCAACCGCGTCTACAAGAGCCGGGAAGTCGAGCTGATCATGCTGGTCAAGCACCTGCTCTACACCGAGAAGTTCACCATCGACGGCGCCCGGCAACGGATCGACCAGTACCGCCGGACGGGCGAGCTCAGAACCTCCGCCCGGAAGGCGTTCGAGGCCGAGCTCGCGGCCGAGGTCCGCGCGGCGATCGATGAGATCGTGAAGCTGCTCGACGGCCGCCCGGACGGGACGCGCGGATGAACATTCTCGTCACCAACGACGACGGCATTCTCGCTCCGGGCCTGGCCCTCCTCGCCGACGTCTGCCGGGAGGTGGGGACGGTCACCGTGGTGGCCCCCGACCGCGAGCAGAGCGGCACCTCCCACTCGCTCACGCTGCATCGCCCGCTCCGGCCCACCCGCCGGCCCGACGGGGCCTGGCAGATCGACGGCACGCCCACCGACTGTGTGATGCTCGCGCTGCAGGCCCTCATGCCCGAGCCCCCGGATTTCGTGTTCTCGGGCGTCAACCACGGCCCCAACATGGGCGAGGACGTGCTGTACTCGGGCACCGTGTCGGCGGCGATGGAGGCGGTGACCCTCGGCGTGCCGGGGATCGGCATTTCGTTCACCGGAAACCAGCTCGAAACGCTCGCCACGTATCGCGACATGCTGGTGCACCTGGTGCGGAAGATCACCAGGGTGCCGTCGTTTCCCGAGCACACGCTGCTCAACATCAACCTTCCGGGCCTTCCGGCCTCCGAGGTGCGCGGCATCCAGGTGACCAAGCTCGGCAGCCGCTACTTTTCGGATTCGCTCACCCGGATGAAGGACCCCTGGGGGCGGGAGATCTTCTGGATCGGCGGCGGCACCATCACCTGGACCGGGACCGAGAACGCCGACCACATTTCGGTGGCCAACGGGTACGTATCGGTGACGCCGCTCCACATGGACCTCACCAACTACTCGCTGCTCGAGACGGTCACGGGATGGTCGCTGGAGTAGGGGAGGGCGACGGCTACGGCGGCTACCGCAGCCGCCTGGTCGAGACGCTCCAGCAGAAGGGCATTCGCGACCTCGCGGTGCTGCGCGCCGTGGGGACGGTGCCCCGGCACCTGTTCGTGCCGGAGAGCGTGCGCCATCGGGCCTACGACGACGTGGCGCTGCCGATCGGCGGCGGCCAGACGATCTCGCAGCCGTGGGTGCAGGCGCGCTACCTCGAGCTAGCGGGGCTGGCCGGCCGGGAGCGCGTGCTCGAGGTCGGGGCGGGGTCGGGCTACCAGACGGCGCTGCTCGCCCTCCTGGCGGACTCGGTCTTCGCCGTGGAGCGCATCGCGTCCCTCGCGCAGAGCGCGCGCGCCGCGCTCGAGGCCGCCGGGATCCGGAACGTGACCGTGCTGGTAGGTGACGGCACTCTCGGCTGGCGCCCGTTCGCGCCGTACGATGCGATCCTGGTGGCCGCCGCCTCCCCGGAGATCCCCGCGCCGCTGATGGAGCAGCTCGCCCCGGAGGGGCGGCTCATCATTCCGCTGGGCGATCGCCACAACCAGGTGCTGACCCTGGCCCAGCGCGTGGGCGACGAGGTGCGCGTCAGCACCGTCGCCGATGTCCGCTTCGTTCCGCTCCTCGGCGAGTTCGGATTTCGCTGAGCCGTCGCCGACTCATGGAGAGCCCGCATGGATTGGGTAAAGCAGTTCGTCGATCTCTTTCTGCATCTCGACACGCACCTGAGCCAGGTCATTTCCCAGTACGGGACCTGGACGTATCTGATCCTGTTCCTCATCGTGTTCTGCGAGACGGGGCTGGTGATCACGCCGTTCCTGCCGGGGGACTCGCTGCTGTTCGCGGCGGGCACCTTCGCCGCGCTCGGCGACCTGGATGTCCGGCTGATGGTCCTGCTGCTCGTCGTGGCGGCGATCCTGGGCGACACGGTGAACTACTGGGTCGGCGCCGCCATCGGTCCGCGGGCGTTCCAGGGGAACATCCGGTTCCTCAGGAAGGAGCATCTCGACCGCACGCACGCGTTCTACGAGAAGCATGGCGGCAAGACGATCATCCTGGCGCGGTTCGTTCCGATCATCCGCACGTTCGCGCCGTTCGTGGCCGGGGTCGGAGCGATGAGCTACGGCCGATTCCTCACCTACAACGTGGTGGGGGCCGTGCTCTGGGTCGCGCTGCTCGTGCTGGCGGGCTTCTTCTTCGGCAACATCCCCGTCGTGCGCGAGAACTTCACGATCGTGATCCTGGCGATCGTCGCCATCTCGGTCACGCCCATCGCCGTCGAGGCAGTTCGCGGGCGGCGCCGGACCGCATGATCCGGCGGTACCTCGTGGCCGGGATGGTCCAGGGCGTCGGCTTCCGATGGTACGTCGCCCGGCAGGCGCGTGGACTCGGCCTGGCCGGCTTCGCGCGCAACCTGGCCGATGGGCGGGTGGAGGTGGTGGCCACCGGGAGCGACGCAATCGTGCTCGCGCGGCTCGAGGAGCTGCTCCGGGCCGGGCCCGCTCATGCACGGGTGGACAGCGTGGAGGCGCAGGATCAGGCCGATGACCCGCAGATTCCCCTGAGGAGCTTCGACATCCGATGACCGTGACGCCGCTCGCCCGCCACGTGCTGGACACCCTCCGGCCGATTCCCAACTACCCGAAGCCGGGCATCATCTTTCAGGACATCACGCCGGTCCTGTCCGACGGGCCGCTGTTCCGCGCCATCATCGAGGCCATGGCCGATCCCTTCCGGGATGCCGAGGTGACCCACGTCCTGGGCATCGAGGCGCGCGGCTTCATCCTGGGAGGGGCCGTAGCCACGAGCCTTGGGGCGGGCTTCGTCCCGGCCCGGAAGCCCGGCAAACTGCCGTGGGAGCGGGTGGCTGAGACCTACGAGCTCGAGTACGGGATGGACGCGCTCGAATGTCACCGCGACGGCCTGCCTGAGCCCGCGCGGGTGCTGATCGTGGACGACGTGCTGGCGACCGGAGGGACTGCCCGGGCCGCAGGCCAGCTCGCCCGGGCACTGGGTGCGGAAGTGGTGGGCTGGAGCTTCCTCCTGGAGATCGCCGGGCTGGGCGGACTGGAGAAGCTCCAGGGGGCGGTGCCGCACGTCCTGGCGCGGCGGTAGGCGGCTCCCGGAGGCCTGCCGCGGCGGGCTTTCGCACTGTGGTCCAATGGGTTACCATACCGGCCGGCCGAGCGCCCGGCGGCGTCCGGCAGGACCCCGGCCCCCGTAGCTCAGATGGATAGAGCAGCAGTTTCCTAAACTGTTGGCCGCGTGTTCGAGTCACGCCGGGGGCACTCGCGAGACGGCGGCGGCTACATCACCTTTGAGCAGGGTAGACATGGCGACGACAGTGGAACCGACGAGTCGTGAACGCACCACCGTGGCGGCGACGGGGACGCCGTGGTATCGCGACCGGAATCGCCAGCTCATGGCGATCGCCGGGGCGGTGGTGCTGGCAGCGCTCATCGCGTGGTTCACGGTCACGAGCGGGCGGCGCAAGGAGGAGTTCGCCGCGCGGAGCCTCAACCAGGCGCGCGCCGCGGCCGAGGCGGGGAACCTGCCGCTGGCCTCGAGCGAGCTCCAGAAGCTGATCCAGACCTACAAGGGCACGGACGCGGCCCACGAGGCCGTCATCACGCTCAACCAGGTCCGGATGGTCAATGGGCAGAGCGAGCTCGCCGCGGTCGGCCTCCGGGACTTCCTGGCCACCAAGCCCGCCGCCGAGTATGCCGCGCCGGCCTACGGGCTACTGGGCGCCGCGCTGGAGAACTCGCAGAAGTGGAGCGATGCGGGGGACGCGTTCACGAACGCCTCGCGCGCGGCGGACCTGGACTACCTCAAGGCACGGTACCTGGTGGACGCGGCTCGAGCCTACCGCGAGGGCGCGAAGACCGCGCAGGCGGTGGCGGCGTACCGTGAGGTCATCCAGAAGTACGCGAAGACCTCGAGCTTCACGGAGGCCCAGGTGCGGCTGGCGGAGATGACGGACGGCAAGATGTGAGTCGCCTGGGGGCGGCCGTCGATCGCGCCAGAATGGATCATGGCGGGGCTGCCTCTGGCGGTCTCGCTTTTCTTTTTGGACTCCTGGACGACCGGCACCCGAACCGGGCGATGGCGGGAGTTTGCGGTTCGTCACCGTTCACCACAGCGGCACGCAGGGTCCCTTGGGGCAACTGGGGCAACGGAGTCGGACTGTGAGGTAACGACGACGTGATATTGAATGACGTATAAGATAGATTATGTTAAGTACACCTGGGGATAACTGTGGAGAAGTGTGGAGTTCTCCTCCCCTGTCGGCATAAACGATTAGTTGAATTGGACATGGGAACTGCGGACTCGACGACGGCTCACGCCTCCCAGACCGCCCGGAACACCAGCTTGCCCTGACCACCCAGCCAGACCTCGGACGCCCGGCGGCCTTTCAACTCAGCTCGCACCAGGAGCTCCTGCCCCCCCCTGCTCCGGAACCGCACCGGCAGCTTGGCCTCCTTCCGGGCCGCCAGAGCGACACCGGCCGCGACCGTGCCGGTGCCGCACGCCAGCGTCTCACCCTCAACGCCACGCTCATAGGTCCGGATGAGCCAGGGCTCGCCCGGCACGGCCGGCGCTCCCACGAAGTTCACGTTGGCCCCGGCGGCGCCGACCCGCGGATCGGAGCGGAGGCTCCGGCCGCGGCCGAGCAGATCCACGGCCTCGATATCGTCCACACGGATGACCAGGTGCGGCACGCCCACGGTGGCGAACGCCATCCAGCGTTCGCCGGGCCCGAGCTCCAGCCCGCACACGGCGGGCCCGGCGGCCGCGGCCATATCGAAGTCCGGGAGACGGATCTCGGCCTGGTCCCCCCCGTCCGGGCAGCGAGCCTGGATCAGGCCGGCGTCGGTCAGCAGCTGGAGGTCGCCCGGCGCAGCGAGCTCGAGGTACACCGACAGGCGGGTGCTGCAGAGCGCCGCGTTGCCGCACATGTCCGCGCGGGACCCATCGGAGTTCCAGAACGCCATGCGCACGGCGCCGGGCTGGTCCGGCGTGAGGATGACGAGACCATCCGCGCCGACGCCCGTGCGCCGATCGCAGAGCTGCGCGACACGCGCAGCCGGCCACTCGGCGGGCGTCGTGGCCCGCCCGTCCAGGAGGACGAAGTCGTTGCCCGACCCCGTCATCTTGTAGATGATCGTGCCCCTCACAGCCGGCCCGCCAGCGACTGCGCTCGAAGCCACCAGACCATCCAGATGGCTTCCCGCACGATGCGCTTGTTCATCTTGCTCTGCCCTTCGACCCGATCGGTGAACACGATGGGGATCTCCACCAGGCGGAATCCCTTCTTCCACGCGCGGAAGCTCATCTCGATCTGGAAGGAGTAGCCGTTCGAGCGGACGCGGTCGAGATCGATCGATTCGAGCACCCGCCGGCGGAAGCACTTGAACCCGCCCGTCGAGTCGGTGAGCGGCAGCCCCGTGATGCGGCGGGCGTACTCGTTCGCGCCGACCGAGAGCAGCAGCCGCGCGATCGGCCAGTTGATCACGTTGACGCCCGAGTGATAGCGCGAGCCGATCACCAAGTCGGCCTGCTCGGCCGCGCGCAGGAAGTCCGGCAGGAACTTGGGGTCGTGGCTGAAGTCGGCATCCATCTCGAAGATCAGGTCGTAGCCGTGCTCGAGCGCCCACCGGAACCCGGCAATGTATGCCTTCCCCAGCCCCGCCTTGCCCGGTCGGTGCAGCACATGAATGCGCGGCTCGGCCGCAGCGAGCTCGTCGGCCAGCTGGCCGGTGCCGTCGGGTGAGTTGTCATCCACCACGAGCACGTCGAACACCGGACCCTGCTGCAGGATCTGCGGCACGATGAGCGGGAGGTTGATGCGCTCGTTGTAGGTCGGGATCACGACCACGGCCCGCTCAGCCATTAACAGCGCCTCCCCGGCGCGGCCACCAGGCGGCGGCCAGCAGCGCGAACGTCACGAGCAGCGCCATCAGCGTCACCAGCTTCCCCCGCACGTAGGCGGCGGACGCGAAGTGGAGCGTCACCTCCCGCGCGCCCGGCGGAAGGACCACGCTCAGGAGCGCGTGGTCCGCCCGGTAGATCGGCGCGGGCTTTCCGTCCACCGTGGCGTGCCAATCGGGATACCAGTTCTCCGCGATCAGGAGGTACGCCGGCTTCTGCGCCGTTCCTTCGAGCGTCACCCGCATCCGACCCGGCGCCCAATCGGCCAGCGTGGGCCGGACCGCCACGGGCGCCGGCATCTGCCCGCCGCGGATCGGCTCGGGTGTGAGCCCCACCGTGTCAGGATAGAGGGCGACGGAATTGAAGGGAAACCGCGGGTCGATGACGGTCGGCACGACCTGGTCCTCGGGGAGTTTGAGGGCACCGGGCACCACGCGCACGAAGGGCGGCAGCGTATCACGTTCGAACAGGACGGCGGGCGAGCCCGGCGTGGTAGTGACCGGGCCGAGCACCTGGTGGAAGCCCGGCACGGGCTGGGCCTGTGGCAGGACGAGATAGCGCACCGCCAGGAGATCCATCAGCGTCGGACTGCCCGCGTTGCGCCACTGGCCCTTGCCGCCGAGCAGCTCGTCGTAGAAACGGATTTCCTGGCCATGGTAGCCTAGCATGGTCTGGATATCGTGCGCCATCAGGTAGGACCCCTGATACACTCCGACGTCCAGGACCCGGAACGGTTTCCGCTCGGCACGGAGCTTGGTCGTGACCGGATCGTTCGCGAATACCTCCGACAGGGGTCCGCGGAACACGAAGAACGCCCGGTCGATGCTCCAGAGATCGCCCGTCACCACCACCACCAGCGCCGTCGCCGCGAGCACACCCCGGAGCCGTCCGCTCCACACCGCCCAGAGGGTGGCCCCGCCGGCCAGCACGACGACGAGCAGCCGGATCGACCCGCCCTGGAGGGCGCCGGCGTTGGCGGCGACGCGAGAGGCCTGCTCCTCGGAGGCGATGACCGTCGCCACGGATTGCAGGATACCCGCCCCGCCAAGCACCGCCAGGCTGCCGAGCACGGCGAGCGGCAGGACGAGGGCGCGGCGCGTGACCTCCCCCCGGAGGAGGCGCTCCGTGCCGAATCCGGCGAAGGCGGCGACCGGCAGGGCGACCAGGAAGAACGCCATCCCAGGAGCACGGACCTTCTTCATCATCGGCATCACTTCGTACCACAGATAGTAGAACGGTGTGTGGCCGCCGAACGATACCAGCAGGAACAGAATCGCAATGACGCCGAGCGCCTGCACCAGACGCCGCCGGCTCCGGTCGCCGAGGCCGAGGGCCGCGAGCACCACGACGATCGCGCCGAGGTACTCCGTGTGCAGCTTGAAGAAGTTGCGCCCCCAGTACCCGTCGAGCATGCCGTTGAACTGGGGCAGGACCGTGGTCATCAGCTCTTCGGGCGGCATCGAGAAGAGGACGGCGTAGTCCCAGCCTCCGCTGGGTCCGCCCACGCCGCGCGGCGAGTACGGAATGTACTGGAGGAACGGCAGCACCTGGATCGCGGCGATGGCCAGGCCCAGCAGCACGGCGCCGAACGCCAGGGCGAGCTCCCTGGGCCACCGGAGCCCGGCCCGGCGCTCCGGGTCGAGGAACACGAGGTAGAGCGTCCACAGCGCGGCCGCGACCAGCAGATAGTACGTCATCTGGTAGTGCGGGCTCAGCATGCAGAGTCCCACCGTGAGCGCCAGCAGCCCGTACCCCGAGGGCCGGCGGTCACGGATGGCGCGCAGGAGGGCGAGCAGCACCACGGGGGCCAGCGCGGAAACGAAGAGCTTGCCGTCGTGGCCAGGGCGCACCATGGAAGCGACGATGCCGGACAACTCGTACGCCAGGCCGCCCACCATCGCCCCCGTCCAGCTCAGGCGCAGCGCGCGGAGAAACGCGTACATGGTCGCCCCCGCCAGGGCAATGTGCGCGAAGAAGCCCAGGTTCATCGCGGTATCGATCGGCAGGAACCACCGGAGCCACGCCGTCGGGTAGAAGATGTCGCCGTGCTGCGCGGCGATGAACGGCAGGCCGCCGAAGAGATAGGGATTCCATTCGGGAATCCGTCCCGTGGCGCGAAACATCTCGGCGCCGAAGAGACGGAAGCCGACGCCACCCACATACTGGTCGTCGCCGAGCAGCCACTGGCCGGTGAGCATGGGCCAGCAGACCACGAGGGCGGCAAGCACGCAGACCACGCCGGCAACGAGTGCCGGACGGGGCGGCTCGAACGGAAGGGCCGACTGCGACTCAGGGTGCGACACGTGCGCTCCGCTGCGAGAAGACGAGAAACGGCACCGCGGCGCCGAGCTCGGTGATGGTGAGCAGGACCCGCGATGCCAGCGCCAGCGCCGTTGCCGCGGCGATGCCCAGCGGTCCCTGCAACATGAGAATAAACAGTCCCTCGCGCACGCCGATCCCGCCTGGCGCGAACAGCGCCAGGAAGCCCGCGAGATACGATGCCGTGAACACGGCGACGGCCAGCCCGGGATCGAGCCCCACCGACGGCAGCAGCCCGCGCGCGAGCAGCCAGAACGCCAATCCGTAGCCCACCCACGCAACCAGGTTCGCGGCGATGCCGAAGACGATGCCTGCCACGGGCGGCGTGCCGCGCGTCTCGGTGTTGGGCGCCGCGAGCAGGAGCAGCCGGCGGAGCACCGGGGGCCAGAGCAACAGCGCCACCCCTGCCACCGCGCCGGCGATGAGCAGCACGAGCCCCGCCCCCATTCGTGGATCGGCGGCCTCGATGGCGCGACGGCCGGTCAGCCCGGCCACCGCGGCCCCGGTGCCGATGGCCAGCACCTGCAGCACGACCGCCGAGCCCGTCGCGGCCCACGCGGCGATGCCCGCGCGCTGCGCCATGAGCGCCATGCCCGCCACCGCCCAGACCTTGCCGGGCAGATACTTGCCGAGGCTCGACACGGTCCAGATGCGCGCGGCGGTCCAGCCGTCCAGCCGCTGGCCCCAGCCCGCCAGTACGGTCCGCCACGCCACGATGAGCAACGCGTACATCGACCAGACCACGAGCGCGCTCAGCACCAGCCAGCCGGGCTCGATGCGCCACTCGAGCGGCTGCGACTGCAGCTCCGTCCAGTTGCGCAGCAGGCTCCGGGCAGCGAACCCGATGATGGCAAGGCCCACGAGCCACTGCCCGGCCCGAAGCCACGGCCTACGCACCGAGGGCCTCGCGATACCACCCCTCGCACAGCTCGGCCACGTGGTCGGGCGAGAGCCGGGCGCGCCACGATTCCCCCACCAGCCGCGCAAGGGCCATGCGGTCGGCGTCCTGCAGCAGATCGAGCGTCGCGTCGCTCAATGCTTCGGCCGATGGCAATGTGAGGCGTCCGGCGCCGGTCTCCGGCACGACGTCGAGCAGCCCGCCGCCGTCCCAGCACGCCACCACGGGCACGCCGGCCATCAGCGCCTCGGCGGCAGCCAGCCCGAAGCCCTCGCCCTGCGCCGGGAAGAGCATCACGTCGGCGCGGCCAAGGTACCCGATCACCTCGTTCGGCGGAACGGCGCCGGCGAAACGGACGAAGGGCGCGATCCCGAGACGCTCGACCTGGCGCTCCAGCGCATGGCGCTCAGGACCATCTCCGACGACCGTCAGCGGGAGGTCGTGGCCGCACGAGGCGAGGAACGCCGTGGTCTCGATGGCCAGGTTGATCCGTTTCTGCGCCGTGAGGCGGGAGACGACGATGGTACCGCCACCTCCCGTGGTCCAGGGCCAGGTCTCGGTGTCGACCGGCATCGGGTGCACGTGGGCGGTGGCGATGTGGCGGCCTGTGGCGTTCTGCACCCAGCCCGCAAGCTCGCGGGAGACGGCGGTGACGACCCGCGCGCGAGCGAATACCGGGCGCGCCAGCCGGCGCGCAAGCCGGGAAGTGCGGAGCATCGCCGCGTCGGTACCGTGCGCCGTCAGCACCAGCGGCACGCCGGGCGGCGCGGCGAGACCCGCCGGCACCCACCAATGCGCGTGGATCAGGTCCGCGCCGGCGGCCACCTCCTCGCGGGCGGCGCGCCGGAGCGCGCGCCAGAGCCCGGCGAGCGCGCGCCAGCCGCCGGGCGCCCGGAGCGCGGCCGCCATGGTGCCCCGGTAGGCCAGCGTCTCGCCGCGGGCGGAGGCATAGCGCACCCTTCGGATGCGCACCCCCTCGACCTCCTCCTCACCGCCCTGCCCCGCGTCGCTGGGCGCGACGACCCGCACGTCGATGCCGCGGCGCACCAGCGCCGCGGCGAGCGTGCCGAGGAACGAGCCCGACAGGTCCCCGGGCCACCGGGGATAATTGTGGGTCAGGAAGACGACCCGCACTGATCAGTCCCGCAGGTCGGGCTTGTCCAGTCGATCGAGCCCGCGGGCGAGCGCCCGCGTCTCCTCCTGCAGACCCGCGACCATCTCGCCGAGCAGGCCGAAACCGAAGAGCACGATACCGCTGATCACCATGGTCTCGACCAGATTGAGCAGCGGCCGGAAGCCGATGCCGTAGCCGTACCGGAGCACCAGGGCGACGATGCCCGCGAGCAGGCCGATCATGAACAACGTCACGCCGGCCACGCCGAAGAACAGCATCGGCTTCCGCCCGAAGCGGAGCTGGAACCACACACTCAGCAGGTCGAAGATGCCGACGGGAATGCGGCGCCAGCCGAACTTCGAGACCCCGGCGCGCCGGGGATACAGCGGCACCGGGAGCGAGTCGAGCCGGAAGCCGTCCGCCGCGGCGATCACGACCATGTACCGGTGCCAGTCGGGCCGGAGCGGCACGCCCCGCATGACCTCCCGCCGGTAGGCCTTGACCGAGTTGAGGTCGGTCACCCGCACGCCGAACAGCCAGCGGCAGAGCGTGTTGTAGACGCCGCTGACGAAGGCCTTCTCGTATTTCCCCTGCTTGGTGCCGGTGACGATGTCGGCCCGGCCCTCGAGCACGGGACCGACCAGGCGGGGGATGTCCTCGGGGAGGTACTGCAGGTCGGCCGGGTAGAAGACGAAAACGTCGCCGCGGGCCACGTCGCCTGCGGAGCGGAGGGCGTCGGCGATGCCGCGCTGGCGCCGGTGGGTGACGACGCGGAGGAAGGGATACGTGCGCTCCAGCTCGCCCAGCACGCGCCCGCTGTCGTCGCGCGAGCCGTCGTTCACGATCACGACCTCGAACGTGAAGCCCGCCGGGCCCATGGCCTCGGCGCAGAGCCGCACGAACTCGGGAAGATTGGCCGCCTCGTCCTTCGCCGGGACGAGTACGCTGACGTCCAGCGTCTCGGCGGCGGGGAGGGTCATACCCGCTTCCGCATGCGCGCCGGCAGGATCCCCAGCTGGTCCCGGTACTTGGCCACCGTCCGCCGGGCAATCTGGATGCCCTGCTCCTGGAACAGGTGCACGATCTGCTGGTCGGTGAGCGGCTTCGCGCTGTCCTCGTCGCCCACCATCTTCTGGAGCTTGGCGCGGATGGAGCGCGCGCTCGCGTCCTCGCCCGAGGCCGTGGCCAGCGCGCTCGAGAAGAAGAACTTGAGCGGCAGCACGCCGCGCGGCGTCTGGACGTACTTCTCGTTGGTCACGCGGCTGACGGTGGACTCGTGCATGTTGATGACTTCGGCCACCTCGCGCAGCGTGAGCGGCTGGAGGAACTCGATGCCCTTCTCGAAGAAGTCGCGTTGCCGGTCGACGATGAAGTTCATGACCTTGAGCATGGTCTGCCGGCGCTGCTCGATGGCCTGGATCATCCAGTTCGCGCTGTTCATCTTGGAGGCGATGAACTCGCGGTTCTCCGGCGTCATCTTCTTCTTGTCGCGGGCGATCTCCTGATAGGAGCGGCTGAGGCGCAGGCGCGGCATGCCGGTGTCGTTGAGGAACACCTGGTACCGGGTGCCGATCTTGTCGACGATGAGGTCGGGGATGATGTAGCCGTCGCTCGCGCTCGCGTGCTTGAGCCCGGGCTTGGGGTCGAGCCGCGCGAGCTCGTCGGCCGCGGCCTGCACCGCCGCGGGCTCGACCCCGAACCGCTTGGCCAGGTCGTTCCAGCGGTGCGCGATCAGATCGGGAAAGGCGTCGTCCACCAGCCGGTAGGTCAGCGAGGTGGTGTCCGCCTGCTCGCCGAGCTGGATCAGGAGGCACTCCCGGAGGTCGCGCGCGCCGATGCCCGGGGGGTCCAGCCGCTGGACGATGGCCAGCATCTCCTCGGCCTCGGCCTGCGTGTAGAACGCCGGCGAGCCGTCGGTGGTGGCCGCCGCCGCGCCGGGGCCATCCGCATCGCCGATCTCGACCTCGGCGGCGGCTTCGGCCTCCGGCGAGATGTGTCCGGCCACCAGCTCATTGACGCTGCCGAGAATCTCCTCGATCGAGGCGGCGAGGTAGCCCTCCTCGTTGATGTTGCCCAGGAACTCCTCGCCGAGCAGCAGCTGGCGCGGCGTGAGCGGCATCATCTGGAGCTGCTCGCGCAGGTAGTCGATCAAGTCCTTGGTCTCGACCGTGACCGGCTCGGTGTACTCGAGCTGCTCGTACTGCTCGCGGGTGCCGCCGACCTCGAAGCCGTTGAGGAGGATCTCCTCCCAGTCCATCTCGTCTTCCTTCTCCTTCTGCTCCTTCTCCTGCTCGGCGTCCTTCTGCTCGGGCGCCTCCTCCTCCGGCTCCAGCAGCTCGAGGAAGGGGTTGGCCAGCAGCTCCTGCTTCAGGTGCTGCTGGAGGTCCATCATGGGCATGTAGAGCATGTCCATGGCCTGGTAGAGCCGCGGATTGACCCGGAGCTCCTGCCGCATGCTGGTGTGCTGGGATAGCCCGGTTCTCATGCCACCGACTCCAGACGTGCGCGGAGACGCGCGGTAAGGGTGGGGCCGAGGTACAGCTGCGCCACCCGGTCGTCGTAGACGAGCTCGCTCACTTTGCCGGCCGCCTGCACCTTGCCTTCGAACATGATGTACGCCCGGTCGACGATGTCGAGCGTCTGCTCGACGTTGTGGTCGGTGATGAGGACCCCGATCCCGCGGTGCCTGAGGCCGGCGACGATCGTCTGGATGTCGTGCACCGCGATCGGGTCGACCCCCGCGAACGGCTCATCGAGCAGCATGAACTTGGGGTCGGTCACCAGCGCGCGGGTGATCTCGAGCCGCCGGCGCTCGCCGCCGCTCAGGCTGTAGGCCCGGCTCCGGCGGAGGTGCTTGATCGACAGCTCGTCGAGCATCCGGTCCAGCTGGCGGTGCCGCTCCTCGCGCCCGAGATCCCGGGTCTCGAGGATGGCCAGAATGTTCTCCTCGACCGTCATTTTCCGGAAGATCGAGGGCTCCTGCGCGAGGTAGCCGATCCCGGCGCGGGCCCGCTCGTACATCGGCGCCCGGGTGAGGTCGAGCCCGTCGAGCCGCACCTGCCCGGCATCCGGGCGAATCAGCCCGGTAATAAGGTAGAAGGTCGTGGTCTTTCCCGCCCCGTTGGGCCCCAGGAGGCCGACGATCTCACCCTGCTCCACCCGGACGCTGACGTGGTTGACCACCCGGCGGCCCTTGAAGCTCTTGGTCAGGTTGACCCCCTCGAGCACGCTGGTCGAGGCGCGCTGGGGCGTCGGCGGCTTGGTCCGCTGGGCCGCGCGGCGCGCGGCCGAGAGCAGCGCGGCGTAGATCGCCTTCCGGTCCTCGAGCTCCGTGCCCCACCAGGCGACTCGCGGCTGCACCGGATCCCAGTCGCTGGCGGACGTCTCCAAGATCCAGCCCTCGACGGCCAGCCGCGGCAGGACGGAACGCCGGAGGTGGTCCCGGATCTCGTCGCCCGTGATCTCCTGCTCCTTGGCATTGCCGATGGCCTGGTAGCAGGCGAGGTGCGCCTCGCGATAGCTCATGACGAGATCGGCGAAGGACACCGTGTCGCTCGGGCCGGCCGCCCGGGTGATGGCGGCGAGCGCGATGGCCACGGAGGGGTCGCGGTCGCCGAGGGCCCCAATCCATTCGAAGGTGCTCATCGCCGCTTTCCCTTGGCGCCGGAGGTGTCGGCAGGAGTCGCGGTCGAATCGCCGGCGGCCTCGAGCTGGATGCCATCGACCTTGCCCCGGATGTCCACCCGATCGACGCCGCTGGTGGCTCCGCCGGCGGGAGGCTTCATGGTGACCGTGATGGCATCACCCCGGGCATAGTTGATCGAGGGCCGGCGCGGCGCCTTGGCGTTCCGCTCCAGGTGATACGACTGCGCGGCGGCCCGCGCTTCGATCCGGCTCAGCACCGAGCGCTTCCGGCCCGCCGAGTCGGAGGGCGCGAAGCTGGCCACCACGGTGTCGCCCCGCATCCAGTCGCGGTCGTTGGTGGCCGAGTCGACCGAGCCGCCGAGCCACGCCTTGCCGAAGCCGCGCACTTCTCTCAGCACCTGGCCCGGCGAATCGAGCGCGAGCGAATCGGCCCGCATGGCGTACGTCGTCGAGAGGGCATAGGGCCGCGTCGTCTTGCCCCAGGCGAGCGTGCGCTCGAGCTTCCGGTTCTTCAGGTCGATGGCGATGGTGTCGGCGGTCAGGTCCCAGTCGCGATTGACCGCATGGCCCTGGCCGCGCGCGATGAGCTTGCTCAGCTCGCGCTCCGTAAGCGCGAGGTCGATCCGGCGGCCGCGCAGGCTGAAACTGTCGGTGCCCAGGCCGCGGAGCATGGGGTCGCCGCCGATCAGCGTGCCATCGCTGCCTTTGCCCGTATCGAGCCGCATCGAGTCCGACCGCGCGGCGAAATCGGAGCGGTCGATGGTGACCTTCCCCCCGGCCCAGATCCGGTCGTTCCCCTTGAACCGCACGCGATCGGCGACGATCAGGTAGGGCTCCACCTTGCGACCGGCGCCGGAGTCGGTCTCGAAGTAGCGAATCTTGGGTCGGCCCGTGGCGTACATCTCGAGCGTGTCGCGCACTCCGCCGACGGCCCGCAGGTAGTCGAGCGCGGGCCCGGTCAGGGTGGAGCCGGTCCTCAAGTTCTTGGTGTCGACGTTCCCCCGGGCTTCCCAGCGCTCGCCGTTCTTGTGGTAGGTGCCGAAGTCGGCGTCCATCGACAAGGTCGAGTCGCGGTACTTCACGTGCCCGATGAACTGCACGATGTTCCCGCCGTAGGCTGCGACGCTGTCGCTCTGCATGGTGATCTGCATGTTGCGGCAGCGGAGACGCACGTTGCCGCCGGCGAAGTAATTGGTCCCGGTGGGCGTCTCGTTCACCGCGCCCTGCCGGTCGACGTTGTCGATCTGGAAGGTGCAGCGCTGGGATTGGGCGATGGGCTTCGGGCGCGGCCGGACGGGCGCGGCGGCGGACGGCTTCGACGGCGACGGCTTGGTGGGCACCGGCTTCACGGGCCGCGTCGGAGTCGGCTTGGGCGCGGGGACCTGCGCCTGGGCCCGGCCGTGAAATGCGAGCAGGAGCAGGAGGGTGGCCGTGCAGGTCATCCTGACGGCGGCCCGCCACGCAGGCCTCACGCCCAGCCGCCTCACGGCTCCTGCCCCGGCAGCAGCATGCCATCCCCGGCCACGCCGCGGGGCCGGTCGGTGACGACGTTCTTGAAGTCGGGATCCGAGCGGAAGCTGTTCCCTTCGAGATGCTCGTCGCCCCGATCGAAGGCGAAGTGCACGTTGGTCGAGATCGTGTTCGCGCCGTTGTCGTACTTGAGGACCTCGGTCCTGAGCCGCCGGCCATCCGGGGAGACGACGAGCACATTGTCGTTCGCTTCCATGGAGCCGTCCTGCCAGCGATACGTGCCGCGCTTCGCGGTGAGGGTAGACCCCTCCGTGCCCTGGACGTCGAAGAAGACGACCTTGACGTTCTTGAGCTGCGTGATCTGGGTGCCCTCGTAGAAGAATGCCGTATCGGCCTCCACCCGGCTCCGTCGAATCCCATCGCGTGTGATATAGTGCGAGAAACCCTCGAGCACCTGGTCGGCGCTATCGCTGGCCTGGACGGTGGTCGTGGGCTTGGCGCCAGTGTCCTCGCACGCCGTGAGGACCGGCGTGGCCAGCAGTGCCGACAGACACCACCCGCATCTCCACCGCCTCATACCGCGCCCGCCCGCATCAGGTCGTGCAGATGCACCGCCCCCGCGACCTTCCCATCGCTTTCGACGACCGGCAGCGCGATGACCCCGTGGCGCTCCATGGTGCCGACCGCCGCCGCCGCGAGCTCGTCCGGCGCGGCCGTCCAGGGCGCGCGGGTCATCACACCGCTCACGGCCAGGTCCAGGAACGCCGGGTCGCGCTCGGCCAGACGGGTGAGGTCGCCGGTGGTGAGCACGCCCGCCAGGCGTCCCCCCTCGACCACCATCGCGAGCCCGCGGTCGTGGGCCAGGCTCACCACCGCGTCCCGCATCGTCGCGCCGGGGCCGAGGACGTGGCCCGGATGCACCATCACCTCGCGGACGCGGAGCAGCAGCTTCCGGCCGAGCGAGCCGCCGGGATGGAGCGCCGCGAAGTCCTCCCGGCGAAACCCCTTCACCTCCAGCAGCACCACCGCGAGCGCGTCGCCCAGCGCCAGGGCGACCGTCGTGCTCGTGGTGGGGGCCAGGTCGTGCGGGCAGGCCTCCTCGTCCACGGCCCCGTCGAGCGTCACCGTCGCCACTCGGGCGAGCGTCGAGGTCATGGCGCCGGTGATCGCGATGACCGGCACCTTCTGTCGCTGGAGCGATCCGACCAGCCCGAAGAGCTCCTCCGACTCGCCGCTCTTGCTGAGCACGATGGCCACGTCTTTCGGGCCGACCAGCCCCAAGTCCCCATGCAGCGAATCGACGGGGTGCAGGTAGGTGGCGACGGTGCCGGTGGAGGTGAGCGTCGCCGCGAGCTTCCGCGCGATCAGGCCGGACTTGCCGACCCCGGAGACGATCACTCGGCCGGACGCGTCGGCCAGCAGGCGCACGGCCCGGGCGAACCCGTCGTCGAGCCGCTTCGCGGCCGCCGCGACCGCCGTGCCCTCGACCTCGACCACCCGGCGGCCGAGGGCGACGAGCGTGGCCGGATCAAACGACACGGGCCGCGGGCTCCGCGAAGTGCCGCTCGAGCAACCCGGCCCATTCGCCGCGCGCCCGGAGCAGCGCCTCGGCAACTTCGCGCACCGCGCCGTGGCCCCCGGCGGCGGTCGTCACGTACGCCGCCACCGCCTTCACCTCGGCCACGGCATTCGCCACGGCGATCGGAAGGCCGACCTGGCGGAGCACCCGCAGGTCGGCCAGGTCGTCGCCGACGAACGCCGTGTCCTCCCACGCGATTCCCCGGCGTTCCAGCAGTGCCCCGAGGGCCTCGAGCTTGTGGGGGCCGGGCACCTGGAGCACCTCCTCGATGCGGAGCTCGCGTGCGCGCGCCGTGGTGGCCTCCGAGTGCCGCCCGCTCACCCACACGACCGGCAGCCCCGCACTCCGCATCATCACCTGCCCGAGTCCGTCCTGGATGTCGAAGCGCTTGAGCTCCACGACGCTCGCCGTCGACGGGACCGAGGAAGATGCCGTTGTCGGTGAGCACGCCGTCCACGTCGAGCCCCAGCAGCCGAATCCGCCGCGCCAGGCCGGCGTCAATCATGCGCCCGGGCCCACGAGCTCCAGCGTCCGCCCCATCAGCGCGTCGAGCCGGTCGAGCGGCCACTGGGTCGCGGCATCGCTGAGCGCGCGCGCCGGGTCCGGATGGGTCTCGAGAAAGAACCCGTCGGCGCCAGCCGCCGCCGCCGCGGCCATGAGCGCGGGGATGTGCTCGCGCTGGCCGCCGCTCGCGCCGGCCGCGCCCTGCCCCGGCTGCTGGACGGAGTGGGTCGCGTCGAACACCACGGCGCTCCGGTGGCCGCGCGCAGCCGGTCGAAGTTGCGCATGTCGACCACCAGGTCGCCGTAGCCGAAGAAGGTGCCGCGCTCGGTCACCGCGACGTCCGGGCTCCCGGCCGATCGCACCTTCTCCACCGCGCCCGCCATCGCCTCGGCCTGCATCCACTGCCCCTTCTTCACGTTGACGGGCGGCCCGTGCGACCGGCCGCCACCAGCAGATCGGTCTGCCGGCAGAGGAACGCCGGAATCTGGAGCGCATCCACCACCTCGGCTGCGGGTGCCGCCTGCGCCGACTCGTGGATGTCGGTCAGCACGGGCAGGCCGCTCACGGCCCGCACCCGCTCGAGCACCCGGAGCCCTTCGTCCAGTCCGGGACCGCGCGGCGCGTCGCCGCGGGCGCGATTGGCCTTGTCGAAGCTCGCCTTGAAGCAGACCGGCAGCCCGCGCGCCTCCGCCAGCCGGGCCAGCGCCTCGGCCACCCTGGGCAGGACGTCTCCCGGCTCGACCACACAGGGGCCCGCGATGAGGAACGGCCTCCGCGCGAACGACCAGCCCATCAGCGCCCGATCTCGGCGAGCTCCGTCGGCGCGGGCGACGGCGGCCCGCCGCGTCCATGGCGGAGCGCGGCGCCGACGAATCCCGCGAACAACGGGTGCGGCCGGGTCGGGCGGGACTTGAGCTCCGGGTGGAACTGGCAGCCGATGAACCAGGCGTGGTCCGGCAGCTCGATCATCTCGACCAGCCCGCCGTCGGGCGACTGACCCGAGAGCCGGAGCCCGTACTCGGCGAGCACGTCGCGATAGGCGTTGCTCACTTCCCAGCGGTGCCGGTGCCGCTCGCTGATCTCGTTGGTCCCGTACGCCAGGGCCACCCGGGACCCGGGCCGGAGCCTGGCGGTGTAGGCGCCGAGCCGCATGGAGCCGCCCAGATCGCTCACGTCGCGCTGTGATTGCATCAGGGCGATCACGGGCGTGGCGCAGTCGGGCTCGAACTCGGTGCTGTTGGTGTCCGGCATGCCGCAGACGTTGCGGGCGAACTCGATGATCGCCACCTGGAGGCCGAGGCAGATCCCGAAGAACGGCAGCCCGTTCTCCCGCGCCCACCGGATCGCCTCGATCATGCCCTCGATGCCCCGCTCGCCGAAGCCCCCCGGAATGAGCAGGCCGTCGTACTCGGACAGGAGGCGGCCCGCGGCCGCCTGATCGGTGAAGCGATCGCTCGGGATCCACTCGACGTCCACCTTGGCGTCGTGCGGAATGCCGCCGTGGATCAGCGCCTCGCTCACCGACTTGTAGGCGTCGTGCAGGGCCGTGTACTTGCCGACCACCGCGATGCGCACCCGGTTGGACGGGTGCAGGATCCGGTCGGTCATCGCCTTCCAGCCGCGCAGGTCGGGCTCCTTGGTCTCGAGCCGGAGCCGCTGGCACACCTCGCGGTCGAGCCCCTGCTCCAGGAAGCGCAGCGGGATCTCGTAGATCGACCGCACGTCGGGGCTCTCGACCACGCAGCCGAAGTCCACGTTGCAGAACAGGGCGATCTTGCGCTTGATGTCGGCCGAGATCGGCTGCTCGCTCCGGCAGATCAGGATGTCGGGCTGGATCCCGATCTGCATGAGATCGCGGACCGAGTGCTGGGTCGGCTTGGTCTTGAGCTCGCCGGCGGCCGCGATGTAGGGCACCAGGGTGAGGTGGATGAAGATCGCGTTGTCGCGCCCGACCTCCTGGCGGAACTGGCGGATGGCCTCCAGAAATGGCATCGACTCGATGTCGCCCACCGTGCCGCCGACCTCGGTGATGACCACATCGTGCCCGGGCGCGGTGCGGCGGATGGCGTTCTTGATCTCGTCCGTGATATGCGGCACGACCTGCACGGTGGAGCCGAGATACTCGCCGCGCCGCTCCTTGTTGATCACTGTCTGGTAGATGCGGCCGGTGGTGATGTTGTTCTGCTGCGAGAGCGACCGGTCGATGAAGCGCTCGTAGTGGCCGAGGTCGAGGTCGGTCTCCGCCCCGTCGTCGGTCACGAACACCTCGCCGTGCTGGAACGGCGACATGGTGCCCGGGTCCACGTTGATGTACGGGTCGAACTTCTGCATCGTCACGCTGAGGCCGCGCTCGACGAGCAGGCGTCCAAGTGACGCGGCGGCGATGCCTTTCCCGAGGGAAGAGACGACGCCGCCGGTAACGAAGATGTACTTGGTCGCGTTCGGACCCGGATTCATATGGCTACCCCTGTAGTGCGTGCCAGTGGGCTTCCGCCCGTCGGAGATCTTCCGGCGTGTCCACGCCGGGCAGCGCGGGCTCGGTCAGCCGGGCCACGCCGATCGTGAGACCACAATGCAGCGCGCGGAGCTGTTCCAGCTGCTCGGCCCGCTCGGCCGGGCTCGGCGGCGCAGCCACCCACTGCGCCAGCGCCGCACGCGTGTACACGTAGAGCCCGAGATGCTGCCAGTAGAGCCCGTCGACCGGATCGGTCGGCTCCCGCCGTCGGGGAATGGCCGCCCGTGAAAAATACAGCGCCCGGCCCCGCGCATCGGTCACGACCTTGACCCTCGAAGGATCGGCGGCGTGCTCGGGAGCGAGCGGGGCCGCCGCGGTGCCGATGTCGTCGCCCTGGGCCACCCGGGCGATCGCGCCTGCGAGCGCCGCGCGCGGGAGGAACGGCTCGTCGCCCTGTACGTTCGCCACCACGTCGAAGCCCGCGAACTCCGCCCGGCCCGCGCATTCGGCGACCCGGTCGGTCCCCGCGAGGTGGCCGTCATGCGTCAGCACCGCGCGCACTCCCGCCCGCTCCACCACCTTGGCGATCATCTGCGAGTCGGTGGCCACCACCAGCTGCTCGACCAGACCGAGGTCCACGACGTGCTGAATCACCCGGGTGATGAGCGGCTCACCGGCCAGCAACTGGAGCGGTTTATTAGGGAGACGGGTCGAGCCAAGACGAGCCGGAATGACACCCAGGACGCGCATCACGAAAGGTAATCGCGAGCGGGGGTCCAGTCAAAAGTCATGCCGGGGATGGGGAGAGGGGCGTTGCAGGAGGCTATGGTCAGTGCTGCGAGGGGTTTACGAGTGCGAGTCACCCTGAGCGAGCGAAGGGGGCATGCCTCGAATCATGGCCCCTTCGCTTCGCTCAGGGTGACTCCCTCGCCGCGTCCGGCAACCAGGGCCAGGAAATTGGATAGAATCCGCCTCCCCTGGTCGGTCCCGACCGACTCCGGATGGAACTGAACTCCGTATACCGGCAGGACCCGGTGGCACAGCGCCATGATCTCGCTGCCGGTCGGGCGGTCATTCGACCAGGCGGTCATCTCCAACTCGGCCGGCAGGGTTCCGGGTGCGACGACGAGCGAGTGGTAGCGCATGGCCTCGAACGGCGACGGCAGGGCGGCGAACAGCGGGTGCCCGGTGTGGGCTACCATGGTGGTCTTGCCGTGCATGAGCCTGTCGGCCCGGACCACCTCCCCGCCGAACGCCTCGCCAATGGCCTGGTGCCCGAGGCAGACGCCGAGCAGCGGCACGCCGGCCGCGGCGGCGGCGCGCACCAGCGGCACGCTGATACCGGCCTCCCGCGGCGTGCAGGGTCCCGGCGAGATCACGATCGCCGCCGGCGCGAGAGCGAGGACCTCGTCCACGCCAAGGGCGTCGTTCCGGTAGACCACCGGCTCGGCGCCCAATTCGCCGGCGTACTGGACCAGGTTGTAGGTGAAGCTGTCGTAGTTGTCGAGAACGAGAAGCATGATTCCCGAATGCTAGCGGGCCTTCAGCGAGTCCGCCATGTGGCGGAGCGCCGCGTGCAGCGACTCCGCGCGCAGCTTGCCCGCGGCGCGGAGCGAGTCGCCGAGTCGTGATCCCATGGCCCGGGCCTCATCGGCGCGGCGCTCCTCTACGGCGGCGATGGAATCCGCCGCCGCCTCCGCCCGTCCGGCCAGCGATTCGGCCCGCTCGGCGATGGCGTCGGTCGAGTCGGGGCTACCATGGTCGCCCCAATTTCCCGACCGCAGCTGCTCCGCGAGCGATACCGGCACCAGCAAGGGCACGGTTACATCGCCCGGGGTGAGCTTGACCGTGCCGAACTCGACCAACCCGGTATCGGCCTTGGCGCAGAAGAAGAACGCCCGATCCTCGAGCCGGTGCGTGCGGAAATTGACGTCGCCGGTCTTGCTCGAGTCGCTCTCCAGGTTGGCGGCGAGCCGGCAGCCGGCCAGCCCCTGGACCAGGAGCGAGTCGTCGAGCTTCACCTCGAGGTCGACTGAGGACACCTTCTTGGGAGCATCGCGATTGACCACCAGCCGCTCCAGCCGCCCCAGCCTGTTGCCTGCGAGCTCGAAAGGCACGAACGGCAGCGGGATCGACAGCGGCCCCGAGCCGGTCACCACGGCAGTGACCCTTTCCTTGGTCCTCCGCGCCAGCGAGACCCCGATCATGCCGATGGCAAAGACGGCCAGGGCCCCGAGCAGGATTCGCAACCAGTAGGTTCGCATACGGTTCGGCCTCCAGGGCCGCTTGCAGGAATTCCGCACCCAACTGAGGGGGGCATGTTGCAACTAGAGACGTTCCGGGTCCGTCGAAAGTTTCACCCGCGGAGGCCCAAGCGGGAGTGCCCGCGGGGCGCGGACCGGCCGTGATCGAGGTCGAAGGACTCGAGAAGCTCTACGGCGATTTCCTCGCCGTCCGCGGGCTCTCCTTCCAGGTGCGGCCCGGGGAAGTGCTGGGGCTGGTCGGGCCGAACGGCGCCGGGAAGACCACCACCATCCGGAGCATCGCGGGCATCATCATACCCAGCCGGGGTGGAATCCGGATCGGTGGGCACGACCTGGGGCGCGAGCCCGTGGCGGCCAAGTCGCTCCTCGCCTTCATCCCGGACGAGCCCCATCTGTTCGACTACCTCACGGTCGAGGAGCACCTCCGGTTCATGGGCCGACTCTACCAGGTGGCGGACGTGGACGCCCGGATTCCCGGCCTGCTCGATGAGATGGAGCTGGGATCGAAGCGCAGCGCCCTGCCGGGCGAGCTCTCGCGGGGAATGAAGCAGAAGCTCGCGATCGCCTGCGGGCTCCTCCACGAGCCCAAGGCACTGCTGCTCGACGAGCCGCTCACGGGGCTCGACCCGGTCGGCATCCGGCGCATGAAGTCGACGATCGTCCGGCGGGCGGAGGCGGGCGTCGCCGTGATCCTCAGCTCGCACCTGCTCCACCTCGTCGAGGAGATCTGCACCCGCGTTCTGATCATGCAGGCCGGACAGTCGGTGGCGTTCGGCACGATTGCCGAGATCGTGGCCAGCCGGCCGGCGCTGCGCGGCCGGCGCCTGGAGGATGTGTTTCTCGCCCTCATCACCCCCGACGGCCCGCCCCCCACGTGATCCGGGTCTTCACGTACCTCGCCTGGCGGACGGCCCACAACCGGGTGAGCCGCCAGCTCCGCCAGCTCAAGAGCCCGCGGTACCTGGCCGCGCTGGTCTTCGGCCTTGCATACATCTGGATCCTGGCGGTGGAGCAGCGGCCGCAGCCGGCGTCCGCGACCGTCGTAGGGGCGCGCTGGGTCGAGCTCCTCGGTGCCTTCGGCGTGGTGGGCGCGGTGCTCTGGGGATGGATCTTCGGCGTGGAGCGGCGGGTGCTGTCCTTCACGCCGGCCGAGGTGACGTTTCTGTTCGCCGGCCCGGTGCCACGGCGCGGCCTGGTGCAGTACAAGCTGCTGCGGAACCAGCTCCTCATTCTCTTCAACTCGCTGCTCTGGACGCTGATCCTCGCGCGCGAGCGGTTCGGCGCGTCGCCCTGGCTGCGGGCGCTTTCGATCTGGGTGCTGCTCACGACCATCTCGTTTCATCGCCTGGGCGCCTCGTTCGTGCGGACGAGCCTGCTGGAGCACGGCCGCATCGCCCTCCGGCACCGGGTGGTCTCGCTGGGGGTGCTCGGGGCGGTGGCAATCGCGATCACCTGGAGCGCGCAGGGCGCCTTTCCCGCGCTCGCAGCCGGTTGGCAGGCCGGTCCGACAGCCTTTCTCGACGCCCTCGCCGAGGCGGCCGCCCAGCCGTTGCCGCACATGGTCCTGGCGCCCTTCCGCGCCTTGATCCGGCCACTGGCTGCGCATTCGTTCGGGGAGTGGCTGCGTGCGATGGGCCCCGCCGTGCTGCTGCTGGGCCTTCATTACATATGGGTGATTCGCGCCGACACCGCGTTCGAGGAGGCCGCCGCCGAGGCCTCCCTGCTCCGCGCCCGCCAGGCTTCGGCGCGCGGCGGGTCGCCGCCCGCCCCCAGCCTCGTGCACCGCCGCCTGCCGCCGCTCTTCCGTCTGGCGCCACTCGGCTGGCGCGGCGCTGCCCTCATCTGGAAGAATCTGCTCGCCGTCGTCCGCACTCGGAGGGCACGGAACATGGCCGCGGCCCTCGTCGTCGGCGCGCTGGCAGCGGCCGCACTCTCATTCCAGGGTGACGGCACGATCGCGGAGATCGCCGGCTGGCTGGCGATGACCTGGGCCGCGCTCTCGCTGGTGATCGGCCCGCAGTGGATCCGCAACGACCTCAGGAGCGACCTCCTCAAACTCGATCTGCTCCGAAGCTACCCGCTCCCTGGCCGGTCGGTGGTAGCGGCAGAGACCGCGGCCTCCACCCTGGTGCTCACCTGCATGCAGCTCGGGCTGCTGCTCGTCGCCTACATCGCGTTCCTCGGTGTCCCCGAGATGGATCCGCCGCTCGACGTCCGGACCTCGGTGTTCGCCGCGGCGGTCGTCTGCCTGCCGGGCATCAACTTCCTGGGCATGCTGATCCACAATGGGACCGCGCTGCTGTTCCCCGCATGGGTGCACCTGGGCACCAACCGGCCCGGCGGGGTCGAGGCGCTGGGACAGAACATGCTGATGATCGTGGCGTTTGCAGCCTTGCTCGCCATGGCGCTCGCGGCGCCGGTGGCGATCGCGGCGGGCCTGGGAATTCTCCTGGAAGGGAGCCTGGGGTGGTGGGCCGTGGTGCCGGCGGCGCTGGTGCTGCAGGCGGGCATCGTGGCGGAGTCCACGCTGCTGGTGCGGCAGCTGGGCCGGGTGTTCGAGCGAATGGAGCCGATCGCCGGCGCGATGAGCTGAGCGATTGCAGAACCTGTAAAATCCGGGGGAAGGCCGCGCCCTGGACCCCTACGGCAAGCTTGTTGCCCGACCCAAGTTGCGCCGCCTCCATATGTTACCAGCATCCCGCCCGGCGGTTCAGAACTTGCACTCTCGGGACTGTCCCTCGGCTCTACCCCCGTTCGTTCATACTCAACGGCCGTGACTCATGACGCCACCGCGTGCGTTCCTCGTGGTCGACGACTCACCGCTCCACCACCAGATGTACAAGCTGATCTTCGGGCGTGGCTCGCTGCAGGGAAGCACGGTCTATCACGCGACGAATGGCCGCGAGGGGTATGCGCTGTTCATGGCGCATCCCGAGCTCACGCTGGTGCTGCTCGACCTGAACATGCCCGAAATGAACGGCCTCGAGTTTCTGGAGCGCCGGCGGGCGGATAAGCTGCACCTGGGCATCCCCGTCGTGCTGGTCACGACCGAAGGCACGCCCGACGACGAGGCCCGCGGCCGCGCCGCGGGCGCCTGGGACTATCTGCGGAAGCCGTTCCAGCCGGCCGATGTCGAGCGGCTGGCGCAGCGCGTCCTCGCGGCCAGCGCCTGAGCGCGGCACGGCATGAGCGGCGACGAGCACATCTTCACGGAGCTGATTCGCGACTACGTCGCGGAGTGCCTGCCGCACGCCGAGCAGGTGACGGACTCGTTCGTGGAGCTCGAGCGCTGTTGGAGCGAGGGGATTCCGGCGGACGATCTGCTCCCGGGGCTCAAGGGGACCCTGCACACGCTCAAGGGCAACTCTGCGATGATGGGCTTCACGCCGCTGCAGGCGCTCGCCCACGCGCTGGAAGACGTGTGCGCCCGGTGCACCAGCGATCCGGCCTCGCGCACGCCGGAAGCTGCGAATCTCCTGGTCGAGGGAGGGTCGCTCCTGATCGACCTGATCCGCCACACGCCGGTCACGCCGCCCGCACCCGACGCCACCGCGGACTTCGTGGTCCGGGTGGGCCGGCTGCTCGAGGCGCCCGCCGCTGCGGAGCCCGACCGCCGCGAGGTTGACCGCCGCGAGGTTGACCGCCGCGAAGGTGACCGGCGCCGCACTGATCGACGCGGGTCGGCAGGCCCCGGGGACAGTGGAAGTGCGGTGCGCATCGATTTCCGCCTGCTCGACACCATGCTGGAGATCTTCGGCGAGTCGATGATCGATCACGCGGCGCTGCATGACGCTCACCGGCGCCTGCTCCATCGCCTCGGCGCGGGCCCGGAGCTGAGCGACCTCGACCGTACTCTGCTCTCGCTCGACTCCACCATGAAGCGCTTCGAGAACGCGCTCATGCGGACGCGAATGCTGCCGGTCTCGACGGTGTTCGGGCGGTTTACCCGGCTCGTCCGGGACGTGGCCCGGAGCGAGGGGAAGCGCGTCCGCCTGGTGGCGACCGGCGGCGAGACGCTGCTCGACAAGACCGTGCTGGACCGGCTGGGGGAGCCGCTGGTGCATCTCCTCACCAATGCCATCGTGCACGGCATCGAGTCCGAAGCGGACCGCGTGGCCGCGGGCAAGCCGACCGAGGCGTCCCTGGTGCTGCGGGCGGCGCCGATCTCCGACCGGGTCGTGATCACGGTGTCCGACAACGGCCGGGGCCTCGACGTCGCCCGCATCCAGGCCAAAGCCGAGGCCCTGGGGCTCGTGCCGGCCGGCGCCGAGGGGGACCAGCTCTCGAACCTGATCTTCCGCCCCGGCTTCTCCACCACCGACCGGGTGTCGACACTCGCCGGACGGGGCGTCGGGCTGGACGTCGTGTCGCAGTCCATTCGCGAGCTCGGCGGGACCATCGAGATCCGGAACATGCCCGGGCAGGGCGTCACCTTCGTGCTGGGGTTGCCGCTTACCCTGGCGATCGTGAAATCGCTCATCGTCGAAGTCGACCACGAGCGCTACGCCGTGCCGCTCAGCCACGTGGTGGAGACCGCCCGCGTGGACCCGGCCGCGCTCCACGACATCCACCGGCAGAGCATGACCATCTGGCGTGGCCAACCGGTGGCGGTGACGGACGGCGGTGTGCTGCTGGGATCTCCCTCGGCGGGGGAGCACGCCCGCGCCTTCTATCTGGTGATCAAGTCGGGCGGGCGCCGGCGCGTGATCCTCGTGGACCGGCTCATCGGCTACCAGGACGTCGTGGTCAAGGGACTCGATCCCGCCCTCGGCCGGCCCGACGTCGTGTCCGGCGCGGCGATCCTGGGCGACGGGCGGGTCGCCTGCATACTCGATCCCGTGCGGATTCTCGATCAGCGGAGCGCGGCATGACCTCAGGACCGATGCGGGCGGACATTCCGGCGGAGCAGCTGGCGGCGGCCGCCGCCGCGGTGCCCCGCGGACGTGACAGCCTGCTCGGCTTCGCGGACGCGATGGACGATTTCTCCCTGCAGGCGCAGGCCGCGCCCGTGGACGTCGAGCTCCACCTCGTGACGTTCCACCTCGGCGTCGAGGAGTTCGGGATCCCGATCGAGACGGTGCGCGAAATCGTGCGCGTGGGCGACATCACCCGGGTGCCCCAGGCGCCGCCCCATGTGAAGGGGATCACCAACCTCCGCGGCCGGATCGTGCCGATCGTCAGCATCAAGACCCGCATGGGTCTGCCCGACACGCCGCTCACCGTCCGCTCGCGCTGCGTGCTGGTCGAAGTACACGGGCGGGTCCTCGGCCTGCTGGTCGACGCGGTCTCCAGCGTGGTGAAGGTGCCCTCCGCCGCCGTGGCGCCGCCTCCCGAAGAGATCGTGACCGCCGCGAGCGACTACATCACCAGCGTCGCCCGCCTGGGCAGCCGGCTCATCATTCTGCTGCAGCTCGAGAAGGCCCTGCTCCTGGACGCCAGAGGTGACTCGTGACGTACGCACAGACCGCGCCTGCCCTGTCCCTGGTCGACCGCCTGCGCCAGACGGCGAACGACTGGCCGATCGGCCGCAAGATCCTCCTGGCCCAGCTGTTCCTGGCGAGCCTCACGCTCGCGTCCGGCTGGGCGTTCCTCCGTCAGCTGGCGCTGGCGCACGCCGCGGTCGGGGCCGCCGCCGGCGCTACCGTCGAGCAGGTGTTCCGGGACTCACGGACGATCGTGATCGTCGCCACGCTCGTGGGCACGGTCGCCAGCCTGTGGGTCGCGCGGATGCTGACGACCCTGATCGGACGGCGGCTCGAGGACCTCGGCATTGCGGCCGAGACCATCGCGAAGGGCGACCTGACGGTGAAGGTCCGGAGCCGCTCGCGGGACGAGGTGGGCTGGCTGGAGCATTCGATGCGGGAGCTGGTGGACAAACTGCGGTCGCTGGTGACGCAGATGGCCACCTCGTCGCGCGGACTCGCCGTGGCGGCCGAGCAGATCTCCGCGGCCACGGAGGAGATGGAGCGCGGAGCGCAGACCCAGTCCACCTCGACCGACGAGACGCTCCGCCGCCCTCGTGGAAATGGCGGCCCAGATGCAGCAGCTCTCAACCAACGCCGAGGGCCTGGCGACCAACGTCGACGAGACCTCGGCGTCGATCCAGCAGATGAGCGCGACGCTGGCGCAGACCGCCCAGAACGGCGACCAGCTCGTCAGCGTCGTCGAGGGCGCCGCGAGCACGCTGACGCGGATGATCGAAAACATCTCCGCCCTCGCCAGCCGCGTGCACATGGTGGACGACGTGTCGCGCCGCTCGGCCGAGGAAGCCCAGGCGGGCGGCGAGAAGCTGCAGACCTCGTTCCGGTCGATCAGTGAGCGATCGCAGGAAGTCGGCAAGATCGTCAAGGTCATCGAGGGCATCGCCGACCAGACGAACCTGCTGGCGCTCAACGCCACGATCGAAGCGGCGCGCGCGGGCGAGGCCGGCAAGGGCTTCGCCGTCGTGGCGGACGAGGTACGGCGCCTGGCCGAGCGGTCGGTGCAGGCCACGCACGAGATCGCGACCGTGATCGAGACCGTCCAGGGCGAGACCCGGTCCGCCGTCACGCTCATGGAGCACGTCATGACCGGGATCGTGGGCTCCATCAACAAGACCTCGCAGCTGGTGGACGAGGCCGCCACCGCCACCGAACAGCAGGCGAGCGGCGCGAATGAGGTGCTCAAGATGGCGGGCGACATGTCGACCCTCACCCGGGTCATCGCCGCGGCGGTCAAGGAGAACGCGGTGGGTGCCAACGAGATCAGCCGGGCCGCGCTCAAGATGAACCAGCTCACCCATCAGATGTCCGAGGCGGTCCTCGAGCAGAAGCGGGGCGGCGAGATGGTCGTGCGGGCCGTGGAGTCGATCGCGGCGGTGGCCCGGCAGAACCTGGTGGCCGCCGGACAGACCGCCGGCGCGGCGAAGCACCTCGCCAGCGAGTCCGAGACCCTCAAGAGCCGGATCGAGGCGTTCCGCGTATGACCGTCCCGGAGCGCCTGGCCGCGTTGAACGCGCTGCGGGACGGCCCGGAGCGTCAGGCGGCGATCATCGCCGCCATGGAGGACTCCGCCATCCCGGTGCGCGACGCCGCCATCCGGCTCGCCGCGCGCTACGTCGAGCCGCACGTCCTGGGCACCTTCGTGGCAGACGATGTGAACGCTGTGCTCCGGAACGCGGCGATCGCCGCGCTGGAGCGGCAGGGCCCCTACGCGGTGCCGTACCTCGAGCAGATGCTCGCCGCCGACAACCACGAAGTGGCGATGTTCGTGCTCCAGGTGCTCGCCCGGAGCGGCAGCACCCGCTCGGCGCCTGCGATCCTGCCCCTGCTCCGTCATCCGGACGCCAACGTGGCGCAGGCCGCCATCGAGGCGCTTGGCCGCCTCCGCTCCTACGAGGCGGTCCCCGCCCTGCTCGGCATGCTGGGACAGAACCTGTGGCTGCAGCTCGCGGCAATCGCGGCGCTGGGTGAGATCGGCGCGCCGGAAGCCGTGGGCCCGCTGCTCGCCCTCGTCCCCGACACCCTCGTCGCCGAGCCGGCCGTGCAGGCGCTGCAGAAGATCGCGGCGCCGGATGCCCTCGTGCCGCTGCTCGAACGGCTCCAGGACGATCGCGAGCGCGCGCTGCGGGACTCGATCCTCGAGGCCATCGGCGTGGTGATCGACATGCATCCCGACGCCCGGGGCGCCGCGACGAGCTTCGGGCAGGCGTGTCTGGCGCCCGACGCGCCGGGCAACGTGCTCGGGTACCTGGCCGGGATTCTGGGCGCCAACGAGGCGGTGGCCGGGCGGCCGGCCGAGTTCGGCGACGGCGAGCCGATCCAGGGCGGCGGCAGCCTGCTCCGGGCGGCGGCGGGCGTGGTGGTAGTCGCCCAGCTCCGGCCGCTCTACCCGTCCCTGCTGGTGTACGCGGGCCATCCCGACAGCGGCAACTGGGTCGAGGCCCTCTGGCGGCGGCACGGCAACCTCTCGTCGGAGGAGCTGCGCGATCTGGTCGGGCATGCCGATCCCACGATCCGCCGGGGCGCGCTGCTGGTCGGATCGTATGATCCGGAGGATCTGCCGATCATCATGGGCCGGATGTCCGACGAATCGGCCACGGTGCGCGCCGCCGCGTGCCGCGCGCTCGGCGCGCTCGAGGACCCGCAGGTGGTCCCCACGCTGATCGACCGGCTCCAGAACGGCGAGCCGATCGAGCGGGCGGCCGCCGCCGACGCGCTCGGCCGCATGCCCGCCGAGGCGCTGGACGTGCTGCTGCCGCTCATCACCCCCACGAGCCCGGTCGAGACCCTGCTGCTGGTGCTACCCGTGTTCGAACGTTGCGGAAGCTCGCGGTTCGAGGAGGCGGCGCTCGCGCTCTGCCGCCATCGGGTGACCTCGGTGCGGCGCGCCGCCTGCCGCGTGCTCGCGCGGCTCCCGGGACAGCGGGCCGAGCTCGCGCTCCTCCGCGCCATGGGCGACAAGGACGAGGCGATCCAGCTGTCGGCGCTCGATCTCCTGGTGCGGCGAGGCGGCCAGCAGAGCGTGACGACGCTCATCGGCCTGCTCTCCGCCTCCGACTCGCTGCGCTATCACGTGATCCGCGCGCTGGGACGGCTCAAGGCCGAGGCGGCGGTGCCCAAGCTCAGCGACCTGTACGACGCCAGCGCCCTGCACGAGCGGCTGGAGATCGTCGCCGCGCTCATTGCCATCGCGCCGCCGGGACTGGTGCCCTTCCTCGTGTCCCGCCTGGCGGCCTCGGAGCGTGAGGAGATCCGGCAGATCGCCGCCCACGGTGTGGCGGCGCTGGCGGAGCCGAACGACATCGGGATCCTGCTACTGATGGCGGGCGACGCGGACTGGAGCGTTCGGAACGAGGCGGCCGCCGGGCTGGGACGCCTGGGGCTGCCGGCCGGTCAGACTGCCCTGCTCACGTTGGTGCGCGACATCGAGGCGGTCGTGGCCCAGACGGCGCGGGCGGCGCTGGAGCAGCTTGGCGGGGGGTCGCTCCGGGCGATCGCGTGACAGCCGCGGCCGAGGCCGAGTGGCGGCTCCTGACGGGACTGATCGAGTCCAGGTTCGGGCTGTGTTTTCCGGGCATCCGCCGGGAGATTCTCGAGTCGCGGCTGCGCGACCGCCTGCAGGCGCTCCATCTCGAGTCGTACCATGAGTACTACCGCTACCTTCGCGCACATCCCCAGCGCGAGGCCGAGTTCGGCCGGCTCGCCTGCCGCATCACCAACAACGAGACCTACTTCTTCCGGGAAGCGCACCACTTCGAGGTGCTGACGCGGGAGATCGTGCCACCCCTGCTGCCGCAGCTTCGGAGCCGGCCACTCCGGGTCCTGTCCGCCGGATGCTCGTCGGGCGAGGAGGCCTACTCGCTGGCGATCACGCTGCAGAACGCCGGCCTCGACCGCGCGGGCGTCACCTGGGAGATCGACGCGTGCGATGTCAACGCGGAGCGCATCGCCCGCGCGCGCGCCGGCGTCTACGAGGACTCGGCGCTTCGGGCCTGTGACCCCGAGACCCGGACGCGCTACTTCACCCAGACCGGCGGCCGCTACCGGCTGAACGACCGCCACCGCGCCGGCGTGCGCTTTCTCGAAGTGAATCTCGCCGTCCCGGGCGCGCCGCTCCTGGCAAGCACCTACGACGCGATCCTCTGCCGGAACCTGCTGATCTACTTCAGCCACGAAGCCTTCGACGGCCTGATCCGGCAGTTCGCCGGCTGGCTCCGGCCAGGAGGCTATCTGCTGCTCGGTCACGCCGAGTCGCTCATCGACCGGGGCACCGAGTTCGAGCCGGTCTGCCTGCCGGATGCGGTGGTGTACCGCGCGGGGAGTGCCGCGGCATGATCCGCGTCTTCGTCGTCGACGACTCGACCTTCGTTCGCAAGGCGATCGTCAAGGTGCTGCACCGCGACCCCGAGCTGCGGGTCGTAGGCGAAGCGGCGAGCGGGGCCGAAGCGCTCCGGACCATCGCCGGCGCGAACCCCGACGTGGTTACCCTCGACCTGGCGATGCCGGGACTGGATGGCCTGCAGGCACTTCGTGGGCTGCTCGCCTGGCGGAGCGACCTGCCCGTCCTGATGCTGTCCGCCCATACCCACGAGGGTGCGGCGGCCACCATCGAGGCGCTCGCCATCGGGGCCGTGGACTTCGTGGACAAGAGCGCGTTCAGCGTGCTCGACCTCGATTCCCTCGGCCGCCAGCTGGTCGAGCGGATCAAGCTCTGGGGTCCCCGGCCCGCGACGGCCCGTAAGGCCCGGGCGCGGCACGTGCCGGAGCCGGATACGCCCGACGTGCCGGCCAGCCTGTCGCAGTGCGATCTGTGCGTCATCGGGACCTCCACCGGCGGCCCGCCGGCGCTGCAGTACATCTTCGAGCGCCTGCCGGCCGCGTTCCCCATGCCCGTCGCCATCGTGCAGCACATGCCGCTCGGCTTCACCAAGCCGTTCGCGGCCCGGCTGAACACGATGTGCCGGCTGGCGGTGCGAGAGGCTCGGAACGGCGATTCCCTGATCCCCGGGCAGGTGCTCGTGGCACCCGCCGGACGTCATCTCGTGGTCGGAGGGGATCGCACCGTCTCGCTCCAGGATGAGCCCGGCACTACGACACATACCCCCAGCGTGGACGTGCTCATGCGATCGGCGGCCTGCGCGTGGCCCGGCCGCGTGCTGGGCATCCTGCTCACCGGCATGGGCGACGACGGGGCGGTCGGCCTGGCGGCGATCCGCGCGGCGGGCGGTGTGACGCTCGGCGAAAGCGAGGCGAGCTGCGTGGTCTACGGGATGCCGCGCGCGGCCCGCCGACTCGGCGCGGTCGAGTACGAGCGGCCGCTGGCGGAGATCACGAGCTGGCTGGCGTCGGTCGAGCCGGCGGGGCTGCCGCGCCGCTGAACCTCCCCCACCGCAATGCGACCACCGGCAGCACGAACAGGCTGAGCGCGGTCGACGTGAGCAGCCCACCGAGGATGACGATAGCCATCGGCCCCTCGATCTCGCGGCCGGGATCGCCGCTGCCGAGCGCCAGCGGCAGCAACCCGAGTGCGGTGACGAGGGCAGTCATGAGGATGGGGCCCAGCCGCTCCAGCGCACCCCGGATGGCGGTCTCCCGTCCCCACGCCTCGCCTTCCGCCGTCACCAGGTGATCATAGTGCGAGATCAGCATCACCGCGTTCCGCGTGGCGATGCCGAACAGCGTCACGAAGCCCACCAGTGACCCCAGGCTCAGCAGCCCGCCCGTCGCGAAAACCGCCAGGACGCCTCCGACCAGCGCAAACGGCAGGTTCGCCAGCACCAGCAGCAGCCGGCTCGACTCGCCGAACGCCACCCACAGCAGCATGACGATTCCCGCGCCGGCGAGCAGGCTCTCGCGCAGCAGCTCCCGGCGCGCCTGGCGCTGCGCGGTGCCGGTGCCTCCGACCTCGGCGTAGACCCCGCCGGGTAATCCGGCGGCGGGGCCGAGGCGCGCCTCCAGATCGCGGGTGACGGCCTCGACGTCGCGCCCGCGGACGTTCGCGGTGACCGTCTGCACCCGCCGCGCGCCGACGTGCGCGATCATGAACCGACCGGTCGTGCGGGCCACGTCGGCCACCTGGCCGAGCTCGACTTGCCGGCCACCGGCGGACGTCAGCGGGAGCGATCGCAGCTCTTCCGGACGGGTACGCCACTCGGGGACCAACGTCACGACCACGTCCGTCGCGCGGCTGCCCTCGAACGTCTGCGCCACCACCGTGCCGCGGGTGGCGGTCTCGACGGTGGCCAGGACCTCGTCGGGGCGGAGGCCTTTCAGCGGCAGCTCGCCCGGGCGAAGGCGGATGATCGCCTCGGGCGCCACCGGCGGCGGATCGTATTGCACGTCCGTCGCGCCGCGAATGCCGCCCAGCGTCTCCGCCACGCGCCGGGCCGCGACGTCGAGGCTGTCGAGGTCGTCCCCGTAGATCCGGACCACCAGCTCGGCGGTCGATCCGGTGAGCGTCTCCTCGATCCGCTCGGCGAGAAAGCCGCGGATGGCGAAGTTCACGCCGGGGAAGCCCGCCAGGATGGCGCGCAGGTCGTCCTGCACGGTCTCGGCGTCCGCACCCGTGAGCGGCACGAGATCCACCTCGAACTCCGTGTAATGCGTCCCCCAGGTGTCTTCGCTCAGCTCCGCCCGCCCGATACGCTGGGCCACCGACCGCACGCGCGGGTCCCGCCGGAGCGCCCGGGTCACCTCCGCGCCCAGCCGGAACGACTCGTCCAGCGAGGTCCCCGGCACGGCAGACATGTGAATCAGGTAGTGCCCCTCGCGAAACTCCGGCAGGAAGGTGGCGCCGAAGAACGGCAGCGTGGCGACGGCGGCGACGCACACCAGCGCGGCGCCGGCGGTGATCGCCGCGGGGCGGCCCACCAGCGCATCGAGTACCCGCGCGTAGTACCGCTTGAGCCAGGCCAAGGCGGGCGACTCCTGCGCTCGATGCTCGCGACCGCCGAGAAACACCAAGGTGAGGGCCGGGGTCACGGTCAGTGCCACGACCAGCGACGCGAGGATGGCGAGGATGTAGGCGATGCCCAGCGGACGGAACAGCGCCCCCTGGACGCCCGTGAGGGTGAGCACGGGCACGAACACGAGCGCGACGACGAAGGTGGCATAGACCACGCTGCGCCGCACCTCGAGCGACGCATCGAGCACCACGGCCGGGACGCTCCGCGGCGACGCGGCCGCGCGATTCTCCCGCAGCCGCCGGGCGATGTTCTCGACGTCGATGATGGCGTCGTCCACCACCTCGCCGAGCGCGATGGCGAGCCCGCCGAGGGTGAGCGTGTTGATCCCGAAGCCGAGCCGGTCGAGCACGATCAGCGCCGCGAGGAGCGAGAGCGGGATGGCGGTCAGCGAGATGGCCGCCGCACCCGCGTCGGCGAGGAAGACCAGCAGCACGACCGCCACGAGTACCGCGCCGAGCAGCAGCGAGGTGACGATGTTCCGCAGCGCCAGGTCGATGAACTCCGATGGGCGGAAGATGTCCGGATGAAGCTCGAGCCCCTCGGCCCGCATCGTGGGCTCGAGGCGCCCGAGCGCCGCCTCGGCCCGCTGCGCGACGACCTTCGTGTTCGCGCCCAGCTGCGCGGAGACCACGATCACCAGCCCGTGCCGTCCATCCACACCGCCCTCGCCGAAGCGCGGCGCCGCCGCCTCGACGACGCGCCCGAGATCGGCCAGGCGCAGGACGGACCCCTCATGCTCCCGAACGACCGTCTCCGCGAGCGCCTCCGGCGACAGCGCCTGTCCGTCGGCCCGGATCGTGACCCGCTGATTGGGGCCGTCGATCACGCCGGCGCCCCGTACGCCTGTCGCTCGACGGGCCGCCTCGACCACTTCGGCGACACCGATGCCGTGGAGCCGGAGCCGGTCGGGATCGAGCTGGATCTGGAGCTGCCGCACTTCCCCGCCGAACACGGCGACCTTGGACACGCCCGGCGTCGCGAGCAGGCGCGGGCGCAGGATCCAGTCGACGAAGGTGCGCTGCTCCATGAGCGAGCGGCGCTCGGAGGTCACGCCGACGACGAGCACGGTGCTGGAGGACGACGTGAGCGGCGTGAGGACCGGCGGCGCGACGGTGGCCGGCAGCCGCCCCGCAGCCTCGCCGAGGCGCTCGGCGACCGACTGGCGGGCGCGGTAGATGTCCTCGTGCTCGGCGAGGACGGCGGTGATGACCGACAGCCCCTGGATCGACTGTGAGCGGACGGCGGCGATCCCCTCGACACCGTTGATCGCGTCCTCGATGGGCTTGGTCACGAGGACCTCGACCTGCTCGGGCGAGAATCCGGGCGCTTCGGTCTGGATCGAGACCTGGGGCGGCGCGAATTCCGGAAAGACGTCGAGACGGGCATCGGCCACGACGCCCGCGCCGTAGACCACCAGCGCGAGCGCGAGGCCGATGACCACGCCCCGATGCCGAATGGACTGGCTGACCAGACCCGTCAGCATAGGTGCGCCGCCCGGATCACTCGCCCGACTCGTCGCCCACGGTCACCCGGGCGCGAAACTCCTCCGACAACAGCTCCTCCGCGCCGCGCAACACCACCGTGTCGCCCGCGGCGAGCGGCGGCCCGGTGAGCCAGCCACCCGGGACCGGCCGGTCGGTCGCAACGCGCACGCGCTCGAACCGGCCCGGCGCGCGCCGGCGATAGGCCCACGCCAGCCCCTCCCACTGAACGACCGCGGAATCGGGAACGACGACGGCCGCGCCGGAGTCGCGGTCGCCCTTGGCCACCGTGCCGCCCGGCTGGCCTCCCGGCACGAGCGCGACGATCGGCACCCCCGGCGCGGCACCGGGCCAGCTCCGGACGGCGCGGTAGAGATAGGCGGGCCGCCGGGTGACGGGGTCGGCCTCGGGTGCGGATCCTACCAGCCGCGCGTTCACGCGAGCGCCGCTGCCGGGAGCACCGCCGGGGCTCGTGCCGTTGCCGCCGCTCAGGTTGCCGCCAGTGACGCTGCCCGCGTCGAGCACGAGCGACTGAGGCGGCGCCGCACCCGCATCCATGAGCCAGGCCACGCGCACCAGCGGACGGCTCAGGTCCGCCACTTCGAGCAGGACCTGCCCGGCCTCGACCAGCGCCCCCGGCTGCGCGCCCACCCGCGTCACCGTGCCCGAGATCGGCATGGCCAGCGGGCGCGCGTCGGACACGCGGGCGATCTCGACGCCGGCCCGCACCCGCTCGCCCAGGCCGGGCCAATGCGCGCCATCGGCCACCGTGAAGCGGCCCGACACGGGAGCGCGCAGCGTCGCCGCGCGCTCGGTCTCGGCCACCACTTCCGCGGGCAACCGGATCTCGGCCATGCGCCCGCCCGGACGGACCGCGGCCACGGACAGCTCGATGCGCCGGAGCTCGGCGGTATCGAGCGTCACCGTCACCACGCCGCCCTCACCGGTCACCCGGCTCGGTGCGACGACGGGCGCATCCCGCCCGGCCTGGTGCGCGACGTCGCGGCGCGATTCACGAAATCGCGTGATGAGCCAGATCCCGCCCGCGAGCACCACTACGATGGCCAGTATCCGCCGCAGCGCTCCGCTCATCTCGCCACCTCCTCCGTCAGGACGTCGGAACGCGGATCCGGCCAACGGCCGCCGCCGGCGTCGGCCGATCCGCCGATGGCCGCCTCGAGCGCGCTGCCTGCGGCCGCCAGGCGACCCGCCTGCAGCCGCCGGGCTCGCTCGGCGCGCACCACGCCAAGCGCGGCAAGCACGGGGTCGAGGCGAGACGTCTCGCCGCGCTCGTACGCGGCCCGCGCCAGGGTTGCCTGACGCTCGGCCAGCACCACCTGGGAGTCGGCCGCGGCAGCCTCGAGCCGGGCACCGCGGCAGCGGCCGGCCGCGCGCGCGGCGTCGCCCAGCAGCGCATCCTGTATTTCGGCCACGCGTGCCGCCGCCGCGGCTCGGACCGCCACCGCTTCGTCGATGGCCGCGCGGTTCCGGAACTTGAGCAGATTGGGCAGCGCCAGGGCGAGGGTCCACCGATGAACGCCCTGGTCCCAGACGAACCCGGGTCCGAGATCGAGATCGGGATACTGGCGAGCCACCTCGCCGCGCAGTCCGGCTTCGGCCATCGCGTATTCGGCGAGCGCGGCGCCGATCTCCGGCCGCCGCGTCAGCGCGAGCGCGGCGAGCGAGTCGTCACCGAGCGCCGCCAGCACCGCGCAGCCGCTCCCGGGCTCCACCTCCACTACAGCGCCGTCGAGTGCCGCGGGCGGGAGCGCCGTGAGGGCCGCCAGCGTCGCACGCGCATCGATCACCGCGGCCTCGGCCGCGCTCGCCCGGAACCTGGCCTCCTGGACCTCGCCGGCGGTGCGGGCCAGCTCCGCCGCGGTGAGCGCCGCTTCCTCGTAGCGCGCGCGCTCGAGTGACTCCACCTCCGTCAGGGTACCGGCTTCACGCTCCGCGTCGGCGCGGTCGGCGTCGGCCGACGCGAGCGCGAGCGCGGCCGCACGGGTCTCGCTCGCAATCCGCCACGCGGTGCGCCGGAGCTCGGCCTCCGCCACCGCGCTCCTCGCGCGAGCCCGCTGGAGGCGCGCACCGCGCTTGCCGCCGAGCTCGACCGACCACAGCGCCCCCAGCGACACGACCCAGGGCGACGCGCCGTCACTGCCCGACACGGCGCGCTCCACGCCAGCGGCCACTCCGGGCGACGGACGCGCGCCGGCGGTCCGCTCGGCGGCCAGCGCTGCGCGCCATTCGGCGCGCGCCCGCGCCAGCTCGGCTCGAAGCCCGAGCGCGGCCAGCGCGAGCTGGCGATCGGTCCAGCGTCCCGCCGCCGGTCGATCGGTCCAGCGCGCCACCCAGTCGAGCAGGCGCGGATCGGAGAGCCGGCGCGCGCGATATGCCCCGGCGTGCATCGCGGGCTCGATCGGCTGGGGCACGTAGCGGACGCAGCCGTGCAGCGCCACCAGTGCCCCCAGGGCGGCGAGCGCGCGCCGCACCTCAGCCCCTCGGATGGAACTGCTTGTGGACGGAGCGGAGGTACTCGCGGTCGACGTGGGTATAGATCTGCGTGGTGGAGAGGTCGGCGTGCCCGAGCATCTCCTGCACCGCGCGGAGATCGGCGCCGCCCTCGAGCAGGTGCGTCGCGAAGCTGTGGCGGAGGGTGTGGGGCGTCACCCGCTTCGTGATGCCGGCACGCGCGGCGGCGCGCTTCACGATGCCCCAGGCTCCGACCCGCGACAGCGGCCGGCCGCGCGCGTTGAGCAGCACGCGCCCACCGCTCTGCCCGCGATCGATCTCCGGCCGGACCTGATGCAGGTACACGGAGACGGCGCCGATCACAGTGCGCCCGATCGGCACGAGGCGCTCCTTGCCGCCCTTGCCGAAGACGCGAACGAGGTTCTCCGACAGCAGCAGGTCCGTGATGCCGAGGCCGCACAGCTCGGAGACCCGCATGCCTGCACCATATCCCAGCTCCAGCAGCGTACGATCCCGCCACGCGAGCGGCTCGTCGATGCTCGGGGCGGCGAGCAGCGCCTCGATCTCGGCCACCGACAACGTATCCGGGAGGACCCGGCCTCGGCGGGGCGACTCGAGGCGGTCGCTCGGATCACTGGCCAGGCGGCCCTCACCCACCAGAAAGCCGTAATAAGTCCGCACGGCGGAGACCTCGCGCCGGATCGTCGCCGCGCTGAGGCCCAGGTCCTTGAGCAGGTAGACGAAGTCGCGGAGATGGGTGCGGGTGACCTGGCCCGGATCGCGCACCCCTTTCGAGGCGGCGAATTCGGCCAGCCGCGCCAGGTCGCGGAGATAGGCCTCGACCGTGTTCTCGCTGTGGCCCGACTCCAGCGCGAGGAAGTCGCGGAAGCCCTCGAGCCCGAAGTCGCGCGCCGCGCGCTCGCGCACCTCCGCGACGCTCACTGGTCCCGCTGCGCCTGCAGGCGCCGTGACACGTCCGCCAGCTCGGCGGCCTTCAGTCCGAGCAGCTCGGCGGCCAGGTGCATGAGCCGGGCCTCGTGCGCGCCGATGGACCCGTCGGCGAACGCGACGGTCCACATCCGCTCGACCAGCTCCAGCCGCTGGGTGCGGCCGACGCGCTTCCGGAGACGGCTGGCGTAGTCTGCGAATCGGGTGCGCCGCTCGTCCTCGGGCGCCGGGGCAGGCGGCGTGCGGCCGGCACCGAGACCCCAGCGGTCGTGCAGATGCTCGGCGATGAGGCGCCGCTCGTCGGGCGTGAGGACCGGATCGGCGTATGCCATCTCCAGCACCACGAGCGCCGCGGCCTGCCGCGCCGACCCTTCGGCGATGTCCGTGCCGGCCAGGAACGACGGCGCGGCAGGATTGAGGGCGTCACGGGTGGCATGCCAGACCCGCTCGCGCCCGCGCTGCCGGCGGCGCAGCAGATACCAGATCCCACCGGCCGCGGCGAGGACCAGCGTCGCGATGAACAGCGTCCGGTTGACGCTGGCGATGAGAGCGCTGATGCGCTTCCATTCCGCGCCGATCAGTGCGCCCACCATGGTGAGGCCCCCGTACCAGATGGCGGACGCGAGCCCCATCGGCGCGAGGGTCCTGATCGCACCGAGGCCGACCAGGCCCGCGAACGGCGGCACCACGGCCCGGATGCCAGGCAGAAACCGGCTGATGAAGATGCCCACGATGCCGAACCGGAGGTACTCGCGCTCGATGATGGCGAGCGAGCGCGGCGCGAGCAGCCGCCGCCCCGTGGGCGAGGCGAACAGCCGTCGGCCGTAGCGGCGCGCCACGAAGTAGACGCCGGTCGCGCCCAGCAGGTTCGCCACCCAGGTCACGAGGAACACGGCCGCGAAGGTGGTGACGCCGCGATGGGACAGGAAGGCGCCGAGCGCCACGGCTGCATCGGAGGGCACGGGCGGCACCACGTTCTCCACCGCCGCGAGCAGCCCGAGGACGGCGTAGACGGCTGCGGGGGGAAGTTGCGAGACCCAGTCGAGCAGGGACTCTATCAGCGGGCCTCCAGCACGACGACGGCGATGACGGCCAGCCCCTCGCCCCGGCCGATGAAGCCCATCCCCTCGTTCGTCTTGGCCTTGACGTTGACGGCGCCGGGCTCGACGCCCAGGCGGGTGGCGAGCGCCGCGGACATGGCGCCGACATGCGGCGCCAGCTTCGGGACCTCGGTGATGACGGAGCAGTCGGCCTGCACGAGGGTGAGCCCCCGCCCGTGCACGAGCTCATGGGCGGTGCGCAGGAGCTCCATGGAATCCGCGTCCTTCCACTGCGGATCGGTGTCGGGAAACAGCTGGCCGATGTTGCCGGCGCCGGCGGCGCCGAGGATGGCATCGGCGAGCGCGTGCGCCACCGCGTCGGCGTCCGAGTGGCCGGCCAGACCCTGCGGGTGCGGAATGGTGATGCCGCCCAGGATGAGCGGGCGGCCCGCGACGAAGCGGTGGGAGTCGTAGCCGATCCCGACGCGCGTCACGCCGCGACCGGCTCTTCGATCACGCTGTAATCCTGCCGTCGCCGCCTGGGATGGTAGCCGGCATCGCGGATCTGGCGGTCGATTTCCTGCAGCGTGGTGCGGTAGGTGGTGCCGGCCGCCGAGACGACGTTCTCCTCCATCATGAGGCTGCCGTAATCGTTGGCGCCGAAGCGGAGGGCCACCTGCCCTACCTTGTGCCCCATGGTGACCCACGAGGACTGCAGGTTCGGCACGTTGTCGAGCACGATGCGACTCATGGCGAGCATGCGGAGATAGGTGACCGCGTCGGTCTTCTGGGAGTGCGACATCCCCGGCGTGCCCTCCGGCTGCAGGGGCCAGCAGATGAACGCCGTAAAGCCGCCGGTGCGGGCCTGTACCTCGCGCACGCGGTAGAGGTGCTCGATGCGGTCCTCGTCGCTCTCGCCGAGACCGTACATCATCGTGACGGACGTCTTCATCCCCTGGCGGTGCGCCTCCTCCTGCACGCCCAGCCATTCTTCCGTCTGCGCCTTCTTCTTCGCGACCCGCTCGCGGATGCGGTCGACGAGGATCTCGCCGCCGCCGCCCGGAATGCTGTCGAGGCCGGCCGCCTTGAGCTCCCGGACCACGTCGGCCACACTCAGGCCGAAGCGCTCACCGAAGAACACCACCTCGGACGGCGAGAAGCCGTGGATGTGAATCGGGTGGTGGCGCTTGATGTAGCGCATCAGGTCCAGATACCACTCGAACGGGATGTATGGATTGTGCCCGCCCTGGAGCAGGATCTGAACGCCGCCGATGGCCTTGCATTCGTCGATCTTGGCGCCGATCTGCTCGAAGCTCAGCACGTACCCCTGATTGTCCTTGGGCCGGCGATAGAACGCGCAGAACTGGCAGTCGGCCACGCAGACGTTGGTGTAGTTGATGTTGCGGTCGATGATGTAGGTGACGACCGGATCGGGGTGCTGCCGCCAGCGCTCGGCGTCGGCCAGCTGGCCGAGCTCCACGAGCGGCGTGTGCTGGTAGAGCTCGAGATGGGCCTTGAAATCGCTTGAGGTGCGGTCTACAACGCTCATGATAGCAACCTATTAGGTGGTTTGGCACTAGCCGTCCCGTCAGCCCGAGCGGAGCGAGGGACCTTGCCCGGGAATGGCTCGAGGGAGGGAGAGGAGGTCCCTCGCTCCGCTCGGGATGACGAGGCGCTCGGAAATGACGAGGCGCTCGGGATGACGAGGCGCTCGGATGCCGAGGAGCGGATGACGCACCCTATGCCGCCGAGATGAACGACAACGACCCGTCCGGCACCAGCCCTTCCTGCGCCAGGCGCCGGAAGAAGTCGGTCAGCCCGGCCAGATGCCGATACGACAGCGCGTAGTCCAGGTCCCCGAGATACGCCCGGCAGACCCGCTCCGCCACGCCGGTGGTGCGCGCCGCGGCCGCCGCGAGCTCGTCCAGGTGTGCCAGCCCCCAGGCCCGGCTCTCGAGCAGCCGTCGATGCACCGCCTGCACCGCCTCGAGCCCGGCTTCCCGGCGCGCGGCCCAGACCGCGAACACGAACGGCAACCCCGTCCACGCCCGCCACTCAGCGCCGAGGTCCACGCGGACGGGGTAGCGCTCCTCCGCCGCGAGCAGAAGCGCCGCGTCGCCGATGACGAGCACCGCCTCGTGCGGCAGCCCGGCGAGCGCGTCGAGATCGGCCGCCTCGGCGCGAGCGGTGGCGTAGCGCGGCCGCACGTTCCAGCGGTGGCGGGCGATCAGGTCGAGCAGCAGCACCGACGTGCGGGACGACGCCGTCCGGAGCACGGTGCAGTCATCGAGCTCGGTGACCGGGCGCCGAGCAAAGAGCGCGACGCTGTGCACCGGCCCGTCGCAGGTGATCGCGAGGTCGGGCAGCAGGTGATACGCCGCGGCGTTCCGGGCGTACTCGACCGCAGAGACCACGCTCACCTGCAACTCCCCTGCGGCGAGCAGATCGTTCAGCTCGGACGCGGTGCCGGTCACCAGCTCCGCCGGCATCCGGACCAGGCCCCGATCGATGGCGCCGTAGATCGGATAGCAATTGATCCACGGAATCCGTCCCAGCCTCATGCGGCGTGCACCACCGGCAGTCCCGCGCCCCGGCGGACCGACGGCTCCGGCGGCGGATCGTCGAACTCCTCGCGCACCGATTGATAGAGGCTGTCGCGCTCGACCGGCCGCTTCCCCGCCCCGCGGATGAGGCCTACGAGCTCGAAGTAGTGCATGTGCATCTGGGTGTGCGCGCCCGCCTCGTGGTACACCCGCTCGTACACCACCGTGCCTTCGACGTCATCGCAGCCGAAGCTCAGCGCGATCTGCGAGAGGAACGGCGTCACCATGGGCCAGTGCGTCTTGATGTGCGGCACGTTGTCGAGGAACAGCCGGCCGACGGCGATGTTCTTGAGATCCTCGTATCCGGTCGTGGCCGTGCCCACGCGGCCCAGCTCCTCGCCAAGCTCGTTGTGGTCCGGGTGGTAGGCCAGCGGGATGTACGTGAGGAAGCCGTGGGTCTCGTCCTGCAGTGCGCGCAGCATCGACAGGTGCGCGATCCGGTCCTCGGCGGTCTCGATGTGACCATACAACATGGTACAGTTGGTCGGGATGCCGAGCTCGTGCGCGGTTCGGTGCACACGGAGCCACTCCTCGCCCGTGAGCTTGCGCTCGGCGATGGTGGCCCGCACGGCCGTGCTGAACACCTCGGCGCCGCCACCCGGCAGGCTGGTGAGCCCGGCCTCCTTGAGCGCCAGGAGCACGTCCCGCTCCGAGACGCGCTCGATCCGCGCGAGGTGCGCGATCTCGACCGCGGTGAGCGCCTTGATATGGACGTCGGGATGCCGCTGCTTCAGCCCGCGCAGCATGTCGGTGTAGTAGCTCAGCCGGAGCTTCGGATGGAGGCCGCCCACGATGTGGAACTCGCGCGTCGGCATGCCGCGCGCCTGTTCCGCCTCGTGATACACCTCCTCGAGCGAACGCGTGTACGCGCCCTCTTCCTTGGGCATCCGGGCGAACGAGCAGAACACGCAGGTGTTCCGGAGCACGCAGACGTTAGTCGGGTTGATGTGCTGATTGGCCGAGAACAGGACGCGGTCGCCGTTCAGGCGCGCGTTGGCGAACTCGGCCAGGCGGCCAAGCCCGAGCAGATCGGTGGTGGCGTAGAGCGCGACGCCGTCCTCGGCGCCGAGCCGTTCGCCCACGAGCACCTTGTCGGCGATGGGGCGGAGGGCCGGGTCTCTCAATTGGAACGCGGCAATGCCGTCGGACATGCTATCTCCTTGGGAGAGCGCAGGTAAGACTCTGCAAATCTAGTCGATGAAGCGGCCGGTGGGCCAGCGGACGGCTCGGGCGCGCTGGGCCGTCAGTTCGGTGCGATCGGGGCCGTCGGCCGCGATTCCCGCAGGCCCATCCGAAGGGCGTCAGTCCTGAGGGCGTCCAAGCTGACTCAGGGCGCCATGGAAGTTCCTGCCCTGCCGTGCATCGACGTTCTGCATCGATCGCCTGCGTGCTGCCGCGAGGACTCGATCAAATGTTGACCCTCCCCCACGTCTGCCCTGCCCGCCAAACCGCGCGTTTCGCCCCGTCGACTCCCGTTGACCAGGCGTTGGCCTTGCGTTTGCCGATTGACCCACCGGTACGCGCGGCCTGGCGCTGGCGTTTGTGTCCGTTTGGATGCGTTTACTCCCATTGGCCAGGCCAGTCCCCGGATTGGCTGGGCGCCTTGCCATCTGCCTACGGCAGTTTTGTTTATCCACAGCGATGCACACCGTTGTAAGGGTGCGTTTTGTTTGCGAACATCTATCAACAAACGCTTGCGGCCAAACGTGCAGCCCGTAGATTGGAGGGGTCTCATACCTGGAGTGCCGGTGGGGCCACAACCCGATTATTCCCGCGCCGCCCTGGCCCGGTTCATCGAATTCGTCGTTGCCAAGGGCCTGGTCCACCCGGCCACCGCGCAGGGCTGGCGCGTGGCGACCACCAAGGTGCTGGAGGACCTGACACCCGCCCAGGCGGAGGATGTCCGGCGGATCGACGTCGAAGCCACCTTCAAGGAGTTTCTCAACCGGTATCCGGGACGGCTATCGCCTGCCTCGGTGGGCGAGTATCGCCGGCGGGTGGGACGGGCTATCGAGGAGTTCGTGCGCTGGATGGAGGATCCGGGCAGCTATGGGTTCCGGTCGCCGGCGCGGGCTGCGAAAGGCGACGCTCGCCGCCGCCCTGAGGCGGCCCCGGCGTCATCCTCGAACCCCGCCAGGCCGCAGCCGCGGAGCCAGGTGCCGGCTCGGCCCGATGGGATTTCCCTCGAGTACCCTCTTCGGCCCGACCTGCTCGCCCAGGTCGTGGTACCGCGGGATCTGACGGTGGAAGAGGCGCGCCGCATGGGGGCTTTCCTCGTCACGCTCGCGGTGGACTTCAAGCCGTCGTCGGATAGCGGGCGCGCCGCACCAGTCGCCCCGCGCTTGTGACGCTCGGTAGTGTGACCCGCCGCTCCGTCATGCCACAGCCGGGCAACGAAGAGCCGCCCCCCGAGAGGAAAGGCGGCTTTCGGCGACTCCAGCCCCAGCCTGCAGCTCGAGCCGTCCTTCGCTTACGCTGCCCACCTCCGCACCGCCAGCGTCACGTTGTGTCCCCCGAACCCGAACGAGTTCGACAGCGCCACGTCCACCCGCCGCTCGATCTTGTGGTTCGGGGCCGACGGCAGATCGCACTCGGGGTCGGGGGTGAACTGATTGATGGTCGGCGGAATGACGCCGCAGGTCGACACCAGGAGCGATACCCCGAACTCGAGCGCGCCGGCGCCACCGAGCAGGTGCCCCGTCATGGACTTGGTCGAGCCGAACACCAGCTTGTGCGCCTGCTCGCCGAACACCGCCTTCACCGCTTCGGTCTCCGCGACGTCGCCCTGCGGCGTCGATGTCCCGTGGGCGTTGATGTAGCCGACGTCCTTCGGATCGATCTTCCCGTCGGCGAGACAGAGGCGCATCGCCCGCTGGGCACCTTCACCGTGCTCGGCCGGCGAGGTGATATGGAACGCATCGGCGCTCAGCCCGTATCCGAGCACCTCGCCCAGAATGCGGGCGCCCCGGCGCTCGGCGTGCTCCAGGCTCTCGAGCACCACCATCGCGCCACCGTCGCCGAGCACGAAGCCATCGCGGTCCAGGTCGAACGGCCGGCTGGCGGTTTCCGGCGAGTCGTTGCGCGAGGAGAGCGCCTTCATGTTGGAGAACGCCGCCACGGTGAGGCCGGTGATCGCCGCCTCGGAGCCACCGGATACCATCGCGTCCGCGACCCCGTTCCGGATCATGTGGAACGAATCGCCGATCGCGTGCGCGGACGAGGCACAGGCCGAGACGGTGGCGTAGTTGGGCCCCTTGAGGCCATAGCGGATGGAGACGAGCCCGGCGGCGATATCGGGGATGAACATCGGCACGAAGAACGGGGACACCCGGTCGGGTCCCTTGAGGACGTAGGCCCGGCAGTTGTCCTCGTACGTCTGCATCCCGCCGATGCCGCTGCCGATGATGACCCCGGTGCGCTCGGGCGACGGGAACTTCCCTTCCAGCCCCGCCTGCGTCACGGCCTGGTGGGCGGCCGCGAGCGCGAACTGCGCGAAGAGATCGTACCGCCGCGCCTCCTTGCGGTCGATGTACTGCAGGGGGTCGAACCCCTTCACTTCGCAGGCAAACCGGACCGACAGCTTCGCCGGATCGAACTTGGTGATCGGCGCCGCGCCCGGCTTGCCGGCGAGCAGCGCGGTCCAGGTGGAATCGACGTCGGTCCCGACGGGCGTCACCAGCCCGAGGCCGGTGACGACGACACGGTGCGTCAAGCTACTTTCCGATCTTCTCGTGGAGATAATTCATGGCATCGCCCACGGTGCGAAGCTTCTCGGCGTCCTCGTCCGGGATGTCGATGTCGAACTCCTTCTCGAACGCCATCACGAGCTCGACGGTGTCCAGACTGTCGGCGCCGAGATCCTCCATGAAGCTGGCCTCGCTGGTGAGCTTCTCGCGCTCGACGCCGAGCTCCTCGACGATGATGTCCTTGACCTTCTCTTCGACGTTGCTCATGTCGTCCTCAATTGGAGTTTCCGCACAGCGGTCAGATGACCATCCCACCGTCGACCACCAGCACCTGGCCGGTCACGTACCCGGCCAGATCGGAGGCCAGGAAGAGCACGGCCCCAGCCACGTCCTCGGGCTGCCCCAGGCGGCCCAGCGCAATGTCCTGTAATAATGTAGCCCTCGCCTCATCGGGCAAGGCGGCGGTCATGTCGGTCTCGATGAACCCCGGCGCCACACAGTTCGCCAGGATACCGCGGCTGGCATACTCCTTGGCCACCGACTTGGTGAATCCGATGAGCCCCGCCTTGCTGGCCGCGTAGTTCGCCTGGCCCTTGTTGCCCGTCAGACCGACGATGCTGGTGATGTTCACGATACGCCCGGCCCGCCGCTTCATCATCCCCTTGATCACCGCGCGAGTGGTATGAAACGCACCCTTGAGGTTGGCGTCCAGCACGGCGTTCCAGTCGGCGTCGGTGAGCCGGAGCAGAATGTTGTCGCGCGTGAGCCCCGCGTTGTTGACCAGGATGTCGATCGGACCCAGCGCCTGTTCGGCCGCGGCGATCGCCGCCTCGACCTGGGCCGCCTGGGCGACGTCGCATGCCACGCCCACGGCACGCTCGCCGAGCTCCGCGGCGGCCGCTTCGGCGCGGGCACGGTCGCGGCCGACCACCGCAACTCGGGCACCGGCCGCATGCAGTGTTCGCGCGATGGCACGTCCGATGCCCCGGGTGCTGCCGGTGACGAAGGCCACCTTGCCGGAAAGGTCGATATGGGTCATCGGGCGCCTCCCCGTACGTCATCCTGAGCGAAGCGAAGGAGCCATACCTTGACGCATGCCCCCTTCGCTGCGCTCAGGGTGACGGCCCTGGAGGGTTTCATCGCAGAAACGCCTCCACCTCGTCCGCCGTCCCGAGCGTCACCGCCGTGGCCCCCGGCACGATCCGCTTGAGCAGCCCTGCCAGCACGTTCCCCGGCCCGATCTCGAGGAACCGCGCCCCGGGCACGAACGCGGCCGCGCCCTGCATGCAGGCGACCCAGCGGACCGGCGCGGTGAGCTGGTCGACCAGCAATCGCTTGGCGTCCGTCCCGGTCCGCACCGCCTCCCCGCTCGCGTTCGCGATCACCGGAAACGCCGGATCGGCGAAGCGCACGCCGGTGAGCGCGTCGTGCAGCCCATCGACCGCCGGCGCCATCAGGGGCGAATGAAACGCGCCGCTCACCTTGAGCGGGATCACCCGCTTGGCGCCACGGGCCTTGCACCCGTCGCCCGCGCGGCCGACGGCAACGGGATCGCCGGAGATGACGGTCTGGTCGGGCGCGTTGAGATTGGCCGCGACCGCCACACCGTCCCGACCCGACGCTTCGTTGCAGGCCAGATCCACCTGCTCCGTGGCCAGGCCGAGCACGGCGGCCATCGCGCCCGGGCGCGCTTCGCCCGCGGCGAGCATGAGCTCGCCCCGCCGCCGCACGAGCTGCGCGGCGACCGTGGGGCTCAGCGTCCCGGCGGCGACGTGGGCGCTGTACTCGCCCAGGCTGTGCCCGGCGGCGGCGCCGATCTCGCCCGCCTTGTCCTTCACGACGGCCCAGACGGCCGCCGAGTGGGCCAGGATGGCGGGCTGAGTGTTGTGGGTGCGGGTCAGCTCTTCCTCGGGCCCCTGCCACATGAGGCGCGACAGGGCGACACCGAGCGCGTCATCGATGGCCGCGAACGTGTCGCGCGCGACCGGGAACCGCTCGGCCAGGTCCTGGCCCATACCGACGCGCTGCGCGCCCTGGCCCGGACACATGAGCACGCTCACCACCGGATCACCGCGCTTCCCCAGGTGAATCCGGCGCCGAATGCCACCATCAGGATGACCGAGCCCGGCCCCACCCGTCCTTCGGCTATCGCCTGCTCGAGCGCGAGCGGAATCGAGGCCGACGACGTGTTGCCGTAGCGCTCCACGTTGACCATGACCCTGGACATCGGGAACCCGGCGTGCTTGGCGATGGCCTCGATGATCCGCAGATTGGCCTGGTGCGGCACCAGGAGGTCCACCTGGTCGGCGGTGACGCCGGCCCGGCGCAGGGCCTCATCGCAGGCATCGGTCATGGTCCGGACGGCGGCCTTGAACACCTCGCGCCCGGCCATCTTCATGTAGTGGGATCGCTCGCACACGACCCGTTCGCTGATCGGATCGGCGGAGCCGCCGCCGGGCCGGTACAGCAGCGGGGCCAGGCGCCCATCCGACTTGATGAAGGTCGCGAGAATCCCGCGGCCCGCCTGCGACGAGCGGCGCACGATCGCGGCACCGGCGCCGTCGCCGAAGAGAATGGCGGTGGAGCGATCCTGGAAGTCGGTGATGGCGGAGAGCTTCTCGGCGCCGACCACGAGCACCGTCTCGCTCTGCTCCGAAGCGATGAGGCCCTCGGCCACGGTCAGCGCGAACACGAAGCCCGGGCACGCCGCGCTGATGTCGAACGCGGCGGCGTTCTCGGCGCCGAGCAGGGCCTGGAGATCGCAGGCGGTCGAGGGCAGCAGCCGGTCGGGGCTGGCGGTGGCAAGGACGATCGCGTCGAGCTGGTCGGCCGTGACGCCCGCCGAGGCCATGGCGCGCTCGCTCGCCTCCTGGCTCAGCCGGGCGACCGTTTCCTCGGGCAGGGCGATGTGGCGCTCGCGGATGCCGGTGCGCTCGACGATCCAGGCGTCCGAGGTGTCCAGCATCGTGGTGAGGTGGGCATTGGTGAGGACACCGGGGGGCACGGCCACCCCGACGCTCGCGAGCTCCGCGAACGGGCGCGGGATCATGATTGGGCCGCGGGCTCGCGCTGGGCGAATTCGGCCGCGATGTGCCCGCTGAGACCCGCCTTGACCGCCTGGAGCGCGACCCGAATGCCGTTCCTGATGGCGTTGGGACTGGAGGCGCCATGGCAGATGATGGAGACGCCCCGCACGCCGAGCAGCGGTGCGCCGCCGTAGGTGGAGTAGTCGAGCACGCTCGCGAGCTCGCGCACGGCGGGCCGCTCGAAGACGTCAGGGGCGCGCTCCATCACCAGGCCGACGAAGACGCGCGCCGCGGACTCGTAGAACTTGAGGAGGATGTTGCCGACGAAGCCGTCGCAGACCACGACGTCGACATGGGTGCGGCGCTGGGGCCCGGGCAGGATGTCGCGGCCTTCGATGTTGCCGGCGTAGGCCAGCCGGGGCGACTGCTTGAGCAGCTGGTGGGCCTCGCGGACGACGGCCGTCCCCTTGGTCTCTTCCTCGCCCACGTTCAGCAGGCCCACCACCGGATTGGCCCGGCCGAGAATGTCCCGCATGTACACGGTGCCGAGGTAGGCGAAGCCGGCGAGCTCCTTGGCGGAGCAGTCGAGGTTGGCGCCGCCGTCGAGCACGAGCACCGGCTCGCCGCCCGTGGGAAAGAGCGTGGCGACGGTGGCGCGCTCGACGCCGTCGTGCAGGCCGAGCAGGACCGTGGAGGCCGCGAGGGTCGCGCCGGTGTTGCCGGCGGACAGGAAGGCGTCGGACCGCCCCTGCTTCTGCATGGTCAGGCCGACGACGACGCTGGAATTGGGCTTCTTCCGCACCGCCGCCAGCGGCTTCTCGCTCATGCCGATAACGTCAGCCGCCTCGTGGATCTCGAGGCGGCTGCGATCGATCTCAGGATGGGTGGCGAGCTCGGCCTCGATGACCTCGGGGCGGCCCACCAGCTGGACCACGAACTCGTCCGGCAGGCTGGCGAGCGCCTGCAGCACCCCGGCGATTTCGGCCTGCGGCGCCTTGTCGCCTCCCATCGCGTCCACCGCGACGCGAATCACGCTCAGGCGTCCTCGACCTCAATCTGCTTCTTGCCCGCGATAGTATCCGCAGGATTCGCACACGCGGTGGGACAGCTTGGGGGAGCCGCAGCGCGGACAGGCCTGGGTGGCCATGCTCGGCGCCGCGTGATGCCCACGCCGCAGACGTTTCCGGGACTTCGAGGTCCGACGCTTCGGGACTGCCATGGTGTCCTCAAACAGGTTCGGCGGGAGGCGTGTGACAGGCACACGGGCCCGCGTTCAGGTCCGCCCCACACTTGGGGCAGAGTCCGGCGCAATCTTCCCGGCAGAGCAGCCGGTCGGTCTGAGCGGCCAGCGCCAGCTCCTCGCGCACCACGTCGGTCACGTCGACGGTGTTGGCGCGCTCGGGCAGCGGATAGAAATCCGGATCATCGGCTGCATCGGGATCGGTGGAGAACACCGCCGCGGCCACGTCGATGTCCACCTCGTCCAGCACTTCGGTCAGGCAGCGGCGGCACTCGCCCCGGACCACACCATGCACGCGGCCGCGCCAGAGGTACTCCCCGTCGCCGGTGACCTGCAACTGGCCGTCGACCGACACGGGGCCCGTGAGGCCGAGATCCAACCCCTTGAACGCGGGGTCGTCGGGATCGAGCCGCCCGTCGGTCCGCACGGGGCCGCGTTGCAGGTCCCGGATGTCCACTCGCAGCATAGCCGCTTAAAGTATCTGGGACAACGACTTGGGTCAAGGCTGAGGGGGGCATCGGGTGTGCGCTGCATCCGAGCACGCCATCCTCAGCCCCACAACGCGGCCAGTTCTCCCTCGGGGAAGAAAAATCCCACCTCCCGCGCCGCGTTCTCGTCGCTGTCCGAGGCGTGGATGGCGTTCCGGCCCTTGGATTCGGCGAACAGCTTCCGAATCGTGCCCGGCGCGGCCTCCGCCGGGTCGGTGGCCCCGATGACCGTCCGGAGCGTCGGGACGGCGTCTGCCCGCTCCAGCGCCATCGGGAGGCACGGGCCGCCGGTCATGAAGCTCACCAGCTCGGCGAAGAACGGGCGCCCGCGGTGGACCGCGTAGAAGGCGCCGGCCTGTTCCGGCGTCAGCCGAACCAGGCGAGCGGCGCGCAGGGTAAAGCCCGCATCCTGCAGGTGCGCCACGATCTTTCCGGTCTTTCCGGTGGCGATGGCATCCGGCTTGACGATCCCCAGGGTCAACGACACGGCTACGACTCCTCCACAGGCATGATTGGTGAGCGGCTGCCCAGCAGCCGTTGCACGAGGTCGGCCCGGGTCACGGCACCCCGGAGCACGCCATCCTTCACGACGGGCACCCACTCCACGTCCTTCTTGGCCAGCAGGTGCGCGGCGTCCGCGAGGGTCTGATCCTCGGAGATGCAGAGGACGCTTCGGGCCATGGCATCGCGCACCCGGATCCCCTGCGAGCCCGGCAGGGCGGCGCCGGCGGTCAGCCGCTGCACCGCCCCAGGCGCGAGCGCCTTGAGCAGCTCCCGGTGTGACAACAGTCCCACCACCTGGCCGGCCTCGCCCACGACGGGGATCGCGGTGACCGCGTGCGCTTCCAGCCGGCGAGCGGCTTCGTCGAGGGTATCGTCGGGTCGGAGGGTGGTCACGATCTCCCGCATCAGGTCGCGCACGAGGAGCTGGCCCTCGAGCTCCACCTCGCGCAGCCCCGGCAGGGCAAGCACCTCATCGGCGGATCGGGCGGCCAACAGCGCCCCGGCGAGCTCGGGCCGGGACAGCGCCCGGGCGAAGGCGGCGACCGTCTGGAGGTACACCACGTGCTCCCTGGGAGGTGCGACGACGAGCAGGATCATCCGGGGATCCGCCGCCTCGCGGGCACCGTCCCGGCCGGCGTCCCGCGCTCCGTCGGCGATCGGCGCCGGCGCGATGCCGAGCGCCACGACCAGCGCGGGGACGGCGTCGGTACGGAAATGCGGCAGCCAGGCGTGGCGGCCCAGGGTCATGGTGTCTTCGGGCCAGCTCTCGCGGATGGCGGCATCGAGCCGGACCGCGTCGCCCACGCGGCCGTCGGCCACACACGCGTCCACCAGGATCCGCATGCCCTCCTCGAGCGTCGCCGCCGGCAGCGGAACCACCACCCGCCGCGGGCTGAGGAGGTCGCTCAGCCTCACATCTTCGACCGGAGCAGCTGGACCACGTCCACCGGGCGGCGCATGATCGCGATGCCCGCCGTCTCGAAGGCCGCGAGCTTCTCCTCGGCGGTGCCGGAGGACCCCGAGATGATGGCGCCCGCGTGTCCCATCCGCCGGCCCTTCGGCGCGGTCTGGCCCGCGATGAAGCCGACGACGGGCTTGGTGACGTGCTCCTTCACGAAGGTCGCGGCGTTCTGCTCGTCGGTGCCGCCGATCTCGCCCAGCATGACGATGGCGTCGGTCTCGGCGTCGTCCTGGAAGGCGCGGAGGCAGTCGATGAAGTTGGTGCCGATGATCGGGTCGCCGCCGATGCCGACGCAGGTGCTCTGCCCGATGCCCGCGCGGGTCAGATGGTTGACGACCTCGTAGGTGAGCGTACCGCTGCGCGACACCAGGCCCACCCGGCCGGGGCTGCAGATGTTGCCGGGAATGATGCCGACCTTGGCCCGCGCGCCGGGCGCGATGAGCCCCGGACAATTGGGGCCGATCAGGCGGACGCCCCGGCTCCGGACGAACGGCATGGTCCGGCTCATGTGCATGACCGGGATGCCTTCGGTGATGCACACGATGAGCGGCAGTCCCGCATCCGCCGCCTCGATGATCGCCGCGGCGGCGGCCATCGGCGGGACGTAGATCACGGAGGTATTGGCGCCGGTGGCCCGCACCGCGTCCGCCACCGTGTTGAAGACCGGCACCTTGCCTTCGAACGTCTGCCCGCCCTTCCCCGGCGTCACGCCCGCGACGAGCGCCGTGCCGTACTCGAGCATCTGGCGCGAATGGAATGAGCCCTCGCGCCCGGTGATGCCCTGCACCACGAGCCGCGTATTCCGGTCGACGAAGATGCTCATGCGGCCCCCCGCGCGAGCTGGACCACCTGCTCCACCGCCTGGTCCATGTCGCTCAGCGCCCGCATGCCGACGCCCTCCAGGATCCGGATGGCCTCGACCTCGTTGGTGCCGGTGAGCCGAATGACGATGGGGACCTCGACCTTGAACTGGCTGGTGGCGGCGACGATGCCGTTGGCCACGTCGTCGGTCCGGGTGATGCCGCCGAAGATGTTGAAGAGGATCGCCTTCACGTGCGGATCGGCGGTGATGATCTTGAGCGCGTTGATGACCTTCTCCGGGCTCGAGCTGCCGCCGATGTCGAGGAAGTTGGCCGGCTCGCCGCCGTAGTACTTCACCAGATCCATCGTGGCCATGGCAAGGCCGGCGCCGTTCACCACGCAGCCCACATTGCCGTCGAGCTTGATGAACGTCAGGTTGGCCCGGCGTGCCGCCGCCTCGCTCGGCTCCTCGGCCGAGTCGTCCCGCAGCACGCCCAGGTCGGGGCGCCAGAAGAGCTCGTTGTCGTCGATCACGACCTTGGCGTCGAGGGCGAGCACCCGCCCGTCGGGCGTGGTGACCAGCGGATTGATCTCCGCCAGCGAGGCGCCGTTGCTCACGAACGCGGTGTAGAGCTGCTCCACGATCTTGGCCGCCGCCTTCACCTGGGCGAAGTCGCGGTAGAGCACGAAGGCCAGCTCGAGCGCCTGGTGCGGAAACAGGCCGTAGGTGGGATCCACCGCCAGCCGGACGATCTTCTCGGGCGTCTTGGCCGCGACCTCCTCGATGTCCACCCCGCCCGCACTGCTCACCATGAAGACGGGCCGCTGGGTGTCGCGGTCCATGATGAGGCCGACGTAGCTCTCGGTGGCGATCTCGGCGGCCGGCACCACCAGCACCTTCTGCACCGTGAGCCCCTTGATCGTCATGCCCAGGATCTGCGCCGACAGGTCCGCCGCCTCGGCCGGGTTCCGGGCCAGCTTCACGCCGCCGGCCTTGCCGCGCCCGCCCGCGTGCACCTGTGCCTTGATGACGACGGTGCCGCCGAGCCTCCGGGCGACCGCCTCTGCCTCGGTGGGGGTCGACGCCACGTCGCCCTCGAACATCGGGATCCCCGCCGCCTTGAGCAGCGCGCGCGCCTGGTACTCGTGGAGATTCACGGCTCCCTCGTGATGGTCGTTCCAGTCTCGCCGCGGAGTGCCGCGGGACCGTCGCTCAGTCGGGCGATGATGGCACGGCCGCCCGTGTCGCGGGCGAAGCCGGCCGCCGCCTCGACCTTGGGCTTCATGCCGCCCTCGTCGAGCCCACCGCGCGCCATGAGCGCCTCGGCCTGGGCGACGGTCATGCGGCGGAGCGGGCGGGCGGCTGGAGTGCCCCAGCCCTCGAACACCGCGTCGACATTGGTCAGGATCATCAGCACCTCCGCTTCCAGCTGCGCCGCGAGGATGGCCGCGACCCGGTCCTTGTCGACCACCGCGTCCACACCCTCGAGGCCCAGCAGCGGATCCTGGTACACCGGCGCGCCGCCGCCGCCCGCCGCGATGACGATCGTGCCCTGCTCGAGCAGCCGCCGCACCGCCGGCAGCTCGACGACGCCGAGCGGCACGGGGCTCGTGGCCATCCGACGCCAGTCGCCCGCGCCGTCCTGGCCGACGGCTCGCCCAGCCTCGCGGAGCAGCGCCACCTCGGCCTCGGTAAGGGCGTGACCGATCGGCTTGGTGGGACGGCCGAGGGCGGGGTCGTAGCGATCGACCAGCGTCTGGGTGACCAGCGTGGCGACGTCGCGCGACACCCCGGCCGCCGCCAGCGCGTTCTGCAGCGACTGCTGCAGCATGTAGCCGATCCAGCCCGAGGTCTCCGCCACCAGCACCCCGAGTGGCAGGGGCTCGACCAGGCGCCGGGCCGCCTCGTTCCGGGTCAGCTCGTCGCCCACCTGCGGGCCGTTGCCGTGCACCAGCACGATCCGCCAGCCCGCCCGCGCCAGCTCCACCACCATCGCCATGCTCTCGCGGGCGTGGCGGAACTGGTTGGTAATCGTGGCCGGCTCTCCCGCGCGAGCCAGCGCGTTTCCGCCGAGGGCCAGGACCGCCGTCCTCACGCGTCCCGCCCGGGGCAAAAGCCCCCGAAGGTAGTCCGGGCCCCACGGGCGAGCAAGCTCACTGCGCGGCCGAATCCGAGGGCAGGCCGAGGGTCCGCCGGAGGCTCGACCAGGCGCGGCCGAACCCGTCCCAGTCGGCGGCCCGGAGCGCGCTGTCGGCGCGAAGGAGCAGCCCGCGCGCCTGGTCCAGCCGGGTCGTCTGCGCCTGGCCGGCAATCGCGGGCACCGTCGCCCCGAGGAGGTTGCTCCACGCCTCCTTGAGCGTGTGCCCCGCACCCTGACGGTCGCCCGTCGCGACCGTCACCCACACGAGCGTGGGCCGGCTGGTGGCGGCCGAAGCGGAGGCGAAGTGCGATTGATACGCCACGACCGCACCGGTCTCCAGGTCGAACCGGACCGGTCCACGCTCGAGGCGGCCACCCTCGTCCCGGATTGAATCGCTGAGCGCACCGTACGACGGGAAGCGTGCCCAGCGACTCTCGAGCGCAGTGCGCGACGGCAGCGCGGTGGCCGAATCGAACCGCACCAGCCGCAGCGCATCGCTGTCCTCCCCATGGCTGCCGGTGAGCACGGCGTTCAGGCGCCGCTCCCCCGGGCGCTCGTACGCGATCGCCAGCACCGGACCGGTGGTGTCGTCCGACCAGGCGGCCTCGGCCCGCGGGAGGTCCACGCCCTCGGCGCCCGTGCGGATGCCGAGCGAGCCCGGCCTCAGGCTCGAGCGCTCGAGCTGGCGCGCCTGCACCCGAAGCAGGTCGGCCGGGTACGGCGCCGCCCGCCACACGCCCTCGGGAATCGCGCCGCTCGGCTCCACGACGCCCGCCGCGAAGGCGGCCCAGGCGGAGGCGAGCGCGTCCGCGCCGGGCCGGAGATAGATGCGCGTCGCACCTGTCTGCGCCGAGACGGTGCCGAGCAGCCCCGCCCGGAACCCAGCCACCCGGCGTCCGCGCCACTCGATCGACGGGGACAGTGGAAATGCCATGGCCGGCAGGTAGCCGTCGGCGATCCAGAGCAGCTCGCCATCCACGACCCGCGCGGAGGCATCACCCCACTGCGCGAACGGCGCGAGCCGCCCCAGCCGGACGGTGGGCCTGAGCTTCCAGTCGACGCGCGCGTCGGGCGCCAGCGGTCCGAACAGGGCCGGTGCCTGCAGGGCCCACGCGAGCGACACCCGCCGAAGCCACGAGTCGAGCGCAACCCCTGAATCCTCGTCGCGGCCGATCCGGTAATCCGGAGACTCCGCGTGAAACGCGCGCGTCCCCAGGTCGCGCAGCGGCTGGACCGACGGCGACGGAACCGAGTCCTGCTGGCGGTAGAACAGCGCCTCGCCGGCGGGCCCGGTGCGGTCGTCCGCCTGGGCGGTCATCACGAGACGACCACCCGGGAGCAAGCGCGTTCCCAGCCACACCGGCCGGCGCCGGCCGGCGACGGTGAGCAACGCCGGGTCCAGCGACACGAGCTGCGCCGAATCGGCGGTGAGCAGCTTGGCCGCGACCGGCCGGCTCCACAGTGCCGGCACGACCGGCACCGTCGGCGGCGGTGACGCGGCCGTGGTCTCGCCGGCCAGCGACTCGAGGCCGTACGCAAGCCGCTCGAATTGCTCCATGGTCCGACGGTCGGTGAGCGGTTCTCCCTCTCCTCCCAACGCCGGGGGCACCATCCAGTGCCCCGCGAGCGACGCGAGCGGCAGCACCAGCCACCCGGCCGCTGCCAGCGCATGGCGACCGCGGACGGCCCAGACGGCGCTGAGCAGCGCCGTCGCCAGCGCCACGCCCACCAGGACCGGAGCCACCAACGTCGTGGCGCGCCAGAGCGCCCGGTCGGGGGTGCCGACGTAGCCGGCGACGAGCTCGAACGGCTCGAGCAAGTACCCCCACATCAGGGTGCACGCGAGGCTCACGAGCAGCCAGCCGAGATGAATGCGGGCGTGGGTGTTGATGGCGGGACGGCCGTCAAGCCAGCGAATCGCTCCGACCAGGAGATACATACCGAAGGTCAGCGCGAGCGCCAGCATGACGAGCAGGAAACAGAAGTCGTGCAACACCCGCCAGAGCGGCAGCTGGGCGACGTAGAGCCCCACATCGCGCTGCAGCAGCGGCTCGATGAGCCCGTAGCTCACTCCCTGCCAGCCGAGGGCGACCTCGGCAGTGTGCGCTGCCAGGCCGCGGCCCGCCATGATCCCGAGGAGCGCCCCGGCGCCGACCACCGCCGCGAGCAACGCGCCCGGCGTGAGCGCCTCTCGGAACTCGAGGTTGGCCACGTTGCGCCGCACCTGGACCGAGCCGACCGCCCGGTAGACGGCCAGCAGGTGCCCGATGAACCAGGCCGCCGCGACCGCGACGCCGGCCAGCTTGAGTGCGCCCCGGAGCAGATGCCAGTCGGTGATGAAGCCGACCGCGGCCGGCGCCACCTCTTCCGCCCACCACCGATCGGCCAGGAGCACGCTCGTCCACCGGCCGGCGAAGAGCAACGCCACGACGCCCGCGAGGAGCACGGCGATCCGGCGGGTATGCCGGGACACGGCGCTACGCTCGGACGCCCCGCCCCGCGAGCCAGCCGACGACCTCGCTGCGGGCGGCGTCCAGCGACCGGTGATTGGAGGCCTCGAACCGGAGGACCAGGATCGGCTGGGTGTTGGAGGCGCGGAGGAGCCCCCACCCGTCGGGGAAGGTGATGCGGATCCCGTCGATGGTGTTCACGGGATAGCGGGCGGTGAAGTGCCTGGCGGCGGCCTCCACGATGGCGAACTTCTCGGCCTCGGGGACGTCGACCCGGATCTCGGGAGTGGTGATGGTGCGCGGCAGGTCGGCGAGCAGGGGTGACAGACCGAACGGCTGGCGGCTCACGATCTCGAGCAGACGCGCGGCGGCGAAGAGCGCGTCGTCGAAGCCGCAGATAGTCGCCGCCGAAGAACATGTGGCCGCTCATTTCGCCCGCGAGCGGCGCGGCCAGCTCCTTCATCTTGGCCTTGATCAGCGAGTGCCCGGTCTTCCACATGACCGGCTCCGCGCCGGCCGCGCGGAGCGCCGCCGGCAGCACCTCCGAGCACTTCACGTCGAAGATCACCGGCGTCCCGGGTCCGAAGCGGCGCACCGCGTCGCGGCCGAGGATGACCAGCAGCTGGTCGCCGTAGATGATCTCGCCGGTCTCGTCGACGGCGCCGATCCGGTCCGCGTCGCCGTCGAACGCGATGCCCGAGCTCGGCCCCCGTGCGCCGGACCGTGGCCTGAAGGTCGCGCAGGTTCTCGGGGACCGTGGGATCGGGATGGTGGTTGGGAAAGGTCCCGTCGGACTCGCAGAACAGCGGCGTCACCTCGGCGCCGAGCGCCTCGAGGGTCGGCACCGCGATGAGGCTCCCCACCCCGTTGCCGCAGTCGACGACCACGCGGACCGGTCGCTCCAGCCGGTGGCGGGTGACGATTCCCTCGCGATAGCGGGCGAGCACCGAGCCGTCGCTGGTCTCCCGGCCCTGCCCGCTCCGCCAGCGCTCGGCCACGATCGTCTCCCACAGCTCGAGGATCTCTTCGCCGTGGAAGGCCTCGCCCCCGAGCACCATCTTGAAGCCGTTGAATTCCGGGGGATTGTGCGAGCCGGTGACCTGCACCCCGCCGTCGGCGCCGAGCGCGTGGACCGCGAAATAGAGGGCGGGCGTGGGGAGCGTGCCGACATCCACCGCCGTGCCGCCGGCCTCGACGATGCCCCGGCGCACGCCGGCGGCCAGCGCTTCGCCCGAGGGGCGATTGTCGCGCCCGACGGCGATCGCCGGCGCGCGTCCCAGCCGCTCCCAGCCGGCGGTCGCGAATGCGCGTCCGAGCCCGCGGGCGAGCTCGGGGGTGAGCTCGTCGGCCACGAGGCCGCGGACGTCGTACTGCCGGAAAATGGTCTTGGGGACGTTCATGGCGACCCGAGCCGCCGTCACGGTCCCGCGAACGGAAGGCCCGTCTGGGTGAGCGTGGTGGCGCTCTGGCCCGCGAGATCGAGCATGCCGCCCGGCCACACGCCGAGCAGGAGCACGGCCGCGACCGTCAGCGTGACGGCGCCCAGCGCCGCGGGGCTGAGCCGCACGGCGTCGTAGCGGTCGGCGGTGGGAGCGGCCTTCATGTACATCGCCATGATGACGGGCAGGTAGTAGCCCGCGGTCACCACGCTCGTGAGCACCACGACGACCGGCAGGATGTAATGCCCCTGGGCCACGACCGCCGTCAGGATGTACCACTTGCCGATGAACCCGAAGGTGCCGGGGAATCCCAGCAGCGAGAGCATGCAGACGGAGAGCCCGAAGGCGATGCCCGGGCGCGTGGCGGCGAGCCCCGCGATGTCGTCGAGGGTCACGTCCCGCTCGCCGCCGCGGCCGAGCGCGGCCAGGAAGCCGAACGCCGCGAGCGTCGTGAGGCTGTAGGCCAGCAGGTAGAGCAGCACCGCGCCGGCACCGGCGGGCGAGCCGGGCCAGCGCGGCCGTGAGCAGGTAGCCCGCGTGCGCGATCGAGCTGTAGGCCAGCATCCGCTTGAGCGACCGCTGCGTCAGGGCGACGAGGTTGCCGAGGACCATCGACGCGATCGCGAGCGCGGCGACGATCGGCTGCCACAGGCCGACGGCCGACGGGAACGCCTCCATGAGCACCCGCACGAGCGACGCGAACGCCGCCGCCTTGACGCCGGTGGCCATGAACCCGGTGACCGGCGTGGGCGAGCCGTCGTACACGTCGGGGGCCCACATGTGGAACGGCACCGCCGCGACCTTGAACCCGAAGCCGATCAGCAGGAGGCCCAGGCCAAGGGCGGCCATGAGCGGCAGCGATTTCCCGGCGAGCTGGGCGCCGATGAGACTGAGGTTGGTCGTGCCGGTCGCGCCGTAGACCAGCGCGATGCCGTAGAGCAGGAAGCCCGACGCGAACGCCCCGATCAGGAAGTACTTGAGCGCCGCCTCCGAGGAGAACGCGTTCGAGCCGGTTGTACCCGGCCAGGACGTACACCGCCACCGACATCACCTCGAGCCCCAGGAACAGGACGATGAGGTCCTCTGCCCCGCCCAGGAACATCATGCCGGCCGTGGCCAGGAGAATCAGGGGATAGTACTCGGGCGCCAGCAGCCGCTCGCGCTCCATGTATCCGAGGGAAAGCAGGATGGTCGCGCCGGCCGCGAGCAGCGAGATCCCCGCGGCCGCGTAACGGAACGGATCGAGCGCCACCATCTGGGCCAGTCCGTCCGGCACGACGCCGTTGACCCAGAGCGCGGCCAGTCCGGCGGCGCTCAGCAGCACGCCGGCGAAGCTCAGCCATCCGGCGAGCCGGCTGTCTTCGGCCGTGTCGTGGCGCCAGCTCACGACCAGGAGGACCACGAGCGCCCAGGCCGTGAGGATCACCTCCGGCAGGAGGGCCAGGGTGACACCCCAGGGGGTGCTCAGATCGAGACGGTTCATCGCCGGCCCTCCGCCCCACTGGCGGGGGCCCCGCCCACGGCGGCCCCGAGTCTTACGCCGGCTTCCGGCACCGGGCGCGGAGCGGTGGCCTCGAGATAGCGCTTGGTGGCCGGCTCCATGCGCCGGAGCACCGGCGCGGGATAGAGGCCGAGCCAGACGATGCCGGCCACCAGCGGGAGCATGACGGCGAGCTCGCGCGCGGTGAGATCGGTGAGGTGCTCGTTCTCGCCGTCATCGAGCCGGTTGAAGATCAGGCGCTGCAGGGCCCAGAGCAGGTACGCGGCCGCGAAGATCACCCCCGTCGTGGCGATGCCGGTGGCCCACGGGAAGGCTGCGAAGCTGCCGAGCAGGACCAGGAACTCGCCCGACGAAGCCGTTGAGGCCGGGCAGCCCGATCGACGAAAGGGCCACGACCGTCAGGATGAGGCTGAAGAGCGGCACCACCCGCGCGATGCCGCCGTAGTCGTCGATGAGGCGCGTGTGCCGGCGCTCGTACAGCATGCCGATCAGGAAGAACAGGGCCCCGGTCGAGAAGCCGTGGCCGATCATCACCATAAGCGCGCCCTGCACGCTCTGCACGGTGCCGCCCCAGATGCCCAGCATCACGAAGCCCAGGTGGCTCACCGAGGAGTAGGCCACCAGCTTCTTGATGTCGGGCTGCACCATGGCCACCAGGGCGCCGTAGATGATCCCGATGACCGCGAGGGTGATCATCAGGGCGCTGACCGCCGGACTGAACGCCACCTCGGGGAAGAATGGGATGGCGAACCGGAGGAAGCCGTAGGTCCCCATCTTGAGCATGACGCTGGCCAGCAGCACGCTGCCGGCGGTCGGCGCCTCGACGTGGGCGTCGGGCAGCCAGGTGTGGAACGGGAAGATCGGCACCTTGATCGCGAAGGCCAGCGCGAACGCGGCGAACAGCCAGGGTGCCGCCGAGCCGGCCGCGCTCGCGTGGGTCAGCAGGTGGTCGTAGGAGAACGACAGCTGCCCGGTGGCGCTCTGCGACTTTCCGCACCATCACGATGATCGCCACCAGCATCAGCAGCGAGCCGGCCAACGTGTAGACGAAGAACTTGATGGCGGCGTACAGCCGGTTGGTGCCGCCCCAGATCCCGATGATGAAATACATCGGGATCAGCATCAGCTCCCAGAACACGTAGAACAGGAACATGTCGAGCGCGAGGAACACGCCCGACCATGCCGGTCAGCAGGGTCAGCAGCAGGGCGTAGAACCCGCGCTCGCGGGTGGTGATGTAGCGCCAGCTGCCCAGCACGCTGAGCGGCATGAGAACCGTGGTGAGCAGCACCATCACCAGCGAGATGCCGTCGATGCCCACGCGGTAGCTGATCCCCCAGGCCGGGATCCAGGGCGTGTTGGAGATCAGCTGGAGCACGCCGACGCGGGATTCCAGCGCCCACCAGAGTCCGACCGACAGGATGAACTCGACGGTGGTGACGACGAGCGCGGTCCACCGCGCCGAGCGCTCGCTCCGCCAGCAGGATCGGGAACGACGCCGGCGAGCGGGAGCAGCACGAGCGCGTGCAGGATCCACTGCCCGTAGCCGATGGACTGGAGAAAGGCGGTCATCGCGCGGTCACCGGATCACGGCGCGGAGGATCCAGATCGCGCCCACGAGGAAGAGCACCACGTAGATTCCCACCTGACCCGTCTGCAGCAGGCGGAGCCCACCCAGCCGGCAAGCCGGGAAGCCCAGGCCGCGCCGTTCACGCCGACCCCGTCCACCACCCCCTGGTCCACGCCCTTCCAGAGCACCACCCGCGAGAGCCAGACGAGCGGCCGGACGATCAACGTATCGTAGAGCTCGTCGACGAAGTACTTGCGGTAGAGCACCAGCGCGAAGCCGGTTTCAGGCGGCGCCTGCCGGGCCGTCGGGATCGGCCGGGCCAGCGTGGCGCGGAAGCCGAGGAACAGGCCCAGCACTCCGATGGCGACGGCGGCGCCGACGAGCAGGTACTCGGTCGAGCCCTCCGGCATGACCAGTTGCCGCAGGCGGAGCGCCGGCTCCATCACCGGCTCGAGCCAGCGCTCGAGCGCCGCGTGCCCGCCGACCAGGTGCGGCAGGTTGAGCACGCCCGCCCACCAGGCTCAGCGCGCCGAGCACGACGAGCGGTCCGGTCATGATCCAGGGCGCCTCGTGCAGGTGTCCGCGCTCCTTCTCGCCGGTCCGGTTCTCGCCCAGGAAGGTCATCGCCATGAGGCGCGCCATGTAGAACGCGGTGAGCAGCGCCGCCAGCACCCCCATGCCGTAGAAGAGGTAGAACACCGGCACCTGCGCGCCGCGCGCGAAAGCGGCGGCGAGGATCTCGTCCTTCGAGAAGAAGCCGGAGAACGGCGGGATGCCCGCGATGGCGAGCGTCGCCACCAGCATGAGCCCGAAGGTCCACGGCATATAGCGCCGCAGCCCGCCCATGTTGCGCATGTCCTGGGCGTCGTCGTGCGAGTGGGTGGCGTGATAGGCATGGTGCATGGCGTGGATCACGCTGCCGGAGCCGAGGAACAGCAGGGCCTTGAAGAAGGCGTGGGTGGCCAGGTGGAAGATGCCCGCGGCATAGGCGCCGGTCCCGACGCCGAGGAACATGTACCCGAGCTGCGAGACGGTGGAATAGGCCAGCACCTTCTTGATATCGTACTGGCGGAGGCCGATCGTGGCCGCGAACAGGGCGGTGAGCGCGCCGATGCCCGCCACGACGAGGCTGGAGACCGGGGCCAGCGCGAACAGCACGTTGGTGCGGGCCACGAGGTACACGCCCGCGGTCACCATCGTGGCGGCATGGATCAGCGCCGAGACCGGCGTGGGCCCGGCCATCGCGTCGGGCAGCCAGGTGTAGAGCGGGATCTGGGCCGACTTGCCGGTGCACCCGAGGAAGAGAAACAGCGTGATCGCGGTGACGATGGCGCCGCCCGCCGGCAGCATGCTGGCGGCATGCTCGCTCACGTAGACGAAATCGAGGCTCCCGAAGGTGCGCCAGATGTAGAACATCGCCACCAGGAACCCGAAGTCGCCGATCCGGTTCATGATGAAGGCCTTCTTGCCGGCGTCGGCGTTGGCCTTCTCCGAGAACCAGAACCCGATCAGCAGGTACGAGCAGAGCCCGACCCCCTCCCAGCCGATGAACATGACCGGGAAGCTGGAGCCGAGCACCAGGACCAGCATGAACACGATGAACAGGTTGAGGTACGAGAAGTACCGGGCGTAGCCCGGGTCCTCGCGCATGTACCCCACGCTGAAGAGGTGGATCAGGCTGCCCACACCGGTCACGATCAGGAGCATGACCACCGACAGCTGATCCACCTGGAAGGCGAGATCGACCTGCAGCCGGTCCACGGGCAGCCACGGCCAGAGGGTCACGATGATGGGTGCGTGCGGGGGCTCGCGCCACAGCTCCAGGAAGACGCCGACCGCGACCGCGAAGGCCCCGAGCAGCGTGCCCGGACCCAGCACCGAGACCAGCCCCTTGGCTTGCGGGCGCCAGACCGCCAGGGCGCCGTTCGCCAGGAACCCCGCGAGCGGCAGGGCGACCGTCAGCCAGACCACATGAGTGAGGGTCATCAGCCCCGCAGCAGGTTGATGTTCTGGAGGTCGACCGTCTGCTTGTGCCGGAAGATGGCGAGAATGATGGCCAGCCCTACCGCCGCCTCCGCCGCCGCCACCGTCATGACGAAGAACACCATGATCTGACCGCTGGCGCCGTAGAGCTGGGCCAGGGCCACGAAGGTGAGATTGACCGCGTTGAGCATCAGCTCCACGCACATGAAGAGGACGATGGCGTTCCGGCGCAGGAGCACGCCGGCCACCCCGAGACTGAAGAGGATGGCGGAGAGGCCGAGGGCGGGTCCGAGGATCATCAGACCTTCCGCTTGGCGAGGACGACCGCGCCGACGATGGCGGCGAGGAGCAGGATCGAGGTGATCTCGAACGGCACCAGGTAGACCTGGAACAGGGGCGCCGCGATGGCGCCGACGACGCCCCGGGCCGCCACGTCCTGCTGGGCCAGCGCCCCGGCGGCGAATACGCTGGTCGGATCGGCGAACGCCGGGGCCTGGCTGATCTCGCTCGCGAGCCGGCGGGGCGTGTAGCGCCACAGCGCCGCCAGCTCGATGCCCAGCAGGCCCACGATGACGATGGCAGCGGCCAGGGACGACGGACCCCGGAAATCGGTGCTCGCGTGCCCGAGGTTGAGCAGCATGATGACGAAGAGGAACAGCACCATCACCGCCCCGGCATAGACCAGCACCTGGATCGCCGCGACGAACTGGGCCTCGAGCAGCACGTAGATGCCGGCCAGCGAGAACATCGTGGCCACCAGCCAGAGCGCGGCGCTCACCGGGTTGCGCTGGAGGATGCACAGCGTCGCCGACACGACGGCGACGGCGGCGAAGACGTAGAAGACGACGGTGCTCATCTATTCCCCCCGGGGATCGGAGGGGTCCCACAGCGTCGACACGGCGTGGGTCTGCGAGTGGAGCCGCTCCAGGTCGTACACGAAGCGCCCCCGGCTGTATTCCGAGTTCTCGAAGTGGACACCCACGTGGATGGCCTCCTCCGGGCAGACCTCCTGGCAGTACCCGCAGAACACACAGCGAAACTCGTCGATCTCGTAGATCAGCGGGTAGCGGTTGCCGGCCTCGTCCTCGCCGGGCACCAGCTTGATGCAGTTGGCCGGGCAGATCTGGGGGCAGAGGCCGCACGCCACGCACTTGGAGCGCCCCTGCTCGTCGGTCAGCATCCGGTGGGTGCCGCGCCACCGCTGGGAGATGCTCCACTCGGTCGTGCTCTTCTGCTCGGGGTACTGCATCGTCACCTTCGGCTCGAACATGTGCTTGAAGGTGAGCGCCATCCCCTTGAGCGTGGCCCGCACGTAGCTGACCTCGCGCCGGGGACGCTCCAGAACCTTGACGCCGATGGCCATCAGCCCGTCACCGTGGCGCGCTTGGCGAGCGCCTTGGAGGTTTGCTGCGGGCGGTTGGAGCCCTTGATGAAGACCCCGCTGTCCAGCAGCCCGAAGATCAGGAGCCCCACCACGACGTTCACCCCGAACAGGGCCAGCGAGCGGAGCTTGGGATCGACGATGCCGGCGACGTGCTCGATGCCGTAGATCGCCGTGCAGATCACCATGATGTACGCCAGGGCGAGCGGCATCAGCACCTTCCAGCCGAGCGCCATGAGCTGGTCGTACCGGAAGCGCGGCAGCGTCCACCGGATCCACATCACGAAGAAGATCCAGAACATCACCTTGAGGAAGAAGAACCCGCCGGTGGCGAGCGTCTGCAGCACTCCGCCCTGCTCGTCCCAGCGGCCGGGGATGTCCCAGCCGCCGAAGAAGAGCGTGGTGACCATCGCGCAGACGGTCACGACGTTGGCGTACTCGGCGATGAAGAAGAAGCTGAACTTCATCGCACTGTACTCGGTGTGATAGCCGGCGATCAGCTCCGACTCCGCCTCGGGCAGGTCGAACGGCAGCCGGTTGGTCTCGGCGAAGCCCGAGATCAGGAAGACGAAGAACGAGAGGAACAGCGGCAGCACGTACCAGAGGCCGGCCTGCTGGTCGCGGATGATGGCCGAGAAGCTGACGTTGCCGCTCAGGAGAAGGACGGGGATGAGGCTCAGCCCCATCGCGACCTCGTAGGAGATCATCTGCGCGCTGGCCCGGAGCCCGCCGAGCAGCGCGTACTTGCTGTTGGACGACCAGCCCGCGAGCGCGATGCCGTAGACGCCCATCGAGCTGATGGCGAGCACGAAGAGGAAGCCGATCGGGAGGTCGGCGACCACCATCGGCATCAAGCCATGATGCACCCAGCGGCCGAGATCGACCGGGAACAGGCCCAGGAAGCTGAACCGGACGGTGACGTCGAAGTCCACCGGCAGCGGCGCCGCGAACGGGATCACGCCGAAGAGCAGCAGCGCCGGAATGAACGAGAGCGCCGGCGCCAGCACGAAGAGCCAGGGGCTGGCGAGCCCCGGATAGGTCTCTTCCTTGAGGATGTTCTTGACCCCGTCGGCGGCGGGCTGCAGCAGGCCCGCCCAGCCGACCCGGTTGGGACCGCGGCGGTTCTGCATCCAGGCGCTCACCTTGCGCTCCATCAGCGTCAGCAGCGCCACGCCCACCATGAGGACCGTGAAGACCAGCACCATCTTGATGACGCTCAACAGGAGGAATCCCTTGAGCTCGGGCGTCACCGGACACCCCCGCTCAGCGCGCTCTCGGGCGCCCGCGTCGACTCCCGGCCCAGGACCCGCCCGGTATAGCCGAGGGCGGCATGGGTCAGGCCGGCGAACACCGGCCACCGCTCCCCAAGCAGGGCAAACGCGTCGGCCGCGGTGGAGGGCGCGTCGACGCTCGGGCCCGGCCCCGCGAGCGCCTCCCCGGCCACCCACCAGGCCGGCCGGGCCATGCCGGGCTGCGAGCGGGCCTGCTCGTAGCGCTGGACGCGGCGATCGCGGTTCACGTACGTGCCGTTCTCCTCGGCCATCGTGGTCACCGGCAGCACCAGCTCGGCGTTCCGAAGCGATTCGGCGAGGACGGTGCCGAGCACGATGACGAGCCCGCGCGCCGCGGCGATCGCGGCTTCGTCGGCCTCGCTGAGCTCGGCGTCGAGCACGATCACCACCGCCGCCGAGAGCACCTGGCGCATCGCCGCTTCCCAGTGCGTCGAGTATCCGAGCAGCTCGGCGCCGGCCAGGTTGGGGGCGCGTTCGCGCCGGAGGGCCAGGCCCGGAATCCCGGCCAGCGGCGCCTCGTTCCCTATCGGCACCTGCACCGCCGCGGTGACCTCGAACCCGTCGACCAGCCGCCGGACGAGCCCGAGCGACTCGGTGGAGGCCCGGCCGGACGCGACGATCACGGCCGAGCCCGTCGCGCCGCGCAGCACCTGGTCCAGCCGTGCGAGAGCGGTGTCCCAGTCGGTCGCGACGTGGCGGCCACCCTCACGGACGAGCGGGGCCTCGATCCGGTCGCCCCGGTTCATCCACCGGTAGTTCGAACGGCCATGGTCGCAGATGAAGTGGCGGTTGACCTCGAGGTTGGGCCGCGGCCGGATTCGCACGACGACGTCGTCGCGGGTATCGATGTTGATGTTGCAGCCCTGGGTGCAGCCGGGGCAGACGCTGGCGGTCTTGTCGAGATCCCAGGCGCGCGCCTTGTGGAGGAAGTCCTTCGACAGCAGCGACCCGACCGGGCAGAGATCGACCACGTTGCCGGCCCACGGATGGTCGAGGGGCTGATCCGCCGCGATGCCGATATAGGCGCGGTCGCCGCGCTCGCTGACGTTGAGGACCGGGGTATCGGCGACGTCCTCCATGAACCGGACGCACCGGGTGCAGAGGATGCAGCGGTTGGGGACGTAGAGGATGTCCTCGCCGAAGTCCTCGACCGGATTGTAGCGCTTGGCGTACTCCTGATAGCGGGTGCCGGCGCGGCCTTCCTGGAACACGTAGTCCTGCAGCTCGCACTCGCCGGCCTGGTCGCAGATGGGGCAGTCGAGCGGGTGATTGATGAGCAGCAGCTCGAGCACGCCCTCGCGGGCCTTCTTGGCGACGGGGCTGTTGACGTGCACCACCTGGCCCTCGGTGACGGTGGTGACGCACGCCGGCATCAGCTTGGGCGCCTTCTCCACCTCGACCAGGCACATCCGGCAGACCGCCGGGCTCGGCAGCGACGGGTGGTAGCAGTAGTGCGGCACCAGCACGCCGGCCTGCTTGGCGGCCTCGATGATCGAGGTGCCTTTGGGCACGCTGAGCTGCATCCCGTCGATCGTTACATTGACCAGGTCGTCGGCCATCGGGCTTCCTTGTTAGGCTCCGCGGCAGCTTGAGCCGCGTTTTTCACCACGGAGACACGGAGGACACGGAGAACAGCCACGGAGAACAACAACAGCTTTTGTTGTTTTCCTCCGTGAGCCTTCGTGCGTTCTCCGTGTCTCCGTGGTGAACCATGACGAAACTCAAACCGCCACCATCGCCGGCTCGCGCGCCCCGGCGATGTACGCCTCGAACTCCGACCGGAACTTCTGAATCCCGCTCACCACCGGCGCCGCGCACGAATCGCTCAGCACGCAGATCGTCTTGCCGGTCATGTTGTCGGACAGGTCGAGCAGCAGCTGGAAATCCTCCTGCTTTCCCTTCCCGCCCAGGATTCGCTCCAGGATCTTGGTGGTCCACGCCGTGCCCTCGCGGCACTGGGTGCACTGGGCGCAGCTCTCGTGAGCGTAGAACTTGGCCAGCCGCCAGATCTGGTAGACCATGTCGGTCGTGTCGTCCATGACGATCAACCCGGCGGAGCCGAGCATCGAGCCCTTCTCCACGATCCCCTCGTAGTCGAACAGCGCCGCCTCGGCTTCCTCGCGGGTCATGATCGGCACCGAGCTGCCGCCCGGGATGATCGCCTTGAAGGTGCGTCCCGGCCTCGGGCCGCCCGCCATGTCGTACAGGATCTCCTTGAGCGGCGTGCCCATGGTGACCTCGTAGTTCCCCGGACGCTGGACGTGCCCGCAGATCGAGACCAGCTTGGTGCCGGTGCTCTTGGGGTTCCCCAGGCAGAGCGCCTTGTACCACGCCGCGCCGCGGTTGAGGATGTGCGGGCACCGCGGCCAGCGTCTCGACGTTGTTGATCGTGGTCGGCATGCCGAACAGGCCGGCCACCGCCGGGAACGGCGGCTTGATGCGCGGGTTGCCGCGCTTGCCCTCGATCGAGTTCATCATCGCGGTCTCTTCGCCGCAGATGTAGGCCCCCGCCCCGCGGTGCAGCACCATGTCCACCCGCTTGCCGCTCCCGAGCGCGTTGGCGCCCAGCGCGCCCCGGGCGTAGGCCTCCTCGACCGCGGCCGACATGACGGCCCACGGCTCGGTGAACTCGCCCCGGATGTAGATGTAGCAGCGCTCCGCGCCGATGGCGTAGGCGGCGATGGCGCAGCCCTCGATGAGGGCGTGCGGGGTCCAGCGCATGATCTCCCGGTCCTTGAACGTTCCGGGCTCGCTCTCGTCGGCGTTGCAGACCAGGTAGTGCGGCTTGACGACCTCCTTCGGCATGAACGACCACTTGAGGCCCGTCGGGAAGCCGGCGCCGCCGCGGCCGCGGAGGCCCGAGGCCTTGACCTCTTCCACGATCGCCTCGCGGGTCATGCCCAGCGCCTTCCGGAAGGCCTCGTACCCGCCGCGCTTGATCCAGCCGTCGTACGTGCGCGCCTCGGCGTCGCCGAAGTACTGCGACAGGACCACCGTCTCCTTCGGGTGGCTCGGATGCGGATAGCCCATTACGGATACCTCTGGAGGATGCCAGCGACCTTGTCCGGCGTGACGCTCTCGATGAAGTCGTCGTCGACCAGGATGGGCGTGGCGAAGCCGCAGGCGCCGAGACACTCCACCTCGATCACGGTGAATCGTCCGTCGGGGCTGGTGGCGCCGAGCTCGCCGCAGTCGGTGGCCTTGAGCAGCGCCTTCACCACGTCCTCCGCGCCGCAGATGTTGCAGGGCGACGTGGTGCAGACCTGGATGAAGTGCCGCCCGACCGGGTGGGTGTGGTACATCGTGTAGAAGGTCACGACGCCCTTCACGTACGCCGGCGTCAGGTCCAGCACCTCCGCCACCTCGCCGATCGCGGGCTCCGAGATCCAGCCGCGCACCTCCTGCACCATCCAGAGCGCGGGCAGGAGGCAGGCCTGCTTGGTGGGATACTGGGCGAACAGCCGCTCCAGCTTGGCTCGCGTCTCGCCCACGAAGACCGGCTCGTGGGCGATGGCGGGAGCGGCGTGGCCGCCGCCGGCGGAATGGGCGCTCATCGGTCGACTTCCCCCATCACGATGTCGACGCTCGCGTTGATCGCGATGACGTCGGAGAGGAGCGCGCCCTCGCACATCGTGGGCAGGCTCGAGAGGTTGATGAACGACGGCGGACGGATCCGCCAGCGCACCGGCTTGCTGGTGCCGTCGGAGACCAGATAGTAGCCCAGCTCGCCCTTGGGGTTCTCGATCCCCAGGTAGACTTCCCCGACGGGCGGCTTGACGCCTTCCATCACCTGCTTGAAGTGGAAGATCATCGCCTCCATGTCGCTCATCGCGCGCGACTTGGGCGGCAGGATGACGCGCGGGTCGACGACGTTGATCGGCGCGCCCTTGAGCCGGGCCAGCCGGTCGAGGGCCTGCTCGAGGATCCGGTTCGACTGCCACATCTCCTCGAGCCGGATGCGGTACCGGTCGTAGATGTCGCCGTACTCGCCGACCGGCACATCGAAGTCGTAGGTCTCGTAGCCGAGGTACGGCCGGTCCTTGCGGACGTCGTAGTCGACGCCGCTGGCCCGGAGCATCGGCCCCGAGAGCGAGTGGTTGATCGCCTGCTCGGCGGTGAGCGCGCCGACCCCCTGGGTTCGCCCGATCCAGATGGCGTTGCGGGTGAACATGGTGTCCACCTCGGTCAGGGTCTTGGGGAAGGTCTGGGTGAACTTCCGGAGCCCGGCCTCGAAGCCGTCGGGCACGTCGGCCATCATCCCGCCGACCCGGGTCAGGCTGGTCGTGAGCCGGGCGCCGGTCCACTGCTCCTGCAGGTTGTAGATCCCCTCGCGCTGCTGGAACGACCAGAGGAACGGCGTGAACGCGCCGAGGTCGATACCGGTGGTGCCGAGCCAGACGAGGTGGGAGATGATCCGGCTCATCTCGCACGCGATGACCCGGAGCACTCGGCAGCGCTCCGGGATCTCGATCCCCATCAGCTTCTCCGCCGCCAGCGCGAAGCAGACGTTGTTGGCCATCGGGGAGAGGTAGTCGGTGCGGTCGGTGAGCGGGATGATCTGGTTGTAGTGCCGGTACTCCCCGAGCTTCTCGAAGCCGGAGTGGAGATACCCGAGGTGCGGAATGCAGCGCTTGACCGTCTCGCCCTCGAGCTCGACGACCAGCCGGAGCACGCCGTGGGTGGCCGGATGCTGCGGGCCGATGTTGACCAGCATGTGCTCCGCGCCGAAGTCCTCGTCGAATTTCGGCATGGCCGGCTGCGCCGTCAGCGGGATCCGGGTGGGCCGCCCCTCGGCGTCGAGCCCGGGCGTGGCGAGCGCCAGCTCGATTGTGCGGGTGCTCATGTCAGGAACCCTCGCTCGCCGCGCGCCAGCCGCTCGCGCATGTCGGCGGGCAGCTCGTCGAACGCGTCGGCGATGGACAACTCTTCCATGGAGTAGTGAGCCTCGGGATTGGCCGCCAGCGCCTGCCGGGTCTGCTCGGCACGGCTGAAGTGGCCCCGCAGCGGGAAGTCCTTCCGCAGCGGGTAGCCCTCGGAATACGTCTCCCACATCAGAATGCGCCGCAGGTCGGGATGACCGGCGAACGCGATGCCGAACATGTCGTAGACCTCGCGCTCCAGCCAGTCGGCCCCGCTCCAGAGGTCGTAGACCGAGTCGACCTCCAGCGGGGCCCGCTTGTCCAGCTCGACCTTGACCCGGAGGTCGGCCTTCCGGGCGAGCGAGCGGAGCTGGTAGGCCACCTCGAGCGGGCGCTCGGGATCGCGGTACTCGACGGCGGTGATGTCGGTGAGGTAGTCGAACTGCTGGCCGGGCGAGTCCTTGAGCCAGGCGAGCACGTCGTGGGCGCGCTCGCGGTCGACGTACACGATGGTGTCGCCGCAGGAGACGACGTGGCGCGTCACCGCCGCGCCGAACTCGGCGCGGAGGGGGGCGACCGAGGGGGAGACGGCGTTCATGCGACCCCCCCGCGCGAGGCACGCGGCTGCCGCCCCGCCCCGTGAGGCGCCCACCTCGACGCTCGACGGATCACGATGTGGACCGGGTCTGGTGGACGGAGTTCCCGAACGGCTCCGAGAGCTCGTCGACCCGGTCCGCGGCCAGGAACAGCCCGGAGGGCCCCACCGGCTGCTCGTCGCGGAGCATTTCGTCGGCGATGCTCTCGCCCATGATCTTCTTCTGCAGCAGCCGGATGCCGTAGATGAGGCCTTCGGGCCGCGGCGGGCACCCGGGGACGTAGACGTCGACGGGAATGATGGTGTCGATGCCCTGGACCATCGCGTAGTTGTCGAAGATCCCGCCCGACGAGGCGCAGGCACCCATCGAGATGGACCACTTGGGCTGCGGCATCTGGTCCCAGATCCGCCGGATGACGGGCGCGAGCTTGAACGGCAGGCGGCCGGCGCAGATCAGCACATCGGCCTGGCGCGGCGAGAAGCTCTGGCGCTCCATCCCGAAGCGGGCGAGGTCGAACCGGCTGGCGGCCGTGGCCATGTACTCGATGGCGCAGCAGGCGGTGCCGAAGGGCATCGGCCAGAGCGAGTTGCTCCGGGCCCAGTTGGTGAGGAAGTCGAGCCGGGTGGTGACCCAGTTGGGCGAGATCGACGATACGGTCGCCACCTCGGCGTCCCGGTATTCGGTGGCGGGATTGGTCAATCCCATTGCAGCGCTCCACGCTTCCAGATATAGACGTATCCCACCGCGAGGATCACGATGAAGACGAACATTTCGATGATGAGCAGGCCGGCCATGTCGCCCAGCTGGCGGAAGGCCACCGCCCACGGAATCATGAATACGGTCTCGATGTCGAAGATGATGAACAGCATCGCGACCATGTAGAACTTGACCGAGAACCGCTCGCGGGCATCCCCCAGGACCGGCATGCCGGATTCGTAGGGGGCGATCTTGGTGGGAGTCCGGCGGTAGGTCGAAAGGACGTGCGACAATCCCAGCATGAGGATCGCGTTGGCCACGACGAACACGCCCAGCAGGAGCATCGGAATGTAGGGCTGAAGCATACGCCTCGGCTTTCGTGAATTTTTTCACTTATCCCGCAGAAGGTAACCGACTTAGCAGGTCAATTCAACCCGCTCTCGATCCGACTATATTCCCCGCCCGACGCCCCGGGCCGCCCACGTTTTCGAGGATGCATGTCCATCAAATCCGACCGCTGGATCCGACGCATGGCCCGCGAACACGGGATGATCGAGCCGTACGTGGACGCCCAGGTGCGGCAGGTGGACGCCCAGGGCCGGCGGGTCATCTCCTACGGGCAGTCGAGCTACGGCTACGACATGCGGGTGGCCCCGGAGTTCAAGATCTTCACCAACGTGCTGAGCGCCATCGTGGACCCCAAGGACTTCGACGCGCGCAGCTTCGTGGAGTTCGACGGCGACGTGTGCATCGTCCCGCCCAACAGCTTCGCCCTGGCCCGGTCGGTGGAATATTTCCGGATCCCGCGCAAGGTGCTCACGATCTGCGTGGGCAAGACCACCTACGCCCGCTGCGGCATCATCACCAACGTGACCCCCTTCGAGCCCGAGTGGGAAGGTCACGTCACGCTCGAGATCAGCAACACGACACCACTGCCCGCCCGGATTTACGCCAACGAGGGGATCTGTCAGGTGCTCTTCTTCGAGGCCGACGCGGACGACATCTGCGAGACCAGCTACGCCGACAAGGCCGGCAAGTACCAGCGGCAGACCGGCGTCACGCTGCCCAAGCTCTAACCGGACTCCATGCGACTCCCCCTGCTCGTCCTCGCCCTGGCGGCGGCGCCCCTCGCCGCCCAGCAGCCCGATTCGAACGCGCCGACGCAACCCGCCCGTCCGCTCAACCTTCTGCCCGCGCTCAAGCCGCCGGTCGCCGACACCGGGATCTTCAGCCCGATCGCGCTTCCGCCCGCCAACGAGATCCGCCAGGCCGACGGCGCCCCCGGCCCGCGGTATTGGCAACAGCGGGCGGATTACCAGATCAAAGTCACCCTCGACACCACCACCGCCAGGATCGACGGGACCGAGCAGATCCGGTACACCAACCGCTCGCCGGACACGCTCCGGTTCGTCTGGATGCAGCTCGACCAGAACCTGTTCCGGCCCGGCAGCACGGGGTCCCTGCTGTTCGCGGCCGAGAGCCGGTTCGGCGGGGCCGGCTTCCCGGGCGGCTTCGACATCCTGAGCCTGACCCAGAGCCCGGCCCCCGTGGCCCGCCCGGCGGGCACCCGGCGGCGCACGCCGGCCGGCGGGGCCGCGAAGGAAACGCCGCTCGAGCATCGCGTCGACGACACCATGATGTACGTCGAGCTCGCCCAACCGCTCGCCCCCGGCGCGACCACGCTGTTCGACCTCGCCTACCGGTTCAACGTGCCGGAGCACGGCGCCGACCGGATGGGACGCGACGGCAGCCTGTACGAGATGGCCCAGTGGTATCCTCGAATGGCCGTCTACGACGACGTGCACGGGTGGAACACCGACCAGTACCTCGGCCAGGGCGAGTTCTACCTGGAGTACGGCGACATCGATTACGAGGTGACCGTGCCCGCGGGGTACATCGTGGCCGGTTCGGGCCTCCTGCAGAACCCGGAGCAGGTGCTGACCCCGACGATTCGCGCACGCCTGGCCGCGGCGGTCCGGTCCGATACGACGATCGCGATCGTGACCCCCGAGGAGCTGGCCTCCGGTGCCGCCCGCCCGAAGGGCGACGGGATGCTGACCTGGCGGTTCCGGGCGGAGTCGGTGCGGGACGCGGTGTGGGCGGCATCGCCCGACTTCCAGTGGGACGCGTCGGGGTGGGACGGTGTGCTCGCCCAGGCCTACTACCGGGCCTCGGCCCGCGATCTCTGGCAGGACGCGGCCAAGATGAGCCGCTACTCCATCCAGGAGTACAGTACGCGCTGGTTCCGCTATCCCTACCCGCAGATCTCCGCCGTCGAGGGGCCGGTCTCGGGCATGGAGTATCCGATGGTGGCGATGGAGGCGCATAGCGACGACGCGCCGGATCTGTATAACGTCATCACCCACGAGATCGGGCACATGTGGTACCCGATGACGGTGGGCTCGGATGAGCGGCGCTACGCCTGGATGGACGAGGGGTTCAACACCTTCATGAACACCTTCTCCGAAGAGGACTACTGGAAGCGGGACGACCGCGAGACCCGCCGCAACGAGATCCGCCAGGTGACCGCGCTGGACCAGACTCCGACCGCACAGCCGATCATGACGCCGGCCAACCGGTACAAGTCGAACGACAACCTCGGCAGCCTGGCGTACGTGAAGCCCTCCCTCATGTTGCTCGCCCTCCGCAACAAGGTGCTCGGCCCGGAGGTGTTCGACACCGCGTTCCGCGAGTACACCCGGCGCTGGGCCTTCAAGCACCCGCAGCCGGCGGATTTCTTCCGCACCATGGAAGAGGTGTCCGGACGCGACCTCGCATGGTTCTGGCGCGGCTTCTTCTATACCACCGCCGCGCTCGACCAGAGCGTCGAGAGCGTCAAGCAGGCGCCGGACGGCGCCGCGCTCATCGGCCTCCGAAGCCTGGGAGCCGCCGTCATGCCCGTCGAGCTCGAGCTGGCCTTCACCGACGGCAGTACGCAGGTGGTGAAGCTGCCGGTCGAGATCTGGTACGGCGGCAACCGCTACGTTTACCGGTTCCTGACCGGCAAGGTGATCGTCCGCGCCCGGGTGAATCCGGACGGCCAGTTCCCCGATCTCGTCCCCGGCAACGACGTCTGGACGGCTCCGGCGGGCACGACACCGTAGGGTACCTTGCGAAACCTCCCCCGCGAGTCACCCTGAGCCCTTCGCTACGCTCGAGGGCAGGCTCCGCGAAGGGGCGGGCGTTGAACCATGGCTCCTTCGCTGCGCTCAGCATGACTCGGTTCGGTACCGAAGTGCTCTCTCCCATGTGAGGACGTCACCCGTGCGCCTGCGCTATCTCCCCGTCGCCCTGCTGTGCTCCGTGCTCGCCGGCCCCCTCGCCGCCCAGGCGGCGCCCGCTCCCGCCCGGGCGACCCCTCCCGGCGCCGGCCCGGAGGCGGCCTTTGGCCGGCTCGATCTGCCCACGCCGACCGGCATCCGCGCCGGCAGCGGCGCGCCGGGCGCCGGCTACTGGCAGCAGCGCGCCGACTACGTCATCCGCGCGACCCTCGACACCGCCGGCCGCTCGGTCCGGGGTGAGGAGCGGATCACCTATACCAACAATTCGCCGGACACCTTGCGCTACGTCTGGCTGCAGCTCGACCAGAATCTGTTCAACAGCGAGAGCCGCGGTTTCCGGGTCTTCGGCCAGGACCCGCGGTTCGGCACCAAGGGCGCCGAGGTATCGGTCCGGCTGCTCAAGGTGGGCGAGCCGGCGGTGGCCGCGGCGCGCGGGAAGCCGGCCGTCCCGGCAGCGCCGCTCACGTACGTCGTGAACGGCACGATGATGCGGATCGATCTCGCCCGTCCGCTGCCGCCCAAGGGCAAGCAGCTCCTGGAGCTGGGGTGGTCGTTCCCGTTCGGGGCCAACAGCAACCGGATGGGCGTCGAGGACATCGACGGGTCCACCATCTACGAGGTGGCGCAGTGGTACCCGCGCCTGGCCGTGTATGACGACGTGCGGGGCTGGAACACCGAGCAGTACCTCGGCCAGGGCGAGTTCTACCTCGAGTACGGCAGCTTCGACGTCAGCCTCACCGTGCCCACCGACATGCTCGTGGCGGCCACGGGCACGCTCCAGAATCCGGACGAGGTGCTGACCGCGGCGCAGCGCGCACGGCTCGCCCGGGCCCGGACGAGCGGCGAGACGGTCGTCATCCGCGGCAAGGACGAAATCGGCGACCCGGCCTCGCGCCCGCCCACCCAGTATCCGACCCTCACCTGGCACTTCACTGCCGACAGCGTGCGCGATTTCGCGTGGGCCGCGGCCCGCCACTTCGTCTGGGACGCGGTCGGCGTCAACGGCGGCAAGACGCTGGCGATGAGCTTCTATCCGCCCTCGGCGGAGCCGCTCTGGAAAGACGCCTCACAGTACGCCAAGACGGCCATCGAGTACTACTCCAAGCAGTGGGCGACCTACCCCTACCCCGTCGCCAGCAACGTGAACGGGATCGAGGGAGGAATGGAGTACCCGATGATCGTCTTCTGCCGTAACCGCACCGACGCCGAGGCGCTCTACAGCGTGACGGATCACGAGTTCGGCCACACCTGGTTCCCCATGATGGTGGGCAGCAACGAGCGGCTCTACGGCTGGATGGACGAGGGGTTCAACAGCTTCATGAACCACTACAGCTTCCCGCTGAAATTCCCCAATTCGGCGCAGCCGACGGCGCGCGGGGTGCCGGAGACCTACATCAAGAACGCGCTCTCGGGCGACGAGGAGGCGATCATGTCGCCCGCCGACCGGATGCGCACCAACGAAAACTGGCGCCAGGCGCTCTACAACAAGCCCGCGGTGGGGCTGGTGCTGCTCCGGGAGCACATCACCTCGCCCGAGCGGTTCGATCCCGTGTTCCGGGAGTACATCCGGCGGTGGGCGTTCAAGCACCCGACCCCGGCCGACTTCTTCCGCTCCATGGAGGACGGGCTGGGCGAGGACCTGAGCTGGTTCTGGCGGTCGTGGTTCTACACGACCGACCGGCTCGACCAGGCGGTCGACTCGGTGGCGCTGTCGGACTCTTCCGGCGTGATCTCGCGGGTGTACCTGCGGAACGCCGGGCAGATGCCGATGCCGGTCGAGCTCGCGCTGCTGATGGACGACGGGAGCACCCAGCGGGTGCGGTTGCCGGTGGAGATCTGGGGCCTGCGGAACACCTATACCGCACTGATCCCGGGACCCAAGAAGGTCAACAGCGTGGCGATCGATCCGGACGGGTGGTATCCGGACGTGGACCGGTCGAACAACCGGTGGCCGGTAGCGCCCGCGGGCGCGGCTGCCGCCCCGCCGACGCCGAAAACGAACTAAACGAACTAGCGGCGACGCTCGTCATCCCGAGCGCAGCACTTCGCGGCTCGGGATGACGGCCGCCTACCGCCCGACTATGGCACCTTGAGCTGCCAGAGCCCGCTCAGCATGTCGATGGCATACAGCGACCCCCCGGCGAGCTGCACCCCCCAGGTGTAGGTATCCGCCGTCCCCCCCGGCTGAATCTTCGCGATCAGCCGGTCCGACAGATCCCCTGCCAGTACACCCGAGACGTCGAGCGCGACCACCCCGGCGTTGTAATAGGCCATGTACAGGACCTGGCGGTCCTCGTCCATCCAGAAGTTGTGGGTGCCGGCGCCGGCGAGATGGAAGAACGCCACCTCCGTCGGGTGCGCGAGGTCGCTCACGTCGACCACGTGCAGGTCGCCCGACGACTGCGACCCGATGGTGCCCGCACCCTCCTGCCCGATGAACAGGTAGCGCTGCTCGTTCCGCACCGGGTTGTGGAACCACCATCCGTTGTGCACCTGCGAGCCGCCGGCGACGTTGTTGTCGGACGTCAGCAGCCGGCTGACCTCCCTCGGCTGGGTCGGAGAGCCGCCCACGATGCCGTTGCCGACGTCGTAGATGATGACGCCGGTGTTCCACGCGAACACGAACGCCAGCCCGTCGCGCACGTAGGTGTCGTGGATGCCGTAGGCGGGCGGAATCGGCACCGTCGCCGCGACGCTGATGTCCGACGGGATCGTGATGTCATAGATGATCAGCGCCGGGTCCGTCGGGTTGCGGGCCGCGAAGACGTACCGGTGCCCGGCGATCTCCGCCACGGTGGCCGTGTGGAGCCCGTCGGCCACCAGGGCGCTGTCGAGGAAGGCCGGCGTGCGCGGGTCGGTGAGGTCGTAGACGTAGAGACCTGCGTTCGTCCCGCGCTCGGCGCTGAAGACCAGCAGCGACCCGTCGTCGGACACCTGGACGTCGCTCACCGTGCCGATCGCGGGCACCTTCAGCGAATCGACCAGCGTCGGGGCGCCGACCGCGTCGAGCGACCAGATCTTGACGACGTCGCCCCGAGCGCCGTTCCTGGGAGCACCGCCCCAGGTACCGGTGTAGGCCCACGCGCCGTGGACCCAGAGATCGGAGCTGAACCGGTCGTTGACGTTGTCGCCGCCCGCCTGGATCTGGAAGCTCGAGCCCGGCGGCGGCTCAGTACCGCCGTCTCCGTCGCCGCCCCCGCCGCACGCGGCGAGCGCGGCCAGGATTGCCGGGCTCACGACCTGCCGTCGCATTCGTCCCAACGCCGTCATCATCGCCCCACCGAGTGGTGATCCTGCATCGTCATCTCCGACATTCCGGTCTCGTTCTCCGCGGCGCCATACCGGCCCATGCGGTGCATCGCGCCTCCGGCGCTGATCCGCACCCCCAGCGCGAGCGACCAGAGATCCCGGCCGCCGTACAGCTCCTCGACGTCGATCACCCCGCCGCCCACCTTGGCAACACGGGCATAGGTCACCTCCGCCAGCGGCCGCAGCTCCAGGCTCGGTCGCCGGAGCGCCACAACCTCGTATCCGGCCGTGTGCGTGGTCCAGCGCGTCGTGCCCAGAATGGAGTTCTCCAGGTGGGGCCGGAGCGAGCGGAACCGGGCGATCCGCTCCTCCTCCGGGCGCTCGGTCCGCTCGAATCGGTACTGGAGACGATGGGGCCCGGTACTCCATGCACCTTCCACCAGGACACTGTGGAAGACGAAGAACCCGTCGGCCTCGGAGGTGCGGGCCCACTCCGCCAGGACGTACGCCGGATGGCCATCGATCGGCCGCGTCCACCGTCCGGCGGCGCTCCACTTGTCCTGGTCGGTCCCCGCGCCGGGCCGGTGCTCCGGAGAATGGACCCGCGCGTAGCTGCCCTCGACCGTCAACCCGCGCCGGAGTGTTCCCGTGACGCGACCGCTCCACGAGTCGCCGAAGCGACCGCCGATGCGCGGCCACTGGCCCGGGCGCTCAGGCTCGTCGCCGTTGAAGAGGCCGGCCTCGCCGAGCAACGGACCCGTACGGACTGCGGCGATCACAACCGCCCGCTCGAGGATCTGGGCCAGATGGTGGTTCACCGGATACCGCAGGAACGGCCGCACCATCGGATCGTCGGTGCCGAACGGCGCAAAGCCCTTCCCCGCGCTGAGCGAGAGGCGGGCGGCGCCGGGTCTCGTGCCCAGCAGATCCGCGGCCGTGACGATGAGCTCGTGAACGTAGGTATGGGGATGGCGGCGGTCGACGAAGCCCTCGCCCCAGTTGCCGAGCGCCAGCTCGCCCTCGGGCATGGTGGCGCCTTCGAGGTTGAGCACGCGCAGTCAGGCGCAGCGGGCCCAGGCCGCCGGCGCGGAGGTGCAGCACCGGCTGGACGACGCGCACCTCGGCCAGCGATCCGCCGCCGGGGACCGGGTCCGCCCGCTCCAGCGCCACGACCGCCTGCCCGCCGAGGTGCACCCACGGGCCGGACCCGGCGTCCTGCGCCTTCGCCACGGCCGGCGCGAGCAGCGCCAGCCCCAGCGCCAGAGCCGGTCTCAGTCCGCCTCGGCCGCCGCCGCCCGCACGGGCATGACCGCGGCCCGGAGATAGTCCCGGTTCATTCGGGTGATCGTGTCGATGCTGATCATCTTGGGGCAGGCTTCCTGGCACTCTCCGTACAGCGTGCAGCCGCCGAACCCCTCGGCGTCCATCTGTTCGACCATGCGGCGTGCCCGCGGCAGCCGCTCGGGCTGGCCCTGCGGCAGGAGGCCGAGGTGGGTGATCTTGGCGGCCGTGAAGAGCGACGCCGAGCCGTTGGGGCACGCCGCCACGCAGGCGCCGCACCCGATGCACTGGGCCGCATCCATCGCCGCGTCCACGGCCTCCTTGGGAATCAGGGTGGTGTTCCCGTCGACGGCGCTGCCGGTCGGCGCGCTGATGTAGCCGCCCGCGGCGATGATCCGGTCGAGCGCGGTGCGGTTCACGACCAGGTCCTTGACGACCGGGAAGGCCCGCGCGCGCCAGGGCTCCACGTAGATCTCATCGCCGTCGCCGAAGCTCCGCATGTGGAGCTGGCAGGTGGCCGTGCCCTTGTTGGGGCCGTGGGCCACGCCGTTGATCATGAGGCTGCAGGCGCCACAGATGCCCTCGCGGCAGTCGTGGTCGAAGGCGATCGGCGTCTCGCCGGTGAGCATCAGCCGCTCGTTGACCACATCGAGCATCTCGAGGAACGACATGTCCGGACTGATGTCGCCGGCCTCGTAGCGCACCATCCGTCCGGCATCGGCCGGTCCCGCCTGGCGCCACACGTGCAGGGTCACGTTCATTTGTAGCTCCGCTGGGCCAGGTGCACGTACTCGAACGCGAGCGGCTCCTTGTGGAGGCGGGGCGCCTGCAGATCGCCGGTGTACTCCCAGGCCGCCACGTAGGCGAACCGCTCGTCGTCGCGCCGGGCCTCGCCGTCGTCGGTCTGGTACTCCTCGCGGAAGTGGCCGCCGCAGGACTCCTCGCGATCGAGCGCGTCGCGGCACATGAGCTCGCCGAGCTCCAGGAAGTCGGCCACGCGGCCGGCCTTCTCCAGCGACTGATTCAGCTCCGCGTCGCTGCCGGGCACGTTGACGTTGCGCCAGAACTCTTCCCGGAGCTCGGGGATCCGCGCCAGCGCCTCCTGCAGCCCGCCCGCATTCCGCGCCATGCCGCACCGGTCCCACAGGAGCCGGCCCAGCTCGCGGTGGAAGGAGTCCACGGTCCGCTTGCCCTTGATCGCGAGGAAAGTGCGCATCCGCTCGGCGACTTCGGCCTCCACCCGCCGGAACTCTGCGTGCGAGGTGTCGATCGGCGCGGGCCTGGCCCCGGCCAGGTAGTCGCTGATCGTGCTCGGCAGGATGAAGTAGCCGTCGGCCAGCCCCTGCATGAGCGCGCTCGCGCCGAGCCGGTTGGCGCCGTGGTCGGAGAAGTTGGCTTCGCCGATCACGTGCAGGCCCGGGATCGTGCTCATCAGGTTGTAGTCGACCCAGAGCCCGCCCATCGTGTAGTGGACCGCCGGGTAGATCCGCATGGGCAGCTCGTACGGGTTTTCGTCCGTGATCCGCTGGTACATCTCGAACAGGTTGCCGTAGCGCTCCCGGATGCTATCGACGCCGACCCGCTGGATGGCGTTGGCGAAGTCGAGATAGACCCCGAGGCCGCCGGGCCCGACCCCGCGGCCCTCGTCGCACACCGCCTTGGCGGCGCGCGACGCGATGTCGCGCGGGGCGAGGTTGCCGAAGCTCGGATAGCGGCGCTCGAGGTAGTAGTCGCGCTCGCTCTCGGGAATGTCGCCGGGGGCGCGGTGGTCGCCGGCTCGCTTGGGCACCCAGACACGGCCGTCGTTCCGGAGCGACTCGCTCATCAGCGTGAGCTTGGACTGGTACTCGCCGCTCACGGGAATGCAGGTCGGATGGATCTGGGTATAGCACGGGTTGGCGAATGCGGCCCCCCGCTTGTGCGCGCGCCAGATGGCCGTGGCGTTGGAGCCCTTGGCGTTGGTCGACAGGTAGAACACGTTGCCGTACCCGCCGGTGCCGAGCACGACGGCGTCCGCGGCGTGGCTCTCGATCTTGCCCGTCACCAGGTCGCGCACGACGATCCCGCGGGCGCGCCCGTCCACCACGACGAGGTCGAGCATCTCGGTCCGCGGGTACATCGTCACCCCGCCTCTCGCCACCTCCTTCTCCAGCGCCTGGTACGCGCCGAGCAGGAGCTGCTGCCCGGTCTGCCCGCGCGCGTAGAAGGTGCGCGACACCTGCGCGCCGCCGAAGGACCGGTTGGCCAGGAGCCCGCCGTACTCGCGCGCGAACGGGACGCCCTGCGCCACGCACTGGTCGATGATCTCCACGCTGATCTGGGCCAGGCGGTAGACGTTGGCCTCGCGCGCGCGGAAGTCGCCGCCCTTCACGGTGTCGTAGAACAGCCGGTGGACGCTGTCGCCGTCGTTGCGGTAGTTCTTGGCCGCGTTGATGCCGCCCTGCGCCGCGATCGAGTGCGCCCGCCGGGGCGAGTCCTGGAAGCAGAAGCACTTCACGTTGTAGCCCAGCTCGCTCAGCGTGGCCGCGGCCGCACCGCCCGCCAGCCCGCTGCCGACGACGATGATCGTGTACTTCCGCTTGTTGGCGGGGTTCACGAGCTTCATCTCGAAGCGGTGGGTGTCCCATTTCTGGGCGACCGGGCCATCGGGGATCTTGGGCTTCAGGTCCATGGCGTCGCTCTCCGGATGCCGTTCCTCGAGTCATCCTGAGCGCAGCGAAGGAGCCATGACCCAACGCATGGCCCCTTCGCTGCGCTCAGGGTGACGAATGCAGTCAGCGCTCGCGTGCTCACGGCCGGACCACCCCCGCATACACCGCCACCGGAATCACCGCGAACCCCGCCCACACGATCACCGCCAGCACCAGCGCGAGCTGTCGCCGGAGCGGGCGCGGGGATGGCGCGCTCACGCCCAGGCTCCGCCCGCTGCTCCAGATCCCGTGATAGAGATGCAGCCCGACCGCGGCCATGGCGAGCTCGTAGAACACCACCACCAGCGGAAGGGCGAAGCCGGTGGCCACGTTATGGTAGGGGTCGCCCTCGACGAACGCGGTGTGCACCGTCCCCAGGGTGAAGTGCAGGATGTGGTAGACGAGAAACACGAGGATGAATACGCCGCCCCAGCGAATCCAGCGCGAGGCGAGGGTGGATACCTGCGCTTCCCGTCCGCCGGCATATCCCACCGGCCGGGCGGCCCGGCGCCGCGCCGTGAGCTGGACCGCCGCCACGACATGGAGCACCAGGGCCGCGAGCAGCACCAGTCGCGCGACCCACAGCGCGCCGCCGGTCCCGTGCAGGAACCGGCTGTAGGCGTTGATCTGCTCCGGACCCTGGAAGACCAGCAGGTTCGCCAGCACGTGGGTGATCAGGTACGCCACCATGATGATTCCGGTGACGGCCATGACCGCCTTCTTGCCCACCGACGTGTCCCACAGCGCCGCCACCCGATTCATTGCTGCTCCCCGGTCAGGCGGCGTCGACGACCGCCTGGGTGGCCTTCACCGCGTCGGCCGATTTCACCAGGTCCGCGCGCTCCGCGTCGGTCAGCGTGATCTCCAAGATCCGCTCGAGCCCGCGGCGCCCGATCTTGCACGGCACCCCGCAGAACACGTCCCTGAGGCCGAACTCTCCCTGCAGCCATGCCGAGCACGGCAGGATCCGCCGCTTGTCCAGTGCGATGGCCTCGACCATCTGGACCGCCGCGGCGCTCGGCGCATAGTAGGCGGAGCCGGTCTTGAGGAACGCGACGATCTCGGCGCCGCCGTTCCGGGTCCGGTCCACGATCGCGGCCAGCCTGTCGGCGGGGATGAGCTGGCTCACCGGAATGCCGGAGACGGTCGTGTAGGAGACCAGCGGCACCATCGTGTCGCCGTGGCCGCCGAGCACCATGGCCTGGATGTCCTCGACCGAGACGTCCATGGCTTCGGCCAGGAACATGCGGTAGCGCGCCGTGTCGAGCACGCCGGCCATGCCGATCACGCGCTCGCGGGGGAAGCCGCTCGCCCGCATGGCCACGTAGCACATCACGTCGAGCGGATTGGAGACCACGACGATGATGGCCTTCGGCGCCACCCGGGCGATTTCCTTGGCCACCGAGCGGACGATCCCGGCGTTGGTCTTGACCAGGTCGTCCCGGCTCATGCCGGGCTTCCGCGCGATGCCGGCCGTGACCACGAAGACCTCGGCGCCGGCGGCCTCGTCGTAGCCGTTGACGCCGGTCACCCGCGCGTCGAAGCCCTCGATCGGTCCCGACTGCCACTGGTCGAGCGCCTTGCCCTGCGGCACGCCCTCGACCACGTCGATCATCACCACGGTGCGGGCGAGGTGCTTCTCCGCGAGACGCTGCGCCGCGGTGGCGCCCACGTTGCCTGCGCCCACGACGGCCACTTTTTCGAGCATGCGAGGTCGCTCTCGTGCGGGAGGGTGGAGGGAACCCGGGTCGAAAGGTCCGAAATCCCCGAATTTTAGCGGCCTACGATTCCGCCTCCAACCCCGCCGGCACTTCCAGGCCGAGCTGCCGGAGGCCCTCGTACAGCACCACGCTGACCGCGTTCGCCAGGTTGAGGCTCCGGACCTCGCCGGACATCGGGATGCGAAAGCAGCGCTCCGGATGTTTCTCGAGGATCCGCGCCGGCATCCCCTCGGTCTCGCTGCCGAACACGAGCACGCAGCGGTCCTGGTAGGGCGCCTTGCGGTAGTCGCGCTCGGCATTGGCGGAGAAGTAGAGGCAGCGATTGCGGCTGATGGCGTCCCGGAAGGCATACCAGTCGGAGTGGAGCCAGAGGTCGGTCTTGTCCCAGTAGTCGAGCCCCGCCCGGCGGACCTCCCGGGCGTCGAGCGAAAACCCGAGCGGCTCGATGAGATGGAGCGGCGAGTCGGTTGCCGCGCACAGCCGGGCGATATTGCCCGTGTTCGGAGGGATCTGTGGCTGGATGAGCGCGACGTGAAGCGCCATCAGCCGCCGCGCGTGTGCATCTCGCGCCGCGGATCGGCGCGCAGGCTGTCGATCTGGTGCAGCACGCCGCGGTCGGCGAGCCCGGTCCGCTCCTCCGCGCCGCGGTCGGTGCGCGAGATCCACGTCTCCCGGACGCGGCGGGCGATCTCCTCGTCGGAGGCGCCGCTCCGGAGCAGCTCGCGGAGGTCGAGCGCGCGCTCGCCGTACAGACAGAGGAAGAAGGTCCCATCCGCGGTCAGGCGCGAGCGGTCACAGGTCCGGCAGAACGGCGCCGTGGTCGAAGCGATGATCCCGAACGTGGTGCCGTCCGACAGCCGGAACCGCTCCGCCGGGGCCCAGTCGTCCTCGCGGAGCGGGATGACCGGCCCGTAGCGCCGGCCGATGACCTCGAGGATCTCCCGCTGCGAGACCACGCGTCCCAGGTCCCACCGGGTGGCACCGCCCACATCCATGTACTCGATGAACCGGATCTCTACTCCGCGCTCGCGCGCGAACTCGAGCAGAGCCGGCACTTCGTCGTCGTTGTAGTCGCGGATCACGACCGCGTTGAGCTTGACGGCATCGAACCCGGCCGCCGACGCCGCCGCAATGCCCGCGAGTACGTCGTCGTGGCGAGGGCTCCGGGCGAACGCCAGCATCCGCTCGGGCCGCAGCGTGTCGAAGCTCACCGTCACGCGACGAAGCCCGGCCTCGTGCAGCGCGGTGGCCTCCCGTGCCAGGAGTATGCCGTTGGTCGTGAGCGCGAGGTCGTCGATCCCCCGGTGGCGGCTCAGCAGACCCACCAGCGCCGGCAGGTCGTGGCGCAGCAGCGGCTCGCCGCCCGTGAGGCGGATCTTGTGCACGCCGAGACCGGCGAAGATCCCGGCCAGGCGATCGATTTCCTCGAACGTCAGGATCGATGCGCGCGGCAGCCAGACGTATTCCTCCTCCGGCATGCAGTACCGGCACCGCATGTTGCAGCGGTCGGTCACCGAGATCCGGAGATTCTTGAGAGGGCGCCCCAGCGCGTCGATCGGGAGCTCAGGCATGCTGCAGCGCGGCGGTCGGGTCGACCCAGGCGACGGTGCCATCGGCGTAGTGCTCCCGCTTCCATATCGGGACTCGCCGCTTCACCTCCTCGATGAGGAAGCGGCAGGCGGCGAAGGCCTCGTCGCGATGGGCCGACGCAGCCACCACCGCCACCGCCGCATCACCGATGGCGAGCGAGCCGATCCGGTGCTGCAGCGCCACGGACACCTGCCAGCGCGCCTCGGCTTCGGCCACGATGCGGGCGCATTCGGCTTCGGCCATCGGCCCGTAGGCGGAGTACTCGAGGCGAAGGACGGCGCGGCCCTGGTGATGATTGCGCACGAGGCCGACGAACGCCGCCACGCCGCCCCGCTCCGGCGCCTGGACGGCGGCGTGCAGCGCAGCAAGGTCGATCGGGTGGTCGGTGAGGAAGGACATGCTCAGCCCCCGGCGAGCGGCGGAAGAATGGCGATCTCGTCGCCATCGGCCACGGGCTCGGCCGCGTCGGCGTGCGCCAGGTTCCGCGCGCATAGGGGTTTGGGCGGCAGGAAGCCGCCACCGGGTAGCGCACGAAGCTGTTCGACGACTCCGCCCACGGTGGCGGGCGACGAAACTGTCACATCCAGCGTCTCCGCGCCCAGGCTCTCCGCGTAGCTGGCGAAGAGCAGGACGTGGACGGTCAGGCGCGCGGGCGCGGCGGCAGGCATGCGTGGAAGTTACAACGAAACGGGGCCGCCCCGCGACCGATGCGCGGAGCGACCCCGACCTGAGCGCGATCCCGGGCGGGACCGGACGTCACATGCCCGGCACTGGCTCCGCCTCCGGCTGTCCCTCGTCCGCGACCAGCGCTCGCAACTCCTTGCTGGGCTTGAAGACCGGCACGGGGCGAGCAGCCACCTCGACCGGATCACCGGTGCGGGGGTTGCGCGCCATGCGCGTCTTCCGGCGGCGGATCTTGAAGGTCCCGAACCCGCGGACCTCGATGTTGTGCTGGTCCTTGAGCGCGTCCTTCACCGCCTCGAGGAACGCGTCCACGACTCTGGCGCAGTCCTTCTTGGAGATCATCGGACCCGCGGTCTTGGCAATCGAGGCGGTCACCTGTTCGACGAGATCGGCCTTGGTCATGCGTCCCCCAGACGGTTTGCCGGCAGCGGAGCGAGTAGGCCTCCTTCTGCCGATTCTATGAGCTTAAGTGTTGTCTGTCAAGGGGTTGGCGGTCCGGGCCAGGATTCCTCGCCGGATGGAGGCCATGAATTCGGCGAAGTGAGGAAAGGCGTCGTGCGGTCCGGGCGCTGCTTCGGGGTGGTATTGCACCGCGAATAACGGGAGCTCGCGATGGCGCACGCCCTCGATGGTGCCGTCGTTCAGGTTGAGGTGGGTGACCTCGAGCGCGGGGGCACCGGGCACCCCGTCCGCGTCACCAACTACAGCGAATCCATGGTTTTGCGTGGTGATCAGCACGTGGTTGGAGCGCACGTCACGCACCGGATGATTGCCGCCGCGATGGCCGTACGGGAGCTTGGCCGTGGAGCCCCCGAAGGCGAGGCCCACGAGCTGGTGGCCGAGGCAGATACCAAATGTGGGCAGGCCTCCGCCGGCGAGGTCGCGCACGGTGCCCAGCGCGTAGTCGACGGCGGCGGGATCGCCGGGCCCATTGGAAAGGAAGAGCCCATCAGGATTTAGCGCGAGCACCTCGGCCGCCGACGTCTCGGCCGGCACGACCGACACCCGGCAGCCGGCACGCAGGAGCATCCGCACGATGTTGCGCTTCATGCCGTAATCGTAGGCCACGACGTGCGGCCCCTCGCCCTCGGTATAGCGCTCGCGGACGGAGGCCCGCGAGGCGAGGTCGAGCCCGTCCATCGACGGCGAGGCGAGCAGCTGAGCGGTCAGCTCCCGGCTAGGGTGCCGGCCCTCGGCCACGACGCCCCGCATCGCGCCGCGCTCGCGCAGGTGGCGGGTCAGGCGGCGGGTGTCGATTCCCTCGAGCACGGGTACACCGGCCTCCGTGAGCCAGTCGTCCAAGCTCCGCGTGGCGCGCCAGTTGGACGGATGCCGGCTGAGCTCCCGCACCACCACGCCGCTGATCTGCGGCCGCGCCGACTCCATGTCCTCGACGTTCACGCCGTAGTTCCCGATCATCGGCGCCGTCATCACCACGATCTGGCCGAGATAGCTGGGGTCGGTGAAGGTCTCCTGATAGCCGGTGAGATTGGTGGTGAACACCACCTCGCCGAAGGCGGGGTCGATCGGTCGCGCCGTGATCCCGGGGAACCACGCGCCGTCCTCGAGCAAAACGAAAGCGGGGCGATCCGTCATCCGGTCACCCCGCCGTCGATCGCCGTCACTTCTTCGGCTGGGAGGGAGCGGGTGCTCCCGGAGAGGGGGCTTTCGCGGGTGCGGTTGGAGACGGTACCGGGGCGGGCGCGGTGCCCGTCGCAGGCGCCGTTCCCGGCGCGGGCGTCCCGCCGAGCGGCAGCGGCGCACTTGGCGCCGACGCGGGCGTGGAGGTCCGGAGGCGCTCCTGCAGCGCGTTCGAGTCGCTCCCGCGCGGCACCAGCGAGAGCACCAGGGCGAGCACCAGGAAGATGCCTCCGCACCACCACGTGGCCTTGGTCAGCAGGGTGACCGCCTGGCGGCCGCCAAGGACCGTATCGGTGGTGCCCCCGCCGAGCGAGGCGAGACCGCCGCCCTGCCCTGCCTGGAGCAGCACGACCACGGACAGCAACAGCGCGTCGAGAATGAGCAGCGTCAACAGAAATGCGAACATGATTCCTCTCCTGGGCAGCCGGGAAGTTTAGCCGGCGGCACAGGTTGGGTCAACTGCGTCAGCCCCGGCGGCGCCGGCTCATACGCGATGCGCGGCCCGGGCCGAGAGCACCTTGCCGACCACGCCGCCGATGGCGCCGGTGACCGCAGAGCCCGCTGTGCCGTAAGCAAGTACCGCCGCCTGCTGCACGTCGCCCAGGAAGTAGGAGACCAGGATGCCGACGAAGGCGCAGACACCGCCTGCCACGACGCCGCTGGCGGCGGCGGAGCCGAGCGAGGCCGGCCGGCTGCCGAGCGCCGCGAGCGCGCCGGCGAGAGCCGAGATCGCCATGCCCCCGGGGGCGAAGAACTGGGCCACCTCGGGCCTGAAATGTCCCGCCAGCACCATGACCAGCTGCAGGCCGGTCCCGATCAGCGTGGGCCCGAGCAGCGAGGGCGTCTCGTGACGACTGATGTCCATGCCGTACCTCCCAGGTCAGTCCCCGGTGTGCTTCCGGATCGTGCGTCCTACGAGGATGGTGATGTTGTCGGTCCCGCCGCCGTCGAGCGCGTCCTGCAGCAGGTCCTCGCAGACCTGCCGCGAGGAGGTCATGGTGCGGAGCCGGTCGCGGATCCGCTCGTCGGATACATGGCGGGTGAGGCCGTCGCTGCAGAGCAGACCGACGTTGCCCCACTCCTGCTCCAGACGGGTGACGATCGGCGCCGTCTGGCGGCCACCGATGGCGCTCGAGAGCGTGTGGGCCCACCGCGTGCGCCCGGCCTCCGCCCGCGCCATGACGCCCGCGTCGACCAGCTCCTGGGCCATGGTCTGGTCGCGGGAGAGCTGGGTGAGCTCGCCGCCGCGCAGCAGGTAACAGCGGCTGTCGCCCACCTGCAGCAGGTAGGCACGTGGCCAGACGCCAAGCCACAGCGTGAGCGTCGTGGCCAGCCCCTCGAGGTCGGGCTGGTCGCGGCCGAGCTCGAGCAGGTCCTCGTGGCATTGCGCCGCGGCGTCCTGCAGCGAGGCGAGAAACACGTCCCCGGACTCGCCGTGCGAGGCGTAGTAGCATTGGACGCTCTCGGCGATGTAGCGGGTGACGGCTTCCACCGCCACCCGACTCGCGGTCTCGCCACCCGCTCTGCCGCCGACGCCGTCAGCCACGACCGCGAGAAACGCCAGCCGCTCGGCCAGGACCGGCATCTGATCGAGGCCGGAGAGGCTCGTGAGGTGCACGAGCATCTGCTTTCGCAACGAGCAGATGAGGAAGTGGTCCTGGTTGGTCGTGCGGACCTTCCCGGGATGGGTGAGGCCGTGCACGTCGAGCTCGTCGTCGGTCGGCTTCCGCGTCGGTGGGGCGGCGATGCCGCCGGTCGGGTGCGTCATGGGGGATGACCTCGTGTGCGGCATCACGGCCAGGCCTGAATCGCCAAGATGCGGCCCGGGCGGCGGGTACGCCAGTTCCCGAGGGCGGCGGCCCGGACTCAGCGTTGTTCACGCGTTCCGGCCCGCCCATGTTTCACGGAATTTCCTCTTCGCCCGAGGTGGTGATGGCCCCACATCCGCTGGCAGGGCACCCCGCGCCGCCCGAGCTGCTGGTCGACGTCGGCCGGCTGGAGCAGCTGTACTACGAGGGCCGTCCCGATCCGGACGATCCCCTGCAACGCGTGAGCTTCGGCACCAGCGGCCACCGCGGCACGCCACTCGACACGACTTTCACCGAGCGACACATCCAGGCGATCAGCCAGGCCATCGCCGACTACCGCCAGGTCACGGGCATCAATGGGCCGTTGATCCTGGGCAAGGACACGCACGCTACGTCCCGTCCCGCCGAGCGCACGGCGCTGGAGGTACTCGCCGCCAACGGCGTCACGGTGGTCGTGCAGCGCGACGACGGCTTCACTCCGACGCCGGCGGTTTCCCGCGCCATCCTCGCCCGGAACGCGGGCCGGAGCGCCGGCCTGGCAGATGGCATCGTCATCACGCCCTCGCACAATCCGCCGGCCGACGGCGGCTTCAAGTACAACCCGCCCGACGGCGGCCCCGCCGACACCGACGTCACGACCTGGATCCAGGACCGCGCCAACGCGCTGCTCGCCGGCGGGAATGCCGGCGTACGGCGAGTGACCCTCGATCGCGCGAGGGCCGCGGCGACGACGCACCAGGAGGATCTGCTCGAGCCGTACGTGGCCGCGCTGGCGCAGGCCCTCGACCTCGACGCGGTGCGTGCATCAGGGCTCGAGCTCGGGGTGGACCCGCTGGGCGGGGCCTCACTGGCCTACTGGCCGCGCATTGCCGAGCGCTATGGGCTCGACCTCACGGTGGTGAATCCGGCGCTCGACCCCACGTTCGCCTTCATGCCCGTCGATCATGACGGCAAGATCCGAATGGACTGCTCGAGCCCCTGGGCCATGGCGGGGCTGGTGCAGCTCAAGGACCGCTATGCGGTGGCCTGGGGCAACGACCCCGACGCCGACCGCCACGGCATCGTCACGCCGAGCGCGGGGCTGCTCAATCCGAACGCCTATCTCGCGGTGGCGATCCACTACCTGCTCACGCACCGGCCCGCCTGGGCCCCGACCGCGCGGGTGGGCAAGACGCTGGTCTCGAGCGCGCTGATCGACCGCGTGGTGGCCGACCTCGGCCGGGAGCTGCTCGAGGTCCCGGTCGGCTTCAAGTGGTTCGCGCCGGGACTGTACGACGGGAGCTGCTGCTTCGGCGGAGAGGAGAGCGCGGGGGCGAGCTTCCTTCGGTGCGATGGCGGCGTCTGGACGACGGACAAGGACGGGCTCCTGCTCGGCCTGCTCGCGGCGGAGATTACGGCGGTGACGGGGCGGGATCCCGGGGAGCACTACGCGGAGCTCACCTCCCGGCTTGGCGCGCCGGTCTACACCAGGATCGACACGCCCTGCAGCCCGGCGGAGAAGGCGGGGTTCAAGCGGCTCACCCCCGACAGCGTCACGGGGACGACGCTCGCGGGTGATCCGATCACGGCGAAGCTGACGAAAGCGCCCGGCAACGGCGCCCCGATCGGGGGCCTCAAGGTGACTACCTCGCAGGGCTGGTTCGCGGCCCGGCCGAGCGGGACGGAGAACGTCTACAAGCTGTATGCGGAGAGCTTTCGGGACGCCGGCCACCTGGCGCGACTCGTGACGGAGGCGCAGGAGATGGTGGGACGGGTGCTGAGCGCCTGAAGACCTCCGCCGCTAGGCCGCTACCGTCTCGGCGGCCTCGACCGGATCCGCCATCGGCACGTCGGCCGAGGTGACCAGCCAGAGACCCGCGGCCATCAACGCGAACGCGGAGCCCGTCGCCAGCGCGGCCGGCCAGCCGAAGCGATCCACTACCAGGGGAACGACCAACGCCACGACCCCGCCCGAGAGATTGCCGCCCGTGTTCATGAGCCCGCACGCCGCCGACGCCCGGCGGCCGGCCACGGCGATGGCCGCGGCCCAGTAGATCGCATCGGTAAACTGTTCGGCGGCGAGGCAGAGCGAGAGCAGCACCACTGCTGCGAGCGGGTGCGGCGCCCACCCGGCCGCCAGCAACAGGACGGCCGCCGCCGCCACGCCGCCTGCCCCCAGCCGCCTGCAGCTGCGCCGCGCCCCGAGTCGCTTCCACAGGCGGTCGCACAGCCATCCGCCGTACACTGCCCCGACGGCGCCGGCCATCCACGGGATAGAACCGTACCATCCGCCTTCCAGCAGTGTGAATCCCCGATTCTCGATCAGGTAGACGAACAGCCAGTTGAAGAAGAAATAGAACAGGTAGTTGACGCAGAAATATCCCGCCGTGAGCAACTGCACCTGGCGGTCGCGGATGACGGCCCGCCAGGCCCCGGGCTCGACCGGCGCCAGGTCCTCATCCGAGCGGCCGGCCTCGATGAGGCGCCGCTCCTCGGCGTTGACCTCCGGATGCTCGGCGGGCCGGTCGCGCACGTACCACCACCACGCCGCCGCGCAGAGCAGCGCCGCCGGCGCCGTCAGGAGAAACGAGGCCCGCCAGCCGAAGCGTGCCATGAGCCAGGCGATGAGCGGGCCGGCGGCCGCCGCGCCGAACGTCGCGCCGAAGTTCTGCAGGGCGTTGGGGAGCGCCCAGCCCGATGCCGGGAACCAATGGCCGGTCGTTCCGCCCCCGATGATCGGAAAGAGCGGCGCCTGGGCCGCGCCCATCAGAAATCGCAGTGTCGCCAGGACGAGGATCAGGACGGTCGCGGAGCCGGCCGCGCCGGCCGGGACGAACGCCACCAGCAGGTTGAACACGGCCCAGAGCACCGCCAGGATCGTCAGCGCGCGGCGGGCACCGATCACGTCGCCGAGGAGGCCGCCGGGGAACTGGAAGATCGCGTAGCCCCAGGCGAACGCCGCGAGCACCACGCCCAGCTGCACATGGGACAGGCCGAGATCGGCCGACATCGGCACCCCGGCAACCGACATGTTGGTGCGCAGGAGATAGGCGACGAAGCTCACGACGATCATCAGCGCGCAGATGCGCCAGCGGATCGCCGTGGGCCGAGCAAGGGTGGGGCCGGCGGTGGTCGAGTCCATGCGCCCTCCGGGGACGGTCACCCTACTCCAGGTCGTCGATCGAGCGAGGCCAGTCGTCGTGGAGCAGCCGGGACATGGCGCGGTCGGCGAGCAGGCGGCCGTTGGTCTGGCAGCGGGCGCAGTAGTTGGTCTCGTTGGCGGCGTAGCGGATCCGCTGCACCTTCGTGCCGCAGACGGGACACGGCTGGCCGTAGCGGCCGTGCACCGCCATGCCCTCCCGAAACGCGGTGACCTTCTCCGGGAAGCCGTCGCCCACCGCGGCGCGGAGCCGGCGGGTCCAGTCGACCAGGGTGGCGCGCGTGGCGTCGTACAGGCGGTCGATCGCCTCGGGCGCGAGCTTGCGGGTGAGAGCGAGCGGCGAGAGCCGCGCGCGGTGAAGGATCTCGTCGGAGTAGGCGTTCCCGATGCCGCTGAAGAGCCGCGGGTCGGTGAGCGCGCGCTTGAGCGTGTGGCTCTCGCTCGCCAGCCGGGCGGCGAACGCGTCGCGATCGGCGTCGAGCGGCTCGAGGCCACCGCGATCGAACGCGGCGAGCCCCGCTTCTCCTTCGACCAGGTGGATCGACGCTCGCCGCGTCGTGCCGGCCTCCGTGAGCACCAGGGTACCCGTGGGAAACTCGGCAGATGCGAGCGCGATCTTGCCGGGCGGCTTGCCGCCCGCGGCGAGCCATCGGAGCCGGCCGGCGATCATCAAGTGGATGACGATGAACCGCTCGCGCTCCAGCACCAGCACGATCCGCTTCCCCATCCGCCGGAGCCCCTCCACCCGGCTGCCCGCGATCTCCGCCGGCGACGGGCTCACCGACCGGAGCACGAACGGGTTCCGGATCGTAAGGCGCTCCAGCGGCTGGCCGAGGATTCGCGGGGCCAGGCAGTCGAGGTAGACGGCGATGTCGGGCAGCTCGGGCATGCGGGCGGTCAGGCCTTCGGCCGCCGCGCGGACGCCCGCCACCGCCCTCCGACGTACGTCCCCGCGATGGCCTCGTTCCCCGCCCCAAACACCACCGCCGCCAACAGCCGCTCGGCCGGCACCTCGGCCAGCGCCGGCGACCCGAGGTCGATCACGACGAAGTCCGCCCACTGCCCTGCCGCGATCCGGCCGGCCGGCACGCCCAGAGCATCGGCGCCCCCGGCCGTCGCCGCGGCGAGCAGCGTGGGCCCGACCTCACCCCGGGCATCGGGCAGCGCGCCGCGCAGCTCGCCGCGCAGTCGCTGGCCATACTCCAGCCAGCGCATCTCCTCCAGCATCGCGAGACGGTTGTTGCTGTCCGTGCCGATCGCGAGCCGGCCCCCCGTGGCGTGCGTCTGCACGAGCTGCGGGATGCCGTCGCCCAGGTTGCCCTCGGTGAGCGGGCAGAGGCAGACCGTGCCGCCCGCGGCCAGGAATCGGTCCATGTCCGCGGCGGCGGTGTGGGTGCAATGCACCGCGGTGAATGGCGCGTCCTCAACGGCGTCGAGAATCACGGCCATCGGCGTCCGGCCGTACGCGGCGAGCGACTCCTCGATCTCCCGACGTTGCTCCTCGACGTGCAGGTGGACGGGCAGACCGCGCCGGGCCGCCTCGCGGTGGATCTCCCGGATCTCGTCGGGACCCGCGGCGCGAATGCTGTGCGGGGCGACGCCCATCGTCTGCGACGCGGGATCGAGCCTCGCGCCGAGTCGGTCGACCTGCCGCCAGAACTCGTTCAGCTTCGGCGTTGCGAACCGGCGCTGGCCGCCTGCGAGGGGCCGGCCGGGCGCGCCGGTGGCGTAGAAGCTGTACAGCAGGACCAGCCGGATGTCGGCGTCGGCCGCGGCCTCGATGATGGCCTCGTCGAGCGCGAAATCGCCTTCGCGCTCGTGGTGGACGTAGTGGAACTCACCTACGGTGGTGATGCCGGCGTCCCGCATCTCCCCGAATGCCCGGGCGGAGATGCGGCGCAGCGAGGCCCGGTCGAGCGAGTCGACCAGCGCGTACATCGCTTCGCGCCAGGTCCAGAAGCTGCCGGCGCCCGCCGGGAAGGCTTCACCCTGGCCGCGCAGCCCGCGCTGGAAGGCGTGCGAATGGCAGTCGACGAAGCCCGGGAGCAACGCGACGCCCGGGAGCCGGGTCACCGTCGCGCCGGGTGACAGGTCTACCGCAGCGCGGTCCGACGCGGCATTGCCTGACGCCGCGCGGCCCGACGCGCCGACCCCTTCGATCCGCCCATCGCCGCCGATCACGATCCGGATCCCCGGCTCGAAGGCCGCACCGGTCCAGACCAGATCGGGCTCCAGCACCTGGGTCATGTCCGAGCGCAGCTCCGGTGGATCAGGCCGTCGAGCACCTCGCCCGCGCGCCGGAATTCCTCCATCGGCAGGAACTCGTTGGCCTGGTGCGCGACTTCGATGCTGCCGGGCCCGAACAGCACGCTGTCGAATCCGGCGCGCTGCAGCCAGCCCGCATCGCTGGCGAACATGACGCTGTGCGACCCGTGCTGGCCGACCGCCTCGCACAGCGCGCGATGGATCGGCGCGCCCGGATCGAGCAGCATGGCGGGACTCTCGCTCACCGGCTCGAGCGCGAACGGCTCGTCGACCGCGCCGGCGACCGCGGCGCGCACCCGCGCGGCGACGTCCTCCATCGTCATGCCGGGCAGGACCCGGATGCCCAGGTGGATCTCGCAGCGGTCGGGGATGACGTTCGCGGCGCTCCCGCCCGCCACGGTGCCGACGTTGAGCGCGACGAACGGCACGTCGGGAAACGCCTCTCCGTGGGGCGGCCGCTCCGCCTCGAGCTCGCGGCGCAGCACGGACAGCGCGACGATGGCGCGAGCGGCGGGCTCGATGGCGCTCCGGCCCAGATGAGGATAGCCCGAGTGCGCCGCCCGGCCGGTGAACTCGAGCCGGAAGCGGACCATGCCCTTGTGCGCGCGCACGACGCGGAGCGCCGTGGGCTCGCCGATCACGACGTGCCGCGGCAGCCGCGCGATCGGCGCGAACGTTTCGGTGAAGCGCCGGGCGCCCAGCGTGCCGACTTCTTCGTCATACGTGAACAGGAGCGCGAGCGGATGCCGGAGTGCCGAGGCGTCGGCCGCCGCGAGCCGGTTGGCGGCGAGCGCCAGAAACCCCTTCATATCCGCCGTGCCGCGTCCCACGTACCGGTCGCCCGATTCGGTGAGGGTGAACGGATCGGACCGCCAGTCGCTCTCCTCGGCGGGGACCACGTCCATGTGGCCCGACAGCACGAGTCCCTCCCGGTCATCGGTCTCGGGACCGATGGCCACGACGAGGTTGGTCTTGGCACCGTCAGCCGACGGATTCCGGGAGACGCGGACGCCGGCGCGGTCCAGGTAGTCGGCGAGGAAATCGGCCAGCGGGAGGTTGCTCTCGCGGCTGGTGGTATCGAAGCCGACCAGGCGGGAGAGGAGGGCACGATCGTCGAGCATGGCGGCCGGTGGGGTCAGCTGGGCGTCTCCGTGGCCAGGCGCCCCAGTCGGGCGCGCACCTCGCGCACGCCGGGCTGTAACTCGGCATCGGCGTCTTTCCAGAGCTCCACGAAGCGACGGTAGCGCTCGGCCGCCTTGGCGCGGTCGCCCTTGGCCTCGTACAGCTCGCCGGAGCGCTTGAGCGCCGGGGCGAGCTGGTGGGCGTCCAGCATGAACCGGTTGATGCCTGGCGCCGAGATCGCCCGGTCATACAGCGCGATCGCGGAGTCGGCCTGGCCCGCCCGATCCGCCAGTCGCGCCAGGTCGAACAGTCCGCACGACGTACAGTCGCCGGCCTGCTCGTACCACCGGCGGTACGCTGCGGCCGCCTCAGCCGGGTGCCCTTCCGCCTCCGCCAGGGCGCCGGCGGCAGCCCGAAGGCGGGGCTCGCCCCGCCGGATCATCTCCGGCACCGACCCTTCGGCCTCCCGAGTGAGGCGTCGAGCGATCTCCGGCCGGCCGAGCTTGGCGTAAGTCAGAATCAAGACCCAGTAGGGGCGGTCCAGGGCCGGGATGCTGTCGAGTGGATGCTTGGTCAGCGCCGCGGCGAGCAGCGCGGCCCCGGAATCGGGACGCGCGTGAAAATCGAGCTGAATGAGCGCGAGCTGCGCGGCGCCTCCCAGGTAGCCTCCCGGATCGTCGCGCCCCTCGCTCGCGACCATGAACTCGCGGGCGTAGCGCTCCGAGTCCCCGAGCTTTCCCCGCAGGCGGCTCACCAGAGCCAGGAAGTTGTTCGTGCGGACCTGCCAGCCCACGCTCGCGCGCTGCGCGTCGCGCAGTTGCAGGAGAATCCGGGTGCCCGCGGTGTAGTCGCGTTGTGCCAGGGCCAGCCGCGCACGCTGGTCGAGCAGCGGCGGGCTGGCCGGCGACTTCTCCGCGTAGCGCGTCAACGTCTTCACGGCGTCCTCGAAGTGGCCCTGCGCCACCTGGGCCTGCATCGCGTTCTCGAAGAACGGGGCCCCGCGGCCGAGGCGGGTCGCGCGGAGCGCGAGACTCTCGGCCTCGACCCAGTTGCGGCCCGCCAGCATCGTCACGGCCAGATTGTTGAGCGCGATGAGGTTGTCGGGATCGACCGCCAGGGCAGCGCGATACGCCGCCGCCGCCTTGGCCTGATCGTAATCCACGAACTGGTGGTAGTAGCCAGCCGTCAGGTCGCCCTCCAGCTCGGGCAACCGGTCGCGGCGCGAGAAGGCGTGGGTGGCGGCCGCCACCTGCGCGGCGTCGTTGCCGCCGAGGTTGCCGTAGACGACCGCCAGCTTCCGGTAGGCCATGGCGAAACCGGTGTCGATCGCCACCGCCTCCTGCAGCAGCGGAATGGCCGCCTCGGACTGGTCCTCCGCCTCGAGCCGGAGCGCCTCGGTGTACTTCCTGAGCGCCGCCAGCGACCCGGTCGTGACCTGCTCGAGCGGCGCGTTCTCGCGGATCGACACCAGCGACTCGCCGACCCGCTCGCGCAGCTTCTTCGACAGCCGGTCGATCGCCCCGAGCAGCTCGCCGTCGCTCGGTGCGGTCTCGCGGACGGCGGTGAGCACGTGACCGTCGCCGGCGCTGACCAGGCTGGCGGAGAGGACGTAGCCCTTCCCCACCGGATCGATCTGCCCCATGACAACGCCCTTGATCCCCTCCCGCTCCGCCAGCTCCCGCGCCAGCATCGGGGGGAACGCGACGCCGCCCGCGCGCTCCATCCGCCGCAAGGCGTCGGCGATGGCGGACGCGTCGAGCAGCCGTACCGTGGGCGACTGGCTGAGGTCGACCCGGAACGCTTCGGTGAGCGATGGCCCCAGCGTCGAGTCGGCGCTCCGGTTCTCGAAGTCGGCCAGCACGAGCGGTTCGCGATTCTTGAGCACGCCCGACGCCACCAGCGTGCCCACCGGACCGATGCCGAGCAGCCGCATCGCCGTGTATGCCGCCGCCAGGACGGCCAGGCCGCCGAACGCGAGCCCGCCCCCCATGAGCGCCTTTCGCCAGGTGAACCAGCCGGCCACGCCGGGCGCCTGGGCCGGCACGTACATCCCGGTCGTCCGCGCCACCGCGCGCTGGCGCTCGTTCCATCCCGTCATCAGCATGACCGGCAAGCCGATCAGCAGGAGACCCACCGCGCCGTACAGCACCCACTCGGGCAGCCCCAACCGCTCCACCAGCTGCCAGACGATGCCGATCACCACCGCCGAGGCGATGGCAAAGACTGCCGCGACGCGGAGCGGGTGCCCTCGACGAATGGCCTTCTCCGTGCCGGTCGAGATCACGGTCGGCGACGTGACCGGCATCGTCCCGCTGCTCGGCGTGCTCATCGCGTCGAGCTGGGGGATCATTTCGGCGGCGCTCTGCCAGCGGTCGGCCGCGCGCTTCTCGAGGCAGCGCATCACGACCGTGTTGAGGGCGGGCGGCACCGTGCGCCGGTGCTGGACCAGCTGGTCCGGCGCCTGCGTGATGTGGGCGGCGAGCAGCGCCTGGGCGGTCGGCGCGGTGAACGGCGGCCGGCCGGTGAGCATCTCGTACGCCAGCGCCCCGACCGCGTAGATGTCGGCCCGGTGATCGACGTGCGGGTCCGCGGCGGCCTGCTCCGGCGCCATGTAGGCCGGCGTCCCGAGAGCGACGCCGAGCGAGGTGAGCGAGTGACCGCCGCTCGACGCGCTCACCGCCTTGGCCACGCCGAAGTCGGTGATGACCGCGTGGCCCTCGGAGAGCAGGATGTTGTCGGGCTTGATGTCGCGGTGGACGACGCCGTTCCGGTGGGCGTAGGACAGCGCGTCGACCACTTCGCGCAGGATGCGTACCGCCTCGAGGATGGGAAGCTCACCCTCGCGCGCGAGCTTGAGCCGGAGCGACTCGCCCGTGATGAACGGCATCACGTAGTAGAGCAGATCGCCGGAGGCGCCGGCGGTGAGCAACGGAACGATGTGGGGGTGCTGCAGGCGGGCGGCCAGCTGGATCTCGCGCTCGAAGCGCTCCACGTTCACCGCGGCGCCCATCTCGGGCGGCAGCAGCTTGATGACGACCTGCCGTCCGAGCCGGACCTCCTCGGCGAGGAAGACCCGGCTCATGCCGCCGCCGCCCAGTTCCTTCAGGATGCGGTAGTGGTCGCCGACCGCGGCCTGAAGCCGGTGCTCGAGATCGATCGGTCGGCTCCTGAGAGGGAATGCGGGTAAGCTAGAGGCAGCCTGTGCGGAAGGCCAGCGGCGGGCGGGCAGTCAGACGGTCAGCGGACGGTCGGACGGTCGGACGGTCGGACGGTCGGACGGTCGGACGGTCGGACGGTCGGGACGAGCGGCGTCACCCTGAGCGCAGCGAAGGGGCATGATCCGGGGCATGCCCCCTTCGCTGCGCTCAGGGTGACGCCGCTGGCTTCTCCGTCCGACCGACCGTCAGCCCAGGCCCACCAGCTCCGCCCACCCATCCGCATCCAGGCTCGCGCCGCCGACCAGCACCCCATCGAGCTCGGGCCGCGCGAGCAACGCCAGCACGTTCCCCGTATTCACGCTCCCGCCGTAGAGAATCGGGATCCGCCCCGGGACGCCCCGGCGGAACACCGTGAAGCGGATGAGCTCGTGCACCTGGGCGGCGTCGTCGGGCGTGGCGTTCCGGCCGGTCCCGATGGCCCAGACCGGCTCGTACGCGAGGACGAGGCGCTCCCAATCGGCCGGCGGCACCTTGTCGAGCAGCGGCTCGAGCTGTCGCAGGATCACGTGCTCGGTGCGCCCGCCCTCGCGCTCGGCCAGCGTCTCGCCGAGGCAGGCCAGCGGCTGGAGGCCGGCCTTGAGCACGGCCACGGACTTCCGCGCGACCTGCTCGTCGGTTTCGCCGAAGAGGTGGCGCCGCTCGGAGTGGCCGATCAGCACGACGCTGGCGCCGGCCTCCTGCGCCATGGGGATGGAGATCTCGCCGGTGAACGCACCCTTGGGCTCCCAGTGGACATTCTGGGCGCCGACCCGGATATCCGGCCGAGCGGCCGCCGCCTCCGCCACCGGCGCCAGGGAGATAGCGGGCGGAAAGAACCACAGGGCACGCTCGGGCGCGGGCTTGGTCGCCGCCAGGAAGCGCGCCATGAAGGCCCGGGCGGCCGCGGGCGGGTGATTCATCTTCCAGTTGGCGGCGTAGATCAGAGGGCGGCTCATGCGTCGTCGAGCGCCGCGACGCCCGGCAGCTCCTTGCCCTCGAGAAACTCGAGGGAGGCGCCGCCGCCGGTCGATACGTGCGTAATGCGGTCGGCGAGTCCGGCCTGGGCCACTGCCGCCGCGGAATCGCCGCCGCCGATGACGGTGATGGCGCCCTTCCCCGTGGCCTCGGCCATCGCGCCCGCCACCGCGAGCGTGCCGTGGTCGAACGGCGGCGTTTCGAACACGCCCATCGGCCCGTTCCAGAACACCGTGCCCGCCGCGGCAATCCGCGCGGCGAAGTCGCGTTCGGTGGCGGGGTCGATGTCGAACACCGCCCAACCTGCGGGAATAGCGTCGCGAGCCACCGCGCGCGTCTCCACGCCGGCCTCGAGCTTCTGCGCGATCACCGCGCCCGCCGGCAGCACCAGCTTCTTGCCCGCCTTGGACATGAGCTGCCGGGCGAGGTCGAGCCGATCCTCCTCGACCAGCGACGTGCCGGTCTCGAGGCCCATCGCCCGGAAGAATGTGCACGCCATCGCGCCGCCGAGCAGGATGGCGTCCACCTTCGGCAGCAGCGCTTCGACGAGATCGATCTTGCCGCTGATCTTGGCCCCGCCGAGCACGGCGACGAACGGCCGCTTCGGCTGGTGCAGCGCCTCGCCGAGGTAGCGGAGCTCCTGCTGCATCAGGAAGCCCGACACGGCCGGCTTGAGGAGCCGGGCCACCGCCGCGGTGCTCGCGTGCGCCCGGTGGGCGGAGCCGAATGCGTCGTTCACGTAGAAATCGCCGAGGGCGGCGAAGCGCTCGGCGAGGCTCTGGTCGTTGGCTTCTTCACCGGGATAGAACCGCGTGTTCTCGCCGACGGCGATGCCCCCGCGCGGCAGCCGCCGGGTGGCGGTCACCGCCTCCTCCGTCGTCGGATCGGCGAGGAACGTCACCGGCGCGCCCAGCAGCCGCTCGAGCTCGCGCACGACAGGCTGGATCGAATACTTGGGGTCGGGCCCGCCCTTGGGTCGGCCGAGGTGGGACAGCAGCACCACGCGAGCGCCGCGCTCGCGCAGGTACTTGATGGTAGGCAGCGCCGCCCGGATCCGGGTGTTGTCGGTGACCTTGCCGTCCTTCACCGGACAGTTGAAGTCGACCCGGACGAGTGCGCGCCTGCCATCGATGCCCGCCGGGTCGAGCGATTCGAGCGTGCGCTTCACAGCCGCTGGCCCACGTAGCGGAGCAGGTCCACGCAGCGGGCGGAATATCCCATCTCGTTGTCGTACCAGCTGGTCACGTTGACGAGCGTGCCGGCCACGACGTTCGTCGACAGCGCGTCGACGGTGCTCGACTGGAGCGAGCCGATGTAGTCGACCGACACCAGCGGCTCCTCGCTCACCGCCAGCAGGCCCTTGAGCGGGCCGGTCTTCGCGGCCTCGCGGAACGCCAGGTTGACCTCGTCCGCGGAGGTGGCCTTCTCCACCGTGCAGCTGAGCATCACCACCGAGACGTCGGGTGTCGGGACCCGGAGCGACACGCCGTCGATCTTGCCCTTCACCTGCGGCAGCACGAGCGACGTCGCCTTGGCCGCGCCGGTCGTAGTCGGGATGATGGACAACGCCGCCGCGCGCGCCCGCCGCAGGTCTTTATGCGGCAGGTCGAGGATCTGCTGGTCGTTGGTATAGCTGTGAATGGTCGTCATGAAACCGTGCACGAAGCCGAAGCGGTCGAGGATCACCTTGACCACGGGCACCAGGCAGTTCGTGGTGCAGCTGGCGTTCGAGATGACGTGATGCTTGGCGCTGTCGTAGCTCTCGTGGTTCACGCCGTAGACGATCGTGATGTCTTCCTTCTTGGCCGGCGCCGAGATGATGACCTTCTTGGCGCCGCCCTGCAGATGGAGGGCGGCCTGGTCGCGGTCGGTGAACCGGCCGGTGGACTCGAGCACGACGTCCACGCCGAGCTCCTTCCAGGGGAGCTTGGCCGGGTCCCGTTCCGAGAGCACGCGCATCGAGTCGCCGCCGACGATGAGCGCGTCCTTCTCCGCCGCGACGTCGCCCGGGAAGCGCCCGTGCACCGAGTCGTACTTCAGCAGGTGGGCCAGCGTGCCCGTGTCGGTGATGTCGTTCACCGCGACGAAGTCGATCTCCTTCGCGCCCATGGCCTGGGCGGCCCGGACGACGTTGCGCCCGATGCGTCCGAAACCGTTGATGCCCACTCGAATTGCCATCGTCTCTCCGTCGTTGGATGCGCTACGCCAGCGTTACCGGCGGCTCCGCCCGCGCGAATGTCACCGCCTCCACCCGCGCGGCGCCTGCCGCGCGGAGCGCCGCCCCTGCCTCGGCCAGCGTCGCGCCGGTGGTGAAGACGTCGTCTACCAGCACACACGCGAGCCCGGCCACGCCGTCCGCCACGAACGCGCCGGCCACGTTGGCCTGCCGACCCTCGGGGGTGAGCGCGGTCTGCGTGCGGGTCTCCCGCTGCCGGGCCAGGCCGTTGCTCCGGACCGGGCGGCCCGTGAGCTCGCCCAGGGCCACGGCGATCCGCTCGCTCTGATTGTACCCGCGGCTCCGGAGCCGCCGGGCTCCGAGCGGCACCGGTATCAAGCATACCCGCCCGGTCAATGGCTCGAGACCCCGCATCGAGGCCGCGAGCGTCCAGGCCACCCGCCACCAGCCCTCGTACTTGAGTCGGTGGACGGCTTCGCGTGCGCTGCCGCGAAGCCAGACGGCGCTGCGCACGCGGTCGAGCCCCGGCGCCCAGCCGGCACAGAGCCGGCACTCGAGATCCCCGAACGCGGGCTGGCCGCACCGCGGGCACAGCGGGGCCGATACCGGCTCCCAGCGGCTCCGGCAGAGCTCGCACACGAGTGCGTCGCCCTGGCGCGCCGGCACCGGTGCCTGACACAACAGGCACGCCGGCGGCAGCAGCCATCGCTCGACACCGGCCAGCGCCTCAGCGAAGCCGGGCATCGACGGCGGCACGCATGACCTCGACCGGGGCCCGCACGCCGGGAAACCAGTGCTCGAGCGCCACGGCCCCTTGCGCCACGAGCATCCCCCGGCCGTCGGCCGCGCGGAGGCCCGCCGAGCGCATGGCGTGGGTCCACGTGGTCTCACCCCGCGCGTACACCATGTCGAGCGCCACCGTCGCGCCTGGCGGCGGCGCGGCCAGCGGCAGCGGGTCGCCCCGGGTGAGGCCGAGTGGCGTGGTGTTCACCAGGGCGGAGCAGCCATCGCCGTCGCTGATGGAGACACCGAGTCCGCGCGCCCAGTCCTCGAGCCGCCGGCGCCGGTCGGCGGACCGGCTCTTCACGACTACCGCGGCCCCGCGCTCGCGGGCCGCACCCACCGCCGCCCTCGCGCCGCCGCCGGTGCCGATCACCAGCCATGGCCCGGGCGGCGTCTCCAGATCGTCGAGGGCCGCAAGCAGGCCGGGGACGTCGGTGTTGTCTCCCACAGTGGCCCCGCCATCGCCCCAGAAGGTATTGCAGGCGCCCAGCCGCTCGACGACCGGCTGCGGGCGATCGACCGCCTCGGCCGCGACCTCCTTATGCGGCACCGTGACGTTGCCGCCGCCGCCCGAATGGCTCAGCGCGCGGATCAGTCCGGGCACGTCCGCGGCGGGACAGCGGAGCGCGACGTAGACCGCCGGGAGCCCGAGGACCCGAAAGGCGGCGTTGTGCATGGCCGGGGAGAGGGAGTGCGCGACCGGATCGCCGAGGATGGCGAAGACGCGCGTGGAGCCGTCGATCACCGCACCGTGCCGGCGACGCGGCTGACCACGGCTCCGATCAGCTCCTGCAGCTCGGCATACGTCTGGCGGTAGCTGGCGAGATCGGATCCGAACGGATCGGGGACCTCGGTCCGCCCCGGCTCGCGCCCCGCGTAGGCGCCGAGCAGGTGCGCCTTGTCCTCGCCGCCGAGCTCGGCCACCCGCGCGAGGTGATGGCCGGACATGACGAGGATCAAGTCGGCGCCCCGCACGATCTCACGGGTCAGGAGGCGTGCGCGATGGTTGCTGAGGTCGAGCCCATTCTCGAGCCCGACCAGGTACGCGCCCTCGGACACCGGCGCGCCGTCCCAGGCGCCGGCACCGGCGGAGGAGACGACCACCTGGTCGAGGCCGCGCCCGGCGGCGGCTTCGCGCAGGAGCGCCTCGGCCATCGGGCTGCGGCAGGTGTTGCCGGTACAGACGAAGAGGACATGGATACTCATGCGGGAAACATAGTCACGGCGCGAGGCGCCCGGCGGCCCGGCGGAGCTCGGCGCGCGGGATGGCGCCCTCGCGCACCATTCGGGGGACCGACTCGGTGCAGTCGACCAGCGTCGAGGGTGGAACGTTGCCGAGCACGCCGCCGTCGAGCACGAGCAGCTCACCGGTATCGACCGCCGCCTTGAACAGATCGACCAGCCGGTCGGGGCCCGGCGCGGGCGGGCCGCCGGGCTGGTTGGCGGATGTCGAGGTCAGCGGCTGTCCGCTGCGAGCCACCAGCCGCTCGATGCCCTTGTGAGAGGTGTGCCGCACCGCGATGCCGCCTTCGCGCCCGCGCAGCTCGTCGGGCAGCTTGCCTTCACCGCCGCGCAGCACGAGCGTGAGCGGCCCGGGCCAGAACGCGTCCGACAGCGCGCGCGCCGACGCGGTGAACACGAGGCCCCACGCCTCGGCCATCGCCCGGCCGGCCACGAGCAGCAGGAACGGCTTGCCCAGCTCCCGGCCCTTGAGCCGCGCCAGCCGGCGCAGCGCCGGCACGGTCGGGCTCGAGCCCAGGCCATAGACGGTTTCGGTGGGATAGCCGAGCAGTCGCTCGGCACCGAGATGCGCCGAGACCGTGGGGATCGCGGCGTCGATCTCGGCGGACGTGCGAAACGGGAGAATCATCCGCCCTGGCCGGCGAGGAGCTCGGCGAGTGCCAGGTCCTCGGACGTCGTCACCTTCATGTTGCGCGAGGAATCGGGCACGAGCCGCACGGAGACGCCCGTCCGCTCGACCAGGGCCGCGTCGTCGGTCGCGGCGCCCTCACTCCGCGCCGCAGCATACGCGCGCTCGAGCACGTCGCGCGGAAATCCCTGTGGTGTCTGTGCGCGCCAGAGCCCGTCGCGCGGGACCGTACGGGCCACGCGCGTCGCGTCCTCGGCGGCGGCCTGCTTGAGGGTGTCGCTCACGCGCACCGCGGCCACGGCGCCCTCTCCCGCCCGGGCGTGCGCGATGACGGCGTCGATGATCGCCCGCCCGACGAACGGTCGCGCGGCGTCGTGCACCAGCACGAGGGTGCATTCCGGGCCCAGCGCCCGCAGCCCGGCGGCGACGGAGTCCGAGCGCTCGGCGCCGCCGGCCACCACCACCAGGCCGGCACCCGCGACGCCGCGGAGGAACGCCGGGGGGGTCTTGGCGTCGGCCGGCGGCAGGACGAGCGCTACCTGGGCCACCTCGGGATGCGCGGCGAACGGCCGCACGGCGCGCAGCACCATCGGTACACCGCCGATGGGCTGATACTGCTTGGGCATCTCGCCACCGAGGCGGGTGCCCTGCCCCGCGGCGACGACCACCACCCCGACGTCACGCGGCAAGCGCCCGCACCAGTTGCTCGATGTGGTCCAGCCCGACCATCGAGACGCCCGACACCTGCGTCCCGCTGCGCGACGACCCGAACACCCGCCGGAAGCCGAGCCGCGCCGCCTCGGCGATGCGTCGCTCGATGGCGCCGCTCGGCCGGATCTCGCCGCCCAGCCCGATCTCGCCCAGGAAGATCACATCCTTGGGGGCCGGCCGGTTGTAGAGGCTCGAGACCAGCGCCGCCGCCACCGCCAGATCCGCCCCGGGCTCGCTCAGCCGCACGCCGGCGGTGACCTGGACGAAGACGTCGAGATCGGCGAACGAGGTCTCCGCCCGCCGCTCCAGCACGGCGAGCAGCACGGCGAGCCGCTTGGGATCGAGCCCGGTCGCGACGCGCTGGGGCGTGCCGTACCCCGACTTGGCGGCGAGCGCCTGGACCTCGACCAGCACCGGCCGGGTACCTTCCATGAGCGCGGTGACCGCGCTGCCGCTGATGCCGTCCGCGCGCGCGGCGAGGAACACGGCGGATGGATTGGGCACGGCGATGAGCCCGTGCTCGGTCATCGAGAAGACACCCAGCTCGTCGACCGAGCCGAACCGGTTCTTGGTGGTGCGCAGCAGCCGGTAGTCGAGCGTGGCCTCGCCCTCGAAGTAGAGCACGGTGTCGACGATGTGCTCCAGCGTCTTGGGTCCCGCGATCCCGCCGCCCTTGGTGACGTGCCCGACCACGATGACCGTCGTCCCGCTCTCCTTGGCGAAGCGCATGAGCTGCCCGGCGCACTCGCGCACCTGCCCCACGTTGCCGGGCGCGCTCTCGAGTGCCTCGGTGTAGACGGTCTGAATGGAATCGATCACCACGACGTCGGCCGCGACCGCGGCGGCGGCGCCGAGGATGGCCTCGAGCCGCGTCTCGCCGAGCACGTGCACCGCCCCGGCGTCCTCGTCCAGCAGGCGCTCGGCCCGGAGCCGGATCTGGTCGGGCGACTCTTCGCCGCTGGCGTAGAGCACGGTCCGGCCGCTGGCCTCGAGCCGGGCCGCGGCCTGCAGCAGGAGTGTGGACTTGCCGATGCCGGGCTCGCCGCCGATCAGGATCATGGACCCGGGCACGATCCCGCCGCCGAGCACGAAGTCGAACTCGGGCAGGCCGGTGCGCCAGCGCTCGAGCGGATGCGTGGCCACGTCCCTGAGCCGCGCCGGCGGCGCCACCAGGCCGGAGCCGCCGCCGCGCTTGATGGCACCGCGGCCGGGCGCGCGGACGAGCACGGGCTCCTCCGCCACCGAATTCCAGGCCCCGCATGCCTCGCAGCGGCCGGCCCACTTGGGGTGCTCGTGGCCGCAGTCGGTGCAGCGGTAGACGGAGCGGGGTTTGGGCATGGTCAGGCGGTCGGGCGGGCGGGCAGGCGGGCAGGCGGGCGGGCGGGCAGGCGGGCAGGCGGGCGGGCGGGCAGGCGGTCGGACGGGCGAGCGGCCGGACGGTCAGACTGGTGGATGGGCGCGGAAGTGCGGAGGCACGGGGGTGTTGAGGCGCGGAGGCACGCGGACTCCCCAGGTAACCACAGCGTCGTCATCCCGAGCGGAGCGAGGGATCCTGCCCGGGAATGGCTCGGAGCATGCCCGAGCAAGGTCCCTCGGTCGCTTGCGCTCCTCTCGGGATGACGCCCGGCCGCCTCACCGTTCGCCTTCCCGCCTGCCCGCCTGTCCGCCCGCCCGCCCTTCCTCATTCCGGCTCCTCCCGGTTCGACAGATTATCGAACCGCGTGTACTCCCGGACGAACCGGAGCGTCACATCGCCCGTCGGGCCGTTCCGGTTCTTGGCCAGCATGACCTCAGCCACGCCCCGCTTCGATTCGTCCTCCCGGTCGTAGTACTCCGGCCGGTGGATGAAGATGACGAGATCGGCGTCCTGCTCGATGGCACCCGAGTCCCGGAGGTCCGACAGGATCGGCTTCCGCTCGCCGCCGCGCTGCTCGGAGGCCCGGGAGAGCTGCGACAGCGCGATGACCGGGATCTGGAGCTCGCGGGCGAGCGCCTTGAGCGAGCGCGAGATGTCGGAGATCTCCTGCACGCGGTTCTCCGCGTGCTCGGGGCTGCGCATGAGCTGCAGGTAGTCGACGATGACCAGCTTGAGGTCGTTGTCGATCTTGAGCCGCCGGGCCTTCGAGCGCATCTCCAGCAGCGTGAGCGACGGCGTGTCGTCGATCCACAGCTGATAGGTCTGCAGGATGCCGGCGGCGCGCGCGAGCTGGGTGAAGTCGGAATCCCGCAGCGTGCCCTGCCGCACACGGTGGCTGTCCACCCGGGCGGTGGCCGTCAGCATGCGCTGTACCAGCGCTTCCTTCGACATTTCCAGCGAGAAGATGGCCACCCCCTGCCCCTCGCCCGCCGCGTTGGCGGCGACGTTCAGACAGAACGCCGTCTTGCCCATCGACGGCCGGGCCGCCACCACCACCAGCTCGGAGTCCTGGAACCCCGACGTCAGCGAATCCAAGTCTACGAACCCGCTCGGCACTCCGGTAATCGCTTTGCCGCTGCGCTGGAGCGTTTCGATGCGCTCCATCGTGGGCCACAGCATCTCCTTGATGCGCGTGAACCCCTCGTTCCCGCGCTGCTGGGAGATGGTGAAGATCTTGGATTCGGCGACGTCGAGGAGGTCGTTCGCGGTGGAATGGCCGTCGTACGCTTCGGTGATGATCGCGGTGCCGGCCTCGATCAGCCGACGGAGGATCGCCTTGTCGCGGACGATCTTGGCGTGGAACTCCAGGTTGGCCGCGGTGGGCACCGCGTCCACCAGCTCGGCCAGATACTCCAGGCCGCCGGCCGCCTCCAGCTCGCCCCTGCGGAGGAGCTCGTCCCGGAGGGTGATGTGGTCGATGACCACCCGGCGCTCGGTGAGCGCCAGCATCGCCCGGTACAGGCGGCGATGGCCCTCGCGGTAGAACATCGAGTCGTCGACCGTCTCCGCGGCCCGGAGCGCCGCGTCCTGATCCAGCAGCATCGCCGCCAGCACCGCCTGCTCGGCCTCCTGGCTCCAGGGAGCCGAGCGGCCGACGTAGGGATCAGCGGTCGAGAAGTTGTCGTGCGATACGGACGTCATCCCAGGTCGGCTTCTTCCAGTTCGGGTTGCGGAGCAGCGCCGCGGGATGGTACGTCACGACCAGCGGAATGCCGTTGTACGTGTGCACCTTGCCGCGGAGATCGCCCAGGCTCTTCTTGACGCCGAGCAACGACTCGGCGGCCGTCCCGCCCATCGCCAGGATCACCTGCGGGCGAATCAACTCGAGCTGGCGATGGAGATAGGGAATACAGGCCGCGATCTCATCGGGCAAGGGCTTTCGATTCTGAGGCGGCCGGCACTTCACGATGTTGGTGATGTACACCGAAGTCCGGGGAACTTCAATAGCGTCGAGTATCGACTCGAGGAGCTGGCCCGCCTGCCCCACGAACGGACGGCCGGTGGCGTCCTCGGTGGCGCCGGGCCCCTCACCCACGAGGACCAGTCGCGCCTGGGGATTGCCCTCGCCGGGCACCGCGTTGGTGCGGTGGGGACAGAGCTCGCAGCAGTAGGTGGTCCGGATCCGCTCCGCCACCGCGTCGAGCGTCGGCAGCGACGCCAGATCGTTACCGAGCAGCACGGGCGTGGGTGAGGTGACGGCGAGGCCCGGTCCGGGAATCGGCGGCGCGCCCTTTTTCCATTTCGGGGCGTCGCCCGTCAGTCGCGCGACCGGCATCGTGTCGGCCGGTCGTTCGGAGGGGATCTGCTCGCCCGGCTCCTGCACCCGGACGCGCCCGAGGATGACTTCGGCCCCGCCGAGCTCGATCTGCTGCGCCAGGTACCGCCGCCGCTCATCGGCCAAGGGTACGCTCCACGGCGTCGAGAATTGCTTCGGCCACCTCGCGCTTGGACTGGAGCGGCAGAATGCGCGCCGAGCCTTCGCGGTCGAGCAGTGCCACGCGGTTGGTCTCGACCTCGAAGCCGGCCCCGGCCTCGAGCGCGTCGTTGACGACGATCAGGTCGAGGTCCTTCCGCTCGAGCTTGGCTCGCCCCTTCGCCATCGCGTCGCCGGTCTCCAGCGCGAACCCGACCGTGACGCTGCCGGGCCGCCGGGCGCCGCGCGTTGCGCCGAGAATGTCGGCCGTCGGCTCCATCGGGATGGCGAGCGCGCCGTCGTTGCGGGCGCGCTTGCGCTCGCTCGGGTCACTGGGGCGGAAGTCGGCCGGGGCCGCGGCCATGACGAGCACGTCGGCGGCCGGGAGCTCCTCGCGCACGGCGTCCTCGAGCTGCTTCGTCGTCTCTACCATCCGGCGGTGCACCCCGGTCGGCGCGGGCAGCGCCACCGGCCCCGAGATGAGCACCACGTCCGCCCCGCGCTCCCACGCCACCTCCGCCAGCCGGTAGCCCATCTTGCCGCTGGAGCGGTTGGTGACGACCCGCACGGGATCGATGCTCTCGCGCGTCGGCCCCGCGGTCACCACGACGCGGCGGCCGCGCAACCCGCCCGTGGCGCCCCGGACGACCCGCGCGGCGTGCGCCAGAATCGTCTCGGGCTCGCTCATGCGGCCGGGGCGCTCGGACGGCCCCTCGGCGAGGGCGCCGATCTCGGGGCCCACCAGCGCCACGCCGCGGGCGCGCAGGCGCTCGAGATTGGCCCGCGTCTGCGGGTGCGCATACATCTCGTCGTTCATGGCCGGGGCGAGGAGCACGGGCGCGGTCGAGGCGAGGAGCAGCGTGGTGAGAAAATCGTCGGCCAGGCCCTGGGCCATGCGGGCGACGAGGTGCGCGGTGGCCGGCGCCACCAGCACCAGATCGGCGGCCTGCCCCAGCCGGACATGCGAGAGCGCCCCGCCGGGCTCCCAGAGAGAGCCGAGCACGGGGCGCCCGGTGAGCGCCTCGAACGTGAGCGGGCGGACGAACTCGGCGGCGCCCGCCGTGAGGATCACGTCCACCTGCGCGCCCGCCTCGGTGAGCCGGCGGGCGAGCGTGCAGCTCTTATAGCAGGCGATCCCGCCCGACACGCCGAGAACGACGCGGCGGCCGGTCCACACGGTCACGCCTCGGAGCGACGACGGCGGACCAGCTTGTAATTGAGATCACCATCGACGAGCGACTGCAGCGCCTGGGTGGTGAGCTTCTCGCCGCTGGCGGCGAGCTGGTCCTTGGGGAACTCGTTCAGGTAGCGCGCGAACTTGGCCGCGACCAGCACGCCGAGATACTTGTTGCCGGCCTGGCGGGCGACTTCCGCCGGGGTGGTAATGCGCATGCGCGTTGCTCCAGGGTGTTCGAGTGTCTTACTGTCGTCATCCTGAGCGAAGCGAAGGAGCCATGCCCCAGGGCATGTCCTCTTCGCTGCACTCAGGGTGACTCGGCGATTCGTGCCGCGGCCGCGATCACGTCGCGCCGCAACCGTTCGATGAACGACGTCAGTCCTTCCTGCCTGGACACCCGCCGCGCTTCGGCGTCGAGAATCGCGGCCACCTGCGCGACGGCGAGGACCAGGTCCTCGTTGAAGATCGCGTAGTCGTACTCCGCCACGGCGGCCAGCTCATCCGCCGCCCGGGTGATCCGCTCGCGCACGACCGCCGGCGGTTCGGTGTTCCGCCCGGCGAGCCGGCTCACCAGCTCCTCGGCCGACGGCGGCAGCACGAAGAGGTGCAGCGAGTTCGGGAAGCTGGCGCGGATCTGCCGCGCGCCCTCGATCTCGACGTCCAGCACCGCCGTGCGTCCGCGGGCGAAGATCCGGTCGATCTCGCTCCGGAGCGTGCCGTACAGGTTGCCGGCGTAGGTGGCCCACTCGAGGAACTCGCCGGCCTCGACCCGCCGCATGAACTCCTGGCGCGACAGGAAGTAGTAGTCCGCGCCCTCCCGCTCGCCCTCGCGCCGCGGCCGGGTCGTGGCCGAGACCGAGTAGCCGAGATCATCGCGCGCCTGCAGCAGACTCTTCGCGATGGTGGTCTTCCCGCCGCCGGAGGGCGAAGAGAGGACCAGGAGAAACGGCTTCACTCGAGGTTCTCGAGCTGTTCCCGGAACTTCTCGAGCTCGCCCTTCATCCCGATCACCTGCTGGGCGATCTCGGCGTCGTTGGCCTTCGAGCCCATGGTGTTCACCTCGCGCCCCAGCTCCTGCGCCAGGAAGCCGAGCTGCTTGCCCGCGGGACGCGGGGCGGCGAGGGCCTCACGCACCGCGGCGACGTGCGACCGGAAGCGCACCAGCTCTTCGGTGATGTCGAGCCGGTCGGCCTGGAACGCGATCTCCTGCGCCACACGGGTCTCGTCGGCCTGGCGGCCGTCCAGCAGCTCGGCCACGGCGCCACGCAGCCGGTCGCGCTCGCGCACCAGGCGCTCCGGGGCCCGCCGCGCGATGATCTCCGTCGCCTGCTCGAGCAGCTCCACGCGATGGTGGAGCTCGGCCGCGAGTGCTTGGCCCTCGCGCGCCCGCATCGCCCGGCACTCGACCGCCGCCTGCCCCACGATCGGCTCGACTTCGGCCCACGAGACCTCGACCGACGCCTCGCTGGTCGTCGACAGCACGTCCTGCTGCCGCGCCACCAGCTCGAGGGTCACGTCGCCCGCGAGGCCCAGTGCCGATTGCAGCTCACGGAGCCGCGTGGTCACCAGCCGTGCCCGATCGAGATCCACCGCGAAGCCGCCGGCCCGCTCCGGATACTCCGTCCAGCGCACCTGCACCGTCACATGGCCGCGATCGAATTCCCGCCGGAGCCGCTCGCGCAGCTCGCCCTCGAGGCCGCTGAGGTCGTTCGGAAGCTTCGGCGCCAGATTGAAGTACCGGTGATTGACGGTCCGGATCTCGACCCGGAGCCGCCCGCCGCCCACGGGGCCCTCCGCTGCGCCGAACCCGGTCATGCTGTTGGGCAACGAGCCTCCGCGGTAACGGGATAGCCGGTAAATTTAGCCTGGAATGGGGAGGGTTGGTAGAGACGGGGTTCGGCGCGGGCGCTCGAGGCGGCTCCTCATCCCGAGCGCGCTCGTCATCCCGAGCGCAGCGAGGGACTAGCGTGGGAGTGGCTCGAGCCATTCCCACGCTAGGTCCTCGCTGGCGATACGGAATCCATACAACTCACAGTCTTGGAATGCGTTACAGCGCCCACCTCACCTAATTCAAGAACTCCCACCGCACCCCGAAATTGCTCCCGTACGCGGGTAGCTGGAATCCCGGCACATACGTCAGCCTCGTCGCCGTGAGATTGCCCCGGTCCCAGTACACCGTGAAGCTCTGCAGCTGGAACTCCACCAGGCTCTTGAAGAACGTCGCCCCGCGCAGGTTGATCGGCGCCCCGCTCGCGTCGCGACCGATCGTGCCCCGCCCCCAGGCCTCCATTCCGACCTGCAGCTTGAGATCGAAGATGCCGCTGGAAAACTTGCGCAGGAACTTCGACCGGATCGTCGCGGTCGTCAGCGAGTGCGTCGGCGGCACGCCGTCGACCGTCCCGTCGAGCGGATCGCTGTACCAGCTCTGGATGGTGATCCACCCGACCGGCGAGACCCGCCCGCTCAGCGTGAGCCAGTTCGCTTCGGGCGAAGGGGCCAGCGCCGCGATCCGGATGAACTCGGCGTAGGCCGAGGGATCGAACGCCGACGTCCGGGCGTACCCGATCTGCAGCCCGAGCCGCGAGCGGCTCCAGCCGAGCTGCGCCTCGAAGTCGCGCAGCTTCTGCGCGGTGTCCGCCAGGATGGAGGGCGCGGCGACCAGATCTCCCAGGCGCGCCGTGCCCGTCAGGGCGAGCCCATGCACCGGGTGCAGGCCCGCTGCCAGCGTCACATACTTGCTCGACCGGCCGCCATCGTGATGCTGCAGCACGGCCTCCGCGCTCGCGGCGAACTGCGTCACCGGCGACCAGCCGACCGTCCCGCGCAGGTCGAGCGGCGTCCAGCGCGTGCGGTGAAAGCCCGAGGCACCGACCGAGAAGGCCGGCGCCCGGTACGACAGGATGCCGCCGATTTGGTTGATCTGCTGGTCCAATCCTGCGCCGTCCCAGGCCGAGCGGGCGTAGATCACGTCGAGCCCGCTGCCGGTCCCGTCCCCGCGCGAGCGCAGGGCGAGTCGAAACTGCGCGTCGGTGCGGGTCGCGCTGAACCCGAGGCCGATCGTGTCGCTCAGCGTCACGTCCGCGATCGTGAAGGCCCGGCGCTTGGGGCGGGAGCGGACGACCTGGTACTGGATCCCGAATTTGGGAGACGGGACCCAGCCGCCCTGCCCGAAGACCTGCGTGTTGGAATAGCCGCTGCTGGACCCGCTTGCGGTCGGCGAGCTGAGATAGTCGGCGGCCACCGCGAAGCCCAGCCCCGAGGGAAAGCGGCGCTCGAGCGAGCCCTCGTAGCGGGCGAAGTTGCGGTCGCCGCGCGCGATCGCGATCCGCGAGCGCGGGGCAAGCCGGTCCTGCCGCCGAGTGAACAGGTACACCCGGATCTGGCCGGGCCAGCGCTCGACCTCGACCCGGTCGAGGAAGCTCACGGAGAACAGCGCCGGATCCACCGCTACGCTGTCCACGCCGGCGGCCACGAACGGCACGCCGTCGAGATAGTACTCCGCGGAGGTGCCCCCGCGACCTTGAAAGGCCACCGGCTCAGGCCGGCCGGTGTACCCGCCGCGCCAGATGTAGACGCCCGGCACCTGGGCGAGCACGTCGCCTACCGTGGCGCCGCTCAGCCATTCCATCGAGTCGCGGGTGAAGACGAGGCGGGTGAGCGCCGGCCGGGGGCCTGGCGGGGCCAGCGCCGCGAGGGCCGGCACACGGACCTCTTCCTGCTCGAGCGCCCGGAGGTAGCGGGCGGTGTTGTCGACGGTGTCTTCGTATTCCGCGTTCAGGGAATCGGTGGCGAGGGTGTCTTCCAGTCCCTGGGCCGCGGCGGCGCACGGGGCCAAGCCCAGGATCAGTACCAGCAACGTCACCCTGAGCGCAGCGAAGGGGCCATAACCCCGCATGGCCCCCTTCACTGCGTTCAGGGTGACTCGGAGGACGCCCGCCTCGCATGACCCCCGCCGTGGCGGCGCGTTCAGCGTGCCCTCGCGCCCTGCCGGCTCAACACGAACTCGCTGAAGAGCCGCACGCCCACGCCGGTGGGACCCTTCACCCGGGTCGCGTCCTCCCGCTCGGTGTACGCGGTGCCGGCGATGTCGAGGTGCGCCCACGGAAAGCCGTCGACGAACTCCCGGAGGAACCACCCCGCGGAGATGCTGCCGGCCGGCCGCCCGCCCGCGTTCTTCACGTCGGCGATGTCCGACTTCATGAGATCGCGGTACTCGTCCCAGAGCGGCAGTGGCCAGACCCGTTCACCCGAGCGCTCGCCGGCGGAGCGGACGTCCTCGACAAGGCTGTCGTCGGTCCCCATGACGCCACTGGCGGTGTGCCCCAGCGCGACGACGATCGCGCCGGTGAGCGTGGCGATGTCGAGCACGCAGGCCGGATCGTAGCGGCGGGCGTACGTGAGCGCGTCGCAGAGGATGAGACGGCCTTCGGCGTCGGTGTTGATGATCTCGATCGTCTGGCCGGAGAGGCTGGTGACGACGTCACCCGGCTTGACCGCGGTGCCCGAGGGCATGTTCTCGGTGCTCGGAATCAGGCCCACCACGTGCACGGCGGGCTTGAGACGCCCGAGCGTCTCGAACGTGCCGAGCACGGCGGCGGCGCCGGACATGTCGTACTTCATGTCTTCCATGTTCTGCGCCGGCTTGATGGAGATGCCGCCGGTGTCGAACGTGACGCCCTTCCCGACGAGGACGACCGGCGCGCCGGGCGCGCCCTCGTACTCCAGCGCGATGAAGCGCGGCTCCTCCGCACTCCCCTGCGCCACGGCCATGAGCGCACCCATGCCTTCGCGCACGATCGCCGCCTTGTCGAGCACCGTGACCCCGAAGCCGTGGCGCGCCGCGATCTCCTCCGCGGTCCGGGCCACGTAGCTCGGCGTGCACACGTTGCCCGGCAGCACCTGGATGCCGCGCGCGAGCGTCTGTCCGGCCCCGATGGCGGCGCCGACCCGGTGGCCGGCCAGGAACGCTTCGGTCCCGCCGGGCGCGAGCACGTCGATCCGCTCGAGCGCTGGCTTCTTCTCCTCGGGCGGGCGCTTCATCTCGTTGTACTGCCAGGCACCCTGCGCGAGCCCCTCGGCGATCGCCTGGCCCGCGTCGGAGGCCGCGAGTCCGCCGAGGGCCTCGGGGGCGAGGTAGAACGCGGCACGCGGCACGCCGAGCCCACGCGCCCGCTTGGCGGCCACGGACGCGGCACGGCGGATGCCGGTGCGCGAAGTCTCATCCGGCTTCCCCATCCCGAGCAGCAGCACGCGGGACGCGGGCCCCGGCGGATAGATCAGCGCGGTCTCGTCCTTCTTCCCGCTGAAGTCGCCCGCGGCGAAGAGCCGGCCGATCGCGCCGCCGGTGGCCTGGTCCAGCGCCGAGAGCGAGGGCGGCAGCGCGCCCTTCGCCACGGCGATCGCGAGCAGCGGGGTCTCGAAGCCGGCCGGAGCGGCGGGGAGAACGGCGGTCTCGAACGGCATAAACCCTGAAACGAGAGTGTGATGGGATCGCGCCCACGGCATGTGGTGCGCGGACGGGAAGCTAGTCGGGACGGGCGGGTGGCGGCAACGGCGGGTGGGCCGGGTGGGTGGGTGCGTGGGTGGGTGGGCGATGGCGGTAGCACGTTCCCCTGAGCGAAGCGAAGGGGGCACGACCAGACGCATGCTCCCTTCGCTGCCTCGAGAGGTGAGCCCTACTCGAGGAACCGCGCCACGGCGTCGGCGACGCGGTCGGCGGCGGTGCCGTCACCGTAGGCGTCCGGGACCCATGCGGCCGACGCTCGACGCCGGCACTGTTCGCCGACCACGGCAGCCAGCGATCCGGGCGCCGCGTGAGCGGGCACCAGGGCATTGGCTCCGGCGGACACCGTTTCCACCCACTCCGTCTCTTCCCTGATGGTCACGCACGGGGTACCCAGCCAATACGCCTCGCGCTGGAGCCCCCCTGAATCCGTGATCACGACCGCCGCGTCTCGGACAGCGGCGATCATGTCGAGGTAGCCCAAGGGTGGGCTGATCGTGACGCTCGGCGGGAGAGAGCTGAGCAGGCCGAAGCGCTGGAGGGCATCACGAGTGCGCGGGTGCAGCGGCAGCTGCACGGGAATGCCCAGGTCGCCGAGCGCGGCGAGCAGCGCGGCCAACGCCGCGGGGTCCGAGGTGAGCGCGGCCCGGTGCGCCGTTGCGAGGGCGAACGGTTGCCGGCTCGAGGGCGGCGGAGCGAGCCGGAGGTGCCGCCCCAGCACGTCACGAGCGACGTCCCCGGTAATGCAAACCTCCCCCGGCGCATGCTCCGTGCGGAGCCGCTCGGCCGCGGCTGCGGAGGGCGCGCACAGTAGGTGAGACAACACGTCCACCACGCGCCGATTGGCCTCCTCGGGAAGGTCGGGCTCGCTCGAGCGAAGCCCAGCCTCGACGTGGACCAGAGGGATGCCCTCCTTGTTGGCCGCGAGCGCGCAGCCGAGCGTGCTGGTGGTATCGCCGATCACGATCACAGCGGATGGCTGTCGGACGCGGAGGATGTCGGCGGTCCGGGTCATCACGTCGGCAGCCTGCAGAACCGGCGCGTTGGATCCGACTTCCAGGAAGTGATCCGGGCGAGGTATGCCCAGCTGCTCGTACAGCAGACCGTTGAGCTCGAAGTCGTAGTGCTGGCCGGTATCGATGGCGATGACGGGCCACCGCGCGCGAAGCGCATGGAGCAGCACCGAGGCCTTGACCACCTGCGGGCGGGTGCCGTAGCAGAGCGCGAGCCCAGCCTCTCGTGGCGGTCTCACCCGCGGGGCTTCCTGCCTGTTAGACTTAGGGGATGCAATACTCCAGGCGAAATTTCCTTATCACTGCGGCCGGCGCCTGTGCTGCCGTGGTGGGCGGCGATGCGTTTGTCGTCGAGCCGGCAAGGGTACTGGTGAGCCGGCACGAGGTACCCGTTCCCGGGCTCGCACGCGCGTTCGACGGGATGAGGCTGGCACAGGTGACGGACGTTCATTTCCCGGGCAATATGGCGGCGGCGCAAGCCGCGCTCGCCCATCTGCAGCGCGAGAAGCCCGAGATCGTGGTGATAACCGGGGACATGACCGAGCATGCCGAAGCGCTGGCCTTGGTGGCGGCGTTCGCTCGCGAGGCCCGAGGCAGTCTTGCGACCGTCGCCACGCTGGGCAACTGGGAGTATATAGCCCACGCCGCGTCGCGGGCGGCGGCCGTCTACCGGAGTGTCGGGGTGGAGCTGCTCGTGAACGCCCATCGGGACATCCGTGTCGGCGATTCCTCGCTCGTGCTCGTGGGACTCGACGACCCCGTGCTGGGTCGTCCGGACCTCCTTGGCGCGCGGGCCGGCCTGCCCGCGGACCGCTCGGAAATCTGGCTGGTCCATGCACCAGGGTTCGCGTCGCATCCGCCGCAGGTGGCCAGCATCCCGGCCTTCATTCTCTCCGGCCATACCCACGGCGGGCAGATCAGACTGCCCTTCCTGCCGGCGTACACGCCCGGAGGATCAGGCCGCTTCGTCGCGGGCTGGTACACGGATACCTTCGCGCCCCTCTACGTCTCGCGCGGGATCGGCACCACGACCATCCCGGCGAGGTTCGGCTGCCCACCCGAACTCCCCATCTTCACGCTGCGGCGAGCCTAGGGGCACCCCAGCTTCGCCACCCACCGCTTGTCGTCGAGCCCGCTCTCGGCCCGAACTCGCGCCCGCAAGCCAGTCAATCTTGGTTTGCCAGCCGCCGATCTGAGTCGTACGTTCAGCCCAAACCAATGAGCCAAATCAACCGCCGGCGACTCATGCTGCCTATGGCGGCCTTGCTCTATCTTGGAGCCGTGGCCTTCGCCCTCGCCCGGGTGTTCATACTGAGCAGCGCGGGTCACATGCGCCTCAACGCCAGTTGGGTCATGCTCGACTTTTACAGCAACCAATACTACCCGGTGCGGGCGCTGCTCGATGGAGTTAATCCCCACAACGCGACTCGGTTAATGGCCCTGTATCCGGCCTCCCACGGGTATCTGCCCTACGCGCCGATGAACCTCGTGCTGCATCTGCCCTTCGGACTTCTTCCCCCGGTCCCGGCCGGAATCGCTTATTTCGTTCTCACTGCCCTGCTCACGATTGCCCTTGCCCATTTCGCGCTTCGCCTGGCCGGCGTCAGAGCAGATAATGGGCGTGCCCTCCTGGTAGCTGCGGTGATTCTGTTCAGTCGTCCTGGCCAGTGGGCGCTGCTGCTCGGCCAACTGGCCATCCTGCTAACGCTGGTGACCTACTCCATTTTGCTCGACCACTCGCGGTCTCCGCTCCATAACGGGCTTGGCCTGCTCGTGGCCCTCATCAAGGTGACCTTCGGGGTCCCCCTGGCAATACTCCTTTGGGCTGACCGTCGCCGCCGAGACGTGGTGGTAGGCGTCGCCCTGGCGGCTCTGGTCAACCTGCCATTGCTCATCCTCTTTGTCAGTTGGGAAGGCGGGCTCGAACCCTTCATTCGAGCTGTGCGGGTCGGCTTCCTGACCTGGGAGGATCGTGCCGACACCAGCTTCACCCGAGTCGATGTCACGAGCCTGATCAGCCGCTTCCTGGGATCGCCCCTGCCTGCTGCGGTACAGGCGCTGCTGAGCATGGTCCTGGTCTCGGGGGCCGCAGCTGTCATCTATCTTCTTGCCAAACACCGCACGAGGGCTGCCGGCGATCTGGCAGTCGGCATCATTTGTACCACTACATGTCTCGTGGGATACCACCTCGAGTACGACCTCGTTCTGCTCGTAGCGCCCTTCCTGGCCGTGGCCGCCAGGGGGGCCCCCGGAACGTCCAGCCGCATCTTGCGCTGGGCAGCTCTCGGCCTCTTCACGATACCGGCGATGAATTGGGCAGCCAGTAACGCCGTCATGGAGGTCTGGCACCCTCCGCACGCCCTTTGGCTGTTGGTGAGTTCCGCTGATGGCTTGTGTCTGGCTGTCCTGTTCGCCGGGTATCTGTCGCTTGGGCTTCGATACCATCTCCACGCCTCGACCACCTCGGCATTGGCCACACAGGAATAGCTGGCAACAGTGCTCAGTGAACAGAGCTCCGCCGGTGTGCTTTACACGAGCGGCGGTCAGGGCCGTCGCGTCCTTCAGGGCATCTCCCTCGCGCGCTGCTGCTGGCGGATCCAGCCCGCGAACTGCACCAGGAAGCTGGCCACGAACACGCGGGTGCCTTCATCCATTAATCGCCCCGTGCTGTCGAATTTGTCCTGCGCGCGGCCCACTAGCACCTCCGGGCGGAGCATCGCCGGCGTGTTCGTCAGCACGAAAGCCTGGCGCAGCTGCGACTGGCCCCGGGCCGTGCCGGCGAGCCCGGTGGACGCGCCCATGAGCGCGGTGGGCTTCCCGTCGAGCACGCTCTCCCGGAGCGGCTGGGACAGCCAATCGATGGCGTTCTTCATGACGCCGGGCACGCCGTGATTGTACTCCGGTGTGACCAGCAGCAGGCCGTCGGCCGACAGGACGGCCTGGCGGAGCCTGGCGACGCTCTCCGGCGGACACCCTACGTCCAGGTCCGCATTGAACATGGGCAGGTCATCGAGCTCCTCGATCTCTATGCGCAGGGACGGCGGCGTGAGTTGCTGCGCCGCGCACAGCAGGGCCCGGTTGTACGACATCCGGCGCAGGCTGCCTGCGATCCCGATGACCCGAAGCACGTCACCCTGCACCAACGGTTCGGTCACGATGACTCCTTCCCGCTCAGCTCAGGGTGCATATCACGATCTCGGGATTCGCAAAAGTGCGCAGCGGCAGAACCACGCAGCCGAGACCGATGCTCACCACCAGCGTGCCGCGGTCGCCGATCCGGAACTGCCCGCGGGCATACCGCCGGGAGAGAGGGCCCTGCGGCACGACGATCGGGATGCCGCCGGGCAGCGCCAATTGGCCGCCGTGCGTGTGCCCGCACAAGGCGAGCTCGAAGCGCTCGTCACCGAGGTCGAGCAGACCGGACGGCGCGTGCATGAGCACTATCCGGACGCCATCTGCTCCGCGGAACGTGGCTGCGGCGTCCGGCCGCCCAGAGCAGTAGTCGTCGAGTCCGCAGATCCAGACCCGGTCGAACGGCGCCCCGAGCCGCACATTGGCGTTCACCAGCACGCGGACCCCCGCCGCCTCCAGGCGCTCGGCCACGTAACCCGCATCCGACCAGAGATCGTGGTTGCCCAGCACTGCGAAACGCCCGAGCGGTGCCGGAATGTCGCCGAGCTCGCGCGCCAGCCAGTCGATCTCATTCGCCCGCCCGGTGACGAAGTCCCCGCCCAGCAAAAGCACGTCCGCGTTGGCTGCCCGCAGTTGCACGCACGCCGCCTTGAGGACGCTCGCATCGGTTGTCGGTCCGGCGTGAAAGTCGGACGCGTAAGCGATCCGGAGCGGCGGCATCCCTTCGGCGCGGGTACCAACAGGGATAGCGTACCCGACCGTACGCACCGTGGGCCGGATGCCGAGTGCGCGCGCAAGCCGGACCGGCCAACCGCCGCGGTACAGGAGGACTTCCAGACGGCTGGCCGTCCGGGCGATGGCGGAGTCGGACTGACCAACTCCGCGCGGCCGTGTCATGACTTCCTGCCAGGCCAGGGGCCAGTCGGATCCACGAGGTGACCGGCGATGACCTCAGTGGCGTGCTCAGTCACTTGGCTTCCACTGCTCCTGAGGCAACACGGCGAGTCGTTCGGTCACCAGCGCCGCGCACGCCCGGCCCACGACGGCGACGATGCCACAGCGGCCCGCCACGGGCACGATGGTGGGTCGGAGACGAAAACGATCGGGCTGACGATGATGAGGAAAACTGGCCCATGATAAATGATCCAGCTAGAGGCGTGCAGCATGGGCAGAAGCTGCCCACTTGCGGGCGCGTGCAGGGCCGGTAAAATGACTGGTATTCGCCGATTCGTGGCTCGCTTCGGTGGCCTCCACCATTCTCGCCTTCCCTCGGTACCGGTGCGGGCTCGGTCCGTTGTATTGCCTCACCTGCCCAGCAACTTCGAGACCATGCTTCGTTCCGCCGGTCGCAGGCGACATATCCTTACCGTCGCCCTGGAGGACTATTTCCAGGTCTCGCCCTTCAAGGGCCTGATCGAGCCGGCGCAGTGGTCCCGCTTCGAGCGCCGCCTAGAGATCGGTACGGCCCGCACGCTCGACCTCCTCGACGAGTACGACATCCGGGCCACGTTCTTCGTGCTCGGATGGGTGGCCGATGTCGTGCCTGAGCTCGTCCGACGCGTCTCGGAGCGCGGTCACGAAGTCGCGAGTCGAGGCTACTATCACCGCGGCGTGCGCGAGATGGGATCCGAATTTCGCGACGACTCGGTGCGCGCCCGCGAGAGCCTCGAGCGGGCGAGCGGTCAGCGCGTGATCGGCTACCGGATGGCGGAGCGCTGGCTCGCGCCGTCCGAGCTTCACGCGCTCGACATCCTCGCCGACGAAGGCTACCTCTACGACTCCAGCATCAAGCCGGCGTGGCGGGCCTACGCCCGCGAGCCCTGGCGCCGGTTCCTGCACCGGCACGGGACGGGCGCCGGTGGCATCTGGGAGGTTCCTCTCTCCTCCGTGAAGCTGCTGGGACTCGATGTGCCTGTCGCCGGCGGCAATCACTTCCGTCAGTTCCCCCACGGTCTGGTAACGCGCGCGGTCGCGCGGTGGGACCGCACCTGCGACGCTCCGTTCGTCATGTATTTCCACACCTGGGAGCTGGACCCCGACCAGCCGCGCATCGGCACCGCCTCGCCGCTCGCTCGAGTCCGACAATATCGGAACCTCGACCGGATGGAAGGGATGCTCCGGGACTACTTCGCCACCTACGCCTTCGAGGGCATCGCGGACCGGCTCGAGCTCGCCACGGCCCCCCTGGCGGCCCGGCAGGTCGCTCCCGTGGAGACGAGTCGGGCCTTCCCGCGGCCCGCGCCCGTCGTCGAGCCCGCCCCGGTGAGCGTCGTCGTCCCTTGCTTCAACGAGGCCCAGGCTCTCCCCTACCTGGCCAATACGCTGACCCTGATGCAACGTGAGCTCGCCGACCGCTACGCCTTCCGATTCATTTTTATCGACGATGGGAGCAAGGACGGCACCTGGGAGGCGCTTCAGCGGCTGTTTGGAGGTCGTCCGGATTGCAGCACGCTCCGGCACGAGGCGAACCGGGGGATCAGCGCGGCGATTCGTACCGGCCTGCAAGCGGCCGCCACCGAGACGGTGTGCTCCATCGACTGTGACTGCTCCTACGATCCACACGATCTCGCGGACATGATTCCCCTGCTCGGCGACGGTGTAGACCTGGTGACGGCGTCACCCTACCACCCACTGGGGTCGGTCAAGAACGTACGAGGATGGCGGCTCCTCCTGTCAAAGTCCGCTTCCAGCATGTACCGGCTGGTACTGCGGCAGAAGCTTCACACGTACACCAGCTGCTTTCGGGTCTATCGCCGCAGCGCGGTGCTTGGCCTCGATCTGCGCGACCCGGGATACCTCGGCCTCGTCGAGTTGGTCGGGAAGCTCGACCTCGGTGGGCGGACGGTGCTCGAGCATCCGGCCAGATTGGAAGCCCGCCTGCTCGGCCGCTCGAAGATGAAGATCGTCAGCAACATCGCCCGCCACCTCGGACAGCTCGTCCGTTTCGCGACGCTGCGACTCTTCGGACCCAGACCCGTGACCCGCAGGCCGGGCCTGGAGCGATTCTCGACCCGCGCGCGTGTCACTCTGGATCGGCCGCGCCAGTAGCTGGCGCAGCCACCGGCTCCGCGGCCCTTCGAGCACCGCCAGTCACCTCGAGATTGCATGCCCTTCCTGACCCGTCCGCTGCTTATCGCCGCGCTGCTGAATCCCGCATGCCTGGTATCGGCCGCCCAGTCACAGAATGTGGGGCACAGGTTCGGGTTGGAGCTGCACGTGGGCTACGGTGGTGGCGGCCTCCACGATGACGGGCTCGTCGGCGGCGGCCTCGCGTACGGACTCGGCCGCCGATTGGAAGCCCTCGGCTTTCTGACTGCGGTGGCCGCGCGTCCCGAGGGAAGGACCGTGTTCGGTGGACTCGGGCTCCGGCTCAGCCCCTGGACGGGAATCGTTCGGCCTTACCTGGGCGTCGGACCTTTGCTCACCATGCGCGCCTACGACGAGGGGCACCTCGGCACGTTCGGGAGTATCGGCCTGGAGGCCGCGCTTGAGCGTCGTACCAGGCGATGGCGAGTGTTTGCAGAGGGCCGGGCGATGTATGGCGGGGGCAGCTGGAGCCAAGTCGTGGCCGGTGTGCGGTACCACTGAGCAGCCCTGATCGCACGCGCGGGCGGTGCCCGACGTTCGGCATGCTCCAGGCGTTCCATTGTGGCACATGAGCCGTAGCCTGATACCGAAGTCTGGGCGGACATGCTCTGCCTCGATGACGGCCCCAGCGAAGCCGTAGCCCGATGCCGAGCGTGAGGTACGTCCGTCTCAGATGCGATAGGAAACTCCTGCCCATCTGCCCATGGAGCAGAGCGATATGATTGGATGCGGCCTTAAGCGGGCCCATCCAGTGCCACATACGCGATCTTCTCCAAGCGTCCAAAGCGGGGGTACCTGAGGAGGCTGAGGTGAGTCCCTGTCACTCTCAGCGCCAAGGGTTGCTCCCGTAAGCTGCGCCTTTTCCATGGCTCGCTCCCACTGTTGCTGCAGATTCCCCAGCCCGGGCAATGCGGGCCCCGATACCGTATCCCGCAGTGCTTGGCGGGCAGACAGCGAGGCTGCATGATCTCCGCACGCGCAGCCAACCCGCGCGAATGTCGAGTAGGCATCGTGGGCGGCGGCATTTTGGGTATGAGCCTGGCGCTACGACTGCAAGGCGATGGATGCGTGGTCACCTTGATCGAAGGCGCCCCGGCTCCCGGCGGCCTGACGCAGAGCCAAGCGATCGGCGGCTACACCTGGGACCGCTTCTATCACGTGATCCTCCAGTCCGACCAGCACCTGCTCGCGCTGCTGGACGAGCTCGACCTCACCCAGGCGCTGCGTTGGGGTACCACGCGGACCGGGTTCTATATCGATGGACACCTGCACTCACTGTCGAACAGCCTGGAGTTCCTGCGGTTTCCCGCCCTCTCGCTGCTCGACAAGGTGCGTCTCGCCGCGACGGTGCTGTATGCCTCACGACTGCAAGACTGGAGGCCACTCGAGCATGTCCCAGTGGATGAGTGGCTGCGACGGCTCTCGGGAGGTCGGACCTTCGACCGGATCTGGCTTCCGCTGCTCAAGAGCAAGCTCGGCCAGAATTATGAGCGCACCAGCGCGTCCTTTATCTGGGCGACGATTGCGCGGATGTACGCCGCGCGCCGTTCGGGGCTGAAGCGCGAGATGTTCGGTTACGTCGACGGTGGCTACGACCGCGTGCTGCGGCAGTTCCGCGAACAGTTGGATGCACGAGGTGTTGAAACGCTGTGCGGACGCCCCGCAGTTTCGATCAACGACGCAGGAGACCGTGTCCAGGTCGAGCTCGCCGGGGGCGAGATGCGCTCGTTCGACCGGGTGGTGCTGACGGTTCCCTGTCCCCGGGTCCAGGCGCTCTGCCCCCAGCTCTCACCGGAAGAGCGGACGCGCCTGGGGAAGGTCGTTTACCAGGGAATCATCTGCGCCTCGATCCTGCTGCGGAAGCCGCTGGCCGGTTTCTACATCACGAACATCACCGACTCGTGGGTGCCCTTCACCGCCGTGATCGAAATGACCTCCCTGGTCGACCGCGAACGGTTCGGAGGACACGCACTGGTGTACCTACCTCGCTACCTGGTTCAGGATGACCCGATGTGGCACGAGGCGGACGATTCGATCCAGGAGCGGTTTGTTTCGGCGCTCGAGCGTATGTACCCGAACTTTCGGCGCGAGGACGTGCTGACTTTCCAGGTAGCCCGGGCCAAGGAAATGCTTGCCGTCACGACGCTCAACTACTCGGACGAAGCCCTGCCACGCCTCCGTACCTCGCTGCCCAATGTCTTCGTCGTCAATTCGGCGCAGATCGTGAACGGCACGCTGAACGTGAACGAGACCGTCGCACTTGCCAACCTGAGCGCCCGGGAACTCCGACCGCTGCTGTCGTCGCCGGTGGTCGGAGTGGCGGCCTAGCATGCGCGGGATGACGCCCGCGCAGCCCCGCGCCAGCCTCTCGCTCGATCTGGACGACCTCTGGTCCTACCTGCGGACGCGCGGCGATCCGTCCTGGGCGAGTCGCCCGTCCTATTTGGCCGCCTTCATCCCTCGCGCGCTCGACGTTCTGGATCGCCTCGGGATCAGGATCACCTTCTTCGTGGTGGGCTTCGATGCCACCCGAGCGGAGAACCAGCCGCACCTCCGTGCCATTGCGGCGCGAGGGCACGAGATCGGGAATCACTCCTTCGCCCACGAATGCTGGCTTCACCGTTACTCCCCCGCCGAGCTCGAGGCGGATATCGGGAAGGCCGAAGAGGCGATCCGAGCAGCCACCGGACAGCAGCCCACCGGATTTCGCGGGCCCGGCTTCAGCTGGTCGGCGGAGCTCTTCGAGGTGCTGGCTCGGCGGCACTACCTCTACGACGCCTCGACCTTTCCGACATTTCTCGGGCCGCTCGCGAGACTCTACTTTCTCGCCTCGACAGACCTGTCTGCCGAGGAGCGAGCGCAGCGCGCTTCCCTCTTCGGGTCCTTCCGGGACGGCTTCCGCCCCAATGAGCCGTACCGGTGGGAGCTGCAGGAAGACCGGACGCTGCTGGAGATCCCGGTGACTACGGTGCCGGTGATCAAGACCCCGTTTCACATGAGCTACCTGCTGTACCTCAGCCGGTTTTCCACCGGGCTGATGCGCGCATACCTGCACGGCGCGTTGGCTGCCTGCCGGGCCACCCGGCTCGAGCCAAGCTTCCTGCTGCACCCGCTCGACCTGCTCGGCGCCGACCAGGTTCCCCAACTCTCCTTCTTTCCGGGGATGGACCTGATCGGGGCTCGCAAGGAGAAGATGTTTGCCGAGGTGCTGGGCGTGCTCGCCTCGCGCTTCGAGCTCGTGACCACGGGGGAGCAGGCAAGCGGCCTCCTGGCCGGCGGTCGGCTGGCGCAGCGCGCCCCAGTCCTGGCGACGTGATCGATGCATCCGAATCTGGGCAGCACCCATACCGAAGGGAACGGATCATGACGAGGCCTCCGAGGGCACTAGTGGTCGGGGCAGCGGGCAACATCGGCGGCCCGCTCGTGACGTACCTCCGCTCCATGGGCTATGCCGTGCTGGAAGTGGATATCAGACCGGGCTGGCGTCCAGATTACCTCATGGCGGACATCACCCATCCGCTGGACCTGCTGCCGGCGTTCGACTGGTCACCCGACGTGGTCTTTCTCCTCGCGGCGTCGGTCGGACGCATGACCTGCGAGCAGGCCGGCTCGCTCGCCATCTCCACGAACCTCGCCGGCGTCAACAATGTCCTCCAGCTCTGCAAGCGGACGGCAAGCGTCTGTGTGTACTTCTCCACCTCCGAGGTCTACGGGCCTTCGTGCGATCTGATGGACGATGCCGCGACCGTTCCGCAGCCCAACAATCGTTACGGGCTGTCGAAATGGCTCGCCGAGCAGCTCGTCGAGTACGAAGTGCGGACGGGCAAGCTTCAGGCGGTCACGCTGCGGCCCTGCATGATCTATCACGAGAACGAGGATGTGGGAGAGCACCGCTCCGCGATGATCCGGTTCGCCTCGAATCTCGCCCGGGGGAAGCCGGTCCAGGTCCATCGCGGCAGTGCCCGAGGCTGGCTGCATGTTTCGGATGCCGTCCGCGCCGTCGAGGCCGCCGGGCACGTGGCGCACCATGCCACGATCAACATCGGCCACCCGGATCTGGTGCCGATGGCGCAGCTGGCGGAGCTCATCCGCAGCGAGCTCGGGGCCGATCCCTCGCTGGTTCGGATGGCAGCGCTGCCCCCTCAGATGACCCTGATCAAACGCCCCACCCTCGAGCGCCAACGCGCACTGTTGGGCATTGAGCCTCTGGTTTCGCTGGCGGAGGGGGTGCGCCGCGTGTGTGCCGTGCAACGCCGGATGGTCGCCGGCGTGACTGCGAGCAACGGCCATGGGATGCCTGAATCCTTCGCCACCCCGGAGCCGAGTGTCGTGGGGCTGCCGGTCGATCCACTGTCGCCTCTGCGTCTCCGTTCGGCGGCGATGTGACGGTCTCCCCGGGCGTTCCAGTGGGCTCAGCCGGGGTGGTTGGGCGTGAGGTTGTGACGGCCGGAGCGCGGGAACCTGCCCGAGAAGGCGTCTGCGTGCCCCTCGAGCCGCAGAAGCGCCCGTTGACACTCCTTCCGGCAGTGTGCTGCGCTTGCGGCGACGAGGGTGCGGAACCTCTGGCGATCGTAGACGACTTTGACTACGCCACCAGCCCCGACTCATTCCTGGCATTGCGATGCAGCGGATGCGGGTCGGTCTATATGAGCCCGGCGCCGGCCGACCACGAACAGAAACGGATCTATCCGCCGGGTTACTTTGCGGCGGCGGCGTCCCCCCCAGGAAGCTTTCGGGAATCGCTCAGCCGGCGACGGAAGGCAGCGCTTCTGAGGCAGTGGTCTCGTGCGGTTGGTCCGCACGCCTGCATCCTCGACGTGGGATGCGGAGCGGGGCTCGACCTTGCCTTCCTTCAGGCTCTTGGCGGCGGTCAATGGCGGCTTGATGGCGTGGAGCCCGTTGAGTCCGCGGTCCAAATGGCGCGCATGGCAGGGCTCACGGTTCACCACGGGAACCTGGAGGATCGGGAGTTGCCTTCTGGCAGCTACGATCTGGCGCTCCTGGTCCACACCCTCGAGCGTGTTCCCGACCCCGATGTGACTCTCGGTGCGCTGAGCCGAGTCCTTGCGCCCGGCGGACGCGCGGTCGTCGTACTGCACAACCTCGACTCTCCCAGCTTCCGTATTTTTCAGGGTCGTCATTGGGGCGGATACGACATGCCTCGACAGCGCCGGCTGTTCAGCCCTGACGCGCTGCGCCGGCTGGCCGAGCGCTCGGATCTGGAGTTGGTGTCGCTGTCGACGGTAGCGGACGGCGGCACGTGGTTACGCTCCTTCCGGCGCCTGTTCCAGGACTGGGGCGCGCGCCCCTGGCTCGTCCAACGCTTCGACCATCGGTCCCTCCTGGCCGCGGCGGTCTTCGGTGCGTGGGATGCGGTTCATCGGCTCCGTGGCAAAGGCGCTCTGAGGGTCGCGATCGTGGGTCGCCGGGAGATGCCCGGGTGATCCGCGCCGCCAAGCCGCCGGTGGCCGTTGTGGGAGGGGGACTGGCGGGGCTAGTGGCCGCCCACGAACTTCGCCGGCGCGGGATCCCGGTGATGGTATTCGAGGCAGGCAAACAGGTCGCCGGCCTGGCAACCAGCTTCCGCGACGCCGACGGGTTCGTGTGCGATTTCGGCGCCCATTTCATCACCAACCGACTCGCCGCCGCGCTCGGAATCGGCGCGTACTGCCGGGATGTGCACCACTACGGCGAAACGGTCTTTCACGCCGGCCGCAGTGACAGCTATCCTTTTGGCTTGCTGCGATCCCCGCGCTACATGTTCAGCGCGGCTGCCAGCCGCCTTGCCCGCCGGTCCGACTCCGCGCCGACTTCCGCGGCCGACTGGTACCGCCGCCAATACGGACCCAAGCTGGCGGACGAGATCGCCATTCCGCTCATCGAGGCCTGGTCCGGCGTACCTGCCGACGACCTCGCGCCGAGCGTCATCGCGCCTCAGCTCGAGCGAGGCACGGCCCACGTCCTCCGACTCAAGCTGGCGAGCCGTGTTACGGGCCGGGCCGTCGCGAACGGGTATTCACGGGAGAAGCCGGAGAGTGCGCACGTTTGGCATGTGTACCCGGAAGGGAGTCTCGGCTTCCTCTGTGAGCGCCTGGCGGAAGGCCTGAACGGGACGGTCCGACTGGAATCGCCGGTGGAGGCGATACTCACGGAGAACGGTCGGGCCGTCGGGGTGAAGGTGCACGGACGGGTATGGGAGGCTTCTGCGGTCGTGAGTACGGCGCCGGTCCATATCCTGGCGAAGCTGGTTCAAGGTACCGACGCGGTGCGACACCTGGCGAAATTCCGCTACCGCCCGATGGTCCTCGTCAACATGCGGTTCGAGGGTCGTTGGCTGCTGCCGGACGTGGTCACCTGGGTGCCCGACCGGGAGGTGCCCTTCTTCCGTCTCACCGAGGCGACCTGGTCCATGCCGTGGCTGGCGCCACCCGGGAAGACCACCATCAACGCGGATATCGGTTGTGCGGTAGGAGATCGGATCTGGAGCATGTCGGAGGAGCAGCTCGGCGAATGGTGCCTGGAACACCTGCAAGCGATCATCCCGACTGCTCGCCAGCGCTATCTGGGATGCCGCGTCATGCGGACGCCGATCGCACACCCGGTGTTCCTGAGGGAGTACGAACAGGAGCGTCTGGCGTTTGAGAGCTCAATGCCCGTGGAAGGGCTGTTCAGTATTGGCCGAAACGGGGAATTCGCCCACATCCTGATGGAGGATGTGTATTGGCGCACTCTCCGGCGGATGCAGCAGTTGGTCTCCACGCTGTAATGCGTGCCTGCCCGGCGATTACCCTCGACCGGAGTGTCAACCAACCGACTTCCGGGTATCCGGAGGCCGTGGGCGGAGCTGCCCGGGAGACCCCGAGGTGAGCCGTCCCGCTTGGAAGAGCGCAGCGGCATTCGGGGTGTTTGGATTGGCTATCGCGTTCGCATTGGCGCGAGTGACCCTCCATGCCGCTCCGGGCGGTGTCAGGCTTGGCGCCGCGTGGGTGATGATCGACTTCTACGACGGCGCCTACTTTCCTGTCAAGGCATTCCTGGCCCAATGGACTCACGACACTGCTGGCGCCGGACCAGGTCCGGGAACGGGTGTCCCGGGCTGGCCGTATTTACCTATCAACTTGCTCCTGCACCTGCCGTTCACGCTGCTCCAGCCGCGAGCGGCAGGGGCGGTCTACTTCTGTCTTACAGCGCTTCTCACGCTCTCGCTCGCGGTCGTCGTTTTGCGACTGGCGCGATATCCCGTGGAACCATGGCGCGTGGCTTTGGTGGCAGGCCTGGTTCTCCTGTCCCGTCCGGGTCACTGGACTCTGCTCTTGGGACAGCGCAGCATCCTGCTCACGCTTCTTGTGTACATCGCCCTCCGCCGCGCATGCGATGCGCCGCTGCTGAGCGGCATCGCCCTCGCCGCCGCAATCCACAAGCCAACGTTTGGACTTCCTGTAGCCGCTCTCATGCTCGCCAGCGGTTATGGGCGGGCCGCTGCTGGCATCGGACTCCTGCTCTCCGCAGCGGTCAACATCCCACTCTTTGGAATTCTTGCGGAGCGAGCCGGCGGCGTGCAGCCTTTGGTCGCTCGCCTGCTGACCGGGTACGACAGCTGGCAAGGGCTTAGTTTCATCAACGCCGCAACCAGCCATAATCGTATCGACGCGGTCGCTCTCGTGAGCCGGTTCCTGGGTTACTCCCTGTCGAGCACGAGTCAGCTGCTCCTAGCTCTCGCACTTCTGGGGACGGCGAGCGTGGCGATCCACCGGCTTCCAGCATCGGCGCCGGCCTGGGAGGATGTGAAGATCGGGATCATCTGCCTGACTACCCTGCTGGTCGGGTACCACATGGGCTACGACCTCGTTCTGCTCACCGCCCCCCTGCTCGTCTTCGTTGCCCACGGTTTGGCAGGCGTAGGGCCCGGACTGAGGCGCGTATGTCTCACGCTCTATCTCTTGCCAGCCTTCAACTGGGTCACTACCGACGCCGTGGTGGAGGCGTGGCACCCGACGCATTCGGTCTGGCTCGTCATCGCGTCAGTGAACGGCCTCTGCATTATGGGGTTGTTCGTCGCGTATGTGCTCGTGGCCCTTCGGTCGCAAGGGTTGGCGTCGCGGGAGCAATTCCTGTCAGCAGAGCGAGTGCCGGTCTAATGCGCGAGTCGGCACAGGGCGCTCTCGTCCCGGCGACCTTCTAACCAGTGATCGCACTGCGCTGCTCGGGCAATGGGGCACTCGCGAATATCGGCCCGAGAGGGGAGCACTAGCGTTGTGTTTGCCTTACAGCATCGAGCCACCGAGGCTGCCTCTCCTGCCGATAGCCCGACCCCTGGACTCTGCCGGCAGCGGAATTCGTCCGGTTCGGCCGTGCTGTTCTTCAGCCTTTTCATGGCGGCCGGTCTACGCCTCTGGCACCTGGGTCACCAGTCGCTCTGGGCCGATGAATTTGCCTCGCTGCTTACCGCCCTTCCATCCATGGCGGAGATTCCGGCACAGGCCCTTCGGAATGACGCCTTCGAGCCTCCGCTCTACTTTTGGCTGCTTCATAGCGTCATCCGCGTAGCGGGCTCATCAGAATGGGCATTGCGACTCCTCTCAGCGTTCGCAGGAACGGCGACGATACCTGTCGTATGGCTGCTCATTCGTAATGTCACCCAACGCCCGCGGATCGCAGACACGGCCGCGCTGCTGCTGGCAAGCAACCCGCTGCACGTTTGGTACTCGCAGGAGGCGCGCCCCTACGCCCTTCTGGTGTTGCTTGGCTCAACCGCTCTTCTCTGCCTTGTTCGGGCGCTGGACCGGGGTACCGGATGGTGGATCGGCTTCGTGGTCCTCAGCGCCGCGGCGATCCTCACTCATGTGACCGGTGTGGTGTATCCCCTCATTGGTGGCCTCTGGGCTCTCCACGCCCGCGGCGCGAAGGTGCTCGGGCGGCTCGCATTCGCCGCGACGGGGACCGTCGCCCTGATCCTGCCCTTTCTCATCATGTTGGCCAGCGCGGTCGGTCACGCCAAGGGGACCGGTTCACCCCAGCGCCCGTTCACCGGGCTGGAACTTCCCTACAGTGTGTTCACGTTCCTGGCCGGATACTCCTTCGGCCCGCCCATCCGCGAGCTCCAGGACCTCGGCTGGAGGGTGGCGCTTGCGAATCACCCGGCGCAGACAGTGCTCGTCGGCGTGACGATCCTGTGGCTGATCGCCCTCCTGCTTCGGAATCGTCGACTGCCGATCATCTCGGTGGGCCTGCTTTTCGTAGTACCGCTCGCGGCGGCCACTGCGGGTTCGCTGCTGACGACTAAGGCGTACAACGTGCGCTACGTGCTCCCGGCCCTCGTCGGCGGCTTGGCACTGGCCGCGATTGCCCTGGAGCGACTCACCCATCAGGGTCATCGGCTGGCACTCGTCGTGATGCTTGGACTCTTCCTCTGGTCCGACGCACAGTGGTTCTGGTCTCCCTCCTACTGGAAGGACGACAGTCGGGCCGCTGCGGCATGCCTGGCGACGACCCTGCCTCCTGGCTCCACGGTCGCTGTCGCCCCGTCCTACATGCGTCCGGTAGTCGCCCACTACCTGCCCGGGGCGTCTGGAATACGAGCCGTGGGAGTCAATGACGTTGCCGGTCTCGAGCGGACCGATGCGAACGCGCTGGTCATCACCCGCGCGTTTCACGTCGCGGCCCCGGTGACCGAGCTGGTGCGCAGCCTTGAAGCCCGGTCGGGGCGAAGCGCGTCACTCGGTCGAGTGGTCGGGTACCGACTCTACTTCGTTCTGGAAAGCGCTCGAGCAGGAGCTGGTGCGGAGTGCCAGGTCTCAGGCCCCAGCACTCGCTAGCCGTTCTCTGTCAGCGGCGTTCGCGGTTGAGGTCCACAGAGGGTGCGCGCGACACATGGTTGGGCTTGACAAGATTGCAGAGAACAACAAGACTACGGGCCAGCGCGAGCCAATAACGGAAACGAGATGGCGCCGTCCGGTGTCCATTCGTTCGCGCCTGTGACTACTTCGTAGTCGCAGCTGCCCCCCAATCCCACAAGCGCACGGTCGGGGCCTGATGCCCTGAACCAACGCCCCAGCGAGTTTTCGCCATCAGCCTGTGCATCGGCTATGTCGAAGAGCCGCCTTGGTCTGTCGTCTGGCCATGGGAGCCCCTTTCCCGACGGGGGCGCTCCCGCGCTCGGCTCGTCCTCTGGGGCCTGGCTGGCTGGTACATCGCGACCCCCGCTCAAGGCCTTGGCTTTGAGGGGGCACGGCTCCGCGCTTACCTGCCAGCAAGATGCACGCTGTGTATCAAACTTGCACAGCAAATTGTTACAATTGACTCTGCTAAAGTAGGTAATACACTTGTGCAATTGCGTTTACAAAACAGCCCACATACCAATCAACCTGGACTGTCAAAAAACCTATGCTTTCGCAATTTTGGCGTGCATGCCGATATTCTTGAAGCCCAAGGGTGGACCGGGAGGAAGCGCGCGGTTGGGCCCCTATCTAGATCGAAGGACCGAACCATGACGTACACCTTCAAGCTTGCCCGGCGCCTGGCTCGATTCCGAATGGCGTCTGTGATCACCGGAGCCCTGTTGGCCGCAGCGTGTGCGGGCGACGAGGGCCTCAATGGCCCCGCGGCCGCGGGCGGCGATCCGGGCACCTCCGTGCTTACCATCCTACCCGACTCCACCACGGTCCGCACCAGCGATACGGTGCAGTTCTCGGTTGGGGCCCTCGCCGAGGGCTCGGCGCTGTCCTTTTCGAAGGGGAGCGGCAAGGGCAAGGGCCGCGGCAAACCCCAACCTGCCGGCATGACGGTCAGCCCTGGAACTGCGACGTTGATCTCGACCGGGGTGCAGCGCTTCGTGGCGATGGAGACCATGACAGACGGCTCCAGTTGGCAGCCCAGGGTCACCTGGACCGCCACCGGGGGAACCATCGACAGCACAGGCAAGTACGTCGCTGCGTCGACCCCCGGTGAATACCGTGTGGTGGCGGTCGCCGCAGACGGAATGGCCGATACCGCTACGGCAACGGTCGTCGCCGATACTCCGGTCCTGGCTCGGCTGGTGCTGAGCCCGGCGGTGGATACAGTGGCGACGGGCGGAAGGCAGCAGTTCACGGTCGTGGCCACCGCAGGCGATGGCTCTAGCATCGCAGTCGTTCCGACCTATACGGCCACGGGCGGTACCATCACCGCCGCGGGCGTCTACACTGCCGGCCAGACCGCGGGCACGTTCCGGGTCATTGCGCTCGACCCCGTCAGCAACCTGGCCGATACCGCAGCGGTGACAGTGACCGCCACGCTTCCGACGGTGCAGTCCGTCGTGCTGACGCCAGGGAGCGCCTCGCTCACGACTGGGGCCAAGCAGCAGTTCAACGCCTCGGCGAAGATGAGCGACGGGACCACAAAAGCGATCAGCGCATCGTATTCCGCCACCGGCGGTTCGATCGCGGCCTCGGGTGAGTACACGGCGGGTAGCACCGCCGGGACGTTCCGGGTCATTGCGCTCGATCCCACCAGCAACCTGGCCGATACCGCAGCGGTGACAGTGACCGCCACGCTTCCGACGGTGCAGTCCGTCGTGCTGACGCCAGGGAGCGCCTCGCTCACGACTGGGGCCAAGCAGCAGTTCAACGCCTCGGCGAAGATGAGCGACGGGACCACAAAAGCGATCAGCGCATCGTATTCCGCCACCGGCGGTTCGATCGCGGCCTCGGGTGAGTACACGGCGGGTAGCACCGCCGGGACCTATCGCGTGATCGCGGCGGAATCCGGCGGCAAGGCCGACACGGCCGCTGTGACAATCACCACGATAACGCCACCACCCCCGTCGACCTCGGTGTGTGATGGGGCCCTGCGTACAGTGGCCGTCTCAACGGCGGGCGAGCTCACCACCGCAATCGGCAGCTCCCAGCCCGGCGACTGCATCCTGCTCGCGGCTGGCACGTACACGACGGGTACCATCCGGCAGAGCCGTGGCGGGACCGCGGCGAACCCGGTGACGGTGCGTGGGGCCGGGGGCTCGAGCATCGTGACCATGGGTGGCGGGTCCTGGCTTCCCCAAGCCCCGTATCTCCGGTTCGAGAACTTCCGTTTGACGAACACCTTCTACGGGTTCTACTGCGGGGAAAGCGGAGCACCGGGCTGTCCATACGCGGTGTTCGACTCGATGGAAGTGGACCATGCCGCCCAGTCTGGCATCGCGCTGGAGAACGGCTCCAGCTTCTCCCAAGTTCTGCGCTCCAGGGTCCATGACACCGGAGTCAGCAGGGCAGTCTATGGCGAAGGGGTCTACGTCGGCGGATACGGAACTCCCACGACCGACGTGAAGGTGCTGAACAACACCTTCTACAATACCGGCGCCGAGGCCATCGATAACTCGGCCGGGGCGGACCGGATGACTGCGACCGGCAACGTAATCGACGGCACCGGGACGGCGTTTATCGATGGCGGGACCGTGAGCCTGGTGGGCCTGCGGGGCAACAATGTCGTCTTCAGCAACAACACCCTCACCAAGGGCTCTCCGCACGGCATCGTGGTCTGGTCCGGTTCCGGCACCGTGCTCCGGGGCAACACGATTCATCTGTTCAACATCGACAACTATCCCGCCCCGAAGGGGATCGACGCCTCTCGGGCATCGGGAACACAGGTCGGCTGCGACAACATCGTGACCGACGTTCCAAGCGGCGGCCTGGCCTACACCGGGAGCTGCGCCCCATGACGGCGACTAGCTGAAGGCTTAGATCGGCCAGGCGACATCTCGCAATCGGCGGCAGAATCCCCACGATCCTGCCGCCCGATTGCGTCGCGGCGCCCCAACTTGGTCGGCTTCGGATTGACCCCTTACCGGTTCCGCCGGGACCCCTCGCGTCCCACCGCCGACCTCACGGTTCGACTGACCGCCCTTGGCGAATCGATTCCAACACGGCGAAGGTCAGCAACATGCTTTGACGCGATTGTACATACGGAAGGGGGTGGTCCCCCGCGCCCCGCAGGTAGGCGCCCCATGCCGACATCTCCTCGGCGTGACCCTTGCCGGCATAGGTTCGCTTGGTCTTCTTCCGGCCGCGATGGATGACCAGGGCTCGAAAATCAGAGATTTCCGCGACGAAGCCGGCCCCATAGACCGTGCACTCCTCCTTCGGCCAGCTGGCATCACCTTCGGCCGCGTAGATCAGTTGTCCGCACGAGCCATCGGCGAATTCGACCTGCGCGGAAACGCTATCGGGGAAGGGCAGCCGCCCGCCGGGGGGCCAGGTACTCTGGGCAAGTACGCGCACGGGCCTCGAGTCGAAGAGAAAGCAGAAGTAGTCGAGGAAATGGCACGCCTCGCCGAGCACCCGTCCACCACTCTCTGCATAGTTGGCGTACCAGTGTTGTGGATCGAGCTTGCCGGGCACCACGCGAAAGCTCGCCGTCTTCGGGCCTGGTGAGGACCGAAGGAGCCCCTTCAGCTCCGCACTGGCAGGTGCGAAGCGGCGATTGAACCCTACCTGGACGGAGCCCGAGCTCGTCGTCACCGCGGCATCGATGTCGGCCAGTTCCTCTCGCGTCAGGCAGAGCGGCTTCTCGACGAACACATGCTGATTCGCCGCGAGGGCCTTGAGGACCAACGGGGCATGCAGATGGTGGCGAGTCGCAATGACGACGGCGGTGGGGGCGCTGCTTGCTGGCGCCGGGGGGGCCGGAAGCCGGCGGCTCGAACAGACCGGCCGCGTCGGTCGCCGCGCTCGAGAAGCCGAATTTCGTCTTTACATGGTTCGCACTGAGCGATGTGTTATTGACAACCACGCCAAGAGGAACCTGGCGCTTAAGATGGGGTAGCAGCATCGTGCGCGCGAAGTTCCCGGCTCCGATCACGTTCACGCGGCCGACGGCGGCCTGCAGCCTGGATGGAGCGGCACCCCGGGTGAGGTCCACCTGCGGCGGCTCGCTCGCCCGGAGGACCGCCGCCGATAACCTTGCGTCGGTCTCGTATTCCAGCACGACGCCCACGTCCTGCGAGTCCGGGGACAGCAAGGTGCGGTAGACGTCCAGCGCGGCGGTAAACGGCACCCGGCGCGTGGTGAGCGCCGCGAGGTCCAGGGCGCCCGTCTTCATCAGGTGCAGGCACGCGTCGAAATTACGCTGTTCCGTCCACCGCACGTACCCGATGGGATAGTCCGTCCCGCCCCACTCGTACGCCGGCTCGTAGCGGCCGGGCCCATAGCTCCGCGCGTACCGGATGTCGATCTCCTTCTCGTAGGCGTACCGCCACAACAGTTCCACCTTCGTGTTCCCCACCACCACGATCCGCCCTCGATCACGCAACGCCTCGACGGCCAGCTCGGTAGGGGCATTGCTCTGCGTCCCCGTCGCGAGAATCACCGCGTCTACACCATACCCGTCGGTCCAGGCGTGCACCTGGTCGATGACGCTCCCATGGTCAGCGAGGAGAAAACTCTCGGCGCCCACCGCCCGGGCAAATGGCTCGCGTGCCGCGTCCAGGTCCACGGCCATGACCCGAGCACCATCGGCTCGCAGGAGGCCCGTAACCAGCAGACCCACGAGGCCCTGTCCGATCACCAAGGCGCGCTCGCCCAGCGTGGGCTCCAACTGCCGGACCGTCTGCAAGGCGATGGAGACGATGGTAGTATAGGCCGCTTGCCAGTTCTCGACGCCGTCCGGCACGCCGGCCGCGAGCTTGTCCGGCACCGCAATGTATTCAGCGTGGAAGGCGCACTCCGCCCCGCCACAGGCCACGCGGTCTCCCACCCGAAAGCGGGTGTTCTCCGTATCCACCGCGTCAACGACTCCCGCCGCACTGTAGCCTAGTGGGGTAGGCGACTCCAGCCGGTTCCTGACCTTCTCCGCCGTCGCTCTCCAGCCCAGCGTCCTGGCACTCTGGAGGACTTTCCGAACCTGGTCGGGTCGTGCCTTGGCTTTCTGCAGCAGGTTCATCTGCGCCTGCTCGACCTTCATTCTCTCAGTACCGGTGCTGATGACGGAATGCGTGACGCGCACGAGAATACCACCCGACGGTGCGGTTGGTTTGGGGACTTCCTGCAGCTCCAGCCGTCCATCCTGGTATTGCGCGATTTGCTTCATGGGGACTCGGGCGTCGTATCGATCAGGGACTCGCCGGCGTTCCTGCCTTGCCGCTGGTCGAGGAAGGCCTGGAACACCTCAATGACCCTGGCAGTCGAGGACATGGTCCCGACCGTCATTCGCACGTGTCGTCCATTGCGGAAATACCGGCTCCGATCGCGAAAGAAGATATGGCAGGCGGCAAAGTGATCGAGCAGCTCTTCGGGTCGATCGATCTGGAAAAGAATGAAGTTCGCCCGTGAAGGAACACTGTCGATCCCTCGCGCGCGGAAGAAGTCTCCCAGGCGCCGCCGTGACTCCTCCACTTCGGCCACGTAGGCCCGCATCTCTCCACGATTCTCCAGCGCCGTCAGGGCCCCGATCTTGGCGAGCATAGTGACGCTCTTAGGGTTTACTACCCGGCGGAGCACCCGCGCCAGGTCGGGGCTGGCAAGCATGTAGCCGATTCGCAGGCCGGCCAGCCCGAATGCCTTGGAAAATGTCCGGAGGACGATGACGTTCGGCCAACTGGCCGTTAGGGGCGCCGCGGTCACGCCACAAAACTCAAAGTACGCTTCGTCCACCACGACGAGCACCTTCGACACGGCACAATGCCTGATGATTCCTTCCACCTCTTCAGCCTCGAGCGCATAGCCGATCGGATTATTGGGGTTGTTCAGGTAGACCAGCCGTGGCGTTTCAAGGGTGATACGGCGACGGAACTCCTCCAGCGGGAACGGCGCCGAACCGTCGTAGGGGAAAAAGATCGACGTCGCGCCGTGCTGCTCTATGCTGGAGCGGAAGTTGTCGTAGGTGGGCTGCACGATCATGCACCGGTCACCTGGCTTTGCGAAAGCGACCCCAAGTGCCTCGATCGCCGAATCCGAGCCGTGGGTAATGACGATGCTGTCCGCCGAAATGCCAGTATACGTACTCAGCGCCTCGGTGAGCGCCGTGGACTCGGCAGCAGGGTACCAATTCAGGTACCGCGGCTCCGTTAATAGACCTTGCAGTACGCTGCGGATCCGTTCGCCCGCCGGGGTGGCGTCGGCTTCATTCCAGTCCAGCTTCAGGATCGGGAACCCGGAGTTCTCCGGCAGCCAAGCCTGCTGTGAAGAGATGATGTACTCCTCATGCTCCTCGACCCCCCTGCTGCCGCTGCGGCGCAGGATTGGCGCGGTCTTACCGTCGGCATTGGTGATGAACCGGTCGCTTATCTCGAGGTCCAGGCGCACGGCTCGCCCGAGCCGCATTTGGAGACCTTCCCTGAGAGAGGCGAGCACCGGCGCAGGATCGGTGATGTCCGGGCGCAGCACCAGCTTCACCACGACGTCGGAGAGCCCATACTGCACGATCTGGAACTTGAGCACCTGCTGGTGGTCTCGAAAGAGGGAGTAGAAGTTGACCGATGGCAGCCGGCGGCCGTCCGGCGTGACGATGCATTCGTCCTTCCGTCCAGCGACCGAGAGCACGAGCGGGGGGTACTGCTCCAGGGGGAAGAATCCATCCGCGGGCGCTCCCGCGCCCAGCCGAACGATGTCCCCGGTATCGTATCGAATGAACGGCATCACCGGGTTGTGGAAACTGGTGGCGACCAACCGGAATTCGCCCGCGGGAAGCTCGGGCGAGGGCAGGAACTCCGCGAAGCCATACTCCCAGTTGACCTCCATCCCGCTGTGTTCGGTGTTTTCCGTGATGACCAGCACCGGTTCCGTCATGCCGTACCAATCGAAGAGCTTTCGACCGAACGTCCGCTCGATCGTCGTCCGCTCGGTCGGTGTAAGGGTCTCGGATGCCGTGAAGAGACCCTGGATCCCCGTGAAGCGCTCGCGTACGGCATAAGCGTAATCGGCGAACACGCTCAGGGATGACGGATAACCGCGGACGAATCTGGGCTCGAACTCCAGGGCTCTCTCCACATAATGCTTCGCGTTCTGCGGCGTCAGATGATAGGCCGACATGAAGAGGCAATTCTGGCCCTTGTGCACGTACCAGAGCGGATCCCGCTCCGTCTTGGGTACGTAGCTCCGCAAGGCCATGAACTTGTCACGAAACCGATAACCCGCCTGGTTCCAATAGCGGAACATCGTTGCGTCGTCGAAGGCGACGTATCGCTCGTTCAACCTCATGCGAAGTGGCTCCCCGGTGGTGCCGCTGGTTTCGGCGGTCACGCTGCCGACCGCGAACCGATGGTCAAGCAGATCCGGACCTTGCCGGCGGACCACATCCTTCGTCAACAACGGCAGTCTGACCAGGCCCTCGAGACCCCGGAAATCCTTCCGTGGATCGAATCCTACAGCGTCGAATGCCGCTCGGTAATACCGGGTTCCTTCATACGCTCGCACGAGTGTCTGCCGGAGTTGTCTCAGGATGTACTCGCCCCGCCGTTCCGCGCTCCACGAGCGTGAATGGCGCAGGAAGGACCAGTTGATCCAGAAGCCGTGCAGCTGGGCGATCGCCCGCACCTGGCGTTTACGCATGCCGGTAGATCTCTTCCAGGACCGGCGGCGCCGACGCCCGGAGGTTGTTGCGGTAGAATCGGTACGCCTGCTTGGCCGCGGGCAGCAGCACATTCGGGAGCCTGAGGAACGGCCGGATCCGGTAATACAGTGGCGCGTACCGGCGCTCGTCCGATCCGGGAGACTGGTGAATGCCGCGCACCGCGAACGGAATCTCCCGTTTCAGCATCGCGCGGAGGCTCTCCTCCACTCCGCCGCGCAAGGCCAGCTCGCACACACAGTGCGCCATGTCACTCTCGTAGTGAGCATCACTGCCGCCGAACAGCCCGACTGGCATCGACAGCAACGTCCGCGCTCGCTGGTTATCCACGAATGACCCCTTCGCGTTGAACAGCTCGACTGCATCGATGCCGTCGACGTCGTCCCCGGTAGGCTGGACGACGGCCCTCAGAAGGCCGTCTTTGCGCCGAAAGGGGTGCGGCATCAGCGCCACGCCGCCCTGTTCGTGAATCTCGCGCACCGCATCCGGGCGCCGGGTCGACGTGATCCGATCATGAAGAAACAGGCCAATCAGATGGGAACCGTCCTCAAGGGTGCGCTCCTCTCCGATGATCAGATGCGGGCCCCGGCCAACAGCCTGCGCGTGGCGCTGGAACTCGCGAGCTCCTTCGATCGTATCGTGGTCGGTGATGCACACGGCGTCGAGGCCGCGCCGCCGAGCGGTGCGGACCAGGCCATCGAACGTGATCAGACCATCCGAGGAGTGGACGGTGTGGCAGTGCATTTCCACGACGAGTCGATCGCGTCCGGCCATCACGGGGGGCCGGCCAGCGCGAGCGCATAGGCCTGGCGCAGTTGGGTCACCGATCTTTCCCAGCTCAACGGACCTTGGATGCGCTCCTGGCCGATCCGTCCCATCCGCGCGCGGCCCGTCGCATCGTCCAGCAATCGGGCGATGGCCTCGGCCAGCCGCTCGGCCGAGTTCTCGCCCACATAGGCAGCGGCCTCGCCCGCCGAAGCCCTGCCCTCCTTGAGATCGAACAGCACCTGCGGTTTGGCGAAAGTCATGTACTCCAGCACCTTGTTCATGGTGCAGTGGTCGTTATAGGAGTTGATCGGGTCGCAGGATACCCCCACGTCGATCGTCTGTAAGGCGGTGAACAGGAAGTCGTTGGTTACCCGCCCCGGCAAATCGACGTACTCCTGGAGGCCGAGGCGATCGCGCTGGGCCTGGAGGTTGGCATGTTCCGGCCCCGCACCCATCACCAGGAATTGGACGTCCTTCCTCCCGGCCTCGTGAACGAGATACGCCGCGGCATCGATGAGGTAGTTGACGCCGTCCGCGTCACCCATCACCCCGATGTAGCCCGCCAGATAGGGGCGGCCCTTCTTGAGGCCGGGGTCGGGACGATATGCCGAGGCCACGATCGTGGGGGAGGTGCGCACGACGAACACTCGATCGTTCGGCTTCTGCCCACGATCGACTGCCATCTCCGCCACCGATTCGTTCGTCGCCAGCACCACGTCGGCACAGGCATACGTCAAACGCTCCGCCAAGCGTACCGCACGGTAGACCAGTCCCCGCCTGCCAAACTTGGCCTCGAACATCTCGGGCCACAGATCGTGGACGTCATACACGACCTTCACCCGGAACAGCATCTTAAACGGCACCGCCACCAGGAAGAGCAGGTCCGGAGGATTGCACAGGTGGATTAACGTAAAGCGATGCCGACGCCAGGCCTTCCAGGCCAGGCACCACTCCCCCCATAGCGCGGAGGCGTACTCTCGCAGGAACCCGACGAATCCTCCCGCTTCTTCACTGATCCAGTGCCGATAGATCTGGATGCCATCGAGTACTTCCTCGGCTTGATTGAAACCGCGCATTTGCGGGCAGACGACGATCACCTGGTACCCAGCCTCACGAAGGGCACACGCCTCCTGCCAGACGCGGCGATCCAGAGGCACGGGGAGGTTCTCGACCAGGATGAGCACCGCTGGCTTAGCGCTCATTCACCAGCACAGCCCTTGGTACCGTGTGGAGAGCTGTCGGAGCTCCGGCCATCCGTTCACGTCGATCACCTCGTGTCTCTCGGTCATGAGGGCCGCCAGCTCGTCAAGAGGCGCGCAGCGCTGGGTGGCGAGAACCACGCCTTGCTGCCCCAGCGCACTGGCAAGATCGGTGCAGAGAAGCGAGGCCAGGTGAGGCATCCGGGTGTCGATGACGCGCTTGTTCGCGCCAACTAGCGTCCCAAGGTTCAACGCGGGGTCATATATCCGCACCTTGAAGCCGCGGCCCAGCAGCACCTGTGCCACCTCCACCATCGGGGCCTCCCGGAGGTCGTCTGTCTCCGCTTTGAAGGCCAGGCCGAGAATGCAGATGTCGGTCTGCCCGGATTCGAGAATGAGTCCCAGCAGTTGCTGCAGGTGCTGGGCGTTGCTCGGCAGCAGGTTCTCTACCAGCGGCAGGCTTAGCCCGTGCATTCGGGCATGCTGCGTCAGCGCCCGCACGTCCTTTGGCAAGCAGGATCCACCGAACGGATTCCCCGGCTTCAGGTAGTACGCGGACACATTGAGCTTCGTATCGCGGCACACCAGGTCCATGACCTGGCGCGCATCCAGACCCATCTGCTTCCCCACACGTCCGATCTCGTTGGCAAACACGATCTTGGTCGCATGGAACGCATTGCAGGCGTACTTGACCATCTCCGCGGTCGCCCAGTCGACGACCACAGTTCCCTCGCCGAAGAGATTGCGCACGAGGTCGGTGGGTGGCGCAGTGCCCTCCCGGACGCCAACAACACTCAATGACGGATTCAGAAAGTCGGCCACACCGGTGCCCTCACGGAGAAACTCCGGGTAATAGAACACCTCGAGTCTTCCGCCTCTCACCAAGTCACTCAAAAGATCATCGACCAGCCGCTTGGTGCTGCCCGGGAGCATCGTGCTGCGCAGGACCAGCACGTGCTTTCGGGAGGCTCTGCGCAAGGCATCGCCGATTTCTTGGGCCACCGCGCGCACAAAGCTGAGGTCCAGCTCCCCCGTCACTTTGGAAGGCGTTCCGACACACACTATCGAGAGGTCGGAGTCCCGGATGGCCTCATCCGCGTTTGTCGTCGCCCTCAGCAGGCCCTGGGACTTGGCGGCCTGGAGCAGCTGCTCCAGACCTGGCTCGATGATCGGGGCGATTCCGGCGTTGAGGGCCGCGACCTTGGGCTCCTGGACGTCCACACCGATCACCGCGTGCCCCAATTTGGAGAGACACCCCACCGTTACGGCGCCGACGTAGCCTAGTCCGAACACGCTGACGTTCATGAGCGCGCAGAGCCGAAGAAGGTGGTGCGCAATACGGAGGCCGGCCCACGCATTGCGGGAGCCGTCAGCTTGAGACAGGGTGCTCGACAGATGACGCGAAAGGACGGAGAGACGAGCCCGTCCAGGAGCTGGCCGGCCACCTCGGCGGCCGGGCGGAGATGCACAGCGGAGACCGGAGAGACCAACTCAACCAGCTTCCAGTCGGAACTCACCTCGACAGCGGCCGTGACCCGGTTGAGACTTAGCGCGAACACTCGTTCGGACAGCTGTCGAACTTGCCAGCCCGGGGCGAACTGCCACCGCACTGTGAACGCCGCAGGGCGGTGGTCGATCCCAAGGCAGTCATCGTCCACCTGCCAGCCTGCACCATCCTCCAGGTCGACGATCCTCCGCCGCAGCTCGGTCTTCGGGAGATCGAGGGAGGCCATGGCCTCCCGCCCATCTGCCACAAGGGTTGGCCGACGGTGGTGCTCGGCCCACAAAAAGGGTCCGAGGCGACGGGGCTGTTCTTCCCCTTGCGGACAAGGCGCATTGTGGGCGGCACGAGAGGCAAGCCATTCGCGTAGGCGGAGATCGCCATAGTATGCGCCCGTCCCGGGATCCACAACCAGCGCCTGGCCCTCCAGCCAGAGCGACAGATGAAGCGCATCCAGGTGGCCGTGCGCGGCGGTCGCCAGATACCCCAACGGGGAGAGATCCCACCGGAGCCGCCACGGACCAGCCTCACGAAGCGCGATCCCCGTGTCAGGATAGAGCCACCAGTCGCCGAGCGCGGTCGTATTCGGCGGCTGGGTCGGCGCGGAGTGTGCCACCGTCGCTGGTGCCTCACCCAGCCAATATTGCACCGCTCCGCGGATCTGCGGTCTGGTGAGCCATTCGTCCCAGTCCCTGACCGCATCCACCGCAAACAGGGGGGTCACGAAGGCGTCATCCGAATCGCCGTATTCCCAGGGCTCGGCCACCGCCTGAACTCGCTGAAAGAATTGCGCCGCCGCAAGCAAGCGCTCGCGCACCGGCGGGGCGACATCGCTCCGAGCCGCTTGGAGTGCTCCCAGGGTCTGCCAGCACAGTTCGAACGAGAACAGGTGATAGTTGAGTGCCTGTTCCCTGTTTCCGCCGTCCGCTGCAAACTGGGCCAGGACCTGCTGCTCCCATAGGCGTTGCAGGTGAGCTAGGGGCGCCGCGAGTCGCGCAAGCGTCGGCCAGCGGGCAACTGCAATGACACAGCCAGCCAGCTCACCGAGCAGGTGGTTGTTCGCCGACGACCCGAAGGACCGGTGTCGCCACGCATAGGACACGTGAGGTGGCAGCAGAGCAGCACGCAAGCTGGCCCAGCGCTCGCCTGCTCCTGGGCGCGACCCGGCCCGATCCCACCCCTCGCTGCCGGTCATCAAAGCATCCATCCAGGCAAACTGGGTCAGCCGGAGTCCTACCTCGAGCGCACTGGTCCAGTTCCAGCCCTTATAGGGAGGGTTGCACCGGACCCAATCCTCCAGCCATTCGATGCACTTCCACCCGGCGCGGGCGTCACGGAGCAGATAGCTCGCCATCGCCAGGCGGACGAGCTGATTCCAGCGGCTCAGCTCCCAGATCAGCTTGACGTCTGCCCCGCCCGGCAGCGCCCGATAGTCGAGTCTGAAGGCTGAGACGTCGGTCGCAAGATCCCGGCCCACAAGATGGTCGCGGTGCCACTGTGGCGGATCGTCGACGACGAGGTCCAGGTGCCCGAACGCCTTCCATCGCCCGGCGAGAATGTCCCCGACATCCCGGCTCAGCGCTTCGAGCAGCGCTTGCGGTGCCGCCTCGCGTGCGGGCACCCGCGGGAACAGACCGGCACCTGCCGGCGGCAGCGGCTGGCTTTGCCAGCTGCGCCGCGCATCGTTGATCTGGCGGACTTTTCTTCGGCCATGCAGCGCGAGTTCGGCGGGGCTCATGGACCGCATCCGATGCCAGTACCAGTCAAGCCGCGCCATACGGTTCGCTTTGCGGGTGAGTTACGACAGCGCGGTAGATCTCCATCAGTCTCGCGTAGTTTCGCTCCCCGGAGTATCCGCGCTCGAACTCATGCCGAGCGGCGCGCCCGAACGCCGCCCGGCCGTGAGCGTCCGCTACGGCCAGACGAATCTTGGCCGCCAAATCGGCCGGATCGCTAGCCTGAAAGTGCCACCCCGTCCGGCCGTCCTGCACCATCTCGGCGGCTGACCCCTCTCCGCTGACGATCACCGGCAATCCGGCAGCGTAGGCCTCGATGATGGTCATCGGGCAGTTTTCATAGCATTCCGAAGGGAACACGAGGAACGAAGCCGCCTTCATCTCTGCGAATACCCGCTCTTTCGGGAGGGGCCCCAGCCATTCTATTGACGGCGAGGCGGATCTTACGTCCGGGATAGGACCGCCGATGATCTTGAGGCGACATGCCTGCCCCACCAGGTCCCAGGCCTTCTGCAGAACGCCGACACCTTTCTCCGGGGCGATTCTTCCCACATACAAGCCGAACTGTCCCGCGTGGTCGCCGGCGCCTGGGTCGGAGATCAGGAAGTTCGGCTTGACGAAGATCTTCGCGGCCGGCAGCCCGGCAGCGACGAACTTGCTCCGCGCAAATTCCGACAGGGCGATGTACGCCCCAACCGCCCGACGCCACGTGCCGATCAGCCGGTGCAGGCCCACCATGGTCGCGGTTACACCGCTGGCCCCGATGCTGCCGCGGTAACATGCATGCAAGACTCCCGGCCAGGCGAGGCGTTTGCCAAGACAGTCCTCGCAGACGTGACCGTCTCGGAACAGCACGCCGTTCACGCACGTCAGCCGAAAGTTGTGCAGCGACTGAACCACCGCGACCCCCTCCGCCCGAGCGGCATAGTAGGCCGACGGAGACACCAGCGGCTGGGTATTGTGGAAGTGCGCGACATCCGGCTGTTCGCGCCGGAATAAGGCACGCAGCTCGCGCTGCATGGCTCGGTTCCACACTGCAGTCGCCGCCAGTGTCACCCGCCCCATGTCCCTGATGCTATGGTTGTCCACGGTGAAGCGGACCACCGCGTGCCCCCGGCTCTCGAGCAGGTCGGTCTCCGCCCGAAATACCTCGTCTTCTCCTCCGGGCAATTGGTAGTGATTGTGCACCACCACCACCTTGAGCGGGGGCCGACTCAGGGTGTTCACCCCGCCTTCAGTTCGCGCACGATCCGATCCCCCACTTCGTCCGCGCGCCTCAGGCGTCCCAGGTCCGGCCGAGGCAGGTCCCCAGCCAGGGCACGCCTGAACTGCCGGACGAAGTCGTCCTGATCGAGCGGATCGAAGAGGCTCTCGGGCGACAGCAACTCCGCGGCACATCCCGCGTAGACGGACACCAGAGCGGGCAGCCCCGACCACAGCGCCTCATTCACCACCAGACCCCAGACATCCTCAAGAGTCGGGAAGACGAGCAGATCGGCGCTCCGGTAGATGGCCGGCAGCCGCTCCGGCGGCACACTGTTGTGGAAATGGACATGACGGAGGCCCAGATCCCGGGCGAGCTGTTCGATCGCCCCCTGCTCCGGCCCACCTCCGACCAGTAACAGCGAAAACTGCGTTCCTTCCAGCTGAACGCGAGCGGCGACCTCCAGGAACAGCTCCAAACCTTTACGGCGGATGAACTGTCCTACGTAGAGGACCACTGGCTTGGGCTCGACGCAGAGTGCCGGTGCCGTCGGCGTGCAGTACATGCTTTCCGGCACGCAATTCTGGAGCTCGGCCACGGCGTCGGGGCTCACGCCGAGGGCTCGAAGGTATTCGGTCGAGCTCGTGCCGTAACTGAACCATCCGTGGACGTGATTGACGAAGAGACGCCTCAGCAGTCGCTTCCCGGCGCCAACATGACGCTCTGTGTGCAGGGTGCCTCCCCACCAGATCCACACCGGCTTCCCGAACATCTTGCCGTACAGCAGCGCCATCAGGGAGCGAAATCCCAATTCGTCACTGATGACGGCATCGGGTTTGGTTCGGATGAGATCAGCGAGTATCCCCGGGTTCAGGTGAAGGTATCGTGTGTCCATGACGGCGCCGTGTCGCCGACGCCGCCAAGAAAGCGTGAGACCCCAGGACACCTTGAGCTTGAGGTGCCGGCCCGCGCCGGCGGTCCACTCGGGCCGATTGCCTTCAGCACCTGACAGGAGCACCGTCAGGTCGAACTCCTGCGCCAATCGCTCAAACACTGGCAGCCGGTAGGGCGCGAGGATATTGGTCAGGACGGCGAGCGTTTGCCGTGGCCGCGGAGCATCCCTCACCGCCACGGTACGCTTCGCGCTGTCCCGAGCGGCGCCAACGTGGGCGTGGATGGCCGTGGATCCTCGCGGCCCAAGCTCAGTGCGTCGACCGGTTGCCGCACTCGACCGGCGCGCGGCGCCACGGTCAAGAGGCCGGCGACATAGAGCGCCCAGAACAGGCTCTGGGGCGCCAGGTTGGTACTTTCACTGGTATTGTAGAGCGCCAGGAAACAGAGGTACAACAGCGGCCATAGGCTTCCGGGGGTGGGGTGGCCACGAAAGCTGCGTACGGCTCGCGCCGCACCGCGGCCCAGGCCCAATATGAACAGCATGAGACCGATCAGCCCGAGATCCAGCGTAAGATCGATGTAACCGTTGTGTGCCTGGGTCGGGAGCCACCCTTCCACCGAGACGCCCGCAGCGAACTGCTCCGACCAGAAGCCATTGAAGCCGTAGCCCAGCCAGGGCCGCCGAGCGATCATCCCCAGCAGGGCCGCCCACAGGTCCGTGCGGCCGGTCAACGTCACGTCCTTTCCGACGAGGGATGCGAGCACCGGCAACTGCGAGGCCCCGAGCAGCAAGCCTCCCCCGAGCACCAGGACCGCCACAATCGCAATCACGACCCCGGCCCGAACGTCTCCAGCCAGCATCCGGAACAGCGGAATGATGCTGACGACGGTCACCAGGACAACGACGGCTGTCGTCGATCCCGCCGCCAACAACAGTGCGAACGACAAGATCGCGAGGGGCAGCACCACAGGCGCGCGCCGGATCCGGGCGTTGAGCAGGAGCACGAGAGTCGCCAAGGCCATCATCCTGCCCAACGAGTTCTTGTTGCCGAACCCACCGGCGAATCCTTCCGACACTGCGCTGCCCGAGTGGGTCAGCCATAGAAATGCATTGGCTAGCGCGTTGAATGCGAGAGCCCAGCCAAGAAGCACCAGCCACTCTTCGGTTGGGTACCGCTGTGCAAGGTAAAGTCCGCACAGCGTTGTGCCGAGTACCGCCCCGGTGCGGCGCAACGTAACAGGAGGCGCGACCGACCAGATCACCGACACGACCGCTAACCCGAGCAAGGCGACTAACAGCAGGTCGGCAGTCCCCAGTCGCCAGGACGTGCGAGGTCGCCGGAGAACTTGCAGCAGGACGACGAAATAGATGGGGGTGAACAGCACGACGCTGGATGCATCCGCCGCCTGCTCTCCGCCCGACGACGTCGCGAATGCCCCGATGGGCAGCGGCCCCGCGCTCAGCATATAGAGGGTCAGCACCGTGAACGCCGTCTCGAGCGCGGTGGTCAGCGGTACTGCTCCCAAACGTCTGAACGCTTTCAGATTGCTCATTCGCCGTGCACCACGACATACTCCCGATACAGTAATCCGAACGATCCGATCATCAGGCCGGCCCCGACGCATGCGATGACCAGCATCCGCACGGCTCTCGCCTTGCCGAGCATGGCAGCGGGAAGCAACAGCAGGCACCCGAAGGCGAGGCGGGCACAACCCGTGAGCAACCGCACTGGAAACCGCCGTGCGCCTTTCCGCTCCGATGCGGCGAAGGACGCGCCTCCCCGATATGCCCGACGGAGCAGCCAGGGCACCCTCGCCCGTGACGCCGGGACTCGCTCGTATACGATCGCCGAGTCCGCCCAGACGATGCGGGCGCCCCGCTGATGCGCTCGCCTAAAGAAATCGGTGTCGCCTCCGCCCGTCAGCGCGAAGGCCGGGTCGAACGGCTCGGCGACACCTGCGACCATCGTGCTTGAGATCAGACAGTTCCCTGTCCGCGTGCAATCCAGTGCGGTGCCGGTCGGGTGCCGTGGACGCTCGAAGAAACCACCTCGTATCGCCCATCCGGGGATCCCCGGCTCGTAGCTCGGAAGCACCGGACCGCTCACCGCATCCGCGGCGTAACGCCGCTGGACCTCGATGAGCTCCATCAACCAGTCGGGGGTGGCCGTTTCGTCGTCATCGATGAAGGCCAGGAAATCCGCGCCCTGCTCGAGCGCGACTCGCACGGCCCTGTTCCTGGCGTACGAGATACCCCGCTGGGGCTCGATGTCGTAGACTACCGGCCAGCGACACCTTCCCTGGAGATCGGCGACGGCTATGCGGCTCGACCCTTCGGGGTCATTGTCCACCACCACGACGGTCAGCTCGTTCGCCGCATCGACTCGGAGCAACGAGAGACTTTCCAAGCACGCGGCGAGCCATCGAGGCCGGCGATAGGTGATGATGCAGGTCGCGACTCGCATCTCTATCTGGCCTCCACCGCGGACGCGACCTGCCGGTCGCCCCAGCGCGGGGCCTCCCTTCGACCGAGCCGGTACACCGCGAGCCACATCCCCAAAGCCAGCAGTCCGTCAGACGCCAGCGTCGCGGCAGCCGCCCCGGGCCACGAATACAGCGGGATCAGCCAGAGGCAGAGCAGCACGTTGATCAGGGCGATCCCGAGCTGTATCGCGGTTCGAACGCCCTGATGGCCGGCGCCTGTGAGGGCGTTGGCCCCGAAATAGTGCACCGCTTTGAGAAGCGGCAGCACTGCCAGCCACCGAACCGCCGCGACCGAGTCCCGATACTCGCCGCCGAGGATCATCGGCAAGGTAGGCGCCAGGAGGTACAGCCCCGCACCGGCGAGTATCCCCCAGGCCACGCCTAGTCGGAGGAGCCGCCGGGCGTACTGGGCCGTCGCCCGCACTCCCAGGGCACCGTGCTGAAAGAACCTGGTATAGCTGGCACTGATGACTGCCCCAATGGGAAGAAAGGCGATGTCGACCACACGGTACGCGGCGGCGTACACGCCCGTTGCAGCCAGCGTCGCCAGTCGCGCGAGCATCGCCTTGTCAAGGTCATTGTAGATCGTCTGCGCCGAGAGACTCACGGAGAAGTAGGTGCCCTCCCGCGTCCCGGTGGCGAGCCGGCGCAGATCGAACCTCGGGCGACCCATTTCCCATGAGACACAGGCAACGGCGATGCAGGCTCCAGCCGCCGAACTGACTAAATACACCCACCCCCACTGCGCCGCGGTGGGCGCGTTGCTCGTTGCGACCAATATCCCGGCCGCGAGAAGCCGGAGGGGACTCACGAGAAGCTGCATCAGGGCGGTCCGATCTAGCCGCTGGACCGCCTGATAGGCAAACCCGCTCACGTCCACGAATCGCGCGAAGAGGAGGTCGGCCGCGCCGACGGCCACTATCAGCCCGACGGGTATCGACCGCGGAAGCAGCGCACCCGCGCTCAGCGTCACCAACAGGAGAAGGACGGTTCCTCCGATCAGCGTGGTGGCGAGTGCCTTGCCCCAGTGCGGACCGAACGTGCTGGAGTCTCGGGCGACGTGCTTTACGAGCAGGTTGCCGGTGCCGAGACTTGCGAAGGGCGTGGTGATGGCCACGAGCGACACGACTCCGACGAACGCCCCATAACCATTCGTCCCCAGGGCGCGGGCCATGAGGATGAAATACGCGGCCTGGACACCGGTGCGTATCGTCTGAGCCGCACCCATCCACGCCGTGTTCCGAAGCAACAGCCCCCCCAGCGGTGGTTCCACGCCGGCTACCTTACTCCCGAGCGAAACATCCTGGCTTGCCGGGAAGCGCCCGGCACCTTTCGGACGGTCATCCGCTGGAGTTCCATAGGGTCGCTGGGCCCCAGTCGGTTGAGGCCGGACCGGACGGTCACGCCCAACTCGAGCCCACAGGCACTCGCGGCCTGCACCACCCTCCCATCCCAATTGCCGTTCGGATAGGCGATTGCCTTAGGCGCGGCGCCGGTCAGACGGGCGAGATACTCCTGCGCGCGTCCGATCTGGTCCTTCATTTCAGTCGGGTCGTAATTCGTCAGGATGGCATGGTCCGACGTGTGATTCCCCACAGCCACCTGGCCCGACAGCGCGAGCCGCGCAAGCTCATCGGACGTGAGAGGTCTATCGCAGTCTGAGACCGGCGTCAGCGCGTCCCGGCCGAACCACTGACGGAGCTGCACTTCGATCTGGTCGTGCCTGAGCAGCTTTAAGCCGCGGATCTGGCTGGTGATCGTGGCGATGCTCTTCCCGCGTTTGCGAGCGTTTCGGTACAGGGCATCCCACCAGAAGGACTTCCCCTCCTCCACGTGACGGGTCGAGATGAAGAAAGTCGCCGGGACGCCACAGCTCTCGAGGACGGGGAGCGCCAGCGCATTGTTGAAGTAGCCGTCGTCGAAGGTGATCGCCGCCGTCAACCCCGGCAGCGCACTGAAGATCGCTGCGTGCAGGTCCCTGACAACGACACCGTGGTCGAGCAAGGACTCAACGAATTCCCGAAAGAAGTCGACCGTGATCGCCTGCTGGGGATCGCAGACCTCGCTGGCGGCTTCCCGTGCGTCTCGGAACAGGGCGTGAAAGACAAAGACGACGACGACCGCGGCGTCTTGCCCAGGGCGGGTCGCCTGACGGACCAGCCAACGATCGCGTAGCCAGCGTGCGTAGTCCCCAGCCACCCCGTTCATGGCGTAGCCCGCGCGTGGAGGAAGACGTACTCGCACCCGGTGGCCGACACGTGCGCAATCATATACTGCGCACGCTTTAGAAGGGCGATTGCTTTCTTCGTCTCGGCGATGCCGACGGTGTCCCAACGGTGGTGAAACTCGACCAGGATCTGATCGATCACCAGACCACTCGAGAGGCAGTCCGCGAGCACTTTGTATTCGGCGCCTTCGATATCCATCTTCAGCACGTCGATTCGGGTGTGGCGCAGCATCGCCGCAACGGTCGCCAGCCGATGTACCTTGGCCTCGACGACGGGGCCGTACGAGACATCGCGAATCATGCTGTAGGAAACGTGGGCGGGATCCCGCGGGGGGCTGAACCGCGCCGTTCCATCCCAGGCAGCCAACCCGAACTCATGCACGATGAGCTGCGGGGGAAGGCCCTGGGATCCTATCCACGCCAGGGAGCGCGGCGTGGGTTCGAACGCCTCCACCCGGACCTGGAATCGTTCAATCAGCGCCAACTCGAACGACACGTCGGTCCCGATGCCGGCCGAGTAGACCACACTGGTCGGTCCCAGGCGGTCGGGACAGACATGCCACGCGGCTTCGCCGTCGCCCAGGCGCAAACAGGGGGCGGCGACGTCCCGCATATAGAACACATCGCGGCCCGCCAGCGACCGGAGCGCTCGCCGGCCAACCCGCAGCGCGTTCGCGAGCCCAATGGAGCTATGGAATAGGTGCGGCATCGATGTCCCTCCGCGGAAGGGACAACTGGACCGATGACCCCGAGTCAACCTTCCGGAACACGTAGAGCATGGTCCCGACTTCCGCCTCGAGGGAAGAGAGCGCCGCGAGCCTTGCCAGCACGCGGAGCAGAGGAAAGACCATCAGGTGGAGTGGGCGGCTCCGACCCCGAAGACGTGCTTCGAGCCCTTCCCACCATCGGCTGATGCGGCCGGCCACCGGCTCCGAGGTCTCGAGCACGAGGCCGCTCCGTGCAGCAAGGTCGCGAAGCCGGTTTGGGGAGTACCCCGCGCGACGCTTCGTGAGCCGGTCTTCATGCTTCTCCGGTCGCTGACGCTCGTTCAGCGGCAGGACATCCAGTCCACACTCCTGCTCGCAGACCCATACGCCTCCGGCGCGGAGAACGCGCCCGATCTCGCCGACGACCCCGACATCGTTTCCGATGAACTGCAGCACTTCAATCACCAGCACGGCATCGACGGTCTGAGCGGCAAGCGGTATCGCCTCCGCACTGCAGACAAGCCCGCAAACGGGAAGCTTGAGAGTCCGGCCCGTAACATTGGCCCGGCGGATGTGCCGGAATGAGAGATCGGCTAGGAAATGAAGGCTGCCGGGACGACGGATCGCGTCGGCGATCGAATACAAGCCGGCTCCCGCGCCGAGGTCGAGTACCGCCGCCGGCTCCGTCCGCCGGAGCGCCGCCAGCACCTGCCGAAACCGGCGGTGGGCGGCGAGCTCCGGGAAACCGAACAGCCTGACGTACCAGCGGAAGAACAAGATCCGGGGGCCACCCCCCAGGGCCCACAGGGCCAGCACCGAGGGTTCCAGGCGAGTCAGTGCCCTTCCGTACGCACCAGCGGCCACCGCACGGATCTGCCCCGCTCCATGTTCCGGCATTCCGACCGAGGGACTCTCCTTCCCGGCAGGGACGGCGCGGCGCTTCAACGCCTTAGACCGCCCCGCGGCCGCGGAGGACAACCGGAATGGTCTGCATGAGGATCAGCGCATCCATCGCCAGCGACCATCGGTCGATGTACTGGAGATCCAAGGCCACCCAGCGATCGAAATCCGCTTCCTCACTCCGCCCGCGGATCTGCCACAAGCAGGTGAGCCCCGGGCGCACGCTGAACCGTCGCATCAAGCAGGCGTCCGTGAAGCGCCCGACATCACGCTCGGGCAGCGGGCGGGGGCCGACCAGGGACATCTCGCCCCGGAGCACGTTCAGGAACTGGGGCAGCTCATCGATCGAGGTGCGCCTCAGCCAGCGTCCCACCGAGGTGAGCCGGGGATCGTTTCGGATCTTGAAGGCCGGTCCACTGACCTCGTTGAGGTGCTCCAGACTCGCCTGCAGCGACTGCGCACCATCGACCATGGTGCGAAACTTGAACATGTTGAATCGGCGCCGATTGAAGCCGTACCTCGGCTGAACGAACAGGACGGGCCCCGGGCTGGTGAGCTTGATCGCCATCGCCGCCGCAAGCATCACCGGCGCCAGCGCCACCAGCCCGACGACCGCGCCGAGGACGTCAGTCGCGCGCTTGATGAGAAGCCGGTAATCGTCGGTCGTCATGAGCATCGCGACCACCGGGCCGGTGGCCAGGCCCTCGAACCGAGTCTGCGCTTGCGCGTGCTGAAACAGGTCCGCGAGATACTTGGCCCGCACCCCGACGCGCTCGCAGATCTGCAGGGTCCGCTGCACCTCCTCGTAGCGCGACTTGATCGGAAGCGCGATGAGGACCTCGTCGACGGAGCTGTGCATCAGGATGCTTTCGAAGTTCTCCAGCGATCCCAGAAACAAGCCGTGCGGCAAGCGCTCGGGCTCCCACACGCCAACGTCGACGAAGCCGACCACCCGGGAGGGCGGCTGGGCCCGCCCGTGCAGCGCCTGGTACAGACTCAGGGCGCGAGGTCCCGTCCCGACGATGAGCACGTCGTGCGGCTCCCGATCCCGCCACAGCACGAGGTGCCGCAATGCGCTCCGAACCAGCGGGATGGTGACCATTGATCCCACCCAGAAGCCGAGCACGGTCGTGACGCTGAACGCGCCCGTCACGCTGATGATCGGGAACACCAGCGCGAGTACGCTTCCCGTGGTGCACGCGCCGATAATCCGGAGGCGCTCCCGCCCCGGCGTGTGGACGCGCTCCCACTCGTACAGGCCCCAGGCGTGGAACAGCAGTCTCCAGGCCACGGCGAAGCCTATCACGTACGCCAGATTCCTGACCGTCACCCGCATGGCCAGGAACTGCTCGCCGGCGATCGTGGGAAAGTTACTGATCAAGAAAATCCCCAGCAGCAGCACCGGAGCGGCGATAAGGTCGGCGGTCCGACAGAGGCGAAGGTACAGCCCCGTCTCGGAGCGACCGGTATTCGGCCGTTCCGAGGCGCTGGCTCGCCGTGCGAGTGAGCCGGCGGCACCGGAAGGCGTCCCCACGGAGTTCCACCGGCCCACTCGCGAGGGGTCGGGCCGACGCCCCGCAGCGGAAAGCGTGCTCTCGGACCCCGCCGGCACCTCTCCCATAGTCATGTGTCCGAGGTCATTCGTCGGTACGGGTGACGTAGGCTTCTTCATTCGTGTAGTAGCGGTACGACGAGTCGTAGGCCGCGTCTCGCTCGAAATCGATATCGTTCAGCAGCACGCCAAGCACTTGCGCATGAACCAGCTGAAGCTGCTGCATGGCGTACTCGAGCGCCCCACTCTGGGTCACGCCGGCGCGCGCCACGATGAGCACGCCGTCGGCATTGGCACCCAACACCGCCGCGTCGGTCAGCATGTTGACCGGCGGGGCATCGAGAATGACGGCCTCGAACTGCTCGGCCAGTCGCCGGAGCAGATCGACCATCGCCCTCGATTCCAGCAGCGCGATCGGATTCTGCGGGAACTTGCCGCAGGTGAGGAAGTGGAGCATGCCTCCCTCCTCGACTTTGACCGCGTGCAGCGTCTCCGCCAGCTGCGCCCGGCCGAGGAGCACATCGGTCAAGCCGGGCTCCCGCTTGACACCGAAGAGATGATGAACGACGCCCCGCCGGACGTCCGCGTCCACGAGGACGACGCTCACGCTGCGCTGCGCCAGCGTGAAGGCGAGATTGACGGCATTCGTCGTCTTCCCGTCTCCCGGCAGCGCGCTGGTAAATACCAGGGTTCGAAGTGGAGCACCGCCTCTGGAGTAGAGAATATTGGTCTGCAGGCTGCCATAGGCCTCGGTCACCGCCGTGCCGATTCCCCGAATGGTCACTCGAGGAACGGAATCGAAAACCTCCGGCACGGGCACAACCGGCGGAGCTGGGCCGGCGCCCTCGGGCTCCGGCCCTTCCGTCACGCCCTCAGGCAGGAACGTGTATGTGCGCCTGAGGCCGTCGCGCTGTGCCGGCGGTGCGGGCGGCGAGGCCAGCTCCGGCCTGGCCGCGGGCCGATGGTTCTGGACCCGCTCCACGATGACCGCATAGTCCCCCGGCATCCGGATCCGAGGAATCAGTCCGAGCACGGGGAGTCCGGTCGCGATCCGCACGTCGGACCTGGTGTGGATCGACCGGTCCAACAGCTCGCGGAGAAACGCGATCGCCACGCCGAGGAGCAGGCCCGCGACGAGTCCTGCGAGTACCAAGAGCGTGCGCCGCGGCTTGATCGGGAGCAGGGGCGCCACCGCTGCGTCCACGACTCGCACGCTCGGGTCCTCCACCGCCTGCGCGATCTCGGCTTCCTTGAGCCGGGTCTGGAGCAGGGTGTACATGTCCTCCAGCACCTTCGGCTGACGCTGAAGCCGGGCGAACTCGACCTGCCGGTGGGGGACCAACGCCAGCTGCTTGCCGTAGTGCCTGACCGTGGTGTCGAGACTGGCCACCTGGTTGCTCAGGCCCTCGAGGTACGTCGTCACCGTCAACCGCAGCTGCTCTTCGATCTGGGCGATTCGGTCACTGAGCGCCTGCACATCAGGATCGTCCATCGTTCGACGCCCGAGCAGGGCGGCCCGCTGATCCTCGAGCGCCGAGAGGGACCGAAGCAGCTCCGACGCACTCTGATTGCGCAGCAGGGTCGGAAACGCGAGGAGTCTGCGATAGGGCGACGGATCACCGGGGCGGGCCACGGCGGCCGAGTCGCGCGCCTCGGCGAGGAGCTTGGCCAGGGCGTTCCGTTCGCCCTCGACCGCGCTCCGATCGGCCTCGAGCGCGATGTAGCGGGTGACCTGACCGGTGGCCTCGGTTATCGGGTCCACTACCTGTTCCCGCTCCCGGAAACGCTGGAGGTCCTTTTCGGAGACCGCGAGCTGCCGGGTCAGGGTATCGATCTGGCTCCGGAGGAAGGCGACCGTGCTGCGCGCTTCGGTCTTCTGGGTCTCCTGTCGCCGCTCGATGAATCGCCGAGCGATGGTGTTGGGTACCTGCCAGACGAGCTGAGGGTCGGGATCCTGGTATCCTACGACGACGATCTGCGCATCGCGGCTCGGCTGCGAGACGGACAGGCCAGCCGTGACACGCATGACGGTTTGGTCGAAATCGGACACCGTCAATTCGATCGTGCCGTACCGGCCCGCCTCGGCAGTGGGGATGAAGCTCAGTCCCTGAGCCGCCAATGGTTGCCCGGTGTGGCCAACGCCGACGACCGCACCGCTGATCGCGTTCACCAACTCCACCACCCCGCCCGTGCGATGCCGCAGCAGGTACGTCCCGAGAGCCGCTCCAGGCGCCACCCGGACATCCTGTACAAACCGAGCGCGGGGAGCCTTCGGCCGGGTGACTGCGAGTTGCAGACCCAGCCGCCGCGCGGCGTCTTCGATCAGCGATCGGCTCCGGAGCACCCGCATCTCGGTGCCGATCTCGGTGGCCTGGGCGGAAGGAAGCGCGCGGAAGATCCCTGGCAGGTTGGGTTGCTTCTCGTCGATCCGAATCGTGGCCGTCGCTTCGTAGATCCGAGTGGCCTTGAGGGCATAGGCCACCGCGGCGCCGGCCATCACACAGGTGGTCGCCAGGATCAGCCATCGATTGCGGATCAGGACCCCCCAGACGTCCCGCAACTGGAGCCCGGCCTCCTCGCTAGGCGAGAATGGGCTGGGCGGCAGCGGATCTGCTGGAGTCATCATCGCCCGCCGAACCGGCAACTGATCGGCCACACTTCCTCCAGGGCAAATGAACTGCCACCACGTCCGTCATGCCACTCGGGCCCGCGGCCGGGCCTTTACCGAATCAGAAGCGCGACGATGAGCGTAGTGGTGGCCGACAGCGTGGCCGCCACGATATTCCGGCCGAGCCAGCCCCGCTGCGGCACGAACAGCTGATCGCCCGTCTGGATGGGCGTGTCGGCGAGGCGAGTTTCCCGTGCCAGCTTCACCTTGAGGTCCTGGCCATTCCGCCGGAGGACGACCTGGTCCGGTTTTCCATCGGAAGTCGCTCCACCAGCGACCGCGACGGCATCCCCTACGGTCACGGTCGGTGGTACCGGGTAGAGCCCAGGATTGCGCACCGCTCCGAGCACCTGGATCCGCCGGAGCGGGGTCACCTCGATCGACGGATTCTTCAAGAACTTGCCCAGGGAATCCGTCACAAAGCGCTTGAGGGAGTCCGGTGACATTGCCGTGACGTGCACCGGACCGATTCGAGGTAGAACCGCGGTGCCCGATTCATCGACGTTGAATTCTCCGGACCACTCCGGCTCGCGCCAGACGCTCACTTTGATTACGTCGCCGGGACGCAGCACGTCCGGCGACCCCCGCGGTACTTGGTGGGCCGAGTCAGGAGACTGCGTCATGGCCGGCGTCGGCACACCGGCAAATCCGACGAGGAGAAGCAGTACTAGCCGCAGTCGGCGAGGCAGGCCCTTCATCGATTCCGTTTCTGTGCAGTTTGAATGCCGCTCTGTCGTCCCTAACCAGTGGTAAGTCCATAGTTACGACGTTCCACCTGTGCCACAATATGACCCGCGCTGTCGGTCGGCAAGAGCACATCGGCGACGCGCCTGTGCCTTCGAGCCCACCTCCTTGCCAGCTCGGATGGCTAAACGAGGTAGCCGGATGGAAGACTCGCGGCCACCTCACTCTACCGCATACCGTCGGCCGAGAATCGCAAGGCGGAGCCGGGCAACCAAGTTCGGCCAGATGGCAGCTCCGTATCGTGCCGCTTGGGAGAGGGTGTCAAACGCCAAAAGCCCGATCGAGCTCTCCCCCCGGCTCCATACCACTTTCGGGGTGATCGCCCGCGCGAGTTCCGGCGTGCTCCTTCGCGATACGTGTGAGTGCATGGAGCATACGAGCAATCGGGCGGTGCGGGATGGGTAGTTTCTGCCTACCATGAGTTGATCTAAGCCGTGATGAGCCATTGGCTTCGAAAGCTCGTGCAATACATCGCAGGCCTCCGCAGCATCGGCGCCAAGAGAAGCCAGGATGCTGGTTCGCTGGGCAATACTTGTCCGGGACCAGGCGATCCGGGCCACTGACGATTTCGGACCTCTGAAGCGAATCTTATTTTTTGGGGCAGACCGTCCCCGTCGTCGCCAGCCTTCGTCTTCGCTGCTGGTTGTCGCCCTGGCAACCTAGGATTCTCGCACGCTCCCACGAGATCACGACAACAGCGCAATCCCACTCTTCGGCCGGTGCGGCGAGCCGCCGGCGAGGCTGAAGGAATGGATATCATCTGTCCCACAAACCATCTGCTATAACGGCACTTACCCCTTCGCACTTTCCGTATCGATTCCGTAGCAGGCCAGCAGCGCTGTCGTGATCTGGCGGTTGCATCATGCTCTAGCACGGCATCTTGTGTGGGAGCGTCTCGACAGAGGCTTGTGGCATGATCTCACAGCGCGACTGCGAGCCATCTCACAAACTATTGGGTAATATGTACTTGCACCTTCTGACTTCTTGTGCCAACTTGGCCTTCGGATTGCTCCAGGTGTGCCCGCCGGGCCGCGCTCTAACTGGGCGTCGGGCCTCTCCCGATCCGCTATGAACCGCGAACCTCAACCCGAATGGCGTCATGCCTCGAGCAGTTCGCTCCGTTCTACCGGACTCCGACCTGATTGCGCTTGGCATCCAATTGCCTCGGGCCCAGGTCCTTCAGATGCGAACGGCGCTGCGAGAGCTGCTCGCTCAGCGCGCGGGCGAGCGCGCCGAGACCTGGCGGCAGTCGGTCCTCCGCAGCCTTCGCATCCTGACCGGATCGGACAAGGCCGTCCTCGTGGTCCGGACCTGGGCGGGACCGTTCGCCTGCGGCGAGGACATGGGCCAGGACCTGCTCTCCGCCTACGTGGCCCGGTTCGCCGATCTGGACCGAAGCCGGGTCGCCCTGACCGAGTTCGGGTTGGAGGTCTGGAGCCTGAGCCAACTGTGGCCGCCCGGTGAGCTTGAGCGGAGCAGGTACTACCAGACCTTCGCCGCGCCGAATCGGCTTCACGAGACCGTCGGCGTGACCCTGCAGTTCGCCAGTCCGCGCGCCGAGGTTTGCCTCGTCTTCCACAAGACCGAGCGTGGGCTGCCGGCCGTGACCCAGCACCGGCGCGAGCTGCTGAGCCTGCTCCTCGAGCCCATCCGTGCCGGGTTCGGCGCGGACCTCGGCACGGCCGATCCGATGCCCCAGATGTCGTCGTTGATCGAAGTGACGGGCCAGGCGCTGGCACTGTACGACCTGGACGGGCGCGAGCTGACCCAGAACCCCGTGCTGCGGCGGATTCTGGCTCAGGACCAGGAACGCGACGCGCTGCTCGACCAGATCCGGGGCGTCGCACGCTCGGTGCTCGAGCGCCGGGCGAAGGGAGGCGAGCCGCGGGGCCGAATGCACCGGCACGCGGACGGGACCCGGCGGGAGGTGGCCACCTCTCAGGCCGCCTATCGCCTGCGCGGCAATCTCGTCGGACGGAATGCCCTGGGCCACGGCACGGCAATCCTGGTCTCGCTGGACCGCGTGGCGTTCCAGGTGCCGGCGCCCGACAGCCTCCGCACGCGCTACGGCCTCACCCCTCGGGAGCTCCAGGTGGCCTCCCTCCTGATGCACCGCCTCACCAACGCCGAAATCGCCCGGATGCTCGTCATCAGCCCGCATACGGCACGGCATCACACCGAGAGCGTCCTCACCAAGTTCGGCGTCCGGTCCCGCGAAGCGCTGCGCCGTGCCATCACCGAGGTCCCGTCGAGCTAGCCGCTCAGCCCGCCGACTCCGCCTGGCGGGTCGCTGCTTCCCACCGGGCAAACGCTTCATCCAGCCGCGTCCGGGCGGTCTCCATCTCGCGGCCAAGCTCGGCGGCCCGCCGGCCGCCATCCGCGGTCAGGTACAGGTGCGGATCTTCGAGCTGCGCCCGAAGCGCGGCGACCCGGCCCTCCCACTCGCTCACTGCCGCCTCGGTATCCGCGACCGCCCGCTCGGCCGTCCGCCGAGCGGTCTGCTTGCGCTGCCGCTCATCCTCGGGCCGGCGGGTCTGCTTCCGCTCCTTCACACGCCGCAACGACTCGGCCTCTGCCGCCGCGACCGTGGCCGCGTGCGCCCGCTCGCGGCTGGCCGTCTCCCATTCCTCGAAGGTGCCGGGGAAGTCGGTGACCCGGCCGTCGTGCAGGATCCAGACGCGGGTCGTGAGCGCGCGGAGCAGCGCCCGGTCGTGGCTCACCAGCAGCACGGTGCCGTCGTAGTCGACGATGGCGTCCTCGAGCGCCTCGATCGACTCCACGTCGAGATGGTTGGTGGGCTCGTCGAAGATCAGGAGATTGGCGCCCGACAGCATCATCATGGCCAGCGCGACACGCGCGCGCTCCCCGCCCGAGAGCGTGGCGGCGCGCCGCTGCACCGAGTCGCCGCTGAAGCCGAACCGGCCGAGGTGGCCCTGGATGGGTCCGCGGCCCCAGTGCGGGCGGAGGTGCGCGATGATGTCGTACAGCGTCTCTTCCGCCGGCACCTGGGCCAGGTCCTGCCGGTAGTAGGCGATGCGCACCGAGTCGGGGACGCGAAGCTCGCCCGCCTCGACCGGCCGCTCTCCCATGATGGCGCGGAGCAGCGTCGACTTCCCCGCCCCGTTCGGCCCGACGAGGCCCACCACCTCCCCGCGCATGAGCCGGACGTCCAGCTCGCTGATGAGCGTCCGTCCCGGCACGCCGATCATCACGTCCTCCGCGACCAGCACCTGGTCGCCGCCACGCTCGTCCGCCGTGAGGCTGAGGGCCATCGCGCCGTCCGCGCCGGGCGGCGGGCTCAGCCGATCGACCCGCTCGAGCCGCCGCCGACGGCCCTTGGCCTGCGCGCTGTTGTTCCCGGCGATGTTCCGCCGGATGAAGTCCTCCTCGGCGGCGAGCGAACGGGCCTGCTTGGTGAAGGCCCGCTGCTGTGCCATCCGGCGCTCCGTGCGCTGGTGCAGGAACGACTCGTAGTCGCCCCCGTAGACCGCGCCCGTCCCCGCCTCGAGGTGCAGCACGTGATCCACCACGGCCTGGAGGAAGGCCCGGTCGTGGCTGATGAGCAACACGGTGGCGTCGAGGCCGCGGAGATAGTCCTCCAGCCAGCGCGTGGTCTCGAGGTCGAGGTGGTTGGTGGGCTCGTCGAGCAGGAGGACGTCGGCGGGGGCGACGAGCTGCTGGGCCAGCCCGAGCCGTCCCCGCTCGCCGCCGCTCAACTCGGCCAGCGGACGCGCCCGCGCCTCGTCCGGGTCGAAGCCGAGGCCGTCGAGCACCGCGTCGATGCGGGCGGCGAGGGTGTAGCCGCCCTCGCGATCAAAGCGCTCGAGATCGCGGTCGTACCGGGCCAGCATCTGCGGCGTGCAGCGGTCGCCCGCCTCCGCCAGGGCCATACCCTGCTCCGCCAGCGAGCGCTCGAGCGCGAGCAGCTCGCCGAAGGCCCCGGCGGCAGCCTCCCAGACTGTGACGGCGCCGGCGAAGTCCCGGTGCTGTTCCATGATCGAATAGCGGAGACCGCCCGCCCGGGCGACGGTGCCGGCGCTGGGCTCGGTCTCACCCGAGATGATGCGGAACAGGGTGGTCTTGCCGGAGCCGTTCCGGCCGATGATGCCCCAGCGCTCGCCGCGGGCCACGGTGAACGTGACGTCCCCCAGGAGCCGGGTGGCGCCGAACTCGACGGCGAGACCGGAGACGGCGAGCTGGGTCACCGGCCGGTCCAGTCGCGCCAGGTGGCTTCGGCGTCGCCGACCGTGAGCTGCCGCTGGTGACGGACCAGCGGGATCCGGATGAGCAGCGGCTCCTCGGCGAGCTTCTCCAGCCAGCGCTCGTCGCTCAGGCGCGCGGCGCCGAGTCCGAGGTCGGCATACCGGCGCGATGCGCGATCGACGAGCGCCTGCACGCCGAACTTCTGCGCGAACCGCCGGAGCTCGCCGGGCGACGCCGCGCGCTCCTGCAGGTCCACGAAGTGGGTCTTGATGCGCCGTTCGGCGAAGAACCGCAACGCCTTCCGCGTCTCGCTGCTCTTCCGGATGCCGAAAATCTGGATTTCCATGGGGCGGGAATCTAAACCGGCGGATACAGAGGCGGGGTGGCAGCGGCGACCTGGCGCGGCGACCTGGCGCGCAGCGGGCTACGCGAGCAGCGCCTCTCCCACGGCGAGCCGTCCGGTGCCCTCGTGCACCACGTTCTGGCCGAAGTACACCTTGCCGTCCCAGCGACGGTACGTGGCCAGCGTGCGGAGCGGCTCGAGGCCGCGCTCGGCGGTGGCCTGATCGGTGGTGGTGAGCACGCAGCGGTCGCACGGCTTGATCACGCGGAACCGGAGCGCGCCGATCCGGAAGAACTCCAGCGCATCCTCGCCGAAGGGGGCACCGCCGGCGATCACCAGGTTGGGCCGGAACCGGTTCATCGGCAGCGGCGCGGGCATCCGGGCGTTGAGATCGGCGAGCGACTCCTCGGAGATCAGCAGGAACGCGAAGGCGTCGGCGAAGCTCACGCGGTGTCCGGGGGGCGCGTAGGTCGTGTCGGCCGGCCGGACCGTCGTCTCGGGCATGTAGACCAGACTGCAATCGGTCTCCAGCACGTCCGAAAACCATCGCGCTGCCGGCTCGCCGGTCCAGACGGCGGTACAGGTATCGTCCCAGACGGTGGCCGGCATCGTGACGGCCGGGCCCGGGGCGAGCGGCAGCTCGAGCGCGGGCATGCCGGCGGTCTCGATCCGGAGGGTGCCATCGCCGACGGCGGGCCGCACCAGCGCCATCCTCGGGTGCGTGCGTTGCGAGATCATCCGGCCGGCCGCGTCCACGACCATCCAGCGGCGGTCGAACCGGAGCCCGAAGCCGTCCACATCCCACGCGGCCGGCGCGAGTCCGGCGGCGGACTTGATGGGGTAGACGTGGAGGCCGGTCAGTCGGAGAGCTTCGTCGGACGATGACTGGGGCATGCCGGAATCTACCCTGGTCTGGTGAGCGGATCGGCCCTAACCTTCCCCATCACCTCGCGAAGTGCTCGCTCACCTGGCCATCGCTGAGAGACGCGCCGATGCCTGACGGCTCCATGCCCCATGGCGATGCCGAGCCCGAGCGGCCGTTCGGCAACTGGCGCCCACTCCTGATCGCGGCGCTGCTCACGTGCGTGCTGGCGCTGTACAACCACTTTCCGCTGACCTACCCGGACACCGGGAACTACCTCGACAACGCCCGCGACCTCCTCCGCGGGCACCGCCCGCGGTTCTTCTTCCGGCCACTGACCTACGGCATCTTCCTGGCGCCATTCGCCAATCCTTTCACGCTCTGGCTGCTGCCGGTGGTACAGGGGATGCTGGTGGTGGCCGTGACGGGCCTCGCCCTCCGAAGTGCCGCGATCTCACTTCCGGGGCGCGCGCTCGTCGGGCTCTTCGCGGTGCTCTCCGCCGTGACGAGCCTGCCCTGGTTCTCCGGTCAGATCATGCCGGACATCTTCACGCCGATCGTGATCCTGCTGTCGTTCGTGCTCGTGTGGGCGCCGGTCCCGGGCACGCGCACGTCGTGGCCGGCGTTCGCCCTGCTCTCGTTCGCGATCGCCGCGCACCTCAGTCACCTTCCCCTCTACGGTCTCCTCATGCTCGCCGGGCTGAGCGCGCGCATGGTGATCGATCCCGGCATTCGTTCCTGGCGCCGGGCCGGCCCGCTGGCGCTCCGCGCGGCGGGGCCGCTCGCGGTGGCCGTGCTGCTGGTGGTTGCGCCGAACTACGTGTTCCACCGGCAGGCCGTCCTCTCGCGCAGCTCCAGCACCTTCACCCTGGCGCACCTGATCGAGGACGGGGCGGCACAGCGATATCTCGACCGGGCCTGCCCGGTCCGGAGGTATTCGCTGTGCGCCGACCGGGCCGAGCTTCGCGCCGACAACGACTGGTTCCTGTGGAGCACCACCGGCCCGCGGGCCCGTAGCGAGGAGGCCATGGCCCGCGGCGACTCGACATTCCTGCACGAAGCTCCGCTCATCGTTGCGGGCACGCTTCGGCAGGAATGGCCCGGGATCCTCGGGCGATCGCTTCGGGCCAGCGCCGAGCAGCTCGGCACATTCGGAATACATCCGGGCGCGCACAGCTTCTCCGCCTCCGTCGCCGCCTCGATGGACCGGCTCGGTCCGGGAGTGGGGCGCGCCTACCGCGCCTCGCGCCAGGTGAACCGCGCGCTGCCGACCGGCACGGCCACCCGGCTGCACTATGCCGCCGTCGGCGTGGCCCTGCTCGCGCTCCTGTGGGCCCTGCCGCGGTTGGGCGGCGCGCAGCACCGCCCGTTCCGCCTCCTCGTGGCCACCGTGTTTCTCGGGCTGGTCGTCAACGCCGGCGTGCTCGCCACCCTGTCGACGGTGCATCCCCGCTACCAGAGCCGCGTGGTCTGGCTGGTGGTGCTGGTGGGAGCCGTGGCCGCGCTCCAGGTGGTTGAAGACCGCCGGGCGGCGCGCCTGCCAGCTTCTGCTCCATCGGAATCGTGAGTAGTGTTTGGGAGCCGCCAGCCGCGGCACCTCACCGAACGCCGAGACCACCCATGGCCCGCATTCCACCGCTGGACTACGACGATGCCCCGCCCGATGCGCGCGCCGCCCACGATCACCACCAGCGCCAGGTCGGACGCATCACCAACATGAAGCGCACCCTGCTCCGCTCGGTGCCCGCATTTCACGCGCTGATGGAGTGGTATCCGCTCCGGGACACGGTGCGTCCGTTCCTGGGCGAGCGGCTGACCCACCTGTTCGCCCACGCGGTCTCCGCCGAGAACGACTGCCTCATTTGCTCGACCTTCTTTCGCCGGCTCCTGATCGAGTCGGGTGAAGATCCCGACGCGCTCGCGCTGAGCGACACGGACCGCACGGTCGTGGAGTTCGGCCGGCAGCTCGGCCGCGACGCGCACGGTGTGTCGAACGAGCTCTATGCCGCGCTCGCGCGTCTCTACTCGCCGGAGCAGATCGTGGCGCTCACCGCGTTCGGCGCCATCATGCTCGCGACCAACGTCTTCAACAATGTGCTGCGGGTGGACCTCGACGGATATCTCGAGCCGTACCGCGCTGCGGCCGCGCCGCGGGCGGGAGGCCGCTGATGGCGCGTTTCACCGGCAAGGTCGCGCTCATCACCGGCGCCGCGCACGGCCAGGGCCGCGCCGCGGCCGTCGCGCTGGCGCGCGAAGGCGCTCGGATCGCGGCACTCGACGTGGCCCGGCCACTGGCCTACCCTGGCTACACCCTCGGCTCCCGCGCCGACCTCGCCGGGCTGGCCGCGGAGTGCCGGCGCCTCGGGACCCTGTGCCTCACCTTCGCCGCCGACGTTCGGGACGACGCGGCCGTCACGGCCGCCGTGGACGCCACGGTCGAGGCGTACGGACGGATCGACATCCTGTTCAACAACGCGGGCATCTGCGCCTACGGGCTGGCTCACGAGTTGACCGAGGATGCGTGGGACGCAATGATCGACATCAACCTCAAGGGGAGCTGGTTGGTGGCGCGACGGGTGATTCCGGTGATGATCGCCCAGCGCTCGGGCGTCATCCTCAACAACTCGAGCGTAGCAGGGCTCCGCGGCATGGGCCGGCTGAGTCACTACGCCGCATCGAAGTGGGGACTCACCGGTCTCACCAAGTCGTGGGCCATCGAGCTGGCGCCACACGGGATCCGGGTCAACTCGATCCACCCGACCGGGGTCAACACCCCGATGAACGACGGGCTGGCCGCGCTCGAGGGGCTGACGCCGAACGAGATTGCCGAGCGCTCGGCCGGCAACCTGCTCCCCGTGCCCTGGGTCGAGCCCGAAGACGTGGCGGCCGCGGTGCTCTATCTCGCCTCGGATGACGCGCGCTACGTGACCGGTGCGCAGTTCGTGATCGACGCCGGCCTCCTCACCCGGTGACGGGAATGGATGACGCCCCGACCCGCCAGTTCGGCTTCGAGACCCGCATGCTCCACGCCGGGCATGTGCCCGACGCGCTCACCGGTGCGCGCGCCGTCCCGATCTACCAGACCACCTCCTACGTCTTCGACGACGCCGACACCGCCGCGCAGCTGTTCGAGCTCAAGCAATACGGCAACATCTACACCCGCATCGGCAACCCGACGACGGCGGTCCTCGAGGAACGCCTCGCGTCGCTCGAGAACGCCACCGGCGCGGTGGCGGTGGCGAGCGGGATGGCCGCCCAGTTCGTGGCCCTCATGACGCTGCTCTCGCCGGGCGACGAGATCGTGGCGTCCTCGCATCTCTACGGCGGGACCGTCACCCAGCTCACGCACACGTTCCGGAAGCTCTCGGTCGGGGTCCGGTTCGTGGACCCGACACGGCTCGAGCACTGGGAGCAGGCCATCACGCCCGGCACCCGCGCGCTCTACGGCGAGACGGTGGGCAACCCGCGGGGCAGCATTCTCGACCTCGAGCCGCTGGCGGCGCTCGCCCAGCGCCACCGGATCCCGCTCATCGTCGACAACACCTTCGCCACGCCGTATCTCTGCCGGCCGATGGACTGGGGCGCCACGATCGTGGTCCACTCCGCCACCAAGTTCATCGGCGGCCATGGCAACAGCATCGGCGGGGCGGTGCTGGAATCGGGCAGGTTCGATTACAGCCACATACCGGCGATCGCGGACCCATCGCCCTCATACCACGGGCTTCGGTTCTTCGACACCTTCGGCCACTACGGCTTCCTGATGAAGGTTCGCGCCGAGACCGTGCGGGACACCGGCGCCTGCCTCTCGCCGACCAACGCGTTCCTTCTGCTGCAGGGGCTCGAGACGCTCTCGCTCCGGATGGAGCGGCACGCGGAGAACGCGCTCGCGGTCGCCCGCTTCCTGCGCGACCATCCTCGCGTAGCCTGGGTGGCCTACGCAGGGCTGGAGGATCATCCCGAGCACGCGCTGGCTCAGAAGTACCTGGGGGGCCGCCCCGGTGCGGTCTTCTCGTTCGGCCTCGAGACGGCCGACGGCGACGGACGGGCCGCCGGACGCCGGTTCATCGACGCGCTGCGGCTGTTCTCCCATCTCGCCAACGTGGGCGACGCGCGGAGCCTGGTGATTCACCCTGCCTCGACCACGCACCAGCAACTGAGCGAGGAGGAGCTGGTGCGCGGAGGGGTGGCGCCGGAGCTGATCCGGCTGTCGGTGGGACTCGAAACCCTGGAGGACCTCCTGTGGGACCTGGATCAGGCCCTGCATGCGACCTTCGCCTGAACACGACGCTCACCGACGAGGAGCGGCGGCGATATCAGGATCAGGCGGTCATCCGCCGGCTCCTCGCCACCGCGCGCACCGTCGCGATCGTCGGCATGTCGGCCGACCCGCAGAAGGCCAGCGCATTCGTCGCGAGCTATCTCCAGCACGAGGGCTATCGGGTGATCCCGGTGAACCCGCGCGGCGGCCGCGTCCTGGGCGAAACGATCTACCCTGACCTGGCGAGCATCCCGGTTCCGGTCGACATCGTCGACGTCTTCCGGCCACCGGCGGAGGCGCCCGGGTTCGCGCGCCAGGCGGTAGCCATCGGCGCGAAGGCCTTCTGGCTCCAGCTTCGGATCGTGAATTTCGAGGCCGCCGAGCTGGCGACCGCCGCCGGGCTCGACGTCGTGATGGACCGCTGCCTCAAGATGGAGCACGGCCGATTCGACGGCACGCTCCACTGGGGCGGGATGAACACCGAGATCATCAGCGCGCGGAAAGCGCCGCTGCCGCGGCGGCGCTGATCCGGACTCAGGCCCCGCCGCGCCTCCGGGCACGCGCATGGGCCACGCGGTCCCCGACGATGAGGACGCTCGACCAGATCAGCCCCACCGTATAGCCGGCCACCACGTCGCTCGGATAGTGCACCCCCAGATAAATGCGGGAGAATCCGATCGCGAGGATCAGCAGAGCGGCGACACTCCAGACCAGCCATCGGAGCGCCGGGTGCTGCAGCCGGGGGGCCAGGAGTGCCGCTCCGGCGGTGAAGAAGCAGAAGGCGAAGAGCGCATGGCCGCTCGGAAAGCTGTAACTCTCCGGGAGCGAGTATCCGAAGTAGGGCGCCGGGCGGGCGCGCCGGAAGGCGAGCTTGAGGGTCGTATCGAGGACGCTGGCGCCCGCCATCGCCACGAACAGGACAATCGCGCCGCGCCACCACCGATGCGCCACGAAGACCGCCATGAGGATCACCCCGAGCACTACCAGCACCGACGGCCCGCCCAGGTGGCTCACGAGCCTGAGAGAGTGCGTCAGGCGGGGAGTCGCGAGCGCGTGCGTCGCCGCCCGGACCCGCATGTCGAACGCCATGGTGCTGCCCTCGAGCATCTCGTCGGCCAGCCAGCCGAACAGGAACAGCGCGAGGACCGCGACCGCCAGCCCGACCAGGCTCGCCAGCCCGAAGACCGTATCGGTCGCGACGGTCGGTGCAGTATCAGGTGGTGCCGCGGCGACGGTCGACCGACGACCGCTCGGACGGAGACCCGACAAGTGCCCTCCAGGAGGTTACTGAGTGAACAATAAGCCTGAGCGCTCGCTCTGAAGAAAGACGCTTGACACCGGCGGGACACTTTCCCAAGTTGCGACCCATGCAAACGCACCCGTGGCAAACCACCTCGATGTGTAGCCCCCGCTCCATGTGTGCGGATGGGGGCCTGGTACATGCGCGTCGCTGAATCCTTTCATGCAGCGATCTCACGATTCGCGGTACCGCACCCACCCTTGCCCGGTGGGTGTTTCGTTTCCGGACCGTTTCGATTTCCCCACGCAGGTTGTGATCACAAGGAGTAGCCGATGAGCACCTCCATCGCGCAGGAACAGCGAAGCTTCATCACGGTGGGCCAGGAGAATTCCACCCCCATCGAGCTCTATTACGAAGACCATGGCTCCGGCCAGCCGGTTGTGCTGATCCATGGCTGGCCCCTGAGCGGGGCATCCTGGGAGAAACAGATTGCGGCCCTCCTTGCGGGGGGGCATCGCGTCATCACCTACGACCGGCGCGGTTTTGGCCGCTCCAGCCAGCCGTCCATCGGCTACGAGTATGACACCTTCGCCGAGGACCTGAACCGGGTGCTGTCCACCCTCGACCTGCGGGACGTCGCGCTGGTGGGCTTCTCGATGGGCGGCGGCGAGGTGGCACGCTACCTCGGCGCGCACGGCTCGGATCGGATACGGAAAGCAGTGTTCCTCTCCGCCGTGACGCCGTTCCTGCTCAAGACGGCGGATAACCCGCTCGGGGTGGAGCAGAACGTCTTCGATGGCATCAAGCAGGCCATCGCAAACGACCGCCCGGCCTTCCTGACGGCGTTCCTCAACAACTTCTACAACGTGGACGAGCTGCGCGGGAAGCGCATCAGCGACCAGGCCGTCCAGCAGAGCTGGAATGTCGCCGTCGGAGCCTCTGCGAAGGGCTCGCTCGACTGCGTGACGGCGTGGTACACCGACTTCCGGAAGGACATCCCGAAGATCGATGTCCCGACGCTCATCGTGCACGGCGACGCCGACCGGATCGTGCCGATCACGGCAAGTGCCGAGCCGCTGGCCAAGATGGTCAAGGGCGCGCGCAAGGTGGTCATCGAGGGCGGGCCGCACGGCATTACCTGGACCCACGCGGATCAGGTGAACAAGGAGCTGCTGGCGTTCCTCAAGTAGGTCCTGACGAACGTGAACGCCCCGCCGATGTGGTTCGGCGGGGCGTTCGTGTCGGACGCGGCCTGGTGCGCCTGATGAAGTCCAGGTTCTACGCCACAAAGGAGGTTCACGAGGGGCGCGACCTCCTCACGGTCTCGCGAACACGAGCCCTCCACTCACCGCCTGCGGATCGCTCGTGAACTGGCCCCCGGAGCTGGAGCCCAGCTGGCCGTACAGGTTGTCGCCCCAGCAGTAGCCCGCCCCGAGGGAAGTGACACCGCAGGTGTAGTCGTATCCGGCCGAGATCGCGATCAGGCTCAGGCCGCCGCCGACCGCTTTCGGCGTGGGGCTCGGCTGGCTGGACTCGGTCGCACTTCCGAGCTGACCGATCACGTTCGAACCCCAACAGTACGCGCCGCCGCCGGCGACGAGCCCGCACGAGTGCGCGTGGCCTGCCGTGAGGCTGATGAAGATCAGGTTCCCTTCGACCGGAGTGGGGGCGGTGACAGGCACCCCGGTGCTCAGCTCCAGGGTCGTACCGAGCTGCCCCCGATCGTTGTTTCCCCAGCAGTAGGCCGCGCCTGCGGCCGTGAGACCGCAGGTGTGGGTGCCCCCGCCGATGAGACTGGCGAAGACAACGTCGCCCGCGACGAGCTGCGGGGTGGGCGTGGGCATGCTCGTGTTCAGGTTCAGCGTGGTGCCGAGCTGGCCGAAATTGTTGCGGCCCCAGCACCACGCGGCGCCTGCGGCGGTGAGCCCGCAGGTGTGGCTCTCGCCCGCCGCGATCTGGGTGAAGGCCGCGCTCGAGGCGACGGGCGTGGGCGTGGGCGTAGGCGTCACCCCCCCGGCATTGACCTCGGTGCCGAGCTGTCCCCAAAGATTGTAGCCCCAGCAATACACGGTGCCATCGGCGGTGAGCCCGCACGCGTGGCCATTGCCGGCCTTCAACGCGACAAACATGTGGTTCCCGCTGACCGGCAGCGGCGCCGGGTTCGGCACCAAGGTGCCGCTGTTGGTCGGGTTACCGAGCGAGCCGACGGCGTTGTTGCCCCAGCAGTAGGCGGGGCCTGCGGCGGTGAGTCCGCAGGTAAATCCGGAGCCGGCCGCGAGGGTCGTGAACGCGAGGCCGCCCTGCACCAGCAGCGGCGACGGATTGGGCGTGCTGGTTTCCAGGTTCGTCGAGTTGCCGAGCTCCCCCTGGGTGTTCCGTCCCCAGCAATAGGCCGCGCCGTTGCTCGTGAGCCCGCACGTGTGCTGGACGCCGGCCACGATGGTGCCGCTCAACAGCGCAGTCACGCGGACTGGAATGACCGCGGAGGTACCGCTCCCGTCAGTCACAGTCACCGTACAGTTGCCGACCGCCGTTGCGGCCACGGTGAACTTGCCCGGGCTGCGGTTCAGCCGTCTGGGACTCACGCTCACGCAGGTGGGGTCGGAGACCGTGAGCACGATCGCGCCCGTGGCAGGGGTGGTCGTGGTCAGCGTGGCGGTCTCGCCGATCGCGGTGAAGGCCAGCTGCGGCGGGGTGACCTTGAGTCGGCTGGCGGTCTTGGCGAGCGGCGCTCCGACTGGAGCCCTGGGGGCGGTCGGCGGCTCAGTCATGCAGGCGGCGAGCAGTCCCGCCGCGGACATGCTGGCGAGGGTCGAGCGGAGCAAGGACATGGTGCCCCTCCCTGAGGGTGCGGGTGCGGCGGCAGCAGTGGGACGAGAGCGCCGGTGTACCAGGAGATCGAAATCGGCGGCAAAGAGCGGACAGGCAGGATCGAACAGGTGGGGAGGGGGTTCGAAGAGACGGGTGAAGGCGGATGCCGAGGCCAGTGGGTCGGAGTAAAGCAGCCGCGTCCCGGGCCAGGCGGAGCGCCTCGCGACGGTTGAAGGGTCCCCGCTCTGTTACGAATGGCAGCTCCCGGCCATTACTCGTGCAGTCACATTCGCATTCCAAGCCACCCCGGTGATCCGCCTCCGAGCCTGGGGCCTGGAGGGTCACGCACCTCACCGCCACTTTCCCGGTAAGCGCTCGGCGGGTGTGCCGGATCCTGGACCTGGCGGGCTCGAGTCGGAGTCGCCGTTCCGGCCGGAACGGTCAAGGATGGTTGCAGATCAGCGGGCGTTCAGGCTCGCGCCGAACGGAGAGGAGAGCATCGAAAATAGTGCGGAGATTGTAGGATGCCCGAGGCGAGAGTCGAACTCGCACGGGGTTGCCCCCGGTGGATTTTGAGTCCACTGCGTCTGCCATTCCGCCACTCGGGCCTGCGGTATCTTCGCCGCCAAGGGACATGATCGCAAGTCGGACCCGCGCGGAGTCGCGCCGGCCGCCGAGGCGGTTCTATATTGCGCCGCTTCGGGCGCGCGGCGGCCGCGCGTCTCACCCACTTGCTCGAGGTCCAGCACCACGTGCCCAACATTCCCCACCGCAGCTTCCACCCCTGGCACGACATTCCGACCGGCCCGAACCCGCCGACGGAAGTCACGGCTGTCATCGAGATCCCGACGAACGAGCGCAACAAGTACGAGCTCGACAAGGAGCTGGGCGTGTTCCGCCTCGACCGGGTGTTATACAGCGCCGTGCATTATCCGGGCGACTATGGCTTCCTCCCGCGCACCTTCGGCGACGACGGCGATCCGCTCGACGTGCTCGTCCTCATGACCATTCCGGTCTTCACCGGCTGCCTGGTCAACGCGCGCCCGATCGGGCTGTTCCACCTGGTGGACCGTGGCGCGGCCGACGAGAAGGTGCTCGCGGTGCCGACCGGCGATCCGTACTCGGATGGGCTCAACGATCTCGGGGACGTGCCGCCGCACTACCTGAAGGAGATCGAGCACTTCTTTCAGGTGTACAAGGATCTCGAGGGGACGCGGACGGTCACGCGGGGGTTCGAGGGTGCGGCGGCGGCGCGGGAGGCGATTGTGCAGTCGATGGAGGCGTATTCGAGGAAGTTCGGCAATCGGTAGGCCGGGCTCGGGATGACGCGCACTTCTACCGTTCCCCCTCCCCCTCCCCCCGCAGCGACACCGGCGGCCCGAGAATCTCCCGCCACACCACCGCATCCCGCAGCTGCTGGGTCGCGTAGCGCGGCGTCGCGGTCTTGTCCGCCACCTCCTGGCGGATCCGCTCGTCGAACGCCCGGTGGTCCGCCTTCGTGAGCGGCCTGCCGTGCGCCTCGGCCGCCGCCATCCGCCGCGCCACGATCCGCTCCGCCTCGTCGTCCTGATCGACCTCGACCCGCGCCTGCCGCCTGGGATCGCGCTCGAGGCTCTGCACCTCCGGCGCTTCCTCCAGCGACCCGCGCTCTTCGACCTCCTCCGCCGACGGCAGCCGCCGGTCGGGTGCCCGGCCCACGGGCCCCGAGCCCTGCTCGAGCGTGCGGCCCAGCTCCCGCAGGAGCGCCTCGAGCTGGCTCCCTTCCCGCTGGCTCGCGTCCGCGCCGGTGACCGGCGGGAGCGGCCTCGGCCGGGCGCCCGGAAGCTGCCGGGCGCCCGGGCCCGCGGGCGTCGTACCGGAGCGCTGGACCGCCCCGGGAGGCCGACGCGGCGTCGTACCCGTGCCCGTAGGCTTGCTCCCCGCCTTGCGGATGGCGTTGATCACCAGCCACGCGAACCCGATGAGCAGCGCCGGGCCGAGATCCACCGCTCAGCCTCCGGTGGTCGGCGCGCTGTCGCCGCCGCCCGCGATCGCGGTACGCATGGTGGTGTCCGCCTGCACGTTCCGGTACCGCTGGTAGTCCATCACGCCGAGATTGCCGCTCCGGAACGCCTCGGCGATGGCCAGCGGGATCTGCGCCTCCGCCGCGATCACCTTGGCGCGCTGGTTCTGCGCCTCCGCCTTGAACTCCTGCTCGATCGCCACCGCCAGCGCGCGCCGCTCCTCCGCCTTGGCCTGGGCGATCCGCTTGTCCGCTTCGGCCTGGTCGGTCTGCAGCTCGGCGCCGATGTTCTTGCCCACGTCCACGTCGGCGATGTCGATCGACAGGATCTCGAACGCCGTCCCGGCGTCGAGCCCCTTGGCCAGCACCGTCTTGGAGATCAGGTCGGGATTCTCCAGCACCTTCTTGTGCGTCTCGGCCGAGCCGATGGTGCTGACGATGCCCTCGCCCACCCGGGCGAGAATCGTCTCCTCGCCCGCGCCGCCGACCAGCCGGTTGATGTTGGCCCGAACGGTCACCCGGGCGAGCGCCAGCAGCTGGATCCCGTCCTTGGCCATGGCCGCCACCTTGGGCGTGGTGATGACCTTGGGGTTGACGCTGACCTGCACCGCCTCGAAGACGTCCCGCCCGGCGAGATCGATCGCCGTCGCCTGCTTGTAGGTCAACGCGATGCCCGCCTTGTCCGCCGAGATCAGCGCGTTCACCACCCGCTGCACGTTCCCGCCGGCGAGGTAGTGAGCCTCGAGATCGTTCACGCCGAGACCGATGCCCGCCTTGTGGGCGTTGATGAGGGGAAACACGATCGCCTTCGGATCCACCCGGCGGAACCGCATTCCGAAGAGCGTGAAGAACGACACCCGCACGCCCGAGAAGAGCGCGGTGAGCCAGAGCCCGAACGGGATGAACTGGAAGAACACCACCAGGATGATGATCCCGATGAACACCAGGCCAGCACCACGCCCAGACTCAGCATCGAATCATCCACGGCCTTGACCTCGAAGTAGAAGAAGAGCGCTGCTCATTGAACCCCACGGACGACGTGCCGGTAACCCTCGCTCCGCACCACCCGCACCGTGCGCCCCTGGGCCACGTATTCCCCTTCGGTGACGACGTCGACCCGCTCGGGTCCGATCTGCGCGGTACCGGAGGGCCGGAGGTCCGTCACCGCGACGCCGTCCTGCCCTACCAGATCCACCCGCGGCAGGGCCGCGACGTATCCGTCGGCCTGATGCGCGCCGCCCCGCAGGAAGAGCCCGGCGAATCGTCCGCTGTTGGGCAGGTGGCGGAGCCATGCGTAGGCGACGGCCACCGTGATCGCCAGGCTGGCGCCGAGCACCACGAACGCCTGCATCACGTCGGCGGTCGTCGGCGACGCGCCGATCATCGCCAGGGTGACGGCCGCGCCGAGCGCCACCAGGCCCAGGATGCCCGCGGCGCCGAATCCCGGCAGGATGAACACCTCGATGGAGATCGCCACCAGGCCGACGCCAAGGAGGATGATCTCCTCCCATCCCGCCAGGCCGACCAGGAAGCTCGACCCGAAGAACAGCCCGAGCGAGGCGAGGCTGATGAGCCCGCCCAGGCCGAACGCGCCGGTCTTGATCTCGAACACGAGACCGAGGATACCGAGCGAGAGCAGCAGCGGGGAGACGAGCGGGTTGGTGAGGAACCGGACGACCAGCTCGGCCCAGTTCGGCTCGAGCGTCACCACCCGCGCATCGGGCAGGCCGATCGCGCTGAGCAGCTCGGCCTCGCCTGCTACGGCCGCCTTGGCGTAGCCCACCCGCAGCGCCTCGTTCGTGCTCAGCGTCAGGAGCTGGTCCGGCGAGTCGAGACCGGCGATCTCCACCCGCTCATCCACCATGGCCTCGGCCACGCGCGGATCGAGCCCGCGGGCCTCGGCCAGCGCCCGAAACTCGCCGCGCATGGCGGAGACCATCTTTTCGGACGCCTTCACGCCCTGCCCGTCCACGGGCGTCGCCGCGCCGAGCACGGCGCCCGGCCGCATGTAGATGGCGTTGGCCGACAGGGCGATGAGCGCGCCGGCGCTGTAGGCACGCGGATTGACGAAGGCGTAGACGGGCACCTTGGACGCGCGGACCGCGTCCACGATCCGCTCGGCGGCGTCGATGCGGCCGCCCGGGGTGTCGATGTCCAGATAGACGGCCGCGGCGCCCGCCGTGGCGGCCTCGCCCAGCCCACGAGCGATATAGGGGGCGAGGCCGTTCTCGACCACGCCGGTGACGGTGAGGCGGTACACGGAGGGGACCTGTGCCGGCGCCTGCGACCCGGCCAGCAGCAGGAGGGCGAGCGTCATCACGAACCGGCGGCGCATCGCGAAGCCTTGATGGAGAGACGCCCGGAATCTACTCCGGTGGCGCCCGCCGTTCCATGAGCGGGCGGCGCCCGAGGAACTTCCGGCCCCGCTCGAGGAGCCGCTCCCGGAGGACCAGAATTCGCGCCCGCTGCACCGGATCCAGGTACCGCGCCAGCTCCGCCTGCTCCTCGCGGAAGCTTTCGGCATAACGCACACGCAAGCCCATCAGCTCATCCGTCAACCGGGCCACGCTGTCCGGCGAGGCGCCGATGCCCGGGCGGAGCTGGCCGGACAAGGCCTCGCGCAGGGTCCGCTGGCGGGACTCCATGTCCCGCCGGCGGCCGCCGAACTTTCCGACCGTTCCCCGGAGCTGCCGCATCTGATCGCTCGTGAGGTTCAGGTCCTGCTGGACGCGCTCGGCGAACCGCTCGCGCACGCGCCGCCGGAGCTCCTCGACGCGGGGCCGCGCCACACCGGGCTCCTGCGAGTGGAGTGGGGTGGCCGCGAGGGCCATCAGCAGGGTCAGAACGCCGATCATCGACCGTCGCATCATCCCTCCAGTCCGGTGAGCACCCGCTCGAGCTCGCGGTCGCCGGGGTCGCCGAGCCCCGGCAGCTCGTAGGCATCGGCCCGCGCACCGGGCTCGTCCAGCGCCTGGAGCATGGAATCGAGCACTTCCGCCGGCAGATCGTCCAGCTCCGGCAGGGGCAGCTCGGCGCGTGTGACCTCGGGCGGGGCCGTGGCCAGCACCGGCGCGCGGGAGGTCGGCGGAGTGCTGTCCCCCGGCGCGACGGTGATCTCCGGGCGAGCCGGGGTTACCGGCGCCGTAGCCACCCGTGGAGCCGTGCCGCGTGCCCCGTCGCCCGGACGGACGCCGACCCCGGTCCACACCGCCAGAATCACGGCCGCCGCGGCCGCGAGCCCCGCCGCCGTCCAGAGACGGGCCCGGAAGAGGGAGCGCTGCCGCTCGCGCGCCAGCCGCTCGAGCACGACGCTCGCGATCAGAGCAGGATCGGCAGGCGGCCGGAGCGCCGCGCCCAGGCGGCTCGCGGCCGTGACGAGCTCCCATTCCGCGCGGCAGTCGGCGCACGCCGCGAGGTGGCGCTCCTCCGTCTCCGTCCACCGCGACTCTCCCTGCGCCACGTCGGGCATCCGGTCCGACAGCTGCGTGCAGCTGGTCATCGCAACAGCTCCTTCAGGCGTTTCACGGCGTGATGGTAGTGCACCCGGGCGGCGCCGGGCGTCGTGCCGAGCGCCGCCGCGATCTCCTCGTAGTCGCCCCCCTGCTGCGCGCGGCGGAGAAACACCTCGCGCTGCAGTCGCGGCAGGGTCGCCACTCCGTCCCGGACCCGCCGCTCGGCTTCGGCCGCGGCCAGCTCGGCGTGGGGATCGGCGGTGTCGGGCAGATCCCGGTCGTCGAGCGAGAGCATCTGGCGCCCCTTTCGCTTGCGGAATTCGTCCCGCAGCAGGTTGCCGCCGATGGTGAAGAGCCAGCTCCGGAACGAGGCCTCGCCCCGCCAGCCATCGAGCCCCCGGAACGCCCGGAAGAAGGTGTCCTGCACCAGGTCGTCCACGTCGCTCGGGGACGCCCCGCTGGCGTACAGAAACCGGCCGACCGGCCCGGCGTGGCGGCCCACCAGCTCGGTGGCCGCCCGCTGATCGCCGTTCCGGTACGCGGCCACCAGGGCCGCATCGGTGGGAAGGTCGGGGGTCTGACGCGCGGTCATCCAGCCACGATGGACGACAGTTGGACGGGTCCGTTAAGCAGGACTACCTTAGAGGCCATGCAACGCCCGGCCGTCATCGCCCATCGCGGCGCCTCAGGATACGAGTACGAGAACTCCCGCGCGGCGTTCCGCCGAGCGCTGATGCTGGACGCGGACGCCATCGAGCTCGACATCCACGCGACCGGCGACGGCGTCCTGGTGGTGCACCACGATGCCGAGGTGCCGGGATTCGGTCCCATTTCGGAGCTCACACGCGCCCAGGCGCGACAGCTCCGCATCGGGAACGGGGAGATCCTGCCCCTGCTCGAGGAGGTGCTGGATCTGGTGGGCGACATGACGGTGTGGGTGGAGGTGAAGACCTTGCCTGCGGAGCACGATCACGGACTGCTCGCGATCCTCGCGGGCGGGCCGGCCCCCGAGCGCTACGCCGTGCACAGCTTCGACCACCGCATCATTCGCCGTCTGGGCGAGGCGTGTCCCGGGCTCAAGCGCGGCATCCTGCTCACGGCCTACCTGGACGACCCGGTGGCGGCGCTGCAGGCAGTTGGCGCCACGACGCTCTGGCAGGAAGCACCGCTGGTCGACCAGGCACTCGTCCAGCGGGTGCACGAAGCCGGCGCGGAGATCGTGGCCTGGACCGTGAACGAGATCGGTGAGGTCGATCGCCTGCTTCGCTTGGGGGTGGACGGGCTCTGCGGAAACTATCCGGATCGGATTCGGGTGGCGCTGGCAGCCCGGGACCGGTCCCCCACTCCCGCCTGACCAAGATACCCGGTCACGTCACCGCCGGCGGGGGGAGCGCGGCGGCGAATTCCTGCATGGTCGCGAACCGCCCGGCCGCCGATTTGGCAAGCGCCCGGACGAGGGCCGCATCGACCGATCCCGGCACTCCCGCCCGAGCCTGGGACACGGAGGGAACGGGCGCGCGGAGAATCCGGGTGGCGACTTCCGTCAGCGACCGGCCGGTAAACGGCGGTCCGCCCATCAACATCTCGAACAGAATGCATCCCAGGCTGTAGATATCCGCCCGCTGGTCGAGGCCGCGGTCCTCGCGCAGCTGCTCCGGACTCATGTAGAACACCGTACCGACGATCACGCCGGTCTCCGTGAGCCTGCGGTAGTCCGCCGCGCCGATGGCCCGGGCCAGCCCGAAGTCGGCGACCAGGGCCCGGCCACCAGCCAGCAGAATGTTCTCCGGCTTCACATCGCGATGCAGTACCCCGCGCCCGTGGGCGTACCCGAGCGCGGCGGCCACGTCGTGCGTAATCTGCAGCGCCGCCTCGAGCGGTAGTTGCCGCTCCCGCTGGAGCCGCGCGTAGAGCGACTCCCCCTCGACGTAGGGCATGATGTAATAGGGTACGCCGCCCGCATGGCCCGACTCGGAGAGCGGCACGATGAGCGGATGAGCCAGGGAGGCCGCGATCTCCATCTCGCGGAGAAATCGCTCCGCGCCGATGTCGGCGACCAGCCCCGGATGCATCACCTTGACGGCCACCGCTCGCTGGCCGCGCGCCTCTCGGGCGAGATACACGGTCGCCATGCCGCCGCGCCCGAGCTCCTGCTCGAGCGCGTAGCGATCGCCCAGGGCTTCCGCCAGCAGCTCCCGCACGGGGGTCACGAGTGCTCAGGAGACCAGAGTGACGGGCGCGACCCAGCCGACGCCGCGGACGAGCATGCTCTCGGCCACGCCGTCCTCGCCCCGGTCGTCCCAGACCAGGTGCAGGACGTCGCGGAGCTGATGATCCTTGAACAGCCCTCTCGCCAGCACGCCGAGCTCCACCGTGCGCTGCGGCAAGGGGCGATAGGAGAACACCGCGGCGTGGAAATGGCCGTACAGGTTACCGGCCCAGCCGAGTGGACGGAGATGGGCGGCGAGCGGGCCTTCGGGCGCGCGCGCGACCACCCCCGCCGCCAGCATCGTGGTCAGCGAGGACGCACGCTCCGGCGTGAAGGAGAGCCAGTCGCGCAGCGCCGAGGTCTCGAATTGCAGCGGCGACGCGTCCGCGGCGGCCGGCGACCGCCGAATCCTCGCGCCGGAGAGCCCCAATGTCTCGGCGGCGATGACCACCCCCGCAGTGGCGGCGCCCACGGTGTCGAGGCAGGCAACCGCCACCTCAGACAGAGGCACCGCGTCCACGTCGGGCTTGGGGCTGAATCTGACCAGGTTCGAGAATGCCCCCTCGCAGGTCAGGCCCGATGCGAGCACGGCGCGCGGCGCGACCGCCCCGTCCCCGACGAGATAGTCCGCCATCCGGGCGCCATCATTCGGGAAGTGGGCGACGCACCCCGCGACCGCGAGCAGCTCCCCGAGGCCGTCGCGGCAGTCGTCATAGCCGCCGCCGATCGCACCCAGGCCGAGGCCAAACGCGTTGGGCGGAAGGGCTACGACGTCGCAGTCGTCCGGCCCCAGGGGAACGTGCCTCAGCCAATCCGGGTGGCCGTGCAGCCGGCAGCGCAGCGTGCCGCTCGGCACGCAGGCGGACATCTGGTACTCACCGCTCCTCGCGATGGTGGCCGGGATCTGCCAGGAGGACAGGCGGAGGTCCACCGACGCGGGCCCCGGCCCGGCGTCGGTCTCGACGCCGGCATCCCACCCCAGGATGGCCAGCGACTCACGGACCGCGGGCGGAACGGAGGTCAGCTGCACCTCGCCACGCAGAACGGCGAGCTCCTGGCGCCAGCGGGACAGGACGGTGGTGGCCGCCGAGCTGATGTAGGTGACCGTCGAGAGGTCGATGGACAGAGAACGTACACCGTCCCGGAGCAGCTCCTCCAGACTCTGGGACAGATGTTCGGCACCCTCCCGGTCCAATCGACCCGCGATCCGCAGGACCGCGGAGCCACCGTCCCTGGTGGTTTCGATCATCATTCGGGTGGCGGACGCCTCCGTCTCACCCGAGACCCAGCTTCTCTACCAACGCCCCGTACCGCGGGTCCGACCGCAACGGATCGAGCCAGGGGGCGACCTTCAGGAACAGCAGTCCGGGCTCGCGAATCTCGTATGCCCGGTGGAGCTGCTGGAACGCCCGATCCTTGATGTCCAGCGCCGTGAACACCAGCGCCGACAGCAGGGCCAGCCGGTCCTCGGAGGCCAGCTTGGCTTCGATCTCCCACAGGATGCCGTTGGCTTCTTCCTTATCACCGGCGGCGGCGCAGGCGTAGGCCAGCATCAGCTTCTTGACGGTGCGCAACCCGGGGCGCTCGGACTCTCTTCGGATATCGGCAATCGCCTCCTGGTAGGCGCCCTTCGCGATGTAGACCCACCAGAGCACCATGCGGGCGCCCAGGAAGTCCGGGTTCATCGCCAGGGTCTTCTGCAGCTCGTCGATCGCCTGGTCGTAGCGGCGGGCGAAATAGAGCACCCATCCCACGGCCCGACTCACGGGAACGGAGAGCGGGTCGAGCTGCTGGGCCCGCTTGATCTCGGTGAGCGCCTCGTCGTGCCGGCCAAGGGCGGCCAGATACTCGGCGTACCACTCGTGCGCCATGACGTAACTCGTCTTGAGCTCGATGGCGCGCTTGAACTCCCGCTCCGCGCCCGGCCAGTCCAGATCGCCGAGCCAACGGGCGTAGGCCAGGGACGTGTGCGCCTCCGCGAGGCTGTCATCCATCTCGAGCGCTTTCAACGCCATGGCCTTGGCCTGCGCGAGGTAGACCGCCGGCGGCTTGGAGCTGAACCCGATGCTCAGCAGCTCGTAGGCATCGGCCAGGCCGGCGTAGGCAACGGCGTATCCGGGATCCTTGGCGATGGCGCTCTGGAAGCACTCGATGGCCTTCAGCACGTCCGCTTCGGCCCACTTGTTGGCGTGAAAGAGGCCGAGGAGATACAGGTTGTATGCATCGGCGTCGCTGGTGGCCTTCTTCTCGACCCGCTGCTTCTCCTCGGGGGACAGGGCCAGGGACAGCGCGCCGGTAATCTGCTGCGCCACCTCGCTCTGCACCTCGAAGATGTCGGTCAGCTGGCGATCGAAGGTGTCGCCCCACAGGTGCTTCTCGGATCCCGGCTCGACCAGGTGCACCACGATCCGCACCCGCTGCCCGGCCTTCCGCACGCTGCCTTCCAGGATGGCCCCCACGCCGAGCTCCTGCGCGATCGACGTGATCTTCTTGGTCGTCTTCTTGTACTGCATGGAGGACGTCCGGGAGATCACCTTGAGCGCGCTGATCTTGGAGAGCTGGGCGATGATGTCGTCGGTGATCCCGTCGCTGAAGTACTCGTTCTCCGGGTCGGTGCTCATGTTCTCGAACGGGAGGACCGCCACCGACTTCGCGGCGACGACCTCCTTGACCATGGCCTGTGCCGCCCCCACCGCGATGTCGACGGTCGCCGGCGTGCCCAGCGCTTCGGCGAACTGGGCAGCCGAGGTGTAACGATCGGCCGGCAGGGTGGCCATCGCCTTTCTCACCGCCGCGTCCACCGCTTCGGGCACCAGCTCGCGGAAGGCGCGTGGTGACGGCACGGGTCCGCTCAACCGGTTGGCGATGACGGCCATCACCGTCGACCCCCGGAAGGGTGGCTCCCCCACCAGCATTTCGAAGAGGACGCCGCCCAGGCTGTAGATGTCGCTGCGGCCGTCGAGGTGCTCGAGACCTTCGACTTGCTCGGGGCTCATGTACGTGGGCGTGCCGACGATGTGCCCGGTCGAGGACTCTCCGGCGCCCATGGCGCGCGCGATGCCGAAATCCGCCACGAGTGCGTGCCCCGCATCCAGCAGGATGTTGGCCGGCTTGATATCCCGATGCACCACGTTGCAGCTGTGCGCGTAGCTGAGGGCGTCGGCCACCTCGCGCGCGATCCGGAGCGCGTCGCCAACGGGGAGCTGGCGTTCCCGGGTGAGGCGGTGGCGCAGGGTCTCGCCCTCGATGTAGGGCATGACGTAGTAGACCAGCCCATCGGTCTGGTCCGAATCGTACAGCGGCAGGATATGGGGATGGTGGAGCCGGGCGGCGATTTGAATCTCACGCAGGAACCGCGCTGGTCCAACCTCCGCGGCCAGCTCGGGGCGAAGCACCTTCACGGCCACTGCGCGCTCGTACTTGAGGTCGTGGGCCAGGAAGACTCTCGCCATCCCGCCCTGCCCCAGTTCCCGCTGGATCCTGTAGCGGGCGGCGAGCGCGCCGCTGAGGCGTTCGAGCAGCTCCACCATGATCGCCCAACTCCACCAGGCGCCGATAGCCTGGCCAGTTGCGAGGTGACTCCGCCGCGCCGGTCAAACTGAGCCAAGGCCATGCACGGCCGACAATCCGGGCTCCGCCGTTTTATCGGGTATGTGGCCAATATAGGGGCAATCCTGAGTGTCGCCAGATCGACGTCCGCGGCGGATCGGCCGCGCGAGGTGCCAACGTCGATTTGCAACGCTCGCCCGAGGCGGATCTCGCCGGCCCTCTAGCTCGCCACCGTGCTGGCTGGCGGCTGGGTGGCCGCCGGGCTCGCCGCCGGCTCCGGCTTGCGCCGCGCATCCACCAGCCCCTCCAGCCGGGTGACCTCGGCCACGAGATCATCCAGGCGGACGAACAGCGCGTCGATCCGGCGCGGCTCGACCTCGCCGCCGCGCTCCCGGCGATAGACCAGCAGCCCGAGATCCCGGGCGGCATTGTCGCGCCGCTTGCGCGCGCGCATGAGCTCGATCTGCAGCTTGCCCTCGTCGAGGGCGGCCTGCGCCTTCTTGCCAATCGCCTCGAGCTCGTGGTTGAGGCGGTCGAACAGCGTGGAATTGGACATCGAGTCCTCCGGAGAGTCGTGGAACCGCCCGGCGCAGAGGCCGGACCTCCGTGAATCATACACGCAAAAAAGCGGGGCGTGGCTCTCGCCACGCCCCGCGCGCCAATGCTTCGAGCGGATCAGCCCGCCGCGACCTCGACGACCGGGTACACCGACACCTTCTGCCGGTCCTTGTCCTTGAACTCGAACTTCACGACGCCGTCGACGAGCGCGAACAGCGTGTCGTCGTTGGCTCGCCGAACGTTCTTGCCGGCATGGAACCTGGTGCCGCGCTGCCGCACCAGGATGTTCCCCGCCACCACCTGCTCGCCACCGTACCGCTTGATGCCGAGATACTGGGGGTTGCTGGTCCGGCCGTTCCGGCTGGAGCCTACGCCCTTCTTGTGTGCCATGTGCGCCTCAGCCGAGCTTGACGTCGGTGATGCGGACTTCGGTGAACTTCTGCCGATGCCCGGTCTTGCGGCGGTAGTTCTTCCGCCGCTTGAACTTGAACACGTAGATCTTGGGCTCCTTGCCCACGCCCACGACCTCCGCCTCGACGCTGGCGCCGGCCACGAGCGGCGTGCCGGCGCGGATGGTCTCTCCGTCCGAGGAGAGCAGCACCTCGTCGAAGGTGACCTTGGCGCCCGCCTCGGCGTGCATGAGGGGAAGGCGGAGGGTCTTGCCCTTCTCGGCCCGGAACTGCTTGCCCAAGGCCCGGAAAATCGCGTACATGAGGTGCCTGTGTCCTAGGTTAGCCACGATGTTAGCCTGTAAACATAGGCTGTGGTTGCGGTTGAGGCAAGGGGCGGACGGTCGGACGGTCGGATGGTCGGACGGTCGGATGGTCGGACGGTCGGAACGTAAGCCAGCCGGGTGCTCCAGCCGCGCGGTCGTCACCCTGAGCGCAGCGAAGGGGGCATGCGTCGGCTCGTGCCCCCTTCGCTGCGCTCAGGGTGACGCGCTCTAACACTCGCGAACCTTCCAACTGACCGTCTGACCGTCTGACCGTCTGACCGTCTGACCGTCTGACCGTCCGACCGTCCGACCGTCCGACCGTCCGACCGTCCGACCGTCCGACCGTCCTCACGCCACCGCGTACAGCTCCGTCACGTCCCTGCCCGCCGGCCGGCTCATCAGGCGGAATTCGTCGAGCCGCATCATGGGGTCGTCGCGGAGCTCGAGGTCGAGGCTGGTCAGTTTGGAGAGGGTTTGCAGAAGCTTGGGCTCCTCCTCTAGCAGGTAGAGCGCCACCTCCGGATGAAGCCGGACGGTCAGCTGCCGTTCCCGGTGCTCGTGGCCTGCCCGCTTGAGGGCCCGCTCCAGCCGCCGCGCCACCACCTCGGGGGTGAAGACGCGGCCGGTCGCCCCGCAGGTGGGACAGTCGGTGGTCATCGAGTGCCACAGCGACGGTCGTACCCGCTGCCGGGTCATCTCCACCAAGCCGAGCTCGGAGACGGCCAGGGCCTTGGTCCGGGCCCGGTCGCGGCCGAGATGGGTGCGCAGCTCCTGGAGCACCTTGTCGCGGTTGGAGCGGGTCTCCATGTCGATGAAGTCGCACACGATGATGCCACCGATGTCCCGCAGCCGGATCTGCCGGGCGATCTCGCGCGCGGCCTCCAGGTTGGTGCGGAGGATGGTCTTCTCCGGATCCTTCTTCCCGGTGTAACGGCCGGTGTTGACGTCGATGCTGACGAGCGCCTCGGTCGGCTGGACGATCAGCGAGCCTCCCGTGGGCAGCTCCACCCGGGCCTTGAACAGCTCCCGGATCTCGGACTCGATGTCGAACTTGTCGAACAGCGGGGTGGGCTCGGTGTACATGTGCACGCGGCCGATGAGCTCGGGATCGATCTGGCTGAGGTACTGCTCGATCTCGTTGTAGAGCTCGCGCGAGTCGACGTGGAGCGCGTCCACCTTCGCGCTGAACAGGTCGCGGATGATGCCTCGCGTCAGGCTGGTCTCGCGCTGCAACAGCGCCGGCGCCCGCCGGACGAAGGTCTTCTTCCGGTTGATCTTCCGCCAGAGCGCGAGGAGCGAGTCGATCTCCCGCTGGAAGTGCTCCTCGGTGACGCCTTCGGCCACCGTGCGCACGATGACGCCGCCCGAGTCCTTGGGCAGGATCTTGGTGACCATCTCGCGCAGCTTGGACCGCTGCTCGCGGCTTTCGATCTTCCGGCTGACCCCCACCTTCGAGGCGTAGGGCATATAGACCAGGAAGCGGCCCGGGAGGGAGATCTGGGCGGTGACCCGGCAGCCCTTGGTGCTGATCGGCTCCTTGGTGACCTGGACGGGGAGGGTCTGGCCCTTCTTGAGGATGTCCTGAATGTTCGGGACGGCGCGTCGCGGGGAGATCTCTCGCTGGCGAGCCTCGCCCGCGTTGGGGGCGCGCTCGGTGGCCGCCGCGCCGCCAATGGGCCGCCCGCGGCGGCGGCGGTCACGCCCCCGCCATCCGCTCTTGCGCTCGCCTTGTCCCTCTTCGGCCGGCGCCGCCTCGGATGCCTCGGCCGAGGGAGGATCGGCCTCGGCTTCATCGTCGGCCTCGGCGTCCTCGCCGGGATCCTCGTCCTCGTCAGGCTCGAGGAGGTCGGAGGCGTGCAGGAAGGCGCTCTTCTCGAGGCCGATGTCGACGAACGCCGCCTGGATGCCCGGCAACACCGCCTCGACCCGTCCGAGGTAGATGTCGCCGACCGTGCGGCGATGGTCGGGGCGGTCGACGAGAAGCTCGACAAGGCGGTCGTCTTCGAGGATCGCCACGCGGGTTTCCCGCTGGCTTCCGTTGATCAGGATCTCGCGCTTCAAGTGATGACCTCAGCCACGGAGGGGCGCCGTGAATGCGCTCCCGAAACCGCTTGCCGCGGCATGCCTGGGAATGGACTTCGGTCTTGCAGCAACGCGCCGACCCGGGGGCGCGCCCGGAATCTGCCGGGCCCGCGAGACGGCGCGTCAGCACTCGTGCCAATTATATGTCGCGTCGAAGCTTAGGGCAACTCAATCCACCACCTGGCCGAGGATCTGCCGGGCGATGACCAACCGCTGGATCTCGCTCGTCCCCTCCCCGATCTCGCAGACCTTGGCGTCCCGCATCATCCGCTCGACCGGATAGTCGGTGGTGTAACCATATCCGCCGAAGATCTGGACCGCCTTGGTGGTGCTCCGCATGGCCAGCTCGGAACAGAAGAGCTTGGCCATGGCCGCCTCCTTCTTGAACGGCTTGCCGTTCTGCTTGAGCCAGGCGGCGTGATACAGGAGGTGGGTGCCGGCCTCGATCTCCATGGCCATATCGGCCAGCTGGAAATTGACCCCCTGAAAGCTGCCGATGAGGCGGCCGAACTGCTTCCGGACGCCGGCGTAGCGGAGCGCCTCCTCGTAGGCGCCCTCCGCGATGCCGAGCGAGAGCGCCGCGATCCCGATGCGCCCCCCATCGAGCGTCTTGAGAAAGTTGATGAACCCATAGCCCAGCTGTCCGAGCACGTTCTCCTTGGGGACCACCGCGTCCTCGAAGATGAGCTCGCGGGTGTCGCTCGCGCGCCAGCCCATCTTGTCTTCCTTCTTCCCGGCGCGGACACCGGACGTCTTGGGCAGGTCCGCGGCATGGCCCACGCCGAGCCGGCCGGCCTCCGCGAGGTCCACCGTGTCCTTGGTCACGATGAAGCTGGTGATTCCCTTGTTGCCGCGGCCGCCCTCGGTCCGGGCGGTGACCGAGAAGATCTCGCCAACGCCGGCGTGGGTGATGAAGATCTTCGAGCCGTTGAGCAGGTAGTGATCGCCCTTGTCGACGGCGGTCGTGGCGGTGCCGCCGGCATCGCTGCCCGCGCCCGGCTCGGTGAGCCCGAAGCCGCCGAGCACGCGCCCGCCCGCGAGCAGCGGCACGTAGCGCCGCTTCTGCTCCTCGGTGCCGAACTCGACGATCGGCGAAGTGCCGAGGTTGGTGTGGGCGCTGATGGTGAGCGCGTGGCTCGCGTCCACCTTGGCCATCTCGTGGATGGTGATGTAGTACGAGAGCTGGTCCATCCCGGCGCCGCCGAGCTCATCGCTCCAGGGCACGCCCAGCAGGCCCAGCTCGCCCATCGCCTTGATGTTGTCCCAGGGAAAGGTCGAGGTGCGGTCCAGCTCGCGGGCGACCGGCGCGATCTGCGTCCGCGAAAACTCGCGAACCATCTCTCGGACCTGGTGATGGTGCTCGGTGAAGTAGAGCGAATCGTCCATGGAAGCGACCGGGAGAGTATGAGGTGACGAATATAGGCCGGCGGTCAGCGCTCGGCGTCGGTCAGCGTGTGCAGAAGATAATGGTCGGGCGGGTGGGCCGCGATCAACCTGAGAAGCGCCTCGCCGTGCTTGGCGAGGGTACGGGGGCCGAGACCCGGCATTGCGGCGAGGGCACGACCATCCCGCAGGTCGCAGGTGGCGAGCGCGTCGAGGGTGGCGTTTCGGAGCACGACGTAGCCGGGCACTCCAAGACCGCTGGCGACGCCGTCGCGCCAGCGCTCCAGGGCCTGTCGGCGAGAGCCTTCCTGCGTGCGGCGCGCGGTCCGCATCGAGACGCCGGGCGCGCCAGGGGTCGCCCCGTGCAGCGCCCCGAGAATCGCCCCGCCCCAACGCTCCGCGAGCGCGCTCCCGACCCCTGGCACGTCGGCCAGCGCGCCCGGGTCGGCCGGGGGCTGCCGGGCAAGCGCGACCATGACCTCGGGCTCCAGAATGGCCGCGCCCCACGGACCGGGCCTCGATGCGACCACCGCGCGCAGCCGGGTCAGTCGCGCCGACACCTCCGGCTCGGCCGGCACCGGCACGGACCGGCGGCCGCAGCGGTCGCAGCCGGAGCAGCGCTCGAGCCGCTCCCCGAAGTACTCGAGCAGCGCCCGCCGCCGGCACCCTCGTCCCCTCGCGTATTCCTCCACCGCCCCGATCCGCCGCTCGGCGCGGCGGCGGCGGTCGGCGACCACCGACCAATCCACGGCGCCGCGCTCCGGCTTGAGCTCATGCCGCAGGCGTTCCGCGGAAGCGCGCACGTTGGCGGCGACGCCCGGGCAGCGCTCGCCGTCCCGCCAGAGGCGCTCGAGCAGGGCGCGCGGCGGGAACGTGACGTCGAGCTGACGCCGGTGGAGCACGGCGTCCCCGGCGCGCCAGAGCAGGACGCAGCGGGCGAACTCGCCATCGCGTCCGGCGCGGCCCGCTTCCTGGTAATACGCCTCGGGTGTGGGCGGCAACGTCCAGTGAACCACCAGTCGGATCCGGGGCTTGTCGATGCCCATGCCGAAGGCGCAGGTGGCGATGATGACGTCCAGCCGGTCGTCGAGGAAGGCCTCGAGCGTCCGGCTCCGCCGCTCCCGCGTGAGGCCGGCGTGGTAGGGCGCGGCGCGGTGCCCGGCCTGCGCGAGCGCCCGCGCGATGGCCTCGGTGACGCTCCTGGTCGGGGCGTAGACGATTGCCATCCGGTCGTCGCCGGCGAGCAGGCGCACCAGCGCCTCCAGCCGCGCCCGCTCGCTGGCCACGGGGACGACGCCGAACCAGAGGTTGGCGCGATCGAACGAGCCGAGATGCTCGTCGAAGCGGCCGGGCCGAAAGCGGAGCGCGTGAGCGATGTCGCGGCGGACCTCGGGGGTGGCGCTCCCCGTCAGGGCGACGGCCGGCGGCCGGCCGAGCCGGTAGCGCGCCGCGCCCAGCGCTCGGTAGCTCGGCCGGAAATCGTGGCCCCACTCGGCGATGCAGTGCGCCTCGTCTACGGCGAGCAGGGCGAGGGTGATGCCCCGATCCTGGAGCTCGGGAGCCAACCGCGTGAGCCGCTCAGGCGAGACGTAGAGCAGCCGGAGGGACCCATCGGTGAGCCGGCGCCAGATGGCGTCCCGCTCCGCGTCTCCCACACTGCTGTGCAGCGCCGCGGCCGGGATGCCGCGGGCGGCCGCGGCCGCGACCTGATCCTGCATGAGGGCAATAAGCGGTGAGACGACGAGCGTGAGCCCGCCCGTCACCAGCGCCGGCACCTGGAAGCAGACCGATTTCCCTCCGCCCGTCGGCAGCACCGCAAGTGTATCCCGCCCGGCGAGCACCGAGGCGATGACCGGCCGCTGGGCCGGCCGGAAGTCGCCGTGGCCGAAATGGTGGCGCAGGAGGCGGCGGGCCTCGTCCATGGACGCGGACATGGGGCGCCAAGATGCCCTGTCGCGTCGAGGTTGCCGCATCCCGGTGCCGCAGCGCGGATCCCGAACACGCATCGGCCGCCCCGCGGAGGCGAGGCGGCCGGTCGAACGGATATCGACGGTCAGTGGCCGCCGAAGCGCAGGCCGACAGTGATGGGGATGAACTTGATGCTGTTGCCCGAAGTGAACACGTCGTGGAAGCGGCCCTCGACGAACAGGCCTGTGCTGCCAGCCTTTATGTCGAAACCCGCGCCCGCGTTGATGCCGAATTTGGTCTGGGAGTCGTCGGTGCCTGGGAGGAGTCCGTCGCCCTTCGGCTTGAAGTTGTACACCCCACCGCCGCCGATCAGGTACGGATGGAACCGGCTCTCCTCGGCGGTCTTGAACTTGTAGACGATGTTGGCGGTACCATAGATGAACTGATACTTGATATCTCGCGTATCATCCTTGAACTGTGAGTAGTTGCCATCGACCTGAATCCCAACCGGCCAGCTGGCCGGGACCACTGACACACCCGCGAGTCCGTGGAACCCGAGCTTCGCTGCGTCATCGAAGTCGCCCAGCGGGAGGTCCACTCCACCCCCGAGGGAGAACTCCGCGCCTTGAGCGTGCAGGGCCGACGTACTCACGAGCATCCCAAGGGCCATCGCCGCCACGGCCTTCGGTACCCACATACCGCTCCTCCTTGAGCCGGATTTCCGTGAAGCGGCGCATCGGGACCGATGCCCGCTGGGTTGCCCGTCAAGCCGGCGGGCCGTGGCAAAGTAGCGGAGATGGGGACCGAGCCATGTGAGGCGCGTCACAGCCGGGGAGCGGCCGTGGCGGACGCCGCGCGGGCTCACTCCTCCGGGGCGTTGCCGTCCTCCGCCGAGGCCTCCTCCGAACGTGCCCGCCGCTCGATCACTCGCACCAGCAGCGAGCCCGCGAGCAACGCGATCGCACCCCACCCGAGCCGCTCGTCTTCGAACGCGACGGCGAGCAGCGCCACCGCGAACCCTCCCAGGGCCAGGCCGAGCCGCAAGTAGGTGACCGCGTGCCTGGCCACACCTGGTCTCAGCGCTCGAGGAACTGCGTGATGGCCGCCCGGAAGTCGGGCGTCTGCCGGGCGAGCGCGTTGATCCGCGCGCCAAGCGCCACGCCCTCGTCCACCGACCGGCCGTCCAACTGGTAGAAGAGCTGCTTGGTGAGGGCGATGGCTGAGGGGCTGGCGGCGGCGAGCGCATTGGCGAGCGTCGCCGCCTGCCGTTCGAGCTCGGCGTCGGGCACGACGCGGGCGACCAGGCCGGTGACGCGTGCCTCCTCGGCGCCGAGCAGGCGCCCGGTGAGGACGAGGTCCAGTGCGGCCTTCTCGCCCGCCGCGCGGCGCAGCAGGGTCATGACCATCGCGGGCACGAACCCGCGCAGGATCTCGGGGTAGCCGAGCTGCGCGCCCGCCCCTGCGACCGCAATGTCGCAGGCGGTGACCAGTCCGGCTCCGCCCGCGAGCGCACGGCCGTGTACCACCGCGACGACCGGTTTGGGCAGCGTCCGCATCCGCCCGAACAGGGCGCCCAGCCTGCGCGCCGTCGCCTCGTTCTCCGCCAGCGTCAGGTCGGCCGAAGCGAGCAGTTCGTCGAGGTCGGCACCGGCGCAGAAGTCCTTGCCCGCTCCGCGCAGCATGACGACTCGCACGTCCGCATCGAGGTCGGCCTGGTCCAGTGCGGCGTGCAGCGCCTCCACCATCGCCGCGCTGAGCGCGTTGCGCTTGTCCGGGCGGTCGAGCGTGAGGGTGAGCACCCCGTCCATCAGCGCCGACTGGAGGGGGACGGTGCCCTCGGTCATGCCCGGACCAGCCGGCGGGCGAGTGCCACCGGCACCGGGATCTCCATCCGGAGCAGCGCGGTCGAATAGACCTTGCCCTGGGCGTCGGTCTTGAGCGAGATCGTGCCGCCTCCGTCGAGCGCCTCGTGCAGCAGGAAATTGAGCGCGTGCAGATTGGGCAGCTCGAACCGATCGACGCCGTTCACCATGCCCTTGAAATGGCGGGCCACCCGCGACACCGTCACCTCGCGTACCAGGATGGGGTAGAGCTCGGGCTCGAGCGCGATCAGGCCGACGTTGGCCGTGTTGCCCTTGTCGCCCGAGCGCGCATGGGCCAGGTAGCGTAGCTGGAGCGGACGAACGGCGCCGGAACGCGCACGCTTGGCGGCGGACCCGGCGGGGCGCTTGACGGATTTGGCCACGGTCATGCCTCCAGGATCTCGACCCGGACGTGCGGCTCGATCTCGCGGCGGTCGATCAGCGCCGGCCAGTAGGCCACGACCTCCTCGACCGCCGGGCGGCCTCCGGCGAAGCCCGTCACGCTCGGCGGCCCGGTGAGGACCAGTGGCGCGATCTCGCGGGTGAACCGCTCGACCGGCGCCTTCTCCCGCGCCCGCACGCCCACCCGGAGCTGCACCTCGGGCAGATCGGGATGCGGTGGCCCGCTCAACCGGCCGTGCGCGGCGTCGACGCCGACGAACTCGGTGAGGATCTGGTCGAACGCCAGGCCGAGGTCGGCGAGGCGCTGGCGGAGGACGCGGTCGGCCGCCCTGGCCTTGTCGTAGGCTTCCGGCCACGCATAGACCAGCGTGCCGACCGCCTTGTACCCCCAGAAGTAGGCGATGGAGACCTTGAGCATGGCGGTGCGCGGCCCGCCGCGGATGCCGCTCACCCGCACCCGGTCCCGCCCGGCGGGCCGGAGCTGAATGGTCGTGAAGTCGGCGACGCCGTCAGGCGTGATGTAGCTCCGCGGGTCGCCCATCTCGTACACCAGCTGTTCCGTGACCGACGCAACGGAAACGACGCCGCCCGTCCCCGGATGCTTGGTGATGACGAACGAGCCGTCCGGCGACGCCTCGGCGATGGGAAACCCGGGGTTGGCGAGGCCCTTCACGCCGCGCCAGCCCTTGAGCAGGTTGCCGCCCGAGGCCTGTGCGCCGCATTCGATGATGTGCCCCGCCACCGTCCCCGCGGCCACCTTGTCCCAGTCGTCCGGCGACCAGCCGAATTCGTGGAAGATCGGGCCCAGCGTGAGCCCGGTGTCGGTGACTCGTCCCGTGACGACGACGTCTGCCCCGCCCTTGAGCGCCTCGACGATCGGCGCCATGCCCAGGTAGGCATTGGCGCTGAGCACCCGATCGCGGATGTCGGCGAGCGGGCGGCCGGTTTCCATATCGCTCAACGGGTGCCCGCGGCCGATCAGCTCGTCGAGCCGGCCGAGGATGTCGTCGCCCGAGACCAGCCCGACCCGGAGCTTTCGCGGAAGCCCCAGGCGGCGCGCGACCGCCAGCACCGCCTCGGCGCAGCCCCGCGGGTTGACTCCGCCCGCATTCGAGGTGACGCGGACCCCGCGCTCGACGAGGTCGGGCAGGATCCGCTCCATGAGCGGCACGAAGTCGCGCGCGTAGCCGGCGGACGGATCGCGCGACTTCTGCTTCTGCATGATGGACATCGTCACTTCGGCGAGGTAGTCCATCATCAGGTAGTCGATCGGGCCGCCGCGCACCTGGCGCACCGGCGCTTCGAGCCAGTCGCCCCAGAACCCCTGCCCCGCGGCGATGCGGACGGTGCGGCCGTCGCGCATCGTCATGGGACGAGGGCCGTGCCCGGGGGGGAGAGCTCGATCTCCCGGGTCCAACTCCGGTCATCCGCGCGCGCCACCAGGAGCCCGAGCGGGATGAACTTGGGGCCGAGCGGCCAGGGCGAGGCGGGAAGCGCGAAGTCGGCGGTGGCCGTGGCGTGCGGCGCGATGCGCTGGGTACCGGTATCGGCCCGCGCCAGCACGACGGACGTGTCGGCGTAGATCCGGATCGAGGCGCGGAGGCTCCATCGCTGGTCGCCGGCCGGGTCGGCGAAGCCGGGGAAGAGCCCGAGCGTCACCGGTACGTCGCCATGGCCTTCGGGCAGCTCCACCTGCAGGCGGCCGAAGTCGTAGTTGAGCGGCTGCTTGCCGAGCTGCTGGCCGAGCGAATCGAACAGCGTTACGCCGAAGTCGGTGAACCTGCCCCACTGCGCGCGGTCCATCGTGATGTCGATCACGACGCCGCGGGACCAGCTGGGCACGACGAAGGGAATCTTCTGCGCGGCCGAGCCGCTCGCGGTCACCGTCTCGAGCCGGGCCGCGCCGCCCAGGTGCATTCCGACCAGCGCCTCGACCGGCGCGCCGGTGAGGTTGGTGAAGCTCGCGTGTACCGATTCCCCCCGCCGCTCGGCCTTGAGCGCGAGCGGCGACTGGCTCACCGACACGGTGGCGCTCAGTGCCTCGCCCGGCGGCACCACGACGACCGACTCGTATGCCCCCGGCAGCACGTCGCGCGAGTCCGCCTCGTACTCCGCGCTCTGCGGACCGAAGCCCGCCGACCGCGCGCCCTCGTCGCGGAACGGCATGCCGTCCGGCTCGTGCAGGAACGACAGGGCGCGCTCGGCGCGGCCGTTGGTCTCGACGACCAGCGCGAACGGGCGGGCGCTGTCGGCCTGGAAGAAGGTGCGGAGCGTGCCGCCGCCGGGCAGCGCGGCCTTGTCGCGGAGCGTCCGGGTGCCGGGGGCCACCGGCGCCGCGGCAACCACCGTAACGACCAGGCGGAACGCGGGACCGGCCAGCGTGTCGGTACCCCACGCCGTGATCGTCCCGACCGCGACATCCGGGGGGGCGATGGCCTTTCGGCCGACCTTGAGCTGAAGGGTCGTGCGCGTCCCCTTGAGCGTCACCGAGGCAGGGCCGGTGAGCCAGGGCGCGTCGCTTCGGAGCGCGTACGTCGCCGGGGTGGCACTCGCCGGCCGGACCAGCTCGAAGCTCTGCACGGTGTCGGGCAAGCTGCCCACTCCGCGGAGCAGCGCGGCGGTGGCATCGCCCGGTCCCACCGCCCGGACGCCCACCTCGGCCACGGTGGGCGCCGACGAGAGCCAGCGCCAGGCCCGGTCGACGTCGGCCAGCCCGCTGCCCTCGTCGACGAAGGTGGCACCCGGGGTGGGCTGCGCCGTCGCCATCAGCGCCTGCCGCACATCGCGTGCGGTGACCGGACGCCGTGCCCTGCTGGCGGCCGATTCGAGCAGCGCCGCGAGGCCGGCGGCATGCGGCGCCGCCATGCTGGTGCCCTGCTCGACCTCGTCCCCGGCGTTCCAGAGCGGCACCGTGCTGTAGGCCACGCCCGGGGTCACGATGTCCGGCCGCGCGACCTCGCCGCCGCGTGAGCTGAAATACGCCAGCAGGTCCGGCGAGGGCGCGCCGTTCGGGCCCGGGGGCAGGAAACTCGATGGAAGCGTGGCCCCCACGCTGATGGCGCGGCTCGCGCTGCCCGGGAAGCCGATCGTCGAGAGTCCTGGGCCGTCGTTGCCGGCGCTGATCGCGAGCACCACGTCCGGATGGGCGGCGAGCACCGAGTCGACGATGCCGTCGATTCGCGCCTTGCCCTCGAGCTCGTTGCCCACCCCGAAGCTCATGTTGAGCACCAGCGGAAGGTGCCGCGCTTCGGCGAGGGTGATGGCGTAGTCCATTGCGCGGAGCATGCTGCCGGTGGTCGAGATGCCGCCCTGCGCGCTGTTTGCGATCTTGAGGCCGAGCAGCTGCGCCCCGGGCGCCACGCCATCGAAGCCCGGCACGCCGTACAGCTCGTGACCCGCGGCGATGCCGGAGACGTGCGTCCCATGTCCGCCGGTGTCGAAGAAGAGATCGAGCTCCGGCATGGCGGGGTCGGCGCCGAAGTTGGCCGCGACGTTCACGCGGGGGTGGCCGCCCTTCGGGGCCCAGCCGAAGCTCTCTCGGCCCGCGAGGTAGTCGTGGATCGGCCGCTCGCCCGCGAGCGAGCCGTCGCCGTCGGTGTCGGCCAGAAGCACCCAGCCGTCGGTGGCACGCACCACGACGATCGGCAGCGTGTCGCGCACGGCCCCGTTGCCGTTGAGATCGGCCGCCGGCGGCGGGCCGAGCGGCAGCTCGGCGATGGTGCCGGCGTAGTATGGCCCGGCGGTACTGAGCGCCATCACGCGCCCGAACCCGCCGAGCCGCCGGCCGCCGACCTCGACCGAGTCACCCGCCGGCGTCACCCGCGCGAGCGGCACCGCGCCTTCGCCGGAGAAGTCGCGCAGGTCGAGGATCTTCGGGCCGCCGGTGGAGGTGGTGAGCAGCCCGGGCACGCCCGGGTCGATGCCGGTGTCCAGAATCCCGATCAGCACGCCGCGGCCGTCGGCCTCAGGCTGGGCGCGCAGGAACCGATCCACGCCGGTGCTCGAGAGTGGCATCCAGCCGTGGGCATGCGCCACCTCGGGCGGCGCCACGCGGCGCACCAAGTCGGCGGACGGCGTGGCCGGAGAGGTTCCCGGGGCCGGGGCGCCCGCCACACCCGCACGGCCAGTGTCCGGCGACGTCACGCCCGGGGGCGCCACGCCGGCGCTGTCCCGCTTTGCCGTCGGTGCGGGGCCCGATGCCGCCGGCCGGCCGGAAGCACAGGCGAGCGCGGCGGCGAGGGCCGGGGCGATCAGAGCGGTGAGCAGCGACGGACGCATGCGGGTCCTAGCGGGAGGTGGCCGCGTCGAGCGGCGGGAGCACGAAGGGGCCGAGATGCGGCCCGGCGTAGTTGGCGGCGATCCGGAGCGTGAAGGCGAGCTGGTCGCGCGTCTCTTCGGGAGTGAGGATGGCGTCCACCTGCCCGCGCGCGGCCGCGTAGCGCGCGTCGAGCTGGGCCTCGTAGTCGGCGCGCATCGAGGCCACGGACGCCTGCACGTCGGCGGTGAGCTCGCGCCGCTCGCGCTGCGCCCGATCGAGCTCGGTCCCATGCACGGCCATGACCGCAGCCTCGCCCTCCATCACGCCCATGCGGCCCGTCGGCCAGGACAGGATGAAGTCGGGATCGAAGCCCTGGCCCGCCATGGCATAGTAGCCGGCGCCGGAGGCGTGGTTGACCGTGAGCACGATCTTGGGCACGGCGGCGGTGGCCATCGCCTCGACGAAGTGGGCGCCGGCGCGGATGATGCCGCTCTGCTCGGCCTCGGGGCCGACCATGAACCCGCTCACGTCTTGCACGAACAGGATCGGCAAGCGCTCGCGGCTGGCGGTTTCGATGAAATAGGCCACCTTCTCGGCGCTGCCGGTGTAGACGATGCCCCCGAACCGGGGCCGCTCGTCGGGCCGGCCCTTGATGATGCCACGCTGGTTGGCGATCACCGCCACCGGCCACCCCTCGATGTGCGCGTGCCCGCAGAGCATCTCGCGCGCCACGCCGGGCTGGAACTCGTCCAGGGCGCCGCCGTCGAGCAGTGCGTCGAGCACGTGGCGCATGTCGTACGAGAGCCGGTGGTCCTGCGGCAGGAGGTCGTACAGCGCCTCGGGTGGCCGTGCCGGCGGCATCGGCGGCCGCACCTGATGGCGGATGCCGTCGAGCCGAGGGAGCCGCGCGACGTAGGCCCGGATCCGGACCAGGCACTCCGCGTCGTTGGCGGCACGGTAGTGCGCGACGGCGCTCACGTCGGTGTGGGTGACGGCGCCGCCGAGCGTCTCGGCGTCGATGGTCTGCCCGGTCGCGCCCTTCACGAGGTTGGGGCCGCCGAGGCCCATGAAGCTGGTGCCCTCGACCATGAAGATCACGTCGGACAGCGCCGGCAGGTACGCGCCCCCGGCGATGCAGCTCCCCATCACCGCGCTGATCTGCGGGACGTGAAGATACCGGCGCATGATCGAGTTGTAGTAGAAGATGCGGGCGGCGCCGTACTGACCGGGGAAGACGCCGCCCTGATACGGCAGGTTCACGCCCGCGCTGTCGACCAGATAGATGATCGGGATCCGCTGGCGCATGGCGACTTCCTGCGCGCGGAGGATCTTGCGGATGGTCTCGGGCCACCAGGAGCCGGCCTTCACCGTGGCGTCGTTCGCAACCACTACCACCTCACGACCCTCGACCACGCCGACGCCGGTGATGACGCCGGCACCGGGCGCCTGCCCATCGTACTGATCGTAGGCCACGAGCAGGCCGAGCTCGAGCCAGGGTGTGTCCGGATCGAGCAGCTTCGCCACCCGCTCCCGGGGCGCCAGCTTCCCCTGCTGGTGCATCTTGGCGACGCGCGCCGCGCCGCCCCCCGCGCGCAAGCGCTCGGCGAGCTGCCGGTATTCGTCGGTGAGCGCCCGGAGGCGGCTTACCGCTCCAGGTGTTCGGACGCCCACGAGGTGATGTAGGTAATGAGATCGGAGGTGGGCGTCCCCGGGCCGAACAGCTGTCCGATGCCCTGCGCACGGAGCGCGTCCATGTCCTCGGCAGGGATGATGCCGCCGCCGGTCACCAGCACGTCGGGGCGCCCCATCGCGTCGAGCAGCTGGCGGACCCGGGGGAAGAGGGTCATGTGGGCGCCCGAGAGGATCGAGAGCCCGACCACGTCGACATCCTCCTGGACCGCCGCGGTCGCGATCATCTCGGGCGTCTGGTGCAGCCCGGTATAGACGACCTCCATCCCCGCATCGCGCAGCGCCGCGGCGACGACCTTGGCGCCCCGGTCGTGGCCGTCGAGCCCCGGCTTGGCGACGAGCACCCGGATCGGGCGGGGCAGTGGCCGCGAGGCTCCGGAGCCGTACGAGGGTGCAGCCGTCATGAGGCGAGTCTCTCCTTAAGCAGGTCGTCGGCGAGCTCCCCGAGCGAGCCGACGGCGGCACATCCCGCGGGCCGCGGGGCGCCGGGCGGCACGAGCAGCACCGCCGGAATGCCGGCGGCGTTCGCCCCGAGGACGTCCACGTCGAACAGGTCGCCCAGGTACAGCGCCTCGGCCGGCGGCACGTCGAGCACGTCGAGCGCGGCCCGGAAGATAGCGGGGTCGGGCTTCTCGACGCCGATCAGAGCCGAATCCACCACCACGTCGAAGTATCCGCGGAGTCCCGCGGCCTCGAGCGCTTCCGCGACCCGGCCGTCGCTGTTCGACACCACACCGAGCTTGAGACCGGCGCCCCGGAGGCGCTCGAGGGCGTCGTGCGTATCGCCCGCGGTGCCGCTCCAGAGATGCCGCTCCAGGTGCAGCCGTGCCAGGCAGTCCCTCACCTCGGGCAGCCGTTCGGCGGGCACGCCCGCCTCGAGGAAGAGTGCCTCCAGGTAGGCCGTGGCGCGCGCGCGATCGTCGACCCGCGGCCCTTCCATGGCGCGGCTCGCGGCGGCACCGCCCGCCGCCAGCACCGCGCCGGTGAGCGGCATGCCCAGCGCCGCTCCGACCGCCGCGGCCATGCGCGGGTGATCGAGAAAGAGGAGCGTGTTGCCGGCATCGAACAGGACCGCGCGGAGCGGCACGTCGTGCTCGACGATCACGGGCTCAGCGGAATCGGAGCAGCGCCGCCAGCCCGTCCACCGAGTCGCGCGCCTCGGGCTCGTACACCACGTTGAGGTCGACCCCCTGCCGAAGCGCCTCTTCGATCGCGTCGTCGACGACGTCGAGCACCGGGACCGGCTCGCCCTCGCCCCGGCACTCGCGCTCGGTGCGGGCCAGGCGGCCGGACGCGCAGCGGAAGCCGGGCTCGCTGGCGTCGGCGTGGACGAGGAGCGTGCGCACCTGCCCCCGCGAGAGTGCGTGGAGCGTGGGATCCATCCCGTTCAGGCTCCACCCGCTGCCCAGGCCTTCGAGCATTTCGCCCACCTGGGTCCGCTCCTCCTCGCGCTCCCACGCCTCGCGGACGGCGAGCGTGGCGGCGTGGACGGCCGGGGGCGTCGCCTCCTTGGGATTCAGCCGGGCGGTGCCGATGACGCGCTCCACCAGATAGTTGTGCAGGAACGGCTCCACGGCGCCGGCGTCCGTTCCCGTCCCCGCGATCACGATGCCGTGCGCCGGTTGCCGGCGGTCCAGCGTGAACAGCTCGCGCGCGATGGCCTCGTAGTGGCGCTGTTTCTCGGTGCGGATCCGGTTGTGGTAGGTGTGCTCGCCCCAGCCCGGGCCGCTCTGGTCGCCGTGGAACCGCCCGCCCCGCGTGCTGTCGGCCCGGAGGCCCGACAGTTCCCGGGTGTCGTAGGCCGTCACCTCGAAGAACCGGGCGCCCATCCGGTCCAGCACCACCGTGAGCAGGCGGCCGAACTCGTCCTCGACCGACGCGAGCTCGCGGATGAGCGGCGTCGCGTCCACGGCCAGGCGCGAGCGGTGGACCATCGGCAGGGGCAGCGCTTCGAACAAGCCGATGGCCTCGCAGGCGAACAGCGCGATACCCTGCGACGACGGCAGATTCGCGGGCACCCGGAGAAACTGCTGGATTCGCTCGAGGTCCCGGACGATCGCCTCCTGCACGCCTCGCGGCAGGCCGAGCCGCGGCAGCGCCTGGGTCACCTCCCGCACGCGATTCTTGACCTTGATGAGGTACTTCCCACGGCTCCGGTCCCGCGGCTCAAGCTTCAGGTAGCAGCTGACCACCCGGTGCGCGCCCGGGCGCACCGCGGCGAGCCGCGCCAGCCGCTCGGCCACCTCCGGTACCAGCTCGCGCGCCCGCCCGCGTCCGTTGCCCGACGGCCGTGCCCTCGTCCGCCCCGCCGTCCGTCTGCCGTCAATAGAAGATCGGCTCCCGATAACTGCCATAGATGTCCTCGAGCACATGCCGGATCTCGTACAGCGTGCAGTAGGCACGCGCGCAGTCGAGCATGGCTGGAATGATGTTTCGGTCTTCGGCGGCGGCGCGCCGCAGCTCCCCGAGGCGCGACTCGACCAGCGCCGAGTCCCGCTCCGCCCGCACGCGGGCCAGCCGCACGCGCTGGATCTGCTCGGCCGCGTCCCCGACCTTGAGGATCTCGACCGGCGCCTCCGCCTCCTCCACGAAATCGTTCAACCCGACAACCGTCCTGACTCCCCGCTCCACTTCGGCCTGGAAACGCATCGAGCTGGCGGCGATCTGCCGCTGGAACCAGCCGGACTCGATCGCTCGGACCACGCCGCCCTGGGCCTCGATCTCGGCGAACAGGCCCTCCGCCTCCCGCTCCAGTCCGTCAGTGAGCGCCTCGACGTAGTACGATCCGCCCAGCGGATCGGCCACGTTCGGCACCCCGGTTTCGTACGCCAGGATCTGCTGCGTCCGGAGCGCGATGCGGACCGACTCCTCGGTGGGCAACGCGAGGGTCTCGTCGAGTGCGTTGGTGTGGAGCGACTGGGTGCCGCCGAGCACCGCCGCGAGCGCCTGGTACGACACCCGCACCACGTTGTTGTGCGGCTGCTGGGCCGTGAGCGTCACGCCGGCGGTCTGGCAGTGGAAGCGCATCCGCCAGCTCCGCGCGTCGCGCGCCCCGTAGCGCTGGCGCATGTGCCGGGCCCAGATGCGGCGCGCGGCGCGAAGCTTGGCGATCTCCTCGAAGAAATCGTTGTGGATATCCCAGAAGAACGACAGACGGGGCGCGAACGCGTCGACAGCGAGTCCGCGGGCCAGCCCGTGCTCCACGTAGCAGAACCCGTTGGCCAGGGTGAACGCGAGCTCCTGCGCGGCGGTGGACCCGGCCTCGCGGATGTGATAGCCCGAGATGGAGATCGTGTTCCACTTGGGCGTGTGCTCCGCCGCCCACTCGAACAGGTCGACGATGATCTTGAGCGCGGGCTCCGCGGGGAAGATCCAGGCGTGCTGCGCCATGTATTCCTTGAGAATGTCGTTCTGAATCGTGCCCTGGAGCTGCGCGATCGGCACGCCCTGGCGCTCGGCGGCGGCGACGTAGAAGCAGAACAGCATCGCGGCCGGGCCATTGATCGTCATCGAGGTCGAGACCCGGTCCAGCGGAATCCCGTCGAACAACGTCTCCATGTCGGCCAGGCTCGAAATGGCGACACCGCACTTGCCCACCTCGCCTTCCGACCGCGGATGGTCGGCGTCGTAACCCATCAGGGTCGGAAAATCGAACGCGACCGAGAGACCGGTCTGCCCGCGCTCCAGCAGGAACTTGTACCGCTCGTTGGTGTCGTCGGCGGTGCCGAAGCCCGCGAACTGGCGCATCGTCCAGAGCCGGCCACGGTACATCGTCGGGTGGATCCCGCGGGTGAACGGATACTCGCCCGGCATCCCGGCGGCCTCGTGCAGGCCCGGCTGCAGGTCCAACGGCGTATATACCGGCTCCACCGCGCGGCCGGAGACCGACGTGAAATCGCTGTCCGTGCGGGTGGGGAGTCCGGACGCGGCCGCCCGCCAGACCGCGACTTCCGCGCGGAGCCGCGCGAGCTCGCGCTCCTGCTCGGCCAGGCGCCGGGAGACCTCGGCATCGTGTTCGGTGCTCCACGTCGTCATATGCGCTCGCCCTGTTTGAGGCCGTCCAGCACCTCCGCGGCCACCTCGTACGGACTCACCCGCCCCGCCACGATCTCGTCGAGCCGCTCGGCGATCCGCTCGTCCGCCCGGGTCTCATCCCAGATCCAGCGCCGGGTGGCCCGCTCCACGACCTCTCGCGTCCGGTCGAGCAGACGCCGGCGGCGGCGCGCGTCGAGCGTCCCGCTCGCCGCGAGCCACGCGTGGTGGCGGTCGAGGGCCTCGATCAGCTCGGTGACGCCGTCGCCCTTGGCGGCGACGGTGAGGAGGACGGGGGGGGACCAGGTCGGGCGGTCAGGCGGGCGGGCGGGCAGGCGGGCGGTTGCTTCCGAACCGTCCGACGGTCCGACTGCCTGACCTCCTGCCCGCCCGCCCGCCTGACCGCCTGGCCGACCTCCATGATGTCCCGCCATGCCCCGAAACGCGCTCCCCTGCCGGATGCCGAGCGTGATCTCGATCTCCTGCCGCAGCTTCTCCGCGCCGGCGCGATCCGCCTTGTTGACCACGAAGAGGTCGGCGATCTCCATGACCCCCGACTTGAGCGCCTGGATCCCGTCGCCCGACTCGGGCACCAGCACGAGCACGGTCGAATCGGCCATCCGGGCGACGTCGAGCTCCGACTGCCCGACGCCGACCGTCTCCACGAGAATCAGGTCGAAGCCGGCGGCATCGAGGAGATCGCAGACCTCACGGGTCGTCGTGGCGAGGCCGCCGAGGGAGCCGCGGCTACCCATGGAACGGATATAGACGCCGTGGTCGAGGGCCACGGATTCCATCCGGATACGGTCGCCGAGCAGCGCGCCGCCGGTGAACGGGCTGGTGGGATCCACGGCCACCACGGCCACGCGGAGTCCGGCCTGCCGATAGCTGATGACGAGGCGTTCGACCAGGGTGGATTTTCCGGCGCCCGGCGGCCCCGTGATCCCCACGCGGCGGGCCCGGCCGAGGAGCGGATGAACGTCGGCGAGCAGCCGCTCGAAGCCCGCCCGTCCATTCTCGACCACCGAGATCGCGCGGGCCAGGGCTGCCGTATTGCCGGCCCGCAGTCCCGCGAGGAGGAGGTCGGGATCCATGACGGAAAAGTCGCCTGAGGGAGGGGTGGAGGCAAGGCGAACTGCTAGCCGTTGCACCTCAGGCGGCCCCCGAGCCTCACGTTGCATCTTCCTCGTCGATATGGAGCTCCTTCTTCGCCGTCCAGTGGATGACGAACACCAGCACCGCACCGACCAGCACCGCCCCCAGGAGCCAGAGCTCCACCCGCCGCACGCGCCCCAGCAGGACCGTCGCGCTCCCGCTCACGGCGTAGCCCAGCCCGGTGAAGACCAGCGATCCGACCACACATCCGACCGCGTCCACCAGCACGAAGCGTGGCAGTGACATCCCGTGGAGGCCCCAGAACAGCATGCTCGCGGCCTTGGTGCCGTAGACGAAGCGGGACGCGATGAGCTCGGCCGGCCCGAGCCTGCGAGCGAGCATCTCGATCCGATGGCCGACACGCCGGTAGAGACGGCCGGCCCGGAACCGGGGGCCGCGCAGCCGGCCCAGCATGTACCAGGCAAGGTCCCCGAGAAATCCGCCCACGACGCTCGCAGCGACCGCGGTGGGAAAGGCGAAGTAGCCGAGATGCGCCGCCACGCCCGCCAGAATGAGGGTGAGGTCGCCCTCGACGGCCGCGCCGACGAAGACCGCGGCGAGGCCGTAGCGCAGAATGAGATGCTCGAAGCTCACGCGGGTGGCCTCAGCGAAGTAACGCGCCGGCGAGCGCGCCGCCCGCCACGAGCCACGAGGAATTTACCCCGGCCCGGAGCAGGAGCACGCTGGCCGCGGCCAGGGCTCCCAGCCAGGGCGAGGTGAGCGCGTGCCGCCCCAGCTCCCAGGTGACGACGGCCATGAGGGCGACGGAACCGGCATTCACGCCGTCGAGGAAGGCGCGCGCCGGCGGCGAGCGGCGGAGCCAGGGGATGATCGCCCCGCTCACCCCGACGAGCAGGAACGCGGGGAAGAATATCCCGGCCGTAGCCACGAGGCCGCCAGGGACGCCGTGCAGCAGATACCCGATGAACGTGGCCGTCGTGAAAACCGGCCCCGGCGTGACCTGACCCGCCGCCACCGCGTCGAGCAGCTGCGCCTCGGTGAGCCAGCCCCCGCGCTCCACCAGGCCGCCGCGGAGAAACGAGAGCAGGACGTACCCGCTGCCGTAGAGCACCGCGCCGGTCTTGAAGAAGAAGAGGAAGAGCCAGCCGAGGCCGGGAACGGCGGCGGCGGCCGGGGAGGTGGCCGGGAGCCAGGGCACGAGTGCCGTCGCACCGGCCGCCGCACCGCGCGTCCACGAGGGCATCCGGATGGCGAGCACCATGAACCCCCCGGCCAGGAGCACGACCAGCTCGTGTACACCCAGCGCCGCCAACAGCAGCGCGAGGAGTCCGACCACGAGCGCGGAGGTTGTCCGGAGCGCGGTGCGGGCGAACCCCGCCAGTGCCGTCGCCACCACCGCCACGACGACCGGTTGGGCGCCGGCCCACGCGCCGAGCACCGCGGGAAGTCGCCCGTAGCGGACGTACGCCCAGGCGCAGGCGAGGACCAGCGCCATCGGCGGCAGGATGAAGCAGGCGCCCGCCACCAGCAGCCCCCTGGTGCCTGCCTGTCGCCGCCCGATGTGGAGCGCAAGCTCGGTCGAGTTCGGACCCGGCAGGAGATTCAGCGCGCCGACCGCGTCCATGAGCTCTTCGTCGCTCATCCACCCGCGCCGCCGGACGACCTCATCACGCATCATCGCGATATGGGCCGCCGGTCCGCCGAAGCCCACCAGGCCCAGCTTGAGGAACAGGCGCGCGAGGTCGCGCAGATCCGACGCGCGTGATTCGATGATGGACCTCACAGGACAGAATGGCTTGCGGACGCCGAGGCGCGGGACAGAACGTCCCGCGCCACCACCGGAACGCGCGAAATCTGCCGACGGACTCGGCCTTTGACCATTGGCCGTATTCTTGCCCCCTGCCCGCGCATGCCCAGATCCCGTGAGGCCCGAGACCTTCGGCCACGGCTAGATTCCGGCATTGCCGGCCGACCGCCAAGCCGCTGCCCGGCCTCACGGAGGACTGCCGTACGATGGGTTACGAACCTCGACTGCCCGACGGCCACGACCGCGCGTGACGCGCCCTCGATGGCTGCAGCGCCCCCGATGGTTGTGGATCGTCGTCCTGGTCCTGGTCATCGCGGCGCTGCACTATGCAGCGCGGTTTCCCTGGCTCGTCACCTGGAACACGCTCGCCGGGGCGGACTGGGCACTCCTGGCCGCCGCCGGCGCGATCAACCTGTTGTCTCTCGCGGTCAAGGCCTGGGCCTGGCAGTTGCTCGTGCGGCCGTTCGGCCCGCTCACCTTCCGGACCGCGCAGGCCGCCACCTTCGCGGGTGCGGCGATCAACGCGATCGGCGTCGCGATGAGCGGTGAGGCCGGCCGCATCCACCTCGCGTCGAGCCGGGACGGTGTCACCGCCGGACTCGCGATGCGCTCGGTCGTGGCCAGCCGCATCGTCGAGGCCGCAGCGCTCGGCATCTTCCTGCTCGGGGTGGTCGCGGGCGTTGCCTCGGAGCACGGCTGGCGTCTCCTCGGCGGGGGCGTGCTGCTCATCGGGGGCGCCCTCGCGCTGCTGCGCTGGATCCCGTGGCTCCGGCCCGGACGCGGCGAGGGCGCGGCGCCGGGCTGGACCACGGCACAGCTCGCGGCGCCGCTCGCACTCAACGTCGGCTCGTGGGGACTGCAGTGGGCCACGTATCACTGGTCGATCGTCGCCACCGGCGCGATGGTCACGCCCGCCCTGTCGGTCCTCGCGCTGGTGCTCTCCAACGTCGGCGGCATCCTCCGTCTCACCCCGGGCAACGTGGGCGTGGTGCAGGGCGCGGTGGTCCTCGGACTCCGGCCGGCGGGCATCGAGGCCTCGCGCGCGGTGGCCGCGGGGGTGGCGCTCCAGGCCGTCCAGGTCCTGCCCGTGCTGGTGGTGGGCGTGGGCCTGCTGGGACGCCACGGGATGCGCGAGATGGCTCGGCGCCGGGCGGTGGAGCCGGTCTGATGCCGATGGGCCTGCCTCGCCGGCTGGCGGTGCTCACGGCCGCGATGGCGATCGTGCTCGTCACCGGCGCCACCGAGATCGCGCTGTGGTGGTCGGCGCGCACCCGGCTCGAAGATTTCCGGCTGGAGACGGTGACCCTCGCCAACACGCTCGCCACGCTGCTGGTCCGCAGCGCGCCGCACGGCGAGGCCACGGGCCTCACGCAGGGGATCGAGGGATGGTCGCGCCACCGGGGCACCGAGTCCCAGGCCATGGTCTACGTGTTCCGCGGCTCGCGGCTGGCGCCCGCGGCGGCAAGCGGTCTCCCGGACTCGACCCCGGCCGGACGCTGGGCCTACGCCGCCTTCACCCGCCGCGCGCCGGAGGTGCACCTGCACCGGGGGTCAGCGCCGGCATGGGAGGTGGTGCTGCCGCTCGGAATGCCGCGGCCCTTTGGAGTGCTCGACGTGCGGGTCTCGACCCGCCGCCTGCAGGACTGGGCGCGGCTCGAGCGCCAGCGGGCCTATCTGCTCGCCCTGTTGTCGGCCCTGCTCGTCGCGCTGTTCGTGGCGGTGATGACGGCGCGCTGGGTCGGGCGGCCGCTGGCGGCCCTGGGGACGGCCATGGCCGCCGCGCACGGCGGCGCCACCGGGGCGCCCGCCGCGCCGGAGATCGGTCCGCCGGAATTTCGCGAGCTCACGCGCCGGTACAACCGGATGCGCGAGGCCCTGGCCGCGCGCGAGCGGGAGAGCGCCGCGCGCGCGATGCTGCTCACGCTCGAGGAGCGCGCCCGCGGGCTCGACCGGCTCGCGCTCATGCACGAGACGGCGGCGGTCTTCGCCCACGAGATCGGGACGCCGCTCAACACGGTCAGCGGCCACCTGCAGCTGCTCCGGGACGACCTCGAGGCCCAGCATGATCCCAGGGGCATCGAGCGCGCGCGGCTGCTGCTCGCGCAGGTGGATCGGGTCGCGGGGATCGTCCGCGCGGGACTCGACCGCGGGCCCTGGCCCACACCGCTGCGGCAGCGGGAGGACCTCAACGCCATCGCGCTCCGGATGACCCGGTTTCTCGAGCCGTCGCTCAGCGACGCGCGCGTCCGGACGCACTTCCTCCAGGACGGCGGCCAGCCGGTGCTCGCCACCTGCGATCCGGCCATGGTCGAGCAGATCCTGCTCAACCTCCTCAAGAACGCCCTCGAGGCGCTGCCCGGCGGGGGGACGGTCACGATCGCCACCGGCCGCGCCGACCACCAGGCCTACATCGACATCCAGGACGACGGCCCCGGCCTCGACGCCGAAGCGGCCTCCAATCTGTTCCGGCCGTTCTCGACCACGAAGGGGCCGCTGGGCACCGGACTGGGCCTCGCGGTCAGCCGGCGCCTGGCCCGGATGCTCGGCGGAGATCTGGTCCACGTGCCCAGCGCGCGAGGCGTGCGCTGGCGGCTCACTCTCCCGCTCGAGGAGACCGCATGACGACCCTGCCGTCACCGCGCCACGCCCGGCTGCTGCTGGTGGACGACGACGAAGAGGCCTGCCGGCTGCTCGCCGAGGTGCTGGAGCGCGAGGCGTACGAGGTCGTTCCGGCTCTCTCCGCCGACGAGGCGCTGGCCAAGGTCGAGGCGGCGGGACCGTTCGACGCCGTGCTGACCGATCTGCGCATGCCCGAGAAGAGCGGCCTCGACCTGCTCCGGGTGCTGCGGGAGCGGGACCCGGGGGCTCTGGTGCTGGTATTGACCGCCTTCGGGGATGCGACCGCCGCGGGCGAGGCCATCCGTGCGGGAGCGTACGACTTCATCAGCAAGCCGTACGATCTGGCTGCGCTGCGGGAGACCCTCGCCCGCTCGCTCGAACGCCGGAAGATGGCCGGGCTGCGCCGGGATGGCGGCACCGGGCCCGCCTCCCCCGGCGGCCCGGCCGGGGGTCCGGCGCTCGTCGGCCACAGTCCGGCGATCATCGAGGTGATGAAGACGCTGGCGCGCGTGGCGCCCTCCCAGGCCACCGTGCTGGTCTTCGGCGAGACCGGCACGGGCAAGGAGCTGGTGGCCCGGACGCTCCACCGCTTTTCCGCCCGGGCGGATCAGCGCTTCGTCGCGGTCAACTGCTCCGCCCTCGCGGAAGGGCTGCTGGAGAGCGAGCTGTTCGGCCACGTGCGTGGCGCATTCACCGGCGCCGCCACCGCTCGGCCCGGGCTCTTCCGCGAGGCGGACCGCGGCACCCTGTTCCTGGATGAGATCGGCGACATCTCTCCGGCGCTCCAGGCGCGGCTGCTGCGCGCCCTCCAGGAGCACGAGATCGTGCCGGTGGGCTCGGAAGCCGCGGTGCGGGTGGACGTGCGGGTGCTGGCGGCCACGCACCGGGACCTGCCGGACCTGGTCCGGCAGGGACGCTTCCGTGAGGATCTCTACTACCGGCTCAACGTCGTGACGCTCACGCTGCCGCCGCTCCGCGCGCGGCGGCAGGACATCCCGCTCCTGATCGACCATTTCCTGCGCGAGCTGACGTCGCGCCATGGCCGCGGACCGGTCGCGGTGGATCCCGAGGCGCAGCGCCGGCTGCTGGCGTACGAATGGCCGGGAAACATCCGCGAGCTGCAGAACGTGCTCGAGCGCGCCATGCTGCTCGCGGAGCAGGACGTCATCGGTCCGGAGCACCTGACACCGATGGTGCGCGGCGCCGCCGCATCGGCGCCCGATGCGCTGCAGGCGCGGCCCGCGGGCGTCGATCTCGATCTCGAAGCACCAGATGGGGAGGAGCCACTCCAGTCGCTGGACGAGGTCGACCGCCGGCACGTACTGCACGTGCTGACGGTCCTGCGGGGCAACCGCGACGAGACCTCCCGGGTCCTCGGCATCAGCCGGCGCACGTTGAGCCGCATGATCCAACGCTGGGACCTGCCCCGCCGCTTCGACTGAAGCCACTCTGTCCCGCGCAGGACAGAGTGGCGCGCCATCGCTCGCGCTCCCTCCTCGAGGCACCGTCGCCGGCGTGATCCCCGCTGGCATGTGGATTGCCCTTTCTCCGGACGTCCACGCAGCCGCCCACACCGGACGGTCGCCGTACTCCAGAGGAGGACCTCATGCTTCGATCACTCGCCCTTGCTTCCGCCCTCGCCCTGGCCACCCTCTCCGCGAGCGCGCTCGCGGCCCAGACTTCCGCGGCCCCGACCAAGCCGTCGGCGTCACCCACGAGTCCTGCTCCCACCGTTCACGCGAAGCTCGACTCGACCAGCACCTCCGCGATGAACAAGTCGGCGACCAAGTCCATGACGTGGACCACCGATCAGATCAAGGAGGCCCAGGAGGGTCTCGCCAAGGCCGGGCTCTACAAGGGCAAGCCCACGGGCCAGTTCAACGCCGATACCCGGAAGGCGCTCAAGAAGTACCAGAAGGAAAACAAGCTGCCGGTGACCGGCCGGCTGGACAACCGAGTGCTCGCCAAGCTCAAGTCCGCCTGAACCGATCGACGTTCCGCGCTCCCCTGACGCCCCTCCGCGAGGAGGGGCGCTCAGCGAGCCGGCCAGCGTCGCCGGAATCGAAGCGGGTTCTGGAAGAGGTGGGTCGGGAGGAGGAAGATGACGAGGAACATGCCGAAGGCGACGAGCAATCCGAGGACCAGCACCTCGAGCCGCCGCGTCGCCAGATAGACGACGCTCGCGATGACGGCCACGGTGAACGCGAACAGCGCCAGCAGCGCCCGCCGCACCTGCTGGGCCAGGAACCGCTGGAGCTCGAGGGTGTCGCGCGGATGCCAGCGGACCCGCAGCTCGTCCCGCTCGACCCGGCGAACGAGGTCGCGAAGGGTCCGCGCGAGCGTGAACGCCTCCTGGGTCCAGTCGGTGACCCGGGTGCGCGGGTCCTGCTCCAGCACTCCCTGAATCAGCCGCTTGGCCGAGCGCGCGAGCACCGGCCGTGCCATCGCGAGCACGTTGAAGTTGGGATCGTAGCGGAGCCCGATCCCCTCGACCAGCACGCCCGCCCGGCCGAAGTAGACCAGGTTGGACGGCAGCATGAGCGGCCACTCGTAGAACGTGTCCAGCACCTGCTCGACCAGCCGCTGGATCTGCCGCGGCGAGGTGTCGTCCCTGAGGGAGACCGCCATGAGGCTCTGCGCGGCGTCGCGCACGGTGCCGCGGTCCACGTCGGGGTCGAGGATGCCGAGCTCGTAGAAGCCGTTGATGACCCCGTCCACGTCCTGGCGCGCGGCGGCGAGCACCGTTTCGACCAGCCGCCGCCGGGTGTCGCGCTCCACCTGCAGCACCATGCCGAAGTCGAGCAGGACGAGACGCCCCTGCGGGTCGACCAGCAGGTTGCCGGCGTGGGGATCGGCGTGGAAGACACCGTCCTCGAGCATCATCTTGATGTAGGCGTCGACCACGGTCTCGACCAGCCGCTGGAGGTCGAGCTCGCCCGCGGCCAGCCGCTCGTGCAGCCGGTCGATCCGGGTGCCCTCCACGTACTCCAGGACCAGCACGCGGCGGGTCACCAGCTCGGCCACCACCTCCGGCACCACTACCCGCGGCTCGTTCTGGAAGTTCCGGCGCAGCAGGCCCGCGTTGCGGGCCTCCTCCCGAAAATCGAGCTCGTCGCGGATGCGCTTGGAGAACTCGCTCACGATCGCGGTGATCGCGCGCGTGTGGTGGTTGGGAAACAGCAGGTTGAGCAGGAACAGAATCCGGAACGAGACGTCGAGGTCCTCCGCGACGAGCTCCTCGACGCCCGGGCGGAGAACCTTCACCACGACCTCGCGGCCGGCATACGACGCCCGGTGCACCTGGCCCAGCGAGGCCGCCGCGAGCGGCTCCGGCTCGAACCGCCCGAACACCTGGTCCACGTCGCGCCCCAGCTCCTCGCGCACCACCCGCTCGGCCACGCCCGGCGGCAGCGGCGGAACCTGGTCGGTGAGGGTGGCGATGGCGCTGAGATACGGCTCGGGCAGGATGTCCGCCCGGGTGGCGAACACCTGGGCCAGCTTGATGAAGGTGGGGCCGAGCTCGGCGAGCGTGCTGGTCAGGCGCTCGGCGCGGAGCCGGTGGCGCTCGGCGTCCCGGCGCCGGGGCCGCCCGAGCACGAGGAAGCGGCGCCGGTCCCACATGAACGCCAAGACGAACGGAAGCAGCCGGCCGAAGATGACGAGGGCGCGCACCTAGCGCGGCCTCACAGCAGCAGCCATCCCGCCAATCCCAGCAGGAGGAGAAAGCCGCAGACGTCGGTAAAGGTGGTGACGAAGATCGAGGAGGCGATGGCCGGGTCGATCCGGTAGCGCTCGAGCACGACCGGGATGAACCCGCCCGCGAACCCGGCCACCAGGAGATTCCCCGACATGGCGAGGAAGACCACGATGCCGAGGCGGCTCTGGTCGTTGCCCATCAGCATCGCGACCAGGCCCACCACCCCGCCGATGGCGAGTCCGTTCACCATCCCCACCAGCACTTCCTTGCCGACCACGCGGGCAAACACGTGGCTCGGTATCTGCCCCAGCGCGAGCCGGCGCACCGTGACCGCCAGCGCCTGGGTGCCCGCGTTCCCGCCCATCCCCGCGATGATCGGCATCCAGACCGCGAGCGCCACCGTGCGCTGCACCGTATCCTGGAAGACGTAGACCACGCCGCCCGCCAGGAACGCGGTGAGCAGATTGACATAGAGCCACGGGAGCCGGCTCCGCACCGCTTCCCGCCAGCCTGCGGCCAGCAGCTCGCTCGCCGGCACGCCGCCGAACTTGAGGAGGTCCTCGGTCGTCTCGGCCTCCACGACGTCGATGACGTCGTCGAAGGTGATGCGGCCGAGCAGCCGGCCATGGTCGTCGACCACCGCGACGCTCGGCAGGTTGTAGCGCGCGAGGATCCGGGCCACGTCCTCCTGGTCGGCCTCGGGCGAGACCGAGACGTCGGCGGGCGCCATGAAGTCGCGCACCCGGCGATCGGGACGGCTGATCACCAGGTCCTTGAATGGCAGCGTTCCAATGAGGCGCCGGTCGCTGTCGACCACGAACACCTGGTAGAAGTCCTCGGCTTCCGCCGCCTGGCGACGGATCTCTTCCAGCGCCTCCGCCACGGTGGCCGTGTCGCGCACGGTCACCGTCTGGGACGTCATCCGGCCGCCGGCGGTCTCCTCGTCGTACCGCAGCAGCCGGTCGACGACGGCCCGGTGCTCGAGCGTCGAGAGGATCCGCTCCTGGTCCGCCGGCGGAAGCTCGCCGAGGATGTCGGCCGCATCGTCGTCGTCCAGCTCGTCGACGATCTCCGCCGCCTGCTCCGGGGCCAGGGCCGCGAGCGTGGTCTCGGCGTGCTCCTCTTCGGGCATCTCGGCCAGCGCCTGGCTCGAGAGCTCGGCCGGCAGGGCCTTCACGACCGTCAGCCGGTCCCGCTCGTCCAGGGCGGAGAGGACGTCGGCGAGGTCGGCGGGCTCGAACTCGTGGGCACGGCGGACGAACGTCGCGAGCTCGCCGGTTCGCACCAGGTCGACCATCCGCCCGACCTTATCGTCGGGCGCGGTCACGAGGCGCCCGGCAGGAGCGTCACGGCGGGGGTGGCGCCCGAGCGGATGAGCAGGCGCTCGATGCGGGTGGGCGAGGCCTCGAGGACGTCGAACTCGAGCCCGCGGATGGTGAATCGCTCGCCGGCGTTGGGGATCCGCCCCGCCCACTCGGCGAGGAGCCCGGCCACCGTCGTGGACCGGCCCTCGGGGAGCGACACGCCGAAGCGCTCCTCGATCGCCTCGGGCGAAACGTTCCCGTCGGTCTCGAACAGCGCGGGCCCGGACGCGGGGGTCGCTCGCACCTCGTCGTCGTGTTCGTCGAAGATCTCGCCGACCAGCTCCTCGAGCAGGTCCTCGAGGGTGGCGATGCCGAGGGTCCCGCCGAACTCGTCGAGCACGACGGCCAGGTGGCGGCGCTCGCGCTGCATGTCGAGCAACAGGTCCCCGCAGCTCCGGCTGGCCGGCGTCACGGCGACCGGGCGCACCGGCAGCGGGTCCCCCGGCTGCAGCCGGAACAGATCGAACGCGTGCAGCATCCCGATGATGTCGTCGAGCGTCTCGCGGAAGACGGGGATGCGGCTGTAGCCGCTCTGGGCGAACACCATGCGGATGTCGTCGAGCGCCGCGTGCTCGTCGATGGCCACGATGTCGGTTCGCGGCGTCATGACCTCGCGGACCGGCCGGACGCTGAACGCCATGACCCCGCCGACGAGCTGGAGCTCATCGTCCGCGCGGAGTCCGACCGCGGCGCCCTCGCGCCAGATGGAGCGCAGGTCCGTGGGCCGGGTCGCGGTTCGCGCTGGCAGCAGCAGCCCGACCACGCGGGACCACAGCCGGAGCGGCGGGATGACCCGGTCGGCCACGGTTTCGGCGCGCGGTTGCGTGAGCCAGCGGGGCACCAGGTAAGCCGCGAACAGCACGAGGGGGACGCCGAGCACCGCGAGCGCCACCACCAGGCGGGGTGCGCCCGATCCGGCCAGGCCGGGCAACGCGGCGCCCACGATCAGCACACCCAGCGAGGTCGTGGCCGACGCGCTCGTGAGGTAGTAGTCGACCTGCGTGAGCCAGACGAGCGACGGCGTGCCGCCGCGGAGCCGCCGGCTCACCGCGCGCGTGAGCTCCGCGCGGCTCACGGTGATGAGCGCCGCGCCGGCGGTAGCGCCGAAGGCCGCCACCGCGAGCCCGACGGCGATGGCCAGCCAGATCATGGCAGCACCCGCTCTGCGCCCCCGAGCGGGGCCTCGACGGCCGGCCGGTAGACCGCGACCCGGCGCACCCGGCGCCGGACGACCTGCTCCACCACGAGGCGGTACCCGTGGAGATCGATCGACTCGCCGGAGCGGGGCACCCGGCCGAACTCGGCGAGCACCAGCCCGCCGACCGTGCTCACGTCCTCGCGGTCGAAGCTGTGCCCCAGCACGCCCTCCAGCTCGGACAGCGCCACGCCGCCTTCGACCCGGAGCTGGTCCTCGGAAACCACCTGGATCGGCGCGACCTCGTCGGTGTCGCGCTCGTCCTGGATCTCGCCCACGATCTGCTCGAGGATGTCCTCGAGCGTGACGATGCCCGCCGTGCCGCCGAACTCGTCCACCACGACCGCCAGGTGGCTCGGCCCCCGCTGGAAGTCGCGCAGCTGCCGGTCGAGCTGCTTGCCCTCCGGCACGAACGCGGAGGGCCGGATGAGTGTCTGCCAGGGCGCGCCGTCGTCGCCGCTGGCGGCCAGGACGTCCTTCGCGTAGATCACGCCCGCGACGGCGTCGGGATGCCCATCGTAGACCAGGAGCCGGGCGTGCTCGGAGCTCCGGAGGGTCGCCGTGACCTCCTCGCGGTCCGCCGACGAATCGACCGCGACGATGTCGATGCGGGGCGTCATCACCTCGGCCACGGTGGTGTCGGCCAGCGAGAACACGCCCAGCAGCATGTCGCGCTCGGCGGCGCCGGCGTGGTGCGGAGCGATCCTGGAGGCCGGTGAGCGCGCGCGGGCGTCGGCCCAGGCCGCCAGGCGGAGCAGGAGCCGGAACGGCGCCAGGGTGGCCGCCGCCGCCCGCCGCGCCGGGCCGGTGAGCTCCGGCGCCACGGCGGCGAGCAGCCGCGGCAGCAGGTCGCCGAGCACCCAGACCAGGCCGACCGCGAGCATCAGCCGGATCAGCCCCGCCGAGGGCGAGCGCGCCCACCACGCCACGGCGCCACCGGCCGCGGCGCCCGCGAGCACGAGCAGCGCGAGATGGGCCACGTGCAGGTTGCGCGACAACGTACCGGCGCCGGATTCATTGGAGAACTCGCCGCCGAGGGCGCGCGGCAGGTCCGCGTCCGATTCGGCGGCGAGCGCCAGCCACGCCGACCAGAGCGTCAGCGCCGCGGCCACCAGCGGCGCGATGAAGAGCTGCAGCATGGCCATCATGAACGGGCGCTCACGCGAGAGCCTCCACGTATCGCTCCTGGCGCCGCCACATGGGCGACGACGTCCGCCGCTCGTCCTCGGGATGCTCCCGGCCGAGGGCGTGCAGCGTCCCATGCACCACCAGGCGCACGAGCTCCTCGCGGACCGGGATGCGGCGGGCCCGCGCCTCGCGCTCGGCCACCCACGCGCAGACGTACACGTCACCGACCGCCCGCCCTGCTGCGTCGGCCAGGGCGAAACTCAGGACGTCGGTCGGCCGATCATGGCCTTTGTGCTCGGCGTTGAGCCGGCGCATCGCGTCGCGGCCGATGAAGGTGACCGAGATCGAGGCGCGCCGGCGCTCGCCGCGCAGCACGGCCTCGACGACCCGGCGCACGAGAGCGGCCGGCAGCGGCACGCGGCGGCCGTTCACCACGACATCACTGCCGCTCGGCAGTCTGGAATTCCGGGGTGATGCCGCCGCTGGCACGGGGATATCCGATGCGCTTGTGGTAGGTGCCCGACATGACGCGGGCGAACTCCCGCTTCACCCGGTCGAGATCGCGCAGGGTGAGCGGGGCATCGTCGAGCTGGCCGGAGGCGAGCTTCTGCTGGACCAGCAGCTCGATGGCCTCGCGCACCTTGTCCGGCGTCTGCTCCGGCAGCACGCGAATCGCCGCTTCGGCCGAATCCGCGAGCATGGCCACCGCGGTCTCGGCGCTCTGCGGGCGCGGGCCCGGGTAGCGATAATCGGCCGGATTGGGGGACGTGGTGGCGAGATTCCGTCGGGCCCGCATGAGAAAGTACGTAATCTCTGTGGTGCCGTGGTGCTCCGGGATGAACGCCCGCACCACCCGGGGAAGCGCGGCCGCCTCGGCGAGCGCGATACCGTCGAGCACGTGCTGCCGGATGATGCGTGCCGAGTCCATCGGCGGCAACTGGTCGTGCGGGTTGGGGCCGCCGCCCTGATTCTCGACGAAGAAGCCGGGCGCGCTCAGCTTCCCGATATCGTGGTAGTAGCACCCGACGCGCGCCAGCAGGCCGTTCGCGCCGATGATGTTGCAGGCCGACTCGCAGAGGTTGGCCATGGCGAGGCTGTGGGCCCACGTGCCCGGGGCTTCGAGCGCCAGGCGCCGGAGCAGCGGCCGCCCCAGGTCGGAGAGCTCGAGCAGCGTCAGGTCGGTCGTGATGCGGGTGGCCGATTCGGCGAGCGGCATGACCAGCATCGCCAGCGCCGCGCTGGCGAGCGCCATGAGCGAGCCGAGCAGGGCGCTCGCCACGATCGTGATCGTGGCCCAGCCCTGGAGCAGGCCCACCGTGATCGACGCCAGGATGCTCGCCGCCGCCACGACCGCCACCGTGACGTAGAGGTGCCGGCGCCGCCGGACCGCCCGGATGCCGATGGCGCCGGCCACCCCGCCGACCAGGCCGAAGAACAGGATGCCGCTCTCCCCGAGCGACCACTGCCCGTCGAGCAGCACGGCGAGCGTCAGCGCCGCGAACACGCCGATGCGCCCGTTGTAGAGCAGCGTCACCAGGATGGCGGCGAAGGGGATGGGCACCATCTCGGGCCGGATGGGGAGGAGCTGCGTGGTGCCGGCCGTGATCAGCACGACCAGCGAGAAAAGCGCCCCGAAGAAGGCCATCTCGCGCAGCTCGACATAGGTCTCCCGTCGGTAGAACACCATCAGCAGCCAGAAGACGCCCAGCACCATCGTATTGTAGAGCAGCGCGCCCACCACCCCGGGCGTCCAGTAGCCGCCGGCGCCCCGCCGCTGCAGCTCCTGCCGCAAGGCGACCATCTTGGCCCGCATCTCTTCGGTCACCGGCTGTCCCGCGGCGGCGATCTGTTCGCCCGCGCGTACTCCGTAGCGTATCGGGTCGACGCTGGCGCGGAGCTGCTCGCGGCGCGCGCTCGTGAGCGTGGCGTCGGGCACGATGGTGGGATGATAGAACGCGCCCACGACGCGCCGCAGCGTGCGCTGGCCCGCCGGATCTTCCACCACGATGCCCGCGGCCTCCGCCTGCTCCATCAGGTCGGCGAAGGTGAGGATCGAGTCGCGGGCCACGACCCGCTCGTTGTCGTTCCGCCGGAGCGTGATCTGGCGGCTGGCCTCACCGCGGACCACACCGGCGTCGGCGACGCCGCGCGAGAGGATGTCGCCGAGGAAGTGGGTCACCAGGTCGCTCATCTCGCGCCGGTGCGCCGGATCGGCGAGGTAGCGGGTCTCCTCGGGGCCCAGGTGTGCCTGGGTGGAGGCGACCGCGCGCATGAGCTCGGGGCCCTGCGCGCTCGCGCGCTCGAGATCGGCGAAGAAGTCGCGCGCGGCGGCGAGCGACGAGTCGTAGGCGGTGGGGCTGAAGCGGTAGACGGGCTGCGCGGTCAGGGCCCGCGATTCACCCTCGCGCGCGATCTCGTCGGTGGTCTTCCGCACCTGGTACGGAAAGGGCGCCACGACGGTGCGCTCGGAGCGCTGCCCGACATCGGGGATCCGGGCCCCGATGCCGGCCGGCGGCGGAAACAGCAGGTAGGTCAGAACCGCGGTGACGAGCAGGGGAACCCACCGGACAAGGTGGAACTTGATCCGGTCGGACGGTGTGTCCCCAAACGGGCTTCGAGGCACCTCCCCGGGAGCCATCAGCCGTTCTGATCCTCCGCGTAGGCCAGGATGATCTCGCGCACCAGCCGGTGCCGCACGACGTCCGCCTCGTGCAGATACTGGAAGGCGATGCCGTCGATCCCGGGTAGAATCCGCTCGACCTGCACCAGCCCGCTGTCCTCGCGCCGGGGCAGGTCGACCTGCGTCTTGTCGCCGGTGACCACCGTCTTGCTGTTCACGCCCAGGCGGGTGAGGAACATCTTCATCTGAGCGCCCGTGGCGTTCTGGGCCTCGTCGAGGATGATGAACGCGTCGGCCAGCGTGCGCCCGCGCATGTATGCCAGGGGCGCGATCTCGATCGTGCGGGTCTCGAGCGCGCGCTGCACCCGGTCGTGCGGCATCATGTCCTCGAGCGCATCGTACAGCGGGCGGAGGTACGGGTCGACCTTGGCCTGGATATCGCCCGGCAGGAAGCCCAGCGACTCGCCGGCCTCGACCGCCGGGCGCGCCAGGATGATGCGCTTGACCCGCTTCCGCGCGAGCGCCTCCACCGCCTTGGCCACCGCCAGGTACGTCTTGCCGGTGCCGGCGGGGCCGATCCCGATCACGATATCGTGGTTGCTTATGGCCTGCAGGTAGTCGCGCTGGCCCTGGGTCTTGGGGACGATGGCGCGCCGGAGCCCCGGGAGCACGATCTTGCCGTCGCTGGTCTGGGCCGGCAGCTCGCTCGGCGGCCCTTCCGACGCCAGCCGGAGGACGTCGTCCGGTGAGACCGGCTCGCCCATCCGGGCCAGGTCCAGCAGTCCCTGGACGATGGGTGTGGCGCGCTCGAGCTGCTCGGCGGTGCCGGCCAGGCTCACGTCGTCGCCGCGGAACGAGACCCGGATGCCGAGGCTGCGCTGCAGCTCCATCAGGTTCGCGTCGTTGACCCCGGCGAACAGCAGCGGGTCGGCACCTTCGGCCGAGAGCCGATGATGGTGGTCGTCGGCCATTGGCTACTCGTCCAGGGCGCGCAGATGCAGCGCCCGGAGGTCGTTCGGGTCTATCGGCGTCGGCGCGCCCTCGAAGAGAGCCCGCGCGGCCGTGGTCTTGGGAAACGCGATCACGTCGCGCAGCGACGTCGCCCCGGCCAGCAGCATCGTGATCCGGTCGAAGCCCAGGGCGAAGCCGCCGTGCGGCGGCGCGCCCGCCGCCAGGCCGTCGAGCAGAAAGCCGAACCGCCGCCGGACCTCTTTCTCCGGAATGCCGAGCAGCTCGAAGATACGCCGCTGCAGCGTCGGGTCGGTGATGCGGATCGAGCCGCTGCCAAGCTCGTTGCCGTTGTACACTGCGTCGTAGTGCAACGCCCGCACTCGGACCGGGTCGGCATCGAGCGCGTTCCGGTCGGCCGGGTGGGGCGCAGTGAACGGGTGGTGGGCCGGCACGTGCCTGCCGGTCTCGGGGTCCACCTCGAACAGCGGGAAGTCCACCACCCAGGCGAATGCGTGCGCCGTGGTCGGGCGGACCTCCGGCCGGCGCGTGAGCGCGCTGCGCACGGCGTGGAGCGCCGGCGAGGTGACCGTATCCGTCCCCGCCACGGCGAGCAGCAGATCTCCCTCGGTCCCGCCCACGGCGTCGAGCAGCGCCTGGCCCACCGCCTTCACCCCCTGCCCCTCCCACGCCGCGGCCGTCCGCCGCGCCCAGATGAGCCCGCCCGCCTTGGCCTCCTTGACCGCGGCCGTGAGGGCGTCGATGTCCTTCCGCGACAGCGCGGCGCCGCCGGCGAACGTGATCGCGCGGAGCCGGCCACCCGAGGCGCAGGTCTCGGCCAGGAACGGCGCGGCATCGCTGCCGATCAGCGGGGTCAGGTCCCGGATCTCGAGCCCGTACCGCAGGTCCGGCTTGTCGATGCCGAAGCGCTCCATGGCATCCCGCCAGCCCAGGCGCGGAAACGGCCGAGCCACCTCGAAGCCACCTTCCTCCCACAAGTCGACCAGGATCCGCTCGACCACCTGCTGGATGTCCTCGGCGCTCATGAACGAGGCCTCGAGGTCGATCTGGGTGAACTCCGGCTGGCGGTCCGCCCGCAGATCCTCGTCCCGGAAGCAGCGGGCGATCTGGAAGTACCGGTCGTACCCCGCCACCATGAGGAGCTGCTTGTAGATCTGCGGCGACTGCGGCAGGGCGTAGAACTCGCCGGGGTGGATCCGGCTCGGCACGAGATAGTCGCGGGCACCTTCGGGCGTGGGCTTCGTGAGGATCGGGGTCTCGATCTCCAGGAACTCCAGGTCCGTGAGCGTGCGGCGCGCGCGCTGCAGCAGCCGGTGCCGCAGAATGATGTTCTGCTGCAGCTCGGGCCGGCGCAGGTCGAGCACGCGGTGCTTGAGCCGGAGCTCCTCGGCGGCCAGCTCTTCCTTCTCCTTTCGCGCCACCGGAATCGCCGGTGTCTGGGCGGGCCCCGTGATCTCGAGATCGGTCACGTGGACCTCGACCTCGCGCGAGCCGAGCGCCGGGTCGCGCGACGGCTCGGGCCGGAGCGCCACCGTGCCCGTGACCATCACGACGGTCTCGGACCCTGCCCCCGCCGCGCGTTCCATCACGGCCGCCGGCGTCCAGTCCGGATTGCAGGACAGCTGCACCAGTCCGGCCCGGTCCCGCAGGTCGATGAACACCAGCCCGCCGAGGTCACGGCGGCGATGCACCCAGCCGCCGAGGCGCACGTGCTCGCCGACGTGGGCACGGGTCAGCTCGCCGGCGCGGTGGGTGCGCAGGGCGGTGGAGCTCACGGAATCGGTCACGGGAGAGGCGGAGCGCACCAGATCAATGCGCTTCGGCGTCGAGGAGGACGTGGTAGAACTCATCAGCGGTGGTGGCCTCGAGCAGTTGCTGGCGCACCGCATCGCGGCGGACCAGGCGGGCGATGCGACTCAGGATCTTGACGTGCAGGCCGGCCGACGCCTCCGGCCCCACGATGAGAAAAACCAGCCGCACCGGCTCCCCATCGATGGCATCGAACGGCACCGGGGCCGGGGTCACGCCGGCAACCATCGTCAGGTCGTGCACCGCGGCGCACCGCCCGTGCGGTATGGCCACCCCGAAGCCGATGCCCGTGCTCTGCACCGACTCGCGTTCCAGCACCGCCGCGAGGACGTCGTTGTATTCAGCGTTCGCCAGGTTCGCAAGCTTTCGCGTGAGCGCCGCGATGGCCGTGTGCCGATCACCGGCGCTGAGCGGAACCACCACCCGGTCCGGCGAGAGCAGCTCGGTCAGGAGCACGGCACGGCCTGGCGGTGCATGGGACAAACGTAACCGTCGGCGGGGGGGCGGGCAATGCGAGAACGCGGCGGGAAAGGCCACGCCGATCGGGGCTATCCGATTAGATTCCAACACGATGAGCCACCACCCCGTCACCGCCCCCAGTCGCCCGGTCAACCTGCTGGACCGCACGCCGGCGGCCGCCCGCGAGCTGCTGGCCGCCTGGGTGGCCGAGCACGGGCTGCCCGCCTACCGCGCCGGCCAGATCCTGCGCCGGCTCTGGCAGGCGCCGGTGCCGGCCTGGACCGACGCCACCGAGCTGCCGCTCGCCCTCCGGGCCGAGCTGGATGCCGCGTTTCCGCTCCTCCGGCTGACGGCGGAAGTGGAGCAGCTGTCGGCCGATGGCACCCGGAAGTTCCTCTGGCGCCTGGCGGACGGCGAGGCCATCGAATCGGTGCTGATCCCGTCGGGCGGCCGCCGGACACTCTGCCTCAGCTCCCAGGCCGGGTGCGCCCTCAAGTGCGCCTTCTGCGCCACGGGGCAGATGGGCTACCGGCGGAACCTCAGCGCCTTCGAGATCGCGGGCCAGGTGCGCGAGATCGCGCTCCGCGATCCGGCGGACTTGCCGACCAACGTCGTCTTCATGGGCATGGGAGAGCCGCTGCTCAACTGGCCGGCCGTCGACACCGCGCTGACCATCCTCAACGCACCCGACGGTCTCGGGATCGGCGCGCGCCATATCACTGTGTCGACCGTGGGCATCCTGCCGGGCATGCAGGCGTTGGCCCGGCGGCCGGAGCAGTTCCGGCTCGCCATCTCCCTGCATGCGACGACGTCGGCGCAGCGCCTGGGCATCATGCCGATCGAGAAGAAATACGACCTGGAGGCGGTGCTCGCCGCGGCAGCGGCATTCCGGAAGCGCGTCACCTTCGAATACGTCATGATCGGCGGCGTGAACGACCAGAACGCGGATGCCGACCGGCTGGCGCGGCTGGCGCGCCGGCTGGGCGCCCTGGTCAACATTCTGCCGCTGCATCCGGGCGGTGCGCCCGGTCTCATCCCGACGACCAGCGAGCGGATCCGGGCGTTCGCGGGGCGGCTTCGGAATCAGGGCATCGAGGCCACGGTGCGGCGGAGCCGGGGGCTGGACATCGACGCGGCGTGCGGGCAGCTGCGGGTGGCTACGGAGCGGAAGCGGAGGGCTCGAGTGGGGGCGGCAGAGGGCGGCGGGTAAGCCCATCACCAGGAGATGGTCCGCAGGAGAGCTCCGTCATCCCGAGCGAAGCGAGGGACCATGCGCGGGAATGGCTCGGAACGCCCCCACCGCACCAGCCGGTTCACCACGGAACCACGGAAAACACGGAAACAGCAACAGCGATACTGATGGTTTGCTCCGTACAGCTTCCGTGTTTCCGTGGTGAACTACTGGTCCTGCCTCGAGGCATTCCCGCGCAAGGTCCCTCGCTTCGCTCAGGGATGACTAGCGCTCTGTGCCGTCCCCCCTACCCCGTCGCCCCGAACCCCGTCGCGATACAGTTGATCGACAGCAGCAGCGCCGACAGCAGCTCTTCCTGCGACTTGTCGCTGCCGCTCTCCCGGAACCGGCGCAGCAGCTCGATCTGCTGGCGGGAGATCTGATTCAGAATCGGCATCCGGCGCGCGAGCTTGCGCCGGAACCTCGGGAACCGCTCGGCCAGCGCCGTTCCGCCGCTGATTCTCAAGACCGCCTCGACCGTCCGATGATACTCCTCCTCGATCAGCGGGAGCACGGCCGCCCGCACCCGCTCCTCCGGTACCAGCTCCGCATACTCCCGCGCCATCGCCAGGTCGACATAGGACAGCGTCTTCTCGACCTCGTCCACGATGAGCCGGAAGAGGCGCGAGTCATTGAACATCCGCTGAATGAGCGCGGCCCCGCGCTGGCCCCGCACCTGGAGGAACGTCAGCACCCCGCTGCCGACCCCGAACCAGCCGGGCACGAAATGCCGGTTCTGCGACCAGGCGAACACCCACGGGATCGCGCGCAGGTCGCTGAGCGAGCGCGCCCCGAACCGCCGCGCCGGCCGGGAGCCGAGATTGAGGAAGGAAATCTCCTCGAGCGGGCTCGCCGTCTGGTAGTAGGGGAGCAGGTCGGGATGGTCGACCAGCTTCCGATAGGCGGCCTGGGCCGCGCCCGAGAGCGCCTCCATCGCCTCGTCGAACTCGGCCGTCGGCACCAGCGCCTCCTCGCGCTCGGACTTGAGCGTGTGCTCCACGACGCTCGCTGCGAGCAGCTCGATCTGGTACTGTGCCGTGCCCCGGTTGGCGTACTTGAAGGAGACCACCTCGCCCTGTTCGGTGATGCGCATCCGCCCCTGGATCGAGCCGGCTGGCTGCGCGGCGATGGCGCGCCCGGTCGGCGCCCCGCCCCGGCTCACCGATCCACCGCGTCCGTGGAAGAAGGCGATGGGCACCCCCATCTCCTTCCCCACCCGCGTGAGCTTGATCTGGGCCTTGTACAGCTCCCAGTTCGAGGTCAGGAAGCCGCCGTCCTTGTTCGAGTCCGAGTAGCCGATCATCACTTCCTGCACCCCGCCCTGCGCGCGCACGCTGCGCTTGACCAGGGGCACGCCGAGGAGCTCGCGCATGATGGCCGGCGCGCGCTGCAGGTCCTCGATGGTCTCGAACAGCGGCACGATCGGGAGGGTGCAGCTCTCGACGCCCGCCGTATCGCCGAACAGCCCGCCGACCTTGGCCAGCTGGTAGGCGCCGAGCACGTCGCTCACGCTCTGCGTCATGCTGAGCACGAACGCGCCGAAGGCCTCGCGGTCGATCTCCTCGCGCAGCCGGCGCACCAGCTGGAACATGCCGAAGGTTTCCGCGAACTCCGCCGACGGCACGGGAGCGGCCGCGCCCGGGGTGAGCGGCCGGGCCAGCTCGGCCGCCAGCCAGGCGCGCCAGGCCTCCGTGCCGGGCTCCGGCGCCTCGCCGGTGCCGCCGCCGATCCGCCACAGGTCGGCCAGCGCGGCGTTGAGCTTGGTGGTGTTCTCCCGGACGTCGAGCCGCACCGTGCTGAAGCGGAACGACTCGACCTCGCGGCGCACCGGACGGACCAGCGCGCTGGCCAGCTCGGGCCGGCCGGCCTCCACCAGCTCGTCCTCCATCAGCCTGAGGTCGGCCAGCAGCGCGTCGGCCGAAGCATAGCCCCCGGGATCGGGCCGCGTGTCGCCGCGCTCGGTGCGCTCGATCATCAGCTGGATGCGGCGGAGCATGCAGGCGAGGTACTGGCGGAACACCTCGCCCGGATTGCGGCTGGCGATCTCCTCGGCCTGTCCGGTCGCCGCCAGCTCGCGCTCGAGCGCCGCGCGGAAGCGGTCGGTGATCGGGACGGCCTTCTCGGTGATGCTGAGGGCGCGGACCAGCTCGTCGAGCCGGCGCCGGTAACGGCGAAGCCCCGTCAGCCGGTTCTCGAGCAGCGTGCCGTGGGTGACGTCATTGGTGACGAACGGATTGCCGTCCCGGTCGCCGCCGATCCACGAGCCGAACTGGAAGAACGGCGGCACCAGCCAGCGCTCGCCCGGATAGAACTGCGCCAGCACCCGCTCGACCTTCTCCAGCAGGTCGGGCACCGCCTCGAACAGGGTCTCGTTGAAGAAGTGCAGGCCCCAGAAGACCTCCTGGGGCACGGTCGGCTTCTGCAGGCGCAGCTCGCCCGTGAGCCAGAGGAGCTCGATCTCGTTTCGAAGCCCGTCGATGAGTCCCTGGCGCTCGCGCGGCGTCCACCGGGGCGACTCGAGGTCGACCAGCCGCCGGTAGATGCGCCGATGCTTCTCGAGCACCGTGACCCGTTTGGCTTCGGTGGGATGGGCCGTGATGACCGGGCGGACACGCAGCTGGTCGAGCAGCGTCCGGATCTCGGACGCCGGCACCTTGGCGGCCGCCGCATCCGAGAACACCCGCGCGAACGTGCCTCGGAGGAGCTCGTACCCGCGCTCGGCCTCGATCTGCCGCCGGCGGCGCATGGCCGCGTTCTGCTCCGCGATGTTGAGCAGCTGGAACCAGATCCCCTGCACCTGGAGCGTGCGGGCCAGCAGCTCCGCGCTCAGCCCGTGCGGCGCCCGCTCGCCGCGCAACACCGGCTCGACCTCCGGATCGCGCTTCCGCACCAGGGTGAGCATGAGCTCGCTCAGGAGCTCGAGCACCTCGTTGGCGTAGTGGGCCGCGCTGGCGGCCACGGGGTCGGGCGACTCGGGCAGCTCGGTGGCAGAGAACGGTTCCAGCGCCACCCCGCTCACACGACGCGATCCCGGAGCGGCTTTCCGCTGAAGAAGAGCTGGAGGTTCTCGAACGCCCGCAGGCCCATGGCCACGCGGGTCTCCTTGGTGGCGCTGCCGAGATGCGGGAGCAGGACGACGTTCTCCATGGCGATCAGCGCCGGCGTCACCTGCGGCTCCTTCTCGTACACGTCGAGCCCCGCGCCGGCGATCCGCCTGGACTGGAGCGCCTCCACCAGCGCCGCCTCGTCCACCACGTCGCCCCGCGCGGTGTTGATGAGGAACGCTTCGGGCCGCATCAGCGCCAGGCGCTCGCGGTTCATCAGGTGCCGGGTCTCGGGCGTGGCCGGACAGTGCAGCGAGACGAAGTGCGCCTCCCGCAGGACGTCCTCGAGGCTGTCCCGAGGCTCCGCGCCGAGCGCCGTGGCCACGTCGGGCGCGGGCGGGAAGGGATCGTGGAAGATCACCTTCATCCCGAACCCGTGATGGGCGCGCTGCGCCACCGCCCGGGCGATCCGGCCCATGCCGATCAACCCGAGCGTCTTGCCCGTGACGTGCGTGCCGAGCATGTGGGTGGGCCGCCAGCCGGTCCACTGCCCGGCCCGCAGATGGCGCTCGCCCTCGCCGGTGCGGCGGGCGGCCATGAGCAGGAGCGTCACCGCGAGATCGGCCGTCGCGTCGGTAAGCACGTCCGGCGTGTTGGAGACGACAATCCCGCGAGCCTTGGCGGCCTCGACGTCGATGTTGTTGAAGCCGACGCCGAAATTGGCCACCAGCTTCGCCCGGCGTGGCTCGGTGGCGAGCACCTCGTCGGTCACCTTGTCGGTGACGGTGGTGAGCACGGCGTCCGCGTTTCGCAGGGCTTCCTTCAGTCCGTCCACCGTGAGCGGCCGGTCCTCCGGATTGAGGCGCGCGTCGAACTCGCGGGCGAGCGCCTCGTGCACCGGCTCGGGGAGCCGGCGGGTCACCACCACGACCGGGCGCGCGCTCACGTGCCGACCGTCACGCGCTTCGACATGCCGCCCAGCACCTGCGCGGCGGTGCTGCCGAGATCGGCCGGGCTCGACACCACGGTGATCCCCGCGCCGCGCATGATCTCGACCTTCTCGGCCGCGCTCTCGCCGAAGGCGCGGATGATCGCGCCCGCATGGCCCATCCGGCGGCCTTTGGGGGCCGTGAGGCCGGCGACGTACCCGATCACCGGCTTCTTCATGTGCTCCTTGGCATGCAGCGCGGCCTCGGCTTCCTGCGGGCCGCCGATCTCGCCGATCATCATGACCGCTTCGGTTTCGGGGTCCTCCTCGAAGCGCTGCAGGATGTCCACGAACGAGCTGCCGTTGATCGGGTCGCCGCCGATGCCGACGCTGGTCGTGATGCCGATGCCGAGCGCCTTCATCTGCGACGCGGCCTCGTAGCCGAGGGTACCCGAGCGGGTCACCAGGCCCACGGTGCCGCGCTGGTAGATGTGTCCCGGCATGATGCCGATCATGGCCTTGCCGGGACTGATGATGCCGGCGCAGTTGGGACCGATGAGCGTGGAGCGCTTCTCCCTGGGATACCGGCGCTGGTAGCGCTTCACCGTGATCATGTCCTGCGCCGGGATGCCGTCCGTGATGGCGCAGATCAGCCGGATGCCCGCGTCGGCCGCCTCCATGATGGAGTCCGCGCAGAACGCCGCCGGGACGAAGATGATGGAGGCCTCGGCGCCGGCCTGCTTCACCGCTTCCTTGACCGTGTTGAACACCGGCAGGTCGAGATGCCGCTTGCCGCCTTTGCCGGGGGTCACACCGCCTACGAGGTTGGTGCCGTAGGCCCGCATCTCCTTGCTGTGGAACGTTCCTTTGTCCCCGGTGAAGCCCTGGACGATGACGCGGGTCCGTTCGTCGATGAGGATGCTCATGGCTTTCCATTCCCGGCCGTGCTGCCCGAGGCCTTGAGGACGGCCACGACCTTCTCGGCCGCCTCGGTGAGGGTATCCGCCGTGGCCAGCTCGAGCCCGCTCTCCCGCAGGATCCGCCGGCCCTCCTCGACATTGGTGCCGGCCAGCCGCACCACCAGCGGGACCGTGGGTTTGAGCTCCTTGACGGCGTTCACCACGCCCTGGGCGACCCAGTCGCAGCGGTTGATGCCGGCGAAGATGTTGACCAGGATCGCGCGCACCTTGGGATCGGCGAGGACCAGCCGGAAGGCATTGCAGACCTTCTCGGGCGAAGCGCCACCGCCCACGTCGAGGAAGTTGGCCGGCGAGCTCCCGGCGTGCTTGATGAGATCCATCGTGCCCATCGCCAGCCCGGCGCCGTTCACGATGCAGCCGATCTCGCCGTCGAGCGCGACGTAGTTGATCCCGTACTCCGCCGCCTGCGACTCCCGGGGATCCTCCTCGGCGTAGTCCCTGAGCTCGCTCACGTTGGGCCGGCGGAAGAGCGCGTTGTCGTCGAAGGTCATCTTGCAGTCGAGCGCCAGCAGCTGGCCGTCGGTCGTGGCCACCAGCGGGTTGATCTCCACCATGGTGGCGTCGAGGTCGCGGAAGGCCCGGTAGCAGCCGAGCAGCGTCGTCACCGCCCGGGTCACCTGCGCCGCGTCGAGCCCCAGCGCGAACGCGATCTCGCGCGCCTGGAACGCGGTGAGCCCCACCGCGGGCTCGACCGTCGAGCGGATGATCGCCTCGGGGGACTTCTCCGAGATCTCCTCGATCTCCATGCCGCCCTGCGCGGAGGCGACGATCATCACGCGCTCGCTCTTCCGGTCGAGCACGAAGCCGAGATAGATCTCGCGCTCGATGGGGACCGCCGCCTCCACATAGAGCCGGTGAACGGTGCGGCCCTCGGGACCGGTCTGATGGGTGACGAGGCGCCTACCCAGGAGCGCCTTGGATGCCGTCCGCACTTCGTCCTCGTTCGAGCAGAGCTTGATGCCACCGGCCTTGCCGCGCGCGCCGGAGTGGATCTGCGCCTTCACGGCCCAGCGGACGCCGCCGATCTCGGAGGCGCGATAGACGGCCTGCTCCGGGCTGTACGCCACCCCGCCCCGCGGGATCGCGACGCCGAAGCCGGCGAGCAGCTCTTTGGCCTGGTATTCGTGGATGTCCACGCTCAGCCTCCGTCGACTTCGTGATGCCGGTGAATTACGTCATCCTGAGCGCAGCGAAGGAGCCATGACCAGAGGCATGCCTCCTTCGCTCCGCTCAGAATGACACGAGCGATCCAAGCCTATTGCGCTCCGACGACCGTCTTCCCGCTCTGACCGTCGATCGCCGCCGCCATGTTCACCACGTTCTGCGCCATCCGCGCCGACGCCGCATCGATCATCCGCCCGTCGAGCTGCGCTGCGCCGCGGCCTTCGCGCGCCGCGTCCTCCAGCGCCGCCAGGATCCGCCTGGCCCGGTCCACCTCCGCGGGCGGCGGGCTGAACACCTCGTTGGCGAGCGCGATCTGCGACGGGTGGATGGCCCACTTGCCCTCGACCCCGAGCGCGGCGGCGCGCCGCGCGGCGAGCCGGTAGCCCTCCGGATCCTTGAAATCGCCGAACGGACCGTCGATCGGCCGGAGACCGTAGGCCCGGCACGCCACGATCATGCGCGAGAGCGCCGCGTGCCACTGGTCGCCCGGATAGTCGGGGTTGAGGCCGCCGATCACGACGGTACGGGCCCGGCAGCTCGCCGCGTAGTCCGCCACGCCGAAGTGCATCGCCTCGAGGCGGCGGCTGGATTGCGCGATCGCCTCGACGTTCGCCATGCCGAGCGCCGTCTCGATCAGCACGTCGATCCCCAGGCGGTGCGGGATCCCCTTGGCCTCCTCGATCTGGGAGACCATGGCGTCGACCATGTAGACGTCCGCCGGGACGCCCACCTTGGGAATCAGAATGGTATCCAGCCGGTGGCCGGCCTGCTCCACCACGTCGACCACGTCCCGGTACATGTAATGGGTGTCGATGCCGTTGATGCGCACCGAGATCGTCTTGCCGCGCCCGCGCCAGTCGAGCTCGAGCAGTGCCTGGATGACGTTGGTCCGGGCCCGCTCCTTGTCGCCCGGCGCGACCGCGTCCTCGAGATCGAGGAAGATGTAGTCGGCCTCGCCGTCGAGGGCCTTCTGGAACATCGCCGGGTTCGAGCCCGGCACCGCCAGCTCGCTGCGCTGCAGCCGCTGGCGGGCGGGCTCGAAGCGCGTGTGGCTCATCGAGCGGCGCCCGCGGTGGCCTTCTCCTTCGCGGCCGCCGGCTGGGCGTCGGGCGCGCGCGGCGGCAGCTCTCGCGACTCGAGGGGCTTGGCGGTGCTCCGCCAGTATTCCTCCGCCGCGCCGACGCCGCTGCCCGCCGTGAGCTTCACGCCCGCGTCGCGCATCGCCATTTCGGCGCCGGCGATGCCGCCGAGGAGCATGCATTCGTTCAGGTCGCCCAGGTGGCCGATGCGGAACAGCCTCCCCGCCATGCGCGCGAGCCCCGCGCCGAGCGCCAGGTTGTAGCGGCGGTAGGCGATGTCGATCACTTCGGCGGCGTTGATGCCGGCCGGCACCATGATGGCGCTGACCGTGTCCGAATACCACTTGGGCTGCCGGGCGCAGAGCTCGAGGCCCCATGCCTTGACCGCCGCGCGGGTGCCCTCGGCGAGCCGGTGGTGCCGGGCGAGCACGTTCTCCAGCCCTTCCTCGAAGATCACGTTCAGCGCTTCCCGGAGTCCGTACAGCAGCGGCAGCGACGGCGTGTAGGGGAAGTAGCCGGTGGCGTTGGCCTTCTTCATGTCGCCGAAGTCGAAGAACACCCGCGGCAGCTTGGCGGAGTCATAGAGTGCCGCGGCCTTCGGGCTCACCGCCACGATGCCCAGGCCGGCCGGGAGCATGAGCCCCTTCTGCGAGCCGGTCACGGCGCAGTCGACGCCCCATTCATCCATGCGGAAGTCGATGCTGCCGATCGAGCTCACCCCGTCCACCATCAGCAGCGCGGGATGCCTGGTGTCGTTCAGCGCCTTCCGGATCCCGGCGACGTCGCTGGTGACGCCGGTGGCGGTCTCGTTGTGGGTGAAGAGCACCGCCTTGATCTCGTGCGCCTTGTCGGCCGCGAGCGCCTCCTGGTACCGCTCGATGGGAGCGCCCTCGCCCCACTCGGTGTCGAGCACGTCCACCCGGAGCCCCAGCCGCTGGGCCATGTCGATCCAGAGGTGGCTGAACATGCCGAAGCGCGCCGCGAGGACCCGGTCGCCCGGACTCAGGGTGTTGGAGAGCGAGGCCTCCCAGGCGCCCGTCCCGCTCGCCGGGAAGATGTATGCCTGGCCCGTGGTGGTCTTGAAGATCTTCTTGAGGTCCTGCAGCACCGGGGCCGCGAGCTTCGGGAAATCGGACGACCGGTGATCCTCCATCGCGACATGCATGGCGCGGAGAATACGGTCGGGCGTATTCGTGGGACCCGGGACGAAGAGGAAGTTGCGGCCGGCCATGCGGGGACCCTCGCGACTGAAAGAAAAGGACTGGGCGGAGACGAGACGCCTCCGCCGGATCTGACTACATTAGCAGGCGCCGCGGCCCGGGCCACCCACTGTATTTTTATACGTCCAGCCCCATGTATAGCACTTTGTGCTTTTTTTCACAAGGCTGAGATCTTGTCCCTCCCGACCGCCCATCCCCACGCGAATGCACCCGTCCGCGAGCTCCTGACGGAGCTCTATCGCGTTGCCACAGCAGCCGTTGACCCGGCCCCGGCCGTGGCCAGCCGGCTCGACCGGCTCCAGCGCGAGCCCGGACGCCGCCGCTGGATCCTGGCCCTCGGCAAGGCGGCTATCCCGATGGCCAGGGCCGCGGTGGAGACCCTCGCGGGATGGGGAGACTCGCCGGCCGGCGGCGTCGTGGTGGCCCCGGAGCTCCAGCGGGCACTGCATCCAAGGCTCCCCGTCGTCGCCGGTGACCATCCGGAGCCCGGCCCCGGGTCGCTGGCGGCCGCGGAGGCGCTGGGCCGGGCGGCCGCCGCGGTCGCGCCGGAGGACGAGGTCTGGGTGCTGCTTTCGGGCGGCGCCTCGAGCCTGCTCGCTGCGCCCGTCGAGGGCGTGTCGCCCCAGGAGCTGACCACCCTCTACCGCCTGCTGCTCGGCTCCGGCCTCGACATCACCGCCATGAACCGGATCCGGAAGCGCTTCTCCCGCTGGGCGGCGGGCCGACTGGCTCAGGCGCTGGCGCCCGCCCGGGTGCGGGTCTTCGTCGTCTCCGACGTCATCGGCGACGATCTGCCCTCCATCGGTTCCGGCCCCTGCGTCCCCGACGCCACCACCGGCGCCGAGGTCCGGCGAATGCTGGAGGACGCCGGGCTCTGGGATCGTATCCCCGCCGCCGCGCGGCGCGTCGTCATGGCGTCGGAGTCGGGGGAAACGGCGGAAACGCCAAAGCCGGGAGATGCGGCCTTCGCGCGGGTGACCCTCGAGCTGATCGCCAGTAACCGGTTGGCCCTCGAAGCTGCGGCCAAGCGTGCGGCAGAGTTGGGCCTCGCTCCCATCGTGGCGGAGACGCCGCTCGCCGGGGAGGCGTCGGCAACCGGGGCGAGTGTAGCCGCTTCTATTCTACAAAATTGCGGCCGGTTGGAGATCCCGCAACCAGCCGCACCGAGGCGTTGCTACATCTGGGGCGGCGAGACGACCGTCACCCTGGGCGACGCGCCCCCGGGGCTCGGCGGCCGTTGCCAGGAGCTGGCGTTGGCGGCGGCACGGGTGCTGGCCGGCGCGCGGCCGGGTATCGCGCTGCTTGCCGCGGGCACCGATGGCCGCGATGGACCGACCGACGCCGCCGGCGCGATCGTCGACGGCGGCACCTGGCGCGCGGCAGCCGCCGCGGGGCGGGATCCTGCGCGCGATCTGGCCGCGCATGACGCCTATCGGGCGCTCGACGCGGCGGGGGCGCTGCTCAAGGTGGGGCTGACGGGGACGAACGTGATGGATGTGGTGATCGGGGTGGGGTAGGCGCTACAATCGGGGCCGTCATCTCGAGCGGAGTGAGGGACCTTGCCCGGGAATGCCTCGAGCCATTCCCCGCACAAGCCATTCACCACGGAAACACGGAAGGCACGGAAAACAGCAACAGCAAAGTCTAGTGGTTTGCTGAATGCGCCCTTCGGTTTCCTCCGTGCGGCCGTGCAGCTTCCGTGTCTTCCGTGTCTTCTGGGTTTCCGTGGTGAAACCGGTGACACGACCGCCCGCTACGGCCTGAGCGGCAGCCGGGGCCGCCAGTCGCTCCCGATCAACACGCTGACATCCACGCGCCGAAGTGTGTCCGGCTGGATCACCACCCGCCCGACCCCGAGCGCTTCGGCCACGTCCCGCCCCTGCCCCGGATCGCCCCGCCGCACGTAGATCCGCGTGCTGTCCGAGATCGGCCCCGTCCCGAAGAAGACGACGTCGAGCCCTTGCTGGCGGAGCGCGCGCGTCGCGATCCGGGCAAGGCCCGGCCGCCGCGTGCCGTTCAGCACTTCCACCCGGATCCGGCGCCCAGGCGACGGAATGGGATAGGCGTGTCCGGCGATGTGCTCGCGCTCGGGGGGCAGCATGAGCGCCACCGCCCCCGCGATGGCCACCGCGAGCGCGGCGATCAGCGCGAGCCGGAGGGCGCGACGAGGCTGTTCCAGAAACGCACCGTGGGGTCGATGAGCGGCCGCCCCGAGCCGATGAGGCGCGCCAGCCGGTCGCCGGCCACCGCGAGCAGGACGCCGGCGGAATCGTGGGGATATCGATCGGCCAGCTCGGCCCGCCACTCGCGCCTGAAGGCGCGCCCGGGCTCGAGGTAGTCCGCGCAGTACAGCACCCGGCCGACCATGTCCCAGTCCGCCCAGCCCACCGAATGGTAGCGCACGGCGTCGAGGATCCCCCGGTCGGTCTCACCCTCCGCCGCCGCCCGCGCCGCGCTGGCCGGTCCGTGCCGAACGGACCCCGGCCACGGCGCGTCCGCGGCCCAGCGCTCGAGCGTGGCCGGGGCCGCGTCGCGAAACGCGTCGTGCAGCCACGCCGCCCGGAGCCACCGCTCCCGCTCGGCCGCCGAGATGCGCATCCGCTCGGCCCAGCCGTCGGCGAGCGCCACGACCCGCTCGATGTGCGCCGCCCGCTCGGGCGAGACCTCCGCCCACGAGGGCAACCCGCTCTGACCGGTCACCCGTCGAGGCCCTGGCCGAGGATGATGTTGTCGATCAGCCGCGTCCGCCCGAGGCGGGCGGCCAGCGCCACTACCGTGTCGGCGCCGACCGTCTCTACCGGCGCGAGCGTGGCGGGCTCCGCGATGGCGACGTACTCCACCTGCACCGCGGGCTCGGCGGCGAGCACGCGGCGCATGGTGGCCTGCAGCGCTGCCGCATCGCGCTCGCCCGACCGGAACGCATCGTGGGCGGCACGGAGCGCGACGCTCAACACCACCGCCCGCGTCCGGTGGTCGGCGTCGAGATAGGCGTTCCGGCTGCTGAGCGCGAGGCCGTCGGGCTCCCGCACGGTCGGCACGACGACGATCTCCAACCGCCAGTCCAGGTCGCGCACCATCTGCCGCACCAGCGTCGCCTGCTGGATGTCCTTCCGACCGAAGCACGCCACGTCCGGCTCGACCAGATGGAAGAGCTTCGCGACCACCGTCAGCACACCTTCGAAGTGGCCGGGCCGCGCCGCACCCTCCCACCGGGCCGCCGTCGCGCCGGGCACCACGCGGATCTCCGACCCGGGGGGATACATGACACGCTCGCTCGGCACGAACAGCACATCGGTCCCGCGCGCCTCGGCCAGGGCGCGGTCGCGCGGCAGGTCGCGAGGATAGCGAGCGAGATCCTCGGTCGGCCCGAACTGCAGCGGGTTGACGAAAATGCTCATGATGACGCGATCGGCTCGCCGGCGCGCCTCGTCGACCAGGCGGAGGTGCCCTTCGTGGAGGAAGCCCATCGTGGGCACGAGACCGATGCGCCGGCCTGCCGCGCGCTCGTCGCGCACCCAGCGGCGCAGGTCGGCAATGGAGCTGAGCTCGATCATGGACTCGGAGGCAGGAGGATCAGTCGAAGCTGTGCTCCGGCCCGGGGTAGGTGCCATCGCGCACCTCGGCGGCATAGGACCGGACGGCGGTGCGTACCGCCTCCCCCAGCTCGGCGTAGCGCTTGAGGAACTTGGGATTGAACATCTCGTTGAGGCCGAGCATGTCGTGCAGCACCAGCACCTGCCCGTCGCAGTGCACTCCGGCGCCGATCCCGATCGTGGGAATCGTGAGCGCGGCGGTGATCCGCTTGGCGAGCGCCGCCGGCAGCAGCTCGAGGACGATGGCGCAGGCCCCCGCCTCCTCGAGCGCACGCGCGTCGGCCAGGAGCCGCTCAGCGGCCGAGGCCTCTCTCCCCTGCACCCGGTAGCCGCCGAGCGCATGCACGGACTGGGGGGTGAGGCCGAGATGCCCGATCACGGGAATGCCGCGGTCCACCAGCGCCCGGACCGTCTCCGCCATCGGCCGGCCACCCTCGAGCTTCACACCGTGGGCGCCGCTCTCCTGCAGCACGCGGCCGGCGTTCCGGATCGCGTCGGTGGGTGACACCTGATAGGTGAGGAACGGGAGATCCACGAAGACCAGCGCGCGGCGCGCGCCCCGCCGAACGGAGGCGGCGTGGTAGATCATCTGGTCCAGCGTGGCGCTGAGGGTCGTCTCCTGCCCCGCCAGCACCTGATTGACCGAGTCGCCGACCAGCAGGACGTCGACCTCCGCCTGTTCCAGCAGCCGCGCGAACGCGGCGTCGTAGCAGGTGAGCATCACGATCCGGCGTCCCGCCGCCTTCATCGCGAGCAGATCGGGCACCGTCATCGGCCGTGCGTCAGCGTTCATGGGCTTGCAGCTCCGCCAGCTCTCGCAGCCAGAAGTCGCGGTTGGGCAGCTCGGGATGGGGAATGATAAGGTCGGCCTCCGTCACGCGCCGCTGCCCATAGCGCACGATGTCCACATCGATGGTCCGAGGGCCCCATCGCTCGCCGCGGACCCGGCCCCGCGCGCGCTCAATCTCGTGGCAGGCCTCGAGCAGCTCACGCGGGGTGAGCCGCGTCTCGAGCAGGACCATCTGGTTGAGGTACGGCGGCTGCGTCATGCCGGCGAGCGGGGCCGTCTCCTCGACGGCCGACGCAGCCACGAGCTTGGTGTCGGGCAGCTTCGCCAGCGCGTCGCGGGCGGCAGCGAGGTGTCCGGCCCGGTCGCCGAGATTGCTGCCGAGCGCCAGGTACGCGCGTTCGGCGGCGGCCATGATCAGGTCTCCACCACGAAGTGCTTCGCGATACGCTGGAGGTCGGCGGCCACGTCGCCCAGCTGGCGGATGGCCCGTTCGAGATCGGCCTGCCCGTTGGCGGCCTCGGTGGCATGCCGCGCCAGCGCTTCGGTCTCGCTCAGGGTGCGCGCCGAGCTCGCCGCGACCTGCCGGATCTGCCCCGTGAGCCCGTCGACCGCCCGGAGCTGGTCCGCGGCCGTGGTGGCGATGGCCCGCGCATGCTGTCCGGCCTCTCCCGTCGTGCCGACGATGGCGTCGAGCGCCATCGCGGCATCCGCGCTCAGCTCCTCCACGCCCGCCACCGCCTGCCGCCCACGCTCCATCTGCCCGCTGACCGCCGAGACCTGGTCGGTGATCTCCTCGAGGAGGTGGCGCGCTTCGCCCGCCGCGTGGAGGCTCTGGGCGGCGAGATCCCGCACCTCGTCGGCAACCACCGCGAACCCGCGCCCCTCGGCGCCGGCGCGCGCGGCCTCGATGGCCGCGTTGAGGGCGATCAGATTGGTCAGATCGGCGATCTCACGGATCGTCCCGATGAAGCCCTCGATCCGGGAGGTCATCGCGCCGAGGCCGGCGACCTGGTCGGCGCTGGCGGACACGAAACCCTTGAGCCCGACCAGCCGGTCGATCGCCTCGCCGATGACCACGCGGTTCTTGCTGGCGACCTCCGCCGCGGTGCCGCTGGCCGCGGCGGCCTGCGAGCCCTGGTCCGCCATCGCGCGGGTGGCGGTGCCGAGCGAGTCGGTGGCCTCGAGGCCGCCGGCTACGAAGGTCTCCAGCTCGCCCGCGCCCTGCGCGCATGCCCTGCGACGCGTCGGCCAGGGCGAGCGCCGAGGCGCGGAGCGAATCGGTGACGCGGGCGAGCGCCGTGACCTGCTGGCCGATCTGCTCGACGGTGCCGAGCAGGGGCCGGCGCAGCTCGGCGATGTGGATCGCCGTCGCGATCTGGTTGCCCAGCGTGCTGAGGGCGGTGAGATCCTTGGGCCCGTAGGCGTGCCGCTTGGGGTGGTCCACCTCGACCGTCCCGAGCAGGTCGTCGCCGAAACGGATCGGGTGGACCACGAGGCTTCCGCACCTGCTCCATCGGGACCGACCACGCGCGGATCGGACCGGGCATCTTTGACCCCGACCACCTGGTTGCGTCGCGATGCCTCGGCGCGGAACGGCGCGGCGCCGGCGGGCGCCTCGCCGCGGTCGGGCCGCCCGAGCGCGCCGCGATAGGCCAGCGTCGCCGACGCCGTCGGCACCCGATAGATCCGGAAGTCGCCCCAGTCGAGCAGCCGGTAGGCCAGCTGCTCGATCTGGTCGAAGGAGCCCTTCAGCGTGCGATTGCTGGCGATCGTCACCTCCATGAGGTGGACCTTGTTCAGGTCCTCGGCGCCGATCGCTTCCTCGAGGATCCGGCGCGGTCAGCGCGCCCAGCACCCCGATGGCCAGCGCCACCGCCAGCCAGCCCACCGGCGGGAGCGACCGCAGCGCGGCGACCGTCATGCCGCGCGATGAGGGTCAGCATGTAGGAAAGGACCTCCTAGCGAAGAATCATGACCCTCTCGTGACTCTCGAGCTTGTCCCGCATCAGCAGGGTGAAGTAGAAGAGGGCCCGCGTGGCGAAGAAGTACAGTCCTGACCAGGGTCGGCGGCGGCCGGCAGCAAGTCCAGGGAGAGCTCGGATGGGCTCGCGAACCTCATGCAGCCGCGGCGTAGACCCATAGGCCACCATGAAGCCGAGCACCTCCCGGCTGGCGTTGACCAGGCCGGCCCGCAGGAGCTTGCGGAGCCAGAAGACGTCGGACGCGAAAACGCCGAGCCAGAGGGCAAGTCACCACCGCCGGGCCCAGGGTCGATCGCACCCACCAGCGCCACGACCCGATCTGGGACAGGTAGGAGAACTTGCTCAGAGCGGACTGGCACTGCTCGCAGCACGCGACCAGGGCCCGACCAGGAGAGGGTGGCCATCGGCTGGTCGAGATCCAGCGGTGTCGAGCGGCCAGGGCGGCGAGCCGAAGAGAATGCCGCCGAGCGATAGCGCGGGCGTACGGTCAGTGAGGAGATTGCGTGGGGACCACGCTCACGCTGCACCCTCCCCGGCGGCTTCATCCAGGGCCCGGCGCAATTCGCCGAGGAACCGACCGGCGGCGGCCGGACCTTCGCGGCCGAGCGGTCGACGAGCGCACTGCCGACCACGACGCCGTCGGCCAGTCCGGCGCAGCGTCCGGCCTGCGCCGGCGTGGAGATCCCGAAGCCGACGGCGATCGGCAGTGGCGTCGCCCGCCGGACCCGGGCGATCTACTCGCCCAGGCCGCTGCCGCCAGTGAGGCGCTGGCGCCGGTGACTCCGAGCCGGGCGACCAGATAGAGAAACCCTGCGCGCCCCGCGACCGGGCGGCGAGCCGGGGACCGGTCGTCGGGGCGACCAGGCGGATCAGGTCGAGGGGGCTCGCCCGGACCGACTGCTCGAGCTGGCATCGCTCCCCGCCGGGAGATCGGTGAGCAGGAGCCCGCCACGCCGAGCTCGCCCGCGTCGCGCAGGAAACGCTCGAGTCCATAGTGCAGGACCGGGTTGAGGTAGCTGAAGACGACCACCGGCCAGGCCAACCGGGCTCGTCGATCAACTCGAGAGTGCCGGCCAGGGTCATCCCCTGCCCAGGGCGTCGAAGGTCGAGCGCTGGATCGTGGGGCCGTCGGCGAGGGGATCGCTGAAGGCCACGCCGACCTCGATGATGTCGGCCACCGCGCCGCCACGCGGAGGGCGTCGAGGCTGGCCGCGACGGTCGGATGACCGGCGGTGAGGTAGGGATCAGGGCGGTCCGTTCCGGCGCGGAGAACCGACCATGCCGGGGTCAGCCTGGAGTCAGACGAAGTAGTCGCCGACCACGAGCCCATAGCGGTCGGGGTTGGTCACCTTCACGATGGAGCGATGGAACCCGCCGCTCTCGTCCTGTCCGGCGAGACTCCACCAGCGTCCCGGCGGCGGCACCGGCGCGCCGTTCGGCGTCGATCGCGATCCGGACCATGGGCCGGTTGAGCTGCTGGCCTCGGGATTGGGCGCCGCCACGAGGCCACCTCGAAGGTGTCGAGAATCACGCAGGTGCCCACGGGGTAGATGCCGATCAGGTTGATCAGCGCCTTCACCAGTATCGGTCGTAGCCGCGGCCGGGATTGTACCACATCTCGCGCAGCACCGCGTCCGGCTGGATCGGGACGGTCTGATAGCTCCGCCGCGTCGTGGCGGCGTCGTAGCCGTCGGCCACGGCCACGAGCCGGGAGAAGATCCCCAGCGTGCGGGGCCGGATCGGCTTGGGATAGCCGGTCAGGTCGATCTTCATGTGGTGCTCGTGCGCGACCAGGATCGCGCGATACGGCAGTCTCGCCATCCGCGCATGGCTGAACAGGGTCAGCATGCCGAGCCAGGATGGGCCTGCATCATGCGCCATTCGTCCTCGTCGAGACCGGTCGTCTTGTTGAGCAGCTCCACCGGGATCCGGGCCTTGCCGACGTCGTGCAGCAGCGCCGCCAGGCCCGAGATCGTAGAGCTGCAGCCGGGTCGAAGCCCAGCTTCTTGCCCGAGCGCCACCGAGAAGATGCAGACGTTGACGCGAATGGGTGAAGGTGTACTCGTCGTAGTCCCGGATCGTGGTCAGCCCGATCAGGGAGGTCTCGTTGTTGAGCACCTGGTCCACGATCAGCTGGACCGCCCGCTTCACTTGCGACGGTGGTGGTGCGACCCATCCGCACCCTGTTGATCACGTCCTTGGTGACCGCCACGCCATGCGCGTAGGTGCGCTTGGCCTGCCTCCTTGGGCTTTCGGCGTCGGGATCGTGCTCCTGCACGACCGCGCGGTTCGAGCTGAGGCCGCTTGACGTCGGCCGCGGCCAGGCGCGCGACCAACTCCTCGGAGGGTTCGTCGGGATCTCCCCGGTCGAACAAGCGCTGCAGCAGGCGCAGGAAGATCTGCCATTCGCGACGATTCCGACTCGTGCACGCGAAGCGCGCCCGACCGCGAACGCCCGCAGCATCGACAGGACTGGCTGAACGAGGCATAGTTGTCCAGTTCCAGCCGGAACCGGGTGGGCGTTCACGAAGATAAAATCGCCGGCCAGGCGGATCTCCAGGTCGGCCTCGAGGGCCCCAGGAGCGCGCGGCGGTGTCGAGATCGTCGAGCGCCTTCTGGACGGTCGCGTTCTCCAGTGGGTAGAGCTTGAGGCTTTACGGGGGAGGCGCCGTATAGAAGGCGCGAGCAGCAGCGCCCGCCCGCCGCTGGCGGAGGGCGGCCCTCCGAGGCGCACCGCTCCGCCGTCGGTTCGGAACCCGGCGTGGTCATGTAAGGCCTGTCTCCCTCCAACGCCCGACTCACGGCATTGCGCACCACAGGATTCCTTGTCGTCGGCGGCCCGCTGAGGAGAATCTCCCACGCTCGGGGGTCCGGATCTTAACCCCCAGCGCGATCGCCGCGCGCAGGCGCGGGGTCTTCGGAGGGCCTCCTTCATCCGGAGCAGGCCCCGCGGCAGCAGCAGCGCGCTCATCGGGCTTGATGCCCGGCCGCGCCCGCGATGGACCCGTAGGCCTCGAAGCAGGGCCATCTTCTCGGTGAGGTCCATGTCCTTGAGCCGACTTCCCGGAGAAGCACGAGGCCCTCGACGCGCTTCTGCGCGCCCACTCTGTAGCCGCGGCTCCCGACCGCAGCTCGGATGGCGGCCAGGCGCACAGCCCGGTCGTCGTCTTCCATGCGTCTTCTCGATGAACGTCATCGCGGGAGTTCCCCCAGCTCGCGCCAGCGCCTGCACCGGAGGCGAGCCGGCGCGGCTGCGTCCTCCGTGAGCGATGGTCTCGCCGAGCCCGGGCACCGTCTTCGCGGGTGGAGGCTTGGCAGGCGGCCGCAGAGCGCCACCACGGCCGCGAGCGCTTCCGACTCGGGCAATCAGAGGGATGCAGGAGCACCTCCATCAGGATGGGGGCCTGTGCGAGCCGGGTCGGCCACTTCCTCGAGCACTTCCTGAGCACGGGCGAGGCCAGGGTCGGGATCCAGGGTGAGGATGGGGCTCGAGTGCCGTGGCGCGGAGCTCGCCCAGGACACTCGCCGAGCCGTGGGCTCGCCGGCGAGCGCGGGCACCTCGTCGATCGACTGCAGCGAGCTGGCTCGAGAGTGGCCGGCTCGCTGAGGCGGGGGCCACGAAGGCCGTCGCAGCCGCGCCGCCTGGGCGGGCGCCAGGCCGGGCGCCCGCGGTGGTGAGCAGGGCGGCACTCGCGGGGAGGAATGGGTGGCCGCGGTCCGCGGAAATAGCCGCGGTTCAGCAGAGTGCGGGAAACGGCGACTCGAGCGTGGCGGAGGATCTCACCGCGGGTGGCCTCGCTCGACCTGGTTCTCGGGAGAGATCGAACAGGATGTTGAGCGGGGGGGCCATGCGCGCGTCCCGGCGGTGAGCTCCGTCCTCGACCGCCGCGGCCACCTAGTGCTAGATCTCTTTCTCCGCCTTGAGGAAGTAGAGCGTACCGTCGAACTCCTCCAGGTTCGATGACGCCCTTCGGCCGCGGCGGCGCCTCCTGAGCGGCCGCCGCCCGTGCGGTCGCGCGCGGCGGCCTCCGCGTCCTGACCGCTCACCGCATAGGTGCCGGCCTGCTCCGGCAGCCCGGCCCCGGTGTCGCCGATGAACTCTATGAAATTGTACTGGATGAACTCGAACTCCTCCTCCCCCAGAGGAGCGTCGGGGAGTAGTCGCCCGCGTCCGTGGGAGGAACCGGCGCACGGTTGATCGTCTCGAGGAACCAGGCATCCTCCAGCTCCGCGCCGCGGCGGATCGTCAGCGTTGCGCATCCCGTCCTTGAACAGCCCCCACGCGAGATGAACTCTCCGCCTTGTTGAGCTGATGGTAGACCGCCTGCTTCTTCCAAGCGAGAGTCGGTCTCCGCGACGGTGAGCACCAGCTCGTCGAGGCACCGCCCAGGATCGGCTGGAACGCGATCCGGAGGGGTTTTCGCTCGCCCGCTGGTAGACCGGGTTGTTGGGCAGATCATGTGATAGGCGCGCAGCGCCTTGCGCCAGGCCGTTGTATCAGCTCGGTGACCTGCGGACGCGGGGAGGATGTTGCCCGTCGGCGACCGGGCCGCTCGTCAACACCGGCGCCCCGAGCAGGCTCGCCACTTGCGCGACGTCCTTGTCGCCGCGGCCACTGACGCAGATCAGCACGGGCGCATCGGATGCCCACCGACCGGCCTGCGCCGCCACCCACGCGACCGCGTGCGCGGTCTCGAGCGCGGGATGATGCCCTCGAGCCGACTCCGAGCCTGGAACGCCGCGAGCGCCTCGTCGTCCTGGCCGTGTACCTCGCGCGGCCCGTGTCCTTCAGATAAGCTGTGCTCGGGCCCCACGCCCGGGTAGTCGAGTCCGGCGGACACCGAGTGCGCCGGCTCACCTGCCCGTCTCGTCCTGCAGGAGGTAGCTGAGCGATCCCGTGCAGCACGCCGGGCGTGCCGCGCGGTGAGCGACGCCGCGTGGCGCCCGGCGCGAGCCCCCGCCGGCGGCCTCCACGCCGACGAGCTCGCACGCCCGCGTCCTCGATGAACCGGCGTGAAGATGCCCATCGCGTTCGAGCCGCCGCCGACGCACGCCACGACCGCGTCGGGCAGCCGCCCGTCGCGCTCCAGCATCTGCTCCTGCGCCTCCCGCCCGATCACCGACTGGAAGTCGCGCACGATCCGCGGGAACGGGTGCCGGGCCGACCACCGAGCCGATGATGTAATGGTGTCGTCGCGACGTTCGTCGACCCAGTCGCGCATCGCCTCGTTGGTCGCGTCCTTGAGCGTCCGCGTGCCCGACTCGACCGGCACGACCTCGGCGCCGAGCAGCTGCATGCGGAAGACGTTCAGCGCCTGCCGCCGCATGTCCTCCGCGCCCATGTAGACCACGCATCGCAGCCCGAAGCGCGCGCAGACGGTGGCCGTGGCGACGCCGTGCTGTCCCGCGCCGGTCTCGGCGATGATCCGCTGCTTGCCCATGCGCCTGGCGAGCAGCGCCTGGCCGATGGTGTTGTTGATCTTGTGCGCGCCGGTGTGGTTCAGATCCTCGCGCTTGAGCTAGATCGTCGGCCGGCTTGGCGCCGAGTCCGCGGTCGCTTCCGGCGAACCGGCAGGGCCGGCCCACGAACTCGCGACAGGTACCTCGTACTCCGCCCAGAAGTCGCGGTCGCCGTGGCCGCCGTCATATAAGCGCCGCAAGATCGTCGAGTGCGGCGACGAGCGTCTCGGCACGACTGCCGCCGCCGAGGGTCGGGCCGAAGCGCCCCGACGGCCCGCTCAGCTGGATTCACGCTGCTGGCCAACGACCACCTCCAGAAAACGCGCGATTTTGTTCGGGTGCCCTTGATGCCCGGCAGGCGCTCCACCCCTGAACTTACATCCACGATGTACGGTCCAACGAGGGCCACGGCCGCTGCGACGGTCGCGGGCGAGAGCCCGCCGGCGAGCACCATCGCGCGCGCGGTGCGAGGCGCGCCCGGGCCTCACCCGCGAGCACCAGGTCCAACGCGACGCCGCGGTTCCCGCCCATGACGTGCGCCACCCGTCAGCTTTGACCAGGACGGCGTCCGCGTCCATCGCGGCCTGGGACCGGCCGCCTCCGCAAGCCGGCACGGCCGCGCCGCCGCACGCCGTACACAACGCGAAGGCGCGCCAGGGGGGGGGGGGGCCCTGTTCTGTCTACTGCCTCGCCGGACCCGTCTTCCCCCCCCCGCGCCCAACCAGCAAACACACTCCACACAGTCGAGCGTGTACAATGAACTCCAACGGAAGGCGATTCAGGAACGAATGGCGCACCATCAGCAAGAGCAACAGCAGGCGTTCAATACTCTCCCACCTTTGAGACGAGCATTACCGGCCGCTGCGATTCAACTGCACCGTGATCCCGCAGTTGAGGGAATCCAAGCTCCCAGAGGACCCAACACTGCGAATTTTCGCACTAGTGGCTCGCGGGCACCTGATCATGCTGCAGGTGTGCAGGAACTGCGTACAAGTGAAGGAAGGAAGAGGTCACACGATGGTGTTCCTGTCAAACAGGAATTGATTTAGTAAATCAGAGGGTTTTTCTCGGTAGAGGTCAACATCTTTGTAGCAACTGTATGAATTAACTTTTTCGTCGGCCCTGAGACGTTTGATGTCAATGGTATGCAGTGGGCCGACGCTTGGTCTGTATATGAAATGAACAAATTTCGTTTCCTTGTTCTCTATCGTCTAGGAACGTTCAGTAATCCGTGAATCAAATTCGTTCGCCGCCATCAATCAAACTGGATCTTGTCAGGATGGCTACTCGTGCGGGTCGGGACGGTTTCAAGGCTTCGCCTGACACGAACACGACATTCCCCGGGTGTCAAAGAGCTCATGCCCGAGTCCGACACGATATGTCTCGGGTCGAACTCATGAAGTGTCCGAACCCGATCATGTTCAAGATAGATTGTGTCCGAACATGACTCGGGTCCGATGAATCGGACAAATAGTCGTGTCCGAACCCAATCAACAGCTAAAATTGAGACAAGCCTGGGTTGTGTCATCGGAATTACCCGCACGAGTCACTATCTTGGATCTTATACACTTTGTCATTTTCCTACTCTACATTATTTTTTTTCATCAGTGAACCCCTCTTGATGGAATGTAGAGATTGTTGTCGATTTTGATAATAAAAGAAAGTGGAGAATTAAAAATGCATCTCAGTTATAACACAACTCTAATTATATAATAGTTTTATATTATATTAATAAAATGTCTTTCAAGATAGAAAAAGGCATTGAAATATACAATGTGAATACAAGTTCACTTCTTCTATTGGAATTTAATTCATTTGATGATAACGAATATATTCTTTTTAACTGGTTCATTGTAATTAAAATAGATATAATTTTTATTTTTTTTTGTAAATTAATTAAACAAAGTACTTTCAATATATCAAAAATTATTAAAGACAATATCATCATGACCCTTACAAAAGTATTAAATAATGTCAAATTTTTTATTGAAATCTATTACGAAGTCAGACCTGTTGGACCTTTTTTCTAATATATAAAATATTATATATATGAAATCAAAAACAGAAACAAAGAATTATATTATTATATTATAATAATCATATAAACTTATAAAAAACTTTCACTAATCAAAGCTTCTGTTACAAAACTTATTAAATCATAAATTGAAATTGTCAAAGTATAATTTTCATAAGAACAAATACTGTCCATTTGAAATGACTTATGATAAATACAAGTACATATTGACTATTTATTTAAATAGGTAAATAATAATCTGAAAATATAATTAGAGCTAGAAAAATAGCTGCAAATAGTTGTAAATAGTTTTGTTTCTATTAATTTTGATTGTTAATAACTTTTTCAATATTTATACTATTATAATAATAAAAATATATATTTAAAGTATTTTTTTTTAATATTTTTTTGATTTCTTTTATAAAATAAAAATATTTTGAAAACTAATAAAAGTATTGATTAAACTATACTTTAATTATATACTTTTGGAGTTTTTTTTATTAATAATTTTAATGACAATATATTAATTTTGTAATATTAATTTGATGTAAACGTATTCTTTAATATAAAAATATGTCATTCATATATAATTATATTTTTATATATTATTGAAAAGTATAATTATATATATAAATTTATTTCATTTCATATAAAATAAATGAAAATTGAATAAATTATAGCTATTTTTATTTTTGAAAATTAGTTAGCAAAAAAGTCTCTAACCAAATGATATGTCCATATCAAATATAATACAAATCCTCAAAAATGTCAAGAACAAATGGGATTATAGTTGTTACAGGATGCGCTAACTATTTTCCCCTGGTCCAAATCAAAATCGTCCGCAATTTAGTATGGTGAGGAATGTTAGAATGCTGGTTTGTTGAGTAAGAAGGAATTGTAGTACTGAGTGGAAACTTTAATAGAAGTTGGAGAAAACTGACCGCTATTATTTTCAGAAATATGCCCAGATCTCTGAGTTAAATCGGGGATTTTTTGGTATCAGATTTCTGACACCAGATTTCTACACATATTATATATCGTGGACACAAGTTGGTTCTAACTATCAAGTTTTAATCTTCATCAAAATTCTATTAGGGGTGAAGAAATCGTTTGCAAAAAGGCAGCAATTAAAGTGGTAAAAATACAATGACATTGGTTTTAGGTAATTTTAATGTATATAATGCACTGAAACTTGTGACTTGTAGATTGAATTTAAATTAATGAAGTTATTCCCAATCTCATAAATTCCCCCACTTATACCATAGTCAGGACCATATTTCACACATCTCATCCACAAATACCTCCATTTACTTCACACCAAAACCTCAATCCTTCACCTATGCCTCTACTCCAACTTCTATTAAACTTTCCTCCTCATACACCCACTCTTTCCTCCTTCATTTCCTCCTCAACTTTCCCTCACACTGGAATTTTCACTGTCGTAGGAAACTTCAACCCATATCTCACCAACCACTACCTCAATTCATATCAAAACAAGCCTCCAAACATCTACCTGTCTCTCTCCTCTAACTTCTATTAAAGTTCCCTGCCCATAGCTACACTCCCTGGTGCTCCATTCCCTCCTCAACTTTTCCCTACAACAGAATTTTTACTGTGCGGGAAATATTCACCCCATATCTCACCACCCACTACCCCAATTCACATCAAATCAACCATCCAAACATTTACTGATACATCTCTCCTAACTTGTATTAAACTTTCCTCACAATCCCTCTACTACTTCCTCACTAATCATCCTCCAATCTCTAAAATTCCCTAAATTATAACATCATCACCAACACATTACCCCATATCTCACCAACCACCACCTCAAATCACACTAGATAAAGTCGTCAATATTCAACGTATACATCACCTCTGACTTCTATTAAAATTACAACTCTATACCATCACTCAACCCTATTTAACCATCTCTATTCCTCCCCATTTTCACCCTATATATTGGTGGGGAAACATGAAATTCCATTGGAACCCCAATCCTTGATCCATTTCCATCATTCCAATTCCACACAATCTATCCAACTGTCTTTCTGCAATCTTCCCCCAGTTCCTACACCCTCCGCATCTCCATCTGCCTCCATCACATCTATCCCTACCATCCCAATAATTCCATTTCTCAACCCTCTCTTACTCATCAATATACACCTCTCTGCAGTCAAAACTAACCTGTTGAACCCATCTATACCAGTCCTAAGCAATACTCCAACCGCCTTTGAATCTGTGTGCAACTACCCAATCGCCATTCTACCAAACTTTTACCCATTTATATGCCTCCTGGGAATGCCAAATTTGGACCTATCATTATACGCTTTTACTTATGTCCATTGGGCTATAATTGCATCCTTGAGTATGTCTCCATTCCCTCTAAACAATCTCCAAGCCGCATTTTCTCTCAATTGGTATTGGCCAATTGGTGCAGTGACAAACTTCCCCTAATCACCAAAATTCCACTCAGTCTGCTTTCCAGCGTAGATCCCTCATTATACTATGGAGAAGCTGACTAGAATCCTTATAACTCCACCACTTTTGCTCTCATAGACTTACACTCAATATGGTGGCTTGCTATCACCACATTTTAACTGTCCGACAGTCCCTACCATTTATCCGAATTGTTGCTAGTACATCCAACAGCTCATAACCCACACTCTCCCTAATTTGCTTACTACTGATCATCAAGTCAAATAACCCACAATTCCCCTACCACCAAATATATTATGGGGGGAATACAAAACCATAAATAGCTCTATCAATTTAAATTCAATCTACTAACTGTCATCCCTGAAGTTAAATATATGTATATTCTAAGTTCAATAGCAACTCCTTGACAATTCAATTACTATTGCTGTTCTTACACCATGCTCTAATTATTTTCCTCTGGTCAAAATTAAAATCAAGCGCAATTTAGTATAGTTGGGAATCCTATAATGCTAATATCTTCAATTTAAATCCAATCCATTAGAACTTAATACTTGACCTACATATAGATTTCTTCTAACTCTTATACTACCGACTTGATAATTCAATTACAATTCCTCTTGTTACACCCTGCCCTAATTATTTTCCCCCAGTCCAGATCAAAATTAGGAAGGGAATCACAACCGGATTTTAATTTGATCTAAGTATATATCTGGATCAAACTCGAATTTAAATATAGCTCAGGTATACCCGGGCCCTATTCAAACTCCAACTTAGATCAACACTTTATATATCCTGTTCACCACTACAATCCTAATGACTTCACTACTTTGACTCTAATTCACAACCCCTCAATATTATACTATTCTACCACTTCAAATTACACACCACCAATGTCCTTTTATTTTTCCAATCTCTATAGTTGCCTCTATTCCGTAACCCTTACAAATCTGTCTTATATCGCCCAGATTGTCATACATCCCAAGACCCATCGTTTACATATATCCCGGGACCTGTCAAAAAATTCATCAATTAGATTTTCAACCGGATTTGACCAATCAGACCAGTGGGATTTTATCTCACTGTCCGTGGAACGAGAGAGCATAGAGGGTAGTTTGCCTGTAACAAACTTTTTTTCAATTTTTTCTATGTACATACTGGCTTATGTCCGTCACACATTACTTGACCCCGTTATTTTGCCCTGGAATTAAAATCCCCAAACTGATATTCCTGATGGGATTTCAGGATTCTGGCGAAAATCCATGATTCAAGGTTGAATAACGACTTGCATATCAGTCAGACTATGTCCAAAGACCGGAAGGCCATCGAGTGTTTCCTTTTTCTCTTCTAGCATGCTCAAAATGACCTCACGACAGACATCAAGGAGCATTGCAAATTACTTCATCTTCTGCCAATCCTTAACCTCAACTTAGTTGACACACCTGGCATGCTTAAGTGATGCTTCCTCAATCGCTAATTGGCGGAGCTTTGTAGTGTAGTGAGTGCACTTTTGCGCTTTTAGATTCGGGAGCGTTGCATAATAATGTTAGAGAGGGAGGAGCCACCACACACAGTCTCCTTTTTTTGTCTGACGGAATGTTCGCCAATTAAAGATGGGACACTCCAAGATCACGATCTTCTCAATCGACCGACGCGACTTGGTACACACAGATATCTGTCAAGAATGGCTTGAAAAGTCTGCGGAACCCCTTCCGATTCTGAAGCTGGTACAACAACAGCCCGAAACATGGTCTGGGGCGAATGAGCACATTGATGACATCAAGTGTGTATGCGGTCGCGGGAAAATCGTTCGCAGTCATAGCACGTGAACAAATTAGAGGGACAATGGTCTCAAGAGTGGTTGAGTCATGAGAAGAGAACGTTCGCAGGAAATTCAAAAACAATGATTCCTATCCTACAAATCAGTCTACGTCCATCATCGCTCCCTCAAACCCATCATATCCATCCTCCACCTCCATACGGATATCAACGTCCTCCCTAACTTCTTCACCGACCCTATTCCTCCGATGCCTATGATACTTCCTCCTCCTCCTTCTCCCTTCCTGAATGATCAGTTCAGTACTCTTAAGCTCACAACCTGTATATACGAAACTGACAGGCTTGGCCGGACCAGTTTTGAGGCTGGTTTTGTCGAACCAATCATCGATTTTGATCTTTTTATTGTCCCAGGCGCCTCTCGCCAAGTTGTCGCAGTGGGTACAGCATTTGTAGGCAATTTCATGAGGGATATTCAAGCACAGAGATCGATACTCTCCATCCCCTCTACAAATAGCTCTCCATGCAACAAACTCAGGACAATTCCCTTCCATGTTTCCGACAATCTGTGCGCTAGACCCAGCAACACAGTTTTGAGTGAGAGTCCGCAAAGCACTTACATCAATTCTCCGAGCTTGAACCATGTCGGGTTTCTCCTTTCTATTTTTACTCGCACACGTGCACGCAAACGCGATGGTGACAGGGTCTTCGTCAGACGGTTTGCTCTACGCTGCGGCGACGGTGGAAGGGAGAGAGTCCCTGTGGAACCAGCCGGTTGCCTTCAATGCTTTGAAGATGAGACGGAGTTGGTAAAGGTAATACTCAGCATCTCGATCTATAAGGATTTCGTCGTGCTGCACGCTGCAGGTATATATCCAACAAATAGCTTCCATGACGTTGAAAATAGGGATCTCTTCAACCGTAAAGCCTCTGAGCTGGCAAGTATACGACGGTGCTCTACTTCTTGTTTTCTGTGTAACTTTCTTCACACCAGATAACTGGTCCGCAGAAGATATCACGGAAGCCTCATCGCAAGCGGCGATGGCTTCCTGAAGCATGGAAACACAGGGAGTATTTTCCAACCTGCTCACTTTACTAGCCGCAACAAAAACTCCAAGATCGAGCGAGCTTTCTCTCTTCCATCAGCAGCCTGGGAGACTTGTTCCGCGAAACGATGCCAACCTGCGATATGAAGAGGAATACCACTTTCAAAATCGTGAGGAGGGAATGTTTCAGCAGAAGCAGCAGCAACAGACAAGGATGTGAAAGACGATGACGGCGACGATGTATCATCAGGGATGCCAAGGTCTTGAATGATACAGTAGCGCAGAGAAAGGAGGTAAACAAACTAGCTTGAATATCTCGATTCTCATGGAATCCATGAATGACAGCAAGGAATACAGATGTATGGACGGGACATTAAAAGTGCGGCATTTTGCCTCATCGCGAAAGATCCTCACTGAGATGCGTCACAAAATATCGGAGTCGGATCCTG
>CAWFGP010000002.1:0-1144028 GCA_963815515.1 uncultured Gemmatimonadales bacterium
AGCCGGCCGCAGCAGCATCCAGATCGCGAGCAGGTGCACCCAGACGAGCGCCGGGACGTAGAGCATGGGGATCGCGTACCCGGCCCCGAGCTGACCGGCCATCGACGGCAGGTCGATGCTGGACGCGCGCACCGTGTCCATGACGAGGTCGGCGAGCCCGACCAGATTGAACGCCCAGACCAGCGGCCAGAAAAGGAAGCGTACGCGCACCGTCAGCAGCGCGAGGATCGCGAGCAGTGCGGTGGCGAGATCGCCTTACGCCGCCGCCGCGGCCCAGCCCTCCGGCAGGTGCGGCCCGACAAATCCGGGCAGCAGGAAGACCAGGCCGAAGAACCGAAAACTGTTGAACGTCGCGATCGCGCGGTGCGCCTCGACGCGATCCATCGCCCTCAGCCGCGGCCAGACGTATGCCGCGATGGAAAGCGCCCATGCGAGGTAACCCATCGCCATGTCGATCAGGAAAATGTCCTTCGCCGGCATATCCAACCTCCTTACTTCGCGTCGCGCCCCGCAAACGCCTTGATGTAAAAACGCTTCGCCACCGCGAGGGTCTCTTTCTGCGCGGCGGGTTCAGTCATGGTGCGAGCGGTCATCAGCACTCCGGCCATCGCCGGAAAGAGCACCATGAACTGACGTCTCTTTGCGGTATCGCCGTTCCCCGGGAAAAAGGGCAACAACCGCTCTCTGTACGACTCCCTGGCAGCGTTGATCCTCGCCCGCACCGCGGGGCGTTGCCGAGCTATTTCGGCAGCGAGTGTGGAAAGCACGCACCCGCCACCTGGATCTTCCAGATGTTCCACACTGAGATAATGCTCGATGATCGCGCGCGGTTGCTTCCCTCGAGGAGCCCGTGCCGCCGCCGCTACCATGCTATCCGCCGCCTCTTGAAAGCCCCGCGTGATCGCATCCACGTAGAGGTCTTCCTTACTGTCGAAGTGTCGGTAGAAACCGCCGTGCGTCAGCCCCAGATCTTTCATCAACTGGGCGACACCCTGTCCCTCGGAGCCCAGTTCGCGGAACGACCGCGCGGCGGCGCCGATGATCCTTGATTATAAGCATCATCTTACAAGCGCAATGCGCGTTGGCGGGGGCGCTGGAGCGCCGGCGGGGGCTGCGCCGGCGGGGGCGCTGACGCGCCGGCGGGAGAGCGGCGTGGGCTGAGTGTTGGTTGAGCTCGTGATGGATGCTTTCTTGCTGACGAGGCCGGAGCCAAGCCCCCCCGCCGTTCCCGCCGGGCGCAGCCCACCCGCCGGCAGCGGCCCCCGCCGGCGCAGCCCCCGCCGCTGCACCCAGAAAAGGAGAGTGTGATGCCAGCGACCACCACCCCGACCAGGGACGAAGCCCCCATCCGCGCTTGCATCGACGCCGTGGCCCGGGCGATCCGCGCCAAGGACGTCAATGCCCTGATGACGCACTATACCCCCGGCACCATCATCTTCGACCTCATGCCCCTGCAGACGCTGGGCGTCGACGCCTATCGCAGGAATTTCGAGGCTTGGTTCGGGTCGGTGGAAGGGCCGATCGAGTTCGAGATGCACGATCTGCGGATCGCGACCCGGGACGACGTCGCGTTCGGGCATTATACCAGCCGGATCAGGTACACGAGGAAGACCGGAGCACAGACGGAGTACCGGGTGCGGGTGAGCGTAGGGCTCCGGCAGGTGGGCAATGACTGGCTGATCGTGCATGAGCATGTGTCGCTGCCGTTTGCCAGTATGGAGGCGATGCAGGCGGCCCTGGGGGCCGCATCAAATCGCTCGTAGGGCATCGTCCGTCAAATGCTCAACCCACCCCGCCGCTCCCGCCGGCGCGTCAGCGCCCCCGCCGGCGCAGCCCCCGCCGGCGCGTCAGCGCCCCCGCGCCCCCGCGCCTTGCCCCGACCCGTCCCCGCCGCCAGTTTGCCGAATAGTCCGTAGACTGCGACCGCACCCGAACGAAATCATCGCTGACGAAGGAGGTGCCCATGGCCATCCGCTCCCCCGGCCTCGGACCGCCTCAGGTGAGCCAGGAGGCCCTGAAGAAGCTCGAAGGCAGTCTGAAAGGTGACGTGCTTCGCCCCGGCCTCCCGGGTTACGATCCCGCCCGAGCGCTGTTCAACGCAATGATCGACAAGCACCCCGCGTTCATCATCCGCTGCCGACACGATCCTGATGTGCTGCGCGCGCTGGAGTTCGCCCGCTTTCACAACCTGCCGCTGGCCGTGCGGGGTGGGGGCCACAATGTGGCCGGCAAGGCGTCGTGCGACCAGGGCGTGGTGATCGACCTCTCCCCGATGAAGGGGATCCAGGTCGATCCCGCCGCCCGCATTGCACGCGCCGAGGCCGGACTCACGTGGGGCGAGTTCGATGCCGAGACCCAGTCGCACGGCCTTGCCACCACCGGGGGCTTCATTTCGACCACCGGCATCGCCGGGCTCACGCTCGGCGGCGGTCTGGGATGGCTCATGCGCAAGCACGGCATGGCCTGTGACAATCTTCAGGCGGTCCGGATCGTCTCCGCCGACGGGCAGCTCCGGAGCGCCAGCGAATCGGAGAACCCGGACCTCTTCTGGGGCGTGCGGGGCGGGGGCGGCAACTTCGGCATCGTCACTTCGTTCACCTACCGGCTGCATCCCGTCGGCCGGATGCTCGCGGGCGTCGTCTTCTTTCCGTTGCAGCAGGCGGCTCCGGCCCTCCGGGCGTACCGCGACATCATGGCCTCCGCGCCGGATGAAGTGATGGCGTACGCGGTGCTGCTGACCTCGCCCGAGGGAGTCCGCATGTTCGCCATCCCGGTCTGCTACGCCGGACCGCTCGAGCGCGCCGAGGCGGCGCTGCGGCCGCTTCGAAGCATCGGGCAGCCCGCGGCGGATCAGGTCCAGCCCATGGAGTATCTGGACATCCAGCGCATGTTCGATCCCGCTTTCCCCGCCGGCCGCCTGAACTACTGGAAATCCAGCTTCCTGCGGGAGCTGAGCGACCCGGCGATCGACACGTTGGTACGATACTTCGAGACCGTTCCTTCGCCGTTCACGGCCGTGGCACTCGAGCCCTTCGGCGGCGCACTGAGCCGCGTGCCGGCCGACGCGACCGCGTTCCCCCATCGCGACGCTCGTTTCAGCATCGTGATCGTCAGCACGTGGACGGACCCGGATGCCACGCCCGCCAACACCGATTGGACCCGGGAGCTCTGGAGCGCCCTGCAACCGTATTCCACCGGCGGAGTGTACGTGAACTATCTGGACGCCGACGACGGTGCCCGGGTGGAGAGCGCGTACCAACCGGCCACGTATCAGCGGCTCCGGCAGCTCAAGCAGAAGTACGATCCGGAGAATGTCTTTCGGTCGACGCAGAATATCGGACCGGGCGGCTGAAGGGGCGGGGCGGCGGGGGCGCTGGCGCGCCGGCGGGAGCGGCGGGGTGGGTTGAGGATTGGTTGAGGAGTGCCGGCGCACGATGCCGCATGAACGATTTGATGCCTGGAAGGTGAGTCACGAACCCCGCCGTTCCCGCCGGCGCAGCCCCCGCCGGCGCAGCCCCCGCCGGCGCAGCCCCCGCCGGCGCGTCAGCGCCCCCGCCCCCCGTCATCGCTCGATCTCCGCCACCCACACATCCGAGTTCCGCTCCACCAGGGGGAAGAAGACCCGGCCCCGCGATGACCGCGATGCCATGGCGATGGAACTGACGACCCGGAACATCGGCATAGGCGATCGTCGTTGCCGGACGGCGGCCGGCGAGGGGGATGGCGATGATGCGGAAGACCCCCAGTGAGTCGGATCGCGCGAACAGGATGGTCCGGCCGTCGTCCGACCACGCCGACCACGTGGCCGGATAGACTTCGTCACGCGACGCGAGCAGAAGGCGAGCGCGGTCGGACCCCACCTCCACGACGTTCACTCCCTCGGGCGATATGAAGCTGATCCACCGGCCATCAGCGAGACCAGCGAGGCCGGGCGGCTCGGCCGCCATGAGGGAAGGGCTCCGGACCGGTCCACTCCCCCGATGCGGCCCGCCGCGTGACCCACAGTCCCTGGTCGGGGTTTCGTTGCTGGTCGAAGGCGAGTTGTCGTCCATCCGGAGACCAGGTCGGGTTGTAGTCCTGCTCGGGACTCCGGGTGACCTGAACCGCCTCCCCTCCGGCGGCCGGCATCACGAAGACGTCGCGGTTCCCGGTACGGAGGGAATGGAAGGCGACCTCCCGCCCATCCGGGGACACCGCGGGCGAGAAATCGGCCGAGGGATCGGTGGTCAATTGTTCGGCCGCCCCGCCGGAGAGTCGCAGGCGGTAGATGTCCGGGTTGCCGGCGCGATCCGAGTCGTAGTAGAGCCACTCGCCATCGGGTGAGACGACGAGGCTTTCGATACTCTGGGTCCCGGTGGTGACCTGGGTGGCCCGGGAGAGCGGAATCGAGTCGCCGGCCGGAATCGGCAGCGACCAGACGTTGGCGGTTTCCCGGAACTGGGACCAGGCCAGCCGCCGGCCGTCGGACGAGATGGTGATGCCTTCCACGTCGAGGCCGGTGGTGAGCCGGGCGGGATCGCCCCGGGGAACACCCCGGGACGTCAGCGTCACCTCGTAGATGTCCCGGCCGCCTTCGCGGTCCGATATGTACAGGAGGGCCGGGCGGCCCGGCAGCCAGATGGGGCAGGTGTTGAGTCCGCTGACCCGGGTCACCCCGACCGGCGTGCCGCCGCCCGACGGCACCACCCGAATGCCGCTGGCGCCGAGGTTCCCGTTCCGGTGGAACAGGGAATTTCCCTCGACGTAGGCGATCCATCGTCCATCGCTGGACCAGGACGGCGAGTGGAGATCCCATCCCGTCGCGATCGGCGTCCGTCGCGAGCTGTCGGCCGCCTGAACCCACAGCGTGTCTCCAGCGGGATAGACGATGGCCCGGCCGTCGGGCGACCAGTTCCCCCATTTCGTCGTCGTCGCCACGACTCGGGACTGGCCACCGAGCGCCGGCATGATTTCCAGCCCGCGGGGCGTGACGGCGAGGAGCCTGGTCCCGTCGGGCGAAAAGGCTGCGCCGAACCCGGCTTGACTGACCACCACCGGGTTCCCGCCGCCGATCTGGTGAAGCAGCAGCCGCGGGGGAGCGTTCCCCACCGAGGTATACGCCAGCATCTTCCCGTCCGGCGAGAGCGATGGGTGGATCTCCCATTCGGGCGCCGACGCCACCGCCGAGCGTTTGCCCAGCCTCAGGAGCTCCGGCTCGCTGTGCCGGAGGGACAAGGCGACGGCGCCGGCCACCACCAATGCACCGGCACCGGCCCAGCCGAGCCAGGCGGGCACCCCTCGCTTCGGGAGGCCGGCCGGGCTCGGCGGCGTGGTCCGAACCGGCGGTGGTCCGAACCGGCGTGGTGGCGTCCTGGGACAGCGTCGCGTGGGTCTCCAGCTGCCTCATCAACTCTTCGGCGCTCTGCCACCGATCGGCCGGCCGTTTTTCCAGGCATTTCATGAGGATGCCGGCCAGCGCGGGCGGGATGGTCGGCCGGTGTGTCGTGATGGGCTCGGCCGGCCGGGTCACCTGGGCGACCAGCACCTCCTGCGGTGTGGCGCCCCGGAACGGCGGCTCCCCGGTCAGCAGCTCGTATCCCAGGACCCCGACGGCATAGATGTCCACCCGGTGGTCGAGATGCGGGTCCGCCACCGCCTGCTCCGGCGCCATGTAGGCCGGCGTCCCCAGCGCGACGCCCGTCTCGGTCATCCGTTTGTCCCCGGCGGCATCGCTCACCGCCTTGGCGACCCCGAAATCCATGACCAGCGCGTGGCGGCCGGACAGGAGCACGTTGTCCGGCTTGATGTCGCGATGCACCACGCCCTGGCTATGGGCGTACGCCAGGGCGTCCACGACTTCGATCAGGATCCGTACGGCGTCCTCGACCGGCAGCTCCCCCCGGCGCAACCGATCCCTCAGCGATTCTCCTTCCACGAACGGCATGACGTAGTAGGGGCGACCGTTGGGATCGCCGGGCCGCTCTTCGATGATTCCCGAGTCGAGCAGGGGCAGGACGTGCGGGTGCTGCAGCCGGGCGGCGATCTCGATCTCCCGGAAGAACCGGTCGCTGCCGATGGCGACGGCGAGCTCCGGCCGCAGCACCTTCACCGCGACTTTGCGGTGGTGCTTGAGGTCCTCGGCCAGATAGACCGTGGCCATTCCACCGCTGCCGAGCTCGCGCTCCAGCGCGTAGCTGGCAGTCAATGCCGCCTTCAGGCGTTCAAAGTTGTCGGCCATGTAATCGTCGAAAGGGGCGGATCGTGCGGGAACGTGGTTAAGCTACCGCCGGTGGAAACCTGCACAAGGAGAATGGGGGGCGGGGGCGGGGGCGGGGGCGCTGGCGCGCCGGCGGGGGCGCTGACGCGCCGGCGGGAGCGGCGGGGTGGCCGGCGCAGCCGCCGCCCCTGCGTCAGACGACATCGTACTGCAGCAGCACCGTCCCCGTCTTCGGATACACCTTGTGACCGGTCAGCTGGAGCCTGGTCCGCGCAGTCGTCGTCGGCAGCAGCGGGATGCCGCCGCCCAGCAGGATGGGCACCACCGCCACCTCGACCGTGTCCACCAGGCCCAACTCGAGCAGGCTGCGAAACAAATCGCCACCGCCGTACAGCGCGATGTCCTTGCCGGGCTGCGCGCGCAGCTCCTGAAGCCGCTCGACAATGTGATCACGCACGATTGTGACACCGGGATGATCTTTCTCCCTCAGCGTGCGTGAGAACACCCACGCGTTCATCGCGCCCGCCTGCCCACTCGATGCGACCAGCTCGTACGTACGTCGGCCCATCAGGTAGACGTCGAACTGCGCCATCAGCTCCGCGAAATCGATGTCCGGATCCATCGGGATCCAATCGAACTCGCCATTGGGCCCGGCGATGTAGCCATCCAGGCTGGCGGCTACACCGTAACGAATCCGTCTCATTGGCCTGTACTCACTGGCTTCCAGGTTTCGGTCGCGACGCCGACGTGCCATTGCTGAGGTCGCCGACCACTGAAGACTTCCTCTCAGTGTCCGCGCCTCCAACGAGCGGCCCTGCGCCACGTGAATATGGCTCCCGCCGCTCCCGCCGGCGCGTCAGCGCCCCCGCCACCCCGCTTTACCTCCGTTCGAGAAAGACGCGCCTGGTATGGTTCGCGGTCTCGTCGATGAACCCGATGCCGAACCTGGTATCGCGCGAGGCGATCTCGTTGGGGTTCTTTCCCGAGGCGACGGTGTGGTTGACGAAGACGGCTTCGAACTTCTGCTGTTCTCCGTTCTCGTAGAATTTCGTCCCGGCCAGCAGGGCACCGTTGATCGTCGCGTCCTTGAGTACAAAGCTCCGGCGGCGGTTGGTCTCGCCGTTCATCGCGTCGAATCCGCTGCCTGTGACCATGCCGCCCCGCTCGACCTGAAGCGACAAACTCCATTCGCTATCCTCCGATTCGTAATTGCCACCGTAATCGACCGGATCGCGAACCGCGGCTTCGTTCCTGATATCGATGTAGGTCTCGATCGAGACGTTTGCCTTCTCTTTCTTCCTGTATTTCGTCTTATCGAGCGCAACGACCAGCTCGCGGGTCTTTTGACCGGAGTCCTGGGCGTAGACATCACATGACACACCAACGAACAGCGCCAAGGCGGCAGCAAGCGATATTCTGAGCATGAGCTTCTCTCCCTGGAAGCTTGACCTAGGAGCAGAGCACCTGCCGCTTAGACACTCACCATCGACCATCGGTTGCTCGACAGCTAGGCGGGGGCTGCGCCGGCGGGAGCGGGGGAGTGCTACCTGAGGTGGCCATGGAGACGGGCCAGGCGTCCTGCCCCGCCGCTCCCGCCGGCGCGTCAGCGCCCCCGCCGGCGAAGCCCCCGCCCCCTAGATCGCCTTGAACTCCTCGAACGGCTGCTGGCAGCCGTGGCAGTAATGGATGGCTTTGCAGGCGGTCGACCCGAACTCGCTCTTCCGTTCGGTGTTCGAGGAGCCGCAGTAGGGGCAGGGGGTGCGACGCACGGAGGACATCAGGGGAACCAGCGCCTGCTCGACCACCGTGTGGCCGGGAGCAGCGATGCCGTACGCCTTGAGCTTCGCCTTGGCCGCGTCGCTCAGCCAGTCGGTGGTCCAGGCCGGCGAGTACACCGTCCGGAGCTCGACCCGGTCGTAGCCCTTGGCGCGGAGCGCGGTCACGATGTCCTGCTCGATCGTGCGCATCGCGGGACAGCCGGAGTAGGTCGGCGTCACCTCCACCGCCACCACTCCGTCGGGTCTCAGCTCCACCCGCCGAACGATCCCCAGCTCGACGATGTCCAGGGCCGGGACCTCGGGATCCAGGACGCCGCGCAGCACCTCGAGCAGCGCCTCCTCGGCGCCCGCGCCGCTCACCACTTCGCTCCCGCGTGCGAGCGCGCGAGGATCTGCATCTCGGCCAGCAGATGGCCCAGGTGCTCGGTGTGCCGTCCCTGGCGGCCGCCGGAGTGCATGTAGCCGTCGGGCGGCAGGGTGAGCGTCGCCCGGCGAACCACGTCGCTCACGACCTCACGCCAGGCGGGCTCGAGCGCCGCCGGTTCCGGTGCGCCCGCGCCCGCGAGCAACCGGTCCACCTCGTCCGCCGCGTACAGCTCGCCGGTATAGGGCCAGAGCTCGTCCAGCGCCGTCTGCACCCGCCGATGACTTTCGTCGGTGCCGTCGCCCAGCCGAATGACCCACTCGCCGCTGTGGCGGACGTGATAGCGGGCTTCCTTATAGGCCTTGGACGCGATGCCGGCGAGCTTGGGGTGCGTCGCCCGCTGGAGACCGTCCAGCAGCAGCACGCTCCACGCATCGAACAGGAACTGCCGTACGATGGTGCGGCCGAAGTCCCCGTTGGGAAGCTCGACCAGCTGGATGTTGCGGTACTCGATGGCGTCCCGTAGGTAGGCCAGGGCATCCTCGTCGCGCCCCCGTCCCTCGACCTCGCCGGCCAACTGCAGGAAGTGCGTCGCCTGCCCGATAAGATCGAGCGCGACGTTAGCCAGCGCGATATCCTCCTCGAGAATCGGCCCGTGCCCACACCATTCCGACAACCGATGCCCCAACACAAGCCGATCATCCCCCAACCGCAGCAGATACTCAAACAGCGCGTCCCCGCCGGGCGCAGCCCCCCCGCCGGCGAAGCCCCCGCCGGCGCCTCCGGCGCCCCCGCCGGCGAAGCCCCCGCCCCCGCCCCCGCCCATCTCAATACACCCGAACGCCCCGCGGCGTCTTATAGAACTGCGGATGCCGATACGGCTTGTCGTCCGCGGGATCGAAGAACGGACCCCGGTCCTCCGGGCTCGACGCGACGATCGCCGCGGTGGGCACGACCCAGATGCTCACGGCCTCGCGCCGGCGCGCGTAGACGTCGCGGGCGTTCTGCAGGGCGATCTCCGCATCCGGCGCGTGCACGCTCCCGGCATGCTCGTGCGGGGCGCCGTCCTTCGCCTGGGTGAACACCTCCCAGAGCGGCCACTGGTCGCTCCCGGGCTCGTTGGCGGCGGCGGCCATGGGTTCCGGTCAGGCCGCCGGCGCGGCGCGGGCCACGCCCAGCGTCTCGGTGGCGCAGGAGATGGAGAGCCCGTGGCCCGCTTCGTCCTGGACCTTGGCGAGCAGGCACAGCTTGCGCCGGAGGGAGGGTGCCCGGGTGATCCAGTGGCGGTACCGTTCCGGCATCCAGTCCTTGGGCTCGATCGTCTCGCCCGCGTCGATTCGGGCTTCGAACGCGGCGGCGGGGGCGAAGTCGTCTGGGGTCGGGGGCGGGGAAGTGGGCACCTTGGCTTGCCTCTTGGAGTTAGGGGTGGCGGCGCGGTCGCTGGAGCGGTCCGGGCCACCCGCTACCTTCTAGCTGGTTGTATCGTATCGGACCTCCTCGGGGAAGGGAAGCCGTGACCCAGCGGACGACGCACGAGCTCGGCCGCGCGGCATGCCGCCGACCGGGGCCGGCTGGAACATGGCGTCTCCGTGACGAACGAAACCCCCTTGCGGGGGTTCGTCAGCAGTCCCAGGTATCCACCTTGGGGGTGCCCTCGATCATGGGCGCCAGCTTCGCCGGCACCTCGGGGTAGCCGGGGATTCGCGCGGCTACCCCTCGGCGAAGAAGAACGTGGCATCGACGCCGCCGGCCGCCATGGCGGTGACGAGGGCCTCGACCGACCGGCGGATTCGCGCCACGTCGGCGGGCGCCATCCGGCGGAGCTGGTGCAGCAGCCGGCCCTGCGCCGGCTCCGGGCTCTGCTCGGCGAGCTTCCGGCCCGCGTCGGTGAGCGCGATCTCCACGAAGCGCCGGTCGTCGCGCCGGCGGCGCCGGCGGACGAGGCGCCGGCGCTCGAGGCGCGCCACCAGCACCGACACGCTGCTCTGGTGGACGGCCAGGGCCTCGGCCAGCTCACCCGCGGTGAGCGGCCCGAGGCGATGCAGGGTCTTGAGGGCCCACAGCTGCGGGCCGGTCAGCCCGTAGGCCCGCTGCACCTCGCGCGAATAGTCCTCCAGCGCCTTGGTGATGCGCCGCAACCCCTGCACGATGGCGGCCACGTCCGAGCCATCGGTCCCGGCGCTGGTTGCCGTCATGTGCATCCTATCGGTGGGTCGGCGATATTGTATTGATATCAATATACATTCGCCGGCCCCGGCGCGTCAACCGGCCACGCCGGGCCCCGCGGCGTCGCCGAGGCCCACGACCGTCACGGCGAACACCGGGCAAGGGGCCGACTCCACCACCCCTTCCGTCACGCTCCCGACCTCCGCATCGACCACCTCGGGCGCGCCGCGGCCGCGCGTCGCCATCATGATGAGATCGCAGGCCTCGGATTCGGCGACGGCCGTGATGGTCCGGGCCGCGCCCGAACCCGTCACCCGGATCTCCACCGCGAGCCCGAGGCTCCGGATCGCGCTCGCGACCGACCCGAGGTAGCGCTCGAGCCGGGGTACTTCACGCTCCATCTCCGGCACGGCGAGGAGCACGATGGTGCTCCCGAATGGCCGCGCGATGATACGCGCCCACGGCAGGACCTCCTCTGATTCCTCGGATCCGTCCAGGCAGACCAGGAGCCTCCGAAACGCGGTGGTGCGGCTGGTCCACGCGCTGGTCGGCCGGATGACGAGCACCGGCAGGTCGGTCTGGCGGACCACGGCGATGGTGACGTTCCGCCCCAGCAGCCGGTCGGCCCGGGAGCGGTCATGGGTGGCCATCACGATCACGTCAGTGCGCATCTCGGTTGCGAAGGCGCCGATGGCCTCGGGAACCGCCCCGGTCCGGACGCTCGTGCCCACCGTGAGCCCGCGACGCTGGAGCGACCAGGCCATCCGCTCCAGATACGCTTCGATGTCCGAGCCGGGCGCGTGGCCGGCTGCGGCATCCTCGGTCTCCTCCCGGGACGCGCGGACCGACACCAGGTCGAGGCGGCCCGCCGTGGTCCGGGTGAGCAGCTCCGCGACCGCGAGCGCCTGCTCGGCCAGGGCGGAGCCGTCGAGCGGCACCAGGATGCGATCGAGCTTGAAATCGCCCTCGCCGAGGTCGTACCGCTGGAAGGGGAGGAGATACTGCCCGGTGTGAAATCGCCCGAGGTGCTCCTGCAGCGGCCTCGGTGGCCCGAGCCGGGCTCGGAACCGGCTGAAGACGGCGTACAGCAGGGGGATGAACAGCAGGTAGGTCCATGCCCCCTCGGTGAACCGCTCCTCGAAGATGATGCCCGTGGCGGCGGTGGTGAGCAGCGCGGCCAGGACCGTGCCGGCGAGCGTGGCGGCGCCGGCGACGGAGAATCGCTCCCTGATCCCGCGCAGCAGCCGCTTGGCGGCCGCCCAGCCGGTCATGCTGAGGAGGATGAAGACTCCGGCCGCGTAGATGGCGAGATAGGTCTCCTCGCGGGTACCGAAGAGCAGGAAGCAGAGGGCGACGATCGCCACCTCGACCCAGACCGGGCTGTCCGCGACGTCGAACCGGTTGCGGGTTCCCAGCAGCGCCGGGACATAGTGCCGATAGCGGAGCCCGAGCGCGAGGTTCTGGATCCCCTGGGCGCTCGCGGCGGCCGCCGACCCCAGCACCAGCACGCCGATCAGCGTGCCGGCCCAGGGCAGGGGAGCCGGAAGCAGCCGGTCCATCGCCTGGGTGAAGACCGAGACGTGCGGATCGGCGGGATCCGACAGCGCCAGGATGGCGGGCCCCACCACCAGCATCGTGAGGCAGGTCGTACCCATGATGATCACCAGGCTGCCGAAGGCCTTGCGGCTTCGCTCGGCTCCGGTGCCGTCGTAGGCGGCGACGAGGTTGGCGAAGATCTCGATGCCGGTCATCAGGGCCAGGATCCGGGCGAACCCGCCGAGGGTGAAATGGAGGTAGCGGGGCGTGAAGGCGCGGACGTCGATCTGCGGCAGGTGGAGGCCGCGCTGCCAGATGGTCGCGCCAATCATGGCCCAGAGCAGCAGCAGCACCGCGAACGTCGCCGGGCCGAAGGCGCGGGCCGCCGTCCTGGGGCCGCGGTTCACCAGCCACCCGATCCCGAGGCTGAGGAGAATCGCCAGCAGCGTACGGTACTCGAGCCCCGCCACGCCGGCGTTGAGCGCGGGCAGCCGGTCGGCCAGGAAGGTCACCAGCGCGGCGATGCTGACCAGGAACGTGAGCGTGTACTCGACAAAGGTGATCCCCGCGTTCACCTTCACGGCCCAGGGGCCGAACTCCTCTTCGGTGAGCCCGCTCCCGCCGCTCCCGTCCACCACCCACCGCATCACCAGCCGGTACATGGCGGACACCATCACCACCGTGAAGACCACGAGCCACATGCTCGCGCCGAACGTCACCTCCGCGACGCCCGCGAGCACGATCAGCTTGAGGAACGGCCCGAAGACGTAGAGGGGCGAGGTGGCCGGATCGCCGCCGCCGGCGAGCGCGCCCTGGAACGCGTTGGACAACCGGTGGGATACGTGCGCCATGCCGCCTCGAGTCCCGGCCGGTGGAGCGCGCGCCGGCGGACGGGTGCTGGTGTCGTCTGGTGGGTGCGTGTCGGGCGCCAGAAGATAGCAGGGCGCAGCCCGCCGCGTGACTGGGGCGCGCCGCCCCGGCCGGACCGCCCGCCTGCGGCATCCTTGTGGGGCCATCGGGCGCGGCGTACTCTTTCTGCTTCCCCCTTCGACGACTAACGCGGCCTTTGGCGGACGCAATGCCCGATACCTTCGGACAGTGGCTTCGACCACGGATTTCCGCACTTCTCGCCGCGCTCGCCGTGGTGGCGGCGGTGCCGCTCTCGGCTGCCGCGCACTCCCGCGCGCCCGTGTCCGGGCCCGCGCCGGCCGACACCGTTCGCTCCGATAGCGCAGCGGTCCAGGCGCCCGCCTCCCCCGGGGCGCCCGTGATACTCGGCGGCGATACCCTGTTCCGCGTGAAAGCACGGCTGGGCCCGTTCACACCCGAGCAGCGGGCTGCCTCCGCACGGGCGCGGATCCGGCAGGCCGCCGGCGACCTGCTCTCGTCATTCGACTCGGCCGTGGCCGTCGACAACGGGCAGAGCACCGACGTGCTCATCGGCGACGCCGTGCTGTTCACCGTGACCGACGCCGACGCCGATTCGGCCAACGCCCTCCGCACGCCGCTCGCGGCGGAGCGCGCGCGGGCGGTCACCAAGGCCATCAAGGGGCGCCTGCCCACCGCGCTGGTCAAGGTCGTGGTGTTGGGCGCGCTGCTGACGCTCGTCGCCACCGGGGTGTTCCTGCTGGCTCTCAAGGGCCTGGGGCGAGTGCTGGCCGTGATCATCCGCCGGCTCCGGCGCTGGCGGGGCACCCGCATACCCGCGCTCCGGCTGCGGCGGTTCGAGATCTTCTCCAGCGCCCAGATCACCGAGTTCCTGATCGCCGTGGCCAGGGCCCTGCGGATGGCCATCGCCCTGGTGCTGGGGTACGCCTACATCTCGCTGGTGTTCAGCTTCTTCCCCTGGACCCGCGGCCTCGCGGGCACCCTGCTCCAGTGGGTGTTGGAGCCGCTCAAGCTGGTGGGGCTGGCGTTCGTGGAGTTCGTCCCCAAGCTGTTCTTCATCGCGGTCATCGTCGTGGTGACGCGCTACGTGCTCAAGGTGATCCACCTGGTATTCAGCGGGATCGGCAGCGGGCGGCTCGAGCTGCCGAACTTCCCGCCCGAGTGGGCGGAGCCGACCTACAAGCTGGTCCGCCTGCTGGTCGGCGCCTTCGCGCTGGTGGTCATCTTCCCGTACCTGCCGGGGTCGCAATCGGACGCCTTCAAGGGTGTCTCGGTGTTCCTGGGGCTGCTCCTGTCCCTGGGCTCGACCGCGGCCATCGCCAATCTGGTGGCGGGGATCGTCATCACCTACATGCGCCCGTTCCGGGTGGGCGACCGGGTGCGGATCGCCGACACGACCGGCGACGTGCAGGAGAAGACGCTGCTGGTGACGCGGGTGCGCACCATCAAGCACGAGGACATCACCATCCCGAACGCGATGGTGCTGGCGAGCCACATCATCAATTACAGCTCGTCGGCCCGCGACCTCGGCCTCATTCTGCACACCGGCGTCTCCATCGGATATGACGCCCCCTGGCGCCAGGTCCACGAGCTGCTGGTAGCGGCCGCCGATGCCACCGAGGGCATCGCCAAGGAGCCCAGGCCGTTCGTGCTGCAGACCAGCCTGGACGATTTCTACGTGAGCTACGAGCTCAACGCCTACACCGATGAGCCCAACGCGATGGCGGTCATCTACTCGCGGCTGCATCAGAGCATCCAGGATTGCTTCAACCAGGCGGGGGTCGAGATCATGTCGCCGCACTACGGGGCGCTGCGGGACGGCAACGAGGTGACCATCCCGGCGGCGCAGCGGCCGCCCGGCTATCGGGCGCCCGGCTTTCGGGTGACGCAGACGCCGTCGAACGGCGCCTGAGCCCGCCCGGCGGCGTCAGAACGAGATCTGGAGGCCGGAGGTCAGCAACCGGTCGGTGCTCCGGAAGCCGGGTTCCGGCTGGTGATCGAAGCGGACGACGTAGCTGATCTGGAGCGCGAGCCTCCGCGAGAGCGGCGCCAGCAGGGCCGACTCAGTGGACACCCGGTAGTCCGACCCGTCCTGCAGGTTGGCGTCGAGCCCGACCGTCTGCCGCAGGTAGGTCTCCTCGGCGAAGTGATGGGTGTAGGAGGTCGCGGCGCGGGCGGAAGCGAAGTCGTCTTCGGTCGCCAGAGTCGAGCGCTGCTGCACCAGTGAGAGCCCGGCCTCGCCGTCCAGCCGGTCCCGGGAGCGCCGCAGCACCCCCACCGCGATCCCGGCCCCCTCCTCCAGCCGCCGCGCGATGCCGGCGAAGCGATCGCGGTCGTAGCCCGTGGCCGCGTAGACGGAGACCGCGTCGGACAGCGCGAAATCCCCGCGCAGGCCGGCTCGCCATTGCGCCGAGGTGGTGACCCCGTCGCTCCGGCCGTAGACCACCCGGAACGTCTGGCCGAGGGCCAGGCGGCCCCGGCGCCAGCGCACGGCCTGGCCGACGTTGACGGTGGTGAGCTCGGTATTGCCCGCGGTGTTCACCACGCCGAGATCGGCCGTGAGGCGCAGCGTGTCGGCCGCCTGGGCTCGGGCCGCGGCGGGGACCAGGAGCAGGCCGGCCGCGAGCGCGACCCGAGCCGGGAGCCGGTGAGACATGGCACCTCCGCGACGAACGAAACCCCCTTGCGGGGGCTCGTCGGAAAAGAAAAACCACGTTCGATTAGAGCGGCAGGGACGTCGCGGCCAGCTCGTAGGTGTCCACCTTCGGGGTGCCCTCGATCATGGGGGCCAGCTTCTCCAGCACCTTGGCATAGCCCGCGTTCTCGTACTTCTCGGCGCTGCTCCGGTCCTTCCAGATGCTGATGCCCAGGGCGCGGTCGCCGTTCACCATGGCGAGCTCATGGTTGAAACCCGGCTGGGTCCGAAGTGCCGGGATGACGTCGGTGGCGAGCGTCCTGGTGAATTCATCGACTTTGCCGCGCTTGATCTGAAACTGCACGTTGCGGACGATCTGCATGGGTGATTGCCTGACTCCCCGCCACTGCGAAGGATGCCGGACGGGGCGGGCGAGGAACACGCCGCGTCCGGCGGCCGAGGCACGCGACCGCTGAGCCGCGCCGGTCCTCGGAGAAGAAACGGCCTCGTCAATGAAACCGATTATTGTATTGACATAAATATAATGTCGGGAGACCCCGAGTCAACCCGCGATGCGCGGGTTCAGCACCGATCTCGCCCGGTGACGCGGATGCGCTTCATGGCGACTTCTTCCAGGACTAGCCTCCCCTGACGAGGTTGCGCCGCGCCTGGAAGATCTGGAGGCGCCGCTCGATGACCTGCTTCTCCCGGTCCGCGACATCGCGCTCGCGCTCCGCCCGCTGCTTCTGGGCTTCCAGCGCCGCCCGCTCGAGGTCGAGGGTGACCTGGTCCAGGCGCACGGCCTCCGCCCCACCCGATGCAACGCCGGCGCGCTCGGCGCGCTTGAGCGCGAGCTGCCGCTCCAGCTCGAGCGCCTGACGGCGGAGCCCGGCCAACTCGGTCTGCTTCTTCGCGAGATCGATTTCCGTCTCGCGCAGCGACTTCCGCCGCTCGAGCAGGTCCTTCTCGCGCTCCAGGGCCTTCCGCTCGGCGTCGAGGGCGGCCACGGCGGCCTGGCGCTTATCGCGCTTGGCGAGGTCCTTCTGGTCCTTGACGGTCTCGATCTCGCGCTTCGTGGCCTCGATCCGGGCCTCCGCCCCGGCGCGGAGCGCCACGGCCTTCTGCCCGGCCTCGGCGGCCACGGTCCGGTCCTGCGCCGCCGAGGCGAGGTCCCGCTGGATCTCCGCGATGTCGCGGGGCGGTATCAGGGCCAGGAAACTGTCCGCCGCGCTCGGGGCCAGCGTCTCCGCCTGTGCGGCGAGTGTCCCCGGCGCGACCAGGGCCAGCCCAAGGAGCCACGGCCAACCGCGGTGCAAGCGTGGTGTCTGCATACATCCTCCTCTTTCTCCGCTTGATGCCGAGATGATGCTTCGTGCTGCAGACCAGCCTGGACGATTTCTACGTGAGCTACGAGCTCAACGTCCTACTGGCGGCTGCATCGGAGCATCCAGGATTGCTTCAACCAGGCGGGGGTCGAGATCATGTCGCCGCACTACGGGGCGCTGCGGGACGGCAACGAGGTGGCCATTTCGGCGCCGCGGCGGCGCTGCTTCTCGGCGTAGGCCGCCGCCGCCTCGCGGACCCAGGCGCCCTGGTCGTGCGCGGCGCGCCGAGCGGCAAGGCGCTCCCGGTTGCAGGGACCGTTGCCGCTGACGACCTGCTTGAACTCCGCCCAGTCGATCTCGCCGAACTCCCAGTGCTTGGACTCGGCGTTGTAGCGGAGCTTGGGGTCGGGCAGGGTGAGCTTCACCGCCTGGGCCTGGGCCACGGTCAGATCCACGAACCGCTGCCGCAGCTCGTCGTTGCTGAACCGTTTCACCCGCCAGCGGAGCAGGTCCGCGCTGTTGGGGGAGTTGGCGTCGCTGGGGCCGAACATCATCAGGCTCGGCCACCACCACCGGTTCACCGCGTCCTGCACCATGGCCCGCTGCGCGGGCGTGCCGGCGGCCAGCGTGGCGACGATCTCGTAGCCTTGCCGCTTGTGGAAGTTCTCCTCCTTGCAGATCCGGACCATCGCCCGCGCGTACGGGCCGTAGGAGGCCTTGGCCAGCACGGTCTGGTTCACGATCGCGGCGCCATCGACGAACCAGCCGATGCACCCGATGTCGGCCCACGTCAGGGTCGGGTAGTTGAAGATGCTGGAATACTTCGCCTTGCCGCTCAAGAGCTGGTCGATCAGCTCGGCGCGGGCCACGCCCAGCGTCTCGGTGGCGCAGTAGATGTAGAGCCCGTGGCCCGCTTCGTCCTGGACCTTGGCGAGCAGGCACATCTTGCGCCGGAGGGAGGGCGCGCGGGTGATCCAGTTGCCCTCGGGCAGCATGCCCACGATCTCCGAGTGGGCGTGCTGCGACATCATCCGCACCAGCTGGTGGCGGTACTTCTCCGGCATCCAGTCCTTGGGCTCGATCGTCTCGCCCGCGGTCGATGCGCGCCTCGAACGCGGCGTTCTCTGCGGAGTCTTCTCGGGCCGGGGGCGCGGATGTAGCCATCTCAGCCTGCCTCTTGGATTTAGCGGGTCCGGGCCGAGCCGATCAGCGGCCCCGGTTCACCCGCGAGCTTGCCTTGTTATTGTACCGGTCCCCGTGGGCGAAGGGAAGCCATGGCCTGGGCGGCGTTCCGAGCCACTCGCTAGCTTCCTACTGCGATTACATCGAACCTCGTCCGGAGTCACCGGCAGAATCACACGACACGACTGGTGGCGGCCCAGCAGGCCGCGGGAGACCTCCGTAAATGACTAAAGGCCTCTTCTTCGCAGCCTCATTGATGTGCCTTGCGCTCTCTCCTGTGCAGTCCCGTCATTCTGGCGTCATGAGGGGTGCCCAGTCCGCATCGGACAGCCTCACGGTGATCCTGCTTGGTACGGGCGCGGGACCAGTGGTCAACCTGCAGCAATTCGGAGCCAGCACCTTGGTCGAGGCGGGAGGTGAACGCTTCCTGTTCGACTGTGGCCGTGGCGCCACCATGCGGCTCACGCAGGTGGGGGTCCCGATCGGCACGATCAGCCGGCTGTTCCTGACGCACCTGCATTCCGACCACGTGATTCAGATTCCCGATCTCGTTTTGACTGGTTGGGCTGGAGGCCGGCGAACGATCCCCTTGGAGGTCTGGGGACCGGATGGTACGCGCAACATGATGGATCACATTCAGCAGGCGTTTGCGTTTGACATTCACATGCGCCGCGATGTGGACGAGAAACTCCCTGCTGCCGGCATTCAGGTGGTGAGCCATGACGTCACGCAAGGCGTCGTCTTCGACGAACACGGCGTGAAGGTCACCGCGTTCCTGGTTGATCATGGCCCGGTACGACCTGCGTTGGGCTATCGCATTGACTATCGAGGCCGTTCAGTCGCATTGTCTGGAGATACGCGCGTTTCCGAGAACTTGATCCGATTTGCGCAGGGTGTTGATGTGCTTGTTCACGAAGGCATCGATCCGGAGGCACTCCGGAATCGTGCGGACCATCCCAACCCTGCGGCACTGGACGCGATCATCGCGCACCACACGACGCCGGAGCAGGCGGGCGACGTGTTCAGTCGTGTCAAGCCTCGACTGGCGGTCTACTCACATGCTCCCAACTCCGAGCGTATGATCAGCCAAACGCGGAAGACATATGCGGGTCCCCTTCAAGGGGCGGAAGACCTGCTGACGATCGTGATTGGAGAGAAGATCGAGGTCCGCCACTTTTCGATCGGGGAAGGGAAGCCGTGACCCAGCGGACGACGCACGAGCCCGGCAGCGTGACCACGCAGGTAGCGGACGGCGTCGGCAGCGTGACCTTCGGGCACCCCAAGGGGAACTCGCTGCCGGCGGTCCTCCTCGCCGAGCTGGCGGCCCGGATCACGGCGCTGGGCCAGGAGCCGGGGGCCCGCGTGATCGTGCTTCGAAGCGAGGGCACGGGTGCGTTCTGCGCGGGCGCGTCCTTCGCCGAGCTGTCCGCGATCGCCGACGTCGAGAGCGGGACCCGCTTCTTCCTGGGGTTCGCGAACCTGATCAACGCGATGCGGGAGTGCCCCAAGCTCATCCTGGCCCGGGTGCACGGGAAGGTGGTCGGCGGCGGCGTCGGGATGGTGGCGGCATGCGATTATGCGCTCGCGACCACGGCGGCCCAGGTGAAGCTCAGCGAGCTCGCGGTCGGGATCGGGCCGTTCGTGGTGGGGCCGGTCATCGAGCGAAAGATCGGGGTGGGGAACTACGCCGCGCTGGGCATCGATGCCGCCGAGTGGCGGAGCGCGGAGTGGGCCCACCAGCGCGGGCTCTACGCGGAGCTGCAGCCGGACGGCGCGGCGCTGGACGCGCGGCTCGCGACGCTCGCACGGCCAGCTCGCGGGGAGCAATCCCGAGGCGATGACGGCGATGAAGCGGGTGTTCTGGGAGGGAACCGAGCACTGGCCGGAGCTGCTGGCGGAGCGGGCGCGGATGAGTGGGACGCTGGTGGTCTCGGGCTTCGCGCGACAGGCGATTGAGCGGCTCTCGAGCTGATTTGGAGTCCGCCGCCGGCTCGCGACCGACGTGGACCATCTGCCCCTCAATGGGCCGACACACGCGTCTCAGGGACCCAAGCCGGCCGTGGCCACCCGCGCATCGCTCGCTGACGTCCCCCCAGAAAAGTACGGCAGGTCAGAACTAGAGTAAGTTGGCTTCAGCGGTCCCCGATCTCAGGAAAGGGAGGGACCCATGAAGCGCTCCAAGTTCTCCGAAGAGCAGGTGGCCTACGCGCTGCGCCAGGCCGAGGGCGGGACCGCGGTGGCGGATGTCTGCCGGCAGCTGGGGGTGAGCGAGGCGACGTTCTACGCCTGGAAGAAGAAGTATGCCCACCTCGGGGTCAGCGAGCTCCGCCGGATGCGCCAGCTGGAGGACGAGAATCGGCGGCTCAAGGGGCTGGTGGCCGATCTGACGCTCGACAAGCACATGCTGAGCGAAGCCCTGCGAAAAAAAGTCTGAGGCCGACGCGCCGCCGCGAGCTGGCCCGATGGTTCCAGGAGACCTTCGGGGCGAGTGTGCTCCGCGCGTGTGCGTTGGCCGGCTTCAGCCGCTCGGGCTGGTACAAGCGGAGCATGGCGAAGGACCAGTCGGCCTTGCGGCTCCGGATCAAGGAACTGGCCCACGCGCGCCCACGGTTCGGCTACAATCGGATCTGGGTGCTGCTGCGGCGGGAGGGCTGGCCAGTGAATCGGAAACGCGTGCGTCGGCTGTACCGCCTGGAGGGGTTGCAGGTGCGGATGCGGGTGCGCCGGCGCAAGCACATGGCGCTGCACCGGGGGCCGGCGCCGGTCCCCGGCGGTCCCGAGGAGCGCTGGAGCATGGACTTCGTCCATGATCAGTTGGCCGAGGGGCAGCCGTTTCGGGTGCTCACGGTGGTCGATCAGTGGAGTCGCCAGAGTCCGGTCCTGGAGGCGGCGCAGCGCTTCTCGGGATCGGACGTCGCCGTCGTGCTCGACCGGGTGATCGGGGCGGGCCGGTCGCCCCGCTCGATCACGGTGGACCATGGGACCGAGTTCATGTCCCGGGCGCTCGAGGATTGGGCCTACCGTCGGGGCATCCAGCTCGACTTCATCCGGCCGGGCAAGCCCGTGGAGAACGCGCACATCGAGTCGTTCAACGGCCGGCTCCGCGACGAGTGCCTCAACGTCCAGCAGTTCTTCTCCCTGGCCGATGCGAAAGCGAAGATCGAAGCGTGGCGCATGGACTATAATCACCAGCGTCCCCACGGCTCCCTCGGGCACCTGACCCCGGTGGAGTTCACGACCCAACGTCAGGAGCAACGGACCGAAGAAGTCGCCTTACTCTAGCGCAGAACTGCCTACAAACGGGACCAAGGTCAGAATGCCATTAGAACGATACGAGCCGTGGGCATCCCCTTGGGAAGCGTCGATGACTCCGACCCCGAGGGTGGGGCAGGGTCTCGTCGCCGGGCCGAGGCGCCGCCTCCCTCCGCCGAGCAGATAGTATGGAACCAGGTCTAGGCTCACGCCGGTGACGGCCCTGCTTGAGTCGCCGGCGCGGTAAATAATGGTTGCCGTGGAGGGCTTCGGTGAGCTCCCGCGGAGCACCTTCGTAGAGAGCAGGTCGAGCGCCACCAGGCCGGGCGACTCAGGGACGTCGATATCGAGGACGTAGCGGTAGATGTTGTCGCGCCGATCCTGGGCCGCGGTCTCCTGGGTGCCGCTTGCAACGTTCAGGGCTGCGGCGACGAGAATTGGAAATGCGCGAGGGGGGTGCGACATATGATGCATGGTCGAGCAACGGCTAGAAGAAGTAGATGAACTTGAACGACGTAGCCGAAAGGTTGTCGTCCACGAAAAAGCGGTCATCTGTCTCGTCAATGGTGGTGAGCACCTTCCCATCCACACTGAGCTGCTGCCCTTCGACCACGAACTTGCGCAAGCGGCGACTGAAGACCCGTTCGTAGGTTCCCGCGAGCCCGAAGTCCTGAGCCAGGCGTACGGCTACGCCGATGCCGCCTTCCAGCGACTTGTTGAACACCGAGACGTTATCGGGATTGAACGACGCGAGCGACGTTGGCGACGAAGCCAAGCCAGCACGCCTTGCACTTCCTGGTCGTGGCCCCGGCTGCATCCGTCGAGACTTTTTCGTGGAACGGAAAGACGGTGACCACGGGGCAATCGCATCGAGTGTGCCAGAGATCGCGCGAGCATCAGTGATGGTGGACGTGCTGTTGCTGGTCATCGCGTCGGGTCTGGAAATGATTGCGTGGCAGATGCCCACGATCGCGCGGGGGAAAATTATGGATGCGCGGAGGGCGACGGCGACTGCATCGCCTTCTATTATGATCGCACGGCGCCGGCGCGGGTTGGGCCGCTGCCTCCGAGGGTTGTGGCGTGACCGCCGATCGGCACGTCCCCATCGCTGATGGCTGCGTCCCCGCCTCCAACGGCCGCGTCCCCGCCGCGGATGAACGCATCCTCGTCGCCGATGATCGCGTCGTCGCGGCGGATGGTCACGTCTTCATCGCCGAGGACCATGCCCTAATCGCCGGTGATCCCATCCCTCTGTCCGCGCCTCGGGCGCAAACGGTAAGAGTGCGTCCTCATTTACGGACATCGCATCTTGACCGGCGATAGCCCCGCCGCACCCGACTGGGATCGCGCGGCGCCGGCTCCCGATCGCGTCCCGCCTGCCGGCGACCGCGTTCCGGCCGACGGGCGTCCCGTCCCGCCCGCACGAAGTCGCGTCCCGCCCGCGACGCAGTCGCGCCCCGCCCGCGACGAAGTCGCGCCCCGCCCCATGCCACGCCCCCGCCTAGCAGCGATCGACGCCCTCCGCGGCCTCGTCATGATCATCATGGCGATCGACCACGTGCGCGACTTCGTCCACCGCGGCGCCATGTCCGGCTCCCCCACCAACCTCGCCACCACCACGCCCGTCCTCTTCATGACCCGGTGGGTGACCCATCTCTGCGCACCCGCCTTCATGCTGACGGCCGGGCTGGGCGCGTTCCTCTGGTGGCAGCGCGGGCGGACCAGGACCCAGCTCTCGGTCTTCCTGCTGACCCGGGGCGCCTGGCTGATGCTCCTCGAGATCACCGTCATGCGCCTGGCGTACGACTTCGACCTCGGCAGCCCCTATCCCGTGTTCCTCCTCGTGCTCTGGGCGCTGGGTCTCTGCATGATCGGCCTGGCCGCGTTGGTCTGGCTGCCCATCCCGGCGCTGGCGACGCTGAGCCTGGCCGTGATCGTGCTGCACAACGGCCTCGACGGCGTGAGCGCCGACCGGTTCGGCAGCGCCGCCCCCGTGTGGAACCTGCTCCACCAGCCGGGCGCCTTCACGATCGCCGGAACCACCGTGATCGCCGGCTATCAGCTGATCCCCTGGATCGCGGTGATGGCCCTCGGCTTCTGCGCCGGCCCGCTGTTCCTGATGGAGCGGCCGCGCCGGCGCCGGATACTCGTGGCCATCGGCGCCGCCGCCATCGTCTGGTTCATCGCCGAGCGCGCCATCAACGGCTACGGCGATCCGGCCCCCTGGGCCGCGCAGCCCTCGCCGGTATACACGGTCCTCTCCTTCCTCAACACGACGAAGTACCCGCCGTCGCTCGACTTCCTGCTCATGACCCTGGGCCCGGCGCTCCTGCTGCTGGCATGGCTCGATCGCCCGGGCCTGAAGCCGTCCAATCCGCTGATCGTGTTCGGGCGGGTGCCGCTGTTCTACTACGTGGTGCACTTCTATCTGGCACACCTCGCCGCGGTGCTCCTGGCCTTCGTTCGGTACGGCGGCAGCGCGCGGGCCTTCGCCTTCCACCGGCTGCCCTCGCTGGGAGGCCCCGCGGAGCTGTTCCCGCCGGGATTCGGCGAGGATCTCTGGGTGGTCTATGTCGTGTGGGCGCTGATCGTGGTGGGGCTCTATCCGGTGTGCCGGTGGTTCGGGGAGCTCAAGGCCCGGCGGCGGGAGTGGTGGTTGAGTTATCTCTAGTCGAATTCCGCTCCCGTCGTTCGTCGCGTTGGTATGAGCCTCTTCGTGTTCGAGGACCGCCCCTCAGACTCCCCTTCGTCGACCGCGTCTGGCGCTGTCACAGCCGGCCTGCCGGCTCCCTGAACTCCCACCGTACAACGCGAACCGCCGCCTAGACGTTGCGAGTCTCGGCGGCGGTTGAGCCCAGCGTTGCGTTGGCTCGCGTCACCGGCCAACGATCGTCTCCCGCATCGCGGCGCCTTGAAGGGCACACTCGTACTGGTAGGTGCCCGGCGTGGCGAACGTGGCGTGGTAGGTGCTGCCGTCGCCGGTCTTGATGTCGCTGCTCGTAAAGCTCGGCGAGCCCACGGACTCGACGCTGTGGGGGACGCTGCCTGCATTGGTCCAGGTCCACGTGACGGTCCCGCCTGCGGTCACGGTGTCCACCGCCGGATTGGCCGACCCGTCGTGCCCACTCCTGAAGAAGATGTTGCCGACCGCGACCGCCGCCGCGACAACGCTTCTCGAACCCAATCGCCCTGACAACCGAACCATCCAGCGGATGTGTCCGGCACCCTATCCGTGGACAGGGGACCACTCCCCGAATCGAGAGGCGAGAGGCTCCCCCCGCCGCTAGTGGTGGCGGTGCCCGCCATTCACGACATTGTCGGTGCGGTTGGCGGACACGGGAGTGGCGGCGACGACTCGTTCAGGGGATCGGCATGCGTGGAATGAGACGGCTGAGGCGAGGACATGGTGGCACGGCTCTCGTGGTCGCGGCTCATCGCTGTGGGACTGGTCGCGTGCGCGGTCCCGCCTCGACTCGCCGCGCAATACGTCTGCCACCCGGGAGCGGAATCCAACGAGGCAAAGACGCTGGCCATCCTCTCGGTCCCGGTGGCGTTCAGCCCGGGCGAACCCCCGGCGGGGCTGGGCGGGGTCACGCTTGGAATTGAGGCGGCTCGCGTGCCCGCCGTGGACCCGGCGACGGCCACGCCGACCATCTGCCGGCCTGGCAAGGGCCCGGAGAATACCGACGTGCTCCCTGTCCTGGCGCGGCCCCGGCTCACGCTGCCGCTGTCGCACGGGCTCTCGCTGGAAGCATCGTGGATCCCGCCCGTACGGGTGAACGGGGTGAAGGCCAACCTGTTCGGGCTCGCGCTGACGAAGAGCGTTGGCCGCAGGGATGGTCTCGCGGCGGCGGTCCGCGCACATGCGACGTTCGGGACGGTTCGGGCGCCGGTGACCTGTGACCGGGATGCGACTCGCGATCCGACCAGCGAGTGCTTCGACGGCGCGGTGTCGGACGATCGCTTCTCGCCCAACATCGTGGGGCTCGACGTCAGCGTCGGCTGGGCCATGGCAAACGGGCGGCTGCGGCCCTACCTGGGGTCGGGATACAACCGGCTGGCACCCCGCTTCCAGGTGAACTTCATCAACCAGTTCGGTGACACCGACACGACGCGTGCCGCCGTGAATCTCGATCGCCTCGTCCTCTTCGGCGGCGCGGCGTGGCAACTCACGGATCGCCTCGCCATCGACGGCGAGATCTATGCGGCCGTGGCAGACGCAGCGACCGCCCGGCTGGTGGTCCGGCGAACCCTTGGATCCTGAACCCCGTGGAGCGCGACGAATGCTACCGAACCTGAGAGCCAGCTTGCGTGTGATCGTGCCCCTCTTCCTTGGCCTGGCCGGCCCCGCCCTCGCCCAGCAGCCCGATCCGTTCGGTGCCGGGCGCACCGGCTCGGCCGCGGAGGACGAGGTTCCCAATCCGGAGCCGCCGCTGGTCTCGGGCGTCGACGACCGCCTCAAGGCCATGGACTCCGTCGTCTATCGGCTGGCCGCAAACAGCCGTCTCCAGGTGAAGACCGGGAAGGCGGGCCTGTTCGGCTTTGCCGGCCACACCCACGTGATCCAGGCCCGTCGATTCACCGGTGACATCGTCTACTACCCGGGGAATCCCTCGCGCTCGCATCTGGACATCACGGTAAGCACCGACAGCCTCGAGGTCCTGACGCCGCCCGACACGGCGGAGATCCGGAAGGTCACCGAGACGATGCGCACCAGGGTGCTGCGAACCGCGGAGTACCACGAGATCAAGCTGGTGTCTCGGCAGGTCCTGCCGAGCGCGGACGGGTTTCACATCGTCGGCGCGATGACGCTGGTGGGACAGACGCGCGAGCTGCCGATCGACGTGTCCGCGCGGATCGGACTGGATACGCTCGAGGCCGCCTCGACCTTTTCGATCAAGCAGACGGATTTCGGCATCAAACCGTTCAGTGGCGGTCCGGGAGGCGCGGTAAAGGTGGCGGATCGGGTCACCTTCGACATCAGGGTAGTGGCGGTCCGCGCCAGCGCGGTGGCAGTTCGCGTCGAGGGACAACAGGCCGATGCCGAGCGAGAAGGAGGTTCCCATGCAAGACGAGCATACTAGCGGAGAGCAGGGCGGGGATTCGATCGAGCCTGCCACCTCCGTCGCTCATTCGCGGCAAGTGGCCGAGCGGCTGTGGGCGGAGATCGGTCGATTGCTCGCCGACAGCCGCTCTGTAGGTCGGCGGCCGTCCGGAATCAGCGAGCGGCAGGCAGGGCGCTGACCGCCCGCCCGGGATTGGCCACCGCGCTCAGCCGCTGGGATCGTGGAACCGATCCGGCACCCGGAGCGTTCGAGAGAATCAGCCCTTCGGAGATCTCGAATGCGCACGCGGTGGGCAGTGCTTCCACTCCGGCTCGTCGTAGGATACGGCTTTCTCGCCCATGGCGCGGTCAAGTGGAGCCGCGGCCCCGCCGGCTTCGCGAAGTTGTTGCACCAGATCGGCGTGCCGCTGCCGCTGCCGACGGCGTACCTGGTCACGCTGCTCGAAGTCTTCGGCGGGTTGGCCCTCCTGCTGGGCGCGTTCGTAGCGCTCGTGAGCATTCCGCTGGTTGCGTCCATGCTGGTGGCGATGTTCACCGTTCAGCTCCGCTACGGCTTCAGCTCGGTGAACACGGTTGGCCTCACGCCGTCCGGGCCGGTCTTCGGGCCGCCGGGCTACGAGATCAACCTGCTCTACATCGCGGCCCTGATCGCGCTCGCCCTGGCCGGACCCGGCCCGTGGTCCGTGGATGGCTGGCGGTCCCGCCGGCGGGAGCCTGCCGGCGTCATGAATCTGAATCAGGTGACGCTACCGGCCCGCAAGGTCGCCCCCGCCGTCGCCTTCTACCAGAAGCTCGGGCTCCGGCTCATCGTGGATGCGCTCCCGCGGTACGTGCGCTTCGAGTGCCCGGACGGCGAGAGCACGCTGTCGGTCGAGCAGGTTCCCGAGCTCGGCGTCGGACCCGGGCCGGTCATCTACCTCGAGTGCGAGGATCTCGACGGTACCGTCGAGCGTCTGCGGGCCGCGGGCATCCAGTTCGACAGCCCGCCCGCCGACCAGCCCTGGCTCTGGCGCGAGGCGCGGCTCCGGGATCCCGCAGGCAACGCGCTCTGCCTTTTCCGGGCCGGCCGGAACCGGCGCGATCCGCCGTGGCGGGTCGCATGACGACCACCGGGATGCCCGCGGATGTGGGCGACCGCGCGGATGCCGCCTTCGTCACCCACGTGACCTGGGCCCTGCAGCGCACACCGGGCATGTCGGCCCGGATCCTGGTGGGTAGGACCAGCGAGCTCGAAACGCTGGCGCGGCTCTCGGCGGCCAACTGGACCCCTCCCGATCCCGACGTGTTGCAGTTCTACCGCCGCACGGCCGGCGCGCTGCTCGACCCGGCATCCCCGCAGTGGTTCTACCTCGGCTATCTCCATGGCGAGCCGGTGGCCACGGCGGAGGCCACCGTGTACGCCGGGACGGTCGCGCTGTTCAGCATCGCCACCCTGCCGCCCTTCCGAAATCGCCGCATTGGTTCCAGGATGACCTGGCAGCCTCTCCGCGACGCGTACGCCGCAGGTTGTGATCTCGGTGTGCTCCAGGCAGCCGATGAGGGAGTCGGCCTCTATCGCCGGCTCGGCTTCGAGGCCTTTGGACCGATCACGGAGTACAAACCGCCTGGCCAGTCGCGCATTGCCCCTGCTAAACTAGGGACATGACGATCAAGAGAATGGACCATGTCAGCGTCATCGTCGATGACCTCCCAGCCGCCATTGCCTTCTTCACCACCCTCGGCATGGAGTCTGTAGGCGAGGCGCCGGTCGAAGGCCCCTGGGTGGACCGCCTCAACGGGCTCGAAGGCGTCCAGGTCGACATCACCATGATGCGGACCCCGGACGGCCACGGGCAGGTCGAGCTGACGAAGTTCCGCAACCCGGAGCTGGTCGCGGCCGAGCCAGCGATTGCCCCGCCGAACACGCTGGGCCTCCGGCAGATCATGTTCGCGGTCGAAGACCTCGACGACACCGTGGCCCGCCTGCGCGCCCACGGCGCCGAGCTCGTCGGCGAGGTGGTCCAGTACGAGGACAAGTACAGGCTCTGCTACATGCGAGGCCCTGCGGGCATCATCGTCGCGCTGGCCGAGGAACTCTTCTGACGCCCGGAGAGTCGCCCACTCGCGTGTGCACCGAGATCCACGCCTCCTGCCACGTCCTGCCCCCATCGGCCGAGTACGCCGACACCAGCCGGTACGACGTCGGCGTGATGGCGGACAGGACGCTTCGAGCCAGCACGGTCCGCCCATCGTCCAACCGTTCCAGGTTGTAGAGCTCGCCCCGCCCCTTGCGGAACCCCCCGATCGCGGGCGCGCTCAGCACGCCGCCCCGGCTGCTCGCGAAGCTCACGTTCCACTGGTGCGCCACGGGATCGTAGATTCTGAGGATCATGCCTTCGCTGTGCCCGGACGGCGGGTCCGAGGCTAGCTCCAGCAGGACGGCGCGGCCGTTCCACACCTTCCGAGCGACCGACGTGCCCTCGAAGTGAATCCACCTCGCCGAGTCCGTCAGCGGATTGAGGAGGCGCGAGTTGGCCACCTTCCACGAGCCGAACTCGAAGTCGAAGTCGTGCGACCCCGTATTGGCGGGCGGCGCAGGCTCGTCCCGGATGCGGGTATCGGTCGCGACCCAGTTGAGCTCCCAGCTCTTTCCTCCGTCATCCGAAAACGACTGCTCGAAGCGGCACGACGTCGGCGTAATGTCCTTCCAGACGTTTCGCACCAGGACCATCCGGCCGTCGTACTCCTCCCAGTCGAAGAATTCGCCGCGTCCGTTCGTGAATTCGCCGACCGTTGGCACGCTCATGGTGCCGGCGGCCGCGTTCACGAAATTGATGCTCCACTGGCGCGATCGGGGGTTGTAGAGCCGGAGCGACAAGCCCTGGATATGCCGCCCGCCCGGCCCATCGACCTCCAGCTCCACCGTATTGGCCCGGCCGGCCCACACCGGTTTCACCACCGATGTGCCGTCGTACTCGAGCCAGGTCGTGTCGCCGGACAGCGGGCGCTTGAGCCGCGAGATGTGGGTCTTCCAGTTCCCGATCTCGAAATCGAAATCGTGCTCGCCGTTCGGCCGGTCCGGGCCGCGCGAGGGCAGCAGATTCATCGCAAGCAGAGAGATGGTGGCGGCGTGCACCGCCGCCACCTTGAACGCGGTAGTCATGTAGCCCAGTATCGCGGACCGGGCGGAGCCGTTCTAGGACGGGCGCTGCGTCCTGGTACGGGAGTGAGCGCGGGCGGCGGACCGGAAGGCGGCGGGGGTCTGGCCGGTGTGGTCGCGGAAGACGCGGGAAAAGTGGCTCTGGTCGAAGAACCCCGCGCGCAGGCCGATCTCGGCGATGGAAGCGCCGCCGTCCGACAGCTCCCGGGATGCTCGCTCGATGCGGAGCCGGCGGACATACTCGCCGATCGACCGGCGATAGTGCGCCCGGAAGGTGCGCGCGAGATGGGCCGGGTGGATGCCGACTTCGCGGGCGATGGACGACAGGGTGAGCGGCCGGCCCACATTCTCATGGATCAGGTCATGGGCCTGGCGCAGCCACCCGGGTCGCGGCCCCGCGGGTCGCTCGCGGCCGGCGCGAGCGGCCTCGACCAGCAGCTCGAGGATCAGACCCTCGACCGCGAGCGGGGACAGCCCGTCGCTCTGGAGAAACTCCCGGTTGATCTGGTGCCCCAGCGCCGCCAGCCTCGCGTCCCGGACCAGGCCGGGCCTGGCGGTGATGTCCGAGACCGGCTCGAGGGTCTTGAGCCGCTCGGCGCCGACCTCGATCAGGAGGCACGTGCCGCCCTCCCGGCCGAACTCGTCGGCATGCCGCTCGCCGGCCGGCTTGAACACCATGGAGTGCGGAGGGCACTCCTGGTCCCGGGCCCGCATCCGCTCCGCATACGCGCCGGAGACGACGAAGCAGATGCTGGCATCCCGGTGCTCGTGCCAGGGCAGCCGGCGGTACGGCGGCTGGGCGAATTCCGTGAGGCGGAAGTCGCCCATCGCCTTGGTTCTGGCCATGCCCAGTCGAGTGGATGTCATTCCTTCCTCGGACGGCCGGGCGGCGTCGTAAGTTCCAGTCCGGTCAATCCTCCCGCACGGCCACCCGGTCGCACAGCGGCAGCCAGCGGTCCTTGGGCCGCCATTCCCAGGTAAGGTCTGGTCCACCCCCATGATCGCCAGGGTGTCGAACGGATCGCCCGCGTTCGTACGCCTCGCCCGTGGCCCGCTACCGGCCGAGGAAGATGGCCAGCGCGTCGCTCAGGTAGGGAATACATCGAACGGTGTATTGTCACCGTTCCATGCCCGGGCGACCTTCTTGCTCATGAGCATTCCGCACCGGCCCTCCGCGGCCCCCGGAGCGGCCTTCCCGATCCGGCTCATGACCGTGGATGACCATCCGATTTACCGGGGTGGCCTCGCCGCGCTTATCGCTGCCTACCCCGACCTCCAACTTGTCACGGAGGCGGCCAACGGCCGGGAAGCGGTCGAACGGTACCGGCAGGTCCGGCCCGACGTCACGCTGATGGATCTCAGCATGCCGGTGATGACCGGGGTCGAGGCGATCTCGACGATTGTCGCCGAGTTCCCCGAGGCTCGGATCATCGCGTTGACCACCTGGGACGGCGACGCGGATATCCATCGTGCCCTCGAGGCAGGGGCCCGCGGCTATCTCCTCAAGGATGTCGTCAGCGAGGAGGTCGCCTCTGCCATTCGTCAGGTGCATGCAGGTGGCCGGGCCATTCCCTCCGATGTGGCACAGGGCGCCGGCGGTGCCGACTGCCCCTACGCTCCCAGCACGAACTGCAGCCGGTGCAGTGGGACTTGACGGTGGGCATAGACCGCCGTCGGGCCTGGCGCCAGGTGATTCTCCCCCATCCAGCCTGTGACGAACGGCACCAGTGACAGCCAGAACAGCAGGTGCAGGTTGGCCCACAGGATCGCGCCATTCACCCCGTGGGTGACATACAGCATATGGTGGTGATTGGTCCAGTAGATCCCGAGGTAGAGGAAGCTGAGCGCGTAGCTCAGAAACACGAGAATCAACGGCCGCAGCGCTGTGAGCTCGGCGCCGTGCGGGACTTTCATCTCCAGCACCATGATGGGTATGATGATCGCCAGGACGCCGTCGCTGAATGCTTCCATGCGAGACTTGCTCATCACTCCGCTCCGCGACCGTTGCTTCCTTATTCAACCGGCACCAGTGCCGGCGCGCCTTGTTTCTTCAACAAGAGCACCACAATCTTGGCAGGCTCGGTGGGGCTGGCGCTCCGGCCGACCACATGCACATCGTCCGGCCCCTCATAGAACGTCTGCCCGGCTGTCAGCGTGACCGGCTTTCGTCCCTTGAGCTGCATGACAACCGTGCCTTCCAGTACATAGACGAACGCATGGGCATTGTGCCGGTGGACCGGGTCTGCGCCGCCGGGCGGATACACCACCGTGAGCATCAAGGCTTCCTTCCCCGGCATGTCCGGCAGCGCCTTCGTCATCAGCGGCGTGACCATGTTCTGCTGGGCCAACAGTGGGCTGGCCAGGGCAGACAGCAGGACGGCCACCAGCGTTGCTTTCATCATTGTGACACCACTCCTTGAGCCGGGTAATTGTCGTCAGACGTGCGCGGCCTGGGGCGCGCTGTGGCCGAGCCATTCCTCGAAGCGGATCTCGCCCAGCTTGGCACCGGCATCGGGCACCAGCGACCGCTCGCCGAGCTGCATGCCGAAGTAGCGCGCATGCGGGTCGGCGACCGCGACCCGTGGATCCTGCCATGCACTGAGGCCGAGTCGAACGAATTCGTCGAAGCGGAACTGCTGCGGACCCGCGATCTCGACGATGCCGTTCGCCGGCGCCGACACCGCGAACCGAGCCACGGCCTTCGCGACGTCGTCCGCCGCGATCGGTTGGAACAGCACGGGGGCGATGCGCACCGTGTTCCCGGCGGTGGCCTCGTCCGCGATCCGCTTGAGGAACTCGAAGAACTGAGTCGAGCGCACGATGGTGTAGGGCATGCCCGACGCGGCGATCAGCTTCTCCTGCGCGACCTTGGCGCGGAGGTACCCGCTGTCGGGCGCCCGGTCGCTGCCCACGACCGACAGCGCGACGTGATGGCCCACGCCCGCCGCCGCTTCGGCGGCCAGAAGATTGCCGGTCGAGGTCTGGAAGAACTTGAGCACTGCCGCATCCTCGAACGACGGGGAATTCGACACGTCGACGACGACGTTCGCACCCAGGAGCGCCTCTGCCAGACCCTCGCCCGTCAGCGTGTCGACCCCCGAGTCCGGCGATGCCGGCACCGCCTCATGACCCTGCTCCCGCAGGCGGGCGACGAGCTTCGACCCGATGAGCCCGCTTCCGCCGATGATCACGACTTTCATGGCAAGATCCCTCAGCGAGTGGTTCCGGCTGCGGCCATCACGCGGTCGCCGCGCCGTGACGTTTCCGGCGAGCCCCGCAGGAACGCCAGCAGCTCGGCGTTGATCTGATCCTGGTGCGTGGCCGTGATGCCGTGCGGCGCGCCAGGGTAGTAGATCTCCTTCGCGCCCTTGATGAGCCGGGCCGCCTTCACGGCCGAGTTCTTGACCGGAACGATCTGGTCGTCCTCGCCGTGAAGCACCAGGGTCGGGACATCGAACTTCTTCAGATCCGCAGTGAAATCGGTCTCGGAGAAGGCCTTGATGCTTTCGTAGGCGTTCTTGAGCCCGGACTGCATGCTCCAGAGCCAGAACTGATCCAGCACCCCCTGCGAGACCTTGGCCCCGGGCCGGTTGGCGCCGTAAAAGGCAGCGGCGAAGTCCCGATAGGCTTGCGAGCGATCCTTGAAGAGGTTCGCGCGCAGGTCATCGAAGAGCTCGATCGGCAAGCCATCGGGATTGGCCGGGGTCTTGAGCATGAGGGGTGGCACCGCGGCGATCAGGACTGCCCTGGCCACCCGCTTGGTCCCATGACGTCCGATGTACCGGGCCACTTCGCCACCGCCGGTGGAGTGGCCCACCAGGGTGACGTTATTGAGATCCAGGGCTTCGATGACGGCCGCGAGATCGTCGGCATAGCCGTCCATGTCGTTCCCCGTCGAGGCCTGGCTGGATCGGCCATGGCCACGCCGGTCGTGCGCGATCGCGCGGAAGCCGTTCTGCGCCAGGAACAGCATCTGCCCGTCCCACATGTCGGAGTTCAGCGGCCAGCCGTGTGAGAGGGTGACGGCAGGACCCTGGCCCCAGTCCTTGTAGTAGATCTCGGTGCCGTCTTTGGTGGTGATCGTGCTCATGTCAGTGCTCCCTTCTTGATGGTTTCCGGCGCCAGATGCGTCCGGTGCTTATTCCTCGAACGGGGCGTTCATCAGAAAATCCACGGTCGACGGCCGAGTGTAGCCTGGCACGAAACGCTCCCCAAAGTCCCGCGCAAAATTGTCGTAGGTCGTCTCCGGCCTGGCCTTGACGATGCGGCAGACCGAGTCCGTGAAGCGCCGCTTCATCTCGAGGCGGGGAAATGCGGTGAGGATGCTCTGCATCTCGTCCGGCGGAATCCGGTCGTACTGGAATCCGAATTCGACGCCGATCCCAGCCGTGCAGAGCGCCACTTCAGCCTCCTTATTCAGGCCGATCGAAGGTGTCGAATTCAAGGCGATACTGTCCCAGATCAACTGCACCCGGCGATCGTCGAGACTTTGCTCGCGCGCGAACGCCCGGGCCGCGTCGGCTCCTTCTATCTCGAAGCGCTTGGGACCGGTGAAGCTGTTCGTGAGCCCAAGGTCGTGGAGCAGCGACCCGACCGCGACGACTTCCGCGTCGTGAGACACACGCTGCAACTGCCCCAGGCGTACCGCGAAGAGCCACGATCGGACGGCATGGTTGAAGAGATACGGCTCGGAATGGACGCGGGCATAGTCAATGGCGCGGCTAATGAGCGGCGTGTCGATCACCGTGATGCCACCCAGGACTCGGGTCTTGACGCTCATGACGGTCGGTTCGGAAACGATCGTATCGGGAGAGCGCTCTGAGGCCTGCGGTGTCATTGGCGTCGGCATGTTCGCTCCGCGTCGCGGTCTCGTTCTTGGCAACGATGGCAATGCCGGGATTTCCTGTCGCGTGACAACAGTAGGTGTCACCCGACCGGCGGGCATCTGCCATTGCACGTGTTTTTCGTTAGGTGAACCGGCCTGCCGCCGCCTATGCCGGTCGGCAGAGGCCTGGCGGGGTGGGGAGTGGGGTCAGATTCGTACCTGGGCAAGCGGCAGCTGCAGTGCCACGATGGTGCCCCCGCCCGGTCGTGGCCGCACCTCGCAGCGGCCGCCGAGGTGTATGGCGCGATCCCGCATTCCGCCCAGCCCGAAGTGCCCCCGCTTGCGCGCCTCGTCCGCTTCGATCGAACTCAATCCCCGCCCGTCGTCCCGCACTTCGAGACCGAATGTGCTCTCGCGGAAGTCCAGGTGAATCTCGATCCGGCTGGCTCCAGCGTGCCGCACCACATTCACGATGGCTTCCCGGCCGATCCGGAACGCCGCGTCTCCCAGTGAGCGGGGCAGGCGTCCCGGACTCCCGGACGTGGTGACCACGACTGCTATCGGCATTCCCACGGTCCGGTCCCGGGCGAGCATCTCCAGCGCGGCGGCCAGATCGTCGCTTGCCGCAGCCGTTTCGCGCATTTCCCAGATCCGCTCGCGGGCTTCCCGGAGCGACTCCTCCGTGAGATGCTGGACGCGGGCCAGGGTTGCCGCCGCAACCTCGGGGTGTTCGGGAAGAGCCAGCTCGGCAGCCGTCAGTTGAAGGTTGACACCCGCGAACCCTTGCAGAAGGGTGTCATGCAGGTCATCGGCGATCCGGGCCCGCTCGGCCATGGCGATCTCATACTGGTGCTTGAGCTCGGCCTGGGCGCGACCGTGTCGCCGTCGCTGAATCAGGAACACCACCAGACCACCCAGACCACCGATCAGCAGAATCACCAGCGCCCTGAACCAGCCGGTCTGGTACCATGCGGGCAGAACCCGAAAGGACCAGCTGGCGCCGGTCGTATACCAGTGTCCATCGCCGCTGTTCGCGCTGACCAGAAAGCGATATGAGCCGGGCCCGAGGCCGGTGTAGTAGGCCCGCCGACGGGTCCCCACTTCCCGCCACGTCGTATCGACGCCTTCCAGTCGATAGCGGAACTGAATCCGCTCGGCACTCGAGAGCGCGGTGGCGGTATAGTCGATCTCGAGGTCGCTGGTGCCGGCGGGCACGGCTGCGACGTCGGAGGGAGCCAGCTCCCGGCCATGGATGCGCACCGTCTCCACCAGCACGGGGAGCGGGGCGTCGTACCGACCGAGGTTGCGCGGATCGATGACCGCCACGCCCTCGTCGGCGCCGACCCAGATCCGGCCGTCCGCGGTCCGAGTCAGCACGGGAAGCTTGGTCATGGCGATCGCGCCGGGGAGGCCATCGAGCCGGTCGAAGACGCGATATTGAAGGGTATAGCCGGTATCGGCGAAGGCGCGGGCCAGCTCTCCCTGCTCGAGGCGAAGCAGCCCGGCCCGGCTCGCAAGCCACCACGCCCCGCTGTTGTCTTCCGTGATGCCAAAGACTGCCCGGCCAGGCAGCGCCTGGTGTTCGGGGAGAGTCCGAAACCTCCCGTCTTCGAACTTGTGGATACCGCCGGCGCCCACGGCCCAGATCGTCCCCGCGCGGTCCTCATACAAGTCGGTGATCTGACCGGCCTTCACCCCCTCGGCGGCGCCGAACACACTCAGCTCTCCGTGATCGTAAAGCACCACCTTGCTTGACGATCCCACCCAGATTCGCCCCCGATGATCGGCAAAGAGAGCGGTGAACCTCCCCATCTCCGCGGCTGGAGCGACCGGATCGAGTCGATTGTGAACGATCCGAGCCAGCCCCACGGCTTGATCGGTGAGCCAGACGGTCCCGGACGGGTCGATCGCCATCGCGTCGACGGCAAGTAGCCGCGGTCCTTCGAGCCGGACTCTGCGGGGCTTCAGTCCATCGAAGCGAACCACCATGGTGTCTTCGAAGGCCCAGATGCCGCCTGACGAATCCTGAGCCATCCGGTAACACCAGCACGGTGGCTCATGGACTCCGTCCCGGCCGCGGGGACCGATCCTGGTGATTTCCTTCGTGGCGAATGCCGCGATCCACACCGAGCTGTCGCGGCTGGCGAAGACCCCCCGGGGGCGGAGACCTCCGCGGGTGGTATACGGCACGAGACTGCCCTCCCGAAAGCGTTCCAGCCCTCGGTCGGAAGCAACCCAGATGTCCCCTTCGCGGTCTTCCAGGAGATCCCAGATGACGTTCGACAGCAGGCCATCCGTCTCAGTGAACTGCTCGGCCTCGGGACCAAACTGCGCGACCGCGACTCCCCGAATCTTGGATGGATCGCGTACCCGCCGCAGACCATCGCCTCTCGACCCGACCCAGAGTGAGCCCTTCCGGTCGATCAGCAGGCTGAAGGCTCCGACCTTCACCTCCGACACCGGAGTCGTTTCGCCCACTCGCCGCAGCGTGTGCGCCGACCGAGCCATCTCCGCGAACCAGATCGTGCCGTCCGCGGCCTGGGCGAACTCGGCCTGGTAGGCAACGCGACTCAGCGGCCAGTCCGGATCCAGGAATCCTGGGGCACCCGAGGGCCGGTATACTATGCGGTCTGTGGTCTCGACCCAGAGCGCATCGCTGCGGTCGAACCACAGCGCCCTGGCCTCGGTGCCCGGGAAGCCCCACTCGGACCCGACATCCTTCCACCTGCCGTTCACTAGGCGAGCGAGCCCCGCCTCGGTCCCCGCCACCACCTCCCCGCGGCTCGACTCTGCCAGCTGAAAGACCGGAGCGAGTCCATCCTTCACTCCGTAGCTGGTCAATCGCCCGTCCACCAGGTGGCTCACCGCGCCGGTCTCCCAGGCGATCCACAGCGTTCCGTCCCGGGCCCCCATGAGAGCCCTGACCCCGGCAGTCGGAAGGGAATCGTTTCCTCGCGGTTGAAAGGGCACGAATCGCACGCCGTCGAATCGAACCAGGCCGGATACTGTGCCGAGCCAGAGGTAGCCATCGCCGGTTTGTGCGAGCAGGCGAATCTCGGTGGGGGCTCCGTCCTGCGCCGCCCACGTCCTGTGGGCCAGCTGATGGATCGGGCGGGTCGGGATGGAGTCCGGTGCGGAGACTCCGACCGATACGGCAGCAGCCAGGGCGAGCATCATTTGTTCAAGGTGGGCGGTGTTCGAATCCAACGCCAGCGGCCGTGACCCGCCATGCCGGTCGGCCGAGGACCTAGGCCGATCAGCATAGGCGCGGCCCCGGAAGGCCGGATACCTTCGTGCATGGCCAAGAATTCCGAGATCACCATTCTGACCGTGGACGACCACCCGCTGATCCGCGACGGCCTCGCGGCCGTGATCGCGCGGGAGCCGGACATGCGGGTCGTGGCCGAGGCCGGCGATGGAGAAGACGCGGTGGAACAGTACCGCGTCCATCAGCCGTCGGTCGTGCTGATGGACCTGCGGATGCCGGTGATGGATGGAGTGGAAGCGATCCAGGCGATCCGCGGCGAGTTCCCCACCGCGCGAATCATCGCTTTGACGACTTTCGAGGGGGACGAGGACATCTATCAGGCACTGGCCGCCGGAGCCAGCGGCTACCTGCTCAAGGACATGCTCAGGACCGAGCTGATCGAGGTAATCCGGAAGGTCCACCAGGGCTATCGCGGCATTCCCCAGGCGATCGCGGCGAAGCTGGCGATTCACACCCCGCGCATCGGGCTGACGCCGCGGGAAATCGAAGTCCTGCGCCTGATGGCGGAAGGAAAATCCAACCCCGAGATCGCCACTGCCCTCGGCCGGGCCGAAGGCACGATGAAGATCCACGTCCAGAACATCCTGCAGAAACTCGGCGCCGGCGACCGGACCCAGGCGGTCACCATCGCGCTCCGGCGTGGGATCATCCACCTCGACTGATCGCGCTCCGGTGAGCATCGCGATCGGAGTGATGTCAAGCGCCGTCCCGCCGGCCAACCCGCGATGAACCTTTCCCTACCTTTTCCGACTTACTCCTCAACACGGTCGGAGAGCGATGTGGCAGACGATGATCTCGCGCATAGGCGCGCACTCGAGGACGAATGGATCGCAGTGCGGTGCCAGCTGGGAGAACGCGCCGCGTTCGACGAGCTGATTCGGCGTTGGCTCGGACGGCTCCGTGATCCCGCCAAACTTCGCGCGTGGCTCGAGCTGAAGCAGCAGCACCGTCGAGTGGCCGATGCAGGTCGCCCGGCGCTCCGCGGCGGCGTCGGGACGTGCGGGCGGGTGCGGCGCTCACGGAGCCAGCGGAGAAGGTCTCGGAGGCCGTGCGGCTCGCTGCGGGGCCAGGGGCTTCGGAACTGGCGGCGACGTTCCAAGCCTAGGGGATCAGGAGATCGGCTGGTACGCCCAGCTCGTCGCGAAGTTTCCTCACTTGCTCAATCGAGAGTCGGCGCTTGCCATTATAGAACTCAGACACCCGGCTTCGGCCACCCAGCAGGTCAGCTAGATCCGCGCGCGTCTTCCCCTTCTGGTCGAGCATGAAGTCCACTACGTCCTGAGGGGTGCTCTTATCACCCATCTGATAGTGGTCATCATCATACGCCTCGATCAGCAGTAGGAGGAAACGGAGCACATCATACTTCTTGCTTCCAGGTGCCGGCATATCATCGGTCAGCTCATCAGCCCACGCAACGGCGGCATCGTACTCGCGCTCATTGCGCAGTACATGAGGCTGAGAAAAGTTCAGTGTCTTTGTACGCGCTGTCGTGCCCATAGTGTGCCGTGCCTCGGCGAATAGTGCCCAGAGATCAAAGAGTCAGTGGGGAGCACCCCGCTGGACCTGCGCCGGTATTGCTACCGGCGCTTTTTGTTCCACTTGTCGTACTCCGGATGGGTGAACACGTGCTTGACATAGACTGCCTTGCCTTCGTACACCATCGCCGTCACCACCCGGTACTTGTTTCCTGAGATGTCGTAGACTGTTAGCTCGCCACCGAGGAAACTCACATTGTGACTACCGAACTTTGCCACGACTTCGTCCGGTCCCCCGAACTTCGTAGCCTTCATGATGCGGAACCACACATCGAGAGGCTTGGCGGCTTGGGGGTGCTTCGCTCCGAACTGGAGCAGCCGCTTTCGACTGATCACCCTCATACCATCCCGGTACACCTTTCTTCGGTCCTGCCAGGTGAGCCGCTACCGCGGCGCGGTTATCACCCCACCAACCGTGTTACCAATATGGTAACACTATGCGGGAAAGTCAAGTCGTCCTGAAGCTGGTGCGGTGGAAGGAGTTACCGAAATGGTAACGCCTAAGTTCATAAGCACTGGTGTTTTGGGTTGTCGCTGCAAGTACGACGGGCCACCTCTCCGCGGCCCCCTCCTCGGGATCCCCCCCGGCTCACGGCGCCGGCCTCATCCCACCCCGCCCGCGTCAGCACCCGCCACCGGCCCCCCTCCGGCCCGGCCCCGAAGCCCCCCGCCTCCTCCCGTTGTCGAGTCAGGCCGGAACGAGTGGGGTGTCCGGTCTTCCCGGCAAAGTGCGATTCCCATACACACCCCACTCGGCGCGTCGTGGCGCCTCACCCCGTCCAGTGGTCGCGAGGGCTCTGGCGGAGGATCAGCTCGAGAGGGGCACTACTTTCACTCCTGGGGGTCGCCATGCGCCCGATTACCGCGATAGCCGCTGGTGTCAGTGGTTCACTGCTCGTCCTCGTCGCAGCTTGTGCCGACCAGGTGGTCGCACCAGGCGACTCGCCGTCCTTCGGCCGCCGCTCGCCACGCTATCAGCCGCTGATCGCGTTCTCGCGATCCGGTCTCCACCGCGGCGGTGAGGAGATCTGGACCGTGGACGCCAGCGGGACCCAGACGAGGCTCAGCAACAAGAATGATGGCTCGCCGGCCTGGTCGCCCGACGGCAGCAAGCTCGCGTTCGTGACCGTCAGGGACAACGATACCGAGATCTACGTCATGAACCCGGACGGGTCAGGCCAGACCAATCTCACCAGGAACGCGGCATTCGATGGAGAGCCGGTCTGGTCGCCCGACGGCACCAGGATCGCGTTCGTGACCAGTCGGGACGGCAACAACGCTCAGATCTACGTCATGGACGCAAACGGTGCCAACCAGACCGCGCTCACCACCGATCTCGCCGCAACCAACTTCCATCAGGTCTGGTCGCCGGACGGCAGCAAGATCGCATTCGTGACCGACCGGGACGGGCCAGGCGGCGAGATCTATGTCATGAACGCGAACGGGTCGAACCCGACCCGACTCACCGTAAACACGGCATACGGAGATTTCTTGCCCGTCTGGTCGCCAGATGGCAGCAAGATCGTCTTTGTGAGCAACCGAGAGGACGACAGAGCCCAGGTCTACATCATGGACGCCGATGGATCGAACCAGACCAGACTCACCACCACGGGAACCGACTACAGGCCGGTCTGGTCCCCCGATGGCAGCAAGATCGCCTTCGAGCATTTTTCCGGCATCGAAAATGAAGTCTACATCATGAACGCGGACGGGACTGGCCAGACGAATCTCACCAACAATCCGGGCGAAGATTGGTTCCCCCGCTGGTCATCGGACGGTAGCCAGATCGCGTTCATGAGCGCCAGGGACGGCAACGTGGAGATCTACATCATGAGCGCGGACGGGTCCGGCCAGACCAACCTCACCCGCAACGCGGCAGCCGATAGCTCACCTTCCTGGAAGCCCTGAGGGACCGCTGGTCGTACAAATGAACCGCCGCCGAAAGTCGCGATCTCTCGGCGGCGGTTCACGTCTCCCTTCTCGGGGTCAGCCCCCCCCGCCACCCCCGTCAGCCCGCCGGCGTCCGGAAACCCCTGACGGCCGCGACCCCCAGCCACACGAACATCCCCAGCACGATCAGCTCGGTCACCAGGAACGGCGGCTCCATCTGCTTCGGCGCCAGGACGAACAGGGCGGGCACCCGGTGGAACAGCTGCGCGATCAGGACGAACACGTTGAAGAACAGCAGCGTGAGGCTGCCGGCGACGTACACCGTCCGCCATCCCCCGTTCAGGCGCTTCGAGTAGAGCGCGTAGGCCACGACCGGCAGGATCAGGAGCGACAAGCCGCCGATCGCGTACGAGGGCATGAACTTCACGAACGGAAAGCCGAATCCGGACGCGTTGGTGAGCAGGGTCGTCACCAGGAACAGCCCGGTCCATCCGTCGAGCCGGCGTCCCGCCACCAGTCCGCCCGCCACCACCAGCCCCGCGGCGATCCCCACCACGCTGAGCAGCGTGTGCAGCAGGGTGAAGATCGTGATGCTGAAGATGCCAAGGATCATCGGTGCCTCCCCTGGGTGATGGTGGCCGGCGCGAGCGGTGGACTGGATGTTACTCCGCGCGCCCGGGATCGGCCACCGCGCGTCGCCACGGGCGCAGCCCACCCGCCGGGCGCTAGAAGCCACAGTCCGGCACAGGATTGCCGTTCTCGTCGTGGCACCCGCGCTGGATCCCGCCCAGGACCGTGACCGTATTGTCCGTGCTGGTCGAGGCCTCGTTCTGGTTGCCGTAGATGTCCTTCGCCACCCCGGCCGGAATGCTTGCGGTGACGTCGGGGCGGTCGGCCCCTCCGTACGAGGTCAGACCGCTTGGGCGCCGTCCTGCTCCCGCGCCCAGGCGAAGAAGATCACCGCGATCGCCCCCAGCACCACCAGCCCGCCGATCAGCTCCATGATGCCGCCGGCGATCGCCTGGTCGGTCATGATCGAGCGGCCGTTGATCGGGGGCGCCAGCTCGTAGGTGGCGTAGACCGGATAGGTGCTGAGCAGCAGCCACATGCCGATGCCGGAGTGCACCAACGAGGCCAGGAAGAGATAGCCGATCCTGGCGAGCCCGCCGCCCCTCCGCGCCGGGAACGGCGCCAGCACCGGCCACCAGAAGGCGAGACCGCCCGCGATCCAGGCGAGGTCGATCGCGAACGCGCCGGGCTGGGTGCGCATGAGCCCGTCCACCACCCCCGGCAGGTGGGTCACCACGGCCATGACGTTGAACGCGATGCCGGTCACGACGGGATGGGTCGTGGCGCGGAAGGCGGCGCTCCGGCCCAGCCGCGCCTCGAGCCCTGCCCAGCGATGCGGGGCCACGCCGCCGTAGAGCAGGGGCGGGACCACGAACGAGAACAGCAGGAACTGGCCGGCATGCACCGCCACCAGGTAGCCGGAGCCGAGCGTGCCCACCGGCCAGTCGAGCAGCAGCCAGATCGTGGCCAGCCCCAGGGTGCCGAACAGGCGACGCCGTCCTGCGCCGGCCTCGGACGTCCCCGACGGCGGCCGTCCCCAGGCAAGCCACGCGTAGGCCGCCGCCAGCGCCACCACGAACAGCCACACCCCGGGATAAGCGCGCCAGTGCCAGCTCCACGCCTGCCCGGTCGCCGAGCACCACCAGCTCACCGAGAGCATCGCTCGCCCCCCCGCCGCGCCGTGGTCACGCTCACGGCGGCCCGCTGGTGCCCGCCCGCACCAGCAGCGGGATGTCGTGGGCCCAGTCTTCCTGCCGGGTGCCGGCGGGATACTCCACCCGCTCGAGATTGTCGGGCGTGTACGCGAGCACCTGCGCCGCATGGCCGACCCCGTAGTCGCCGCCCGCCGTGGCGGCAGTGTCGCGGCTGGCCGGCAGGAGCCCCGCCGTGATCTGCGCGTGGGTGACCTGCTCCTGGGTCCCCGTGAGGCCGACGAACGAGGGGCTGAAGTGGCCGAGCCACTGCCGGAGACGCTGGGCCGAATCGCGTGCCGGGTCGGTGGTGACGAACACCACCCGCACCCGGTTCGAGATGTCCCCCGGCAGCCGGTCGAGCACCGCCGCGATGTTGGCCATGTGCACCGGGCAGACATCGGGACAGTGGGTGTAGCCGAAGAACAGCAGCGTGAGGTAGCCGTCGGTCTGCCGCCGGAAGTCCCAGTCGCCGCCGTGCATCGAGGTGAGGACGAAGTCCGGCTTGGGCCGTGGCGGGCTCAGCTCCGCGCCGGCGTAGCCGCCGGGCGAGAGCTCGCGCCGCTCGGCGCACCCGGCCGCGAGCGCGAGCAGTGCCGCGACCCCGAGTGCGCGCATCGCGCGGGTCGCCGTCATCGTCCCTCCAGCTCCTCGATGGCCTCGGTCACCCGGAGGACGGGGACCGCGAGCCGCAGGCGCTCACCGCTGGAGAACCGGAGCTCCAGCGGAATTGTGTCGCGGGTCCAGACCTCCGGCGCGACATTCGCCAGCATGAGGTGCTGGCGCCCCGTGCCGAACACTATCGTCGTCCCCGCCGGAACGGCCACGCGGTCGATTTGCACCATGCGCCGGAGCCTGCCCTCAGGCACGACGTCGTGCATCGTCACGCTGGCCGCCGTGCTCGCGGCCGCGGTGAGGGTGTCCGCCCGCGTCCCGCGGTTCTCGAGCCGGAACCCCACCGTGCCGACGCTGTCCTCCGGCAGCCCCCAGCCCACGGCGTGCGTCACGCGCAGGTCGCCGGCGGCGCCCGTCGCACCTCTGCTCCGGCCGCCGCACGCTGCCGCGAGCATTACGGCCACCGCCACCAGCCCCCTCACGCCGGCACCTTTCGCCTCCGGTCCGTCCCCGCCTGCTCCAGCTTCTTCTCCCAGGCCCGATAGTTCTCGGCGCCGTCCTGCACGTACGGCGAGTGGGCGATGAGCTGCAGCACCAGCCAGTTGAGCAGATTGGCGGGAAACCGGAGCGGCCGTACGACGTCGAGAAAGAGCACCACGCGGGTGCCGGCGGTGTCGTTCCACACCTCGTGCTCGTAGGTGTCGTCGAACATCAGGCCCCGGCCTTCCTCCCAGTGCCGCACTTCGGTGCCCACCCGGATCCGGCAGCGGGCGCGGGGCTCCGGCACGATCAGCCCCAGGTGGTAGCGGATCACGCCCTTGAACGGCCCCCGGTGGGGAGGGATGTGCTTGCCGGGCCCGAGAATCGAGAAGAACGCGGTCTTCATGCCCGGGATCGCGTCGATGATCCGCGACGTCTCGGGGCAGCGGACGCGGTTGCCGTCGGCGTTGATGCCGTAGGCGCAGAAGAAGAACGTCTTCCAGCGCTCGTCGCTGATGGCCCGCTGGTCCCTCGAGATCTCGTGAAAGCTGGGCAGCAGCTCCTGGTACTCCAGCACCTCGTCCAGCTCGGCGCGAATGGTCCGCCACCGCGCCTCGAGATCCCGGGTCCAGCCGAGCTCGGGATGGGCCGACGGATCGAAGAACGCCGGGTTACCCACCCGGCTGCCCCAGGTGATGACGGTCTCGAGTCGCTGGATGATCCACGATCCCGCGGATACCACCAGCGCGTGCATTCGTTCGCCCATGGTCTGCCTCGATCAGGGAGTTGAGGTCCGCGCGCGAACGCGCGCGGAGGCGAGGTCGCCCGGTCGTGCGTTCGACCGGCGCTTCCCCGCACAGTGCCTGCTACGTCCTGGCCGAGGCGGGCGGTGCGGTGGCGAAGGGGAGAAGGTGATCCGGGAGAGACACGAGGAGCGGACCGGCAGTGGCTGGGGTCGCCGGCGACAGGGCCGTCCTGGCACTGAGCGAAGCGACCCCTGGGACCCACCACGCCAGCGGCGCTGCACAGCAGAGCGCGGGACAGGTGCATGCCTGGCGGTGTCGGCCGTGATCGGCCGGCATCTCGTGGCCGCCGTGCGGGTGACCTGCCGCGGCCGACTGGCCCGGGGTCGCATGAGTCGGACAGTGGTGGACCAGCCCCGGACCGAGCACGAGCGTGCTGAACCAGAGCGTCAGGACTGCGCTGAGCCAACGGCACGCCCGGTCGAGTCGACGCATAGAGGCCAATGTAGGGAGGGGCGGCTGGGCCGAGCAAGCGGCCCCAAGTCGTGGGCGCAGTGGGCCTCGTTCGCTCCTCAAACGCGCGAGGGCCGGGGAGTTCTCGCCCGGCCCTCGCTTTCGTCGACAGATCGTGCGGGCGCGTACTCGAGCCGTGCCGTCGCCTTTGACGAAGTCTGCGGCCACGCCCTCACCGGCGCGGCGGCGGCGCCAACAGACCCTCTACCGTCCGCACCAGCACGTCCGCCGGAATCGGCTTCTGCAGGAACGGGTGCGCGCCGCCGGAGCCGCCGTCGGCGAAGGCGGCGTCGTGGGGGTGCCCCGACATCCAGATCACTGGCAGCCCCGGGTAGTCCGCCGCCAGGCGCTCGACCAGCTCTCGGCCGCCGAGATCCGGCATGACGACGTCAGTGAGTACCACGTCCACCCGGCCGTTCCCGGCCAGACGCTCGAGCGCCTCCCGCCCGTTCCGCGCCTGCCTGACCTCGTAGCCTTCCTCCTCTAATGTCCGGCTCACCACCGACCGCACCGCGTCCTCGTCGTCTACCACCAGGAGTCGCACCGACCGCGGCGTCATCTCCGTCCGGCCGTCGGTCGCCTCCGGCGCGCCGGACGGGGGGGCCACGGCGGGGAAGAGCACAGTGAACTCGGCCCCCTCACCCATGCGGCTCTCGACCCGGATCTGTCCGTGCGACTGGGTGATGATCCCGTGCACCGTGGCGAGTCCGAGCCCGGTCCCCTGGCCCTGCTCCTTGGTGGTGAAGAAGGGCTCGAAGATGTGGGGCAGATGCTCGGACCGGATGCCGGCGCCGTTGTCCCTCACCGCCAGCAGCACGTACACACCGGGCGTCTCTCCCTCGATCGCCTCGCCTGGCCGCTCCCGCTGCGGGACCTCCAGCCGGCCGGTGCGGATGCCCAGGCGGCCGCCCTTGGGCATCGCGTCCCGCGCGTTGATCGCCAGGTTCATCAACACCTGCAGCAACTGCGCCCGGTCTACCCGCACCCAGGTGGGCTCGGCCGTGAGGTCCAGGCGCATCTCGATGTGGCTGCCGATGAGGCGTTGCAGAAGCGAGCACCCGTCCAGCACCGCCGCGTTGAGTCGCAGGGTCTCGGGCTGGAGTACCTGCTGGCGGCTGAATGCCAGGAGCTGGCGGGTGAGGCCGGCCATCCGCTCGGTGGCCTTGAGGACCTCCTCGAGGTCGTGCCGTGCCCGGGCACCGATCCCCGGATCCCGGGCCGCGAAGGCGGCGAATCCCATCACCGCGTGGAGCTGGTTGTTGAAGTCGTGGGCGACGCCGCCCGCGAGGCGCCCGATCGCTTCCATCTTGGCCGTCTGGCGGAACCGCGCCTCGTTGTCGCGCACGGTCTTGCTGGCCTCCGCCAGCGCGCGCTCGTGCGCCCACACCGCGCCCACGCACCACCACAGCCCCGCGCTCATCACCACGATGAGCGCGAGGACCAGGAGCGAGGTGCCCAGACCGCGATCGAACCACTCGGCTTCCCGACCGTGGATCGCGAGCAGGCCCAGCACCACCGGCACCACGATGACGAACGGCAGGGCGCGCCGGGCCACCATCCCCGCGGCGCCGGGCTCCACCAGGGTCCGCATCGGCTGACTGTCCGGCAGCGCCGCCACCAGGCCGGCCCCGGCCGCCACGATCATGATCGCGGTCTGCAGGGCGATGGCGGTGAGCGGCGCCACCGTGTACAGCGGGTTCGCACGGAAGAGATAGCCGATGATCGCGAGCGCGGCGATGATGATGGTCGTGAGCCCCAGGGCAGCGCCGGCCTGCCGGACGCGGGGGCGCCCGAGCGCCGCCAGCAGGCCGATGCCCAGCAGGGTCCAGGAGGTGGCCGCGGGCGGTCCCATCCTTCCCGGTGCCACGGTCGCGGTGCCGGCCCACGGCCGCCCGAACGTGAGCAGGGCATCGATGCCGAAATCGACGGCCCCGGCATGCTCGAGGAGGGTGGCGAATCCGATCAGGCCGGTGAGGACCGCGAACGGGACGACCGTGCGCCGGCGGCCGTGAGCCAGGAGCACCAGGCCCGCGCCGGCCGCCGTGGCGGCGAGCGCGGCGTTCGGCTGGATCGAGATGGCGCCGCCCCAGGCGGTGAGGCGCCGCACGTCCAACACCCAGCCCATGAAGGACAGCAAACCCGCTCCCAGCGCGTACCAGCCCAGGGCCGCAGCGAGCCACAACCTTCGGGGGGCTCGTTCTGAGCCGGGTGTCGTCGGCGCGGCGGATTGGAGTGTCGGCATGAGGGGCGATCCCAGGGGACCATGCTGTCGGATGGGCGTGCCTTCAAGGGCGGTTCACGCCTGTTCTTGGTGCCGGCATGGAAAGTAACCTCACATGCTGCTTGTATTCCGGGAAGATTCGGAGGGACCAGAGTGCAGAAGAATCTTGACCGCTTCCTGGAGGCCCAGGATCCCGAGTACGCTCAGGTAATCGATGAGCTCAGGAGCGGAAGGAAGGTTCGTCATTGGATGTGGTACGTCTTTCCGCAGCTCAGCGGCCTGGGGCGCTCCGAAATGGCCCATTTCTACAGCATCTCGTCCGTCGATGAGGCGAGGGCTTACGCGAGCCATCCCGTTCTGGGCGCACGCCTTCGCGAATGTACTGCCTTGACCCTCAGGATTTCGGGACGGTCTCTGGCGGACATCTTTGGGGAGGTCGATGCACTGAAGTTTCGTTCCTCTATGACACTGTTCTCCCTCGCCGCGACGGAGAACGAATTGTTCCAGGCCGCCTTGGATAAGTACTGTGCCGGCCAGCCGGACCAACTGACTATCGATCTCATCAAGGGTGGGACCTAGCCATGCTCCGGCCCCTCCTGGCCGCGCTGCTGGTCCAGTCGCCTCCGCCGCCCCACCGGGTCCTGATCCGCGATGTCACCATCATCTCCCCGGAGCGAAAGGCCCCGCTCCAGCACGGCTACGTCGTCCTGGAGAACGACCGGATCGCCGCGGTGGGTCACGGCGCGCCGCCCGCGGCGCGCTGGGATTCGGTCGTCGTCGGCCGGGGACGGGTGCTCATCCCGGGCTTGATCGACGGGCACACCCATCTCGCGGTGGCCGCCGGACTGCCGCTCCCCGTCCCGCCGGACGTCCAGCCGCTCGCCGCCGCCTACGCCGAGCAATTGCCGCGGAGCTACCTCTACTCGGGATTCACCACGGTCATCGATCTGATTGCATTCGATCGACCTTTCCTCGATCGGTTCAAGGCGGCGCCCCTCCACCCGGACAGCTACGACTGCGGCGGCGGGCTCGCCCTGGCGAACGGCTACCCGATGGCGATGCTCCCGAAGGAGCTGCGCTGGGACGTCTTCCCCAACTTCCTCTGGGATCCGCGCCAGCAGGATTCGATTCCCCACCGGTTCCGGCCCGAAGAGCACACCCCGAAGGCGACGGTGGCTCGGGTCGCGGCCGACGGCGGGATCTGCGTCAAGACCTTCGAGGAGGACGGATTCGGTCCCGCGAGGAACCTGCCGACCCCCACGCTCGCGATGATTCGCGACGTGGTTCGGGAGAGTCATGCCCGTGGCCTGCCCGTGCTGATCCACGCCAACTCCCTCGCGGCCTGGCGGTTCGCGGTCCAGGCGCAGGTCGACGTGATCGCCCACGGGATGTGGAACTGGGACCAGTTCGAGCAGGCCGGTGAGGACCTGCCGCCGCCGATCCGCGCGCTGCTCGACACGGTCGCGGCGCGCCGGATCGGCTTCATGCCGACGCTCCGCGTGATCGAGGGGCTGGGCGACATGTACGATCCCGCGTTTCTCGACGACCCGCGCCTGGCCCGGGTGCTTCCGGCGGCGCTGATCGCCTGGTACCGGACACCTGCCGGGCAGGCGTACGCGGTCGAGATGCGCCACGTGTTCGGCAACGCCGGCGACGCGCGGATTCGCGAGATCTACCGCGGTGTGGCCCGCCACGGGGCGTCGGCCACCCGCTACCTGGTCTCGCACGGCGGCCGGCTCGTCTTCGGCAGCGACACCCCGTCGGGTTCGACCTACGGCAATCCGCCCGGGCTGAACGGCTTCCTGGAGCTCGAGCGACTCGCCGCGGCCGGGGTTCCGCTGCCGCGGCTCCTGGAGGGCGCCACCATCGAGGCGGCGAGGGCGTTCCACCTCGACAGTCTGTATGGGACCGTCGAGGCGGGGAAGGTGGCCAACCTGCTGTTGCTCCGGGCCAATCCGTTGGAAACGGTGGAGGCCTACGACGCGATCGACCTGGTCGTCGTGCGAGGCAAGGTGGTCGATCGGTCCGTCCTGGCCGCGCGGTGATGGGCCATGCGTGCAGACTCACGCCGAGCTCACGTCCATGATGTTCAGTGGTCCGCTACTTGCTCAAAAGTCTCGCGTCGAGCCGCTCCCACCACCCCGCGAGGCCCTCATGCTCAAGCTGATCGGCCATGGTCTGCTGGATCCCGATGGCGTCCACGCGCACTTCCGCGATGATTGCCCGCGCGTGCGCCACCTGCATCCCGGCGACATGCGCCTCGGATTCACCCGACGCCGCACGGACTGTCCCGTCTGCGCCGACGTGGCGGAACGCAAGAAGTCGCGCGACGTAGGCGCATCGAGTTGTAGGGACTAGGCAGGCGGGGGCGCTGACGCGCCGGCGGGAGCGGCGGGGTGGGGTGAGGATTGGTTGAGGGGCCCCGTCTAAGTAGCACCCCGCCGTTCCCGCCGGGCGCAGCCCACCCGCCGGCGCGCGAGCGCCCCCGTCAGCCCCGAAGCCGGTACACTAGGCCGCAGTACCCGGTCCGAACCAGGTGGTCAGCGTGCGAGCATGGTGGTCACCTTATGCAGCTCTCCTTACCCGCCGCGCTCCGTCCGGCCCGCACCGCCGCACTCGCGGCCACACCCGCCGACGGCTTGGGCGCGGCCGCCGATGCCATGGAGACTCCGGATGCCACCGCGGTCCAGGTTGGATGGCAGTCCACCGCCGGATTGCTCGTCCGGTTGAATGGTCCGGCACCGTTCGACTGGGCGATGAAGACCTCGGAGTTGCCGGCCCGGTCGCTCCGGAAGGCGATGTACGCGGCGTCCGGCGACCACGCCGGATAGCTGTCGAAGTCCACCGCGTCGGTCACCCGCGTGGCGTTCCCGCCGGCGGCCGGCATCACGTAGACCTCGAAGTCGTCGTTCTCGGCGCGGCTGCTGCTGAACGCGATCATGCTGCCGTCCGGTGACCAGGCGGGCCGCCCGTCGAACGAATCCGGCGCGTCGGTCAGGTTCGCCAGGTTGCCGCCGTCCGGATCCATGAGCCACACGTCGGTGTCTCCCGCCGGGGAGCGGTCGCTCTGGAAGACGATGCGCGTGCCGTCGGGCGACCAGTCCGGGTGCTCGTCCACCCCGTCGCGGTTGGTGATGTTGGCCTGACCGGTCCCATCGTCGTTCATGACGTAGACCTCCCGGTTCCCATCCCGGTCGCTGGCGAATACGATCATGCTTCCGTCCGGCGACCAGGCGGGCGCCCGGTCGGACCCGGGGTCGTTGGTGATACGGACCTGGCCGCTGCCGTCGGCGTTCATCAGGTAGATCTCGGGGTTCCCGTCGCGCTCACTCACGAAGGCCAGCCGGGAGCCGTCGGGTGACCAGTCGGGCTCGTAGTCGTCCGCCGGGTTCTGGCTCAGGTTCACCAGCCCGGTGCCGTCCGCCATCATGGCGAACACCTCGTAGTCGCCGGTGCGGTCGGTCTCGAAGGCGATGCGCCCGGCGAGGGCCGGCGGCGGCGCGCCGCAGGTGACGTCGAACGTGACCGAGGCCGTCCCGCCGCCGCTCACGCTCACCGTGCGCGAGCTGCCCCCGTTCACCACGCAGTTGTCCGCCACCCCACCGAGCGCTGCGCTGTGACTCCCCGCGCTCACCCGTCGATCGTGAGCGCGTCGTTGATGCCCATCGCCTGCGCGGTGCCGCCGTCAACGGCCACGCCGTATCCGTCGGGATCGAGGTCGCTGCCGCCGGTGGTGGTGGTCACGGCGATCGAGCCGGTGGACGGCCCGCTCGAGCCGTCGCTCCCGCACGCGGCCGCCGCGAGGGCGAGCGCCGGGAGCCAGAGGGGGATGCGCATGAAACGGTCTCCGGAATGAGGGTCTTCCGGGACTAACGCAATCGGGGGGCAGAACCGGCCATCGGAGTGTATCTTGGCCTCATGACCTCCGTTGTGGACCTGATTCGGGGGGTCCGGGCCGGAGACCGCAGCGAGTTCGACCGGCTCTTCTCCTCCCTCTATGACGAGCTTCGCCGCGTCGCTCACCGGCACCTGCGCCACCGGGTCCCGGGCCAGACGCTGGACACCACCGCGCTGATCCACGAGGCCTACCTCAGGATGGTGGACCAGAGCCAGGCGGAGTGGGCCGATCGAGCCCACTTCTTCGCCTACGCCTCCCGGGTGATGCGGGCGGTGCTGGTGGATGAGGCCCGGCGGCGGGGCGCCGGCAAGCGCGGCGCCGGCCAGCTCCGCTTCTCCCTGGAGGATCGCGACCTCCCGGTGGAGGAACAGAGCGAGTTCGTCCTCGCGCTCGACGAGGCGCTCGAGCGGCTCGGCGGGCTGAGCGAGCGCTTGGCCCGCACCGTGGAGTGCCGCTTCTTCGGCGGGATGAGCGAGGAGCAGATCGCCGCCGCCCTCTCGGTGTCCGGCCGCACCGTTCGCCGCGACTGGCTCAAGGCCAGGGCGTGGCTTTCCGCCGAGCTGTCGGGAGAGACGACGTGACCCCCGAGCAGTGGCGCCGGCTCGATGCCGCGCTGGACGACGCGATCGAGCGGGAACCGGCCGCCCGAGCGGAAGCGGTGGCGGCCGCCTGCGCCGGCGACCCGCAGGTTCGGGACGAGGCCCTCCGGTTGCTCGGCGCGCTGGAGCGGTCTCCCGCGTTCCTCGAGCGCCCGCTCGGCGACTACGCGCCCGACCTGCTCGAGGGCCTGTTCGCCGACCCGCCCGATCCGACGCCTCCGGTCGAGCGGGCCGGACCCTACCGGCTGCTGCGCGAGCTGGGCCGGGGCGGCATGGGCGCCGTCTACCTCGCGGAGCGGAGCGACGGCCAGTACCTGAAGCAGGTGGCGGTGAAGCTGGTGCCGCCCGGCCCCGACACCGCCGCGCTCACCCGCCGGTTCCTCACCGAGCGCCGGATCCTCGCCGCGCTCGACCACCCCAACATCGCGCGCCTCCTCGACGGCGGCGTCACCGAGAGCGGGCTGCCCTACCTCGTGATGGAATACGTGGAGGGCGAGCGTATCGACCGGTGGTGCGAGGCGCGCGGCCTCGGCGTGCGGGAGCGGATCCGTCTCTTCGACGCGGTAGCCGCCGCGGTGCAGTTTGCCCACCAGCACCTCGTGGTGCACCGCGACCTCAAGCCGGGCAACATCCTGGTCACCCGCGACGGACAGGTGAAGCTGCTCGACTTCGGCGTCGCCAAGCTGCTGGAGCGCACCCCCGGCGATGCCGATGCCCCTGAGACCCGCTCCGGCATGCTGCTCGGCACGCCCGCCTACGCCAGCCCCGAGCAGATCCGGGGCGAGCCCGTAACCACGGCGAGCGACGTCTACGCCCTCGGCGCCCTCCTCTATGAGTTGCTGGCGGGGCGGCGGCTCTATCCCGACACCGAGCGCGCCGAGGTGCTGGCCCGGTCGATCGTGGAGGAGGAGCCGGCGTGGCCCAGCCGCGTCGCGCCGGCGGCCCGCCGCGCGGCGATCACGGGCGACCTCGACACCATCGTGCTCGCCGCCCTCCGCAAGGAGCCGGCGCTCCGCTACACATCGGTCCAGCACCTGCGCGACGATCTGCGTCGGCACCTCGACGGCTTCCCGGTGCAGGCGCGGCCGCCGAGCCGGCGCTATCTCGCGGCCAAGTTTCTCCGGCGGCACCGGGGCGGCGTGGCGGCCACGGTTCTCCTGGTGCTGGCGCTCGGCGCCGGGCTCGCCGGCACCACCTGGCAGGCGCGCGCGGCCGCGCGCCAGGCGGCGCGGGCCGAGCGGGTGCGCGATTTTCTCGAGGGGATCTTCGCGATCTCCGACCCGGACAGCGCCAGGGGCCGGCGCGTTACCGCACGTGAGCTGCTCGACCGGGGCGCGGCCGCGCTCGCCGGCGGTCTCGAGCGGGAGCCGGGGATGCGGGCGGAGATGCTGGGGATGGTGGGCGGCCTCTATCAGCGCCTCGGGCTCTACACCGAAGCGCGGCCGCTGCTGAACGAGGCGCTCGCGGTGCAGCGGGCGCGGGGGCCGGTGGCGGCGCTGGACGAGGCAGGCGCGGCGTACGATCTCGCGTCGCTGCTGCACGAGCTCGGCGAGTACGAGGAGGCCGAGCGGCTGGCCCGCGCGGCGCTGGCGGTGCGCCAACGGCGTCTGAGTACGGACGACTCCGGCGTGACCGCCGGCATGACGCTGCTCGCGGACATCCTCCGGGCGAAGGGCGAGTACGCCAAGGCCGACTCGCTGCTCCAGGCGGCATTGCCGGGGGCCAGGGCCCGGGGCGACAGTGCGGCGGAAGCGACGATGCTCGACGCCCGCTCCGCCGTCCTCTGGCGCCAGGGCCGGCTCGATTCGGCGCGGGCGGCGGCGGAGCAGGCGGTGGCTCTGCAGCGGGCGCTGCACGGCGATCTCCACACCGAGACCGCGGAGGCGCTCCGCTCGCTCGGCCTGGTGCTGACCGCGCAGGGAGACTACGGGCCCGCCGAGCGGGCGCTGCGCCAGGCGCTCGATGCTCGCGAGCGGCTCCTGGGGACCGATCATCCTTCGGTGGCGGCCGCTCTCGCCGATCTCGGCCGCGCGTTGGAAGAAAGCGGGCGCCTCGCGGAGGCCGAGTCGGCGCAATCCCGAGCGCTCGCGATCAAGCGCAAGTCGTACGGTCCGGTCCATCCCGAGATTGCGACCGGGCTCAACAACATCGCCGTGCTGCGCTACCGGTCGGGACGGCCGGCGGACGCGGTGCCGATGTTTCGGGAGGCAATCGCGATGTGGCGGACCTCGCTGGGCGAGACCCACCCCACCGTGCTCACCGGCCTCAATAATCTCGGCGCCGCGCTGGGCGAGTCGGGCGACCTGGCGTCGGCGGAGGCGATCCTGCGGGAAGTGCTTGGGCTCAGGACCCGGGTGCTGGGCGAGGCGCACGCGGACGTCGCGTCCAGCCACAACAACCTGGCCCTGCTGCTCCGGCGACGGGGCAAGCTGCAGGAGGCGGAACGGCACAACCGGCGGGCGCTGGAGATCTGGCGCGCCGCCCTCGGCGAGCGGCACCCGACCACCGCGTTCGCCCTGCTCGGCCTCGGCCGCGTGCTGCTCGCCGAGGGAAAAGCGGAGCAGGCCCTCGGACCTCTAAGGGAAGCGCTCGAGGTCAGGCTCGCCGCGATGGAGGACACCGCCCCCGATGTCGCGGTCACCCGGCGCGACCTCGGCATCTGCCTGCTGGGGCTCGGGCGCTACCAGGAGGCCGAGGCGTTGCTGCGGGCGAGCCTGCCGGTCATTCGGGCACACTACGGCGAGGATGCCGAGGCGACTCGGCTGGCGCGGGAGGCGATCGCGCGGCTGGAGCGGGAGATGGGTGGAAAGCGCTAGGCGCGCGAACCACGACTCGGCGGCCGAGCGATGGAGACCGTCGCGGCACTCGACGTGGTTCCGCTACTTGCTCAACGCCCTCGCATCGAGCCGCTCGGCGCGCGAGCGCCCCCGTCAGCCCCGAAGCCGGTACACTACGCCGCAGTACCCGGTCCGAACCAGGTGGTCAGCGCGTCACCGAGTCCCCCTCGGGTCAGGTCTCCCACCCAGGCCACATCCCACGTACCCGCGTAGTGGGCGTCGATCAATTGAACGCGATCCGCCCATGGCGTGATGTCGCAGCCGCCGGGCTCCCCGAGGTTGAGCAGCACCGGCCGAGCATCGTGCAGCAGGGTGAAGACCCGCAGCGGGCCGTTGGCGGTGACCAGGTCGAGATCGGGCATGCGGCGTCCGAGCAGCGGGTGCCCCTCGCCGAGGTCGTAACGAATGCCCAGACCGGACATCTCCGCGGCGAGTCGTCTGCGAGGCTCGTCCAGACTCATGAGCTCGGAAACGGTGTCGCCCAGGGCCTTGGTGCGGTCGTCCGTACGACGAAGCGCGACCTGCGCCATCGTGTTGCGCAAGACGCGGGCAGCGACCGGGTGGCGCTCGGCGTGATAGGTATCGAGGCGGCTTTCTGGTGATGTCCGCTTGACCACCTGGGCCAGCTTCCATCCCAGGTTTACCGCATCCTGCACACCGATGTTGAGGCCCTGTCCACCGATCGGGGGATGCACGTGCGCAGCGTCGCCGGCCAGCAGGACTCGTCTCTGGCGGTAAGCGGCAGCCTGACGCGTCATGTCGGTGAACCGGGAGATCCAGGTGGGACTGTGGATCCCGTAGTCGGTCCCGTACACGGCGACGAGCGCTTCGCTGACCTCACGCAACGTGGGTTCGTCGGCGGATCCGATCTGCCGTTCGGTCAGTACGACCCCCACCCTGCCGCAGCCCGAGGCCGTAGTTGTGCCGGGTGGGGAAGTCGCTGATGTCCAACGGGATCATGTGGAAGCGCACGACCTGCGCCACCTGTCCCTGCGAGAGGAACCGATCGGCGAGTCCGCGCTGATCGAGAACCTCGATGGTGCGTGAGTGCAGGCCACCCGCGCGCGAGCCGATGAGCTCCGGGCTCGCGCGCCGCTCGACAATGGCGACGTCGACGCCCGCCAACGCGAGCTCGCCCGCCAGCATCAGCCCTGTCGGACCGACTCCGGCAATCACCACCGGCATGTCGCTCCTCCCATTTCTGGAGTCTTGGCCTCGGCCAGCGACTCTACCGCGCGACCCGGATCTTGCCGCAAGCCCCCCGGTGCGGTATATGATGGAAGTGGCAAGGCGAGGCAATCGAAAGCGCCGCCATCGGGTCTCTCCGATGCGGCGCTTTCTCGTATCAATCGCGTCCGGCGCGGAGCGGCGGTTCCCGACCGAGCTCAGGATTCAGGGACTGCTCTCATGGCTGGACCTGAGGCGCGGGTCCAACGCGGCGGCCCTCGAGCGGGCCCGCAGCATGGTGCGGAACGCGCCCGACAATACCGAGGGACCGCCGCTCCTGGCCGAGTTGGCGGTGGTGGGGGGAGACACCGGCGCCGCGCGGCTCATCGAGCCGCTGGCCCGGCAGGATCCCGAGGCGGCCGGACAGGTGTTTCCCGAATCGCTCCGGTCGCTCTATGCCCTGACCCTGCATCGTCAGGGCGACACCCGCCGCGCCGCCGAGCTGTGGCGGGCCTCGGCCGGGGCCGCGCACCGAAGCCTCGATGCCGGCGCCGAGAGCTACACGGCCCCGATGGAGCTGGCCGCGATCAGCACCATCGAGGGACACACCGATACCGCGCTCGAGTGGCTCGAGCGCACCTACCGGGCCGGAGGGAAGGACGCCCGGTTCCTCAATCTCGATCCCTTCTTCGCATCGGTGCGGCGGGAGCCGCGCTACCAGGCCCTCGTCACCGCCATGACGCAGGATGTGGCGGAGATGCGGAAGCGCGCGGCCGCCGCGCATCCCGCGCTGTTCGGCCCGCGGTCCCTGGCAGGGCGCTGATCCATCCCGCGTGGGCGGCGGGCAGCGGCGCCTCCGCCGCGGAGATCAGACTCCTGGCGGCCTCAGGTCGTGATCTGAATGCATGGTGCCGTCTTGTCCTGAGTGACGTTGCCGGGGTAGGTGGCGCCGACGCAGACCGTGATTGTCCGGTGCGTCGGCACCTCCTGCGCCGTGTACGCGGTAAAGGTACCGGAAGCGAGCAGGGCCATCGTCTCATCCCAGACCCGGTACAGCAAGACGTCCGGCACGGCGTTCCAGCGAACCGTGACGTTCAGGTAGCCCGGCGATCTCGTCGAGGGCACCATCGTGTAGGTGAGCCCCGACACCTGCACGAAGGGGATCGACCTCGCGCTGGCCATGGGACTCGGCGCCGATTGGGTCTCGCCGGTTCCCGACTTGAAGCGCGCGTACACCTGGTAGCTGTAGGTCCAGCGGAAGTCGATGGGCGCGTCGAGCATCGTGGTGATCAGGTTGCCGTAGGCATCGAGGCCGGTCGGACCGCTCTCGTGATTGGTCTCCCCGCCCGAATTCGAGCGGATGACGTGGAAGCCGATGGCGTTCGCCACCGGGCTCCAGGACAGGCGGATCGAGCCCGGAACGGTGCTGGCCGCGGTCAGCTGGGCCGGCCCCGCCGGGATCGGTGTGATCGTGCCGGTCGGAGGGGGCATCAGGACGGCTGTGGGCGGCGCGGTGTACACATAGGCCACCTGGTTCTGCGCGATCGGGAGCTGGTTGGAGGCGAAGGCCGTGACGCGATACAGATACGTGCCGCTCGTGGTCAGGGTGTCCTGCACCTGCAGCGGCTGCCCGGACGTAATGCGCGGGTTCGTCTTCATGATGCAGGTCGTCAAACCGGACCCTTCGCATCGCTCCAGCTCGTAGGCCACCGCCTTCTGGACCGGTGGCCAGCTCAGCAGCACGACGCCGGTGGACACGGTGTTGACCATGAAGGCCATGGTGCCCGGTTCGCGGGGTTTCCTCTGGCCGCTCGCCGGCGTGGCGCAGAGCACCAGCAGGCAGGCCGACAGCAGGATCCGCATGCGTGCCTCCATCAGGGCGTGACCTTCACGTCGATGGTGACGCCTTGGGCGTGGGTGGTCAGGGCATCCTGCGCGTTGTGCATCCCCACATCGACCTGAACTGTCCAGGGTTTCGGCCCCGGGCACTCGGTGTGGCCCCCGAACGAGCCGGTGGCGACCAGGATGTCCCGGTCGTCGGACGTACACCACTTGAGGAACCGGCCGTAGTCCCGCTTGCCGATCGCGATCGTGATCGTGCAGGCGATGGCACTGCAAGGGACGAACTGGGACCGGTACTCGGCCGTGGCCGTCCCCGACCCGCGGTAGAACGTCACGCCACCGAATACGTAGGCGTGGTCGGCGTCCGGCTTTGCGCCGGTGAGCGCCAGCGTGCCGATCAGGACTGCGCCCGCGAGCATGCGTTGCATCGCTGTCTCCTCTGTGCGGGAACCGTCAGTTCCGGCTCGAGCCCACGCCCGAGTCGCGCCACCATCATTTCGACAGGATCACCAACTGGCAGGAACGGATCGTATCGTCCTTGAGGGCCACTTCGTAGACGCTGGTGACGCAGACCGTGCTGCCCTGGCCGGGCACGACGTTGTCGATGGTAAGGGAGGTCTGCTTGGTGGTCCCCTCGACGAGCGGCAGGGGCGGCAGTGGCGGCCGGGTGATCTGGAAGATGTGGTAGCCCGTGGCGAGGGGGACCGAGCCCCAGTCGAAGGTCACCCGCAGTCTCCCCATCAGCTGCGACATGGACACGCGGTACTTGAACCTGGGCGGCGCGGCGGGCATCATCGCCTGGACGCTCGCGACGGGGCTCGAGAGCGACGAGGTCTTCGAGCCGTCCGGCCCCACGAACAGCGCCACCACCCGGTACGAGAAAGTGACCGACCCCGACCGCTCCGGCAGATAGTCGAAGTGCCAGTAGTAGCCTTGGGCCACGTCCTGGTCGGCGGTGTTCTCGGGCTTGGTGTCGAGCAGCTTCTCACTGCCGTCCAGCGTGCTCGACCTGAACAGCTGATACCACGCCGCGCCGAGCACAGGCGCCCACTGGAGGTCGAGGCGCATCGGCACCACCGCGACCGCCTTGACCCACGCCGGACCGGGCCGGATGGTGGGAGGTTGAATGACCGGCGGCGGATCGCGGCCGATCTGCGCGTTCAGCGGGAGGGAGCTGGCGAGCGCGAGCACGCCGACGGCAAGCACGGCTCGGGGCAGCGATCGCATGACGTGCCTCTCTCTCAGGACTTCTGCCGCGCCACGTTGTTTCGCGCGAACCCGCCGCCGGTGAGGATCCGGGCTGTGGAGAATCCCGTCTTCACCGAGTCAACCTGGATCTCGCCCAGCAGCTTGTCCGGCGCGCCGAGATTCTTCCCCGTGTCGGGATCGATCAGCGCCGGCTGCACCTCGTAGACCTCGAGCACCAGTCCGGGCGACACCCCGCCGTCCACGCCGGCGTTGAGGTATACCAGGCCGTCCCGCACGTCCACGATCTTGGCCGACCACCGCGGCTCGGGCAGCCCGGCCACCAGCTGCTCCACCACCCGAGTGATCGCCGCGCGCGAGGCCTGGCCCAGCGGCGTGCTCCAGGTGCCCGAGCTGCTGATCTGCTGATCGTCCTTGGTCAGGTCCGCCGCCACCCCGGTGGAGCTCGCGCTGCCGTTCCCCTTGGCCGACGCGAGCACTTCGCCCGTCGCGGCGTCGATCATCCGCAGGTCGACGATCACCGCCGCGCTCACCCGGGACGCCCCCACCTTGAGCCCCTTGAGGACGTTGAGCGCGCTGCCTCCCACCGACTGCTGGGTGTACGAGTAGCCGGTGATGTCACCGGTGATCATCGCCTGCGCGCCGATGATGCGACCCTGCGCTGCGCCGGTCTCCTTGCTCACCCGGCCCGCCGCGGCGAGGTCCTGCTCGGTGGTAATCGCCTGCATCTGCTGGCGCTCGAGCACCACGAACCGCCCGGTGGCGCTGAGCGTCGTCGTGAGCATCTCGGTGAGGGTGCGGGCGAACTCGGGTGGCGGCGGCAGGTTCACCGTCTGGGTGGTCTGGACGCCGCCGCCTTGCGCGACCTGTCCCTGGGTCTGCTGGATCCGGAGCGCCGAGCCGTTGAGATCCATCACCGCCAGGCGAAGCTTGCCGACCTCCGGACCGACACCCACCGACTGGGCCGCGATCGCGCCCGCGCCCGCGGCCATCCCGATGCAGATGGTCGCGAGCGGTATCAGTCGGCTGGTGAGTCTCAGCAACACGGGGTCACCCATCGCTGTTGGGCGCGCTCACACAGGGCCTCCTACTGCAGCTTCACGTCGATGCAGGACGCGGTGCTTGGGTCCTGGACCGAGTAGGGATAGACCGCGCCCACGCACACCCGGTACGTGTGGCCTGCCGGCACGTTATTCACCGTATAGGACGTGCTATTCGTAGAGGCACCGGGAGCCCCCGAGAAGCCGAGGCCCGTGAGGTCGTAACGCTCCGCGTTCGGCATCGCGTTCCAGCTGAGCGTGACGGTGACCAGGCCCGGCGCGGCGCCGGGAAGGATCGTCACCTTGTACGTGAGGCCGGTCGGCTGAATCACCGCGATGGACTTCGCGCTCGCCTGCGGGCTCGGCGTCGAGACCGTCGACCCGAATAGCGCGTACACCTTGTACGTGAACGTCCAGCGATCGTCCACCGGCGCGTCGGTGTGGTGCCAAAGGCCGCCCTCCGCCAGCTGACTCGTGCTCGTGTAGTCGATGAGGTTCGCCTCCGGCTGCGGCGCCGTGCTCGAGCGGGTTACACGGTATCCACTAGCGTTCGCGACTTCTTTCCACGTGAGCTGGATCTGCCCTGGGATGCCGCTCCCCGCGGTCAGAGAGGTCGGCCCTGCCGGGATGACCGTCGGCCTGGTCCGGGGGGCCGTCGGGTCGAGCGGAATGATTCCGCCCGAGGCCGTCGGCACCGGCACCGGAACCGTGTAGGCGACCCACGGTGAGGCCGCCGTATTCCTGGAGCCTTTCCCGATGCTCACGACCTGATACTCGTAGGCCGTTCCGGCGATCGGGCACGGTGTCATGGTGAAGGGCGAGGCGGGCACCGACCCCAGCGTCTTCACCGTCGTGCCTTCCCGCTGGTTGACGGTGTACTGATTCACATTGGCCATGTTGTTCCACGAGACCGTGAGCGTCGAGTTGGTGCAGGCGACGCTCACCCCGGTCGGCGCCGCCACTTTTTGGGCCGCCAGCAGCGCCGGGCAGCCCACCGTCAGCACCAGCGCGACGAACCACCGTGTGATCCGCATGGACAGGTTCCTCCTCGAGAGGGGACGGTCTCCGGCAACGACGGATTCGGATGGACTTCCAAGCGAGTACGGGTGCGCGGGCATGTAGACTCCCGGGCCAGACGATGGCCCTGAGCCTTCCTCACGAGGAAGGAACCGCACGGACATGGACGTTTCGGGGCGAACCTGATGCGGGGTAGCCGGACTGTCCCTGGGAAGCCAGACTGCCCCTCGGCAATGTTACGCCTGGGTTCTGGACTTGGCTAGTAGGTACTCGCTCCGTGGGGGAAGAAAAAAAGATCAACTTATGGTTCACCCTGGACCTCGCGGTCGCCTGAGGCCGCCCTCGAACCGGCTCTTACATCCCCGCTCCCTTGAGCCGCGCCACCACCAGCTCGAGATCCTTCGTCCGGAGCTCCGCCGCCCTCGGCGTGAGCGCCGAGACCACGTCCGGCGGGACCAGGTCCTTCAGCTGCTCCAGCTGCGCCGCGTTCGAGCGCCGTATCTCGGCGCGCTGGTCGGGCGAGAGCCCGGTGGTGTCCAGCCCACCCACCCACGGTGCCAGGGAGCTGGCCGCCGTTGAAAACGTGCTGCGGATCAGGTTATAGCGCTCCCCATCCACCCCCGCGGCCCCGGCCCCTGCCTCGAGCGTGGCCATGTCCTGCGTGCCCATCATCGCGGTCATGGTATCGTCCGCGGTCTTCGCCTGCTTGAGCTTCGCAGCGGCCGCGTGCACGGCCTCGAGCTCGGCCGCCATGCCCTTGTCCCAACGGTCGATGTCGGCGACGGTGAGGGGCTTCTGGCCGCTCTCGGCGGGTGCCGCGGCGGGAGCGGCTTCGGCGGGGGCGGCTCGAGCTGGGGTGGTATCCTCGGCCGCGTTGGGTTTGGGATCGGGGCTACCGCAGCCGCACAGGACGGCTCCGAGCAGCCAGGCCGCGATGCTTGAGCGACAACGATCGAGCGTCATGGTGGTCTCCGCCTGAGGGTTTTGATCTCGATGCACCGCGCGGTGCCGATTCCGGCACATGCCACCCATCATGCGCGTCCGGCGGGAACCTCACCGCGACGGTCAACGACGCCACGCTGGCCGCCAACGCCGGCAAGGCAACGCGCTGGGCCAGACCGGCCGGGGGGCGGCCTTAGCGAAGAACCTCGAGCGAAACCCCCGCCTCGCTGTACTTCTTCCCGGCCTGCAGCACTCCCGAAGGCACCGTCTCGATCCCGATACCACTCGCCCCGTCGGGATAGTACTCCTTCAGCCACTCGCCCGGCTCGATGCAGCCACTGACCGCCTTGGTGACGGGATGGGTCGTGTCGGCCGTCATCTTGATCCATGCCCCGCGGTCACCCTCGTAGACCTCGAGCTCCACGTGCATCCGCGCGCTGCCCACGAGGGTGGCGGAGCACATCGCCACCTGGTCCTCCGAGGGCGAGGGCTTGGTGCCGCAGGCGCTGATGTTGGTCTTCCTGGCGAGTATGCCCCGGTACGTCACATCGTCGTCCGAGGCGACGGGGCCGCTCCCCTCCCGTACCAGGGTTCCGGTGAGGGAGTCGGTGCTGCCAGGGAACGCTCCGCACTGGCCCGCATACTGGCCCACGTCGCCCGACAGCACCAGCGCCACCTTCACACTCGGGTCGCTTCCGCCATCGGGGCCGCGCGTGGTCGCGAGGGCGGCGGTCATGACAAGGGCCGACAGGATACGCATATCAGGTGCACATCAGCGAGAGATTGGCCGCCTTCACCAGGCAACCGGGCGCCTCGATCGTGACCGTGTTGTCCGTGCTGGTCGACGCCTGGTTCTGGTTGCCGAAGCCGTCCGTCGCCCCGCCGGCCGGGACGGTTGCACTCACGGTTCCCTCCGGGGAGGCGAGCTGGAGGACCGACCATCGAAGGCCGGGGACGAAGGGCTGCATGGGAGCTCCGAGGGTTTGGAGGTGTGGGCCAGACGGTCGATCAGATGCTCCTGCACAGATATACACCAATTCACCGATTCGGCGAGGACGGGCGCCAGTCCTGCCGCACCCCCGCCGCTTCCCCTTCGCCAGCACCAGCAGAGGCCGAAGCCGCGTTCGGGTACCGACGAGAGCGGCCAAAGCTTAACCTTCCCCACAGGACTCGGGAGGATCGGATCAGCGTCTTGAGCCACGTGCCCCTGGAGAGGAAGATGAGTGACCTGCGATATCCAAACGAAAGCAGGGAGTATCGCGATGCGCGCGACGCATTGCTCAAGGACGAACAAGACCTCGTCGACAAGGTGAAGGCCGTGGCGGCAAGACGCCGGGAGCTTCCCCCCGGCGGGCAATTGAAGGAAGACTATGTCTTTGAAATGGGCCAACGATGGGAAACTAGGAAAGAGTGTGAAGTTCTCCGAGCTGTTCGAGGACAAGCACACCCTGCTGCTGTACTCGTTCATGTACGGTCCGGGCTGGGACAATCCCTGTCCTTCCTGTACCTCGCTGGTCGATGGGTTTGATCGCACCTCGTATCAGGTCACTCAACACGCCGCGTTCGTCGCCATCGCCAAAGCCCCGGCCGATAAGATCAACGCGTGGGCCAAGCACCGCGGATGGTCACAGATCGCGCTGGTATCCGGAGCGCACTCTTCCTATCAAGCGGATTACCAATGCCAGGGAGAGTCCGATGACATGCAATGGCCGGTGATGCACGTCTTCAGGAAGCGGGATGGCAAGATCTTCCATTTCTGGGGAACTGAAACGCCGATGAATCATGTCGACACGGTGTGGCCGTATTGGAATCTCATGGACTTCACGCCGGAAGGGCGCCCGGACATTCTCACTCCGCCCCAGGCATTCAGGTCCAGATTCCTGGAGGAGCACTACCTGAACAAGGAGTAGCGCCCGCCGATCGACAGGAGCGTGGTGTGCACCGCCACCACATTCCTTTTCCCGTACGTGCGAATCCACTCCTCCGCCAGCACCGGCGCGAGCGAGTCGAAGGCCGTCCGGCGCGCAGGTTCGCCAGGCGGTCGGCGTAATGGGAACTCGCAGGATGCCGACGGAACCGGACACGCGCCGCTAGCCCTCCACCCGCTTCCCCGCCATCTTCCACCCACCCCAACATCCAAAGCCCACGATGACCGAGCCGGTGACCCGCCTCCAGGCCGCCCTCGCCGACCGCTACCGCATCGACCGGGAGCTCGGCCAGGGCGGCATGGCCACCGTCTACCTCGCCGAGGACCTGAAGCACCACCGGAAGGTCGCGGTCAAGGTCCTCCGCCCCGAGCTCGCCGCCACGCTCGGCCCCGACCGGTTCGCGCGCGAGATCGAGGTCGCCGCCCGGCTCCAGCACCCCCACATCCTGGGCCTGCTCGACTCCGGCGACGCCGCCGGCTTCTTCTACTATGTCATGCCCTACGTCGAGGGCGAGACCCTGCGCGACCGCCTGGCTCGCGGCGGCGAGCTCCCGGTCCCCGAGGCGGTCCGCCTCCTCGGCGAGATCACCGAGGCGCTCTCGGCCGCCCACCGCGCCGGCGTGGTCCACCGCGACATCAAGCCGGAAAACGTGATGCTGTCGGGGCGGCATGCGATGGTGATGGATTTCGGGGTGGCTAAGGCGGTGACCGAGGCCGCGAGCGGCCCCCAACTCACCTCGGCCGGCGTCGCGCTGGGGACCCCGGCCTACATGGCGCCGGAGCAGGGGATGGCCGACCCCCATATGGATGGCCGGGTCGACATCTACGCCGTCGGCGTGGTGGCGTACGAGATGCTCACCGGCGCCACGCCCTTCCCCGGTCTGAACGCCCAGCAGACCCTCGCGGCGCACGTGACCCGCGCCCCGGTGCCCGTGGGCCAGCAGCGCGAGGGCCTCTCACCCGCACTCGAGGCGGTGATCATGCGCTGCCTCGCCAAGCGGCCGGCGGACCGCTTCCAGACCGCCGACGAGCTGGTGGCCGCACTCGAGCCCCTGGCCCTGCCGAGCGGCGGGATCACGCCGACCCAGACCCGGCCGATGACGGCGCTCGCGGTGAAGCAGCCGGGCACCTCCCGCAGGACCTGGGTCGCCGTCGCTGCTGTCGTCGCGTTGATCGCCGCCGTCGCTCTCGTTCTGTGGAGGCCATGGGCGCGCGGCACCGCTCGCCCGCTCGACGCCAACCTGGTGGCCGTGCTGCCGTTCCGCACCGCCGGCGCCGACCCGAGCGTGCAGTACCTCCGCCAGGGCATGGTCGACCTCATGCAGGCCAAGCTCACCGGCGAAGGCGGGCCCCGTGCCGCCGACGCCCGCTCGGTCCTCGCGGCCGTGCGCGATGCCGGCGGCGGCGACGCGCAGGATCTCTCGGAGGACGCGGTCGCGGACGTGGCCAGGAAGGTGGGAGCCGGTCGGGTGCTGCAGGGCAGCATCGTGGGATCGCCGGATCATCTGGTTATGAATGCGTCGCTCGTCGCCGTCCCGGGCGGCAAGACGCTCACCCAGACCAGTGTGGCCGGACCCAAGGACAGCCTCTTTGTGCTGATCGACCGGCTCACGGCCCGGCTGCTGGCGCTCGGCGCCGGCGCGAGCGCCGCCCAGTTGAGCGCGCTCACGACCACCAGCCTCGACGCGCTCCGCGCCTACCTCGACGGCGTCGCGGCCTACCGTCGCGGCGCCTTCCAGAACGCGACGCCGCTCCTCACCCACGCGGTGGAGCTGGATTCGACCTTCGCGCTCGCGCTCTCCGCCTTGGTCGAGGCCGACGGGTGGCACCCCGCGACCACGGACATGAAACGGATCCAGCGCCTCGCGTGGCAGTACCGCGACCGGCTGAACCCGCAGGACCAGCTCTTCCTGTCCCTCCGGCTCGGCTCCACCTATCCGCCGCCGCCGCCCTGGGACGTGCGGATCGCGGACGCCGAGCGGGCGGTCCAGTCGATCCCCGAGAGCGCGGACGCGTGGTACAACCTGGGCGACGCGCTGTTCCACTTCGGCCGCCTGGCGGACATTCCCGAGCCGGAGGTGCGGGCCAGGCAGGCGTTCGAGCAGGCGTTTCAGCGCGACTCGCTCTTCGGCGGCCCGATCCAGCACCTGGCCGCGCTGACCTGGGTGGCGGGCGATACCGCCGCGCAGCGGCTCTGGACCCGCCGGGTCATCGCGCTGGACTCGGCGTCGGAGGGCGTCCCGTTTGCCCAGTGGAACCTGCTCCAGGCCTCCCGTGACGACGCCGGGATCGCCGCGTTCCTGGCGGGCCTCGACTCCGGGACGGCGCTGCTGCCGCAGGGAATCCTGTTCTTCGGCACGCTGGACAGCGTCACGATCGCCCATCGCGCGGTCCTGTACGACGCCGTGCACCGGCTGTCTGCGACCAAGGCGCAGCGCATGGACGTGGCCGTGGCCCGCACGCGCTACCTCTGGAATCTCGGACGGCCCGCCGAGGCGGCGAAGTGGATCGACACCCTGGCCACGCTGGACCGGACTGCCGCCGGACTGCAGTCGTTCCTCGGCGCCTTCTGGTTCGGTGGGGGGCCGGCGGATACCACGCTCATGGACGCCGAGCAGTTGGACAACTGGCGATTCTGGCGCGGCGATGCTGCCGCCGGGCAGCGGCAGCTGCAGCTCTGGCGGGACCGGGTCGCGAAGGACTCCACCAACGTCCTCTATCCCCGGTTGGCCGCCATCCTCGAGGCCAAGCTGGCGCTCGATCGCCACGACCCTGCCGCTGCGCGCCTGGTCGATGTCGTCGATTCCCTCGCGCGCGGCCGCCAGATCGCGGCGGGCTGGTCGTCGCTCGAACTGGCTCGCCTGTACGAACGGCAAGGCCGGGTCGACCGGGCGCTTCGTGCGGTGCGGCGGCGGTGGATGCCGATGGGGGAGCCCGAGGCGGGTGGCCTCGCCGAGTCCTTCCGCCTGGAAGGGAAGCTCGCCGCCCTGGCCGACGACAAGGTCGGCGCCATCCGGGCCTACCGGAACTATCTCCGGTTGCGGGTGGATCCCGAGCCCTCGCGGATGCCGCAGCTCGACAGCGTGCGGGCCGAGCTCAAGGCCGTCGGCGATCTCGAAGAAACCCGATAGGAACTCGGCCTCAGAAGAAGGGGGTCTCGTCCGCGCTCGGCCCATAGATCGGCGGCAGCGGCACGTCCAGCTCTCGCAGGTACACCGTCAGCTGTCCACGATGGTGATACCAATGATTGAGCATGACCGACCGCAGCATCGCGGCCCGCGGGACCGCCATGATCTCGCGGTCGCCGACCATCAGACGCCACGTGGCCATGAGCGTGGCGTCGTCCATGCCGCCCAGCACCTTCTTCGCCTTCGCGATGCTCTGGTCCAGCATGGGCAGCAGCTCCGAGCTGCTGGCCGGAGTAGGATCCGGACCGAATTGCGGGGCCTGGACCGGAGACGGCAGCGCGACGAGCTCGGCGACCGACCCGGGCACCACGGCGATGTGCAGCGCGAGCTGGCCCAGCGTCCGCGACTTCGGGTGCGGTCGCCACCCCAGGTGATTGTCGGGGACTCGCTCGAGCACCCGGCGCGTGGCCGCCGCTTCCTGTTCGAGCTCCTGCAGCAGGCCTTCGATGAGTGGCATCCGACTACCCTCCGTTGCCCTGTGAACGGCCCCGGCCGATCTGATCCAGGTACACCCCCTGGCTGGTCGGTCGGCTCATTCTTCCATCCTAGTCGAGCGGCCAAGGAACGTGTAGTAACAAGGTCGTCGCAAATCCCCGCACGCGGGGTCATTGGCTACCCGCAGCGCGTCGCTCGAATTATGCTCCGAATTGACGCGGCCGCGGCGTGATCGTGGCCGGCTGGTCCGAGAACAATCTGAGAAGGAAAGGAATACCGACCATGCAACGCAAAGCTTCGGCGGCCTGGCAGGGTGGCCTCAAGGATGGGAAGGGGACGCTCTCCACGGAGAGCGGGGTCCTCAGGCAGGTGCAGTACTCGTTCTCCTCCCGGTTCGAGACCGGGGTGGGCACCAATCCCGAGGAGCTGCTCGCCGCGGCGCACGCGGGATGCTTCACCATGGCCCTGTCCGCCCTGCTGGGCGAGGCAGGCATGAAGGCGGAGAAGCTCGACACGACCGCGACAGTCACGATCGAGAAAGTCGGCGACGGCTTCTCGATTTCAAGAAGTCACCTCGACCTCGTCGCCAGGATTCCCGGGGCCGACAAGGCCAGGTTCGACGCGGCGGTCGAGGCGGCCGAAACCGGCTGTGCCGTCTCGAAGCTGTTCAAAGCGGAGATCTCCGTGAGCGCGCGACTCGAGTCCCTGGCCCGGGTGTGACGATGTGCGGCTGAGGCTGAGCAGCCTTCACCGGATCCCGACCTGCCCGCGCACCGACTCGATCAGCTTCCGCGAGTCGTAGGCTACCCCGTCCTTGAACACCAGCTCGACCTGCTCGATGTCGGTGATCGTGCGGGCGGGATCCCCCCTCACCAGCACCAGGTCGGCGCGCTTGCCGGCGGCGATGGTGCCGATCTCCCCCTCGCGGCCGAGGGCGCGCGCGCCGTTGAGGGTCGCGACCCGGATCGCCTCGACCGGCGTGAGGCCGGCTTCGACCAGGAGCTCGATCCCGCGCTGGTCGCCGAACCCGGGCAGGATGCCGCCGCTGCCGGTGGGGTCGGCCCCGGCGAGGAGCAGCCCACCCGCCCGGGCGAACGCCACCTCGAACGCCATCTCCTTCCGGAACGGGGGCTCGGGCAGGGAGGTGGCCGCCGTCAACCGCGCGCGCGCGGCCAGATAGCTCTCGCGCGCGCCGGGCGACATGGCGTCCAGCACCCGCTGCGGCGTCGGCGGCCGGCCGAGCATGAAGGTCTCGAAGATCGCGAGCGTCGACGTCACGGTCACCCCGCGCTCCACCAGGCGGCGGATCAGCGCGGTCACCTCGGGTCCTTCCACTTCGATCCTGGCCCAGGATCCTTGCCCGGTGGACGGGGGGCAGAGGTCCGGCTGCTTGTCGGGCACGAACTCGGTGTCGGTGAACACCGGCCCGTGCTCGAAGCCGTCGATCCCGGCGTCGATCGCCTCCGGCCAGGTGACCGAGCAGAGATGCCCGGTGACCTTGAGTCCGCGCCGGTGGGCCCGCGCGATGGCCGTGCGCAGCTCGGCGCGGGTGAGCTTCATGTAGGCCTTGAACGAGGTCATCCCCTCGTCGGCCCAGTAGTCCACCAGCCGCCCTGCGTCCTCGGGTCCGGTGAGCTGGTGGAGCTGCCCCGCGAAGCTCCCGGGTCCCTCGAGGTAGGGTCCGGTGAGGTCGAGCCGCGGCCCCGGCATGCGGCCGGACTCTATTCGTGCCTTGACCTCGAGGTCGGTGTAGGGCTCGACGCTGCCGGTGGTGCGCGCGGTGGTGACGCCCGCGGCCAGGTACAGCCGGGGCGCTGTGGACGGGATCTCGTTCACCAGGTAACCGGGCTCGTCGAGATTCCCGTCGGCGCCCCGCTGATCCGAAATGGAGGCGGTATAGTAGAGGTGCTCGTGCATGCCGACGAGGCCGGGCAGCACCGTGTAGCCGGTGTAGTCGAGCTGCCTGGCGCCGGCGGGCGCCGAAATCGACCCCGCGGGGCCGACGGCGGTGATCCGGCCGTTGGCGACCACGACGGACTGGTCGTCGCGCGCGGCCGCACCGGTGCCGTCGATGACGCGCACGTGGCGCAGCACGAACGCGGAGTCGTGCACCGCGATGAAGGGGTCGACCTCGGGGCCGGGCGTCTGCGCCGCGCCGCGAGTCCCTGGCATCGAGGCGAGGAGCAGGAGCACGCGGCCGAGTCGTGAGGCGCTGGCGGACATGTCGTCTCCGTCATGGAGTCAGGAGTCTGAATCTGACCCCCGCCACGGCGACCCGCCAGACGGTCTTCTCCGCGGTCGTGGCCCTACCGCTTCCCCGCTACCGCCGTCACATCCGCCCCCACGGATCCCGCAGTCTGCGTCGCCAGGGACATGTGCTGCTGCATCGTCGGCAGCATGGTTGCCGCGAGCTGCTTGAGCGACGCCACCCGTCCCCCGTCGGATTCCTGCTGGTACAGCCGCACCGCGTTGCCGTACTGCGTCACCATCTCGGCCATATACTTCTGGTCGAACGAGTTGCGGCCCGTGCGGGCGAGTCGGTCGTAGACCTGCCGGTCCTCCCGCAGCAGGACCGGCGCCGGATAGGCCGCCTGCTTCGCCCCGGCCGCGAGCTGCTCGTTCGCCTTGGTATAGTCGGCCACCATCCGCTTGCCGAAATCCCGCACGCTGGCGCTGGAACCCTTCTCCTGCGCCACCTTTCCGAGCTTCGCCTGCAGCAGGCCAAGGCTGGCTGCCTTCTGGATGAAAATGCTGTCCGCAGCCATGGCTTGCTGCGCAACCGCCTGTGTAGGCCCGACGGCGGCGGTCAGCACCAGACCGGCCAGCGCCGTGGGGGCCAGAAACCTGACGAGCATACTAAGATCCTTTCGCATTGTGGCAGAATCGAGTCGATCCGCGTTCAGAATTAGACGTCCGGTTGCCATGGATGGTTTCGTCTACTGACCGTCCGACCGTCCGACCGTCCGACCGTCCGACCGTCCGACCGCCCCTTCCGCTCCCCTCCCCGTGCGACAGATTCTCGGGGTGCCGGGAGAATGGCAGCAAACCGCAGAAGTCTCTTCAACCACTGGAGGCTATATGACCCGTACACTCGCAGTCGGCCTTGTCGCGCTCGCCCTGACACTACCGCTCACGGCTTCCGCCCAGACGGGTGACGCCGACCTCCGTGCCCAAATCGCAAAGGTGGATCAGGCCTGGGAGAAAGCCTACAACGCGGGAGACGCGGCCGCGCTCGCGGCGCTCTACACGAAGGACGCCAAGGTCATGGCCCCCGGAGCCGACCCCGCCTCCGGCGCGAAGGCCATCCAGGCGCTCTTCGCGGCGGATGTGGCCCAGGGTGCCAGCAACGCATTGACCCAGAAGGATGTCACGGGCTTCGGTGACTACGCGCTCGAGACCGGCAGCTTCGTGGCCACCGCCAAAGACGGCAAGCATCTGGACCACGGCTCGTTCATGACGCTCCTCAAGAAGGTGGACGGCAGCTGGAAGATTTATCGGGACACCTGGAACAGCAGCATGCCGAAGAAGTAGACCGGCGCGGGTGTGAGCCGAGGCCGCGTCATCGCTCGCACCCCGCGAAGGTATCGAGGCTCGTGCGCCGCACCAGCATCCGGCCCTGGCGTCGTCCGCCGCCGTCGCTTATATACTCCGAATGCACATTTGCACGCCGTCCTCCCTGATCCACCCATGAGCACCCTCGAGTATCACGTCCTCCTGGCGCTCGCCGGCGGTCCCCTGCACGGCTACGCCGTGAAGCAGCGCGTCCAGGACGAGTCCGCCGGCAGCCTGACGCCGCAGCCGGGCTCGCTCTATCGCGTCATCGCGCGGCTCATCACCTCGGGCCTCGTCGCCGAGACCGACCCGAAGGGCCCGGAGGCCCCGCACCCGGGCCTGTCGCGACGCTACTACGCGCTCACCGGCGCGGGGCGCCGGGCGCTGGCGGCCGAGGCGGGGCGGCTCAAGGGGGCGGCGGCGCTCGCGGAGAAGCGCCTCCGGACGGCCCGGCCGTGAACCGGTGGTTGGTGTCCCTCGTGCGGCTCTTTCCCCCCGCGTTTCGCGCGCGGTTCGGGCCCGAGATCGTCGAGCATCTACGGGAGGACTGGGCGTCCGCCCGGGCGCGTGGCCGGCTCGCGGCGCTCGCCTACGGCCTGGCGGCCGCGTTCGACCTGGCCGGCGCCGCGCTCGCCGAGCATTGGAAACCTTCCCTGCGATCGACCCCGCGGAGCGCGGGAGGAGGCCTCATGCGGTGGCTCAGGGACGGCTGGATCCAGGATCTGCGGCACGCTGTGCGTGCGCTGCGGCGCACGCCCGGCTTCACGCTGGTCGCGGTCGGAACGCTCGGCCTCGCGCTCGGCGCCAACGCCGGCATCTTCAGCATCGTGGAGGCGGTGCTGCTTCGCCCGCTGCCGTTCCCCCGGCCGGACCGGCTGGTGTACATCGGCGGCACCGCGCCCGGGTCGGATCTCCCCGACGAATTCGACCTCCCGCCCGAGTTCTACCTCCAGTACCGGGACCAGTCGAAGCTGCTCCAGGGCGTGGCGCCCTACGACGACTTCACCAACACCATCCGGGTCGGCGACCGTGCCGAGCGGGTGCGGATGGCGGTCTCCACCGCCTCGCTCTTTCCCACGCTCGGCGTGGCGCCCGTTCTGGGCCGCGGGCCGACCGCCGAGGACGAGGACCGCGTCACGGTGTTGAGCCACGGCCTCTGGATGAGCTGGTTCGGCGGCGACACCGCCGTGATCGGACGCTCGTACTACATCGCCGGTCAGCAGCGGACGGTCATCGGCGTGATGGGTCCGGATTTCACCTTCCCGCGGGACGGCGTCACCCTCTGGATCACCGCCGTCATGCGTCCGGAAGACATCCGGCCGGGCCAGTTCGGGATGGCGCTGGTCGGGCGGATGCGGCCCGGCGTGACCACGCCCGACCTCGAGCGGGAGCTGGCGCCGCTGGCGCAGCGCCTGCCCGAGCGGTTCGGCGGGTCGCCCGGGTATGCGGACCTGATCAGGAAGCACCGGCCCGTCGTGCGGTCGCTCGAGGAGCAGCTGGTGGGCCGGGTGGCCGGCCCGATCTGGATCCTGTTCGGGTCGGTGGCGGTCGTGCTGCTGATCGCCTGCGCCAACGTGGGCAACCTCTTCCTGGTCCGCGCGGAGCGGCGGCAGCGGGAGCTGGCCGTCCGCCGCGCCATCGGCGCCGGCCGCCTGCAGCTCTTCCGCGCGCAGATCACGGAGGCTGCCGTCGTCGCCCTGCTTGCCGGCGCGCTCGCCATGGTGCTGGCGTGGGTCAGCGTCCCCCTGTACCTCAAGCTCGTGCCGCCCAACGTGCCCCGTATCGGCGACGTGGCGGTGCGCTGGAGCACGCTGCTCTTCACCGGCGCCGCCTCGGCGCTCGCGGCGCTGCTCTGCGGCGGGCTGCCGGCCGTGCGGGCGTCCGAGCCGAGCCTCGACCGGCTGCGCGACGGCAGCCGCGGATCCACCTCGCGCCGGCACTGGGCCCGCGACGGCCTCGTGGTGGCGCAGACGGCGCTCGCGCTCGTGCTCCTCACCGGCTCGGCGCTGCTGTTCCGCAGCTACGAGGAGATGCGGACCGTGGACCCGGGCTACGACACCCGCGACATCTTCACCTTTCAGATCGCGCCCGAGGGCGAGCATCTCCATGATGCCGCCTCGTTCGCCCGGTTCCACCTCGCCTTCATGGACCGGCTCGCGCACCTGCCCGGCGTGACGTCGGTGGGGATCGTGGACAACGTGCCGCTCAACGAGGGCCTCTCCGACAGCCGGTTCCTGCCGTCCGAGCGGGCGGGCGACACCGAGAGGGGCGTGCGGCTGGGCCTCACCTCGGTCGCGGGCGACTACTTCCCGACCATGGGGATCCGGCTGCTGGAGGGGCGCACCTTCACCGAGGCGGACCAGTTCACCGATCTCGGCCACGTGATCATCAACCGGTCGGCCGCCAACCTGCTCTGGCCGGGCCAGTCGCCGATCGGCCGGCGGCTCAAGCGGGAGGAGATCCCCGTCTGGGAGACCGTCGTCGGCGTGGTGGGAGACGTGATGCAGGACAACTTCCGCGATCCGGCGCCGCCGGCGGTCTACTATCCGCTGGTCGGGCAGCCGCCGGCAGACTGGGTCGTCTCCTCGCCCGCGTACGTCGTCAAGACGGCTCGGGCGGAGACCATCGCGCCCGAGATCCGGGCCCTGGTGCGGGAGGTGGCGCCCGGCGCGCCGATGTACCGGACCTTCACCATGGCGGGACTCGCCGCCGACTCGCGGCTCCCACTCGCGTTCACCATGCTGACGCTGGGCGTGATCTCGCTGCTCGCCGTCATCCTCGGCACGGTTGGTCAGTACGGCGTGCTGTCGTACATCGTGGCCGAGCGGACCCGGGAGATCGGTGTGCGCATGGCGCTCGGCGCCGAGGCGCGCCGGGTCCAGCGGATGGTGGTGGGGCAGGGGGCGCGGGTGCTGCTGGTCGGCGTCGTGGTCGGGCTTGCCGTCGCGGCCGCGTCCACGCGCGCGCTGCGGAGCCTCCTGTTCGGCGTGGGCGCGCTCGACCTCGCCACCTTCGGGGCGGTCGCGGGGGGGATGGTGCTGGTGGGGCTGCTCGCGGCGTATCTGCCGGCGCGGCGCGCGTCGCGGGTGGATCCGATCGAGTCGCTCAGGGGCGACTGACGAACGGCTACAGCACCCCCGACCGCCCCGCCCACCGTGAGATGTAGCTCTTGAGGAAGCTCGTAAACTCGGCGGCATCGGGAGGCAGCGGCTTCGCCCGGTTGCTGATCTGGTGGAACTGGAGGCTGCCGGGAGGTGAAATCCATTGATTAGCCGCCATCAACAATAGGTGAGTTCTTTGAATTTGTGCTCACGGGCTCCGGCCCGTAAAGTGTCTGGTGTGACGGCTGTGCAGAAGTTGAATTCGACACCATGGAAAGGAGCTTCGCATGTCTGACATGTCTGCTGCTGGTTCCAGGAACATCGTGCTCGTCCACGGCGGCTTCGTGGACGGCTCGGGATGGGCTGCCGTCTACCGCGCCCTGCGGGCGCAGGGGTTCACGGTCAGCGTCGTCCAGAATCCCACCGCCTCGCTCGCCGGTGACGTCGAGGCCACGAAGCGCGTGCTGGCCGCCCAGGACGGCCCGGTGATGCTCGTGGGACACTCGTATGGCGGGGTGGTCATCTCCGAGGCCGGCAACGATCCCGCCGTGGCCGGACTGGTCTACATCGCGGCCTTTGCGCCGGATGCCGGTGAATCCGTGGCCTCGTTGATCAAGGACCCACCGCCGGGCGTACCCGTCCCTCCGATCCTGCCCCCGAAGGACGGGTACCTCCTGCTCGACCGGGCGAAGTTCGCCGCTTCGTTCGCGGCGGATGTGGAGCCCGGCCTCGCCGCCTTCATGGCGGACTCCCAGGTCCCCTGGGGGCTCGACGCACTGCAGGGCGCGGTCAGCCGGCCGGCCTGGAAGACCAAGCCCAGCTGGTATCTCGTGGCCACCGAGGACCGGATGATCCCGCCGCCGGCCCAGCGGGCCATGGCGCAACGCGCAGGGTCGGTCGTCGCCGAGGTGGCGGCGAGCCACTCGGTCTACGTCTCGCGGCCCGACGCCGTGGTCGAGCTGATCGCCGCCGCGGCCAGGACCGTCGGCGACCGGCAGGAGTCGCTGGCGGCGAGGTGACGCGCGGCCGCCGCCGGCGAGCGTGAGCGCCGCGAGGGAAACGGTCATGCGGCCGCTGCCCTGGATGACGTCTGCGGGCGTCATGGTCCACATGCCGGAATGCCCTCGAGTTCGTGAATCAGGCCGCCATCTTTCGGAGTCCACGACATCGCCAGCCGGAAGGCGGCCCGGCTGGCGGAGGAAGAGGGATGGCTCCCGGCCCTCCCCGCGGCGATATTCCCCCCGATTCCCCGACTGATATCGCACGCGGCACTCCGCCGCGCTCGCGCCGCCACCCCGATCACGAGCGTGGACCCGTGGACGACCTCGTCCTCGATCGCCTGACGTCCGCCCTCGCCGACCGCTACCGTCTCGAGCGGGAGCTGGGCCAGGGCGGCATGGCGACGGTCTACCTCGCCCACGACCTGAAGCACGACCGCCGCGTCGCCATCAAGGTGCTGCGCCCCGAGCTGGCGGCCGTGATCGGCGCCGAGCGCTTCCTCCGCGAAATCAAGACCATCGCCAACCTGCAGCACCCCCACATCCTCGGCCTGATCGACAGCGGCGAAATGAACGGCACCGCCTACTACGTGATGCCGTTCGTGGAGGGCGAGAGCCTGCGCGACCGGCTGAAGCGGGAGAAGCAGCTCCCGATCGGCGAAGCCGTCCGCCTGGCCACCGAGATCGCCGGCGCCCTCGACTACGCCCACCGGCACGGCGTGATCCACCGCGACATCAAGCCCGAGAACGTCATGCTGCACGACGGGTCCGCGCTGGTGGCGGATTTCGGGATCGCGCTGGCGGTCTCGAGCGCGGCGGCGGCAGCCGGATGACCGAGACCGGCATGTCGCTCGGCACGCCGCACTACATGTCGCCGGAGCAGGCGATGGGCGAGCGGGAGATCACGGCCCGGAGCGACGTCTACGCCCTCGGGGCCATGACCTACGAGATGCTGGTGGGCGAGCCGCCGTTTACCGGTCCCACGGCCCAGGCGATCGTGGCCAAGGTGATGACGGCGGAGCCGGCCGGCCTCGCGGCCCAGCGCCGGAGCATCCCGGCCGAGGTCGAGGATGCCGTGCTGACGGCGCTCCAGAAGCTGCCGGCCGACCGCTTTGCCACGGCGGCGGAATTCGCCGCCGCGCTGGTGACCCTCACGACGGCCACCCGGCGCACCAGCGCGATCAGGGCGGGCCGGCTCGGAAGGCGCAGAGTCGGGTGGCTCCCCTCGGCGCTGGTCGGAGTCGTCGCCTTTGCCGTGGGCATCGTGGTGGCGAGCCTGGCCTGGCGGCAATCGGCCCCCCGATTCCGGCCGGTGGTGCTGCGGTACGCCATGACGCTTCCCGACAGCGCCGCGCTGGTTGACCACAATGGGAGCGGCCTGGCCTACGCTCCCGATGGCTCCGCCTTCGCCTACACCTCACGTGTGGGGCTGATGCTGCGCGCTGCCGACAGGCTCGACGCGGTGCCGGTCGCCGGCGCACGTCGAGGAGTCAACCCCTTCTTTTCCCCCGACGGCCGCTGGCTCGGGTATATGGATGGCGCCAAGGTAGTAAAGGTGCCGCTCGCCGGCGGCGCCCCGGTGACGATCTGCGACTCCTGCACTGGCTACTCCTTCTCCTGGGGCCAGCGACGACACCGTCCGCTACTACACGGCGCCCTCCGCCGAGCCGAATTCGCGGGTACTGATGGCGGTGTCGGCCCGGGGTGGAACGCCGTACGAGATCGCGCGTCCCGACAAGACCTCGACCGATGCCTTCCGGGGGCCGATGCTCGTACCGGGGACCCGCACCGTGCTGTTCTCGTTCTTCACCGGACCGAGCAGCCGCCTCGCGGCCCTGAATCTCGAGACCCACGCCATCACCAGATTCGATCAGCCGGGATTCAGTCCGCAGTGGGTCGCTGCCGGTTTCGTGACCCTCGGCAGCTCGGACGGCAGCCTGATCGCCCTGCCGTTCGACGCGAAGCGGGTCGGCCGAACGGACCTCCCGTCACGATCGCGCGTGACGTGGCACAACCCGACGGCTTCGTCTCGCGCGCGGCGGTATCGGCCAGCGGAGCCGTCGTCTACCCTCCGTCCGGCGGGGACGCCCCGCGCCATCTGGCCCTGATCGGACGCTCAGGATCGGCCAGCCTCATTCCGCGGCGAAGGGCGGGTGTTCGCCAGTCCTCGTTTCTCACCGGATGGACGCCGCATGGCACTCGGGATCACCGACCAGACGGGCGGCCGATCATCGGACGTCTGGGTACCTGGATGTCGCGCAACGCACCTGGTCGCGCCTCACGACCAAGGCGGGATCAGCAACCGGCCCGTCTGGAGCCCGATGGCCGCCGGCTGGTCTACTCCAGCGGCGACGACCTCTGGTGGATGCCGCCGACCGCAGCGGCCGTCCCGAGAGCCGCTCGTCGCCAACGGGAAACGCTTCGACGCGGGGACGGTCACGCCGGACGACGTGCTACGTCGTGTTTCAGGAATCAGCGAGCGATCGCACCGGGATTCGGAGCATGACATTCGATTCGGCTCCCGCGTCGCGTATCGTGAATGGCGGGCACATCGGCGAATCCATGCCGCGGCTCTCGCCGGACGGCAGCTGGGTGGCGTTACCACCAACGAGATCGGGGCAGATGGAGGTGGTACGTCCGGCCGTATCCGGGGCCGGGCGGCCGGGTCCGGTCTCGACTGCGCGGAGGCACGGAGCCGGTCTGGGCCCCGGACGGGCGGGGGCTGTTCTATCGCGGCGAGCGGCAGCGTGATGGCGGCAGCCGTTGCGCCCGGCCACGCCTTTGGGGTCACGGGACGGCGCCTGCTGTTCACCGGCGCGTTCGTAAGCGTGATACCTACCGGGAATACGACGTGGTCCCCGACGATCAGCACTTCGTCATGCTCAGCGGATGGGGCGGGGCAGTCCACTTGATCGGGCTGCAGCACGCTTTCGAGCGGCCTCGGCCGCTAGGACAGTGAATCGCGCAGCACGCTAGGTTATCCCCTCGACCACGGGAGCCTCATGGGCGTGCCGGACGGCCTGCGTGGCGCTCTTGCCGACCGGTAACGCATCGAGCGCGAGCTCGGCCGCGGCGGCATGGCCATGGTCTACCTCGCCCACGATCTCCGGCACGATCGGCCCGTCGCGCTCAAGGTCCTGCGCCCCGAGCTCGCCGCCTCGCTCGGACCGGAGCGATTCCTCCAGGAGATCAGGATCGCCGCCCGCCTGCAGCATCCGCACATTCTCCCCGTGCACGACTCGGGCGAAGCGGCGGGTCGGCTGTGGTATACCATGCCCTACGTGGAGGGCGAGTCCCTTCGGCAACGGATGGCGCGCGAGGGCGCGCTTCCGCTCGACCGGGCCGTGCGGATCGCCACCCAGGTGCTGAGCGCCCTGGGCTACGCCCATGCGCACGGCGTCATCCACCGCGACATCAAGCCGGAAAACATCCTGCTGGAGGGAGAGGAAGCGGTCGTGGCCGACTTCGGGGTGGCGCGCGCCATCACGGCTGCCGGCCAGGACCGCCTGACCGAGACGGGGCTCGCCCTCGGCACTCCCGCCTACATGAGCCCGGAGCAGGCCACCGCCACCAGGGAGCTGGACGGACGGAGCGATCTCTACGCGGTCGGCTGCGTGCTGTACGAGATGCTCGCGGGCCAGCCGCCATTCATCGGGGCCACCGCCCAGCAGCTGCTGGCGCGCCATGCGATGGATACGGTGCCGCCGCTTCGGACCGTGCGCACCACCGTGCCGGAAGGCGTGGAGCGGAGCGTCATGCGCGCGCTCGCCAAGGTCCCGGCCGATCGCTTCCCCACGGCCGCCGACTTTGCCCAGGCGCTGGCCACGCCGGGCGAGACGCGCGAGACGGCCGTCATGTCCTCGACGCCCCCGGTCCCCGCCCGGCGTCGACGGATGGTCGCGCTGGCGGCCGGCGGGCCTCGGGCTCGTCGCGCTCGCCTTGGCGGGGTACCTCCTGTGGCCGAAGCCGACGGTCGCGCTCGACCCGAACCTGGTGGCCGTCGTCCCGTTCCGCGTGAGAGGCGCGGCTCCGGCCCTGGGCTATCTGCGCGAAGGCATGATCGACCTGGTGGCGGCCAGGCTGACCGGCGAGGGCGGGGCCCGGGCGGCGGACCCAGGTTCCGTCCTGGCCGCTTGGCGCCGGGCTGCGGGCTCCGAAGCGGACGATCTCCCGGAGCGCGACGCACTCGGTCTGGCTCGCCGGCTCGGCGCCGGTCGTCTCCTGGTCGGGGGGGTCGTGGGGACGCCCGATCACGTGGCTCTCACCGCCTCGCTGCTTCCGGTTGAAGGCGGTGGCCCGCGGGCCGAGGCCAAGGTCGAAGGCGTGGCGGACAGTCTGCCCCAGCTGGTGGACCGGTTGATCGCCCAGCTCATCACCGAGGAGGCTGGAGCGCCGCGCGGGCTCACAGGTCTCGTCAACCGTCCGCTTCCGGCGTTACGGCTGTACCTCGAGGCACAGGCGGCGTATCGCCGCGCCAACTACGCCGACGCGGTCGCCCGGCTCAGTCAGGCGCTCGATCTGGACTCGACCTTCGCGCTCGCGGGCCTGAGACTCGCGAGCGCCGCGGGGTGGACCACGGCGCCCGGAGCGGGCCGGCGGGGACTGGAGCGGGCCTGGAGCAGTCGCGACCGGCTGAGCCCGCCCGACCTGGCACTGCTGATGGCCGAAGTGGGTCCGGATTATCCGGCGGTCTCTCCGCTGGCGAAGCATCTGGGGTGGTGGGAGCGCGCCGTGGACCTCGCCCCCGACCAGCCGGAGCGGTGGTACGAGCTGGGCGACGTGTACTTTCACGAGGGTTTCTACCTGCAGATCGAGTCCACCCGCCGGCGGGCGGCGGAGGCCTTCCGCCGGTCGGTGGCGCTGGACTCGGGCAGTGCGCCGTTGGGACACCTGATCGAGGTGGCGGTGCTGGCGGACGACAGCGCGACGGTGCGGCGCCTGGCCCCCCTGTACCTGGCCCGCGATTCGAGCGGCGAGCTGCTCGGGTTCTTCCGCTGGCGCATCGCCGAGGGGCTGCACGACGAGCCGGGGCTGACCGCGCTGCGCGCGCAGTACCGGCAGCTGCGGCTGCCGAGTCTGTGGCGGATCATGAATCACGCGGTGCTCGACGGCCGCCGCATGGAGGACGCGGAGTCGGCGGCCGTCGCCATCCGCGCCACGGCGGGGCGGGGCTCCGATTGGCAGCGCAGCAAGACCTATCTGCACGCCTTCGAGATCAACCGCGGCCATCCGGAGAGGGCGCTGGGGGACACGGCGCGCCCGGATGAGGATGAGTACGCCCCGCACACGGCGCTGTACGAGCGAGTCCTCGACGCCCTGTACGGCGACGGAGACAGCGTGAACGGCGGCCAGGCGGCGCGGGAGTTGGCCCGGCTCACGGAGCGTCCGGTCTCGGGCGGAAGTGACGCGCGCGCGGTCGCGCAGACGGATCTGTGCGTCAGCACCCTCTGGCGGCTGAGTCATGGCGAGCTCGGCGGCGCCGCCCAGGCCATCGTGCGTCTCCGGTCCCGCGCCCCGGGCGACTCGCCGGCGGCGCTCACCACCAGCACGGTATGCGCCGCGCTACTCGAGGCGAAACTGTCGGCCGCTACAGGCGCAGCCGGCGCGGCGGCCGCGCTGGATCGCCTGGACACCCTCATGCGGAGCGGGCCCGGCGGATCGCGCAATGGGCCGCCCGTGTCGTTCACCCTCAGCCCGGCGTACGTCAGGTCCACCGTCGGGATCAGTCCGTGCGGTTTCGAGGACTTCGCCAATCTGGAGGTGGCTCGCCTGCGCGAGCGCCAAGGCGACATCCGGGCGGCGCTGGCCGCGGTCCGGCGGAGGTCATACGCCTACCACCTTACCGATTACCTGGCCCCGCACCTGCGCGAGGAGGGCCGCCTGGCCGCGCTCACGGGAGACAGCGCTGGAGCGGTCCGGGCCTACCGGCACTACCTGGCGCTGCGGTCGGATCCGGAGCCGGCGCTGCAGCCGGCGGTGGAGGCGGTGCGAGCGGCGTTGGGGAAGCTGGCGGGGAATCCCTGACGGAACGCTAGGCCTGCGGGTCGACAACCCTCCCGGGTTCGGCCTATATTCGCTCCGTGACTATCCCCGAGCACGACCTCTCCAAGCTCCGGATCAACCGCGATCCATCTCCCCAGGTCCGCCGCGCCTTCGGCCGCACGCTGATCATCGTCGGCGGTGCTGTCGTCCTGCTCGTCGGCGCATTCCTCTATTTCCGCGGAAGCTCGGCCCCCACGGTCCAGACCATCGTCGCCACGCCGATCTCGACCGGCGGAGGCGGCGGGGCCGCCGCCACGTCCGTGACGGCGAACGGGTACGTTGTCGCCCGGATCAGGGCCGCCGTCTCGGCCAAGATCCCCGGCCGGATCGCGTCGCTCACGGTGGACGGCGGCTCGCAGGTCAAGCAGGGCCAGGTGATCGCGACGCTGGAGAACGCGGACTACGCCGCGGCGGTGGCGGAGGCGCGCGCGAACCTGGCGAACGCCAGGGCGCAGGTCATCGAGGCCATGGCCGACAGCAGCCAGACGGCGCGCGACGCGCGCCGTGTCACCCAGATACACGGGAACGATCCCGCGCTGGTCTCGGAGCAGGACGCGGAGAACGCGCGGAGTAAGGCCGAGCAGGCGGCGGCCAGGACGGGCGCCGCCCGAGCGCGGGTCGACGCCGCGGATGCGGCGCTCCGGCTGGCGCAGGCGACGCTCGAGAACACGTACATCCGCGCGCCGTTCACCGGCACGGTGCTCCGGAAGGAAGCGGAGATCGGCGAGGTCGCCGCCCCGTCGGTGGGCGGCGGGCTCACCCGCGGCGCGGTGGTGACGATGGCCGACCTGGCCTCGCTCGAGGTCGAGGTGGACGTGAACGAGGCCTACATCGGGCGCGTGAGCCACAAGCAGCAGGCCCGAATCACCCTCGACGCCTACCCGGACACGTCGTTCCGGGGCGAGGTGCGCCAGGTCGTTCCCACCGCCGACCGGCAGCGCGCGACGGTGCAGGTCAAGGTGAGCATCGTGGACCACGACCCGCGGATCCTGCCCGAGATGGGCGCGCGGGTGGACTTCCTGGCGAGCGACTCGGGCCAGACGGCTGCACCGTCGGCCGCCACGGCGTCGCGGTTCCGGGTTCCCGCCGCCGCTGTGCACGATGCGGGGGGCAAGACCGTCGTCTGGCTGGTGCGCGACGGCCGGCTCCGGATGCGGGAGGTGGCCGCGGGCCCGGTGAGCGGTGACTTCCGCGAAGTGACCCGAGGGCTCTCGGGCGGGGAGCGGATCGTGACGGGTGGGGTGGAGAAACCGGAAGAAGGGATGAGGGTAAAGTAGAGAACGGAGAGGACGCAGCAGACGCAGGGTCTACATACAGAGGAGTCGGTCACATGGCGCTGGTCGAAATCCGAAACGTCCACAAGACCTTCCGCCGCGACGCCGAGCGGATCGACGTGTTCACCGGGCTGTCGATGGACATCGAGCAGGGCACCTTCACCGCGCTCATGGGCCCCTCGGGCTCCGGCAAGTCCACGCTGCTCAACCTCATCGCCGGACTCGACAAGCCGACCAGCGGCACCATCCGGGTCGGCGGCGCGGAGGTGAGCGCCATGACGCCGGCACAGCTCGCGGAGTGGCGCTCGCAGAATGTCGGCTTCGTCTTCCAGTCCTTCAATTTGCTCCCCGTGCTCACCGCCTTCCAGAACGTGGAGCTGCCGCTGCTGCTCACGCGGCTCTCGAAGAAGGAGCGCGACGAGCGGGTCCGCATTGCGCTCGGTGTCGTGGGCCTCGACGACCGGCTCCAGCACTACCCGCGGCAGCTCTCGGGCGGACAGGAGCAGCGGGTGGCCATCGCCCGCGCGATCGTGGCCGATCCGACCCTGATCCTGCTCGACGAGCCCACGGGCCAGCTCGACGCGAAGAGCTCGCAGGAGGTGCTCGCGCTCCTGGGCCGGCTCAACTCCGAGTTCAACAAGACGGTCATCATCGTCACCCACGACCCGCACGCCGCCGAGCGGGCCAGGCGGCAGCTGCACCTCGAGAAGGGGACGTTCGTGGAGCAGGGTCAGCCGGTCGCTGCCGCGGCCGCCGCCGCGGCAGGAGCGGCACGATGAGATTCTGGCCCCTGCTCCGCGCCAACCTCGGGCGCCACAAGCGGCGCACGTTTCTCACCATGGCGAGCGTGGCGCTGGCGCTCTTCCTGTTCGCGTCGCTCCGCACCGTGATCACCACGCTCAAGGCGGCCGCCGAGTTCGGGAGCGCGCGCCGCCTGGTGAGCACCAACGCCAGCGGTCTCATCTTTCCGCTCCCCGTGTCGTACGCGCAGCGGCTCCAGACCGTCCCCGGCGTCGAGAAGGTGACCTGGGCCAACTGGTTCGGCGGGCAGTACGGCGACGGCAAGCGGTTCTTCGCCAACTTCGCGGTGGACGCGAAGAGCTACCTCGACCTCTATCCCGAGATGTCGGTCCCGGCCGACCAGCGCGAGGCGTTCTTCCAGGACCGATCGGGCGCGTTGATCGGCGCCCGCCTGGTGGATCTCTTCGGCTGGAAGGTGGGCCAGAACGTGACGCTCCGGGGCACGATCTACCCGGGCGACTGGACGTTCACTGTCCGCGGCGTCTACACCCCGACCGACCCGGCCATCAACGACGACGCCATGATGTTCCACTGGCAGTATCTGGACGAGAAGATGGGGCGCCAGGGGTTCGCGGGCTGGTACATCATGGAGATCGATCGGGCGGAGAACGGGCCGCGCGTCGCGAAGGCGATCGACGACATGTTCAAGAGCTCGAGCGCGCCCACCAAGACCGGTACGGAGCAGGCGTTCAACGCGAGCTTCGCCACCATGTGGGGCAACGTGGGCCTCCTGATGAACACGATCGGCATGGCGGTGGTGTTCGCGATCCTGCTGGTGGCGGCCAACGCGATGATGATGAGCGCGCGCGAGCGGACCCGCGAGCTGGCGGTGTTGAAGACGATCGGCTTCTCCGACCGGCGGCTCTTCGCGCTGGTGATGCTCGAGGCCGGGCTCATCACGATCACGGGTGCGGTGGTGGGCCTGGGCGCGGCGAAGGTCCTCTACAAGGCCACCAACTTCAACGCCGCCGGCTTCCTGCCGGGCTTCGACGTGACCCCCGCGACGCTGGCGCTCGGTGCCGTCATCGCGCTGGTGCTGATGCTCGCGAGCGGGATCGTGCCGGCCGTGGGCGCGGCGCGGCTGCCGGTGGTCGCGGCGTTGAGAAACGTGGAATAGGCGAGACGAAGACTGCGATTGCGAAACACTGTGCACGGAGACCGCACGGAGTCCAGGAGGACACCCTGAGCGCAGCGAGCGGGGCATGCGTCGACGCCGTGCTGCTCCTTCGCTGCGCTCCGGGTGAGCGTGGATTGAAACGCAAGAGGCAGAGAGCACATAGAGGACGAGACCAATGAAGATCCCGCTCACGTATAACCTCCGCAGCGTCCGCCAGCGCCCCGTCTCCACCGCGCTCACCGCGCTCGGGATCGGGCTCGTCGTCGCGGTGTTCATCGGCATGCTGGCCCTCGCCAACGGCTTCGCCGCGGCGCTCACCAGGACCGGCTCCGAGCAGAACGTGCTCGTGTTGCGCAAAGGCGCCGACTCCGAGATGTCCAGCGGGCTCGACCGCGCCGCGGTCAGCGCCCTCACCGGCTCGCCCCACGTGGCGCGTGGGGCCGACGGACGCGTGCTGGCCAGCCCGGAGGTGTACGTCGTGATCCCCCTCGGGCGGGAGGGCGACACGACCAAGCTCGCCAACGTCGTCGTCCGCGGGGTGAGCGAGCAGGCGTGGCAGGTGCGCGCCAACGTCAGCATCACCGAAGGTACCCGCCCGTCCACCGGCAAGAACGAAGTCTGCGTCGGCAAGCGGCTGGTGGGCCGCTTCCCCGACACCGGCGTCGGCCAGACCATGCACTTCGCGGGACGGCCCTGGACCGTCACGTGCCACTTCGCTGCGGCGGGGAGCGCCTTCGAGTCGGAGATCTGGGGCGAGAACGAGCAGATCATGCCGGCCATGCGGCGCGACGGGTTCCAGTCGCTCGCCTTCCGCCTGGCCGATCCGGCGTCGTTCGACGAGGCCAAGCGGGTGCTCGAGGCCGACAAGCGGCTGACAGTGGACGTCTACCGGGAGTCGGCCTTCTACGCCAAGCAGTCCGAGCTGCTGGGCAGCATCCTGCGGGTTCTCGCCGTCATGATCACCGGGATCATGGCGGTCGGCGCGATCTTCGGCGCGGTCAACACCATGTATGCAGCCGTCGCCACGCGCACGCCGGAGATCGCCGTGCTCCTCACGCTCGGCTTCCGGCCGCGCAGCATCCTCGCGAGCTTCCTCGCCGAGTCGGCGGTGATCGCGTTGATCGGGGGCGTGGTCGGCTGCCTGCTGGCACTGCCGATGAACGGCATCGTCACCAGCACCACCAACTGGGCCAACTTCAGCGAGATCGCGTTCAGCTTCCGGATCACGCCGATGCTGCTGCTGGCAGGCGTGATCTTCGCCGTGGTGATGGGGACGCTGGGCGGGTTCTTCCCCGCGCGGCGGGCGAGCAAGGTGCCGGTGATCCAGGCGATCCGGTGACCCGACTCCAGTCTGCCCTCGCCGACCGCTACCGCCTCGAGCGGGAGCTCGGCCAGGGAGGCATGGCCACGGTCTACCTCGCCCACGACCTGAAGCACGGCCGCAAGGTCGCGATCAAGGTGCTCCGGCCGGAGCTGGCGGCCGTGATCGGGGCGGAACGCTTCCTGCGGGAGATCCAGACCATCGCCAACCTGCAGCACCCCCACATCCTCGGCTTGATCGACAGCGGCGAGGTGAACGGGACCGCGTACTACGTGATGCCGTACGTGGACGGCGAATCGTTGCGGGATCGGTTGCATCGGGAGAAGCAGCTGCCGGTGACCGAAGCGGTCCGCCTCGCCACGGAAGTGGCGGCCGCGCTCGACTACGCGCACCGCCACGGCGTGATCCACCGCGACATCAAGCCGGAAAACATCCTGCTGCACGATGGCGCCGCGCTCGTGGCGGACTTCGGCATCGCGCTCGCCGCCAGCAAGGCCGGCGGGTCGCGCATGACCGAGACCGGGATGTCCCTGGGCACGCCGACGTACATGAGCCCCGAGCAGGCGATGGGGGAGCGGGAGATCACGGCGCGCTCCGACGTGTACGCGCTCGGGTGCGTGACCTATGAGATGCTGATCGGGGATCCGCCCTTCACCGGCAGCACGGCCCAGGCGATCGTCGCGAAAGTGATGACGGCCGATCCGGCGCCCCTGACGGCTCAGCGGAGGAGCGTCTCCCCGCAGGTAGAGGCGGCGGTGCTGACCGCCCTGGAGAAGCTTCCGGCCGACCGGTTCGGGACGCCGGCGGCATTCGCCACGGCGCTGAACGCACGCTCCGACGTCCCTCTGGTGCGATCCGTCCCTGCCGGCCCCCGGGCACCCCGCTCCGTCATCGTCGCCGGATCGCTGGTGCTCGTGGCGCTGGGGTTCCTCGCCGGCCGCTGGGTCGCGGGGCGCAGCGAGCCGGCGGGCCTCACCTTCCTGCAGCGGAGCTTTCGCGACGAAGCGATCTACAACGCCCGCTTCGCGCCGGACGGAAAAACCATCGTCTACAGCTCGGCGGCGGAGACCAGCGCCCCCGAGCTGTTCGTCATCCGCCCCGACTATCCGGCGCCGACCGCCCTCGGTCTCACCGGCACCCACCTCCTCTCCGTTTCGTCGAAAGGAGAGCTGGCCGTCCTGGTCCGCGCGGAATTCGTCCGCCACCGTCTCTTTCTGGGGACCCTGGCGCGCGTCCCGCTCGCCGGAGGTGCTCCTCGAGAACTGCTCGACAGCGTGCGGGAGGGCGACTGGTCACCGGACGGCACCGAGCTGGCCATCATCCACGATGTGAGCGGCCGGGACCGCCTCGAGTTCCCCATCGGCAAGGTCCTGTACGAAGGCTCCGGCTACCTGAGCGATCCGCGGGTCTCACCCGACGGCCGGCATGTCGCCTTCGCCGAGCACCCGTTTCGCTGGGATGACCGCGGCACGGTGAAGATCGTGGATCGGGCGGGCAAGCCGACGGCAGTGACCCGCGACTTCATTTCCATTGAAGGGCTGGCGTGGCTGCCCCGGGGCGACGAGCTGCTGTTTTCGGCGTACGACAACAGCGGGTACGTCGTTCGTGCCATCAGTCTCGGCGGACGCATGAGGGTCGCGGTGACTGGCGCGGGCAACCTCACGGCGCAGGATGTTTCCCGGAGCGGACAGGTGCTCCTGACCCGCGATGACGCGCCGTACCGGCTGATGTTGCGCGGGCCCGGGGCGTCGCGCGAGCTCGACGTCTCCTGGCTCGACGCCTCGCTCGCCCCGAAGCTCTCGCGCGACGGCTCGCTCCTGGCATTCACCAACGGCGGCACCGACGCCAGCGCCAACTACGACGTCATGTTGCGGAAGACCGGCGGCGGTGAGGTGGCACGGCTGGGCGAGGGCGAGTCCGCCGCCTTCTCGCCGGATGGGAAGTGGTTGCTGGCCTTCGTCCCCTCGACGCCGCCGAGGCTCGTCCTGTATCCCACGCGGACGGGGGCCGAACGCCGGATCGCCATCGATCCCTTCGAATCTATCGGGTCGGCGGACTGGTTCCCCGATGGCCGATCGATCCTCTTTTGCGGGAACCGGGTGGGGGAAGCCTCCCGCTGCTACGTCCAGCCGCTGGCGGGGGGAGCGGCGCGGGCGGTCACCCCCGCGGGAACGGGCGCGGGATTCGTCTCGCCGGACGGGAAGGAAGTCGTGGCGTTCAGTCAGTCCGTAGGCCAGCGCCGGTATCCGGTCGCCGGGGGCAGCGGCAGCGAGATCCCCGGGCTCTCGTTCAACGACCAGGTCGTTCGCTGGAGCACCGATGGGCGGGCGCTCATCGTCGGAGGCGTGACCTCGCGCACCGTGGACCGTGTCGACCTCGCGACGGGCCGTCGGGAACCGCTCGAGGCGCTCGGGAGCGAGTCCCCCGGTGGCCGGCGGCGGCTCACCTTCTTCGCGATGGCGGACGACCCTCACGTCTACGCCTATGTCGCCGCGACCTATCTCTCCGAGATCTTCACCGTGGATGGCGTGCGATGAACGGGGCTTGACCCCACATCGTAGTCGCCCAGCACCTCCGCCAGCACCCGCGTGGCCTCGAGGTCACGCGCGAAATAGACGTGCGCCATCCCGCCTTGGTGGACGGCGAAGCCGTTGAAGCCGTCCGCGATCGCCGAGCAGGCCGGACACCCGGCCGTGTAGTCGGGCCCGAACATGAAGTGATAGATGAGAAGCTGCGAGCGCCCTCTGAAGAGATCGGGGAGGGACGCGGGGCCCTCGTCGGTCTCGAAGCGGTACGCCTTGTCGATGCGGACCCAGGGCAGCTCCTGCCGCTGCCGCGCCAGCTCGTCGCCGCGCCGCGTCAGCGCCTTCTCGGCCTCGAGCAGCTTCAGTCGGGCCGCCAGCCACTCTTCACGTGTCCCGGTCTGGTGATCGGGCATCGCATTTCTCCCTTAGTGATTCTCGACCAACTCCCTCAAGCGGTCGGCTCTCAGCTGCCGCAGGGAAACGAAGTGCACCATGAAGGCCAGGGGGACCAGGAATCCAGGCACCAGCGCGAGGGGAAACCGGGTCAGCAGCTCCGTGTTGGGTGTCGTGTGAAACAGGTGGGCCGGGCCCGGATTGGTGGTGATGCCGAGTCCGATGGCGACCACCAGGTCCAGCACGCCGAGCAGGTTGAAGACGATGGCGCGGCGTCGGCCGCCGGGCTCGTCGAGCCGGGCGGCGACCCAGAAGGCGGCTGCGCCGATCAGCACATCGCCCATGCCGGCCGGGATCGCCCAGACTGCCGGCAGCTGTCCCGTGAACATCAGCGCCAGGAAGATCGCGCCCGCCAGCCGCCAGACATTGAGCCGGATCAGGTTCTTCCGGTTCCCGAGCAGTCCCCGGAGCGTCGGCGAAAGCCAGAGGCACGCGGACTGGATCGCCAGGGCGGTGGCCAGCTGGATGCCGACCGGCGGCGGAGTCCGGGTGTCGGTGGGCTGATAGGAGCCGGAGGAGGCGAGGAGGCCGGTGGTGATGGCCCACGCGGCCAGGGCGAGGCCGCTCAGGCCCGCGACCCACGCCGACCGCGGTGACGTCCGCTCCCGCCACAGGATGGCGAACAGGGCGATCACCACGAGCGCCGTGGGAATCACCACGAGTGCAACCAGGAGTTCCTGCGACATCCGTTCAGACTAGGCGGAGACCGGTCGTGCGGCAAGAAGAAGGATGCCTGGGGAAGGAAGCCGAATTTCTGGAGGTGCTGGCCGTCAGGACTCGGGCTGGATACGTTTGAGGCGCTCGCAGCACTCGGAGGCTCCGTGGTCGAGCGCCTGCTCCTCGGCTTCATCACCAACTTCTTCGACACCCTCGGCATCGGCTCGTTCGCTCCGACCACGGCCGCCTTCCGCGCCCGGCGGCTGGTCCCCGACGAGCTGATTCCGGGCACGCTCAACATCGGCCACACGCCGCCCACCATCGTGCAGGCCATCATCTACATCACGGTCATCGCCGTCGACCGGTCGACCCTGGTGCTGCTCATCGCCGCCGCCGTCGTGGGTGCCTGGCTCGGCGCGGGCATCGTGTGCGGCTGGGAGAAGCGCCGGGTCCAGCGGGGGATGGCCATCGCCCTCCTGGGCACGGCCGCGTTCATGGTTTTCCGCCTCGCCGGGATCTTCCCCGGCGGCGGCGATGCGCTCGGCCTCCGGGGCGTGCCGCTGGTCGCGGCCGTGCTCGGCAATGCGGTGCTGGGCGCATTCATGACGCTGGGCATCGGGCTCTACGCGCCGTGCATGGCCATGATCAGCCTCCTCGGCATGAACCCGACGACCGCGTTCCCCATCATGATGGGGTCCTGTGCGTTCCTGATGCCGGTGGCCAGCATCCGCTTTCTCAGGGCCAGGCGATACGACCGGGCCGCCGTGGTGGGCCTCGCGCTCGGTGGCGTTCCGGGCGTGCTGCTCGCCGCGTTCCTGGTGAAGTCGCTGCCGCTGGATGCCGTTCGCGTGCTCGTGGTCGTCGTGATCGGCTACACCGCGGCCACGCTGTGGCGGGATGCGCGCCGGGAGACCGCCCCGATACGCTCCCCGGCGCCCTCCGTCGCCGACGCAGGCTAAGCCCTTCCAACGAATAGGAAATCCCGCCATGCTTCAATCAGCCTTCTCCGAGGTCCACGACATGTCAGCCGACAACGGTGACGAGCTTTCCCGGATAATCGCCAAGCACAGAGAGGACGTCGCGGTGGCCAAGGCCGCGGCCGAACAACGGGCCCGTAACGACGAGAACGCCCGGCACGGCTGCGATGCGCCGCTTCGCGGAATAGCCATGCCGCTGCTGCGCGAGTGGTCGAAGCGGCTCTCGGCCGAGGGGTACCCGACGAGCGTGGAGGACCGGCTGGGGTGTCGCCCCGCCAGCCTGGTGTTCCGGCTGGCGCCTCACAAGGGGCCGGAATCCTCCCTGACGCTCGCGTGCGAGGCAGGCCCGGCGGTGCGTTTCAGGATGAGCGTCGATGGCAAGGACATCGGCGGTGATACGCAAACCCCGCTCGGCGAGCTGCAGAGCGGCGTCGTCCTCGAGGGACTCGGCCGCTTCGTGACGGCGGCGCTCAAGGCAGCCATACCGAGAAGAAGCGACTGCGGGCCGCCGTGACGGTCACCCGCTGGCTGCTCTCCGCCTCGCTGGCGTGCTTCGGCGCCTGTAACCCCCGCACCTCCTCTCCCGCCGGCGCACAGCACGACGGTGGCAGCGCGCCGGCCCTCTGGCGCGTGTATCAGGATGCCCTTGCCGGCGCCAAGTACGTCGACCTCACCCACACGATCACGCCGTCCATTCCCGTCTGGCCCGGCTTCGGGCGCTCGACGTTCGGACCGACCGTGGATCCCAAGACCGGGAGGCCGTACCGCTGGGACAAGGACGGGTTCGAGGCCACCCGCTATGTGCTCGCCACCGATCAGCTCGGCACGCAGCTCGATCCGCCCGCCCACTGGAGCCCCGACTATCCCGCCATCGACGAGCTGCCGCCGACGTTCGCCGTCCGGCCGCTCGTCGTGATCTCCATCGTGGATCAGGTCGCCAAGGCGCCCGGGTATCATCTCTCGGTCGAGGACATCCAGCGGTGGGAGGCCGAGCACGGCCGGATTCCCGAAGGCTCCGTGGTGTTCGTCCGCTCGGACTGGTCGAAGGCGTGGCCCGATCCTGCCCTGGCCGACCGGAGACCGTTCCCGGGCGTGTCGCTCGCGGCGCTCCGCTTCCTGCACGAGCAGCGACACATCCTGCTCCACGGCCACGAGCCGCTCGACACCGACACGACCGCGACCCTGGAAGGGGAGGATTGGCTGCTCAACCACGGGTACACCCAGGCGGAGGGCGTGGCGAACCTGGACCAGGTCCCCGAAACCGGAGCGCTGGTGTCGATGGGCTTCCCCAAGTTCCAGGGCGGTCTCGGCGGCTACGCGCGGTTCATCGCCATCTGTCCGCCGGACTGGAAGTACGGCGTGTCGATCGGGCAGGTGCCGGAGAGCCCGTTGGCCAGGTCGCCCAGGCCGCTCCACTGGGATGCGGCGAAGGGGATCCGGGTGCGGTGAGTAGTCCGGTCCGGCGGTCCTCATCCCACCTAGCGGTCGCGTAGACGCCAGACTCGCCCGCGCTTCATGACCAATTGGATCGAGCGGGTGTTGCGGATATCGCGCAGTGGATCGGATTGCAGCACCACCAGATCGGCCAGTTTCCCAACCTCGATGGTGCCACGGACGCTCTGGGCGCCGAGCGCGACTGCCGCGTCGCGGGTGGCGCTCTCCAGCGCTTCCGCCGGGCTCAAGCCTGCCAGTGTCACCAGCAGCTCCAGCTCCCGGTGCAGGTTGGGCAACGTGGGCGACTCGGCATCCGCGCCGCCCAGAGTGTCCGTGCCGGCGATGATCGTCACGCCCCGTCGATGCGCCATGTTCGCGATGGCGCCCGCGAGGCGGAGCAGGGGAGGGCTGTCCGCGAAGACCAGCAGGGTCGGCTCGAAGATGGTGTGATGCCGCACCATCGCGGAGAACAGGGTATCGAGGCCGGCATCGTCGATGTCGAGCGGCGCGTTCGCCGGTGCGTGCAAAGCCGTGGCCCGCCGGGCCGAGTCCATCGCCAGGGCCGCGAGGTTGGCATGGGAGACGGCATCGACCCCGGCCTCGACCACCTCGATCGGCCTGGCCGGCCGGAGCGCGGCATGGGCCCAGACCTCGAGGCCCTGCGCATGGGCTTCGGCGGTGATCTTCCGCGCCAGCTCTCCGTTGAGCTCGGCATACAGCTTGATGGCTGTGGCCCCGGTCCCTCCCGCTTCCGTCACCGCCCGGTGGATATCTGTCGTGTCGGTGATCGCCCGCATCCACGGCACCTGCCCGGCAATCAGACCTCGGCTCGCGTCGTGGGTCCGGGGGTCGGCAAAGAAGGCCGGTCCGGCGAACAGCGCCGCATAGTAGATGTCGGGGCTCGGGATCTCGCCGAGCAACGCGTCGCGCTGGAGCGAGCCGAGCGCGCGGACGTCGCCGGCCATGTCGCGGACCGCGGTGACGCCGCCCAGCAGGGCCAGGCGCAGGCGTCGCTCGGTTCGCACCCGGGAGTCTTCGCCCGATGGGTCGGTCGCGATGTGGACGTGGGTGTCGATCAGGCCGGGGATCAGGTACCGGCCGGTCAGGTTGTAGGTCCTGGCACCCGCAGGGAGCGGCTGGGATCCCGTCGGGAAGATCGCGGCGATGCGCTCGCCCTGAATCACGACGGACTGATTCGGCCGGGCCTGGTGACCGGTGCCGTCGAACAGCGTGACGCCGGCCAGCACGACCCTGCTGGTGGTGTCCGAAGAGGCCTGGGCCTGGGCGGTGCGACTCGGAGTGATGAGCAGGAGCCCGATGCCCAGGCGCAGGACCAGACCACGTTCGACGATGTGCATGGCGATCTCGGGTGCAGGGACCGGAATTTACAAGAACTGCTCACCACGGAGACACGGAGGCGGCACGGAGTTTCACGGAGGACAGCTGGGGTGAACCGCACACCCACAAAGTCCTTGCCGTTCTCCGTGAGCCTCCGTGCCGCCTCTGTGTCTCCGTGGTGAAGGCCGAAGCTCAGCCCGTAGACAATGCCGGCGTGGGCATCAGAGCGCCAGCGTCATGAACACACTGTTCGGATCCGCCCGGTAGTCCCCGAACGGCGGGCACTCCACGAACCCGTGCCGCGCGTACAGGGCGCGCGCCGGCGCGAAGTATGGCCAGGACCCGGTCTCGAGGCTCAGGCGCGCCATCCCGCACGCGCGCGCAGCCGCCATGATGTGCCGGAGCATCGCCGATCCCACGCCTCGCCCGCGCGCCGCTTCCGCCGTGTACATGGACTTCACTTCGCCGTGATCGGCGCTCAGCCGCTTGAGCGCGCCGACCCCGACTGCTCCGTCGTCTTCCCACGCGGACCAGAACGTCAGCTCGGGCGCCCGGAGTCCGGAGAGGTCGAGCGCGTGGGCGCTCCCCGGCGCGGTCTCCGCTCGCGCGCGGGTCAGGTGGGTGCGCAGCAGCTCGATGACGCGCGCGTCGTCCAGGCCGCCTTCGCTGATCTTCATGGTGCTCTCGAGGTGAGGCCGAAGCTCAATCTGTAGCTGATGCCGGCTGACCAAGGCAAGGGGGAAGTGGCCGTCCCCGGGGAACCCTTCCCTCCGTCCGCCGGTTACCTCTCCATGTCTATTATCGAGCTGGGCCTCGACACCTTCGGCGACGTTACCGTGGACGCGGAGGGCGGCCTGCTCTCGCAGGCGCGTGTGCTCCGCGACGTCGTTGCCGAAGCGGAGCTGGCGGACCGGGTAGGAGTGGACTTCTTCGGCGTGGGCGAGCACCATCGCCCGGACTTCGCCATCAGCGCGCCCGAGGTGGTGCTTGCCGCCATCGCCGGCCGCACCCATCGGATTGTTCTCGGGACCGCCGTCACGGTGCTCAGCTCCGACGACCCGATCCGGGTCTACCAGCGCTTCAGCACGCTCGACGCCGTCTCCGGCGGCCGCGCCGAGGTGATCCTCGGCCGCGGCTCCTTCACCGAATCGTTTCCGCTCTTCGGCTACTCGCTCGACGACTACGACGTCCTCTTCGAGGAGAAGCTCGCGATCTTCGCGGCGCTCCGGGACGCGGACCGCACCGGCCAGCCGGTGCGGTGGAAGGGCTCGGTGCGCCCGCCGCTCGACGGCGTGCGCGTCTTCCCCCCGGTCGAGCGGCCGCCGCTCAAGGCCTGGGTGGGGGTCGGCGGCAGCCCGCAGTCGGTGGTCCGCGCGGCGCGCTACGGCTTTCCCCTGACGCTCGCCATCATCGGCGGTGACCCGCGGCGCTTCGTGCCCTACGTCGAGCTGTACCACCAGGCGCTGGCCCGGCTCGGCTCGGCGACGTTGCCGGTCGGCGTCCACTCGCCGGGACATATCGCGGACACGGACGCGGAGGCCCGCGAGCAGCTGTGGCCGGCGTACCAGGTCATGCGGAACCGGATCGGTGCGGAGCGCGGCTGGGCCCCGACGAGCCGGGCCGAGTTCGAGCACGAGGTCGCCGATGGCTCGCTCTACGTCGGCTCGCCGGACACCGTGGCGCGGAAGATCGCCGCCAGCGTGCGCGCCCTCGGCGCAGCGCGCTTCGGTCTCAAGTACAGCGCGGGCACGCTCGGGCACGAGCTGCTGCTCGGGAGCATCGAGCTCTACGGGCGCGAGGTGATCCCGCGGGTGCGGCGGCTGCTCGGTACCGCGGGAGCTCCTGGCGGGACCAGACACGGGCCGCATCGGGCCGGCTCTGGGAGGGGACGTAACGTGGTCCCGTTGTCGGTCCTCGACCTCGCCCCGATCGTCGACGGGCGGCGACGCCGCCCAGGCGTTTCGCCGCTCGCTCGATCTCGCGCAACACGCAGAGCGCTGGGGCTACCGACGCTACTGGCTCGCCGAGCACCACGGCATGCCGGGCATCGCGAGCGCGGCCACCGCGGTCGTCATCGGCCACGTGGCCGCGGGCACGTCCACCATTCGCGTCGGCGCCGGCGGGATCATGCTGCCGAACCACGCGCCGCTCGTGATCGCGGAACAGTTCGGCACGCTGGCCTCGCTCTTCCCGGGGCGCATCGATCTCGGACTCGGCCGGGCACCCGGCTCCGACCAGCTCACCACGCGGGCGCTCCGGCGGAATCCCCTTGCGGCGGACACCTTTCCCGGCGACGTCATCGAGCTGATGGGTTACTTCCGCCCGCCCCATTCCCGACAGCTGGTTCGCGCGGTGCCCGGGGCCGGGCTCGACGTGCCGATCTGGATCCTGGGCTCGAGCCTGTTCGGCGCGCAGCTGGCGGCCGAACTTGGGCTGCCCTATGCCTTCGCCTCGCACTTCGCGCCGGCCGCGCTGACCGAGGCGCTCGAGGTCTATCGCGCGCGCTTCAAGCCGTCGGCGCAGCTCGAGCGCCCCTACGTCATGCTCGGCGTCAACGTGTTCGCGGCCGAGACGGACGACGAGGGCCGGCGGCTGTTCACGTCGCTGCAGCAGGCTTTCGTGAACCTGCGGCGCGGCCACCCGGGTCCGCTACCGCCGCCCGACGTTGGGTTCGTCGAGCGGCTGACGCCGGGCGACCGGCGGCTGCTCGACGACATGCTCTCCTTCTCCGTGGTGGGCTCGCGGGCGACGGTGCGGCGGGGCCTGGAGGAGATCGTGGCCCGAACCGGTGCGGACGAGCTCATGCTCGCCTCGCAGATCTACGATCACGCCGCGCGGGTGCGCTCCTATGAGCTGGCGGCGGCAGGAAGTCCGGTCACTGTTGGGGAGGAAGGGCCATGAAACTCGTCGTCATCGCTTGAGATGATCCCCCAGTCGAGCCGCCAGCGCGACGATCGTCAGCGTGGGATTGGCATACCCCCCACTCGGAAAGACGGAGCTGCCGGTGACGTACAGGTTCGACGTACCGTGGACCCGGCCGTTTTCGTCCACGACGCCGTGCCGGGGCGCCACGTGCATGCGGGTGGTTCCCATGTGGTGCTTGCCGGCCTCCAGCGCCTGCCGCCACGCGGCCGGCACGTCCGGAAAGGCGCGCTCCAGATGGCCGACGCCGGCCTGCCTGACCGCCTGGTCGAACAGCTGAGTCACGCGGCGCATGTTCTCGACGTCCGCCTCACCGATCTGCCACTCGATGCATACCCTGCGCCGGCCGAGGCGGTCTCGCTCGTCGCTCAGCGTCACGCGGTTGTCGTACCGGAACCCGGTCTCGAAGTACGCACGCATTCGCCAGCGTCGTGCCGGCCCATGTCTCACCGCGAGCTTGCGTGCCATCGCGAGGGCCAGCCGGTGAGGCGCTCTGGCGGCCTGCCTGGCATACGGCCAGGCCGCTCCCGGCACCGCCCGCTGCTTGAGCTTGTCCCACAGCTGCTGCAAGGCCTTCACCTCCGCGGTGTCGAACACCCGATGGGCTTCGTACCGGGGATGGAAGAACAAGGCCGCGTTCATGAGCCGCTCGCGCTCCACGACCTCGCGGCGGAGTGACAGGGCGCCCCGGACCGAGCTCGCCCCCCGGCTCGGGGCAACCGGACGCGGCCCGATAGAAGCCCAGCGTCTCCGGCTCGCGCAGCACGAGGGTACCCGGATTGACGAACGCATGATCCGTGAAATAGCGACCGACGAGCCCGCCGGCATTGCCGGGAACGCCGGCCGGCTCGGCCGCGGAGAGCAACAGCAGCCGGGGATTCTCGACGCCTCCGGCGGCGAGCACGAACCGGTCCGCGCGGATCGCCAGGTCGTACCCGTCGAGCGTGCGGATCTCGACCGCCGTGCAGGCCGTGCCCGCCACGCGGGCTCGCGTGACCGGGGCGTGCAGCACCAGATCGATGCTCTTCGACCGCTCGAGTCGCTCACGATAGCGAAGGCCGAAGTTCTGGACCTGGACGTGAAAGATCTCGTTGGTGAAGGTCGGGTCCCCGGCTAGTATCCTGCGTGGTGCGAGGACACGGGCCCAGCGCTCGGGATCGTAGTCGAAGGCGGCGAGCCCGCAGATCTCGTGGGCCCGGGCATAGTAGGGACGAAGCTCGTCGAGCCCGAAGGGCCAGCCGCCGGCATCGCACCAGTCCCGCGGCTCGAAATCGATCGCATCGAGCGGACGGCACCAGCCCGCCCACACGGTGGTCGAGCCGCCGAGGGCGCCGACGCGGGTATCTCGCAGCATGGGATACGCCTGGCCGACCACCTCGCCCTCGAACAGGCGTTGGGTCTCCGCTTCGTACACCGATCCGCCCGCCTCCAGCAGGCACACGCGCAATCCCGTCGCCTCGAGCTCCAGAGCGAGCGTGATTCCCGCCGCGCCGGCGCCCACGATGCAGAGATCGTAGTGCGGCGGCTCGTGCCCGAATCCCTTCTGCGCATCGAGGATCATGGTGCAAGGTCCATGGTATTATTCGGCCGATCCGACCGTCCGGTTATCAGAGGGATGCCCGCCGATCTCTAATGGCGGCCGCAATCCGCGTCAACGTCGCTCACCTGGTGACGATAGGTACCTGTGACCGCTCGTCGCGTCTCCGTCGGCATCGTGAACCACAATGGGGAGTCGTATCTGCTGCAAACGCTCCGCGCCGTGACCCGCCTGGGCCCCGCCGTGGACGACGTGCTGCTGATCGACAGCGGGTCCACCGACCAGGGCGGTGCGCTCGTGCGGGAGCATTTCCCCGAGGTGCGGGTGATCGAGCTGGGAGCCAACCTCGGCCCGGGCGCGGCTCGCAATCGAGCCATCAGGGAGGCAGCGCACGACCGGGTCCTGTTGATCGACAACGACGTCGAGCCGCAACCCGGCAGCGTGCACGCCCTGTCCGCGGCCCTCGATGGCCACCCCAATGCGGTCCTGGCGATGGCGGCGGTGCTGTACGAGCAGGCGCCCGACACGGTCCAGTATGTCGGCGCCCTCCCGCACTTCCTGGGCACGCCCGCGCTGCTCCACGCCGATACGCCCGTGGCAGAGTTGGACGACGTCGTGCGCGTCGTGGGGACGGCCATCACCTGTTGCGTAATGGTGGACCGGGCGCGCTTCGGCGAGCGGCGGTGGTTCGACGAGCGCCTCTTCTTCTATCTGGAGGACCATGAGTTCGGCCTGCGAGCCAGCCTTCAAGGGTACGACTGCCTCACCGTGCCCGAGGCCCGGTGCCTGCACCGGGCGGGCACCATCGGCGTGTCGATCCGCGAGACGGGACGCTTCACTCCCGTCCGGGTACGCTACACCATTCGCAACCGCTGGTTGACGGTCCTGATGCTGTACCAGGCAGGCACGCTGCTCCGGTTCGCGCCGGCCCTGGCCGTGTTCGAGGTGTTGCAGTTGCTCGGCGCGGCCAGGAAAGGCTGGCTCGGCCATTGGCTCTGGGCGGCCGGCTCGACGGTTCGGATGGTGCCCCACGTGCTGCGCGTGCGCCGGACCATGCGGACGAGCCGGCGACGCAGGGACCTCGAGATCCTGAGCGCCGGCCCCTTCCCCTTCAACACGAGATGGCGCCGCTCCGCGCTGGAGCGCGCGGCGCAGCGCGCCCTCGACCTGATTGCCCGACTCAACTGGCGCCTGGCGGGCGGACGCGTTCCATGAGGCTGGGCAAAACCAGGCGCGATCTGCTGATCGCCTTCACCTCGCAGTTCGGGTTCAAGATCCTCGGCTTTGTCCTGGTCGCCCTGATGGCACGACGGCTGTCCCAGGCGGACTACGGAAAGCTGATGTTCGCCCTGACGCTCTGCGGCGTGACCGTGCTCGTCACGGACCTGGGCGCCAGCACCGACCTCGCCCGGCGCGTGGCGGCGGCACCCGCCGGAGCGCGGCGCCGGCTCGAGGCCGTGCTGTCGGCGCGCTTGCCCCTGATCGGCGCGTATCTCGTCCTCCTGCCCGCCTGGGTGGCGGTGACCAAGCCGGACGCGCTGGTCGTGGCCGCGGCGATCGCCGTGTACAGCGTGTTCAAGGACGTCTACCGCACCTACTCCTCGCTCTTCGTGGGGTTGCACCGCGTGGAGTACACGGTCGCGGCGTTCGGGACCTCGCTGGTCGTGCTCCTGGCCGCGGTGGCTGTCGGTGTCATGAGCGGCGCCGGGTTGGCGTGGATGACCGGGGCGCACGTGCTGAGCGGTACGGTGCTCCTGGGTGTGGCGGCGGGCATCACGCGGGTGAGGATCGGACCCATCCGGCTCCGAAGCGGGTGGCGCCGGATGAAGCGTGTCTTCAGGGGGTCCGTCTGGCTATTCGTTCTTTCGATCGCCGGTCTGGTGCACTTCGCCGCGGACACGGTGATGCTGGGCTATCTGCAGCCGTACGAGCAGGTCGCCCGGTACCAGGCGGCGGCCAAGCTGCTCGAGGCGTCCCAATTCGTGGTCCGGCCCCTGACGCTGATCCTGCTCCCGGTGTGCGCGGCGCTCGCGTCCCGGCAGCAGTGGGACGATCTGCGCCGCCTGATGCACAAGATGTTCGCCGGCATGGCCGTCCTGGGCGTGGCGGCGTGGGGGTTCGTGGCCCTGCTGTCGCTCCCGATCATACGGATCGTCTACACCGCCGCCTATGACGATTCGGCCGAGGTGCTGGAGGTGCTGTACTTGAGCGTGCCGGGACTCTACACTGCGACGGTGGCGATGCTGCTCGCGTCGTCGACGATGCGGGAGAAGCGAGCGGTGTTCATCATGGCACTCGGCGTCACCCTCAACGTGGCCCTCAACCTGGTGGCGATCCCGCGGTATGGCGCCCTGGGCGCGGCCTGGGTCACGGTCGCCTCCCAGACGTTCGTCGGCGGGTGGTTGATCGCCGACGCCTACCGCACTGTTTCCCGCCACCCGCGGATGGCGCTGGAGTCGGAGCAGCAGCTCGAGACCGCGATCGCGCTCCGGGATGACTGACTCCCTTCGCATCGCCATGATCGCGGCCTGCCCGTTTCCCTGGCCGCGCGGCACCCCCGTCCGGGTTCACCGCATCGCGGAAGCCGTGGCGCGACGGGGGCACGCGGTGCACGTCGTGACCTACCACCTGGGCGAGGAGCTGGCCGACCCTCCCTTCGTCGTCCATCGGATCCGTGACGTTCCCGGCTATCGTCGCACCGATCCGGGACCTACGTTCCGGAAGCTCGTCCAGCTCGACCCGATGCTGGCCGTCCTGCTTCGCCGCCTGCATCATGAGATCCGCTTCGATCTCGTCCATGCGCACCACTACGAGGGCCTGCTCGTCGCGTCCCACGCGGTGCGGGGGATCCCGATCGTGTACGATGCCCACACCCTGCTGGCCAGCGAGCTGCCCACGTATCCGCTCGGGCTGCCGCGCCGCTCCGTCCGGGCGGTCGCCCCATGGCTCGACCGTCACCTGCCTCGACGTGCCGACCGCATCATTGCCGTCAGCGACACGATTCGCCGCGCGCTCACGACCCTTGGCGCTTCCGCGCCCGAGCACATCTCCGTCATTCCCAGCGGCGTGGAGTGGGAGTGCTTCCAGGTCGGGCAGGGGATCATGCCGGACGGGCGCACGCTCATCTTCACCGGCAATCTCGCCCCCTATCAGGGGGTGGACCTCATGCTCGAGGCGTTCGCCGTGCTGCGTGCGCGCCGAGCCGACGTGCGCCTGATGATCGTGACGGACTCGTCGTTCACACCCTTCGACGCACTGGCGCGGCGGCTCGGCGTGCTGGCCGCCGTGGACCTGCGCCGGGCCACCTTTCCCGAACTGCCGGCCCTGCTGGCGGCCGCGACAGTGGCCATCAACCCGCGGGTCCAATGCGACGGCATCCCGCAGAAGCTGCTCAACTACATGTCCGCCGGCCTGCCGATCGTGACCTTCGAGGGCTCGGCGGGTCCCCTGCGGCACGAGGTGACCGGCCTGCGCGTGCCCGATGGCGATACGGCCGCCATGGCCGATGCGATGGAGCGGTTACTCACCGACCGCGCCCTGGCGCGGACGCTGGGCGACGCCGCGCGCGAGCAGGCACGGCGCGAGTTCTCCTGGATCCAGGTGGGCGCCCGGGTCGAGCAGGTCTACCGCGAGGCCATCGCGGAGGCGCGCTAGTCTCCCAGCAGCTCCTGGATCGGCCGGCCCACGAAATCGGACGGTAGCGGCGCACCGAGCCACTGGAACACGGTCGGCATGAGGTCGGCGGTGTCGTAGCTCCGGGCGCTCGGTCCCGGCCGAATCCCGGGTCCCCTGGCGACGAACCAGCCATGGGGCGTGTGGTTGCCCGAGCGGCCGGAAGCCAGCTTCCGGCCCGCGGGCCAGCGGATCTCGCCGAACTGGTCGGAGACCACACCGCTGGACGCCCACACCGGGCCCGGCGGGTCCCACAGCACGACCAGATCGGGAAGAAAGCGGCGGCGCGGCGCGGTGGGGGAGACCAAGTCGTCCACCTTGATCGTTCCCCGGATCACGGGCTTGCCGGTCGTGATATCGCGGAAGCTTCGCAGCGCCGCGTCCACCTCGGCGATCACGCGATCGGCGTCCGCCGGGTCGACGCAGCCTTGTTTCTCCCGCCCCTTGAGGTTGAGGCGGATGTAGCCGTTGTAGTCCATGGGCAGGGCGAAGTACCTCGTGGTGGGCCAGTCGTGCATGCGACGGGACCACAACGCGACCAGTGCCTGGTTCCAGGCGCTGGGGATGCGGCGGGTCACCTGCCGCACCAGCGTCCACGGGAGCGCCCGCCTGAGGCGGTACAGCAGGCCGGGCTTGGCCTGCGCGGCGCCACCGCCGCCGTGGATCCGCTCGAGAATGCGAGGCAGGAACTCGTACCAGCCATCGTTGGGCCCCATGCCGTGGAGCGCGAACACGACCACGCGGGCGTCGGGCGGAGCGGCCTCGAGCACCCGGCCCAGGGCCTCGTCCGCGGAGGTGTAGCAGGCGTCCCGGCTCCCTTCCAGGATCGCACGCGTGGGCCCGTCCAAATTCTTGCCGTCGATCTGCGACAAGTCCCACAAATAGTGGGCGCCGCGATGCACCAAGCCGAACACGGCCAGGAACAGATCGAAGCGATCGCCCGTTAGAAGGTCGCGGCAGATATCGGCGAACTGCCGGTTCCCGTCCAGCACCTCCTGTCGCTGCGCCAGCAGCGTCGCGGGGCTCTGCGGGCCGAAGACCTCCCTGGTCATGCGGGGCTTGCCGTGCCGCTCCGAAAGCCGCGCCCACAGTGCCGACGGGTGCGCATTGTGCCCGAAGTCGTCGTGGCACTGCCACCCGTTCAGCGCCGTCACGTTGGGCCGCATCGGGAGCGGGGTCGCGTACGGCAGGTCGAGGACCGCAAGGCGGTACGACTGGTCGAGCGACAGCCAGAACGGCCGCAGCGGCAGCCACGCGGGGTCGACGTACTGCAGCCGCTGGCGATCGGGGTTCCAGATCTTGTTGAAGTACCAGCCCTGCTCGCCCAGGCGCGACCCGCAGAAGAAGGTGGACCAGACCAGGCTCAGGAAGTGGGGCGGCTCCGTCTGCAGCCGGCCCCAGCGTCCCTGCTCGCGCAGCCTGGCCAGGTTCGGCATGCGGCCGTCCGCCACGAGCCGGTCCACCACATCGATCTCCGCGGCATCGAGACCGATGAGGATGACGGGAGGGGTGTCGCTCATTGTCGGCTCCCTGCTGGCGGAGGGGGAAGTAGGTGGTTGATCATTGGGAAGAACAGCTTACCAGGGTTGCGAGCGCCGTCAAGTTCATCGAGAGATCGGATGCCATGAAAATCGTCGTCATCGGCACCACCGGAAACATCGGCCGGCGCATCGTCGAGGACTACGCCGTCGCGGTGCTCGATGAGCTGGAGCGCCCGATCCGGAAACGCTGGCGCATCGCCCCATTCTCCATTTACTTGGCAAGCGAGGTGTGGCTCGACGGCGGTCGGGGCGTCTACGTGGGGGAGACAGATGAACTGGTACTGGATCGCGGCCGGCGCTGCTGTCGTCCTGCTGGCCATCGCCAGCCGCCGCGGTGAGAGGGCCGACTCGAGTCGCACTCGCTTGGGAACCGCCCTACCTTCGGCGGAGCGGATCGATGAGTTCCTTCGAGCGCGAAGGAAGATCGAAGCGATCAAGGAGTACCGGGCACTGCACGGAGGGGACCTCAAGTCCGCCAAGGATGCCGTAGAAGCCCGGGCACGCGAACTGGGGCGGTGATGGCCGGTCGCCTCGAAGATCCACGATCACGCCGCCGGGTGCTCGATCCCGGCGTCGCCGTTCCTCTGGCCTCCGGGCGCTTCCTGCGGGAAATCAAGCCGAGGGACCCTGCGCGAGGCAGGCCGGTTCATGGGGGCCGCTCCAGGCAGCCTGCTCTTCGGGGAGGCCATGCTGCTCGACCTTCCTCACGCGGCAGCTTCGGCCTCGGCCTATCGGGGTCGCGTACTGAACTTCCTCACCACGGAAGCCGGCGACTCCTGCTGGCGCACCGCTCCGTCGTCGGTTTACTTCTCGCTGATGCAGATCGGCGTTGACTTGGGCGGCACCAAGATCGAAGCGATCGGCCTCGACGCGGACACGCTGCTGGCCGTCCGCCGCCGCGTCGCGACCCCGCGTGACGACTATCCCGGCACCCTCGACGCCGTCGCGCATCTGGTCGCCGAGATCGAGGGCGAGACCGGTCGCACCGGCTCCGTGGGCGTCGGCATCCCCGGCGTGGTCGGCCACACCACCGGCCTGGTGAAGAACGCCAACTCCACCTGGCTCAACGGCCGCCCGCTGCTGGCCGACCTCGAAGACCGCCTTGGCCGGCCGGTCCGCGTGGCCAACGACGCCAACTGCTTCGCGCTCTCCGAAGCGATCGACGGTGCGGGGCAGGGCGCCGAGGCGGTGTTCGGCGTGATCCTCGGCACCGGCGTGGGTGGCGGCATCGCCATCCGGCAGCGCATCCACGAAGGGCCCAACCAGATCGCCGGCGAGTGGGGCCACAACCCGCTCCCCTGGATGACGGCTGAGGAGCGGGCGCCCGCGCCGGCGTGCTACTGCGGGAAGGTCGGCTGTGTCGAGACGTTTCTCTCCGGCCCCGGCTTCGAGCGGGACCACGCGCGCCTGAGCGGCGTGCAGCGCTCGAGCCAGGACATCGTCCGGGCGGCGGCGGCTGGCGATTCCCATGCAGTCCGGACGCTCGAACGGTACCACGATCGGCTGGCCCGAGCGCTCGCGGCCGTCATCAACCTGCTCGACCCCGACGCGATCGTCCTTGGCGGCGGCATGTCCAACCTCCCCGACCTGCCCGCGGCGGTCTCCGCCGCCCTCCCCCGGTATGTCTTCTCCGACACGGTGCTGACCCAGGTCGTGCCGAACATGCACGGCGATTCGAGCGGCGTCCGGGGAGCGGCGTGGTTGTGGCCATGACGAGGCGGTAACGCGGGGCGGTCCCCGGGGGTAGATTGCAGGACCCTCAAACCCTCCACATCCCGGGGCCCCGACGACGGACCTGCGCACGCAGTTCCAGTCCGCAGTGGGCAACACCTGCGCCATCGAGCGGGAGCTCGGCGACGGGGGGATGCTCACGCTCGCGGTCACCGCGTGACCGAGTCATTCGACCGGCTGTCCCTCGCCCTCGCCGACCGCTACCGCCTCGAGCGGGAGCTGGGCGCGGGCGGCATGGCAACGGTCTATCTCGCGCACGACCTCAAGCACGACCGCAAGGTCGCGGTGAAGGTCCTGCGCGAGGAGCTCTCCGCCTCGCTCGGCAAGGAGCGCTTCCTCCGCGAGATCAAGGTGGCGGCGGCCCTGCAGCACCCCCATATCCTGCCGCTGTACGACTCGGGCGAGGCCGATGGCCTGCTGTTCTATGTCATGCCGTACGTCGACGGGCTGTCCCTCCGCGACAAGCTCACCAAGGCGGGAGAGCTCCCGATCGGCGACGCGGTCCGGATTCTCCGCGACATCGCCGACGCGCTCTCTGAAGCCCACCGCTACGGCGTCGTCCACCGCGATCTCAAGCCCGAAAACGTGATGCTCCGCGGCCGGCACGCGCTGGTGATGGATTTCGGCGTGGCCAAGGCGCTGAGCGAAGCCACCGGACGGCAGTCGCTCACCACGGTGGGCGTGGCGCTTGGCACCCCGACCTACATGGCGCCGGAACAGGCGGTGGCCGATCCGCACGTGGATCACCGCGCCGACCTCTATGCCTTCGGCGTGGTGGCCTACGAGCTGCTGGCGGCGCGGCCGCCCTTCACCGGGGCGAGCCCGCAGCAGATTCTCGCGGCGCACGTGACCACCGCCGCCGAGCCCGTCACGACCCACCGAACCATGCCGTCGGCGCTGGCCGCGCTGGTGATGCGCTGTCTCGAGAAGCGGCCGGCCGATCGCTGGCAGAGCGCGGAGGAGCTGATCACTCAGCTCGAGGCGGTGCTGACGCCGAGTGGCGGGATCACGCCGACGGCGACGATGCCGGTGGCTGCCGCGGTCGCGGCCCGCTCGCGACGGCTCCCCACGGCCATCGCCCTCGGCGCCCTGCTGGTCCTCGCGGGCTTCGGTGCCTGGCGCGCGACTCACCGGCCGCCGACCGCCGGCCCCGCCGCTGGCCTCGGGGCTGGCCCCGCGGCGACGACGGCCAAGCGCGTGGGCGTCCTGCCGTTCGCGTCGCGGAGCCGGGACACCTCCGACGCTTACCTGGGCGACGGCATGGCGACCGACCTGACGACCACCCTCGCCGGGATGACCGGACTGCACGTCGTGTCGCGTAGCTCGGCCTTCGCCCTCCGCGGGAAGACCGCCCGGGAGGCAGGGAACGCGCTCACCGCGGAAGCGATGGTGGAGGGCACGGTGGGCAAGGTGGACGGCCGGCTGCGGGTAACGGTGTCGCTGGTGAACGTCGCGGATGAAGCGATGCTCTGGAGCCAGCGGTACGATGTCACCGAAGAGGACCTCTACGCGCTCCAGGATTCGGCTGCGGCTGCGATCGCCTCCGCGCTCGGTGTCGGTCTCGCCCGGCGGGGCGACGTGGCGTTGGCCGCGCACCGGACCGCGAATCCCGAAGCCCACGATCTCGTCCTCCGAGGCCAGTTCCTCACGGAGCAGAACACCGAGGCCGGCCTCCGTCAGGCGATCGCGCTGTTCGAGCGCGCCGCGGCCCTCGATTCCATGTACGCCGACCCGTGGAACGGGATCGCCCAGGCCTGGTTCTTCCTTGCCGATACCTACCTGGCCCCGCGGGCAGCCGTCCCGCCGATGCGCGCGGCGGTCGACAAGGCGCTGGCGCTCGATCCGACGTCGGCCGGGGCGCACGCCCTCCACGCGAGCCTGCTCGCTACCTACCTCCGCGACTACCCGGCCGCCGAACGGGAGTACCTGAAGGCGACCGCGTTGGACAGCACCACGACATTCGCCGGCGACTACGGGTGGCTGCTGCACGGGCGCGGCCTGGACGATTCGGCCCTGTCGGTGGTACGCCGCGCGCGGCGGCACAATCCCTTCGCCTTCGCGCCGATCAATCTGGCGGAGACCATCTTCAGCAATGTGGGGATGCTGGACAGCGCGACCGCCGCGTGCCAGGCGCTTCTGCGGCTGGCGTCGGACAACTGCAACGAGCGCCTGCTGCTCCAGCGGGGCCGTGCCGCCGAGGTCGTCGCCGCGCGGAAGGCGACGGCACCGGTCGACCCGGTGGAGATGCTGAGTCTTGCCGAGGCGCTGGCACGGGCCGGTGATACCGCGGCCGCGCGCCGTCAGCTCTCGGCTGCGCTCGGCGCCGCCGGGACCCGGTACGTTCGCGAGGACTACGTCGCGGCCGCGTATCTCGCCCTGGGCGACACGGCCCGTACACTGGAGTGGCTCGATCGAGGCCTCGGCGCCCAGGCGGCGAACATGGCCGAGATCAACCGGAACTGGCGGTTCAGGCCGCTGCACGGCAACCCGGGCTTCGCGGCCATCGTGCGCAAAGCGGGGCTGCAACTGTGGCCATGACTGGCCTCATCGCCGCGCTCGCCGACCGCTACCGCATCGAGCGGGAGCTCGGCGGCGGCGGGATGTCGCGCGTCTTCGTCGCCGAGGAGCTGGCGCTCGGGCGCACCGTCGTCGTGAAGGTCGTTGCCCCCGAGCTCCTCGAGGGGCTCTCGGCCGAACGCTTCACGCGCGAGGTCCGGCTGGCCGCGCGGCTCCAGCAGGCGAACATCGTCCCGCTCCTGAGCGCGGGCGACGCGGACGGCCTCCCCTACTACACCATGCCGTTCGTCGAGGGGCTCTCGCTCCGCTCCCGCCTCGCGGGCGGCGTCCCGATGACGTTCGGCGAGGCGACCCACATCCTGCGCGATGTCGCCAGGGCGCTCGCGTACGCCCACGCGCAGGGCGTCGTCCACCGCGACATCAAGCCGGAGAACGTGCTCATCTCCGGCGGCACCGCGATGGTCACGGACTTCGGGATTGCAAAGGCGCTCACCGCCTCACGGGCGGTGGGTGAGAGCGGCGACCTCCTCGCGAACCCCAGCGGAACCCTCACCTCCGTCGGCACCTCGCTGGGCACCCCCGCCTACATGGCGCCGGAGCAGGCCGTCGGTTCGGCGGTCGACGCCCGCGCCGACCTGTATGCGTGGGGTGTGCTGGCATACGAGCTGCTCACCGGCGCCCACCCGTTCGCCGGGCGGGCGAGTGCGCAGCAGCTGGTCGCCGCGCACATTGCCGAGACGCCGGTGCCGATCGCCTCGAGACTTCCTTCGATACCCGCGCCGCTGGCCGAGGCGGTCATGCGCTGCCTGGAGAAGGATCCCGCGCAGCGGCCCGCGTCGGCCGCCGAGCTGCTCGCCGCGCTCGACGCGGCGGCGACGCCTCACGCGCCGGCCCCGGTAGCGTCGATCGCGGGAGCGCCGTCCCCGGGAGCGTCTCCAGCGCAGCGCCGGCTCCGGGCGCTCGGCGCTGCCGCGGCGATATTGGTGGTTGCCGTCGGGGCGTGGGCGACGACCCGCCGATCGGAGAACGCCGATCGCGTGACCCCCGCCGCTCCCGCCGCTCCCGAGCGATCCATCGCCGTGCTCCCATTGGCGAACCTCAGCGGCGACAAGGCGGACGACTACTTCGGCATCGGCCTCGCCGAAGAGATCACGCGCGCCCTCGCCAAGAACCAGGTGCGGGTCATCGGGCGCCTCAGTGCCGCCGCGCTTCAGGCCAAGGGACTCGATGACCGAGCGATCGCCAGAGAGCTGGGCGTCGGCTGGCTGCTCACCGGCGCGGTCCAGCACGCCGGTGGCGACCTGCGCATCAACGTGACGCTGCTGTCGGCCGACGACGGCGCCGTGCGCTGGACCGAGAGGTACGACCGGCCGCTGACCAACGTGTTCGCGGTGCAGGACGAGATCGCGCGCACCGTCGCGTCGACCCTGCTCGGATCCCTTGGCTCGCCGTCCACGGCGGCCACCGCCCGGGCCGAGACCGCTGACCCCGAAGCCCACGCGCTCTTCCTGCAAGGGCAGCTGCTGTTCAACCGGCGCGGAGCCCGCCCGCTCCAGCAGGCGATCGTGCTCTTCGAGCAGGCCGCCGCGCGAGACCCGCGGTACGCCCGAGCACAGGCTTCGCTCGCCATGGCCCTGGCGGTGCTTCCGGCATACGTGCAGGACAGCACCCCGGCGATAGCGACACGCGCGATCGCCGCCGCGGGGCGCGCCATCGCCATGGACTCGACCATCGCCGAGTCGTATGCCGCGCTGGGCTACGCGAACACGTTGCTGGGTGAACGCGACCGCGCCGAGACCAGCTTCCGCCGCGCCCTCGCCCTCGACTCGACGGTCGCGTCGACGTGGGGATGGTACGGACTGCTAGCCAATCGCCTGGGCGACTACCGCGCCGCGCACGAGCGGATCGCCCGGGCGCTCGAGCTGGAGCCGGCCTCGCTGATCGCGCGGGTATGGGAGGCGCAGGTCCTGGTACCCGAGGGCCGCTTCGCCGCGGCCGACTCGATGGCCGGTGCCGCGATCGCGCTGGATTCCACGTTCCTGCTCGCATGGGAATGGCGGGCCAATGCGCTGGTAGCACTGGGACGCGCGGCGGAGGCGGTGACCCTGCTCGAGCGGCAGGTCGGGACGCTGCCGGCCGGTCGCCCGCAGGAGGTGCACTGCCTGCTCGCATACGCGTACGCCGTCGCCGGCCGAGCGGCGGACGCGCGCGCCACTCTCGACCAGATCCGGGCGCGATCAGGAGGGCGGCTCCCCGCCACCGGCGCAGCCGCCGCGGCGCTCGAGGAGCTGGGCGATCACGAAGCCGCGGTGGCGCTGCTCGCCGAGGGCGTCACGAGGCACGATGTCTGGCTGGTGCAGTTCCCCCGGTCGCCCCGGTACGACCGCCTGCGGCGGGACCCGCGAGCCGCCGCAATGCTCGACAGGCTCGCCCGGGGGACGACATGAGCGATGTCCTGACGCGCCTCACCGCCGCCCTCGCCGACCGCTACCGCATCGTGCGGGAGCTGGGGCAGGGGGGCATGGCGACGGTCTACCTCGCCCACGACCTCAAGCACGACCGCAAAGTCGCCGTGAAAGTGTTGCGTCCGGAGCTGGCGGCTGCCCTCGGCTCCGAGCGGTTCCTGAACGAGATCCGGATCGCGGCCAACCTGACCCATCCGCACATCCTGCCGCTGCACGACTCGGGAGAAGCCGGGGGCTTCCTCTTCTACGTCATGCCCTATATCGAAGGGGAGTCGCTGCGGGCCAGGCTCGCCCGGGAAGGGGAGCTCCCGGTGGCCGAGGCGGCCCGGATCCTCCGCGACGTAGTGGACGCACTGTGCCACGCGCACCAGCGTGGGGTGGTGCACCGCGACATCAAGCCCGATAACGTCATGCTCCTGGGGCGGCACGCCCAGGTCACCGACTTCGGGGTGGCCAAGGCGCTGGCTGAAAGCCAGCGTCCTGAGGGCCCAGGGGGCCCGAAGGAGCCGACGCTCGACCTTACCACCGCGGGGATGGCGTTGGGGACACCCAGCTACATGGCTCCCGAGCAGGCCACCGCCGACCCGCACGTGGATCATCGCGCGGACCTGTACGCGGTGGGAGTGATGGGGTACGAGATGCTGACCGGCAGCCCGCCCTTCACCGGAACCACGGCCCAGGCGATCCTCGCCGCGCAGGTCACCGAGACCCCCAGGCCGATTACCCAGGCCCGCCAGGCGGTGCCCGCCGCACTGGGTCAGCTGCTGATGTGGTGTCTCGAGAAGCGTCCCGCCGACCGGCCGGCTACCGCCGACCTGTTGCTCAGTCAACTGGAAGCGGTGACGACCCCAAGCGGAGGGATGACGCCGACCGGGACGATGCCGGTGCCCGCGCTCCGAACCGGGCGCAGGCGCCAGGCGGTGGCAATGGGCGCCGGCTTCCTCCTGCTCGTTGCAGCCGCGTACGGCGGGTACCGGATGTTGGGCCATTCCGGTGAAGCCGCGACACGGTCCATCGCGGTGCTTCCCTTCGAGACCACCGGTGAGGGGGACACCAGCCACGTCTTCACCGATGGAATCCAGGACGAGATCCTGACCGATCTGACCCGCCTCGGAACGCTCCAGGTCACCTCCCGCTCCTCGGTCAGGGAATACCGCAACACTGTCAAGAGCGTGAAGCAGATCGGGGCGGAGCTTGGGGTCGGTACCCTGTTGAATGGGCAGGTGCAGCGGGCCGGTACCCGGGTGCGGGTCAACGTGCAGCTGGTGGACGCGTCCCGCGACCGCCAACTCTGGGCCGAGAGCTACGATCGTGAGCTTACCGCCGGCGACGTCTTCGTCATTCAGGGGGACATCGCGCGGAATGTGGCGCAGGCGTTGGCTGCCCAGTTTACTCCGGCTCAGGCGGCGGCGCTGAACACGGCCCCCACCAGCAACCTGGATGCGCTGGAGTGGTACCATCGTGGGCGCGACCTCTTCGATCAGCGGAGCGGCGCCACCCAAGTCACGATGGGCGTTGCCGCCTTCGAGCGGGCGATCGGGCTCGACTCCAGTTTCGCCGAAGCGTGGGCCGGCCTCGTGGCCATCCGAAGCTGGGAGGTTCGCGAAGGCGTCTCCAGTGACACCACTCCAGCGCGAGTGGCGCTCGATCGAGCCGTGGCGCTGAGACCGGAAACCGCGGAGACCCGCCTGGCCCAGGCCTTCTACGCCTATTACGCGAAGGGCGATTACGTTGGCGCGCTCCGCGAGTTCCGCGCCGTGGAGGCAATGCAGCCCGGGAATGTCGATGCGATCGTCGGGGCCGGATTCATTCTTCGGCGCCAGGGTCACTTCACCCAGGCGCTCGAGTCAGAGAAACGGGCGACCGTCCTGGACCCTCGACGAGTGGGACGCCTGGTGGATCTGGGCGAGACCTATCTCATGTTGCGGCGGGTGCCCGAGGCCGCGGCGACTTTTCAGCGGGCCCGGATCATTGACCCGTCCAGCGACGCGGCATTGTTCCAATCCGTGAACACCGCGCTATGGGGCCAGGGTGATACGGCCGGAGCCCGGATGGCTCTTGCATCGGCGCCCGCCGTCATCGACACCCAATACACGCTGGCCGGACTCGCGACCCTGAATCGCCTGGTGGGCAGATATGAGGCCGCGGATTCCGCAGTCGATCGATTGAGGATCCGGCGTTCGGGCGACAAGCTCAGCCGGCTCGTGTGGTTCGTCCTCAACAATCAAGCCGCCGGGAAACGTAGCCGGGCTGTCGGGTTTGCGGATTCGCTGCGAGCCACCGCAACGCGCCTGCTCCGTGAAAACAGCGCCACCGATGTCTTCGGGAACCTGGCCGACGTACATACCGCGCTGGGCATCGCCGAGGCGCTGCTGGGCCACGCGGACCTGGGGGTCGCCGAAGGGGAGCGCGCGGTGGCGCTCAATCCCTCGAGCCGGGATGCCGTTGAGTCATCGCGCAGCGTCGATGGCCTGATCATCATCCACATCCTGCTGGGCCATCGGGATGACGCGCTGCGACTGCTCCGGGAACAGGCGGCCAGACCGATGGGAGCGCTTTCATACGTTCCCACGACTCCCGCCGCGCTTCGGCTGGACCCGCTGTTCGACTCGCTGCGGGACGATGCTCGTTTCCAGGCGCTGCTCAAGGACGATGCCGCGTGGGTGGTGAAGGAATGACCGGGGAGTCGCCATGACCGGCTCCGCCACTCCATTGGCCACCGCCCTGGCCGATCGCTACCGCATCGAGCGGGAGCTGGGCGCGGGCGGGATGGCCACCGTCTATCTCGCCCAGGATCTCAAGCACGACCGCAAGGTCGCCATCAAGGTGCTGCGGCCGGAGCTGTCGGCCGTGATCGGCGCGGAGCGCTTCCTCCGTGAGATCAAGACCATCGCCAATCTCCAGCACCCCCACATCCTGGGTCTGATCGACAGCGGCGAGGTGGACGGCACGGCGTACTACGTCATGCCGTTCGTCGAAGGCGAGAGTCTGCGCGATCGACTCACCCGCGAGAAGCAGCTTCCGATCGCAGACGCCGTTCGCATCGCCACGGAGGTCGCCGCCGCGCTCGACTACGCCCACCGCCACGGCGTCATCCACCGGGACATCAAGCCGGAGAACGTGCTGCTCCACGACGGCAGCGCCCTGGTGGCCGACTTCGGCATCGCGCTGGCCAGCTCGAGCGCCGGCGGCACCCGGATGACCGAGACCGGCATGTCGCTCGGCACCCCGCACTACATGTCGCCCGAGCAGGCCATGGGCGAGCGGGAGATCACCGCGGGGTCGGATGTCTACGCCCTCGGCGTGATGACCTACGAGATGCTGCTGGGCGAGCCGCCCTTCACCGGCCCCACCGCCCAGGCGATCATCGCCAAGGTGATGACCGAGAAGCCGGCCGGACTCATCGCCCGGCGGGATCGGGTGCCCGAAGCGGTGGAAGACGCGGTGCTGACCGCGCTGGAGAAACTGCCAGCCGATCGGTTTGCCAGTGCGGCGGAGTTCGCAGGGGCGTTGGCAGGACGGTCGGACGGTCAGACGGTCAGACGGTCGGCACAGGGAGCGTCGAGTCGTCGTCCGACCGTCCGACCGTCTGTTCGTCTCTCCGTCCTTTCCGGAGCCTTGCTGCTCGCCGCCGCTCTGGCCGCCTGGGGCTGGTCCCGCTCCGCGCCTCCGGCAGCGACCAGTCGCCAACGGGTAGTCCTGTGGCGCCATTCGCTGGGACGGTTCCTCTCCCCTGGCCTGGAGCATCTCGCTACCCAGGCCGCGATCGCGCCCGATGGATCAAGCATCGTGTTTGCCGACACCGTTGGGACCACGGTACAACTGCTTCGGAAGCGCAGGGAAGAAAGCGAACCCACCGTCATGGCCGGGACCGAAGGCGGTGTATCGCCTTTCTTCTCCCCCGACGGGAAATGGATCGGATACCTCACAGCTGACGGTCGCCTGCGGAAGGTGCCGGTCGAGGGTGGAGGCACCATCACGCTCGCCGGCTCGTCCAACTCCGGCTATCTCACCGGAGCCTGGCTGGACGATGGCACGATCGTCTACGTGGGTGAGTCGACGGATCTACGTCGGGTTTCCGAGAACGGGGGAGAGGGCCGGCCAGTGCGGCGGAGTCGCTCGAGCGATCGCTGGAATATCGCCACCGTGCAGGCGCTGCCTGGGAGCCGGGGGGTCCTGGCCACGGTCTGCCCCGGCAACTGCGCGGTGGAGTCGTCGATCTACGTCTTCGATTTCGCGGCCGACAGCGCGCGCCTGCTGGTACCGAACGCGGCGGGGGCGTGGTATTCGCCCACCGGTCATCTGCTCTACACCGACCGGACCGGCGGCCTCTACGCCGCCCAGTTCGATCCCGAGCGGCTAGTCCTGACCTCGGGCATCGTCCCGATCCTCGAGGACGTGGTGCCGGCCAGCCTCGCCATCTCGCCGTCCGGCAGCGCGCTGTACTCGACCAGCAAAGGCAGCGCCTCCTCGGAGCTGATGTGGGTCGGTCGGGACGGCCGGGCGGAGCCGGTCGATTCGACCTGGCGGGGAGACTTCGAGTATCCCGCCATGTCCCCCGACGGCAAGGCGCTCGCCGTCAGCGTCTCCGACGGTACGACCCAGCTCTGGATCCGCCGCGCGGACGGCACTCGGCAAAAGCTCACCCAGAGCGGGACGGTGAACTGGCGCCCGTCCTGGACCGCCGATAATCGCTCGCTGGTCTACCTGTCCAACCTGGCGGGCCGCGGCGGCCAGGATGATTATGATGTCTACCGGCTGCCGGTCGACGGCAGTGCCCCGCCCGCGCTCCTCATGCACCACGCCTTCGGGCTCTGGGAAGCCGAGCTGTCGCGCGATGGTGAGTGGCTGGTGGTGCGTTCCGACGAGGAAGGGAGCATCGCTCACATCCGGGCCCGGCGGCTCCGGGGAGACACTGCCCTGGTCCCCTTCGTGGTCGGGAAGGACCACAGCACCCAGGCTGCGCTGTCGCCCGATGGCCGATGGCTGGCCTACACCATCCTTGCCAACGGGCGGCGAGACGTCTACGTCACCTCGTTCCCCAACCCCACCTCGACCCAGATCGTGTCCCGCGATGGGGGCGCCGAGCCGCGCTGGGCTCACAGCGGCCGGGAGCTGTTCTTCAGAGGGCCGAGACAGATGATGGCGGTCGAGGTGACGCTGGGATCGACCTTCGCGGCCGGCACGCCGCGGGCGCTGTTCGACCTGGCGGGGTACCGCGGGGCCCGGAACCGGCAACAGTACGACGTCGCTCCCGACGGCCAGCACTTCGTGATGATCCGGGAACCGGCGGATGACGAAGGCCGAAACGTGATCTACGCCGAGCACTGGCTCGGGGAGCTTCAGGCCCGGATGAAGGCGCGTCGATGAGCGGCAGGGCCGCCCGGGCTCCCGATCACTCCCGCTTCCGCTTGAGCTCCATCGCCCAGAGCGGCTTCCACGTCTCGCCCGCGCGCTGGCTCTGATCCACCCGGTAGCTGTCCGGTCCGCTGCGCGTCCAGGTCGCGCGCAGCTCCACGGGTCCCTTGTCCGTCTCGTACCGCGTCGGAAACACGATCGAGTCCGAGCGGTACTCGACCGTCCCGACGATGACATCCCCCTCGCTATTGAAATACCAGAACGCCAGCCGCTTCGCCGCGGCGTCCCACCCGTAGATCGTCTCACCCGCGTAGGGCGCCTTGCCGTTCCTCACGACGTGCCGATCGCGGATGAACTTCCGGTCGTAGACCCACTCGAAGCAGTGCTCGTCCGTCTGCTTGCCGTCGGGAAAGGTACCGGCCCAGCAATCGCCGACCAGGAACTCGAGCGGCCGGAAGTCCGGGGTCCTGGGTTGGGGGGTGGAGAACGAGGAGACTGCCGAGAACGCCGCCAGGGCGGTCAGACTGGTGGGAAGTCGCATGCCGCAATATGCGGCTCCACCGCCCGAAGTCTTGAAGATTTGTTACCCCACCTCGTCCAGCAGCGCGGTGCTGTCGGGCGTTCGCGTCCGCAGGAACTCGGTCGGGCTGGCGGAGGCGACCCGCCGGAAGTCCCGCACGAGATGCGACTGATCCGAGTATCCGGCGGCCAGGGCCAATCGCGGCCAATCGACGCTGGTGCTCTCTCGCAGGCGCGCCAGCGTCCACACGAACCGCTGAATCTGGGCATACGCTTTGGGCGACATGCCCAGCTCGCGGCCAAAGCGGAGCCACAGCTGCTTCCGGCTGCTCCCCAGGTCGGCATGCAGCGAGGCGATGCGCAGGTGGCCGTGGGCCGCCTCGATACGGCGGGCGGCTTCGCACACGATCGCCGAAGGGGCCGTGCCCGCCGAGAGACGCGACAGGAGGAATCGCTCGACGTACGAGAAGCGCTCTTCGGTGGACTCGGCACCGAGCAGGAGCGCCCGAAGCTCGAGCGCCGGCGGGCCGAGCAGCACTTCCAGGTCGGTGACCGTGTTGGCACCCCTGGCGACGTCGGGGCCGAACAGGCGCAGGGCGCCCAGCGGGTGCAGTCGTGCCGACACCAGGTGGGTGCCGTGGAGTGACTCGATGACGATGGCGCGATCGTGCAGCCCCGAGAACCAGGCCCGCTCCCATACGCTGGTGCCGCTGTGCGTCACCATCTGATGCGGGGGACCGAGGTTGACCATGAGCTCCGTGGAGCCATTCGGAAGAATTCGCTCCCGAAACGGGCTCAGGCGGCCCTCGACCTCCCAGTACTCCTGGACGATGCCTGCCAGGGCCCCGTCCGGGCTCGCGCTCGAGAACCGCCACCGTCCCGGCGAGGACTCGTATTCGAGCGTCCGGACGGGCCCGGGCACTTACACCTTCGCGGTCTGCATCCGCTCCCGCATCGCCGCCATCTCTTCGCGGTTCGGCCCGTAGATGCCCGGCGGCGTGCCGCCGGCGAGACGGCACATCAGCGAGAGCTGCCCGCGATGATGGATCAGGTGCATCAGGATCGCGCCCCACAGTATGTCGCGGATCGGCATCTTCCGGTCCGTGAACGGCAGCTCGCGGTCGAGGTCGGTGATGTCGGCCAGCCGCGCTACGGCCTCCTCGTGCACCCGGCGGTATCCCGGCGCCAGGAGCCGGATCTCACGGGGCCGCTGCATGTTCGGCGGGGCTTCCTGGAAGGTGACCGCGCCTTTGGCGATCCCGTAGGTCGCGTAGCCCTCAATCTCGCTCAGGTGCCACGCCATCTCCCCGAGCGAGCGGTACCCGGGGTCGGGGCGGAAGTCGTACTGGGTGGGCGGGAGCGCTTCGAGCAGTTTGGTCGTGCGCTGGGCTTCCATGTCCCACACCTTGCGAAACCGGTCCAGCTCATTCATGGGCGCCATCGGGTCCTCCTGGTATCCTGCGTGTCCTGGCTCGATCACGAAATATCCGGGGGAACCGGCACGAACGGAGCGATTCCCCGGAGCCCAATTGTGCAGCGTCGGGCTGGTCGGCGCAACTCGCGGCCGGGTACGGCGGACACTGCCGTGAGCTAACTTCGTTCATGACCGCGACCCGCATCCGCCGCCGCGTGAACGCGCCTCCCTCGAAGGTCTATCGCGCCCTGCTCGACCCGACCGCCGTGGCGATCTGGATGGTGCCGGATGGCATGACCAGCCGGGTGCACGCGTTCGACCCGCGCCAGGGTGGCGCGTTCCGGATCTCGCTCACCTACGACGCGCCGACCGGAGCGGGCAAGACGAGCGCGCACACCGACACGTACCACGGTCGCTTCATTGAGCTCGTGCCGGACCAGAGGATCGTGGAAGTCGTCGAATTCGAGACCGCGGACTCCGCCATGCAGGGCGAGATGACGATCACCTTCACGCTCATCGAGGTGGACGGCGGCACCGAGGTCCTCGCGATGCACGATGGGCTGCCATCCGGCTTGTCGCCCCGCGACAACGAGACTGCCTGGCGCATGTCGCTGGCCAAGCTCGCGGCGCTCGTCGAGGCTGGGTCCTGAGCCGCCCGCGGCCGGAGAAGGGGCGACGATGCGCGTGAGACCCGCCGAACCGGCGGAGATCGATCACCTGGCGCAGGTCTGGTACGACGGCTGGCAGGACGCCCACGCCCGCATTCTCCCCGCCGAGCTCACCCGCATCCGCACACGCGAAAGCTTCAGGGACCGGATCGAGGCCGCGCTCACCGAGGTGAGGGTCGTGGGCTCATTCCCCACGCCCGTCGGATTCTGCATCGTGAAGGGCGACGAGCTCTACCAGCTCTACGTCTCGGCTGAAGCGCGCGGCACCGGCGCCGCGGCCGCCCTCGTGGCCGACGCCGAGGCTGGGCTTGCCCGGGACGGTATCGAGACCGCCTGGCTGGCGTGCGCCATCGGGAACGAGCGCGCCGCGAGGTTCTACGAGAAGTGCGGCTGGCGCCTCGCGGGGACGGTGGCCTATGAGGCCGACGCCTCGATTGGGATGTCGCTCGAGGTCTGGCGCTACGAGAAACGCCTCCGGTAGCCAGGTCGGATCCACCAGCATGCGCTTTCTTTCGTGGAACATCCTGGCGGGCGGTGGGTCGCGTTGCGCCCCGATTGTCGAGACCCTTCGACGGTACGACGCGGACGTCATCGCACTCCAGGAAACCGTGACGACCCGCGCGGCCGATCTCTGTCACGTGCTTGGCCGGGATGGGTACACTCACTGCTTCAGCGCTCCGCGCGGGCCCAGGGACCGCGGGCTCTGCGTGCTGTCGCGCGTTCCCGTCCGGCGTGTGCCCAATCCGGCGCCCCCTCAATCCGCCATCTATCCGCGTGGGTGGCTCGAGCTGGACCTGCGAGGATGCGGCGTGCGGCTGGCCGCAGTGTACGGGCCGGCTGCCGGTTCTCCGCTTCCGGCGTTCTGGAGCGCTACGGTGGCCTGGCTGGCCCGGCGCGCCGCTCGGCCGTACCTCATGCTGGGCGACTTCAATGCCGGCGCCAACCGCGTCGATGCCAGGGACTATCGCTTCAAGGCCGGCAGGGCGTTCGGGGAGCTGGCAGCCCTCGGGCTGGTCGACCTCTGGCGGCGGGAGCACGGGGACGCGCTGGAATACACCTGGTTCAGCTCCCCGGGAGGCGGCCGAGCAGGGCGGGGGTTCCGGATCGACCACGCGTTTGCTTCGCCGATGCTCGCGGAACGGGTGACCAGCTGCAGGTATGATCACGCGGTTCGCGAGCGCCGGTGGTCGGACCACTCGCTCCTGGTCGTGGATCTGGCACTGGGCTGACGCCGGGCCTGACGCGTTGGCCGTGCCGGGTGCGCACCGCTACCCGCTCATGTCGCACGTCGCTGGGAGAAGAGCCAGCGAACCAACGATGGCTCGGTGTACGCCCACTCCCATACGTTGTGACCTACGCCAGCGTACTCTGTGGCAAGAGGGTGCCCGCCCGCTTTCCGGAGCGCCGCGATGCGATCGCGCGACACCGCCGGCGGAACGGTGGTGTCGGCGTCGCCGTGGAAGTTCCACAAGGGCGTGCCGGCCGAGTCCGTGGCGGCGTCGGTTGTGCGGCCGGCGCAGCAGGCGACCGCCGCCGCGAAAAGCCGCGGGCGCTGCGCCGTCATGTGCCATGTGCCCGCCCCACCCATCGATTGCCCAGTCACGTAGATACGCCGCTCATCGATGGCGAGCTCATGGCGCAGCTCGTCGACGATCTCCAGGGCGAGTCGCGCCCCGTCGCCCAGGCCGGGAACGACTCGCGCCACCGAGTCGCCCGGGCTTGGCGGCGCGTAGCGTACCCATCCCCGGTCGGTCTGTGGCACGACGACGTAGCAGGGAAACCGCTTCTGGTTCTCCGGCAGCGCCCAGACGCGGGTGCCGAAGATATTCCCCAGGCCCATCTGCTTCAGGTTGTCGTCACCCAATCCACCGCTGCCGTGCAGGTACATGACGAGCGGCAATGCGCCGGCCGCTCGGGGTCGAAACAGGCGGTACGGCATCACCCAGTCACTCGTGTGGGTTCGCGCCTCGAATCTCGCGTCGATCCCCTCGGACCTTCGCTGGAACGCGTCGATCAGGGCGAGCCTCTCCGGAGACCTGGGGGCGCCTGGCGCGAGTGGAGGAAGCGAATCGCCTTGCTGCGCCTGAATGCCCGACGCGGCCGCCATCAAGGCGCTGCCACCATTCCTCGCCGCCAACAGCGTTCCGGCCGACATCGAACCGAGCAGGCCGATCACTTCTCTCCGCGTCATCATTGGTGTCGGGCTCCGATGTGCGGGGTCACAATCCCGACGAGCTGGTGAGCGCAAAAGTGTCGCCGAAACTCGACGCCCCTAAGCTCAGCGGCGGCGCTGATCCTGCTCGACCGCGAGATCGACCTTGGTGATGTCCGGGCGGAAGAACAGCGCGATCGTCCAGTCGAGCACGATGCGGAACCGCCGGTCCCAGCGCGGCATCTGGAAGAGGTAGTACGTGCGCCGAAGCCACCAGGCCGGAAACCCCGTGACCCGCATCCCCAGGACCCGGGCCACGGCGCGCGAGTGGCCGAGGGCGGCGAAGACGCCGAGCGAGCGATAGACCAGCGGTGCGGGGGAGTGTCCCCCGAGGACGGCCACGACGTTCCGTGCCAGTTGCCGAGCCTCGCGGACCGCGTGCTGCGCCAGCGCCGGATATGGCTGTCCGCTCGGCCCCGGAATGGTGGCACAGTCGCCGAGGGCCCAGACCTCCGGGTGGCTCAGGCTGCGCATGCCTCCGTCGACCTCGATCCGCCCCCGCGCGTCGTGCGCGACAGGGATGAGTGCGGCGGCGGCACTCGGTACGATGCCCGCCGCCAGCACGACGGTGTCCGCGTCGATGGTCTCGCCGGCGAGCTGGACTTGCCCCGGCGCGATGGAACGGACCGGCGTCGAGGCCCGGATATCGGCTCCGCGCCGCCGGAGCACCGCGGTCGCCGTGTCGGCCAGCTTCGCGTCGACTTCCGGCAGGATGCGCGCACTCGCCTCGAACAGGTAGAACCGGAATTCGTCGCGCCGGAGGCGGGGATAGTAGCGCAGGATGTCGTCGGCGAAAGCCGTCAACTCCCCGAGCAGCTCCACGCCGACCAGCCCCCCACCGACGACGACGACCGTGAGATACCGGCGGCGAAGCGCCGGATCTGCCGTCGCGTCGGCCCGCTCCAGCCGCTCGATCAGGTGATTCCGCAGGACGAGCGCGTCCGCCATGGTCTTGAACGTGAACGCGTCCTCGGCGCCGGGAATCAGCCCCAGGTTCGTCGTGGCGCCCAGTGCCACGATGAGGTGGTCGTAGGGAAGATCGTACGCGAGGCCCTCGGAGGCGACGGCATGCACCACGCGCCGCTCGACGTCCACCGCCTCGACGGTCGCCTCCACGAATCGCGCGCGCCGCAGCGTGGGCCGGATGGCCTGGGCGCAGTGGCGCAGCTCCAGGGTGCCGGAGCATGCCTCGAACAGCAGGGGCGTCAGCATGAAGAAATTGTCGCGGCTCACCAGGGTGATCTCGACGCCGGATCGCCGGCCGCACAATCGCTCGAGGTGGCGGGTGGCCGCCAACCCTCCGAATCCACCGCCGAGCACGACGATCCGCGATGACGGCGGTGCCCCCGGCCGGGCGGCCGGTGCCGACGCGCGGCGCGCTTCATGGGTCCTCGGTTCGGATGGTGGAGGTACGTCGAGGGCTGGCGAAGAGGAGCGCATAGCCGGATCGTTCACGTCATTGAGACATCTTGTCCATCGCAACGGGCGCCGCTTGAGACAGTTCGGTCCCGCATCGCCGTGCGGCTGCCAACTGGTATTGACAGGATATCAACGCTCCACCAATAGTCAACGGCTGTTGGGATTGTGAGACCGACCCTCGTCTCCGCCGTGCAAGCCAGTGAACCCGATCCAGCTCTCCTCCATGCCTCGCCTGACGGTGCTCTCGCTCCTTCTGCTCGTTCTGCTCGGCGCGTCGGGACAGGCTCAGGCCGCCCACCGATACGTGATCTATCTGCATGCCAAGATCGTCGAGGAGGATGGTCGCCGCCGCCCAACCGATCCGGCCTTTGGCATCTATGAGTACGATGCGATCCTCGACAGCCTGCGGCGCGCGGGCTTTGTCGTCCTGAGCGATCAGCGCCCGCCAGGGACCGACTCGGATTCATTCGCCGCCCATGTCTCCCAACAGGTGGACAGCCTCCTCCGGCTTGGCATCTCCCCGCGCGCCATCACCGTCATTGGCTTCTCCAAGGGCGGCTGGATCGCGATTCTTGCCTCGTCCCGCCTGCACAACCCTGCCATCTCCTTCGTGTTCATGGGGGCGTGCGGGCCCTGGGCGTTCGAGCGGCCCGACCTTCACGTCACCGGTCGCCTGCTGTCGCTCTACGAGACCAGCGACTCCCTGGGTGTCTCCTGCGCCCCCATGTTTGCGCGCCGTGGCCCAGGCTCCCGGATCCGGGAGATAGCTCTGAGCCTGGGCCTCGGGCATGGCACCTTTTTCCAGCCCCGGTCGGCCTGGCTCGGTCCCGCGCTGGCCTGGACAAAAGGGAGCGACCCCTGAGGGCGCCGTGTGAATGGAGCGGATGTCCGTTCGGCCCTCGACCCTGGCTCCTCGCCATCGCGGTCGCTGCCCTCGCGTGCAGCGCCTCCGAGGCATATCGATGGGACCCCTGCGCGTGGAGCCGCGGCATCGACGGGCTCCATGTCCACGGTGGCGCGCTGATCTGGGTCCAGGACCTGTAGGTACTCGACGTGGGGCATCGCGCGGTTCGATCCGCTCAGGGCGATGGACGCCGCGCACCTGGATGGTACACCCGTTCCGTGTGCCCCTCGAGCTGACCGGGGTAGAAGTAGACGTCGCGGAGATCCCCGGCCGCGTACCGCTCCGCCTGGTCTCCGAAGTGCTTCGACCCCGGATCCCCGCTCTCGCCCCCTGCCGTCACTGCCCGCGCCCGCACGCTGTCCTTCCCGAACTCGACCATCGCGACGAAGCTGTTGCCGGACGTTCCGTACATCCGCTTCGTGCCGGGATAGGTCCGCGCGCCGAACGAAGCGAGCGAGCCCCACCGCGCCGAGGTGAACGGCACCGGGATGCTCGGCCCCGTATCGCTGAAAGGCTGCTCGATGTCCCCGGTGAGCCGCTGGAACCGGTTGATCTCCCCCCACGGCGTCCGCCACGTGCCGAAGTCGCGCTCCAGCCGGCCGACTGCGGTGGCGAGCGTTGCGAGCCTCTGCGCCGACGTCGTCCCCGTGGCCATGTAGTTGTAGACCGCCAGCCCGTCCGCGCTCGCGTGGCCGCGGGCGAGACCCATCAGCGCGTCTCCCCAGTACACCGCGAGCGAGGTCGGCACCGAGCTCGCTGCCCACCGGTAGTCCCAGGCGCGGAGCGCCGCGACCGGCTCGGCCAGCTTCGCCTTGAGCGAGTCGCCATCCGCCGTCGAGTCGTACGCCGCCAGCAGCGCCGGCACCAGCTGCGCGAACGCCGTGAGATAACTGTCGAACGCCGCGTCCCGCAGCCGGTCGAGCGTGAAATCCTTGCGTCCCTCCAGCACCCGGATCGCATGCAGCCCCCGGGGGCTCTCGCCGACGGCGTCCATGTAGCTCGGGAAATCCTTCCGATTCGGACTATCTGCCCCCGCGGCAGAGTACGGCCAGTCGTTGGTATTCTGGATCCAGCCGCCCGGCGGATCGATGACGTGCGGGCTGTCCTCGACCCCGTGCACGCCGTGCCAGTCGGTCGCGGGATCGCTGCCGTCCACGGGCCGGGTCCAGTCGAACCGGTCGTCCCGCTTGGGGACGAACTGCGGGTGGAAGTAGGCGATGTGCCCGTCCGCGTCGGCGTAGACCGTGTTGTTCGACGAGTTGGCGTGGAGCTCCATCACCTTGCGATAGCCGGCGAGCGTGCGCGCCTTGGTCCGCAGAAACGACTGGCTCAGCGCCTCGACCGGCTTCTCCATCAGCCGCACGCTGATCCACTTGCCGTCGGCCCCGCGCACGATGGGCCCGTGGAGCGTCCGGTAGACCGTGAACGTCCGCCTCGCCATGCCGCTCGCGCCCCGGTAGGGCACGGTGATCCGGCCCGTCACGACCGGCCGTTCCTCGCCGCCATACCTGTAGAAGAGCAGGCCGCCCTTCCGCACCACTGTCTCGGCGTACTCGTCGATAACATCCGCGCCGGTGGAGCTGTGGATCCAGCCGAGCCGGTCGTTGAACCCCTGGTAGAGAAAGAACTGGCCCCATGTCGCCGCGCCGTAGGCGTTGAGCCCCTCGTCGCTCGTCATCTGGAGCTCGGCGCGGAAGAAGAACGACGTATGTGGATTGATGAGCAAGAGCGCCCGGCCGTTGACGGTGTTCGCCGGCGCGATCGCAAAGCCGTTCGAGCCAGACGGCTCCTTCGCTCCGCCGCCCGTGGTCGACGGCGCTACCGTGGGCGCCGGCCGGCCGGTGCTGTCACCGTAGAACGCCTGGAGCTGGTCCAGGTCGATGCTCTCGATGTCGCCGCCGATGCTGCCCTCGCTGAACGTGAGCGCCATCCACGGCTCGAACCGCGTGATGACCCGCGGCTGCACCTTCGGATGCGTGAGGAGGTAGTAGTTGAGCCCGTCCGCCCAGGCGTCCATCAGCCGCTTGAGCCAGGCGGGGCTGGCGGCGTACTTCGCCCGCATGCTGTCCGGATCGATGAACAGCTTCATGCGGAGGTCCTGCCAGATGGCGCGCTCGCCCTCCGCCTCGGCCAGCCGGCCGGTCGAGAGGAGGTAGTTGGTCTCGACCCGGTTGAAGTCGTCCTCGGCCTGGGCGTAGATCATCCCGAACACGGCGTCGGCGTCGGTCTTGCCCCGGACGTGCGCGATGCCCCAGTCGTCCCGGGTGATTGTGACCGCCCGGGCTTCGCGCGCCCAGCGGGCGAGATCGCCCGCGTGGGCGCGTGGCGCCGGGACCTGGGCGAGCGTGGCAGCAGACAGGAGGAGGAGGAAAGCGTGCATGGACTCTCGCGGGAGGGCTGGAGGACGGGAGGAAAATAGGCGGGCGGGTCCCCGACGTCTGGGGGCACTGTTCAATGGACTTTGGACGTCGCCAATTGCAACAAGCCACCTGGTCCCGCCGTACGAAGGTCACCCCACTCGCCGGAACCCTGTCCGGAGCCCGCCGCTCGATACCCTCGTGGAGGTCGGCGGCTACCGCATGCACCTGGTGGTCGACCGGGGAAGCCGGGCGCTCACCATCGTGATGGAATCAGGGGGGTGGAGCACCGCTCGCGGCGTGGTCCGGCGTTGAGGGGGTATTGGCCGAGCGCACGGGCGCGACAGTGCTGGCCTACGACCGGCCTGGACTTGCCCCTCGTGGTCGTCACGGCGGGTGCTGTCGCTGACGCCCGCTACTTCGTGGCGACGTCGTTCAGCACCGTGTAGCGCGTCTGCATGCCCATCAGCAGGTGGTTGCCGAGGTGGCAGTGGAACAGCCAGACGCCCGGATTGTCGGGCACCATGTCGGCCGTCACCATCTCCATCGGCGTCAGGCTCGCCACGTCCGTCCGCATGTGGCCGATGTCGACCACGTTGCCGTGCCAGTGCGGGGCGTGCATCTCGAAGTTGGTCGTCGCCATGATGTACCAACGCACGCGCTCGCCCTTGTGCATGGTGATCATCGGGCCGTTGCCGAACAGGAACCCGTTCATCGATTCCCGGAAGTAGAACTGGGCGTAGCGCCGCACCTGCGGCGTGCCGAAGACCGTGTCCACCGCCACCGAGTCGGGCGTGCCGGCGTACGTGCGCAGGTTGTGGGCGAAGTGAACGCTTTCATTCTCGTCCATCTCGGCGAACGCGACGATGACCTCCCGGTCCACGTCCTTGGGTGATCCGTTCGGCCGGGTCGTGCCGCGCGCGCTCACGATCATCGGGCCCACCAGTCCCGCGTTGACGTCCGCGGTCTCGTGCACGTGGGAGTGGTACATCCAGAACACCGAGCTGGGATCGCCATGGCCCGGCCCCGCGCGCTCCGGCACCGCCCAGACGTACGTGTGCGTCGCTCCCGGCGGCACGCCGTCGTCGGCTTTGTCCGCGTCCGCGCTGCCGTCTTCGTACGGCGCCCCTTCGGAGTCCTTGTTGTAGAACACGCCGTGCGGATGCATGCTGGCGGGGAAATTGGTCTGGTTGCGGAAGACGATCCGAATCGTGTCGCCCACCTCGGCGCGAATCAGCGGGCCCAGAAACCCGAGGTGCTCCCATTCGGGAGGACGTGGCTTCAGGGTCGTGAAGCTCGAGTCGGTGTACTCCCGGTAGAGCGACTTGAGCGCGATGGCCCCGATGCGCCCCCGGCCGGGCTCCACGAACGGCCGCTGGACATCGTTGAACGGATGGCCCGAGACCAGGTCCTTGCCGCTCGGCGCGTAGTTCCAGGCGACGGTGTCCGCCGCGATGTAGTACCTGCGGATCTTCGGCGCCTGGTCACGTCCGACCAGCAGCAAGCCACCGGCGATGAGGAGCGGGAGAATCCCGAAGTTCATCGCCATCGTCACGCGGTCCCGTGCCATGGGCATCTCCGTGCGAGGGGCCGGGCGGCGGTGAGGCCGGTGACCGGAAGAGCTGGATTGTCAGGGGTGCGCGTAAAGGTGAGGGCCCGCTCACAACTTGTCAATCTGGCACCGGAATGCCCGTTGCCCACCGCAGAGGCCAGCGGATCACAGCAACTTGACGATCCAGTCGCCCAGGAAGTACCCGATGCCCGCGACGCCCAGCCCCACGAGGAACATGTCCATCCCGCTCCGGACGATGCCTCGGCCCGTGAAGAAGCTTCGCGCCGCACCGACGGCGAAGTGCGACAGCATCGCCAGCGCGAACGAGGTCCAGATCGCCACGGGGCCGGTATCGAATAGCAGGGGCGCCACCGGGATGAATGCACCGAGCGCGGTCGCCGTGCCGGTGATCCAGGCCTCGCGCATCGGCGTGCTGGTGGCCTCGCCGATCTTGAGCTCCTCGCGCACCTGCTCCTCGAGCGCGCGCGCGGGGTCCGTCATGATCTGCGCCGCAAGCGCCTCCGCTTGCGCCGTCGGGATGCCCTTCGCCTGGTACAGCAGGCTCAGCTCCTCCTGCTCGAGCTCCGGCATCAGCCGGATCTCCTCCTTCTCCATCGCGATCTCGTGCTCGAACACCTCGCGCTCGCTCTTGGCCGCCAGGTAGCCCGAGGAGCCCATCGAGAGCGCGTCGGCCGCCATGCCGGCCAGTCCGGCCACCACAACAGCGTGGCTCGCCAACTCCAGGCCGCCCTGGGCTCCGATCATCCCGGCCACGAGGCCGAAGTTGGCGGTCAGCCCGTCGTTGAAGCCGTAGACCACGTTCCGGAGGAAGCCGCCCGCGCCGGTCTTGTGCCAGGGCTCGCCGCCCGCGCCGCTCATCGAGGCCAACGTCTCCGCGTGCTCCTTGGACTCCTTGGCCAGGGTGAGGGCCGTCGGTCCCACGACCCCGTCGGGCGCCTCCCGGTAGAGGTTGAGATAGCCCTTCACCTCCCGCCCCTCCTCCTCCAGCAGCATGGGGAGCAGGATCCCGGTACCCACCCGGCGCGCCACCCACGCCCGGAAGCGGGCTCCGCGCGAGGGCGGCGGCGGCTGCACCTGGTGGCCATTCTCGGCCAGGAGCTTCCGCCACATGTCCACGTGGCGATCTTCGACCTCGGCTAGCTTTCGGTACAGCGCCGCCTTGCTCACGTCCTGCTCGGCCTGGGCGAGCTCGCGATAGAGGAAGGCCGCGTCGGCTTCGTCCTCGAGGTGGTGGAGCCAGATGTGTGGGGCGGGGGTGACTGAAGGCATGGGCGATATATAAGCCCAAGGCGGGCAGGCGGGCAGGCGGGCAGGCGGACGGACGGTCGGACGGTCAGACGGTCAGACGGTCAGACGGTCAGACGGTCAGACGGTCAGAGAGTCGGGCAGGCATCCCGAAATTCAACCCGGTTCCGACCGTCCGACCGTCCGACCGTCCGACTGGCTTTTGCGACCATCCGCCCAGTCCCCGCATCCTTGAGGGGCCATGAATGGGACCCGCGTAATGGACTCGTACCTCCTCGCCAATGCCGAGTCGGTGGTTGCCCGGGCCCGGGACGGGGACGAGGCTGCCCTCGAGGAGCTCTACCGCGCCTTTGAGGGACCCGTCTACAACCTCGCCCGCCGCATCTGCCGCACCACCGAAGACGCCGAGGACGTGCTCCAGGAGACCTTCTTCGAGGTCTGCCGCAGCATCGGGCGGTATCGCGAGGAGGGGAGTCTCTGGGGCTGGGTGCGATCCATCGCGGCCAGCAAGGCGCTCATGCGGCTCCGGCGCAACAAGTACCGGGATACCGACGAGCTGCAGGACGAGGTCATGGGCCATCGCCGCGAGGACACCGCGCTTCGCATGGATCTGGAGGCGGCGCTGGAGCGGCTGTCGGAGACAGCTCGCGCAGTCGTCTGGCTGCACGACGTCGAGGGCTACACCCATGACGAGATCGCGGGCATGATGAGCAGAACCCCGAGCTTTTCGAAGTCCCAGCTCGCCCGGGCGCATCAGCGCCTCCGGCGCTGGCTCGGGGAGGAGGTGGAGGCATGACGCACCTGTCGATGGAGGCCCTGCTGAGCCTGCGCGAGGCCGGGCGGGAGCCGGGCGATGCCGCGGCCCAGGAGCACCTGGAGGCCTGCGCGGCCTGCCGGGCAGAACACGAGCGGCTGCACCAGCGGGTGGCACGGCTGAAGGCATTGCCGGCCCTCCGTCCTACCCGGGACTGGTGGCCGCAGGTGGCCGCCCGGGTCCGCGCCGAGCGCCGGGCGCGCCGGCTGCGGGTGGGCGGACTAATCGGGCTGGCCGCAGCGGCGTCGATCGCCCTTGGGGTGCTCGTCGGACGTCCAGGCGGCCAGCTCCGGGTGGGCGAACAGGAGATCAGCCAGGCGATGGCCCGCTCCCAGGCCCTGGAGCGCGCGCTCAGCCAGTATCACCCCGAGGACCGGGTGCTCGACGGCCGGACGGCCGGCATCGCCCAGGAGCTCGAGGACCGGATTGCCCGGGTGGACCGGGAGCTGGAGGTGGCGGAGATGCTCGAGCGCCAGTCGCGCGACGCGCAGCTCCTCCGGCTCTGGCGGGAGCGGGTGGGATTGCTCGACGCCCTGGTCGACGTCCACGTCACCCGCGCAAGCAACGTGGGGCTCTGAGCCCCGAGGAGCTCGATATGCGTTTCCCCTTCGTGCTCGCTGCCGCGCTCACTGCCGCCGGCCTCGCCATCGCCCCGGTTCACTCGCTGCTGGGCCAGGAGCGGGAGGACAGCGCGGGCGACCGGTTCGAGCGCCGGGTCGACGGACCCGACCGGCTGATGCGGATCGTGATGAACCGCCGCGCCCGGCTCGGCATCAAGGTGAACCTCCAGGCGCGCAGCACCGACTCGCTGGGCGCCTACGTGGAATCGGTGACGCCCAACGGCCCCGCTGCCACCGCCGGACTCCGCTCGGGCGACTTGATCACCAAGGTGGACGGCAAGTCGGTGCTGAATGGCGGCGCCGCGGCAGGCGAGCGGGACTCGCGGCAGTCGCTGCCGGGGCTTCGCCTGATCGAGCTCGCCGCCCGGCTGGAGCCGTCCGACACCGTGGCGGTCGAGTTCCTGCGGGGCAAGGACCGGCGCACGGTCTCCCTGGTCACCGAGGACGAGCCCGACATGGTCCTGGCGGGGCCGGGCGGCGGGCACCCGTTCGTCATGCGCTTCCGCGGCGACGGGCCGCGGGGCGACCCCCGGATGGATGTGGGCGACCTCATGGACGTGGGCCCGGGTGAGCGCTTCGAGTTCCTGGCCGGATCCCCCCTGGGCGATCTCGAGCTGGCGCCCCTCAACCCCGATCTGGGCCAATACTTCGGCACTACCGAGGGCGTGCTGGTCATCCGGGCGCCCAAGGACGGCACCCTGGGCCTCAAGGGTGGCGACGTCGTCCAGGCGGTCGACGGCCGGAAGCCCGCCGGGCCGTCCCACCTGATGCGGATCCTGCGGAGCTACGATAAGGGAGAGACCTTCAAGCTGGACATCCTGCGGAACCGGAAGCGGGAGACCGTGACCGCCCACCTCGGCGAGCGCGACCGCTGATGTGCGCCGCCTCACAGATGTCCGGGCCCGACGGCGATATATGTTCGGCTCACCCTTCGAGGGCTCTCTATGAGTATCCTGTGGACCTTGATCATCGGTTTGGTCGTCGGGGCGATTGCCAAGCTGTTGATGCCCGGACGGGATCCGGGCGGCTTCATCGTGACGATGCTGATCGGCGTGGCCGGTGCCCTGCTGGCGGGATTTCTGGGACGGGCGCTGGGCTGGTACAGTACTCCTGGTGAGACGCCCGGGATCATCGCCTCGATCATCGGCGCGATGCTTCTCCTCCTGCTGTATCGGCTGTTCGTGGGGCGCAGGGGAACCACCGTAACGTAGAGTGGTTCGACGCGGAATCCGCTTCCGCGAGTCGCGGAGTCCCTTCCGCGAGTCACCCTGAGCGAAGCGAAGGGGCCATGACCTGACTCATGGCCCCTTCGCTTCGCTCAGGGTGACGTGCTATCGCTATCCTCGACCGTCCGACCGTCCGACCGTCCGACCGTCCGACCGTCCGACCGTCCTCCCTACGCCAACGCCACCATCCCCCGCGCCGCGCGCTCGGGATGCACGTGCCGCGCCAGCTCCGCGAACATCGGAATGTCCAGGCTCTGGGCGCCGTCGCTCATCGCCGAGGCCGGATCGGGATGGACCTCGACGATGAGGCCGCAGGCGCCCACCGCGAGGGAGCCGAGGCTGAGCGGCGTCACCAGCGACCGCACGCCGGCCGCATGGCTCGGGTCGACGATCACCGGCAGGTGGGTCCGCTCCAGCAGCATCGCCACCGCGTTGAGGTCGAGGGTGTGCCGCGTGGCCCGCTCGAACGTGCGGATCCCGCGCTCGCACATGACGACGTTCGGATTGCCCTCGGCCAGGATGTATTCCGCCGCCATCAGCCACTCCTCGATCGTGGATCCCGCGCCGCGCTTCAGCAGGATCGGCTTGCCGCTCCGGCTCGCCGCGCGCAGCAGCGAGAAGTTCTGCATGTTGCGCGCGCCGATCTGAAGCATGTCGGCGAAATGGCCCACCACGGCCACTTCCTCCCAGCTCAGCACCTCGGTCACGACCGGGAGCCCCGTCCGCGCGCGTGCGTCCGCCAGGTAGCGCAGGCCCTTCACACCCAGTCCCTGGAAGTCGTATGGAGAGGTCCGCGGCTTGTAGGCCCCGCCGCGCAGCATGTCGCCGCCGGCCTGGGCCACCGCGTCGGCGGTCTCGAGGATCATCGCCTCGCTCTCGACCGAGCACGGGCCCGCGATCAGCACCCGCTCGGCGCCGCCGAACGTGAGCGGCCCGACCTGCACCCGCGACCCTTCCGGTACGCGGCGCCGGTCGACCAGCGGGATGTCGGGCTTCTTGGTGTGGTGCGCCGGGGTCGGTGGGGGCGCGGAGAGCTTGGAGCCCTCGACCCACGCTTCATAGCTCCCGAGCACCACGACGCGGGCCGCCAGCGCCTCCACCTCCTCCAGCGCCTCCGCGACGCGCGGATTGGTGGTGGACCCGTCGATGTCAACGTAGAAGCGGTAGGTCCACGGCGCCGAGCGCTCGGGCCGCGACTGCAGCGCCATGAGGTTCACGCCGCGGACGCCGAACGCCTGCAGGGTCAGCGCCAGCATGCCGGGCTTGTGATCGATCAGCACGATGAGCGACGTCTTGTATCGGCTCATCCCCGCGCTGCCGGCCGGCAGCGCCGGCGCGTCGGCGCGGGTGAAGGTGAGGAATCGGGTCTGGTTGGTGGGATCGTCCTCGATCCGCTCGGCGAGCGGCACCAGGCCATGGGCGTCCGCGGCGTGCCGCGCTGCAATCGCGGCGAGCGCCGGGTTCCCCTCCTGCGCCACCAGCTCCGCGCTCCCCGCCGTGTCCCAGGCGCTCACCAGCTCCACGTTCGGCAGCTGCTCCGACAGCCAGATGCGGCACTGGCCGAGCGCGACGGGATGCGACAGCACCCGCTTGATGCCGTCGAGCCGGGCGCCGGGCACCGCCATGATGGTGTGGTGGACGGGGAAGAGGATCTCGTGCGTGAGCCGGAGCGCCCCGTCTCCGAACGCCTCCTCGAGCAGGTCATACGTGGTGGTGACCGATCCGATCAGCGAGTTCTCGATCGGGAGGCACCCGGCCTCGGCCTCGCCGGCACGCACCGCCGCGACCACGTCCTTGGCCTCGCGGCACGGCACCGTCACCAGGCCCGGCCAGCGCCGCCGCGCCGCTGCTTCGCTGAACGAGCCGTAGGTGCCCTGAATCGCCACGCGCATAGCTCTGCTCCTGGAATGGAAAAGAAAACGCCCCGCCGGATTCGTCCGGCGGGGCGTCGATGGGGTCCGGTCGGCGAGCGCTACTGCACCCTACCGACTCCGGACGGGCCATGAGCCTCGCCGGCGCTGGTAAAGGAGAAGTAGAACCACCCGTTCTGGGACCGGATCATGAGTTCAACGTACCGGCCGGCGTCGGGGTTTGTCAAGCGAGTTATCTTGCTCCCCCGTGATCCGCCGAACCGCCGGCTCGACCGGTCTCCTCCTCTGGCTCCTCTTCGGCCCGCCGGCCGCCCGTGCCCAGGGGCTGCCGGCCTACCAGCCGGTGAACCCGGTGGCCGAGTCCAGAACCGCGCTGGGCTTCGAGCCGTACCGGACGCCCGGGACAGGCCGGTGGTCGGGCAGTCTGGCGCTCGACTACGCAAGCACCATCGAGCACGAGGTCGAGCCGGGTGCGCGGTACGATCTCGACAGCGAGATTCTCCGGCTCCGGCTCCGCGTGGCCCGGGCTGTCGGCGCCCGGGGATTCGTCGAGCTGGACGCCGGCGTCGGCGGCGGCTATCCCGGATTTCTCGACGGATTTCTCGACTGGTACCATGGCCTCCTGGGCATCACCATGCCCGAGCGCGAGCGCCGCCCGCACGACGCCTTCCTGTATCAGCTCGAGCTGCCCGACGGCGCGCTCCTCACCCGGCGCTCCACCGGCGTGTTCCTGGGTGACGTCCGGCTGTCCGCCGGGATGCGCCTTGGCCGGCACCTGCAGAGCGTCGCGACGCTCACCCTGCCGACGTCCACGGCCCCGGCCGGCTACGGACGGGGCGTGGTGGCCGGGGGGATCGTGACCACGGTGCGGGCGGCGCTCGCGAGACCGCTGGTCTACGAGGGCAGCCTTGGCGTCGGCTACACGCCGAGGCACGGCGACCTCAGCGACCATCAGCGCACGACCTTTCTGTCCGGAACCTCGGGGCTCAGATGGCGCTTCTGGGGGCGACAGTCCATCTATGCCAATCTCTTCGTCCACTCGCCCTACTACCACGATACGAGGATTCAGGCCCTCGACCGGCGGGAGCTGTCCCTCGATTTCGGCTGGATTCTGGCGACGCGTTCGGGGCGGGAGTGGCGACTCGGGCTGACGGAGGATCTGGAGCCCGGCGGGCCGGGCATCGATCTGGTCTTTCGGCTGGGGGTCACACGCTGAGGGTCAGGTGCCGACCTGTCCCTCATTGAAGAGAAACTGAGCCATGTTCTGGAACAGGAATTCCTTCGCCTTCGCTTCCCGCAGGTTCAGGCCGTAGTGGTTGATGAGCTGCTGCTGCGTCTTGAGCCACTCGGCCCAGCACACCCCGCAGATCTCCTCGTAGGCCCGTTTCCCCAGGTCGTTCTGAAACGGCTGGAACCCCATCCGGTCGCGGTCGAGCCCGCAACGGGCACAATGCACGGTCGTCATGCGGGCAAGATAGGCGTCTCCCGAAGTGTGATCCAGTCTACGGGCGGACCTTCCCGGGCCAGTTACCTTGCAATGAGGACTTGGGCCGCTCTGGAGGTCCGGGGGCTCAGGAGGTCAGCCGGCGGCGCGAATCATCGTCCCGCCGTACCATCCGGGCCCCCGTGGCGCTTCCGAGGCCCACACCCAGGCCGAAAATGGCCGCCGGCGCGGCACTGATGAGGGGGAGCAGGGACAGGGGCCAGGCGAGCAGGAAGCCCAGCACACCCGCAACCAGCGGGAACCAGGCCCGATGGACGGCGTCCACGAAGCGGAGGCGGTTGCGGACGAAGTTTCTGGAAATCAGGTAGCCGCCGAGGCCGGCGACGACGGTCAACATCAATTGTAACATAGCGATAACCTCGGTTTGGGACATGCAGGCCGCGTTACAGTACGGAACGATTGGGGGAAAGATTCACCGGCGGCCTGCCGCCGGGCATCCAAATCGCTACTGTGAGAGCACGTATCGCGGGTGGAAGTGATCGTGTCCTTGCCCTGTCTCTATTCGGGAGGGAGGCCACCGATGCCTAGACATCCGACGGTGCAGGTGCCCAATATCGGCCCGATGGACCATGCATGGGACCTCTTGGGCGAATGGCAGGCGGAGTTCGAGTTGCCGGAGACCGAATCGCCGGTCCATGGCAAGGTGAATTTTCGGTCGTGGACCGATGCCGAGCTGATGCTCGATCCGATCGAGGCGGCGATCGCAGGGATTCCCGCGACGGTACCGCTCGAGCGGGCGAGCGAGATCCATCTGACGGACGCCGGCGGCGGGGCACTCCAATGGGTGCTGCACGCCCCGTCGACCAACTGGTCCCTGCAGGCCACGATGTGGCCAGGCTCGCTCCACCTCTTCGTGAGCGATGCCGACGACGACGAGGAACAGCTCTACCGGGCGCGCGCGGTGCGGACGCCGGATTACTATCTGCGGAAGTATCCGATCGAGACGGAGTGACGCGCTTCCCCGCGAGTCACCCTGAGCGAAGCGAAGGGGGCATGCCTTGACGCATGCCCCCTTCGCTTCGCTCAGGGTGACTCCACACCGACCCGTCCGCCCGCCTACCACCTCACCACCGCGCTCCCCCACAGGAACCCCGACCCGAACGCCGTCAGTGCCACCAGACTCCCCTCGCGAATTCGCCCCGCCTGAATGCATTCGGCCAGCGCGATCGGAATGGTCGCCGCGGTGGTGTTTCCGTACCGCATGATGTTGTTGTAGACCTGGTCGTCTCGGAGGCCAAGGGCCTTCTGCATCATCTCCGAGATGCGGAGATTCGCCTGGTGGGCCACCAGCAGAGTGAGATCTCCGATGCCGTGCCCGGTCGCGGCCAGCGCCGCCCGCACCGACTCCGGCATCCGCACGACGGCGTGTCGGAACACCTCTTTGCCGTCCATCTCCAGGTACTGCCGCCCTTGCTCGAGCTGCGCGTGCGACGCGCGCGGGTGATACATGGAGCCGGGCGCGTCTACCCACAACTTTTCGGCGTAGGTCCCGTCGCCATGCAGGTCGAACGCCAGGATGCCGCGCCCGTCCTCGGCCGGGCCCAGCACAGCGGCGCCCGCCCCGTCGGCGAAGATGACTGCCGTGTTCCGTCCCCGGGTGGTCACGTCCATCCCGGTCGACTGCACTTCCGCGCCCACCACGAGCACGTGCCGGAACTGTGCGCAGCGGATGAACGCATCCGCCACGCTGAGCGCGTAGACGAAGCCGCTGCACTGGTTCCGGATGTCGATCGACGGGATCGTGCCGACCCCGAGCAGCCGCTGCAGGTAGACCCCGTTGCCGGGGGCGAAGTGATCGGGCGTCGAGGTGGCGTAGACGATCGCGTCGAGGTCGCCCGCCGCCAGGCCCGCCGCCTCCAGCGCGCGCACCGCGGCCGCGTGGGCGAGCCCCGCGCCCGTCTCGCCCTCGCCCACCCAGCGCCGCTCCTGGATGCCGGTCCGGGTCCGGATCCATTCGTCGCTCGTGTCCATGAGCTGGGAGAGGTCGTCGTTGGTCACGACGCGGTCGGGCACCGCGAACCCGGTCCCGAGGAAGCGCGCACGGGTCATGGTCGGTCCTGGGTGGAGTATCGAGCCAGCTGACGATCTGACGCGCCGCCGGCGACCGATGTGCCCCCGGCGACCGATGTGCCCCCGCCGTCATCCCGAGCGAAGCGAGGGACCTTGTTCGCCGATCGGGTCACCCGGCCCTGTTCCGGAACGGTCGAGCAGGTCCCTCGCTTCGCTCGGGATGACAGCGAACGCGCATCGAACGACCGCGGCGAGCGGAGTCGGTCACTCCTGCGCTCATTGAGCGTACCGCCGCCGAACCGCCCACAGCAGCCAGATCCAGGCAAGCCACGACGCGGTGAGCGTCCAGCCCATCGCCCGCCAGGTCTCCCACACCACGCCGATCGGGGTGAGCCAGCCGGGCCAGCCGCTGTCGGCGCGGAGCCGGTGCCGCTCGACGATCTGTGAGCTGCCGAACCCCTTCCGGAGCCCGTCCAGCAGCCGGCCGCAGACTCCCGCGCCCGCCTCGGCCCAGGCCGGTACCCGCATGAGGTTCCACACCATGCTCGTGGCGCCCCAGCCGTGGCTGTCGCTGGCGCCGACGACGAACCGGTTGGTCCGCCGTGCGAGCGCTACGACCGAGTCGCGCCGCGCGCGAGACAACTCGTTGGCCTTGGGCGCGGCGTTGACGATCTCGAACCCGTCCGCCCCCGCGGCCACGAGCGTGTCCAGCCGGCTCGCATGGTTCCGCTCGTACTCGGGCAGCGACAGGACGCTCAGCGCACCATACGCCGAGTCGCTTTCGTGCAGCAGCGTGAGGAGCGCCGCGAGCGAGCCGTTGTAGCGCCGCCGGTCCACCGGCAGCGAGTCGCCCAGAAGGACCACGTGGGCCTTCCACGCGCTCACCTCGGTCCCGGGGCAGAGCACCGGCGGCCCGGTGTGCGGACGGAGCCCGCTGACGGTGTTGTGGTCCGTCAGGAACGCGGCGTCGAAGCCCGCCCGCCGGTGCCACCGGAGGTTGGCCTCGGTGTCGAACCCCCGCATGAGCGTGCCAGCGACGTCATGCGAAACATTGCTGTGGCTGTGCACGTCGAACACGACGACATCGGGGCTCGCCCCGGCGAGCGCGGCCATCGGGCGATGCCAGAGCAGCCCGCCGCCCACGAACAGCACCAGCCCCGCGATCGCCAGCAGCAACAGGCCCAGCTCGCTCCGCACCGGCGCCCGGCGGGGCCGGATACTGCTCCACGCCAGCCGCCGCCAGAGCACCCGCCAGAGCCGCCAGGCGACGTACAACATCGCGCCGCCCGCGAGAAACCCGCGCAGCCGGCTCATGCTGAGCATCGACACGCCGTCCCAGAGCGTAAACAAAGGTGCGAGCGCCAGGTAGAGCGGCGGGTACGACAGGTGCAGCAACGGCGGCAGCGGCCCCCCGAGCGGATCGGCGAGCGGCGCTGCGGCCGCGGCGCGGGCCGCGAGCAGGCCGAGGGTCAGCGCGAGCGGCGCGAGGAGTCCGGGACGGGCCGGACGCTGGAACAACGGGCGTGGGGAGTGAATGTTGCAGAATATACCCGGACGATCCGGGTGCAGGCACCCTGGAATCGATGCGCCATGAGCGACTACGAGAACGAGCAGGACGAGCAGGACGAGCAGGACGAGGAGTTTCCTGCCGGCGACGGCACCGTGGAGACCGGGGCCACGATCCTCTGTCCCTACTGTGGGGAGATCAACGAGATCAGCCTCGACCCCGGCAGCGGCCACCACCAGGAATACGTCGAGGATTGCCAGGTCTGCTGCCGCCCGTGGCGGGTGGAGGTGACTTATCTGCCCGACGGCACGGCGGAGGTCTCGGTCGAGGCCGAATCACTGGACTGAGCTAGATGCCGCCGAGCCACGGGTAGCCCTGGTCCTCCCAGTAGCCTCCCGGCCGCTCGCGGGTGAAGCTCATCGCGGTGAGGTACTTGGTCAGCTTGTAGCCCAGCTTGATCGGCGAGTACAGCCGGAGCGGGGCGCCGTGCTCGGCCATGAGCGGCCGGTCGTTGTAGGCGTAGGCCAGGATGGTCTGCGCGTGCATGGCGCTGGCCAGGTCCCACCCGTTGGCGTACCGGCTGTCAAACGAATCGAACCGCAGGTATCGCGCGTCCGCCGTGGGCTGCGCCATCGCCGCCACGGCGGAGACAGGCACCCCGGTCCACGTGGCCACGGCGGTCCAGCCCTCGACGCAGTGGTGCTTTACCGTATAGGTCACGCGCGGAAGTGCCTCCAGCATCGCCAGGGTGAGCCGCACCGGCGTTCGGACCAGGCCCGCCACCTCCAGCGCCCAGTTCTCCGGCACCTGTGGATACGCCCCGGTCCGATTGCGGGTGATCGAGTAGCCCGGAAACCGCGCATCCGGCGTCCGGGCGGCCGGCGGGTACTCGGCGGCGAGGCGCGTCGGCGACAGCAGAATCTTCTCGCCCACCCAGTCGTTCAGCCGGCTGATGGCTCGGAGGCGCGGCTCGAGGAGCGGCCCGCCGTCCCAGCCGCAGGCCGCCGCCAGCGCGGTCGGCGCCACCATGCCCAGCCGCATGAAATCGCGGCGGCTCAGTCCCGTCCCCTGGTCAGCCATGGCTCGGAAACCTCCCGCGGTACCAGCCCGTGATCATGGCCCGGAGCGACGCCGGGTCGACCAGGAACACCAGGGCCACGTGGAGCAGGGTGAAGCCGACGAAGATCCAGACCGCCCAGAAGTGCCAGTAGCGCGCGAGCTCGTACCCGCCGAACAGCGCTGTCAGCCAGGCGAGCTGGACCGGCTTGTAGATGGCGAATCCGGTGAGCACCGAGAGGGCCCCGAGCACCACGATGAAGGTGTACGCGCCCTTCTGGAGTGCGTTGTGCTTCCCTTGTGGCGGATGGGTGCGCCGGAGCTTGAGGTAGTAGAGCTGCATCTGGATCGCCGGCCCGATGTCGCGGGGCCGGAACAGCAGCGCGCGCCATTCACCGGTCCATGCCAGGAACCCGAGGTAGACGAGGCCGGTGATGACGAACGGCCAGGCCAGCGCAAAGTGCCAGTTGAGCCCGCCGGCCAGCCAACCGCCGAGCCGTGACCAGGCGGGTAGCGAGTGGCCGTCAAATGGGTTGGGGTAGGGCTCCCCGCGCGGCCCGAAGTGCGAGAACGCTCCGTAGATCTGGAGTCCGCTTGCGATCATGCCGACCAGCACGATGGCGTTGAGCCAGTGAGCCAGGCGGACGATCCCATGGTGCCGCTTCACGAGCGGCCGTTGCGCAGTCATGCGAGGCCTCGGCGGGGGAGGTCGGAATGTAGGGGAAGAACGCCGCCGGCGCGCCGCCGGTTCCATGGCCCCGGCCGGTCAGCCTGCCTCCACCACCTGCGCCGCCGCTCGTCGCCCCGAGGCGAGGGCGCCGTGCACCGTGGCGTTCCGGCCCTGGTCGGCGACGGCCTCTCCGGCCAGGAAGAGGGTGCCCTCGACCGGCTGGGCCAGCGTCGCGCGCGCCTCGATGGCTCCCACGCCCCCGTAGCTGTACGCGCCGCCCGCGAAGGGATCGGACGACCAGTCGTGCGCGTAGGCCAGCCGCGAGCGGGACCGCAGCTCCGCCACGTCGCGCCCGAACACCGATGCCAGGGATTCGAGCGCGGCGCGGAGCAGGGCGGCCTCGCCCCGACCGGTGAGCGCGGCCGCACGCGGGCCGCCGGCCCAGCCGGTGAGTATGGGCGCGAGCGCCGGCAGCGCGCTCCACCAGACCGGAAACGGCTCCGGTCCGCCGTGCACAAAGCCCGGGCCGGGCGTGCCGTCCGCGGCCCACCAGCGGGTGTCGAAGCCGATCACGACCCGGAGGGCAGCGCCCATCTCCAGCGCGCCGAATGCAGCGACCCATTCCGGCGGCCGCGGGAGGAGCGCTCCCGTGCCCCCACCGCCCACCATCCGCTTGAGCACCGCGAGCGGCAGCGCGATCACCGCGCGGGGAGCCGCCACTTCCTCCGTGCGCCCGTCGGCCGTCCGCACGGCGACGCGCACCTGGCCGGCCTGCCATGCCAGCGCGGTCACCACGGTGCCGAGCCGGACCTCCACCCGCGCCTGGTCCCATCGTTCGGCGAGGTGCCGGACGAGCGCGCCGTAGCCCTCGCGGATCCGGTGCGGCAAGTCTCCGTCGTCGTCCTCCGCCGATTCGTTCTCGGCCAACGCCCGGGTGCCCAGCCGCGACAGGTCGGCGGCGTGGAATCCTTCGAGATACTGGATCACACCCTCGAGCTCGCCCGGCTCGAGCAATGTCCCGTGGTCGCGGATGAGCTCGGCGACCGGGCGGTCGGGGCCGGCCCGGCCGGCGTCGAGCAGCGCGGCCAGGGAGGTGCGGATGTCCGGCATTCGCCGCCGCCCGGCGACGGGACGGCGGGCATGACCGGCGCCGCGCTGATGGTCCGCGGATATGGCTTCGAGGGTGAGCCCAGCGTCGCGGATGAGCTCCACCAGCTCCGCCGGCCGGCCATGGACGAACTCGGCGCCGAGCTCGACGGGAAGGTTCAGGCCGGGGTCGTCCACGGTGAAGATGCGCCCGCCGATCCGGTCCCGGGCCTCGAGCACCACGACGCGCCGGCCGGCAGCCCCCAGCCGCTCGGCCGCTGCGAGGCCCGCAATGCCGGCTCCCAGGACGACGACGTCGGTGCCGGGCATCTGGATCGGCGGTTACTCGTACCGCAGCGCGGTGATCGGATCGAGTCGTGCGGCGCGGCGGGCGGGCCAGATGCCGAAGAACAGCCCCACCAGGGCGCTGAACCCGAACGCCACGACGATGGCCGATGGTGAGATGAGGGTGTTCCACTGCATCATGCGCGCGAGCACGATCGTGGTCCCGACCCCGAGCAGCACGCCGATGGCGCCACCGAGGATGCACAAGGTGAGCGCTTCGATCATGAACTGGAGCAGGATATTGCCCCGGGTGGCGCCGAGCGCCTTGCGGACCCCGATCTCGCGCGTCCGTTCGGTCACCGAGACGAGCATGATGTTCATGATCCCGATGCCGCCGACCACCAGGCTCACCGCGGCGATGCTCGCGAGCAGGGTCGTGAAGACCTGCGTGGCCTGCTGCTGCGTCTGGAGGATGTCCTGCTGGTTGCGAATGGTGAAATCGTTGTCCCCGCCGGGCCGGATGTGGTGCTCGCGGCGGAGCACCCGCTCGAGATCGACCATTCCCTGTTGGATGGGAATGCCGTCTTCCACCTGGATCGACATCGAGCGGAGCCGCTTGGTCCCGAACACGCGGTACTGCGCCGTCTGGAGCGGGATGATGATCTGCTCATCGGGGTTCTGGAAGCCGCCCGACGCGCCCTTGGTGCTCAGCACGCCGAGGATCTCGAACGGAATGCCCCGGATGAGGATGGTCTGGTGGATCATGGCGGCCGGATTGCCGCCGAACATCTCCGGCACCGCCGAGCCGAGGACCGCGTATCGCTGCCGCGCGGCATCGTCCCCGTTGGTGAACATCCGGCCGAACGGCACCGTGTAGTTCCGGACGTCCGTGTAGTTGGCGGTGGTCCCGATGACCTGCAGGTTGCGGTTCTGATTGCCGAAGACGACCTGCTGCGCCTGCTGCGCCTCGGGGACCACCGCCTTGAGCAGCGTGGCGTCACGGACGAGCGCGTCGTAGTCGTCCGTGCTGAGCACGGTGCGGTCGGTGATCATGATCGCGCCGCTCCGCCCCTGGCCGGCGAACACCGTGAACACGTTGGCGCCCAGCGCCGCGATCCGGTCCTCCACCGCCTTCTGCGCCCCGGTGCCCAGCGCCACCATGGTGATCACCGCGCCCACGCCGATGATGATGCCCAGCATCGTCAGGATCGACCGCAGCGCGTTCGCCCGGATCGACGAGAAGGCGACGGTGAAGGTCTCCCCGATGTGCATCGCTACCGGCTCGCTGGCGCCGGCGTGCGGCCGGCCCCGCCCGACGTCTGCTGCCGCATGCCGGGGACCGCGCCGCCGCCGGTGACCTGGTTCACCCGGCGTTGCATGTCCTGCTGCGACTGCACCAGACTCGCGCTCGGCAGCACGTAGACCGAGTCGCCGAGGCTGAGACCGCCGAGCACCTCGCTGTAGTCGAGGTCGGTGAGGCCGGTGCGGATCCAGACCGGCGTGGGAACCCCGTTCCGCTTGGCGAAGACGATGTAGCGCCCGCCGCCGGCGTCCGTGCCGCGGGTCCGGCGTCCCGCGCCGGGCGCCCCGCCGAACTGGCCGCGCCGGCGGGCCGAATCGGGCCCCACCCGGCGCGTCGAATCGCGGATGGCCCGGCCCGTGTCTCGCGCCCCGTCGCCCGCGCCGGCCCGCGGCGAGGCGCCGCTGCTCGCGCTCTGGGCCGATTCTGCGGCCAATTGCTTCTGCACATCCTCCGCCGACAGCCCCAGCACCTCCGCCGCCGAGGCGACGTCGCGCTGTGTCCTGAGGGCGGCGTTCGGCACCGCCGGCACGCCCTCCCGATTGCCGACGTGGATCTCGACCTCGGTGTTCATGCCGGGCCGGAGCAGCCCTTCCCGATTCAGGATCCGGACCAGCACGGGGAAGACGGTCACGTTCTGCTCGGTCTGCGCCTGCGGCTCGATCTTGAGGACCGTGCCCTCGAACGGGCGATTGGGATACGCGTCCACGGTGATCGTGGCGAGCTGGCCGGGCTGCACCTTCCCGATGTCGGTCTCGTCCACCAGCGTCCGGACCTGGACCAGGTTCAGGTCGGCCATCTCGAGCAGGGTGGTGCCGCCGCTCACGTTGGCCGTGGCGGAGGCGATGACCGTGCCGCGCTCGACCGTCTTGGCGATGATCGTCCCGGTGATCGGCGCGCGGACATCGGTGTCCTCGAGCTGGATGCGCGCGTTGTCCACGGCCACCCGCGAGCGCACCACCTGGGCGCTCGCGTCGGCGTAGTCGAGCAGGGCCTGCTCGTGCTCCTGCTCGGTGATCGACTGGCTCTGGAACAGCTCGTCGGCCCGCCGCTTCTGGCTGGTGGCATTGGTCAGCTTGGCCTGTGCGACGTCCAGGTCCGCCTGCGCCTGCGCGAGCGTGTTCCGCGCGTTGCGCGGATCGATCTTGACCAGCGGCGCGCCGCGCTTGACCAGCTGGCCGGTCTCCGCATTGAGCTGGAGCACCTCGCCCGAGGCCTTCGACTTCACCTCGACCGTGGTGTCCGGCTGAATGGCGCCGGCCGCCTGCGCCGACACGATGATGTCGCGCTGCTCCACGGGCACGGCGCGGTAGACCACCTGCGGTATCTCCTTCTTGCAGCCGGCCGCCAGGAGCAGCATGGGCATGATCGTCATCCTGAGCGCAGCGAAGGATCGGGTCATCGCCGTCCCTCCGTGGCGAAATCGCGCTCCACCCGGCCGTCCTTCAGGTGTACCTGCCGCCGCGCGTGGGTCGCGATGTCCGCCTCGTGCGTGACCAGCAGGATGGTCTGCCCCTCCCGGTACAGCGCCTCGAACAGCACCATGATCTCCTCGCTCGTCGCGCTGTCGAGATTGCCCGTCGGCTCGTCGGCCAGCAGGATGCTCGGCTTGTTGACCAGCGCCCGGGCGATGGCCACCCGCTGGCGCTGGCCGCCGGACAGCTCGTTCGGCCGATGCTGCATCCGGTCGCCGAGGCCGACCCGTTTCAGCGCCTCCCCGGCCAGCTCGCGCCGGTCGCGCCCACCCAGCCCCGCGTAGACCAGCGGCAGCTCGACGTTGTGCAGCGCCGAGGCCCGCGGGAGCAGGTTGAAGGTCTGAAACACGAAGCCGATCTCCTTGTTGCGGATTCGCGCGAGCTCGTCGTCGCCCAGCTCGGAGACGCGGTGGCCGTTGAGCCAATACTCCCCGCCCGTCGGGCTGTCGAGGCAGCCGATCAGGTTCATGAGCGTCGACTTGCCCGAGCCCGACGGCCCCATGATGGCCACGAATTCGTTCTTCCGGATCACCAGGTCGGCCCCCCGGAGCGCGTGCACCACTTCGCCGCCCATGTCGTAGTCGCGCTGAAGGTTCCGGGTCACGATGAGGGCGTCGCGCGGGACCTCCACGGGCAGGGTGGCCATCCGTTCGGCGGTGTCGCCCAGTCCCGCGGTCACAGGGTCCGTCCGATGAGTGCGTCGAGCTGCGCCTTGGCGCGGAGATAGTCGAACCTGGCGTTCACCACGTCCACCTCGGCCTGGTTGAGGGCTTCCTGCGATGTCAGCACGTCCACGATGGTCGAGGCGCCCAGGCGGTAGCGCTCCTGCTGCACGCGCAGGTCCTCGGTGGCCGCGGCGACGCTCGTGACGGTGATGTCGATCTTGGAGCGGGCCGCGTCCAGCTCCGCCAGCCGGGCGGTGAGCTCCGCCTGCACCGCCCGCCGCTCGTCTTCCGCGGTGGCCTGGGCGACGTCGTAGCTCGCCTCCCGCTGCGCGATGGCGAGCTCGCGGTCGAACCGGTTGAACAGCTGCCAGCTCAACTGGAGACTGACCTGGCGCTGGTTGAGGAACGCGTAATCGTTGTTCCGGCTGGCGTTCCAGCCCGTGTTGGCACCGAGCGTCAGGCTGGGCCAGTAGGCGGAGCGGGACGCGCGCACGTTGGCGCGGGCGACGCTCGCGGTCGCGACGGCGTTCTGAATCCGGGGCGAGCGGCTCTCGGCTTCGAGTCGAAGGCCGACGGTATCGATCGCCGTGACGAGGCGGTGGAAGGTCGAGTCGTCCGCCGCGCGGATTCGGCCGATTTCGCCGACCTGGCGCGCCAGATTGGCCTCCGCCGTCGCCAGGTCGGTCTGCGACTGGATCAGGTTCAGGCGGGCGCTGCCGAGCGTCACGAGCGATCGGAGGGAATCCGACCGCGTCGCCGACCCGGCGTGGAGCTTGGACACCGACACCTTGAGCTGCTCCTCCGCCCGGCGCACGCTCGCCTCGCGGACGCCCACGAGCTGGGCCGCGCTCAGCGCATCGAAGAACACGTTGGTCGTGGTGAGGGCCTGCTGGAATCGGGTGTCGACCAGTGACGCGTCGGCCTGGGCCTGGCCCGCCTTGGCGGCCTGGAGCTCGGCGCCGCGGCGGAAGCCGGTGAACAGATCCACGCTCGCGCTGAGCGAGGTGCTCACGCTGCGATTGGTATTGTCACCCGAGGTGAGCTGGCCCGTGATCGGGTCGACTCGCGCGGCACCCTCGGAGAAGAACTCGCTGGCCGAGGATCCCGCCGACAGGGATGGGAGGAAGGCGCCCCAGGCATTGCGGCGCTGAGCCGCCGCGGTGCGAACCCCGGCCTGGGCCTGGACCATGCTCGGCTGCGTCCGCTCGGCCAGCCGGATCGCGTCGGGCAGGGTCACGACCCGATCCTGGGCCCGGAGCGGGCCCGCGGCGAGGAGGGTCAGGAGCACGATCGACGGCACGCGGTTCATGCGATCCCATCGGTCAGGGTCGGATTGGAAGATAGCCCGGGAGGAGTCCAACGACTGATTCGCAGGACGGTCCCACCGTCGCACCGGCGGGACCGGGAGAACGGCGCCGGGACCCCGACCGGACGCGAGGTGCGCCCGACCACTGCATTGGAGTGCCGCCCCGGCTACCGTGGGCTCTCGTTGCCCTGAGTACACCGGGGTCCCGGCCGACGTTGGGGACCGGGACCCAACACCGGGCTGCCCCCGACTGTATACTGCCCCGACGACCCGGAAGACGTCTTCTGATGAACGAGGAAGGACCACGTCCGATACAGCGCTCGCCCGCATGCCGCCGGAGCCTCGCCCCCTGGCCGTGAGCGATGGTCCGGGCGCGGCCGCCGCAGTCGCCGCGGTCGCCCCCGAGCCCCCCGACGCCGAGGAGGCCGCGGCCATCGCGCGGGTGCAGGCCGGGGATACGGCGGCATTCGACCTCCTTGTCCGGCGCTACATGCGCCAGGCCTTCGCGGTGGCCTTTCGCGTTCTCGGCCACCGGGAGGACGCCGAGGACGTGGTGCAGGAGGCCTTTCTCGCGGCGCTGGCGAACATCCGAACCTTCGACACCTCGCGCCGCTTCGGCCCCTGGCTCTACCGCATCGTGGTGACGCGCGGGCTCAACTTCCGGAAGGCCCGGAGCCGGCGCACCACCGAGGCCCTCGAGGACGCCGGCGTGGCGAGCGGAGCGCCCGGGCCGGCCGCCGACGCGGAGCAGGCCGGCCTCCGGGCCACCGTCGCGGCGGCGCTGGCCCGGCTCCCGGAGCGGCAGCGGATGGTGGTGCAGTTGTTCGAGCTCGACGGCTTCTCCGGCGCCGAGATCGCCACGATGCTCGGGATCTCGCCCGGCACCGTGCGCTGGTACCTCCACGAGGCGCGGCAGGCCCTGCGGGGCATGCTCGCCCACTTGCAGGAGTCGGCAGGATGAACGATCCCGCACTCTGGTCGCATGACCAGGATCCGCCCCGCGACGACGCTCTCGCCCGCCAGTTGCGCGCGGCCGACGGCGCGGCGCCGGGCCAGGATGTGGATTGGGAGCGGCTCCGTACGGCGATCATGCGGGGTGCCGTCCGGGCGGGCGGCCCGGCGGCGCGGCTGCCTCCCGGGGAATGGCTGGATGTCGTCGTGCGCTGGCGGCAGGTGGCCGCCGCGGCCAGCGTGGCCGCCATGCTCGCGGCTGCGGCGCTGGTCTGGCGGAGCGGACGTGGGGCGGAGGAATTCGCGGTCGGTGACGACACCGCGCCCGAATCGGTTGCGTTGGCTCGCGTCGTGGCGTCCTATCCCGACGACGCCGTGCTCGTGTCCTTCCTCGAAACCGCCCACAACGATGAGTTCACTTCGTGGGGAGCCCGATGAACGAACCTCGTAAGTCACGGCTGGTCGCCGGTGTCGTGATCGTGCTGGTGTTTCTTGCCGGAGCGGCGGTGGGGTTCTTCGTACACCACGCGATGCTGCGGCGGGGGTTTCCGGGGCTGGCCATCGGCGGTCCGCCGTCCGGTCCGCCACCCGAGATGAAGGGGTGGATGCTCGGGCGTCTGGACCGGGAGCTCGATCTGACCGCGGCACAGCACGCCCGGATCGATACGGTCCTCACCCGGCGTGAAGCCGACCTCCGGTCGCTGATGTCGGAGGCGCGCCCGCGCTTCGAGGCCATCGCGACGCGCACGCGGACCGAGATCCAGGCGGTGCTCACGCCGGCGCAGCAGGAGGAGTTCGCGAAGATCACCAAGCGGTTGGACGCCCGCCGGGCGCAGCGCAAGACCCGATGACGGGTGGTCGGTGTGTCCGACGTCTGCTCGGCGTCGTCGGCCTGGCGGCGCTGGCCTCCTGCATGCCGCCCCGGCGCAGCGGTCCGGGGGGGGCACCGGACCTCCTCACCCCGACACCCCTCGATCTTCAGAACGTGCCCCGGCTCGACGGCTTCAGCGGCGCGGTCAAAGTCGGATTCACCGTGTATCTGTCCGGACAGGTGGCGCTCGACGGGAAGGGAAGACTCGTCGGCCCCAACGATCTGACCACCCAGTTGCGGCAGTCGTTGCAGAACCTCGTGGCACTCGTGCGGGCGGCGCGCGGTCTCCCCGGGGACGTGGTCAAGCTCACGGTCTACGTGGTGGATTACAAGCCGGACGATAACAAGGTCATCCATTCGATAGCGGCCGAGGTACTGACGGCCGACGCGCGGCCGGCACTCACCGTCATCGGGGTGCAGACCCTGCCGATGCCGGGGTTGCTGGTGGCGGTCGACGGCATTGCCTCGCTGCGAGGCGCCTTCCCCGATCGCGAGCGGCCCAGCCGATAAGGTCGATGCCGAGCTGCGCCGCTATCGGTCGGCGCGGCGCCGAAACGCCTCCCGCCCCGCGCTCAGCGCCAGCCACGCACACAACACCCCGAAGGCGTACGCCGTCGCCCGCGGGAGCACGAAGAACAGGGTGCCGAGCGTCACCAGGAACGCCGTGATGGGCAGGTAGATCGACCGCCGCGCGTTGCTGAGCAGGCCGCGAAGGGTCAGGGCGGCGCGCCGGCGGCGCTCGCGGCCGCTGGGCCGGTATGGCTGGAGCGCCACCTCGGGATGCTCGCGCTGCAGCGCCGTCGGGAGAGCGGCACTGATGCGGCCCGGTGCGCGCACCCGCCGGCGGACGACCTCGCGGCTCCGCGCGATATCCAGCCGGAACTGCCGCTCCATCGATTCCGCCAGGGTGGCGTCTTCGATCAGCACGTCGAGCTCCCAGTTGCCGAGCAGGCTCGAGGAATTGAGGTTGCTCGAGCCGACCCGGGTCCAGCGGCCGTCGGACACGATGGTCTTGGCGTGCAGCATCGGGCCGTCCCACTCCCAGATCCGCACGCCGCTCCGCAGCAGGTCGCGATACCCGATGCGCGACAGGTTCCGGACCAGCGGCAGGTCGCTCGACCCCGGCACCAGCAGCCGTACGTCGACCCCGTCGCGCGCCGCGTCCCGCAGCGCCTGGAAGAGCCTGGGCGGCGCCACCAGATAGGCGTCGGTGATCCACAGCCGCTCGAGGCTGCCGGCGGAGAGCAGCTCGATCACGCGGTAGGTCCGCTCGCGGCCCGGCTCCCCGCCGATCACGCGCACCTCGCCCTGTCCCTGCGGGGTCACCCGTCCGGCCACGTCCTCCTCGGGCAGGGTCCCTCCCGCCACCTCCCAGGTCCGCGCGAAGGCCTGATCCAGCACCGCCGCCGCCGGCCCGGCGACGTCGACCGCGGTGTCGCGCCACCCGTGCTCGCCGGGGGTGTGCTCGCCGGTCCACTCGCAGCCGATGCAGAGCCCGCCGATCACGGCCCGGGCGCCGTCGCCCACGACCAGCTTGCGGTGGTTGCGCGAGAAATTGGACACCAGGTCCACCGGCGAGAGCGGCCGGAAGGCGCGCACCTCCACGCCCGCCTCCCGCAGGAACCGCCAGTACGCGCGCCGGGTGTTCCACGAGCCCAGCCCGTCGTAGAGCACGCGCACGTGGACGCCCTCGCGCGCGCGCCGGGCGAGCGCCTCGGCGAAGCGCCAGCCGGCATCGTCGGACCGGATGATGTAGTTCTCGAAGTGGATCCAGCGGCTGGCGGTGGCGATGACGTCGAGCATCGCCTCGTAGGCGGAAGGCCCGTCGATCAGGAGCCGCACCTGGTTGCCGGGGATCGGCCGGCCGCCGGCGGCGCGGTTGATCGCGCTGGCGACGGTCTGCTCGGCGCGGACCGGGACGGCGCCGGCGCCGCCCCCCGTCATGCGGCGCCGAGGCCGAGCACGCCCTCGTGCGGCCGGAGCGCGCCGAGCACGAAGGCGATGTGCTCCTCGAGCGGGACGCCGAGCTCGGCGGCGCCCTGCAGCACGTCCTCGCGGCTCACGCCCCGCGCGAAGGCCTTGTCCTTGAGCTTCTTCCTGACGCTGGAGACCTCCAGATCCTGAAGGCTCCGGGACGGGCGCACGAGCGCGCAGGCCACCAGGAAGCCGCACAGCTCGTCCACCGCGAAGAGCGCCTTGGCCATCGGCGTGTCGCGCGGCACGCCGGTGTAGGTCGCGTGCCCGAGGATGGCGCGTCCGCTCGACTCCGGCAGCCCCAGTCCGGTGAGAATCCGCACGCCTTCGGCCGGGTGCTCCTCGGTGGCCGAGTGGGCGGCGTTGGGAAAGCGCTCGTAGTCGAAGTCGTGCACCAGTCCGACCAGCCCCCACGCATCGGCGTCCTCGCCCGCGCGCTCGGCCATGGCCCGCATGGCGAGCTCGACGGCGTACATGTGCTTCCGCAGGCCATCGGAGGCGGTGTACTCCTGCACGAGCGCCAGGGCGCGATCGCGGTCGAGCGCCATCGGAGACTCCGGCGGGTCAGGACGCCTGCGCGTAGCCCGCGGTCAGGGGAACGCGGGCGGACACGCCGCCGTCGAGCGAGATCTCGAAGGCGTACGCGCCGGGCCGCGGCAGCGGCACGTCGAACACCAGGACGGCGCCCGCCTCGACGTCGACCACCCCCGCCGGCGGCTCGCCGAACTGGACCGTGCCCTCGCCGCCGAGCAGCTCGGTGCCGCCTTCGTCCACGAAGCGGATGCGGATCGCGTGCATGCCGATCTCGGTGCGGCGCCCGCGCACCCGGAGCACCAGATGGGTGCGCGGACACACCGAGGGAAAGGTGGTCAGCCATACGTGCTGGAAGATCCCGAGCACGCTCAGCTTGCCCTGCTGGTCGATGAGGGCGTAGTCGGCGACGATGGCGAAATCGAGATGCAGGTCAGACCACCCGGATCGAGGTGACCACGTCGTTCTGCTTGATGCTGTTCACGACGTCCATGCCCTCGCGCACCTGGCCGAAGATGGTGTGCACGCGATCGAGGTGCGGCTGCGGCGCGTGGCAGATGAAGAACTGGCTTCCGCCGGTGTCCTTGCCCGCATGGGCCATGCTGAGCGACCCGGCCACGTGCTTGTGCGTGTTGAGGTGGGTCTCGCACTTGATGTGGTAGCCCGGCCCGCCGGTGCCGACGCGGGGATTGTTGGGGTCCTTCGAGAGCGGGTCGCCACCCTGGATCATGAAGTTGTTGATGACGCGGTGGAACCGGGTGCCGTCGTAGAACTCGCTGTTGGCGAGCTTCTCGAAATTGGCCACGGTATTGGGCGTCTCGGTGTCGAACAGGTCGGCGACGACGGTGCCCTTGCTGGTGACGATGGTCGCGGTCTTGGCCACGTTGCATTCACTCCGGAGAAGGTCCGAGGGCTAATCTAACACCGTGGCCTCGAGGCCCGCCTCGCGCAGGAACCGGTCTCCGCCGGTCCCGCGACCGTCCCGCTGGAGCGCCCGGGTCAGCACCAGCCGGTCCTTGGCGCGGGTCATGCCGACGTACAGCAGCCGGCGCGCTTCCTGGATGTCGTGTTGGTCGTCGTTCTCCAGCGCTCGAAAGCCCGGCAGTTGATTGTCTTCGGCGCCGACGATGTACACCCTCGAGAACTCGAGGCCCTTGGTCGCATGCAAGGTCAGGAGGCTCACCCGGTCCTTGTCGGTCGCGAAGCCGTCGCTGCGCGACAGGGCCACGCGACTCAGCAGCAAATCGATGCTCTCGCCCAGTGTCGGCGAGGCACTGGCTTCCACCAGTGCCGCCAGCCGCGCGACGGAGGCCGGATAGCGCTCCGACACGGGCCGTTGCGCCCGGATGCGCTCCAGCAGCCGGTCCCCGCCCAGGCGCTCGATCAACTCTTCCACGGAAGGCGCATCCGGTTCCGTGGCCAGCTCGGCGTAGGCCTCGAGGCAGCCGCCATACCGGCCGAGGGCGGCCGGCAGCGCGAGATCGCGGAGCAGCCGTTCCTCGGGGCTGGGATCGGGCGCGGCATCGAGCGCCAATCCCAGGCCGAGCCATCCCAGCAGCTGCACCAGGGCCACCTTGCGCGCGCGCGCCAGGCCGAGCTCGCCCAGATGCCGCATGACGCCCGCCAGGGCGGCGGCGTCGTCGATGGCGTGATGCGTTCGCCCGGGAGCCACCCCGAACCGGTGGCAGAGGTCCGGAAGGCTCGCGCCGCCCTCGATCAGTGACCGGGCCAGCGGCAGCGTGTCGAAGAACACGAGCTCGTCGAGACCCGGCAGGCCGTCCGCGAGCCGGCGGAGCACCGGAACGTCGAAGGTGTGGCCGTTGTGGGCCACGAGGAGATCGCCGCCGACGAACTCGCGGAAGGCCGGCCAGACCTCCGACACGGTGGGCTGGTCGCAAACGTCGGCGTCCCTGTAGCCGTGGACGGCGGTGGCCTGGGGGGTGATCGGTCGTGAGGGGCGGACCAGCCGCTGAAACTGCTCGACGATCACCCGGCCGCGGACCCGCACGGCGGCCAGCTCGACGATCTCGCACTCGGCCGCGTCCTTGTCCGTGGTCTCGAGGTCGAACGCGACGTAGTCCTGCAACGGATCCGCCATGCCCCGGCACTGGAGGAGCTGGAGCGCCTTGAACAGCAGCAGGGGCCGGACGCTCCCGGCGCGCAGCAGGAAATCGCCGGCCGCGGGCCGATCGCCGGGCCCGAGACGATACACCCGCTCCCCGACGACCGCCCGCAGCATCGGAAGCAGTGCGAGGTCGAGGCCGCGGTCGGGCTCGATCCAGACCGTGCGGCCGTGCTCCCTCGTTTCGGCAAGCCGCTCGGCCAGGTGCGGCGCGCCGGCGACCTCCGCAGGATCACTGAGCTCCGCCGCGCGCTCGTCGAGCGGATTGCGGTACGGGCCGAGGTACTGAGCGGACAGGGCATCCACCAGGGGACCGATGGCATCGTGCGTTCGCCCCAGCCCCGCGAGGTTCTCGATGTGGAAGATGAAGCGCCATGCCAGCCGCGCGTCGGGGTCGCCCCGGGAGGTGCGCGAGAAGGTTCGCAGCGCGTTCATGAGCTCCATGCCGCGGTAGCTCGCGTGCACCCGATCGAGCAGGGGCCGTGGCAGCATCCGCTCCGCGAACGCCTCGACGACGAGCGGGTCGTCGGGAGCGTACAGGATGCGCAGGCTCAGCACGACGTATCCGATCAGCGCGTCGTCCATGAGCGCCTGGCCCCGGGCCATCAGGCAGGGGATGCCGGCTCCGATCAGCCGGGCCTCGAGCGACTGCCCGGTCGTGTGATAGCGGTACAGCACGCCGTAGTCGCCCCAGGCGAGCCCCGAGGCCGCCTGGTCGAGGAGCAGATCGTCCAGCAGCCAGTCCGCCTCGGCGGACTCGTCGGGGAACACATGGGTGGTGACGCAGTAGTCGGAGTCGCGATCGGCCTCGAGCCGCTTGTCGAACAGGCCGGTGTTGTGGGTGACCAGCCGTCGCGCGACATCGAAGATCTGCCGGGAGCAGCGGCGATTCAGGTCCAGGATGATCGGCGTGTCGATGCGGAAGTCGGTCCGGAATCGCTCCAGGATGGCGGGATCGGCGCCGGTCCAGGAGAAGATCGACTGTTCGTCGTCGCCCACGGCGAAGCAGCGGCCATGCCCCGCGGTGAGGTGCGTGATGATCTCGTATTGCGCCAGGCTCAGGTCCTGGAACTCGTCGACCAGCACGTAATCCCAGCGGCCCCGGACGTCGTCGCCGGCGGCAGGGTGCTCACGCAGCAGCCGGCCGGTGCGGGCGATGAGATCATCATAGTCGACCAGGTTTCTCGTCGTCAGCACCGCGGAGTAGGCCTGGAAGAGCTCCAGGTCGCCGCCGGTCAGCGGCACGTGCTGGAGCCGGTGCCGGCCGAAGAGCTGGAGCAAGTGTTTCTGCCGCTCCGGCCGCACCCGGAGCCGGCGGAGGACACGCAGCTGATAGTCCTCGTCGGCGATGCCCACTCCCCGGCGGAGGCCGGCCGCCACGGCATAGTCCCGGAGCAGCGAGAAGCAGAGCGAGTGCAGGGTCCCGCGGGTGATCTCCTCGGCCGCGGGGCCGATCTCGCGCCGGAGCCGCGTCGCGATTTCGTCGGCGGCCTTGTTGGTGAACGTGACGGCGCAGATGCGCGCGGGCGAGAGCCCTTCGCAGGCGATGAGGTGTCCGATGCGCGCGATCAGGCAGTAGGTCTTGCCCGCGCCCGGACCGGCGACGACGAGCACCGGGCCGAGGGGGGCCTGAATCGCACGGCGCTGGGCATCCGACGGGGTCAGGGTCAGGCGCACACCATCAGCTCCGACAGCACGGCCCGCCACTGCTCGACCGTTCCGGCCGGCGCCCGGCAACTCGTCCCGGTGCAGGCATAGGCCCGTGGGGCGCGGCCCGCCGCCACCATTCCCGCCATGGCCGGCGGCAGGGGCTGGGTGGCCGCCTCTGCCGGAGCGATGCGCCGCACCACGCGGCGGGGGACGAACAGCGCGAGCGCGTCCGCGTGCATGCGATCGGCTACCTGATCGCCGGCCTCGCCCACGATGACCAGATGCGTGCTCGGCGCGAGCTGCCAGTCGAGGGCCAGGAGATAGGCCGCGGCGTAGAGGCCAAGCTCGCTCACGCGGCCCGCGAAGGCCCGGACCACACCCTGCCCGCGCTCCCGCCAGCGCGCCTCGCCGGTGTGCTCGTGCAGGCGCGCACAGACGATCCCTGCCACGCCGTTGGGTGACGGGGTCGGGGTATCCTGGACCGGCTTGGCCGTGGCCGGCAGGAGCCCGGGGCCGCTCGACCCTCCGCGCGCCGTATCGAAGAGCCCGCCGCCCTCGTCGTCCCAGTAGTCCGCCCAGACCCGGTCCATGAGCCGCGCCGTCCAGACCAGCCACTCGAGGTCACCGGTGACTTCGTAGGCGTCCAGCGCCGCCGCGGCCACCTGTACCTGGTCGTCCAGCAGGCCGGCCACGCCGCCGGGTGCGTGCGCCACGGCGTCTTCGGCCACGCGCTCGTCGCGGAGGCGCGCGAGGGTGAGGAGGGCGTGGCGGCGCGCCTCCTCGTCGCCGAGCGCCGTGCCCGCGCGGAGCATGGCCGAGGCCATCATCGCGTTCCAGTTGGTGTAGCGGGTGCGGTCGACGAAGGGCGCCGGACGCGCGTCGCGAGCCGCGCGAAGCTTTGCCCGGGCCCGCTCCAGCGCCGTGCGCACCTCGGCCTCGGGGCGGCCCAGGCGGACGGCCAGCGAGGCCACCGTCGCGGCGACGAACAGCACGTTCTTGGCGGGATTGTGGTGCATCTCGCCCGCGGTGCCGATGTCGTAGTAAGCGGCGGCCACCTCCATTTCCTCGGGCGACAGCGCCGCCGCGGCCTCCTCGCGGGTCCAGGTGAAGTAATCACCGTCGTCCTCCAGGCCCACGTCGGCGTCCTGGCTGGCGGCATATCCGCCGGCCGGATCGGACATCACTTCCCGCACCCACCGCACGATGCCGCGCGCTGCCGTTGCGTACTCCTCGCTGCCGAACAGGGCGAAGGCGTCGGCGTACGCCTTGAGCAGCTCGGAATTGTCGTACGACATCTTCTCGAAATGCGGCACGATCCATTCGGCGTCGACGCTGTAGCGATGGAACCCGCCGCCGAGCTGATCGTAGACGCCACCCCGCGCCATGCCGAGGAGCGTGCGGTCGAGGATACTCCGCGCCGGCTCGCCGGGATGGTCGGACCAGCGGTGGAGCAGCAGGGTCATCGCGCCCGGGTGCGGAAACTTGGGGCTCCGTCCGAATCCGCCGTTCACCGGGTCGAACACCGTGGCCATCTGGGCGACCGCATCCTCGAGCATCTGGAGCGACGGCTCCCCGGGTGCGGCCTCGTCCAGGTCGTCCCGCACCACCCGCCGCACCGCATCCGCCTGCGACTGCACCTGCCCCCGACGCGAGCGATAGGCGTCGAGCACGCTCTCGAGCACTGCGCGGAAGCCCGGCCGGCCGTGCCCGCCGTCGGGTGGGAAGTAGGTGCCCCCGTAGAACACCTCGCCGGCGGGCGTGAGAAACGCGGTCAATGGCCAGCCGCCTTGCCGGGTGAGGGCCTGCACCGCCCGCTGATACCGCGCGTCGACGTCCGGCCGCTCGTCCCGGTCCACCTTGATGCAGACGAAGTGGCCGTTCAGGAACTCGGCGAGCGCCGGATTCTCATAGGACTCGCCGTCCATCACGTGGCACCAGTGGCACCACACGGCGCCGATGTCGAGCAGCACTGGGCGATCCTGCGCGCGGGCGGACTCGAAGGCCTCGTCGCCCCAGGGATACCAGTGGATGGGCTGATGGGCGGCAGACTGCAGGTAGGCCGACGTGGCGGCCCCGAGGCGGTTCGTGGTCATCGCTGGAAGGTAGCGAAAAGGGCGCACCTGCGTGCGCCCTTCCAAACGTTGCGTGCAGCGATGGCGTGCGGCAGCCGGAGCCGCCGCGTCAGGACGGCTTCTTGTGGCCGAGCGAGTAGACGTACGCGGCCACCGCCTTCATCTCGTCGTCGGTGATCTGCCCGCCGCCCTTGGGCGGCATGGCGACCTTGCTCTTGGATTGCTCGATGGTCACGCCGGTGGTGATCTGCTTGACGATGGCGTCGTAGGATCCGTCGCTGTGGATCCACTCCGCGTCGGTGAGGCTGGGGCCGACCACGCCCTCCCCATTGGCGCCATGACAGGCGTAGCAGTTTCCCTTGCCGTGGTACAGGCTGTCGCCCTGCGCGATGGCCGCCGGCGTGACGGCGGCGGGGGCCTGGGCCACGGCGGGGCGCGCTCCCAGCACGGCGGCGCACGCGAGCAGCAGACCGAGGCGAGTCCGGTAGTCCATCGTTGCTCCTGTCAGGTGAGGGGTTGGGTCGGTCGAGGCAGCCGCATCGCAAGGCTCGGACCGGCTATGGAGGCGTGGCCCAAGCGGCTGCAGCTAAACAAGTTGCACGCGCCGCCATGGCCAGACACTGCCCTGCGGCTCAGGATATCGTCCCTTCGACCGGACGCGGGGCCGTCCCGGCCGTCCCGCGCCGTAACAGTTCATGGCCCGGGCAGGATCGGCTGAATCTCCACCCGGCGGTTCGCCGCCTGCGCCCGCGGCGTGGCATTGCGCGTGAGCGGCACGGTCGACCCGTATCCGCGCGCGACGATCTGCTGATAGGCCACGCCCTGCACGACCAGGTAGTCGCGCACCGCCTCCGCCTGGAGCGCGGTCAGGCGCAGGTCGTCCGCGGCGGCGCCGGACTTGCTCGTATGCGCGCCGATTTCCACCCGCGCCTTCGGGTCCGCCTTCAGCAGCAGGGCCACGGAGTCGAGTGCCACATAGGACGAAGACAGCAACCGCGCGGTCCCCTCGGCGAAGCCCACACCTGGGATGATTCCCGCAGCCAGGGCTCCCTTGACCGACCTTGCCGGCGCCGGCGAGGTCGGAGTGGGCACCGTCACTGTCGGACGCGGTATCGGACGGCCGACCGTGTCCGGCTGCACTCGAGGCGGCTGTCCGGCAGTGGGGCGGGGCACGCCTGGCTTGAGCTGCTGTGCCGGAGCATTGGGTTGCGCACCGGTCGGTTTCCCGCCGGGCGGAGCCGTGGGTACCGGGCCGCCCGGCGCCTGGCCCGCTACGCAGCCGGTCGCGTTGACCGTCGCGCCGGCGGCCGTCCGGGGGCAGCGATCGAGGCCGTCGAGCACGCCGTCGCCGTCCTCGTCGCCGGGGCAGCCGAGGGCGTCCACGGTGGCCCCGCGCGGTGTATCGGAGCAGCGATCGAGGCCGTCGGGGATCTTGTCGCCATCGCTGTCCTTGGGACAGCCGCGCGGATCCACCAGGACGCCGGCGGGTGTGTCCGGGCAGCGATCGAGCCCGTCGGCGATGTTGTCGCCATCGGTGTCCCGGGGGCAGCCGCGCTCGTCCACGGCGGCACCCGCCACCGTGGTGGTGCAGCGGTCCACGCCGTCGGGCACGCCGTCACCGTCGCTGTCGCTCGGGCAACCGCGGGTGTCGATGCTGGCGCCGGACGGCGTGTCGGGACACTTGTCGCGATTGTCGAGGACGCCGTCGGCGTCACTGTCGGGGATGGGCTTGCTGCCGAGCATCAGGCTCAGGCCGAGGCTGGCGCCGAAGTTCGACAGGGAACGCCCCGCGGCGCCCGTACGTGCCTTGCTCTTGTTGCGGTTGTAGAGCCCTTCGGCCCGGACCAGCACCGTGGGCGAGATGCCGATCCGGAAGCCCGCGCCGCCCAGTAAGGCGCCGCTGCTCCCGCAGATCGGATCGCCCGCGCTGGCGACGGCAGGACAGCTGCTTCCGTACTTGGTCGTACCGGCGCCGGCCTTGAGATAGAAGGAGCTCTTGTTGCCGATCAGGATGTTGTAGAGCGCCGAAGCGCCGAATGTCTTCACGCTCACGCCCTCGTCACCGACCTTGGTCTTGGGCGAGGCGAACCCGCCTTCGACCTCCAGGGAAAAATTGAGTGGCAGCCACACACCGAGCCGCCCGACTCCTCCGGCCGCGCCTCCAAGGTCGGTGGCGGCATCGAAGGATTGATACGCTCCGCCGGCGCCGAGTTCGACGAGATACTTCCGCTGCTGCGCCGCGCCGGGACGGGCGCAAGCCACCAGGAGGGCGAGGGTGGCAAGGAGCCGAAGCCCCCCGGCCCAGCCCCTGGCGAGGTGTGGGTAGGTTCGCATGGATCAAATAGATACGGTTTCCGGGGGTGCCTGACAAGGAGCCCCGTCACCTTCGGGGCGCCACCCTTGGCTTCCCTTCCTGGCCGCACTACGATTCCGGCTGCCCCCATCCCGTTCGAGAGGAGCGCCGCATGCGGGTCATCATCGAATACTGCGTCGTCTGAAACTACGAGCCTCGAGCCGCCAGTTTGGCGGCTGAGCTGAAGCAGGACATACCCGACGCCGAGATCCGGTTGGTGCCCTCCTCCGGCGGCGTCTTCGAGGTGACAGTGGACGGCAACCTGGTATTCTCGAAGAAGGCCCTCCGGCGCCATCCCCAGCCGGGGGAGATCATGCAGTTGATCCGGCGCCCAAGCTGACATGCGCCTGGCCATCTGCACCGGCGGCGGCGACGCTCCGGGACTGAACGCGGTGATCCGGGCCGTGGTCCTCTCGGCCCACGGGCGGGGATGGAAGTCGTACGGCATCCAGCGCGGGTACGAAGGGCTCCTGTCGTTCAACGGCGTCGTGCCGCTCGGTCCCGCCCAGGTTCGCGGGATCACCCATCTGGGCGGCACCATCCTGGGGACAACCAACCGAGGCAATCCGTTCCGATACGTCACCCGCGACGAGCACGGCGCGGAGGTCGAGTGCGACCGCTCGGAGGATCTCGTGGCCGCCTTCGAGGCGAGCGGGTTCGACGCCCTGGTCTCGATCGGCGGCGATGGCAGCCTGCAGATCTCGCACGATCTCTGGCGGAAGGGGCTTCCCGTCGTCTGCGTGCCCAAGACCATCGACAACGACGTGAGCGGCACGCAGCGCACCTTCGGGTTCGACACGGCCGTGAGCACGGCCACCGAGGCGCTGGACAAGCTGCACTCGACCGCGGAGAGCCACGACCGGGTGCTCGTGGTGGAGCTGATGGGCCGGTATGCGGGCTGGATCAGCCTGTACAGCGGCCTCTCGGGCAGCGCCGACGCCATCCTCATTCCCGAAATCCCGTTCGACATCGAGAAGGTGTGCGAGAAGGTTCGGAGCCGTGAGGCGGCCGGGCGCCACTTCAGCATCGTCGTGGTGGCCGAAGGAGCTCGCCCGCGTGATGGAGCGATCGAGCTGCTCGAGCGCCGTGGCGTCGGCACCGTCGACCGGCTCGGCGGCATCGCGAGCAAGGTGGCCCGCGCCATCGAGCACCATACGGGCAAGGAGACGCGGACGCTGGTGCTGGGCCATCTGCAGCGCGGCGGAACGCCCACCACCTACGACCGGCTGCTCGCGCTGCGCTTCGGCGCGGCCGCCGTGCGGGCCATTGCTGACAGGGCCTTCGGGATCATGGTGGGGCTCAACGGGCAGGAAATCACGCGGGTGCCGCTGGAGAACGTGGTCGGCCGGGCCAAGAACGTCCCGCTCGACTGCGACACCATCCGGACCGCCCGCGACCTCGGAATCTGCCTGGGTGACTGAGCCCGTCTATCCGGCCACCCGCACCGTCGACGCCGTCGAGGAGCTGCACGGGGAGCCGATCCCCGATCCGTATCGCTGGCTGGAGGATGGCGAGAGCGCCGAGACCCGGGCCTGGACCGAGGCGCAGAACGCGCTGACCGAGCGCTACCTCGCCCGGGTGCCCGCGCGCGAGACCATCCGCCGCCGGCTCGACGAGCTCCTCGCCATCGGCGCCATCAGCGTGCCCGCGCCCGCGCACGGCCGCTACTTCTATCAGCGGCGCGACGGCCGGCAGAACCAGCCCGTGCTGTGCGTCCGTGAGGGCGTCGACGGCGCCGACCGCGTGGCGGTCGATCCCAACGCGCTCGATCCGGCCGGCACCACGGCGCTCGACTGGTACTACCCGAGCGACGACGGCTCCCTCCTGGCGTATGGACTCTCCGAGAACGGCAGCGAGCAGAGCGTGCTGCACGTGCTCGACGTCGCCCGCGGCGTCACGCTGCCCGACCGCATCCCCCGCGCGCGCGCCGCGGACCTCGCCTGGCTGCCCGACGGCTCCGGGTTCTACTACACCCGGTACCCCGCGCCCGGCGCCATCCCGGCGGGTGAAGAGCACTATCACCGAGGCGTCTATTTCCACCGCCTCGGCGCCGACTCCGACACCGACCCGCTGGTGCTGCAGCCCACCGAGAAGGAGTACTGGCCGGGCGTGAGCCTCTCGCCCGACGGGCGCTGGCTCAGCATCCACGTCTCGCGGACCTTCGATCAGACCGACCTGTACCTGGGCGACCGGCACAGCCCGGCCGGCGACGTCGTCGTCCCTCCGCTGGTGGCGGTGGCGGAGGGCCTGCCGGCATCGTTCGAGGGCGAGGTGGCGCACGGGCGGCTGTTCCTGCGGACCAACCTCGACGCCCCGACCTACCGGCTCTACGAGGTCGATCCAGCGCACCCCGCGCGGGGGCATTGGCGGGAGCTGGTCCCGGCGCGCCCGGACGCGGTGCTCGAGGGCGTGCGCGTGCTGGCCGACCGGCTCGCCCTCAGCTACCTCGAGCGGGCCACGTCCCGTCTCCGCCTCGCCGACCTCGACGGCGGCCTGCGCCACGAGGTCTCGCTCCCGACCCTGGGGAGCCTGTTCGGCCTCGGCGGGGAGCCGGATGGGCGCGAGCTGTTCTACGGCTTCTCCTCGTACACGGTGCCGCCCAGCATCTACCGGCTCGACCTCGGAACCGACGAGCAGACGCTCTGGCGCCGGGTCGAGGCCGACGTCGATCCCGAGCGGTTCGAGGTCGAGCAGGTGAGCGTGCCGTCGCGCGACGGCACGGCGGTGACCATGTTTCTCGTCCACCGCCGCGGGCTGGCGCGGACGGGCGACACGCCGACCTATCTCACCGCCTACGGCGGCTTCAACATCAGCATGACGCCGGCGTTCTCGCGCTCGCTGCTGCTCTGGCTCGAGCACGACGGCCTCGTGGCCATCCCCAACATCCGGGGCGGCGGGGAGTACGGCGAGGCGTGGCACCAGGGCGGGATGCTGGGACGCAAGCAGAACAGCTTCGACGATTTCGTGGCCGCCGCGGAGTGGCTCATCCGCGAGCGGTACACTCGCCCCGAACGGCTGGCCGTGGCGGGCGGCTCCAACGGCGGCCTGCTCATGGGCGCGGTCCTCACCCAGCGGCCCGAGCTCTTCGGGGCGGTGGTTGTGCAGGTGCCGCTGCTGGACATGCTGCGCTACCACCGGTTCCTGATCGCCAGGCTGTGGATTCCGGAGTACGGCTCGCCCGAGGACCCCGAGGCGTTCGCCTGGCTCCGGGCGTATTCCCCGTACCATCACGTGCGGCCCGGCACGCCGTATCCGGCCGTCCTCCTCGCCACCGCCGAGAGCGACAGCCGGGTGGACCCCATGCACGCGCGCAAGATGGCGGCCCGGCTGCAGGCCGCCACCTCCTCATCCCGGCCGGTGCTGCTGCGCCTGGAGGCGCGCGCGGGGCACGGGGCGGGGAAGCCGCTCTCCAAAGTGCTCGACGAGCTGACCGATACCTGGACGTTTGTGTTTTCGGAGGTGGGGGTCGAGGTTTAGGATGGATACCCAACCCAGGAGCCGCGGCTGATGGCCTACTCGTCCCGCCCCGTCGTGAGCATGACCTATCCCGATCGCTGGCTCGCGTTCGCGCGCATCGTCGTCGGGCTCTATTTCGCCAAGGCCGTGTACACGAAGCTGGGCCTCGTGATGGTGGGGGGTATGCTGCCGCTGCCGGGCGCCTCGGCGCGGTGGGTCAGCACGATGCCCACCATCGTGACGAAGCAGGCCTCCGAGAACCCGGTCCTGTTCTACAAGCACTTCCTCGAGAATACCGTCCTCACGCACCCCGAGGTGTTCGCCAACCTCACGGCCATCGGCGAGGCGATCACCGGGATCGGGCTCACCCTGGGCCTGTTCACGGGGATCGCGTCGCTGGTGGGGCTCACGCTGGTGGTGAACTACGGCCTGGCCACGCAGTGGATGTCGCCCGGGCAGCAGGGGTTCCACCTCGTGCTGGTGACCCTGATGATCGCGTTTTACTTCGCCCGGGCGGGCCGCACGTGGGGGCTCGACGCCAGGCTGTGGGTTGACCGGCCCAAGTCCCGTTTCGCGCGGCGGCCGTTCTCCTGAGCCTGGCCGTTATTCGCCTGAGTCCAGCCACCGCCGCCAGGCGTCGAAGCTGAAGGGGCGACCGAGAAAGCGCTGCACCAGCGCAGCCGCCGGGGCCGAGCCGCCCGGCGCGAGGATGGCTTCCCGGTAGCGCCGGGCGGGACCCGGGGCGAGCAGATCGGACCGGTCGAACCCGCTCAACAAGTCCTTCGCGATCACCAGCGACCACATGTAGGTGTAGTAGATGGCCGAATAGCCATCCAGATGCCCGAACGACGCCTGGAAGTGGGTCTCGGGCATCGGCGGGTAGGGCAGGTACGCGGCGCCGACCGCCTGCACGATCGAGTCGGTGTTCACCTGCGCCGGCAGGCGGTCGTACAGGGACAGCGAGATCCGCGCAAGCGACATCTGCGCCCGCACGTCGAGCGCGCGGCCGAACGCCTCGGCCCGGTTCATCTGCCGCACGAGCGCCGCGGGGATGGGCTTGCCGGTCTGGTAATGCCGCGCAAAGGTGGCCAGCACCGCCGGATCCCGGATCCACTCCTCGAGCATCTGCGACGGGGCTTCGACGAAGTCCCACTCCGTCTTCACACCGCTCTGCCGCAGCCACCGTCCTCGTCCGCCGAGCTGCGTGTGCAGCAGGTGGCCGAATTCGTGGAACACCGTTACGACGTCGTCGTGGGACATCAGCCCGGGATCTCCCACCGTGCCCCCGGGAAGGTTGCAGATGAGTGCGCCTTCGGGGAGATCCTGGCCACCGATCCCGGCCCGGATCGGGAAGTGGGCGGCATGTGAGAACTTCCCCGGGCGGGGATGCATGTCGAGATAGAATCGGCCCACTCGCCGGCCGCCCTCGAACATCTCGTACGCTTCGACGGATGGGTTCCAGACCGGCACGCTCACCCGCCGGAAGGTGAGGCCAAAGAGCCGGCTCGAGATATCGAGCACGCCCTGTTTCACCGCCTCGTAGGGGAAATAGGGACGGACCTTCTGCGAATCGAAATCGTATGACGACCGGCGGACGAGCTCACGCAGGTATCCCGACTCCCAGCGGTTGACGGCGGTGGCGGAGGGGTCGTCCTGGCGCTTGCGGTCCAGAAGGCGCTGATAGTCCGATTGCGCGGCCGAGGCCGACGCCTCGGCGATGCGATCGATGAACGCCGAAGCCTTGGCCGCCGAGCCGACCATCTTGTCGGCGGTGGCATAGTCGGCCCAGGAGGCGAAGCCGAGGAGGTGGGCCAGCTCCGCCCGCCGGGCGATCAGCCGGTCGAGCACCGCCATGTTCCTGGGAAATGCCCGGGTGTCGAACGCGATCCGCATCCGCCGGCGGAGATCATCGCTCCGGGCGTAGGTCAGCACCGGGATCGCGTCCGGGTATTCGGTCGTCAGCACGATCTTGCCGTCCGCGCCGGGCTGGTGCGCCCTGACGTAATCCTCGGGCAGGCCCGCGAGGTCGCCCGCCGAGTCGACCGTCACCGTCCTGGTGCCCTCGCGGATGTTGCGGTTGAACTCCTGGCCGATGGTGACCAGCTCTTCGTTGAGCGCGCGGATGCGGGCGCGCGTCGCGTCGTCCTTGTCCACCCCGGCCAGCCGGAAGCCAAGCAGGGCGCGCTCGACGTAGTACCGGGTGGCGGCGTCCGCGCCGGCGGTGTCCATCGTGGTGAGGGCGTCGTAGATGCGCCGGTCGAGGGAGATCTCGGTGCCGAGGGCCGACACGCGCTGGGCCGCGGCCTCGGCAGCTGCCCGCAGCCCCGAGTCCGGGTGCACGGCGGCCACGAGCGTCGCCTGGTTGCCCGCGCCCTCGAGCTGCCGCAGGAGCTGATCGTAGAGCGTCAGCGTGTTCGCGATGCTCCGCCGGCCCCGGACCGCGAGCAGGCGTTCTCTGATGGCTCGGGCCTCGGCCAGCCGCCCGTCGATGCGGTGCTCGAACGACGCAGCGTTGGGCCGGTCGCTCCAGAACGGGCGATCGTCGGATGGTGGCATGTGGGGAAGCGGAGCGAACAGGAGGGCGGCGAGGAGCAGGGTTGAAGCCGGCATGTCGGGCTCAGCGAATGATGGGGGGTGATCGGAGGCCGCCCACCACACCGTCGGCCTCGCAATGCGCGTCACGTGCGCTGTACACGACGCAGAAGACGCCGTCCGCGTTCCAGCGCTGGTACCACTGGTGCATCACGCCCCGGTCCTGGGCGGAGAATCGCGTGGACGGCAGGCTATCGGTGTAGAGCGCCACGTGGGTGTGAGCCGTCCCCTGCCATTCGGGCGGGCCGCAGTGTTCGACCGACGCGGTGGCCGAGCTGGTCATCGAATCGGCTTCCTCGGGGGCCAGGGCCAGGATGCGGTCGACGAACACGGTGTCGTTCCGGATCGAGGCACCGAGGCAGGCCACCCGCTCCTGCTTGGCGGACAGGCTCTGCTCCCAGAGCGCACGAAGCCCCAGCCCGGCCTCCGAGCTGAAGTGGAAGGCGGGCACCGGACCGGCCGGCATGCTGTCGGTCTGGGCGGCGGCCGGTCCTCCCAGCCAGATCAGTATCCCCGCGAGCGCCACGGGGAGCGCGCCGCGACCCATGGCTCAGTACCTCGTGCGCAGCCGCCTCACGGAGCGTCGCGTCATGGCGCCCGCCCGAGTGCCACACCCCAGGGAATCTTGCCGACGGGAATCGTCTTCAGAATGGTCAGCCGCTCCGCGTCGACGACGCTGACGTCGTTGGACGGCCCGTTCGCCGAGTACAGCTTCCGGCCGTCGGGGGTGAGCGCGATGCCCCAGGGCCGCTGCCCCACTTTCGCGGAGCCGACCAGCGAGTCGGAGGCCACGTCGATCACCGCCACCGTGCCGCCGCGGCCGTTCGACACGAAGATGCGATGCCCGTCCGGCGAGGCCTCCGCGCCCATCGGCTTGGACCCTTCGGGCATGCGGATCACCTTGAGCGATTTCCTGGCCTGCGCGTCGAGCACCCAGACCGTGCCATCGACCTCCGAGGTCACGTAGGCGCGCGCGCCGTCGGGGGTGAAGGCCAGCGAGCGCGGCCGCTTCCCGACCTCGACCTGGCCCACGACCGCGCCGGTCCTGGTGTCGATGACCGTGACGTTGTGATCGGTCTCGCCGGTGACCCAGACCGTCTTCCCGTCGGGGGCGACCCGCACGCCTTCGGGCTCCTTCCCCACCTTGACGGTCGACCGGATCTTGCCGCTGGCGATATCCACGACCGAGGCGGTGCCCGCGTCCTCGTTCGACACGAACAGCGTGGTGCCGTCGCGGCTGATGTCGAAGTTCTCGGGATCGGATCCGCCCGGCAGCACCCGCGAGACGGTGCGGCTGACCGCGTCCACCACCGCGATGCCGTCCTTCGACTTGTCCGCCTTGAGCTTCTCGCACTCTTCATCGGGCATGGTCGGCGGGCACTTGGGCGAGCCGCTCAGCGCCACGAAGACCGTGCGGCCGTCCTGGCTCACCCGCACGCCGCGGGGGCGGGTACCCACGGGGAACGACGCGATCGCGCTGTCCGTCCGCGTATCGATGACGGTCAGATCCTGCGACTCCTCGTTGGTGACGTAGGCGAGCAGCGCCTCGGCTGATGCCGTGGCGCTCGAGGTGGCCGCGGTGTCCGCCCGCATGGCGTCACCGCCGCGTGCGGGAGGCTCACTCGGCCGGCAGGCCGCCAGCAACAGGAAGGCGGCACTCGCCGCCAGGATGTCATTTCGCATCGAGAATGGCCTTGTCGCGGTTGCGGGCCTGGTCGAGCCCCTGGATGTGGTCCATGCCGATGGCGCCGCGAAAGTCCGCGCCGTCCACGTTGGCCTGGGCGAGCTTGGCGCCCGTGAGGTCCGCTCGCGTGAGATCGGTCTGGACCAGCTCGGAGTTCCTCAGATCGGCACGGATGAGGCGGGCGCCGGTCAGGGTGGCGTGCGAGAAGTCCGCCTTGAAGAGATTGGCGCCGGTGAAGTCGGCGCCGGAGAGATCGGCGCTCACGAAGGTGGCGCGCATGACGCCCATCGACTGGTTGCCGGGGTCGGCACCGATGTTGGCATCGACCAGCACCGCCCCGACCAGCTTGGCGCCGCGGAGGTAGCCGATGATGCGCGTCCCGGAGAGGTTGGCACCGCTCAGATCGGCCGCCTCGATGATCGTCGCGAAGAGGCTCGCGCCCTCGAGATTGGCCTTCCGGAGGTCCGCGCGACGAAGCACGCTGCCGTCCAGGTTGGCGTGGCTCAGGTTCACCCCGGTGCCGACGGCATCGGTGAGGTCGCAGGAGAACAGGTTGGCCCCGCCGAGGTTGGCGTCGGTCAGGCGGGCGCCGGTGAGTGTTGCCCGGCGAAAGTCGACGCCCCGCAGGTCGAGGCCGCTCAGGTCCACGGCCGAAAGGTCGGGCCCCGTTTCGCCTTTGCCGGCCGCGAGGCGTGCCTTGACCTGGTCCAAGTTGAGCCGGACCGTGGGGGTGTCCGCCACGACGTGAAGATCTCGGGCGGCGGCGTGCGCGGCCGTGGCCACCGGCAAGTGCAGCGCCACGATCACGAAAACGCGAACGGCAGTCATCTCACCTCCTGGCCGGACAGGGAGCGGATTTGTTCGCTGGCCCTCATGTTTGAACCTACCTGCAAACGATTCGGGGGCCAACGGCCCGGCCGCTGCCCGCCGCGTACGGGAGCGGCGGTTCAGGCGAACTCCATTGCCGAAGGTCGGGCCGGCGGGGGATGGGGCAGGAAGACGGATGGCGCCACCATGGGCGGCGCCGCGTGAATGCCGCAGTGCGGGGCAGTCTTCCGGTCAGCCTGCCTTCTTCACGGCCGGTCGTCCCGGCGCCATCTTGGCGTCGCTCCGGGCCTTCACGTAGCTGTAGATCTTGTCGATCGTGGGAATCTCCATGCCGAGCGCGCACCACGACGGCATGCCCTTTTCCGGGCGGCCGGCGCAGACGGTCTGCATGAAGAGCTCCTTGGTACTGATCGGGCCATCCGGCTTGAGCGAGACGATGAGGTGCGGCGCGAAGGACGTGCCCATGGCGTCCTCCCCGTGACAGCGCGCACAGTTCAGGTTGAACTGCTTCCAGCCATCGTACACGTCCTGGGACACCGTGTCCCTGGGGGCCGCATGGTACTGATCCCGAAGCTCCTGCGCGTCGGCGCGCGTCGTGACCGCCACGGCGGCCAGCAGGAGACCGGTACCCAGCACGATTCGGCGAAGAGCGGTGGTGAGGGGCGTGCGCATGCTCGCAGACGTTCCTTTCCTGACGCGAGGGGGAGGACCGGACACCATAGCCGGCCGCAGCAGAAGCGGCGACCGGCATTCGAAGCTCTTGATTGACGAACTCTTATACCACGATGATGAAATCGAAGATCGCTAGCTCGGGCCTGCCTTCTTGGCCGCATCGGCCGAAGAGTTCTCCGGGTGTTCCGACACGATCGGAAGGACCGGGACGTTGAACTGCTTGAGAATGGCATCGATCTCGGGGCGCTTGCGCTCGAGCACCGCCTCGAGGCTGTCCCGGAACTCCTTGTCCCGGCGGCGCACCGCGATGCCCATGTTGTACTGCAACGGGAAGTCGCTGAGCGAGTCCCGCGCCGGGAGCGGCGTCAGCGTCAGCGGCACAGCCGACTGCTTGGCGTAATACCCCGCGACCGGCCCCCACGCGATGGCCAGGTCGACCTCCTTGTTCTCGACGCCCTTGATGATGGCATCGGGCCGGACCTGGTCGCTGAAGAAGGTGCTGTACCCGGTCAGATTGCCGACCACGCCGTAGCGGCTCAGGGCCATGGCCGGCGGCGAGTTCTCGCTGTCGGAGGTGTAGACGTTGACCCCGATTTTCAGGTGCTTAAGCCTGGGATCGGCGAGCGACTTGAGGTCTTCGAGGCCACTGCCCTGCCGCGCGACGAACACGTAACCGGACCGAAAGTAGGGCTTGGTGACGCCGGCCATGTCGAGCCCGGCGGGTGCCTCGAGCGCCATATCGCAGTATCTGCCGTTGATGATCCGGAAGTAGCCCCGGCGCGTGGGGTACCAGACGTAGCTGAGCTTGGAGTTCAGGTCCTTCGCGATCAGCTCGGCGATCTTGTTCTCGTATCCTTCACCCTTGTCGTTCGAGGACGGCATGTTGTCGGGATCGGCGCACACCCGGATCAGGCCGGCCTCGCGGGGCGCGGGGCGCTGCGCCACGGCCGGAGCCGCCATCCAGGTAGTGAAGGCGCTGCCCAGGACCAGCAGCCGAGCTAGGGGAAACGCGATCCGCGACATTGACTCACCCTGTCGAGCTTGGGTAGCGGCCGGGCCGGCCGTTCGACCGGTCCTGGCCCAAAAGACCACGGCGCCGGAGCTGACCGCGCCCCGGCGCCGTGCTCTTTCGTAATCTACCCCCGTGAGGACCGGAGGGTATCCCCTCCGGCCTCCCGGCGGTCCGGCTTACTTCATGGTGGGGTTCTTGAGCCCGAAGACGGTCAGGACGCCGCCCTGGGTCGAGAAGTTGCCCGCGTCACCGAAGGCCCCGAGCGCGCCGAGACCGGCGGTCGGATCCTCGGCACCGATGCCGGCGGCGACGCCGATACCGGCCCAGCCGCCGATGCCTGAGTACACGGCGACGTTCTGCGACCCGTCCGGGGCGGTGTAGGTCATCGGGTTCCCGATGATGCCCGAGGGGGTCTTGTACTGCCAGAGGACCTTACCGGTCTTGGCATCGACGCCCTTCAGCCAGCCTTCCATGGTGCCGTAGAACACGACACCACCGGCCGTGGCGAGCGCCCCGCCGTACGCCGCGAGGTTCTCCTTGATCTCCCACATGACCTTGCCCTTCATCGGATCCCAGGCAATGAACCGGCCACGGTGGCCGCCGGGGCCCGGGAACATCCGCACGATCGCGCCGACGTACGGCTGACCCGCGGTGTATTTCACTTCGACGCCCTCATAGTCCATGCAGATGTGGTTCGCCGGGACATAGAAGAGGCCGGTCTGCGGCGAGAACGCCGCCGGCTGCTGATCCTTGAAGCCGATGGCGGCCGGGCAGATGCCCTCGCCATTCTTCTTCGAGGAGGTGCCGTACTTCGGATCCTTGACGGGAACGCCGGTCTCGACGACGCCCTCGACCGGGGTGCCGGTGCCGCCGCTCTTGGCCCAGTTGATCGGGCCGAAGGCGTTGGCCACGATGACCTTGCCGTTCGTCCGGTCCAGAGTGTAGCCGATGCCGTTCCGGTCGAAGTGCGCGAGCAGCTTCTTGCCGCCGCTCTCGAACAGGACCATCTCATTGATGCCGTCGTAGTCCCACTCATCGTGCGGGGTCATCTGATAGGCCCACTGCACGTGCCCGTTGTCGGGGTGGCGGGCCCAGATGGTCATCGACCACTTGTTGTCGCCCGGCCGCTGGTCGGGGTTCCAGGTGCCCGGGTTGCCGGAGCCGTAGTAGAAGAGGTCGAGGTCGGGGTCGTAGGAGTACCAGCCCCAGGTGGTGCCGCCGCCCCGCTTCCACTCGTCGCCCTGCCAGGTCGAGACGCCGAGGTCCTTGCCCTTCATCGACGGATAGTTCACGTTCGCGTCGCCGTCGAGGAGGACTTCGCTGTCCGGCCCGGTGCTGTAGCCGGTCCACAGGTGCTCGCCGGTGTTGGCGTCGAAGGCCGACACCCGGCCGCGCACGCCGAACTCGCCACCGGAGATGCCTGCGATCACGATTTCCTTGCCCGACTTGGTCTTGATGTAGATCGGGGCGTTGGTCATCGTGGCGCCCTGCTTGTAGCCGTTGGCCTCGGGCCCGGCGTTCGAATGATCCGGGTGCTTGGCCTTCCACAGCTCCTTGCCGGTCTTGGCGTCGAGGGCGATCAGCTCACCCTGCAGCGCCTGGATGTAGATCTTCCCGCTCGGGCTGTAGGCAGTGCCACGATTCACCAGGTCGCAGCATGCGATTGGAATCGCGTCGGGCGACTGGTTCGGCACGTACTTCCAGATCTGCGGGGCGCCGGGCTTCGCGAGGTCGAGCGCGTACACGATGTTCGGGAACGACGTATTGACATACATCACGTTGCCGACCACGAGCGGGTTGCCCTCGTGACCGCGCAGCGTGCCGGTCGAGAACGACCAGATCGGCCGAAGCTCGCCGACGTTCGCCGTTGTGATCTGCTTGAGCGGGCTGAAGCGCTGCAAGCCAAGGTCACGGCCGGTCGCGTACCATTGGCCTTCAGGCGCATTCAGGGTCCAAGCCCCCGACTTCGCCTGGGCGGTGGCGGATACAGCGACGGCTACGCTCAGCCCCGCCGCGATCCCGCCGGACACCACCTTCTGAGTAAAGCGGTTCATAACTGACCTCAGGATGAAGGGTGGTTCTACTGCTCTACTGCATTTCGTTGCCACGTGCTGCGTGACGCATGACGCAAGTGCCGGAGCGGCGAGGCGGCGACTGGGCTCGAGTGCCGCGGATCAGGGACCGGAAGGCGGGCCCCGTTCGGCCCCGGAGCGGTCCCCGCGCGCGCTGCGGGAGAGGGTTTGCCCTGATCTACGCCTCGCAACGCCGCCGCGGACCCTGCGGGGCGCGCCACGGCGTCAGGGCACCGGGCCGTGCCGAAGCACGAGGCAAAATTGTGTGAGGAACTGGAACGGGACTGCGGCAGTAGCGGCGAGGGCGAGCGCGGCGGACACGAGTTGTCCGTGTGGTTCGGTACCCGCCAGCAGCGCACCGATTCCGTCCGCCACGGGCGGCGCGATCGGCGTACGCTCGCTGTGACCGGAATGACGGTCGACATGGTGCCAATGGTGGAAGCGAACGGGAGCAAACCCATCTCACCCCTCAGCGTCGCCGCTGAACTGCATTGTGTGGCTATTAAGGAACTGCAGTTGGGGAGGCGGTCTCTTCAATAGTCCCGCCTGAATTCGTTCTGTTCCGCGTACGGCCAAGTGCTCGCCTGCGGGAGGCTTAGAGGGGCCAGTATACACCGTGCAAAATGAACTGTCAATCACGGGTTCCGGCTTGTTCGGCCCGCCAGACCCTGGCCCCCGAGCCGGCAAATCCTCCCTCGAAAACCTGGCCACCGCTCCCCAGCAGATCCGCCACGCGGGCCGCCAGGGCCCGCCCCTCGAGCTCGCTCCCCACCAGCCCGTATACCGCCGGCCCCCAGGAGCTCTGTCCCACCCCCTGGGCGCCCCACTCCGCCATCCGGCGAACCAGGGCGGCCGACGGGCCCGGAGCGAACACGCCGCCCTGCTGCGAGGCGAACCAGCCGCCAGTGACCCGCTGGACCTCGGTCAGGGCGGCGCCAAAACTCCCGAGGTCGTCTTCGACGAGCGCGGGCAGCAGCTGCATCAGCACCAGGTGGGCGACCCGCTCGACTTCCCGCTCGGACGGCGGCGGGAGCCGCTCGAATGCCGCCGCTTCGGCATCGCCGCTCAGGCCGGGCGGGCCCGCGGGCACGGCCACCACGCAGCGCCAGCGCTCGGGGACGGCGAAGCGGGCCAGCAGCGGCGCAATTTCCTCCGCCCCCGGCCGCCGACCTCCCTCCACGATGAAGCCGCCCAGCGCAAATGTCCAGGTGCCGATGGCCGACCGGCGGCCCCGGCCGACCGCCCGCGCCAGCTGTGCCGGCTCGGTGGGCAGCCCCTGCAGCTCGGCCAGCGCCCGGCCCACCGCCAATCCGAGCTGCGTGCCGGAGCCGAGGCCGCTATGGGCGGGGATGCTCCGGTGGACGGTGAGGCGGGCCCCCGCGCTCCGCCCGTGGAACTCGAGGAACCGCTCCGCGAATGCCAGCGCCCGATCGCCATCGGGGCCGCGGGCACTCAGTCGGGCCTCCGGGCTCACCTCGAGGAGCAGCGACGGGGCCGGGACGGCGGCCCCCAGGCCACCGAACCGGCGGCCGAGGGCGCCGCGCAGATCCAGCACGCCGAAATGGAGCCGCGCGGCAGCCTCGACGAAGACGCTATCGCGACCCGACATACTCGGTCAGCATCGCCATCGCCTCCAGCTCGCGCGGGCCGGCGGTCTTGTCCACGATCACCTGCAGCCGCGCGAACTCGGCCCGGATCTCGTCGGCCGGGATCAGATGGGTCCGGGTGGCCAGGATCGCCGCCTCGAGCACCGCGTGCCGTGCGCGATTGAAGCCGAGGAACTCCCGCCGGGTTCCCTGAAATACCACCCGGGCCTCGATGCGCGACCGCGGCGGGGTGTCGTCGATCGACACCACCTCGAGCTCGCGCCAGGAACAGGCGGCCTCCAGCACGGCGCCCTTCACCTTCGTGGCCGGAGCCCAGGGGAACTGCGGGCTGCTGATGGCTCCCTGGGCGAAGAGCATGACGTCGTCGGTCAGGTTGACCACGGCCACGCGGGTCTCGCGCACGTTCCGAAAGGTCGTCGTCTCGAGGAACGGCTTGAGGACGATCCGTTCCTCGCCCCACTCGACACCCATGGGTGCAAAGTTGATCGCGCCGTCCGGAGCCATGGACGTCACGATGGATTCGATGATCACCGGACCAGGTCCACCGACGGCGGGTTCGAGGCCAGCGTCCCGGGCTCGGGGATGGCGGGCACCAGCGCGCCATCCGCCGCGAGCGGGACCGACCGGGGCGACGCGGGGACGCCGTGCAGGAAGTGATCGACCAGGCGGTACCCATGCTCGGTGAGCACGGACTCGGGATGGAACTGCACGCCGTGGACGGGATGCCGCCGGTGCTGGACGGCCATGATCTCGCCATCCTCGGAGGTGGCCGTGACCTCCAGCTCGTCCGGCACGGAGGCGGGGGCGATGACCAGCGAGTGGTAGCGCGTCGCGCGGAACGGGACAGGGAGGCCTCGGAAGATGCCGTCGCCCCGGTGGTGGATCATCGAGGTCTTGCCGTGCATCGGCTGGCCCGCGCGGACGATCTCGCCGCCGTAGGCCGCCCCGATGCACTGGTGTCCCAGGCAGACGCCCAGAATGGGAATGGTGGCGCCGAGCCGCCGGACCACGTCGGTCGCGATTCCGGCCTCGGACGGGGAGCAGGGCCCCGGGGAGATGATGATATGCGACGGCGCCATCGCGGCGACATCCTCGACCGTGAGGCTGTCGTTCCGGTGCACGGCCGGCGTCTCGCCCAGCTCGCGGACGTAGCGGGCCAGGTTGTAGACGAACGAGTCGTAATTGTCGAGCAGGAGAATCATGGTCGCGCCAGCGCCCCGATCAGCGCCCTCGCCTTGTCCAGGGTTTCCCGGTATTCGAGCTCGGGATCGGAGTCCGCGACGATGCCCCCGCCCACCTGGAAGTATACCCGTCCCCGGAGGGCCAGATAGGTTCGGATCACGATGCTGGTGTCCATCGCCCCGGCGACGGAGAGATAGCCGATCGAGCCGCAGTACACCCCGCGCCGCGACGGCTCCAGCTCGGCGATGATCTCCATCGCCCGCACCTTGGGCGCGCCGGTGATCGAGCCGCCCGGGAAGGCGGCGCGGAGCAGATCGATCGCATCGGCGGAGGGATCGAGCTCCCCGACGACGGTGGAGACCAGGTGGTGGACCGTGGGGTGCTGCTCGAGCGCGAAGAGCTCCGGCACCCGCACGGTGCCGGGCCGGCAGACCCGCGACAGGTCGTTGCGCAGCAGGTCGACGATCATCACGTTCTCGGCCCGGTCCTTGTCGCTCTCCGAGAGCGCCCGGCCGAGCGCCGCGTCGTGCATCGGGCCCAGCCCGCGGGGACGCGTCCCCTTGATCGGCCGGGTCTCGACGTGCCGCCCGTTCTCGTCGAGGCGGAGAAACCGCTCGGGCGAAGCGCTGAGCACGCGGAGATCGCCGAAATCGAGATAGGCCGCGAACGCCGCCGGGTTCCGGGCCCGGAGCCGGGTGTAGAGCTCGAACGGAGGCTCGACGAGCGGCGCCTGGAGGCGCTGGGAGAGATTGGCCTGGAAGATGTCGCCCGCGACGATGTACTCGCGCACCCGCGCCACGGCATCGAGATACCCGCGGTGGGTGAAGGTGGAGCGGAGCCCGGCCGCCTCGGCGCCGTCGACGCCGAGCACGGGGTAGGACGGCGCCTCGGCCAACGCGCCGGTGTCGGGCACCGCGCCGTCGCCCGATGCCGCCCGGGGGACACGCGGCGCCGGCCGGGCCGGACCGCGCAGCCGCTGCTGCACCATCGCGAGCCGCTCCCGCGCCCGAACGGCCCGCGCCGCGCCGGTCTCGGGGAGCCCGGTCGAGACCACCCACGCCGTGTCGAGCCGGTGGTCCCAGGCAATCACCCAGTCGTACAGGCCAAGCATGACGTCGGGGATGGCGAGGTCGTCGTACCGCGCCGCAGGCAGCCGCTCCAGCACCGCGCCGTAGTCGTAGCCGACGTAGCCTGCCGCGCCGCCCTGGAATGGCGGCAGGCCGAACACCGGGGCCGCGGCGAAGGAGGCGAGCAGATCCCGCACCGCGATCAGCGGGTCGGCGTCGATCCGGGTCCAGGGCTGGCCCGGCCCGCCGATCTCGGTCACGCGGCCCTTGCTGCGCACAACGCGGGCGGGGTCGGCGGTCAGAAACGAGTAGCGGCCGAGCTGATGGCTCTCGGCCGCGAGCGGGGCGCCGGTGGCACTGTCGAGAAACAGCAGGTAGGGGAGGTCGAGGAAGCGGGACACGACCTCGATCGGGTCGCCCGCGGTGCCCAGATTGTCGACCAGCGGTACCAGGGGCTCGGGCATCAGGCCTGGCTCCGGCGCGCGGGGGCGTCGGGCCGGCGGCGGCGCTGGGTCAGCTTGACGTGCTCGGAGCGCACGTCGTCCGGCGGCGTGAGGTAGCCCCACGCGAGGGCGCCCTCCTGACGGTAGGTCTTGCCGAGCGTGATCGCGAGCCGGGCCTTCGCGAGCTCCCGGCCGAGATAGAAGGCGTGGGTGGCCTCCTCGACGCCGAGCCGGGCGAAGATCTCCTGGATGTCGGTGCCGCGCACGAAGAGCTGGTCATTGAACACGGTGATCGTGGTCCGGTCGGCGAAGATCCGGAAATTGGAGTCCTTCACGGCAGCGTGGAGCCGGCGGAGCTCGGCCTCGTCGTACTCCAGGATCACGGGGTCCTTCACCGTCAGCAGCCGGTCGTCCACGTTCTTGGGCAGCGTCCGGTGACGCACCGCGTGGAACATGAGCCGGCGGGCGATGTCGATCTCCCGGACGGCGCCGCGCGCCCACGGGATGACCTCGGTCGTGAGCACGGCCCGCACGCCGGTCTCCTGCGCGATCGCCAGCAGCACCGCGTGGACGCCGGTCGTGTCCGCGCTGGTGAGCTCGGTGATGTTCCCGACGCCCATCATCTGCCCCGCGCCGGGGTACCGCCGGTGCATTTCGGCGTAGCGCTCGAGCGAGGCGGTGAAGCCGAAGCCGATCGGCTCGATCACGGGATCGATCAGATAGCCCACGCCCCAGCGCTCGAGCGCCTCGATCGTGGCGGGCAGCGTGTCGAGGCCCTCCCCGAAGTCGGGAATGGCCACCACGCGCGCGCCGCTGCCGGCGAGGTCCCGGGCCACATCCAGATTGGAGCCATTCACGCTCAGCACCAGCTCGGCGCCCGCTTCGACCGCCATCCGGATCTCGGATGGCTCGAAGCTGTCCACGCTGACGCGCATGCCCGCCGCACGGAGCTCGCGTACGACCTCGCCCAGGGCGGGGAAGGCCACGCCCGGTGTGCACCCGACGTCGATCACGTCCGCGCCGCTCGCCTGGAAATAGTCGGCGGCGGCGCGGATCTGCTCGCGCGACAGCTTCGCCGCATTGTTGATCTCGGCGAGGATCTCGATGTCGTACGGACCGTAGTCGGCCGCCGCCGCGGCCTGGCCGAAGTACCGGGGTATCTCGCGCAGGTCCTTGGGCCCCTTCTCGACCCGGACCCCGTGCCGCTCGCTCAGGACGCCGGTCTCGCCTTCGACCAGGCCCGGGAGCAGGACGAGGTCCGTGCCGGCGGGCACCTCGAGGAAGCGGGCGATCCACGGCGTCGTCATCAGCGCGGCGACCGTGATCTTCAGTACCGCGACCTCCACCTCGAAGGGCGGGCGCAGCTCCTCGAGGACGCGGCGAAGCGCCGGCTCGGCGAGCCGCCCGGTGACGAACAGAACCCTGGCCGGGGCGGCCTTGGGGCTCACCGACCGTCTGGCCGCCCGGCCGTCCGACCGTCCTATCTCGGATCTCCCGCCCGCACCCACTTGTTGGGCGTGCCCTCCAGCGCGCCGCCGGTCGGCCGCCAGAGCACGACCTCCTCGATCTTCCGGGCGAGCTCGAAGTCCTTGTCGGAGATGCCGCCGGCCGCATGGTTCTGGAGCTTCACCGTGAGGCGGCCCCAGGTCACGGTCAGGTCGGGATGATGGTACGCGGCCTCGGCCAGATAACCGACCGCGTTCACCAGCATGAGCGTGGTGGGCCAACCGTCGGTCTTCAGGACCCGCCGGATCCACCCGTCCTCGTAGTACCAGCCGGGCAGCTCCTTCAGCCGCTCGGCGATCTCCACTTCGTTATAGGTCTTTTCTTTCGTCGCCGGCATCGTGCGTTCCTCCAGTTTCTGACTGTGTGCTCACATCACCACTCCACCGTTTACCATGATCATCTGGCCGGTGATGAATCTCGACTCGTCCGACGCGAGAAAGATCGCCGCGCCCACCAGGTCCTCGGGCACGCCCCATCGGCCGAGCGGCGTCCGGGCCTCGACGTCCCGCCGCCAGCGCTCGTCGGCCTGCTCGCCGAACGCGGTCTCGATGAATCCCGGCGCCAGGATGTTCACCCGGACCACCGGCGCGACCTGCCGGGCAAGCGACTTGCTGAAGCTCCTGATGCCGCCCTTGGCCGCCGAATAGAGGATGGGGTTCTCGCCCGCCATGCCGAAGCCCACGTGGTCCCAGGACATGTTGACGATGGCGCCGCCTCGCTCCGTCATCAGCTCGACCGCCGCCCAGGATGTGATGATCGTTCCGCGCAGGTCGACGGCCAGCAGGAGGTCGAGCTTCTCCCGGGGGGACAGGCGCCCGCCGGACCCGGTCAGGATGTCGGCGCCGGCGTTGTTGATCCACGCGTCCGCACGACCGAAGCGCTGCCGGACTTCCGCTGCGAGCGCCGCGACCTCCTCGTCCCGGCTGATGTCGACCCGCAGCACCTCCGCGCGTCGCCCCAGCTCGCGGATCGTCCCGGCGGTGTTCTGCGCCCCGGCCTCGTTCCCGCGATAGGTGATCGCGAGGTCGGCGCCCTCCCTGGCGCAGCCGATGGCAATGGCGCGCCCGATGCCGCTCGAGGCCCCGGTGACCACCGCGACCTTGCCGTCCAGCCTCACGCCGCCTCCCCTCCGTGGCACCTGCGCGCTAACTTCCCAAATCCCAACATATCAGGGCCTTAGCATCTCACAAGGGAGCGCGGATGCGACTGTTGGTGAGCGTGCGGTCGGCGGGGGAGGTCACGGCCGCAGTCGCGGGCGGCGCGGACATCGTGGACGCCAAGGAACCTGCGCTGGGCTCGCTCGGCGCGGTGAGCGGCCCTGTGTTGCGGGAGATCGCGCTGGGCGTGCCCGCCGGCGTGCCGCTCAGCATCGCCCTGGGCGATCCGCGAGACGTGGCCGCGCTCGAGGTGGCCATGGCGGCGCTCGAGGGGCTCGCTCGAAGGCCCGGCCGCATCTACGTGAAGATAGGGCTGTCGTCGGCGGGCGACGGTGCCGAGGCGCTGCTTGGCTCGCTGGTCGACCTGGCGTCACGGACGGCGATCCGGCCGGCGGTCATCGCGGTAGCCTACGCCGATCACGCGGCGGCCGGCGTGCCGGCCCCTGAGACGGTCGCGCGACTGGCTGCGGCCACGGGCGCCGACGGCGTGCTGATCGACACTTGGAGAAAGGACCGCGGCGATCTGTTTTATCACCTGCCCGAGCCCGCGCTCCGCGCGTGGATCGAGCAGGCGCGCGCGGCGGGGCTGCTCGTCGCGCTGGCGGGGTCGCTGTCGATCGAGGGCGTCCGTGCGGCGGCCGAGCTGCCGGCGGACATCGTCGGCGTTCGCGGGGCGGCTTGCATCGGCGGCCGGACCGGGGTCGTGAGCGAGGGCCGGGTGGCGGAGCTCAAGGCGGCGCTGGCCGAGGGTGTAGCGGCCGGCGCGTAGCGGGGCCCCTCCCAGGCAGGCCTGTACCGGCGCCTGCTCCGAGACCCTCCCGCGCCCGAGGCGAGGCGAAACGCCGGAGCGCCGCTCATCGCGCGCCGCCAAGAGCCGGCGAAGGTCTGCTCGCACAGTGCGTTGGGCGCCTCCAGCCGGGGCACAGGCCTTGCCGGATTCAAGGCTCCAGCGGTCATGCAAGACGTTGCGCGATCAGGTGCGAAGCCACGGACCCGCCCACTCATCCGACACACGAGCCATCCAGGTGACGCTAGCTCCGGCGCCGCTGCACAGCAGGTTCGGGCGACGGCTGCTCCTGCTGTTCGTGAGCTGTGCGGTCCTGCCCATCGCGATCGTCGCGGTTGTCTCGTACGGCCACGTGCGACGGGAGCTCCGGATCCAGACAGAACGGCGCCTCCAGCAGGCCAACAAGGCGCTGGGCTTGGCGGTCTACGAGCGCCTGCTGCTGCTCGACGCGACCCTCCGGAGCATTCCCCCCAGCGTCTTGGTACAGCTTCAGGGGGTGCCCCCCGCCGAAGCCAGCCGCCTGCTGAACACCGGTCTCGATCTCCTGGCGAGCCGGCGCTTCGTCGCGCTCGAGTTCATCGGTGACGACGGCCGCCGCCTCCCAGTCTTCGGCCGGCTCACCGAATCGCCGTCGCTCACGACGAGCAATCAGCAGGACCTCCGGCTCGGCCTCCCCCTGATCGTGAACCTGCGTGACGACGGCCGGCCGGCCCGCACCTTCATGCTCCGCCGCATCGAGCGCCGGGGCGAGGTCCGCGGCACCCTCGTGGGCCAGGTGAGCGAGCAGTTCCTGTGGGCGTCGCTGGCGTCAAGCATGCCCTCACCCACCACCGTCGTCACGGTGGCCGACGATTCGGGAAAGGTGCTTTTCCGGTCTACGCAGACCGAGCTCGTCTCGCAGGCCGATCCGATCACCGAGGCCGCGCCCGAGGTCGATCGCCCGCCCGCTGCCATTGCGGCCCCCGGCAGCCCATTCGTCTCCTCCACATGGCCGATTCTGCTCGACGAGGTATTCGCCGGCCCTATCTGGACGCTCACGCTGAGCGAGAGCGAGGACGAGGTGCTGGGCCCGGTGGCCCACTTCTCCCGGACCTTCATCTGGGTCGTCCTGCTGTCGGGTATCGGGGTACTGGTGCTGAGCCGTTCCCAGATCCGGCGGAGCCTGGTGCCATTGGCGGAGCTGCGGGAGGGCACCAGCCGCATCGCGCAGCGCGATTTCGGCAGCCGGGTCAGGGTGACGAGCCGCGACGAGTTCGAGGAGCTCGCCACCGCCTTCAACGGGATGGCCGTCCAGCTCGGGCGCCAGTTCCAGGCGCTGTCAACGGCCGCGGAGCTGGACCGGGCCGTGCTCTCGGCCACCGACGTCGCCTCGATCGTGGACACCCTGCTGGCGCGGACGCGGGACGTGTTTCCCTGTCACCTGGTGGGCGTCACGCTGGTGGCCCACGAGGGCGGCAAATCGCTGAGCGGCGTGGTGTACGACTATTGCGACGACGTCCGGCACTCGGCGCGCGTCGATCTCCACTCGGAGGACGTGCAGGACCTGCTCGACGGACCGGATCTGAACGCGGTGGAGGTGCCGAACGGCCCGCACCCGGCCTACCTGGGGCCGATTCTCCAGCTGGGAGCGCGGTCGGTCCTCGTGCTCCCGCTGCGCTTCCAGCGGCAGCTGGTCGGCATCCTCACCATCGGAAATCGCGGCGCCGATGGCGCCGGAGCGGATGAGCGGCTGCAGCTCCGCCGGCTGGCAGACCAGGTGGCGGTGGCGCTCGCCAACGCGCAGATGCTGGAGCAGGTGAAGTCGCTCGCCTACTACGACAGCCTGACCGGCCTCCCGAACCGGCTCTCGTACAAGGAGCGCCTGGCCCAGGCGCTCGAGCACGCGCGGATGTCGGGCAAGCTGGTGGCGGCATTCTTCATCGACCTCGATCACTTCAGCCGCATCAATGACACCCTCGGCCACGATGTGGGCGATCAGCTGCTCCAGCAGGTCGCGCTCCGGCTGCGCGCCTCCTGCCGCGATCGCGAGGACGAGGTGGGGCCGGCGCAGGACGCGTTGGCGCCGGACGTGGCCCGGCTTGGCGGCGATGAGTTCACGGTCATCATTCCGGGACTCACCCATCCGGAGGTTGCGGCCAAACTCGCGCGCCGAATCCTGAGCAGCCTGGCGCACTCGTTCCGCGTCGCCGGCCAGGAGATCTTCATCAACGCCAGCATCGGCATCGCGATCTATCCCGAGGACGGCGAAGATCTCGAGACCCTGCTGATGCATGCCGACACGGCGATGTACAAGGCGAAGGAGCAAGGTGGCAGCAGCTATCAGGCCTACTCGCGGGCGATGAACGCGAGCGCGCTCCAGCGCCTCACGCTCGAGAACGCACTCCGCCGGGCGCTGGAGCGTGAGGAGTTCGAGCTGCATTACCAGCCGATCGTCGACGGCCGGACCGGCGTGCCGACGGGGGCGGAGGCGCTCGTGCGCTGGCGCCATCCGGAGCTGGGATTGCTGCTCCCGTCGGAGTTCATTCCGCTGGCCGAGGAGAACGGCCTCATCGTGCCGCTCGGCGAGTGGGTGCTGCGGCTGGCCTGCGCCCAGAATCGCGCCTGGCAGGACGCGGGCCTGACGCCGATCCGGGTCGTGGTGAACCTGTCGAGCCGCCAGCTCCGCCGGAGCCTGCCCGAGACGGTCGGTCGGATCCTTCAGAGCACCGGCCTCGAGGCGCGCTTCCTTGGCCTGGAGCTGACCGAGAGCCTGCTGGTGAAGCATCAGAAGGAAGACACGGATACCCTGCACGCTCTGCGTGCGATGGGGCTCCACTTGGCGGTGGACGACTTCGGAACCGGCTACTCGTCCTTCAGCTACCTCAAGCATCTTCCCCTGGACACCCTGAAGATCGACCGCTCCTTCGTCCGGGAGATCACGACCTCGCCCGACGATGCGGCGATCACGACGGCCATCATCGCCATGGCGCACGCGCTGGGGCTCCAGGTGGTGGGCGAAGGGGTCGAAACCGAGGGTCAGCGCGACGTGCTGCAAGGCCAGGGGTGCGATGCGCTGCAGGGCTATCTGTTCAGCCGGCCGGTGCTGGCCGAGGCGTTTGTGCCGCTGCTCTCGAAGAAGCCGAAGATCGTCAAGCCGGCGCGGCGGCTGCGGACGGCGTAGGTGGGAGCTCCGTCGTGGCGAGGAGCTCAGTCATCCCGGGCGGAGCGAGGGACCTTGCTCGTCGTCTCGGACCGCGGCCGGGTTCCGAAACGGTTGAGCAGGTCCCTCGCTCCGCTCGGGATGACGGCGGGGGTCCTAGCCGTCCAGCAGGTTCCCGAGCTCGTCCACCTCTTCCCACCCCAGCGTCGACCACGGCAACCCCACCGGCAACACCAGAGCGAAGTGCGGATCCACCATGTCCGCCGCGCTCTCGCCATTCGCCGGCTTGATCAGCACCAGCCGCTCCGCGTCCAATGCCCCCGCCACGAACGCTGCCGCGCTGTCGCTCGTGGCGCCCCAATCGTGCGGCAGCACGTCCGCCGCCCGGAGCCAGCGCGATGGCGCCAGCACGGCCACGCCGGTTCGCCCGAACGCCGCCCCGATCGCCCCGGGCTCCTCCACCAGCACGGCTCCCGGAATGCGCTCGACCAGGACGTAGGCGTACTGATCCATCGCCAGGATCGCCATCCAATGGGCCGCGTCCGCCGAGAGCCCCTCGCGCCGGTCGAACGCCCGTACGGCGTCGGCGAACGGCCCGCCTCCCGGCACGACCAGCACCCGGTGCCGCCGTCCCGCCTCGGCCAGCGAGCGCCCCACGGCCTCCAGGGCTCCCGGTGTGGCGCTGAGCCCGCCGCCGACCTTCACCACGACCAGCCGTGGGCGAAGGTGTCTGGTCATCGGGGTTCCATCGCGGGTAGCTTAGGTGCCATGGACGTCATCCCGGTGCTCGATCTCGCGCGCGGCGTCGCGGTGTGGGCGCAGGCCGGCGATCGGGCCCGCTACGAGCCCGTCGCGTCCGCGCTGGCTCCAAGCGCGGTGGGCGATCCCGTGGCGTTGCTTGGTGCGTTTCGCGCCCGCCTCGGTGCCATCGCCTGCTATGTGGCCGATCTTGACGCCATCCAGGGCGGCGCCGTTCAGCGGACGATGCTCCGCGAGCTCACCCAGCTCGAGACCGGGTTCGCCGGCGCCATCATGGTGGATGCCGGCGCGCACACGCCGGAGAGCACGCTCGAGGTCATGGCCTGCGGTGCGAGCCAGGTGGTCGTCGGCCTCGAGACCCTGCGCGCTTTCACCGATCTCAGCCGGATCGTCCGCCTGGTGGGCGAGGAGGAGGTGGTCTTCAGCGTCGATCTCCACCGGGGCAGCCCGATCCTTCACCCCGCGATGCAGGACGCCGCCGGCGCTCAGCCCGACGCGGTGAGCCTGGCGTCGCAGGCCTTCGAGGCCGGCGTCACCACCCTCCTCCTGTTGGACCTGGCGCGGGTCGGGACCGGCTGCGGGGTGGATCTCGGGCTGATCGAGGAGCTGCGGAAGGAGTTTCCGGAGCTTCGCCTCCTGGCGGGCGGCGGTGTGCTGGCCCGCCGGGACCTGGACCGGATGCGGGACGCCGGCTGCGACGGGGCGCTGGTGGCAAGCGCCATCCACGCCGGCACGATCACCGCCGCCGACCTGGCCGAGCTCGCCGCCGAGCCGGTGGGCGCTCAGTCCCCGAGGGTCTCGCGGTAGGTGGCCGACTGGCCGTAGTTCTCCTCGACCTCGAGCTCCAGCAGCGTCAGGTGGGTGTAGCCGCTCCGGTTCAGCTCGTCCCGGACCCGGGTGCCGATGTACTGCGCCAGCATTTCGGCGGTGCTGTTCTGAATTTCCAGCAGGGCGCAGTCGCGTCGCGGGAAGACGTAGGTCGGCTGTCCGAAGTAGTCGACGCGGAGCCGGTCGCCGTCCTCGTGGAAGGCAAGCTTGGGATTCTGGACCGGGAGCAGGACCTTGTGGTCGATCTCGTCCACGAGCCGGCGGGTGATCTGCTTGAGAATGCTGAAGTCCAGGACGAAGAAGGCCTCCTGGTCGACCGACCCTTCCACCGCCACGCCGACGCGGTAGTTGTGCCCGTGGAGCGTCTCGCACTGGTGGCCCCGGAACGTGATGAAGTGGGCCGAGGCGAACACGAGATAGTCCTTGCTGACCTGCACGCGGTAGGTACTCTGCACGACGATCTCCTCAGCGGTTCCGCTTGCCCTCTAGTATAACGACGAACAGCGCGGCGCAGGTGAGATCCGCGGTGGTGCCGGGGTTGTGGGTGTTGGTCGAGCTTCGAAGTTCGGTGTCGAACGCCTCCAGCGCCAGGCGGCCCTCCGGCGTGCGGACCCCGCCGGCCCGCTCGATCTCACGGGCGCGCCGGGACACCGCCTCCGCGGCGGCGCGTCCGAGCTTCCGGGCGATGTGGGTGTCGGGCACGGTGGCCAGAAGCCGGAGATAGGTCTCCACCGTCGCGGCGCTCCAGTCGAGCTCGTCGCTCCGCGCGGCGCAGAGCGCGGGCGCACCGATCTCGAAGGTGGTTGCGAAGTCGGTCGTGTACTCACGGGCCACGGCGTCGCGCTCGGCGGCCAGCGCCATCGCTCCGCGGAGGGTGACGGTGGGGGTCGACGCGACGTCCTCGCTCGACGCCACACCCAGGCCGCCCGGCCGCGCGCGCCGGATCGCGGTGTACGCGTCCGAGGCATCGGCCACGGTGGTGTCCGCCAGCACGCCGCGAAGCTTCTCCCGCAGGGCACCCCCCTCCCGATGCGCGGCGCGTGCCAGCGGGGCGAGCAGGAGGATGATGCCAAGGTTGGTGTTGGATCGGGTCCAGCGGGCGGTGGCCTCGGTTGCCGCGAGAATGGTGGCACCGAGGGGCCGGCGCCCGGCCGCGGCGAGGGCGGGGCCGATCGCCACGGCGCTCGCGAGGAAGTCCTCATAGCGGGTGTCGTGAAAATGCCGGCCCGGGGAGACGTTCCCTGGTTTCGGGGCGCTCACCTCGAGCAGACAGGCGAGCTGCCCCGCCGCGGCCACGTCCTCGGCGGTCGTCACGTCGGGGCGCCGGCGAGCCGCTCGACCAGGGCTCCCGCGACGTCCACCCCCGACGCCTTCTGCAGACCCTCCCAGCCGGGAATGCCGTTCACCTCGATCACGTACGCCGTGCCGTCGCGGGCCGGCAGCAGGTCTACGCCCGCGTATTCCGCGCCGACCGCCGCGGCGGCGCGGACGGCGAGCGCGCTCCAGGCCTCGGACAGCGTCACCGGCTGGGCCCGGCCGCCGCGGGAGAGGTTGGTCCTCCAGCCTTCGGACCGCCGCTCGACGGCGGCGAGCACGCGGCCGCCCACCACGAAGGCGCGGATGTCGCGGCCTTCGTGGTCCACGGTCCGCTGCAGGTAGTACACCCCGCGGATCTGCTCGATGGTCTTGAAGACCCGGAAGGCCATCTCCTCGTCGCTCACGCGCACCATGCCGAGCCCCATCGAGCCGAACAGCGGCTTGACGATGACGTCGCCCAGCTCGCGAAACGCGGCGAACGCCTCCTCGATCGTCTCGCACACGATCGTGTCGGGCGTGGGAAGGCCGCACTGCTCGAGCAGGGACGAGGTCCAGAACTTGTCGACCGTCCGCTCGATGGCCCGCGGTGAGTTCACGACCCGCACGCCCCGGTCCTCGAGGCGGTGAAGCGCGTCCACCCGGTACATGATCTGTTCGAGCGAGCCGGACGGGATGATGCGGGCGAGCACGGCGTCCGCGCGGTCGAGATCGGCCGCGCGGCTCCGGAGGCCGGGCCGCCGCCCGATCGAGGCCACCAGCCCTTCGTAGGGAACGATCGCACCGGTGTGCCCGCGCGCCTCGAGCGCGCGGGTCAGCTCCCGGGTGTGCCAGCCCTCGCGGGCGGCGAGGATGACGAGGTGCAGGCTACTGCTGCTCGCCGATGAGGGCGGTGAGGCCGCCGGTAGAGAACTTGCCAAGGTCGTCGCCGACCTTCTTGAAGGCGGGCGTGGCCACGCCCTTCTTGAGGTCGTCCATCGAGTTGAAGCAGAGCTCGGCCTGCCGGTACTTGGCCGGCGCCGAGCCGTCGAGGTTCGACTCGAAGCGGGTGAGGTCCGCGCGGGTGAACCCGATCTCCGACTGGCCGGCCCCAACCAGCGGCAGGTGCGTCGCCGAGTAGTAGGATTCGAACGCGCCGCTGTCCTTGGGCGTGTTGTAGATGACCGTGACCAGAGCTGGGCAGGGGGCCGTCCCCTTGTCGCCCGTCTCCACCGCCACCATACCGAGCAGCCCGCCGGTGGCGAACTTGGACAGGTCGTCGCCTACCGCCTTGAAGCCGGGGGTCGCCATGCCCTTCTTGGCGTCGTCCAGCGAGTTGAAGTACAGCTCGGCCTGCCGGTAGAACGTGGCCTTCTTCCCGTCCAGCGTGCTCGAGAACCGGGTCAACTCCGCCTTGGTGAACCCGATCTCCTGCTGCTTCGAGGTGACCAGCGGCAGGTGGGACTCCTTGTAGTACTTCTCGAACGCCGCCGTATCCTTGGGCGGGTTGTAGAGGACCGTCACGATCGCCTGCGGACCGGCGGGCGCCGCGGCCATCGCGGTATCCGCCTTGGGTGCCTCGGCCGCCTTGTCCGCCGGCTTGCTGCACGCCGCAACGAGGGCGAGGGTGGGGATCAGCCAGCGGGGAGACCGTCGCATCGCGTGCTCCTGGGTCAGGGGGGGAAGTTGCTCAGCTCGGGTAACACGACGCGGTCAACACCTCGGGATTCAGGTGTCCCGCTTGAAACGTCCGCCCGCTTTCGGTGCTCGTGAGCGACACCTGGGCCGGGCTGAAGAGCATCGGATCGATCTTGTAGAAGTCGCCGCCGTAGCGCTGGAAGATGTCGTAGAACGGCGTCCCGTAGTCGCGCGAGGCCGATGCGGGCACCTGCGCCGCCAGCTTCTCCAGCTCGGCATCGCCGGCCCGGACCGTATAGTGGGCCTGACCGCCATACAGAATGGCGTCGTTGGTGCGGCCGATCGCCCGCAGATCGTTCTTGGCGACGGGCGGGATCGGCGCCGTGCCCATGCCGCTCACGATCCGCCGAACGTCGAAGCCCAGCGTCTCCATCTTGTGCAGTCCCGTCTCCAGGATCCGGGCGGCGATCTGGACGCCGCCCGCGAGGCTCGCCGTGGGCGCGATGACGAACGTGAGCTGCGCCGGCTCCAGGCGCGCCTTCTGCGCCACCCAGGCGGCGACCGCATCGGTCGGAAGCGTCCGGCCTTCGAGCACGAGCACGCCGTGCTCCGCCTCTTCCTCGTAGTCGAGCTTCTCGAACAGCTCACGTTCCACCCGGGCATGCGCCCGGAGCGGGCCCGACCCCATGGCGAAGAACTTGTCCACCGAGACGGCCCACCCGGCGTACTGCGAGGCCATGCAGGCCACGGCGGGGTGGTCGGTCCACACAGTGAGGCCCGGCCAGGAGCCCGCGCCCACCTGGACGGGCGAGTAGGCCACGTTGCCCAGACCACCCATGCAGATCTCGGCGACCACCAGCCCGGCATCGTAGCCGCCTTCGACGTCCACACCCGCGTCGATCACGCGCGCGCCGCTCGCGAGCCGGTGCACGCGTACCCGGAACTGCGCCGCGTGCTCTTCCAGATGGTCGGCGATCTCCTTGGCCAGCTCGTTCATGCGCGGGGTACTCGTGTCGCTGTCCATGGTGGTCATGGTATCCATGAGAGAATCTCCCCAGCTCCCAGTTCCGCGAGATCTCCGCTGTAGCGCCGGTACGCGCCGGTCAGCTGCCCGGCTGCCACCGGAACCTCGTGCCTTGCTTGCAGGTATCGCAGCGTCACCCGCAGGTGTGGCGGGCGGTAGGTGCAGGCGTATCGATACGGCGCCGACGGAGTGTGCGCCCCGAACGCGACGATGGACCCCCGCTTGGAGAACAGGCCGGGGTTCTCGCCCAGCGAGCCGAACACCAGAACGGACCCGGCGATCATCGCCCGGCCGGCGTCGTCCCCCGCGTCGCCCTGCACCACGATCAGCCCCCGCCGGCTCCCGGCGCCCGCCATGGGGCCGGCGGATCCCCGAATGATGATCTCGCCGCCGGTCATGCCGCGCTTGGCCCCGGGATCGGCTCCGCCCGCGAGCGGTCCGGCGTTTCCGCGCACCTCGATGACCCCGCCGCTCATCCGCCGTCCCAGGCGCCACCCCGCGTCGCCGTCGACCACGAGCTCCCCGGCGGTCAGGCCGGCGCCGATCCCGTCCATGAGTCCGAGGTCGCCGACCAGCCGGATCCGTGGGGCGGGGGCGCCCTTCACCTCGAACAGGTCGCCGAGGGTAGCGCGTTCCGCGTCCTCGACCCATACCTCCTGGGCGCCGATCCCGGCACCGTCCAGTCCGCCCAGGGCGCCCCAGGCGACGGTGCTCCCATCGACGCGGCGCTGAAGCGGCGCGCGCAGGGTGAGCGTGGCCTCGGCCGTCATCGGGTCCCGTCCCCGCTCATGATCTGGCGAAGATGGAAGTGGTGGGGTCCGAGCTTGCCGCCGAAATTCGCGGCGGTGACGGCGACAACCCCCTCGCGGCAGGCGGCGTCGATTCCCACCCGCAGCGCCCGGGACACCGCCGGAGCGTCCGTGCCGTCCACCACGATCTCGAGCACCGACCCCACGCCCTCCGGCAGCGCGGACGCGGTGACCGCGCGCAGCGTCGGGCAGTAGGCGTCGTTGGTGGAGGCGATCAACCCCTTGCTCCGCCGGGCCCCCACTTTGCTCCCGCTGCGGACGATGCCGCCGGGAAACGGCAGAATCACTCCCGGGACCTGCGCGATCGCCTCCACGCCCGCCTCGGCGGCGGCCAGCGCCGTGTCGGCGTCGGTGGCGAGGATCACGAAGTTGCCGCCGCCGATACCCTTCTGCAAGCCGAACTTGTCCTCGACCAGGAACTCCCCCTCCATCACCGGGATACGCCAGAACCGGCGGCCGCCGATCACTTTGCTGCCCTGGAAGCCGTCGCCGAAGACGCGCAGCGCCGAGCCGACGCCGACGCGGTCGGGCGCCTCAGGGAGTCCGTCGAAGCAGGAGGTAGTGGGACAGGTGAGGACGGTCTGGCCGACGCGCTCGATCAGCCGGTGGCCGAGGTCCTCTCTGGCCATCGTGAGCAGCAGGACGCTGATGCCCGGCCGGCCATCCGGCGTCTCGGACTCCGCGAGCTCGCGCTCGATGCCGGCCTCCACCTTGCAGCCGATGACCGAGGTGGCGAATCCCGTCATCTTGAGCGCCGCCTCGCGCGCCCAGCGCGGATTGCGGGCCGTGATAACCACGCGCGCCACCCGCATGGTGAACGCTTCGGCGAAGGTGTCCTCGATCGCCACACCACGCAGTTGCATGGTCAGCCGATCTCCAGGGGCGCGTCGCGGAGTCCCCGCACCGGGAAGTTGTCGAAGGCGACCGTCCCGTAGGTGTCGAAGTAGCGGCGCACATCGGGAAGCGCCGCCGCGTCGTAGCCGGGGCTCAGGCGCAGGCGGCGTCCGGCGGGGGCGCGCCGGAGTTGGCCCTCCTCGACGACGAGCTCGCCGCCCTTCACCAGGTAGCGCGGGGTCGCGAACATCCGGGCGATGTCGGGATCGCGGGAGTAGACCGTGACGTCGGCGTCGGCGCCGACACCCAGATGGCCCTTGTGGTGCAGGCCCAGCAGCCGGGCCGGGCCGGCGCGGGTGACGATCGCGATCTCGTTCAGCGTGTATTCCCGCGCCAGACCATCGGCCAGTGCGGTCCCGGCGAGCAGCCGCGCGTTCACCCGCTTGAGCTGCGCGTCGCGGAATCCACGATCCATCAGGAGCTGGATCAGCGCCGGATACGACTGGAAGGACCCGCCGTTCGGGTGGTCGGTCGAGAGCACCACCCGCCAGGGGTCCGCGCTCAGGAGGAACAACTCGAGTCCCACCGCCCACTGCAGCGCGGCCACCGCGGCCCGCTCGGCGTAGGAGTGGGGAACGATGCCGCAGCCGGTTTCCAGCTCCACGTCGATATTGACCCATTTGCGCCCGCTGCTTGCATGGAGCAGATACTCGACGGGGCCGTCGGCGCTGATGGTGGTGGCCGGCCCGAACATGACCTGGCCGACGTCCACGCTCACCAGCGGATTGCCGTTGACGTACTCGATCACCTGGTCCGCGGCCGAGCTCCAGCCGCCATCGGCGGTCTTGCCGTAGGAATGGAATTGCAGATGGGTGAAGTGGGCCCGTCGGCCGTCGAGCGCTTCCATCGTGTGCAGCGTCGTCTGGAAGTTCCCCGGCATGCCCAGGTTGTTGCAGTGGATGTGGACCGGATGCGGCAGCCGGAGCGCGTTCGCGGCGTCCGTCAGCGTCTCGAGGATGGCCCGCGGGGTCACGCGGCTGGAGCCCAGCGTCTGGTCGATCTCGGTCAGGTCCCGCTGGCCCGACTTCCACGCCTGAATGCCGCCAGGATTGACGACCTTGATCGCGTAGCCGCCGGTGGCGCCGAGGAGCCAGGCGGCGTAGTCCCGCGCCCGGTCCCGCTCCCCGGCGTCCACCTGGCGCAGGAGGTACTCGTCGTTGCCGAGGAGGACGAAGCAGCCGCCGTCCACGATCGGGGTGTCGTCGAACTCCGCGTGCGTGTGCCTGGCGGTAATCGGGGCGACGGCGGCGTCGAACACCGTGGTGTATCCAAGACCGGCGTACCGGTATCCCGTCGTGAAGGTGCTGGGGAGCGTGCCCCCCGTGCCGGAGCGGGCCGGTGCCGCTCCCGGCACCAGCGCCGGTGCGTGCGCCGGATCGGCCGCGTGCTCCTCGGGAAGCAGCCGGCGGGCGTGATTGCAGGCCGAGCTCGCCACGTGGGAATGGATATCGACGCCGCCCGGCATCACGACCATGCCGCGCGCGTCCACGGTCGGCGTGCCCGGCGGCACGTCCGCCACGACTAGCCCGTCCTCGATGCAGATGTCCCGCACCACACCGTCGATCCCGTTCGCCGGATCGTGGACCGCGCCCCCCACGATGCGGAGCCGGACGGGCGCGCTCATCGCCCGGCCTCCACTAGCCGGGAGGCGAGCTGCTCCAGCATCTCGGTGGCGGAGCGGGGGCCCGGCACGACCGCCCGGAGCGGAAGCGGGATGTCGTCCATGCGGTACCCGAGTCCCGCCTCGTGAATGCCCGCAGTGCCGGTGTCGATGGCGACTCGCGCCGGAAACGGCGCTTCGCTCGCCCGCGGTCCCACCACCACGACCGGGATGCCGGAGAGGCCGCGGCGCACGGCCTCCGGCACGCTCCCCGGCGCGCCGACAACGAGGGCGGCCGCGAAGGACCGGTGGCCGAAGAGGTCGGCGCCCCTGCGGTCCGGCCGGTAGCGCGGGAACCCGCGGGTGAAGTCCACCGCGAAGGGGTAGCCGGTCTGCCAGGTCATGACGGCCTCGGCGCCGCTCCGGTTGCCTCCGCCGCGCAGGGTGCTCAGCGCCGCGCGGGTCGGTGCGTTGAGCGCCTGCGCCAGGGCGATCAGCGACTCCGTCCGGTCGGGCGAGCGCCGCTCGAGCGAGGATTCGCCATCGTGTACGATGGCCACGTACTTGGCGCGGGTGAGCCGGCCCGCGAGGTCCGCCACCTCCGCCGCCGGTCCACCCGCTTCGCCCAGAGTGCGCCCGGCCAGCCGCGCCCGAAGCTCGGCGAGCACGCCGAGCTCCTGCTCCGGGCGAAGGGTCAGGCGCAGGTCGGCCTCCGCCGGTCCGGCGTCCGCGCCGATGCTGACGGAGATCACCGTGCGGCACCGGGGCCCGCGGCGCAGGTGCAGGCCCGACGGGTATCCGGCGTAGCGTGAGCGGTAGCGAGGGTACCGTTGATCGGGATCGATCGCCCAGTACAGGACGAGGTCCGCGCGGTTCCGGATCTCCCCCAGGGTCGCGGTCGCCCGTCCGCGCCGCTGCGCCGCGAGGATGCCGCCCGCCGCGGTTTCCGACACTACGCCGTCGGCCACGGCACAGAGCCGGTCCGCCAGGCCGAGCGCCAGGCGCTGGGCCGCGCAGGTGAGCTCGTCGCCCAGGAAGACGAACAGGTGTCCGCGCGCGCCGCGGAGGAGGGCCGCCGCGGCGTCCAGCGCCTGGTCCACTCCGCAGTCCCGGCCGTCCACCCGGACCACGCCGGGCACGCGCCCGTCACCGAACCAGGCGGCGCCGAGCGGGCAGGCGTGCTCCGCCTGCACGATCCGCTCGTCCCGCACTGTCAGGAGGATGTCGTCGCAGGCACAACCGCATCCGAGGCAGGTGACGTGCGCGACCCGATCCGACTTGGACCGTCCCCCGCGGGTGGGCGTCTTCACGAGGCTGTGGGAGAGGCGAAAGCGGCTGCCGCCCCGGGCAGCGGGGCGGCGCGGTCAAGCGAAGGGAACGACGAAGTCACCGGCAAGCGCGCGGCACCGGGCGGGTGATGCTCATGTGGATGATGTCCAGGCGTTACCGCGGTGGGAACGCGTCCTCCAGCAGGAGAATCTCGCCGCGGTTCAGCTCGATCGCGTCGCCGCACCAGCGTTGGTAGCAGCCCTGCACCTGAGCATCGTTGACCGGCAGGCCCAGGCCTCGAAGGTAGGGAAGATATAGTCGGAGGATGACCGGACGGTAGGTACATGCGAAGGTGAACGTGGGAAGCATCTCTGCCGGCTGCATCGACACGATCGTGCCGCGCCGCATCCCCGCGCCGGTGCGCTGACCGAGCCGGCCGAACACGACGATCGTGCCCGCGAGCAGGTTCACGCCGGTGAAGTCGCCGCTGTCGCCCACGATCGCGACGAGGCCGCGGTGCATCCCGCTGCCTACCTCGTTCCCGGCACTCCCGAAGACGAGGATCTCGCCGCCTCGCATCCCCACCCGGCCGCCCCGATAGGCGGCCCCCACCATGTGGCCGGCGTTTCCCCGGATGACGATGCGCCCGCCGGTCATCTCGGGTCCGACCCAGTCGCCGGCGTCGCCTTCGACCACGATCTCCCCACCCGACATGCCGGCGCCGAGGTGCATGCCGGCCGACCCGTGCACGACGATGCGGCCCGAGGTCATCCCGGCGCCGACCATCTTGATCCGCCGGAGATCCCCGGTGAGGTGGATCTCCTCGCCGGACACACCGTCGACCCGGAAGAACTCGCCCAGCTCGGCCGACTGATTGCCGTGCACCACCGTGAGCTTGGCGGTTTCGAGCGCGGAGAGCCCGATCAGCCGGGCCGGCGTGAGCACCTCGGCCTCGAGCGGCACAGCCGGCGCCGTGTGCAGTGTGAGGTCGAGCGTCATGTCACGGCGCCCACGGGCTCGAGCAGCGGGCGCAGGGCGATGTGATACTGCCCCAGGCCCCCGCCGTAGTTCCCGGCCGAGATCTGGAGCGCGCCCGCCGCCGCCGCGGCGTGCATGCCGCGCCGCATCGCCGTCTCGACCGCTTCGAGGTCGAGCCCGTCGATCACGATCTCCAGGACGCAGCCGACGCCTTCCGGGAGCTGGCTCTCGGCCGCCACAGTGCGGAGCGTGGGACAGTAGGCGTCGTTCGTGGAGGCGAACAGGAAGCTGTAGCGCGACTTGGGCTTGCTGCCGCTGCGGACGACGCCGCCCGGGAACGGGAAGATGGCGCCGGGCGTCCCGCGCATCGCGCCGATGGCCGCCTCGGCCGCGCGCAGGGTGGCCGCCTGGTCACGGCCGAGGATCAGGATGTTGCCGCCGCCCACCGCCGGCTGAATGCCGAACCGCTCGTCCACCACGAACTCGCCGTCCATCACCGGCACCCGCCAGAGCCGCCGCCCGGCGATCAGCTTCGACATCTGGAATCGGTCGCCGAAATACCGGAGCTGCCCGCCGACGACCACGGTCTCTTCGGCGGCGAGCCCGTTGAAGCAGGCGGTGCTCGGGCAGGTCATCACGCATTGCCCCACGCGCTCGACCAGCCGCTTGCCGACGCCTTCGGCGCTGGTCGAGAACAGCAGCACGCTCACCCCGGGCCGCCCGTCGGGCGTGTCGTTCGCCGGGAGCTCGGCTTCGATGCCCGCCTCGCACTTGCAGCCGATGATGGAGGTCGCGAACCCGGTCATGGACTGCGCCGCCGCCCGCGCCCAGTCCGCGGTCTCCGCGGTGATGATCACCCGCGCGCCCCACATCGCGAAGGCCTCCGCGAAGGTGTCCACGACCGCGGTCCCGTTCAGGTGCAGCTCCGGTGAGGTCACGTGGCGGGCACCGCTCCGGCCTCCGCCGCCTGCGCCGCAGTCGGGACCGTCTGGGGGTGTCGGATGTAGCGATCCGCTACCGCGTAGTTGGCGAAGCGGATCGTATAGTAGTCCTCGAAGAACGGCTCGATCACCTGCTCGATGCCGGGATCGTAGTCCGGCGCCACGTGGAAGACCCGCCCCTCGTGCTCGGCGCGGAACTCGTGATCCTCGATGACCGGCTCGCCGTCCTTGATGACATAGCGCGGGGTGGAGAACATCTTCTCCTTGTCCGCGTCCTCCTCGTAGATCGTGATATCGGCGTCGGCGCCCACGCCCAGGTGGCCCTTGCCGGTGAGACCCAGGAGCCGGGCCGGGCCCGCCCGGGTGATGATCGCGATCTCCGCCAGCGAGTACTCCCGCGAGGCGCAGTCCCGGAGTCCCGAGTGCTCCAGCGCCTGCTGGTTGACCTTCGCCATCTGCTCCTTCCGGAACTCGCTGTCCATGAGGAGCCGGATCAGGCGCGGGTAGCTCATGAACGACCCGCCGTTGGGATGGTCGGTCGAGAACACCATGCGCCACGGGTCGTCGGAGAGCAGGAACAGCTCGAGGCCGATCGCCCATTGGAGCGCGTTGGTGTAGATCCGGTCCTGGTAGGTGAAGGGGACGATGCCGCAGCCGCTCTCGTGCTCGGTGTCGGCGTTCACCCACTTCCCTCCGCCGAAGCGGCGGAGCATGTAGGCCAGCGGGGCGTCGGCCGTCATGCTGGTGGAGCGCCCGAACATCACGGCGCCCACGTCGGCGCTGATGTTGGGATGGGTGTTCACGTACTCCGAGATCTCGTGAGCCTTGGAGGTCGGATTGTCGCCGCTCTTCCCGGCCACCGATCCGTAGCTGTGGAACTGGATATGGGTGATGTGCGCGCGCCGCCCTTCGGCGATCCGCATCGTGTCCAGCGTCGTCTGGTAGTTCCCCGTGTGCCCGAGGTTGTTGCAGTGGATGTGCACCGGGTGGGGGAGCCCCAGCTCGTTCCCGGCCTCGATGAACTCGGCGATCACCTTGCGCGGCGTGAGGTCGAACCCCGCGATCTGCTGGTCCAGGCCCGTGACGTTGGTGTTCCGCTGCCCCTTCCAGAACTCGTCGCCGCCGGGATTGACCAGCTTGGGCGCGTACGCCTTCGTGGCGCTCATCCACCACGCGAGCGTCTGTCGGAACTCCTCGTGCCGTCCCTCCTGAAGCAGCCGGTACATCAGGACGTTGTTTCCCATCAGCACGAAGAAGCCCTTGTCGATCACCGGCGTGTCGTGGAATTCCTCCAGCGTGTGGCGCGCGCCGAGCGGGGTGACGGCGGCCTCCATGGCCGCGGTGTAGCCCAGCGCCGCGTAGCGATAGCCGGTGGTGAAGGTGGAGGGGACCGTCCCGCCGGTGCCGCTCCGGGTGACCCGGGTGCGCATGTGCACGTCGTGGCGGTGGTCTTCGGGCTGGACCTTCCGGGCGAGGTTGACCTTGGGGCCCGCGATGTGGCAATGGATGTCCACTCCGCCCGGCATCACCACCATGCCGGCCGCGTCGATTCGCCGGGCGTCCGGCGGCACGTCGGCCACGATCCTGCCGCCGCTGATGCAGATGTCGCGCACGGCGCCGTCGACGCCGTTCGCCGGATCGTAGACCCGGCCGTTGACGATACGGAGCGCGGAGGTCACGTGACTTAGGAGACCGCGACGCCGGCGAGCGGGTCCCCCGCGGGAACCCGGTTGCCGCCGAGCAGGTCGCGCACCCGGTCGCGGATGGCCGTCAGCACCTGCTCGTCGCTCGGATAGGGCGAGTCGAAGGCCGGGCGCAGCGTGATCGGAACGTCGTCCATCCGGTACACGGTGCCGGGCACGTTGATGCCGTACGTGGCGGTGGTGAACGACACCCGCGCGAGGCGCCCGGTGTGCGTCATCTTGGGGTCGAGATTGATGACCGGGATGCGCTTCAGGTGCTCGATCGCGGCCTTGGGGAAGTTCGAGGCGGGGTCGCTGGCGATGATCAGCGCCGCATCCACGTCACCCCGGGAGAGCAGGTCCGCGGTGGTGAACTCGCCGGGATTGAACCGGGGATATCCGCGGCTGAAGTTCACGCCGAACGGAAATCCCGTCTGCCAGGAAACGACGTTGTCTGCGCCGGTCACGTTGCCGTGGCCCCGGACCGGCTTGGCCACGAAGTGGGTGAACTCGTTGAGATCGGTGGCCAGGGCCAGGATGGCGCCGGCGTTGAAGTGACGGCCCCGGTTCATGGTCAGCCCCATGCCGAACAGGAGCGCGCCGTACCGGCACCGCTTCATCCGGTCCACCAGGTCCTCGAGCACCGCCAGCGACACGCCGGTGCGCTGCTCGATGGACGAGTCGATCTTCCGTCCCTTCACCAGCGCCCGGAGCGCCCACAGCACCTCGAAGTCCGTCCGCGGCTTCACCTGCAGGAAGATGTCCGCCACCGGCGTGCTCGGCGTCCGCCGCACGTCCACCAGCACGATGGTGCGGTCCTTCCGCCCGTTCGGGGTGTACATCCCCTTGGCCGTCACTGCGTAACGGGTGAACAGCCGGGGATGCGCCTCCGCCGGATTCCCGCCCCAGAACACGATCAGGTCCGCCCGGTTCTTGATCTCGCCCAGGGAGGCGGTGCTTTCGCCGCCGCTCTGAAATGCGATCCCCGTGGGGCCGTGGCAGACCGAGGTCGTCGTATCCAGGCAGCCGCCCACCATGTCGGCGATGGCGACCGCGATCTTCTGTGCCTCGCAGGTCGTGTCCGACAGGCCGTAGACCACCGGAAACCGGGCATTCGCCAGGATCTGAGCGGCCGCCTCCACCCCCTCATCGGTCGTGGCTTCCCGCCCGTCCACCAGGGCGAAGGGGCGTTCCTCGATGGCGTGCTCCTTGAACCAGGCCTTGCCGAGCACGCAGGCGTTTTCCGATTTGGTGATGCGCTTCTGATCCAGGTCCACCGTCAGGACCATGTCATCGCAGACGCAGCCGCAGAAGGTGCAGGTGGCGTCGGCGACGACCTTGATGTTGTCACCCATGGTGTGGCTCTCCTGACTCGGCCGCGCCGTCGACCACCGGCTCGACCTCGACATCGAGATTCTTGGAGATGGGCATGCCGGTGGCCGCGGTGTCGCCGGCCATCAGCTCGCTGGAAAAGGGCCCGTAGGCCATGAACAGTAGGCCCGGCGGGAGGTCCTTCGTCTCGCGGCCCTTGCAGCGCAGCACGGCCTCGCCCACGGGGGTCCGCAGGCGCACCTTGCTGTCATTGGACAGGCCCAGGCGGGCCATATCCTCGACGTTCATTTCCACGGTCGAGGAGATCTGGAGGTATTCCGCGCCCAGCTTTCCGGCGCACAGGGAGGTTCCCTGCTTGCTGGTGCGCCCGCCGATGAGCGTCATCATTTCGGCCATAGCTGGCCTGGCGGAATGAAAGGAAGGGGGTACCGGTCGCGTCGCTGCCGTCCGGCTGACCCACACTCTTAGTATACCACAAGATGCGCCCCGGCAAGGGAAACGGAGGTCAGTGCCGGACGGCGCCCAATACCTCCAGCATCTGCTCCACGCTGGTGAACTTCTCCCGCGGCTTCCCGCTGGGGGCGCCGCGGCTCATCTCCGCCTGGTCGATCGCGATCCAGTCCTCGTAGCTCACAACCCGGCGTCCGTCGGCGCCCATGAGGGCCGGCAGCCCCTCCGCCCCCGGTCTGGACACCTCGTCGAGCGCCGCGCCGTCGGCGATCACGGACGCCACGGTGGCCACGCTGCACGGCTTGTTGGTCCCGATGATCCCCGTCGGCCCGCGCTTGATCCAGCCGCAGGCGTAGAGCCCGGGGACGACGGTGCCCTGCTCGTCGGTGATCCGGCCGTCCCGGGTCGGGAAGACCCCCTGCCGCGCGTCGAACGGCACGCCCGCCATGGCGACGCCCTTGTAGCCGATGCTCCGGAACACCAGCCCCGCCGCCAGCTCGACCAGCTCGCCGGTGCCCCGCGCGGCCTGCTCGAATGGCGGGCCCGACAGCCGGTTGCGCTCGAACGCGACGCCTTCCACGTGGTCCTTCCCCAGGATCGCCGTCGGGCTGAGCAGGAACCGGAAATGAATGCGGCGGGGCTTCACGCCGCGCGGCCGGGCGGCGAAGTCGCGGAGAATGTCCACGTTCTTCTTCGACGCCGCGCCCTTCCGCTCCTCGAATTCGGCCAGGCTCTCCGGGTTGAGCTCCAGCTCGGCCGAGATCCACCAGAACCTCGGTCGCGTCCAAGTCGCCGAGCTCGCGCAGCTCCTTGGCAGTGAACTTGGCCTGGGCGGGACCGCGGCGGCCGACCACGTAGATATCGCGCACCCGGCTGGCGGCGAGGGCGGTCGAGGGCATGCTCGGCGATGTCGGTGTGCTTGAGCTCGTCGACCGTCTTGGCCAGGATCCGGCATACATCCGCGGCCACGTTGCCCTGGCCGATAATGATCGCGACCTCCTGGCTCAGGTCGAACACCCGGTCCCGGTAGTCCGGATGACCGTTGTACCACCCGACGAACTCGGTGGCCGTATAGCTGCCCGCGAGCTCCTCGCCGGGCACGCCGAGCCGGCGGTCGGTCTCCGCGCCCGAGGCGAAGATCACCGCATGATAGGCGGCGCCCAGCGCTTCCGCGGTGACGTCCCGGCCCACCGTGACGTTGCCGAAGAATCGGAATTCGGGCGAGCGGGCGATCCGGTCGTAGACCGCGATCGCCTCCTTGAGCTTCGGGTGGTCCGGGGCGACACCGTGGCGCACCAGCCCGAACGGCGCCGGCAGTCGCTCGATCATGTCGATGCGCACCACCAGGCCCGACTTGAGCAAGGCCTCCGCGGCGTAAAACCCGCTCGGGCCCGCGCCGACGATCGCCACCTTCAACGGGTTCTGCTCGGTTCCCGGCACGCTCATCCTGTGGTCCCCCGAACCTGCCTTGGCTCCATCCCGGGCTCGCCCAGCGCACGCCTCCGCTCCAGAGGGCGGAACTGGTCGTGACAATCGAGTGGAAGATGGAGTGCTACTCCAGCAAATATAGCGTTTCCGCTGAACGACGCCCCCCCGCGGCCGAGATGGACAGGCCGCGGGCCGGGGCGTACCTTCCTGCGGCCCATAGACCAACCTGCCTGCGCGGCGCGTCGCCGCCCCCTCGAACACCCCCGTCGCCGTGACCCGTCCCAGGACGTCATACCTCATCGTCGCCGTGACCGGCCGAGCCCTCGCCGCTTCGGCCAGGCGCGGCGGGTACCGCGTGGCGGTGCTGGATTGTTTCGCCGATCGCGATACCCGGGCGCTTGCGCGCGTGTGTCGCTCGGTGGCGTCGCCGCACGGCCCGCGGTTCGACGCGCGGGCGCTCCTGCGAACGGCGGCCGCACTGAAACCGCCGTCGTCCGGAGGGGTCGTATACGGTTCGGGGTTCGAGGGTCGCACCGGACTGCTGGCAAGGCTGGCCCGCGGCCGCTCGCTGCAGGGCAACCCACCCGAGGTCGTTGCCGCGGTGAGGGATCCGGCCGTCTTCTTCCCTCTGCTCCAGCGGCTCGGCATCGCGCACCCCGAGAGCCGGCGCTCGGCACCCAGGGACCCCGCCGGCTGGCTGGTCAAGGAACCCGGCGGCGCCGGCGGGGCCCACGTGCGCTTCGCCGGCGCGTCCGGCCGTCCCGCGGACGCGTACTTCCAGCGGCTCGAGCCCGGTCGCACGCTCTCCGCGCTCTTCTTGGCCGACGGGCGTCGCGCCCTCACCCTTGGCGTCAACCGCCAGTGGACCGCCCCGGCCCGGCCGGACCTCCCGTTTCTCTATGGCGGCGCGGTCGGCGGCATCGCGCTCCCCCGTCGGCTCGACCGGGAGCTCCGGACGCGACTCGACGCGCTCGTGTCGGCGACCGGGCTCGTCGGCCTCAACGGCCTGGACTTCATCCTCCGCGGAGATCGCTGGCTCGCGCTCGAGTTGAATCCCCGTCCCACGGCCACGATGGAGCTGTACGATCCCGACTACCCCCGTGGTCTGTTCCGGTGGCACCTCCGCGCCTGCCGCGGGGAGCTGCCGGCCAAGGCGGCCGCATCCCGGGCGACGAGAGCGCATGCCGTGATGTACGCTCCAGCCGCCTGCCGGACGACCCGCGGCATGAGATTCCCCCGGTGGTGCCGCGACGTGCCGATGCCGGGTACCAGGTTCGAGCCGGGTGACCCGGTGTGCAGCGTCCACGCGGCCGCGCCGAACGAGGCGGGCGCGCTCGCGCTGCTTCGGCAACGGTGCGCGCTGGTTGCGCGCGCGCTCGGAAGGGTCGCGTGATGGGCTCGCCGGTCCGCGTCGCGATCGTGACGGAGGAACCGGGCTGGCACGGTGGCGAGCTCCGCCGTGTTCTGGAAGCGCGCCGTGTCGAGTCGCGATTCTTGAGTCTGCGGAGCTGTCGGTTCGATCTGTTCGGCCCGGGACCGTCTGTCGTCCTGCCGGGGTACGAAGATGGACTGCCGGATGGCGTCCTGGTGCGGGACGTCCCGGGCGGCAGCCTCGAGCAGGTCGTGCTCCGCCTCGATCTGTTGCACGCCTTGCGGGAGCTGGGCGTGAAGGTCTACAACGACGCCCGCACCATCGAGCGGACCGTGGACAAGGCGCTGACCAGTTTCCTGCTGCGCCGGGCGGGACTCCCCAGCCCGCCGGCCTGCGTCTCTGAGACGGCGGCGGAGGCGGCCGCATTCCTGGTCTCGGAGACCGCGGCGGGTCACGAGGTCGTGGCCAAGCCGTTGTTCGGCTCGCTCGGCGCCGGTCTCCGGCGGCTTGGCGCGGAGTCGGCGCTCCCGGATGGAGCCGGCGGCGTCTGGTACCTGCAGCGCTATGTCGAGACCGCTGGGGGCGACCAGGGCTGGCGGGATTTCCGGGTGCTCGTGGTCGGCGGCACGGCCGCGGCCGCCATGATCCGGCATGGAGCGAGTTGGGTGAGTAACGTCGCGCAGGGCGCACGCTGCGAGCCGCTCGCGGGCGACGACGAGCTCGAGAGTCTCGCCGTGGCCGCGGCCGCGGCGGTCGGAGCGGACTACGCCGGAGTCGACCTGCTTCGGGATCGCTCGGGCTCCCTCCAGATCCTGGAGGTCAATGGGATACCGGCTTGGCGTGGCTTGCAGGGAACGACCGATCGTGATCTCGCCGAGCTCGTGGCGGTGGACTTCCTCTCGCGGATCGCGTCGTGAAGGTCTTCGCGTTCGAGTTCTTCAGCGGCGGCGGTCTTGCCGGGCAGCCGCTTCCCGCCGGCCTCGTCTACGAGGGCGACCTCATGCTCACGACGCTCGTCGGCGAGCTGGCCGCGTTGCCGGGGGTGGAAGTGATCGCGAGCCGCGACTCGCGTCTGCCACCGGTCGCGGGGTCCGAGACATTGACGCCGCTCCGGGGAGAAGACCCGATCAGCCTCTACCGGCGCGGCGTGGCCGCCGCCGACGCGGCGTGGCCCACCGCCCCCGAGTCGGGTGGCCGGCTCGAGTGCCTCGCCCAGGCGACCGTCGATGCGGGCCGAATCCTGCTGGGCTGCCGCCCCGAGGCAGTTCGTCTCACCGCCAGCAAGCGCGCCACCGCGAGGGCGCTGCACGCGTCCGGTATTCTCGCCGTCGCGACCTTCGCCTGCGGCGATGCGCTGCCACGGCTCCCGGGGCCCTGGGTCGTGAAGCCGGACGATGGCGCGGGCTGCGAGGACACCGTCCGGGTGGAGGACTCGTCCGCCGCCATCGTCCGGCTGGCGGCGGAGCCCGAGCGGCTCGTCGCCCAGCCCTGGCTCGAGGGCCAGCCGCTGAGCTTGTCTCTCCTCTGCGCCGACGGCGCTTGCCGCCTGCTCTCGTGTAACCGCCAGGAGATCGCCGTCCGGGACGGGCGTGTGAGCCTGGAGACGATTCAGGTCAACGCGCTGCCCGACCCGGATCGACGCTTTGGAAGTCTGGCCGGGAAGATCGCGGCCGCATTGCCGGGGCTGTGGGGCTATGTCGGCGTGGATCTGGTGCTCACCCGGGATGGCCCCGTTGTGCTCGAGGTCAACCCGAGGCTCACTACCTCCTACGCCTCCCTCCGGTCCGCACTCGGCCTGAACGTCCCCGCGCTGGTGCTCGACCTGTTGGGGTCGCCCCCGGGCGAGCTCACCGCCGGCGCCGTGCTCGCCGGGGTGACCGTGGAGATGCGCCTGGATGCCTCGCATGCTTCCTGAGCCAGTTATCGGATGGGACCTGGGCGGCGCTCATCTCAAGGCCGCGCGGCTGGATCCCACCGGCCGGGTGGAGCGTGTGATACAGCTCTCCTGCCCCCTGTGGCGCGGGCTCGCCGAGCTCGAGCAGGCGCTCGACCTCGCGACGGCGGCCCTGGGGCCGTCCGCCAGGCACGCTGTGACGATGACTGGCGAGATGGCGGACTGCTTCGCCACCCGCGAGGAAGGTGTGGCCTGCCTGGTGGCGGCCATGCGGGCGCGCTTCACCGGCCTAAGCTGCTATGCGGGAGAATCCGGGTTCGTCTCGGGGGACCAGGCGGCGAGCGTCGCGTTGCGGGTGGCCTCGGCGAACTGGATGGCCAGTGCCGCCCTGGTGGCGGCGCGCATTCCGGCCGCGCTGCTGGTCGACGTCGGGAGCACGACGACCGATCTCGTGCCGGTGGTGGACGGCCGGATCCGCGCGCACGGCCGCGACGACGCGGGCCGCCTGGAAGCGCGAGAGCTGGTGTACACCGGCGTGATTCGCACGCCCGTCATGGCCTTCGCAGCGGAGGTGCCGTTCCACGGTCGATCGGTGCCGCTCGTGCCGGAGCTGTTCGCCACCGCGGCGGACGTCCATCGCCTGTCGGGCCGGTTACCTCCCGGCGCCGATCAGTATGCGGCCGCGGATGGCGGCGAGAAGACGGAGGTGGGCAGCGCTCGCCGGCTGGCGCGAATGATCGGTCGGGACGCGAACGGCGCGCCGCTCGACGACTGGCGAGGTCTCGCGCGCTGGCTGGCTACGGCGCAGTCCCGCCGCATCGAAGATGCGTGTAACCTCCTGCTCGCAGGTGGGGCGCTCCCGGCCGATGCCCCGCTCGTCGCGGCCGGAGTGGGCCGCTTCCTCGCGGCGGACCTGGCGGCTCGCCTGAACCGCCGCTGCCTCGAGTTCGCCGAGCTCCTCCCTGACCCCGGTCCGGAGCCCGACCGGGTCTCGGATTGCGCGCCCGCGGTCGCCGTGGCGTGGCTCAGCCAAGGCCGAGGCGGCGTCGCGCCTCCGCCGGACTGATCACGACCAGGTGATCGAGCACCGTGCCGCCGGCCGCCCGGATGCGCATCGTCTCCACGAGATCTGCCCAGCGGCCGCCGGCCAGGCCGTCGGCGAGGATGGCCGCCCCCTGCGCCGGGCTCTTGGCCACGCGGGCGAACCCTCGCAGCCGCCGGAGCGGGGCCACCGCCGCCAGCTCCGCACGCAACAGGTTCTCGACGCCAGGCTCCTCGAGCGCGCGGCCGGATAGCAGGATCTCCCGGGGCGCGGGAGCCGCGACGAGGAGCGCGCGCACCGCCTTGACGGCGCTTTCGACGAAGGCCGCGAGCGCTAGCCGCGGTCCGTCGCCGGACCGCTCCGCGACGAAATGCGCGCCACCCGTGAAGAGCAGGTCCTTCGTCACCGATCCGGCGAGATAGGCGACTTCTCCGTCCCATGCGCCCGCCGACCGCCACCCCAGCGGCCCGCTGCTGCCTCCCAGGCCATCCACCACCTGGCCCCCCTCGATCGCCAATGCCGCGGTGAACGCCCCGCCGAGCTCGAGCAGGATGAACGCCGTCTCGCCCGGCAGGCACCCCAGCCGCTCCGCTTGCGTCGCGATGCCGAGCGCCGCCGCGGCGACCTTGTCGGCGGTCCCGAGGTCCACCCGGTTCACCTTGCGGTGCGCCGGCACGGTATCGAGGTGGATGACGCCGGGTGTGTAGACGACGGGCAACTCCGAGCGCGCCAGGACCTGCGCCAGCCGGCGCAGGCCGCCGATCCCGCCCGCCTCGCCCGGCGGGGAAAGGAACGCGAGTCGCAGATCTTCGTCGGTGGCGTCGGCGGCAGTGACGAGCGGCAGGCCGTAGCCGGACGGGCCGGCGATCAGATCGGGAGGCGACGAGCCTTGCAGAAGGGAGACGAACCCCGCCGGGTCGGCGAGCGCCCCGGCGGTGGGGATGGAGAGGTCCAGGTATGGCTCGCCGGCGTCGAGTCCGCACACGTCGATGCTGATAGTGCCGGGATCGACGCCGACCACACGCGGCATGGCCGCTTCAGGGCCTCTGCTTCTTGCCGACCAGCTCGCGGGCCACGTCCGCGATCACCTCGGCGTCGAGCACCAGGTCGTTCCGGGTGAACAGCCGTGCCACGCACGCCTTGTGGAGCTTGGTCTTGAAGTTGCCGATGCCGAACGCGCCGAACACCACCACGCCTTCGCGCTTGACACCTGCGTCGTCCACGTCGATGCCCTCGATGCCGAGGGGCGGTACCGCGTTCAGGTCCACCGCCACCTTCAGCGTCTTCACCGACGTCCACATCTGCTTGGGCACCATCTGCACGCCGGCCGGCCCCGAGTTGAGCAGCACATCGGCGCCATCCAGGATGCCGGGCAGCTTCTGCGGATCGTCCATCGTCGTCGCTTCGACCTGGACATTGAAGCGCGCGCTGATGAATTGCCGCGCCTTTTCGCCCTGCTCCGGCTTGCGCGACGTGATAGTGACGCGGGCACCGTCGCGTGCGAGCAGGCCGGCGGCACGCTGGCCCACCGGGCCGGTCCCGGCAAGGATGACGACCTTCCGGCCCTTCAGCTCGCCGAGCGTCTCCTCGATCTTCACCACCCCGGCAACGGCGGTCGTGTTCGATCCGTTGGAGTCGAGCATGACGGACACGCGCAGGGGGTCGAACATCGCGTCCTGCGCCATCGCGAGCAGCTGCTCGCCGGCGGACATGTTGTTGCCGCCGATCCAGACGGCGGTGTTGTGCAGATGCTTTGCGCCGCGGGTGAAGATGCAGCCGTGGATGAGATCGCGAACGTCACCTTCGGTGATCCCTCCGTAGCTCATGACCTCGTCCGCGCCGGCGTCGTAGGCGACCACCTGGTCGAACACGCTGGGCAGCCGGGAACTGTCGAGCTGGAGCAGAAGCTTGCGCATCGCCGAAGCCATCTCCTCTGATGAGAGGACCGTACGTTGTCGAAAAATAGGAGGGGCGCCCCGGTTACGGGCCGCCCCTCCTGGAGACACCGGAACAGCGGGACTGTACGATCAGCCCTCGGCGCCGCTGGCGAACGGATGCCGCGCGGCCTTGTACTTGGACAGTACCTCGTCGACGGTCGGCGTGCCCTTGAGCGCGCGGGCGATCGACTCCTTCACCGCCGTGTAGTTGAACTGATAGATCTTCTTGTCGTCCTCGGCCTGCCAGTGGATGAACACGCCCACGAGGATAACCAGATCGTTGGCCTGCGCCTTGGAGATGACGCCCTCGCTCACCGAGTCCATGACCGCGCGGGCCACGGCCGCCTGCGCCGGACCGAACATCTGCACGGCCTGCTTGGCGCCCTTGATGGTGACCTTGTTGAACAGCAGCGTGTCGGGCTTGCAGGGGAGGTTCGGGGTGACGACGGCGAGCAGGGTCGTGAAGCCGTCGGTATTGCGGGAGAGCGCCTGCGTGAAGGCGGCGCCTGCCGGTCCGGTCTTCGACCCGATGATCAGGTCGATATGGGCGATCTCGTTGCCATCGCCGACGAGCGATTCACCGATTGAGAAATCCGCGGCCATACCTGCCTCCGTGTGCGATTTGGTGAAGAGCGAGAGGATTTGGCGAAACATACGCAGCTCGACCTGGGCGAAGAGTGAGCCGGCACTGGAGCGACGTGGAGGAGAGAGGCCACGCAATCCCGCCGAAGCGGGTAGCCCGAATTTCTTGGCGACACAAGCCGTCCGCAGAGGCCACTAGTATGGACGCGCCCTATATACCTGTCAAGGAGTCGGCCACCCCGGCTGGGCGGGGCGCGGGGCCGGTTGCCCTCACGCTGGGTTCGGCGTATATTCGGTATCCATAGCCGACACCATAAGTCATTTATGAACAAACGGTTAACATCCAAGAACCAAGCGCCCGGCCGCGCCGGGCCAGTCCGGTCCGCCCGAATCGCCGGTCCCCGCCCCAACCGCTTCCACAGCTTCCTGCGTCGTCTGAGCGCCGGAGGGCGGAGCAATATGTACGGGGCGATTCCCTATCTCATGCAGGCCTTCGCGCTCGACCGGGAGACCGCGTTCCGCATCGTGTGCGAGTGGGTGGATCAGCAGCAGGCCGAGAAGGCAGCACGGTCGGAGGAGCCGTCTCCGCCTCGGTAACCAGGCACCCCGCGCGTCTGTGCCGGAGGACGGGCCGAGCCGGCCGCCAATGTACGGCCGCATACCCCGCAACGAGTTACGTGCTGGCATGACCCTCGCATTTTGACGGGCCGCAGGTTTCCCGTTTCCAGTCGAGGCCATATGAAGACCAGCATCATCGCGGGGTCGTTGCTGACCGCCCTCACGCTCACCGTACCGCTGCAGGCTCAGCAGGTCGCGGCCGACGTGGTGCTGCGAAGCGGTCCAGTCGCGGGACATGTCGTCATCGGGAACGGTTATTCCACCTATCGCCGGCCGGTGGTGTATCGGGCGCCGACGCGTGTGATCGTGGTCGAGCGCGTGGTGCCGCGGGTCCTCGTCGTCGAGCGCCTGGCGCATCGGAATCGTGGATTCGCCCGCAGCTGGCGGCAGCAGGGGTATCGGCAGGTGGTCGTGTACTACCGGGACGGGCGCTATTACGACCGGTACGTGCGCGGCTGGCCGGAGATGCGCGAGGTCGTGGTGTACGAGCGGAACGGCCGGCTCTACCGCGAGTGGGATGACGACCGCGATCGTCATCGCGACCACGACCGTCACTACGACCGCGACCGTCACGACGACCGACACTGGGACGACTGACCTGACCGTGCGCCTTCCGGCGCCTGATCGCCCAGATCCAGGTCGGTAGCAGGTCCAGCGATCCCCGCCTCCGGCGGGGATCGCTGTGTCGTGTTTGCATTCGGTCCGCGCCCGGCCTTCATTCCCTCATGCATCCCGCGCGCGACCATCATCTTCCTCCCGATCCGGACGCCTACCGCCACGCCCCCCATCCGACCGGGCGCATCATCGTCATCGCTCCGACACGCGCTGCCTGCGAGACCATCGAGCTGGCGCTCCGCCTGCACCTGGACACGCTGCTCGAGCGGGAGCACGGCGAGGAGATCCGCACGCTCGCCTCATCGGGCAAGGGGTTCGGCATCGTGGCCGGCACCGGCACCGGCAAGACACTGGCGATCCGGCCGATCGCCGAATCGATTCTGGGGGCGCCGCTCACGGTGGGCGTGGTCAACCGCGAGCGCGAGGCGACGCCGGAGACGCCGTCGTGGAACGTCGTCATCGTCACCACCGGCATCGCGCGGCGCTGGTTCACCGACGACCTGATCACCGCGCGCGACACGGTCATCGTCGACGAGATCCACCAGACCTCGGCCGAGCTCGAGCTGTGCCTGGCGCTGGGGAAGCGGGCCGGCTGCCGCTTCATCTGGCTCAGCGCCACGGTGGACCCCGCGTTCTACGCCCACTACCTCGACAGCGCGGACGTGCTGGCGACCATCGCCTTCGATCCGAAGCTCAAGGCGAAGGTCCAGGTCCTGCCCCAGAAGCCCGACGAGTTCCTGAACGAACGCTACATCCGCCACCTGATCAAGGAGCGGCGGGGGGTGGCCGTGTTTCTCCCCACCCGCGCCGAGGTCGAGCGGCTGGGCTCGGAGCTGGGCGAGCAGTGGAAGCGGCTCACCACCGCGTTCTACCACGGCGGCGAGCCGATCCGCGTGATCCGCCCGTTCCTCGAAGGCGAGGTGGAGCGTCCGTTCCTGCTGGCCATGACCGCGGCGGGCCAGTCGGCGCTCAACGTGCGGGGCCTGGACACGGTCGTGATCTACGACGCCCGCTACGGCAACGTGGTCGAGCGCGGGCGGAACGTGCTGCACCGGCTCTATCTCGGCGCCAACGAGATCCTGCAGATGGCCGGCCGGGTGCACGGGCGAGTGCCGAACGGCGAGGTCGTCATCCTGAGCGACCGCGACTTGGTCTTCGAGCAGCTCCGGCCGACGCCGCCCGAGTTCCAGCTGGCCGGCGACGCCGAGCGGGTGGCGATCACCTGCGCCGCGCTGGGTGTGGACGCGCGGGACCTGGACCTGCCGGTGGCGCTCGACCGCACCGCCTACCGGCGCGCGGTGGAGCTGCTCACGAGCCGCGGTCTGGTGGAGGACGGGCGCCTCACGGCGTACGGGCGCCAGGTCGAGGCCATGCCCGTCGAGCGCCCCTGGGGCGAGCTTCTGGTACATGCCGACGTCGAGCTGCTGCCGATGGTGGCCGTGTGCTCCAGCATCGACTCACTGCACCGGATGACGCGCGAGGAGCGGGATCTGCACGGCGTCATCGTGAACGGCAGCGACCACCTCACGGCCTACAACCTCTACGCCGAAGCGGTGAACCAGCACGGAAGCGTGGGAGAGGTGTACGGCCTGCCGCGGCACCTGTTCGACGAAGGCCTCGCGGAGTGGGCGGAGCGCCGGGGCGTGCTCATCAAGGCGATCGAAGACACGGCGCTGGGCCTGGCCTCGGTGTACCGCTCGATCGAGCAGCCGCTGCCGAAGCAGCTGCCCTACGCTTCGAAGGACGTCCGAAAGGCGTGGGCGGACCTGCTCGCGCAGTTCATGCCGTTCGATCTCGTCATCGACGAGCACACCGCGGATGGACAGGAGGCCCGGGTCTCGAAGACCTCGGTGGCCGGAAGCTGGGGTGCGGTGGCCGGGGCGCTGCGATTCTTCGCCGACCGGTTCGGCGTGCCGCGCGCGTCGATCGAGGGCACGACTCTGTCCTACGATCTGGTCCGCGAGCACGCCGGCCTCGGCCCGCCGCGGGTGGTCCTCGCCGGTCCGCGCAAGCACCAGGGGCTCTCGGTGGAGCGGCGGCGCTCCTACTTCGGCTTCGATCTCGAGACCGAGGTCGAGCCGGTCCGCGGTATCATCCCCGAGCCGCTCCGCTCGGCGGCGCGCGAGGTCCTGGCGGACGCGCTGGTCGCGGGCGAGACCACCCACCCGGACCAGGGGCGGATCAAGCGCGGGCTCGTGGTGCTCGACGAGCTATGGCGGCGCTCGGGCGGCGGACTCACCGCGATCTCGCCGGGGGCGGTGCGCCGCCTCATCCGCGCACAGCTCGAGACCGTGGACTCCTGGGACGAGTTCCAGCGTACCCGCCTGGCCCTCGACCCGCTGCCGCTCGTGGACGAAACCACCCGCGAGCGGCTCGACGCGCTTCCCGCGATGGTGCGCGTGCGCGGCGATGCCGTCCCGCTCGACTACGAGGTGGCCGACGGCGCCGGCGTGGCCCGGGTCAGGCTGCGGGAGGGACAGGCCAGGCGGATCCGGGCGGGTGACCTTCCGCCCATCGACCGGCCGCTCCGGTTTGCCGTGCTGCGGGGCCGGCACGAGCCCATCCTGGCCGACACCGTGGAGGAGCTGCAGGCGGCACTCAGCCGCGCGCCCCGCACGAGCCGCAACGATGACGACGGCGACCGCTCATACCGCGGCCGGACCGGCCCGCACGGGCGGAGCGGTCCTCGCGGGCGGGGCGGGCCCCGCGGCTCACGGGGTCCGCGAGGCGCGGACCCCAGGCATCGCTCGGGTCGGGGTCGCTGAGTCCGGCGTGGTGCCCTCGGGCGAGTGCGCCGACGCTCCATTGTGCACCTCAACGACGGCCGCACGTCATGAGCAATGCGGCCAAGCGTCTACTTTTCGCGTGGCGGTGGCTGTTCACTCCCTGAATCGACGATCGATGTGCTTGCAGCACAGGCAGTTACGTCTGGGTGGCGATCTGGAGATCGACGTCCATCTTTGAAACTCCCGACTTCCAGGTTCCGTATCCTTACTATCATGTCAGACCCGCTCTCCCTCGGATCGTTGCCATCCGTCTTCTCGCCCCTCGCCAAGGCCCTGCTCGACGGGTTCAGCGAAGGGGTTATCGTGTTCGACGTCGAGGGCCGGGTGCTCTACGCCAATCAGCAGGCGCGTGAAGCGCTCGTTGGTATGGACATCTCGGAGCATGCTCCCGACCTGATGCCGCGGCTGGCGGCGCTCGGTGGGCGGCTCCGCCCGCTCCGCGTGGGCTCGCTCGAGCTCGGCGAGGCCATGTTCATTCCGGGTGTCGAGGGCCCGACCACGTTGGCGGCCCGGGAAAAAGAGGCTATCGTCAAGACACTCGACGCGAACAACTGGAAGCTCGCGGAGACGGCCAAGAACCTGGGCATCAGCCGGACCACCCTCTGGCGCCGTCTCAAGGCGTACGGGCTACACCGAGACGGCCGGAGCAAATGGGCGCAAACCTCCTAGTCCTGTTGTTGATCGCCGCCCCCCTCCAGTCTCCCCCACCCGACACCACCTCACCTTACTCGAGCCCCGCCGTCCAGCAGCTCGTCGAGCGCGCCATGGCCCGCCGGCGGGCCAGCGACTCCCTGGTGCGCGACTATCAGGCGACGATCCGTTACCGGCTCTCGGTCGGGGTGGGCCGGCGGATCTGGTCCAAAGTGCCAGCGTCGGCGGTCGAGGAGCAGGTGGCGCAGGTGCAGTGGCAGCAGCCGAACGATCTCAGGGTGGACGTGATCGGACGCCGATTCGAGACCCGGAACCGCACGATCCAGCTCTCGAGCGTGTGGGATCGCCCATGGTTCGTCCCCCGCGGCGTGGACGACTCCGTGCGAATCTTCAGCAACGACTTTCCGGCGACGGGCGCGCTGCATCCGCTGGCGAGCTCGGGCCCCGCCTGGTATCGCTACACCATGACGGGGAACCTGACGGTGACGCCCGCCCGCGGCGGGGCGCTCCGGCTGCTGCGGGTGGAGGTCGCGCCGAGACGCACCGGCCCGGCGCTCGTCGTGGGCCAGATGTGGATCGATTCGGCCACCGCGGAGGTGGTCCGATTCACCTTCCGCTACCTCGGAACCGCGCTCTGGGTCCGCGCGGAGGAGGGCCCACGGGGGCCCGACTCGGCGAAGGCGCGGCGGCTCAACGCGCTGGGCAACCGGATCGTGAGCATCGACGCCGACCTGGAGTACGGGCTGCAGGAGGGCCGCTACTGGATGCCGTACCGGCAGGTGATTGCGGGGCGCGTACGGCTGCCGGTGGTGAGCGACGTGGTGATTCCGTTCCAGGCCACCACCACCTTCGGCGACTACACGATCAACGGCGGGCAGCCGATCGAATTCGCGGTCGCGCTGCCTGACACTGCCGGCCTGACACCCGATTCGCTCCGCACGCTCCGCCGGGTGCGGCAGGATTCGCTGCGGGCCGAGCGGCGCGGGCGGGCCCGCGAGACGGAGGACAGCCTGCGCTCCTGGGATTACGCCAACCGGTGGCCGGGCGGGCGGTACGAGCTGCACCGCCCGTCGAACGCCACGCTCGACCGCTACGACGCGTGGCCCGACTCGCTCTCGCTCGAGACGGACCCGGCGGAGGTGCGCCGCCTCCGCGAGGCGGAGGAAGACCTGGCGCGGCTGAGCGAGGCGCTGCCCGATTCGGTCACGGGGCAGTCGGCGCACGGCCTCGGGTACGAACGGATGTCGGACCTGCTGCGCTACGACCGGGTGCAGGGGCTCTCGTTCGGTCTGGGCTATCGCGTTCGCGCGCCCGGGCTGCGGTTCACCAATCTCTATGGCACGGTGCGCTACGGGGTGAGCGATGACCGGGTGACCGGCCGGCTGAGCCTCGTGCGGGACGCGCCGGGCGGCCGGCTCACGCTGAGCGGCTACCGCGACCTGGCCGACGTCGACCCGTTCGGCTCCGGGCGCACGATCGGCAATACCCTGAACGCGCTGTTCGTCGCCCACGACAACGCGGACTGGATGCTGGTCGAGGGCGGCTCGGCCGGCTACGAGACATCGCTCCGAACCGGTCTCGATCTGTTTCTGAGCGCCCGGGTGGAGCGGCAGACCAGTGTCGGCCGGGAGGCCGAGTCGGCGGTCAACGACTTTTTCGGCGGGGACGGCGTGTTCCCGCCGAATCCTCCGGTGGACGAGGGGACCTTCGCCGGCGGTTCGGCGCGCGTGGCGCACTCGGCCGGTCTCCGCTGGAGCGTGACCGCGGAGGTGCTCGGCGGCGAAGGGCGAACCACCGGGCGGCTGTTCGGCGACATCCACCGGAGCGTCGGCGGGGACCAGGGTGCCACGCTGCGGGTGAGGGCGGGGATCGCGACCAGGCCCACGCTGCAGCAGTCGCAGTTCCGGCTCGGTGGCCTCGCGACCGTGCGTGGCTTCGAGTACGGCGCGCGCCGGGGCCAGGCGTTCTGGTCCGCGCAGCTCGACGTCACGCCGCTGAAAGGCCGGCTCCGTCCGGTGGCATTCGTCGACGCGGGCCAGGCTGCCCGTCCGGGGGACCTGTTCTCGAGCCAGGCGCTCGCGGGTGCCGGGGTGGGCCTGTCGGTCTTCAACGGGGCGCTCCGCTTCGATCTCAGTCACCCGCTCACGCCGGACACCGGGGGCAAGGTGCGATTCGACATCATCGTCCGGGCGGCGCGGTGAGCGCGGTGCGGCACGCGCTGGTCGCCTGTGTGGGCGTGGCACTCGCCTGCGCGAAGCCGGAGGATGGCGTCCGCTCGGGGCCGCGGCTGCTGGTGCGCTGGACCGGCGCCGACACCGCGGTCTTCGGCGCGCCGGCCACGGCCGAGCGGTGCGATACCCTGCACCTGATCGAGATCCGGGCCATCTCGGGGGACACCGGGGTCGGTCTCGCGCTCTACGATTCGGGTACCGTGCGGACCGGGAGTTACCCGATCCGGCCCCCCGCCACGGCCGACAGCTTGGCGCCGGCGGCGGCGCTGGGAGTGCGCTGGTTCTCCCGGACGGCGGTGCAGGGATTCCAGGGTGACAGCGGCCGCCTGTTGCTCAGGCGCGCCGCCAATGGCGACCTCTCGGGGACATTCACGGCCAACGCGCACGCGATCAACACCAGCGGGCACCTGGTGCTTACCGGATCGTTCGATGGCCTCCGGGTCATCCCCGCCGCGCGCGGGTGCACACCGCCGCCGCGGCGCGACTCCACCACCTCGCGCGACTCCACCAGAGTGCCCCGCGACTCCACCCCGCGTGTAGATTAAGCCACCATGGAAAGCACCTACTTCCGGCGCGGCTTCGGCCTCAAGGCCGAGATCGAAGGGCAGCTCACTTCCGACTACCACAGCTCGGTGGTCGAGGCATTGCGGGCCGGGCAGTACCGGCTCGACGTGGGGCCGCTGAGCTTCCGGCTGGCGCGGGAATTCGGGTTCTGCTACGGCGTGGACCGCGCCGTGGACTACGCCTACGAGACCCGCCGCAAGTTCCCGGACCGCCCGCTCTACCTCGTCGGCGAGATCATCCACAATCCGCACGTGAACCAGAAGCTGCGCGACATGGGCGTCCGGTTCCTGGTGCGGAGCGAGGACGGCGAGTTCGACTTCTCCGGCCTCGGGCCGGAGGACGTGGTCATCATGCCGGCGTTCGGCGTGACGATGGGCGACTTCGAGCGGCTGCGGGCGATCGGCTGCGTGCTGGTCGACACGACCTGCGGCTCGGTGCTCAACGTCTGGAAGCGGGTCGAGAGCTACGCCCGCGACGGCTACACCGCGATCATCCACGGCAAGCACTACCACGAGGAGACCAAGGCGACCGCCAGCCAGGTCATGAAGTATCCGGGCGGCCGCTATCTGGTGGTGCTCAACATGGCCGAGGCGCGGATCGTGTGCGACTTCATCGAGCATGGCGGCGACGTTGCGGCGCTCGCCGCGCGTTTCGCCAGGGCGGTCTCGCCGGGCTTCGATTTCGAGCGCGATCTCCAGCGGGTCGGCATCGCCAATCAGACGACCATGCTCTCGGGCGAGTCGCTGGCCATCGCCGACGAGGTCCGCCGCAGCATGGTGCGGCGCTACGGCTCCGAGACGGTGGCGGATCACTTCCGGTCGTTCGACACGATCTGCTCGGCCACACAGGAGCGGCAGGACGCGGTCCTCGCCCTCATCCAGGAGCCGCTCGACGTGATGGTGGTGGTGGGCGGCTACAATTCGAGCAACACCTGCCACCTCGCCGCGCTCGTGCATTCGAAGGGCGTGCGCATCTTCCACATCGAGGACGCCGAAGGGCTGGACCCGGTGGCGGGGACGATCCGCCACCAGCCGATCGGCACCAAGCACGAGGTCACGTCGGCCGGCTGGCTCGGCGACGGCCGCGTCATCGGCATCACGGCCGGCGCCTCGACGCCCAACAACAAGGTCGGCGAGACCATCGCTCGCATCTGCGCGCTGGCCGGCGTCGCGGAGGAGCTGCGCGCGCAGACCGGGTGACCCCCGCCGGATGACCTTCGTCGACCTCAGCCACACCATCGAGCACGGCATGACGACGTACCCCGGCCTGCCGGGGCCGCTGATCTGCGACTTCCTGAGCCGGGAGGCCTCGCGCGGTCGGTACGCGCCCGGGGTGGAGTTCCACATCGGCCGGATCGACATGGTGGCGAACACGGGCACCTATCTCGATTCGCCGTTCCACCGCTACGCGGACGGGAAGGATCTGTCCGCGCTGCCGCTGGACTCGCTGGCCGGTCTCGAGGCGGTCGTGATCCGCGGGCCCGCGGCCGGGCGCGCGATCGATCGCACCGCGTTCGCCGGGCGGCCGGTCGGCGGCAAGGCGGTGCTGGTGCGCACGGGGTGGGACGTACACTGGAGCACGCCGGCGTACCTCGCGGGGAACCCCTATCTCACGGCCGACGCGGCGGCGTACCTGGTGGCCGAGGGCGCCGTGCTCGTCGGGATCGACTCGCTCAACATCGACGACATCGAGGATCTCGAGCGGCCGGTGCACTCGACACTGCTCGGAGCCGAGATCCCGATCGTCGAGCACCTGTGCCGTCTCGGCGAGCTGCCCGACGCCGGATTCCGATTCTCCGCCGTCCCGCCGAAAGTGGCCGGGTTCGGCACCTTCCCCGTTCGCGCCTTCGCTACGCTCTGACCGTCGCCCGCCATGCCGTTCCGTCAGACCACCGTCGCGGGTTTCCCGGCCATCGCGCTCCGATCGGAGGAGATCGAGGTCGTCGCCGTTCCTGCGATCGGGATGAAGCTGACGCATCTCCGCCGTCTGCGCGGGAGGGAGTGGCTCTGGCGCAGCCAGCAGACCCCTCTCGCCGTGCCTCGCCGGGGCGCGTCGTACACCGAGACGGCCGGCAGCGGCGGGTGGGACGAGTGCTTTCCGACCGTGGGCCCGTCGCCGATTCCCGGCGCGCCGGCGGGCACGCCGCCGCTGCCGGACGGGGGTGAGCTCTGGAGCGCGGACTGGACCAGCTCGGTCTACGAGCACGCGGACGGCACCACGCTCACCGGTACGACGCAGGGCATGCGGCTGCCGTACGAGTTCCACCGCGAGGTGACGCTCGTGCGCGGCGCCCCGGCGGTCCGCTTCCGCTATCGCCTGCGGCATACGGGCGTCGCGCCGTTTCCCTGGATCTGGTCGGCGCATCCGCGGTTCAACGTGCAGCCGGGGACCACGCTCGAGCTGCCGGGCGTGCGGCAGGTGAAGCTCGACGCAGTGCACGGGCGCGACGACCTGAGCCGCGACGACGTCGTGAGCTGGCCAGGGGCCATCGGTGGTACCCCGGAGCGTTTCACGTTTCCTGAAGCAGGCGGGTGGGCCCTCAAGCTGTTCGGCGATCTGGGCCGGGACGGCCGCATGGTGCTCACCGATCCGCGCGAGGGCGAGCGGCTCGAGATCCTGGTCGATCCGGTGGCAGTGCCGCAGGTCGGCGTGTGGATCAACCTTGGCGGATGGGCACCGATGGGGCAGACGCCGGAGTACGTGCTGGCGCTGGCGCCGGGCATCGGCGCGCCGGACCGGCTGGAGGATGCGGTGCTCGCCTGGGGGATGGGGCAGATGCTGGCGGCGGGGGAAGAGCGGACCTGGTGGGTGGAAGTGCGCCTGCCCGCTCCCCACGGCGAGTCACCCTGAACGAAGTGAAGGGGGCCATGCTGGGGTATGCCCCCTTCGCTGCGCTCAGGGTGACTCCGAGGGGCGGCGCGGGACCTCCTCCTGGCGCTCCAGGCTCACGTCCGCGAACGACGCCGGGTCCTCGATCGGCTCGAGGTGGGTGAACACGCTGCTGTTGGGTACCGCGCCCCGCACTTCCTCCTCGATCTGCTCCAGCAGGTCGTGTCCCCGCTGCACCGACCAGTGCCCCGGCACCAGCACGTGGAAGTCGATGAATCGCCACGCGCCCGCCTGGCGCGTCCGGAGCGCGTGAAACCGTACGCCCGCCGCAGCGTGGTGGGTGAAGATGTCGGAGATCTTGCGCAGGAGATCTTCGGGGATCGCGGTGTCCAGCAGCCCCATCAGCGAGCGTCGGAGGATGCTCACGCCCGTCCGCAGGATGTTGAGCGCCACGGCGATGGCGACGATCGGGTCGAGCCGGAGCCAGCCGGTCAGCGCCGCGGCCCCCACGCCGATGATGACGCCGACCGAGGTCCAGACGTCGCTCATCAGGTGATGGGCGTCGGCCTCGAGCGTGATGGACTGGTGCCGGCGGCCGGCGCGGAAGAGCGTCCGGGCGACGACGAGGTTGATGGCGCCGGCGATGATGGAAATGCCGATGCCCAGCTGCACCCGCTCGATCGCCTGCGGGGCGAGCAGCCGGCCCACCGCGGCGTAGATGATACTCGCGGCGGCGAGCATGATGAGCGCGCCCTCGAAGCCGCTCGAGAAATACTCGGCCTTGCTGTGCCCGTAGCGGTGGTCCTCGTCCTCGGGGCGGGCGGCGGTGGTGAGGGCGAGGAACGCCACGATGGCCGCGGCCAGGTTGACCAGCGACTCGAGCGCGTCCGAGAGCAGGCCGACCGAGCCGGTGATGAGGTACGCGCCGCCCTTGAGCGCGATCGTGGCGAGCGCCGCCACGATGGAGATGGTGGCATACCGGCGCAGCGAGGCGCGGTCTTCCATCCTAGACGGTGGCCGGCGGGAGCATGCGAAGCACCTCGGCGATGGTCAGGGGCGAGCTGCCCTCGGCCCGGTTGTTGACGAGGAGGTAGGCAGGTATTCTCGTCTGGACCGCCAGCTCGATGAGCCGGAGGAGGTCGGCCCGGAGCGGCGGCGACGGATCCTGGATCCGGTCGTACGGCGCGAACGCGTCCACCGCCTCGTCGTACGTGCGGCCCGGCCGGAGGAGCGCCCGGGCGACGATGAACGGTCCCGACAGGGCACCCGGCAGATCCAGCTGCTCGCCGATGGACGGCATGCGGGTCCAGGAGTTGAAGACATGGGCCACCCCGTGCTCCCGCAGCACCGCGAAATACATGGGGGTAAGGAACTCCTCGTTGCGGATCTCGACGGCGTAGCGGCCCTCGCGGGGCAGGGCGCCGAAGAACTCGTCGAGCCGGGCGGCGAAGCGCTCCGGCGTCACGCCGGTCGGCCGGCCGATGGTCTGGAACTCGAAGACGAATGGCCCGGCATGATCGGCGAAGTGCCGCTGGTAGGGCTCGTAGACCGCTTCCAGGAACAGATCGGGGCTCAGAAAATCCGGGTTGAGCTGGCCGGCCCGGGCCTTGTCCTGCGCCTTGCTGAACGTGTGCACGGTGAGCTGATTCCACACCTTGCTCACGCACGGGAATCCCGGCGGCAGGTGCTCCGCGTACGACCCCAGCACCTCCTCCGTGGGGGGCGCGTAGAAGCTGGAGTCGATGCCGACGGTACGGAAGAGGGGGAAGGCGGCGTACTCCTCCAGCATCCTTGCCGAGGCGCCTCGCCCCCGGTACTCGCGATGATAGACGAGGCCGTGCCACCCGGGGTAGTTCCACGAGGACGCGCCAAACCGCACGTGCGCAGGCAGGCGCGCCGCAAGGGCGCCGAGCGGTTCTGCTACCTGGGCGCGATCCGGAATACCTGTCCCTCCGCGGTCAGGATGTAGAGCTCGCCGACGGCGTCCTGCCCGAAGCTGGTGACCCTGCCGCCGGGGGCGAGCGCCGACCACTGCTGCGGGTCTACTGCCTCACCGTCCTGCAGCCGAAAGCTGCGCACCCACCCGCGGCAGAAATCGGAGTAGAAATAATGCCCCTGCAGGGCGGGAATGGCAGCGCCTCGGTAGACGTAGCCACCGGTGATCGAACATCCCTCGCTGTGGGAGTACTCGAGCACTGGAAGGGTGAACGCGCCGGGATCGCACGACGGCGTGGCATAACAGTGGGTCCCTTCGGTCGGGTTCCAGCCGAAGTTGGTGCCACGTCCGGCTCCGCCAACGGCGGTGACCACGTCGACCTCCTCCCATGCGTTCTGGCCGACGTCGGCAATGTACAGGTCGCCGGTGGCCGGATCGAATGAGAACCGCCAAGGATTCCGGAGGCCATAACTCCAGATTTCGGGCCGCGCGTCGGGCCGGCCGACGAACGGGTTGTCGGCGGGGACTGTGTAGCCCATGCCGCGGGAGACGTCTACCCTCAGAATATCCCCGAGGAGGTCAGTGACCGCCTGACCCCTCTCGCCGGGATCGCCATCGCTGCCGCCGTCACCCAGACCGATGTACAGCATTCCATCCGGGCCGAACAGGATCTGGCCGCCGTTGTGGTTCGCGAACGGCTGCTCCGCGGTGAGAAGCACCGACTCGCTGGCGGGGTCGGCAAGGTCGGGATCGCCGGCCGAGACCCGGAACATCGAGACCACGGTGTTCCCGTTGACGTCCGTATAGTGTACCACGAACCGGCCGTTGGTCGCGTATGCAGGATCGAACGCGAGGCCGAGGAGCCCCTGTTCGCCGCTGGTCGACACCCGGTCGGCCAGGCTCAGGAAGGGGGCCGGCAGCAGCGTCCCATCCTTCACGATCCGGATGGCGCCGCCTTGCTCCGCGATGAACAGCCGGGCGTCGCCGGCCGGCGACGTCAGATACAGCGGAAAGCTCAGGCCCGACGCCACCGGGTCCAGGCCAACCGGCACGGTGCCTTCGGGCGGACCGAGCGGGGATCCCTCGCCGGAGCCGCAGGCGGATGCGGGACTCACCACCAGACAGAGAGCCAACGGGAGCGTGCGCGCGGGTCTCATGCGATGGTCCTGGCGACTCTGGTGGTTGGTGCCGGTCGGAGCCTGCACGCCGCTCGGCCTGTGGATATACGAGGACCCCGGGGTAACCATGTCGCGTGTACGGGTGAACGCCATGGGACTGGACGCATCGCCCGTGATGGTGGTGCTGGACGTCCGGAACCCCAACGACCTCACGCTTTCCACCACGCGGGTCGAGCTGTGGCTGGTGCTCGACGGGCAGACCGTCGGGATGGCTCGACCGGGACAGCAGCATGTCGCTGCCGAAGGGAACCACCACCGTGGCCCTGCCGCTGGTCCTCAGCCACGTCGCGACGCCGGCGAGGCAGCGGGCATTCGGCGCGGGGATCCACCAGTTCACGATCGAGGGTCGTGCCACCTTCGCCACTCCCATCGGGGAGCGGAAGGTCCCGTTCCTCCAGATGGGCGAGATGTCGTTCGGGACTCCGGAGCCGCCTACCTCACCGTGAGGCGCCGGCCCGCCGGCTCACCCGCTCCAGCCGGTCGAGCTTGGTGATCGTCACGGTCACCGCCCCGAACTCCTCCTCGACCTTCCCCCGGAAGATGAACGGTCCCTGGTCGAAGAGCACGTGACCGCGATCACGGTAGACGTCGGGAAAGAGCACGGTCTCGATCAGGCCGTGCCCGTCGTCGAAGGTGGTGAACTCCATCGGCTCGCCCTTCAGCGTGTGCACAGGCTTGGCGGTGGTGAGCATGCCCGCGGCCAGGACGTGCTCGCCCACGTGACGGTGGAGCTCGGTGCTGGGGCAGACGCGGAAGCGCTCGAGCTCGTGGGCGTGTAGCGACATGGGGTGGGCGTCGGTGATGAAACCGAGGGTCGCGTGCTCCTCGCGGCGGCGGCGCTCGGGGCCGTACTCGCGGAGCACGGGGACGGTGGGAGGGAGGTGGTCGAACCAGTCGCCCGGGCGGTCGGCGGGATCGCGCACGCACTCGGCGGTCGAGTCGACGAGCCAGAGCATCATGGGGCGGGTCCAGCCGCCGGCGACCGAGTCGAGCGCGCCGACCTTGATGAGGGCGCGGAGGTCGGAGGGCGAGAGGCCGGTGCGGGTGCGGAGGTCGACGAGAGAGCGAAAGTGATGGCGCGCGCCCGCGCCGCCGTCACCCTGAGCGGAGCGAAGGGAGTCATGCTGGGTCATGGCTCCTTCGCTTCGCTCAGGATGACTCAGAGGGGAGCTCTCGCGAGCAGCCAAGAGCCGCTCCGCCCCGTCGGCGGACAGCTCCTTCACGAACTGCAGCCCGATCCGCACCTCCCGCCCGCGCCCCGTGCAGCGGAACTCGCTCGCGTTCACGTCCGGCGGCAGCACGGTCAGCCCCATCCGCATCGCCTCCGCGACGTACGCGAACGGGTGATAGAACCCCCCGCCGTTTCCCAGCACCGCCGCCATGAACTCGGCCGGATAGTGCGCGCGCAGATAGCACGAGTGCTGCGCCACCTGGATGTACGATGCCGAGTGCCCCTTGCAGAAGCTGTAGCCCGCGAACGACATGACCATGGCCCAGACCCGCTTGGCGGTCTCGAGGTCGCGCCCGAGCCTGGCCGCGCCGGCGAAGAACTCCTCGGCGTAGCCGGCGAGCGCCTTGGCGGGCCGCTTCTTGGAGAGCGACTTCCGGAGCCCGTCGGCGGTGGCGAGCGGCATGCCGGCGAAAGCGGCGCAGACGTTGACCACGTCCTCCTGGTAGACCATCACGCCGAACGTCTCGGCGAGGGTGTCGCGGAGCACGGGATCCAGCGGCTCGTAGGGCGCGCCGTGCAGCCGCTCGAGATAGACCCGGATGTAGCGGTTGGACGCGGGCCGGATGATGCTGGTGTTGAGCACCAGCAGCTCGAAGGTGTCGGCCCGGCTCTTGGCGCAGAGCATCCGCGAGGCGGGCGACTCGGTGTAGAACACACCCATCGTGCGGCCGGTGCGGAAGAGCGCCCGGGTGGGCTCGTCGTCGCCGGGGTCGGAGGAGGTGTAGTCGATCCGGTGGCCGGTGTGCGCGCCCACCGCGGCGATGGCGTCGCGGATGACGGCGAGCGAGCGGTTCCCCAGCAGGTCGATCTTGATGAGCCCCGCGTCCTCGGCGCCGTCCTTCTCGAACTGGATCACGGGGACCGTCAGGTCCGGATGGCCGTCGAGCACCTTCACCGCGCGCTCGGTGGGGACGTAATCGGTGAGCGCGGTCGGCACGATGACCACGCCGCCCGGATGGAGCGAGAGGTGGCGCGGCACGCCCACGAGCGGCGCCGCCTCCCGGGCCAGCTCCTGCCAGCTGGGCGGGAGGTCGAGCGCCTTGAAGTTGGCGTGGGTCGCGAGCAGCTCCTCGAGCGGGGCCTCCTCGTACCAGGGGATACGGCGGGTCACTTCGCGGATCTCGCCGTTGGGGCGGCCGTGGACCTTGGCCACCTCGCGGAGCGCGCCGCGGAGGCGAAAGCAGTTGTGGTTGGCCACCATCGCGGCCTGCGGATGGGGATAGCGGCGGAAGACGTAGGCCAGCACGTTGTCGCGCTCGTCCCAGGGAAAGTCGAGGTCGATATCGGGCGGGTCTTTTCGCTCGGGATTGAGGAAGCGCTCGAACAGGAGTCCCGCGCCGAGCGGCTCGACGTGGGTGATCCCGAGGCAGTAGCTCACGATCGAGTTGGCCACGGAACCACGGCCGCAGTGGGTGGGGCCGTTGGCGACGATGTCGCGTACGACGAGGAAGTAGTCGGCGAAGCCCTTCATCCCGATGATGGCGAGCTCGTGCTCGAGGCGGTCGCGGGTCACCGGGGCGACGGTGCCGTAGCGACGCTCGGCGCCCTCGTAGGCGAAGACGCGAAGCTGCTGGAAGGCGTCGCTGACGTCGGCGAAGCGGGGCGCCACGACGCGGCCGATCGGGATCCGGTAGCGGCAGCGCTCGGCGATCTCCTCGGCAGCGCGGATGGCCTCGGGGCAGTCGGGGAACTGGCGCTCGAGGTCGACGGCGGGGCGGAGCCAGGCGTCGCGCGGGGCCAGGCGGTCGGACGGTCGGACGGTCGGACGGTCAGACGGGCGGACGGGCGGACGATCGGCCTGCTCGAGGGCGGAGATGGTCGTGTTGAGGTGGATGGCGCGGAGGAGGCGGTGCCGCTGCCAGTCCTCGGGATGCGCCGCGACGACGGCGTTGGTGGCGACGACGGGGAGGCCGAGCCGGCGCGCGGCGGCGAGGACGGCGTGGCGTTCCTTGCCGGGGCAGAGCTCGGCGTAGAGGTCGCGTGGGCCGCTCCAGCGGAGGACGCGCTCGAGGAAGGCGGGATCGCGGGAGAGGAGGATGAGGCCCTGGCGGTCATGGGCGAGACCGGCAGACAGCTCCTCTAGCGAGTCACCCTGAGCGGAGCGAAGGGGACATGCCTCGGGTGATGTCCCCTTCGCTCCGCTCAGGGTGACTCGGGTGCCCCAATGCATCCGCGTAATCGCCCGGCAGAGCGCGGCCCACCCCCGCTCGTCCATTGCCAGTGCCACCGTCTCCTCGTCCCCCGCCACCAGGTGCGCACCGAGGATGGGCCGCACTCCCGCCGCCTCGCACGCCCGCTGGAACTCGACCGCTCCGTAGACCCCGTTGGTGTCGGTGCACGCCAGCGCCGTGAACCCCCGCTCGGCGGCCGCGGCGGCGAGCACATCGGGGCTCGAGACGCCGATGCCGAAGGAGAAGTGGGTGTGGACGTGGAGGTGGGACACGGGCTCGGCGGCGTGGGTTCGGTGTTTGTTCGGACACCGCTCAATCTACCGCCGGGGAGGGGGCCGTCAAGCCGCGTGCGGAATGCCATGAGCTGAGCGCCCAGTCGCGCCCGACGCACGCCGACTCGCCCCGCGCGCTACCGCGGCCCCCCACGAGGCAAGCTCTGTAGGAAGGGAGGGTTACGCGGAGCGTTTCAGACCGCGACCGCCGCCGGCGCCGGATGACCACGGTCCTTGCGGTAGTGCTACCCCATGATCAATCACCTGCGGGCCCAGCTCGACGCCCTCCGTCTGGGCGTCCACCAGCGCGACCTTCGCCGCCGCGAGCAGGACGCGCTCGCGCGCCTGGGCAAGATGACGCTGGGGGAGGGGGGCGCCCGCGGCGGCCGGTTGGCCACGCTGGCGACGGAGGCCGCCGCGGTGCGGAGCCGGTTGGAGGCGCTGTCGGGGGAGCGCCGGTCGTCCGGTGCCGCGGCGAGCGGCGACCTCCAGCGCCGGCGCGACTCGCTCGAGCAGAAGCTGCGCGAGCTGCACCTCACCGCCGGCCGGCTGGCGATGGCGATGCCCGCAACCGGAGCAGGGAGCGAAGTCCAGGTGATCCGGGAGGAGCTGGCGAACGCCGCGAGCGAGCGCGATCGGCTCCGCGCCGAAGGTCGGCGTCTTGGCGAGGAGCTCTGGGCCGGATTCCGCGCCTGGCTTGCTCCCCGGGCGCCGGCGCTCACGGCGATGGCGCTGGGCTGGTGGATTGCGAGCGGCTATACCGAGTCGCACATCCGCACGATCATGAAGATGCTCGGGCTCAGCCTCACCCGGCGCGGCACCCATCTGGTGAGCGCCTCCACGGACACGCTGCTGATCGAGTACGGGCTGCCGCTGCTCGCCGCGGTGCTGTGCGCGCCGCTCGGGAAGCGGTTCGCGGCGTGGGGAAGGATGGCCGCAGACGCCTATCGCTCGCGGTGGGGCGGGGTCGCCCGCGAGGTCTGACCGGGGATCGGCCGCGGCCGACGCCTCTGTGCTACGCCGGTGGATTGAGCCGGGTCGGCGCGTGCTGCGCCAGCAGCCGCTCGGCGAAGTCGAGGCGCTCGTGCACCTCGCCCAGCTCCTGTCGCAGGGTGCCGAGCTCCGTCTCCACCGCATCGAGACGCGCGTTGGCCTCGGAGTCAGTGGCGCCGGTGCGGCCGCCCCGCGCCTGGGCCTGGATCTTGGCGATCTTGACGGCGCCGAACATCAGGATGGCGGCGACCGGTATGAGTGCTCCGACAGAGCCCGGGTCCATGGGTCCTCGACGTGACGGGTGAGGTGCCTGGGGAAACCTAGGGACGGCGGCGGCGGGGAACAATCACGAGCGCCTAGCCGAATCCGAGCATTCCCCGCGCCCTCCGCTCCAGCGGCAGCAGCGCCGCGTAGATCGTCCGGTGCAGCGGGACCGGCACCCCACTCGCCTCACCCCGCCGCACCACCGCTCCGATCTGCGCCTCCAGCTCCGACGGCCGGCCCTCGATCACGTCGCGCTGCATCGACATCGTCCCGTCCGCCGGCAGCGAGTCCACGAAGGCCAGCGTCGTCTTCACGGCGTCCGCCGGCAGCGCGATTCCCTGTGCCAGCGCCACCGCGTGAATCTCCGTCAGCGCCTGCGTCAGAAGCTCGCGTGTCTCCGGCTGGCTCCGGATGATGCCGACCGGCGCCCGGGTGAGCGTGCCGACGCCACTGACCGCCGCGATGAACAGGAATTTCTCCCACATCGCCGCCCGGATGTCCGCTGCGATCTCCGCCCGCACCCCGCGCGCCCGCGCGAACGCCGCGCGGAGCGCCTCGGCGCGCGGGCTGCCCGGTGCGTCGAGCTCACCGAACGTGACCGACGGCGGCACGCCGGCATGGCGAATGTGTCCCGGCCCCTCGACCCACGCGATGATACGGCACAGCCCGCCGAGCACGCGTTCCCGGCCGAGCGCCGCCGCCAGGGTGTCCGGCGCCTCGATGCCGTTCTCCAGGGGCACGACGAACGTCGCGGCGCCGAGCATCGGCCTCAAGGCCTCGGCCGCCTCGGCGATCTGCCAGGCTTTCACGGCTAGCAGCACGACGTCCACCTCGCCCAGGGCCGCGGGGTCGTGGCTCACCTGTACCGGGCGCACCACGAAGTCGCCGGCGATGCTCGTGACCCTGAGCCCGTGCTCGAGCATCGCGGCCAGGTGCGCGCCGCGGGCGACGAAGCGCACGTCCTCGCCGGCCTCCGCCAGCCGTCCGCCGAAGTAGCCGCCGACCCCGCCGCTGCCGAAGACCCCGATCCGCATCCGTGCTCCCGCTGGAGGTTCCCGGGAATGTGGCGGGGCAGCCGCGAGAGATCCAATCGGCCGCGGCCGGCGTTCCTACACTGGCCTCACCCATTCAGCCATTTCACAGGAGCGCGCATGTCTTACCGCACCAACCTCTCCGCCGCCATGCTGCTGGCGTGTACCGTTGCCGCCGCGCCGCTGGCCGCGCAGCAGGACACCAGCATGATGCAGCACGACTCGACCATGATGCAGCACGACTCGAGCATGATGGACCACGGCTCGATGGGCCACGAGCAGATGATGGGCCACGACAGCGCCATGGGCATGGAGAAGGGCATGGACCAGAAGGCGAACATGATGTTCATGGGCGCCGCCGGCCAGAAGGCCGCCGGCGACTACGCCATCACCGAAGCCGGCGGGAAGCAACAGCTCACGCTGACCGACGACTTCTCGGTGGCATCGGGCTCCGATCTCTACCTTGTCCTCGCCAACGGCGATACCCCGGACAAGGGCGCCCTCTGGCTCGGCAAACTGCAGCACGCGACGGGGGCGCAGGCGTACGATCTGCCGAAGGGGAAGGACTTGAGCAAGTTCACCAAGCTGCTGGTCTGGTCGAAGAAGGAGAAGCGGGCGGCGGCGTCCGCCGACTGGCATCCGGCGGGTGCGGGGGAGATGGGCCACATGTAGCCGGAGCGAAGCGGGCGGGGCGCGGCTCTATACGAGCCGGGCGGCGAGGCGCGTCTGCGCCGACGCGGCGGTCACCGGCCTACTCCCCCGCCTTCTTCAATTCCTCGAACCAGTTCAACACCAAGTCGATCCGCCGGGGCGCCGACTCCGGCGGGACCTTGATCATCAGGAAGCGCTCGCCATCCGGCTCCACGTCGTAGCCCCCGCCGAAAAGCGGGCCCAGGAAGGAGCCTGCGAACAGAAAGGCAGGCCGCCCGGTCTCGCCCGACGCCAGTACTACGCTGGCGGCGAACATGCTGTCGGCGTGGCGATAGACCAGCTCGCGGCCGCCCCGGGTCCAATGGGGCTCCTCGCCGCCGGAGGTGGAGATCTGTCGCCGGAACCGTCCGAGGTCGGGGTAGGACTGGATGTACACTTCGCGACGTCCCGACTCATCGGAGTCATAGGCGAGCCACCGGCCGTCCGGCGAAAAGGCCGGCCGGAGCGTCGAGTGGTGGCCCTGCAGCAGCGGCCGGGCCTTGCCGCGTCCGTCGAGCGGCAGGAGCCAGATCTCGCTCGCCGTCGCTGCACTGAGCGAGAACGCCAGGAGCTTGCCGTCCGGTGAGAGTGACCTCGCATACTTGTCGGAGCTTCCGGCCAGCACCAGGCTTTCGGGTGTACCGGCATCGGCCGCGCGCGAGAACAGGTCGAAGACCGGACGCTCCGAGGAGTAGATCAACCGCCGTCCGTCGGCGGCCCAGAGGGCGCCGAACTCTGCCGCCTCTCCCGACGTGATTCGGGTGAGCAGGTCCCGGGCCGGCTCGTAGACCCAGACGTCCCGGTTGCCGCCGCTGCCAGTGACGGTGAGCGCGATCCGGCGCCCGTCCGGCGAGAGCGCGGGCTCGCTGTAGCGCCCGGGCCGGATCGGGAGCGGCTGCTCCGTCCCATCCCGCGCGACCCATACGGGACGGCTCTCGGTGTTCATCGCGGAGGCCGGGACGTACGCCAGGTCGCCACGTTCGGAAACGCTGAATGCCGCCAGCCCATTCGATGGCAGGACGGCGATGTCGCCCAGCACCGGAATCGCGGAGCCGGTCACCGCCAGGCGTTTGAGGTCGAACGGCACGGCCAGCATCGCCTCGCCGCTGGCATACACCAATTGCCCCGTGGCCAGGTAGCGGCCGAAGACGCCGCCGCGCACCAGCACCTTGCGCTCGCCGGTCGGGAGGTCCAGCAGCTCGATCTTGGCGCGCTCGATGGGCGTGGAGAAGTTGGTGAACACCATGTGGCGGCCGTCGGGCAGGAACTGCGGCCACCAGTGGGCCAGCTCGCCAGCGGCCGAGTCGGGTGTGGTGAGACGCTCCGCCGTGCCCCCGCCCGCGCTCACGCGCCAGAGCCCGCTCTTGTAGGACTGGCTGTAGACGATCGTGCCGTCCGGCCCCCAGGTCCCGCCTCCCCAGGTCGCCTCCGCGAGGGCGATGGGGGAGCCGCCCTCCGCCTGCACCTTCTTCAGCTTGCCTTCCGCGGTGAACCCGATCCACGCGCCGTCAGGCGAGAAGAACGGCAAGGTCCCGTCCTCGGTCCCGCGAACCGGTTCGACCTCCGTCCGGCCGAGCCGGCGGAGCACGATCAGCGCCTGGCCCGGGGCGATCACCGGGACAGCCAGCCGGCGGCCGTCGGGCGACAGCGCCGGAAGCGGGTTAGCGGGCTGAAGACGCTCGGTCGGCGGAAGCTGGATGGAGAATCGAACCGGCTCGTCGGTCCGCCGGGCGCCTTGCCGACCGCGGACGAGCAGTGCCGCAATGCCCAGCATTGCAAGGGCCAGCAGGGCCCAGGGGAGGGCGGGTTGGGCAAGCCTCGTTCGGATCCGTGGAACAGGCGTGACGGTGGTGGCCGGCATTGCCCCGGACACGGTGCCCGCCGGCATCCGGCCAGACAGCGCCGCGGCGAACTCCGCCGCCGAGGCGAAGCGATCGGCCGGGAGCTTGGCCAGCGCCTGGTGCACCGCGGCGGCCACGGCGGGCGGTACGGTGTCGCGCGCGGCCGTGAGCGGCGGGGGCTTCTCGGTGATCACCTTGGCCACGATGGCCTGCGCGGTGGAGCCGAGGAAGGGCGGGTCGCCGGCCAGCATCTCGTAGGTGACGGCGCCCAGCGCGTAGACGTCGCTCCGGGGACCAATCTCGCGCTCGCCCATTGCCTGCTCGGGCGACATGTAGTGCGGGGTGCCGAGGCTCATGCCGGTCTCGGTCATCCGGGTGCTTCCGGCCTTGCTGGCTGCGAGGGCGATGCCGAAGTCCGCCACCAGCGCCTGGCCGTCGTGCAGCAGGATGTTCTCGGGCTTGATATCGCGGTGGATGACGCCATGGCGATGGGCGTAGTCGAGGGCGCTCGCCACCTCGCCGGCGATGCGGACGGCCTCGCCGACGGGAAGCTGCTTCTCGCGGTTCAACCGGTCGCGGAGCGATTCGCCCTCGACGAACGGCATGACGTAAAAGAGGAAGCCGTCGGCCTCGCCCGAATCGAACAGCGGCAGGATGTGCGGGTGCTGCAGGTTGGCCGTGGTTCGGATCTCGGCCAGGAACCGCTCGGCGCCGATCACGGCCGCCAGCTCGGGACGCAGCAGCTTGAGGGCCACCGGCCGGCCGTGCCGGACGTCGTGGGCCAGGTAGACCGTGGCCATCCCGCCGGCGCCGAGCTCGCGGTCGAGCCGGTAGCGATCGGTGAGGGCGGCCTGCAACCGGATCAGGAGATCTTGCACGCTGGCCGTATGAAGTGGGGTGCTTCAAGATGGGCGGGTTGCGTGCGACTGGCTAGGCGCGGAGCTCAGGCGGGCCGCTGACCGGCGGCCTCCGTCCGCATCCACGCCGGCCGGCGCGCCGCAACGCGCCGGTAGACCGGGCAGCTCTCCGCGTGCGCCCCCGGCAGGTACCCGGTGCTCATGAGGAACTCCCCCACGATCTCCCCGCCCGTGAACCGGAACGTCCCCTTGAAGAGCGTGACCCACTCGGCTTTCGAGCGGGGATGGTGCGCGTCGAGCCAGCCGGCGAACGAGCCGTGCGAGTCCCTCAGCTCCAGGATGGTGGCCGCGTTGGCGATGGCCGCGTCCACCTTGAGCCGGTTGCGGATGATCCCCGCATCGGCAAGGAGCCGCTTCCGGTCGCGCGCGCGGTAGGCGGCCACGATCTCGGGATCGAAGCCGCCGTAGGCCCGGCGGAACGCGTCACGCTTCTTGAGGACCGTGAGCCAGGAGAGTCCGGCCTGGTTGATCTCCAGCACCAGCCGCTCGAAGAGCTGGGCGTCGCCGGTGAGCGGGAAGCCGTACTCGTCGTCGTGATAGGGCCCGTGCCACTGGTGGCCAAGGGCGATGTCGCAGTAGGTGAGTCCCATTCGGCAGCAGGTAGAGGACGCGTCAGGGCGCCGCCGGCTCGGCGCGGCGGCGGCGGTAGTAGGCGGCGGCGTTGGTGCGGTTGCCGCAGGTCCGCATGTCGCACCAGCGCCGGGTGCCGTTCTTGGTGCCGTCGAGAAAGTAGAGCACGCACGCGGGGTGCGCGCAGCGCCGGACCCGGCGGGGATCCGCGTGGCACAGGAGATCCGCCGCCGCCTCGGCGACCGGCACCAGCAGGTCCTCCGGCGCCTCCAGGCGGAGCCCGCGCTCCACCGCGAAGCCCTCGCCGTCCGCGGCCGGGATGACCCGGGACGTGCCGGTGCCCCGCGCGAGCAGCTGGTTCACCAGCGCGATCGTCGCGCGCGGCGCCGGCTTCGCCGCCGCCCAGGCGTCGGCCAGGCGGCGGAGCGCGGTCCGGAGCTCGCGCGCAGCATCGACTGCCGCCGCTGCGCCTCGCCGGCCGCCCCACCGGGCCACCGCCGAGCGCGCCGAGGCGCGATCGAGCGCGCCGGCCTCGACCAGCCACGCGGCCAGGTCGTCCAGGCCAGTGAGCAGGTCACGCGGCACGCCCTCGACGGCGACTTCCGTGTTCACGAAGTCGAGCGCGCGGTGATTGCCCACGAAGACGAACGGGGAGGGGTCGGCGGTGCTCATGTCGCGGAGTATAAGCGGCAAAAGCTCCGTTGACAAATGAGACACGGGAACTTATCACTATCAAATATCATTTTAGCTAGTGATATTACCGATCGGCTCCGCCGCGCGCGCCGGTCGCCCTGTTCGTATCCCGCTCCTCAGGAGAACGCCATGTCCGCGCCCGCCGCCGCTCCCACGATCGCTCCCGGCCACGTCGGCCTGTCCGTCACCGACCTCGACCGGTCGCTCGCCTTCTACCAGGAGATCCTCGGCCTCGAGCTCATCCAGGCCGCCGATCACGACGGGCAGCGGTTCGCGTTCCTCGGCGCCGGCGGCCGGCTGTTCCTGACGCTCTGGCAGCAGAGCCGGGACGCGTTCGAGCCGCGGCATTCCGGGCTCCATCATCTGGCGCTCCAGCTCCCGTCGCTCGACGCGGTCCAGGCGGTCGAGGCGAAGCTCCGCGCACGCGGCGTCGCACCGCGTTACGACGGTGTCGTCCCGCATCGGGAAGGTGCCGACTCGGCGGCGCTCTACTTCACCGATCCCGACGGAATCCGGCTCGAGGTCTACAGTCCGACCGGCGCCGCCGGCCGGGCCGCGCCGGTGGCCGGTGCGCCGTCGTGCGGGTTCTTCTGATGGGCCCGTTTCACGAGGGTGAGCTCGAGGTACAGCGGCGGGTGGGCGTGGCGCTCAACGCGGAGCGGATCGGGCGGAGCATCCACGCGACGATCCCTCCGCTGGCCCGGCAGTTCGCGCTGGAGCGCCCATTCGCCGTGCTCGGCGCGGCCGAGGCCGAGGGCCGCGTCTGGGCCAGCCTGCTACGGGGCGCGCCCGGGTTCCTGACGGTGCCGGCGGAGGACCGCCTGCACATCGCCGCGCGGCTCGACGACGACGACCCGCTGGCGGAGGCGCTCGCGGGTGAAACGGATGTCGGCCTGCTGCTGATCGACCCGGCCACCCGGCGGCGGATGCGCCTGAACGGGCGGGCACGGCCCGACGGCGCGGCGGGGCTGGAGGTCACGACGCGCGAGGTATACGCCAACTGCCCGAAGTACATCTGGCCGCGGGAGGTCGCGCTGCCCGGGGTGGCCGCACGTGGGGTGCGGCGCGCCTCGAGCCTCGATGCCGGTCAGATGCGCCGGCTGGCCGACGCCGACACGCTGTTCCTGGCGAGCCGCCACCCGGCGGCAGGTGCCGACGTGTCGCATCGCGGCGGGCCGCGAGGGTTCGTTCATGTGACGGCGCCCGACCGGCTGGTGATGCCGGACTATTCGGGCAACATGATGTTCAACACGCTCGGCAACCTCGCGGCCGATCCGCGGGTGGGCCTGCTTCTGGTGGACTTCGAGCGTGGTGGCACGCTGCAGCTCAGCGGGCGGGCGCGGATCGAGTGGGATCGATCCGCGGTCGCGGCCTACGAGGGCGCGGAGCGGCTGGTCGTGCTGACGGTGGAGGCGGTGGTGGAGCGGGAGGGGGCCGCGGCGGTCATTCGTCCCTGAGAAGGGCTCGGGCGGATTACTCCGGCTCCGACACCGCCGCTACTTCCTCGGTGGTCGTCTCCGGTGGCGTTCCGACGATCGGTATGGTGAACCGGAAGACCGCACCCCCCCCAGCCTGGTTCTCCGCCCAGATTCGCCCGCCATGCGCGTTCACGATCCCACGACCGATGGCCAGGCCCAGGCCGACGCCCGCTCCCGGAGTCGCGGAGCCACGGTGGAATTTCTCGAACACCCGCTCCTCTTCTCCGGCTGGAAGCCCGGGCCCTCGATCAGCCACCCAGACCGTGACTTCATCTGCTTTCGCTTCGGCCCCGATCTCGATCGGTGTGCCGGGTGGGGTGTGCTTGGCCGCGTTCTCCAGGAGATTGACGAACACCTGCTCGAGCAGGATCTCATCGATCGGCACCAGGGGGAGATCCGGCGAAAGGCTGGTGGTGACGGGATGATCGTGCAGCTCCTCCTCCATACGCAGGAGAGCAACCCCCACCACGTCCGACAACAACTGCCATTCCTTCTGGACCTGCAGCGCCCCGCTCTCGACCCGCATCATGTCCAACAGATTGGCCACCAGCCTGTCCATCTGCTGCGACTCGCGGAGGATGGTGGTTGCCAGATCATGCTGGGCCGACGGCTCGTCGCGGTCGGGCGCCTGGAGCAAGGCAGTGGCGGCCTGTTCGATGGATGCGAGGGGGACTCGCATATCGTGCGACAGCGAGCTCAGCAATGCGTTGCGCAAGCGCTCCGCTTCGAACTCCACCGACGTCTGCCGGCTCCGTTCTGTCAGCGCCAGGCGCTCGAGCGCGACCGCCGTCTGTCCCGACAACGCCTCGATGAGCCGCCGCCGGCCGGGGTCGCGGAAGAATCCGGGATCGGTGGCCTGGATTCCGAGCACACCGACCACCCGATCCGAGGCAGTGAGCGGCAGGTACATGGCGGCGGCGGCCGGCAGCGTCTTGGTGCCCTGGCCCGCCACCTGGCCGTGGTCGTGGCTCCATTGCGCGACGGCGCGCTCCCGGTCGTCGAGTGGATAGGGGGGAGTCGGCAGCGCCGGCTCGACCCGCCCATCCGGTCTCGGAAGAAAGACGGCCGCCTTGACGGCAAACGTATCCTGCACGCTGCGGACCGCGGCTGCCAGCACCTCTTCGCGCCGACGGGCGCCCGCCAGGTCGCGGCTCAACGCGTATAGTGCGGCGGTCCGCTGTTCCCGCTCACGGGCGGCCTCGGCCTGATCCCTGATTCTGCCGGTCAATCGACCCAGCACCAGCGCCACCAGCAGCATGACGCAGAACGTGAGCAGATACCGTACGTCCGAGACCGCGAAGGTGTAGAACGGGTGCACGAAGAAGAAGTCGAAGGAGCGCGATGCCGATGAGGGCCGCCGTTACCGCGGGCCCCTGCCGATAGCGGGCCGCCGCCAGCACGACGGCCAGGAGGTACAGCATCGCCGCGTCGATGGTGGGGACGCTGCCGCCGAAGGTCCGCAGTAGCATCCCAAGCGCCGTGGGTACCAGCACGATGACTACGGCGCCGGTGTAGTCCCACCAGGGTGACCCGCCGGTGCACTGGCGCGGGTCGGGGCTGCTCGGACTCCTCCTCGCCGGTGATCGCGAGGACCTCGATCACGCCACTGCGGCGGACCAGCGCGTCCAGCAGCGAGCCCCGCAGTCGCTCTCCCCAGCGCAGCACCTTCGCCTTGCCGACCACGATGCGGTTCACGTTGTGGTCCCGGGCGTACGCCAGGACCTCGTCGGCGACGCTCTGACCGCTGAGAGTGACCGTCCGGCCACCGAGCTGCTCGGCCAGCTCGAGCGCGCGGAGGATGTCCTCGCGCTCGGTCGGGCTGAGACGCCGATCGCGCGGGGTCTCCACATGGACGGCGACCCAATCGGCGTGAAGCCGAGCGGCCGTGCGCCCGGTAGCCCGCACCAATTGGACGGCCGTCGGACTCGGACCAACGCATACCAGCAGCCGCTCCGCCGCCGCCCAGGTCTCGCGGATACCCTGCTCCGCCATGTAGCCGCGCATCTGGGCGTCCACCCGCTCCGCGGTACGCCGGAGGGCCAGCTCGCGCAGCGCGATCAGGTTGCCCTTGCGGAAGAAGCGGTCGATCGCGCGGCTCGGCCTGCTCGGGAACGTAGACTTTTCCCTCCCGCAGCCGCTGCTGCAGGACGTCAGGCGGCACGTCGACCAGCTCGACCTCGTCGGCCCGCTCGAGCACGGAGTCCGGCACGGTCTCGCGCACCTTGACGCCGGTAATCTGGGCGACGACGTCGTTCAGGCTCTCGAGGTGCTGGATGTTCAGCGTGGTGTACACGTTGATCCCGGCGGCGAGCAGCTCGTCCGACATCCTGCCAGCGCTTTTCGTGACGGGAACCCGGCGCATTGGAGTGCGCCAGCTCGTCCAACAGGAGGAGTGCGGGGCGCCGTGCGAGCGCGGCGTCGAGGTCGAACTCCTCGAGCCGCGTGCCGCGATACTCGATGGCGACGCCGCGGCATAACCTCGAGTCCTTCCAGCAGGCGAGCCGTTTCGGCCCGTCCATGGGTTTCCGCGACGCCGACCACAACATCGCCGCCCTCCGCTCGCTTGGCGCGCGCAGCCTCCAGCATGCTGAAGGTCTTGCCCACGCCGGGGGAGGCGCCGAGGAAGATCTTCAGCTGGCCGCGCTCTGCCGCGCCTCCTCTTCGCGGAGGCGCCGGAGCAGGGCGTCGGGATCGGGGCGGGTGTGTGTCACCGGTGGCCTGGTCGGGTCACTCTCAAGATAGGCGTCGCGGAGTGGAAATGCGGTCGGCCGGTCGCGGCCGGGGGCAGCTCATACCGCGTGAAGCGCCGTGAGGATCAGATCGATCAGCTTGATGCCGGCAAACGGCGCGAGCAGGCCGCCAACGCCATAGATGCCGAGATTCCGGCGCAGGATGACGCCGGCGGGCGCCGGCCGGTACCGCACCCCACGCAGGGCCAACGGGATCAGTGCGACGATGACGAGGGCGTTGAAGATCACGCTGGCCAGGATGGCCGACTCCGGTGATGCCAGCCGCATGATGTTGAGCCGGTCGAGCTCAGGGAAGGTGGCGACGAACATGGCCGGGATGATGGCGAAGTACTTGGCAACGTCGTTCGCGATCGAGAAGGTGGTGAGCGAGCCGCGGGTCATCAGCAGTTGCTTCCCGATCTCGACCACTTCGATGAGCTTGGTGGGGTTGGAGTCGAGATCTACCATGTTGCCCGCTTCCCGCGCCGCCTGGGTGCCGCTGTTCATGGCCACGCCGACGTCGGCCTGGGCGAGCGCGGGCGCGTCATTGGTCCCGTCGCCGGTCATCGCGACCATCCGGCCTGCGGCCTGCTCCCGCCGGATCAGCTCGAGCTTCTGTTCCGGCGTCGCCTCCGCGAGGAAGTCGTCGACTCCGGCCTCCGCCGCGATGGCGGCGGCGGTGATCGGGTTGTCGCCGGTAATCATCACCGTGCGGATACCCATCACGCGCAGGTGCCCGAAGCGCTCCTTGATGCCGCCCTTCACCAGATCCTTGAGGTGGATCGCTCCCAGCACACGGGCGCGGCCCTCCGCCTCGAATGGCCACCATGAGGGGAGTGCCACCGGCGCGGCCGATCGATTCGACCACCTGCTCGATCTCCCGCGGCATGGCCCCTCCGCCCTCATCCAGCCAGTGGGCGATCGCGTCCAAGGCGCCCTTCCGCACCTGCCGGCGGCCGACGTTCGCCCCGCTCATCCGGGTGGCCGCGGTAAAGGGGATGAAGGTCGTCGGCGACTGCCCGTTTCCACCCGCCTGCCGCTCCCGCAGAGCAAACCGCTCCTTGGCGAGCACGACGATGCTCCGTCCCTCCGGGGTCTCGTCGGCGAGCGACGCGAGCTGGGCCCGGTCGGCGAGCTCCTCCAGTGGAACGCCCGGCAGCGGCACGAATTCGACGGCCTGGGCGATTGCCAAGGGTGATCGTCCCGGTCTTGTCGAGGAGCAGGGTGTTCACGTCGCCGGCGGCTTCGACCGCCCGCCCACCGATCGCGATCACATTGTGCTGGATCAGGCGGTCCATCCCCGCGATGCCGATCGCGGAGAGCAACCCGCCGATGGTCGTGGGAATGAGACAAACCAGGAGCGCAATCAGGACCGGAACTTGTACGGTGATCCCGCTGTAGGACGCGAAAGGCTTCAGCATCGTCACTACGAGGAGCAAGACGATGGTGAGCCCGGAGAGCAGGATGGTGAGGGCGATTTCGTTGGGCGTCCGCCGGCGCGATGCTCCCTCCACCAGGGCGATGATCCGGTCGACGAAGCTGTCCCCAGGGTTCGCCGTGACGCGGATGACCATCCAGTCGGAGAGCACCCGCGTACCTCCGGTGACGGCCTGGAACGGTCCCCACCGGCTTCTCGAATGACGGGCGCGGACTCGCCGGGGACGGGGGCCTCGTCCACCGAGGCGATCCCCTCCACCGCGTCGGCATCGGCCGGAATGAGATCTCCCGCCTTGACCAGGACGGAGTCACCGACCCTGAGCTCGGCGGCGAAGACGGACTCGAAATCGAGGTGGTCCCGCAGATTCAGCAGCCGTCCGGCGCGAGTCTCCTGCCGGTTCGCTCGCAAGGCATCGGCCTGGGCCTTGCCCCGACCTTCCGCCATGGCCTCGGCGAAGTTGGCGAAGAGGACCGTGAACCAGAGCCACACCGCCAGTTCAAGCGTGAAGGCCAGGTGCCCACGATGGGCCACGACGTCGTGGACGAAGACCAGCGTCGTGAGCGCGCTCCCGACGAACACGACGAACATGACCGGGTTTCGGACCATGTGCCGCGGGGCCAGCTTGTACAGCGCCTCCCACAGGGCGCGCCGGACGATCGGTGGATGGAAGAGCGGGTGCTTCGCCAATGCCATGCCGGCTCCGTTGGCTACTTCGAGAGCGGCCGCGGGAACGCCGAGTCCAGCGCGATGTTCAGCAGCAGCACGTTGACCCGCGGCTCGCCGAGGAAGCCGAACTGCCGTCCCTCGGTATGCTGCCGCACGAGGGTGCGCACCGCGCCCGTCCGCCGCCCGCCGGGCGACCCGGGCAACCTGCAGCTCGGCGTTGGCCGGCGAGATGTGCGGGTCGAGTCCGGACGCCGATGTGGTGGCCATGTCGGACGGGATCTTCCCCTTTGGGCAGCGCCCTCCTTCACGACCCGGTCGACCGCGCCGGCGATGAGCGTATCCGCCAGCCCCCGGTCGGTCGGCCCCTTGTTGGTGGCCCCCGACGCCGCCGCGTCGTACCCGGCGCCGGCCGCCGAGCGCCGACCGTGGAAGTATCGCGGCTGGGTGAACGACTGCCCGATCAGCGCACTGCCGACCACGGCCGTTCACCGAGACCAGCGACCCGTTCGCCTGACGGGGAAGAGGAGCTGGGCGACGGCCGTCACATGCCCGGATAGAGCACCCCCGTAATGATGCAGAGGACCAGCGTGAGCATGATGGCCGGACGCAGGTGCTTCGCGATGCATGGCTCAGGCGAGCTTCAGGAAGACGAGGACCATGTCGATCAGCTTGATGCCGACGAACGGCACGAGGAGCCCTCCCCCTCCATAGAGGAGCAGGTTCCGGCGGAGGATCGACGCGCGCCGACGCGGGCGGTAGCGCACGCCGCGGAGGGCGAGCGGGATCAGGGCGACGATGATGAGCGCGTTGAAGATCACGCTCGCCAGGATGGCCGATGCGGCGAGTGGAGGCGCATCAGGTTGAGCGCGTCAGCACGGGATAGGTGGCCGCGAACATCGCCGGGATGATCGCGAAGTACTTGGCGACGTCGTTGGCGATCGAGAACGTCGTCAGCGAGCCGCGCGTCATGAGCAGCTGCTTCCCGATCTCGACCACCTCGATGAGCTTCGTCGGGTTGGAGTCGAGGTCGATCATGTTGCCGGCTTCTTTCGCCGCCTGGGTCCCGGAATTCATCGCGACCGCGACGTCGGCCTGGGCGAGGGCCGGCGCGTCGTTGGTCCCGTCGCCGGTCATCGCCACCAGGCGCCCGCCGGCCTGCTCCCGACGGATCAGCGCCATCTTGTCCTCGGGCGACGCCTCGGCGAGGAAGTCGTCGACCCCGGCCTCCGCCGCGATGGCGGCCGCCGTCAGCGGATTGTCGCCCGTGATCATCACCGTGCGGATCGACATCGCGCGCAGCCGATCGAACCGCTCCCGGATGCCGCCCTTCACCACGTCCTTGAGGTGGATCACGCCGAGCACCCGCGCCGCGGTGCGTCGCGCTCCGCCACCACCAGCGGCGTGCCGCCGGTCCGCGCGATCTGCTCCACCGTCGGCGCTCGACGCGCGGGATCCTCGCCGTGATGCTCCTTCACCCAGCGGGCGATGGCGTCGGCGGCGCCCTTGCGCAGCTGCCGTCCCGGCGTCGACGCCGCTCATGCGGGTGGTGGCCGAGAAGGGACGAACGTCGGTGGCTGCGCCGCCGCTGCTGGCCCCGGGACGAGCGTCCGTCAGCGTGCGGCCGCGGATGCCGTACTTCTCCTTCGCCAGCACCACGATGCTCCGCCCTTCGGGCGTCTCGTCCGCCAGCGACGCGAGCTGCGCGCGGTCGGCCAGGTACCTCGGCCACGCCCGGCACGGAGGAACCGACCGCCTGCCGGTTGCCCAGCGTGATCGTCCCGGTCTTGTCGAGCAGCAGGGTGTTGATGTCGCCCGCGGCCTCGACGGCGCGGCCGCTCATGGCGATCACGTTGTGCTGGATCCAGCCGGTCCATGCCCGCGATGCCGATCGCCGACAGCAGGCCGCCGATCGTGGTCGGGATGAGGCAGACGAGGAGCGCGACCAGGACCGGAGACGCGAGCGACGTCCCCGAGTAGCGCGCGAACGGCTCCAGGGTCGCCACCGCGAACAGGAAGATCACCGTCAGTCCCGACAGCAGGATCGTGAGCGCGATCTCGTTAGGCGTCTTCTGGCGCGACGCCCCCTCGACCAGGGCGATCATCCGGTCGATGAACGTCTCCCCGGGTTGGCCGTGATCCGGATGATGAGGTGGTCGGACAGCACCCGCGTCCCGCCGGTCACCGCCGAGCGATCGCCGCCGGACTCGCGGATGACCGGCGCCGACTCGCCGGTGATCGCCGACTCGTCCACCGAGGCGACGCCCGTCGATGACCTCGCCGTCGCCCGGGATGACGTCGCCCGGCGTGCAGACCACCACGTCCCCTTGCGCAGCCGGGTCGCCGGGATGCCCTCGAATTCCAGGCGTGTTCCCGCGGGCACGTGCAGCGCTTGGCCTGCGCCCGGCGGCGGCCCGCCCGCAGCGCATCGGCCTGCGCCTTCCCCCGCCCTTCCGCCATCGCCTCGGCGAAGTTGGCGAACAGCACGGTGAACCAGAGCCAGACGGCACCTGCAGCGTGAAGCCCGTCCCGGCGCGCCGCGGGCCACGTCCCGACGAGGACGAGCGTGGTGAGCACGCTGCCCAGCAGCACCACGAACATCACCGGGTTCCGCACCATGTGGCGCGGGTCGAGCTTGACGAACGCCGCGTGGCGCGCGCGCGACGATCGCCGCGTCGAACAGCGGCCGCGTGGTCGGCAACATCAGAAGAGCCTCCCGGCGTTCATCAGGAGGTGCTCCACGACCTGGCTGAGCGAGAGGGCAGGGAAGAACGTCAGCGCGCCGACGATCAGGATCACGCCCACCAGCAGCACCACGAACAGCGGCGTGGTGACCGGGAACGTCCCCGCCGACTCCGGGGCGTCTTCTCCGGCCAGGAACCCGGCCAGCGCCAGCATCGGCACGATCATCGCGAAGCGGCCCACCAGCATGTCGGCGCCCAGCAACGTGTTGTAGTACGGGGTGGAACCGGTGAGCCCGGCGAATGCGCTGCCGTTGTTTGCGCTGTCGAGGAGAACGCGTACAGGATCTCCGACAGCCCGTGCGGCCCGGCATTGTTCAGCCCGGCGAGGCCGGCCCGCCACCGCCGACAGCGCCGTCAGGGTCAGGATCGGCCGGCGGGAAGACCAGCGCGTACAGCATCGCCATCTGCACCTCGCGCGCCTGGATCTTCTTGCCGAGGTATTCCGGCGTGCGCCCCACCATCAGGCCGGCGATGAACACCGTCAGCACCACCATCACCAGCATGCCGTAGAGTCCCGCGCCCACGCCGCCGAACACCACCTCGCCCAGCTGCATGTTCACCAGCGGCACCAGCCCGCCGATGGGAGTGAACGAGTCGTGCATGCTGTTCACCGCACCGCAGGAGGCCGCCGTGGTGATCGTCGCGTACAGCGCCGAGTTGGCGATCCCGAAGCGGACCTCCTTGCCCTCCATGTTGCCGCCGGGATTGGTCGCTGAGCGATCACGTCCACGCCGCGCGCCGCGTGAATCGGGTTGCCGCGCGCCTCGGCCCGATAGGCGGTGGCCACGCCGGCGAGGAACAGGACGTACATCGCGCCCACACCGCCCAGCCGTGCCCTGGTTCCCGACCATCCGCCCGAAGGTAGGTCAGCGCCGGCGGGAATCAGGAAGATCGTCAGCATCGACGAGAAGTTGGTCAACGGCGTCGGGTTCTCGAACGGGTGCGCGGCGTTGGCGTTGAAGAAGCCGCCGCCGTTCGTGCCGAGCTGCTTGATCGCCTCCTGGCTCGCGACCGGGCCCATCGCGATGGTCTGCTTGGCGCCCTCGAGCGTGGTGACGTCGAGATAGGGCAGGAAGTTCTGGATCACGCCCTGCTGCACGAACAGCAGCGCCAGGACGAGGCAGATCGGCAGCAGGACGTACAGCGTCCCGCGCACCAGATCCGCCCAGAAGTTGCCGAGGCGGCCCGCCGAGCGGCGCGCGATGCCCCGGACGAACGCGACCGCGACTGCGATGCCCACGGCCGCCGACACGAAGTTGTGGAACGCGAGCTGGGTCATCTGCGAGAAGTAGGACATCGTCGACTCGCCCGAGTACGACTGCCAGTTGGTGTTCGTCGTGAAGGAGGCCGCGGTCTCGAACGCCTGGCGGTCGACACGGCCGGCAGGTGCTGGGGGTTGAGCGGCAGCACGTGCTGCAGCCGCAGCACGAGGTAGGTCAGCAGCATCCCCACCAGGCTGAAGACCAGCATCGCGGCCGCGTAGTCGGTCCAGTGCTGGTCCTCGTCCGGGTCCACTCCACTCAGCGTGTACACCAGCCGCTCGACCGGCGGGAGCCAGGTCATGGAGCCATCGTACACCCTGACCATGTACATGCCGATCGGCTTGGTGAGTGCGAGCAGCACCACCGAGTAGAAGGCGATCTGAAGCCAGCCATTCGCCGTCATATCAGAACTTCTCCGGGTGCAGCATGGTGTAGCACAGATAGACGAACAGGGCGACCGAAATCAGCCCGCCGATCCAGTTCTCGGCACTCATCGGGTGCGCTCCTCGCTCTGGTCCGACTCGTGGCCCAGCGCCTCGCAGGCCCGGACGTAGGCGATCATCAGAGCGAAGAATCCGATGGTCCCGAGTACATACAGCAGGTCACGCATCGCGGAACCCTCCACAGGAAAGACCATGCCTCCTCGTGCAGCCGGGATGTTACGGGAGCTGGCGTGACAGCGGTGGGAAGTGCAGACGGGGGAGCGTTAAGATTTCACAACAGATCGGGGTCGGGGCCTGCTGTGGCTACTGGGCGACACCTGCGGGTGCCCCGGCTTTAGGAGACTTCAGGCTCGGCACCGGCGAGGTCGGCCGCCGGCAGCCGGAGCGTGAAGACGCTGCCCCTGCGGGGCGAGACTCGTAGGTGACCGTCCCAGCTTGTGCCTCCGCCAGCCGGCGGGCGATCGTGAGCCCCAAGCCGGCTCCCCCGACATCGGGCGGCGTGCCGGGTGCCTGGTAGAAGGGCTCGAAGATCCGCTCGCTCTGGCCGGGCGCGACGCCGGGCCCTCGATCGCTGACGGCGAAGGCGATGCAGCTGACGTCGCGGTACACTCGGAGCTCGATGGGAGTGTCGCGAGGAGAGTACTTCTGCGCATTCTCGACCAGGTTGACGAGCGCGCGAAGCGAATGCGCCAGGTCGAACCGGCCGACCAACAGGGCATCGCCCTCGATGGCGATGCTCAACTCGCGCCCCTGGAGGGCGCCGGAAACCCGCTGCACCAGCGCGCCTACCAGGTCGTCCACGGCGGTCAGCTCGAGATGGACCGGCAGCCCGCCCGCCTGCAGCCGGGAGAGGTCGAGCAGATCCGCGACCAGGCGGTTCAGGCGGTCCGCTTCCTCCTCGATCGTGGCTGCCCGCTCATCGCCATCCGCCCGGAGATCATGCGCCAACGCCTTGATGGTCGTGAGCGGGGTCCGGAGATCGTGGGACACCGAGGCGATCAACGCATCCTTCAACCGGTCGGTTTCACGGAGCACCTCGGCGCGGCTGGCCTCGGCGGTCAGCCGAACGCGCTCCACGGCCAGGGCGGCGTAGTAGGCCAGCGCGGTGAGAAAGCGTCGCTGTCCCGCATTCAAGCGGGTCAAATCCTCGTCCCGCAGTTCCAGGACTCCGACGACGCGATCACGGACCCGGAGAGGAATCAGCAGTGCCCGTACGGTTCCCTCGGCGCCGAGGCCGAGGTCTAGCGACTGGGCTCCGGGTCCTGCCAGCCCGGCGGTGCCATCGGCGCGCCGGCTCACGGTCTGGCCGCTCTGAGCGGCCCAGGCCACCAGCGGATCACCTTCCCCCGTGGCCGCTCCACCTCCGGGTCGCTCGTGGATCCGGCACTCCGCGATCCCCAGCGTCACCCGGATCACGCCAGTGATCGCGGTCAGTGCCTGGTCCGCCCGCCCGACATTGAGCGCCTCCGCTCCGAGGGTCGCCAATCGGTCCACCTCGTCCGCTCGTTGGCGAGCTTCCTCGGCTCGCCGCTGCTCCCGATGCAGCAGTTGGGCGGCCACGACACTCACGATCAGAAAGGCGCCCAGCACGAGCCAGTCGAGCGGGTTGCTGATGATCAGCGTGCCGTAGGGAGGGAGGAAGAACCAGTTGAACAGAAGGAACGCACAGGCAGCGACGGCCAGCCCAAGCGCCCGCCCGCCCCAGACGCTCCCGGCCAGCACGATCAGGAGGTAGATGAGGGCGGTGTGCGCTTTGTCCAGCTGAGACCGGAAGGGCAGCATGAGCAGCGTGACCGCCGTCAAACCGAGGAACGATCCGGCCCAGGCGCGGGCGAGCGCGCGATGTTCAGCTATGGTCGTGGAGCAACCTCCGTGGAGGTGGCAAACCGATACCCGACTCCCGGCTCCGTATGGATATACTGGGGCCGAACGGCGTCGGGCTCGATCTTGCGGCGCAAGCGCGCCACATACACGCGAAGATACTGCGGGGCGTCGCCGAAGGCGCGGCCGCTCCAGACCGAGCGGAAGAGCTGCTGATGGGTAAGCACCCGCCCGGCATTGCTCATCAGCGCTCGGAGCAACTCCCACTCGGTTCGGGTCAGGCGAAGCAACTGGCCCGACCGGGCCACGGTATGAGCGGCCGGGTCGAGCACCAGCTCTCCGATGGCGATCTGCCCGCCGCCGGTAGCGCCGGGAACCCGCCGGAGGAGGGCCCGCGCCCGCGCCTGCAGCTCGGGAGGGCTGAACGGCTTGGTGACGTAGTCGTCCGCGCCGGCGTCCAGAAGCGCGACCTTCTCCTCATCCGAGTGACGGGCGGAGAGCACCAGGATCGGAGCGCCGGCCCACTTGCGGATCTCCCGGCACACGTCGGCGCCGTCCATGTCAGGCAGACCCAGATCGAGAATGATCAGGTCCGGCCGCTCGGCGGCGGCCCGATCGACTCCCTCGCTGCCGGTGGCTGCCTCGACCACCTTGGCACCGGCGGCCTGAAATGTGTTCCTCACCGCCCGGCGGATCTGCGCCTCGTCGTCGATGATGAGTATGGTGGGCGGCACCGAGCCGTCGAAAACCGGCGCAGACCGAGTTCCCATCGTCAGCGGCGTCAGACGCCGGCGTCGGCCAGCAGCTGGAAGAACTCGTCCTCGGATTGCAGCACGTCGAGTCGGCGCCGGAAGCCGGGGTTGTTGACGAGGTGGGCAATCTTGGCGAGGATCGGCAGGTATTCGGGGGAAACGTGCGGGGCAACCAGCAGGAACACGTAGTGCACAGGCTCCCGGTCTGCCGCGCCCCACGCCACCCCGTGCCGGGGACGGCCAAAGGCGACCCGAAGCCGGCCGAGGCTGGAGCTGCGACAGTGAGGCACCGCCACGCCGTGTCCCAACGCCGTCGATTCCATCGATTCACGGCGCTGCAGGCCCTTGAGCAAGGCCGAGCAGCCCTCGGCATCGAGGCCCAGCGAGGACGCAAGCTCGCGCATGACCTCAGCCTGGGTGGTGCCGCCCAAGGCGAGGTGGACGTTCTCCTTGCGGAGGAAGTCCTCCAACCGCACTGAACTCTCTTTGGTGTCGATCATCGGGAAGTGGGACGGCTCGCCGACCGGGGATCCTATCGGGCAAGAACGCACGGAAGCTACCCGTCGATGGGCGCCAAAGTCAAAGGTTCGGACTCCGCGACGAAGAATCGCTGTACTGTTGTTGTTCTGGGAGCGTTCGGCATCCCTCCTTGGCGAAAGGTCAGCAATCTCAATGCGCGCAGTGATCTACACCGGCCCCGGCGGCCCCGAGGTCATCCGCATCGGCGAAGTTCCCAAGCCCGAAGTGCGGCCAGAGCACATCCGCGTCCGGGTGCACGCCGCCGGACTCAACCGGGCGGACCTCATTCAGCGCCGCGGGCAATTACGCCGCGCCGCCGGGGTGGCCGGCCGACATCCCCGGCATGGAGTACGCGGGCGAGGTCGAGGCGGTCCGCGGGATCTCGAAATGGAAAGTGGGCGACCGGGTCATGGGCCTGGTCGGAGGCGGCGCGCAGGCGGAGCTGGTCACGGTGCACCAGGACGAGGCCCTGCCCATTCCCGCCGGGCTCTCCTACGCGGAGGCGGCCGCGATTCCCGAGGTGTTCCTCACGGCGTACGACGCGCTGGTGGCGCGGGGGCGGCTGATGTCGGGCGAGCGGGTGCTGATTCATGCCGTGGGCAGCGGTCTTGGCACGGCGGCGGCCCAGGTCGCCAAGCATCTGGGTGCCACCGTGCTCGGCACCTCGCGCAGCGCCGACAAGCTGGCGCGGGCCACGGTCTACGGTCTCGACGTGGGGATCGATACCAGCCAGTCGGGCTTCCGCGATGCCGTGGGCGACCCGGTGGACGTGATCCTCGACGTGCTCGGCGGCCCCGCGTTCGCCGACAACCTGCACGTGCTGGCGCCCCGCGGACGGCTAGTCATGCTCGGGTTCCTGGCGGGGAGCCGAACCACGGCCGACCTGGGGCCGATCCTGCGAAAGCGGCTCGAAGTGATCGGCACCTTGATGCGGCCCCGCGGCCTGGAGGAGCGGGCGCCGCTGGTGCGGGCGTTCACCGAACGGATGCTGCCGCTCTTCGATCACCGGATCGAGCACGCGACGCCGCTCCGGCCGGTGCTCGAGCGGACCTACCCGATGACCGAGCTCGCCGAGGCGCACCGGGTGCTCGAGGCGAACGAAACGTTCGGCAAGGTGGTGGTCGTCTGGGAATGATGATGGTCGGCCGGTGACAGTTGCTGTCACCTGGTGGGCGTGCGTACGGCGCCGGTAGTGAGCGCGCGGGCACCATAGCGGGTGGAGATGCGGTCCAGAGCGTGCTGGAGGGCACGGGGGCGGGAGGGATGCAGGACCGCCGGGAGTGAAGCCAGGTGAGTCACCCTGAGCGAAGCGAAGGGGCCATGACCCAGCATGGCCCCCTTCGCTTCGCTCAGGGTGACTCGTGTCAGGCTCCCCCGCCATCACATCCCACAGCTCCATCTGCGTCTCCGCCTCCATGATCCGGTCGAGCGTGAGCGACACGCTCCGCACGGCGAGCCGCTTGGCATTGGCGAGAGCGAAGGCGCGGCGGGCCGCCTCCCACAGCTCGACGTCGAGCGCGGCGGCCTTGAGCGGCACGGCGCGCGTGGCGTCGGTGTGGTCGGCGTAGCTGAGTGCCACGTGCAGGCGCCGGGCCACCAGCCCGCGCCGGCGGAGCCGGCGGCCGAGCCGCTCGCCCAGGAGGCGGAGCAGCGGGTATAGCACGCCGAGATCGTTGGTGTCGGTGGTCAGCGCGTGCGCCACGTGGAACTCGGCCTGCTGCTCGGGAGAGAGCACCGGCCGCGGATCGATGCCCCGCGCCTGCGCCCGCAGCATGCGGCCGGCGCCGCCGAAGACGGCGCAGAGCGCGCTCTCGGTGATGGCGGCGACCTCGCCGATGAGATCGAGCTGGTAGTCGTCGAGCCGGCGGCGCATGCGGGGGTGGAGGTCGGGCAGGACGTCGAGCGGATGGGGCGCGAGGAAGCTGGCCTCGTCTCCGCCGAGGACCTCGAGCAGCGGCTCGGGCTTGACGACGGTGGTGGCGGCCTGGCTCACCAGCTTGTTGGCGGCGACGCCGACTGAGAGGGGGAGCCGGAGCCGCTCGCGCACCTCGCGCTGCACCCGCGCGGCCACGTCCACCGCCGGCCCGAACAGCCGGCCGGTGCCGGTGAGATCGAGAAAGGCGTGGCCGTAGCCGTGCGGCTCGATGACCGGCGCGTAGATCCGGAGCACCTCGTGCAGCGCGCGCGAGGCGCGGGCGTAGAGCCGGGGATTGGGCGGGAGCAGCACGAGGTCCGGACAGCGCTTGAGCGCCTGCCGCACGAGCATCCCGCGCTCGATGCCGGCCAGCCGCGCCTCGGCCGAGAGGGCGAGGATGGTGGCGCGGTCGGCGCCAGGCGGCGCCACGGCGACGGGCCGCGTCCGGAGCGCGGGTGCGACGAGCCCTTCCACGGTAGTGCAGAAGGCGGGGGGATCGACGAAGAGGACGGAGCGCATGAGAGGATCCGGCCTACAGCAGCGCCGGCTGCTCCTCCGGCGCGACCCGGACGTCCTTGCCCTCGAGCCGGCGCTGCCGCTTGTACCCATCGGCGACCGGAAAGCCGTGGCGGCGCTGGAGCTCCTGCAGCCGGGCGGTGAGCGCGCGCTGATAGGCGGGGCTCGCGCCCTCGCTGCGCGCGTAGTGGCGCGCGTAGCGCTCGGCGAGCGCCGGAAACTCCCGGGCGAGCACGGGAAGGAAGCGGTGCCGCGCCGCAGGGCCGAGCCGGAGCGCCGACCCGACCACGTAGCGGGCTCCCGCTTCCTTCGCCGCGCCCAGGAGCCGGTCGAGCCCGGCCCACCCGTCGGTGATGCCGGGCAGGATGGGCGCCGCCATCAGCCCCGAATACACGCCTGCGGCCGTGAGCCGGGCCAGCGCACGGATCCGGGCCTCGGGCACCGGCGAGCGCAGCTCGAGCCGGCGCGCCAGCCGGCGGTCCAGCGTGGCGAGCGAGATGTTGACGGTCACGTCGTGCCGCTCGGCCAGGCGCCGGAGCAGGTCGATGTCCCGGGTGACGAGCGGCGATTTGGTGATGATGTCCAGCGCAAGGCCGCGAAAGTCGAGCAGCACCTCGAGGATCCGCCGGGTGAGCCGGAACCGCCGCTCGGCCGGCTGATACGGATCGGTGGCCGTGCCGATGACGAGCGAGTGGCCGCCGAGCCGGGCCGGATCGAGGGTGCGCGCCAGTACTTCGGCCACGCCGGTCTTGACCAGGATGCGGCGCTCGAACGCCTCCCACGCGGGCATCGGCTCGGCGGGGGCGCGGCTCCGCTCCATGGTGTAGCGATGCGTGTCCCGCGCGTAGCAGTAGGTACAGCCGAACTCGCAGCCGACGTACGGATTGATCGACCAGAAGCCCATGTGCGTCGCGGTCGCGCTGTTGAGCACCGACCGCACCGGCAGCGCGAAAAAGCGGGTGCCGCGCTCGCGCTCGTCGAGGACCTCCCACCGGTGCTCCGCCTCCGGGGCGGTGGGCAGGAGGTCGAGCTGCCGCGACGTCACCCGCAGCGGCCCCAGCCGCAGTGTCGGCAGCTCACGCAGCCCGAGGCGCGGATGAGCGGGCCGGCGCACTCGGGGCAGACGCGGACGGCCGTCGGCGGAAACCCGGCGGCGCCGGCGGGCGTGGGGTGGGGCGGCAGCGGGGACATGGGGCACCTCCAGCGGCTTCGGTATTTATTCGGTCCACCGATTCATAAATGCCGCCCGCGCGACCGTCTGTCAAGACCGCGTGGCCGGTTGCTCTTCGTCGAGGATCCACCGGTGGCCGGGTCGCTGCCGCGCCGCCGCTGCCGCACCGCCTTCTAGCCCTCCCATTCGTCGAGAATGGACGATCATCGGGAACGGACGATCATCGGGTCGGAAGGAGATGGCTTCGGCCGGAGCCGCTGCCGATAGTCGCGACTGTCGGCGGCGGTTCTAGATTGCGGGCTTCCAAGGAGCGCGCTATGCGTGAGCAAAAGGAAACCGCGGATCGGCTGGCTGCATATTCGGACGCGGTGTTCGCGGTGATCGTGACCATCATGGTACTGGAGCTCAGGGCCCCAGATGAGCCGGCATTCTCGGCGCTCTGGCCGCTATGGCCCACGGCCCTCAGTTATGCGGTGAGCTACCTGTTCATCGCCATTATCTGGATCAACCACCATTATCTCATGCGGTTGGTGGGTGCTCCGACGCTAAGATTGATGTGGATGAACTTCGTCCATCTCTTCATGGTGTCGCTCCTGCCCTTTGCGACGGCGTGGATTGCGCGCACCCGCCTCGCGTCGTCCCCAGTAGCCTTTTACGCCGGGCTGTTCGTGTGCATCGATATTGCCTACAACGTGTTCGAGCGCGAAGTATTGGCCCGCGCGGAGGCCACGCTAGTGTCCCAACATTCGCGGCGCCGGGCGAGGCGCCGATCACTGGTGGTCCTTGCGATCTTCACGACCGCTATGCTGGTGGCGTTGGTCGCGCCGCGCGTTGGCTTCGGGCTGATCTGCGGCGCGCTGATCCTCCACTTGCGGCCGGAAGTCCCCTTCACAAATCGATGACGACGTCGCGACTCGGTTGGGAGCAGCACACCAGAACGTTGCCGTCGGCCGGCTGGTCGAGCGGCTCCGGTCCGTAGACCACCTCCCCCGACACCAGGCCGCTCTCACAGTTGTGACACACGCCGGTCCGACACGACCAACGGACCGGGACGTCGCAGGCCTCGGCCAGCTCCAGGATGCTTTGGTAGGCCGACGCGTCCCAGTGGGCGGCGATGCCACTGCGCGCGAACGAGACCAGCGGACCGGTGTCGGCATCGTCCTTCGGCAGGTGCGGCGCTCGGGTGGGCGCGCCGACGACGCCAGGGGTCATCGGCTCGCTGCCGTTGAAGATTTCGACGTGAATCCGCTCCGGCGCGACGCCCACGGCTGCCAGCGCCTCGTTCATCTCTGCCATGAAGCGCGTTGGCCCGCACAGGTAGACATCCGCATCTCCCGGGACGCCGACCGTGTCGAACACCGAGCGCGACAGGTGGCCCGCAGCGTCGAAATCCTCACCGATCGTCTCGCCTGGGCCCGGCCTGCTGTAACAGGTGAAGCTCCGGCCGTGAGGGAGCGCGCGTATGAGGTCGCGTGCCTCGGTGGCGAAGGGGTGATGCTGCCGGTCGCGCGCCCCGTGGAGCCACAGGACCTGCCGGGTCGAGCGGGCCGCCGCCAGCGCGTGCAGCATCGCCAGCACCGGCGTCGCCCCGATCCCCGCGCTGAGCAGCACCACGGGGCGCTCGCCGGGCTGCAGAACGAAGCTTCCGCGCGGCGAGCTGACGTCGAGCGTATCGCCCAGCCGCACGTGGTCGCGCAGGTACATCCCAGCGGCCCCGTTCGGCTCGATCTTCACGCTGATCCGACAGCGCTCCGTCGAGAGGGCCCCCGACAGCGAGTAGCTGCGAAACAGTGCCGGTCCGCCGGCGGTCCGTTGAAGGCGCAGGACCAGGTACTGGCCTGGCAGGGCCGTCGGCAGCAGCTGACTGTCCGGGCTTCGCAGCGTCAGCGAGAGGACGTCCGCGCACTCGTCATCGATCGCCGCCACCGCGAGCGGCCGAAATCCGGGCGCAACCGGATGGGCGGCCGCCGCCGGCGCGAGCCCCGCGTTACCACTCCCCGCGCCAGTCGTCTGGCTGTGCAGCAATGCCTCGAACGACGAGCGCCACCCGGGCGAAAGCGCTTCGATCCGCACTGCGCGTTGCAGTCGGTCGCGCGCGTGATTCGGCGAATAGAGCAGGGCGTTGATCTCGGCGACGGTCATCCGCTCCGTCGCCTCTCCCAGCTTCACGATCTCGTCGCCGGCGCCCACCTCGCCTTCCCGGAGGACGCGGCAGTAAAACCCGGGCCGACCGCTGGAGGTCAGCAGCGCTGGCATCCGGGGCTCGTTCATCCGGATGCCGACGCGATAGCAGGTCACGCGAGGTTGGGTGACCTCGAACAGCGCGCTGCCGATCTGGTAGCGGTCGCCGATGCATACCGCATCGTCGGGCAGCCCTTCGATCGTGAAGTTCTCGCCGAACTGCCCCGGGATTAGATCGGTCCGCTTCAGCTCCTTCTCCCAATGGCGATACGAGTCGATCTGGTAGACGAAGACCGCGCGCTGCTCACCCCCGTGCCCGGCCAGGTCGCCCTGACCGTCTCCGTCCAGATTCAACCGGCCGGCCCGACAGCGGCCGGGCAGGGGATCCTTCCAGATCCCGGTATGCACCGTGCGGCCCTTCCATTCGATGTCGCGCGGAAGTCCGACGTTCACCGATAGCAATCGCGCCATGTCCGCTCCGCGCACGGGGCAGAGGTGATATGACTCCCGTGGTCAGGTGTCACTCGCTCCCGGCAGGTCCTTGATATGGATGATGTTCTCATGACCCCGAGGATAGTTTGGGATAACCGCCAGTCGCCCGGCGCGAGCGCGAGGCGCCTCGTCCCGGGAATCTAGGTTCGATTGCTTTCAATAGTGATTGGGGGAGCGCGGCAGAATGGAGCCGATCGACATGTGGTACGAGGGGTGCGGCGGGACGCGACTCTACTGCCGGAGCTGGCCGCCGCCGGCGCCGCGGGCGACGCTGATCGCCCTGCACGGCCTCGGCGACCACTCGGGGCTCTACCCGATGATCGGCGAGACGCTCGCGCCGCGGGGCATCGCCGTCCTCACGCCGGATCTGCGAGGCAACGGCCGCTCGCCCGGACAGCGCGGGTACATCGACGTCTGGGGCGACCTGCGCGAGGACCTCGGCCGCCTGGTCGAGCGCACGCAGGCGGATGCGCCGGAGCGTCCGCTCTTCCTGCTGGGCATGAGCCTCGGCGGGCTGGTCGTCCTCGACTATGCGCTCCACCATCCCGGCGGCCTCCGCGGCGTCATCGGGCTTTCGCCGCCGCTGGGCGCGCTCGGCGTTCCGGCGCCCCTCCTGGCGCTCGGGCGGGTGCTGTCGCGGATCTGGCCCCGCTTTTCGCTGGAGACGGGGATGGACCTGACCGGGCTCTCGCGCGACCCGGCGGTCGTCGAGCGCGTGCTGGCCGATCCGCTCTTTCATCGCCGCGGCACCGCCCGGCTCTCGACCGAGGTGACGCGCACCATCGCCTGGGTTCAGGCGGAGGCCGGCCGGTTCACCGTGCCGCTGCTCCTGCAGCACGGCGCGGCGGACCGGATGGTGCCGCCGGACGGGAGCCGGCGGTTCGTGGCACGGGTGGGACATCCGGACCGGCGGCTCATCGAGTACCCGGGGGCGTACCACGCACTGCTCGCCGATCTCGACAGCGAGCGGGTGCTGGCGGATCTTGCCGGAATGGATGCTCGAGCGACTGTGAGCAGATTGTGAGTCACGACGCTCCGCGCACCCCGGCGGCGGCGTCACGAGGACTCCATGCCGATCCCACTTCGAAGGCTCCGGGGTCAATGCCTTCTCGGCACAGGTGATCCCGGATCTCGCGCGATGGTGGGCGGTTTGCTACCGTGCAGTCAGTGCTGTCCCACTTCGTGCGCGCCCTGCGCCTGCGCTGCCCGCACTGCGGGGGCGGACCGATCTTCACCAGGTGGTCGCGCCTGCTCCCCGTGTGCCCGGTCTGCGGGCTCGGCCTCGAGCGCGGCGAGCGCGGCTACTGGCTCGGCGCCTACTTCTTCAACCTCATGGCGACGGAGGCAGCCTTCAGCGTCTGGTTCGCCGGCTTCCTGCTCGCGACCTGGCCGAATCCGCCGTGGGGCCTCTTCCAGATCACCACCATGGCGCTGATGGTGATCTTCCCGTGCGCGTTCTTCCCCTTCTCCAAGACGCTCTTCCTGGCGTTCGATCTGCTCGTGCGGCCGCCGGATGCCCACGACTTCGACGCGCCGCACGAGCGGTCCCGCCATCAACGGCGCGACGCCCCGCGGAACTCCTCCGCGTAGCGCTCAGCGCCCCACGATCACCGGCGCGTGTTCGGCCAGCCAGTCGTCGGGTCGCGCCACGACCTCCGCGGCCGCCATGTGGCGCGCGGCCGTTCGAACGACGCCGAGGGGCTCCTCGGGGAGGCTGAACCGGAGCAGGTAGAGGGTCTCGCCGGCGTTCCGGGCGTGCTCGGCCACGAACGCCGCCAGCGCGCGCGGCCAGCCGCCGGGTGGCGCCGGGACCTGGGCGCCGCGGCGATGGCGCTCGAGCCCCGCGATCAACGGCCCGCGCGCGCCGCGGGCCCGGCGGGACCGCTCGCGGTGATGCCGCTCGTCCTGGCGCGAATCGGGGTGGCGATGGCGGACGAGGTCGCACGAGCAGGCGCCCACGACCAGCTCGACGACGGTCCTGGCGGAGGGATGGAGCTGCAGCAGGCGGTGATGTTCGGCGCGATCGGCCGGCTGGGCCACGAGGCCCGCCGGCAGCATCGCCCGCACCTCACTCAGCGTGAGCGGGCTCGCGGCGAACAGGACGTAGCACAGAAGTCAGATCGGGAGGTCGTCGCGGATCAGCACGAGGATCGCGGCCTGCGGCACCACGAGGTACTTGGTTTCCTCGAAGGAGATCTCGACGGCGGCCTTGCGGAAGAAGATCGCGTGATCGCCGACGCGCGCCTGCATGCCGCGGTTCTTGCTTTCGCGGGCATCGATCCGCCACGGCTCCTCGTCGAGCGAGCCGAGGTCGGCGATCGGGGTCCCGGGCCCGGTGGCGACGATCAGGCCGGTCTGCACCTGCTGGCTGTCGATGGCGGTGGCCGGCAGGTAGAGGCCCACCCGGGTCCGGTCGTCTCCATCCTCGACCGTGATCAGCACCCGGTCGCCGACGACGAGCAGCTGCTTCCTGGGAAACTCCATTCAGCGCTCCCCGGAGATGCCGGTCCCTTCGGCCTGGTGCACGGTCACGAGCTCGAGGATCCGGAGCCGCCGGCTGGAGGCCGGCAGCCGCAGGCTGATCTCGTCGCCGACACGGCCGTTGGACAGGGCGCGGCCGAGCGGCGAGGCGAGCGAGATGTGTCCCGCGTCGAAATCCATCATCTCGGCCAGCACCACCATGTACGTATCGGTGTCGTTGGAGTCGAGATCGAGCACGGTCACGCGCGAGCCGAGGCCCACGCGATCGGTCGGCGCCTCGGTGTTGGCGAGCTGGCTCAACTGGTTCAGGCGCTGGTGCAGCTGGCCCAGGCGCGCCTGGACGAACTGCTGGCGCTCGAGTGCCGCCTTGTATTCGGAGTTCTCCCGCAGATCGCCCAGCTCGACGGCCTGGGCAATCGCCTGGGGCAGGAGCACGTTCAATTCGTGGCTGAGCTGATCGATCTCGCCGCTCAGCTTTTCCCGCATCTCACGGATCATGGTACGACCAGGGGCACAAGAGAAAATTCGGCCCCGAGCTGGTTGGCTCAGGGCGAGGCAGGGCACCGACTGAAGGAAGATACCACCGCGGCGGCGGTCGCGCTAAGCGAGGCGAGGTAATCCATTGGTCCGGTAGGCGTTACGGGCGGGTCAGGGGGAGGTATCTTCCGGGATGCCCGGCCGTTCGCCTGCCGCCGTCCTGCTCGCATCCGCCGTCCTGGCGGCCGCATGTGCCCGGTCGCCCTCGGCCGGGACCCGGCCCCCGGCTCCCGCGGAACCGCCCAGTGCTGCCACCTCGGTCGAGGCCGCGCCCCAACCGGCGGCGTCAGACGCCTTCGCGGACTCGGTGCTGGTGGACGTGCGCTCGCTGGACTCGACCATTCAGGTGGACGCGCGGTACGCGACGCCCGACAATTTCACCGGCGCGCCCCTCCCGGGATACGAGGCGCCGCGAGCGCTCCTCCGGCGGGAGGTGGCGGCGGCGCTCGTCCGGGTTCAGGCGCGGCTCCGGACCGGGGACATGGGGCTCCGCGTCTTCGACGGCTACCGGCCCGTCAGGGCCACCCTCGCGATGGTGGACTGGGCCGAGCGCACGGGGCGCCGGGCGCTGCTGGACAGCGGGTACATCGCCCGGCGCAGCCGGCACAATCTCGGGGTGGCGGTGGACCTGACGCTGGTGGATCTGGCCACGGGCACCGAGGTCCCGATGGGGACCCCGTTCGACACGTTCACCGAGGCCGCCCACACCGCCAACGCGGAGGGCCGGGTGCGGCGGTACCGCCAGATCCTGGTGCGGGTGATGGAAGCGGAAGGCTTCACCAACTACGACCAGGAATGGTGGCATTTCAGCTACCCGGTGGAGGGGGCGGTGCCGTTCGATCGGGTGATCCGCTAGCGACCGGCCGCGCTTTAAGAATGCGGATGGCAAGGAGTTCCTTGACGTTCCGCTGGTAAACCCGTAAACTGCGGCGGCTAAATCCCCCGCGCGGTGTGAGCGACGTACTTCGCCAACAGGATGGCTGTGTAATGCATCTTCGGACCGATGCCCTCCGGCAGCTGCGCCGGTGGCTTCCCGTGCTCGCCGTGCTCGCGGCCGCGTGCAGCCCCGATCACTATGCGCAGACCGCGCTCCGACCGATCTCGGACTTCGCCCGCATCGGCGATGACATCCAGACCCAGACGCTCTATTGGGCGACGGGGGTGTTCGTGCTGGTGGAGGGTGCGCTGCTGTACGCCATCTTCCGCTTCCGCGGCAAGCCGGACGACCCCGAGCCGCAGCAGGTCCACGGCAATACCACGATCGAGATCGTCTGGACCGTGATTCCCGCCCTGATCCTCGCGGCCATCGCCGTGCCGACCGTGCGCGGGATCTTCGCGACCAGTGTCACCCCGGCGGGGGATGCCCTCAAGGTGGAGGTCGTCGGTCACCAGTGGTGGTGGGAGTTCCGCTATCCGGACCTCGGGATCACCACGGCCAACGAGATCCACATTCCGGTGGGGCAGACGGTGTCTTTCCGGATGGGGACGGCGGACGTCGTCCACAGCTTCTGGCCGCCCCGGTTCGCGGGCAAGCGGGACGTGTTCCCGAACCGCGAGACCCGGGTCTGGTTCAAGGCCGAGCAGCCGGGCGAGTATCCCGGGCAGTGCGCCGAATTCTGCGGTATCCAGCACGGGCGCATGGCGTTCCGGGTGCGAGCCCAGACCGCCGATGAGTTCCAGACCTGGGTGGCGCACATGCAGACGCTGGGGGCCAAGCCGGCCGCTGCGGCCCCTCCGGCGGATTCCGTGCGTACCGCAACCGCAGGCGCCGTCGTCCCGGCGCAGGGCAAGCAGGCCGCGGCGCAGCGCGCCACCGGGAAGGACTCGAGCGCCACCACCCCGGCGGCACCTCCGGTGGATCCCGCCTACGCCGCGGGCGAGAAGCTGTTCCAGGCCAAGGGCTGCGTCGGGTGTCACTCGCTCAACGCGGTGAACGCGCCGAAGGGCATGATCGGCCCCAACCTGGCCAACGTCGGCGCGCGCTCCTACATCGGCGCCGGCAGCTTCAAGAACACGGACGAGACTCTCGCCCGCTGGATCCAGAACCCGCAGGCGATGAAGAAGGGCGTCCTCATGCCCGTCCTCGGCGTCACGCCCGAGGAGGCCAAGTCGCTCGTCGCCTTCCTCCGCGCTCACCAATAACAGGGCCTATGGCAACCTCCGCACTCGACCAGCAACGGGCGCACGCCGCCGCGGGACACGCCGAGCCGACGGGGCTCTGGAGCTGGCTCACGACGGTCGACCACAAGCGCATCGGGATCCTCTACGGGTCGACCGCGTTTCTCTTCTTCCTGATCGGCGGCATCGAGGCGCTCCTGCTCCGCATCCAGCTGGGGTCGCCCAACAACACCTTCCTGTCGCCGGAGACGTACAACCAGCTGTTCACGATGCACGGCACCACCATGATCTTCCTCGCGATCATGCCGCTCAGTGCCATGTTCTTCAACTTCATGATCCCGCTCCAGATCGGCGCGCGGGACGTGGCGTTCCCCCGGCTCAACGCGTTCAGCTACTGGGTGTTCCTGCTGGGCGGGCTGTTCCTCAACTCGAGCTTCCTGTTCGGGGCGGCACCCGATCAAGGGTGGTATGGCTACGCCAACCTGACCTCGCGGCAGTACTCGCCGGGGATGAACGTCGACTTCTGGCTGCTGGGCCTCCAGATCCTGGGCATCGCCTCGCTGGCGGCGGCGGTGAACTTCTTCGTCACCATCCTCAACTTGCGCGCGCCGGGCATGAGGCTCATGCGCATGCCCATGTTCACCTGGATGAGCTTCATCACCCAGGTGCTGCTGCTGCTGGCCTTCCCGGTCATCACGGTGGCGCTGATCCTGCTCATGTTCGACCGGTTCTTCGGCACCCACTTCTTCGTGCCGGCCGGCGGCGGCGATCCACTGCTCTGGCAGCACATGTTCTGGATCTTCGGCCACCCCGAGGTCTACATTCTCGTGCTCCCGGGCTTCGGCATCGTGAGCGAGGTCCTGCCGGTGTTCTCGCGGAAGCCGCTCTTCGGCTACGCGGCCATGGTGTTCTCGGGCGCGTTCATCGCATTCCTGGGCTTCGGGGTGTGGAGCCACCACATGTTCACGACGGGCATGGGCCCGATCGCGGACACGTTCTTCTCGCTCACCACGATGCTCATCGCGGTGCCCACGGGCGTGAAGATCTTCAACTGGCTGGGCACTATCTGGGGCGGCTCGATCCAGTACCGGGTGCCGATGTACTTCGCGCTCGGCTTCATCGCGATGTTCATCATCGGCGGCCTGTCGGGGGTCATGCACTCCTCGCCCCCGGCGGACCTGCAGCAGAACGACAGCTACTTCATCGTGGCGCACTTCCACTACGTGCTCTTCGGCGGCAGCATCTTCGCGCTGACGGCCGGCGGCTACTACTGGTGGCCCAAGATGTTCGGCCGGATGCTGAACGAAACACTCGGCAAGGTCCACTTCTGGCTGATGCTCATCGGGTTCAACCTCACGTTCTTCCCGATGCACATCCTGGGGCTGAACGGGATGCCCCGCCGGGTTTACACCTATCCCGAAGGGCTCGGGTTCGAGACCCTGAACCGGCTGGAGACGGTCGGCTCGCTGATCCTGGCCCTGTCGTTCCTCGTCTTCCTGATCAACATCATCAAGACCTGGCGCGGCCCCAGGAACGCCCCGGCAGATCCGTGGAACGGCGCCACCCTCGAGTGGTCGATTCCGTCGCCGCCCCAGGAGTGGAACTTCGCCGAGGTGCCGGTGGTGCACGGGCGTGACCCGCTGTGGGAGGCCAAGCACGAGCGCGGCGGCCCGCTGCCGGAGCCGCCGCGGGTGAGCGGGCAGGGGATCCACTTGCCCAGCCCGTCCTACTGGCCGCTGGTGGCCGCCCTCGGCGTGACCGGCGTCATGGTCGGCGTGCTGGCCGAGCCCAAGGTCGGACCGTGGGGCATCATGGCGGGGGGGCTGATCCTGTTTATCGGGGTGTTCAACTGGGCGTTCGAGCCCGCGGGCTGAGGAGAGCGATCTTGTCCGACCACGCGCACGCGATCGAGCACCCCGAGACCTCCACCGGGCTCGACAGCCGGAAGCTGGCCATCTGGACCTTCATCGGGTCCGAGTGCCTGTTCTTCGCCACGCTGATCTCGAACTACCTGGTCCACAAGGAGACCTGGCTGAGCGGGCCCGGACCGTTCCCGCACCAGGAATGGGTCTCGCCGGCGGGCCAGCACTTCGAGCCCATCATCGAGATCCCGCTCGTCACGCTGGGCACGGCGCTGCTGCTGTTCAGCTCCCTCTTCGTGGTGCTCGCGCTGGCCAGCGCGCAGCGGGGGAACCGGAAGGGGCTGCTCCTGTGGCTCGGCATGACCATCATGTGCGGGCTGTTCTTCGTGGGCATGCAGGTGTACGAGTTCACCCACTTCGTGCACAAGGGGCTCACGCTCAAGACCAACCTCTACGGGGCGAGCTTCTTCACCCTGACCGGCTTCCACGGCACCCACGTGACGCTCGGCGTGATCTGGCTGATCACGCTCTGGATCGAGGGGTTCCGCGGCAGGATTCCGCCGGCCAAGTCGCTCAACCTCGAGATCGCCGCGCTCTACTGGCACTTCGTGGACGTGGTCTGGATCGTGATCTTCCCCGTCGTCTACCTGATCACCTAAGGGCCGAACGCATGGATGCTCACGCTCCTCCAACCGCCGCCGCGCACGAGCCCGGCCACCCGTCGACGGGGGTGTACGTCAAGATCGGCGTCGTCCTCTTCGTGCTCACCGCGCTCGAGGTCGGCCTGTACGAGTTCACGTACGGTGGTCACGCCGGCGCCGGCGGTGCCGATCTGCGGCCGTTCTTCGTGCCGCTCCTGCTCGCCCTGTCGGCGGCCAAGTTCGCGCTCGTGGCGATGTTCTACATGCACCTGAAGCAGGATCACCGGCTGTTCACCGGGGTGTTCGTGTTCCCGCTGATCATCGCCACCGTGATCATCCTGGCCCTCATCGTGCTCGAGGCGTACCACTTCGCCTTCGCGCACTCGGGGTGATGCTCCTGCCGTTCGCGGCGCTGCTCGACGAGCGTCCGCGGCCGATGGTCCCGTACGAGTGGAGCTGGTCGCTGCACCCCAGCGTTCTCCTGGGCACCGGGATCCTCGGTGCCCTCTATTTTTACGGGATCGGGCCCTGGCGCCGGCGGCGCGGACTGCCGCCGGCGCCGCGCTGGCGGGTCGCCTGCTTCGGGGGCGCGCTGCTGGTCCTGCTCGGCGCCCTCAACGGGCCGATGCACGACCTGAGCGACTACTACCTGTTCTCCGTCCACATGGTGCAGCACCTGCTGCTCACCCTGCTGTTCCCACCGCTTCTGCTGCTGGGAATGCCGGGATGGCTGCTCCAGCCGCTGGTGCGGCTACCGGGGGTACTGCGGGTGGCGCGGGTGGTGACGCATCCGGTCGCGGCGGCCGGGCTCTTCACGGTCACCATCGCGGTATGGCACCTGGCGCCGTACTACGACCTGATGATGCGGGACCACGACGTCCACATCGCCACCCACCTGATGTTCATGGTGACCGCGACACTGCTCTGGTGGCCGGTGATCAGCCCCGTGCCCGAGCTGCCGCGGCTGGGCTATGGGCTGGGGATGCTCTACCTGTTCCTGGTCGGGATCCCGATGCAGCTCGTGGCCGCGATGATCACGCTGACCGACTCGGTACTCTATCCGTGGTACGCGGTGGCGCCGCGGATGTGGAATCTCTCGCCGCTCGACGATCAGCAGCTCGGCGGCCTGATCATGTGGGTGCCGGGCAATCTGTGGATGTTCCTGGCGATCGGCGTGCTGTTCTTCATGTGGGCGCGGGAGAGCAAGTAGGGGATACGAGGATGGCCGCCGCGATGGTGGTCTCGAACCCCCACCGCTCCGCATCGCCGAACCGCCGCGCCGCCGCCTCCCGCAAGCACGCCAGCTCCATTTCCTCGAACGCCTCCAGCTCGAACATCGCCGGCGGGAGCGACGAGTAGCCGGGAAAGCGCTCCTGGATCGGGCACGCGTTCTCGATCGTGCGCCCGGCAGGCGTGCGCATGCCGACGCCGATCATGCGACAGACGAGCGGCCGGTCGGCGTAGATGCCGCACCGGCCGGTTTCGTCGAGCAGGGGGCAGGGCTCCGCGGCCAGTGCCTCGGTCAGGCGGTCGAAGCGCTCCTCGCCCAGTGCCTCGACGGCGTAGGGAGAAGACCAGCCGGGCTCGAGGGCCTGCATGCGCGCGAGGAGCGCCTGGGCCCGCTGGGTGACGCGGGAGCGGGCAGCGGCTGGCATCCGGTCGAGGGCCTCGCCGATGAGCTGGGCGTCGGCGACCGAGATGTCGAACGGGCCATGGCAGCAGGCCGTGCAGCCTTCGCGGCAGGGGACGATGCCTTCCGCATCTCGGCGGGCGGCGTCGAACCAGGCGTCGAGGCGGGTGAGGAGCTGGCGGTAGGTGTCGGGGTGGGTGGACCACCGACCCGATCCTTCGCTCCGCTCAGGATGACTCACGAGTTATCCCCGCCTCGCCGCCAGCGCCAGACACACCCATCCCGCCAGGAACGCCACCCCGCCGAGCGGCGTGATCGCGCCGAGCCAGCGGATGCCGGACAGGGCCAGCGCGTAGAGGCTGCCGGAGAAGAGCACCGTGCCCGCCACGAACAGCCAGCCTGCCCACTGGGGCAGCACCCCGGGCCAACGGGCCGCGGCCCACGCCACGGCGATCAGCCCGAAGGCGTGATACATCTGGTACCGCGCTGCCGTCTCGAACACTCCGAGCAGGTCGGGCGGCAGCCGCACCCGGAGCGCATGCGCCCCGAACGCACCGGCGGCCACCGCCAGGAACGCGGAGCAGGCTCCGAGCGCGAAGAACAGCCGGTCCACGGGCCTACCGCGGCGGATGGAGGGCGGCGAGCTCGGCCGGCGTCGCCGCCCGATCGGCCCACGCCGCGAGCGCGCCGACCGCGAGCAGCAGCACGAGCACGCTCACGCCGATCACCGGGATGCTCGTCGGTGGCGGTCCCGCAAGCGAGGCCACGTAGACCCCTACGAGCGGCACCAGCACCACCGCCAGGCGGACCGGCCTGAGCGGATGCCGGCGCGTCCGGCCCCGGGCGTACAGCGCCAGGCCAAGTCCGAGGATGAGCAGCTCCAGGCCGACGCTCATGCCGACGTGCCGCCAGAGCCCGAGGCCCAGCTTCGGCGAGTCGTTGCCGGTCAGCGGCAGGTCGGCGACGTGCACGACGAGATCCAGCAGCCAGTGCGACGCCACCGCCACCCCGACCAGCGCCGTCGCCTGCCAGTGCCGGGTGGTGTCCCGCGTCGGCCAGGAGTAGTACAGCGCGGCCGCGACGGCGCCCCAGAGGAAGGCGCCGGCCAGGCTGTGGCTGATCGGGTAATCGTAGAACTGGAGGACGAGCAGCGGATTGTCGTCGGGCAGAATGCGCACGTGCTCCCAGCCCAGCAGCAGGAAGGCTCCCCAGAGGATGTCGACCAGCTGTGCCGCGATGAAGAGGGTGCCGAGCGAGACCTTCGGCTCCTTCCGCTTCAGGGCCAATGCCAGACCGTAGTGTCCCAGGAACATGTCTCAGGGCCTCCCGCCGGCTAGCCAGGTCCCGCCGTCCACCACGAAGATCGCACCGGTGATCCACTCGCCGGCCGGACCGGCGAGGAAGGTCACCATCTGTCCGACATCGGCCGGCGTGCCCCAGCGGCCGAGCGGAATGGCGCGGGATGCGTACTCGTCCATCCGGAAGACATCCGGCGCACGGGCGTCGGGTGGGGTGAACGCCTTCTGCACTCCTTCGGTCGGAATCGGGCCCGGGGCCACGGCGTTGACGGTGATGCGATCAGGCGCCCACTCGAGCGCCAGCGTCCGGGTCAGCGCATCGACGCCTGCCTTGGCCGCCGTGGCGTGGGCCATGAGCGGCCACCCCCGATAGTGCAGCGTCATCGAGATCGAGACGATCCGGCCGCCGCCTTGCGCCTTCATGCCGGGGTAGACGGCCTGCGCGCAATAGAAGCTGCCGTAGAGATCGGTCTCGACGACGGCGCGCCAGGCGTTGGGCGAGAGCGTGGCGGAGGGCGCGTAGAAGTTGCCCGCGGCGTTGTTGACCAGGATGTCGAGCCGTCCGTGCGCCTCGCCGACCTGCGCCACCATGCGGGCCACGGCCTCGGGCTCGCGGACGTTGGTCTCGACGGTCGTCACGCGCGCCCCCCGGCCCCGGAGCTCGGCGGCGGCGGATTCGAGATGCTCGGGCTTCCGGCTGGCGATGGCCACCGTGGCGCCGGCGGAGGCCAGGCAGGAGGCGATGCCGAGGCCGATCCCGGTGCCGCCGCCCGTGACGAGGGCCACTTGCCCCTCGAGCAGGTCCGGCCGAAAAATGCCGGCGTCGGGCCCGCTCACGTGCCCTCGGCGCGAGCCGCGAGCCGGTTCGCGAACGCTTCCAGCCGCCGGTGGAACTCCGGCCCCTGGAGCGCCTGAAGCTGCGCGGCCCCCTCGGCGCTCAGGACCTGCTCGAGCGCGCCGATCTCCTGTGCCCGGACCAGCCGCTTGATCGCGCGGACGCTCGAGGTGGCGCCGGCGGTGAGGCGCTGGACCAGTGCCGCGACCTCGTCGTCCATGGCACCGGCACGGACGACCTCGTCGACCAGCCCGATGGCCTGCGCCCGGGTGGCGTCGATCGTTTCCCCGGCGAGCAGCAGCCGGAGCGCCGGACCGATGCCGACGAGCCGGGGCAGGGTGAAGGTCGAGCCGCCGTCCGGCACCAGGCCCATGCGGGCGAAGGCGGATGTAAAGGTGGCGTCGGCGCCGGCGAGCCGCAGATCACAGGCGAGGGCGAGGTCGAGGCCGAACCCGGCGGCCGTTCCCTCGACCACCGCGAGCACCGGGACCGGGCAGCGCACGATGGCGAGCACCGCCGCCTGGAAGTCGCCCAGCCCGCGCTGCAGGTCCGCGACGCCCGGCGACTCGCCCAGGCCGCGAAGCCAGTGGAGATCCAGCCCGGCGCAGAAGTGCCCGCCCGCTCCGCGCAGGACGACGACCTCCGCCTCGTCCGACTCCTCGATGCGGTCGAGCTGCTCGACGAGCGCGCGGGCGAGGTCCGGCGTCAGGGCGTTCCGCCGGGCGGGGCGATTGAGCGTGAGCCGATGCACGGCCCCGCCGACTTCGGACAGCAGCTCAGGCATCGGTCGACTCTTCAGGATGGTGGCAGCTCAGCTCGTTTCGCCCGGGATGGCCATGCCCATCGCGTGAAAGCCGTTGTCGACGTAGACGACGCTGCCGGTGATGGCCGAGGCGAGCGGGCTGCAGAGGAACGCCGCCGCGTGGCCCACCTCGCCGGCGTCGATCGGCCGGGGGAGCGGCGAGTTGGCGGCGGTGTACTTGATCATCGTGTCGATGAAGCCGATGGCCGAGGCCGCGCGCGACGCCCACGGGCCCGCCGAGATCGCATTGATGCGCACGCCCCAGCGCCGGCCCGCCTCGAACGCGAGCGTCCGCGTGTCCGCCTCGAGCGCCGCCTTGGCCGACGACATCCCGCCGCCGTAGCCCGGGATTACCCGCTCGCTCGCCATGTAGGTCAGCGACAGGAACGCGCCGTTCGGCCGCATGAGGGGCGCGAGGTGCCGCACGAGGCTCACGTTGCTGTAGGCGCTCACGCCGACGGCGGCGAGATAGCCCGCGCGGCTCGTGTCCACCAGTGGTGACCGCACCTCGGGCCCGTTGGCGAGGCTGTGCACCACGATGTCCATGCCGCCCGCGCCGAAATCCTGCCGGATCCGCTCCGTCATCCCCTGGACGCTGAAGTCGCCCTGCTCCATGTATCGCTTGTTCTCGCGAACCTCGGCCGGCGCCTCGGCCAGCGTGTCGAAGGCCGCGTCCAGCGGGTAGATCCGCTCGAACTCGAGCCTGCGCCCATCGCTCAGCCGCATCGACTCCTCCATCTTCCCGCGCTCGAGCAGCTTGGTGAAGATGCCCAGGGCCGGCGGCCAGCTGCCCACGCAGATCGAGGCCCCGGCCTCCGCCAGCGCCTTGGCGATGGCGAAGCCGAAGCCGCCGTCGTCCGAGACGCCGGCCACGAGGGCGCGCTTGCCGGTGAGGTCGATCGCGAGCATGCGGGGGGAGTCCTTTGGGCTGGGGTGGTGAGAGACGGGGCGGGCCGCCGGTTGCCGCCGGGAAGTATAGCCCCCGCTCACTCCGCCCGCAGCACCTCGAGCGGCGGCCGCCGGAGCACTTCACGACTGTTGGCCAGCCCCACCGTCACGGTGAGCAGCACAACCGCCGCGCCCAGCCCGGCCAACGGCCCCACCGGCAGGGTGAAGCTTCCGTCGAATACGAACCGCGCAATCGCCCAGCCCGCGACCCCCGCCAGCACCAGGGCCACCGCCGCGGCGAGCAGGCCGAGCGACAGGTACTCCGACAGCACGATCCGGAACAGCTGCGCGCGCGTGGCGCCGAGCGTGCGGAGGAGCGCGCCTTCGCGGATGCGCTGAAAGCGGCTCGTGGCGAGCGCGCCGACCAGCACCAGCGTGCCGGTGCCGAGGGTGAAGAGCGCCATGAACCGGATGGCGAGCACGACGCGGTCGATCAGCCGCTCCAGAGTTTCCTGCACCGACGACAGATCCACGCTCGTGACGTTGGGCAACCGTTCGGCGATCCGGCGCTGCAGGACGCCGCGCTCGGCCGCCCCTTCGACCCGGGTGAGCGTCACGTAGGTCTGCGGCGCCGCCTCCAACGCGCCCGGCGCGAAGACCACGAAGAAGTTGGGCTCGAAGCGGGCCCAGTCGACCTCGCGCAGGCTGGCCACGCGGGTGGCGAGCGGCACGCCCTGGATGTCCCAGACCACTTCGTCTCCCACGCCGACGCCGAGCTCGCGGGCCAGGTCGCGCTCCATGGAGATCTGCGTAGGACCCGCGGCCGGCGTCCACCAGCGACCGTCGACCAACCGCTCGGAGGCCACCAGCGTGTCGCGGTAGGTCGAGCGATACTCGCGGCGGACGGCCCAGTTGTTCCGCGGGCCGGGCTCCCCCTCGGCGGGGTCGACCGTGTCGGCCCGCGCGACCAGCACCGGCCGGCCCTTGATCGACTGGATCCGCATCGGCACGATGGGCACCGGCCCGACCGACCGGTAGCCGGCCGCGGCGAGCTCGCGGTCCAGGATGGGGAGCTGATCGGGCTGGATGTCGAACAGCACGAGGTTGGGGCGCGCGGGGCCGCCGGTGATGCGGAGCGTCCGGAGCAGGTTGTACTGGGTGAGGAACAGCGTCCCCAGCAGGAAGGCGCCGAAGCCGATCGCGAGCAGGACGGTGGCCGTCTGGTTGGCGGGGCGATGCAGGTTGGCGATGCCTTGCCGCCAGACGTACGGCCAGCCGCTCGGGAGCCAGCGGCGGGCCGCGCGAATGAGCAGCCACGACGCGCCCCACAGCGCCAGCAGCGCGACCGCCACGCCACCGGAGAAGGCCGCGCCCTGGCGCCAGCTCCCGACCTGTACCCTGGCGAGCACGACGACGCTGATCGCGAGCGCCGCCGCCGCGGCCAGCCGCCACGGCTCGAGCCACCGGCGGCCTTCGGGCTCGACGTCCCGGCGGAGCGCCGCGAGCGGCGGCACCTGTCGCACGGCGAGCAGCGGGATCAGCGCAAAGATGAGCGCGACCCAGATCCCCATCCCGAGCCCCAGCGCCACGGCGCCCGGCGACACCACCAGCCGAACGTCGACCGGCAGCAGTCCGGCCAGGAGCCCCGGCAGAAGTCGCTGCGCCAGCATCCCGATCGCCGCGCCGAGCGCGCTGCCGGCGAGACCCATTGCCGCCGCTTCCGCCGTGTAGATGGCGAGCACGCGGCCCGCGCTCGCACCGAGACAGCGGAGCACGGCGATGGTGTCGAGCCGCTGCCGGATGAAGACGACGACTCCGCTCGCCACGCCGATCCCGCCGAGCAGCAGGGCGATCAGGCCCACCAGCCCGAGATAGCCGGTAAGCCGGCCGAGCGCGTTGTTGAGATCGGTCTGGTCCTCCGCGACCGTGCGGATGCGTACCCGCTCGGGCAGGAGCACGGGACGGTAGCGATCGGCAAGGGCCTGCGGAGAGACACCGGCCGGCAGCCGCACGAACGCCTCGTACTCGGCGCGGGATCCGAATCCCAGCAGGCGGGTCCCGGGGAGGTCCCGCGCCGCGATGTAGATGCGCGGCCCGAACGCCGTGCGGACGCCGACGTTGCCCGGCGCGCTCACGATGGAGCCGCTGATCACGAAGCGGCCCTCGCCGAGCGAGAGCGTATCGCCGACCCGGGCGCTGAGCGCGGTGAGGAGCGAGGGATCGACCACCACGCGGTGCCCCTGCGACAACTCGCGCCAGGCGGCGGCGGGATCGGTGCGGATCTCGCCGTAGAACGGGTAGCCGCCCTCGACCGCGGCCACCTGCACCAGCCGGGTGCCGCTCGTCCGCGGCACGTACCCCATCCCCGAGAAGCTGGTCAGCCGGGCCACTGCGCCGCCCTGCGTGGTGAGCGTGTCGAGGATCGCCTCCGCGGCCTTGGCCAGCGGGCGGCGCGAGGACAGCGCGAGGTCGGCACCGAGCAGGGCGCGGGCCTGGCTCCGGACCGAATCGCGCAGGTTGTCGGTGAAGCTGCCGATGGCCACGAGTGCGGCCACCCCGATCGCGATCGAGGCCGTGAGCAGGAGCAGCCGCCGCGGCGCCGCGCGGATCTCCCGCGCCGCCATGCGGAGCACGAAGGCGACGGCGGTCAGGCGGGCCTCACGCCACGCTATCGGCAACGATGGCGCCGTCGGCCAGCCGGATCGTGCGCCGGGCCTGGGCAGCGAGATCGAGATCGTGGGTCACCAGGACGAGGGTGGTGCCCAGGTCCCGGTTGAGCTCGATCATGAGATCGATGATCGTGGCGCCGGTGCCGGCATCGAGATTCCCGGTGGGCTCGTCGGCAAAGAGTACCTTGGGCCGCGTGCTGAACGCGCGCGCGAGCGCCACCCGCTGCTGCTCGCCGCCGGAGAGCTGGGCGGGATAGTGGTGGCCCCGATCGCCAAGACCGACCCGCTCGAGCAGCTCGTCGGCGCGGGGGCCGGCCTCCTCACCGCGGAGCTCGAGCGGGACCTGGACGTTCTCGCGTGCAGTGAGGGTGGGGATGAGCTGGAAGGACTGGAAGACGAAGCCGATCTTTTCGCCGCGGACCCGGGCGCGCTGGTCCTCGTCGAGGGCGCCGAGCTCCTCGCCGTCCAGGTGCACAGTGCCGGCAGTGGGCCGGTCGAGCCCGGCGAGCAGGCCGAGCAGCGTCGTCTTCCCGCTGCCGGAGGGGCCGACGATGGCGACGAACGCGCCCGGCTCCACACTGAACGTGATATCCTTCAGCACGGTGAGCCGGCGTCCGCCGGAGAGATAGGTTTTCGTGAGCGAGGCGCAGCGCAGCATGGTGTTAAGGATAGCCCGATGGGGATGGATCGGTCTGGTCGTCGTGGCGCTCGCGGCGTGCGACCGGGACGCCGCGCCGCCGGCTTCACCGCCGCCGCCGGCGCCCGACGGCGGACGCGGGCGGGTGGTGTTTCTGGGCACGAGCCTGACGGCGGGGCTGGGCGTGGACCCGTCGGAAGCCTATCCGGCGCTGCTGCAGCAGAAGATCGATTCGGCCGGGCTCCGGTTCGTCGCCGTCAACGCCGGCGTAAGCGGCGAGACCTCCGCCGGCGCGCGCCGACGGATCGACTGGCTGCTTCGCGAGCCTGTGGCGGTGCTGGTGATCGAGACCGGCGCCAACGACGGGCTCCGCGGGCTGGACGTCGACTCGCTCGCCGCCAACATTCAGGCGATCGTCGACCGCGCCCGGCAGCAAACGCCGCCGCCGCGGATCATCCTCGTCGGGATGGAGGCCCTGCCGAACCTCGGCTTCGGCTACCTCCGGCGATTCAAGGCGGTGTACCCCGAGCTCGCCAAGCGCAACCGGCTGCCGCTCGTGCCGTTTCTCCTGGAGGGAGTGGCGGGGGTGGATTCGCTCAACCAGTCGGACATGCTGCACCCGACGGCCGCGGGCCAGCGGCAGGTGGCGGAGACGGTGTGGCCGGTGCTGGAAAAGGTGCTGAAGGGGACGGGGTGACGCGCGTGTCATCCTGAGCGGAGCGAAGGAGGCATGCGTCAGATCATGCCTCCTTCGCTCCGCTCAGGATGACGTCCGGAGCAGATCTCAGGATGACGTCCGGACCAGATCCCCCAACGCGTCGACCACTGCATCGATCTCCCCCGCCGTATTGTAGTAATGCGGCGAAATCCGAAGCGCCGAGCGGGCCCCCTTCTCGTCCATGTCGATCACGGCGTCCGTGCGATCCGGCGCACTGGTGTTGATCCCGCGTGCCCGAAGCGCCAGCTTGATCTCGGCGCCCGGGCGCTGCCCCGGCTCGATGGTGACGATGGCGCCGAGCTCCCGCCCGCGATCGAGCACCCGCACCCCCGGCACCTCGGCCAGCCGCACGCGGGCGTAGGCGGCCAGGGCACGCGCCCGGTCGCGGGCGGTCTCGATGCCCACGGCGAGCGCGTAGCGGGCCGCCGCTCCCAGCCCGAGCGCCAGCGCGCTGGAGATCTCCCACGACTCGAACCGGCGGGCGTCCGGGGTCAGCTCGAAGCGGTCGGGCTCGGTCCAGGTGGCGCCGTGCATGTCGACCAGCAGCGGATACGCCCCGGCCGCGATTGCCCGGTCGGAGACGTAGAGAAAGCCGATGCCGCGGGGACCCCGGAGAAACTTGCGCGCCGTGCCGGCCAGATAGTCGCAGCCGATAGCCGGTGCGTCGATCGGGAGCTGACCCACCGCCTGGCAGGCATCGACCAGGTAGGGGACTTCCTCGGTGCGGCAGATCTCGCCGATGGCGGGCACCGCCTGGACCAGACCGGAGTTGGTCGGGATCCAGGTCATCGCCACCAGGGTCGGCCGGCGTCGCCGGACCAGCTCGCGGACCGCGTCCGGATCCACGCCGCCCTCGGCCAGGTCCGGGGCGCGGACGATCTCGACCCCGAGCCGGCTTGCCAGCGAGAGATACATGATCTGGTTGGAGGCGTAGTCGGCCCGGCTGGTCAGGATCACGTCGCCCGAAGCGAAATCGAAGACGTCGAGCGCCTGGGCGAAGCCCGTGGTGGAGTTCTGGGTCAGGGCGAGGTTTCGGCGATCGACGCCGAGCAGCCGTGCCACGGCGTCGCCCGCCTCCCGCAGCGCGTCGGCTTGCGCATCTACCGCTTCGTAGCCGCCCAGCTCGTCTTCGAGATCCAGGTGGGCGTCCACCGCCTGGCGCACCGGGCGGGGGACCATCGCGGCTCCGGCGTTGTTCAGGTGGGCCCGCCGCTCGCATCCGGGGGTGTCCGCCCTCCAGCGGGCGAGCGCCGGGACGTCCGCCGGCGGCCTCACGCGGTCCGTCCGGTCTGGGGAGTCCGGGCGACCCAGGCTTCGAGCTCCGCGACGCCGCGTCGCCACTGCTGCTCGAATACTGCCGCGGCGCTGTCGCATCCATGCTCCTCCAGGGCCTGCAGGATCTTCTGATGCGGCGCGGTCGAGAGGCTCAAGCGCCCGGCATCGCGCATGTAGGCCGCGAGGTAGCGGCGCGGTACCTGCCGCAGTGAGGCAACCAGATCGAGCAATCGGCGATTGGGGCACGCCTCGAGCAGGATCCGGTGCCACTCGTCCTCGAGGTCCAGGCAGCGGGAGACGTCGCCGCGGGTCTGCTCGAGCCGCCGATCTACCTGGCGGAGCCGGTCGAGCCGTTCGGGAGGGGCTGGAGGCGAGAGGCGGAGGGCCAGCGATTCCAGCGCACCCAGGATGTCGCCCACCTCGCGCAGCTCGGCGGCGTCGATGGGGCGGACGCGGAATCCCCGTCCCATGGCGGTTTCCAGCACGCCGTCCCGGGCGAGGTGGAGGAGAGCCTCGCGGATGGGGGTCCGGCTGACGCCGAGCTGGGAGGCGAGGTCGCTGTCGCGGACGCGGGAGCCGGGTGGGAGGTCGCCGCGATGGATGCGATCGAGGATCTGGCGACAGACCTCGTCGCGAAGGGGGACACGCGAGATCATAGTGTGGCCCGTACTGGAAAGTTTGCTGGAGTATCTTGAGTACTACATTTAGTATTCTGTATACAATACACAAATTCGGTAATTTGAGCAACCACCAATCCGCGAGGATACGATGCGCTTGCGTGCCCTGGCTCTGGTCTCCCTGCTCATTTCCCCGCTCGCAGCCCACGCCCAATCCGAGGCGGCGCTCAAGGAGTATTTCGAAGGCGGCACCGTCAAGCTCAAGCTCGCCATGCCTGGCGCCGAGGATGGCGTCGACGTCTACCCCGGCACCTCCAAGCCGCTCAACTTCCCTCGCCATGCGGCCCGACTCAAGAACTACGGCACCGCGCTTCACGCGGGCGATCAGGCACTCGTCACCAAGCTGAAGGTGAAGGCGAAGCTGATCGAGTTCCAACTCGACGGCGGCGGCTACGGCACCTCCGGCGACGAGACCTCCTCCAGCGTGAGCGTGGCCAGCGCGCCCCGGACCAAGCGCGAGCAGAACCTAGAGGCCGAGCTCAAGCGGGAGCAGGATCCTGTCCGCCGCCGCGCCATGAAGGAGGAGCTCGATGACCTCAAGGCCAGGCGAGCGCGGGAGGATGCCAGGAACCGCGCCGCGGTCGCCGAGGCCCAGGAGACGAAGAAGGCCAACATCCGGCAGCGGCGGTTGGAGGGCGGCTCGCGATTCAACATCCGCTACAACAACGGTGTCCCCGCGACGGCCATCACGCCGGAAGCAATCAAGGAGGCGCTCGCGGCCTATGTCGACTTCGACGAACCCGCACCTGCGCCCATCGAAGCCACCTCGGCGCTGCCGATGGCAGGAAAGCCTGGGCCGGGCGGCCTCCCCACCAAGGGCATGCTCCAGGCCGACGTCGACGAGCTGCTGGGCACGCCGAAGAAGACCTCGGACCGGATGGAAGGCCGCCTCAAGGTCACGACCCGCGTCTATCCGACCACCGCGGGCCAGGTGACGGCGGAGTTCGTCGAAGGCGTGATGATCCGCTTCTCGATGACCTCGAACTGACCGTGCCCGGGCTGCTCGCCGACCAGGCGTTCAGCCCCGGCGGAGAAGCTCATCGAGTCGGAGCCGCAGGCGCGTCTCGAGTCGCCGCGATCGTCACGCTGCCGAACCCCGCACCCGGGCGCTCGGCGTAGCGCAGGTCGATCAGATGCAGGCGAGTGCCGCCGGCCCCCGGCTCCGCCTGCACCGTGGGGAACCGGGCCCACCCGAGAAAACGACGGCCCCGCATCGTGGCGCGAGCGGCAGCCAGCACCGGATCGTCGGAGCGGGGTCGCGGGAAGCTGTGCACGCCCTGGACGTGCGGGCGGGCGAACCAGCGAAAGGTGCCGACCTGATAGCGCTCGCCCTGCGCCGCGACGACCTGCCGCGTGAACGGCGTGAGCGGCCGCGGCCCCACCATCAGGCGCTCGACCGGCGCGCCGCCGGATGCCTCGAGCTCCTGCCGCGCGATGCTCCGCGCGGCCATTCCCGAGACCACCATCGCAGCCACGTACGCCGTGCCGGCCGCCAGCGCGAGCCGCGCGGGGCGGCCACCCACCGTCTTGAGTCCCCGCGCGCTCCGCCGCCCATTGCTGGCCACCACGCCGACCCCAAGCACCAGCCACAGCCAGGGATCGACGATGAAAAGTGCGTCGCCATAATACCAATCCCCGCGCACCGGCATGAGCCAGCGGACGCCGTAGGTGTTGAGGGTGTCGAGCAGGGGATGGCTGAGAATGGCGATGATCGCGAGCAGCAGCACTTCACGCGGCACGACCCCGGACGGCAGCACCGCGCGGCCCATGCGGCGAACGATCCGGTCGAAGCAGATGACGGCGCCGGTCAGCAGAAACGGCAACACCACCAGCGCGGGAATACCATGGGTCCAGCCACGCCGAAAGGCGAGATCCGCGGCGGGCCCGTCGAGGTAGGCCAGCACGTCGATGTCCGCCAGGTTGGCGCCGATGAGGAGCGTCGCGGTGCCCAGGGCGGTGCGGTGCCCGAGGCCGCTTCGCGCCAGCGCGGCGCCGACCAGCGTGTGGCAGACCGGGTCTATGCCAGCCTCGCGTCCAATTCCATCGGGACGTCGCTACTGGTAGGCAAGAGAACTCTCCTGTGAAGTTCGCGCCGGCTACTGGCCCAGCCGGTAGCTGAAGCCGAGCGCGAGACGGAACGGGCTGGTGTCGTTGACGAACGTCCAGCGAAATTCGGCGAACGGTTTGAGCTTCTCGGTCGGGGCCGCCGTGCTGAGCCCGAAGAACAGGTTATACCCGGTCTTGGTCTCGCCGCCACCCGGATGGGCGAAGGCGATCCCGCCGCCCGCGAACAGGCCGCCACCCTGCCCGATGTGGAGGGCCGCGTCGCCGTTGGCCTGCCATCCGGTCTCGCCGTGCTTCGGGAAGAACAGGTCGCCGCTGGGCCGGAGCTCGAAATTCTTCCCGAACGGCAGGCTGATCTGGCCGCCCGCGCTCCACGCGTGGTTCTCGAAGTCGCGCCCGAATCGCGGCCCGATCGAGACGGGGCCGTGGAAGAGTCCGGCGAGCCCGCCCGCGCCGCGCCGCTGTGCGGCGGCGGTGGACGGCGCGAGCAGGAGGACCAGCAGAACGGCTGCCGCGGTGCCGCGCCAGACTGGCATCAGCTCCCCGTGTCGAGGTGGGTTGGATCGGGTGGGCGGATGAAGAGTACCCGCGGACGCCGCGGCTTGGCTACCGTCCTGCCGTGTCAGGAGGTCGGCCGCGCATTGCCGTCGGCGTCCACCAGGTGGATCTCGCCCAGGTCGAGCGATCGGAGCCCGGGCTCGATCCGGGCACGGTCGCCCACGATGACCCAGACCAGGTGGTCCGGCAGGACCGTCCGGCTGGCGGCGGTCGTGACGCTCGCCGCCGTCTGGGCCCGCACCTTGTCCGCGTAGGTATCGAAGTACCGGTCGTCGAGCCCGAAGGCCACGATCTCGTCGATCGTGCCGGCCACGGCGCCGATGGTCTCCCAGGTGCCGGGCAGCGTGAGCGTGAGCGACGCCTTGGCCCGGTCCAGCTCGGCCGGCAGGATCGGTCGCCCGCTCACGATCTCGCGCAGCTCCTTCTGCATCTCGACGATGGACTCCTTCGTCTTATCCGTCTGCACCGGGGCGTACGCGATGAACGGCCGCGGGCCCCGGGCGTCGCGGATGAAGCTGCCCGCGCCGTAGGACCAGTGCTTGTCCTCGCGCAGGTTCATGTTGAGCCGCGAGCCGAAGTCGCTCCCGAGCACGGCGTTCATCGTTTCGATGGCGGGCTCGTCCGGATTGGACTTGGGCGGGGCCGGATTGCCCGCGATGATCACCGTCTGCTCCGACCCCGGCTTGTCGAGCAGGTAGACCTGTGGCCGGGCCGCCGGTGTCACGGCCGCGATGTTCTTCCGTGGCACCTCGCCTGGCCGCCAGGCGGCGAACAGGCGCTCGAGCTTGGGCTTGAGCTCGGCCATCGTGGTCGCGCCTACCACCACGAGCGTGGCGTGGTTGGGCTTGAACCACGTCCGGTGGAACTCGATCAGGCTCGCCCGCGTGATCTTCGCGGTCGACGCCTCGGTGCCCGATCCGGTCCAGGGGTTGGCGTAGGCGTGTCCGTCACCGTAGATGACCCGGGGCAGGACCCGGAGCGCCATGCCGATGGGGTCGGCCTTCTCGCGCTGGATCTGGACCAGGCGCTGCTTCCGGAGCCGCTCGAAGTCCGCCTTGGGGAAGGCGGGATGGAGGATGACGTCGGCGTAGAGCGCCAGCGCGGGGTCGAGCTGCTCGCGCAGCGTCTCGAGCGAGACGCTCGAGGCGTCGAGCCGGGAGGCAGCGCCCAGCGTGGCGCCGAGGTCGGCGAGGCGGTCGCTGATCTGGAGGGCGGTGCGGGTGGTGGTGCCCTCGTCCAGCATGCTCATGGCGAGGCTGGCCGTGCCCGGCTGGGCAAATTGGTCCGCCGCGAACCCCGCGTCGAGCAACAGGTCGAACTGCACCAGCGGAATCGACCGCCGCTCGGCCAGGACGATCTTGAGGCCGTTGGAGAGCGTATCGCGCGTGAGCGCGGGGAATTTGGCGTCCGGTGGCGTGCCGGCTTGCGGCAGCGCCGACCGGTCGGCCCCTGAGGGCGCCACGGCGTACTCGGGGAAGGGCGTGACCTCGAGGGTATACACGCCGTCCGAGAGCCATCGCACCGCGGCGCCGCGGACCTGGGCCGCGGTGGCGGCGGCGATCCGCGCGAGCTGCGTCTTGTAGTAGTCCGGCCGCCCCGCGAACACCTGGCCCTTCGCCAGCACGTCCGACTTCCCGCCGAACCCGCCGATGCGCTCCACCCCGCGAATGAACCCGGCACGCGTCAGCGTCTTGGCGCGCTGCAGCTCGACGGCCGTGGGTCCGGTGGCGAGCAGGCGGGCCAGCTCCTCGTCGATCGCCCGCTCGACCCGGGCCGGATCGACGCCTGGGCGGACGCCGGCTTCGATGGTGAAGAGTCCGCCGATCTCGCGCAGGTCGACCGAGGCGTCCACATCGGTGGCGATCTGCTCGTCGTAGACCAGCCGCTTGAACAGCCGGGAGGACTTGCCGGTGCTGAGCGCGGACGCCGCGAGGCCCAGGTAGTCGCCGTCGGCCGATCCCCACTCCGGCACGTTCCACACCTTGTAGAGCCGGGCCTGCGGAACGCGATCCTGCATCGTGCCACGCTGGCTGCCGCTCCGCTTGGCGATCCAGGTCTCCTGCCGCGCCACCGGCGGGCCCGAGGGGATGTCGCCGAAATAGCGCTCGACCTTGGCCTTCGCGGTGGCGACGTCGATGTCGCCCGCCACCACGAGAACCGCGTTCGCCGGACCGTAGTACGACTGGAACCAGGCCTTCACGTCGTCCAGCTTCGCGGCATCGAGGTCCGCCATCGATCCGATGATGGTCCACGAGTAGGGATGGTTGGCGGGGTACAGCCTGGGCGTGAGGAAGTCCCACACCTTGCCGTAGGGCTCGTCCTCGTTCTGGCGCTTCTCGTTCTGCACGACGCCGCGCTGCTCGTCGAGCTTCGCCTGGGTGAGGGCGCCGAGCAGGTGCCCCATCCGGTCGGACTCGAGCCAGAGCGCGAGGTCGAGCGCGGAGGTCGGCACGTTGGCGAAGTAGTTGGTGCGGTCCTGGTTGGTCGTGCCGTTCAGGTCCGTGGCGCCGGCGCGCTCGAGCGGGTCCTGGAACTCCTTGTCGTAGTGCTCGCTCCCGTTGAACATGAGGTGCTCGAACAGGTGGGCGAACCCGGTGCGGCCGGGGCGCTCGTTCTTCGAGCCGACATGGTACCAGACGTTGACCGCCACGATCGGAGCCTTGTGGTCCTCGTGGACCAGGACGGTCAGCCCGTTCGGCAGCACGAACCGCTCGTAGGGGACATCGACGGCGGATTGGGCGGCGAGGGGCGGGGCGAGGAGCGCGAGGAGGGCGACAGCGGTCGGAAAGAGGCGCACGTGGGTCTCGGCGGAAAGATGGTCTTACGTCATCCTGAGCGGAGCGAAGGAGGCATGCGTCGGGTCATGCCTCCTTCGCTCCGCTCAGGATGACGAACAGGGCCGGCCGAAAGTGTCACCCCACAAACGTCACCCCGACGCCGCGCCCGCCCCCGACGCCGCGCCCGCCCCGCTTGGCGCCGGCCGGTTCAGCCGGAGCCAGTATCGCCCGAGCTCACCCAGCGTCTCGGCCAGCGCGCGGAACTCGATCGGCTTCACGATGCAGCTGTTGGCCCCGGCCTGGTAGCACTGGGCCAGCTCGCGGGCCTCCGTGGCAGAGGAGAGCATGACGATCGGCACGGTCGCGGTGCGGGGGCTGGCGCGCAGCGTTCGGAGCACCTCGATGCCGTCGAGGCGCGGGAGCCTGAGCTCGAGCAATACCAGCGGCGGCAGCGGCGCGCCCAGGCGGTGCCGGAAGGCGTTCCGGCCGAGCAGGTAGTCGAGCGCCTCCTCGCCGTCGCGCGCCACGCCCATTCGCTCGGCGGGGGCCAGGTCGCCAAGCGAGCGGAGCAGCAGCTCCGCCTCAAGCGGGTCGGCCTCCACCAGCAGGACGTCCAGGACGTCGGCCAGCATCAGGCTGCCGGCGCCCCGAGGGTGAGGTAGAACGTGGCGCCGCCATCCGCGCCCGACTCCGCCCAGACCCGCCCGCCATGCTTCTGCGCCACCCGATGGACCAGCGCCAGACCCGCCCCGTTGCCTTCGAATTCGTCGGGCCGGTGCAGCCGCTGGAAGACGCCGAAGAGCTTGCCGGCGAACGCCATCTTGAAGCCGACGCCGTTGTCCTGCACGGCCAGTCCCGCCTGGCCCTCGTGCTCGATGGGCCGGATCGTGATGACCGCGAGCTCGCGCGGGCGGGTGAACTTGAGCGCGTTCGAGAGCAGGGCCAGGAGGGCTGGCCGCACGAGCGCCGCATCGCAGTCCACGGTCGGGAGCGGTTGCACCCGCCATTCGACGGCGCGCCCCTCCGCCTGGGCCTGGAGCCGGCTCACCACGTCCTCGACCAGGGAGCTGAGATCCACCGGCCGCCGGAGCACATCCTGCCGCGCGATCCGCGCGAGGTGCACCAGGTCGTCGACCAGCCCGGACATCCGGTTGGCCCCGTCACGAATGCGGCGGGCGTAGTGCTGCACGGCCGGATCGAGCGCGGGACCCGCGTCGTCGAGCAGCAGCTGGCTGAAGCCGCAGATGTGGCGGAGAGGATCGCGCAGGTCGTGGGAGACGGCGTAGACCATCGTCTCGAGCTCCGCGGTGGCGGCGCGCAGTGCCGCGCTCCGCTCGGCGACGCGCCGCTCGAGCTCGCCGGTCTGGCGCCCGAGCTCCTCGCGGAGCCGCGCCTGCTGGATGGCGATCGCGAGCGGCGCCGCGATCTCCATGGCGATGTCGCGATGCTCCGCGGTGAACCCGCGCGCGACGGTGGAGGCGAGGTTGACCTCGCCGATGGCTTCGGCGTCCACCAGCAGCGGGACGCTGAGCACGCTCCGCATCCCTTCGGCCCGCAGCTCGCGCAGGACCTCCGCGGGCGACTCGACCGCGGCGAGATCGTCGATGGCTCGCACCGCCCCACCCCGCAGCACCTCACCGGCCGAGAGCTGGGCCAGCGGCAGCGTGGTCACCGGGAGCGCTCCGCCCGCCGCGTATCCCGCGATCAGGTGTGCCTGGCCGCGGGTGAAATCGAACAGCACGACCGTGCAGCGATGGCACGGAACCATGCGGCGCATGCGCCCGAGCGCCGCGCGTCCGATCTCGGCGGGGGAGCGCGCCGCCAGAATGGCCTGGTCGAGGTCGTGCAGCACCGCCAGCCGCTCGACCGAGCGCCGGAGCCGCTCCTCGGTTCGCTTGCGCTCGGTGATGTCCGTGACCATGCCGACCATGCCCACCGGGGTCCCGTCCCGGCCGGTGACGGGGCTCGCCGACACCAGTCCCCAGACCTCGGCGCCGTCCTGGCGGCGGAAGCGGAGGTCGTGGCTCTGCCCGTTCGCGCTGGGGGACCCGAGCGCACGCTGCGCCGCCGCCCGCGCCGTCGCATCGAGGAAGTCGTACACGGGCCGTCCCAGCAGGGCGCCGTTCTGGTAGCCCAGGAGGTCGGTCATGCGCTGATTGACGTAGGTGATGACCCCGCGGTCGTCGGACACCCAGATGCCCTCCTGGGCCACGTCGACCAGCTGCTTGAAGCGCTGCTCGCTCTCCTGCAGCGCCTGGGTGCGGTCCTCGAGCCGGCTCTGCCGCGCCTCGAACGCCGAGGCGTGCTCGAGCGAGGCGCCGACGAGGCCGCCGAGCAGCCGCAGCGCCTTCGCGTCGCGGTCGCTGAACGCGGCGGGGTCGCGCGAGAGCACTTTGATCACGCCGAGGGTGCGCTGATCGTCCCGAAGCGGCACGGCGAGCAGCGAGCGGACGCCCTGCGCGGTGTAGTCGTCGTGCCCGATGCGGGTGTCGGAGGGCACGTCGTCCGAGCGCTGCAGCTCGCCGGTGCGCACGGCCATGCCCGACAGGCTGTTGTTCAGCCGGAGCCGCGGACTCTCGGCGCCGATCGTCACCTGGGGGACCAGCTCGTCGCCCTCAATCAGCTCGACGACCACCCCCGTGGCGCCGGTGAGCGCCCGGCACCGCTCCGCGATGACCCGCATGACCGTGGCCGAATCGAGGCCTGCCGCGGCCACGGCCTGCTGCACCTCGATGACCGCCTGGAACAGCTCGGTGTCGAGCCGCATTTCGGCCTCGGCAAGCTTGCGCTCGGTGATGTCGAACCCGGTGCCGAGGTAGCCCACCTGCCGTCCGGCCTCGTCGCGGATCGGCTCCCAGGCGCTGGCGCACCAGCGCTCCTGCCCGGCGCGGGTGACCAGCCGGTACTCCTGATCCCGGAGGGCGCCGCCCTCGGCGAGCCGCGGCCACTCCGCGAGCAGGGCCGGCCGGTCATCGGGGTGGACGTACTGGAGGAACTCGTGGTCGCGGATATCTTCGGCGGCGTATCCGGTGAGGCGCTCGAAGGCGGGATTCACGAAGGTGAGCTGCAGGTCCATGTCGTACGCGATCACGCCTTCGCGCATGCTGGCGGTGATCGTCCGCATCTGCCCGAGCATGGCGTCCGCGGCCTGTTCGGCGCGGCGGCGCCGGCGCCACTGGCGCACCGCCACCACCACCATGATCAGGGCGAGCACTCCGGCGGCCGCGGCGACGCCGGCGGGCGAAACGCGGGTCAGCAGGTCGGAGAAGGCAGGGACCACGGCGTAATCCTTCGGACGGCAGCGGGTGGCGGCCCCCGTCGGGGGCACCGATCGATCAGCCCGAAGATACCGCCGTCAGGTGGCTCGGTCGAGGAGCTCCCGGATCTTGGCCGTAAGTACGCCCGGCGTAAACGGTTTCGAGAGCAGCTCGATCCCCTTGGTCAGCTGGCCCTGCCGGGCGATGGCTTCCTCCGAGTAGCCGCTGACGTAGAGGATGCGCATCTCCGGCCGGACCGGCCGGGCCAGCTCCACCAGCTCGTGGCCGCTCATTCGCGGCATGACCACGTCGGTGAGCATGAGGTCGATGTGGCCGGCATGGTCGCGCACCACCGCGAGGGCTTCGACGCCGTCCGCGGCCTCGAGGACCCGGTAGCCGTTCCGGCGCAGGATCTCGTGCGTCAGCTGGCGGACCAGGGCCTCGTCCTCGACCAGCAGCACCGTCTCGGCACCGCCCCGGACCGGGGCTCGCGGCGGGCCCGCCGCGACGGTGTCGACCTCGGCCGGATGAGCGGGCAGGTAGATCGTGAACGTGCTGCCGGCGCCGGGCTCGCTGGTCACAAACACCTGGCCGCCGCTCTGGGCCACGATCCCGTAGACCGTAGAGAGGCCCAGGCCGGTCCCGTGCCCCGGCCCCTTGGTAGTGAAGAACGGCTCGAAGATCCGTTCCTGGACCTCGCGGCTCATACCCACGCCGGTGTCACGGACCGCCAGCGTCACGTAGCCGCCGGGCTGGACCTGGGGCCAGCCCGCCGTGTGCCGACCGCCCACCTCGGCGTTGGCCGTGGTGATGGTGAGGATACCGCCGGTCGGCATGGCATCGCGCGCGTTCACGGCCAGGTTCATCAGGACCTGCTCGAGCTGGCCTGCATCCGCCCTGGTGTGGCTGAGCCGGGGAGAGAGCACCGTCCGAAGCTCGATGTCCTCGCCGATGACCCGGCGGAGCATGCGGTCGACGCTGGCCACGACGGTGTTGAGATCGATGATCCGGAGCTGGAGCAGCTGGCGCCGGCTGAAGGCCAGAAGCTGGTGCGTCAGCTCCGCGGCGCGGCTGCCCGCCTGCCGGACCTGCTCGATGTCCTCCCGGCTGGGGTGGTCGGCGGGCAGGTCGTCGAGCACCATTTCGCTGTAGCTGAGGATCGCGCTGAGCAGATTGTTGAAGTCGTGGGCGACGCCACCGGCCAGCCGGCCCACCGCTTCCATCTTCTGGGCCTGGCGGAGCTGTTCCTGCGACTGCCGGAGCGCGTCCTCCGCGCGGATCCGCCCGCTCTCGGCTGCCCGGTGCTCGGTCACGTCGCGCTGGGTGCCCCAGATGGCGGTCAGCAGGCCATCCTCGACGACGCCCAGGAGGTTGTTGACGAACCAGCGCTCCGCACCATGGCGGTCGAACTCGCGTGACTCCAGCTCCACGCTCCGGTAGCCGCTGCGGACGAAGGTGCGGAAGAATTCCAGGCTCCGGGGGTCGCTCAGGTCGAACGTCGCGGACAGCTGCGTTCCGAGCAGCTCCTCGGCATCGGCGCAGCCGTACATCCGCACCATCGACTCGTTGACCTCGACCAGCCGGACGTGCTGAGTGCAGTGCTCGACCTGCTCCGCTTCGGCGGCTCCGATAGGGATGGGCGGCTCGACGACCGCGCGCCAGACACCCTCGGCGGTGCGTCCGATGAAGAAGCGGTACTGCTCGCGGCTATCCCGGAGCTCCTCCGCTGTCCGGGTGATCTCGGTGACGTCCTGCGCCACCACCAGGCGCGCTTCCCGCCCGGCGAAGGAGATGGGATGGCTCGCAAGGCGGACCAGGCGGATGCTGCCGTCCTTCCGCCGATGCCGCCAGGGCGCCGTGCCCACGTGCAGCTCGCCCGCGAAGCTGGATGCCCGGCGTGCGGCCTGCGCGCGATCCTCCTCCGGCCGGATGTCGAGGATGCTCATCCGCCGGAATTCATCCTGGGTATACCCGTACTGTTCGACCGCGGCGGCGTTGACCTCGAGGAAGGCCAGCGTCTCGCTGTCGTAGACCCACATCGGCAATGGGTTGTGCTCGAACAGCGCCCGGTAGGCGTCGGGCGCCTGCCCGGGGAGCGGGTCGGGTAAAGCCGAATGCCGGCTCACGCCGGCCGGCCCGCGCCGTCGGGATCGTCCAGGGCCCGGCGCACCGTGCGCAGCAGCCGATCGAGCGAGAACGGCTTCTCCAGGAACGCGGTCCCCGGCTCGACCAGCCGGAGGCGGGCGATGGAGCCGTCGCTCGTGCCCGAGATGTACAGCACCTTGATCGCCGGCCGATGGATGCTGAGCCGCGCGGCCACCTCCCGGCCGCCCGACTGCGGCAGCATCATGTCGGCGACCAGCAGGTGAATGTGGCCCGCATGGCGGTCGGCCAGCGCGATGGCGGTCTCGGAATCGGCGGCCGCCAGGACGGTGTACCCGACGCGCTCGAGCACCCGGCGGGCCAGCTCCCGCACCTGCTCCTCGTCCTCGACCAGGAGAATCGTCTCCTCGCCGCCGAGGGCTTCCCACCCGCCGGCCTCGGCCCCCACGGGATCGCTCCCCTCGTGGCGCGGAAAATAGATCGTGAAGGTGGTGCCGCTGCCGGGCTCGCTCGCGACGTCGATGTGGCCCCCGCTCTGCTTGATGATGCCGTAGACGCTCGCGAGGCCGAGTCCTGCGCCCTCGCTCGCCAGCTTGGTGCTGAAGAATGGCTCGAAGATGCGCTCGAGGGTCGCGGCGTCCATGCCGCGGCCCGAGTCCCGGATCTGGAGGGCCACGTAGATCCCGGGGCGCTGGCCCGACAGCCGGGTCAGGCGCGGACCGTCGAGCGGCTCCTGCCGGGTGCTCAGCTCGAGCGTGCCGCCATCGGGCATCGAATCGCGCGCGTTGGCGCTGAGCTGGGTGAGAATGTGCTCGAGCTGGTTGGGGTCGGCCACGATCGCGTCCAGGTGGCTGCTCGGGGTCCAGACGACCTGAATGCGCGCGCCGACCAGCCGCCTGAGCGTCGACAGCGAGCCGACCACGAGCTGGTTCAGGTCCAGCACCCGCGGGGCGAGCACCTGGCGGCGGCTGAAGGCCAGCAGCTGGCGGGTCAGGCTCGCCGCGCGATCGGCGGAGCGCTGGATCTGCGCGAGGTCCTCCCGGGCCAGGGCCGAGAGCCCCGGCTCCTCCTGCAGCAGCGCGACGTGCCCGATGATGCCGGTGAGCAGGTTGTTGAAGTCGTGCGCGATGCCGCCGGCGAGCTGGCCGATGGCCTGCGCGCGCTCGGCCCGGCCCAGGCGCTGCTCGAGCTGACGCCGGTCGGTCACGTCGGTCGCGACGCCCACGACCCCGACGAACCCGCCGTCCCGCCCGAACCGCGGCGCCCCGATGTCGAGCAGCCACCGGTATTGCCCGTCGTGCCGCCGCATCCGGAACTCGGCCTGGAACGGAGTCCGCTGCGCGAGGGCGGCCTGGATCTGCGACAGCGCGGCCGGGCGGTCCTCCGGATGCAGCCGGTCGGCCCAGCCCTCGCCGAGCTCCGCCGCCGCCGGGCGACCGGTGAACTCGAGCCACCGGGCGTTGACGTAGTCGCAGGTGCCGTTGGCGGTGAGGGTCCACACCATGGCGGGCAGGCTGTCGTAGTCCAGCCGCAACTCCTGGCTCGCTGGCAACGAAGCCACGTGATCGTTCTCAGGGCCCAAGGGCTGGACTCCGACAGGCAGCGGCTGGAGGGGGGATTGGGTGTCATAATGTCGCCCTGGAAACGGTCCCCGGCAAGGCCGCATTGGCTGGCGGCCCATCCGCGGCGCGTCTACTCTTTGGCATGCCATTCCTCGACACCAGGCGCCAGCGGGCCGCGCTGCTGATTTTCGTGCTGGGCTTCGGGTTGGCCTATGCCCTGTGGTCCTTCGGCAGCGGGCTCATGGGCGCCTTGGTGCTGTATGTCGTGTTCGGGCCGGCCTATCATGGACTGGTGAGGCGGGGTCTCCGGCCCGGGCTGGCGGCAGGTGTCATAGTTCTTGTCGCCCTGGTGCTGGTGGTCGGGCCGGGCATCTCGTTCATCGGTCTGGTGGCCAACGAGGCGCAGGGAATGGCCTCCGAGGTGCTGCAGAGTCCGCTGTTGGCGCGGCTGCGCGAGCTTCGCATCGGCCCGTACGATATCGGCGCCCAGATCGAGGCGCTCGGCTCGCAGATCGTGTCGTGGGCCGGCAGCAGCGCGCTGCGGCTGGTCGGCACCGCCACGCGCCTCGGAATCCAGCTCACCATCTCGTTCTTCGGGCTCTACTACCTCCTGATGGCGCCCGCCGGGGCGTGGCAGGGCATCCGCCCGTTCATCCCGTTCTCGACCGAGAACGCCGAGATCCTGCGGAAACGCTTCCGGGACGTCACGTTCTCCACGCTGATCGGGACGGGCCTCACCGCCGCCGTCCAGGGCCTGCTCGTCGGGCTCGCCTTCTGGGCCACCGATCTCTCGAACGCGGTGTTCTGGGGCGTCGTGACGGTGATCGTGGCGATCCTGCCGGTGGTGGGGAGCGGACTGATCTGGGGGCCCGGCGCGGCCGCGCTGGCGGTCGATGGGCGCTACGGCGCGGCGATCGGGCTTACCGTCTGGGGCATCCTGGTGGTGGGCAACATCGACAACCTCATCCGGCCGTACGTCTTCCGGCGGTGGGCCCGGATCCACCCGTTCATCACGGTGATCGGCGCGTTCGCCGGAATCAGCTGGTTCGGCCTGATCGGCCTCCTCATCGGGCCGCTGGCCATCTCGTATTTCTTCGAGCTGATCCGGATGTATCGGGACGAGTACCTGCGCCGGGAGGAGGAGGCGACCTGAGCCCCTAATCCGGCGGTCACCCCGCGCGGAGCAGCGGCCCCTGCACCTCCGCCAGCGATTCCCGCGGCACCGGCTTGTCGAGAATGAAGGCGGCGGGGGCCAGCCGGCTCCGGTTCTCACTCCCCACGATGCTGATCACCACCACCGGAATCCCGGAGAGCTCGGTGTCCGAGGCCAGCCGGCGGAGCACTTCCGTCCCGTCCATTTCGGGCAGATGGAGATCCAGCGTGATGATTCGCGAATCGGAAGCGTGAGCTGGTGCCCCATCGCCTGCAGCAGGGAGCGCGAGATGGCGAGCCCCAGGCCCGTGCCCGAGCGCGTGCCGGGCGTCGGCGATCCGCCGGGGACCCTCGCCGAGGAAGATGCCGATGATGCGGAGGGCGAAGCCGGGGCCGCCGAGCTGGTCGAGGCGCGCAAGCGCGGCGGGGTCGATGATCGGTGCGTCGGTCATTGAAGGACACCGAAAGATCGGCGAACGGACCGGAGCGCGCAAACGCCAGGGGGCAGACCCGTGAGGATCTGCCCCCTCGCGCCGCGGTCGGCGAGCCCGGTCAGTTGACCCGGGTCAGCTCCACCCGGCGGTTCTGCGACCGCCCGGCAGCCGTCTTGTTCGACGCGATCGGCTTGCTCGGGCCATAGCCCCGAGCGGTGAGCCGGTCGGCCGCGACGCCCTTCGAGATCAGGTACTGGCGCACCGATTCCGCGCGCGCCGCCGACAGCCGCTTGTTGAGCGCGGCGGATCCGGTGTTGTCGGTATGGCCGCCGACCTGGACCTTGATGTCCTCGTGCGCCACGAGCGACTCCGCCACGCCGTTCAGAATCGCCTGCGACTCCGGCGTGAGCTCGGCCTTGCCGGTCGCGAAGTTGACGCCTTCGAGGATCAGCGGCTTCTTGGCCTGCTCGAAGAGCACCTGGCAGCCTTCGGCATCCACCTTGACGCCCGCGGGCGTGCTCGGGCAGCGGTCCTTGTCGTCGGTGACGCCGTCGCCGTCCCCGTCCTTGGGCAGCGAGCAGCCCTTCTCGTCCACCTTGTCGCCCGCCGGGGTGTCCTTGCACTGGTCGGCGTCGTCCAGCACGCCGTCGCCGTCGCCGTCCTTCGGCAGCGAGCAGCCCTTGGCGTCGATCTTGTCACCGGCCGGCGTGTCGAGGCACTGGTCGACGTTGTCCAGCACGCCGTCGCCATCCGCATCCTTGGGCAGCGAGCAGCCCTTCTCGTCCACCTTGTCGCCCGCCGGGGTGTCCTTGCACTGGTCGACATCGTCGAGCACGCCGTCGCCGTCGCCGTCCTTGATGGTGCAGCCCTTCGCGTCGACCTTATCGCCGGCGGGCGTGTCCTTGCACTCGTCGACGCCGTCCGGCACACCGTCGGCGTCCCGGTCACGTACCCCGCGATTGCCGCCGAGCATGAAGCTCAGGCCCGGCTGGATGCCCCAGTTGAGGTTGCTCGAGGCGCCGTTGTCCGGCGACGGGATGTAGTCCACGTAGGTGTCGATCCGGATCGAGGTCACGTCACCCACCCCGAGGCGAACCCCCACGCTGCCGGTGACGCCGGCATCCGAGAGGTCGTAGTCGCGCTTGTAGAGCGATTGCACGTATCCCGCGCCGAGCAGGACGCCGGTGTGCTCGCCGATCGGCGCGTTGAGCGCCAGCTTGGCCCGGAGCGGGATGTAGGACACGTCCACGGCGTCCCGCCCCTCGGCGGGCACCCAGGCGCCTTCCGCTTCGATCGCCAGGTGGTCGGTGAAGAAGTACCCGAGTCTGGCGCCCGGGCCGGTGCGGGCCTGCACCATGACGAGGGAGCGGTCGAAGTAGCTGATCTGGGGAAAAAGGCCGACCTCGAACGCGCCTTTTCGCTGCGCGGAGGCCGTTGAGACGACCGCGACGGTCGCCAGCAGAACCAGGGCAATCCTGCGCATCATTCCTCCTCGAGAGGATAGAACGGGTCCGGAAGCGGTCGTGCAGATTGGAACTCGGGCGCCTCTATATTGGCGACGGACCCCGACCGGGTGCAATGGGTCCGCCGCGATCGCGCGCTTTCTTGGAGCATGTCCTCGTCGGCCGACTGCGGGTGGCGCCAAGCCGAGGCCTTGCGCGCGGCGGGCCAGGGTAATAGCTTAATGTCAAGCTACTTGATGGAGAGCTAATGCCGAAGCCCAGCCGATACCGGGGAGACCGCGTCGAGCGCCTGGCGCTGAGCACCTACCTCAAGCTCACCCGCGCCAGCGAGACCCTCTGGACCCGGCTCGCGCCGGGGCTGCAGCGCCACGATCTCACCCCCAGCCAGTTCGGCGTGCTCGAGGCGCTGTACCACCTCGGCTCGATGAATCAGCGCGACCTCGGCGAGCGCATCCTCAAGAGCAGCGGCAACATGACTCTGGTGATCGACAACCTCGAGAAGCGCGGCCTCGCCCGGCGCGAGCGGTCGGTCGAGGACCGGCGATACATCCAGGTGCATCTCACCGAGGAGGGCGAGCGGCTCATCCGCCGCGTCTTCCCCGCGCATGCCGACGCCATCACCCGCCAGCTCGCGGTGCTCACTCAGGAGGAGCAGCGAGCGCTGGGAAACCTTTGCCGGAAACTGGGAACAGTCGCATGAGCATTCATCACGTCACCGCCATCGCGGGCGATCCGCAGCGGAACCTCGACTTCTACACCGGCGTGCTGGGCCTTCGCCTGGTGAAGCTGACGGTCAACTTCGACGACCCCGGCAGCTACCACCTGTACTTCGGTGACGAGGCCGGCCGGCCGGGCTCGATCCTGACCTTCTTCCCGTGGCCCGACGGGCGTCGAGGCCGGCAGGGCACCGGACAGGTCGGCACCGTCTCGCTCGCCATCCCGCCCGCGTCGCTCGGCTGGTGGATCGAGCGCTTGCTGCAGCACGGGATCAAGTACGACGGGCCGGCTCGCCGGTTCGACGAGCAGGTGCTCGCCTTCGCCGATCCGGACGGGCTCCTGCTCGAGCTCGTCGCGACACCGCGTGTGGTGGATGTCGCGCCCTGGGCGGATGGGCCGGTGCCCGCCGAGCACGCGGTGCGAGGAGTGCACGGCGCCACCATCTGGGAGGACGGCGACCGGGGCACGGCCGACTTCCTCACCCGCCTGATGGGCTTCCGCCAGGTCGGAGAGGAGGAGAACCGCCTGCGGTTCGAGTCTGCCGCTACGGGCGCCGGCACCGTGGTGGATCTCCGCCGCGTGCCGGGCTTCTGGGCCGGCGCCGGCGGGGTGGGGACCGTTCACCACGTCGCCTTCCGCGCCGCGTCGGACGAGGCGCAGCTCGAGCATCGTGCGCGGCTCGGGTCGGACGGCGTAGACGTCACGCCGGTGGTGGACCGCCAGTACTTCCGCTCGGTCTACTTCCGCGAGCCGGGCGGCGTGCTGTTCGAGATCGCCACCGATCCACCGGGCTTCGCGCTCGACGAGCCGGCGGCGGAGCTGGGAACGACCCTCAAGCTGCCGCCGATGTACGAACCGATGCGCGGCCGGATCGAGCAGACCCTGCCGCCGCTTCGCCTGCCGCACGGGCGGCACGCGGAGGTAGGGGAGACGTCATGACCGCCCAACTGCACGGGTTCAGCCACCGGTTCCTCCCGGCCAGCCGGCCGGGTCTGCCCACGCTGCTGCTGCTGCACGGCACGGGCGGGAATGAGGAGGATCTCCTTCCGCTCGGCGAGCGCCTTCTGCCGGGGGCCGCACGCCTGAGCCCCCGCGGCCTGGTGCTCGAGCGTGGCATGCCGAGATTCTTCCGTCGCCTGGCGGAGGGTGTGTTCGATCTCGACGACTTGCGCCGGCGCACCATCGAGCTCGCCGACTTCGTCGACGGCGCCCGCGCCGCGTACGACCTCGGGCCGGTTCCGCCGGTCGCGGTCGGCCTTTCGAACGGGGCCAACATCGCCGCGGCGATGCTGTTGCTGCGGCCCGGCACGCTTGGCGGTGCGCTCCTGCTCCGGCCGATGGTCCCGCTGGTGCCCGACCCGCTCCCGGTGCTCGCGGGCGTGCCTGTCCAGATCAACGCGGGCACCGCCGATCCGTTCGTCACGCCGGCGCAGAGCGAGGCGCTGGCCGGGTTGCTCCGTCGCGCCGGCGCTGCAGTGACGATCGACTGGATCCGGGGGAGTCATGGGCTCACGACGCAGGATGTGGATGTCGGGGCCAGGTTCCTATCGGAGTTGGTTGCGCCGCCCTCGTCATCCTGAGCGGAGCGAAGGAGCCATCAGCAGAGTCACTGCTCCTTCGCTTCGCTCAGGATGACTCCCACTCAGGGCGTCCGTCCGGCGCGCTCTTCGGTCTTTCTTCTCTACCGCGTCTTCATCTCGCGCCGCAATCCTAAGCGGTTGCCGCGTACGCGGCTCCGGGCGTCTGGCGCCGCCCTCCCCTCCCTCCGCCGGCCGGCGCCAGCTCGGCTGGCCCGCGCCCGAGGATCTATGTGATGCTTTCCGCCGCCCTCGAACAGGAGCGCCTGCTCATCGCCGAACGCCTGCTTTCCGAGATCGAACGTCGCCACGGACTCCCTCACCCGCTTCAACGCGAACTTGACCCCGTCATCATGGACCGGTTCCTCTGCGTCTACCACCCGGAAGCCCGGGACGGTGAGCCGGCGCCCCAATCCCTCGAATACGCGTTTGCGCCGACGATCGTCGACGCGCTCGATCTGCTCCGCGACGTCGTGAGCGAATCGCCCGCCGGCCGCGGCGCCGCGCTCTACGTGCACGATCTCGATACCGGCGTGAGCGCCGATACCCCGGAGACCCGCTGACCCTGCTCCCGCATCGAGCGGCTCAAGGCGAGCGCGCGCCCCTGGTGGCCGTGCTCGCCTTGTCGTTCCTGGCCACGGTGGCCGCGCCCGCACCGGCCAGCGGCCAGTCGGAGGCAACCGGCCTTCCCGAGCTGGCCACGCGCCTGGCCGCGATGACCGCGGTGACAGGCTACGAGCAGCGGGTGATGGACTCGATCGTGGCGCTGGTCCCCGGCGCCGCGAAGGATCGCGCCGGCAACGGCGTCATCGTTCTCGGGAGCGGCGAGCGGCGCCGTCTGCTGGCCTGCCCGGTGAGCGAGCCGGGCTTCGTCGTGGGCAGGATCCGCGAGGACGGATGGCTGACGCTCCGCCGGGCCCCCGGACGCGTTCCGCCGGGCTTGGAGCGCCAGATCGAGGGGCAGCGCGTGAGCCTCTTCGGCCGCCGGGGGTCCGTGCCGGGCGTCGTCGCCGTGCGCTCGATTCACCTCACGCGCGGGCGCGGCACCCCGCCCGCGAGCACGTTCACCCTCGACAGCGCCTACGTCGACATCGGCGCGGCCACGCGCGCCGAGGCGGGTGTGGCGGGCGTTGAGGTGCTCACGCCGGTCGCGCTCGCGAAGCGGCCGCAGCGCTACGGACCGGACCTGCTCGCGGCACCGGTGGCCGCCCGACGGACGGCTTGCGCGGCCGTAGTGCTCGCGGCCCGCCGCGCGATCGCCGGGCAGGGAATGGTGCCGCGAGGCGAGACCGTGGTCGTGGCGTTCGTCGTCGAGCAGGAGCTGCTGGGGCGCGGCCTCGCCACGGTGGCGGCCACCCGGGGGCCCTTCGCGGAGACGGTGCTGGTGGACGGCGGTGCCGGGACGCCCGGCCTGGTGTCCCGGACCGCCGATACGCTCGCGCGTCGCTGGCCCGCGCTCGGCGCCGTGGCGCGCTGGTCGCTGGGCGCGCGCTACCTCGGGACGCCGGTCGAGACGACGTCGCTCGCGGGCGCCGATACGCTGCGGGCCGCGCTCGGCCGCTGGATGGGAGGCGGACAATGAGCGGCGTCAGGCGGCTGATGCGCGCTCTGGTCCGCTTCGCCGCGGCGACCGCCGTGATCGTTCCGGCGTCCGCCGTCTCCGCGCCGGCGCAGGAGGCGGCGCGCCAGCGATCGGTGGAGCACGCCGCGCGCCTGCGGTCGGTCGAGGAGGTGCTGGCGCCGCTGGTCGAGAGCCACGGCGTCTCGCGCACGGAAGCCCCGGTGCGGGAGACGGTCCAGCGCCTGCTGCCCCGCTGGGCGCGGACGGAGACCGATACCGCGGGGAACCTCTGGCTCACGATGGGGAAGGGCGAGCCGACGGTGGTGTTCGTCGCCCATCTCGACGAGATCGGCTTCACCGTCACCGGCATCCGGGACGACGGCACGCTCGACGCCGTGGCGGCGGGCGGGCTCTTTCCGTGGCTCTGGGAGGGGCAGCCAGCCCTCGTGCATATCGGCGGCCGGACGGTGCCCGCCGTGTTCGCCCCGCACGACTCGGCCGCGCCCGCGGCCGATGCGGATCCGGTGGTCCGCGTCGATCCCGGCACCGGAAGCCGCGCGGCCACCGAGGCGCTCGGCGTGCGCCCGGGCAACACCGTCACCAGCCCCAAGCGGTACGTCAGGCTGTTCGGTACCCGGGCGACGGGCCGGTCGTTCGACGATCGGGTGGGCTCCTCGGCGCTGGTGCTCGCCGCGCGCGGGCTCGATCCGGCTCGGCTCAAGCACACGGTCATCTTCGTGTGGAGTGTGCGGGAAGAGATCGGGCTGGAAGGCGCGAGCGCCGCCGCCGCCGCCCTGGGCCTTCGCCCGGCGCGGGTGCACGCCATCGATACCTTCGTCTCGGCGGACTCGCCGCTCGAGCGGACGAACTTCGCCCTGGCGCCCCTCGGCCGCGGGCCGGTGGCGCGCGCGCTCGACAACAGCGCGGTCACGCCGCCGGCCTACGTCGATTCCCTCGTGGCCTTCGCGCGGAGCCGCCGGCTGCCGCTGCAGGCGGGCACCACCAACGGCGGCAACGATGGGTCGGCCTTCTCCGACTGGGGCGTGCCGGACGTTCCGATCGGGTGGCCGCTCCGCTACTCTCACTCGCCGGCCGAGGTGGTCGACCTGCGGGACGTGGCGGGGCTGGCGGACCTGGTGAAGGCCATCGCCGAAGGGTGGTGAGCCGGCCGCCGCGGGAAACCTGACCCCGCCTCCGTCCGTCGTCTCCTTGTCCCACTCCGGAGACCACCGTGCCGTTCCGACTGACCTGGCTGGTTCTGGGCGCGCTCGCCGGGCTGTCCTCGGCGCCGTCCGGCCGCATCCGGCACGTTCCCGCCGAGTACCGCACGATCCAGGAGGCCATCGACAGCGCCGAGCCGGGTGACACGGTGCTCGTGGCGCCCGGGCGCTACGTCGAGAACATCCACTTCGCCGGCAAGGGGATCGTGGTGGCCAGCGAATATCTCCTGACACGAGACCCGGGCCTCATTCCCCGCACGATCATCGACGGCAGCCACCCGCGGCACCCGGACAGCGCCAGCGTGGTCATGATGGTCGAGCAGGAGGATACGATGGCCAGGCTCAGCGGCTTCACGCTGACCGGCGGCACCGGCACGGTATGGACCGACGCGCGGCAGAAGGCGCTCTACCGGGAAGGGGGCGGCGTGCTGTGCGAGCTGGGCTCGCCGGTGATCGAGCACAACATCATCGAAGGCAACGAGGCGGTGCAGCTGGGACCCGGCATCCTGAGCGCCGGCGGCGGCGGAATCCGCTGCGGCTACGCCGAGCCGATCATCCGCAACAACGTCATCCGGAACAACCGCGGCGAGTACGGCGCCGGTATCGTCCTCTACCATTCGGCCGGGACCGTCCGCAACAACGTCGTGACCGGCAATACGGGCGGGGCGGGGCACGGCGGATCCGGGCTCTGGGTGGTGGGCGCGCTCAGCTACCGGCTCCAGAATCTCATCGAGCAGAACACCATCGTGGGCAACGTCACGATCCTGCCCGACTCGACGCCGACGCAGCTCGGCGGGAAGGGCGGGGGCCTCATCGCCTTCGCGCCGATCCTGTTCCGGAACAACATCGTGTGGGGCAACCGCCAGGGCATCGGTGGTCAGATCGAGCACTCGAACCGACGGCCCCCCGAGCTCCGCGCCAACCTGGTGCAGGATGGCGCCGAGCCCGGCACGAGCCTCACGCGCGACCCGAAATTCGCCGACACCGTGCACTATTACCTCTCGCCCGATTCGCCGGCGGTGGACGCCGGGGATGCCGCAGCACCGCCGGATCCCGCCACCGGCGGGCGGGCTCGTGCTCCCGCGCTGGGAGCGCGCCGGGCGGACCTCGGTGCATACGGCGGTCCGGGCAGCGCAGTGCTGCTGCCGTAACCTTCACCCAGGACGCTCTCATGTACCTCCCACTACTGGCTCCGCCCGCGGCCGTCGCGCTGATGACGCTGCTCGTCCCGCCCGGCGCGCGCGTGGCGCCGCCGACCATCGTCGAATACGTCATCCCGCGCCCGGGAAACTTTCCCCACGACCCGGCCGTGGCCCCTGACGGCAGCGTCTGGTATACCGACCAGCGCAACAGCTACATCGGCCACCTCGACCCGACGACGGGGAAGATCGTCGACTATCCCACGCCGACCCCCGGCTCGGGCCCGCATGGACTGATCGTCGGGCCGGACGGGAGCGTGTGGTATACCGGCCAGGGTGCCGGCCTGATCGGCCGGGTGGATCCGCGGAACGGCCACATCACCGAGTTCGCCCTGCCCGGCAACGCCCGCAACCCGCACACGCCGATCTACCATCGGGACCACGTCTGGTTCACCGACGCCAACAACAACGCCTACGGCACCCTCGACCCGAAGACCGGCAAGGTCGCGGTCTACACCGTGCCGACCCCGAACTCCGTGCCGTACGGCATAGTTCCGGCGGGGGACGGGTCGATCTGGATCGCGATGCTGGGCACCAACAAGCTCGGGCACGTGGATCCCGCAACCGGCAGCATGAAGGAGTTCGTGCTGCCCGCGGCCGAGGCGCGGCCCCGCCGGCTGCAGGTCGGCGGCGACGGCACAGTCTGGTACACCGACTACGGCCGCGGGTATCTTGGCGCCCTGGACCCCGCGACGGGGAAGGTGCGCGAATGGCGCTCGCCGTCGCCCAACGCCGGCCCGTACGGCATCGCGATCGGGACCGACGGGCGGATCTGGTACTGCGAGTCGCGGAGCGGGCAGATGGTGGGATTCGACCCGAAGACGGAGAAGATGACGGTCGTGCGGATTCCCACGGCCGGCGCCATCGTGCGCCACATGGAGACCGACAGCACCCGCGGGCGGGTGTGGCTGGCGCTCAGCGGGACGGGGCGGCTGGGGAAGATCGAGGTGGGACGCTGACGGGCGGGTGCGGTCTCTGGCGCGCGGCGGGCCTACTCCTCGCCATCACCGCAGGACTCGGTCTCGCCCCGCCCGCCGCCGCCCAGCGCGAGCACCCCGACCGCCGTCTCCAGCGCGAGCTCGAGACGCTCACCCGGGACTTCCACGGCGACGTCGGCATCTACGTCCGCAATCTCGCCACCGGCGCCACCGCCAGCGTCCGGGCCGACGACACCTTCCCCACCGCCAGCATGGTCAAGGTGCCGATCATGATCGGCGTGTTCGACGCGATTGCCCGCGGCCGGTTCGCCTTTACCGATACGGCGCCCGAGCCGAGGGCGCGGGCGAAGTATCCCGAGGACGACATCTCCGCGGGCCTGAGCGACACCGCCCGCATCACCGTGAGCCGGCTGCTCACGCTGAGCCTCACCTACAGCGACAACTCCGCCTCGCTCTGGCTGCAGCAGCTGGCCGGGACCGGGGACACGATCAACCGGTGGCTCGAGGGCAACGGCTTCGCGGTGACCCGGGTCAACGGGCGCACTCCCGGCCGCGAGGCCGACTACGACCGCTGGGGCTGGGGCCAGACCACCCCGCGGGAGATGGCCCGGCTGGTCACCCTCATCCGCGAGCGCAAGGTGGTGAGCCCCGCGGCGAGCGAGGAGATGTACCGCACCCTGACCCGGAGCTTCTGGACCGGCGAGGCGCTCTCGCAGCTCCCGCCGACCGTGCAGGCGGCCTCGAAGCAGGGCGCGGTCGACCAGTCCCGCTCGGAAGTCGTGCTCGTGAACGCTCCCTCGGGCGACTACGTCTTCTGCCTCATCACCAAGAACCAGCAGGACGAAAGCTGGCACCCGGACAACGAGGGATACGTCCTGCTCCGGCGGGTCTCGGCCCTGCTCTGGCGCCACTTCGAGCCCCGCCATCCCTGGACGCCCGCCGCCGGAGCCGACGCCTTCAAGCCCTGACCCCGGCGTAAGACGCGGTCGGCCACTTGCGCCAGCGCGAGAAACTTGCATGTTTATGCATTATGCATTCTTCTCGCGGCTCCCTCGCGCTCGCCTTCTCGGGCGGACTGGATACCTCGTACTGCGTGCCCCGCCTCGCCGAGGACGGCTGGGCGGTCCACACCGTCTACGTCGATACCGGCGGCTCGACGCCCGACGAGCGCGCGGCCATCCGCCGCCAGGCCGCCGCCGTCGGCGCGGTCGCCCACCATGAGGTCGACGCGCGCGACCTGGTCTACGATCGCTTCGTCCGGTTTCTCATCCAGGGCAACGTGCTCCGGGGCGAAGTCTATCCCCTGAGCGTGGCCGCGGAGCGGACCCAGCAGGCGCTGTCCGTCGTGGACACGGCGCGCGCGCTCGGCGCCCGGGCCGTGGCGCACGGCTCGACCGGCGCGGGGAACGACCAGATCCGCTTCGACGTCGCCCTCCGGGTGCTCGCACCCGAGCTCGAGATCGTGACCCCCATCCGCGACTTCGGCATCAAGCGCGAGCAGGCGATCGCCTACCTCGAACGGCTCGGCCTCCCCGTCCCGGCCAAGGCCGGCGCCTACTCCATCAATCGCGGCCTCTGGGGAACCACCTGGGGCGGCGGCTGGACCCACGACACGTGGGCGGGACCGCCGGCCGAGCTGATCGATCCGCCCGCCGACGCGCCGGCGCCCCGGGAAGTCGTCCTGGCATGGGAGCGAGGGCTTCCGATCGCGCTCGATGGCGCGCCGCTGGCCGGCCCGTCGCTCGTGGCCGCACTGGGCGACCTGTGCGAGGCGTACGGCATCGGCCGCGGCATCCACGTCGGCGAGACCGCGCTCGGCATCAAGGGTCGCATCGGCTTCGAGGCCGGCGCCGCGCTGCTCCTCATCGGCGCGCATCGCGAGCTCGAGAAGCTCGTGCTCACCAAGTGGCAGACGTTCTGGAAGGACCAGCTCGGCCGGTTCTACGGCGACCGCCTGCACGAGGGCCAGTACTTCGACCCGTCGCTTCGGGACATCGAGGCGCTGATCACCAGCTCGCAGGCACGAGTGACGGGCGAGACCCGCGTGCGACTCGCGCCCGGACGGTTCCAGGTCGTCGGCACGCGGAGCCCGCACTCGATGATGGACACCGCCGTCGCCACGTACGGCGAGGAGAACCGCCTCTGGACCGGCGACGAGGCGCGGGCGTTTGCGCGGGTGGCGGCGGTGCCGTCGCTGCTGGCGGCGCGGGCGGCGGACGGGAAGCGATAGGCTAGGGGCGATCCCCCCCACGCTCGTCATCCTGAGCGTAGCGAAGGAGCCATGACCCAAGGCATGGCCCCTTCGCGGAGTTTACCCTGGGCGAAGCCAGGGCTCAGGGTGACTCTTGTGAAGGCACACGTTTCAGCAATACGAGGAGTCACCGCCCATGGTCGTCACCAGCCGCGTCCGCCTGGACCGGATCAGCAGCTCCACCCGGAACGCCGCGCTCACGCCCGAAGTGATCGTGGGCGACGAGATCGTCGCGGCCGAGGGGTATGTGCTCGCCGTCCGGATCCTGGAGGACAAGTCGAGCTACAACACCGTCGAGGACACCACCGGCCGGATGCTCTCGCTCCGTGGCGGGGACGTGCTCGCCGGCGTGCTCGGCACCCGGCGCGCGCTCCGGGGCTATGCCGGCGTGGTGCCGGCCCACATTGCCGTGGGCGACACGATCGAGGTGCTCAACCTCGGCGGGATCCTGGGCAAGTGCACGTCGGTGAATCCCGAGATCGGCCCGCCGTTCAAGGCCGAGGTCCTCGGCGCCATTCTGGCATTCCCCGAGCTGGGCGATCGCGTCGGCCGGCCGGCGCACATCCGCGACCGGGCCGTGCCGCCGGCAGAAGTGCTGGAGAGCCGCATCCCCGTGGTATACGTGGCCGGCACCTGCATGAACTCCGGCAAGACGGTGGCCGCCACCGAGCTCGTCCGCGGGCTCGCGCGCGGCGGCCTCCGGGTGGGCGCCGCCAAGCTCACCGGCGTCTCGCTCATGCGCGATGCGCTCTCGATGCTCGACGCCGGCGCCGTGGCCGCGCTGACGTTCAACGACGTCGGGATCGCCAGCACGCACGCCGGCGTCACCGTCACCACGGCCAAGGGGATCTTCAACCGGCTGGCCGCGGCCAAGCCGGACGTGATCGTCGCCGAGCTGGGCGACGGCATCCTCGGCGAGTACGGGGTGCAGGACATTCTGCGGGACGCCGACCTGATGCGGGTCGGCGCAGCCTACGTCATGGCGGCGCCCGATCCCGTGGCCTGCTGGGGCGCGGCGGAGCTGATGCGGCGCGAGTTCGACCTGCCGATCACGGCCATCACCGGCCCCGCCACCGACAACGAGGTGGGCCAGGTCTACATCACGACCGGCCTGGGGCTGCCGGCGCACAACGCGCGGCGGGATGCCGCCGGCCTGCTGGCGGTGGTGCGGCAGGCGATCGCCCAGTGGGCCGAACGGGCGGAGCCTGCCGCGCGCTCGGGCGGGAGCGACCCGGTACGCTGGTCGGCCGGCCCGGCCCTCTCCGGCGTCTCCGCGCGATGAAGGTCGCAGTCGTCGGCGCCGCGGGCTATGCCGGCGGCGAGCTGCTCAGGCTCCTGCTGCAGCACCCGGAGGTCACCGAGTGCGTGGCCACGAGCCGGAGCCAGGCCGGGAAGCCGATCGCCGAGGCGCATCCCGCGCTGGCGACGGTCACCGACGCGCGCTTCTCGGGTGCGACCCCCGGCGAGGCGGCGCGCGGCCGGGACGTGGTCTTCCTCTGTCTCGAGCACGGCGAATCCTCGCGGGTGGCGGGCGAGGTGTTCGACGCGGGCCCGGGCCTCGTCGTCGACCTGGCGGCGGACTTCCGGGTGCGCGATCCGCGGCTCTACGAGCGCTTCTACGGACCGCACCCGTCGCCCGAGCTGGTGCACCGGTTCACGTACGGCCTGGCCGATGTCGCCGGCTGCCGGCTGCTCGGCGCCAAGGCGATCGCCGCGCCCGGCTGCTTCGCGACCGCGGCGCAGCTCGCCATGTATCCGCTGGCGTGGGCCGGACTCGATGTGACGCCGTCGCTGTTCGCCATCACCGGCTCGAGCGGCGCGGGCGCACAGCCGAGGGCCACGACCCACCATCCGATGCGCGCCCACAACGTCTTCGCCTACTCGGTCCTCGGCCACCGGCATGAGGCGGAGGTCCTGCAGTCCTGGCGCGAGTGGGTGGGCCGGCCCGATGCCAGCGCGCGGCTGATCACGCACTCGGGCCCGTTCGTGCGGGGCATCTACCTGACGCTGCACGCATTCGTGCCGAAGGAGCTGGCCATCCGCGACGGGGAGCCGGGCACCGTGGCCGCGCGCTGGTTCCGCGAGGCGTACGAAGGCCGCCCGTTCGTGCGCGTACTCGACGCGCCGCCCGAGCTCACCCATGCCGTCGGCACCAATTACGCCCTGATCCACGCTGCCGAGAATGAGAGCGGCGAGGAGATTCAGGTGACGATCGCGATCGACAACCTGGTGAAGGGCGCCGGCGGCCAGGGAATCCAGGCGATGAACCTCGCGCTCGGTATCGACGAGCGTGCCGGCCTGACGGCCGCGGGGATCTATCCATGTTGAACGGAAACCACTTTGCCTCCCCCTCGCCCGGAGTCACCCTGAGCGAAGTGAAGGGGCCTGAGCCCGCCGTGCCGGCGCTCCTTCCCGTCTACGCCCCGATGCCCGTGCGCCCGGTCAGCGGCCACGGCTCCTGGCTGGTCGACGCGGACGGCCACGAATGGCTCGACGCCTACGGCGGTCACGCCGTGGCGTCGACCGGCCACAGCCATCCCGACGTAGTGCGTGCCATCGCCGAGCAGGCTGCTCGGCTCCTGTTCTATTCGACCGCGGTCCCGCTGCCGCAGCGCGAGGCCCTGGCGGAGAAGCTGGCCGAGCTCTGCCCGGCGCCGCTCGGACGGGTCTTCTTCTGCAACTCGGGCGCGGAGGCCAACGAGAACGCGCTGCACCTGGCGCGGCGCTACACCGAGCGGCAGACGATCGTCACGGTGCGAGGCGGCTGGCACGGCCGGACGGCGGCGACGCTCGCCTGCACCGACGGGCCGCGCTACGAGCAGGCCGCCCGGCGCGCCGGCGTCCCGCTGAGCCGCAAGGTGCCGTTCGACGACGTCGCGGCTCTCGATGCGGCCATCGACGACACGGTGGCCGCGGTGCTGGTCGAGCCGGTGCAGGGATTCGCGGGGGCGCGGAACTGCTCGATCGAGTTCCTCGAGGCCGCCCGCCGCTTGACCGACGAGCGCGGCGCGGTCCTGCTGTTCGACGAAGTCCAGTGCGGCGTCGGTCGCTGCGGCGCGTTCAGCGCCGCGGAGGCCGTAGGCGTGACGCCCGACGCACTGACCTTCGCCAAGGGGCTTGCCGCCGGCCTCCCGATCGGCGCGGTCGTCGCGAGCCCGCGGCTCACCGACACGCTCGCCCTCGGCGATCTCGGCAGCACGTTCGGCGGCGGGCCGGTGCCCTGCGCGGCGGCTCTCGCCAATATCGCCGTCATCGAGCGCGACGGGCTCATCGCCAACGCGGTCGCGGTCGGCGAGCACCTCGCCCGGGGCGCCACCGCGCTCGGCGTGCGCAAGGTATCCGGCCGGGGGCTCCTGCTGGGGCTGCATCTCGAGCGGCCGGCGGTCGAGGTGCAGCGCGCGCTCTTCGGGCGGCGAGTCCTGACCGGCACCGCCACCGACCCCCAGGTCCTGCGGCTGCTGCCGCCCCTGTCCTTTTCCCGGCGCGAGGCCGACCTGCTCCTCGCCGCTCTCGCGGAGGTGCTGCGGTGACCAAGCGCGACTTCCTGGCGCTCGAGGACTGGAGTCCGGCCGAGGTGGAAGGGCTGCTGCACCTGGCCGCCCGGGTCAAGCGCGGCGAGGTGGCGGGCGGGCTCGAGAAGAAGGTCCTGGCAATGATGTTCATGGACCCGAGTCTCCGTACCCGCACGAGCTTCGAGACCGCGATGTTCCTCCACGGCGGCCATGGCGTGGTGCTGGAGCCGGGCAAAGGCAGCTGGTCGCTCGAGACCGAGCCCGGCGCCGTGATGGACGGGGACACGGTCGAGCACATCATCGACGCGGCCCGCGTGCTCGGCCGCTACGCCGACGCGGTCGGGGTGCGGAGCTTCCCGCGCGGCAGCGACTGGGCCGTCGCCCGGGAGGATGCCATCGTCCGCAACTTCGCGAAGTACTGCGAGAAGCCGGTCATCAACTTCGAGAGCGCGCGCCGGCATCCCTGCCAGGCGCTGGCCGACGCGATGACGCTGCGCGAGAAGCTCCGTGAAACCGAGGGCAAGCGTTTCGTGCTGACCTGGGCCTGGCACCCCAAGGCGCTGCCGACCGCGGTGCCCGCGAGCGCCGCGCTCGCGGCCGCGGGGCTGGGGATGGAGATCGTCATCGCGCGGCCGCCGGGGTACGAGCTCGACCCCGAGGACACGGCGCTCATCCGCCGGCTGGCGCAGCAGTCGGGCGGCGAGTTCGTCCACATCATCGACGACCCGGACGAGGCCATGGTGGGCGCCGACGCGGTGTACGTGAAGTCGTGGGGCTCGGTGAAGCTGTTCGGCAATCCGCGCGAGGAGGCCGCGCAGCGCGCGGGGCTCCGCGACTGGCGGCTCACGCCGGACCGGCTGCGCTCGACCCGCGGCGGCAAGGGGATCGTGATGCACTGCCTGCCGGTCCGGCGAAACGTCGAGATCGACGACGCGGTGCTCGACGGACCGTGCTCGGTAGTCGTGGATCAGGCCGAGAACCGGCTGCACGCGCAGCGGGCGCTGCTGCTCGAATTGATCGGGAGCTACCAGTGACCATCGACACCACCAAGGGCATCGCCGGCCTCAAGGGCGCGCTCCGCTACGTGCGGGCCTATCGCGACCACGTCTTCGTCGTCAAGCTCGGCGGCGACGTCGTAGGCGAGCCGGAGGTGCTCGACCGGGTGACCGCGCAGCTCGCGCTGCTCTCCTCGCTCAGCATCCGGCTCGTCGTGGTCCACGGGGGCGGTCCCCAGGCCTCGGCGCTGAGCCGCCGACTCGGCATGGAGCCGCGGATGGTGGCGGGCCGGCGCATCACCGACGATGGCGCGCTCGAGGTGGCGAAGATGGTCTACGCGGGGCAGCTCAACGTCGATCTGCTGGCGGCGCTCCGGGGGCATCGGGTGCAGGCCGTGGGGCTGAGCGGGGTAGACGCCGATCTCATCACCGCTCATCGGCGTCCCCCGGTGCAGGTGGTCGACGACAACGGCGTCACGGCCAGGGTGGACTACGGCCACGTGGGCGACATCGACCGGGTCGACCCCCGGGTGCTCGTCACGCTCATGGATGCGAGGTTCGTCCCCGTGATCGCCAGTTTGGCGGGCGGCGAGGACGGCGAGGTGTTCAACGTCAACGCCGACACCGTGGCGGAGTCCCTCGCCGTGGCGCTCCGGGCCCAGAAGCTGATCTTCCTCACCGGCGCGCCGGGCGTGCTGCGCGACCGGAACGATCCGTCCACGCTCGTCACCTTCGCCGACCCGGACGACATGGCCGGGCTCATGGCCAGCGGCGTCCTCGCGGGCGGGATGCGTCCCAAGGTCGAAGCCTGCATCCGCGCGGCCACCGGTGGGGTGGAGCGGACGCACATCATCGACGGCCGCGCGCCCGACGCGCTCCTGCTGGAGGTCTTCACCGGCGCCGGCTGCGGCACGATGATCGTCGGCCGCAAGGAGAAGGCGACGTATCTGGGGGTGGATCTTGCCGGATGAGATCGACCTGCTGCAGCGGATGGTGGCCATTCCCTCGGTGAGCGGTGAGGAGGAAACCCTGGCCGTCTTCGTCGAGGCCACGGCGCACAGCTGGGGGCTGCGCGTGGTGCGCGACGAGCTGGCGGTGCGGGTCGAAGTACGGGGCCGGAAGCCGGGCCCCACGCTCGCGCTGGTCTCCCACCTCGACGTCGTGCCGCCGGGGAAGGGGTGGACCCGCGACCCGTTCACGCCCACCGTCGAGGGGACACGGCTCTACGGCCGCGGGTCCGGCGATGCCAAGGCCTCGGTGGCCGCGATGCTCACCGCCGCGAAGGACGTCGCCGACGCCGGCGGGCCCGACCGCGGCCGGCTGCTCGTGCTGCTGGGCTACGGCGAGGAGACCAAGCACACCACCATGGAGCGCGCCGTCGAGGCGGCCGGCGCGATCGACGCCGCGATCATCGGCGAGCCCACCAATCTCGACTTCGCCGTGGCGCAGCGCGGACTGATGATGGTGGACCTGCTTGCCGAGGGTGACCAGCGCCACGCGGGATACGCCGCGGGCGACGGCGACTTCCGGAACGCCGCGCTCGTCCTCGCGCGCGACCTGCTCAAGCTCGACGGGCTTTTCGCCGAGCGCTCGCACGCCGTGCTCGGCCACACCACGGCGACGCCGACGATGCTCGAGGCGGGCGTCAGCCGGAACGTCACGCCGCCGGTGGCGAAGGCGGTGCTCGACATCCGCAGCACGCCGGACTGGACGCACGACGAAGTGGCCGACGTGTTGCGGCAGGCGCTGGCGTCGAACGTGGTGGTCACCTCGCAGCGGCTGGTGCCGTGCGAGACGCCGGCCGGCTCGCGGCTGCTGAGCGTGGCGCGGCGGGTTCGGCCGGAATCGAAGACCTTCGGCAGTCCGACCTGCTCGGACTGGGTGTTTCTCCGGCACGCGGACGCGGTGAAGTGCGGGCCGGGGACGAGCCGGCGGTCGCACACGCCGGACGAGTACGTCGACCTGCCGGAGGTGTCGGCGGCGCGGGTGTTCTATGGGGCGGTGGTGCGGGCGTATCTGGGGAGTGGGCAGGCATGAACCCTCATTACGGAGTCATCCTGAGCGACGGAGTCATCCTGAGCGCAGCGAAGGAGCCATGCCTCAACGCATGCCCCCTTCGCTTCGCTCAGGGTGACCCCCGCTCCCGCTGAGTCGGCATGCCAAAGCGGCCCGCCACCCTCTGGTCCCCCGGCGCCATCCCCGACGCCGCCATGCTCGCCTACACCGCCGGCGACGACCGCCCGTGGGACGCGCGGCTCCTCCGCTGGGACGTGGTCGGCAGCCTCGGCCACATCGAGACCCTGCTCGCGTCCCGCCTCCTCACCCCCCGCGAGCATGCCCGTCTGCGGGCCGGCCTTCGTGCCGCACTGATCGAAGTCGACGCCGGCCGCCTGCGCGTCGGTCCGGCGCAGGAGGACGTGCACACCGCCATCGAGGACTGGCTCACCCGGCGTCTCCCCGGCATTGGCGAGCGGCTCCACACCGGACGCTCGCGGAACGACCAGGTCGCGACCGATCTCCGCCTCTACCTCAAGGACCGGCTGCTCGCACTCCACGCCGGTGCGCTCGACCTGGCCGAAGCGCTCCTGGACTTCGCGTCTAGCAACCGGTCGGTGCTCTGGCCCGGTTACACCCACCAGCGGCGGGCGATGCCGTCGTCGATCGGCCTCTGGGCCGGCGCCTACGCGGAGGGCATGCTGGACACCGCCGAGGCGCTCGCTGGGCTCTGGCCGGCCGTCGACCGGTCGCCGCTCGGCAGTGCCGCAGGATATGGTGTCCCGCTGCCGCTCAAGCGTGAGGCCGCGGCGCGCGCCCTCGGCTTTGCCGGCCTGGATCACAACGTGGCCACGGTGCAGGGCGGGCGAGGCAAGCTCGAGGCGGCGGCACTCTTCTGGTGTACTCAACTGGGCCACGAGCTCGCGCGGCTCTCGCAGGACGTGATCCTGTTCAGCGCTGAGGAGTACGGCTACCTCGTGCTGCCGCCCGAGCTGGCCACCGGGTCGAGCATCATGCCGCACAAGCGGAATCCCGACCTGTTCGAGCTCACCCGCGCCCGCACGGCCGCGCTCGAGGGCGACCTGGTGAGCCTGCTCCAGATCAAGGGCAAGCTCGCCGGCGGCTATCAGCGCGACTTCCAGCTCCTGAAGGAGCCGCTCATGCGCGGCCTCGAGCGCACGGAGGCCATGCTGGCGATGGTCGCCCACGCGGTGCCGCGGCTTGAGGTGGATCGGGCGCGCTGCGCCGCCGCGCTCGCGGGCGGCGCGCTCGCCACCGACGAGGTGATGCGGCGAGTGGAGCAGGGATTGCCATTTCGCACGGCCTACCGCCAGGTGGCGGCGGCGCTCGAGGCGGGCGAGCGGTTTGCCGCGCCGACGCCCGCGAAGCTCATCGCCCGACGCTCGTCAACGGGCGGCGTCGGCAACCTCGGGCTGCCCCTGGTCCGCGCGCGCGTCCGGCGTGGCCGCACCTGGCAGTCGCGGGAGCGGGGACGTTTCGACCGCGCTTTGCGGAAGCTCACCGGTCGCAAGGGCAGCTCCTCCGACCGTCCGACCGTCCGACCGTCCGACCGCCCGTCATGACCGCCGACCGCCGGAAGCGTCACCTCAAGATCCTCGAGCTCATCAGCACCCGGGCGGTGCGGACCCAGGACGAGCTCGCCGAGGCGCTCGCGGCGGAGGGCTGGGAGGTGACGCAGTCGTCGGTGAGCCGGGACATTGCGGCGCTGCGCCTGATCAAGGTGGACGGCGCCTATCGGCGTCCGGCGTCGGTGGCGATCCCGGCGGATCCGAACGAGCGGCGCATAGCCGACGGTGTGCTGACGGCGGAGCCCGCGGGCGACGCGTTGGTAGTCCTTCACACACCGCCGGGCGAGGCCAACCGGGTGGCGGTGGCGCTCGATCGACTGGCCTGGCCGGACGTCGTGGGCACGATCGCCGGGGACGATACGATCTTTCTGGCGGTGAGGGACGGCGTGGCACAGCGGCGGGTACTGGGTGACGTGCGGAAGCTCAGCAGTGGCGAGCGGGCCGGGGGGCGCCCGCGGCGGGGCGAGTCATCGTGACTCGCCGGCGGACGGCTTTTCTCTCCGCCCTTGCGACGGTCGGCCTGCTCTGTGGCCTGCCACGAGAAGACCGGTGCGCTCACCGCGGAGCAGAGTGCGCGTCTCGAGTCCGAGGGAATCGTCCGCCGCGCAGACGATCTGACCTTCCGCTACACCCACGACGCCGGCCGACGCGATGCGGGCTGGGAGGATCGCAGGGCCTCCATCATCGTGACCCGTCAGAGCGTCGTCATTCACAAGAACGAGAAGCTCGGCCTCGAGCTCAATCCGCGGACACGCCGATTCGTGCAGGTGCGTCGGGACGGCAGTCGGGTGCGGATCCGCGCCGGAGGTGGCAAGTCGGGGGAGAGCTGGTCGTTCGAGCCGCCGGACGATCCTGCGGGCTGGGCCAACGACATCCGGGCGGTCGTCAAGGGTGGCAGTCGATCCGAATGACTTAGACCAAGGGCGGCTCTTGCGAGCCGCCCTTGGTCTTCGTGATTCGCGTCAGGACACACCCTCGAGCGCGGCCAGAAAACGCCGCCATGGCTCAGGGCCAGTTCGGCCCCGGATAATCGGGCGGGTTCGTCACGAGCCCATCGGAGTTGAACTGGGGCACGAAATTCTCGCAGCCCATTGGAGGGTTCGCCTGGTTGTTCTTGACGTTGAACAATGGCGAGATCAGCGGGTCCGCCGCCAACACCGTCGGCAGCGTGATGTTCGCCTGCGAATTGTCCACCGCCCCCGCCGTTCGGGTCCTGACCGTATATCCACCAGCCTTGTTCATGAACGAGTCCGGGAACCTCGCGACGCCGTCCTTGTCGGTGTAGTCCCAGTTGTTACACACCTTCGCGTCCACGCCCTGATTGCTCGTCGCCGTGAGCCAGATCAGCACCTTCTCCTGCCGGAACTGCGTGCCGGCCGCGCTGAGGATGATCGTACGCTGGAGTGGGATTGATGGGGACGTTGACCTTATTGTTGCCCCAGTTCCAGTTTCCGAACTTGGCGAGCACTACTTTAACCGGGTCGATCACCTGGAACGGGCTGAGCGTGCGCTTGGAGCCGCCGCTGCCGGTGGTGGTGAGCAGCGTCGCGTAGGCCGGGGTCGGAGCAAGCAGCCGGAAGACACGCTCGGCGAACGTCCTCGGCTCGCGCTTCTCAAGGCCGATAATCGTCAGACAGTCGGGCGACACGAAGCCCAACACCTCGGGCGTCGTCGCGGCCGAATTGTGCTGCAGGTATCGCGGCTGAGCTTGGCATTCCCCGATGAGGACGCCGGGCTCATCGAAGGTGATCGGTCCTGGAACCGTGGACCAGTCGAATACTCCACTCTGGGGGACGTCGTTCGTGAATCCCTCGGCTCCGAGCGGAACGCCATACACGAGCACCGGACCCGGAGTACCTGTCGGAAGCAGATCCTGCCACGACTGGGTTCCCGGAGGCCTGAGCAGCCACCCGTCGTCATGCGACAGCACCGCGTGCTTGTCCGCGGCCGCGAGCGCGACGACTCCGAAGGCCCCGTTCGCTCCGAGGGCCTTGTCGAACACCGTGCTGCTGGGCACGGGAGTGTTACCGATGATCATGCACTTGAGCAAAGCTACGGTAAGCGCCGAGGCATTGGACGTGCTCGTCTGGCTCCCATCGTACTCGTTGCCGATGCTCGCAAGGATTTGATAGCCAAGGCTCGTCGCCTGAGCCGTCTGCGCGCCCGCATTCTTCATGTCGGTGGCAAGGCCGGATTCGGTGCTGCTCGCACCGAACTCGTCCTTCACGAGCGAATTGATGGTGGTAAAGTTGCAACTGGCTGGTTTGCGCGCGAATTCCGGTGCCGTGGGCACATTGTTAGCGCCCTCGCTGCACGCGCCGACAAGGACGGCGGCGGCCAGCAAGGAGGGCACGAGGCTACGGCCACCCATGGGGGGCCTCCTGGATGGAGACGACATATCGGATTGCGGAGCGAGGTGAGTATACGCCCGCCCCGTCAAATTTTCAACCGTCCAGAAATCCTACCGCCGCGCCGTGCAATAGCTTGCGCGGAGGCCCTGGTCACTGACTCTCCGCTTCATTTCTTCCGCCCGAACGTGGCCGCGAACCGCGGATCGTCACGGATCTCCTTGAGCTCCCACGAGTCGTCATGCTCCAGCCCCTCCACCTGCTGCGGGTTGGTCGCCAGCCAGACGGACAGCTGCTTGAACGCTTCGTCCTTGTCCCCCAACACGTTACGCGCGATCGCCTCGAGCTGGGCCAAGTCCCTCCCGGGGTCCACCGTGGCGTCGGCCCGGGAGCGCTCGGCCACCCGCCGGGCGCTATCCGCCAGGCCCGCGCGGGCCAGGGCGATGGCGATCCGCATCTGGCCGGTGAGCCGGTTGAGCGGTCGAAGGCCGGCCGGGCTCAGCTCGACATACCGGTCGAGCGCCTGCCAGGCGTCGGGAATGTCCGGCTTCGCCGCCTTCAGGCTGTAGTACCAGACCCGGCACTCGGCGAAGCGGTAGTCGTCGGGAAACCGTCGCTGGCCCTCGTCGCACCAGCGGCGCGCCTCGCGCGCGTCGTCGAGCTGGTACGAGGTGACGAACAGGCGCCAGATGGTGACATTCACGTTGGTGAGGTAGGGGTCGGCCTCGTACGCGCGCATCGCGGCCAGTTTGGCCTCTCCCAGCGCCGGCTTGTTGAGCAGCAGATGGCTGAGCGTGGTCCAGGCCGACGCCTGCGATGGATTCACGTCCACGGCGGCGCGCAGGTCGGCCTCCGCATCGCTGTAGAGCTTCTGGGACTGGGCGGAGCTTCCTCCCAGGTTGTTCAGCCACTTCCAATAGCGCAGGGTGCCGCGAAGCTCGAGGGCGTCGGGGTCATCGGCCTTGAGGGCGAGGGCCCGGGCGGCGTGCTCCAGCCCGGTCCGGATGACGGTCTCGTGATAGTCGGGATCCGCTGCCTCGAACATCCGCGACTGGCGGTAGTTGAGCCAGCCTCGCAGCGCACTCGGCCCGGGCCAGGCCGGATCCTTCGCTTCGGCCTGGGCCAGGAGTGAGTCGGTACGACGGAACAGCCGGGCGGCACCCGCGGTGTCCCCCGCGGTCGCGAGCGCGTCGGCATCGCGTGCCTCGGCCTCGCCGCGCTGGTACAGCGCCCACGCGTCCACATTGCGGGTGGTGGCGCGCGTTTCCCGGACCAGCACTTCCTTGCCCAGTTGCTGGCGCAGAAAGGTCGACACTTCCCGGGTCAGATCGTCCTGCAGGGCGAACAGCTCGCCGCGCGGACGCTCCAGCGTCTTGCTGCCGATTTCGACCCCGGTGCCGGCCTGGGTGAGCGACACGCTCACCCGCAGCTTGTCGCCCGACTGGCTGACGTCTCCCTGGACCACCGTCCCGACTTTCAGGTCCTGCGCGATCTTGGCGAGCGGCGTGTCGCCCTTCTTGTATGGCCGGACACCGTTGCTGGAGATCACCTGCAGCCCGCCGACGCTGCTCAGCTCGCGGATCAGCGCTTCCGTGAGACCGTCCGACAGGTAGGCCAGAGAATCGCCGCCGCCCCGCTGCTCGAAGTACAACACGGCGATGTGCGTGGGATCCAGCGTGTCGTCGGTGGCGCGGCCGCCGGCCGCAAATTCACGGTGGGTGAACTTCCACACCCCGAAGCCGAGACCTGTTGCGATCAGGATTCCCACCGCCGCCACGATCGACCAGAATTTCGCCCCCCGGCCCGCCGGCGTTGCCTCCGCCTCCAGCGACTTCCGCCGTGGCGTCGCCGCGGCCCGAGGCCCGCTCGCCGCCCGCCGCGCCCCCGTCGACGCCCGCCGCTGCGCCGTCCGCACCATCGCCGCCTCGGCCTCGGCCTCCGCCAGCCGCTCGGCGAACTCCTTCATCGTCTGGAACCGGTCCGCCGGCGTCTTCTCCAGCGCCTGCATGACCGCGTCTTCGACCTCGTCCGGAACCGACGCGCGCACGACCTGCAGGCTCGGCACGACCTCCATCGAGTGCCGCGCCATGATGGCCATCGAGTTCGGCCCGGTGAACGGCGGTTGCCCGATCAGGAGCTCGTACAGGACGCAGCCCAGGCTGTAGACGTCGCTCCGCGCATCCACGTGCTCGCTGCCGAGCGACTGCTCGGGGCTCATGTAGTGCGGGGTGCCGATCGCCATGCCGGTCTGGGTGAGCTTCTCGCCGCCGGCCTGGCTTACCGCCCGCGCGATGCCGAAATCGGCCACCAGCGCGTGGCCGCCCATGAGCAGGATGTTCTCGGGTTTGATGTCGCGGTGGACGATGCCGCGCTCATGGGCGTACTGCAGGGCGTCCGCGCTCTCGCGCACGATCTGCAGCGCGTCGGTGAGCGGGAGCTGCTGCTCCTTGTTCAGCCGGTCGCGGAGCGATTCGCCCTCGATGAACGGCATGACATAGTAGAGCAGCCCATCCACCTCACCCGAGTCGTAGAGGCCCAGGATGTTGGGGTGCTGGAGGTTGGCCGCGACCCGGATCTCGCGCAGGAACCGGTCGGCCCCGAGCGAGACGGCGAGCTCCTGGCGGAGCACCTTGATCGCCACCGTGCGCTCGTGCTTCAGATCCTTCGCGCGATAGACGATGGCCATCCCGCCCTCGCCGATCTGGCGGTCGACGGCATACCGCTCTCCAAGGGTGGAGCGCAGGCGGTCCAGCAGGTCGGTCAACAGGGTTCCTCGGAGCGGAGGGGCGGATGCGTCTAAATAAAGCGGGGAGCGAGCGTTGGCACCACTACCGGCGGTCATGAAACGGCTCCTGCGGACTCAACGGCGATAGGCGGCTCGACCTTGAGCCGCCCCTGATACTTCCGCTATTTCGACAGATCAGAAGCGGCCGATCAGCCCACCATGACTGACGCCAGCGCGTCCCGCATCGCGGCCGCGGTCTGCCACCGCTCCTCCGGCGTCTTGGCCATCGCCCGGGCGATGCCGGCGGACAGCTCCGCCGGAATCTCCGGCCGGATCGTCCGGACGTCCGGCGCCGGATGGTTGAGGTGCATCTGCAGCACCACGGCCTCGTTCCGGTGCACGAAGGGCGGCTGGCCCGCGAGGCACTCGAACAGCACACAGGCGACGGAGTAAAGGTCGCTCCGAAGGTCGATCTCCTTCAGCGCCGTGATCTGCTCGGGGCTCATGTACGTCGAGGTCCCCACGGCGATACCCGACCGGGTGAGCCGGTCGCTCCCCGACGCCCAGACCGCGCGCGCGATCCCGAAATCGAGGAGCACGGCGCCGTGCGGCGAGACGACGACGTTCTCCGGCTTCACGTCGCGGTGGATGATGCCGTGCCCGTGCGCGTGCTCGAGCGCGTCGAGCAGGTTGTCCGCCACCCGGAGCGTGTCGGCCACCGAGAGCCGCCCGCGCGAGGACAGGTACTCGCGCAGGGTGGAGCCCTCGACGTACGTCATGACGTAGTAGACCAGCCAGTCGCGTTCGCCGGAGTCGAGCAGATGCGCGATGTAGGGATGGTTGAGCTGGGAGGCCAGCTTGATCTCCCGAAGGAACCGGTCGGCTGCGACGCTGACCAGGAGCTCGGGGTGGAGGATCTTGAGCGCGACCGGCTGTCCCCCCGGCTCCCGCGCCAGGAAGATCCGGGCGTTTCCGCCCTTGCCGATCTCACGCTCGACCTCGTAGCGTCCCTCGAACGCCTGTCGGACCAGCGTCAGCATGTCGCGCCGAATGACCGGGTCCTTGTTGGGGGGACACCCAATGGTTGCGAGAAGGGCCTCACCGCGCAAGTCGTGGCAGGCCAGCCGACTGTGAAGACCGTACGCTGCCAAATACTGTGGAACGGGAACCCGGGTGGGTCTGTCGTCCAAATCACCCGATTCGGCAGGGGGCGACGCGGGTGCCGCAAGGGCTCCCCGTCCCGCTTGGGCCTCCCCTACAGCAGGATATCCGTCCGCACGTGCCGGCGAATTGCCCACCAGAGCGCCCCCCACACGTTCGAGCGCCGAAGCGTCACGCTGGCCTCGCCGGTCATGCCGGGCCGCAACCAGCCGCCGCCGGCCATCCGGATGCGAGCTTGGACGCTGCCCCTCGAGCCCGACGCGGCCACGGTCCCGACACGCGTCCGTATGCGGGTGCCGGGATCGGCGTAGGGTATGAGCACTACCGGCTGACCCGGCTGGACCCGCGAGGCGCCGGCGCCCGCCAGCGCGATGCGGAGCTCGACCGAATCGGGCTGTCCCACCTCGAGCACACGATCTCCCGCCTCGACCCAGCGGCCGGCAAGCTCTTCGGGTCGAGCGGTCATCACAACACCGTTCCACACTGCGCGGAGGCGGAGAGAAGCCAGCGCGGCGCGCATGCCGCTCAGCCGTGCCGCCTCGGCCAGTCGCTCGGCTTCCAGCCGCCCGATGTCGTCTGCGCGCCCGAGGGCCCGCGCCTGCGCCTCGCGGGCGGCAAGCGAGTCCGCGGTGCGCTGGGAGGCGGCCGCCCGGCGCTCGAGCGACAGGTTCCGGATCTCGACCAGCGGCGCCCCGACCCGCACCCGTGTGCCCTCACGGACGAGCACCCGGTCCACGATCCCGTCCTCGGGGGCCACCAGCGGGATCGAGAGCGCCGGTGCCGCGGTGAAGCGTCCGGTCACGGTGACAGGCCACGGCACGACCACGCCCAGGAGAGTCATGGCCGCGACTACCATACCGACGCGTTGCGTCCTCCGCCCGCGGAATCGGGCGACCTGCCGCCGCGCGGCCAGCATCGCAGCCGCGCCGTACTCCCTGATCGTCGTCCTGAGCATGAACCAGAGACCCACCGCGAAGAGGAGGACGCCGAGCGCGCCGAGGGCTCGGCTGAGCCAGCCGTACAGGAGCCCGGCGAAGGCATACAGGATGAACCCGGTGTAGAGCCCCGCCAGGACCCCGTACCAGAGGAAGATCCGCTGCTCCCGCTCGTCCACCGGCGGCTCGGCGACGTCCATGCCGAGCAGCCGGTGCTTGATCACCCAGCCGAGATACGCGAACGCGCGCGGGCGCAGGTTCGGGACCTCCAGCACGTCCATGAGCGCGAAGTAGCCGTCCAGCGGGAGCAGCGGGTTGAGGTTGAGGATCACGGTCAGGATGCCGGCCACGACGAAGGTCGCCAGTGCGAAGTCGGAGACGAGCGATCCGGGCGGCATGGCCCACCAGACAATCCCCGCGATGCTGGCGAGGAGGAGCTGGATCCACGACCCCGCGGCCGAGACCCACAACCGCGCCCGACGCTCCGGAAAGCCCCACGCATCGTTCACGTTGCAGAAGAAGGCGACCTCGAAGTACAGCAGCATCGCGCCGATCTCGTGAACCTGGCCTCCGTAGTACTTACAGGCGAAGCCATGGCCCAGCTCATGAATCGCGGCCACGAACAGGAACGCGACGTACATGAGCCCGACGGTGCGCAGATCGAAGCCGAACAGCCGGTGGAGTGCCTGAACGTACTCCGGCCACTTCACGATGAGCACCACGAAGTAGAGGGCGAACATCACGGCGGCGGCGATCACCCCGGCACGGGTGAACAGGAAGCCGAACCGCGGCACCCAGCGCTCCAGCAGCTTGTCGGGGTCGCCCACCGACCATCGGATGCGCATGAGATCGCCCTTGAACAGCGGCGGCTTGAGCCGCTGGCGGCGGTCGGCTCTGAGCCGCTCCATCAGCATGATCGAGCGCTCCTCGAGGCTCCGCTCGCAGAGCCCCATCGCCTTGAGCTTCCCGGCGAATTTCTCGAGCGCCCCCGGACCGATCTTGAGTCCTTGCGCTGTCAGGTCCGCGGCGGCCTCCTCGACCGGACGGCCGTCGAGCGACTGCATGACCATCGCCTCGAGCGGACGGAACCGGAAATACTTGTGGGTGGTGGGGTCCTTGACGATGTAGGTCTGCTCGCCGCGGTAGGTCTGCTCCACGAACACGAGGTCGGACCGAAGCGTGGGTGCGCTCATGGGGCGCTCGGCACCACCTGCTCGCCCGGGGCCAGCCCGCTCACCACTTCGACGCGGCCGCCGGACAGATCGCTCCCGAGGGTCACGGCGCGGAGCGTCGTCCGGTGGTCGTCCCACACCAGCGCGTAGCCCTCGGGGCCGACGGCGTTGCGGGGAATGGTCACCACCTGGCGCCGCTCCGACCCCAACCGCACCGTGACGCTGCCGCCGGGGGAGAGCTTCGAGCCGGGCGCCAGCTGGAGCACGACCTCGCGGGTGCCGCTGGCCGGGTCGACCACCGGGCTGGCGCGCACCACACGGGCGGATCCGTGCTCGCCCCGTGCGCCCGTCACCTGGGCCGAGCTGCCCTGCACCAGGCCCAGCGCGGAGGTCTCGGGCACCCGCACCCGCACCAGCATGGGTGCGAGCGCGGTGACCTGGAACAGGGAGTCGCCGGGGTGAACCAGCCGTCCGACGCGCGCGGTGCGCGAAGTAATGACGCCATCGAAGGGCGACGTGATTCTCGTGAGGTCCTGGTCGCGCTGAGCCTTGCGGAGCGCGAGCTCGGCCTCGCGGTACTCGAACTCCACCTGCTCCGAATCCGCCTCGGTGACCACGCCCGCCGTCTTGAGCGCCCGCTGCCGCTCGACCCGGCGCTTGGCGTTCTCGTACCCGTGCCGCGCCTGGTCGAGGGCGATCGCCTGGTCGGTATTCTCGAGGGTCGCGAGCAGCTGCCCCGCGCGAACGCGCCCGCCCAGGTCCACCAGGAGCGACTCCACGACGCCTGGCGAGCGCGCGAAGACGACGGCGTCGTGCTCGACGTAGACCTGGGCGGGAAGCGAGAGCGGCGCGTTGACCGTGGCCGTATCCGCGGTCACGAGCGCCGCGGGCGGCGCCGCACCGCTGTCGGCGCCGGTCGGGCCTGCCGCGTCCTTACCGGGCCGCTCCGTCTGGCCGCCCCGGCAGGCGACCGCGAGAGCCGCCGCGAGGATGGCTCGTTTCAAGACCAGATCCTCCACCACGCGAGCCGCGCCCAGCGCACCGGGACGCGGAACAGCCGAGTGGCCGTGGAGGCCGGATCGGTGAGCACGCGGGCGTAGGCCGTCATGTCCGGTTTCAGGAGGCCGTCCGGGTTCGGCACCGCGGCCCGCACGGGGTAATACACCTCGCCGGCGGTATCGGCCGGGAGCTGACCCACCGACGTCACCCGACCGGTCAACGTGCGCTGCGGGAGGGCATCCACCCGAAACCGCACCTGCTGGCCCGGTCGTACCCGGGCGATGTCGCGCTGGTCCACGCCGAACTCCAGTTCCAGCGTGTCGGTGCGCCCCAGGGTCAGGACGAGGTCACCCTCCTCCAGCCAGGTCCCCGCCCGCTCGCCCACGTGGGGCGTGAGCACGACGCCGGAGACCGGGGCGCGCAGCGTGGTGAGCGCCAGCTGGTCGCCTAGGATGGCCATCTCGCGACGGAGGGCGTCCGCCCGCGCCCGTTGCAGCCGCTCTTCGGCGGCGTCCCCCCTCGCGCTGGCCTGGGACGCCAGGCGCTCCGCCGTCACGACCTCGGCGCCGGTCGCCTCGCGGTCGGTCGCCAGGGTGGTGGCTCTCAGCGTCGCCAGCGCCGCGCCGCGCGGCACCAGGGTTCCCTCGGACACCAGGATCCTTTCGATGACTCCGGGCACCAGGGCGCGCACGGGCGCCAGTGCCATCGGCCGGAACGTGGGCGCCGAACCGGGTACGCGGAACGGCCAGCGGATCAGCGTCAGCGCGGCCAGGACGGCCAGCGCGATGCCGACGACCAGTCCCACCCGCTGCCGGGGCAGCGCCATCAACGCCTTTTTCCTGGCGGTGATCGCACCGATGGCGTCCACCATCGGCACCTGGTTATAGAGCTGCGCGTTCCGGAGAGCGACCGCCGTCTGGTTGGCCAGGATCATCAGCAGGCCGCGCTGGTGCTCGGTGGCGAAGTCGGGGGTGCCGGATTCGAAGACGAGGACGCCGAGAATGCCTTCCTCGTCCTTGAGCGGGAGATAGAGCCCGCTCGAGACGGCGGCTGTCTCCAGATCGGGCCCGAAGATGGTCAGGAACATCCGTTCCGCGTCCGAGGTCGGCTCGTTGCGGTCGCTCAAGTAGAGCGTCTCGCCGCGACCGGCGGCCCAGCCGGCCCGCGCGATCAGGTCCTGCAGTCCGGGGTCCTTCTGGTCGACCGCTTCCTGGCCCGCCACCGCCCGGATCTCGCACTTGCCCTTGTCGTAGAGTCCGACGGCACCGCGGTCGAAGGTCAATGCCCGGGACGCCAGGTTGACGACCGACCGGAGCACCCGGTCGAGGTCCAGCGTCGAGCCGATCTCGCGGCTGATCTCGAGGATGAGGGTGATATCTTCGGCGCGGCGGGCCTGGCTCTGGAGACGGGCGTTGCGGAGGGCATGGGCCGCGAGCGGGGCGAGCGCCTCGAGCCGCTCGTGATCGGCCAGGTCGAACGCGCCCGCGCTGCCGGCCTTGGCCGAGAGCAGCACCGCGCCCACGGTCTCCTCGGCCGCCACCAGCGGAACCAGGATGGTGGTCTCGGGCTCGCCCGCCGGCCGGGAGGTGGCGGGCGCTACGACGTCATCCCATCGTCTCGCGGCGCCCTTGAGCCGATCACCGACCTCTCCCATCCCCGCGCGGCACCGGAACATGCCTTCGCTCTCGGCCACCCACAGGGTACCGGCCTGGGCCGCGACCGCCGCGCGCATCCGCTCGAGGACGAGCGGAAGCAGCTCGTCCAGTTCGAGCGACGCCGACAGCTCCACGGCGGCGGCGTGGAGTTGGTGGAGGCGGTCGACTTCTTGGCGGAGGTGCTCGAGCGAGGTAGTTGGAGCGCTCAAGACGTCGGGCATGTCACATTATGCGATTTGGGACGTTGTTGCGTAAGAGGGGCCCGAAACGAATCGAGGTGCCGGACCTGGGTCCGGCACCTCGATCGGGCGAGCCTGCCGCGCCGGTTAATACGCCTTCATTGGCGCAATGCGGTCCTCGAGCTCACTCACCGACAGCTCGACCGACTCGGCATCCTTGCCGGTCCGGTTGCGAATCTGGGTCTTCTGGTCTTCCGTCAACGTGAGCCGGACGGTCTGCTTGGAGTCGGACACTTGCTACCTCCGAAGGAGAGAGTCTATCGGTGTTGAACCAGGGTTGATGCGAACCACCCGCCTTTGAAGTGCCCGACCTGCGGCATCGGGCACTTCGACCCCTCCAAGACTACCTGGGCGGGAACTTGACGGTCGGGGCGATCCGATCCTCGAGCTCGTCCACCGAGAACTCCACGGCCTCCGCGTCCTTGCCGGTCTGGCTGCGAATCTGGGCCTTCTGCTCTTCGGTCAGGTTGATGCGGACCGGCTCCTTGGGATTCGACATTTGGCGCCTCCTGAGGTGGACTGCCCTGCTGCGGGAGATCTGCTGAAGAAGATATGCGACCTGCGTGAAAGCTGCGTGAATCTCTGGCTGCCGTCATCGCCCGGTGCATTGCCTTACGCAGGGTGCAATGTGGGGCCCCCCTGTGAATCGGCCGTGAAAGTTCCCTTGCCCTTCCGTGAATTTGCCGTAGGTTCTCAGCAATCCCCTACAGGTATGTCCCTGTGCCCGACGTGCTCCTGACCCTCCTGGGGCTCCCTTCACTCGCCGTGGGCGGGCGCCCGGTCACGCCACCGCTCGGTGCGAAGGAGCTCGGATTGCTTGCCTTCCTCGCTCTGGAAGGCCGCTCGCATGCTAGGGAGGAGCTGGCGGGGCTGCTGTGGGGGGAGTCGCCGGAAGCCGAAGCGCGGGCCTCTCTGCGCCAGGGGCTCAAGCACATCCGCGAACGCGCCGGCGAAGTGATCCTGGCCAGCCGGGAGCGGATCGAGCTTGTCCATCCGGTCGAGTGTGACGTGCTGCAGTTCCGGCTCGCGGTCCACACGGACCCACGCCGGGCAGCCGCATACGAGGTGTCCCGGTTTCTCGCGGGATTCTCCGTCCGACACGCGCCGCGATTCGACGAGTGGCTGGCCGCGACCCGGCAAGCGCTGGTCCACGAATATGAGCACCTGCTCGGCGATCTCGCCCGCCATGCCTTGGCGCACGGTCGGTGGCGTGAGGCTACCGAGTTCGCCGATCACTGGCTGGCCTGCGATCCGCTCTCGGACGAGGCCGCCCGGATGGGTGTCGAGGCGCGGTACCTGGCTGGCGACCGCGGCGCGGCGCTCGCCCGGTTCCGCGAGTACGCGGCGACACTCAAACAGGAAGCCGGCTGCGAGCCCAGCCGGACGCTGCTGGGTCTGGTGCGCCGAGTAGAATCGGACACCTCCGCCGCAGCACCCCGGGCCGCTATCACCGACGAGTGGCCGTTGAACGCCCCCACATTCGACTCGAGCCTGCTCGGACGAGAAGCGGAGTGGTCGGTGCTCGCTCGATCGTGGAAGGCATCCAGGCGCGGGCGGGGCGCGATCGTGTTGATCGAGGGTGAGGCGGGTGTGGGCAAGACCCGGCTGGCTGGAGACCTTCTGCGCTGGGTGGTGGCGGACGGCGGGATCGCATTGCGCGGGAGGAGCGGCGACGTGCGCGCGGGATTCCCGTTCGCCTCCGCGGTCGAGGTCCTCCGCGAGATGCTCGCCGCGCCAGGTCTCGCGGGCGCCGCGCCGGAGTGGCTGGCCGAGCTCAGCCGTCTCCTGCCGGAGCTGCGCCACCGGTTTCCGGCGCTCCCGGAGGCCTCCCACCACGCCGACGAAACCGAAGGCTCCCGCTTGTTCGAAGCGGCCGCGCAGGTGCTGCTGAGCCTGTCCGCCGAGAGCCCGATCGTTCTGCTCCTGGACGACCTGCAGTGGTTCGACGCCGAGAGCTGCAACCTGTTCCGGTACCTCATCCGCCGACTCGAGGGGGCGCCGGTGCTGTGGCTGCTCTCCGTCACGCTCGGTGAGCTGGAGCGCGAGGCCCCGTCGGCGCGCTTCCTCCGAGTGCTGCGGGCCAAGAGCGCGGTGCAGACTCTGAGCCTGGCGCCGCTCACCGGCAGCCAGGTCGAGCAGATGGTGACCGAGATGGGCCCCGCCAGTGCGCCCGAACTCGTGCGCCGGCTGGCCGGTCAGATCCACGCCGCCACCGCCGGCAATCCGTTCTACATTCTCGAGTTGCTGAAGACCCTCTTCTCCCGCGGGCTGCTCACCATGGCGGAGGGAACGGGTGCCTGGGTGGCCGCAGCCGAGCTTGAGCAGGACGGCTTCGAGCTGCCGCTGCCGCAGAACATTCAGGACGTCATCGCGGAGCGCATCGAGCGACTGCCCGAGCGGATGCGCGAGATCCTCATCACGATCGCCGTTTCGGGCGCGGGCTGCCGCCCGGGCGTGCTATCTCACGTGCATGGTATCTCGCGCCTGTACGCGGCCTCCCTCGGCGATGCGCTCGCGGACCGCCGCCTGGTCGTGGCGCATGGCGACACCTATCGCTGCGCGCACCGGATCATCGAGCAGGTGGTGCGAGAACCTCTGACCGACAGCCGCCGGCGCGAGCTGCACCGGATTCTGGCCGAAGCCATGGAGGCGGCCACCGGCCAGCAGGACACGCGCAAGATGGCGGCGGAGATCGCGCGGCATGCCGATCTGGGAGGTCACGTCGAGCTGGCATACCGGCAAGCGCTGCTCGCGAGCGAGGCGGCCTGCGCGCGGGGGGCGTATACGGAGGCGCTGGCCTGGCTCGATCTGGCGGCGTCCTCGGCGCAACCAGGCGCGGAGACCGACACGGTGAACCGGCTGACGGCGGAGATCGTCGAGCTTGCCGCCGGGATGGTCGCGACGTCGCCCGGGGTGACGTCACCCGGCCTCGGCGGGCAGAGACTGCCGGTCGGCCGGTAGAGTCGAGGATCGCATCTCTCGAAACAGCGTTCATCACCAGCGTGAAGGCGGGTCGCGATGTCCATCGGAAAGTCCATGTCACCTCTCACGCTGCTCGGGTCGGCCGTCCTGCTGATGGGCGCGGCCTGCGACAACTTCCGCCTGCCCGCGCTCCCGGCGCGGTCGGGAAGCGAGAGCACGGCGGCCGCGGCGGCCGCTGCACCGCCGAAGTCTCCGAAGCCGAACCGCGCCTCCGGGCATCCAGCCGAGTACGACCCCGCGGCGGCCGCCCGCGGCTTCGACGCCGTCCGGCGGGGCCTCCGGCGGCTGGTGGTGGCACAGGAGACCCATTATGCGGAGAACGGGGTCTACACCGATGACCTGGCGCGCCTCGGAGTGAAGCCGGAGGGCGGCACCGAAATGCGGTTCCTCTGGCTGACTCGCACCGGCTGGGCGGCGAGCGGCACCCATCCGGACGTCCCCGGTCGGGACTGCGTGATCTACGTGGGCCGCGACCACGGCCAGCCGACGACGCTGCACGACGTACGCTCCGGCCGCGAGGGAACGCCGGTGTGCGACGTCCTGCCCGGGGCGCGCAAGCCGTCTGCGCGCTCCGCCGCGGCAGCTCAGCCGCCGCCGCAGGCTGCGGCCCAGCAGGCGCCGGCCGTACCTGACACCGGCAGCGCCCTGGACGCCGTGGAACCGACGATTCAGATGCGGGTCGACCTCCGGAACCTGGTGCGCTCGCAGGACACCTATTTCGGAACCCAGGGAATCTATTCCCGCCGTACCGAGCCCTTCGTGCTCCAGTATCTCTGGCATCGGGGCGTCACCATCAAGATTCTGAGCGCGAACGACGCCTCCTGGGCGGCTCGCGCGACGCACGCGTCGCGCCCGGGAAAAAGCTGCGTCATCTGGCTGGGCCCCGTGGCGCAGCGGCCGGTGACGGAACTGCAGAAGCGGTCGCCCGAACAGCCCGGCACCCCCGTCTGCGACGACTAGGCGCGCCCCGCCGCCCCGCCGTACCGTACCGCCGTCATCTCCGCCAGAATCGCCAGCGCCGTCTCGGCCGGCTGGCGCCCGCCCAGGTCCAGGCCGATCGGGCCATGCACGCGGGCGATCTCCTCGTCGGTGAATCCCGTCTCCCTGAGCCACTCCCGGCGAGACCCCTGCGTCTTGCGCGAGCCGATCGCCCCGATATACCGCGCCGGCGAGCGCAGCGCGAGCTGCAGCGCGGGCTCGTCGAACTTCGGGTCGTGGGACAGAATGCAGACGTAACACGAGGCGTCGAGCCCGATCTGCTCGAAAGCGGCCTCCGGCCAGGCGAGGATCAGCTGGTCGGCCTGGGGAAACCGCTCGGCCGTGAGGAACGCCGGCCGGCCGTCGGCCACGATGGTGCGGTAGCCGAGTGCCCGGGCGAGCGGGACGAGTGCCACGGCGATGTGGACCCCGCCGAAGATCACGAGCCGGGGGTGGCGGGGGAAGACTTCGAGGAACACGCTCGCCGGACCGGCCGCGCTGTCGATCGTGATGGTGGCGCTGGCCTCGCGGCGGAGTGCTGCGAGCGCGGCATCGCGCACCGGAGCCACGGGAACCTCGGCGCCGAGGGTACCCTCCGTCCGGCCGTCCTCGAAGATCCGGAGCGTCGCGCCAGGGTGCGGTCCATCGAGCACGGTGGCGACGACTTCGCCGCCTGGTCCCCGTGCCGCGGCCAGGATCTCCGGCCGCACGTCCGGTTCGACGAAGACCTTGATGGTCCCGCCGCACGCCAGCCCCACTTCCCACGCACGCTCGTGGGTCACGCCGAACGTGACGAGCTTCGGCGTGCCGCGGCCGATCGCCTCTCCGATCTCGGCGGCGGTGGCGCCTTCCACGCAGCCGCCGGAGACGGAGCCCGCCATCGTGCCGTCGGCGGTGGCGAGCATGGAGGAGCCCTCGGGTCGGGGTGCCGAGCCCCAGACGCTCGTTACCACGGCGCGTCCCACGGGGCGGCCCTGGCTGACGAGGCGGTCGTAGTCGGACAGCAGGTCACGCATGGGTCGCTCCTGAATCGAAACGTCGGGCCGCTTCGCTCCCTCGGGATGACGGACCAGCCCCGCTACCGTGGCTCACAGGTGAACGAGCCGCGCGGCGAGCTCCTCCAGCGACGCCACGCTCGCCGCCGGCACGAGCTCGTCCACGAACGGCAGCGCCGCCTGGAGCCCGATGGTCGCCGGCTCGAAGCCGGGCCGCGCCGCCAGCGGATCGATCCACAGCAGCCGGTGGCAGGAGCGCCGGAGGGTGCCCATCTCCCGGGCGAGGAGGGCCGGATCGCCGCGCTCCCAGCCATCGGAGACCAGCAGGACGACGGCCCCGCTTCGAACTGTACGGCGCACCCAGCGGCGATTCAACTCGTGGAGGCTCTCCCCGATCCGCGTGCCGCCGCTCCAGTCCACCACCTTCTCTGCCACGCGGCGGAGCGCGGCGTCGGGGCTCCGGGTCCGGAGCTGGCGCGTGATCCGCGTGAGCCGGGTTCCGAAGACGAACACCTCGAGCGGCGCGCCGCTCCGCTGGAGCGCATGGGCGAAGCGCAGCATGAACCGGCTGTAGCGCTCCATGCTGCCACTGATGTCGCATACGAGCACGATCGGCCGGGGCCGCTCGGCGCGGCGGAGCCAGCGCCACCGGAGCGCTTCGCCGCCGGTGCCGAGCGCGTGCCGGAGCATCGCGCGGGCGGCGGGGCGGTGGCCGCTCCGCGCGCTCCGGCTTCGGCGCGCGCGTCGCATGGGGAGCCGGGGCCGTAGCGCCTCGATCATCGCCTGGGCATCGCGCGCCTCGTCGGCGGTGAGACCGCCGAAGTCGGCGGTGCGAAGCTCCTCCATCAGGCTGGCGGCGCCGGGCCGGACCGCCGCAACGAGATCCTGGTCAGCGGCGTCGCTCTCCTCGGGATTCGCGGGATCGGCGGGCTGCTCTCGGCGTTCGTCCTGGCGGAGCCGCGGCAGGCGGCTCGCTCCTGTCGCTCGGCCCCACGCGGCGGCGCCAGAACAGGTCGAAGGCGGCTTCGTACAGCCGCACATCCTCACGCCGGCGGACGAAGATGGCGCGGCCGGCGGCCCTGACGTCGCCTCGACGGTCGAACCCGAGCAGGGTCAGCGCGCGGGCGAAGGTGGTGACCTGGCCGCTGTCGACGTCCATGCCCGCCCGGCGGAGGATCCGGCCGAACCGGGCCACGTTGGCGAGCAGGATCCCGCCGTCGACCGGCGCCGGTCCGAAGGGCGTCTCGACCTCCAGGGGAAGCCTGTCACCGGCAGGGTCTAACGGGAATGAATTATGCGAAACATTATTGGCTGACATGAAACGCTTCGAGTGCTCCGCGGTTCTCTTCGATCTGGATGGCGTCCTGGTGGACTCCGCCGCCTACGTCGAGCAGCAATGGCGTCGGTGGGCGAGCGCCCGCGGGCTCCGGGCCGAGCCATTCCTGCGTGTCTGCCACGGGCGCCGCGCGCTCGAGACCATCCGGATGGCCGCGCCGGACCTGGATGCCGAGGCGGAGGTCAAGGCGTTCGTTCCGGTGGAGGAGGCCGAGTCGGGCCCGATGGGGCCGCTGCCTGGCGCGGTGCGTCTCCTCGACACGCTTCCCAAGCGGAGCTGGGCCGTGGCCACCTCGGGCGTCCGGCCCATCGCCACCGCCCGCCTCCGCCGGGCCGGCCTCCCCGTGCCCCGCGTCCTGGTGTGCGCCGAGGACGTGACCCGCGGGAAGCCGAGCCCCGATGCCTACCTGCTCGCGGCCCGCGAGCTCGGCGTTGAGCCGACCGACTGCCTGGTGGTCGAGGACGCGCCGGCCGGCGTGCAGGCGGCGCGCGCCGCGGGCATGACGGTCGTCGGGCTCACCACGACGCACCGGGTCGACCAGCTCGGCGCCGATGCCTGCGCCCAGTCGCTGGCCGGGGTCTACCTCGGCCGAATCGATCAAGGCGCGCACGGGCACGACCGGCTGGAGATCCTCGTCGTCGAGCCCTAGCGCGCCCCGGCCCGCGACTCGCCGAGCATCGTCCGCGCACCGCCCCCCCGCATCGTCCCCAGGTCCTCCTGATACTTGAGCAGCACGCCGAGCGTCTGCTCTACCTGCTCCGGCTCGAGATGCCGGGCCCCGAGCGCGAGCAGCGCTGCCGCCCAGTCGAGCGTCTCCGCGATGCCGGGCGCCTTGGCCAGGTCGGCCGTCCGGAGCCGCTGCACGAACGCGACGACCTCGCACGCCAGCGCGTCGGGTACCTGCGGCAGCCGAGCGCGCAGGATGGCCAGCTCGCGTGGCGCGGTGGGATAGTCGATCCAATGGTAGAGGCAGCGGCGCTTGAGCGCGTCGTGCACCTCGCGCGTCCGGTTGCTGGTCAGGATCACGCGCGGCGGGCGCTCCGCGCGGATGGTGCCGATCTCCGGGATGGTGATGGCGAAGTCGCTCAGGATCTCGAGCAGGAAGGCTTCGAACTCCTCGTCGGCGCGGTCGACCTCGTCGATCAGCAGTACCGGCGGCTCGGCGTCGCGGCTCTCGAGCGCCTGGAGCAGCGGCCGGCGGATGAGGAACTCCTCGCTGAAGATGTCGCGCGTCGCGGCCGACTTGGCCTCACCTCGCGCCTCGAGCAGCCGGATCTCGAGCATCTGGCGGGGATAGTCCCACTCGTACACCGCCGTGTTCAGGTCCAGTCCTTCGTAGCACTGGAGTCGGATCAGCCGGCTCCCGAGCACCGCCGCCAGCGTCCTCGCCACTTCGGTCTTGCCGACGCCGGCCTCGCCCTCCAGGAGCAAGGGACGGCCCAGGGCGAGCGAGAGGAACACCGCGGTCGCGAGGTCGCGGTCGGCGACATATCCCCGCGCGGCAAAGGCGGACTGGACGGCGTCGCCGTCGGCGAGCTGGGGCACGGGTTGGGGGGTCTCCGCGAGAAAGCTCCCGGAATATCGTCGCACCCCGGACGGTAAGCGAGAAGCAACCACCCGCAAAAGCGGCCGCCCCCTCCCGCCGACACACGGCGGGAGGGGGCGGAATGGCTTGGAAGACTTTAACTTAGCGCGGCGGAAACTTGACCGTCGGCGCGATGCGCTGCTCGAGCTCTTCAGCATTGAGCTCGATCGCCCCGGCGTCCTTCCCCGTGGCGGCCTTGACCTGGGCCTTTTGCTCCTCGGTGAGCTCGAGGCGGACATGGTTCTTCTCGGACATGGTGTGCTCCTGGCTGGGGGGGTGCGGTACGACTTGGAGGCAGAGTAAGGGCGCACCGTGAATTAGGAGTGAATTGCGGCTGGTCGCTTCGTGAATTGCGGAACGACTGAAGCCGGACTGTTACTACCCCCTCAGCGGGGCGATGCGGTCTTCCAGCTCCTCGGCGCGCAACTCGACGGTGCGGGCGTCTTTTCGCGTGGCGGCCGCGTGAATTCACCGTGAACTGGCCCGTCAACCTTCAGGGGACTGGAGGTCCCTGGCGTAGTCCGGGAACCGGAAGCGCATCTCCCGGCCCAGTACCCCCCCGTGGGCCAGATCCGCCAGGTCGGCCGCGGTGAGCGTCTCTCCTGTGAGGAGCCGCGGCAGCACCAGATCGGCGGCGGTGGCCATGCTGAACATCCCGCACTGCGGAAGCCCCAGCAGCCGGCTGCCGTCCAGCTCGGCCAGCCAGATCATCGAGCCCGGATGGGCAGGCACGCCGCGCCTGAGCACCCGGCCACCGAGGCTCTCGAGGGCCGCGAAGAACGGGGAGAGGGGGTCGCCCGCGGACACACCGCCCACCAGCACCACCAGCACCCCGCGCTCGCGCACCAGCCGCTCGAGCGCCGCCCGCGCGTCGTGCTCGGCGGCGACAGGGTCCGGGTTACCCACGACGGTGGTTCCCACGAACCGGGAGCCGAGCGCCTCGATCTTGAGCCGCACCCCGGCCTCGAATCGCTCGAAGGCTCCGCCGCTGAGCGCCTCCTCGGCGATCGCGGCGACCTCCAGCGGCACGTAGGGGCGGACGTCGACCAGGGGCGCGGCCGAGCCCGCTACGGCCTCGCCCGCCCGCACCAGCGCATCCGGCACGACATGCGGCGCCACCTTGACCGACGCGACGACCTCGCCCGCGGCGACCGCCTGGCCATGGTAGAGTGTGAAGACCTCGAGGGGATCCAGCGTGTTGAGCTGCCGGAGGCTCTCGACGCGGACGTGCACCACGCCGTCCCACCGGGCCACCAGATCGAGCCGGCTTTGGCGCGGCGGCTCGAGGGCGAGCCCGGGGCCGGCCGCGGCTCGCGCCAGGCGGCTCGGCGGCCTCGTCCTCGTGCAGGTCGCCCGGATCGAGGAGGGCGAGGCGTACCACCTGGGAGAGCTCGCCGGCGTGCGCCGCCGCGATCAGCCGGCCGGCCGCCGCCGGATCCAGCCGCGCGCCCTTACGCAGCTGGCCGCCGCCAAGCCGCACCGGGGCCAGGAGCACCGCGCCTTCGAGTTCGTCTGGGGAGAGAGCGGCGAGGTCGGACGGAGTGAGGCGCCGGGCTCGCATGCTCGAGTCAGCCGGCGCTGACGCGCTGGGCGAAGTCGGTCCAGAACTGTTCGGTGAGCCGGCGCGCGGTGCCCTCGAGCAGCCGCGCGCCGACGCTCGCCACCGTCCCGCTCACGTCGCTCGTCGCGGACCAGTTGAGCCGGGTGTGGCCGTTACCGGCCGCTTCCACCTGCAGGGAAGAGACGACGTCGACGTTCGAGCCGGGAGCCTTGCCGCGTGCGCGCATCTTAAGCCGCTCGCCCTCGACGATGTCGAACAGCTCCACGTCGAGCTTGAACCTGACCTTGATCGTGCCCACGCCAAGGCCGGAGATCACCTTGAAGTGGGTGGCGTCGACGCGCTCGACCGATTCGACGCCCGGCGCGGAGGCGGCCACGAAGTCGGCATCGAGCAGCTTGCCCCAGACCGCCGCGGGCGGCGCGGTGATCTCGGGCGCCCCGGAGAAGATGAGTTTCATGCGGGCCTTTTGCGGAGGTTACCTGGCGCGCTCGAGTGCCTTCTCGAGCGCCCGGCGGACGATGACCTGCGTCAGCTGCCGGCGGTAGTCGGCCGGCGCGTGGATGTCCCCCTGCACTTCGATGCCGTCCACCGACGCGGCGGCGACACGCGCCAGCGCCTCGGGCTCGCCCTTGGTGCCGACCAGCTGGTCGGCGGCGGGAACGAGCTGGGCGATCTCGCCCACCCCGGTCAGCGCGATGACCGCGTGATTGATGGTCTTGCGGCTCCGTGCCACGACCACCGCGGCCCCCGCCTGGGCGTAGCCCGAGGCGGCCTGCTCCTGGCTCAGGTATGCGGTGCCCGCGCCCTTCGGCAGCGCCGGGAGCACGATGTCGAGCAGCAGCTCGTCCTCGGCCAGGGCGGTGGCGAACGGGCCCTGGAAGAATTCGCGCGCCTTGACGGCGCGCCGGCCGCGCTTCGAGCGCATGTTGAAGGTGGCGTCGAGGGCCAGCATCAGCGACGGCATGTCCGACGCCGGATCGGCATGGGCCAGGCTGCCGCCGATGGTGCCGCGGTTCCGGACCTGGCGGTCGCCGATGTTCTCGGTGCACTCCGCGATGATCGGGAAGCGCTCCCGCAGCAGCGCGCTCTCGAGCAGCTCGCGGTAGGTGGTGGTCGCGCCGATGCGGGCGCCCTTCCGGTACTCCTCGATCCCGCGCAGCTCCGCGAGGCCGGCGATGTCCAGCAGCCTGGGCGGCTGCGCCAGGCGGAACTTCATGACGGGCAGGAGGCTGTGCCCGCCGGCGATGAGCTTGGTGCCGTCGCCCTTGGCCAGGACGTTGAGGGCGTCCCGGAGTGAGGTGGCGCGCGCGTACTCGAAGGGAGTGGGAATCACCGCGCGTTCTCCTTTCCCTGGCCGACGGCACCGGGAACCACCTGGGGGTCCCCGCCCGCCCGCGCGGCCTGGATGGCGGCCCACACCCGCGCCGGCGTGAGCGGCTTGTCGATGTGCAGGATCCCGAAGGGCGACAGCGCGTCGCAGACCGCGCTCACCACGCAGGCCGCGGAAGCGATCGTCCCGGCCTCGCCGCAACCCTTGATGCCGAGCGGGTTGACGGGGGACGGCGTCACGGTGTGGTCGAGCTCGAGATGCGGCATCTGGCTCGCCTTGGGCACCGCGTAGTCCATCATGGTGCCGGTGATGAGCTGGCCATCGTCGTCGTAGACGGCGATCTCCTGCAGCGCTTCGCCGATGCCCTGGATGACGCCGCCGTGGATCTGGCCCTCGACGATCATCGGGTTGATGTGCGGCCCGCAGTCGTCCACCGCGATGTAGCGCAGGATCTTCACCTCGCCCGTCTCCACGTCCACCTCGACGGTGCAGACGTGGCTCCCGAAGGGGTAGACGAAGTTGCTCGGGTCGAAGAACGCCGTCGCCTCGAGCCCTGGCTCGACGCCGGCCGGCATGTTCCAGGCGACGTTGGCCATCAGCGCCACCTCGGCGAAGCTCTTGGCCTGCTCGCGCGACCCGCGGACCCGGAAGGCGTCATCCTTCCACTCGATGTCCTGCTCGTTGGCCTCCATCAGGTGCGCGGCGATCTTCTTCGCCTTCTCCTTGACCCGCTGCGCCGCCACCTTCACGGCCGAGCCGCAGACCGCGGTGGTGCGGCTGCCGTAGGTGCCCCAGCCCTGCGGAGTGGTCTCGGTATCGCCGTGCACGATCTCGACGTTCTCGATCGGGTAGCCGAACTCCTCGGCCACGATCTGGGCGAAGGTGGTCTCTTCGCCCTGCCCGTGCGGGCTCGCGCCGATGTAGACCCGCACCATGCCCGTCGGATAGACGCGCACGATCGCGGAATCGTACTGACCGCCGCCGAAGCCGATCGCGCCGGCAACCTGCGAGGGACCGGAGCCGCAGACCTCGATGTACGAAACGATGCCGACGCCGAGATAGCGGCCCCGCTTCCGTTCCTCCACCTGTGTCCGGCGGAACGCCGGGTAGTCGAGGATCTCGAGCGCCTTGTCGAGCGCGGGCTCGTAGTCGCCCGAGTCGTAGGTGACCCCGGTAGGGGTCGCGTAGGGGAACTGGTCCTTGCGGATGTAATTCTTCCTGCGCACCTCCACTGGGTCCATGCCGATCTTGCGGGCGTAGATGTCCACCAGCCGCTCGATCAGGTACGCGGCCTCGGGCCGGCCCGCGCCGCGATAGGCGTCCACCGGCGTGCTGCTGGTGTAGACGCCGTGGACGGTGCCGAGAATGTTCGGGATCTGGTACGCGCCCGAGTACACCAGGCCGTGGAGAATCGTCGGAATCCCGGGCGCGGCCGTCGACGCATAGGCGCCCAGCCCCGCGTAGACCTTGGTGCGGAGGCCGGTGATCCTCCCGTCCCTCGTGCCGCACATCTCCACGTACTCGACGTGGTCGCGACCGTGGATGGTCACCTTGTAATTCTCGCTCCGGTCCTCGGCCCACTTGACCGGCCGCCCGAGCTGCATGGAGGCGAAGCTCACCAGCGCCTCGTCCGGATACGCCGGGATCTTGCTGCCGAATCCGCCGCCCACCTCGGGCGCGATGACCCGGATCCGATGCTCCGGGAGCTTGAGCATCACCGAGCAGAGGAAACGGTGGATGTGGGGATTCTGGCTCGTGGCCCAGAGGGTGAGCTGCCCGGTGCCCTTGTTGTAGCTCGCCACGGCGGCCCGGCACTCCATGGCCGTCGGGAGCAGCCGCTGCTGGACGATGCGCTGCTTGACCGTCACGTCCGCGCTCTTGAACGCCGCCTCGGCGTCGCCGCCGGCCACCACCCAGGTGAAGGCGATGTTGTTGGGGACCTCGTCGTGGCACTGCGGCGCGCCGGGCTGGGCCATCTTCTCGGGGTCGACGCCGCCCTGCAGCGGGTCGTAGTCCACGTCGATCAAATCGACCGCGTCCCGCGCTTCGGCGCGCGACTCGGCGACCACCATGGCGACGCCGTCGCCCACGTAGCGCACCTTGTCGTACGCCAGCAGCGGATGCGGCGGCACCTTGAGATCGCAGTTCGGTGGGTTCCAGGCGCAGGGAACGGAGGCCACCTTGTCCTTGATGTCGGCGCCGGTGTAGACCGCGACGACGCCAGGTGCCTTTCTGGCCGCGCTCACGTCGATCGAGGTGATGCGCGCGTGGGCGTAGGGGCTCCGCAGGATAGCGGCGTAGGTGAGGCCGGGCAGCTTGACGTCGTCGACGTAGGTGGCCGCGCCGGTGATGAGGCGCGGATCCTCGCGGCGCTTGATGGCGGAGCCGAACAGCGTGGGCATGTCGCTCTCCTCAGACGGCGGCGCGCGTGGGGGCACTCGCGGCCGGATGCGCGCGAAGCGTGGTGGCAGCCGCCTGAATGGCGCTGACGATGTTCTGATAGCCGGTGCAGCGGCAGTAGTTGCCCTCGATGGCGTGACGGATCTCCGCCTCCGACGGATCGGGGTTCGCCGCGAGGAGATCCACCGCCGTCATGATCATGCCGGGAGTGCAGAAGCCGCACTGGAGGCCATGCTTCTCCCAGAACCCCTGCTGCAGGGGATGCAGCGCGTCGGTCGAACCGAGCCCCTCGATCGTCGTGATCTGCTGCCCCTCGGCCTGCACCGCCAGGACGGTGCAGCTCTTCACCGCCCTGCCGTCGATCAGCACGGTACAGGCGCCGCATTGGCTGGTGTCGCAGCCGATGTGGGTCCCCGTGAGGTTGAGCTCGTCGCGCAGCACGTGGACGAGCAGCGCCCGGGCCTCCACCAGGACGGTGCGGGATGAGCCGTTGACGGCGAGGCTGACGGATCGTTTCATGGGCGCCGGACTCCTTGGCTGCAGAGGGCGGGAGGTAATCGGATGGCGCGCGGCGGGTCCTTGGCCAACTTAAGGTTGTCTTCCCCGGAATGGGGGTCAAGGTTCCGCGCGCGGAGCGCGTCCTGGGCGCGGCGGCGGCCTTGACCCATGATGCCGTTTCCCTGTAAGCTGTCTGTCCCCGGGAGTTTGCCCTTGGGGTGTAGCTCAATAGGCAGAGCGCCCGGCTGTTAACCGGGAGGTTGCTGGTTCGACCCCAGCCGCCCCAGTTTTCCCCTCGAGGGGCGAGGCCCGTCCTCGTCCCTCGCGCGCGTCATCCCTCGAGCCGTCGATACGCCATCAGGGTCAGGAACTCCGGAAAGCGCTCGGCCGCAATCAGCGCGTCCAGGAGCTGTGCCGCGTCCTGCCAGCGTCCCGCCACGGCCGTCCGGATCGTCAACTCCTCGTCCAGGTACCGCCGGACCATCGCCAGCGTCACCGGCCGGCCGCTCTCGTCCGGCGTGCCGTGATGGATCCACTGCCACAGCTGCGCCCGGGCGATCTCGGCCGTCGCAGTGTCTTCCATCAGGTTGTTGATCGCCACCGCGCCGGCGCCGCGGAGCCAGGCCTCGAGGTATTGCAGCGCGACGCTGACGTTCCCGCGTACCCCGGCCTCGGTCACCCGGCCACCGGCGATGCGGACGTCCACGAGCCGCGCGGGGTCCACCGGTCCGGGCGGCATGCGGTCCTTCTGGTTGGGTCGGTCGCCGAGCCGCGCGCCGAACACCTCCGCGACCACCGGGACCAGGTCGGGGTGCGCCACCCAGGCGCCGTCGAAGCCGAGGTCGGCCTCGCTACGCTTGTCTTCCCGGACCCGCGCCAGCGCAAGCTTGTTGACCTCCTCGTCCCGCCGCGAGGGGATGAAGGCGGCCATCCCGCCGATGGCGTGCGCCCCGCGCCGATGGCAGGTCCACACCAGCTGCTCGCTGTACGCCCGCATGAACGGCACGGCCATGGTGACCTGTGCGCGATCGGGCAGCACGAATTCGGGCCGGAGCCCGAACTTCTTGATCACGCTGAAGATGTAGTCCCACCGCCCGGCGTTGAGGCCGGCGGCATGGGGGCGCAGCTCGTACAGGATCTCGTCCATCTCGAACGCCGCCACGATGGTCTCGATCAGCACCGTGGCGCGGATGGTACCCTGGGCCAGGCCGGCGAACCGCTGGGCCTCGACGAACACATCGTTCCACAGCCGGGCCTCGAGATGGCTCTCGAGCTTGGGGAGGTAGAGGTAGGGGCCGCTGCCACGGGCCAGCAGCTCCCGGGCGTTGTGGTGGAAATAGAGGGCGAAGTCGAACAGGCTGGCCGGCACCGGGCGGCCATCGACTCGCGCATGGGCCTCGTCGAGGTGCCACCCGCGGGGCCGCACGACCAGCGTCGCGAGCCGCTCGCCGAGCCGGTAGGGTTTGCCATCGGGACTGGTGTATTGCAGGGTCCGCCGCACCGCGTCCATGCAGCTCACCTGACCCCCGACCACGTTGGTCCAGGGCGGGGACAGCGCGTCCTCGAAGTCCGCCATGAAGACCCGCGCGCCAGAGTTGAGCGCATTGATCATCATCTTGGGCTCGGCGGGCCCGGTGATCTCGACCCTCCGGTCGTCGAAGTCCGCCGGCGCCGGGGCGACGGTCCAGTCGCCCTCGCGCACCGCGGCGGTCTCGGGGAGCAGGCCGGGGAGCTCACCCAGATCGAAACGCTGCTGTCGTTCGCGGCGGCGTTCGAGCAGCTGGTTCCGGGCGTCGGTGAAGCGCCGCGCGAGATGCGCCACCAGGGCCAGCGCCTCGGGCGTGAGCACCCGCGCGTCACCCGCCACCGGGCCACCGCGCAGCTCCACGTCGCCCACGACCGATCCTCGCTTTTCGGTCATCTTTCGGTCATCGCCTTTCGCTCCCCGAGAATGTTCGCCCGCCCAGGGCTCACGCCGCCACGTGCAGTACCATGAACGCGAAGTGGCACCCGCTGCCGACCAGGACCAGCAGGTGCCAGATCTCGTGGTGCCCGAACCGGCCCGGCCAGGGATCGGGCCGTCCCCGGGTGAAGATGATCGCCCCGGCCGTGTAGGCGAGCCCCCCGGCCACCAGCCACGCCAGGCCGCTCGCGGAGACCGCCTCGGCCAGCGGTGCGGCGGCGAGGAGCGACATGTAGCCCATTGCCAGGTAGATCCCGGTCGAGATCCACACCGGCGCGTCCAGCCACCAGATCTTGAACGGCACGCCGAGCATCGCGATGCTCCAGGCCGCCACCAGCAGCACCTGGCCGGGAGTGCCGTGCAGGGTGACCACTGCCACCGGTGTATAGGTCCCGGCAATCAGGAAGTAGATGGCGATGTGATCCAGGGTCCGGAGCGGCCGCAGCCGATGGGCGGGCAGGGGGAGCGCGTGGTACAGCGTGCTGGCCGCATAGAGTAGTATGAGCGAGCCGCCGTAGACCGCGAACGCCGCCGTCTGGGCCCCGCCGCGGGCGAGCCGAAGCAGGAGGACGCTCCCGGCGCCGGCGAGGATGAGGCCGATGAAGTGGGACCAGGCGTTGACGGGCTCGCGAATGCGCATTGCGGGAATCTAGCGGACCGACGGCGCCGCGGTTCGCGACGCCGTCTCGTGTGCGCCTCTTGGGCAAGGCATCACTTCACCGTGGTAATCTCGAACGGGATCCCGCCGAACTGGCTGAAGGCCTTCACCTGATTGCCGCTAAGACTGCCCGTCGAAAGCCGTGGGGTCGACTTCTCGCTGTCGAAGTCGATCGTGCCGCCACCGGAGACGGTGTAGGTGCCATGGTCGGTCATCTCCGTCGGGCTCCCGTTGAACCTGGCCTGCACCACCAGGTCGAAGATCCCGTCCGCGCCCAGCGTGAGCGTCCCGCTCTCGAACACCAGCGGACGTCCCGCTCCATCGGTGAAGGTCACGGGGATCCCTGCGCCGCCGCCGTGCAGGTTACCCAGGGTCTGCACGCCGGCCAGGGTGTAGGTGCCGCTCACCTGGCCGTCGCCCGGGCCCGGCGAAGGCGCGGTGGCATCGCCGCCCCCGCCGCAGGCGGCCGCGCCGGTGACGATGAGACCGAGGAGCAGACGGGTGGCGAATCTGGACATCGTACGCATTGCTGCCTCCTTACTCGGGGATGAGGTCGTCCGCGTCGGCGAAGTGCCGCGACTCTCGCGGCGCCGAGACGTGCGATAGAGTAGGGCCGGCCACTCATCGCGATCTCACCCAATTCTCATCCACGGAGATCGGGAGCCTGGGAAGCATGCATCCGCCCTTGTCGCCTCGCCCGGCCCGTTCTAGGGTTGAGGCACCGGCAGGATCGCGCCGGCCGTGGCGGAACCTGACTCAAACCCGCGAGCGTCACCGCGTGCGGATCGCCCTCTTTTCCGAAGTGTACTGGCCGATGGTCAGCGGGGTGGGGGTGACCCTGCTCCGCCTGACGGACGCGCTCCAGGCGCGCGGACATACCGTCCGCGTGTACAGCGCCACCTACGCGCTGCCCGAGGGCGGGCCGGACCGGCCGGAAGTCCACCGGTCGCCGAGCGTTCCCTTCTTCCTCTATCCCGACGTGCAGTGGGCGTTTCCCCGGCAGCGCGAAGTCGTGGAGGACCTGGAGGCGTTCCAGCCCGATATCGTGCACGTGGCCACGGAGTTCTCGCTGGGGATCGCCGGCCTCAAGGCCGCGCGGCAGCTGGACCTCCCGCTCATCGCGTCCGCCCACACCGATTACGACCAGTATGCCGCCCGCTACGGCGTGCCCTGGGCGCTGCGGGCAGGCTGGCACTACCTCCGGTGGTTCTACGGGCAGGCCCACCGGGTGCTGTGCCCCTCGCGCATCTACGAGCAGGCCGTCCATCGCCACGGCGTGACCCACACGGGACTCTGGAGCCGCGGGGTCGACCCGGAGGTGTTCTCGGCGGGCTGGCGGAGCGAGGCGTACCGGGCCGCCTTCGGCCTGGGCCCCGACGACCTGCTGGTGACGTACATCGGTCGGATCGCGCGGGAGAAGAACCTGGGGTTGCTGCTCGAGGCGTGGGAAACGTTGGCGCCGGAGCGGGGAGCAGGGAAGCTGGTCCTCGTGGGTCGCGGGCCGCTGGAGGACGAGATCCGGCGGCGGGAGATCCCGGGCGTGCACGTCACGGGCCTGCTGCAGGGTCCGGCGCTCTCGGCCGCGTACGCCTCGGCCGACGTGTTCGCGTTCCCGTCCACCACCGAGACGTTCGGCAACTCCCTGCTGGAGGCGATGGGCTCGGGACTACCGTCGCTGGTGGCGGCGGCGGGTGGGGTGCTCGAGTTCGCGGAGCATGGTGGCAATGCCTGGCTGGTCGAGCCGGACAGCACGGCGGCGATCGTCGCCGGCCTCCGGCGGCTGCTGACCGACGCCGCGTTACGGCGCCGGCTCGGCGCCGGAGCGCTCGCCAGCGCGCGGGCGCGTGACTGGGCCGGCGTGTACGATCAGCTGCTCGAGGATTACCAGTCGGCCATCGACGCCAAGCGGGCGACTCAGGCGGCCTGAGGCAGGGGCGTCTGGCCGGCGGGCTACGTCAGCAGTTCGGTTCACCACGGAAACACGGAGGACACGGAAACAGCAGCAACAAAGACTTGTGGTTTTCGCCTTGCAGCTTCCGTGTCTTCCGTGTTTCCGTGGTGAATTGGGTAGCACGGGGAATGATTCGAGCCATTCCGGGGCAAGGTCCCTCGCTGCGCTCGGGATGACGGCGGTGCCCGCCTACCTGGTCAGCACCAGATAGCTGACCGCCGCGATCGCTGCCGCCATCGGGATCGTGAGGATCCAGGCCCACACGATCCGAGTCGCCACCCCCCACCGCACCGCCGACAGCCGCTGCGCCGCGCCCACCCCGACGATGGCGCCGGTGATCGTGTGGGTCGTGCTCACCGGCACGCCCAGCTGCGAGGCGATCAGGATCGAGATGCCGCCCGCCGTCTCCGCGCAGAACCCGCCGAAGGGCCGCAGCTTCGTGATCCGGCTGCCCATCGTCTTCACGATTCGCCACCCTCCCAGCGCCGTGCCGAGGCCGATGGCGCTGTACGCCGCGAACTCCACCCAGAACGGAATCCGGTCCGCGTTCGGCACGTGCAGGTGATGCAGCCAGCCGGTCTCCCCCGCGAACAGCGCCTGGCTCGACACCAGCAGCCCGACGATGATGCCCATCGTCTTCTGGGCGTCGTTCGCGCCGTGGCTCAGCGAGTAGAGTGCCGCCGAGAGCAGCTGGAGCCGCCGGAAGATCCGGTCCACCGGCCCGGGCGACGCGCCCCTGAGCGCCCAGGAGAGCGAGACGGTCAGCATCAGCGCCAGCGCCATCCCCAGCAGCGGCGAGATGAAGATGAACAGGATCGGCTTGACCCAGCCCGCGAGCTGCAGGGCGGGGAATCCGGCCTTGGCGATGGCCGCGCCACCGAGGCCGCCCATGAGCGCGTGGCTCGAGGAGCTCGGCAGGCCGACGTACCAGGTGATGAGGTTCCAGACGATCGCGCCGACCAGGGCGCTGAGGATGAGGTGCGGGTCGACCACCGAGGGGACGATCAGCCCTCTGCCGATGGTCTGTGCAACCGCCGTGCCGACCACGAACGCGGCTGCGAAGTTGAAGACCGCCGCCCACACCACCGCGACCCCTGGAGAGAGCACCCGGGTCGAGACCACCGTGGCGATGGAGTTGGCGCTGTCGTGGAAGCCGTTGATGAAGTCGAAGGTCAGCGCGATCAGGACGATCGCCAGCACGTACGCCACGTCGTGCGGCATGCTCACGCGTGCTTGATGGAGATCGATTCGAGCACGTTGCCGGCGTTCTCGATGTCGTCCAGCGTCTTCTCCAGGTTGTCGTAGATCTCCTTCCACTTGATCACGGTCAGCGCGTCGGGCGAGCCCTCGAACAGGTGGCCGAGCCACTCGTGGTAGAGCGTGTCGCCCTCCTCCTCGAGCCGCTTGATCTGCACGCAGGCGTTGAGCACCGTGCCGTTCCTGTTCTTCTCCAGCGCGGCGACGGCTACCTGGAGCTGCTCTGTCGCCCGGACGATCACCTCGGCGATGAGCATGGCGCCGTCGGGAGCCGCGCCGGCATGAAAGATCTGGAGCCGCCGGGCGGTGCCGTCGATGAGGTCGATGACGTCGTCGAGGCGCGAGGCGAGGAGGTGGATGTCTTCGCGGTCGAGGGGGGTGATGAAGACCCGGTCGAGCCGGGTGACCACGTCATGGGTGACCTGGTCGGCCTGGTGCTCCAGCCGCTTGATCTTGTCGACCAGCGCGCTTCGCCGGTTGTGCTCGACCCGCAGCAGCTCCTGCTGCAGCCGGGCCGCCTCGACGGTGTAGGTGGCGACCGCCGTGAAGAGGTCGAAGAACTTTTCGTCGCGTGGCAGGAGTCGCACTGTAACATCCTGGTAACGGGCAGCGGGGAAGATAACGCGTTACCAAAACTTGGCCACGCACCCCCCGGCTTCCTTGACGCCCCGTTCCCCCCCAGATTCCGTGGTCGATCGTGTTTGGCGGGCTTCCGCAAGGGCGGCCCGTCCCCCGTCCGCCCGGCAGCCATGACCCAGGTGATCTCGACCCGCCTGCTCGAGCGTCCCGCCGAGGAGGCCTTCGACCGGCTGACGCGCCTGGCGGCGCGGCTGCTCGGCGCGCCGGTCGCCCTGGTCAGCGTCATGGGGGAGGACCGCGCCTTCCTCAAGAGCACCGTGGGCGTGCCGGAGCCGTGGGCCAGCGAACGGGCGATGCCGCTCGCCTATTCCTTCTGCCGTCACGTGGTCGCGTCCGGGGCACCGCTGGTGGTCGAGGACACCCGGCGACAGCCGCTCGTCCGCTCCAATCCCGCCATCCGCGAGCTGTCCTGGATCTCATATGCCGGTGTGCCGCTCACGATGGGCGACGGCCGGACCGCCGGCGCGCTCTGCGTCATCGACGCGATCCCGCGCATCTGGTCGCCCCGGGACGTGGCCCTGCTGCAGGACCTGGCCGCCTCGGTGGTCACCGAGATGGAGCTCCGCTCGCAGCCGCCCATCTCCATCGTCATTCCTCCCCGCCGCCCCCGCCGCCCCGCTTCCTCGGGACCCCGCGGCCGAGGTCTTCGAGGTGTCGGCCCTGCCGATGGGTCTGGTGCAGTCCGATGGGCGGTGGCTTCGGGTCAATCGCGCGCTGGCCGAGCTGCTCGGCACCACGGTCGAGGCGCTCGCCGGCCGCCCGGCCGAGCTGTCGACCCATCCGGCCGACCGGGCAGCCGACCACGAGGCCGCCCGCCTGCTGCTGGCCGGTGAGTGCGGCAGCTATACGGCGGAGAAGCGTGTGCTCGGAGCCGGCGGCGAGCCGCGCTGGGTGCTCGCCACCGTCACCGCCTTCCCCGTCGAGCCCGGCGTGCCGCCGCGATTCCACGTCGCCCTCGCGGACATCGGCGACCGCAAGGCGGCGGAAGCGGCGCTGCGTGAGCGGGAGGAGCGCTTCCGGCTGGCGACGGAGGCCACGCAGGACGCCGTATGGGACTGGGACCTCCTGACGGACCGGATCGCGTGGGACGAGCCGGCGGGCGGCGCATTCGGCTACCGGCAAGCGACGCCCGGTGGCACCGCCGCCTGGTGGTACGAGCGGATCCATGCCGACGATCGCGAGCGGATCGTGAGCGGCATCCATGCCACCATCGCCCGCGGCGCCACCGAGTGGACGGACGAGTACCGCTTCCGCGCCGCCGATGGCCGCTACCTGTACGTGCGGGATCGCGCCAGGATCCTCCGCGACGAGGCGGGCGACGCCGTTCGGATGGTCGGCGGACTGACCGACGTCAGCGAGCGCGTGCGGGCCGGCCTGCTGGCGCACGGCCAGAGCCGGCTGCTCGAGCAGATCGCCGCCGGACTCGATCTCGGCGCCGTGCTGGAGCGGGTGGTGCGGTTCACCGAGGCCCACGGGAGCGATCTGCTCGCGGCCGTGATGGTGTTCGATCCCGAGACCCGGCGGCTCAGGCTGGCGTCGGGGCCCAGCCTGCCGGACGAGCTGCGTGCCGCGCTTGCCGACGTGCCGCTGGAAGTCGACGCAGGGTTGAGCGCCGCCGCGGGTATCCGCCGCGAACGGGTGGTCGTGGCGGACCTGGCCGGCGATCCGGCCGCCGACGCCTGGCGGGAGCCGCTCCTGGCCCAGGGCATCCGGGCGTCATGGGCCACTCCGCTGTTCGCCACGGACGGCGCGCTGCTGGGCACGCTCGAGGTGCACTATCCCGGCGCGCGCGCGCCCGACTCGGCCGATCTCCGGTTGGTCGAGCTCGCCAGCCACCTGGCGGAGATCGCCATCGAGCGTGGCCGCAGCGAGGAGGCTCTCGCGCGGAGCAACCGGTTGCTCGAGCAGGTGCTCGATCATCTGCCGGTCGGCGTCTGGGTGCTGGACCGCGACGGCCTCATCCGCTTCGCCAACCCCGCCAGCCGGACCATCTGGGGCGGCGCCCGCTTCGTCGGCCTGGACGACTTCGGCGAGTTCCGCGGATGGCGGGCCGCGACCGGCGACCCGATCGCGCCCGGGGAATGGGCGGCGGCGCGCGCCATCCGGAAGGGCGAGACCACGCTCGGCGAAGTGGTGCAGATCGAAGGGTTCGACGGTTCGCATCGGACGATACTCAACTCCGCCCTGCCGCTCCGCGCCCTGGACGGCGGCATCATCGGGGCGATCGCCCTCCAGCAGGACATCACGGACCAGCGCGCCGGCGAGGAGGCGCTCCGCCGGAGCGAGGAGCAGCTGCGCCACTCGCAGAAGATGGAGGCGGTCGGGCAACTGGCGGGCGGGATCGCCCACGACTTCAACAATCTGCTCACCGGCATCCTGAGCTACAGCGACCTGGTCCTCCAGGAGCTCCGCCCCGACGATCCGATCCGGGGAGACATCGAACAGATCCGCCATGCCGGCCAGCGGGCCGCCGGCCTGACGCGCCAGTTGCTGGCGTTCGGCCGCCGCCAGGTGCTCCAGCCGCGAGTGCTCTCGCTGAACGCCTGCGTCGGCGAAGTTGACGCGATGCTGCGTCGCCTCGTCGGCGCCCATATCACGCTCGAGAGCGAGCTGGACCCGGCGCTCTGGCACGTGCTCGCCGACCCGAGCCAGCTGGAGCAGGTGCTCGTCAATCTGGTGATCAACGCTCGCGACGCGATGCCCGACGGCGGCCGCCTGACGGTCACGACAGCCAACCTGCTCCTCGCGGCCACCGACGACGCGCGCGGCAACGGCGTACGTCCGGGGGCCTACGTCACCCTCGCCGTGAGCGACACCGGCGTCGGCATGGACGTGCCGACGCAGGCCCGCATCTTCGATCCCTTCTTCACCACCAAGGAAGCGGGGAAGGGCACCGGCCTCGGTCTTTCCACGGTCTACGGCATCGTCGAGCAGAGCGGCGGGCACATCGCGGTCGAAAGCGCGCCGGGCCAGGGCGCCACCTTCACCATCTTTCTCCCGCGCCACATGGGGGCTGCCGCCGCCGCCGGCCCCACCGACCGCCGGAGCTTTCCCGGTGGCACCGAGACCCTGCTGCTGGTGGAGGACGAGGCCGCGGTCCGCAGCTCCGCGCGCCGGCTGCTGGAGCGGCACGGGTACACGGTGATCGAGGCGCGCCACGGTGTCGACGCGCTTCGGATCATCGAGGCGGGCGACCGGCCCGTCGACCTCGTCATCACCGATCTCGTCATGCCCGAGATGGGCGGACGCGAGCTGGTGGAGCGGCTCCGCACCCGCCATCCGGGGATCAAGGTTCTGTTCATGTCGGGATACAGCGAGCGGGCGGTGACCTCGGACGGCGTCATGCCGCCCGGGACCGGCTTCGTGGAGAAGCCGTTCACCATCGAGCAGCTCACCCGGCGGACCCGGGAGCTGCTGGACGGTTAATCGAGCAGGGTCAGCAGGTCCGCCGGGGTTTCGAGCCAGTAGTCGGGCGCAGCCAGCTCCAGGTGCTCTCGGCCGAACGGGCCCCAGAGCACCGCGGCGGTGCGGACGCCGGCGGCGCGGCCCGACACCATGTCGTGGATGCTGTCGCCCACGTAGACCGTGGTGGCGGGATCGGCGCCGAGCAGAGCCACGGCTTTCTCGACCGGCTCGGGATGCGGCTTGGGGCGGGTCACCTCGTCGGCGCACACCAGCACGTCCATCAACGCCTCCAGCCTGACGAGCGTGAGTCCGCGCAGCGCCCCCTGCCGGTTCTTGCTGGTGACGAGGCCGGTGCGGCGGCCCGCGGCGCGGATGGCTCCGACGGCCGCCGCCACGCCCGGATAGATCGTGACCATCCGGTCGTGGTGGGCGAGGTTGTACTCCCGATAGGTGGCGACCATCGCTTCGAGCTTCCCGCGGTCGTCGTGCCACTCGGCGAACTGCACGTTGAGCGGCGTGCCGACGCCCCGGAGCCAGTCCTCGTCCGTCCGCGGCGGTATGCCGTGGGTGGCGAGGGTGTGATGGTAGCTGTCGAGGATCAGGCGAATCGAATCGATGAGCGTGCCGTCGAGATCGAACAGCACGGTCTGAATGGCGGCCATGGTCCAAACTTAGCAAGGTGCCGGCCGGGTTGCGCGCGCGGCGCGCCATTCCTAATCTCAACGGACCGTCATTCCGGAGTTGGACGATGCAGCCCACCGAACTCGTGGCGATCATGGCCGCGATCATCTATAGCGGCCGCCGCGAGGCGGAGGGCCGGCCCGAGACCCGCCAGACCGCCGTCGAGGAGGCCTGGCACCTCTGGCATCTTGCCATGGACGAGTGGAGCGATCCCGGCACGCGCCGCTTCGCCGCCCACCCGCTGGAGCCATCACCATGACCACTGAAGCCCCCCCACGAGAAGCGCGGCTTCGGCCGGAATTTGCCGACCGGTATCCCGGCGTCGATCCGGACGTCTGGTACATCGCCGCCACGCTCGCCGAGCACCTGCTGGCGCGGTTCCTCCGCGGGGGGGAGGCCGGCGGTGCGCCGCCCGATCGGATCATGGACCCCGAGCACTTCGAGTTCCGGGGCGAGAACAACGTGCCGCGCGCATACCAGGCCAGCCGAACGGTCATCGGCGGCTAGTCGTCGAAGACCAGGAGTCCGGTCAGCCTGACGTCGATCGCCTCCCAGCGGGCGGACGCCGCCGGGATTCTCGCCAGGCCCGCCGCCAGCGCCGGTGCATCCGCGTCCGCCAGCCGTCGGACCAGCAGTGCTTCCCCCGCCGTGTGTCCGCCCGCGACGAACCCAAGCACCCGCTCGAGCCGCGCCAGCTCTGCTCCATCCCGCTGCCGCGCCGCCGCGCGGACCAGCTCGCCCAGGCGGAGCGCCAGGCGCCGCGCGGCCGTGTCGGGCTCGGCAACCGTCCAGCGCCGCGCGGCCGCGAGCGCGAGCCGGGCACGCACGGGGGCCACCAGTCGGTCGAGCGCCTGCCGGACAACGGCGGGGGTCGGTGCCTTCCGGTGATCACTCTCCGCGGCGGCCCGAAGGCGTTCGGCGACGACCGACTCGTCCTCGCTCCAGGCGCCGTCGGGCCCAAGCCAGCCGACCACGGAGCCGATGCGCTCGCGCTCGCCGCCCCGGAGGGCCAGGAGCTCGAAGCCGGCGAGCACGCCGCCGCCGCCATGGTGCGCCCCCGCCGCGGCCCCGTGGCCCCACGCGCTCTCGCCTGCCAGGGCGTTGCCGGACACGGCAGGGCCGCCGCCCAACTGGTCTGCCAGCGCCGAGCGCCAGCGCCAGAGCCGCATGCCATCCGTCCCGATGCCGGCCATGGCGGGGAGCCCGGCTTTTCGGCGCAGCCGCTCTCCCAGCTCGAGCACGGCCTCGAGCACGGGTGGCGGGATGAAGCGCACCACCTCCACCAGCTCACGGGTGGATCCCAGCCGCACGGCCCGACCCTCCCGCTGCTCCAGCCGCATCGGCGTCCACGGCAGGTCGTAGTGCACCACGCGCGCTGCCCGCCGCAGATCGAGCCCCTCGGCTGCCACATCGGTGACGACGAGGCACGCCGGCTCCGGGAGGTCCGGTGCTTCCCAGGCCGACTCATCGCGAAACCAGCCGAGCACGGCGGCCCGGGGTGCGGGCAGCAGTCCGAGGCCGGCACGCTCGCCGGTGCACCAGGCCACCGGCGGCGGGGCGAGGCGGACGCGTAGATGGCGGACGGTCTCGCGGCGGGTGCTGAAGACGAGGGTGGGCCGCCGGTCGGCGAGCAGGGCGCGCAGGCGCTCCAGCTTCGGATCGCCGCCGGCCGCGGCGCGAGCCACGTCGGCCATCACGTCGTCGACCGCGGCCAGGTCGTCGAGGGCGAGCTCCACCTCGTCTCCGCCACCGCCCGTGACGAGTGTCCACAGGACGGTCTGGTCGTCGAGCTCGCCGGCGAAGTCGCGCAGCTCGGCCCGGGTGAGCACCCGCCCGGCCTGCCGGGCGTCCCGGGCATGGAGCAGGAGCGTACGATAGCGCCGCAGCGCGCCCGCGAGCGCCGGGGGGCTCGAGGCTGCGGCGCGGTGGAGTACGCCGTGCAGCAGCGCGGCGATGGGTGGATGTCTCGAGAGGCGGAGGCGCGCCAGGCTGGCGATCGTGGCCTCGGCGAGCGCTGCCTCCGCTGGACTGGCAACGCTCTCGCCGGCGAGCCGCACGGGCCGAGGGCCCGCCGATGCCGTGTCTTCGATGACGAGGCTTCCGAGCGCCGAGAGGCCTCGGCCCGCGGCGAGCGAGGCCCTGAGGGAGACCAGTCCATCGGCGATCAGCGCGTCGTCCCGCACGCCGAGCAGGAGCTGGTGCGCCAGGTCCTCGAGTCGGTTCACCACCGGCGTGGCACTGAGGAGCAGCACTCGGCGGCCCACCAGCCACGGCGCCACGTGCGCGTAGCGGCGGGTGAGCGGGTTCCGGAAGTGATGGCTCTCGTCGATGATCACCAGGCCAGGGGAGCCGGCGGGCAGGCGGCCGCGGCTTGCGAGCTGATGCGTGCCGATCTCGACCGGGACGCCCACGCGCTCGGCAACGGCACGCCATTGTGCGGCCAGCGCGGCGGGCACCAGGCAGGAGGTGGGGCGCCGGCCCTGGAGCTGGCCGGCGACGGCCAGCGCCACATACGTCTTCCCGCTTCCCACCGGCTCGGCGAGCAGCGCGCCGCGGTAACGCTCGAGGGCGGCCAGGGCGCGCCGGAAGCTGCGTGCGTGCCCGGAGAGCAGCCACCCGGGCGGGCAGCCCGGATGTTCGGCGGGCGTGAGGCTCCGGGCCAGCGCACGAGCCACTTCCGCGCCGCCGGCCGGCGGGCCCGCCGTCAGGCCGGTGCGAAGCGGATCGGCGACCGCGCAGAGCGATTCAGCGACGATCCGCGGCGCCATCGCCCACGAGCCTGCCCAGCGTCCGCCGGTCTCTGGGCGAGAGGCCGAGGTGTCCGGCCGCAATTTCATCCAGCGCCTCCTGCACCGGCTCTCCGCGCCGCCCGGCGATCGCGATGGCCGATAGTGAGGGATCGGTCAGCACGCTCGCCGGCAGCGGCAGCCCGCTGACGACGGCCGCGGCGAAGCGATGGAATCCGCCGGCGGCAGGCATGGCGCCGACCTGGGCGAGCACGCCGACCCAGCGCGCGTTGAGCCACGCAGCCAGCCGTTCCGCCTGCTCGGCCGACGCCGCTGAAGCCACGTAGCAGGTGTTGAGCGGAATGCGGCCAATGTCCCGCCGGCCGGTGAGCGCACAGGCGGTGAGGCGCCGCGCGAGATCGGACCACACGACCCGGTCGCGCGCGGTGGCCGCCCGCGTCCGGAACAGGGTCCATGGCGGCCCGCCCGCGAAGTCCGCCCGCGCGCGGAGAGCCGCCTCGTGAGGCGCCAGGTGCGCGGCCGCATCGGGTGGGAGGCGCTCCAGCGGTGCGCCGTCCGGCCCGTGGGTCCATAGCAGTCGAATACGGGCGCACGGACGGAAGGCGCGCACGTCGCGCCCGCGCACGGCCCAGCGGACCAGCCGCGGTTCGATGGTGGCGGGCGGATCGAGAAACAGGTGGTTGGCTCCGGTCTTGAGACCGAGCTGACAGGTGAATCGATCGCCGACTACCGGATGCTCGCGCTTGAGCCGGACGGAGAGTGCACTCGCGCCATCCGCGGACAGAATCCACGGGCCACCGCCGCCGAGCCGCGACTGGGGGATCTCGGGGCCAGTGGTCGATAGGCTCTTGCCGGCCGCGAGTCCCGCCGCGACTGTCGGATCGCCCGAGCCGAGCGACGTACGCACGCGGTGCCCCGTCGGCGGCGGCGTCTTTCGCGCGATGAGCGCAAGCGGGTAGACGGTCGCGTCGAAGGCGGCGTCCCGTCTTCCCGTGAGATCGGCTGCGTGAATCAGGGTGGTCGACGCGGCGAGCGCATGGCGGGCCGCGGCCCCATAGCCCGCGGTGGTGAGCTTGGCCGGCACCAGCAGTGCGACGATGCCGCCCGGCGCGGCGAGCTCCAGCGCGCGCTCCAGAAACGCGACGGCCAGATCCGGCCGGTGGCCGAACCCGCGCCCCGTGCCCCGCCACCAGCGATAGCGCCCCTCCAGCCGCCGCCGCATTTCCGGCGGCACCTCCTCGGCCCGAAGCCATGGCGGGTTCCCTGCCACGATATCGAAGCCGCCGGCCGCGAACACGTCGGCGAAGTGACTCTGGTAGTGGAACCACGGCACCTCGCGCTCGCGGACCAGCGTTCGGCGCGCCGTGCGAAGGGCCCGGAGCTCGGCCCGGTTGTCGGCCAGGCGCTCGCGGATCTCGGCGTCCGCGCCCCGGCGCCCGCCGAAGAGGTCCTCGCTTCGCGCCGCGCTCAACCATTCCGCGACTCGAGATCGGGCCTCCGACTCGGCCGCCAGGAGTGAAGCTTCCGCGGCACGGCACTCCGCCGCTCGGAGCGCGCGTACCAGCTCGCGCTTCCGTTGCCCGCTGGCAGTGACGAGCTGACGCCTCAGGTTCGAAACGTCCTTGGCCAGGCGTGCGTCGGGGGCCCGCAGGCGCACCTGCCCGCCGACGGGCTCGAACAGCGTGTCGCCCTGGCGAATGAGGCAGTCGAGGTTGGGCAGCGGCTCCACCAGCTCGGGACGATCCTCCTGGTCCTGGGCGATGACCGCCAGCCAGAGCCGAAGCTCCGTGAGCCGTACCGCGGCGGCGCTGCGGTCGACGCCGAAGAGCGCGCACTGGAGGATCCGGCGGCGGCCCGGAGCGGAGGCGACGCCGTCAGGCGCCGCGAGCGAGGACAGCCGCTCGAGGGCGCCGAGCAGGAACGCACCCGAGCCGGCCGCGGGATCGAGCAGCGTGAGATCGTCGAGCAGCGCGACGGCTCGGGGATCGCGGTCGCTCAGCCTCCGCTCTGCCTCTGCCTCCGTGCATTCGAGCCGCCCGGCCACCAGCGCCGCGAGCGCCGCGTCGAGGATCGACCGAACCAGCGTCGCCGGGGTGTAGTAGCTCCCCGAGGCACGCCGCGTGGACGGTGCCATGACGCCCTCGAACACCCGGCCGAGCATGTCGGGCGCGATACCGCCGGCCTGGCCGCCCTCCGAGACTACGAAGTGGAAGCGCTCGAACAGCCGGTCGAACGCATCGCGCCAGATGGGATTCGGGATGTTGCCCCGGAGCGAGCGCTCGAGCGGGTGCGGCTCGAACAGGCCGCCGTTCAGGAACGGAACCGCGCCGAATGCGCGGGCGCCGCGGCTACGCTCGTCCTTCGGCCGGTTGAGCGTCCCGAAGAAGAGCGGCCGCAGGAGATCGCGGTGGATCCCGCGCCGGTGCGTAAGGCAGCGGTCCACCTCCTCGGACAGGAACCGGTCTCGGCCCGCGAGCCACCCCTTGGACTGGATGAAGTAGAGGAAGAGGACCCGGGTGAGCTGTAGCAGCGCCAGACTCCGGCGCTCCTCGCCGCGGAGCGGCGTGGGAAGGCCCTCGGCCATCCGGTCCAGCATTGCCTTGAACTCCCGGAAGAAGCGGCGGCCGACGGCCTCCCCGCTGAGTGCCTCCGCGGCGCGCGTGGCATAGGCCAGCGCGCCGCCCGGCCCCGTGCCGGCCAGCCGGCGCAGGCAGGCGAGTACGGCGGCGCCTGGCCGGTCGAGGTCGACCACGAGCGTTGGCGAGCTGTCGAACGCTACGGCCACGCCCAATCGGCGCCCCACCGCGTCGAGCGCCAGCACCCCGCCGAGCCGCCCGCGGCTGGCGAGCCTCCGCGCCACCCGGCGCGCCAATCGCTCCGGCTCAGGTCCCGCGATGGCGAACCATGGGAAGGCTCCCGCGCGGCCCACGACCAGCGCCGACCCATCGCCGCCGGCGCCTGCGTGGCCCGCGACTCCGGGCGCCACTTCCAGCAGCGGTTCGTGTCCGAGCGCGGCCACCACCCCGCTCAGTGTCTCGAGCGAGCGGACACCCTGCAGCAGGGGGACCAGATCCACGCGGCGCTCCGGGGTCGGAATGACCGCGCACGATAGGCATGCCGGGGTGGCTCACCGGGATCATTCCCCCGCACGAGGGATCCGAGCGCTCCGGGGCGGCATCGCTGGGTGGCGAGAGTACGCTGGACGGTTCCCCGCGGGCCGCTTATGCTGCAGGCCATGAAACCACTGCCCAGACTTCTCGGCCTCCTGGCCCTCATCCCCGTGGTCCCCGTGATGCCCGTCGGGGCCGTCCTCCTGGCACAGTCCGCGCCTCCCGAGACCGCGACGGGCGACACCCTGCCGAGCGAGAGCGGCGGCTTCATCATCCGGCACGCCGGCGATACCGTCGCGACCGAGCGGTTCACCCGGACCGCCACCACGCTCCGTGGAACGCTGGCCATCCGGGATACCAAAGGCACACTCCAGGCGTACGAGGCGGTCGTGGCGCCTGATGCGTCGGTCCCGCTCATCGAAGTGAGCGTTCGGGAATCGCGGGACAGCGGGCAGACCAACGGGCGGGTCCTGCAGCGCGCGCGAGTGATCTTCAAGGAAGACAGCGCGGCGGTCGACGACATGGGGGCTCACGGCATGCAGACGCGAATCTTCGGCACCGAGCGGGGGGCCGTGCCCTATCTCAACCTGAGCTTCGCGCTGCTCGAGCAGGCCGTCCGGCGCTCGCGCGCGAGCGGCCCGGAGGCCACGGGGGTGCCGTTCTTCAATCTCGGTGGCGGGCAGACGGTGGATGCCAAGGTCTCGAAGGTCGGCGCCGATTCGCTCACGCTGGCGATCGGGAGCGTGGAGTTCCATCTCAGGGTGGATGCGGCGGGGCGGGTTCTCGGTGGTTCGATCCCGGCACAGCAGCTGGTGGCGGAGCGGGTAGGCGGAACCTAAAGAGTGTGGCCACCTTTCGTCGTCCCATACACTCGGCCCCGCCACTCCACCCGCCGCTCACCGCGCCACGTCGAGCGCAGCACGATGTAGATCGCGGTGAGCGCGCCGAGGGGGTACAGCAGCCCATACGTCACCGGGATCTTCATCCCGTACGAGATCAGCCCCCAGAACACCACCGACAACCCCACCGCGACCACCGCCGACTGCGCCAGCGCGCCGGTACCGGCGCCGAGTGCCCCCGCGAGCAGCACGAGGGGCGGCAGGAGCCAGAATCCCATCGCCGCCAACAGCATTACCGGCACCAGTGATCGGAGCACCGGTTCCCCGGGGAAGGATCTCCGGCCGCCCAGGTAGACGTTCTTGGACCATCCTTCCACCAGCTGCGCCAGGCTCTGGTACATCCGGGTCTCCATCAGCCGCTCGGCAAAGGCGAAATGGATGCGTCGTCCCTGCCGCAGGTAGGCCTGCGCAAGCGCCAGGTCCTCCGCCACCTCATGCCGTACCGCCGCGTGGGTCCCGACGGCGTCGTAGGCTTCGCGCGTCGTCAGGATGAACTGCCCGTTGGCGATGACGTCGCGCTCCCTGCGTGCGCGGTTCACCTCGCGCGGGTGGTAGCGGAGCCCCAGCAGCAGCCAGATCTGCGGCATGACGACCCGCTCCCAGAACGTGACGCACCGCTGGTGCGGGGCGACCGTCACCAGGTCGGCGCGCTCGCGGGCCATCGCCGCGACGGCGCGGCCGAGCAGCTCGGGCTCGTGGCGGGTGTCGGCGTCCGTGAAGAGCAGCAGCACGCCTGCCCCGGCGCGAGCGCCCTGGGCGCAGGCCCACGGCTTCCCGTACCAGCCGTCGGGCAGCGGCTCGCCGCGCACCAGCCGGAGGCGCGGGTTCCCGGCCGCGAGCCGCTCGACGATCGCCGCAGTGTCGTCCGTCGACCGGTCGTCGACGACCAGCAGCTCGAACGGCGCATAGCTCGAGGCGAGAATGGAGCTGACGACGGCTTCAATCGTCTCGGATTCGTTGCGGGCGGGAATGACGATGGAAACGAGCGGCCCGGCGATGGGAGCGACGTCGCTCAGACTGGGGCGACGGTCGGCGAGCCGGGCGAGGGCCGCGAACGGCGCGAGCCACGGCAGTGCCGGGAGCAGCTCTGCGATCGACATGTGGTCCGGCGGTGCCGGTCAGCGCGCGGACTTCTTGGTCCGGCTCAGTTCCTGCTCGATGGCGTCGAGCTGGCGCTCGACTTCGATGGTATCGTAATCGGTGACGAAGACGGGCACGCCATTCTGCGCGAAGAGCGTGGCGACCAGCGCATCGGTATACCCCACCACGGCCACCGCGATCCCCTTGTCGATCACCCGGTTGAGCCGCAGCATGATGGCCATGCCCTGGCGGGCGCGCATGGCGGCGAGGACGGGGGCCAGGTTCCGGATGAGGAGCTCCCGCAGAAACTGGAGCTCCTCGACGACCTCGCCCGCAGCCAGGCCGCGGGTCGATGCCATCCGACCGTAGTGCTCGCAGGCATGGAGCCAGACCGGGCCGACTTCCCGGCGCAGCGGTCCGACCATTTCACTGATGACGTCGAGCAGGATGCGGAACTCCCGCTCGACCAGGGGACGGGGTATCGTGCTGGCGGCGGTGATGCGGTCGCCGAGCCAGTCGGCCCACTGAGCGACCATCGGATCCCGCAGCTCGGCGATGACACGGCCGGCGGCGAGCAACGCGGGCTGCGAAGCGCGCACTACCGTCCTCCCTTGGCTGAGGTTGGGGCAATCTAACCGCGGAGCGTGAATGGGGTCAAAACCGCTCGTCCGTCCGCCTCGGCTTACGCGCGGCAGTCGCGTCGCGCTCGTGGCGCCCGCAGGACCCCTGCTGGAGCGAGATGATCTAACACGGGCCGAGGCGCTCTGCCGTGCGCTGGGTTACGAACCGGTCATGGGCGCGAACGCCGGCGGCCACCACGGCTACTTCTCCGGCACCGACGACGCCCGCCTGGCCGATCTCAATGCGGCGCTCCGCGATCCGGCGGTCGACGCGGTCTGGTGCATACGCGGCGGGTACGGTGTGACCCGCATCCTCGACGGCGTCGACTTCGAGGCACTCGCACGGCGGCCTCGTCCGGTCATCGGGTACTCGGACATCACGGCGCTGCTGGCGGCGGTCGTCCGCCGGGCGGGCATCGTCGCCTTTCATGCGCCCACCGCCCGGGCGGAGATGCCGCTCTTCTCCCGCCGGCATTTCGTGCGGGTGCTGACCGACGCCGCCCCATCCGGCCCGTTCGAGCCGCTCCCGGCGCCCGCCGACGTTCTCGTGCCCCTGGCGAACCGTGTCGTCACCATCCGGGGCGGCGTGGCTGAGGGCCCGCTCGCCGGCGGCAATCTCACCCTGCTGCAGTGCCTGATCGGCACGGCCTATTTCCCGGACCTCGACGGCGCCTTGCTGTTCCTCGAGGACGTGAACGAGGACCTCTATCGCATCGACCGCATGCTGGCGCATCTGCGCATGATCGGAGCGTTGTCGCGGCTCGGCGGCGTGCTGGTCGGCCGGTTCACCGGGCTCAAGCGCCATATGAACGACGGCGCACTGGGCATCGACGACGTGCTCGATCACTATCTCGGGCCCCTCGGCGTGCCCGTCGCCTACGGCCTGCCGATCGGGCATATCGAGGACCAGTGGACCATGCCGCTCGGTGTGCGCGCGCGGTTCGACGCTGAGGCAGGGATCGTCGAGTTATTGGAGCCGGCGGTCGCTTAAGGCTCTACCGTCATGACGGCTCCGTTCGGAGACAACAGCGCGAATCGCCCGCCTGGCGGCCAGGCCGCCACACCTGTCGTTAACTTTCAGCATGGCCACCCCCACCCTCACCCGCTACCGCGTGCCAGGCGCCCTGGGCGACGTCCTCGTCGACGTCCGGGCCGGCGGCCGGGAGACACCCCGCCCGGCGGTGGTCCTGGTGCATGGATTCAAGGGATTCAAGGATTGGGGGTTATGGCCCTCGCTCGCGGAGCGGCTTGCCCGGGGCGGCGTCTCCGCCGTCACCCTCAACCTGAGCGGCAGCGGAGTGGACGACACCGGCGAATTCGTATTTCCGGAGCGCTTCGGCCACAACACGTTTTCGGCCGAGTTGCAAGACCTGCGCCGGGTGATCGATGCGCTGGTGGCCGGCGACCTGGGCGTGGCGCCGCCCACCAGCCTGGGCCTTCTGGGCCATAGCCGGGGCGGTGGCATCGCCGTGCTCCATGCGGCCGCGGACCCGCGGGTGCGGGCGCTGGTCACCTGGGCCGCGATCTCCACCGTCGATCGGTGGGAGCGCCCGCAGCGCGACGCCTGGCGCGCCGCAGGCGTGCAGGCGGTGAAGAACGCGCGCACCGGCCAGGTCCTGCCGCAGTATCCCGACGTCCTCGACGACATCGAGCGCAATGCCGAGACCCTCGACATCGAGGCCGCGGCCGCTCGAATCGCCGTGCCGTGGCTCATCGTGCACGGGAGTGACGACGAGGCCGTCGCGCTGCTCGAGGGCGAGCGGCTCGCCGCCGCGGCGTCCAAGGCCCTCAGCCGCTTCCTCGTGGTCGAGGGGGCAGGGCACACCTTCGGCGCCGCGCATCCCTGGCAGGGCCCCACCCCGGAGCTCGAGCGGGTGCTGGACGCGACCCTGTCGTTCTTCGCCGCGGAGCTCCGGTAGCCATGGCCGCGAAGGTCCCCCTCGCGGATATGACCGGCCGGGTGTGCGTCGTCACCGGCGCCACGCGGGGGATCGGCCGCGCCACCGCGGAAGGACTCGCCGAGCTCGGCGCCACGCTGGTGCTGGTGTGCCGCCGCCTCGCCGAGGGCGAGACGGTCGCCCGCGAGATCGCCTCGGCCCACGGCGGGCGGCCGGCCCTGGTGGTCCCCGCGGACCTCTCCTCGCAGCGCTCCATCCGCGACGCGGCCGAGCTCATCCGGAGGGCGCACGGAAGCCTGCACGTGCTGGTGAACAACGCGGGCCTCATCCCCAGGCAGCGCGAGACCACGGTGGATGGCCTGGAGATGCAGTTCGCCGTCAATCACCTCGCCTATTTTCTGCTCACCAACCTGCTGCTCGACCGGCTGGTCGACGGCGCGCCGTCGCGGGTGGTCAACGTCTCGTCCGGCGCGCACCAGGGCGGCCGGCTCGACTTCGGTGACCTGCAGAGCGAGCGGCGCTACGATCCGGTGCGGGTGTACGGACGGACCAAGCTCGCCAACGTGCTCTTCACCTACGAGCTCGCGCGCCGGCTCGGTGGTACCGGCGTGACGGCCAACTGCCTCCATCCCGGCGTGGTGGCGACGAAGCTGATGGCCGACTACATGAACGTGCCGCTGGTCGGGGGCGCGATCGCCCGGACGTTCGGTGGGAGCACGGAGAAGGGGGCGGAGACGAGCATCTACCTCGCGGCGTCCCGGGAAGTCGAAGGGGTGACCGGCCGCTACTTCGTCGGTCAGCGGGAGACCCGCTCCTCGCCCGCCTCCTACGATGGGGCGCTGCAACAGCGGCTCTGGGAGGAGAGCGCCCGCCTCACCTCGCTCGCCACCGCGCCCGCACCTTGACCGCTTGCGCCCGCCCGGCGAATCTCCGGCATGCCCATCTACAACTACCGCTGTAGCGCCTGCGGCACCGAGTTCGAGCAGCTGGTGCGCTCGGACACCCGGGTCGCCTGTCCCGACTGCCAGGGGCGGAAGCTCGAGCGCCTCATGTCGCTTACCGCCCGGCCGGCCGGCGCCGGGAAGCCCGCCGACTACAGCCGTCTCGGCCCGCCGCCCGGTGGCGGCTGCTGCGGCGGCGGATGTCACTCCCACAACCACTGAGCCCGCGCCTCGCGCGGCTCCGGGCCCGCCTCGCCGTTCACCGGCCGGTCACGGACGACGACGCGTCGCTCCTGTGGGCGGCCGTGGCCGTCGTGCTGGTGCCGTCGCCCGACGCGGTGCTGCTGATCCGCCGTGCCGAGCGCTCGGGCGATCCCTGGTCCGGCCATATGGCGCTCCCCGGCGGGCGCCGAGAGGCCGGTGATCTCGATCTGATCGCCACCGCCGTTCGCGAGACCCGGGAGGAGGTGGGCCTCGCCCTCACCCCAGCCGACCTCCTCGGCAGTCTGGACGACGTCGTGCCGCGGACGCCGGTCCTGCCGCCGATCGCCGTCCGCCCCTACGTCTTCTCCCTGCCCGGGCGCCCCGCACTCCAGCCGAACCCGGAGGTCGCCGCCACCAGCTGGGCGGACCTCGACCTCCTGCTGCATCCAGACACCTACCGGCAGGTTCATTTCGACATCCGCGGCGAGCGCCGCGAATTCCCGGCGTACCAGGTCGAGGAAGCCGTCGTCTGGGGTATGACCGAGCGCATCCTCACCAGCCTTTTCGAGCACCTCCGGCCCTAGCCCACCGCGCTCTCCGCCGGCCCCACATCCCTCCGCCGCTACTTGACATTCGCCCTACCTCACCCCACAATTAGTCAATCCTAAATCACGGTTTCGCATGCACGCAACCGCTCCACAGGAAACGCTTACCCGGTCCGTCGAGGACTACCTCAAGGCGATCTACCGGCTCAGCCCGGAAGGCCGTCCCGCCTCGACCAACGACATCGCGCATCTGCTCGAGCTGAGCGCTCCCTCTGTGAGCGGCATGGTGAAGCGGCTCTCGGAGCTCGGCCTGCTCGAGCATGCTCCCTACAAGGGCGTCCAGCTGACCGACGCCGGCCGCCGCGCCGCCCTCCGGATGGTCCGCCGCCACCGGCTGCTCGAGGCCTATCTGGTCCGGTTCCTGGGGTACAGCTGGGATGCTGTCCACCCGGAAGCCGAGCGGCTGGAGCATGCCGTGTCGGACACGCTGATCGAGCGGATGGCCATGGCGCTGGGGCATCCGGCCGTCGATCCCCACGGCGACCCGATCCCCGACGCCGACGGTTCCATCCAGGAGCTCGTGTGCACGCCGCTCTCCGGCGTCGCCGTCGGCGAGACCGTCGAGATCCGGCGCGTGGACGAGCGCGAGCCGGAGCGCCTTCGCTATCTCGGTGAGCTCGGCCTCGTACCCGGCGCCGTGGTCACGGTGCGGGACCGCCAGCCGTTCGGCGGCCCGGTGACGGTCGAGGCGGCCGGCGAGCGTCACACCATCGGGAACGAGCTGGCGCACGTCGTTCTCTGTGCATCGGGGGACGGCCGATGAACGCCGCCTCTACGCCTCCCGTCGAGGACCTCGCCGGCTGGCGCTATCCGCGCACCCATCCGAGCCTGCCCGAGTCGCACCACACCATCCAGGTCCCGCGCGGCGTGCCCTTCTGGCGGAAGGCGCTCGCCTTCGCCGGTCCGGGCTACATGGTGGCGGTGGGGTATATGGATCCGGGCAACTGGGCCACCGACCTCGCGGGGGGCGCCCGGTTCGGCTACACGCTGCTCAGCGTCATCCTGATCTCCAACCTGATGGCGATCCTGCTGCAGGCCCTCGCCCTCAAGCTCGGCATCGCGACCGGGCGCGACCTGGCCCAGGCCTGCCGCGACCACTACTCGCGCCCGGTGAGCTTCGTGCTCTGGGTGCTCTGCGAGATCGCCATCGCCGCGTGCGATCTCGCCGAGGTGATCGGCTCGGCGATCGCGCTGAACCTGCTGTTCGGGATTCCGCTGATGTGGGGCGTCTGTCTCACCGCGCTCGACGTGCTGCTGATCCTGCTGCTGCAGCACAAGGGCTTCCGGTATCTCGAGGCGTTCGTGGTCGCCCTGGTGGTGACGATCGGGGTCTGCTTCGGGGTCGAGCTCTTCATGGCGCAGCCGGCCATGGCGGCGGTTCTGGGCGGCCTGCTCCCGCGGACCGAGATCGTCACCAACCCGGCGATGCTCTACATCGCGATCGGCATTCTGGGCGCCACGGTCATGCCGCACAACCTCTATCTGCACAGCTCCATCGTGCAGACGCGGAAGGTGCTGCCGGACGACGCCTCGCGCCGCGAGGCCATCCGCTTCGCCACGCTCGATTCGACGGTGGCGCTGCTCTTCGCCTTCTTCATCAACGGGGCGATCCTGATCCTCGCGGCCGCCACCTTTCATCAGACCGGGCACCAGGAGGTCGCGGACATCGGCGATGCCTACCGGCTGCTGACGCCGCTCCTCGGCACCACGTTCGCGAGCACCCTCTTCGCCGTGGCGCTGCTGGCGTCGGGGCAGAACTCGACGATCACCGGCACGCTGGCCGGCCAGATCGTCATGGAAGGGTTCCTGGACATCCGGCTCCCGGCGTGGCTCCGCCGGCTCATCACTCGGCTCATCGCCATCATCCCGGCCGTCATCGTCACCGCCCTGTACGGCGAGCATGGCGCCGGCTCGCTCCTGATCCTCAGCCAGGTCATTCTCAGCCTCCAGCTCTCGTTCGCCGTGGTCCCGCTGGTCTACTTCACGAGCCAGCGCCGGAAGATGGGCGTGTTCGTGAACTCGCCGTTCCTGGCCGCGACGGCGTGGGCGGTGGCGCTGGTCATCATGGGCCTCAACACCTGGCTCCTCGTCGGGACGTTTCGCGAGTGGATGGCGTGACACGGCTGCGCGCCGCGGCGGCCCTATGGCTCGCAGCCGGCGCGGCGCCCCTGACCGCCCAGGACGAAGAGCCGGGGCCCATTGCCGACAACAGCTTCCTCATCGAGGAAGCGTTCAACCAGGAGCGCGGGGTGGTGCAGCACATCAGCACCTTCGCGCGCCCGGACGACGGCGGCGCCTGGGCGTACTCGTTTACCCAGGAGTGGCCGCTCCACGGCATGCGGAACCAGCTGAGCTATACGGTTCCGATTCAGTACGCCGAGGGTGACGGCACCGGCGTCGGCGATATCGGCCTCAACTACCGGTACCAGCTCGTCGGTCTCGACGGCGGCACGATCTACGTGGCACCCCGCGCCACGCTCCTCCTGCCCACCGGCAACGAGCGCCGGGGCCGTGGAGCGGGCGGCGTCGGGCTCCAGGCCAACCTGCCGGTGAGCATCCTCCCCACCCCCCAGCTCGCGCTGCATGCCAACGCCGGCGCCACCTGGACGCCATCGGCCAAGAGCTCCCTGGGCGCCGAGTCCGCCACGCTGGATGCCAACGCCGGTGGCAGCGTCATCTGGCTGGTGCGTCCGTCCTTCAATTTCCTCGTCGAGCTCCTGTGGTACAGCACCGAGAGCGTCGTGGCACCGGACACGGAGGTTCGGCAGGAAACCTGGCTTCTCAATCCGGGCGTGCGGTGGGCGTTCAACTTCCCGAGCGGGCTGCAGATCGTGCCGGGCGTGGCCTACACGGTCGGCCTGGGGGATAGCGCGGGTGAGGATGGGCTGTTTCTCTACCTCAGTTTCGAGCATCCGTTCACGCGTACGTCGCCCTGACGCACGTCGCCGGACGCACGTCATCCGGGCGGTAGTCACCCTGAGCGGAGCGAAGGGGGCATGATCCAACGACGGTCCCCTTCGCTCCGCTCAGGGTGACGTGCGAAGTATCCGCGCGCGATACCGCTGTGCCCTCTGCGCCTCTGTGGTGATGTTTCCACCATGAGCCCCCGAGCATTCGCCGCCATTGTTCTTGCCGTCCTCTCGCCCGCCACGTGGCCAGCCCGCGCCGCCGCCCAGCTTCCCGCCATGGCGGTGGAGCGCCGCCTCGCCGACGAGCTCGCCCTCCGGGTGGGCGACACCCTGCGCATCGGCACCGCCACCGACTCGATGCGCTCGCTCGCCATCGTCGGGGCGATCTACGAGCCGCGCCCGGATCCGGCCCAGATCACCAAGGCCGAGCGGCACGTGCGGCTCCACCTTCCGGACCTGGCCACCCTTCTCGGCACGCCCGACCAGGTGGATCGTTTCGGCGTGGGCCTCGCTCCCGGCGCATCGGCGGACACGGCCGTCGCCGCGCTCGAGAGCAACGCGTTCGGCTACCAGGCGTTCGCGTCCGATTCGATCGCCGCGGAGTCGTCGCAGACCTTCCTCGTGGTGAGCCGCTTCCATCGCGCCATCGCGGTCATCACCATCGTCGCCAGCGCGGTGTTTCTGCTCTGCATCATGCTGCTCAAGGTGGAAGAGCGGCGCATGGACGCGGCCGTGATGCGCTTCGTCGGCGTGCGGCGCCGGACGATCTTCGGCGCCCTCCTGCTCGAGGCCGCGCTGGTGGCCGTCGCCGGCTCGGTCGTCGGCGTCGTGCTCGCCGTTCTGGCGGGCGCCGCCACCAACGCCTACTACCAGCGGTTCTTCGACACCGCCCTCACCTTCTCCCTCATCACGCCCGACATCGTGCTGTTCAGCGTCGTCCTCTCGCTCCTCCTCGGCCTCGCGGCCGGCGCCGCGGCCGCGTGGCGGCTGGTGCACACGCGGCCGATGGTGCTGTGGGGCCGGGGATGAGGGGGATCGCCTGGGGGCTCAGAAGCCTCCTCCGGCAACCGCTCCGGACCGCCCTCTCGCTGGCCGGGATCGCGGTGGCCGCGGCCATGCTGCTCGACATGGTCATGCTGAGCGGTGGCATCGACAAGTCGTTCACCGACCTGCTCCTCGGCCGCGGGTTCCAGATGCGCCTCACGCCGAAGGGCACGCTTCCCTTCGACACCGAGGCCACGATGGCGGGCGCGTCCGGCATCGTCGCGGCGCTGCGGCACGACCCCGCGGTGGCGGCGGCGGGCGCCGTGCTCGGGACCTCGCTCTACGGCACCACGGGCGACTCGACGGTGACCCTCTTCGGCTACGGGATCGAGCCCGAGGCGCAGTCACTGTATCAGGTGACTTCGGGCAGCGACCTCGTGCCCGGGGACACCTCGGGTGTCTTGCTGAGCGAGCCCGCCGCCCGGCTACTCCATGCCGCCGTCGGCGATACCGTGACCCTGGTCGGCCGGCTCGACCCGCAGGTCGTCACCGCCGCCGTGGGCCGCCGGCTGATCGTGCGCGGAATGGTGCGCTGGCTTTACGACTATCGCGGCCAACCCTCGGTCGGCACCGTGCTGCCGGTCATGCAGCGGCTCGCGCGGCGGAACGCCGAGGACCGCGCCTCCATCATCCTGGTGAAGGCTCGCGAGGATGGGCAGGTCCCGGCGCTCGCCGAGTCGCTGCGGGCACGGTTTCCCCAGGTCGAGGTCAACAGCGTGGCCGACCTCGCCGCGCACTTTCGCGAGCGCCTGGTCTATTTCCGGCAGCTTTCCTACATCCTGGGCAGCATGAGCCTGATCGTCGCCGTGCTCCTGATCGCCACGCTGCTCACGATCACGGTGAACGAGCGGCTCGGCGAGATCGCGACGTTGCGCGCCATCGGCGTGAGCCGCGGGACCGTCGTGGGGCAGGTGTTGGCCGAGGGGACCGCGCTCACGGTGGTCGGCGCCACGCTCGGGATCCTGCTGGGGCTCGTGACGGCGGAGTACCTCGACGCCATTCTGACCAGCTTCCCCGGCCTCCCGGCAGCGTTCTCCTTCTTCGTCCCGCGGGCCGGCACGCTCGGCTTCGCGGCCCTCGTGCTGCTGGTCACCGGATCGCTGGCCGGGCTCTATCCTGCGTGGCTCGCCTCGCGCACGCCGATCGCCGCCACCCTGCGCGCGGAGGCCACGTGAGCCCCCTGACCGCACCGCCGCCCCTGCTCGCGCGCGAGCTTCGGAAGGACTACCCGATGAACGGGGAGACGGTGCACGCCCTCCGTGGCGTCTCCCTCCGGGTCGATGCGGGCGACTACGTCGCGATCGCCGGTCCCTCCGGCAGCGGCAAGTCGACGCTGCTCCAGCTCCTGGGCGGCATCGACATCCCTTCGGGCGGCGATGTCGAGGTGCTCGGCACTCGGCTCGACACCCTCTCCGACCGCGATCTCACGCGCCTCCGGCTCACCCGGCTCGGCTTCATCTTCCAGCGCTTCCACCTGTTGCCCGTCCTCACCGCGCGCGAGAACGTCGAGCTGCCCATGGCCGAGGCGGGTGTGCCGCGGGATGAGCGCCGGGCGCGCGCGCGCGAGCTGCTCGCGTACGTGGGCCTCGTCCACCGCGTCGACCACCGCGCGACGCAGCTCTCCGGCGGCGAGATGCAGCGCGTCGCCATCGCCCGTGCGCTCGCCAACCATCCCGTCGTGCTCCTCGCCGACGAGCCCACCGGTGAGCTCGACGTGGCCACCGGCCACGAGATCCTGCAGCTCTTCCGCCGGCTCAACGCCGACGGCACTACGCTCGTCGTGGTGACGCATGACGACCGGCTCGCCGCCGAGGCAGGGCGGGTGGTCCACATGCTCGACGGGGTGATTCGCGACTGATGCTGCTGACCCTCGCCTTCCGCCATCTCTGGGTCCGGAAGCTCCGCTCCCTGTTCCTGCTGTTCGGCTTCGCCATCGGCGTCGGCGTCATGGTGGTCCTGCTCTCAGTGGGCGAGGCGATGGTCGACCAGAGCCGCGACGTCGCGCTCGTGGGTGGTGGCGAGATCACCGTGCTGCCCCAGGGCATCGACGTCGAGGCGATGCGGACCGGCGGACTCGGCGGCATGTTCTTCGCCATTGATCGGGCGAGGTTTCTGACGCGCCAGGTGATCGGCGGGCCGCGGCACGCAGCGCTCATTCGCGCCGTGGCGCCCGCCATCGAGGGCAAGCTGTTGTACCTCTGCAAGGCCGCGCGCGAGTGTCATCCCAGGGCCGTCCGCGCCGGCGGGGAGATCCCGAGTCGCGCCGCCGCGCTCGGCGCCGGACTGAATGTGCGGCAGGGTGCCTGGGGCGACTCGCCCGCGGACTCGGCGTACGTGGAGCCGACCCGCCAGCAGCTCTACGACGAGCTCGACCGGTTCCATCTCCCGCTTCGGCCGGACAGCACCTGGGGCGAGTGGCACTACTTCAACGTGACCACCGGGCCCGACGAGTGGTGGTACATCACCTATCTCCTCGGAGGCGAGGTGAGCCTGGCGCCTCCCGGAGGCGCGCGCAGCTGGGGCGGCCGAATGCTCGTGACCCACCGCCGGCCGGATGGGCGGTACGACCGCTTCACGGCCGACGCTCCCGCCGCGGCGGTCCGGTTCGACACCGCGCGCGCGGATCTGTCGATCGGCCGGAGCACCGTCCGGCAGCGCGACGGCGTCTACTACCTGGTCGCTCGCGCTGCGGGGGCCTCCGGCGACGTGCGCCTGGAGCTCGAGCTGCGCCCCCTGGTCAACCGATACTTCCCGGCGGTCGAGCTCCGGGACGAGGAGTTTCTGTCGGGTTACGTCGTGCCCGGTCTTGCCGCCACCGCGAGCGGCCGGCTGTGCATCGCCGGCCGCTGCTCCGTCGTCGCCGGCGTGCCCGCTTACCACGACCACAATTGGGGTGTCTGGCGGGATGTGACGTGGGAGTGGGGTGCCGCCCGGGGCGGCACGCTGAGCCTTCTCTATGGCGGGGTGTATGGCCCGGAGCGGGGCCGTGACGGCGGCGCCGCCGTCACGTCGCCCTTCTTCCTGACGCTGGTGGACTCGCTCGGCGTGCGGCAGGTGCTGCGGTTCGCTCGTGTAGCGTACGAGGGCGCGCAGCCGGCCGCCGGAGCGCCGGGGGCGGCGGCGCCCCGACGCTTCACCCTGGTGGCGACGCGAGGGGCGGACAGTGTGACGCTCGCCGTGGATGTCGAGCATGCGCTCGCCACCGAGATGAGCGCCGTATCCTTCCGTCGCCGCTTCTACCAGATGCGCGGCCGGTTCGCGCTGACGGGTCGCATAGGAGGCGCCGAGGTGAGCGACAGCGGCCGCGGCTTCTTCGAGACTTATCGCACCCGGTAATCAGCTCCGATCTCCCTGAAGCGAGCGTCATCCCGAGCGAAGCGAGGGACCTACTCGACCGGTCCGGACCATCGACGCGGAGTGCCCGGAAAAGGTGTAAGTTCAGAAGCATGTCGACCGATGAACCTACCCCGACTGCGGCGCCGGAACAGGCACAGGATACTCGCGAGCAGGGCCGGACCCTCATCGACACCTTCGGCAAGGGGTGGTCGAAACCGAACATCGACCTCCTCATGTCGGTCTTCGCGGCGAATGCCGTCTTCATCGAAACCCCCTTCTCGGAGCCCATCCGGGGCGCGGAGGCGATCCGGCGCTGGTGGCTCGACGTCCCGTTCAGCCAGTCGGAGATCCAGTTCACCTCGGGCGAGATCTACGCGGCCGGTCCCTGGTTCTCGACCGAGTTCAAGTGCGTCTTCCGGCGGAAACGGTCAGGCGAGTGGGTGGACGCTCGCGGTGCGATCTTCTGCGAGACAGACGTCGGCCTGATCAGTGAGATGCGGATGTACTGGCATCGGTGGAATGGGGGAAGGGAAACGGGCAAGCCATAACACTGGGCGTGTTCCGACGTCACCTCAATAGCTGGCTCACGGTTCCCGTGCCCGAGCGGGACAGGTGACAGTTCCCTCGCCCGAGTGCCCTCAAGAGGACGATCCGGAACCCTGGGCCACTCCTAAGTGTTGGTATAGTATGTCAGTACCCGGTGGCACAGCCTTCGCAGTTATGGTCAGAACGGCCCTGTCGGCCGTTAAGTCCTGTGCCCCCATCGCAGTTTCCACGTTGGAACAGCAGTCGTCGGGAGGCGCCATGTTGACGGCCTTGCTCCTACCCCTCCTCCTCGCCGGGACCCCGCCAGGCGCGGCCGCTCAGGCCGCCAGTGGTGACGATCCGGCCATCCAGATCTGGATCAGCAACGACCGCAGGTTCCTGCCCGGCGAACACGCCAAGGTGCAGGTGCGGACGCGCGAGGACGGCTACCTGCTGGTGCTCCACGCCGATCCCGACGGCCACCTGCGCGTGCTGTTCCCGATCGACCCGAAAGACGACAACTTCGTGCGCGGCGGCCGCAAGTACGAGATCCGTGGCCGCGGTGGCCGCGAGTCGTTCACGGCGGACGACCGAAGTGGCCGGGGCACGGTATACGCCGCGGTCTCCCACGATCCATTCAGCTTCGATCAGTTCGTGCTCGGCGACCACTGGGACTATCGCACCCTGGCGCCGCAGCGCCTGGCGGCCGACCCCGAGCCGGACCTCAACGATCTGGTCCGCCGCATGGTGGACGGCAGCTTCGATTACGATGTCCTGACCTACGACGTCATCGAGCGGGTCTACGCGGACAACTACAGCAGCTCGTACTATGCCGACTCGTACTACGGCGGCTACGACTGCGGCTACTCGTACTTCGGGTGCGGGCGCTCGTATTACGGCTCGCCGTTCAGCCTCTCGGTCGGCCTGTTCTTCGGCCGCCCCTACCATCGCCGCAGCTACTACTACGATCCGTACTTCCCGTACTACTCGGCGGCGTACGACCCGTTCTACGATCCGTTCTTCTATGACCCGTACTACTACCGCCCGGTGCGCAGCTACGGGTATTACCCGTACTACAACCACGGGTACTATGGCGGTTACTACAATCGCGCGTACTACGGCAGCTACTACAACCGCAATTACACGCCGTACCGGTTCCGTCCGGCCGACGGCATGAACGCGGGCTATCGCGATCGGCGCTACGATCTGGGCCGGTCGGTCAACACGGTCTACATGCCGCCGATCGTGCGCGACCGGGCACCCGCCAACGCCAGCCCGGGCCGCCGGGTCACCAGTCAGCCGGCGGCAGGTACCGCGGTGAGTCCGACTCCCGAGCGGCGCGGCAGCGCGAGGGCCGCAGATGCCGGCACGGCACGTCGCGGAGCCGACCGCGCGCCCAGCCGTTCGCCCGAACAGTCACCGGGGCGCCGGACCGAGAAGAGCCGCCTGGTGCAGCCGAACATCGAGGCCAGGCGCGCCCGGGAGCCTGAGGAGCGCCGGAGCATCATCCCCGACAGCCGGGACGCCCGTGGCCGGAAGGACCTGCCGACCGAGGTCCGGTCGCCCAGCCGCTCGGATGCCGCGCCCAGGCGCGCGGTCGATCGGCCCCAGGACGCCCGTAGAGCGGACGCGTTGCCGGAGCGGGTTGAGGCCCGCCCGGCGCGCCCGTCCCGTCAGGATGGCGGCGCGGCCCAACCTCGAGCCGAGCCGCGGTCCGAGCCCAGAGCCGCGCCGAGGGCGGAGCCCAGGTCCGAACCGCGGTCCGAGCCCAGGTCCGAACCGCGTACGGAAGCGCGGCCCAGCGACCGCGGGAGTGATCGCGGAAGCTATTCGCCGCCGCCGTCATCGGGGGGCGGCTCGCGCGGCAGTGACGGGGGAAATCGCGGGGGTGGGAGTGGTGGTGGCGGCGGCCGCCGTCGCTGAGCGCGGTCGAACAGCTGACGAGGGCCCTCCGAGATGCTTCGGAGGGCCCTCGTCGCGTCAAGGCTCCTGGTGCCGCCGGGTGTAGTCGAGGCCCCACTCCATGAGCTCCGCGCTCCGCAGTCCGACGCGCATGGCCTGCGCGACGGCGTCCTCCTCCTCAAAGCCGTGGTCCAGCATGAGGAACGGCAGCAGGGCGGCACCCACGCGGTTGCCGCTGGCGCAGTGCACCAGGACCAACTCGTCGCCCGCCTCGCGCAGTACCTCGCGCATGCGGTCGAGCGTCGTATCGGTCAGGCTGTGGGGACCGATGGGCACGTTCACATAGGCCAAGCCGAGTGAGGCGGCCGTCGCGGCTTCGTCGAGCGGCCGGGGCTCCATCGCGTCGCGCAGATCGAGCACCACCCGACCCCCGGCGTCGTGAAACGCCGCCAGATGCGCGGCGGACGGCTGGCCGCCGGTCACCACGCCGGGAAGCAGCTGGCATGCGTTGGGGACGCCGTTCAGTGCCTGCACGGGACTGCTCATGACTTCCTCTCCTCGGCACGCTCGTCCCGGTACATGATGACGTTCGCGCGCTCGAGCGTGATGAGTCCTCCACCGATCATGCCGTCGAGCTCGGGGAGGATCGCCTGGATCTTTTCCTCGGTATCCACGCATTCGACGATCAGCGGCAGATCGAGCGACAACCGCAGCACCTTCTCACTGTGGATCCCGGCGCTTGCGCCGAACCCCATGATACCCCGGAGCACCGTGGCGCCGGCGAACCCGCGCTCGCGGAGCCGCAGCACCAGCGCCTCGTAGAGCGGCTTGCCGTGGAACTTGTCCCGCTCGCCGATGTGGATGCGCATCAGGGTGCGCTCGCCGGTCAACCCGTGCATTTGGACTCCGGGGGGTGATTCACCACAACACTCACACCCTGCCGCGAATGACGATCAGCTCGCGGGCCGCAACGAAGCCGACGAAGGTCGCCACCAGGGACAGGCCGACGCTCAGGGCCGCGTAGAGCGCAGCCCGCGTCCACTCGCCGTCCTCGGCGAGCGCGACCGTCTCGTAGCTGAAGGTGGAGAATGTGGTGTAGCCGCCGCAGAAGCCGATGGTGAGGAAGGCCCTGACCTCGGGCGAGAGGGTCGGGGTCTCGACCCCGTACCGCAGAATGAAGCCCAGGAGGAACGAGCCGGTGACGTTGATCAGCAGAGTACCGGTGGGGAACGTGCCGCCCGCCAGCCGCTGCGAGAGGCCGCCCACCAGGTAGCGGCTCACGCCGCCGATCGCGCTTCCCACCGCGACGTACCAGAGCATGCAGGAAGGTAACCCCGATCACGCCAGGTTCATCTGCCGGAGCAACGCCTGGAATCTGGGATGCGGGCGCAGGCGGGTGAGCAGGAACGAGCCCTTGATCCCGTAGGCCGGCCCGGCCCGCTCCGCCACCGCCCGCTCCAGCCAGTCCATCGCCCGGTCCGCGTCACCGAGGCCGGTGCAGACGTAGGCGAAATGGTAGGGCGAGACGTAGGCGGCCTGGGCGCGCTCTTCCAGCTCCCGCAGGATCTCTCGCGCCCGGCCGGCCTGGCCGTCCATGGCATAGGCCTGCCCCAGCTGGCCCAGCCACAGGGTGTTCCCCGGGGACACCGACACCGCCCGCTCCAGCTCGGCCAAGCCCTCGGCCTGCTTACCGCTGAGGAAGTATGCCCACCCGAGCGTGGCCCTCGCGCGAGCCTGGCCCGAGTCGAGCTCCACGGCCTCCTCGGCCCGAAGAACCGCCTGGTCGTACCGCCCGGCGCGCAGGAGCGTCGTCACGAGATCGACACGGTGGGCCAGCGGATCGAGCTCCTGGGCGCGCTCGAGCATCGCGATCGACTCGTCGTAGCGCTCGAGTGACGCGCAGAGGCGTCCATAGAGATCGTAAGCGTCCGCGCTGCTCGGGCTCAGCTCCAGTGCCCGCTGGAACGCCTGTTCCGCACCGGACCAATCGAACTCGCGCACGGTCTTGAGGTACCCCATCGTCACATGGGCCGCGCCCATATCGGGATCGATTCGCAGCGCGGTCGCCGCGGCTTCCGTCGCGCGCCGGTAGGCGTCATCCGGCTCGACCGCACCAATCTCGGCCAGGTCGGTATACGCCAAGGCGATGTGCGCCCAGGCGAGGGCGAACGCGGGGTCGCGGGCGATGGCGCGCTCGTAGTACTCGATCGCTCGCGCGCACGACTCCGGCGTGTACTGGGTGAACCACCGCCGGCCCTGCAGGAAAAGCCGGTAGGCCTGGACGTCCTTCGTCGGCTCCTTCCGGATGCGCGTCTGCTCGTCGGGCGAGAGCTCGGCCTCGAGCGCGGCGGCGATCTGCAAGGCGACATCCGTCTGGATCGCGAAGATGTCCGTCATGCGCCTGTCGTACGTCTCGGCCCACAGGTGCCGATCGGTCTCGATATCGACGAGGGTCGCCACGATGCGCACGTGGTCCCCGATATGGCGCACGCTCCCGTCGAGCAGGGTCGTGGCGCCGAGCGTCCGCCCGATCTCCTTCAGGCTGTGCTGTCGCTGCCTGAACGGCATCACCGAGGTGCGGGAGATCACCTGGAGGGCGCGCATCCTCGAGAGGTGCGCGATGACATCCTCGGTGATCCCGTCGGCGAAATAGTCGTGTTCCGCCTCCCCGCTCAGGTTGAGGAACGGCAGCACCGCCACCGATGAGGGTCGAGCGAAACCACGGATACTGAGCGCCGGCGGGCGCTTCGCGGGCGCGCGGCGGAGCTGGTCCGCGAGCGCGGCCACGTCCGGATCGGGCTCGAGCTCGAGGTCCGCGCGCAGGCGGCGCGTGTGCTCGGCCGCATGCTGGATCGCGCTGGCCCGGTCGCCCGCGGCGTCGAGCGCGCGCATCAGCGCCTGCGCGTACACGCCCGAATGCGGGTCGGCGGCCACCAGCCGCAGGCACGTGCCCACCCGGCCATGCACGTCCCCGCAGCGCTCCTGGTGCGCGGCGAGCGCGAGCAGCGCACCGGTATAGGCGTGGGTGAGCTCGCTGCGGCGTTGATCGAGCCAGTAGCCGAACTCGGTCGACTCCCCGAGGAAGAATCCATCCAGCAGCGGTCCGGTGTAGAGCCGCGCGACGCGCTCCGATGCGCCCTCGGCGATCGCGGCGCGCAGCTCGTGCAGATCACAGCTCAGGTGGGATGGGTTGAGGAGCAGTCCGTCGCCCGTCGAGGCGATCGCGCCTTCGCCGAGCGCGGAGCGCAGGACGTGTACGGCGAGGTTGAGCAGCCGGCGCGCGTTGCCCAGGTCTCGCTCGGGCCAGAGCAGTGCCATCGCCCGGTCGCGGGAGAGCGGCTGGGGCCAGGCCGCGACGATGAGCGTCAGGAGCGCGATCCGGTGACGCTGCGCCGGCGGCCCGCCGATGAGGGTATCGCCGGACCGCAGGTAGGCGCCCCCGAGGAGCTGGACCGAAATCATCGTTTCTCGCCTGGCGGCTAATCCGTGGCTAACTCCGGACGCAAGGAGCGGCTAATCGCTCCTGCTCATGTTACGCGTGTCGGTACAAGATCACTTCCATCAGACGAGGACACAATGAGACGAACCGCGCACCTGCTTGCGGGGATCGCGCTGCTGACCGGGTGCGGCAGCGAGCAGATCCCCACCGAAACCACCGCCCAAAGTCAGCTACGGCTGGAGGCGAGGGCCGCGCCGACCTCGGCGGTGAACAAGGATCTCGCCGCGCTCCGCCGGGCGACGGCGAAGTTCCACAACTTCAAGGCGGCCGAGGCAGCGGGGTGGTCGGCGCAGATCACGCCGTGCATGACGGATCCGGCCGGCGCCGGCGGAATGGGCTTCCACTACGGCAACGTCGCCCTGATCGACGGCACGGCCCGCGTGGAGGAGCCCGAGCTGCTGCTCTACGAGCCGCAGCAGAACGGCCGCCTGCGCCTGGTGGCGGTGGAGTACATCATCCCGTATACGGCGCACAGCCGCGACGCCGAGGCGCCCGAGTTGTTCGGCGGCCAGAAATTCAAGCAGAACGACACCTTCCAGCTCTGGGGGCTGCACGCGTGGGTCTGGAAGGACAACCCGAGCGGGATGTTCGCCGACTGGAACCCGCGGGTGACGTGCGAGCACACCAGCTCCGTGTCAAGAATGGCCCACTGACCCTCGACGCTTGACTGGAGAATGCCCATGCCGAAATACATCATCGAACGCGAGGTGCCGAACGCCGCGACCCTCTCTGCCGCGGACCTGAAGGGCATCTCGCAGCGCTCCTGCGCCGCCCTGCAGCAGCTCGGTCCCTCCATCCAGTGGGTGCAGAGCTTCGTGACCGAGGACAAGATCACCTGTGTGTACATCGCCCCCAACACCGAGCTGATCCGGGAGCACGCCCGGCTCGGGGGATTCCCGGCGGATCGCGTGCTCGAGGTAGCGGCGGTCATCGATCCGACTACCGCTGAGTGGAACGAGCTCGCGGAGGCCGCGAGGGTCTAGTGACAGGTATACATTTCCCGTGTGCTCCGTCTCGCCATTGCCCAGCTGCGGCCCCGGAAGGGGGCCTACCAGGAGAACCTCGGCCGGCTCGGGGCCGTGTTTCGCGAGGCTGCCGCCGCGCCGGAGCCGCCCGAGCTGATCGTCGCGCCCGAGACGGCCCTGACGGGGTACTTCCTCGAGGGCGGCGTGCGCGACCTGGCCGTCACCGCGGACCAGCTCTTCCACGACCTCACCTGCCAGCACCGGGAAGCGAAGGCCCCGCCGCTCGACGTCGCCCTCGGTTTCTACGAGGTGCACCAGAACCGGCTGTTCAACGCCGGCCTGTACGCCACCCTGGGCGGGCCCGACGCCGGCATCCGGCACGTCCACCGGAAGGTGTTCCTGCCCACGTACGGCGTCTTCGACGAGGAGCGGTTCGTCGAGGCGGGCCGCGGCGTGCAGGCATTCGACACCCGGTGGGGCCGCGCCGCGATCCTCATCTGCGAGGACGCCTGGCACTCGTTCACTCCCATGCTCGCGGCGCTGGGCGGGGCCCAGCTCATCATCATCCCGAGCGCCAGTCCGGCGCGGGGTGTCGTCCCGAGCGACGACGCGCCCGGCCGGCCGGCGAGTCTCGCCCGGTGGAGCCGGCTGGTGCAGGATATGGCCGGCGAGCACGGCGTCTACGTCGCCCTCGCGCAGCTCGTGGGATTCGAGGGCGGGAAGGCGTTTCCGGGCGGAAGCATCGTGGCGTCGCCGCGCGGGGACCTGCTGGCGGAGGCGCCGGTGTTCGAGGAGGCGCTGCTGACGGCGACCCTCGACTTCGAGGAGATCACGCGGGCGCGCACTGATCTGCCGCTGCTGGCCGACCTCGAGATGCGGCTGCCGCACCTGCTGGGCTCGCTGCACGAAGCGCGGCGGAGCGGTGGGGGTGTCGGCCGGCCAGGACCCGCGCGCGACGTGGTCCAGGACACGCCGGCGGCACCGGAGGCCAGGCTGGGGAAGCGGCCACCGCCCAAGGGCGAGCATCCTGCGCGCCCCGCGCTGGCCCCGATGTCGATGCGCGCCTTCCCGAACCAGGATCCGCTCGCGATCGATCCCGAGCTCACCCGGCGCTGGCTGGTCGAGTTCATCCGCGACGAGGTACAGCGCCGCCGCGGGTTCGAGCGGGTGGTGCTCGGCCTGTCCGGCGGGGTGGACAGCTCGCTCGTGGCGTACCTCGCCGCCGAGGCGCTCGGGCCGGACAACGTGTTCGGCGTGCGGATGCCGTACCGGACCTCGAGCCCCGAGAGCCTGGCGCACGCGCAGCTCGTGGTGGACGCGCTCGGGATCAAGGTGATCACCGTGGACATCAGTGCGGCCGTGGATGGTCTCGCGGCCGCCGTCCGGGAGCCGCCGACCCCCGGGCGGCTGGGCAACATCATGGCGCGAATGCGCATGATCACCCTCTTCGACCTCTCCGCGGCGCACGGCGGCCTGCCGCTGGGGACCGGCAACAAGACCGAGCGGCTGTTCGGTTACTTCACCTGGCACGCGGACGATTCCCCGCCGGTGAACCCCATCGGCGACCTGTTCAAGACGCAGGTCTGGGCGCTCGCGCGGCATCTGGGCGTGCCCGGCGTGATCGTCTCCAAGCCGGCGAGCGCGGATCTCATCATGGGACAGACGGACGAGGGTGACTTCGGGATCAGCTATCCGCGGGCGGACGCGATCCTGCACTGGATCCTGCTCGGGTACCGGGGGCCGGCGATCGCCGCTCTGGGGTACACCGAGGCGGAGATCGAGCTGGTGCGGAAGCGGCTGGACTCGACCCACTGGAAGCGCCGGCTGCCGACCGTCGCGATGCTGAGCGCGACGGCGATCGGGGAGTACTATCTCAGGCCGGTGGACTACTGATGGGATCGATCCCCGACTCGCGCCCCATGTCCCACTCGGTCGGCACCATCACCACGTTCGTCATGCCGCACATGCAGAACGTGCGCGGCGACCTGTTCGGCGGCGAGCTGATGGCGCTGGTGGACCAGGCCGCGGCGGTGGCGGCGATCCGGCACGCGGGCGGGCCGGCGGTGACGGCGAGCATCGACCGGGTGGATTTCCGGGAGCGAATCCCGGTGGGGTCCCTCGTGAGTTGTCATGCGGCCGTCGACTTCGTGGGCAACAGCTCGATGGACATCACCGTCGATGTGTACTCGGAGCGGGTGAGCACGGGCGAACGCCGGCACACCAACCGGGCGCACGTGGTGTTCGTGGCCATCGACGAATCCGGGACGCCCAAGCGGGTGCCGCGCCTCGTCCCCGAGACCGAGGAGGAGCGTCAGCGCTACGCGAGCGCGGAGGCGCATCGGCTGAGCAAGCGACAGGCATGAACGGCCGGGCCGTGGAGCTGGTGCTGAGCGGAGGCGGTGCCAAGACGGCCGCGCACCTCGGCGCCGTCCGGGCGTTGTGGGAGGCCGGCCTCGTCCCCTCGCGGTTCGTGGCGACCTCGATGGGTGCCGTGATCGCCGCCGGGCTGGCCGCGGGGGTGGAGCAGGACGCGCTGCTCGAGCGGCTCAGCGAGGCCGGGCCACGCGGGATCGCGCGGGCGCCGATGGCGGTGGTGGCCGGGCTGTTCGCGCGATCGCTGCTCCGGCCGGCGCCATTCCGCCGAGCGGTCGAGGCGCTGGTGCCCGCGCGGCGGTTCGCCGAGCTTGGGGTGCCGCTCACCGTCTCGGTGGTGGACCTCGATACCGGCGAGCTGCTGCTGTTCGGCGCGGAGGGCGACGACGCCCCGCTGGTGGACGTGCTCTGCGCCAGTTGCGCCCTTCCGCTCTACTTCCCGTCCATGACACTCGCCGGCCGGCGCTGTGGCGACGGCGGGCTCCGGGGCGTGCTCCCGCTGGCGGCGGCGGCCCGGGTGGTGACCGGGCCGGTCGTTGCGGTGGACGTGGGGCCGGGGTTCGACACGCCCCCGGGGGCCGCGGCCGCCGTGCCGCCAGTGGTCCGCGCGCACGACGAGGCGGTCGGCACCCTGATGGCCGCGCACACCGCGGCGCAGCTCGCGCTCTGGCGCGCGGAGCCGGGGCGGCCGCCGCTCACCTATGTCCGGCCCCGGGTAGAGCGGAACGCCACCTTTCAGGTGGAGCGGGTGCGCCGCTACGCGGAGGATGGGTATCAGGCGACGCGCGCGGCGCTCGCGCCGCTGGCCGCGCGCACTTGACCCCCACCCCGTTCGGGGCAGATTCAGCGACATGAAAGCCTCCGAAGCAATGGTGGCGGATCCCCACGTGGCGGTGGCCGGCGCGATGGCCAGCGAGGTGGCGATCATGCTCAAGACGCGCAACATCTCCGTCGTCCCCGTGGTGGACGACCACCGCACGCGCCGCTTCCTCGGTACGCTCAGCGATCGCGACCTGGTCACGCAGTGTCTGGCGGAGGGGAAGCACCCGTGGCACACGCGCGCCGACTCGCTCATGCGGACCAACTCTCCGGTGGTTCGGCCGGACCAGGAGCTCACGGGGTACCAGGTCCGCATGGATCTCGACGCGCACGAATCGCACCTGCGGCCGACGATCACGGTGGTGGATGAAGACGGGCTGGTCGTCGGGTTCATCAGCCATCCGGAGCAGATCACCGGGGTCGAGATCGTCTGGGGGTGACATGTCCGAATTCAAGCTGTTCACGCTGGCCGAAGCCGAGCGCACGCTGCCGCTGGTGCAGCGGATCGTGGAGGATCTCACAGCGGAGTACCCGGCCTGGCGCGCGGCCGTCGGCCGGTTCGAGATCCTGACCGGCGGCGCCCGAGCGGACTGGGGCGAGACGCAGGAGCTGGTGGCGGCGCGGGACATCGTGACCGCGCACGCCGAGCGGATCAACCGCTTCCTGCAGGAGCTCGAGGCGGTCGGCTGTGTGTTCAAGGGGTTCGAGGCGGGGCTGGTGGATTTCTACTCGCTGCGGGACGACCGGCCGATCTTTTTGTGCTGGCGCCTCGGCGAGAAGCACATTACGCACTGGCACGAGACCGACTCCGGCTTCTCCGGGCGCCAGCCGATCGACGGCGCCATCCTCTCGGCGTTCCCTGCATGATCCAATTCTGGCGGTTCCTGCACCTGCTCGGCTTCACCATGTGGCTTGGCGGGGGCCTCGCCTCGATGGTGGCGGGGATCGCGGCCAAGCGAGAGGACCGCGCGGGGTTGGGCGCCGTCGCCCGGGCGCAGTCGAAGATTCACACGGCGATCATCGGGCCGGGGGCTATCTTCGTCGTACTCTCGGGCCTGATCCTCACCTTTTCGGTGTCGGGCCGCACGGGCGAGCTGGTGGGGTTCAACGTCTGGCTGGTCGTCATGCAGGGCGCGGGACTGGTAGGGGCGCTGGTGGTGCTGCTGATCGGGCTGCCGACGGCGGCCAAGCTGTCGCGGCTGGATCCGACGGGGCAGGGCGCGGCATTCTTCGACGAGCTTCGGCAGCGGCAGAAGATCGTGGCCTCGGTGTCGGGGGTGCTCGCGCTGGTGGCGCTGGTGGCGGGGGCGTGGGTGAGGTAGGGCGGTCGGACGTGCCAGGTATGTCGCCCTGAGCGAAGCGAAGGGGCCAGGGCTCAACCCATCGGCCAGGCCGCGGCCAGGTCCTCCCACTGCGGATTAGTCCTTTCGATGAGCGCGAGCTTTCGGCGGCGCGTCCAGCCTTTCAGCTGTTTCTCTCTCCGAATCGCATCCCTCGCTTCGCCCGCCGCTTCCACGTGCACCAGGCGGGTCGTCTCGTGCCGGAAGACGTAGCTGTACGGGTCGGCACCCTGGCGGTGCTCCGCAACGCGACGGATCAGGTTGTTGGTGATCCCGACGTAGAGCTCGCGGGAGTCGCTGGCAAGGATGTAGACGTAGAACGTGCGGTGCATACCCGAGTCTGGAGAGCGGGGCTCAAATCCGGGTCACATCGGGTTATGGCCCCTTCGCTGCGCTCAGGGTGACTCCTTACGCGCGCCCGCCCGCGACGGCGTTACGCACTCCTGGCGTCCGCGTTGCGCACTCCCCGCGTCCGCGCTCCTGTCGCGCATGCGCTCCGGACCGGGCACTCTCCGCACTTGGCAATCCTGGCGGTGCAGATCAACGCACCGAGCTCCATGATCGCCTGATTGAAGGCCCACGCCCCCGCGCCCGGCCGGCGCGGGAGGATCGCGGCGCCGGTCGCCCAGAGGGTGCGCTCGGCGCCCCGACGCCGCAGGCGGGGGTGGAACGCCCGGCGGATGACCCGGGCCACATTCGTGTCGATGGCCGGGGTGGCCCGCTCGTAGGCGAAGCTGGCGACTGCGCCCGCGGTGTACCGGCCGATGCCGGGGAGGCGGACCAGCACCGCGGGATCGGCCGGGATGACCCCCGCGTGGTCGCGCACCACCTCCTGGGCCAGGCGGTGCAGATTGACGGCGCGGCGGTAGTAACCGAGCCCCGCCCAGCTCTCCCGGACCATCGCGGGCTCGGAACCGGCCAGGGACTCGACGGTGGGATAGCGCGCGAGAAAGCGCTGGTAATAGGCCTCCACCCGCACGACCTGGGTCTGCTGCAGCATGAACTCGGAGACCAGGACGTGATACGGGTTCCGGGTGCGGCGCCAGGGGAGATCGCGTCCGTGGCGGCGGAACCAGCGGAGCAGTCGGCGGCGGAATTCGGCGGCGGTGGCGGGAGTTGGACCGGTGCGCACAGGGGTGGACTTAGGGGCCATGGGGGGTGAAGATAGAGGTCGAAGCGGTTCCCGGCCATGCGCGAGACGCCTCTCAGCCGAGGCGCGGGTGCCGACTGCTCCCCCCAGTCCAAGCCACGAGGTCAGTCCGGATCATGGCCACCGAAGTACTCGCGCTGCCCCGCCTGGTCGGCCGCTGGTTCCTGAACGCCACCTCGCACGTCGGCAGGGTGGCGATGCTGGTGGCGGATCTGGCGCGGAGCCTGAACGAGGTACGCATCTGGCTGCCGCGGACATTGACCGAGGCCTGGAACATCGGCGTCGGCAGCCTGTTCATCGTGCTGCTCATCTCCGGCTTCGCGGGCGGCGTGACGGCGCTGCAGGCGCGGTACCAGTTCACCGGCACGATCCCGATCTACTACCTGGCCGGGGTGATCGTCGAGTCGATCGTCCTCGAGCTCGGCCCGGTGCTCACCGGGCTGATCCTCGCCGGCCGCATCGGGGCCCGATACGCCGCCGAGCTGGGCACGATGCGGGTCACGGAGCAGATCGACGCGCTGGAGAGCCTGGGCCGCTCGCCGTCGTCCCACCTGATCATCCCGCGGGTGCTCGCCGGACTGATCATGATCCCGGTGCTCACCGTGTTCGCCGACGTCATGGGCATCGGGGCCGGCTGGTTCAGCATGAAGCTGGTGCTGCCGATCACCGACGCCGATTTCGCCTACGGCGCACGGACGTTCTGGCGCTCGTTCGACGCGACATATTCGGTGGTCAAGGCCTTCTTCTTCGCCGGCTGCATCACCATCATCTCGTGCTATATGGGGTTCAACACCCAGCAGGGCGCGGAAGGGGTGGGGCGGTCCACCACCGGCGCGGTCGTGAGCAGCTCGGTCATGATCCTGCTGCTGGACGTGGTGCTCACCAAGCTGCTGCTCAACCAGTGATCGAGTCATGATCGAGCTCAAGGACGTGCACAAGAGTTTCGGCAAGCAGGTGGTCCTCAACGGCGTCGACTTCGACGTGCGCGAGGGTGAGACCGTGGCCCTGCTGGGGCCGTCCGGTACGGGCAAGAGCGTGCTCCTCAAGCACATCATCGGCCTCATTCACCCGGACCGGGGCACGATCATCGTCGACGGCAAGAACGTCGCCCGCCTGAAGCGCAAGGAGCTCGCCGAGCTGCGCTCGCACATCGGCTACGTCTTTCAGAACGGCGCGCTGTTCGACTCGGACGACGTATTCGAGAACGTGCGCCTGGGGATCACCGACGAGACCAAGTACCGCGACCTCGAGTACTGCCGGGCGCGCGTGGCGGAATGCATCAAGCAGGTGAACCTGCCGCCCGAGACGGTCGACAAGTTCCCGGCCGAGCTGTCGGGCGGCATGCGGAAGCGGGTCGGCATCGCCCGGGCCATCGCGGGCAGCCCCAAGTACCTGCTCTACGACGAGCCCACCTCGGGCCTCGATCCGGTGAACGCCGACGTGATCGACGAGCTGGTGAAGAGCCTGGCCCAGACCCTCGGTGTGACCGGCGTCATGGTGACGCACGACGTGCGGGGCGCCTTCCGGACGGCGAACCGGCTGGCGCTCCTGACGGGGGGCAAGATCGTCCAGCAGGGCACGCCGAAGGAGTTCCTGGCGTCCAAGGATCCGCGCGTGCAGGAGTTTCTCGAGCGCGACTTCCACAACGCCATCATCGCAGCCTGAGCCATTCATGGACCTTGCGTACAAGCAGGAAGCCACCGTCGGCACCCTCGTCATTCTGGCCTTCGTCCTGTTCTTCGCGGGGACGACCTGGCTGAGCGGCCGCTCGGTCGGCTCGGACAGCGACAAGTTCTTCCGGATCCAGTTTCACGACGCGTCCAACCTGAAGGCCAGCTCGCCCGTGCGCATTTCCGGCGTCGGCGTGGGCAAGGTCGAGAAGATCCAGCTGGTCGACGTGGGCAAGGTGCTCGTGTCCGTGAGCCTGCCGGAGAAGATCAAGCCGCGGATCGACGCCACCGCAAGCGTGGTATCGGTCGGGTTCGTGGGCGACGCGGCGATCGAATTCGATCCCGGCAAGGCCCCCGAGCCGCTGCCGCGCGGCCGGGTGATCCTCGGCTCCCAGAAGGCGGGATTCACCGACCGGGCCGCCTCGCTGAGCGACCGGGCGGACAGCGTGCTGTTGGGCGCGCAGACGATCGTGAACCAGAAGACGGCCGACGAGCTGTACGAGACCATGAACGAGCTGCAGGCGACGCTCCGGGCCACGCAGCGCACGATGCGAGTGCTGAGCGACACCCGCACCGGGCCGACCGCGGAGCTGTCGAAGACCATGAGCACCTTCCGCGCGCTCGGGGCGCGGCTCGACAGCACCCTCGCCAATCCGGCGCTGGCGCGCACACTGGGCCGCGCGGATACGCTCACGGGGAACCTGGCCGTGATGACGGCGCAGCTCACGACCACGAGTGCCCGGCTCGACAGCGTGCTCTCCGGCGTGAACAGCGGCCGGGGGACGATCGGCAAGTTCGCGACCGACACCGGCTTCTACACCGACATCCGGGAGCTGAGCCGGAGCATGAAGCGGCTGCTGGACGAGCTCCAGAAGCACCCGGGGAAGGTGCCGGTGACGGTGAAGCTGTTCTGAGTGCTCAGCGTCACCTTCCTCGGCACCGGCGCCGCCTGCCCCACCGTCGACCGTAACGTCGCCGCGTTGACGGTACAGCGCGAAGGGGAGACGATCCTCTTCGACTGCGGCGAGGGCACCCAGCGCCAGATGATGCGCTACGGCGTCGGGTTCTCCTTCACCGAAGTGTTCTTCACCCACTTCCACGCCGACCACATGCTCGGCATCACCGGCCTGCTCCGCACGATGGGGCTGCAGGACCGGACGGCGCCCGTCACCCTGTACGGGCCGCGCGGCGCGCCGAGGATCCTCGGCGCCGCGATGAGCCTGGGGATCGAGCGCAACAAGTTTCCGGTCGAGGTCGTGGAGGTCAAGGCGGGCGACCGCCTCCGCCGCGACGAATACGACATCGTGGTGTTCGAGACCCAGCACCGGGCGGACACGGTAGGCTACGCGCTGGCCGAGCACACCCGGCTCGGGCGCTTTCACCCGGACCGGGCGCGCGAGCTCGGCGTGCCCGAGGGGCCGCTCTGGGGCCGGCTCCACAAGGGCGAGACGGTCACGCTCGATGATGGCCGGACGGTGAGCCCGCCGGACCTGGTCGGCGCGCCTCGCCGCGGACGGACCCTGGTGTATTCGGGCGACACGCGGCCGCACCTGGCGCTGCTCGAGGCCGCGCGAGGCGCCGACCTGCTGATCCACGAGGCGACGTTCGGCGGCGACGAGGCCGAGCGGGCGGTGGAGACCGGCCACTCGACGGCCGCGGAGGCGGCTCGCGTGGCGCTCGAGGCCGGCGTACGGCGATTGGTGCTCACGCACATCAGCCCGCGCTACACCCGCGACGCGCCCGAGCTGCTGGCGGAGGCGCGGGCGGTGTTCCCGGAGACAGCCATCGCGCGGGACGGGATGACCATCGAGGTGCCGTTCGTCGAGTGAAGCAGCCGCACTGAAGCGGGAGACCCCACTTCCGAGGAGTCCCGATGCCCGTCCGCCCGTCCCGGTACGAGCTCGCCCTGCTCGCGAGCATGGTGATCCTGCTGGCCTGGTCGGGCGTCGGCCCGCACGACCGGTTCACCTGGTGGCTCGAGGTCGCGCCCATCTTCATCGGCGTGCCGGTGCTGATCTGGCTCTACCCGACGCTCCGCCTTACGCCGCTCACCTACACCCTCGTCTGGCTGCACTGCCTGATTCTCATGGTCGGCGGGCACTACACCTACGCCCAGGTGCCGCTCGGCTTCTGGATCCAGGACGCGTTCGGGTTCGCCCGGAATCATTACGACCGGATCGGACACCTCGCGCAGGGATTCATCCCGGCGATGCTGGCACGCGAGATCTTCATCCGGCGCTCGCCGCTGCGCGGCAGCCGCTGGCTGCCGTTCATGGTCGTCTGCTTCTGCCTGGCGTTCAGTGCGCTCTACGAGCTGATCGAGTTCTGGACAGCGCTCGCCGCCGGCGGCGCGGCGACGGATTTCCTGGGGACCCAGGGCGACGTGTGGGATACGCAGTGGGACATGCAGCTGGCGCTGATCGGGTCGATCGTGTCGCTGGTGCTGTTGTCGGGAGTGCAGGATCGGCAGCTGGCGGCGTCGCTGGGGGTCTCGTCAAGGCACGCGTCGTCCTGAACAGGCCACGCGCGTCATCCTGAGCAGGCCACGCGTCATCCTGAGCGGAGCGAAGGAGCCATGCCTCGGGTGATGGCTCCTTCGCTCCGCTCAGGATGACACTGACACACCGCCCGAGGCCTCGCGTCCCATGGTAGATTCCGCTCCCATGACTGCCGCCCTTCGTGTACGTGCCGTGTGCCTGGCCGCCGCCGCCCTCTCGCTGGTCGTGAGCCTGGCGGGGTGCCAGGATACCAGCACGACCGCCCGCCGCGCGGACAGCCTGGCCGCCGCGCCTGCCGCCGCCAGCGTGAACACCCCGCCGGCGCCAGTGTCCTGGGTCATGAAGCCGATCGTGGTAGCCCCGGACTCGGCGAGCACGCGGCGGGCCGCCGGAGCGGCGAGCGACTCGGTCAATGGCCGGCGTGGCGGGCGACTCGGCCGCGGCCAGCGAGCGCGGAGCGGACTCGGCCAATGCGGACCCGGCCACCGGAGGCGTGGCGCGTGGCGACTCGACAGGCGCCGACTCGACTGGTGCCGGCTCGACCCGCCCCGCGCCGACTGCCCACGACTCGGCCAAGTCCGCCCACGCCAAGCGGCCTCCGCTCAAACTGGCGAAAGGCGAACGGCGGCGCTATGCGCTCACCCCCGCCGATTCGGCGCGTTGGCCAGTCAAGGGACCCGAGCCGGCGCCAGGGGCGCTCCTGCCCGAGCATCTGATCATCGCCTACTACGGCAATCCCAAGTCGACGCGGATGGGGATCCTCGGCCAACTCCCGCCGAACGAGATGCTGCCCAAGCTCGAGCGCACGGCGCGCGAGTGGGCCAAGGCGGAGCCTGGGAGAAAGGTGGTGCCGGCGCTGCACCTCATCGCCACCGTGGCGCAGGGCAAGCCGGGGACCGGTGGCAAGTACCGACTGCGCCACTCGGACCAGGTCATCGAGCAGGTACTCGGCTGGGCCGAGGAGCGGGGCTGGCTCGTATTCCTGGACGTGCAGATCGGGCACAGCACCGTGGCGGACGAGCTGCCCCATCTGGTCAAGTACCTGGAGCGGCCGTACGTACACCTGGCGCTCGATCCCGAATTCGCCATGAAGCTCGGCGGCGTACCCGGCCAACGGATCGGCACGCTCGACGCGACCGACATCAACCTCGCGATCCAGCTGCTGGCCGACATCGTCGAGAAGAAGAAGGTGCCGCCGAAGGTCCTCGTGGTGCATCGCTTCACCCAGCGCATGCTGACCAACCACGATCAGATCAAGCTCGACCCGCGGGTGCAGGTGGTGATCGACATGGACGGGTTCGGCGCTCCCTGGCTCAAGGAGGACGCGTACAAGTTCTTCATCGCGCCCCAGCCGGTGCAGTTCACGGGATTCAAGCTGTTCTACAAGAACGACAAGCCGATGATGTCGCCGGAGCGGGTGCTGGAGCTGTGGCCGTCGCCGGTGTATATCCAGTACCAGTAGCGCGGGGGCTGGGCGCTCAGGGTGACGAGCCGGGGCGAGCCTCGTTCCCTCTACATCGCCCCCGCCACCGGCTTCACGTCCGCGTGAGCCCAGGCCTTCTGGAACTGCGCGTCCGCCGCTGCCGCCTCCTTGGCCCGGCCCTGCGCCTTCAAGCTCACTGCCAGTCCGTGCAACGACCACCCGTTGTTGGGGTAGCGGATCAGGTCTCCGCGATACGCCGTCTCCGCCTCCTTCGGCCGCCCAGCGGCGAGGAGAAGCGCGCCGAGCTGCTGCCGGAGCGGGAGCGCCCACGCCGAGGGCTCGTCGTAGGTGAGCTCGTCCTCGAGCGCGATACCAGCGCGGAGGGCGCGGAGCGCGTCGTTCGTCCGCTTCCTCCGGGCCGCGAGTTCGCCGGCGAGATGGCGCTCCCCGATTTGAAGGAGCGTGCGCATCGAATTGAGGTTGGCCATGGCCTCCGGGGGCATCGCGGCGGCGATGGCGGCCAGGCTGTCGCGCTCGACCGCGGCCGAATCGAGCTTCCCCTTGGCGGCGAACGCCAGCCCGCGCGTGTAATGCCAGACGCCGGTCGTATAGCGCAGGCCCGGATCGGGCGCGGGCTCGGCGAGCACGTCGTCCCACCGCGAGAACCGCGCGAGCGTGAACAGCACCACCGGCGAGTAGTACTCGAACGGCGGGATCATCCGCACCACGTCCGCGGGAACCTGGCCGGCGATCGTGCGGGCCGCGGCCAGCGCCTCCTCGCTGCGGCCGAGCATGTCGAGCGCTTCCCACATGACGTGGTAGTTGTGAGGGACATATCCTATCGGGTAGACGCCCGTCGGATGGCGCGCCTCGAGGTATTCCTGGTCCGCGTGCACGGCGTGCTGGTTGTGCTCCACCGCGTCCTCCCACCGGCCGACCCGCACGTAGATGTGCGTCGGCATGTGGACCAGATGCCCGGCGCCGGGCGCGAGGCTCCCGAGGCGCTCCGCGCAGGGCAGCGCTCGAGCGGCGAAGGTGGACGCCTCGATGGCATGGATGTAGAAGTGGCAGGCGCCCGGGTTGTCGAGCGTCCGCTTGACGATCCGCTCGAGGATGGTGACGGTCTCGAGAGTGGACGGGGCGCGCGGCTTCCCGGCGTTGCTCCAGTAGTTCCACGGCCGGAGGTCCATCAGCGCCTCGGCGTGGAGCGTGGCCGCGTCGTCGTCCATGGGGTAGCGGTGTGAGACCTGTCCGATCGCGACGGCCCACGCGGAGTCTAGCGGCGCCCGGTCCGCCGGCGGATCGGCGGCGTAGCGGGCCTGGATGGCGCGGATGTAGGCCCGTTCCCGGTCGCTTACCAGCGGCGCAAGCTTCACGGCCTGCTGCACGGCCTCCCAGGCCGGCTTCACCGCCGCGGTATCCATCGGCACGTTGATGTTGGGTCCGAGCGCGTACGCCACACCCCACCAGCACATGGCGCAGGTCGAGTCCTCACGGATGCCCTCGCGATAGGACTTGATCGCCTCGTCGTGGTTGAAGCCATAGGTGAGCCGCAGTCCCTGATCGAAATACTGCTGCGCCACGGGCGACTTGGTCGTGATCGCCATGTGGTAGGTGCCGAGGTTGTCGTAGAGCGGCGTCCGTCCCTGAGGGTCGTGCTCCTGCGCCGCCAGTCTCCCCACCGCGGTCGTGATGCCGATCATCACCAGCCGTATGCCTCGCATCGTCTGCCTCCTCGGCGGCCGTAGTCCCGCTGGCGTCCGCCAAACAGTGTGATGGAACAAGGCCTACTTCCCTTGAATCGTTCTTCGGCCCGGAAAACCGGTCATCGGTAGGACAAACTATCATCCCCGACCTCGGAAGGCACCGAGCCGGAGGCGGCTGGAAGACCCGCAGGGATAATCCCCTACTTGACAGTCGGGATTACTCCTGCGCGGGGAGGGAGCGGCTGCGCGCTGCGTTCGCTGCAGCCGCTTCGCCGTTATGGACACGGCGGGGGCCGAGTGCATGGTGACATGCCTTACCGCGAAGGAGTCCGGCAACGCCTGAAATTGGGGGTTGACCCTTTCCGGGAGGTCCTCGATGGCTGACCTGAAGAAGCGGGTGGCGAAAGCCGTGGGTGCCCTGGCGGCCGGCGGCGCGGTCCAGCAGGCGGTGCGGAAGGCGGCGTCGGATCCACGGATGCGGCGGAAGGCCGACGAGGTGAAGACCGCGGTGCGCGATCGAGCGGTGGCTGCAGGGAAGGCGGCCGCGAAGAAGGCGCGCTTGGCCGGCAAGTCGGCCGGCAAGAGTGCCGCCGCGATGGCGAAGGCGGCGGGGAAGCGGGTGGAGAAGGCTGTGGTTGGCCCGGCGAGGAAAGCGGCGGGGAAGCGGTTGCAGCGGTTGGGGAAGAAGGTGGCGGGGTAGGGGTCGCCTCGCCAGTTCATACCGTTCGTCACCCTGAGCGCAGCGAAGGGGGCATGATTCGAATCATGCCCCCTTCGCTGCGCTCAGGGTGACGGGCTATCGCTATCTCACCGAGGCCCGACATCCGCCACCCACACGTCACTCTCCGACCGGAGGAGCGCGAAGTAGATCGTCGACCCCTGCACGGCGAAGGAGCCGCGGCCGAACGTGGTGTAAGGATCGTCAAAGAGGATGAGGGGTCGCGGAGTGGCACCATCCACCGGCACCGACCACAGCGTCTGGAACGGGGCCGTGTCCGACGATGCGACGATGTAGACGTGCCCGGCGTCGGGCCCCCAGGCATAGGCGAACGGGTCGCTCGCCTTGCCGGCGAGAGGTCCCGTCATCGGGAGGGGGAAACCCGCGCCGCCGTCAGCCGGCACGATGACGACGCCACGGGTCCAGCCGTACGCGATGGCGCGCCCGTCGGGAGACCAGAACGGAAAGATCCCCCCGTTATGGGTGAGCTGCGTGGGCTTGCCCCAGCCCGTACCCTGGCGCGGGATAGTGTAGATCTCGGACCGTCCCGTCGCGTCCGAGGCGTACGACATGCGGGCGCCGTCGGCAGACCATCCCGCGTCGCGCTCGGTCGCGGCGGTGGCGACGACGGCGCGCTGTTCTCCACCCGTCGCCGACATGATGTAGAGGTCGCGGTTGCCGTTCCGGAAGGTGTGAAATCCGATCTCGCGGCCGTCGGGCGACCATTGCGGTTGGAAGTCGTCCGCGGGATCGCTGGTGAGCTGCTCGGTCTCACCCCTCGGGAGGGCCATGCGGAAGATGTCCTGGTTGCCGGTCCGGTCCGAGTCGAAGGCCAGCCACTTGCCGTCGCGCGAGACGGCGAACGACTCGACGATCTGGTTACCGGTCGTCACGGGCGTCGCGGCCGAGGCCGAGACGGGCGCGCCCGTGGGGATGGGGACGGACCAGACGTTGGAAGTCTGGGTGAAGGCGGCGTACGCGAGCCGCCGCCCATCCGATGTCAGAGAGATCGTCGCCGCGTTGAGGCCGGTGGTCAGTCGTTCCGGTGGACGCTCCGGTGACCCCGAGGAGCCGAGCGTGACGCGGTAGATGTCGCGCCCGCCATCGCGGCTGCTCACGAAGAGCAGCTGGCGACTGTCGGGCAGCCAGATGGGGCTCAGGTTGAGCGCGTTGCCGCCCGCGACCTCGACCGGTGTGCCGCCCTCGGCCGGGACCACCAGGATTCGGCTGGGCGCGAAGTTCCCCAGTTGCGAGCGGCGGCCGTAGAGAAACAAGGCGTTGCCGGAGACATACGCGATTCGACGGCCGTCGGGCGACCAGGCCGGCGAGGACACCTCCTTGCTTCGCGCCAGGAGGCGAGGCGTGCCGCCGTCGGTGTCGCGGACGTAGAGCGTGTCGGCCATGCGGTAGACGAAGCGTCGGCCGTCGGGGGCCCAGGCGAGGTCGGCCGCGGTATCGGGCTCGGGCGACGGCACGAGCAGCTTCGGCACGCCTCCGAGCGCGGGGACGACCTCGATGCCACGGGCAGACTGGAATGCGATGCGCGACCCGTCGGGTGTCCACTGCGGACGCCGTAGCTCGCCCGCGGCGTTGGGGGTGAGCGCAATGGTTCCGCCCCCGTCAATCTGCCGCAGCATGATCTTGCCGCTGCCCGACGGTCCCGCGGAATAGGCCACGAGCTTCCCGTCGGGCGAGATGGCGGGGTCCAGCTCGAGGCCGGTCTCGAGCGTCACCTGCGAGCGGCGGCCCAGGGCCAGCTCGGCTGGGCGCCGCCGGGCGACGATGACGGCGGCGGCCGCGGCAGCCAGCACCGCGACGGCGATCGCGATCTTCGGCCAGAGCCGCACCGGTGCCGCGGGCCGGGCGACGGCCGTGACCGGCTGCGTCTGCACCGGAGTCGTTCCGCCGCTCGGGGTCATCAGCGGCTCGAGTTGCGCGAGCAGCTCCTGCGCGGTCTGCCAGCGGTCGGAGGCGTGCTTGGCCAGGCAGCGCATCACGACGCTCTGGAGCGCGGGGGACAGCGAGGGCCGATAGCGGCTCATCGGCGCCGGCTCCTCGGTCACCTGGGCCGCGAGCATCTGCTGGGGCGTGAGGCCGTGGAACGGCGTGCGGCCGGTGAGGAGCTCGTAGGCCACCACGCCCACGGCGTAGATGTCGACCCGGTGGTCGAGGTTGGGGTCGGCGGTGGCCTGTTCGGGGGCCATGTAGGCTGGGGTGCCGATGGCCACGCCGGCGGTGGTGAGCGCGTTTCTTCCGGTCGCCTCGCTGACGGCTTTCGCCACGCCGAAATCCATCACCAGAGCATGGCGCCCGGAGAGGAGCACATTGTCGGGCTTGATGTCCCGGTGGACCACGCCCTGCGCATGCGCGAATGCGAGCGCGTCTGTGATCTCGACCAGGAGCCGGACGGCCTCGTGCACGGGGAGCTCGCCCTCGCGGGAAAGGCGGTCGCGGAGGCTCTGGCCATCCACGTACGGCATCACGTAATAGAGGAAGCCCTCGGCCTGCCCCGAGTCGAGCAGCGGCAGGATGTGCGGATGCTGGAGCCGGGCGGCGATGCGGATCTCGCGGCTGAAGCGGTCCGGGCCGAGGGCCGCGGCGAGCTCTGGGCGGAGCACCTTGACGGCCACCTTGCGGTCGTGCTTGAGGTCGTCGGCCAGGTAGACCGTGGCCATGCCGCCCTGGCCGAGCTCGCGCTCGATGCGGTAGGCCGCGCCAAGAGCGCGCTGGAGCTGGTCGCGCAGTTCCATGCCGGGGATCGCCAGTGGGTGTGGGTCACGGAATGTAGCGACGGGAGGGGTGGGGCGTGTATTCCGTTGACGGGCCGACGCTTGCGCGCTAATATTGAGCTTCAAACCCTACCGCCTCGACCCCCGGGTGCTTCCGATAGGACTGCTTCGGGTACCCCGGGTCCGGCTGACCAACGGCAGCTGCGGACGCGCCTCGATGAGGGCGTCACTCCCCTATCCAGTACATCACTCGGCGAGACGCCTGAATCATGCTCGCCAACCGGAGGTGACTTCCATATCCCGGCGCGCAACGCGCGCGCAAGCCAACCCGCACAGAGCAGACCGAAGAAGGAGCGCGCCATGCGTACCATCGCGGTCGTCAACCAAAAGGGCGGGTGCGGAAAAACCATCACTTCGATCAACCTGTCGGCCTTTCTTGCGCTGGCCGGACGGCGGGTGCTGCTGGTGGATATGGACCCGCAAGGTCACTCCACCTTGGGGTTGTCGGTCGGCGGGGTTGAGCCTCTCCGAACGATGTACGACGTCCTCTTGGGTGAGACGCGCAGACCTCCGATCACCATCCTCGATATCACCCGCCCAGTGGGGCACAACTTCGACCTGGCGCCGGCTGACATCCTCCTGAGCGCCATTCCCGAGACTCTCGCCGGCATCGCCGGCCGGGAGAACCTCCTGACCCGGGCCTTCGCCGGCCTCTCCGACCGCTACGACTACGTCATCGTCGATTGCCCCCCGAACGTCGGTCTCCTCACCTTCAACGCCCTCAAGGCCTGTACCGAGGCGCTCATCCCGATGGATCCGAGTTTCTTCTCGCTGCACGGCATCGGGAAGCTGTTCGAGACCTTCGAAGTGCTGGAGAGAGAAACGGGGCACCGGATCTCACCGCGAGTGCTCGTCACACTGTATTCCGGCCGCACCACTTTCGTGAGGGCCGTCGTCGAGGAGGTGCACCAGCACCTCGCCGGCCAACACTACGCGACGCTCATTCGTCAGAGCGTCAAGCTCGCCGAGGCCGCCAGCCACGGCGTGCCCGTCAGCCAGTACGCGACGCGCTCGGCGGGTTTCGAGGACTATCAGGCCCTGGCCAACGAGATCCTGCAACAGGAAACCGCGACGGCGACCGCCGAGGCGGTCAGGATCGCGACGGCGCCCGAGGTGACACCGGACGGCGTCACCTTCACCATCCAGGCGCCCGCCGCGGCGCGCGTCCTGCTCGCGGGCGATTTCAACGACTGGACGCTCGATGGCAGCGAGATGGTCGCGGTGGGTCCGGTCTGGAAGAAGACGTTGAAGCTGGCCCCGGGTCGCTATCGGTATCGCTACGTGATCGACGGAGAGTGGCACAGCGATCCGCACAATGCGGTGGCCGAGCCGAGCCCGTTCGGCGGGGAGGACTCTGTGCTCGTGCTGGACCCGCCGCACGCCGTGGAAGGGCTGGTTTCCGGGAGGGAAGACGATGGGACAGTCTGAGGCCGGCGGCAGCACGGCGGGTGTCGGCCGCTCGGACCGGCCACTGGGCCGGGGACTCGAGGATGTCTCGCATGTGTTTCTGTCGCAGAAGGCCGAGGAAGGGGGCACCGACCCCAACGGTGGCTGGCGGGCGGAGCGGCCGTCCCCTCGCCAGGAGTCGGCACCGAGCGCCCTCCTGCTTCGGCCGGCGGCTCAGGTCGCCCGGGAGCAGGTCGCGGCGGCCCTGAAGGAATTCGGCGGGGCGCTGGAGGAAGGGCTGCGGGGAATCGACGCCGAGATTTCCTGTGGGCCCTGTGGCGAGATCGATCTCCTGGCGATCGATCGAGTCAGCCAGCTCACGATCATCGACTTCGAGACCACATCGAGCGACGAGCTGCTCATTCGGGGGCTGGGTCACTTCGACTGGATGGTTCAAAACCTGCTGAACGTTCGACGCATGCTTCGAGGGCAGGCGATCAACTTCTCGCTGGAACCCAGGCTCTTCCTGCTCGCGCCGCAGTTTTCCTCCAGGATGAGATGCGTGGCACGGCAGATCCCGCGCCCGCGGATCGACTGGGTGCGGTATCACGTCGTGGAGACGCCGAGCCGGCCCGGGATCTTTTTCGAGCCCATGGCGGCGGAGTAGGAACTCCTCCGCCGGGCGCCGGTGATGGGGTGACTCTCGGGTCCCAAGCCCCGTTCTGGCGTGCATTTAGGGAACGTTGACGGGACCCACCCCGGGGACTAGCTTTACGGCCTCGCGGGAGGAACCCCTGGGGCTGTAGCTCAGCTGGGAGAGCGCTGCAATCGCACTGCAGAGGTCAGGGGTTCGATCCCCCTCAGCTCCATGACAATTGAAGGCAGCACTGCCCCTTGGTGTAACTGGCAACACGCCTGACTCTGGATCAGGAGAGTCCTGGTTCGAGCCCAGGAGGGGCAATGCCCACCGTGACAACGGTGGGCATTTTCTTTGGGGCCCTCCGGATCACCGCGCCTCCAGTTGCGCCACCCAGATGTCGCTCTCTTGCGCTCCGATGGTGCAGTAGAACGTTCGGCCGTCGGTGCTGAACCCGTAGAGGGTATGCGGGCGGGTGGGGTCGTCGAATCTCACCAGCAGTCGGGAAGTGCCACCCGTCACCGGTACCGACCGGATCGACGACCCGAGTGGACCCTTGGCTACATAGTAGACGGTCTTCCCGTCGGGCGACCACGCAGCGAAGAAGGCCTCTTCGCCCGTCGACGTGTTGGGCACGATCAGGCGCGAGGCGCCGGCGGGTGACATTACCTGCAGGCCCGCCGAACTGTGGAACGCGATGAGATCCTCGGTCGGTGACCAGTGCGCGAAATCTCCAGCGACCGGGATGGTCCGCATCGCGCTCCCATCCAGCGGAACGAGAATAAACGTCGAGGCGGCAAGGTAAGTCGAAGGAGCTCCCGACTTCTTGTCGGCCGGGATGACCATTCCGACCAGCTCGTGTCCGTCTGGCGACCACGCCGGGTCGAGCTCGTGCGCCGGGCTGCTGGTACGTTGGATTATCCCGGATCCGTCGGCCGCCATCGTGTAGAGATCACGATTCCCGGTACGTATGGAGTGGAACGCAATCTGGTGCCCGTCCGGTGACCAGGCAGGGCTGTAAGCGCCGGCCGAATCGGTGGTGAGCTGAATCGCTTCTCCTCCGGCCGCCGGCATCTTGTAGATCTGCCAGCTGCCGTTGCGGTCCGAGTTGAACACCAGCCACCGCCCATCCCGGGAGACATCGACGGTTTCGATTGTCTGGTCGCCCGTCGTCACCGGTCGTGCCCCGGCGATCGACACGGCCCTCGAGGTTGGAACGGGTATGGACCAGATGTTGGAAAGCGTGCGAAAGCGCGCATAGGCGAGTCGTCGCCCGTCAACGGAGAGGCCGATCGTGTGGGCGTCGGCCCCGGTGGTGAGCCGTTCCGTCTCGCCGGCCGGCGCGCCCGATGCATCGAGGCGGACTCGGTAGACGTCTCGGCTCCCACCCCGATCCGAGACCCAGAACAGATGCCGACCGTCTGGGGCCCACTGCGGGCTAATGTTCAGATGCTGGTCTGCGGTCACCCGGATGGCGGGACTGCCGTTCACGGGCAGCACCCAGATGGAAGAGGGGAACTCATTTCCGAAGTAGACACTGCCAAACACGAAGTCGGGATTGTCCGCTACGCCCGCGAGCCGGGTACCATCGGGGGACCAGGTCAGCGAGTGCACGTCGCGCACCCCGGTGAGGTGGGTGGCTGCCCCTCCCTCGATCGGTACCACAGTGATGTCACGGCCGATGCCGGTGCTGTAGGCGATGCGGCGCCCGTCCGGCGACCACGCGAATCCACGGAGCCGGGTGAACGCGCTCGTGGTTGACTCCGCGGGCTGAGCCTCGAGCCGCACCACAAGCCGTGGTTGCCCCCCGAGCGCCGGCACTACCGCGATGCCGTCTTCGCCCTGATACGCGATTCGCGACCCGTCTGGTGACCACCGAGGCCAGCGGTACCCCTGAGAGGAGTCAGAGGTCAGCGCGATGGTGCGCCCGCCACCGACCTGGCGGACGAAAATCTGCATACGTGTAGGCGGACCCGCAGCGTACGCGACCAGACTGCCGTCGGGTGAGAGCGCGGGATCGACCTCCAGCCCCGGATCGCGCGTGACCTGCACGGTCTGGCCAATGGTGAGTGCGGAATCGCCGTGGCCGACGCGCAGGCTGAGGAGCACGGCCGCCGCGATAGCGCCGAGGATTGCGAGGCCGGCGATCATCATCCGCCGCCGCGGCGAACCCTTCGGAATCGCGGGAGGCGGGAGTGGCTGTTGCGCCGAGAGCGCCTCGGCGAACTGGCCGACCGGGTTGAAGCGATCGGCAGGGTTCTTGGCCAGCGCCCGCTCGAGGGCCGCTGCGACCATGCCCGGCACCGCCGGCCGGAGCTGGGTGATCGGAGGCGGGGTCGCGGTAAGATGCTGATGAGCGATGCTCTGAACTGTGGGGCCGGAGAATGGCGGCTGACCCGCCAGCATCTCGTAGACGACGCAGCCGAGGGAGTAGAGATCGGTTCGCCCGTCTACGTCTCTGTCTCCCGCAGCCTGCTCCGGGCTCATGTACGCCGGCGTCCCGAGCGCGAGTCCCGTGTCGGTGAGTCTGTCGGCTCCGGCGGTGCTCACTGCTCGCGCGATGCCGAAGTCCGCCACCAGCGCGTGCCCGCTCTCGAGCAGGATGTTCTCCGGTTTGATATCGCGATGGATCACCCCGTGTCCGTGCGCGTAGCTCAGGGCGTCCGCGACCTCGCGCGCGATGCGTAGCGCGTCGTCGAGGGGGAGCTGCTTCTCGCGCCTCAGCCGGTCGCGCAGCGATTCCCCTTCTACGAAGGGCATGACGTAATAAAGGAGAGCGCTGGAAGGTTCGGCCGTACGCCCGGAGTCATACAACGGCAGGATATGAGGATGGTGCAGGTTGGCGGTGGTCGCGATCTCGCGCAGAAAGCGCTCGGGCCCGAGGGCGTGGACCAGCTCGGGACGGAGGACCTTTATGGCTACCTTACGATCATGCTTGAGGTCATGCGCGAGATAGACCGTAGCCATGCCGCCTGCGCCAAGCTCGCGGTCGAGGCTGTAGCGATCGGCCAGGGCGTCCTGAAGTCGGGCTTGGAGATCGGACAAGTTGGTCGCCAGAGGGAGAGTGCCCAAACATGATCCGGCCGGGACCTGCTCGCCAGTCGGGCAGCCCTGAAGGGGTCTCTTGGAAGGGATTCCGGCAAACTCCGACATTTGAGCGAGTAAGTACGGCAAAGTCCGGCATGAAAGTCGGCAAACTCTGGCATCGGGTGACACGATCTCGCGTAAATGGCTGCAAGTTGCTGGAATTTGGGTAGTTACAGCGGCCCCTCTGGATCAGGAGAGTCCTGGTTCGAGCCCAGGAGGGGCAACTGGAAGGTCCGATGCCACTTTGGTGGGTTGGGCCTTTTCGTTTCTGCGCCCGCTGCTACCGTTTTCGCTCCCGTTTCTTCGGGCAGTCCACATGCAGTAGGGGTTCATCAGGCCCGCCAAGCAATGTTTGGCGCTTCGTGGTCCAGGCCGCGTGCCGCCAATGACTTCGTACGGCTCGCGCCCAGGCGCAACATGCCCGCTGGATGTGTGCCTCTCATGAGGAGTTCATGAGTTCTTCAGGCCTCGTGTGCTAGCTATTTGCTCACACGACTCGAGCAGCGGTGAACCTGGTCCTAGGCGCGACGATCTCAATCGACGCGGGTGTAGCTGGGAGGAGGGAGCAATGGTAGTAGGGACCCTGTGCCGCCGGAAGATCGCAACGGCATCGCCAGAGGAGACCCTTCGCGCGGCCGCGTCCCGCATGGAGGAGGACGACGTGGGCACTCTGGTCGTGGTGGAGCCCCACACCGATCGGGCCATCGGCATACTGACGGATCGGGATCTCGCGATCCGGTGCGTCGCCCACGGGTTAAGTCCCGAGAGCACCTCGGTTTCGCAGGTGATGAGCAGTCCCGTCCATACGATCGACGAGAATGGACCGATTGAATTCGCGCTTCGCGAGATGGCCGCGGCTGCAACCCGGCGGCTGGTGGTGACCGCTACGGGTACGGGAAACAGGATGGTCGGCATCCTCAGCCTGGATGACCTGCTCGGCCTGTTGTGTGAGCAGGCAACCTTACTAGCCATGCTGCTCCAGAAGCAGCGACCGCTGATCAGTGCCTAAGACCCGCCGTCACCGCTGCCGGTCGCCGATCGCGCGGGCGATTGCTAGGCTGAAGGCCGCCTTGGGGGTGGAGAGACCATGACTGCGCTTGGCGGGGTAGGCGGCCTGCGGTACCTATGCCTGGAACCGACGGGAGCCATGCATCTCGTGGCCAACCCCGGAACAGGCGAGGAGCAGCGAATCGCCTTCTGCCGAGTGCTCGAGATCGACCGGGATGAGGATGGCCGCGAGGCCATGCCGGGACTGCTGCTCGTGAAGGATCCCTTGGTGTCGAGGCGTCACTGCGTCCTGACCCGATCCCCCGACGGACGCTGCTACGTCCGGGACGTAAGTCTCAACGACACTCGCCTGTCCGGGCGACGGCTCGTGCCCAATGTCGAGACCGAGATTCGTCCTGGTGAAACCCTCACCGTTGCTGGCAGCCATCACTTCATCCTCGACGCCCCCGAGAGCGGGAAGTAGCACCTGCGAACGCGAGGGGCGTCCGGCAGTCGTGGGCGAGAGGACTCTTACCGGGCTTCGCCCTATCTGCGGAGTATGTAAGTCCCGGTGAGTCAGTTACGCCAATTATTGCTCCGGCATGGTTCCGCGCGAGATGCTTCCCGCGTTGCGGGCCGCTACTCAACCCGCGCGGGTTACTTTCTCGGCTCCCCCACCAACCGCTCGAGCCCCGTCCTGCGGCGCGGCCACATGAGGCCGGAGCTCGAATTGCATGAACGTCATGCATCGAGTACGTACTGGTACAGACCGGCGGTCTGATCGCGCTCCCCCTACCGCTCGGCGACGCGCGCCCGATTCAGCCTCCCGAGCACGAAGAGGGGACTCCAGTTCCGGGCGCGTCGTGGCTTCGCGGTCCTGGCCCCGAGCCGCGGCTAGCGCCGATTCTGAAGGCCCTTTGGATAGCTCGAACAGCGTGTGTGGCCCCCCCGGCGGTTCGGCGTCCCTACCCCTACCATGCGACACCCACTCCATTCCGGCCCAGCTGCCGTCTCGCTGCTCGCGGCTTTCATCCTCGGATGCTCCGGCGATACCCTGGAGCCCACACCTGGCACCACGACCGCGCCGCTGGCCGCAGGCGAGCGCCACGTCTGCCTGGCGCGAGCGACGCGTACGTGGTGCTGGGGCGCCGGAAGCGACGGACAGCTCGGGGTCGGGGTCACGCCCACCGCGGCCGCGCCCACCGAGCTTCCGGACAGCATCGAGTTCGTCGCGCTCACCGCGGGCCAGTTCCACACCTGCGGGCTCGATCGCGAGGGCGTGGCCTTCTGCTGGGGGTCCGACCGCGACGGCCAGCTAGGCCTCGGCGCACCGGCGGCCGAGCGGTGCGGCGTCTTCAACTGCGCCACCCGCCCGCAGCCTGTTGCCGGCGGCCTCCGGTTCCAGGCCCTCGCGGCCGGGGCCCGGTCGACCTGCGGCCTGACCACGGCGCACACGGTGTATTGCTGGGGCCTGAACAGCCTGGGACAGCTCGGCACCGCGGACGCGGTCGAGCGATGCGAGGACGGCCCGTGCTCACGCACGCCCCTCGCCGAAGGCAGTGGGCGAAGCTTCGTGTCCCTCACCGCCGCCCGGATGCACGCCTGCGCCCTCGATGCCGATGGCGTGGCGTTCTGCTGGGGGTTTCTTGCCGTGCCGGTCGCCGGGAGGCATACCGAGCCCTCGTTTCAGCCAAACGCCGCGCCGATCGAAGGGTTCCGCTTTCGCCAGCTCAGCGCGGGCACCCGTCATACCTGCGGCGTGACGTCCGACGGAAGGGCGTACTGCTGGGGCGCGGATGCCGTCGGCGCCGGGCCCGACCTGCTCGAGGCTGACCACCCGGTCGCGGTGACCGGGGGCATCCGGTTCCGCTCGGTCCACTCCGGCAGCCTCAGCTCCTGCGGCCTGGACGACTCCGGTGCTGCCTTCTGCTGGGGCGCCAACGTCAGCGGCGAGGTCGGCACGACGCCCGTTGGCTCGACCCAAGTGTTCGACCACCCGGTGGCGGTCAGCGGAGGTCTCACCTTCCGTGCCCTCGCGGCCGGCAGCAGCACCTATTGCGGGATCACCGACGACGAGCGGATCGCCTGCTGGGGCCGGGGCAAGTTCGGCGAGCTGGGCGCCGGAAACGCCAACAGCGTCGCGCCCGTCTTCGTGGCAGGAGTCGAGTAACCGGCGGCGCCTTCTCGGGATGCGCTATGATCAGTTGGCTGCTCGCTGGGAAGCAGCATAGAGACCGTGCGAGTTTGCTGGAATTTGGCCGGTTACTACGGCCCCCTCTGGATAAAGAGAGTCCTGGTTCACCTTCGGGTGGCCTTCGGCTGGCCTTCGGCTGGCCTCCTGCCGCCTTCGGCTCGAGCCCAGGAGGGGCAACTCGAAGCGCCACTTCAGCGTACCTGAGGTGGCGCTTCGCCTATCTGCAGGTGGTGCGGGGAAGGCGCACATGCGGCGCGTGGCCATTTCATCGATCACCGAAGCTCAGGCAAACAGCTGTCAGCAAGCGGCGAAGCAAGGTCCGGCGCTCGAGCGGCCTCCGCCTCAGTGCCATTCCGAGAACATGAGCAGCCGGGCGCAACCCGGCGGCGTTCAGTGGCCGCCGCCGAACATGAGGCCAACGGTGATCGGAAGCTGCGTGACGGTGTTCCCCTCGGCAAAGATGGCGTGGAAGCGCCCTTCCACGAAGAGTCGGGCCGGCGTGCTCCCGAGGGGGATGTTGGCACCGGCGCCCGCATTGATCCCAAAGTCCGTCCCGCCGTCGGCGTATATACCGGCGCCGCCGATCACGTACGGGCGAATGCGCGTATCCTCGGAGACGGCGAAGTTGTATACCACGTTCCCCGTCCCGATGAAGAGGTCGCTCCCGGTCCTGAACTGGAGCATGCCATCGATCCGGAAACTCACCGGGTGGTCTACTTCCCGGCCGAATGCGGCGGTGCCCATGACGTGGAAATCGGTCCCTCCGCCGGACTCCAGGCTGAAGGTAGGACCGACACCTGCGCCGAACCGGATGCCCTGGGCCGCAACCGGCGACGCGGCGATTAGGATCGCCAGGGCTGCTATTGCTCCAACCGCTCGATTCCTCATGGCCGAACTCCCGGGCTTCGCGTGAGGGTGACAACTGCAAGAGGAACGCCTACACTTACTGCGAATGTGGTACGGGCTCGATGAGGCTTCCATGCAGCGAGTATGAAACATTCCTTATCGGACCGTGGAGCGGATCTTCGGCAAGGTGGCCGTGGAGGCCCTGCAGAAGATCTGCGGTCGTGAGCCATGCAGATCGTTCGAGTTTCGAGAGGAGTGCGAGATGTGGTTCGCGGCATTCATGTTGGCCACGATGGCCTCCCCCGCACCATGCGTCGGCAAGGGCACCGCGCTCTACGTTGACGCCACCGAGCGTTTGCTCTGGCTTTGTGAGTCGGGGAGAGCGAGAGAGGCGATACCCGTGGCGCTCGGGAGAGGCGGCCTCAACAAGCGTGTCGAGGCGGACGCCAAGGTTCCGCTGGGTGAATACCCGCTGGGTTCGCCGCTGCCCTCGAAGGCCTACCACGTGTTCATTCCGGTCGGATACCCCACACCTGGTCAACGCAGCCAGGGCTTCACCGGTGGCGCCATCGGGGTTCACGGACCAATCAGAGGCCACGGCGGGCCCAGCAGCACCAAGATGGACTGGACCCTCGGCTGCATCGCCGTTGGCACGGATGCCGAGATCAATCGCGTCGCGGGTTGGCTCAAGGCCACCAGGGCACGCCGCATCATCATTACGGAGTAGCGGTGTCCTGGTAGCGCATCACGGCGGAACCGCACGCCACCGTGTCGCTCGGGCACGCATCAGAACCTACCCGCTTCACGCCGTCAGCCGCAGCGGCTCTGTTATCACCCCGGGCCAGCCAGATATCCCTCGCTCAGTGCACGATTCACTTCGAGTCTGAGTTCGACCCCCCGGGCGGATTCGCCCGGGCCTGCTCATGAGGTGGCGCACTGCGCGTTGGCGCCGAGGAACTCTTCGACGTCACCGAACCTGGAGCGCTTCGATCAGCTCACGGTCGTGTCCGTACACATCCGGGTAGAACCACACGCTCCCGTCGGCGTGGACCACGGCGGTGGTATAGAAGACGAGCACTGGCATCACCTTGCTCATCAGGACACGCCGGGTTTCAGCTCCGGACATCGCGGCCGCGATCTGCTCGCGGGTCCACTCGGGCTGGTCGCTCAGGACCCATGCGGCCAGGGCCGCCGGATCCTCCACGCTGATACACCCGTGGGTGAAATCGCGTTGTGGCTCCCCAAACAGCTCCACCCGCGGCGTGCCGTGCAGGTAGACGCTTTCGGCGTTCGGGAAGATGAACTTGGCGAGCCCGAGGGCGTTGCCTGGACCGGGCCGCTGCCGCACGCCGAGCTCCCCGCGCCGGAGCCTGCGGAGGACGGTGGGGGTGACGGAGTCGCCGAGGACCCGGCCCCTCGCGGCGACCACCTCCATGTCGTGCGCCCGCAGGTAGCCCGGGTTCCACTCGATCATCGGCAGGATCTCGCCGGTCAGGATGCTCCGCGGAACGATCCAGTACGGCAGGAACTCCACGTAGCGCAGCTGCTCGAGCAGCACCGGCGTGCGCCTATCCATTGCCCGGCCCACCACCACCCGCATGGAGACCCGGGGCCGGCCAGGCGCGGCGGCGGAATCGAATCCCACCAGCTGGAACGCCGGAATGTTCACCACCAGGAAGCGCTGGGGCCCGATCGGGGGCACCCAGCGGAGCCGCTCGAGGGCCAACTCGATCCGGCGCACCTGCTCCGTGACCGGCTCGTTGAGCGCCGCGAGCGTGCCCGGGCCGAGCACCCCGTCGGCCGCGAGCGCGAACCGCTGCTGGAAGCGCCGCACGGCAGCCACGATCGGACCGGTGTACGCGGTGGCCGAGAGCGCCGAATCGGGCGCCAAGTCGCCGAACGCGACGAGCGTCCGGCTCAGCCGCGCCAGCGAGTCGTAGCGTGCGCCTGGCCAGAGGAATTGCCCCGTCGGCAGTCGTCCGATCGAGGTGTCCACCGCCAGGCTCCGATAGCGGGCGAGCGCCGCGCGGAGGTCGTGGTACTGCGAGAGCTGCGGCTCTACCGCACGCACCAGGCGCGGAAGTGAGTCGCCCGCCCGCGCGGCCAGGACCAGCGTAACCAGATCCGGACCGGCCGGCCCCGGCTTGCCGGAGAGGGGATTCTCGCGCACCCGGCCGTGCTGCAGGTCGTCCAGAAACCGGCTCAGGTCCACCGTGAGGAGCACATCGAAGCGCGCGCGATCTTCGGGCGGAAGCGCCCGGAGCCGCCCGGCCGCGCTGTCGAGCACCGCGGCGTCATAGTCGCGAGGGTCGAGCCCCTCTTCCGCTGCGGCCCGCAGCTGGCCGATGGCGGCGCGCGCCGCTGGGCTCGCGCCGCCGGCATCGACCCAGAGGAGGGCCGAGTCGCTCGGTGCGTAAAGCCGCCTCACGGCGTCCACGGAGCGCGAGAAGTCCGGCCGACGGGCCCAGGGGTGATGCGCCGCCGCCAGCAGTGCGCGAACGGTCGCGGCCGCTGTGTCCTGCGCTTCGGCCAGGGGTGCCGCCAGCTGCAGGAGGGCGATCGGGACCAGACATCGCAGATACGAGGAAGTCTTCACCCGACCTCAGTGCGGGTTCCCGAGGCCATGCCTACTCGACGCAGCCGGCGGTGATCGCGAGTGGGCAATGATGGTCGCGCCAGAGGGATCTCTGCAACCTACACCGTGGAGCGCGCCGGAATCGAAAGACTCTCGTGATCCGGCTCGCTGCTAAGTCTACCGTGCACAAAGGCCTGGTCGTCACCCTCCGGACCTTCTTCTGATCCTTGGAGAGAGCGCTGCAATCGCATTGCAGAGGTCAAGGGTTCGATCCCCCTCAGCTCCATGACAATTGAAGGCAGCACTGCCCCTTGGTGTAACTGGCAACACGCCTGACTCTGGATCAGGAGCGTCCTGATTCGAGCTCAGGAGGGGCAACTCGAAGGTCCGGCACACCATCATAGCCTCATTCGCGTGCTGGTGGCGCGTCAGGGAGGACGTCATGTCATCCGAATGGCCGGTCGCCGAACAGCGCCTCTGCGTGGTGGGCGATAGCGGCGAGGGGTGAGGGGGTAGTCCATGGTGAGGCCGAGCATGCCGACCCAGCCCATGAACGACACTTCATCCCCGGTTCAGCCGCTCGTCACGCTCCCGGAGTTAAATGGGAGTGACATCAGTGACCCCTTCGCGGTGAGGCGCTATGCTGGACGTCTTGCTCTGCTCCCGTCCCCGGCGCATCGTCAGGCCCGGGTGGCTTGGCGGGTCGCTCGTGTCCCACGGGCTGTTCCTGCTGCTGGCCATCGCTGCCACTCGCGCTGAGGTCCAGCGGCCCAAGGTGGTCGTGGCGGACACGACACTCCTCTTCCTGCCGCGGCTCACGCCGCCGCCGGTCCTGCCGGCCGGCAACCGACACCGCGCCGTGGGGCTGCCGAGCGGGAGGGGCGGCAACGAGGGAAGGCTGGTACTGACCGTCAATCCGCCGCCCAGGGGATTCCAGACGGTGGTCGCTCCCACCGACGTGCCGAGCGGCATTCCAGCAGTCGACCTGAACCAGCGGCCGTTCGATCCGGCCGACTTCACCGGACGCGGCGTGGAGGGAGGCGTGGGTTACGGGGTCGAGGGCGGCACCGGAATGGTGGATCCGGATGTGGTCCCGGCCGGCGACGCGGATGTGGTCTACCCGGCCACCCTTTCCGACGTGCGGTTCGAGGCCGCGGTGCTGATCTCCCAGCCGCTCCCGAAGTACCCGCAGGTGCTGCAGCAGGCCGGCATCTCGGGGCTGGTGAAGGTCCGGTTCGTGGTGGACACGACCGGCCGAGTCGAGCCGACCTCTATCAAGGTGACCGAGAGCACCCACCGGGGCTTCGAGGACCCGGCGCGCGAGTCGGTCGCGGCCGCCGTGTTCCATCCGGCCCGGATTGGCGAACGCCCGGTCCGTCAGCTCGCCAACCAGCCGATCCGGTTCGTCGTGATGCAGTAGGGGGAAGCCCTGATAGCGGGCGAAGCAAAACGACTCTGTCCGGCAGAGTTCAGCATTCAAGCGGCGCTCTTCCTACTTGCGGGAGGACGTCAGCCCGGCGCCCTTCGCGCCGACGCGCACCCGTCCAGCCACGCCCGCTCGGCCGGGTCGAACACCCGCGAGCGGGTGAGAAACCTGACGCCGAGCGGCGCCTCGAGCGAGAAGCCGGCGCCGCAACCCGGCACGACGTCGATCAGAAGCTGGGTATGCTGCCAGGCCTCGAATTGCCGACCGCCGATGTAGAACGGCGTCCCCTCGAGCTCACCCAGCAGCACGTCCAGCTCCCCGACGCGGAACTCGCCGCGCGGGAAGCACATCGGCGCGCTCCCGTCGCAGCAGCCGCCCGACTGGTGAAACAGCAGCGGGCCGTGCTGCGCCACCAGCTGGCGCAGCACGGCCGCGGCCGCGTCGGTCATCGCGACGCGGGGAACCTCCACTAGAAGAAGCCCAGCTTCTTGGGGCTGTAGCTCACCAGCATGTTCTTGGTCTGCTGGTAGTGGTCCAGCATCATCCGGTGGTTCTCGCGCCCGATCCCGGACTGCTTGTAGCCGCCGAACGCCGCGTGGGCAGGATAGGCATGATAGCAGTTGGTCCACACCCGGCCGGCCTTGATCCCGCGGCCCATCCGGTAGCACGTGTTGACGTCCCGGCTCCACACCCCCGCGCCCAGCCCGTAGAGCGTGTCGTTCGCGATCGACAGCGCATCGGCCATGTCCGTGAACTTGGTGACGCTCACGACCGGGCCGAAGATTTCCTCCTGGAAGATCCGCATCCGGTTGTTGCCGGCAAAGATCGTCGGCTGGATGTAGTAGCCCTCGGCCAGCTCGCCCTGATGGATCCGCCGGTCACCGCCGGTCAGGACCTGAGCTCCTTCGTTCTTCCCGATCTCGATGTAGCTCAGAATCTTCTCGAGCTGATCGTTGGAAGCCTGGGCGCCCATCATGGTCTTCATGTCCAGCGGGTTCCCCTCGACGATCTGCTTCACCCGGGCCACCGCCCGCTCGATGAACTGGTCATAAATCGACTCCTGCACCAGCGCCCGCGAGGGGCAGGTGCAGACCTCGCCCTGGTTGAGGGCGAACATGGCGAACCCTTCGAGGGCCTTGTCGAAGAAGTCGTCGTCGGCTTCCATGACGTCGGCGAAGAAGATGTTGGGCGACTTCCCGCCCAGCTCCAGCGTTACCGGGATCAGGTTCTCGGAGGCGTATTGCATGATCAGCCGGCCGGTGGTCGTCTCCCCCGTGAAGGCGACCTTGGCGACGCGCGGACTGCTGGCCAGCGGTTTGCCGGCCTCCACGCCGAAGCCCTGTACCACGTTGACCACGCCGCTCGGCAGGATGTCGGCGATCAGCTCCATGAGCGCCATGATCGACACCGGCGTCTGCTCGGCCGGCTTGAGCACCACGCAGTTGCCGGCCGCGAGCGCGGGCGCCAGCTTCCAAGTCGCCATCAGCAGCGGGAAATTCCAGGGGATGATCTGCGCCACCACTCCCAGCGGCTCGTGGAAATGGTAGGCGACGGTGTCGTCGTCGAGCTGCGACAGCCCGCCCTCCTGGGCGCGGATGCAGCCCGCGAAGTAACGGAAGTGGTCCACGGCCAGCGGGAGATCGGCGTAGGTGGTCTCCCGGATCGGCTTGCCGTTGTCCATCGTCTCGATGAAGGCGAGGGTCTCGAGATTGGCCTCGATCCGGTCGGCGATCCGGTTCAGGACATTGGCCCGGTACGCCGGCGACGTGCCGTTCCAGCTGATGGCGGCGGCATGCGCCGCGTCGAGGGCCCGGTCGACGTCCTCGTGGGTGGAGCGCGCCACCTCGCACAGCGGCTGGCCGGTGATCGGGGTCGGGTTGACGAAGTACAGCCCGCGCGCCGGGGGGACATACTCCCCTGCGATCCAGTTGTCGTAGCGGGCGCGGATGGCGACCGAGGGCTTGAAGCCTGCCGCTACCTTGGGAAGGGTGGCGACGGTGGGCTGCCTGGTTGCGGTACCCATTGTGAACACTCCTGGGGTGAGGGAATCCGCACAGGGTAGCCTCCGGTGCATGACGAGAGAATGAAGGGGGAATGAGGAAGGGTTGGTCTTGACGACCCTGGATCAGGAGAGTCCTGGTTCACCTGGGGTGGCCTTCGGCCGGCCTCCGGCCGCCTTCGGCTCGAGCCCAGGAGGGGCAACTGGAGACGCGATCGGAGCTTGGCTTCGGTCGCGTTGCTTCGTTTTGATGAGCGGGGGTCCTGGTCATGTTCGGCGGCCCGGTCACCCTGTCGCCGCCCCGCAGGCGGCGATACCATAAGTAACGCAAGGCCTTCGCCGCGTTCCGCCGAGATCGCCGGTGACCGTCGCCACCCACGCACCGTTCGACCGCACACAAGGTCAGGATCGTGAATTCCGATCAGATGCCCGAGGGCGACACCGCCGCACGGCCGAACGCCAGGTACGTCCTGCCCCTGGCCATAGGGGCGGCCATCGTCCTGGCCGGGGGCGCGCTGCTGAAGCCCGCCGAGCCGACGGCGACGCCGCCGGTCAGCCTCACCGAGAGCAGCACACTGCGCGCCCTGTCCCGCCGAGGCGATTTCAGGAGCATGGCCGAATTCATCGCGGAGCGTGTCGCAGCGGCCGGGAGCCACCTGGTGTACCTGCCCGCGCTCGGCGCCGGTGGCGTGGTCTGGGATTCGGCGGGTACGGCCGTGAGTGCGGGCCAGGACGAGATGCCCGTCGTCGCGGTGCCGTTCGCCGGCACCGATGGCACGGCGCCGGCCGTGTCCGCGCCGGCCGGCCTGCTCGCGGACCGCGGCTGGGTGCTCCTCGCGGCCCGGCAGGCGGACGGCACGATCGCTTCCAGCATCGGCATGTACGGAGGCGAGGTTCGCGAGCGCTGCGCAGATGAGGAATATCGCGTGATGGTGCTCAGCGTCCCTCTCGGCCCTGCGCTGGCAGGAGGGGGCGCATTCGATCTCGACGGGAACCTGCGGGGGGTCGTCTCCCGCTGCGGTGAGGGCTACGCGGTGCTGCCCCGGGAGGAGGTCGCCCGGGCCTTGCGCCTGCGCGGATCTTCCGACAGTCCCGCCATAGGCAGCCTGGGTCTCGAAGTCGCCGCGCTCGATCCGCTGGCCCAGCGCTACTTCGCCGCCGACAGCGGAGTGCTGATCACCGGCGTGGCGCTGGGTGGCCGCGGCGCCGGGGCGGGGCTGCGTCCGGGCGACGTCGTCCTGGCGGCAAATAGCCAGGTGATCCGCGCGCCGAGGGACCTCGCCACGCTGACAGTGCCGTCGCCCGGCTCGGGGCCGACCCTCACCCTGTTCCGGGCCGGGCGAGTCCGGCGGGTGCCCATCCCGGAGGCCGGGCCTGCCGACTCCACGCTCGGCCTCGCTCTTCCTGCGGCCGCGGCCGGCCTCGAGCTGGCCAGCGTCGTCCCCGGCAGCCCGGCCGAGCGCGCCGGCCTCCGCCGGGGCGACCGCATCGTTCGGGTGAACGCATTCGAGCACCCCACGGTCGCCCAGGTGCTCCGCGCGCTGCGCGGGACCAACGCCGGCCCGGTCTACCTGGTCTATCAACGCCGGAACCGGGAGCGGGGAGTGTTTCTGCGGCCGTGAACGAACTCCTGTCGCTGGGCCTCATCCTGCTCTTCGCGCTGGTCGCGGGCCACCTGGTCAAGCTGGTCCGGGTCCCGGAGGTGACCGGATATCTCCTCGTCGGGGTCGTCCTCGGTCCCTCGGCGTTCGATCTCATCTCGCACGAGAGCCTCGATCGGCTGGCCGTGTTCAGCGAGGTGGCGCTGGGCCTCATCCTGTTCTCGATCGGCTCGGTGTTCGACTTCTCCCGGTTCCGAGGCTTCGGCCGGCAGGTGCTCCTGCTCACGCTGGTGGAATCGCTGCTGGCCGCCGTGCTGGTGGGCGGCGGCACGCTGGCAGTCGGGTACCCCTGGCCGGTCGCCCTGCTGCTCGGCGCCATCGCGATGGAGACCGCGGCCGCCTCCACTCTCATGGTCATCCGCGAGTCCAACACGGCGGGGCCGCTGACCGACACCCTCACCGGCATCATCGCCGTCAACAACATCTTCACCCTGATCGCGTTCGCGCTGGTCGCGGCGGTCCTCGATCTGCGGCAGGGCGGCATGGCGGGGGGGCTGACCGGCGAGCTGATCTATCGCTCGCTCTTCCCGCTGGTCTGGCAGCTGGTGGGATCGGTGGCGCTGGGATTCCTCGCCGGGCTGTTGCTCGCGATGTGGGCCGCCCACGCGGTGGAGCACGGCGAGGTGCTGATCCTGCTGGCCGGCTGCATCCTGCTCACCGTGGGCGCTGCCGCCGCCCTCGAGCTCTCACCCCTCGTCGCCAGCCTGTCGGTCGGCGCCACGATGGCGAACCTCTCCGACCGGAGCCGGAAACTCTTCGCAGCGCTGGGACACACGGACCCCCCGCTCTACGCCATCTTCTTCGTGATCGCCGGGGCGGACCTCAATCTGGCCCTGCTCCCCTCGCTCGGACTCCTCGGGGTGGTCTACATCGTGGGACGCGCGGCGGGGAAGCTGATCGGCGCGCGTGTCGCCGCCCGCCGGCTCGGCGTCGATCGGTCGGTCGAGCGCTACCTGGGTCCCGCCATTCTGGCCCAGGCGGGGCTCGCGATCGGCCTGTTGCTCGCGGTCAACCAGCGCTTTCCGGATCTGGCCCCCACCGTCACGACCGTGGTGCTGGCCGCCGTCGCGGTGTTCGAGCTCGTCGGTCCGGTGGGTGCCAGGCTCGCCCTCTCTCGCAGCGGTGAGGCCGGACAGCAACCGGACGAGGGCGAGAGCAGCATGCTGCTCTCGCCGCCGTAGGCCGTCGCGCCGCGGCCACGATTCACGCCGCCCGCGAGCGGGCTCATCGACTAGAGGCGTCGGAGCCTGGCCGCGCCGGCCCAGACCCGTTCGCTCACGTCGTCCATCACGAGCTGCAGGTGCGGGAACGGAATCTGGATGCCCGCGTCGTCGAGCGCGACTTTGCTGGCCTCCAGCAGCTGGAAGAACACCCGCCGCTCGAGGGCGGGGTTGTCGATCCAGATCCGCACCTCGAGGTTGACGCTGGAGTCGCCGAGCGCCGTGGCCACGACCTCGGGCGGTGGCGTGCTCAGGACGCCGGTGATCCCCGCGGCGACCGGGAGGAGCACCCGCCGCGCGTCGCCGATCTTCTCCTTGTAGGCGATTCCCAGCGGCACGTTGACCCGTACCTCGCCGTAGAGCGAGTGGTTTACCAGCATGTCCCCGATGATCTGCTTGTTCGGGATCACCACGTAGGTGTTCTCCATGGTGCGAATGCGGGTGGTGCGCATCGTGATCTCGCGCACCTGGCCGTACTTCTCCGCGGTGGTGATGAAGTCGCCCACCGTGAACGGCCGGTCCCAGAAGATGAGGAAGCCGGCGATCATGTTGGCGATCGTCTCCTGGGCCGCGAACCCCACCGCGATGCCGACCACCCCGAGCCCGGCGAGCGCCGCCGCGATATTGATGCCGAGCTGGCTCGCGGCCATCACGCCGGCCAGAGCCACGACCACGCCCTTGTATAGCCCGTCGACGAGCAGCCCGATCAGGGCCGGTGCGAAGTGCGCGCGACCGAGCGCGGCGCGGAGGGCCGGCCTGGTGAGCTTGAGCCCCACCCAGAAGAGGACCAGCACCATGACCGCGGCCACCGCTCTCGGACCGGCGATCAGGGCGAAGGCGGCAAGTTGGTCGCGACCGGGCAAGAGCAGCAGCGGGTTCATGCGCCACCTCGCAAGGGAACGGGAAGCGCCGCCGGAACTCGACGAGGCGCGGCAGCCTCAAAACGAGATCTGGAGGCCCGAGGTCAACAGCCGGTCGGTGCTCCGAAAGCCGGGCTCTGGCTGATGATCATAGCGGATGACGTAGCTGATCTGGAGGGCCAGCCGCCGCGACAGCGGCGCTACCAGGGCCGACTCGGTGGAGATTCGGTAGTCCGCGCCGTCCTGGAGGTTGGCGTCGAGGCTCACCGTCTGCTGCGCGAAGGTCTCCTTGGCGAAGTGATGGACGTAGGACGCCGCGGCGCGGCCCGACGCGAAGTCATTCTCGGCCGCCAGGATGGAGCGCTGCTGCACGAGCGAGAGCCCCGCCTCGGCGTCGAGCCGGTCCCGGAGGCGCCGAACCAGCCCCATCGCGACCCCGGCCCCCTCCTCGAGCCGTCGTGCGAGGCCGGCGAAGCGATCGCGGTCGAACCCCGTGGCGACATAGACGGCGACCGCACTGGAGAGGTCATAGTCGCCGCGAACGCCCGCCCGCCAGAGAGCGGACGTGGTGACCCCGTCACTCCGGCCGTAGACCACCCGGAATGTCTGGCCGAGCGCCAGTCGCCCGCGGCGCCAGCGCAGCGCCTGGCCGACGTTGACGGTGGTGAGGTCGGAGTTGCCGGCTGTGTTGACGACACCGAGATCGGCGGTGATGCGAACCGAATCGGCCGTCTGCGCCCGGGCCCTGGCGGAGAAGAGCAGCATGCCCGCCGCGAGCGCGACCCCGGCCTGGAGCGGGTAGGCCATGCTGCCTCCGGGACGAACGAAACCCCCTTGCGGGGGCTCGTCGTCGGAAAAGGAGAGGAAACGCGATTACAGCGGCAGTGACGTCGCGGCCAGCTCGTAGGTCTCCACCTTCGGAGTGCCCTCGATCACGGGCGCCAGCTTCTCCAGCACCTTCGCGTAACCCTTGGTCTCGTATTGATCGGCGCTGCTCCGATCCTTCCAGATGCTGATGCCCAGGGCGCGGTCGCCGTTGACCATGGCGAACTCGTGACTGAAGCCCTGATAGGTCCGAAGCGCCGGGATGACGTCGTTGTTGAGCGTCTTGGTGAATTCATCGACTTTGCCGCGCTTGATCTGAAACTGCACGTTGCGGACGATTTGCATAGTCGGCTTGCCAATCTCCTCACCACTGCGAAGACCGCCGAACGCGACTGGTGAGGAGCGCGCCGCATTCGGCGGGCGAGGGCCGCGGCAGAACGCGCCGCCTTAACCCTCGGAGAAGAAGAACGTTGCCTCGACGCCCCCAGCCGCCATGGCGGTGACGAGCGCGTCCACTGAGCGACGGATCCGCGCCACTTCCGCCGGGCGCATCCGCCTGAGCTCGTGGAGCAGCCGGCCCTGGGCCGGCTCCGGACTCTGCTCGGCCAGTGTACGCCCAGCGTCGGTGAGTCCGATTTCCACGAAGCGGCGGTCGTCGCGCCGGCGGAGCCGGCGGACGAGGCGGCGCCGCTCAAGGCGGCCGACCAGGACCGAGACGCTGCTCTGGTGGACCGCGAGCGCCTCGGCCAGTTCGCCGGCGGTGATCGGGCCGAGGCGGTGCAACGTCTTGAGCGCCCAGAGCTGCGGACCGGTCAGGCCGTAGGCCCGGTGGACCTCGCGGGAATAGTCCTCCAGCGCCTTGGTGATGCGGCGCAGACCGTGGATGATGGCCGAGACGTCCCCCCCCGCCGCCGTCACACCGCGAACCTCGCCTGGCCGCATGTTGCGCTCCCGCCGGTGTGCCGCTGCTCGGGTATTCTATTGATATCAATGTAATGTCCCGCGTCGGGCGATATCAACCCGCCAGGGTCGGGTTGAGCGACTCGATCACGGAGGCGTGACGGCTTCACCCATTCGCGGCGCCGTATAGCCCCGGCCATCGGATCCGATGGCCGGGGCTGTCTGCGGCCCGCACTCGGTCCACCTGACGCATGACGGCAAGCGGCTCGTGGTGACGGACTATTTCCTCAACCAGGATGACTTCGGGAAGGTCCACCTGGATGGCGACCACAAGGTGCACGTGCTCGATGTACGGGAACAGAGCCTGACGGAGGATCCGGCATTTCAGGCGCTGGACTTCAACACCGCGTTCTCGACCGGGCCTGCGCGGCCGCACGGGATCGGCATGAAATGATGCGCCGCTCCAATGTGACGTGGTGTGCCGGTACTCGCGGACCTACTCAATCCGCCGCCGCGAGCCTCGAGAACCGCCGGTTGGACTGCGGGAAGTCCACACCCATGGCGAAGCCTGCGAGGAGCCCGAACGCCAGCGCTCCCAGAATCACCCGCGGCTCGACCGCCCCGAAGCCGGCCCGTGCGCTCCCCGCCGTGAGTGTAGTGCACCAGGCCCCGCCGAGTACCGAGGCGATGGCCAGCCACTGATAGCTGTGAAGCCCGCCGATGACCGGTGTCTGCGGCTCGGCGCGATAGCCCTCCTCCACGAAGCGTGCGAGCCCGTTGAGGATGAGAAACACGCCCAGCACCAGGGTGTCCGCCGCGCCAAGGGTTCGGAGGCGGAGAAGAATCGCACCGACGATCAGGTTTCCGGCGATCGAGTAGAGGGGAGTTGCGTGGATGGGCCGGCCGGCCAGATGCGCCAGTTGGACGACACGGGAGCGGGGATGACGATACCGGATCCCGACGCCCTCGGCGGCCAGTCCGCCGTGACAGCACCCTTGGACCAGACAACGGACGCGACCAAGCATCTGTATCCATGGGGCGGCGATGGCCATCGCCGCGAGCAGCGGAATCACCGGAGCCCCAAACAGGGGAGCGGTGAGCGCCCCCACCAGCGCTCCGACTACCCCACCGTACCAGCCGAACGGACGCAGGAGTCTGGACGAGCCTTCGAACAGTTGCCCCCAGATGCCGGCGCCGAGAAGCGAGCAGAGCGACATCCAGACTACCCCACGGTAGTGCTCGGGACCCGTTGCGGTGGCGGTAATCACGAAGCCGACGGCTGCCGCCCCCGCGGCGTACAGGCCGTGGTTGATGAGTCGGAGCGACCCCACGCGCCACTCCCGCCAGGAGTTGGCAATGCGCTCGGTCGCCGTCCGAACGCGCCCCCACGTCGCGAGGGGATCGCTGAGCGGGAGGAACAGCAGTCCCGCCGCGAGCACGTCGATCACGCCGTGCATGCCCGTCGTGAGACAACTGAGGGCGATCAGGCCGGCCCAGCTCCACCCGATCGGCGCCCAGGCCCGCTGCCCGCGCTGTCGTCCGATGGCCGTCCACCCCACCGCCGCGATCAGGGCCCAGAGGACATGAAAGGCAGGAAAGGCCGCCACCCCAGTCGACGCGTGCTGCTCGGCGGCGAGCAGTCGACCGAAGAGGGTGGTCGGCTCGAACGGGCGATGCTCCGCGACGACCGGCACGGTCAGCCAGAACAATCCTACGAGAACGGTTGCGATCCCTCCGCTGACGGCAAAGCGACGCAGCGAGCGCTGCGTCGGGATGAGCAGCGCCGTCAGCGGAACGAACAGGTAGCAGCTGGCATAGAGAGCCTCGGTCCACTGCCACACTGGCCATTCCCGCTCGAAGGCCAGCGTGGTGTGGAATGCGTCGGGGGGAGGTCCCAGCGCCTGGACCGCATAATAGGTCACGAGCCAGGGGAGTAGCACCCAGACGCCTACCGCCGCCCGCATGCTGCGTGTGGGGGGAGCATGGCCGCCGCGGGGCAGGGACAGCAGCGGCGGAGGCAGCGCGTCGCTCCCGAACCGACGCGCCATATCCGGGCGCTCGAATCCGTAGACCAGCGCCGCAGCGGCCAGGGAGGCTACCGGCGTGACGAGCCAGAGTCCGGAGGCGGAGCCCGTGACGATCGACACCCCCGCGCACGCCAGTCCGAAGCCGATGTACATCGGATTGCGGATCCAGCGGAATGGCCCGCTCCGGACGAGCCTGGCAGGGGGGAACGCGTTCATCGGCAGGCCCCGCCCCTGCACGATCAGCTCGCGTGCACCGAGCGCCATCAGCATCAGCCCGACCGCCGCAAGCGAGACGCCCGCTGGAAGCGACTGCACTCGTCGCAGGGCGACCGCCGGAGCCGCGGCGACGGCCCAAAGCGCCAGGCCGGTCGGAACTGCGACTACGAAGAGCGCGCCATACAGCACGCGAGGCAGCACGGCGAGTGGTTTCACCAGGTCACCTTTTCGAAGATGGCCCACCCCCGATCGATGGGTTTCCCGTTTCGCAGGATCGCGCTCCGCCCAAGCTGCTTGTGCTCGCGCATGGCATGCACCGGGGCCAGGAGGCGCCGAATCCCGACAGGGAGATGGTCGCTCAGACGAGCCAACGCTGGGCGGCGGCAGATGTCGCGCTGCCGTGTCACTTGCAGCTCGGTCCCCTCGGTGAGCCCGCACACGCCGGCCCCGTCGAGTCGGGCGCCGGGCCGTTCTACGCCGTCGAGCCAGGTGAACCGGCGGTGGTCTTCGCCCGACCACTCGATCCAGACGACCGCGTGTCGGTCGGAGGCGTGCCGGCCCCAGTGCAGGGTGCGGAACGGCAGTTTCCAGGGTGGAATGGTGAGGGAAAGTCGCTCCACGTAGCCGACCCCGTCAAAGGTCCGGCCTTCGCATTCGACCGTCGCGCGGGCGCTTGGCTGGGGGCATGTCCACCGGATTGCGCCGTCGGCGCTCCGAAGGAGCGTGCGCCCCACCGCGGGGGACGTGCGCTGCCAGTGGCCGGACAGCTTCAGGGGCACGTGCTCCCAGGTGACGAGATCCTCCTGCAGCCGCGGACGGCCGACCCGGCCAAAGTCGCTCGCCTCTCGCGCCGGTCCGGCTGGCGGGGAGTGGAGCACGGCGGCATAGCTCAGCCGCAGCCGTCGCCAGCGGAGTCGCGCCGCATAGGCGATGAGTGCGTGCCCCTCGTCTGTGACCACGTCGAGGTACCACTTGTGCAGCCTGAACATGCCCAACCTGTGATGGGGACAATCAGATGATACGGGTGTCAGCAGGGGCTGGTAAGCAGAGGCCCGACACAACAGAAGTCGTGTCGGGCCTTAGCGCTTTCGGTGGGCGAGCCTACAACGTTGCGCTCGCGTTGACAGCGCCCTGCAGCACGCCGATGTCCGTGCCCGCAGGCCGCGACGCAGCCGCCAGCCGCTCGCCGAGCACTCGACTGAACGCGCCGCTCACGGGATTCACCACAAGTACCGGCGTGGCTGCCCCGCGGATGACCTTGTCGGCCACGCTGCCCAGGAACAACCGCTGCACGCCCCCTCGTCCCCGTGTCGCGATGGCGATCAGGTCGCACGCGTGTGCTTCCGCACAGCTCAGCACCACGTCTGCGGGATGCCGGTCGGTGACCACCTCGTACGCCACGCGCCAGCCGGACTGGCGCAGCTTCCACGCCGTGCCTTCCAGGTATTCCTTTGCCGCAGCCCGCCGCACCTCCAGCAGCTCGGGCTCCATCGGCGGCATCGGCATCGGAGCGCCAATCGGAAAAGCGGCCACAGGCTCAACGGCCCGAACTAGGCGAAGCGTGGCGAGGCGCGGCGAAAACAGTCGCTCCACTTCGTCCAGGACCGACTCCGCCAGTGGCGAGCCGTCCAGGGGCACCAACACCCGTGCTGCCGCAGGGAGCTCTACCTCGGCCGGCGGCGTCGAGGGGCGCACCAGGATGAACGGGCAGTGCAGCTCCCGAACCAGCCGGTCGGCCACGCTTCCCAGAAAGAGGCGGCTGGGTCCGGATCGGCCGTGGGTGCTCATGACGATGAGTTCGGGTGGGTTTGCGCGGGCGTGGTCGGCGATCGCTGTGGTCACCCCGCCTTCGAGCACCGTCGTGCGCAGCTCGATGTTGAACCGGCGCCGAGCCTGCTCGGCCATGCTCTCGAGGTATGCCTGTGCACGGGCTCGGGACCACGTCTCGATCTCCGCGCTCATGGTGGCGGAGATGTCAGGATGGGCCGTCGACGGATAGACAGTCACCAGGTCGAGCGCGCAACCCTTGCGCTCGGCAAGTGCGGCCGCAAGCGCCAAGGCGGTCTCGCCGAAACCGGAGCCGTCCAGGGGAACGAGAAAATGGCGCATCGCGCGCTCCGAGTGAGGGTTGTAAGCACAGTAGGAATGCGAGCGTGAAGGGGGGATGAAGGCACAGCGAGGAAGGCTTCAGGGCGCCGCCGTCATGATCATTTCCGCACGATCTCTTCACATTGGCTTCAGGGAGGCTCAACTAGCTTTTGCCAGGGTCATCTCCAGGAGGGGTCTGTGAGCGCTCGTTTCGCAGGAATGGGAGCCGTAGGGCTGGCTACCCTGTTGATGACGGGGGCACCCGTGGCAACCGCCCAGGTCGCGTCCCAGGCATCGATCGGTCGGACGACGCCGGACACCAAGTGGGTCGTCGATATGGTGCACTCACAGGTCGGCTTCGGGGTCCGGCATCTGGTGGGACGCGTGCGTGGCGCGTTCGACAAGTGGTATGCCGTCCTCACGACGAAGGAGGATGACTGGAGGCAGGGTACGGTGAAGGTCGCGGTCCAGACCGCCAGCCTCAACACCGGGAACGCGTATCGTGACGCCGACCTCCGTTCGGAACGGTTCTTCGATGTGCAGCGCTTCCCCAAGATGACCTTCGAAGGAACCGAGTTCGCGGTGGCGGACAGCACTCTGACCGTGACCGGCATCCTCACCATCCGGGGACACTCGAAGCCCATTACGCTGACCGGTCAATACCGTGGGATCGCCAAGGACAGGGAGGGGCATCAGCGAATCGCCTTCGAGGCGACGGGCGAAGTGGATCGGCGCGATTTCGGCATCAACTGGAACGAGAGTGTGGCCGGCACGGACCTGGTCGGCAACACGGTCGAGGTCACCGTCGGCATCGAGGCGGTGCGGATCAAGTGACGAAAGGCTTGTCGCCCCTCTGGTGGGCAAAGGCCGGCGCAACCGCGCCGGCCTTTTTCTTTGGGCTCGCCCTGCGGTTCGAGCCAAGGGCGTGCTCTCCGGGGTAGCGCCTTCCTGATCTTTCTCCCGGCGCCATTTCAAAGCGGCAGCTCTGCGCCGCTCTGCTCCGCCGCCATGTATGCGGCGTACCAGTCGGGCCAGTTCGCATCGCGCTGCCCGGTGCGCTTCTCGTGCTGGCCGTGGGCGGCCTCCGCCCGCCGAAGGGCGCTCGCCAGGTCCGCCGTGGATGCGAATGCCGTGTCAGCGGCGTCGATCCGGCCGGGCAGCCGCGTCGTGATCTCCTGCAGCAGCCAGGTGTTACCGTCCGGGTCGCTGAAGGATGCGAACGATGCGTAGCTGCGCCGCTCCGGGGCGGGACCGATCACTTGTCCCGCGGGATCGACGCGGTTCCAGCCGGCGAAGTGGAACACCTTGCTCACCTCGACCCCGCGCCCCGCCAGCTCGGTGCGCGCCGCCTCGATGTCCGAGACGATCAACAGGCTCTGGGCGGACCCCGGCGCGGCAGTCGTGAGGTGCGTACCGAAGTGAACCGAGCACTCGGAGCCCGGCGGTGTGAACTGGACCACGTGGTCGCTGGGCGTGGTGAAGTCGGCGTCGAGCCGCCAGCCGAGACCTCCATAGAACGCCTTCGCGCGGTCGACATCGGCGACGGGGAGGACGACTACCTCGAGCTTCATGTCGACCTGCCCGACTAGCGGGGCGGCCGTCGCGTTCTGACCATGGGTTACGGTGCTGCTCATAACTGCCCTCCTGGATTGTGTCGGGTATGGCGCTCCTCGGATCGAAGACCTGCGCCCGGCCCCGGTGGCACCACCGAGCGGCGGCGCTCTTGATCGATAATGGCGGCGCGACCCGCGCGGAACTAGGCCAAGGTATTGATCCCGGAGGTACTCCTCGGACTCCGCTGGCTCGATGTTGGCAAGTTGATTGAATTCAAGTTGTTACAGCGACGTTATCCGGATCAGGAGAGTCCTGGTTTCGAGCCCGGATGAGGCAACTCGAAGCTCCGATTCCGCGCGGGTGGAGTCGGGCCTGTTCGATTCTGCGGTGTGCGCGGCCATGATGCCCGTGCCGACGTGTCGGGTTTGGCGGCGAAGCTCCGCAGAGAACAGGTGGAGCCGGGTGCGACCAGGTGACCACGCGCCCGATGCCCTCAACCCTCTCAGGAGACCACCATGACCCGCCGCGCCGACGCCCTTGCCGACCGTCTCGACCAGGGAGCCACCGACCTGGCCGACCTGGCCGCCACCCTCACCGACGCCGAGTGGCGGACGCGCGTGCCCGGCGACGGGCGGACAGTCGGCGTCATCGTCCATCATGTCGCCACCATGTATCCGCTCGAGATCGAGCTCGCCCAGGCCGTGGCCGACGGGAAGGCGATCGCCGGCGTCACCTGGGACGCCGTGCACGAGATCAACGCCAAGCATGCCCGCGAGCATGCCGAGACGACCCGCGAGGAGGCGATCGCGCTCCTCCGCCGGAACGGCGAGCTCGCCGGGCAGGCCATTCGCGCCCTGCGCGACGAACAGCTCGACCGCGCGGCGCCGATCTCGCTGTACTTCGACACGCCGCTCACCTGCCAGTTCTTCCTCGAGGATCACGCCGTGCGGCACAGCTGGCACCACACGGCACGTATCCGCCAGGCCCTGGCGGCCCGGCCGGCGACCGCCGCATTCGCATCTCGCGGATGACCCTGGGGGTGACGGGCGAGGCGCCACCGACGAATACAGCCGTCGGTGGCGCCTCGACGTGTCCGGCCCCGGGGCTGTGACTACGCGAGCAGGGCCACCGCGCCCGTCACCACCAGCGCCCCTCCCCAGATCAGATCCAGGTTGATCCACATCGTCCGCAACATCCGGAGACCGAGCTTCCGATAGACGAGCAGCGCGAGCAACCCGGTCACCAGGAGATAGCCGGCCGTGTGCAGCGCGGTCGCCTGGAGGCCGAGGGCGAGCGGCCCCGAGGCGGGCAGGGCGGGGGCGAGTGACGCAGTCATCAGGCGCATCGCATGCGCGTGCGGGCGCGTGGCCCCGTCCGCGGCGCCGACGAGGAGCGGCAGCACCATGAGCCCGGCGCCGTGCGCGCTCGCCATCAGGAACGACCAGGTGGTCAGCTCCCGGAAGCCCACCTGCATGCCGCCATAGCGTGGGTGCCGGTGCCGCACGAGCCGTACGCCGCCGAGCGTCACGAGCGCCCCGCCGACGATCCACCGGAGCGCTTCCGTGGGCACGACCCTGCCGAGTGCCTGGGCCGCGAGGACCGCGGCGCCGATCGCCAGCGCGTGGCCGACCGCCAGAGGCGAGAGCGCGCGCCATACGGCGCGCGCCCGCCCTTCCTGCAATCCGAGGGCGACGGCGAAGAGCCATCCCATGCCGGGATTGACCCCGTGCACCGCGCCCAGGCCCGCAAGCGCGAGCCATCCAGTCCATGTCATTGCCGGCTCCCGGTCAGGCGTAGCAGAAGGAGTCGGACGAGGCGTCACCGCCCTCGAGGCGCACCTGGTGCGGCCGACGGCCATCCCCGAACTCCACCAGGAACCGCGGATCGGCAGTGAGGCCGCCGCCCGGCGCCGCGTCGAGCTTCGCCATCCAGCCGCGCACGCCGTCGGGGTAGAACTGCGCGTCCCAGGGCGTGTAGAGCGAGTTCGTGAGGTACACCCGCCGGCCGTCGCGGCTCACCTCGACCATCTGCGGGCCGCCGTTGAGCGGGCGGTCGGGGCGCTTCGGGTGCGCGCTCCGGGCGACGATGCCGCCGAGCTTGACGCCGCCGGTCAGGACCGGGTTGAACGGGTCGGTCACGTCGTACTGCCGGAGCTCGCCTGTTCCGAAGCACGACACGTAGAGGGTCCGGTCGTCCACCGACAGGTTGATGTCGGTCACCAGCGGCGGCACGGCCTTGAAGCCCTTGAGGAGCGGCGGCAGGTCGGCCTCGTCGGCAGGGACGGCGGGGATGGTGATCACCTTCCGGGTCCGCCACTGGCCCTTCCCCTTTCGCGCGCTCCGGTCGAGGTACCAGAGGAACACCGAGCTCGAGAGGTCCTCGAGCGAGATCACCACGCCGACGAAGCCGTGGGCGCGGCTCGGGTTGTGGGCCGGCCGGAGCTCGAGCGCCATCTGGTGCTGCGCACCGAGATCGAGCTCCTCGAGATGCTTGCGTCCGCGCAGGTCCCAGACGTGGAGCTTGTGGCCGTACTTGCCCGCCAGCAGCAGCTCGGGGTTCACGCCGTCCTTCACCATGTTGGGCGTGCCCCACTCGCTCGTGATCATCGTGTCCTGGCCCAGGTGCCAGAAGAAATCGTAGGCCAGGTACTGCGGCCCGCGGTCGTGCTCCCAGCGGCCCTTCACCTCGAAGGTCTCGTGGTCGAGGGTGAAGATCCCGCCAGGGCCGTCGCCGGTCGGCGCGCCCAGGGCGTTCAGGTAGATCCCGTCCGGACCGCAGTGCACGGTATGCGGCGCGGCGTAGCCGGTCTTGGCCATCACCTCCTGGCCGTCGATCACCTTGACGATCTGAGGATTCCGGGGATCGGGCCGGGTGTCGAGAATGTGGATGCGGGAGCTGTGGGTCCCCGGAACCACGAGATACCGGCGCTCGACGTGGGCGTTCGGGGCGTAGGGGCAGAGGTGCGAGCTGCAGGCGTTCCAGCCGAAGTGGTGGAGCTCGTTCCCGCCGTGCGGGAAGTCGGCCTGGCCGACGAGCTGGCCGAAGGCCGGGCTCGCGGGGTTCGTGTCTACGACGCCCAGCGCGTCGCGCTGGCCATCACGGGTGGCGAGGAGTGCCACGTAGGCCAGCTGCTCGGGCGGGGCCTCGGCGGCAAGGCTTGGGGAAGCGTAGAACGTCGGGTCGGGGCGAAGGCGCGGCATGGGTACGACTCCTGGTGGAGGACAAGAGGTGGCTCACCAGGACTCTGCGGAAGATGCCGCGTCCGCCTGTCATCGTTGCACAACCCGAGACCGGCGCGCATTTTAGACCACCGATGCCCACCCTGCCGACCGACCGCTACCGCCGCGTCGACGCTGTCTTCGACGCCCTGCTCGACGTCCCCGACGACGAGCAGATGGCGTTCGCCGAGCGCGCCGCCGGCGACGACCCCGAGGTCCATGCGGAGGTGCTGCGCCTGCTCCACGCGCACCGCCGCGAGGGCTTCCTCGAGTCACCCCTGCCGGTCGCGGGCGCCCTGCTCGACGCCGGCGTGGTGCCCGAGCGCCGCGGCCCCGAGCGCGTCGGCCCGTGGCGCATCGTCCGGCTGCTTGGCCGGGGCGGCATGGGGGCCGTTTACCTTGGCGAGCGGGCCGACGGCCAGTTCGAGCAGCGAGCCGCGATCAAGCTCATCCAGCGGGGCGTGCCAGGGATGCTCCGCCGCTTCCTCGAGGAGCGCCGCATCCTGGCGCTGCTCGAGCATCCGGGTATCGCGCGGCTGCTCGAGGGCGGCGTCACCGCCGACGGCATGCCGTACTTCGCCATGGAGCTGGTCGACGGCGTGCCGCTCACCCGGTACTGCGACGAGCACGAGCTCTCGGTCGCCCGCCGCCTCGAGCTCCTGGCCCAGGTTTGCGACGCGGTGAGCTACGCCCACCAGCACCTCGTCATCCACCGCGATCTCAAGCCGTCGAACATCCTGGTGACGGCCGACGGCCGCCCGAAGCTGCTCGATTTCGGCATCGCGAAGCTGCTGTCGGGCAGCGCCGGCGCGGCGCGGACCGACACCCAGCTCCCCGCGATGACGCCGGAGTTCGCCGCGCCCGAGCAGGTGCGCGGCGAGGCGGTCAGCACGGCCACCGACGTCTACGCCCTCGGTGTGCTGCTCTATCTCCTCCTCACCGACCGCTATCCCTACGACGTGCGGGGGAAGACGTTTGCCGAGCTCGTGCGGATCATCTGCGAGGAGGAGCCGCCGAAGCCGTCGTCCCAGGCACTCGAGGGGCGGCGCCGCGAGCTCCGGGGCGATCTCGACCTCATCGTGCTCACCGCGCTCCGCAAGGATCCCGCCCGCCGATACCAGACCCCTTCGGACCTCGCTGCCGACCTCCGGCGCTACCGCGACGGACGTCCGATCCACGCGCGACCGGACTCGACGGGCTACCGGCTCGCGAAGTTCGCCGGCCGGAACCGCGGCGCGCTGGCGGCGGCGGTGGCGGTCCTGGCCCTGCTCGCCGGCGGACTCGCTCGCGAGCGGACGCTCCGGCAGCGAGCGGAGCTCGAGGCACAGAAGGCCAAGGAGGTGGGCGACTGGGTGGTGAGCGTCTTCGACGTGGCCGACCCGATGGGCACGGCGCGGCGGGACAGCGGGGAGGTCACCGCGCGCGCGCTGCTCGCGCAGGGGACGCGCCGGGTGGACTCGAGCCTCGCCGGACAGCCCGAGGTTCAGGCGCAGCTCCGGGGCGTATTCGCCCGCGCGTACACGAGCCTCGGGCTCTACGACCAGGCGATCGATCTGCTCCGGCAGGCGCTCGAGCAGCACACGGCGCTGTATGGTCCGCACAGCCTCCAGGTGGCCGACGACCGCGAGCGGCTCGGCGAGGCGCTGATGCACCTCGACCGCTACGAGGAGGCGGAGCCGCACCTCCGTGCCGCGCTCGAAGAGCGCCGGAACCTGCTGGGAGAGCAGAGCGATGCCACCGCGGAGGCGCTCGACCGGCTCGCCACCTCGTTCCAGCGGCAGAACCTCTACGCCAACGCCGAGCCACTCTTCCGCCAGGCGCTCGCCATCCGCCGCGGGCTCTTCGGCGACACGGCGGTCGCCGTGGCGGTGAGCTTGAACAACCTTGGCGTCCTTCTGATGCAGAAGACCGCCTACCCGGAGGCCGAGGCGGCCTACCGCCAGGCGCTCGCCATCGAGCTCAGGAGCTTGGGCGAGCGTCATGCGCGTACGGCCGAAACGCAGCAGAACCTCGCGCAGGTGCTCGAGCAGCAAGGGCGGTTGGTGCAGGCGGAATCGCTCTACCGCGCGGCGCTCGCGACCAAGCGGCTGGTGCTCGGCAATGCCAATCCCAGTGTCACCATCAACCTGAACAACCTGGGCGACCTGCTGATGAACACAGGGCGCCTCGACGAAGCCGAGGCGCTGGTGCGCGAGGCGCTCGTACTCGACCGGCGGATGTTCGGCAACTCGCACTCGTACGTGGCGGCCGGGCTCGGCAACCTGGCGACGGTGCTCAAGCTGAAGGGAGAGTTCGCGGAGGCGGAGAAGATCTACCTCCAGGCGCTGGCGATCGACCGCGAGCGGTTCGGCGCGGCGCACCGGACGATCGCGGTGGACCTCAACAGCCTGGGCAACGTGCGGCGGCTGCTGGGCGACGATCGGGGCGGGGAGGCCTACTTCCGCCAGGCGGTGGATCAGGCGCAGCGCACGCTGGGCGACGACCACATCAACACGAACGCCGTGCGCGTCAACCTCGCCCGCACGCTCGAGGCCGAGGGGAAGGCCGCGGAGGCCGAAGCGATCCTGCGAGTCGCCGTGGCCAAGCTGGACAGCGCCCGCGCGGAGCACCGGCCGTGGTGGGTGAACGCGCAGACCGGCCTCGCGCTGGCGCTGCTGCGCCAGGGACGCGCGGCCGAAGCGCGGGACCTCCTGGCGGCCGTGGTGCCGTTCTCCGAGCGCGCGTTCGGCGCGGAGCACATCCGCACCAACGACGCGCGGCTGGCGTTCGGTCGGGCGCTGCTCGCCACGCGGGAGTACGCCCGTGCCGAGCCGCTGCTCCGGACGGCGGCCGCCGCATTCGCGCGGCAGCGGAAGGTGCAGCCGGTGTTCGCGGCGCAGAGCGCGGCGGCGCTGGCGGAGCTCCGGCGGCGCCGCGGCTCAGGGTGACGCCTGTTGGTCCCCCTCCGGATAGAAGTAGCGATAGAGCCACGCCCGGGCCTTGATCCAGTCGCGGTGTACCGTCCGCTCGGAAACGCCCAGGGCCGCCGCGATCTCCTGCTCCTCCATCCCCCCGAAGAACCGGCCCTCCACCACCTGCCGCTGGCGCGGCTCGAGCTTCCCGAGTGCCTCGTCCAGCGCGAGCACGCCGTCGGGATCGAATTCGCCGGCCCACGCGCCGTCGGTGAGCGTCGTGCGCTCCCACTCGCCGCCGCCGCGCTTGGCGGCCTTGCGGTCGCGGGCCTGGTCCACCAGCACCTGGCGCATGGCGCGCGCGGCGATCGCGAGGAAGTGGGCGCGGTCGCGCGCGGCCAGGGCCGGGCGGCCGAGCTTGAGGTAGGACTCGTGGACCAGGGCGGTGGGGTTGAGCGTCCGCTCGGCGTACTCGTAGCCGAGCTGGCGCCGGGCGAGACGACGCAGGTCGTCGTAGACGAGGGGCAGGAGCCGCTCGAGGGCGTCCGTTTCCCCGCCTTGGGCGGCCTGGAGGAGGCGCGTGACCTCGCCGATGTCCAGCTCGGGATCGTCCATGCGTGCCTGAGGAGGTGAAGAAACATTCCGCGTCAACGGCCTGGCGTCAACACGCGCGCCGCCACGGGTGTCCGGTCCCGCCCGCGCAATCCGCAGAGCTCGGTGTGACCCCCGTACGACCCTGGTTCCCGGGATGCGGCCGATCGGTCACGGGCCAAAGATACGGTTTCCCGCTCGTGCGCGACGCCGCCCGCCGGCTGCGCGACTCTTCCCGGCCGCCCTGGACGAGTTGAGATTCCTTCCACTCGCTTCATTCTGACTGAGAGCCTCAAGCTATGACGCGACTGCTGGTGCTGTTCGTGACGGCGTTCGTGGACATGGTGGGGCTCACCATGATCATCCCGCTCCTGCCGTTCTACGCAACCGAGCTGGGCGCCAGCGCGACCGTGGTGGGGCTGCTGGTCTCGGCGTTCGCGGTGGCCCAGCTGGCCGTGGCCCCGGTGTGGGGGCGTTTCTCCGACCGCTACGGCCGGCGGCCCGCCATCCTCGCCGGGCTGCTGCTCACCGGCTCCGCCTATGTCATCTTTGCGTTCGCCGGATCGGTGTGGGTGCTGCTCCTCTCCCGGCTCGTGCAGGGGGCGGGCGGCGGCACCATCGGCGTGGTGCAGGCGTACGTGGCCGATGCCTCGGCCCCTGAGGAGCGCACCAAGAGCCTGGGCTGGCTCTCGGCGGTGACCAGTCTTGGCGCCGTGGCGGGCCCGGCGTTCGGGTCCGTAATGATCAGCGTGGGGGGAAGGCCGGCGCCGGGGCTGGCCGCGGCGGCGCTGGCGTTGCTGGTCGCGGGTTTCGCCGCGCGGTTCCTGGCCGAGTCGCGACCGCATCGGGATGTCCGGGCCCCACGCTCTCCCTCCGACCACCAGCCCGCGCCAGGCGATCGGCCGGGTACTCTCCCACTGGCACGAGCCGGCCTCGCGGCTCATCTGGATCTACACCGTCGGCATCGGGGCCTTCTATGGCACCATCCAGGTCGTGCCGCTCCTGCTCATGAACCGGCTGGGCGTTACCGAGCAGAACATCGGCTACTTCGTCATGTATCTGGGCGGCATGGGCGTCGTGGTGCGCTCATTGCTGCTGGGTCGTGCGGTGGATCTTCTGGGTGAGGCGCGGCTTTCCCGACTGGGGATCGTCCTGCTGGCAGCGGGCCTCGGCTGCACAGGCCTCGCTTCACACGGCGGCCTCATCTTTCTGGGGTTCACGCTGATGCCGCTCGGCACCGCCTTTCTCTTCCCGTGCGTCACCGGGCTCCTGTCGCGAGTAGTGCCGGACAACGAGCGCGGGCTCTACATGGGGGTCCAGCACACGTTCGGCGGCGCATCGCGGGTGTTGTTCCCGGTGGCCGCCGGCCTCCTGATGGACCGCTTCGGGGTGGGGGTGCCGTTCTGGATCTCGGGACTCCTGGTGCTCGCGACCCTGCCGTTTGCCTGGGCGCTGGCCGATGCACTGGCGCCGGAATCCCCGGCCACCGTCGCGGTGCGGATGGTGTCGTCCGCGGATGTGACGGGGGAGTTTCCGGTGCAGACGGCGGTGGAAGGCGGCTCGGCGGGTGAGTGAGTGGCCGAGCGGCCGCCACCGCGCCCGCCGTTCTTCTCGCCAGGGCCTACTTGGTGGCGGTGGTGACCCGGGTCTCGGGCACTATCGCCACGCTGCTGATCTTCCAGTCCTGCAGGCCGCGCCGCAGTACGACGAGATAGCGGCTGACGTGTGTCTCGCCCGCGGACCCCTGGCTGCTCATCGAGCCGACGTCCCACGCGGTGTTACCGAACACGCGCACGGTATCGGACGAGATGGCGATCTGCTGCCAGCCCGGCGCGTCCTCCGCCAGCGCCTTGCCGATAGCCGCCTGCCCCAGCAGCGTGCTTCCGTCGTCCCGGATGACGATCGCGTCGGGCAGATACATGGCCGCGAGGGCCGCGGCGTCCTTCTTGTTGTAGAGCACGGCGTATTCCGTCCGACGGGTATTGATCTCCCTGATGGCGGTCCGCAGTGGAACCCTCGGTGACTCGATCCCCTGGGCCGCGGCGTGTGAGGTGGCGACCAACGCGAGCGCGGCAAGAAGAGGGAGGCTGGACCTGGCACTGCGGCTGGCGGTCATGGCACGCTCCGGTTGAAGACGATGCGAGTCGTGAGTTGAAGGAAATCTCCCCTGGGAGCGTTATTACAGCGTGAATCGGGACGGCTGGCGCGTGATCCCCATCCGCTTCTAGAGGGCCACCGCATGAGCCGCGCCCGGGGCGAGCGCTCATCCTGCTCTGGCACCGCACCCGTCCCCGCTCCGCCTGACTCGAACCAGGAGGCCGAATGCCCGAGGATTCGCGCCCGCTGCGGCGCTCCCGAACCAATCGCCAGGTGGCCGGAGTCGTCGGCGGCCTGGCGGAGTACTTTCGCGTCGACCCGACACTGCTGCGCGTGATCTACGTCGTGGGCTCGATCGTGTCGGCGGCGTTCCCGGGGCTGGTCGTCTACCTGTTGCTGTGGCTGATCATCCCGGAAACCGAGGATCCGGAGCGATGATCCGAGCCGAGGTTTAACAGCGGCCCTTCGCTGGCGGGGCGCCGTCGCCGCGGGTAGATTGCGTGCTCCCCTTCCAAGTCGCGCCGTCTGACCGACCCGGTCGCTGCGGAGTGCACTACCCGTCCGGGCCGCAGCGCTTCTCCAGCCAGCAGCCTTCACAGGATGGACGTGTATGACCGGTCCGGGACTCTACCAGTCGTTGCGGGACATCAAGTTGACTACGGTGCGGCGGGCGATCTCGAGCGCCTGCTACCAGCGTTCCGCGCTGCAGACCTTCGGGTGGTTCGCGTTCGACCTGGCGCTCTACCTTGGCGCGCTCTGGGGCGTATTCGCGAGCGAGAGTGTGTGGGCCAAGCTCGCCTTCGGCGTGGGGGCGGGGTGCGCGGTCGCCTTCATGTTCGTCTGGGCGCACGATGCGGCGCACGGCGCCCTCTTCCGCCGTGAGTGGACGGCGGAGCTCCTGGGCACCGCCTTCATGCTCCCCTCGATGAACATGTACCGGCTCTGGTCGCACGGACACAACCGAGTGCATCACGGGTTCACCTCGTACACGCCGGTCGACTGGATCTGGCGGCCGCTGACGCCCGAGGCCTACGCCGCGAAGCGCTGGTGGGGCCGGGTGCTGTACCGGCTGGAGCGGAGCCCGTTCACCTGCGCGCTGCACTATCTGCTGCGCGTCTGGTGGCCGGGCATGGTGATGTACCGGCCGGACAAGCGCTCCCGTGAGCGGGTGGGATTCGCGGTGAACAAGCTGGTGACGCTGGTCTTCGCGGTCGCGTTCGCCGCCGTGGCCTGGCGGTACGGCGGTGGCGTGATGGGAGTCGTGGCGGCGGTGGTGGTACCCTTCATCGTCTTCAACTACTTCATCGCGCTCTTCGTGTTCCTCCACCACACCCACCCGGAGGTGCCGTACTTCGAGAACCGGTCGGAGTGGAGCAACACCATCGGGCAGGTGTACTGCAGTATCGTGGTGCGCACTTCGCGCCTGAGCGAGCTGCTGGTCCACCACATCCTGATCCACGTGCCCCATCACGTCGACGCGCGGATCCCCTTCTACCGTCTCACGCGGGCGTACGCCGACCTGCAGCGGGAATACGGCGCGTACATCCACGAATACCGCTTCCGCTGGTCCACCGTGTGGATGATCTTCCGCCGCTGCAAGCTCTACGATTTCGAGACGAACACCTGGTACACCTTCCGCCAGGCGTCAGAGCTTCGGGCCTGAACCTGGGTCTTGCGCGAATCGGCCGCGGCAAGCTAGGGCTTACGGATGCCCCGCCAGTGTGACGGATGACCGCACCACAATTCCACTTCTCCACATGTGTCATCGGGACACCACTGCGGTCGCGGCGAGCTGCTTGGGAGCAGGTGTAACCAAGCTCACGCCCCGCCGCCGGGTAGTTTGGCCCAGGCGCCAGGGAGCAGCTTTCGGAAGTCTGCGATCTGCTGGAGGACGAAGCCGCGGGCAAACACGAGGTGTGAGCCGATGTACACCGCGGCCCCGGTCACCGTCATGACGACCACGAAGAGCCCGCGACTGTGGAACCGATCCCCCACGACGTGGTCTAGAACAAGCAAGACAGCCGCCATAATCAGCGCCATGACCAAACCTGGGGCGATTGCCCTCAACACGGGCCGGCCGCCAAGTCCGATGTGCTGCTTGAATGCCCAGATCTGGACCGGCAGCGTGACATAGGACCGGACCACATAGGCCGAGGCGATGGCGGCCAGTCCGTACGGGGCGGCGATGAGGGAAAAGACAATGGTGGTCGCGAGCTGCAGCACGCCGAGCCGCGCCAGGGTCCCCGACTGGCCCAGCGCGGCAAGGGCCGGACCCGCGAATCGGTTGAGCGTGTAAGGGATCGCCAGAAAGCCGAGGATTTGCGCGATCCTGCCGCTTTCCGTCCATTGGTTGCCGAAGATAAGCGGCACCGCAGTGGGTGCGAGCACGGCGAACCCGAAGATCGCCGGGAAGGCAATCGCGCCGCTCACGCCGATGAGACGAAGGTACGCCTTGCGAAAGGCGGGCAAGTCGTCCTGGAGGTTGGCAAGCGTGGGAAGCGAGACTTGCGCGAAAGGCAGGATTGCGCCCTGCGCGATCAAGTCGACCGTCCGCCAGGCCGTGCGATAGACGCCGACCGCCGGGGTGCCGATCACCCGGCCGATGATGACGTCCTGCACCCGCACCAGCGCGACATACAGGAGCTGGGTGCCCGTCATGCTCGCGCTCAAGCCGACCATTTCCCGGAGCATCCGGAGCGAGAAATGCCGCCCCGGCAGCCACCGATACGCCTGCCACGCCATCGCCGTCCCGGCCATCTCCGTCACGCCGCGTTGTACGACCAGGCTCCACGGGCCCCAGCCTGCCCAGGCGGCGGTGAGCGCGGCCGCGCCGCCCAGTACGCCGCTCACCACCGACCGTGCCGCCAGCGACTTGTGGCCGAACTCCCGCAGCTTCAACCCCATGTGGGTCGCGCCCGCCGCTGAGATCGGGAGGATCAAGCCCAGGGCCGTGAGCAGCGGGGCGACCGTGGGCGCGCCGAAGGCCGACGCCAGGGGTGGAGCGACGAGTGCGGTGACGGCCGCGACCAGGCACGACAGGGCCAGCGTCGACCAGAACACGGTGTCCGCCATCTCCCTCGGGACCCGCTTGGCGCGGGTGAGCGAATTGATCAGCCCGCTCGACGGCAGGACTCTCCCGACCTCCCCGAACGCCGCCGCCAGGGCGAACACGCCGAAGGCCGCGGGGCCCAGCTTGCGGGCGAGCACGGCGAACACCAGAAACGAGAGGAAGTAGTCGGAGCCGGTGCGGACGATGGTCCACAGGATGGAGATGGCCGTCTTGCGCTTCAGGTCGGGCGGGGGGCCCGCCACAGCCGCCGCGCGGACCGGCTCGATTACAGGGGCCGTCGCGCCGTCGAGGGGCTCGTCGAACTCCGTGTGCGGCGGCGAGGGCTCGGGGTCGGCGTCCTCCGAGGCGCGGGGGGCGTCGCTCATCCCGGAAGTCTACATGGTACGCCGGTCGCAAAGGTGATCGTGGTCACACCGACTCCGCACGGCGGCTGCCAGATTGGAGGCACTTGGATGGATCAATTCGAGACGAGGTAGTCACCGCGCCATGGCAACTGCACCGGCTGAGCGGCGATGCATCATTGTGGCCGGCTTCCCGCGAAGCGGAACGAGCTGGCTGGGGAAGTGCCTGTCCTTCGCCCGGGACTTCACCTACTATCGGGAACCCGACAACTATCACCACGTCCCCGAGGCGGAGAAGCGATTCACTTACCTCTATCTCACTGCCGAACACGACGATCCGGACTACCGCCACCTCATGACCCGCGCCTGCGCCGGCCAGGTGGCAACGTCCTTCACGATGAAACACGATCCGGGGCCGCTGCTGAGGCCCTTTCGTGGCCCCGGTCGCGCCGTGGGCGAGCGCTGGCCCTCGCTGTTCCTTCGCCGTCGCCACGTGCTGGTCAAGCTGGTATTCGCCAACCTCAATCTGGCATGGCTCAGCGCCAACCTGCCGGCGGCGCAGCAGCTCTACGTGCTCCGGCACCCGTGCGGTCAGTTCGACAGCTGGCGCCGGCTGGGCTGGGAACCGAAACCTGAGCGGCTGCTGGAAAACCCACGCCTCGTCGCCGACCACCTTCATCCGTTCGCAGACCTGATCCGTTCGGCCAGAGGCTACTGGGAACGGGCCGGCGCGCTCTGGGCGGCCACGGTCCACGTCATTCATCGGCAGACTCAGGCCGATCCGCGCCGGCTCATCGTGGCGCACGAATGGCTGTGTCGAGACCCGCTCGGGCGCTTCCCGGTCCTGTACCAGCGGCTCGGATTGGATTGGAGCCCGGAGGCGGAGCGCTTCATCCGCGACTCCGACCGTGATGGTGATGATCGCACGTATTCGATCACCCGCCCGATCGCCCAGCAGATCGACAAATGGACGACCCGGCTGGATCCCGAGGACATCGCGGCGTGCCGGGCGTTCGTCGAGCCGTTCGGACTGCCATATTATCCCGATTTCCAGCCGTTCGCGAAGAGTTTCAGCAGCGAGGAACCGTCGGAGGTCGTGCACACCTCGAGGTGACTGATGATCTGCAGCGCGTACCAGTGCCTGTTCGTGCATATCCCCAAGACTGCCGGGGTGAGTATCGAGCAGGTCTTTCTCCGACTGGTAGGACTTTCCTGGGAGACTCGTGCTCCCCTGCTGCTTCGCCCCAATGCCGACCCGAGGCGCGGGCCGCCAAGGTTGGCGCACCTCACGGCCGCGGAATACGTCAGCTGTGGGTATCTGACGGCCGAGTCGTTCGCCTCGCACTTCAAGTTTGCGTTCGTGCGCAATCCCTGGGCGCGCCTCGTCTCCGAGTACAAGTACCGGCGCTATCCCGGGACGATCGACTTCAAGAGGTATCTCTTCGAGCATCTGCCGGCCGCCGGCTGGACCGATACCTATCGGCACGTCATGCCGCAGTACGACTTCCTGTTCGACGGCGCGGGAAGGCTGCTGGTCGATTTTGTCGGCAGATTCGAGCGCCTGCAGGCCGATTTCGACGCGGTATGCAGCCGGCTTGGCATCCCCTGCACGGAAGTGCCCCACGCCAACAACTCCGCGTCGGACCGGCGTCCGGCGACCTTGCGTGAAAGGGTCGGACGGCTCCGCTCGCTCTGGTCCCCGGCCCGCCACCACACGTACCCGCACTACAGCGGGTATTACGACGACGAATCGAGGGCCTTCGTAGCGCACCTCTATCGGAAGGACATCGAAGTCTTCAACTACGCGTTCGATGACGGTGCCCGCCTGGAGTCAGCGCCCGTGGCTCTGGCACCGGACGCCGGGCCCGCCGGTCGAATGGCAGACGGGATCGCCGCCCGGGAGTCGACCCGTCTGCAGTGATGGATCCCAGCGGGCGCGACGCGAATCATCGCCCGCCGGCCGCAGCGCTCACCGACGGCGAACGATCCCGGCGTACACCGAGAGCGTCTGACGCGCGAGCAGGGGCCACTCGAGTTGGTCCAGCTTCGGGGCTGCATTCCGCCGTTGAGCCGCCCATCGAAGCGCGTCCGCGAGCACGTCCGGCATGAGCGTCCCTTCGTAGGTGCGCACCCAATCGTGGCCGATCAGTGCCTGAAGCTCGCCCATCGCACCAAGAGCGGGCACCAGGACCGGCCGGTCGAACGACAAGGCCAGCAGAGCGCTCCCCGAGTTGGTGATTTCGGTGAACGGGAGTACTACCAGGTCGGCCGCCCGGAGGTAGCGCTGCACCTCGGCCTCCGGGATGTGATCCAGCCTCAGGCGCACTCGCGGGTCCGTGCCTGCCGCTGCAAGAACCTCCTCCGCCAAAGCCCTCGTCTCCGACGCCCCGGCGACCAGGAGAACTACCTCCTCGGCGCGGGAGCCAAGCGCTCGCACCGTCCGAACCAGGTGAGGGACGTTCTTGTACTGGCGTACCTTGCCGAAGAAGGTGATGACCCGGGCGCCGGCGGGGATGCCGAGAGCCCGACGCGCCTCGTCACGCGCCACCGTATCCGGATAGACGCCGCGGTAGTGCCCGTGCGCCACCACGAATTGAGGGCGGGTGGCAAGCTTCTGCCAGCGACCCTCGACAGCGAGCTTCCCTGCCGTGCTGAGATGGATCACGGCATCCACGCGCCGGACGAACGCCGACCAGAACCATCGTTCCAGGCGCGGGTGCCGGGATTCGTGGGGCTCGGCGTTGTGCGCCGTCCAGACGACACGGGCGCCGTAGAGGTGGGCGGCCTGCATGATCGCCAGCGCGAAGGCCGCCCGGATTGCGCTCCCGGCCCACGACGAGGCATTGAGGGCCTTGTCGGGCCAATGTGCGTGGAGCACGTCGTAGCCCCCGTGCAGCGCGGTGGCGGGGGTGAATTCCTGCACTTGTACTCCCAAGCGGGTCAGGTGCGAGTAGAGCAACCAGGTGTAGGGATTCTTGGCCTTGGCGCCAAGGCCCGGCCATGCCAGCACTCGAAGATTGGTGGAAACCCCCGGGGGTTTCGGGTCTGTCGGGGGGGCGGGGATCGCGGCCTGGGCGTGGCTCACAAGCACCTCGTGCTTTGAGTGCGGGCTGCCTCATCGCGCGGCGTTGCTCGGCGCCTGATGGTATGGTTCTCGAACCTTATGCCGATCGGCCCGGCTCGGGTGTGACAGTGGTCACAGTCCGGGCCGGTGGCGTCTCGCCCGTGATGCTCGCCGCGCTCACCTGGCCGCCAATCTCCCCGATCGGGGGGAGCATGGAGATCCAATCCCGCGCACTCCGTGTCGACTAACTTTCGCATCGTCAACCGGGACCAGTCGCGGAGACTGGGCCGCAACAGCGCGCGGAGGCGCCATGCGAATCGGATTCATCGGTCTAGGGAACATGGGGCTGGCCATGGCCGGCAATCTCGTGCGAGCGGGCCACGCTCTCACGGTGTACAACCGCACACCGGGCCGGGCGGCCGGCCTCCCGGCGCCCGGTGCCCACGTGGCCGGCAGCCCGCGCGAGGCGGCGGCCGACGCCGAGGTCATCGTGACGATGCTGGCCGACGATGACGCATTGATGGCGACAATGTTCGGCACGGACGGCGCCCTGGCCGGCCTCCGGCACGGCGCGATTCATCTCTCGATGAGCACGATCAGTCCCGGCCTCGCCGAGCGGCTGGCAGCCGAGCACGAGACCCGCGGGGCGACGTATGTTGCCGCACCGGTCTTCGGCCGGCCGGAGGCCGCGGCGGCGGCGGAGCTGTGGATCGTGGCCGCGGGTTCCGCGCCGGCGATCGAGCGCTGCTTCCCCATTCTCGACGCGCTGGGGCAGGGCACGATCGTCGTCGGGGCCTCTCCGTTGCAGGCCAACGTCGTGAAGGTCGCGGGCAACTTCATTCTCGCGTCTGCCATCGGCGCCATGGGCGAGGCGTTCGCCCTGGTGCGCAAGTACGGGATCGAGCCCGGCCGATTCCTCGAGATCATCAACGAGAAGGTAGTGCGGTCGCCCGTGTACCAGAACTATGGGACGCTGATCGCCACCGAGCACTTCGAGCCGGCAGGCTTCAAGCTGCGGCACGGCCTCAAGGACCTGCGGTTGGCGCTCCAGGCCGGCGACGAGGTCGCCGTACCTCTTCCCATGGCGGGTCTGCTGCACGATCAATTCGTGAGCGCGATGGCGCGGGGCTGGGCCGAGATCGATTGGTCAGGGCTGGCACGAGTGAGCGCGGTCAATGCCGGCCTCGAGGTGGGCGAGAAGGCAGACGCGGCCAGGTGATCGGCTGCCCCCCCCCGCCCGTCACCCTGAGCGCAGCGAAGGGGCCATGCTTTCGGGTATGGCTCCTTCGCTGCGCTCAGGATGACGCCATCATGGGCATTGATCGTCGGCGGGGGGAACGCCGGCATTCAGGCGCCGCCCAGGCCACCCGCCAGGTTCAGTTGGCATCTCGGCGCCGAGCCTGCTAGGCTCGAGTGAGGGAATCCGACGGAGAGAGGAGTCCGCGATGTCGGAATCCATTCCACCCGCCCAGGCGGCGGCAGGGTGACACCGACGGTCAGGAGCTGATACCGATGGCCGACAATTACGAGGAACAGCAGCGGGCGCTCGACCCGCACCGGCTCGAAGAGCAGCGCCGCGCCCGCGAGGAGGCGGAAGATCGGCTGCGCGACCGGGGGATCCAGGTCCACCCGCGAGATGGCGACGAAGAGGTGGGCGATCTGCTCGACAGCGTCGAGCGGTTCGAGACGGTCGTGGAGTCACGTGGCGGCGACCTGCTCGTGGACCGCATCGGCTCGTCCGAGCCGGACGACCCCGCGTTCGTGCTTCCGGCCCGCGATCTCGATGAGAGCGCCACCGACTACCGACTGCGAGTCGAAGCCGCAACGGATCGGCTGCGGCACCACCGCCACGCCTGATCCGGCCGCCCAGGTGCGCGGCGGGATTCTCTGTCAATAGCTCAGGACCGCTTCGCCTGAACGACCTGCACCAGCGCCGCGTTGAGCTCCCGCAGCTTGGGCGGCTTGAGTGGACTGCGCGACGGTGTCTGTCGGCAGCGTTGTCGCCGCTCCGGCCGCCAGCCACACCGCCAGCTGCAGCACCAGGTCGCGGATCAGCGCCACGCGGACAGCCCGAGGCTCCGCCGGTCCGGCGCACGGACGCAGGGGACAGTAGCCGGGGTGTGGACCAGACCGAAATGAGGTCGATTCAAGATCGCACCTGCACGCCGCCTCGCTAGGCCCGGATTGCGACACCGACGGGCCGTTTTGCGACCATCTCCGGGTCCGGTCGTCCCCGCACGTGGCGGTGGATCGGATCGGCTCCGATGGTCCCGGCCAGGGCCGTCAGGTAGCCGCGGGCGCTGACGTGCTCCAGCTCCCCGCGGGCGTGGTCGAGCCGGGCGGGGATGCCGAGCCGCTCGGCCTCGTCCCGGTGGCCGGCGCGGCCCAGGAACTCGGTCAGGCTCCGCACGTGACGCTCCCAGAGCGCGATGTCCCGCTGCTGCTTGATCGCGAGCCGCTCGTGATACCAGTCGCTCGCGAGCAGCGCTTCCCGTGTGAAGAGCGCGCGAATCTCGGGATGGCTGGCGTCTTTGCCCTCGAAGTGTCCGTGCGCCATGATGTGGAGCAGCGCCTGCAGCGGCGGGCATGCGTCGTCGATCGTGCCATCCGTGAAGTACGCTGCCGCGCCGCGCTGCTGCGCCTCCACGATGTTGTTCACCCCGTCGGCGAACACCGCCGGGTCCTGGGTCTCGGGCTTGAGGATCTCCTCGGTGAACACCGCCGAGGGGTTGTCGAACACCCGCCCGAAGAAGGTGTGTACGAACTTGGCCGTGATCCGGTAGCCGAGCCGGCTGGCCAGCACGGTCTGCCCCTCGAACTCGAAGTCCTGAAGCCGCTCCAGGTGGCCGGACTCGATCAGCCGCTTCGGGTCGCGCTCGTGGGGAAACAGGCGGCACCAGATCTCGGGGATCAGCAGGCTGAGGTCGTGATCCACCCGGAAGCGCGGGCCGATGTAGCCGGCGGCGGAGCTGAAGCCCGCGTAGCCCGTGAGCAGCATGGAGACCAGTGCGTTGTTGAGATCCGCGGTGGCGGACAGCGCGTTGAACGGCCCCTTCGTGAGCGCGCCCTCCGAGCCCGCGCCCGTGGTGCTGGGCGACGACCCCGTCAGCGAGCACACGTAGTCCATGAACAGCTCGGGCAGCTCCTGGTAGTGGATCGGTCCATACACGCAGAGCGGACGGATACCCTCCGCCGGCCGGTGGTTCCGCCGGCCCGAGAGCACGCTGATGACCGGGAACAGCACCGGCGCGTGCAGCGGCAGCCGGCGGTACAGGCGAGCGCCCATTTCCGCGACGTACCGGTCCCGCGGGCGCGCCAGGTCAGGGCGGATCTGCAGGTAGCGCGGGTTCCTGGAGGGCTTCCCGTCGATCAGCCGCGGCTGGGCCGAGCAGATGGAGTATTCGCCGGCGGGCTCCGTGGCGTTCCGGGCCACGTGCGCACGCATCGGCGGCGTGAAGGCATCGTGCAGCGCCACTTCCTCGACGATGCGCTGCGCGTCGCCCGGGGTGAGCGGCTCGAAGTTCGAGCAGAAGAGCCCGGGGCCCGCCATGTCCTCCTCGGTCTGGCGGTCGAGGCCGGGGTGGATGGCATCGTCGGGGCGCTGGAACAGCCTGAACTCGCAGTTCTCCGCCAGCTTGAGGCTGGGATGTCCGTCGTACTCGCCCGGGAGGCCGACCAGCCGGCGCGCCGGCACCACGACCGAGGCGGTGATGTCGTCCTCCATCTGGACCTTGTCGGCGGCGATGAAATCCTGTCGCAGCTTGTACGTCCGCCAGGCGCCGTTCTCCTCGCGGCCGATCCGGAGGTAATTGGCGATGAGCCGCCGGCCCTCATACTTGAGCTCGTGCCCGGGCGCGCCGTTGATGATGTCCACGCTGAAATGGCTGCGCCAATCGACGCCCCATTCCGGCCGGTAGAAGCGCTTGATGACGAAGACCAGGGCCCGCACGTAGTTCGGAATGCCTTCGAGCCACGCGTTGTAGTCCGGCGTGAACTCGCCGGGGCTGGGCGTCAGCAGCTTGATCACCGAGCCGAGTGAGCGCTCCGGGGACAGCAGGGGCCGCGCGTCGTAGTCCCGCTCGACGATCCTCTGCACCAGCGCCATGTCCTCCTCGAAGCTCCGCACGTAGAACGACCCGGGCAGCACCGCGTCGACCAGGCTCTTGCTGATCTCCGACTTGCCGCCGCCCGAGACGGTGCAGGGTTTGTGGCAGAAGGCGCCTTCCGGGACCGTCCCGATCAGCCGCCAGCTCGGTGCCTCGCGGTGTTTCGCCATGCGGATCTTGTAGCCGCTCGGATGGATGTAGATCCGGCCGGGCAGGAGCTTCAGGTGCTGCTCCTGACCCTTGCTGACCCACTTGATGTCCTGGCGTTGGACATCGATCTCCATGTCTTCCGGCATGTAGTGGATCTCGGGATACGTGCCGTCGGTCGCATAGCCCGAGGGGTGGTACGTCGCCCGCTCGCCGACCAGGGCCAGCACCTCCGCGAACCGGTGGTTGGCGCTCACGATCCGGACCTGCTCCGGCACGAAGCGCTCGCCCAGGCTGAAGGTGGCGAACGCCAGCGCGCCGCCCGCGTGCTCCTCCTCGGCCAGCCCGAACAGGTTCGCGCTGTAGCCGATCTGGGTCTTGACCTCCTTCTTGCAGTACCCGAAATAGTTGTCGGCCAGGATCGTGACCATCACGCCCTCGATGCTGCGCGAGGTCAGCTTGAAGGGTCGCCCGTCGTTGTACAGCTCAGCCTCGTTCTCCCAGCACATGCCGGCCGCGCGCTCCGCGTCGGTCGCCTCCCTCGCGTGCGGGAGGCCGACGTCCTGCTTGCGGAGGCGCGTCAGGTGCGGTGCCAGGACGACGCATCCGCTGTGGCCGGTCCAGCCGTCGACGTCGAGCGCCGCGTCGTGCCCGGGGAGGTAGGGGTCGCCGGCGTTGCCGAAGATGCTCTCGACGAAGTCCAGGTTGGAGACCAGGCCGCCGGGCACGAAGAACCGCACCTCCATGCGCCTCTCCGGCGAGACCTTCGGCACCGCCGGGCACACCAGGGGCCGCAGCAGCAGGGAGACCATGGTCTCGACGGGCTCCGGCCAATTGGCGGTGAAGGGGAGGCGCATCAGCTCGGCCGGAGGGTGCAGGGCCTCCTCCAGCAGCCGCAGGTAGGCCGCCAGCGGCACGCGCAGCTTGTCTGCGGGAATCGGGAGACCGCCCTCCGCCACGTGGAAGACGCCCTGGGTGGTCCGGCGATCGTTGACGGGGTTGTGGAGCACGCCGTTGTCCAGCCGATAGCTCGACACCAGCTGGTTGTGCCAGGCTTCGGCGTCGATCGGCAGGGACAGCTCGCGGGCGAGACCGTAGCGATCGAGGATCAGCGTCTCGCTCGGCAGCCGGACCAGGCCGGGGGCGGCCACGGCGGCCAGCAAGCCGTCGATGTAGTGCTGGATACGCTGGTCCGCGGGGCAGAGGTGCTCCGACAGGAGCCGGGTCTGCTCGCGATAGCGCGCGAACAGGTCGCCGGCGAGGTGGAGCACGTCCTCGTCGCCGGCACCGGGAGGAATCCGCACGCCCATGGCCGCGAGCTTGAGCAGAATCGAGCTGACGGCGGCACGCCGCTCCGGCAGCCATACCGCGCCGTCCGCCCTCAGCCCCACCGTCCGCTCGAGCTCCATCTCCTGCCTCCGTGCCGGCGGGTAATCGAGACCTTCAACTCAACGTCTCTCCCGGGCACTCATCCGTCAACCGCAGCACCCTGACCAGCGGGAGGTGAAACCGGTCGGCGCGCCGGGCCGTCCAACCATTTGGTCGAGCCCGGTGTCCAATGCTGGACCTCTTACGGATGATTCACGTGACGGCGTTCCTCGGAATCCTGCTGGTCATCCAGGGCCAGGCCATTGCGGCCAGGCCGACGCCCCCGCCGCCGCCCCCTCCCGGCGCCACGACCGTCCAGGCCACTCGCACGGCAGTCGCGCCCGTGCTGGACGGGCGGGACGACGACGTCGCCTGGCAGTCCGCGCCGCCGATCGACCGGTTCCTGGAGGCTCGCCCCACCGAGGGCGCACCACCCAGGCTTCGCACCGAGGCCCGGGTGGCCTACGACGAGCACAATCTGTACGTCTTCGTCCGCGCGTTCGACCCCCATCCCGACAGCATCGTCGCCCTGCTCTCGCGGCGGGACGACCAGACGGCCTCCGATTACGTCACGCTGATGCTCGATCCCTACCACGACCGGCGGACGGGCTACGAGTTTTCGGTCAATCCCGCCGGCGTCAAGACCGACTACGCCATCTACAACGACGGCGACGAGGACATCGCCTGGGACGCGGTCTGGGACGCGGCGACCCGGATCGACTCGCTGGGCTGGACGGCCGAGTACCGCATTCCGCTCTCGCAGCTGCACTACTCGTCCAAGGGCGGGGGCACCTTCGGCCTGCTCATCTGGCGGGTGGTCCAGCGCCACACCGCGACGATCACCTGGCCGCTCTACCGGACCTCCGCGTCCGGCTTCACCTCCCAGTTCGGCACGCTGACCGGCCTCGACGGGCTGGGGAGTCCGGGCCACGCGGAGATCACGCCGTACGTCGTCACCAAGAACGTGACGGACGCGAAGTCGGCCGACTTCGGCCGGAACCAGGATGTCTCGGTGGGCGGCGACCTCCGCTACCGGCTCGCCTCCACCCTGTTCCTCAACGCCACAGTCAATCCGGATTTCGGCCAGGTGGAGGCGGACCCGTCGGAGCTCAACCTGAGCGCGTTCGAGACCTTCTTCAGCGAGCGGCGGCCGTTCTTCGTGGAGGGCAAGGGACTCTTCAACTTCACCGTGAACTGCGTCGTCGTGGTCGACTGCAACACGGGAGAGGGGCTGTTCTACTCCCGGCGCATCGGGCGCTCGCCGCAGCTCGGCGAGGTGTATGGAGACCAGGCGTCGCCCGCGGCGACGAAGATTCTCGGGGCGGCGAAGGTGACCGGCCGGCTTCCCGGGGGCTTCTCGCTCGGCGTGCTCGATGCCGTGACCGATCATGTGTCCGGTCCGGGTGCCACCACGCTCGAGCCCGCGTCGAACTACGCGGTCGTCCGCGGCAATCAGGACTTCCGCCACGGCGACGGCAGCATCGGCTTCATCCTGACCGGGGTGAATCGGTCGCTCGACGCCTCGAGCGCGGCGTACCTCCATCGGAGTGCCTATGCCGGCGGTATCGACGCGCGGTGGCGATTGCACGGCCGGTACGAGGTGTCGGGGTCGGTGGATGTGAGCCGTGTGGCCGGCGACCCGGCGGCGATCGCCATGACTCAGCGGGACCCGGTGCACCTCTATCAGCGTCCGGACAGCCCGCTGGAGTTCGACTCGACCCGGACCTCGCTCAGCGGCACGAACCAGGAGATCCGGTTCGCGAAGGTCGGCGGCAGGCGGCTCCACTTCGAGACGGCCTACCAGCGGCGCACGCCCGGCTTCGAGATCAACGACATCGGCTTTCTTCGTCAGGCGGACCAGCAGCAGTGGACCAGTTGGGCCAACCTGGTCTTCAACCAGCCCAACCGGATCTTCCAGTCGCTCCGGTGGAACTTCAACAACTGGGAACACTGGACCAGCAGCGGGCTGCCGACGGAGCGGGCCTTCAATACCAACGTTCACATCCAGTTCACCAACCGCTGGTGGCTGCACATGGGCGGCACCGTCGGCCAGCTCGGCGCCACCTACTGCGATCGCTGCGCACGGGGCGGCCCCGCGGTGCGGCAGGACCCCTACATCTCGCCCTGGATCACGATCGAAGGCGACGACCGCCGACCGCTCGTGCCCACCCTGTCGGCGAACTACACCCGGGGCGACCAGGGGCGGTCGGAGACGATCGACGTGTCGCCGGAGCTGGCGCTCAAGGTGTCCAGCCGGTTCACCACGTCGCTCGGCGCGGAGTTCAACCACAACCGCAACGATATCCAGTACTTCGACACGTTCACCGATGCGTCGGGCGTCGAGCACTTCACCTTCGCGCATCTCGACCAGCGGACCTTCAGCCTGACCTGGCGGCTGGGCTACACCTTCACGCCGACCATGTCGCTCCAGATCTACGCCTCGCCCTTCGTCTCAAAGGGGACGTACACGGACGTGCGCGAGGTGGCGGAGGCACGCGCGAGCGACTACGATGCGCGCTACCGCCCCTACGGCGATCCCGCCGTCACCAGCGATCCCGGCGGCTTCAACTTCCAGCAGTTCCGCTCTAACGTGGTGTTCCGCTGGGAGTACCGGCCGGGCTCGACGCTGTTCCTAGTGTGGAGCCAGGGCCGGGAGGGCTCGTCGGCGGTCGAAGGCACCGAGTCGTTCCGGGGCAATCTGGGCGACCTGTTCGGCCGGCGGGCGGACGACGCCTTCCTGGTCAAGGTGTCGTACTGGCTCACGCCCTGAGATCTATCCGGATCAGTCAGCCTCGGAGCGGACGCGCCACCATGATGCCGGTGGCGCGGCGAATGGCGGCGACGTACTCGGGGAGGGTCGTGCGGGTGATCGCCACCACGCCGCCCGACAGCGGGGCATGGAGCACCCGGAGAACCCCTGCCGCATCGCGATAGGCGAAGGCGGCGTGCGTCACATCGAGGCCCGGGATCGCGGTCGCGAACGCCAGTACGTCGCCCGAGTCGATCCGGTCGGCCACTTCGGGAATGCGGGCAGTCGGGATCACCCGGCGCGGCCGGCCGTCGAGCCGGCGCTCGATCGCTCCGATCTCGCGGAACGCATCCTCGTACGCGAAGGCCGGGTAGCTCGTGCGATGCTGCGTCATGAATCGGAGCGGGCGGCGGTCCTCCACACCCCCCAGGTCGGCCCCGAGGTCCCGCACCAGCCCGCGCTTTGCGCCGTCGGCGATCCACTCGCTGAAGTAGTGCAGCCGCGAGGTGTAGCCGCCCCGCTCGCCCCCGCGGTAGCGCATGCGCTCGATCTCCCGCCCGAAACGTTCCCAGGTCGGGGCAGCATCATTGCCCGCCACCCGGGCCACCGCCAGGCAGGACTCGACCAGCGTGACGCAGTCGAAGCGGGTGAGCGAGAGGGTGAGCGGCTCCTCGCCCGATGGGCTGCCACCGGCCCGCAGGTAGGCTTCCAGCGTCGACGCCTCGTACGGCGTGCCGGCGGCGAGCTCGCCGACGCGAGCGGCGCTCGTACCGAGAGGGGACGTGGCACGGGCGAGCCCGCCCTTCCGGAGCGCGGCGGTCCATGCCAGCAGCCGCTCGAGGTCGGGGCCCGGCGGACGCGGGGCCGCTCCGCCGTTCGCTCGCGCCGGGCGCATGCCCAGGAAGATCAGCCCAGCAGCGCCCGCGGCGGCGTTTCTCAACAGGTCTCTGCGGGTGAGCGACGTGCTCATCGATCGGGCTCCTGCCGTGGACGCTCGCCGGAAGATCGTGGGGTTGCGGTACCCGGGAATTTTCCATCCGCCCCGGCCGGAGGGCAACCCGTCCGCCGGTTGCAAGACCCCCCGCCACGCCCTCATGTTCCCTGCGAAGCCCCGAAGATCGAATCGCTGCCCCGGTCCATCGGGGTGGCCACCGACCATGCATCACCAGGAGCGTGCACATGCCATACGTCGACGGATTCGTCCTCCCCGTCCCGAAGCGCCACCTGCAGACCTATCGCCGCATCGCGCAACGGGCCGGGAAGCTCTGGCGCGAGCACGGGGCCCTGGAATACCGGGAGTGTGTTGGCGACGACCTGAAGACGAAGATGGGAATCGCCTTCCCGCGGCTGGCCCGGGTGAAGACCGGCGAGACGGTCTGCTTCTCGTGGATCGTGTACAAGTCCCGCGCCCACCGCGACCGCGTGAACGCGAAGGTCATGAAGGATCCCCGCATGGCGAAGATGATGAACGAGCCGATGCCGTTCGACATCAAGCGGATGGCGTACGGCGGGTTCAAGGTGCTGGTCGACGCGTAAGCTCCTCCTGCGGCTGAGCCTCGCAGCGGCGGCGCTGGCCGCGCTGGCGCTGCTGACGCTCGCGCTGCCGGTTCGCCGCTGGCGCACGGGCGAGATGCCGGCGCCGCCGCTCCCGCTGGTCAGGGGCGGTCCCGTCCTGCCCCGGCGGGTGTGGATCGACACCGACGCGGCGTGTGGCCACGCGCGCACCGCCGACCCCGACGATTGCCTGGCGATCCTGCTGCTCGCACGGTCGCCGGGGGTCGAGCTGGTGGGCATCTCCACGGTGTTCGGCAACGCACCGCTCGAGGTGACCGACCGGACCGCCCGCGAGCTGGCGGCCCAGCTGCGCGGGCAGGGCGTGCAGGTCCGGGTGTACCGAGGCGCCGAGGTGCCCGGCGACCGACGACCGACCAACCGGGGGCAGCCCGCAGCCGGAATCGAGACGCCGGCGGAATCGGCGCTGGCCCGCGCGATCGCCGGTGGTCCGCTGACGATCCTGAGCCTGGGACCGCTGACCAATCTCGATCTGACGCTGCGCCGCCACCCCGCGCTCGCCCTCGCCGGCGTCACGCTGGTGGCCGTCATGGGGCGCCGGCCAGGCCACCTCTTTCACCCCACCGAGGGGCACGGCGCCGGTGCGATCCTCCTGGGCCACGGTCCGGTGTTTCGCGACCTGAACCTGGTGGAGGATCCCGCGGCCGCGGCGGCGACCCTGCGTCGCCGCATCCCGACGGTGCTCATTCCCTACGAGGTCGCCCGTGAGGTGAGCGTCGGCCGCACCGATCTCGATCGGATGACCATGGCCGGCGGCGCGAGCGCGTGGGTCGCCGGCCGGGCGCGGGGGTGGCTGGAGTTCTGGCGGAAGGATGTCGGCCTGGCGGGATTCTATCCGTTCGATGCCGTCGCGGCGATGTACGTGACGACGCCGGGGTTGTTCTCGTGTGCCCGGGTGTCGGCGACCGTGGGCGAGGACGAGGCATTGGGCTGGTTCGGGCGTCTGACCCGTCGATCGACCGGACTGCTCGTCCGGGCCACCGACCCGCGCTCGACGGTGCTCTACTGCCCGGAGGTCGCGGCATCGGCGCTGCACAGCCTCATGGCGCGGCACCTCACGGCGCCGCGCCTCTCGCTCACATCGTAGTCTCCCCGTCCTGAATCAGGATCCGCCCTGGAAGGTGAGATCGGCTACCGGCGGCCGGCATCCTCGACGGAGGCCAGTCCGGCGGCCAGATCAGCCGCGCTGGCCGGCCGGTCATCCGGCTCCTTGGCCAGGCAGGTGAGGATCAGTTGCTCCAGTGCCGGGGGGACCGGGTTGTCCGTCCGCCGAGACGGCGGCACCGGCTCCTGCTGGATGTGCATGAACATCGTCTGGACGGCGGTGTCACCCTGGAAGACCAGTTGCCCGGTGAGCAGGAAGTAGGCGACGCACCCCAGCGAGTACAGGTCCGCGCGTCCGTCGATCGTTTCGGACTGCACCATCTCCGGCGCCATGTAGGCGGGGGTGCCCAACGTCATGCCGGCGATGGTGGCCAAGGGGTCGTCCCCGCCGGTGCCTTCGACCGACTTGACCAGCCCGAAGTCGAGCACCTTGACGAAGTCCGGCTCGCGGCCGACCCGCCCGAGGTGGATGTTGGCGGGCTTGATGTCCCGGTGGACCAGCCCGGCATCGTGCGCCTCCTCGAGCGACTCGCACACCTGGCGGAGGATGTGGACCACGCGCGCCGCGGTGAGCGGCCCGTCGCGGCGCACCAGGCTGTCGAGATCGAGCCCCTCCAGCAGCTCCATCACCAGATAGAGCCGGCCCTCGTCCGTCACGCCGAAGTCGTAGAGCTGTACCGTGTGGGGCGACTTGAGCCGGGCCGCCGCCTCGGCCTCGCGCCGGAAGCGGGCAGTGGCGACCTGCGCCTTGGTGCCGTCCTCTCCCGCGAGCGCCTCCGGGCGGATCAGCTTGATCGCCGCCGGCCGGGCCAGCATGCGGTGGGTCGCGAGGTAGACCTCGCCCATGCCACCGCGGCCGAGCAGCTCGCCGAGCCGGTAGCTCCCCAGCTCCCGCGCCCGGCTCACCTGATACCCCAGCCGGGTCACCACGCCCGAGACCACCACCGCGACGCCCGCCAGCAGGTAGTTGGGGTAGTGCATCGCCAGCGTGTCGAGGACGGAGCCGAAATGATAGACGCCGGCCGCCCGCCCGATCATCATGCCGATGGGATCCATCGACGCCGCCAGGAATGCGGCGACGAGCATCTTCCGCGGCTCGGCGGGGACGATCGCGGCGGTCATCAGCATGACGGGCCCGATCCAGGTAATCATCGGCCTGGGGATGGTCGGCGCCGCCGATACGGGCCCCCAGTGAGTCATGACGCCGAGTTCGATCGCGGTGAGCACCAGGTAGACCAGGGACAGGTCGAGCACGAACGCGGGATTGCGCGTGGTGTGGCCGACATAGTAGTACAGCGCGATCGACGTCGCGAAGGCGAACACCGCGATGCCGTCGAGGACCCGGAACCGGGTCCACTCGTGGTTCTGGGGCTCGGCCATATGCAGCGCCAGGTGCCCCAATGCCGGGCCCAGCACCCAGAGCCCGGCGCCCACCAGTGCCAGGATCTGGAGCCGCTTCGAGGCCTGGCGGAGGAGGTCGTCGGGCAGGCGCCGGGCGCGGCCGCCGGTGGTGACGGTGAGATCGGACGGTGTGTCCGGGGCGAAGTGGCCCAGGATGCGGGGGGTCGGCATGACAGCGGCTACTCCTCCCGCTGCAGCGCCCGCGCCACCACGATCGTGATGTTGTCGCTCCCGCCGCCCTCGAGCGCATCTGCCACCAGATCCTCGCACGCCTGCTTCGCCGACGTCATCGACCGGAGCACATCGCGGATGTGGTCGTCCGTGACATGGCGGGTGAGGCCGTCGCTGCACAGGAGGAGCACCTGGCCCCAGTTGCTGTCGTACCGGGTAACCTGCGGATCGGTCTGACACCCCCCGATGGAGCTCGAGAGCGTGTGGGCCAGCCGGGTGCCCGCCACGAGCTCGGGCGACATGACGCCTGCGTCCACCAGCTCCTGGGCCATCGTCTGATCGCGAGTGACCTGGGTGAGCTCGCCCTCGCGGAGGCGGTAGGCGCGGCTGTCGCCCACCTGGAGCAGGTAGGCGCGGGGCCAGACTCCCAGGAAGAGGGTCAGCGTCGTGGCCATGCCGCGGTAGTCGGCGTTCTCCTCGCCGCGGCGGAGCAGCTCCGCATGACTCTGGGCGGCGCCCTCCTTGAGTGCGTCGTAGAACTCCTGGTCGTCGGCCGAGGCCGCGGCATAGTAGCAGCGCATGCTGCGGGTGACGTACTGCGTGACCGCCTCGAGCGCCACCTTGCTGGCCTCGCCGCCCTTGGCGCCGCCGCCCACACCGTCGGCCACCATGGCGAGGAACGCGAGCCGCTCGCCGTCCGCCATGAGGTGGTCGACATCGGGCAGGCTCGTCAACTGGACGACCATCTGCTTCCGGAGGGCGCAGATGAGGAAGTGATCCTGGTTGTCCGCTCGGACCTTGCCGGGGTGGGTGAGGCCGTGGACGTCGATCTCGTTGTCGCGGGGCTTGCGTATGGGCAGCGTCGGAGGGGCGGACGCGTCGGCGGGCATAGGGGACTCCTGTTGGGGCGTGGACCGCTCTCCCCAATGTGGAGCCCCGGAGCCGGGAGGGCCAGAAAGGGCCCGGGTCCAAGTGCCGGTCGGGTCAGCCTCTCAGCGCCGGCTGGAGGGTGGGTGCTTCCCGCAGCGCGGCCCGGACGAAGAGAGCGATGGGCACCCCGATGAGGAACATGTGCACCACGATGCTGAGGCCGACCCAGAGCGGGTTCTTCGCGCCGCCGCCTCCTGCCGCGGAGAGGGGCACGACGATGTAGTTCATGATCCCGTAGAGCAGCAACCCGTACGCGGCGCCGTACGGCACGGGGCGCTCGCGGAGTGGCGGCACGCGACGGGCCACCAGGTAATACGTGACCGCCATCGAGCACGCGATGAAGTAGTGCAGCCCCAGGCCCAGCGCGGCGGTGGCGGCGCCGCCCTCGAAGCTGGCCTTGCCGAGGAGGCCCGCGGCCACCGACTGGAAGATCCGCCGGACCGGCACACCGGCTTTCACTCCCCAGAAAATGCAGGCGTAGACGATGTCGAACGTGCCCGCGACCAGCCCGCCCGCGAGCACCAACCGGAGCGGAGACGACCGCCCAGGCGCCGTCACTGGGCCCCGCCCGCGACGTCCAGGATCACGCCCGTCATCCAGTCTGCGTCCGGCGACACGAGGAACAGCGCCGCGCCCGCGACGTCCTCGGGCGTTCCTAGGCGCCTGACGGGGTGCAGCTCGACAAGCGACTGGCGCAGAGAGTCCGGAATGAGCTCCATGTTCCGCTCGGTGAGGATGGTTTCGGGCGCGAGGCCGTTCACCCGGATGCCGAAGGGGCCGGCCTGCAGGGCGAGGTCTCGGGTGAGCATCTCGATGCCGGCCTTGGCGGCCGCGTACGCCACGGGCGAGCGAACGTGCGCCCGGCGGCCCGCGGTGGAGGACAGGGTGACGATGTAGCCGCTCCTTCGTTGCTTCATGCCGGGCAGGACGCTCTTGATGGTCAGGAACGTCGCCGTGAGATTGCCGTCGACCGAGGCGCGCCAGCCCTCCTCGCTGATCTCCTCGACCGGCCCCGGCGGGATCGGGCTGCCACCGGCGTTGGCGACCAGGATGTCGATCGGCCCGAGCTCCCGCTCGATCCGGAGCCGCATCGTCTCGATTTCGGCGTAGGAGGTGACGTCGGCGGCCACCTGAATCGCACGGCCGCCGTCCCGCTCGATCTCGCCGCGCACCGCGGCCAGCGCTGCCGGGTCCCGGCCGTGCACGGCGATGCTGGCCCCGTGCCGGGCGAACCGCCGGGCGATCGCCGCGCCGATGCCCCGCGAGCTGCCGGTGACGAGGGCGACTTTGCCGGTGAGGGCTTGGGTGGTTGGGGTCATGGGGGGGGGTCACTCCTGATGGCACGCCATGCAGGCGAAAGCAGAGTTGATCATCAGCCCGTCGCAGTCGGGACCCGTCGCGTTGAACCGAGCGACGTTCTCACTGGCATGCGCGATACGTTCGTCGAGCGCGGTGCGGAACCTCCAGGTGGCGTATTGCCGGGAGAGCCGGGCATTCTGGTAGAGCTTCACCCCCGTGCGCCAGTCGCCCGACTTGACCAGCATGTCGCCCATGTTGAGGAAGAAGCCCTCGAAGTTGTGCGGCGCGATCCAGGAGTTCCAGCAGACGCGCTTCACCCCGGTCCGGGTCTCGAGCCGCATGAACCTGGAGTAGTCGGGATTGGCGCGGTCGAGCCTGGACTCGATGCACTTGTCCAGATTCTGCCACTGCCACTCGACCGCTTGCCGGAATCGGGGCGAGTCGCTCGGCAGGCGGCTCATGATGTAGCCGGCGGTGAACAGGTTGAACTCGGGCCAGGCGTCGATCGCCGCGAGCAGGGTGAAGTAGCCCCGGCGCGTGAGGCGCTCGTCCTGGTGAAGGTTTCCCTCGGCCAGCCTGTGGCCGGCCAGGAAGCCGAGGGTCCGGGGATCGGAAGGGTCGAGCGCCACGGCCTCCTCGAAATAGCGGCGGGCCAGGATGATGTCATCGGTGATCGTGGCCGGCACCGAGTCGCGCCGGGCCCGCTCCGCCATGCGCCAGTTGTGCAGCCAGGCGAGATGTGCGGCCGCGACCGCGTCGGTCGGAGTCGCGAGGTACGCGGCCGTCAGGGCCTCTGCCGCGCGGGGGATGCCGTCGTAGTCGCCCGAGTGAAAGGTGCGCCAGAAGAGGGAGTCGGCCGTCAGGGCCGCCGCGGCGCGGACGGCAGCGGCGCGCTTCCTCGGCGCGAGGCGGATGGCGATCTCGTGATAGCCGGCGACGACCAGCGCGGCAGCCGCGGCGGCCAGAAGGACGGCAGCGACGATGAGGACTCGTTTCGCACGGGGCATGGGCAGCAGGCGGTCAGGGGTTGGTTCGTTGGCTTGGCTCGGGCCGGCTCGGGCTGTCAGGGCTCCCGAGTTGCGTCGCGACGGACGCGAGCAGCGCGAGCGCTACCACGTGCAGCCAGAAACGGAGCGCGTGCCTGCGATCGCTAAGGTTCCGGCGGACGGGACCGGACCATTCGCACGATGGCCCAGATGCCCGGGATCATCGGCAGCACCGCGGTGTACATGCCGGGGAAGTAGTACCGGCCGGTCGTCCCGATGTAGTAGTTCCGCATGTCGGCGACGAACCGGCCGTTGGAGACGACTTGAGAGAGCGTGCCGGGCAGCTCCGGCTGGATCGCCGGCCGGAGCAGCGGAAAGATGAAATGGGTGAACTCGGCGACGCCCGGCCCGATGAAGATGAACCACGCCAGAAAGCCGGCGAACGGCACCCGGTAGAACAGCCCGAGCGCGGTCAGCGAGTACAGCGCCGGCCCCACGAAGGCAAAGACGATCAGAAAGCCGCGCTCGGTCCAGCTGATGTCGAACAGGCGGCTCATGGCCGGCCCGAAGCCGGTGAGATACTCCTCGGCCATGTGGATCTCGAGCGCCGCGACGGTCAGGAGGAATAGCGGGAGGATCACGTCGGGCGCCAATGGCTTTCGCAGGTAATACTTGATCCACATCACGAGGGCGATCACGCTCGAGCCCCCGACGATCACCACCGGCGGCAGGCCGATCTTCCGGTAGCCGAGCGCCATCGTGGCCAGGGCGAAGGCCGCCGCGGCGATCACGCTCAGAACCTGCGTCCGCTTGCTTGTGCTCATCGCCCTCGCCTCCCTCGATTATCAATCGTCCGACCGTCCGACCGTCCGACCGTCCGACCGTCCGACCGTCTGTCCGCTACACCACCCGCATCTTCCACGCGCCCCGCCGGAACACCACGGCGCTCGCCGCGGCCAGCAGGGAGAAGGCGGCCATGATCGCCCAGAATACGCCCGAGGGGCCGAGCCCGGCCGGGCCCGCGAGCGTCCACGCCAGCGGGATCTCGAACACCCAGAAGCAGAAGAAGTTGAGCCAGGTCGGGGTCCAGGTGTCGCCCGCGCCGTTGAACGACTGGGTCAGCACCATCCCGTAGGCATAGAACGGGAAGCCGATCGCCACGATGCGGAGACAGGCGACGGCATAGCCGGTTACCTCCGGGTCGGCGGTGAACGCCCGAAGCAGGAGCGGCGCCGCGAACAGGAAGACCAGACCCACGCCGGTGAGGAAGACGGCATTGTAGCGCCCCGCGCGCCAGACCGAAGTCTCTGCGCGGTCGGGCTTCCGCGCACCCAACCCCTGGCCTACCATCGTGGCCGCGGCGTTGCTCAGACCCCACGAGGGGAGGAGCGCGAAGATGATGAGCCGCACCGCAATCGTGTACCCCGCCAGGGCCTCGCTGCCGTAGCCCGCCAGGATCCGGACGAGCCCGATCCAGCTCGCCATGCCGATCAGGTTCTGCAGCGACGCCGAGGCCGCGAGCCGGAGCATCTGCGCCATCACGCCCAGGTCGAGCGCCAGGTGGCGCCGCGCGGCAGGCACGCGGCTCCCGTGGCGGAAGAGGCGCACCACGGCGTAGAGCGCGCCGATCGAGCGGCCCGTCGTGGTCGCGATCGCGGCGCCGGTGACCCCGAGCTTGGGGAAGGGCCCCACGCCGAAGATGAGCAGGGGGCCGAGCACGATGTTGATGGTGTTGGCGAGCCACAGGACGCGCATGGCGATCGCCGCGTCGCCCGCGCCGCGGAAGACGGCGTTCACGACGAACAGCACGATGATTGCCGCCTCGCCGCCGAGCATGATGGTGGCGTAGCCGCGGCCGATGGCGATGACGGAAGGGGACGCCCCCATGAGGGCCAGCAGCCGCGGTGCGAGCAGGGCGCCCGCCGTGCCGAGCATGGCGGACACGATGAGGGCGAGGAACAGCGCCTGCACCGCGGCGCGAGCGGCGCCCTCGGGGTCCTTCTGGCCGATCCGACGGGCGACGGTCGCGGTGGCGCCGATACCGAGGCCCATCGCCAGCGCGTAGATCAGGGTGAGCAGCGACTCGGTGAGGCCGACGGACGCGACGGCGTCGGGACCGAGATGGGAGACCCAGAAGATATCGGCGACGGCGAAGACGCTCTCGAGCACGACTTCCAGTACCATCGGGATCGAGAGCAGCAGAATGGCGCGGCCGATCGGGCCCTCGGTGAAGTCGTGGTGCAGCTCGCCCCGGAGGGACTGCTTGACGACGGTCCAGAGGCCGATGGCCTCGGCGCTCGTGGGAGCGGGTGGAGCGGGCGGATCTAGGCGTTCGGCGGGTTGGGTCAGGTGGGCGTACCTCGGCCGGTCTTACGTAGCAATAGCATGGCACTAAATCCTAATCACGGCCCCCGCCCCTTCAACACCCACTCCGTCGCCCGATACCCACTCTATCGCGCCAGATGAGATCCAGATGACAACCCGATGAGTCGCGCCCGTACAATGGTCCCGTCCGAAGCATCTCCGCGGTCGGCCGGGCCGGCGTTCCAGCCTCACGCTCCCCACCGCGACCAACTCATCGACGTCAGCGACTGGAGAACACCATGCCGACCTGCACGCTCCACCGGAGATTCGAGGCGACCACCCTGACCGCGGTCATCCTGGCCGCGACCCTCGCCCTGGCCGCCTGCGGCGGCGGCGATGGGGGCGGCGATGTGACCGGTCCCCCGCCGAGCGACGACCCGGACGGCAACAGCCCCCCGCCCGGCCAGCCGGCGGATGGCCCGGCCCCGGTGGGCGCCGTGATCTATGCGCTGGACAACGGCAACAACCTGCTCATGTTCGGCACCGAGAGCGGCGAGACCATCAGCCGCAAGGTCCGCATCAGCGGCCTCCCGATCCTCAAGCGGATGATCGGGATCGACTTCCGGGCGTCGAACGGCAAGCTCTACGGCGTGGGCAACGACAGCCGGGTGTACACCGTCGACACCCTGACCGGCGCCGCGACGGCGGTGGGCGCGCCGTTCTCGCCCGGCATCATCAGCTCGTTCGACATTCACTTCGGCATGGACTTCGACCCGGCGACCGATCGCATCCGGCTCATCTCCAACGAGCTGGGCGGCAACTGGTCGATCGACCCCGATGACGGAACCGCCATCTCGGGCAACAGGCCGCGCTACGCCGTCGGCGACGTCAACGAGGGCAAGACGGCACACATCGCCGGGCTGACGTACATCCCGGCGGCCGAGGTTCCCGTGGGGAACGCGGTCGGCCTCAGCATCTCGCGTTCCACCTCCGGCCCTTGTGAGAACGTCGCGATGGCGATCGACCCGGACCTGGGCCAGACCATCACCTCGTGCGATGCGGACAGCGGCGATTGGAGCTCGTTGGGCGATTTGCCCGAGACCGAGGCGCTGGCCTGCGTCGAGCTGGACTACTCCGGCCCCGGCGGCGGTATCTGGGCGACCGGCCAGAGAATCAACGGGGCCTTCAACAGCCTCGGGACGGTCGATCCCGCGACCGGAAAGATCGACTGGAAGGTCAACGTCCCGGACAACTGGCTGATCCAGTCGATCACCTTCAAGCCGGAGGATCCGCTGGCCGGCCTGCGGGTGCGGTCCACCACGCCGAGCCTGTCGGTGAGAAGCGCGGTGGGTCCGGTGGCCGATGCGGCGGGGGTGGATCCGGTGGCCTTGTGCAGGGGAAGCGGAGCGCCCTGAGCGCGGCGAAATCGGATAGAATTCGGTCATGGACCATTCCCTCGCCGTGCTCATCCTCGCTGTGGCCGGAGTCGTCGGGCTGCTGCTGATCCCGCTCGGCCTCCCCGGCCTCTGGGTGATCGTGCTCGGCATCCTCGCGTACGGCTGGCTCAGCGACTTCCAGACGCTGACCGCGGGGTTCCTGGCGCTGATCATCGGCCTGGCCGCCCTCGGCGAAGCAGTCGAGGCGTGGATCGGATTTCGCTTCGCGCAGCAGTACGGGGGATCCAGGCGGGCCGGTTGGGGTGCGCTCGTCGGCGGCCTGATCGGCGCTGTCGTGGGTGTGCCGGTGCCGGTCATCGGGTCGGTGATCGGCGGGTTCGCCGGGGCCTTCGTGGGGGCAGCGGTCTTCGAGTACACGCGGGAGCGCGCATCCGGCGGCGCCGTCCGAGCGGGCTGGGGCGCGGTGCTCGGCCGGGCCGCCGCGGTGGCGATCAAGATGGGCCTCGCGGTCGTGATGGTCTCGTGGGCGCTCTGGCTGGCGGTCCGGTGACCATGCGCATCTTCGTCACTGGGGCCACCGGCGTCCTCGGCAGCCGTGCGGTGCCGCTCATGCTCGAGGCGGGACACGAGGTCTTCGCCGTCGGCCGGAGCGCCGAGAAGCGCGCGCAACTCGAAGGACAGGGTGCCCGCGCCGTCGACGTCGACCTTTTCGACCCCGAGGCGGTGCGCCGGGCGGTCTGCGAGGCCGAGGTCATCTGCAATCTCGCGACCGCCGTCCCGCCGACTCAGTTCGGCACCGTCCTGCCCTGGTCGTGGCACGCGATGGACCGCATCCGGCGGCAGGTCTCGGCGAACCTGGTCGACGCCGCGCTCGCCGGGAGCACGGGGCAGCGGGTCATCCAGGAGTCGTTCGCGCCGATCTACGCCGACGGCGGCGACGCGTGGCTCGATGAATCCTCGAGGGTGCAGCCAGCCCGTTACAACCGTACCGCGCTCGACGCGGAGGCGAGCGCCGAGCGCTTTACGCGGGCCGGGCGCCTCGGAGTGGTGCTCCGGTTCGGGATGCTGTACGGCTTTGGCGATGGGTTCACCGCGACCCTGATCGAGGGTGTCCGGCGGGGGTGGTTCGCGCTCTTCGGGCGGCCGGACGGGTTCTGCTCGTGGGCCGAGCACGAGGACGCCGCGCGGGCGGTGGTCGCCGCGCTCGGCGTGCCGGCCGGCATTTACAACGTGGTCGAGGACGAGCCGATGCGCCGGCGCGAGCTGGCGAACGGCATCGCGCGGGCGTTGAGTGTGCGGCCGCCCCGGCTGCCGCCCCGCTGGGCGACACCGCTCGGCGGGGTGGTCGGGAGGACGATCGCGCGGTCGCTGCGGGTCTCCAACCGGAAGCTCAGAAGTGCGAGCGGGTGGGCGCCGAAGTATCGCACGGCGCTCGCGGGGTTCGAGGCGATCGTCGCGGGGCAGCGGGCGTCATCCTGACGGAGGCGCTCCTCCGGCGCACCGCCTTAGCGGAAAGCCGCCGGCAGCCCCCGTCCCGGCATTCCAGTGCCACGAGGCTTGCAGCGCCCGCCGTGTCCGCCCCCGCCTCCCATCTCGACTCCGCGCTCTCGTCCCGACGGCCGCTGGTCGGTCCAATCCCCGGGCGTCGCCGATCCGGTGCTCGCCGGAATGATGGTGACAGATTGTCCCGGCGCGAGCGCATGAGGATCGGCAGCCTCGGGAGCGTCGGCGGCGAGGGCCGCAGGCGTGGGTTGAGCCGCCGCGGCTGCCGGTGCGAGCGCCGCGGGAGCGGCTTCCGGCGCGCTGGTGTCGGGCTGCGGTACCGCTATCGGCCGGTGCGCGCGCCGGGTGTGCCGTGCCGCCGGGCGGTGGGTCCGGGCGCCCGCCAGCTCCACCGCCGACGCGACCTCGACCCCGGGAGCCGGGGTCTGCTGTAGCGTGAGATCCCGCTGGGGCACGCTCAACGCGGCCTGCTCCGTCCCCTCGGAGGCGGTTCGGCACGCTCCGGCGGCGACCGCCGCGAGGGCGAGAGGGAGCAGCATCAGGATGCGCATGGGGTCCTCCGGCGAAGAGCTGTAGACGAATGCTGAACCGCTTACGACTGTGACGACCGAGTGCGGAATCCCTGCACGCCGCGCTATTTCCGGCGGCCGACAGCCGCGGCCTTTCTAATACTATAGGCACAGCGCCGTCCGCCCGCGAGCACGTGCTCCACCCGCTCGACCTCGACTTCCTCGCCCAGCACACTCTGAAACAGCTCCAGCTCCGACCGGCAGAATCCCTGGCACACGCGCGCCGCGGCGCAGATGGGACAGTGATTCTCGATCAGCAGGTACCCGTCGCCCGCCTTCCGCACCACGGCCATGTATCCCTCGGCCGACCGCACGGCGGCCAGTCGCGTGAGCCGGTCGGCAAGACTCCGGGCGCCGCCGAGGGCCTCGAGATAGACCTTCCGCTGTTCCTCCTGCCGGGCGTCGATCACCCGGTCGAGCGCGGCCGCGCCGAGGGTGCGCTCGATGCTCCCGATGAGCTGGACGGTCAGCTCGGGATGGGTGTCGGGAAAGCGCGCCTGGGCCTGGGCGGTGAGCGACCAGCTCTGCCGCGGCCGGCCCACGCCCCCGGCCTCGCGGCGTCCCTCGACCAATCCCTCGGCTTCGAGCCGCACGAGCTGCTGGCGGGCCGCTTCGCCCGTGACACCGAGGACCTGGCCGAGGTGGGCGGTCGAGAGCGGGCCCCGGGTCTTGAGGGCGAGCAGGATGCGGTCGCCGGGGAGGGCGGTGTCGGGCATGCGCAGCGGATTCGTTGCCAATGGCGGCTCCAGTGGTCGGGGGGGAGGCGGTCGGACGGTCGGACGGTCGGTAGATGATCGACCCGAGGTCTCTGAAATCTATTATCCAAGGGCACTCTTGCGGAACTCCGTCGGTGATCTATTATCAAAGGTAGTACTTGGAAAACAATGATCCTACCGGTTCGGAGGTCCCCGATGTCTTTCGCACGCAGTCATGCCAACTCATTTCATCCCGATCCCCTGGCCGGCCGCCGGATCCTCGTCACCGGCGGCACTTCAGGGCTCGGCCTCGCGCTGGTTCGCGCGGCCCACGCCCGGGGCGCGCGGGTCGGCTTCGTCGCCCGCACTGCGTCGGCGGTCGAATCGGTTGCGCGGACGCTGCCGGGATCGGTCGGGATCGTCGGCGACATCGCGGAGAAGACGGCCATCCACCGTATCGCCCTCCAGGCCACAGGCCGTCTGGGCGGCCTCGACGTCCTGGTCAACAATGCCTCCAGCCTGGGCCCGGTGCCGCTCGCCCCGCTGGCGGACACCGAATGCGAGGCGCTGGAGCAGGCGCTGGCGACGAACCTGGTCGGCCCGTTCCGGCTTACCCGTGCGCTCCTCGGGGCGCTCGCGGCCTCGGCGCGGGAGGGCAGGGGTTCGGTGGTGCTCAACATCTCGAGCGACGCCGCGGTGCAGCCGTATCCGGGGTGGGGTGCGTACGGCGCCAGCAAGGCGGGGCTCCGGCATCTGGGGGAGATCTGGGACCGGGAGCTCGGAGATCTGGGGATCCGGGTACTGTCGTTGGATCCGGGCGACATGGACACGCCACTGCACGCCCTCGCGGTGCCGGAGGCGGATCGGGCGACGCTCAAGGATCCGGCGGTGGCGGCGGGAGAGGTGCTCGGCGTAATCGTATCGGCGCTCGCGGCCCTTCTGGCGAGTCGCCCTGAGCGAAGCGAAGGGGGCATGACCGTAGGTAGGGCTCCTTCGCTGCGCTCAGGATGACTCGGGTGGAAGGGTCTCTTCAGGCGCCCGCCGGCGCGAGGGTGCTCGCCGTCGATGTCGACGCGGCCGACGGCGCGCTTCGGAGCCTCCCCCGCGACGACCTCCCCGAGCTCCTCCGCCTCGGCGACCTGCTGATCGCGAACGACGCCGCCACCATTCCGGCCAGCCTCGCGGGCACCCACGAGCCGACCGGACGGCCCATCGAGATCCGGCTGGCTGGCCGCCCCTCGCTCCGGCCCGACGACGTGCGCCGGTTCGTCGCCCTCGCGTTCGGCGCCGGCGACTGGCACACGCCGACCGAGGACCGCCTGCTACCGCCGCCTCTCCGCCCGGGCGACCGGCTCCTGTTAGGCCCGCTCCGGGCGACGATCACCGGCTTGCTCGGCCATCCCCGCCTGGCCGGCCTCGCGTTCGAGGGCGACGCCGGCGACGTCTGGTCCGGCATCGCCGCGCACGGGCATCCGATCCAGTACGCCCACGTTCCCGACCCGCTCGCGCTGTGGGACGTATGGACGCCTGTCGCCGCGCATCCGGTGGCGTTCGAGCCGCCGTCGGCCGGCTTCGCGCTGCGCTGGGAAACGCTGACACGTCTGGGCGCGCGGGGCATCGGATTCGCCACCCTCACCCACGCGGCCGGCATCTCCTCCACGGGTGACCCGGTCCTCGATGAGCGGCTGCCGTTCGACGAGCCCTACCACATTCCCATTGAGACCGCTCGCCGTCTGCGCCGCACGCGGCGTGACGGCGGGCGCGTGATCGCGATCGGCACGACGGTGGTGCGGGCGCTCGAGCACGCGGCGCTGGCCAAGGGCGCGGTGCGCTCCGGATCCGGCACGGCAACGCAGCGGATCGGGCCCGCGACGCGGCTCCGCGCCGTGGACGGGATCCTGACCGGCGTGCATGAGCCGGCGACCTCGCACTACCAGCTGCTGCGCGCGTTCGCGGACGACTCGACGCTGGCGGCCGCGGTCCGGTTGCTGGAAGCGGAGCGCTATCGGACCCACGAGTTCGGAGACTCGATGCTGGTGCTGCGGGGACTCAGCGGCGGCCGGGCCACCAGTTCCAGCGTCCCGCCAGGTCCATGATCGCCGGCACGAGCAGGACCCGGACGACGGTGGCGTCGAGCGCCACGGCCACCGCCAGGCCGAAGCCGAGGAACTGCATGAGGAGCACGCGGCTGAAGGCGAAGTAGCCGAACACCACGGTCATGATCAGCGCCGCGGACGTGATCGTCGAGGCGACGGCGGCGAGGCCGTGGATGGTGGCCTGGGTGTTGTCGCCCCGCGCGTCGTACTCCTCCTTGATCCGCGCCAGCAGAAACACCTCGTAGTCCATGCTCAGCCCGAACACCGTCGCGAAGACGCTGACCGGGACCACGACGAAGATCGCGGCCGCCGCCCCGTCGAGGCCCAGCGGGCCCGCGCCGAGGCCGTCCTGGAACGCGAGCACGATGAGGCCGAACGTGGCGGCGACCGACGCCGAGTTGAGCAGGATGGCCTTGATCGGGATCAGCACCGACCGGAAGATCACCGCGAGCATCGCCGCCGTCGTGCCCAGCACCAGGCCGATCAGCAGCGGAAACCTCCCCAGCAGATCGTCCTGGAAGTCCACGTTCTCGGCCGCGTATCCGCCGACCAGCAGGCGCGCGCCGTGGAGCCCGCGGAAGCCGTCCTTGCCGTCGATGCTGTCGCGCAGCGCCCGGATCCGGCGCACCAGCTCCATGGTGGTCGTGAGCGAGGTGGTATCGGCGACGATCGCATCCACCACCGTGGTGCTGGCGTCGTCGCTCAGATAGGCGTCGAGGAAGTCGCGGTGCTGCGCACGGGCGGCCGGCAGGTCGCTGTAGAGCACCGAGTACTCGAGGATGCCGGTCCGCGGGCGGAGGTCGACGAGGCTGGTCACGTCGCCGATCCGCGGATCGTTTCGGAGCGAGTCGCTCAGCGCCTTGAGCCCGCGAAGCCGGAGCGCGGAGACGACGCGATCGCCGGGTGGCGCCTGCACGACGATGCGGATCGGCTGGACGACCCCGCGGACACCGATCCGCTCGAGCACCAGCACACCCTGGCCGGCTTCGGTGGCCCTGGGCCACCAGCCGTGCGCGGGAAGGCCCACGCGCATGTGGAACACCGGCCAGATCGCGGCGCCGAGCAGGAGTCCCCCCGTGAGGACGGCCATGAGGGGCCGCCGGGCGATGGCGCTGGCCCACCTCACCCACAGCGTCGGCTGGTGGTACCAGGCCAGGCGGGCCGCCAGCCAGCGCGGCCAATCCACGTTCGATCCGAGCAGCAGCAGCGCCGCCGGCAGCAAGGTGACGGCGAGCAGCACCATGACCGCCACCACCACGATCCCGGCGTAGCCCACGCTCCTGGTCTCGACCAGCGGTGTGAGGAGCAGGGCGGCGAACCCGATGACGACGGTGCCGCCCGAGGTGACCACCGCCAGCCCCGCCGTCGCCAGCACCCGCTGCACGGCGATGGCGGCGTCGCCCGAGCGGGCCAGCTCCTCGCGGAAGCGGGAGACCATCAGCAGCGAATAGTCGATGCCCACACCCAGCCCGACCATGGTCACGATAGTCATCGCGACAACCGACACGGTCGTCACCCGCGCGAGCAGGCCCAGCACGACGAGGGCGACGGGCACGCCCAGCGCGCCCACCCCGATGGGCAGGAGCGCCGCGCCCAGCGCGCCGAAGACCAGGACCAGGATGACGAAGGTGACCGGGAGGATGCGGGCCTCGCCTCGCCGGCTGTCGCTCGCGATCAGCAGCCGCTCGTCGCGATCGAGCGGGGCTCGGCCGGTGACCAGCACCCGATAGCGTTGGCCGTCGGGAAGCCCGGCCAGCGCCGACCGGGCCGCCCGCCGGATGGTGACGGTCATCGTGTCGAGCCGAGTGTTGGACGGGTCGAAGGCCACCAGCAGCGCCGTCGCCCGGCCGTCGCGGCTCACCAGCGGAACGCGGATGGCTCCCGTATCGGCCTGTGGCGTCACGACGGCGCGGACGCCGGCCACCCGCCGGAGAGCCGCGGCCAGGCTGTCCAGCATGGCGGCCGGACGAGGCGCGGTAACCGGCTCGGGGCTTTCGACGGTAACGGCGAAGACGTCGCCCAGCGGGCGCGCGAACGCGTGCTCCAGCACGGTGCCCGCGACCTGGGCCTCGGCGTGTACGGAGGTGCCGCCCTGTCCGGTCAGGCGGGCCGTCGCCTTGCCGGCCTTGACCGCGGCGCCGGCGCCGACCACCGCCCACGCGCCGATGATGAGCCACGCGAGGCGGTGGTTGAGCTTCAGCATGCCGGACGCTACCGCACTCGTTGCCGATGAGCAAACCCCGCCGGATGCGGCGGCCCGGCGAGACCCGCGTTCCGCGGGCCCTAGAAGGCCAGCATCGCAAACTCCGGCGCCACCCCGCAGTACACCTGGCCGACTGCCTCGAACCGGTTCTCCGAGAGAAAGCCATGGTGCCGCAGCGTCGCGGCATCGCGGAGGTGGCGCTCGAGGGGGCTCCGCGCATAAATCCCGCTGGTCCCGGCGATGCGGTGCATCATGTCGGTCACGGTGGCGGCCGTGGCCGTGGCGTGAGTGGCAGCCAGCAGCAGATCCGCCTTCTGCTCCAGCGTGTGCTCGGCGCCGGCCAGCGTCCGCTCCCAGGCCGCGCCCAGCGTGTCGTAGTAGAGGAGCCGTGCGGCGCGCAGCATCGCCTCGGCCTGGGCGAGGGTGACCTGGACGACGGCCCGCTCGCGGAGCGGGCGGGCGAATCCGAACGCCGTCTTGCGCTGCGCGAGATCCCGCACCTCGCTGATGGCGCTGCGCGCGACGGCGAGTGGGATCGGCGCGATGGTGAAGAACGCGGCCGCGATCGTCGGGATCCGGTAGAGCGGACCCTGGTGGTGCGGCCCGGCCTGAAAGGTGGGGACGAGGGGAAAGGTCCGGCTCGCGGGCACGAATACGTCGTGAATCACGACGTCGTTGCTGTCCGTCCCCCGCATGCCCAGCGAGTCCCAGGTGTCGACGATCTCGACCTCCCGCGTCCGCAGCACCAGCGCGATGACGTGCGGGATGCTATCGGTCATCCGGGGGTGGTCGCCGTCCATCACCAGGGCGGTCAGGAACAGCCATTCGCTGTCGTGGACGGTGCTGGCCAGCGGACCTCGACCGGCGATGCGGTAGCCTCCTGCCGCTTCGCGCGCCTGCTGCGGCGGGTGGAAGGCCGCGGACATCGCGGCGCTCGGGTTGTTCGAGTAGATCTCCTCGGCTCCCTCCCGCGGCAGGCGAGCGGCCCACCAGCCGCCGACATTGCCGGCCTGGAGCGCCCAGGCCGTGGCGCTATCGATGCTCGCGATCTCCTCCGCGATCAGGGAGCAGGTGACGGGGTCCACCTCCAGCCCGCCAAGCGACCGGGGCAGGAGCAGGCGGAAGAATCCGGCGTCCGTGAGCGCTCGGATCACCTCCGGGGAGAGGCGCCGATCGCGCTCGGCCGCGGCAGCGTGCTCGCGGATGACCGGCGCCAGCTTGCGGGTGGCGGCCAGGAGTGCTTCGCGCTCGGCGGCCTCGCTCCTGGTGGCCGGCTTGGCTGGATTGGTCGTCGTCATGGGCGGTCTCCGGGGAAAAGTCCCCGCTGGGCGCTGAAGCAGAACTGCGTGGAGGAAGAGAAGAACTCGCCGCGCTCCGCGGCGCAGCACGTCGCCCGAGTGGTAGACTGCCTCCAGGTCGGGGTCTTTTCGTCGAACGCCAGCATGTTCACGGGACACCTCCGACCGTCGGAGGCTATAGCCCTGGGCCCGCCGCCGCAACGCCTTGGTGGGTGCGCCCCGGCTCCCCTATTTTCCCCTCATGTCGACATTCGACCTCGTCATCGGCACGCTGATCCCGACGCTGTGGATTGCCTGGCTGGTCTACTGGTGGCTCAGCGCCCGGAACGTCAAGCCGACGCGCTCGCGCGAGCCGCTCGCCGCCGAGCTGCGACATCGGGCTCCGCTGATGCTTGCGGCGCTGCTCCTGGCGGCCCCGCGCTGGGTGCCGCGGGCGCTTACCCGGCGCTTCCTCCCCGTCGGGTGGGTCTTCCCCGTGCTCGGTGTCGTCCTGCTCGCGAGCGGTCTCGGGTTCACCGTGTGGGCGCGCCGGCACCTGGGCCGGAACTGGAGCGCGAGCGTCGTGGTGAAGGAGGGCCACGCGCTGGTGCGCACCGGGCCCTACCGGTACGTGCGGCATCCGATCTACAGCGGGATCCTGCTGGCGTTCCTGGGGATGGTGGTGACGATCGGGGAATGGCGCGGACTCGTGGCGCTGCTGCTGGCGGGGGTGTCGTTCGTGGTCAAGAGCCGGGCGGAAGAGGGACGGATGCGGGAGACGTTTTCGGAATACGCGGAGTACGCGCGCGGGACGGCGGCGATCGTACCGTACCTGTACTGAAGGGGGGTCGGGATCAGGAGGGCATGCCTTGGGGTATGGCTCCTTCGCTTCGCTCAGGATGACTCGGCAGCCGTCGTCCTCACCCGCACCGCCCGCACCAGCGCTTCCGGCGAAAATGGTTTCGGCAGGAAGTCCGCTCCCGGCTCCAGCAGCCCACGTCGCAGAATCTCCCCGTCCGTATATCCCGACGTGAACAGCACCGGCGTTCCCGGCGCCAGCCGGGCGACGGCCGTGGCCAGCTCGGACCCGCTCATCCCCGGCATCACCACGTCGGTGAGCACGAGCACGGGCCGGTCGACGCTCCGGCGCAGCAGCTCGATCGCCATCGCCCCGCTCTCGGCCTCCAGCACCCGGTAGCCCACGTCCGCCAGCGTCCGCGCGGCGATCGCCCGCACGGGCCCGTCGTCCTCCACGATCAGGATGAGCTCGCCCTTGGCCGCGGGGTGGACCGGGCGCTCGTGCGCGACGGGCTCGGCCAGCTCTTCCGTCACCGGCAGATAGATCTTGATCGTCGTCCCCTGGCCCGGCTCGCTGTACGCCCAAACGTAGCCGTCCGACTGTTTCACGATGCCGTACACGGTCGCGAGCCCGAGGCCGGTGCCCTGGCCGATCCCCTTGGTCGTGAAGAACGGCTCGAAGACGTGGGCCAGCGTCGCCCGGTCCATCCCGTGGCCCGTGTCGGTCACTGCCAGCAACACGTAGCGCCCCGCCCGGACGGCGACGCCGTGGTCGAGGCCGGCCGAGCCCTCGCCGAGCTGAGCGACGGAGGTCTCGATCGAGAGCGCGCCGCCTCGCGGCATGGCGTCGCGTGCGTTGAGCGCCAGATTGAGGAGGACCTGCTCGAGCTGGCCAGGGTCGGCCTTCACTGGACCGAGCGTCGGGTCGAGCCGGAGCGTCACCGCGCAGTCTTCACCCATGGTCCGCTGCAACACCGGGCGGAACTTCTCCAGCACCCCGTTGAGATCCAGCACCTGCGGCCGGAGCATCTGCCGCCGGCTGAATGCCAGCAGCTGCGCCGTCACCGCGGCGGTGCGCTCGGCGGCCTTCCGGATGTACTCCGCGTCGGTCCGTACCGCCGACGGAATGTCGGGGCGGGCCAGGATGAAGTGCGCCGCTCCGATCACTACGCTCATCTGGTTGTTCGCCTCGTGCGCCACGCCGCCGGCCAGGCGACCCACCGATTCCATGTGGTGGGCCAGGCGGAGCTGCTCCTCGGCGGTGCGGCGGTCGGTCACGTCCGTGCAGGCGCCGGTCATCCCGGCTGGCCCGCCATTCTCCGCCGGCACGACGCGCCCCTGGTCCGCGATCCATCGGACCCGGCCGTCGGGCAGCAGGATGCGGAACTCGTAATCGAGGCGCCCACCGTCGGCCAGCGCGCGGCGGATCGTGGCCTCGACGAATTCCCGGTCGTCGGGGTGGACTCGGGTAATGAAGTCGTCGTAACCCGCGATCCGCTCCTCGGGTCCCACGCCGTATATCCGGCGGAGGGGCTCGTCCCAGGTGAGCCGGTTGTCGGCAGCCGACCAGAACCACACGCCCATCCGGGCAGCGTCGAGCGCGACCCGGAGCTGCTCGTCCCGCCGGCGCAGGACGTCGGTCGCCGTCTCTCGCTCGCGGGTCACCGCCGCGGCGAGAAGGAGTCCGGTCACCGCGACGACCCCCAGGTAGCAGGCGACCGCAAACAGCGTCCCGGCCGCAGTGGTGGCGTTGAACGGCCCGCCGCCCTGGACGGTGCGCGCGACGGCGACGACCGCGATCGTGAACGTCATGAGCGACGCTCCGCGGCTGCCGAAGCGGAGCGCGGCCCAGATGACGAACGGAAACAGCAGGTAGAGGTAGTCGATTCGGAGAGTCGGGGGAACCGGCAGCAGATGCCCCAGCCCGACTTCGGCGGCGATCACGGTACCGAGGCAGAGGAGCAGGACCTCGAGCGGGCCGCGCGCGCTCGCGGTCGACGGAGGGACGGCGACCCATGCGAGCAGCAGGGGTGCGATCACCAGGGCGCCAAGCAGGTCGCCGGTCCACCAGATGGCCACCGCCGAGGGCGCGCCGTCCGAGGGGAGCGCACCGCTGATCATCAGGGCGGTGACGCCCGTGATCGCGCTCACGATCGCGCCGAGCGGCGCCGCGCCGAGCACCAGCGTGCGAACCGTTCCCATCGCGTCCAGGCGCGGGCGGCGGCCGGCTGCGCGCGCCAGGAGGGAGGCGGCAAGGACGGCCTCCAGGGTGTTCCCCGCGGCGATGGCAGTGGCGGCGCCCAGAGGGATCGGGGTGGCCGCGTTCGCCAGGAATGCGCCCAGCGCCACGCCGGGCCAGGCGCCCTGTCCCAGGAGAACGAGTGCGGCTATCGCGATGCCAGTGGGGGGCCAGACGAGCGAGATGCTCCGCCCGATCGAGGCGTAGTGGAGGCCGAGGCGGGCGGCGGCGTAGTACACCGCGGCGAGCGCGGCGACCCGCAGCAGCCAGGCCGCGTGGCGCGGGAGCGGAACGCTGGTGCTCGAAGGGACGGGCATCCTGCGCCTCACCGGCGGAAGGGACCGGGATGGAGCGGCGTTCGGGTTTCTCGGGGTACGGCGCTGAAAGATAGTAAGGGCTGGCGGGGGCGATCGCTACGGTAGAGAGGAGGTCATCCTTCGCTGCGCTCGGGATGACTCTCCGCGACGACGGCCGGCTCCGCGATCGTCTCCCGCAGCAACCGCACCAGCTCATTCATCGTCCGATGGACGGTGGCGGAGGCCTCCGGCACGCCTTTACTCGCTCCGGCGCGGGCCAGGTGCTCGAGATGCTGTGCCGCCTCGAACGCCGGCGCATACCCGAAGTTGCCGGCCGAGCCCTTGAGGCTGTGGGCCGCGCGCTGGATGGCCTGCAGGTCGCGCCTGGCCACGGCGGCGTCCACGTCGCCCAGCAGCACGGGGAGGTGGTCGATGAACGTCTCGGCCACCGCCTGCAGCAGGCTCCGGTCGCCCAGGAAGCGCTCGAGCAGGGCGTCGGTGGCCTGATGCTGGCCTCCGAGCGGATGTCCGTCGTCATCCGGATGCCCATCGGCTGCCGGCTCCGAGGTCGATGCGGCGGCGCCAAGCGCGTCGACGGTGGCGTACAGGTCGGCCGCGCGGAGTGGCTTCGACAGGTACTGGTCCATGCCGGCCGCGAGACACAGCTCCCGGTCGCCGCTCATCGCCCGGGCGGTGAGGGCCACGATGGGGATGCGACCGCCCGACGCGCGTTCGCGCTCACGGATGATCCGGGTGGCCTCGAACCCTCCCATCACCGGCATCTGGACGTCCATCAGGACGAGGTCGAAGTGCTTCCGTGCGACCAGGTCGACCGCCTCCTGCCCGTTCTCCGCGACGGTGACGGTATGCCCTTTCCGGTTCAGCAGCGCAATCGCGAGCTGCCGGTTGACCGGATTGTCCTCGGCGAGAAGAATCCGCAGCGGGCGAGGCGTGGGAAGCCCCGGGGCCGCCTGCGCCGGCCCGGCGGTCTCGGCCGGAAGCCCACCATGGGCGCCGAGCGCCTGGGAGACGGCCTCGTACAGCTCCTGCTGCCGGATGGGCTTCGTGACGCAGTTCGTGATGCCCAGTGACCGGCACCGCTCGCTGTCGCCCGGCTTCCCGGCGGAGGTGAGCATCATGACTACCGCGCCGGCCAGGCGCGGATCCTGGCGGATCCGGGCCGCCACGGCAAAGCCGTCCATCTCCGGCATGTTGGCGTCGAGCAGGATGAGCGGGAACCGGTGGCCGGCATCGGCCTCCTCGGTCAGGCGCGTCAGGGCTGGCCGGCCGCCGTCCACTGCCTCGGGACACATCCGCCAGCGGCCGAGCATCTCCTCGAGAATCGTCCGGTTGGTGGCGTTGTCGTCCACCACGAGGACCCGGAGGTTCGCCAACGCCTCCGGCCGCGCGCCCGAGCGGCTCGCACCCGGGTGACTGGAGAGCCCGAGCGTGACCGTGAAATGGAAGGTGCTGCCCCGGCCTTCCTCGCTCTCCAGCCAGATCCGCCCGCCCATCATCTTCACCAGCTTGGCCGAGATCGTGAGTCCCAGGCCGGTGCCGCCGTAGCGGCGGGTGGTGGAACCGTCGGCCTGGGCGAATGCGTCGAAGATGCGCTGGTGCATGGCCGCCGGAATCCCGATGCCGCTGTCCCGCACGCGGAAGTGGAGCACCACCTGGCCCGTGGCCCGGGATTCCTCGGCCACGTCGAGGACGACCTCGCCGTGCTCGGTGAACTTGATCGCGTTGCCGACCAGGTTGACGATCACCTGCCGCAGCCGTCCGGCGTCGCCCACCAGGAAGTCGGGGGTGTCCGGCGCAATCCGCAGGGCCAGCTCCAGCCCCTTGTCGTGCGCCCGGAGGGCCAGGGGGCTCATTATGCTGCCGAGCGTCTCGCCGAGCGAGAAGTCCGCCGGATCGAGGTCGAGCATGCCGGCCTCGACCTTGGAGAAGTCGAGGATGTCGTTGATCACGGTCAGCAGCGACTCGGCCGAGTCGCGGGCGATGCCCAGGTATTCCCGATCCGACGAGCCCGGCGGGGTGTCGAGCGCCAGGTCGATCATTCCCATGACCCCGTTCATCGGGGTCCGGATCTCGTGGCTCATGTTGGCCAGGAACTCGCTCTTGGCCTGGCTCGCCGCTTCGGCGGCCTCCTTGGCGCGCTCGAGCTGCTCGCCGGCGGCGGTCAGGTCGGCCGTGCGTTCCCGGACTCGCTGCTCGAGGTGCTCGTTCGCTGCTGCCAGATCCGTCTGCGTCTGTTGCAGCGAGTCGAGCATGGTGTTGAACGCCCGGGCGAGGTCGCCTACTTCGTCGGTGGTTCGCACCTGGGCCCGGCTGCCGAGATCGCCGGCCGCGATCCGCTCCGCGATGGCGGCCATGCGGCTGAGCGGTGCCGTGATGTGGGTGCTGATGCCGAACACGGCGAACAGGCCGACCACCAGGACGGCGAGGCTGGCGAGCGCGGTGGTGCGGCGGGCCTCTGCAACCTCGGCGTCGACTTCGGCCAGCGAGAGCCCGATCCGGAGCGTGCCGATGCGGCGATCGTCGCTCATGATCGGGATCGCGGCCCGGTAGCTCCGAGTTTCCCGATCGAGCCCGAGCTGCGCAGTGGCCGCGACGATATGGCCGCGCCGCCACTGGGTGCGGTCGACCACGTATTCCAGGTTGCCGCGGGCGTCCAGCACGAGGATGAACTGCAGATCGGGATTGCGCTCGGCGCCCTCGAGCGCGTCGCCCACCGCTTTCGGGTCGTCGAAGAGAAGACCAGGGCTCACGCTGAATGCGGTGATGGCGCCGATCGCGCGGGCCTTGCTCTCCAGCATGCGCAGCGCCTGGCGCTCGATCTGGGCGGGAAAGAACCAGTAGATGAAGGTGGCGATCGCCACCAGCAGCAGGCTCACCAGCAGCATCAGCCGGGTGCGGATCCGCATCCGCCAGGTCCATGCCATCGACGTCATGGCGCGACGTCCTTCGGGCCGGCGAGCCGAACCAGCTTCAGCAGTTCGGCGGAGAATTCGGCCCCCTCGGCCCGGGAGGCGGCGAGATTGATCACGATCCGCGGCCGCGCGCCGTTGAGGTCGATTCCGACGGACAGCCCCTGCTCCACGTAGCGAGGTACCCCGGTGACGCTGACGACCCGCTGCCCGCGTGTGGCCTCGGCGACTGTCGACACCGATACGGCCTGGAGCGGGGCGACGTAGAGCACCCGCACGCTCTTGCGGAGCAGGATGGCGCGGAGGTCGCTCGTGTCATCCAGGTCGATCATCACGACCCGCATGAGAGGGACGACGGACGCGAACCGGCCGCGGACTTCGTCGCCGATCGCCGCGGAGGCGCGATTCCGACCCTGAAACACGATGCCCACGACGAGCGGCTCCGGCGCGTACGTGAGATGGCGATCGAAGGTCAGGATCTTGAGCAGGAGGGGCACCTGGACCTCGACGGGCACCGGCACCTCCTGGGCCGCGGCCGGTGCCGCGGCTGTGCCGAAGGCCACCCCCAGGACGGCGAGGGCCAGCCCTCCGCGCGGGAAGGTGACGAAGCGCCTGCGTCGACGAAGCATGACCTAGAACCGGTACCGGACTTCAGCCGAGACGTTTCTCCCGTCCTGCTCGATGGCCGGCTGCAGATGTTCCAGGCCTCCGGGGGCGGCGTAGGTCGTGCCGAACAGGTTGTTCACCCTGAGCGAGAGCTGAAGCCCGCGGTCGTCGGTCCCGCCACCCTGCGGCGTGAACCAGAGATACGCGCTCCCCAGCGCATAGGCCCCGGTGCGGGTGCCGTAGACCGTGAGCCGACCGGACTCGGCGCGGCCCTCGAGCGCCCCGCCGAACCAGCTGGCCAGTGGCGCGGCGATTCCCGCCTTCACCAGGTGGGCAGGGGAGTTGGTCAGCACCTCCTTGGTGGCTTCGTCCCGGGCGTGCTGATACGAGTAGTTGGCGTAGGCCAGCACCCCGCCTCCGAATCGCGCCTCCAGGCTGAGCTCGGCTCCGTTGGCGCTGGCCTCTCCCGCATTGCGGTAGACATAGGTGCTGTCCGACGGGTCGAACGCCGGGTCGATCAGGCCGTTCAGGCGGTAGCGGAACACCGAAGCGGTGCCGAGCAGGGACGGGCCCAGGCGCTGCTGCAACACGAACTCCAGGGTGTGCCCGCGCTCCTCGTGGAGCGACGGGTTCAGCTTGTAGCCGAAGCCCTCCAGGTGGGCCTCGTTCACGTTGGGCGCGCGGAAGGCTCGGCCGTAGAGCAGCTTGAGCGTCGTGCCCCGGGCGGGATCGAATAGCAGGGCGGCCCGGGGGGTCACCGAGGAGCCCGTGGTGGAGTAGTCGTCCACTCGCAGCCCGGCCAGCACCGTGATTTGGCCGGTCGGCTGGAACTCGTGCTCCACGAAGGCGGAGGCCACGCCGTAGGGCACGTTGAACTCCTGGGCATCGCCGGGCAGGCCTTGGGTCTGGTACAAGGCGCGAAGGTGCCGCCGGTATTCCGCGCCGGCGGTCAGGTGCTGAGCGGAGCCGATGTCCCAGCGCAGGGAGGCCTCGCTGCCGGCGGCCTCGTTGCGGCCGCGGTCCAGGAAGTCGTAGCCCTCGTAGGCATACACACCGTCGTAGCCGTAGTGGTCCACGAACCCGCGGACCCGAAGCAGCTTGGAGGCGTCGAGGGCATGCTCGTACTTGAGCTCTGCGAAGCCGTAATCGTCGGTGGTCCGGGCCTGGTGCGCGTCGAACACCATTCCGTACGAGCCGGTGGGAATGCCCTTCTCGCGCCGGCTGAACCACGCGCTGAAGGACAGACCTCCGCGATCGGCCTTCCCCTGCAGCATCCAGCGCTTTTCCCAGTCGAGGTTGTGCGCTATGCCGTCATGGGTGTCCGGCGCATCGTACTCCGGATAGAAGAGATCCCGTCCGTCGCTGTCGTCCCACGTGGCCGTGAGCGCGAGCCGGAGACCCGATCGCAGACGGCGGCCGAGCAGGACGGAGGCCCCCCGCCGTCCCCAGCTGCCGCCGCGCAGCGCGAGCTGAGGAGCGCCGATCGCGCCGCCGGAGCGGGTCACCAGATTGATCACCCCCAGCACGGCGCCCGTGCCGTAGAGCGCGGAGCCCGGCCCCCGAACGATTTCGACGCGCTCCAGGGCCTCCAGGTCGATCGGGAGCTCGAGCGGCGCCGAGCCCCAGATCCCTTCGTTCAGGGCGTGGCCGTCCACGAGGAGCAGGATCCGATTGTTGTAATCGGTGGGCCGGCTGAAGCCCCGGGCCCCGAGATAGGTGTAGTTCCGGTCGTTGCTCAGGTAGAACCCGCTCACGCCGGCCAGGACGTCCTCCACCGTGCGATAGCCGAACTGCTCCATCGCCTCGTGGGTGAGGATAGTGACCGAGCTTGGCGCCTGCCGGGCGGTCTGCTGGTAGGTGCCCGACGCACTGATGGGGACGTTCAGCAGTGAATCCAGGCCGAGGATGGCGGCGACGTCCGGCTCCTGGGCAGCCGAGACCCGGGGGGCGAGGAGCAGGAGGAGCAGGCCCGCGAGGGCGAGCTTGGTGGAGACGCGCATCGATGCCTGTTCTGGGGCTGGGCCCCGGCGGACCGTGGGAGCGGGACGGTCGGTTCAGGCTCGATTATCGGCAGGGGAGGCGGGCGACTTGACGGCCCCCGCAATCGTGAAGAAGGGTGAAGCCGGGTGTGGGGATGGGGTTGCGTCCGTACGGTGGGGCGCGCGACAGGCCTGCGGTCGCTCTACTTCCGGCTCGCCGCCAGACGCTGGCGGAGCTCGGTCAGCCAGTTGGGCACGACCACCAGGGGGTAGGCCGTGGATTCCGAGCTGGGGATGACGATGCGTGAGCCATCAGGGCTCACGTCGAAATCCGCATCGCCGAACCCTCCAGCAGCATTGGTGGCCTGTCGGAACGCCGTGTCCCTCGAGACGACGCGCAGACCCGCTGTGGTCGCCAGACGAGCCTCGATGATCGCGGTGCCCCGCGCGTAGTAGAGGCGCGTGCCGTCGGCGGACCACACCGCGCCGGCGCCGCCACCGACCGACACCTGGACCTTCGCCGTCGGCTCCGGATATGATCGGACGTACACTTCGAACACACCCGACTCGTCGGTGACGATGGCGGCCCAGCGTCCGTCGGGCGAAAAGCGCGGTGAGAACTCGCCCGCGGTCCTGGAGGCAGCAAAGTCGCGAATGGTGTGGCCCGACTCGAGGGAGATCCGCTGCAGGTCCCAGCCCGTCTCGACCCCGGCCTGCAGGAGCAGAGACCGTCCGTCGGGCGAGATGTCCGCCTGGGGCGTGAGACTGGGTGTGTCGACCAGCTTTTCCGGTGCCCCGCCGCCACCGATCGACTGAGCCCAGACGGCGCCGCTCGTGCCGTTCCCCACCGCGGCATATACCACCCGGGTGCCATCACGCGTCCATTCGGCGGAGGTGACCGTCTCGGCCGTCGTGAGGCGCGACAGTGTCCCCGTATCCAGATCGTAGATCCACACGTCGCTCTTGGACCCGTCGGAGACTATAACCGCTATGTGCCGCCCGTCAGGCGAGACGCGCGGGCTGGAGAAGTCGCGCAACTCCGGCGTGATCCGGTGCGTCACGCCATCGCGACCGATCCACATCAAGTGTGCTCGACGTGTCTGACGCCCGGTCACCAGCGCGCCGCCGCTCGACACGTAGACCGCCGAATTGCCGTTGAGCGCGGCAGTGACAGGGACGGGGTCGAGCACGGGAACGGCCTTGCCCGCCACTCGCTGATGCGCGACGTCGAGGGGAACCGCCATGACGGCCCCATCCTCCTGCACGTAGACGAGCGCGCCGTCGAGGATCTGGAGCGGCCGGATCCCCTTGAGACCGAGCAGACTGACCACGCCCCCGTCGAGGGACACCATCGCGAGCCGTGCTGTCGCCAGGGCACCGGTCCAGATGGTGAACACGACGGATCGCCCGTCCGGCGATGCGATCGGCCACAGGTGGTCCAGCTCACCCTTGGCCGAATCGGGCCGGGTGAACTCCGCGAGCTCGCCACCGGCCACGCTGACGCGCGAGAGCCCGTGCGCCTTGTTGGTGGCCCCCACGACCAGCTCGTCGGTCGTCGTCCAGTCGGCGCCATTGTTGGCGCCGCCGTCGGCGATGTTGGCCGGCGCGCTGCCGTCGAGCCTGACCTTCTTCTCCTTGCCGTTGGCCTCGAACGCCAGCCATTGGCCGTCGGGGGAGAACAGCGGTTGGGATCCGTTCGTCGTGCCGGGAATCGGGTGGCCCTCGAGCTGGTCCGCGCGGCGAACGTAGAACATCTTCGAGCCACCGGCCTGCTCCACTGTGTAGACCAGCCGCCCGCCGTCGGGCGAGATTGCGGCCGGCCAGGGGAAGTTGCCCGCCGCCTCGGCGCTGTCGGAGCCGGTGTACTGGAACCGCACCGTCGGCAGTTCGGCGGCCGGCGCCGGGCGCCAGAGCGAGGCCGCCGTGAGCCCGAGCGCCGCCAGCGCCACGGCCGCGAAGCCGAGGACCACGGGATCCCGGAGCCGGGATCGGGTCGGACTGACCCGCGCGGTGATCTGCGGCGCGCCGGTGCTCGCCGTCGGCCGCGTGGCGGTCGGATTCGCCAGCGCTTCGGCGAACAGCGCCGCCGTTGCGAAGCGGTCGGCGGGCAGTTTCTCCAGCGCCGTGAGAACGGCCGCCTCCACGTGCGGCGGGATCGTGTGGCGCTGTGGCATGAGCGGGCGGGGGCTCTCGGTCACCACCCGGGCCACGATCGCCTGCGCGGTGGAGCCGGTGAACGGCGGGTCGCCCGTCAGCATCTCGTAGAGCATTGCGCCCAGGGCGTAGACGTCGGAGCGAGCCGTGATGTCCCGCTCGCCCATGGCCTGCTCGGGACTCATGTAGTGCGGCGTGCCGAGTGACATGCCGGTCTCGGTCATCCGACTCCCGCCGGCCTTGCTGGCCGCGAGCGCGATGCCAAAGTCGGCGACCAGCGCGCGGCCGTCATGGAGCAGGATGTTCTCGGGCTTGATGTCGCGATGGATCACGCCGTGGCGGTGGGCGTAGTCGAGCGCGGAGGCCACCTCGGCCGCGATGCGGAGCGCGTCAGGTACGGCGAGCTGCTTTTCCCGGTTGAGCCGGTCGCGGAGCGACTCGCCCTCGACGAACGGCATGACGTAGAACAGGAAGCCGTCGGCTTCGCCCGAGTCGAACAGCGGCAGGATGTGCGGGTGCTGCAGGTTGGCGGTGAGCTTGATCTCGGCCAGGAACCGCTCGGCACCGATGACGGCGGCAAGCTCGGGGCGCAGGACCTTCACCGCAACCCGGCGGTCGTGGCGGAGGTCCTGCGCGAGGTACACCGTGGCCATGCCCCCCGCGCCGATCTCGTCCTCGAGGCGGTAGTGGCCTGACAGCGCACCCGAGATCCTCGACGGCAGGCTGCTCATGACGCCTCTTGGCAGGATCGGGCTGACGAGATTGTGACCGGGATGCTGCAAGATGCAGTGCGGTACCGCCGGCGTCGAGGGGCGATGGCGACGCCGGTCGGGTCGAAGCTTATTCTGGATGCGGCTCGGCCGTCGGCGCGGGGGCGCCGTAGCGTTTGGAGGCTCGTGCTCGGGCCTTGGCGGCTTCCGTTTCGCGGTTCTTGGGCGGAGCGTTGGTGACCAGCGAGTGGAGCAGGCGGTGCACGACGTCCGAGACCTCGGTCACCGCGTGGTCGAACGCCGGTTGATTGGCGGCGGACGGGCGGGTGAAGCCGCTAACCTTGCGGACGAACTGGAGTGCCGCCGCCCGGACTTCGTTGTCGGTGACGGGGGGCTCGAAGTGATACAGGGGGCGGATGTTACGGCACATGACGGAGGCTCCTGGGTGGTCGGTGCAATGCCGAAAGATGGGCCGATCCGGAGCCAGCCGCCACCCGCCTCATCGTCATCCTTCACTCCGCGCAGGATGACTCCAACGCTGGTATTCGCCCTCCGCCCGCGTCACATTCCAGCTTGCCACCCGAAATGCGCAATGCTCTCATGATCCCCGCCCGCCGGCGACTGCTCGCCGCCGCCCTCGCCCTGGTCTGGGCGGCGCCCGCCGCTGCCCAGCGCCCGTGCGACCCACCAGCGCCGTTGGGTCCGAGCCGCGACCTCTACTGCCTCGAGCTCGTGCCGGCGCCGGGCATCGAGGGCGTCACGGCGCGGGTCGAGCTGGGGCATCCTCCGGGACCGTTCACCGTGGCGCTCGCGGCGGACGGCCGCATGCGGCAGCGGCTCACGCTCGAGGCCGCGGGCCTCCCGGAACCGAGGTCGCTGGGCGGGTATCGGAGGTACGTGGCATGGATCGCGACGCCGACGATGGAGTCGGTGGCCCGTCTCGGAGAGATCCGGAACGGCAGCAATACCCTCGGCACCGTGGAGCTGGAGAAGTTCACGATCCTGGTCACCGCCGAGCGGCGCGTCCGGCCATCGGCGCCGGATGGCCGCGTGGTGCTGCGCGGCCAGTCGGCCAGTACGCGGCTCTTCCCGCCGGACTTCCTGCAGTTCTCGATCGGCGCGATGGCGCAGCCGGGCGGCGGCCACCACATGCACGGCGGATCACCCGGCGACTCCATCACCGGCACCCGCTGGACGGCCGTGCCGATGCCGTCGGGGCTCACGATGCTCCCGGCCGAGATGGCCTTGCGCCCCGAGGCGACGCCCTACCTGCCGTCAGGCGACGCACCCGCCGTGCGCCCGAGGGAACGGGTCCATCTCCGGACCGGCGATACTCTGCGGCTCGAGGCGGGGTTGGTGCGTCGAACGCTCGGGCGACGGGACGTCACGATGTACGCCTTCAACGGGCAGCAGCCGGGTCCGCTGATCGAGGTGACGCGCGGTGCGGAGATCACGGTCGCGTTCACCAATCGCCTGCCGCAGCCGACCACGGTGCACTGGCACGGCATCCGGCTGGACAATCGCAGCGACGGTGTGCCCGGGATAACCCAGCCGGATGTTCCTCCCGGCGGCGAGTTCACCTACCGGCTGCGCTTCCCCGATACCGGCATCTACTGGTATCACCCGCACGTGCGCGAGGACACCCAGCAGGAGCTCGGGCTGTACGGCAACCTGCTCGTGCGGTCGGCCGCGGGAGACGAGTATGGCCCGGCCAACGGGGAGGCGGTGCTCATGCTCGACGATCTCCTGGTCGGCGAGGATGGGCTGGTCCCGCTCGGGCAGGACACGCCGACCCATGCGCTCATGGGCCGGTTCGGCAACCGGCTGGTGGTGAACGGGGAGCTGGACTACCGGCTGGCGGTCAAGCGGGGCGCGGTGATGCGCTTCTTCCTCACCAATGCGGCCAACGCGCGCACGATGAACGTCTCGTTTCCCGGCGCCCGGATGAAGGTCGTCGCGTCGGACGTCGGGCCGTTCGAGCGCGAGGAGCGGGTCGAGAGCGTGGTGATCGCGCCGGCCGAGCGGTACGTGGTCGACGTGCGGTTCGACCGACCGGGACGGGTGGCGCTGGTGAACCGGGTCCGCGGGCTCGATCATCTCTACGGCCGGTTCTTCGCGGAGGCCGATACCCTGGGTCTGGTGACCGTGGCGGACCGGCAGGTCGATCGCGACCTCGCGGCAAGCTTCGCCGCGACGCGCCGGAACGGGACCGTGGCCGCGGAGGTCGAGCGCTACCGCCGCCTGGCGGCCAACGCGCCCGCGAAGACGCTGGTCATGACGCTCGAGACGCAGGGCCTGCCGCTGTTCACCCAGCGGCTGATGCAGCTCGACTCGATCTACTTCCCGCCGGTCGAGTGGAGCGGGACGATGCCCATGATGAACTGGGCGGCCACCGGCCGGCAGGTCCGCTGGATTCTGCGCGACCCGGAGACCGGCCGGGAGAACATGGACATCGACTGGCGGCTGCAGCGGGATCAGCCGGTCCGGATCCGGCTGGTGAACCAGCGCGAGAGCGCCCATGCGATGCAGCACCCCATCCACTTTCACGGCCAGCGCTTCCTCGTGCTGGCGGTGAACGGCGTGCCGAACGAGAACCTGGCCTGGAAGGACACCGTGCTGGTGCCGGCGGGCGCCACGGTGGATATTCTGCTCGATCCGTCGAACCCCGGGCGTTGGATGGGGCACTGCCATATCGCGGAGCATCTGTCGTCGGGGATGATGATGAGGTTCGTGGTGGAGTAGGGATCGTCAAAAGCTCACCACGGAGACACGGAGGACCCGGAGACAATACGGAGAAACAAGAAAAGTTGTTTGCTGTTCTCCGTGTAGAGTCTCCGTGTCCTCCGTGTCTCCGTGGTGAGCAGTTGGCCATCTCGGTCCGTCGAGATCTCATCGATCTCCCCTGGGCCCTGACCCCGACGACAACCAACCACTGAGCTGGAGCACCCATGCGCCAATTCGTGTCCGCCCTCGTACTGTCGGCCCTCGCTTTCAGCTCCGTAGCTGCCCAGCGCCCGGACTCGCTCACCGAAGCCGTCCGCAAGTACGTCTCGGTGGATACCAGTGTGGTCGCGCTCACCCACGTGCTGCTGGTGGACGGCACCGGCGCGGAACCGCGCCCGGACCAGACGGTGGTCATCCGGGACGGCCGCATCGCCGAAGTGGGCCCCGCGGCCCAGGTGAAGGTGCCCGGCGGCGCCGTGACCATGGACCTCAACGGCCACACGCTGATCCCCGGGCTGGTCGGGATGCACGACCACCTGTTCTATACCGCCGCGGGCGGCCGCGCGGTGCAGATGTCCTACACCGGGCCCCGCCTCTATCTGGCCTCGGGCGTCACGACGATTCGCACCGCCGGCAGCCGGTCCACCTACGCCGAGATCAACCTGCGCAACAACATCGACCTTGGGCGTGTGCCCGGGCCGCGGATCCACCTCACCGCCCCGTACATCACCGGCGCGGAGGGCGGCGGGTCCATGGACGTGGTGACCTCGCCGGATGAGGCGCGCCGGTTCGTGGCCTACTGGGCCAGCGAGGGTGTTACGTGGATCAAGGCGTATACCGACATCCGCCGTTCCGAGCTCGGCGCGGCCATCAAGGAGGCGCACCGCCGGGGGATCAAGGTCACCGGGCATCTCTGCTCGGTCTCGTTCCGCGAGGCGGTCGAGCTGGGCATCGACAATCTGGAGCACGGGATGCTCACGGCCTCGGACTTCGATCCGGCCAAGCAGCCGGACGTCTGCCCGGTGGGCCAGGTCGGCCGTAACAACACGATCGACCCCACGGGAGACGTGGCGAAGGCCACGATCGCGACCATGGTGAAGCACGGCGTGCCGATGACCTCGACGCTGGCCGTGTACGAGCCGTTCGTCGCCAACCGGCCCACCCGGGAGCCGCGGGTCCTCGCCGCGATGGCGCCCGAGGTGCGGGAGAGCTACCTCAAGCTTCGGCAGGAAATCGATTCCAGCGGCAACGGACCGATCGCGGATCAAGGGCTCCACGGCGCGATGGCGTTCGAGCGGGCATTCGTGGCGGCGGGCGGGCTGCTGGCCTCGGGCGTGGATCCGACCGGGATCGGCGGGGCCCTGGCCGGCTACGGGGACCAGCGGAACTACGAGCTGTTCATCGAGGCGGGCTTCACCCCCGCGCAGGCGGTCAGGATCATGACCGCCAACGGGGCGAAGATCCTCGGCGTGGACGGGAAGCTCGGCACGGTGGAGCGGGGGAAGCTGGCCGACCTGGTGGTGCTCCGGGGTGACCTGACCGCCGATCCCACGGTCATCCGCAACACCACCACCGTGTTCAAGGATGGCGTCGGCTACGACTCCGGCAAGCTGATCGCCTCGATCGAGGGGCGGGTCGGCATCGATTGATCAGGAGAGAGGACCAGACATGAGTCTTGCAAGACCGCGCACACTGCTGGCCTGGGCTCTCGTCCTCGCCGTCGTCGCGTGCGGTGGGCCTTCGGTCTTTCGCATCACCCCGGTGCGGCCGGTTGCGGAGCTTCGGGAAGAGGCGCTCCGGGCCACTCCGCCACACGAAGATGGCCCATTCCGGCCCCCGGAGCTCGTCGAGCTGGTGAGTCTGGACTCGACCATTCATCTCGATATCCGCTACGCGAGCACCCGGAATTTCCTGGGCACTCCACTCTACACCCAGGCTCGCGCCTTTCTCCAGCGGCCGGCGGCCGAGGCTCTGGTCCGAGTTCACCAACGGCTGGAGGCTCAGGGTTACGGACTGCTGGTCCACGACGGGTATCGGCCCTGGTACGTCACCAAGATCTTCTGGGACGCGACGCCTCCAGCCCAGCACGAGTTTGTCGCCGATCCGGCCGAGGGCTCCCGCCACAATCGCGGCTGCGCCGTCGACCTGACCCTCTACGACGTACGCACGGGACGGCCGGTGACGATGCCCAGTCTCTACGATGAGCTTTCACCCCGCGCCTACGCCGATTACTCCGGCGGAACGGCCGAGCAGCGCCGGCTGCGCACGCTGCTCCGCCGTGCGATGGAGGCCGAGGGGTTCACGGTGTATCCGCAGGAATGGTGGCACTTCGATTACCGCGACTGGCGGGCGTATGGGATTCAGAACGTGCGCTTCGAGGAGCTCGGCGCCACCACGCGCGCCAGCACCTCGCCGTCACCGAGGTCCACGGCGGAGACCTTTCCATCGGGGGCGAGGCGGAAGGTCACCACCGAGGGCTCGATCCACCAGTTGCGGTACCGGGCGCGGAACGTGTCGTAGTTCCAGTGCTCGAGATCGGCCGTGAGGAACGCGCTCGGTGCCAGTACGAGCCGGCCGCGTTCCAGCCGTACGGTCACCGGCCCGTACAGGCTGTCGGCGTAGGTGCCTGCGTACCGGTCGAGGGAGAGCGACGGCTTTGTGCCAGGGACACGCTTGGCGTCGGCTTCCTTTTGCGCCACCTTGACCGAGTCCAGGGCCTTCTGGTACATGGCACGTATCTCCGTGCTCCAGTCTCTCTCTGGGCCGCCGAGATACGCATCGAAGACCCGGTACATGAGCGCGTGGCGGACCTCCGCGTGGTCGCGGTTGGCAACGACCACGATGCCCAGCCGCCTGGCAGGCAGGAGCCCCACGATTGCGACCAGCCCGTCGATGCTTCCGGTGTGAAAGACGACCTTTTCCCCGCGGTAGTCCTCCAGGAACCAGGCCATGCCGTATGCGGTGAAGCTCGGGTGCGTGAGCCTGGCCGTGGGGTAGAACTCGCCGGAGGGGACGAGGACCTGCGGCCGCATGAGTTCGGCGAATGCTGTGTCGCTCACCAGCCGCTTTCCGGCCACCCGTCCGCTGTCGAGCAGGAAGCGCATCCACTTCGACATGTCCAGCACGTTGGAGTACATCGACCCTGCTGGGGCGATGGCGTCCACGAGCTCCTGCGACAACGCGGGGAGGGCCCGGAGCGTGTCCCCGACGTACTCGTGCGGACGCGTGACGTTGACCTTTCCCCTGAGCTCGGGCCCCTCCAGGACCGTCTCCGTCATGCCGAGCGGTGCCAGGATGCGCGTCCGCACGAGGTCGTCCCAGGAGCTTCGGTTCACGCGTCCCGCGATCAGCCCCGCCGCCGCGTAGCCGAGGTTGTTGTAGGCAAAGCGCGAGCGGAAGCTGGTCTGCGGCGGCAGGTAGCGGAGCCGGCGGATCATGTCGGCGAGCGTCTGATCGTTGCCGTACCAGAGGTACTCCGGATCGGCGAAGCCCAGCTCGTGGGTCAGCAGGTCGCGCACCGTGAGCTCGTGCGTCACGTAGGGGTCGCGGAGCACGAACCCGGGGATGTGGGTCGCGACCGGATCGTCCCACCGGAGCTTCCCGCCGTCCACCATGAGCGCCGCGGCCAGGGCGGTGAACGCCTTGGTCGTCGAGCCGAGGGCGAACAATGTGTGAGTGTCCACCGCGTCTCGGGTGCCGACGGCGCGCACGCCGTACCCCCTCGCGAACACCATCGAGTCGTCCTTCACCACGGCCACGGCCAGGCCCGGGACGTCCCAGTCCTTGACGGCTCCGGAGACGTACGCGTCAAAGCCTGCCAGCGGCGCCTCGACACTCTGTGCGGCGGCGGGGTGCGCGAGCACGCTCGCGGCAAGCATGAGAGCCATCGCGGTGGCGGCGCGGCACGGTTGGTCGCAAGAGCGCATCGGGGTGTGACCGCTCGTCTCAGCCCCCGATGCTCGGATTGTTGTCCCGCTCCACCGAGGGCAGCGGGAAGCACACCTGGGTACCGTAGACGCCGGTGTTCGTCCCGCCGACGGGGAACGGGGTGCCCGGCGCCGGAAACAGCGGCAGACCGTACCGGATGATGTCGCCCAGCCGCTGGCCTTCCAGGAACAGCTCCCGGCGCCGCTCCTCGATGACCTGGCTCATGACTTCGTCGGGAGTCCCGCCGCCATAGGCCGGAATGCCGGCGTTGGCGTGCAGCGTGTTGATGATGCCGACCGCGCCGCCTGCGTTGCCGGCGGCCACGTCGGCCTCCGCCAGGATGAGCTGAGCCTCTTCCCACCGGGCCACCGGTATCGGCGACTCGATGGCGGGGTACTTGAGCGCCTGGAAGATCTCGACCGTCGGGTCGGCGCCGGTGGTGCCGGCGTCGACCACCGAAACGCGGGGGTCGGCAACGCCACCGAAGGTGACATCACGAAACGGGACATCGACCGTGTACAGGAGGTCGCGGTAGAGGGCGGTGAAGACCAGGTTCTCCCGTTGGGTCTTCGCGCCGGAATAGGTCGCGTTTACCAGGAACCCCGCGGGAATCAGGGCGGCGTCGGCGCCCGCCCCCGCCGGGTTGCCGAGTCCCAGTCGAGCCCGGGCCCGGCCGAGCAGGGCGAGGTTGAGCGTCTGGTCGTCGCCGGCCGCGGTGGCGGCCTCGATCGCGCGGGTGAAGCGTGCCTCCGCCTCGGTCAGGATCTGCGCCGGGCTGAGCTCCGGGCCGACGTCGAGCGCGGCGGAGCACATCCCCTCGCCCAGCAGCACCAGGCTGTACCCCGCGTACGCCGCGGCGGTGGCGATCAGCCCGACGCGTCCCGGCACCTGCTCGTCGGTCCAGCCGTCGAGCAGCCTGAGGGCGTTGTCGCCGTCGAAGCGCGCCGTGGACAGGGTGGTGTACACCGTCGGATCGGCCTGCCCACCAACACCTTCGCAACTCTCCGTAGAATAGACAGTGTTGGTGGGAAGGATGGTGCGCCGGTCGAAATCCCATATCCGGTTCGCCAAATTGGCGTTGGCCAGCTCGTCGCCCACCGCGCCTGCCGCAACGATGTAGTCGCCCAGGGCGCACTCGAAGTCACCCACCGCGCTCTCGACCAGCAGTGCCGCGCTCTCGGGCTGCTCCAGATCGCCGGCGTTGATCCGGCCGGGCGCCTCCTGGTTGAGCGAGGTGATGTCACGGCAGGCGGCGAGGGTCAGGCAGAACACGCCGGCCAGCGCTGCGCCCGTGCCGATTAGACGCCACCACCCCATCAACTGCGAGGATCTACGCCTCATGAGTCCGTCCTCCCGTCGTATTGGGCCGCGGCGCGGCTAGAAGTTGAGGCTGATGGTCGTCACGAATTGCGCCAGGGTAGGTGTCACTGCCTGGTCGAAGAAATCCAGCGCGGCCGCCCCGCCCCCCTGGGAGCTCTGGCTCTCGGGGTCGAGGCCGCCGTAGTTGGTCCAGGTGTGCAGGTTCCGCCCGCTCACGGTGATGGTGGCGTGACGGGCACCGACGGCACCGGCCCACCGGTCGGGCAGGGTGTAGCTGGCCGAAATCTCCCTCAGCTTGAAGAAGCTGGCATTCTCGATGAACGAGTTGACGGTCTGCAGATCGGCCCCGAGCTGGATGTCGGCCAGCAGCCGGGGGTCCCGCCCCGCCGGGCTCACGGCCTCCTCGCAGTTGACGATGAGGTCGCAGCGGATGAGATGGTCGGTATTGAGGCGGCGCTGGCCCCGCTTGAAGTCCACCAGGCCGTAGAGCCGAAGGTTCTTGAACAGGGTCACGGTGGTGGTGAAGGCCCCGGTCACCTTGGGGATGGGGCTGCCCGCAAAGACCAGCGGAGCCGAGGCGCAATCGACCGGAGCGTTGCCCGGCCCGCCGTCGCACAACGCGCTGATCAGTGCCCCGTCGGCATCCACCTCGGCGCTCACAACCTTCTTGATGAAGTACGAGCCGATCGGATAGCCCTCGACCTCGCTCTGGGGCGGGAACGTGCTGATGCTGGGGATCCCGCCGAGATCCTTGATGTAGTTCGACGCGGTCGCGACGCTGAAGCCGAGGTCCCACCCGAAGTTGGGAGTCGTCACCGGCTGAGCGTTGACCTGCAGCTCGATGCCCTTGTTGCTCACCTGTCCGATGTTGACGAACTGCTGGCCGGGGAATCCACCCGACGGCGGGGTGCCCCGGAGCAGGATGGCGTTCTTGGTCTGCTTGGAGAACACGGTGAAGTCGATGCCGATCCGGTTGAACAAGCCGGCCTCGAAGCCCAGCTCGATCTCCTGACCCCGCTCGGGCTTGAGATCGGGATTGCCGACGAACTGAGGCGTGACCGTGGGGTCGTCGTTGGGGCCCGTGGTCGGGGCGTAGGTCCTGAGCGCAGCGAAGCTCTGGGGCTGCTGGCCGGAGGCACCGTAGGCCGCGCGCAGCTTGAGCGTGCTGACGAAGCCGAAGTGCCAGAACGGCTCCTCGCTCACGACCCATGCGCCGCTCACCTTCGGGTAGGTCGCCAGATCGAAGTTGTCACCGAAGGCGCTGTTGTTGTCGACCCGGACCCCGCCGGTCAGGAAGACCCGGTCGTTGAGCCCGAACTGCTGCTGGCCGAAGAGTCCGATGGTCTTGTTGGTGACGAAGTTCTGGTCGCCGACGGCAGTCGCCGTGGAGCCCCCGGTCCGCACCCCGGGCGCCGGAAACTGGAGTCCGGTCACCCCGATCGAGTCGACTCGCCTCTGGTAATACTGCCCACCCACCGAGGTCACCGAGCTGACCTTGGAAGACAGGTTGAACTGAGCGGCGGCGCTGTAATCCGCGGTATAGAACGAGACGTCCTGGCGGTTGAGGAGCAGTTGCCCGCGCGCGCTGACCGGATCGAAGAACTGCGCCACGTCCGGAGGCATGAACTGGGTCAGGGCCTGGTTGTCCTCCCCGGTCTGGTCCAGCCCCAGGGTCAGGCGGTGACTGAACCACCCCACCGGACGATGCTTCACGGTCACGCTGCCGGTGAAGCGGGAGACGTCCTGGGTGTTGTCGAACACGCCGGAGTAGTACGCCTCGGGTGGGGCTTGCAGGAACCCGCGGGTGGGCGTGCTGGCCAGGATCGGAAGACCGTAGAGGGTGTTGAGGAACACGCCGTCCGCGTAGTCGGTCCCGAGGTGGTACTTGCCCTTCACGTAGTTGAAGCTGGTCGCGACGTCGATCCGGTCGTTGATGGGGAAAGCCAGGTTGGCGTGCCCGGCAAATCGACGCGACCGGTTGGTCGGGTCGATGCCGTCGTCGTCGTCGTAGGTGCCGGAGAGATAGTACTGCAGCGCATTGGAGCCGCCGCTGGCCGAGAGGTTGTAGCCCTGGGTATAGCCGTTCTTCCAGATCGGCGCCCCCCGGTCGGTCTCCTGCTGGACCAGATTCTGGGACACGACGGCACCGGCGTCGTCGAGGCCGAAGTTGGAGGGAATCCGACCCTCGGGGTTCTGGAACCAGTTGGTGCCCTGCTTGATGGTCACGTTGATCTGGGGCTTGGCGCCGGCGCGACCCTTCTTGGTGATGATCTGAATGACCCCATTGGATGCCTCGGTCCCGTAGATCGTGCCGGCGGCGGGGCCCTTGATGATCTCGATGCTCTCGATGTCCTCGGGCTTGATGTCGTTGAGCCGGGAGACCACCAGCCCTCCCGCCGACTGGGGGCCGCTGAGGACGTCGTTGTTGACCCGGACGCCGTCGATGTACACCAGCGGCTGGGTATTGAGGGAGAGCGATCCGAGGCCGCGCACCGTGATGCTGGGTCCGGAGCCCACCCGGCCCGTGCTCGGCAGGATGGCGACCCCGGGGGCGCGGCCATTGATGAGCTTGCCGACGTCGCCGGCACCGGAGAGCTCGAGCGCGGCTGGGGCATCGATGGTGGCGATGGAGTTGCCGAGGGCGCGCCGCTCGGTCGCCTGCGGCTGGCCGGTGACGACGATCTCGTCGAGCTTGACAGTGGCCTCGCGCAGCAGCACCCGCAGGTCGGTCCGGCCGGCGTCGGCCGCGACCGTCACCGGTTGGTACCCTACCCGGGCCACACGGAGCCTCACCTGGCCGCCCGAGACCGGGGAGAACCGGAAGCGGCCATTGGCGTCGGTGGTCTGCAGCAGGGACGTGCCCTCGATGGTCACCCGCGCGCCCTCCAAGGGGTCGGTGGTGACGGCGTTGAGGACGACGCCGGCCAGCACGGAGTCCTGAGCCAGGGCCAGTGTCGCGGGTGTGACCAGCGCCGCCAGCAGGAGGAGGGACGCTCGCGCGACGCCAGCCGCCCGTCGCGTCGCTTGGGCAGGGTGCTTCGGCATGTACTGCCTCCGCGGGTCAGTGAGGGGAAGGGGTGCGCATCGCGTCTGGCTTGCGCGGGGTATCGGCGCGGAGTACGTTACCAGTGTATACAGTTTCCGATACAACAATGCGTACCGGATCGCGAATGCGCAAGGCAGCCCCCCGCCCAGACCGTTCCGCGCCTCGCCTCGACAATCCGCCGCGGGGCCTGCTATCGTACGGCGTCCCGCCCCTTCCCTGGAGACCACGATGAAAGCCCCGGCGGCCGCTGCGCCTCGCAAATCCGGCCCCGACCGCTCGGCACCCATCCTGCGGGGCGAGCGGCCGCTCGTCGTCTACGAGCGGCTCCGCGATCTCATCGTGCACGGCCATCTCGCGCCAGGCAGCCGCCTGGTCGAAAGCGACGTGGCCAGCCGCCTCGGCGTGAGCCGGACGCCCGTGCGCGGGGCCCTGCAGCGGTTGCAGCAGGAGGGCTACATCGTGGATCCGTCGGGCGGGCGGCTCGCGCGGCCGACGGTGGCCCCGCTCACCAGCGAGGACTGCCGGGAGCTGTTCCACATCGTGGCCGAGATCGAGGGGTTGAGCGGGCGATGGGCGGCGGCGCATGCCGGCGGGCGAGCGGAGGGCGCTGGCGCGGACGCTGCGCGCCATCAACGCGGACTTCCGGCGGGAAGCCGAGGCGCGGCGGCCGGACTTCAACCGGCTGCGCGACCTCGACACCACGTTTCACCGGACCTACGTGGAGGCCGGCGCAGGTCGCCGGCTCGCTGGCCCTGCACACCACCATCAAGCCCCAGGCCGAGCGCTACGAGCGGCTCTACCTGAGCCTGTTGGTGAGCGACCTCCAGACCTCCGCCGCCGAGCACGAGGCCATCGCCGCCGCCATCGAGCGCGGCAACGCCGACGCCGCCCAGCGGGCCGTGCAGACCAACTGGCGCAACGCCGCCGAACGGCTCGGGCGGGTCATCGACCGCGCGGGAGAGCGGGGGAGCTGGTAGGACGCGCCCGATCGAACCGGAGTCCCTGGGTGCGCCCGGCGGCCACGGTGAAGCCGGCCAGCCGCCCATCGGCGCCGCGGATGAAACGCAGCGTGATCCCCAAGGCCGGAGACTCGAACTCGTCCCGGATGGTCGGGCGCAGGCGGTCCGCCGGCAGGTGCGGCGCATGGAGGACGAGCCCATCCGATTCCACCGCGATCCGGTAGCCGACCCCGAGCTCGGGACTGGCATATTCGCCCGCGTACCGGGCGAGCGTACCCTTGGGCGGGGTATACCGGGGAATCGCCTCCAGGGTGCGGTGGCCCAGCCCCGGGCCGCTGATCCGGATGCGCCGCGGCGCCCGGCCGGAGGCCGGTTCGAATCGCACGCGCGCCTGCGCCCCGACCGCCGAGTACTCGCCCGCGCCAGCCGGGGTCAGGACCATGGTGTCACCGGCGTACTCGAGCTGAACCCGGCCGCTGTCGAGGCCCACGCGGGCCACGGTACCGCTGGCGGGGTCGCGGTAGGCACCGAGCAACTCCGGCGGCGCGAGGGCGGCCGCTGTCGGGGCAGGGCCCGTCGCGGCGTTCTCCGGGAGCGGCGCCAGGCGGTCGGCGAGTACGACCTCCGCCACCCGGCGCGCCAGGCCTGTGGGGTTCGACCCCGCCACGTTGCAGAGGCAGGCCACCGAGACGCTCTCGCTGGGGAACCGGAGCAGTTCGGCGCGGTAGCCGCCCCAGGAACCGCCGTGGGACACGGTCGGCAGCCCGCGAAGGCTGTCCACCATCAGTCCGGAGGCGTAGTCCAGGGCCGTTCCGTCATTCAGCGTGCCCGGCCGCACCATCTCGGCCAGCACCTCCGGTCCGCCGACCCGGCCCGAGTAGAAGTTCCGGTCCCACAGCAGCAGATCCTCCACGGTCGTGTGTACCGCGCCGTCGCCGGTCTGCTCGAAGTTGGACACGTCGATGTGATAGGCTCCGGTGCTGTCCGGTGGATCGTACGCGGCTGCACGGTGCGGGATGATCGACCGGTGGTCGTCGCGAAATTGCGTATGCGTCATCCCGAGCGGCCCGAAGATGCGGGCGGCCGCGAACTCGCGGAGGCTCTGGCCGCTGGCACGCTTGACGATGAGCGAGAGCAGGAAGAATCCGGTGTTGCTGTACTCCCATTCGCTGCCCGGTGTGAAGTCGAGCGCGCGCTGGCGGGCGATCAGGTCGAGCGCGTCCTCATCCGTGGAGACGTTGTCGAACGATTCCCCGGCCAGCGCCATCAGCGTCAGGTAATCGCGGAGCCCGCTCGTGTGGTGGAGCAGGTGCCGGATGGTGATCGGCCGGCCGTACGCGGGCAGCTCCGGCAGGAAGCGCCGCACGTCGTCATCGAGCGACAGCCGGCCGTCCTTCGCCAGGAGCAGGATGCTCATCGCAGTGAACTGCTTGGATGTGGAGCCGATGTCGAAGACGGTCGCGGGGGTGATCGGGACGCCGAGCTCGAGATGGGCGCTCCCGTAGCCCTGCGCGTAGACGATGCGGCCGTCCCGGTACACGCCGAGGGCGCAGCCCGGCGAGCCTGGGTGCGCGAACCGGGTGAACACCGAATCGATGCGCCAGGTGACGTCGCCCGGCAGCGCCGCCTGCCCCGCGAGCGGGCTGGCGCCGGCCAGCGCCGCCACGCAGCACCATCCTCCGAACCACCCTCCGACAAAGCGAGCAGGTGAGCGCATGAACGAACCCCGACGAATGGACCGAGCCTGGGTGAACGGACTGTATCCGCAAATGTATACTATGATTCGCGCCCCCCTGCTCGCCAGCGTGGCGCTGGCCCTGCTCGCGCGCGCGGGCGCGGCGCAGCAACCGGTCCCCCCGGGGCCGCCGGCGAAGCAGGAGAGTCCGGCCGCCGCGCCGATACCGGTGGCGCCGCGGCTGGCACGCGCCGACGTGGAGGCGTGGGTCGACGGGTTCCTGCCGTACGCGATCCAGCGCGGCGACATCGCCGGCGCCGTCGTGGCGGTCGTGAAGGACGGCCAGGTGCTGTTCGAGAAGGGCTACGGCTATGCCGACGTGAAGCGGCGCCGTCCGGTGGATCCGGCGCGGACGCTGTTCCGCCCGGGCTCGGTCTCGAAGCTCTTCACCTGGACGGCGGTGATGCAGCTGGTGGAGCAGGGCAAGCTCGACCTCGACCGCGACGTCAACACCTATCTCGACTTCAAGGTGCCGGACGCCTTCGGCGCGCCGATCACGCTGCGGAACGCCATGACCCACACGGCGGGGTTCGAAGAGGTGGACAAGAATGTGATCACCACTGACAGCACCGAGATCCTGCCGCTGGACGTCTTCCTCAAGGACTGGATCCCGACCCGGATCTTCGCGCCCGGCAAGGTGCCCGCCTACTCCAACTACGCCACGGCGCTGGCGGGATACATCGTGCAGCGCGTCTCCGGCGAGCCGTTCGACGAGTACGTCGAGCGGCACATCTTCGCGCCCCTCGGCATGGAGCACGCCAGCTTCCGCCAGCCGCTCCCGTCGCGCCTGCGCCAGGACGCCGCCGAGGGATACGACCAGGCGTCCTCGCGCACGCCGAAGCCGTACGAGATGGTGGCGCCGGCGCCCGCGGGGAGCCTCGCCGCCTCGGGTGACGACATGGCGCGGTTCATGATCGCCCACCTGCAGGACGGCCGGTTCGGTCAGAACCAGATCCTCAAGCCGGAGACCGCGAAGCTGATGCACGGCACCGCGCTCACCATCCTGCCGCGGGTCAACCGGATGCTGCTCGGCTTCTACGAGACCAACCGCAACGGCCGCCGCGCCATCGCTCACGGGGGCGACACCTACTACTTCCACAGCGACCTGCATCTCTTCGTCGACGACGGCGTCGGCATCTTCCTCTCGATGAACAGCGGCGGCAAGGCAGGCGCGACGGGTGCCATCCGCTCGGCGTTCTTCGAGCAGTTCGCCGACCGCTACCTGCCGGGCGAGGAGCACGACGGCCAGGTGGACTCGGCCACCGCGGCGGCGCACGCGCGCCTGCTCGCGGGGACCTATGTCAACTCCCGCCGGTCCGAGGCGAACTTCCTCGAGCTTCTCGGGCTGCTCAGTCCCGGCAAGGTGAGCGTGAACGACGACGGGACGGTCGGCGTATCACTCCTGGAGGGTCTCAACGGCGAGCCCAAGCGGTGGCGCGAAATCGAGCCGTTCGTCTGGCGGGAGGTCGACGGGAAGGACCTGCTCGCGGCCAGGGTCGAAAACGGCCGGGTGACGATGTTCAGCGGCGACTTCATCTCGCCGTTCATGGTCTTCATGCCGCCCTCGGCGTGGAAATCGCCCGCGCTCCTCAAGTGGTCGCTTATCGGCGCCGTCGTCGCGCTGCTGCTCACGGTGGTGGCCTGGCCGGTCGCCGCGCTGGTGCGGCGGCACTATCACGCGGCGTACCCGCTCGAGGGGCGGCAGGCGTTGGCTCACCGGTGGGTGCGAATCGCCGCCCTGGCGACGGTCATCGTGCTGGTGGCCTGGGGATTCACCCTGCAGCCCTTGCTCTCCGAGCCCCCGAGCGCCAACTCGCCGATCGACGGCCGGCTGATCGTGCTCAAGCTCGCGGGCCTGGTCGTGTTCGTGGGCGCCGCGCTCGTGGCCGTGTGGCACACACGGGTGGTCTGGAGCGGGGGTCGCCGATGGCCGGCGAAGACCTGGAGCGTCGTCCTCGCCGCCGCTTCGGTGGTGGTCCTGCTCATCGCGGTGGGTTTCGGGCTGGTCGGGTTCAGCACCCATTACTGATGCGATTCACGGGTCCCTGCTCACGGCTTCAGACACTTCGCGCGGGATTCCGATGCAGGCGGCCATCCGAATTCACCACAGAGGCACAGAGGACACGGAGGCTCACGGAGGAAACAACAAAATCTGTTGTTGTTCTCCGTGAGTCTCCGTGTCCTCTGTGCCTCTGTGGTGAGTTGGTCGGCAAAGACCGGCGACAATGTTGACCGGATCAGGCGAACCTGGGTATCAGAGGCAGACCATGAAGCATCCGAAGTGGTCGGGCCGGCTCGCCGCGGCGCTCGTGCTCGCGGGCTGCGCGGGCAGGCGCCCGGCCGGAGCGCCGGTGGAACCGGCCTCCGCGTACGACCTCGTGATCCGGAACGGGCGGGTCCTCGACGGCGCGGGCAACCCGTGGGTCCGGGCCGACATCGCCGTCCGCGGCGGGATCATCGTGAGAATCGGCGCGGTGCCCGGGAAGGGGCGGCGGGAGATAGACGCCGCCGGCCACTACGTCTCGCCCGGCTGGATCGACATGATGGACCACTCGGGCGAAGTGCTGCTCGAGCATGGCGCGGCGGAGAACAAGCTGCGGATGGGGGTGACGACGCTGATCGGCGGGGAAGGCGGCACGCCCGTCCCCGCCGCGGAGATCGATGCGTACTTCGCGCAGCTGGAGCGGCAGGGCATCGCGGTCAACTTCGGTACCTATTACAGCGCCGCCCAGGCGCGGGTGGCCGCGATGGGCGACGGCGCCGGTGCGCCCACCCCCGCGCAGATGGCGAAGATGAAGTCCGACGTGGCACTGGCCATGCGGGCGGGAGCCTTCGGCATCTCGAGCGCGCTCATCTACCCGCCGGACGGCTTCCAGACCACGAGCGACCTGATCGAGCTCGCCAAGGTCGCGGCGGTGTGTGACGGGTTCTATGCCACCCACATGCGGAGCGAGAGCGAGGACCTGCTCGAGGCCATCCGGGAGGCGGTGCAGATCGGCGAGCAAGGCGGGGTGAAGGTCGAGATCTTTCACCTGAAAGCGGCCTACGCGCCGGGCTGGGGCCGTCTCATGCCCGAGGCGCTGGCCGAGATCGACTCGGCGCGATCCCGCGGCGTCGACGTGGCCGCCGACCTCTACCCGTACACCGCCGGCGGTACCGGGCTCAGCATCACGGTACCCAACTGGGTCTTCGCCGACGGGGAGCAGAAGGGATACGACCGGCTCCGGGACCCGGCGGTCCGGGCGCGGCTCAAGCAGGAGGTGGCCTCCGGCTCCCAGCCGGGGTGGTCCAACCTGGTGCAGGCGTCGGGCGGCTGGGACCGGGTAGTGCTCGCTAACGCATACAACGCCAAGTACGACGCATATCGTTCGAAGAGCATCGCCGAGATCGGGCGGGCCCTCGGCCGCGATCCCGCGGATGCCGCGTGGGACATCGTGCTCGACGCGCTGCCCAACCGCGCCATGGCGCTGTTCTACATGATGGACGAACGCGACATCGAAGCCGCCCTGCGCCGGCCGTGGACCAGCATCGGCAGCGATGCCGCGGCGGCGGAGAAGTTCGGCGAGGTGGATGCGCTGGGGCTGCCCCATCCGCGGGCATACGGCACCTTTCCCCGGATCATCGCCGAGTACGCCCGGAAGCGTCACGTCCTGACCCTCGAGGATGCGGTGCGCAAGATGACGTCCTGGCCCGCCACGCGGATGGGGCTCTACGATCGCGGCACGCTGCGCGAGGGGATGCGCGCCGACCTCACCGTGTTCGACTACGACGCGACCGAGGATCGGGCCAACTGGGATCAGCCGACGGCGGCACCGGCGGGCATCGATTACGTGGTGGTGAATGGCGCGCTCACCGTGGACCGGGGGCGGTACACCGGCGCCAAGGCCGGCCAGGTGCTGCGGGGGGGCTGCCGGCGCGGCTCAGAGCGCTGACGATGCCCGCCGCGCCGTTTCCGCCAGCACGGCGGCCCCGATGAAGGCGCTCTCCTCGGCCGCGTAGAACCCCGGCGAGTGCGCGGGCAGCGCGGGCCCGCCGGGCTCGCGCGCGCCGACCCGGAGGAAGCAGCCGGGCAACCGCTCCAGGTAGAAGGCGAAGTCCTCCCCGGCCATGTTGGTGCCGGCGATCGGCACTGCCCCTTCGTCGCCCAACACGGCTGTGACCGCTTCGCGTGCCCATTCAACCGGGCCGGGCGCATTCACCACCGGCGGTGTGCCCCGGGCGAAGGTGACCTTCGGCCACAGGTGGTGCGCCCGAGCGACGTGCTCGGTGACGTGCCGCAGCTCGTCGAGCAGCAGGCCGCGCGAGGCGGCGTCCACCGTGCGCACGGTTCCGGTCAGCATCGCGCGGTCCGGAATGACGTTGTCCGCCTCACCGGCGTGGATCGTGGCCACCGTGACCACGCCCGGGATGCCGGGATCGAGGCGGCGCGAGACCAGGGTCTGGAGCGCGCCGACCAGCGCCGCGGCGCCGACCACCGGATCGGCCGACTCGTGAGGGCGGGCGCCGTGCGCGCCAGTCCCGATCAGCTCGATCTCGAAGAAATCAGCCGATGCGGCGATCGGCCCCACCTGTACGACCACCCGCCCGACGTCGTACCGCCGGTCCACGTGGCCGCCGAAGATCGCGCGCACGCTGTCGAGCGCACCCGTGTCGAGCACCGCCGCCGCGCCGTCCGCCGCCTCTTCGGCGGGCTGGAGCAGGATCAGGACATCGCCGTCGGCGGGGGACTTCCTGAGCAGCAGCGCGGCGGCCACCGCCCAGGTAGCGTGGATGTCGTGGCCGCAGGCGTGCATCACGCCCGGATGCTCGGATGCGAAGGCAAGGCCGGTGGCTTCCTGGATCGGCAGGGCATCGATGTCGCCGCGGATGGCGACCAGGGGGCGGTCGCGCCGGCGGCCGGGCACGCGGCCCAGGACGCCGGTGCCCGCGACGCGGCGCACGTCCGTGACGCCGGCCCGCGCCAGGGCTGCCTCCAGCCGCCTGGCGGTGTGCTCCTCCTGCCAGGAGAGCTCGGGATGACGATGCAGCTCCCGCCGGAGCTCGGTCAGCCAGGCGAGCTCGTCGACGGTGAACTGCGCGGCGACGCCGGGTGGAAGCGAAACCACTATGCGTCCCGGACCAGCCGGTAGAAGCCGCGACCGTCCGCGCGGTGAAATCCGCCGACGTGGTAGCCGTGCGCCAGGTACCAGCTGAATGCGTGGCGGGTGTTCTCCCGCCACGCCCGCGCCCTCGCCGGCGCCGTCCCGATCACTTCCTGGATGTCGCCGGGGATCGCGACGTACGCCTCCGGCAGCCGGGCGTCGGTGCGCACGCGGAGCTCGTCCGCTCCGGGATCGATCGGGTTGACCACGAGCGCGTTCGGAGGCGGCTCCGCGGGCGAGCCGGTCGGCCCGGGCTCCGGAGGCTCCCCGCTCAGCTCCCAGGTCACGATGAACCTGTCGGTCCCCACGGCGCTGTGCAGTGCGCTCCCGGTGTCCACCCCGTACATATCGGGCACGTACTCGACGACGCCGGCCCCGAGCCCGTTGAGGTTGAGGTGCGCGTTCCGGGCCACCAGCGGATCGAAGGTCCACATCATCCGCCGCACGCCGAGCGGGGTGACCAGCGAGCGCTGCAGGAGCTTGAGACGGCGGCCGATGCCCCGGTCGCGCGCCTCGGGCCGGACTGCCAGCAGGTCCGACCAGTGCACCAGCGCGCCATCCATCACGCCGGTCATTCCGAACACGAATCCCAGCATCCTGGAGCCGTCGGTCTCGAACGCCGCGGCCGTCACGCCGCCGATGTACTGGCTGACGCGGAAGATGGTGCTGGGCACCCGCTCGTTGAAGCCGGCGCCCCAGATCTCGTCCTCGATCCGCACGCATTCGTCGTACTCCGCCTGCGTCTCGACTCGCCGGACGACGACCGTCACTGAGGGCGCTCCGCGCGCGAGCGCCAGATCAGGTAGGCCGGCGAGCCGAGGAGCATCACGCCGAACCCGACGGCGGCCCGGCCCGGCTGCGAGATCACGGTGTTGAGCACGATGGCGGCGGCCGAGGCCACGAAGAGGATCGGCGTGACCGGATACCCCGGGACGCGGAACGGACGGTGCGTCAGCGGCTCGCGCCGGCGGTAGCTGAAGACGCTGAGCGCGCCGAGCCCGTAGAAGACCCAGCCGATGAACACGACGTAGGTGAGCAGCTGCTCAAAGGTGCCGGTGGCGGCGAGCAGCATCGCCCAGAGGGAGCTGGCGACGATGGCCACCGCGGGCGTGCCGTAGCGCGGATGAATCTCGGCGAGCCGGCGGAAGAAGACGCCGTCGCGTGCCATGGCAAAGAACGCACGCGGCACGGTGAGCACGATACCGTTGGCGGCGCTGAAGATCGAGACCAGGATCATGAGCGCCACGAACTTCCCCGCCGCCGGGCCGAAGACCGCCGTGGCGGCCTCGGCGGCCACCCGGTCGCTCGCGGCCACCCGCACGGGCCCCAGCGCGGCGAGGTAGGCGACGCACGCGAGGATGTAGATGCCGATCAGCGCGGCGGTGCCGAGGATGATCCCGCGAGGGAAGGTGCGCTGCGGGTCCTCGGCCTCGCCGGCGGAGTAGGTGACGTACTGCCATCCCTCGTACGCCCAGAGCGTGCCGATCATCGCGAGCCCGAAGCCCGAGAGCACCTGGCCCGAGAGTGCCGGTGGCCAGAGCGCGGCGCCCTCCAGATGGAGGCCGCGGCCGCGCAGCAGCAGCAGGCCGCTCAGCAGCAGGATGCCGGCCACCTTGAGCAGCGTGGCCCCGCCCTGCAGCCGGGCGCTGTCGCGGGTGCCGCGGACGTTGACCGCGGCGATCACGCCGATCAACCCGACGGCCACCACCCGCGACGCCACCGGCCCCATCGGCACCAGCTGGCCGAGGTAGGCCACGAACGCCACGGCGAGGGTCGCGACCGAGCCCGCGCCGATGACGAAGAAGAGGGTCCAGCCGAAGAGGAAGGCGGCGAACGGGCCGAACCCGTCGCGGATGTAGATGTAGAGCCCGCCCGCCTTGGGGTGCATCGCGCCGAGCTCGGCGTAGGTGAGCGCGCCGAGCAGAGAGAGGACGCCGCCGACCACCCAGACCAGCAGCGCCACGCCCACCGATCCGCCGGACTGCCGCAGCACCGCGCCGGGCACGATGAAGATGCCGGACCCGATGACCGTGCCGACCACGATGTAGACCAGCTGCCGGAGCCCGAGGACGCGCCGCAGCGACGACGGGGTCGTCTCGGCGCTCACCTCCGCGGCCGCGTCCGCGCTCACGCCGGCCGCCGGAGGCGCTCTTCGCGCACCGAGAGACGCTCAATCCGCTCCCGGTCCACCGTCACTCCGATGCCAGCCCGGTTCAGCGGCACCGCCATGAGCCCTTCGCCGGACATCACCCACTCGGGCGACACGACGTCCTCGGCCCAGTACCGTGCGCTGGGGGAGATGTCACCCGGCTTGACGAAGTTCGGCAGCGAGGCGAGGGCCACGTTGTACGCCCGGCCCACGCCGCTCTCCAGCATGCCGCCGCACCAGACGGGAACCCCATTCGCGGCGCAGAAGTCGTGGATGGCGAGCGACTGGCCGAACCCGCCCACCCGTCCCGGCTTGATATTGATGACCCGGCCGCTTCCGAGCTCGACCATGTCCTCGGCCCGCTCGAGCGAGGTGATCGACTCGTCGAGGCAGAGCGGCGTGCTGAGCCGGCGCTGGAGCTGCGCGTGCCGGGTGAGGTCGTCCCAGGCCAGCGGCTGCTCGATCATCATGAGCCCGAACTCGTCGAGCTCGCAGGCGCTCGGTATCGGCGAGCGTGTAGGCGTTGTTGGCATCGGCCATCAGCGGGGCGTGGGGCCGAGCGCTTCCCGCACCGCGCGCAGGTACGCGACGTCCGCGCCGGGCTCGATCTTGATCTTGATCTTGCGGTAGCCGGCCTTAACGGCCCGGCCGGCTCGTTCCACGAGGGCGCCCGGCGTGGATTGGATGCCCAGCGAGATCCCGACCTCCACGTCGGTCCGGGTGCCGCCGATGCGCTGCGCCAGGGACACGCCGAGACGCTCGGCGTCGAGCGCCCAGAGGCCCATCTCGACCGCCGCCTTCGCCATCAGGTGCCCGCGGAAGTCGCGCTGCAGGACGGGGAACACCTCGGAGGGCTCGGCGAAGCCGCGGCCGAGCACCCGGGGGGCCACCCAGTCCCGGATGGCGATCCAGGCGGTGTCGATCGTCTCGGCGGTGTAGTTGGGCAGCTCCGGGGCGACGCACTCGCTCCAGGCGATGGCGCCGCCGGCATCCTCCAGCTCGAGCAGCAGGATCCGGCGCGTGGTCTGGGTGCCGGAGGAGATCCGGAACGGCTCCTTGAGCGGGAGCTGGATCTCGCGCAGGGTGAGGCGCTCGAGGCGGAGGGTCACCGGGCGGGCCTGTTCAGTGGATGCAAGATTGTATACATTAACGTCAACAATGGGGATTCGCGCCCGGCCGCGCAAGTACCGCGACGGTCGCAGTCGGACGCCTCAGCCGAGGGGAGGAGCATGCGGCACGTCATTCTGGTGCTCGTGGTGCTGCTGGGCCGGCACGAGGCCGCGACGGGGCAGTCAGGCCCGCTCCGCGGCTTCGATGACTACGTCGTCCGCAGCATGGCGGCGTGGCGAATACCCGGCGTCGCGGTGGCCGTCGTGCGCAAGGACTCCGTGGTGCTCCTCCGCGGCTACGGCGTACGGACCCTGGGCCGGCCGGAGCCGGTGGACGCCCGGACCCTCTTCGCTATCGGCTCCTCCAGCAAGGCCTTCACCGCGACCGCCGTGGCGATGCTGGTGGGTCAGGGCCTGGTGAAGTGGGACGATGCCGCCACGCAGTACCTCCCCGGCCTCCAGCTGTACGACCCCTATGCCACGCGCGAGCTCACCGTGCGCGACCTGCTGACCCACCGGAGCGGCCTCACCGCCGCCGATCTGATGCTGTTCGCCGAGCACATGACCCGGGACAGCGCCCTCCACCAGGTTCGCTACGTCAAGCCCACCTACAGTTTCCGCTCGCACTTCGGCTACTCGAACCTGATGTATCTCGCGGCCGGCCAGCTCACCGCCCGGGTGACCGGCACGTCCTGGGACTCGGTAGTGTCGCGCATGATCTTTGCCCCGCTCGGCATGACGAGCAGCAACACCAGCGTCGCCCAGCTCGAGCACCTGCCGGACGTCGCGACGCCGCACGCCGAGATCGACGACACCGTCCGAACGATTCCCTACTTCAACCTCGACGCCATCGGCCCCGCCGGCTCCATCAACTCCAACATCCTGGACATGGCCCAGTGGGTCCGCTTCCAGCTCGCACGCGGGAAAGTAGCGGGGAAAGCGCTCATCGACACGACGGCGTTCGATGAGACGCATACCTCGCAGACCATCGCGCCGCTGGAAGGATTCTGGAAGACGGTGATCCAGGGGACCCACTTTTTCAACTACGGGATGGGATGGTACCTGCACGATTACAACGGCCGGCTGGTCGTCCAGCACGGCGGGAACATCGACGGCATGACCGCCCTGGTGGCGATGATGCCGGAAGAGAAGACCGGGATGGTCATTCTCAGCAACCTGGACCAGAACGATCTGACCTACGCGCTCATGTATCGGGTCTTCGACGCCTACCTGAAGCAGCCGCCGAAGGACTGGAGCGCCATCTTTCTCAAGTCCCACCGGGAAAGCATCGCCGAGGCCAAAGCGGAGCAGAAGAAGCGGGAGGCGCAACGGGTCACGGGCACCTCTCCATCGTTGCCGCTGGAGAAGTACGTGGGCAGCTACACCGACACGCTCAACGGCGACGCGGTGGTCCGGCGGGAGAATCCGGGACTCGTACTGCAGTACGGCACGCTGGTGGCCGACCTCGCCCACTGGCAGTACGACACCTTCCGGGCCATCTGGCGGCAGCGACGCCTGGGCAAGTCTTACGTCACCTTCACGCTGGACGACACCGGAAGAGTCGATGTCATGAAAGTGGTCGACCTGGCGGAGTTCAGGCGGAAACCCGAGCAGGCCGACACCCTCACCCTCGTGCCGAAGGCCGCACCATGACGCTCCGGATCTCGCTCCTCGCCGCGCTGCTGGCCATGCTGGCGGTCCCCACCGTGCGGGCCCAGGGCGATCCGCCGGCCGACTTCGACGCCTATGCCCGGAAGGCGCTCCAGACCTTCAACACTCCCGGCGCCGCGGTGGCGGTGGTGAAGGATGGTCGCATCGTGCTGGCCAAAGGATACGGCGTCCGCCGTCTGGGCGAGACGACGCCGGTCGATGCCCACACGCTGTTCCAGATCGCCTCCAACACCAAGGCGTTCACCACGGCCGCGCTGGCAATGCTGGTGGACGAGAAGCGGCTGGCGTGGGACGACCCCGTCACCAAGTACCTGCCATGGTTCCAACTTTCCGATCCCTACGTCACGCGCGAGCTCACCGTGCGCGACTTGCTCACCCACCGAAGCGGCCTCGGTCTCGGCGCCGGCGATCTGCTCTGGTACCACTCGGACTACCCGCGCGACACCATCCTCTACCGGATCCGGTACGCCAAGGTCGCGTCGAGCTTCCGGAGCGAGTTCGCGTACGACAACGTGCTCTACGTGGCGGCCGGCGAGGTGATCCCGGCCGTCACCGGCCAGACCTGGGAGGAGTTCGTTCGCCACCGGATCTTCGAGCCGCTCGGCATGGCCGAGGCCCGGGTCACCGCGCGGAACGTGGCGCCGGGCGACAACTTCGCGACGGCCCACGCGATGGTAGACGGCCGCCTGGAGGTGGTGGCCCGCGACACCTTCGACAATACCAATGCCGCCGGCGGAGTCGTGGCCGGCGTAGCCGACCTCGCCAAGTGGATGCTGGTGCAGCTCGACTCCGGACGAGTGGGCAGCGGCGCTGCCGCCACGACCAACGGCGCCACCGGGCGCCGGCTGTGGAGCGCCGAGCGGACGAGCGAGATGTGGACCCCGCAGACCATCCAGCCGGTGTACGATCTCCAGCCGGCGATGGCCGCCTTTCAACCCAACTTCCTGCTCTACGGCCTCGGCTGGGACCTGCGCGACTATCGTGGCCGCAAGCTCGCGACGCACACGGGCGGGCTCGACGGCATGACGTCGCGCACGCTGTTGGTGCCGGGGGAGCGGCTCGGGATCGTGGTGCTGACCAACGGCGAGTCCCCGCTCGGCACGGCGCTGGCCTGGCGGCTGCTGGACCACTACCTCAAGGCGCCGCGGACGGACTGGTCCGGCGCGCTCGCCGAGTTCGTGCGCTCGCGCGAGACGGAGGCCCAGAAGGTCGAGGCCAAGGCCGCGGGTACGCGGCAGGCGGGAACGAAGCCCTCGCTGCCGGAGGCGCGCTACGCCGGCCGCTACACCGACCGGATGTACGGCGACGTCACCATCGCCGAGGAGAATGGGAAGCTGGTGCTCCGGTTCAGCCACTCGCCGGCGCTCACCGGGGACCTGGAGCACTGGCAATACGACACCTTCGTCGCCCGATGGCGCCAGGCGAACATCCCCGACGCGTACGTCACGTTCGCGCTGGGTCCCGACGGCGCCATCAGGACGATGGAGATGGCCGCGGTGAGCCCGTCCGCCGACTTCAGCTACGACTTCCAGGACCTCCTCTTCAGGCCGGCCGATGCGCAGCGCTGACTGCCTTTTCATGCTCGTCGTCGGAGCTCTCGCGGCGTGCCACTCGCGCGCCGGCGGCCGCTACGACGTCGTCATCTCCGGCGGACGGGTGGTGGACGGCACCGGGAACGCCTGGTTCATGGGCGACGTCGGCCTGCAAGGCGACCGGATCGCGGCAGTGGCGCCGGCCGGCTCGCTCGACAGCGCCCCGGCCGCCCTCCGGATCGACGCTCGGGGAATGGTCGTCGCGCCGGGGTTCATCGACATCCAGAGCGGCTCCTACGACAACCTGCTGATCGGCGATGGCCGCGCGACGAGCAAGGTGACCCAGGGTGTCACGACCGAGATCATGGGCGAGGCCTACACGCCCGCACCGTGGAACGACAGCCTCGGGCCCTTTACCGAGTTCTTCTTCCTGCCGGAGGACAGCGCCAAGGCGCGGCGGGCGCTCGCCGCCTCGCGCGGGCCGCACGGCTTCGGCGGCTGGCTCGACGCCATGGAGCGGCACGGCAACTCCGTCAACGTGGGCTCGTTCCTCGGCGCGACGACCGTTCGGGCCTACGTGAAGGGACAGGTCGAGGGCCCGCCGACCGCGGCGGAGCTCGACAGCATGCGGGCCGTGATGCGGCGGGCGATGGAGGACGGGGCATTCGGGTTGGGAACGGCGCTCATCTATCCGCCGGGCAACTATGCCTCCACCGCGGAGCTGGTCGAGATCGCCAAGGCGATGGCGCCGTACCATGGAGTCTACATCACCCACATGCGCTCCGAGGCCGACCGGCTGCTGGAAGGGATCGACGAGGCGCTCACGATCGGCCGCGAAGGCGGGGTGCCGGTCGAGATTTACCATCTCAAGGCCGCCGGCGAGCGGAACTGGGGCAAGGCCGCGCAGGCGATCGCCAAGATCGATTCGGCGCGGGCAGCGGGCCAGGACGTGGCCGCGGACATGTACCCCTACACCGCGGGCGGGACAGCGCTCTCCGCGTGCCTGCCGCCCTGGGCCTCCGCCGATGGAAAGCTGCTCGACAACCTCGCCGACTCGGCGGTGCGGGCGCGGATCCGGGCGGACGTGCTCGAGGAGCGCTCCGACAAATGGGAGAACCTCTGCCAGCTCGCCACCCCGGCGGGTGTACACGTGGACGGCTTGCGGCTGCCGAAGAACCGGCCCCTCTTGGGAAAGAGCCTCGCCGAGATCGCGAGCATTCGCGGGCAGGAGTGGGCCGACGTCCTGATCGACCTCACGCTGGAGGAGAAGGCGCTGCCCGGTGCCGTCTTCTTCCTGATGTCCGAGGACAACCTCGCGCTCCAGATCCGGCAGCCCTGGATGAAGTTCGGCACCGACGCGGGCGCATCGGATCCCTCGGAGGCGGAGGTCCGCGAGACCCACCCGCGGGCCTACGGCACGTACCCGCGCATTCTGGGCCGGTTCGTCCGTGAGCGCAGGATTCTCACGCTCGAGGATGCGGTGAGGAAGATGACATCGGCCGTGGCGGCGAGGTTGTCGATCGGGGACCGCGGGTTGTTACGGGAGGGGATGCGCGCGGACGTCGTGATCTTCGATCCGGCGACCATCATCGATCACGCTACCTTCGAGCGGTCCCACCAGCTCTCCACCGGCATCCGCGACGTGTTCGTGAACGGCGTGGCCGTCGTGCGGGACGGTACGCACACCGGTGCCAGGCCGGGGCGCGTGGTGCGCGGGCCGGGCTGGACTGGAGGCCGCTGACTCAGCGCTCGTGCTCCAGGCCGAGCCGATGCTCCCGATCCTCGGTCTCCCGGCCCCCGGGCGTCTCGCCCGCCGGGTGCGCCGAGGCATCGCGGCTCGAGCTCCTCGCCAGCAGGAGCAGCAGCCCGCCGAAGACGAGCATCACGAGCCCCCACCAGAGATTGATGTTCACCGACATCGAACGCTCGTACTGCGCGGCGTCGCCGTTGGTCGCGACCCCGTACCCGCCCAGGATCAGTCCGAGCACGACGAACAGCCCGCCGATCGGAAGCCTGATATCGAGCCCGCCCGCTCCGCTCATCGAGCCTCCTAGAAGAAGACCAGGTTGAGGACCAGCGTGAGCGCGAGCACCGCCGCGCCCAGCACCCACGGCCGCGCCAGCAGCGGCAGGTCCTCGTCCCGCGGCTTCGGCGTCATCGAGTAGACCAGCCCGCGCAGCTCCTCGGGATCGCGCGCGCGGGTCATGAGGCTCACCACGATGGTCACGACGAAGCAGGTGACCCACGCGACGATGGCGGTCCAGAAGGTCTGGGCCAACTCGCTCGGATACGTGTGAAGCATGCCGAGATAGCCGCCCTTCACTCCGACGCCCACGCCGGCCGGCAGGGTGAGCCCATGGTGCACGGCCGCCCCGAGCGTGCCCGCGAGGAGCCCGGCAAATGCGCCGTGGCCCGTCGTCCGTCGCCAGAACATCCCGAGCGCGAACGTGGCGAAGAGCGGCGCGTTCACGAACGCGAACACGAGCTGCAGCAGGTCCATGATGTTGTTGAACGCGCCCGCCACGTAGGCGGCGGCCACCGCGAGCAGAATGCCGCCCACGGTGGCGGCCCGACCCATCCACAGGTAGTGCGCATCCGAGGCGCCCCGGCGGATGTGGCTCTGGTAGATGTCGTAGGTCCAGACGGTGTTGAACGCGGTCACGTTTCCCGCCATCCCCGACATGAAGGAGGCGAGCAGCGCGGTGAGGCCGAGCCCGAGCATGCCCGACGGGAAGAGCCGAATCAGCATCATGGGCGTCGCGAGGTCGTAGTCGAGCACCACTCGGCCGCCGCTGTCCATGAGCGGCCCGCCGCCTGCCGCGAGCTTGGCCGGTACCAGTCCCTGGCCGTCGCCGCCCGCGTGCGCACCGAGGACCAGCGCGATCATTCCAGGCAGGATGACCAGGAACGGGAACAGCATCTTCGGCACGGCGGCGATGAGCGGTGTGCGCCGGGCCGCGGTCATCGAGTCGGCCGCCATGGCCCGCTGGACCACGAGGAAGTCGGTGCACCAGTAGCCGAAGCTCAGCACGAAGCCCAGCCCCATGACCAGCCCGAACCATTCGACACCCACCGGATTCTCCGCCGGGCTGCCCATGTATGCCCAGCTATGAGTGTACGCGCCGGACGGGAGCCCCCGCGCGGTGGCCACCTCGGCGAGCCGGGCGGAGAGTCCCTCCCAGCCGCCGACGGCGTGCAGTCCCAGGAGAACCAGCGGCAGGAACCCGAACACGATCAGAAAGAACTGCAGCACCTCGTTGTAGATGGCGCTGGTGAGCCCGCCGAGCAGCACGTAGGCGAGCACGATCACCGCCGCGACGATGACGCTGACGTCGAAGCTCCAGCCGAGCAGCAGATTCAGCAGCTTGCCCATGGCGTACATCGAGACCCCGGACGAGAACACCGTCATCACGGCGAAGCTCACCGCGTTGAGCGTCCGGGTCTTCTCGTCGAAGCGCAGGCGGAGGTATTCGGGGACCGACCGCGCGCGCGAGCCGTAGTAGAACGGCATCATGAACAGGCCGACGAAGACCATCGCCGGGATGGCGCCGATCCAGTAGAAGTGGCTCGTCGCGATGCCGTACTTGGCGCCCGAGGCGCCCATGCCGATCACCTCCTGGGCGCCGAGGTTGGCGGAGATGAACGCGAGCCCGGTGATCCAGGGCGGCAGCGAGCGGCCGGACAGGAAGAAATCGGTGCTGGTGCGGGTCAGACGGCGCAGCCCCCAGCCGACCCCGAGGACGGTGGCGAAGTATACCGCCATCACGACATAGTCCACCGGCGCGAGGTGCGTGAGCGGGGTGAGCGGCGTCTCGTTCATGGTCGTGGTAACCGGGAGAGGGCGAACTGCACCGCGAGATCGGTACAACTCCAGAGCTGGACGTCGGAGCTGGTGCCGTAGCGGGTGGGGAGGAGGCGGCCCCGCTCGATCCGGTAGCTCCAGAGCTCGTTGTGCTCGACGCCCGAGGCGGCCACCGCGGCGAGAATGCGCCGCAGCGCGTCGCCGAGCGAGTGCACGGCGGACTCGCGCGAAGGATCCCTGAGGCGGCCGGCGGAATCGTACGAGGCGGCGATTCGGTCCGCAAGACCGAGCAGCAGGAGATTGACCTCGCGGCCCCACACGACGCGCGGCGAGTGGTAGGCGTCACCGTCGAAGATCTTCCAGACGGCGGGAGCGGCGTAGGCGTCGTTGGCGACGAGCGGGCCCAGCCGCGGGACGAACAGTCCGGCCGGATACGGCCGCAGAAAGGGCCCGACTTCGTCCCGCGCCGAGTCCGAGGCGCCTGCCGCCGCGCCGAGGAAGAGTCCGGTGGCCGGATCGGTGTTCACTACCGGAATCGGTCGGCCGGCCGAGTCGAGCGATAGCGCGAGAAAGCTCAGCGAATCGGTGAGGCCGCTGTCTGCGGCCATCGTCGTGGTCCAGTAGCGGCGGTCAGCGCTCGGCAGTGCCGCGAGCCGTCGCCGGAGGCGACCTCTGACGTCCTGCGGCGCCAGCGTCACCAGGAAATGCCGCCGGGCGCCCTTCCAGACGGTGATCGTCTGGCGCAGCGGGCCAGGATTCCGGAGCCAGGCGCCGAGTGGTCCGTCGGTGGCGCCCGGCGCGAGCGAATCCAGCGTCGCCGCGGTCACGCCGAGTCCCGGCAGCGCGGCCAGGATGGTGGCGATGCCCTCCAGCGCCTCGGGCGCCCAGATGGCGTTGATGTCCATCGCGAACCGGCCGTTGGCGTAGCCCGCGTCGCTGTCGCGCCAGCTCGCGGAGCGCCAGTGGGTCGCGTCCCGCTTGACGAAGCTCACGAGGTTCGTCGCCCGGGGGTCGTCGGCGTAGGGCCGGGTCTCGGCGGCCACGACGGCCAGCTCGCGGAGGAGTAGGGCCAGGCGGGAAGCGCCGCCGCCCTTCCCGGCATTGTCGGTGTCGGCCGCGGTGGCGAGCAGGAACGCGCGCTTCCGCGAACCCGCGACCGACGAATCCGCCAGGTAGCGCGCCGCCAGGACCGGGAGCTGGAACTCGTCGTCCAGCATGTGGTAGTTCTCGCGGGTGGCGTGCAGGGTCGCGAGCAGCTCACGGGAGACACGGAGCAGGCTGTCGCCGCTGGCGGCGGTTTGTCCCGCACCGCGTCGGCGGGTGCCGCGAAAGTATTGGTCGAGGACTCCGTTGTACTCGGCCGCGTGCTCGCGGATCGCCTGGCCGCCGAGCGCCTCCTCGTGGCTCACCTCCCCGTCGGGCGAGAGCTTGCGCAGCACGCCGGCGATGACGTGCTCGGCCATCGCCGGAGCCCAGATCGACCGCATCATCAGCGCGGTCATCATCATGTCGCGGCCGAAGTAGGTGGCGAAGTTGGGCAGCCCCGCCATGAGCTTCTCTTCGGAGGCGAGCAGCTCGACGCTTCGCACCTGGCGCTCGAGCCGCCGCTGGCGCCCGGCGCGGGCCGAGTCTGCGGCGCGCGAGGCGCCGGAGTCGCCAACGCCGGCGTCGGCCAAGAAGGCGAGGAACTCAGGGGTGAAGATGTCCCTGCGGGCGAGCGGGGTAAGCGGCGCGGCATCGGTGCTGATGCGCACGGCGAAGCGCACCGGGCCCCCATTCCGGCTCTCGATCCTCACGGTCCGGCCGACGACACGGGCTATGGCGTCGCGCGGAGAGCCTCGCAGCTCGAGCGTCAGGTGGGTGAGACCGTCGAGCGACGGGCGCTCCACTCGGATGCTCCAGGCGCTGTCTTCATCGACGTGCGAGGCGGTAGACGGCGAGACCCGCGCCTGCAGCCGCGCCTGGAGCGCCGCGATGCTCCCCGCGCCCAGGAGCGCCAGGTGCCGCACCCGCTCGGCGGCCGGCAGCCGGCCGACGTTGGCCACCAGCAGCGACTCCTCGGCGACGTAGAACGGCGGCGCGGTGAACGGGTGCAGGTGCCGCTTCCAGTACTGGAAGTCGCGCTCGACCCGCATCGAGCCCAGCAGGAACCATCCCAGCGTCAGGACGGGGACGGGCGCCGCGAGACGGTACTCGACGGTCCGTACACCGGTCGAGTCCCAGGCTGACCGCCGAGTCGGCGCCCCAGGTGAGCGCCGCGGGGCGTCCCCGCGCGTCGCGGGCGGTGAAGCCGAGGCTTTCGTTGGCCGCGTCGGCCCACAGGTTGACGACCCGGCCGGCGCGCGGCTCGAGGTAGATCTGCAACGCGTTGTCCCGGGAGTCGCGGTAGAATCGCGTGGCATATCCCTGGTACGCGGCGGTGTCGTCGAGCCCGGGCTCGGGGAAGGCGAGCACCGGCGGCCGTACGACCGGCGGCCGCACGACCGGCGGCGCCGCCTGCACGAGCATCGCGAGCGCCATCGCGGACACGAGACTCATCGGTCGGGCGTCGCCTCGTGCCCGTGCGGCAGGATGTGCCGGCCGCCCGCGTCCACGACCACGTCGTAGCGGGCGCCGCGGACCTGCACGTTGTGCAGCACGAGCCGGGTAATATGCGAGGGGAGCACCGGCGGGAACGCCGGCTCGAGCCCGCTTTCGCCGAGCCGGAGGCCGGTGTAGCCGAAGATCACCTGCTGCAGGAAGCCGCCCGCGCCGGTGACGAAATCGACCGCGTCGTTGGTCGGCGTCTCCGACAGCATGAGGAACGGCCCGCGCAGGTGACCCTGGTAGCTGTGCGGCAGGAGCGAGTCCACCAGCGCCCGGTCGCCCAGCTCGGCCGCGTCCACCGAGAGCAGCGTCGAGCCCATCATTGCACCGGGCCCCTCGGCCAGGAGCCGGGCGACCGCCTGCTCGAGCTGTGCCCGTTTGGCGCGCGCGCTCATGGGGATGCCGAGCGGGTAGCTCAGCAGCGGCGTCACCGAGCCGAGCGTGGAGTCGGGGGCGCCCTCGTAGGTGCGGTAGTATTCGCTCGCCGAGTCGTAGGGCATGTGCAGCTTGGACGCCACCTCGGTCCACCTGGGATCGGGCCGGACACCGAGCCGGGCGCTCGCCGCGGCCGCGATCTCCAGGTTCTTCCGGGCGACGGCATTGGTGTACGCGTCGTCGGTCACGCCGATCAGCCCCTCGTGCACCGAGACGACGTTGGCGATGTGGTAGCGGCCGGCGGCGGAATCGCGGGTCACCCGGCTCAGCCAGAACTCGGCCGTGGCGCGGATGACGGGGAACCCGTCGCGCGCAAGCCAGGCGGAGTCACCGGTGGCCAGGTAGTACTGCCACTGGGCGAGCGCGACGTCGCCGGTGGCGTGGATCTCCGAGCGGGCGTTCTGGATGGCGAACCGGGGCGTGGTCTCGTGGCCGCGCTCGTCGGCCTCCCAGGGATACATCGCGCCGCGGAAGCCGTTGGCGCGCGCGTTGGCGCCGGCGGCCTCCAGCGTGCGGGAGCGAAATTCCACCAGTGAGTGGGCGACGTCCGGATGGGTCAGCAGCAGCGACGGGAACATCCAGGTGTCGGAGTCCCAGAAGATGTGGCCGTAGTAGCCTCCGCTGGAGAGTCCCATCGGTGGAATGCCGAGCGCCGTGCCCGAGTCGGCGCTGCACAGGAGATAGAACAGCATCGAGCGGACGACCTGCTGCAGCTTGGGATCGCCGGTGATCTCGATGTCGGTGGCCCAGCGCGCGGCCCAGGCTGCGGCATTGGCCGCCGCCAGCGGATCGTAGCCGATCAGGCGCGCCGCCGCCGCGGTCCGGGCGGCGCGCCTCCCCGGGTCCGGTCCTTTGGGCGTCGACGAGACGCTCACGATCTCGGTGAAGATATAGGTCTCTCCGGCGGCCGCGTCGAAGGTCACCTCGAGCGCAGCGGTGTCCCCGGCGGCACGCGCGCGTGCAGTGGCTCCGGGAAGCACAGCGCTCCAATCCACCGCCGCCGCCTCCGTGACGGACGTGGTGCGGCCCTCGGGCGCCGCGGTGAGCGAGAGCCGCCCGCCGTGCCGCTCGCGCGCGGCGGTCCGGCCGCGCACGATCATGTGTCCCGGGTACCACACGTCGGATGGCCGCCACTGCGGCTCGGAGCGCTCGATCTTCGCGAGCGCGAGCCGCTTCGGCGGCGGCTGCCCGGCGAGCGCGAACCGCACCCGGAGGCGGCCCGCCTGTCGCGGCACCAGCTCGAGGCGGATCGCCGCGAGAGACGGCTCGGCTCGGGAGACGAAGGTCTCCACCCGGACCGAGACCTTGCCCGCGCCGGCATCCCAGTCGTAGCTCGTCCGGGCGGTGCCGCTGCGCATGTCGACCGACTGGTGATAGTCGCGCACCGCGCCGGCGGGCGGCGGCTGGGCGTCGAGCCAGCGCGTGCCGTCGAACACGCTGACGGCGTTCCAGGCAGGGAGGCGTGCGATGCGAGGTACGTCGCCCGCCGCCTCCTCGTAGAGTCCTGCCATGAACGCCGGCGACCCGCCCAGCCCCAGTGGGGGAATGACGACGCCGAGCCGCCCGTTGCCGATGAACGGCGACGGCGAGCGGGCCGGGTCATCGCTGGCGAGCCAGAAAGCGGAATCAGCAGGTGCCGTGGAAGGCGCCGTCGCCTGGGCGGGAAGCGGAATGGCGCCCCGGGCGAGGCCGCAGCAGACCGCTGTCAGCACGACCGCTACCCGGAGCACGCCGTTGTGCGCGTGGCGAGGGTCAGTGAACTTGAGCGGCGCGAGGGACCTTGTGCGCCGGTTTCGGAAAGCCGCCGGCAAGGTCCCTCGCTCCGCTCGGGATGACATGACATCTGCACGAACATCATTCACTAAGCGGCGTCACCCTCGACGCGCGCTCAGGGCTGCTGCTGCTCCACCCGCCGTCCGCCGCCGAAAGTGTACTCGATCCCCGCGGTGACCCGCCGCGGCAGGATGGGCCGGGCGAAGAAGACCGAGGCACCGCCAGTAGGATTGAACCTCGGGTTGCCTTCTTCGAGCCCTTTGCCCTGGAACGCGTTCAGGAGATCCACGCTGAACCGGATTCCCTGATCGGGCAAGGTGTAGGCCGCGCCGAAATTGAAGTAATTGTACGCCGGCAGCGGCGGGGCATCGCTGACGAGGGCGGTCGGACGCCTTGCAACCCAGTGGAAGTCGCCCTTGAGCTGGAAGCCGCTGTTCGAGTAGAGGGCCGCCACGTTGCCGATGGTCCGCGGCACACCGTTGAGCCGCGAGCCGAGGTCCGCACCGCTGGCGAACGCCGCCTTGAGCCAGGTCCCGTTCGCCAGCAGCTGGAGCCCCTCGACCGGGCTCGCCACCGCTTCCAGCTCGACGCCGTAGGACTTGGTCTCCGGGTCGAAGTTGATCACCCAGACGGTGCCGCCGGTCACGGGATCCGTCACCGCGCCCTGGCTGGTGGAATTCTTGAGCTTGGTCCAGAACCCGTTCACCGTGAATCCCACCCGGCCGGCCTGGGCCTTGACCCCGCCCTCGATGGACTGGACTTCGCGGGATTCGAACAGATCGACCTGCTCCTGGGCGGCGGCCTGGAGGAGCTCGTCCAGGGCCGGCATCTTGTACCCCCGCGAGCCGGACGCGTAGACCGCCAGGTTGTCCCGCACCTGGTAGTTGAGTCCCAGCGAGCCGGCCCAGTCGGTAATGCTGTTGGTGAAGTGCCGGAAGCTGTTGTTCCCGAAGGTGATGTTGTTGAACGTCGTGGCCGGATCGTTGTCGAGATCGACCGGTTCGGTGTTCTCCGAGTTCTGCACGTAGTCGTCGTACTCGACCCGGACGCCCAGGTCGGCCCGCAGCCGCTCGGTGAGCTGGATCTCGCCGCCCAGGACGCCGGACACGACCGTGGTCTGGCCGCTGCCGTTCACGTAGTTGGAGAGGAAGTTCCGGAAGCCGTTCTGGGTGAAGTCGAACGGAGCGCCGCCTCCCGCTGGCGTGATCACCAGATCGAGGAACCGCGGGTTGTCTCGCACGTCGGTGAGGATGTCGGTGAAGAACCAGCGGTTCTCCTGGGTGTAGTTGGCGAAGTAGGCACCGACCGCCACCGAGTGCGGCCCAAAAGTCTTCCGCAGTTGGATCTGGTCGTGAATCGCCGAGATGGGCTTCTCCACATGCCACTCACCCCCCGGAGCGACCAGCCCGTTCGGGGTATCGAAGGGGAGCTTATCACCCAGCGCATCGAAGTGATTGGTGTACAAGAACTGGCCCGTGGTGCCCGCCGGGAGACCGAGGCCCCCCTGATCGGTCGGCAAGGTGACGTAGTCGGTGGCCGAGATGGCGGCGCTGGGAAGCATGGCATTCCATTCCTGGTCGTTCTGCATGGCCTGGGCGGTGTTCTGGAGTCGCCATCCGTCCGCCAGATCGAAGGCGGCGTCAACGGTGAACCAGGTCGCCTTGGTCTTGAGGCCGTTGTCCAGCGGCAGCTGCAGAGTCCCGGTCGGAGTGGGCACCTGAAGATCGAGCCCCTCGTTGGTGTTCATCGCACCGTAGTTGCTGAAGCCGGAGACGTATTCGGGATCGTCGGGGTTGGTGAACGGCAACGGGAGGATGAACTGGTTGCGGTCGTCGATGTACTTGACCGACGCGCGCAGGTACCCGTTCCCCAGCTTGCGGGTCACGTTCGCCTTGAGCTGTCCCCCGCGGATCCCGGGGAATCCCGGATCGCGAATGCCATGATCGTAGCGGTAGAACCCGCCGGCGTTGAAGCTCCAGTCCTCGCCGATCGGGCCCCCCATGTTGGCGTCGTAACGGGCCAGGCCGTAGCTGCCGCCGCTTGCCGCCATCACCCCGCCAAACTGGTCACCGCCCGTCTTGTTGATGAAGTTGACGATGGCGCCCGGGGTGTTGGACCCGAACAGCGCGGAGGCGCCGCCGCGCACCACCTCCATCCGCTCGATGTTCTGATCGAACCGGAAGAGGTTGTCGGCGTTCATGAAGAAGGTGTGCATGGTGGGGAAGACCGGCATCCCGTCTTCCATGAACATCACGTACTCCACGCCGAGGATGCCGCGCATGGAGATGTTCTCGTTCACCTCGCCGCCGGAGCTCTCCACCCGGGTAAACCCGGGCACGTAGCGCAGCATCTCGGTCGTGCTCCGCGGCGCCGCCTGCTGGACGTCCTGTGCCGTCAAGGTGGTCACGGCCACGCTGGCGGCGAGGTTCTGCCGCGGCACCTGGGTGCCGGTGACGACCATCTCCCGGAGCTGCAGGGGATCCCGCCGGAGCGAGAAGTCCTGGCTGGCCGCCTGGCCGGCCGACACCGTGACGCTGGCCGAGTCCGGCCGGAAGCCGAGCATGCGGGCGATGACCGTGACCGTACCGGCGGGAACCCGCGGCAGGGTGTACCCGCCATCGGCGCGGCTCAGGCCGCCGAGCGTGGTGCCGCGGATGGCGATCTGCGCGTTGGCGATCGGAGCACCCGCTTCGTCGGTCACCCTGCCCGCGATCGAGCCGGTCTGCTCCTGGGCTGTCAAGGGCGACGGTCGGGCAATGAACGCAAGGGCCAGAGACGCAACTGCCAGAGAGACGAACCGCTTCATAACGGGACCCTCCGTGTGTCGGTGTGCTCGGGCTCGCTGGCGGGGGACGGGTCCACGACCCGTGCCGGTCGTGCGGCGCGCGGGAGCGATGGGAACGGCAATGGTGGAGCGGGGATAGTGCAGAGGGAGCGAACAGGAACAATCGGGGGGCCGCGGTGGGCGTTCGACCCACCGCGAGGGACGGCGACGGCGTCCCTGTTTCGTGCCAGCCTGGGTGATGCGGCCCCCCGGAGGGGGCCCAGCCCCTGCAACGGATTCACGGCAATATTCCGGCTCGCAAATGCTGGTCGGTAGAGTATACCAGCGGTAACACACGGATATGCAGGCAAGGCTGGATGCGCAAGGGGAGAGCGGCCGCGGGGCGCGCGGCCCTTCCGGGGCAGCCTCAAGGTTTGCCCACCGCCTCCTGAGAATCGCAGCAGGCGACGGGTCCCGGATTCGGGAGCTGAGACGGCCGCGTGGGGGAGTCCGGCCGCGGCGCGCACTCCTGGGCCGCCAGCGCGAGTGCGACGCCGTTGGACCAGCCGAACCCGTCCTGCGTGGGGTACTCGCCGCCGCCGGCGCGCCGCGTCAGGTCCACGACGTCGTACTTCTCGGTCATCTTTCCCGTCGTCTGATAGGTGCGTCGATTGAGCGCGAGCCAGCGCTCACGCGCCAGGTCGGCCAGGTCCCCCTGGGCATACCGCCGCACGCCCTCGATCGCGAGCCACTCCAACGGGGGCCACCCATTCGGGGCGTCCCACTGTTGTCCCGTGGGGACGAGCGTGGTGACGAATCCTCCGGGCTTCAGGAAATCGCGCCCGAGGCGCGCCGCGACGGTGCGACCCTGCTCCGGCGTCGCCAGGGCGAAATACAGCGGGGCGGCGGCGGCCAGCGTCGGCCGGTCGGTCATCCGCTCGCCGGTGCGCCAGCGCACGTCGTAGAAGAAGCCGTGCTCGGGATCGTAGGCGGCGGCCAGCAGGGCGCGCCGGCGGTTGGCGGCCGCCTCGTCGAATCGTGCGGCAGCCTCGACGTCACCTGCCCGCCCGCGGCGCCGCCGCAGCGCGGCGATCGTCTGCTCGGCGTGATACAGCAGGCTGTTCAGGTCCACCGGCACCAGATCGGTCGTCTCGAGCGTGCGGAGATCCTTCGGGTCCCGCATCCAGCGGCTGGAGAAGTCCCAGCCGCTCTCCGCCGACGCTCGCAGGTTGCGATAGAGACCGGTGCGCTGCGCGGCCGGGACCGTCTGGGCCAGGGTGTAGTCCTCGCGGTACGACTCGGGTCTCGGCTCCGGAATGTCGTCGTAGTACCGATTGAGCACCGCGCCATCCCGCAGCTTGACGACCCGGCGATAGGCCGTCCCCGGCTTCAGCCGGTTGGCCCCGTCCATCCAGAACGCATGCTCGGCCTCCAGCGCGTCGAGGTACCGGAGCGCCTGGGTGCTGTCCGTCGCACGGGCGTAGAGGCCGATCATCGCGCCGAAGTACGGCGGCTGGCTGCGCCCGAGATAATACGTCCGGTTGCCGTTCGGGATATGCCCGATCGTGCGGATCAGATAGGCGAAGTTGTCGAGCATCCCGCGCACGAGATCCGTCCGTCCGCTCTCGATCAGCCCGAGCATGGTGAAGTAGGAATCCCAGTAGTAGACCTCGCGGAACCGGCCCCCGGGCACCACATAGGGGTTGGGCAGCGGGATGAGCGACGAGTGGGTCGAGGGCGCGTCGGCCGGGCGGGTGAGTGCCGGCCACAACTTCCGGATGTGTTCCTCCATGCAGCGCGCCGAATCGATCGGGACACTGCTCCCCGCCAGTTGGGGCGGCTCGAACTGCTCGTCTACGAACGCGCGGAGACTGAACTCCGGGCGTCCCCTGCCGGCGGCATAGCGCCGGGCAATCTCCGAGGGCTCCTGCAATGGACGCGCATCTGCGAACGTCTTCGAGTCGGGAAACAGCGCGGCCATCTGCGCGTCGTGGAACAACGGCCCCAGATCGTGCGCCGGGTCGTACCACGCCGTCCCCGCTGCCGGGGCGACGGCGGGCGTGGCAGTGGACGGCGCTGCGCGCTGGCAGCCGGCGCTGGCGACGGCCAGCGCGAGGAGCAGCGCAGCCAGGGGTGTGCGGCGAGGGTACGCGCGTATGATCATCGACTCTTCGTGGGGTTCAGGCATTTCGCTTCGGGACCTCCGGCCTTCCAGCCGGATGCCGATGCAGGAGTTCACCACGGAAGCACGGAAGACACGGAGGCCTTACCACCGCACCGTACTAGTGGGAGGCCGGCGCTCGAAGCTCATCGTCGAGTGCGGCGGCGGTAGCGGCGGCGCGCTCGCCCAATACCAGGTGCACGATCGAGTCGGAGACGCGCTGCACGCCGAGTGCTCCCACCGCCTTCAGGGCCGAGTCGTCCAGTGCTCGCGGGTCACGAAGCTCGACTCGCACGCGGGTGAGCGCGCACCGCTCGGCGCGCGCGATGTTCTCCGCGCCACCGAGCGCCGCGATGAGCGCCTCCGCCAGCGCACGGTGCTCCGGCGTGACGGCCCGCTCCAGGTGACCCGAGGCCTCCACGGCGGGCTGGAGCGGGGGCGCGGGTGCCTTGACCGGGGGCGTCCCCCCGGCCCGCATGTACTCTTCCATGTCGGTCTTCAGGTTCTCGGACCGCGTGCCGAAGACGGCCTGCATCCCGCCCCCGACCTGCATCACGCCGGCGGCTCCCAGGCCGCGCAGGGCCTCCGCGCTCGCGAGCGAGACGTCGTTCAGTTCGACGCGCAGGCGCGTGATGCAGGCGTCGAGGCTGCGGATATTGGCCGCGCCGCCGAACGCCGCGACCAGCCGGGCCGCCATCGACTCATCCGTTGTCCCCGGCGCGGCGCTCGCGACCTCCTCGACCTCGCGGCCCGGTGTCTTGAGGTTGAACCGGAGGATCAGCGTCCGGAACAGCGCGTAGTACATGAGTGCCCAGAGCGGGCCCAGCACCAGGAACCACAGTCCTCGCGAGCTGTGCGGGAACAGCACGATGTAGTCGATGAGGCCGTGCGAGAAGGTCGTGCTGTGGCGGATACCCAGCTCGATCGCGGTGAAGTACGCCAGTCCGGCCAGCAACGCGTGCAGGCCGTACAACAGCGGCGCCACGAACAGGAAGGAGAACTCGATCGGCTCCGTGATCCCGGTGAGGAATGAGGTCAGAGCAGCGGAGACCATGATGCCGCCGACCTTGGCGCGATTCTCCGGGCGCGCGGTGCGCCAGATCGCCAGGGCCGCCGCGGGCAGGCCCCACATCTTGAACAGGTAGCCGCCCGCGAGGTTGCCGGCCGTGGGATCGCCGGCCGTGAAGCGGTAGATCTCGCCCCGGATGACCTGGCCGGTCGCGGGGTCGACGTATTGGCCGACCTCGAAGAAGAAGGGCACGTTCCAGATGTGGTGCAGGCCGAAGGGAATCAACGACCGCTCGACCACGCCATAGACTGCAAAGGCGAGCGCCGGATTCTCCGACGCCGCCCAATGTGAAAAGTGGTCGATCACCCGGCCGATCGGCGGCCAGACCAGGCTGAGCGCGATGCCGGCGAAGACGGCGGCGAACGCCGTGAGGATCGGCACCGAGCGCTTGCCGGCGAAGAACCCCAGGTAGGGCGGGAGCTGGACCCGGTAGAATCGATTGAACAGGATGGCGGCGACGGCGCCGATCAGGATCCCGCCGAACACGCCGGTCTCGATCGAGGGGATGCCTATGATCGGACGCGGCTCGTAACCGACCAGCGGGGCCATCACCCCCATCGTCGCGACCATCACCGCGAAACCCACCACCGCGGCGAGCGCGGCCACCCCGTCATTGCCGGTGAGGCCGAGCGCGACGCCGATGGCGAAGATGAGCGGCAGGTTGCCGAACACCGCGCCACCCGCCTGCGCCATCACGTTCGACACGACCGACGGCAGCCAGGTGAACTTCGCGCTGCCGACACCGAGGAGGATTCCCGCGACCGGCAGCACCGAGACCGGCAGCATCAGCGACTTGCCGATCTTCTGCAGCCAGCCGAAGGCGGTGCGCCCGATGCTCATGCCGGACCTCCCGCATGGCGTTGTGCGACCAGTTCACGCACTTCCGCACCGTCGGCGGCGTCGAGTGCCAACCGCGCCGTGACCCGGCACTCCTCCAATGACAACGCGCGCACCTGTGCCTTCACGGCGGGGACGAGGGGCACGCTGGCGCTCAGCTCGTCCACTCCCAACCCGACCAGGACCGGCACGGCCTGGGGATCGCCGGCGGCCCCGCCGCAGACGCCCACCCACCGCCCGTGCGCGTGCGCGCCGGCGACGGCCCGCTCGATCAGGCGCAGCACCGAGGGATGCAGCGCGTCCACCTGGACTGCGAGGCCCGGATTGGTGCGATCCATGGCGAGCGTGTACTGGGTCAGATCGTTGGTGCCGATCGAGAAGAAATCCGCCTCCTGCGCAAAGCGGTCGGCCAGGAGCGCGGCCGACGGGGTCTCGATCATGATGCCGACCGGCAGCGGCGGGACGCCCAGCGCCAGGCGCTGGAGCTCCACCAGCTCGCGCGCGGCGCGCCACTCGGCCATGGTCGAGATCATCGGAAACATCACGGCTACTTTGCCGGCGCGCGCCGCCCGAAGGATGGCGCGGACCTGGGCGGCGAAGAGCTCCGGCCGGTTCAGCAGCAGGCGGATGCCGCGCTCGCCGAGGAAGGGGTTCGCCTCGGCGGCCACCGGCAGATAGGGCAGCGGCTTGTCGCCTCCCACGTCGAGGGTCCGGATGACGACCAGGCGCTCGGGTCCGACCTGGCGGATGATCGCCTCGTAGGCGGCCGTCTGTTCGTCTTCGGTCGGCGCCGTCCGGCGCTCCAGGAAGAGGAACTCTGAGCGCAGCAGGCCGATCCCTTCGCCGCCCACCTCGGGCACCCGGCGGGCCTCGTCCAGGCCACCGACGTTGGCGGCGACTTCCACGCGATGGCCGTCCCTGGTGACGGCCGGCTGGGTGGCCACCGCGAGCTCCGCGGCGCGCTGTCGGGCTCCGGATACCTGCCGCGCAGTGATCTCCGCTTCCTCGGCCGAAGAAGGATCGCGCCACAGCGTTCCGGCGTCACCATCGAGGGCCACCCGTGCGCCGGAAGGAAGCTCGAGGGCGCGCGGATCCATGCCGGCGACCGCGGGGACGCCCAGGCCCCGGGCCAGGATGGCCACGTGTGACGTGGCGCTGCCCGTCGTGGTGCAGAAGCCCCGCACGCGGGTGCGATCCAGCGTCGCGGCGTCGGAGGGAGCCAGGTCCTCGGCCACGACGATCGACTCCATGGGTATCTCGGGCGGCGTGCCGTCGCGACCCACGAGCAGATGGAGCACGCGCCGGCCTACGTCGCGCAGGTCGGCGGCCCGGCCCGCGAGCAGCTCGTTCCGGAGCGCGAGCAGCCGGTCCGCCTGCTGCAGGTAGACCTGCCGCCAGGCATACGCCGCGGTGGCCCCCTCCCGGATCTGCTCGGCTGTGCCGTCGAGCAACTCCGGGTCTTCGAGCAGCTCCTGGTGCGCCGCGAAGATCGCGACCCGGTCGGCGTCTCCCTCCGCGGTGAGCCGCAGCTGCAGGGCCTCGAGCTGGCGGTGCGCGCCGGCAATCGCGGCGTCGAGTGCGCGCCGCTCGTGGCTCGGATCCGCGGCCCGCTCGTCCAGCACCGCATCGGCGTGGCGGAGCTGGAACACGCGGCCGATCGCGACACCGGGCGAGGCGGGCACGCCCGTCAGCGGGCCGCCGGGCATGCTGGTCGGACGGGCTGAGACGGCGCTCGTGGGCAGGGCCCCGGCTGGCCGCCTCGGGTCGCCGCCGTGCACCGCGGCCGAGGCTGAGGCGAGTACCTGCCGCACCGCGTCCGCCGCGGCGGCGGCGTCTTCACCCCGTGCGACGACGGTCACGGCGTCGCCGCGTCCCACCTCGAGCATCATGATCGACACGACGCTGCGGGCGTTGGCCTCCCGGCCCTCCTTGACCAGCCGTACGTCGGCGCTGAAGCGGCGTGCCGTCGCCGCGATCGTCGCGGCGGGACGCGCGTGCAGTCCCGCCTCGCTCGCGATCACGAGCGGAGCCGACTCGACCGCGCTCCCTTCCGCGCGGGCCGCCGGGTCGGGGCCGGCCGCCGCGAGGCGCACCTCGAGCAGCGCATCGCGCCCTCCGAGAACCCGGCCGGTCGGCCCCTGCAACCCCGCGACGCGATCCATGCTCAGCACCAGCACCGGCGTGATCAGGCTGCGCGCGTGCCTCGCCACGTAGTCCGCGTCGAAGGTCAGCAGCAGGTCGCCCGCGCGCACCTCGTCTCCCGCCTGGACGCGTGGCTCGAAACCCTTGCCGTTGAGCGTCACCGTGTCGAGCCCGACGTGGATGAGGATCTCGAGCCCCGACGCGGAGAGGGTGAGGGCGTGGCCGGCCCGGTGCACGTGAAGCACGCGGGCATCGCAGGGGGCGACGAGCCGCTGGTCGAGCGGATCGAGCGCGAGACCGTCGCCCGCGAGCCGTTGCGCGAACGCGGGATCAGGCACCTGCTCGAGCGGCACGATGATGCCGGACAGCGGCGCCAGCAAGGTCAGGCGGTTCAGGCGGTCGGATGTGGGGGCGGTGCTTGACGCCATCGCACCTCTGCGAGGGACGAAAGTTCGTGCGGAGCTCGCGGGACTCAGGCAGGCTGCCCAGCTCACAATCGATCTAATAGTATTGGGGCATGTCGGACGCCGCCATGGAAGTGCTCCATTTTGCCAAGCTGTTCGATCATTCGATGGTCCGTCCCGACGCCACCCACGCGGAGGTGGCGCGATTCGCCGAGACCGCGGCACGGCTGGGCACCGCTACCCTGACCGTGCAGCCGCATTATGTCCAGCTCGCCGCCGGCGCGCTGCGCGACTCCGGCGTGCTGGTGGGAACGGTGGTGGGATTCCCGCACGGGAACGAAACGCCCTCCATGAAGGAGTATCAGGCCAAAGAGGTCCTTGACCTGGGCGCCGAGGAGATCGACATGGTGATGAACATCCCCGCCCTCAGGAATGGCGAGCGGGAGCTGTTCATCCGGGACGTGGCCGGCGTGGTCAACGCCGCCGCCGGCCGCCGGGTGAAGGTCATTCTCGAGACCTGCTACCTGACTCGGCACGAGAAGCAGCGCGCGTGCGAGTGGATCGTCGAGGGAGGGGCCCATTTCGTGAAGACATCCACCGCCTATGCCGACGGCGGTGCCACGCTGGAAGACGTCGGGCTCATGTACCAGGCCGTGAAGGGCCGATGCCTCGTGAAGGCCGCGGGAGGAATCCGGGAGCTGTCCGACGTGCTGGCATACCTGCAGGCGGGTGCGCGTCGCTTCGGCTCAACCCGGACGGAGCAGTTCGTCGGCGCGTTTCAGGAATTGTCACCGGAGGAGCGCGCGCGCTTTGCGGCGGCGCTCGCTGCAGGTGACGCGCCTCGGGGCAACTCGCCTCAGGTGTGACCTGCTGACAGGCGGCGGATGGGGAGGCGGGTCGGCTACGAACGCCCACAACAAACCGGGGTCCGTCCAGCCGTGGACCCCGGCGCCGTGTTGGCCAGCGGCGGTCATGCCGCTTTGGTCATGCAGGTGTTCGTAACGCGTGGTGTGCGGGTGTGGAATCGGTTCATGTGCCGGCGAACGCTTCGCGGGTACCCGAGAACTGGGCGAGCGCCGTTGCTCCCTCCCCTCCATCACGGTTCACACCATAGCTAGGAGTTGGTACCAACACTGTCAATCCTTCCATTACCTGAGTCCGGATCCTGCAGCGAGGGCGTGCCCTCGAATCACAAGCCCTGTTGCCTGAGTCCGATTCCCGCCCTAGCATTGGTGACTGCGGATGACGCCGCTCTGCCGCTCCGCGATCACGCCGATTCCAGGATGATCCCGATGCCCCGCTTGCTCACTCCGGCGGCGGCCCTGCTGCTGCTCGCCGTCGCCTGTCGTACTCCGACCCCGGCCACTCACTCGGCCGACACCGCCCGGACCTCGACCGTCACCAGCGTTCAGGAAGAGCCCGACACCAATCCGCCAGCCGATGTGTCCCACGGCGAGGCGCCGATCGGGGGCCCGAAGGCCGAGCCTGCGCCCCGGACCGCGAACCTCGAGCCGGCGGAGCGTTCCCGGCTCCACCGGATCCGGTTGGAGATGAAGCACGCCCCGGTGCTGATCGCACCAGGAGTGACCTACGCCGCGTGGACCTTCAACGGGACGGTGCCGGGCCCGGCGCTGCACGTGCGCCAGGGCGACACGGTCGATTTTACTGTGGTCAACGCCGCCAACATCCCCCACAGCATGGACTTTCACGCGGCCCAGATCGCGCCGAGCAAGTACTACGTGAACGTCCTGCCGGGCGACTCGCTGCATTATCGCTTCGTGGCCAGGGTACCGGGCGCCTTCATGTACCACTGCGGCACGGCCCCGGTCGCCATGCACATCGCCAACGGCATGTACGGCGCGCTGGTTGTTGACCCCGCCGTTCCCCGGACCAAGGCCCGCGAGCTCGTCTTCGTGCAGAGTGAGTTCTACCTGACCCCGAAGCCCGCCGCCGACGGCACCCAGAGCCTCGACTGGCAGAAGCTCCTCGGGCAGGCCCCCGACCAGATCGTCTTCAACGGCCGGGCCAGCCAGTACGCCGCCCACCCGATCGACGTTCAACCGAACGAGCTGGTGCGGCTCTACCTGGTGAACGCCGGCCCCAACCGGATCAGCTCGTTTCATGTGGTGGGCGGCATCTTCGAGCGGGTGTTCGAGGACGGCTCGCAGGCGAACCCCCTGATAGGGGTCCAGACCGTGAACGTGCCGGTCGGGGGCGGCAGCATCTTCGAGGTGCGGCTGCGCGAGCCGGGCGACTACCCGTTCGTCACCCACGCGTTCGCTGATGCCACCAAGGGAGCGGTGGGTGTATTGCGCGCGGTTGGACCCGGCGAGCCGACCGGCGCGGGCGCTGCGGCGCACTGACGGCGGCGTGTCTTGCTGAGGGGTGAACGTCGTCATATATGTAGACCACGGCACCATCCGCCCACTTGGCGGCCTCGAGCATGCACCTCACCCTGCTGGAATCCGACCGGAGCTTCCTCCACTCCGCCGAATGTGCCTTCGTGAGCATCCTGGCACATGTGGGGGTGGTGTGGCTTGCCGTTGCCGTGACCGAAGGCGGCGGGCAGCTGCCGGCCGACGAGCGCGAAGCCCGGGTGTTCTACCTCCTCCCGCCCGACCGGGTCGACGCGCCGCTCCGTCAGGCCGAGCGCATCCAGTGGGGGAAGCTCGGGAGCGACCTCGAGGGCGGCGCCGGGCTCGCGCCTCCGGGCGACGGACTCCGCGTTCGCGGGCCGGCGTACCGCAACCGCCCATGGGGCCAGCGGAGCGGGGCCCACGGCGAGACCCCCTTCGGCCCGCCGCCGCGCCTGTCGGACACCGCCTTCAGCGTGCTGGAGGTGGACGAGATGGTGGAGCGCTACGAGGGGAGCGCCGCGCCGGTCTACCCGGGCGACCTGATCGCCACGGGTACACAGGGCCAGGTGGACGTGACCTACGTCGTCGATACCATCGGGCGGGTGGACACGACCACGATCCAGGTGATCCAGAGCGACGACCCGCGCTTCAGCGAGTCGGTGCGCACGGCGCTCGGCGGCGCGCGATTCCGGCCGGCCAAGCGCGGTGGCAAGACCGTCCGCCAGCTCGTCCAGCAGCGGTTCCGCTTTCAGCTCGCTCCGACAACGCAGACCGCCGCACACCCCAGCTGACCCTGGAGAGCCGCTCGATCCCCCGCGACGAGCGACGCGAGTCACCCTGAGCGCAGCGAAGGGGGCATCACCCGGCATGGCCCCCTTCACTCCGTTCAGGGTGACTCGCGTCTCGGTCAGGGTGAATCTCGGTCAGGGTGACTCGCGTCTCGGTCAGGGTGACTCGCGTCGCCGCCGCGGGGGCTCGGGCTGACCTCGACGGACCCGCGATGCTCGCGCCGGCGAGCCGCTCCACGCATCTTCCTCCCCTATGCCGACCACCCCCGACCCCCTCGACAGCCTGGTCCACCTCTCTCACCTCCTCGGCCAGCAGACCCGCCTGGTCCAGCCGGGCGGGGGCAACACCTCGATCAAGATCGGCGACGCCCTGCTGGTGAAGGGCAGCGGCACCGACCTCCGCACCATCGGCCGCGAGGGCTTCACCCGGCTCTCGCTCGCTCGCCTGGCGCCGCTCGCGGAGGCGGAATCGATGAGCGACGCCGAGATGATGCGCTTCATGGCCGGCTGCATGCTCGCCGAGGGCCCCGCGCCGAGCGTCGAGACCCCGCTGCACTCGCTGCTGCCGCACCGCGTCATCGCCCACACCCACGATGTCGCCACGATGAGCCTGACCAACGTCGCCGACGCCACGGCCGAGCGGCTGGTGAATGAGCTGTTCGAGGGCGGGATCGCGTACGTGCCGTACAGCCGGCCCGGCTTTCCACTGGCCCGCTCGGTGAGCGCGATGGTGGACCGGATCCCGCCGGACGCGATCGGCATGACGCTGGCGCACCACGGCCTGGTGGTCTGGGGCGACGACGCCGAGCAGGCGCACGCGCGGCTGGTGCAGGTGGTCGCGAAGATCGAGGAGTACATCGCCGCCAGCCGGCGGGGACGGCTCTCGGCCGGCGCCCCAAGCCCGAGGCTCGCGACGGAGCAACGCCACCGCCTCGCTGAGCTGGTCCTGCCCGCCGTCCGCGGCGCCCTGAGCACGCCGGACCGCGTGATCCTCCACTACGACGACGCCGAGGACGTGCTGGCCACCCTGGCCGCGGAACGGATGCCGGAGCTCACGGGGCGGGGGATGGGAACGCCGGAGCACCTGCTCCGCGCCGGGCGGCTGCCGGTCTGGCTCGAGCTCGACCTGGCGGCGCCGGCCGAGGCGCTCGTCGCCCAGGTGCGGAGCCGGCTGGCCGCCGCGCGGGCGGACTACGAGGCATATCACGCCCGCCACGCCGCGCCCGGCGAGAAGCCGCTCGACGACTGGGCCAAGGTGGTGCTGGCGCCCGGGCTCGGCCTCATCACGGCGTTTACCGACAAGCGGAGCGCCCTGACCGCGAACCTCTGCTACCGCGCCACGCTGGAGGCGATCGCCGGCGCGGAGGCGGTGGACCGGTTCGAGTTTCTCCCCGAGCGCGACGTGTTCGAGTTCGAGCACTGGCCGCTGGAGCGGCGGAAAGTGGAGGAGACCATCGCGCGGGAGCGCGCGGGCAAGGAGCTGCCCCGGCACGTCGTGGTGATCATCGGCGGCGGGAGCGGCATCGGCCAGGCGGCGGCGCGGCGCTTCGCGGAGGAGGGGGCGCACGTGGTGGTGGCCGATCTCGAGCGTGCCCCCGCAGAACGCGTCGCCGCCGAGCTCATTCCGCAGTTCCCGGGACGGGTGATCGGCGCCGCGGCCGATGTGCGGAGCGACGCGAGCCTCGACGCGCTCTTCCAACGTGCCGTGCTCGAGTTCGGCGGGCTCGACTGCCTGTTCTACACGGCCGGCCTGCCGCCACGGTTCGCCCCGATCACCGAGATCCGGCGGGAGGACCTCCAGCGGCAGCTCGAGGTGCACTACCTGGGTGCGGTGGCAGCGATCGGCCGGGCGGCGACCGTCATGCGGCGGCAGGGGACAGGCGGCTCGATCGTGGCGTCGGTGTCCAAGGCGGCGATCGTGCCGGGCAAGGAGGCGGTGGCCTACGGCGGGAGCAAGGCTGCGTTGCTTCAGGCGCTCCGGGTGGCGGCGGTCGAGCTCGGCCCTGACGGGATCCGGGTCAATGCGATCAACGCGGACCAGGTGGATACGCCCCTGTTCCGGAGGTTCGTGCGGGAGCGGGCGGCAAGCCGCGGGGTGACGGAGGCCGAGCAGCTCGAGGTGTACCGTCAGCGGAACTTGATGAAGGTCGGGCTGATCCCCGCGGAGGCTGTGGCGGAGCTCGCGGTGGTGCTGGCGGGGGAGCGGTTCCGGTTCACGACGGGGGACATCATCACGGTGGATGGAGGCCTCGCCGACGGTTTTCCGAGATGAGCTTGCCGTCATCCCGAGCGAAGCGAGGGACCTTTTCCGGCGGCTTCGAACCACCGCGAAGAAGGTCCCTCGCTTCGCTCGGGATGACGAGGTCTGAGTTGGTCAGTTGAAGCTGCCAGCTGATCAACGGCGACGGTGTCGAACGGCTGATGAAGCCATAACGACTGATCGCCTCAACGCGGCTCTCCAATCCGCCACGCACGCTGTACCTTTCCGCCCATGCCGCCCACATCCCCAACGGACCTCACCCGGCTCGCCCCGGCGCTGGCGGGCCGTTACACCCTCGAGCGGGAGCTGGGCCGGGGCGGCATGGCCACGGTCTGGCTGGCGGACGACCTCAAGCACCACCGCCAGGTGGCCATCAAGGTCCTTCGCCCCGAGTTGGGCGCGCTGCTCGGGCCCGACCGGTTCGCCCGCGAGATCCGGATCGCCGCGGGGCTCAATCACCCGCACATCCTGCCGCTGCACGACTCGGGTACGGTGCCCGCATCGGCGGTGGGCGAACGCGACCTGCTCTACTACGTCATGCCCTTCGTCGCGGGCGATTCGCTGCGGCGGCGGCTCGCCCGGGAGCGGCAGCTCCCGATCGACGAGGCGCTCCGCATCGTGCGGCAGGTCGCCGCCGCGCTGCATCACGCGCACCTCCAGGGCGTGATCCACCGCGACATCAAGCCGGAGAACATCCTGCTGCACGAGGGCGAGGCCATGGTCGCCGACTTCGGCATCGCCCTCGCGGCCGGCGCCGCGGCGGACGAGCGGCTCACCCAGGCGGGACTCATGGTGGGAACGCCGGAATACATGAGCCCCGAGCAGGCGGCCGCGGAGCGCGAGCTGGATGCCCGGAGCGACGTGTACAGCCTCGCCTGCGTGCTCTACGAGCTCCTGGCGGGCGAGCCGCCGCACGTGGGTGCCTCACCGCGGATCGTTATCGCCAAGCGGTTCACCGAGGCGGCCCCACGCGTGCGCCGCGTTCGACCCGGGGTCTCGCCCGCGGTGGAGCAGGCGCTGGTGCGGGCGCTGGCCGTCGACCCGAACGAGCGCTTCCCCACCGCCGCGGCGTTCGCGGAGACGCTCTCGGCGCCGGCCCCGGTTGCCGGCGTGGGAGGTACCCGGCCATCGGTCGCGGTCCTGCCGTTCCTCAACCTGAGTGCCGACCCCGACAACGAGTTCTTCGCCGACGGCATTACCGAGGACGTCATTGCCCAGCTCTCGAAGATCCGCTCGCTCAAGGTGATCTCGCGTGGCTCGGTCATGGGGTTCAAGCAGCGAGACCAGAGTCTCCGCGACATCGGCATCGCCCTGGACGTCGAGACCCTGCTCGAGGGCAGTGTCCGCCGGGCCGGCGACCGGGTACGGATCGTCGCCCAGCTCATCGACGCGCCGACCAACCAGCATCTCTGGGCCGAGACCTACGACCGCCGGCTCACCGACATCTTCGCGATCCAGACCGACGTGGCGCTCCAGATCGCCGACGCGCTCAAGGCCGAATTGTCGCGGGACGAGCAGACCCGCATCCACCGCGAGCCGACCGCCGACGTCCAGGCCTACCAGCTCTACCTCCAGGGGCGCCATTGCTACGCCCGGTACACCGAGGGGAGCATCCGGAAGGGCATCGACTACTTCAAGGAGGCGATCGCGGGGGACCCAGGGTACGCCATGGCCCATGTCGGGACCGCGCTGGCCTACGCGGAGCTTGCGGCGGGGGCGGGCGGCGGCACCGTCCAGCCGGACGAGGCGTACCGTGAGGGCATGAAGGCCGTCTCGACGGCGCTGCGGCTCGACCCCGACCTGGGCGAGGCGCACGCGGTGCTGGGCCTCCTCCGGATGGTGCACGACTATGACTGGGCTGGCGCCGAGGCGGAGTTCAAGCTGGCCCTCGAGCTGAGCCCGGGCGCCGCCGACATCTACGACCACTACGGCTGGCTCTGCGGCGCGCTCGAGCGCTACGACGAGGCCTTGGCCCTGGTGCGGCGCGCGCAGGAGCTCGATCCGTTGACGCACCGGGCGGACGTCGCCTCCACCCTCTTGCGCGCGGGCCGGTACGAGGAGGCGTTGCAGGCGTCGCTGCGCGCCATCGAGTTCGATCCCGAGTATGGGCGGGCGCGCTCCACGCTGGGGTGGGCCTACCTGAAATCGGGGATGACGGACCAGGGTCTGGCCGAGCTGGAGCACGCGGCGCGGGTCGCCCCCGGGCACACGCTGTACCTGGCGCAGCTCGGCGAGGCCTACGGGCTGTCCGGGAGGACCGAGCAGGCCCGAGCGGTGCTGCGGCAGCTGGAGGACATGTCGCGGGAGCGGTACGTGTCGCCGTACCACATGGCGTATGTGTATACCGGGCTGGGGGAACACGACGCGGCGATCGGGTACCTGGAGCAGGCATATGAGGAGCGGGGCGGAAGCGTGTATGGCGTGAAGGGGTCCTTCCTCTTCACGTCGCTGCGGCCGCACCCGCGGTTCCAGGCGCTGCTGGCGAAGATGAATCTGGCCTGAGCCCTTGATCGGGGGGCAGTCGCCTATGGTCCCAGCGGGTCGCCCCGGTCAGCCACCCGGCCACTTCCAGTCCCGAATCTCCGCCAGATCATCTCCGTACGCCTCGATGTACTGCGTATGCTCGATCAGCCTGTCCCGGATCGCCTGCTTGGCATACGCGGCGGTCGAGCTGAGCTTCGGGACCCGGTCGAACACGTCGGCCATCAGGTGGAAGCGGTCGATCCCGTTCCGCACCGCCATGTCGAACGGCGTCGTCGTCGTCCCCTCCTCCTGGTAGCCATGGACGTGGAGGTTCCCGTGGTTGGTCCGGCGGTAGGTCAGCCGGTGGATCAGCCACGGGTAGCCGTGATACGCGAAGATGACGGGCTTGTCGGCCGTGAAGAGCGCGTCGAAGTCGCGGTCCGGGAGGCCGTGAGGGTGCTGGTCGGCCGGCTGCAGCCGCATGAGGTCGACCACGTTGATGACCCGTACCTTGAGCTCGGGCGCCTGCTGGCGCAGGAGGCTGACCGCCGCCAGGGTCTCCAGCGTGGGCACGTCGCCCGCGGCCGCCATGACCACATCCGGCTCGGCGCCGCGATCGTTGCTGGCCCATTCCCAGATGCCGATGCCGGCCGTGCAGTGCTTGACGGCGGCGTCGAGGTCGAGATACTGCAGCGCCGGTTGCTTCCCGGCCACGATGACGTTGACGTAGTCGCGGCTCCGCAGGCAGTGATGGGCCACGGAGAGCAGGGTGTTCGCGTCCGGCGGCAGGTACACCCGGATCACGTCGGCCTTCTTGTTGACGACGTGATCGATGAACCCCGGATCCTGGTGCGAGAACCCGTTGTGGTCCTGCCGCCAGACGTGCGACGTCAGGAGGTAGTTGAGCGATGCGATCGGCCGGCGCCACGGAATCTGCCGCGCCACCTTGAGCCACTTCGCGTGCTGGTTGAACATCGAGTCCACGATGTGGACGAAGGCCTCGTAACAGGAGAAGAAGCCGTGCCGGCCGGTGAGCAGATAGCCTTCGAGCCATCCCTGGCAGGTGTGCTCGCTCAGGATCTCCATCACCCGGCCGTCCGGGCTCAGCTGCTGATCGTCCGGGCTCTCCTCGGCCAGCCAGGTGCGCGCGGTCACCTCGAACAGGGCGTCCAGCCGGTTGGAGGCGGTCTCGTCCGGGCCGAAGACCCGGAAGTTTCGCCGCTCGAGATTCCGCCGCATGACGTCCCGGAGAAAGGCGCCGAGCACTCGCGTGGCCTCGCCCGTCACCGTCCCGGGCGAAGGAACGGGCACGGCGTAATCCTGAAAATCCGGCAGCGACAGATCGTGCAGCAGGATGCCCCCGTTGGCCTGGGGATTGGCGCCCATGCGCCGGTCGCCCTCGGGGGCGAGCGCGGCCAGCTCTGGGATCAGGGCCCCGGCCTCGTCGAACAGTTCCTCCGGGCGATAGCTCTTCATCCACCGCTCGAGCTGCTTGACATGCTCGGGCTTGGTCTGCAGGTCGGCCAGCGGAACCTGGTGGGACCGCCAGGACCCCTCCGTCTTCTTGCCGTCTACCGTCTTGGGCCCGGTCCACCCCTTGGGCGTGCGCAGGATGATCATCGGCCACCGGGGGCGGGTGGCCTCGCCGGTCGAGCGGGCGTTCGTCTGGATCGTGCGGATCTCCGCCAGGACGGCATCGAGCGCCGCGGCCATTGCCTGGTGCGCCGCCTTGGGCTCGGAGCCTTCGACCAGGTACGGACGGTACCCGTAGCCCCGGAAGAGGCTCTCCAGCTCCTGGCCGCTGATCCGGGCCAGCACGGTCGGGCTGGCGATCTTGTACCCGTTGAGATGCAGAATCGGCAGCACCGCGCCGTCGGTGACCGGGTTGAGAAACTTGTTCGAGTGCCACGATGTGGCCAGCGGCCCGGTCTCGGCCTCCCCGTCACCGACCACGCACGCCACGATCAGGTCGGGATTGTCGAACGCGGCGCCGTACGCGTGGGCCAGCGAGTAGCCCAGCTCTCCACCCTCGTGGATGGAGCCGGGCGTCTCCGGCGCCGCGTGGCTCGGAATGCCGCCCGGAAAGGAGAACTGCTTGCAGAGCCGCTGGAGCCCGGCCAGGTCCCGCGACACCTCGGGATAGAGCTCGCTGTACGTCCCTTCCAGGTAGGTATTGGCGACCATCCCGGGTCCGCCGTGGCCCGGCCCGGCGATATAGATCATGTCGAGGTCGTCCCGCCTGATGACGCGGTTGAGGTGCGCGTAGATGAAGTTGAGTCCCGGCGTCGTGCCCCAATGCCCCAGCAGGCGCGGCTTGATGTGGTCGAGGGTCAGCGACTGCCGGAGCAGGGGATTGTCCAGGAGGTAGATCTGGCCGACGGAGAGATAGTTGGCGGCGCGCCAGTAGGCGTCGATCGCGTGCAGCTCGGTGGGTGACAGCGGTCCCTGATCCATCGTGCGCTCCCGGCGTTCTGGTTCATCTGTACGATAGTCGTGGCGCCGCAGGTCGAGCAGGGTCCAGACACTGCCTGGCAGTTTCCTGGCAGTTTCTTGGCGTTTCTTGGTGGTTGCCTCCGCAGCTCCCAGGGAGCCCCCTGGCACACCCGGCCCCTCCGCCCCCATCTTCCAGCACCCCCAACAAAGCCTCACATGCCCGAACTGCTCGGCCGGCTCCAATCCGCCCTGGCGGACCGCTATCGTCTCGACCGCGAGATCGGCGCCGGCGGCATGGCGACCGTCTACCTCGCGGAGGACGTCCGCCACGACCGCCGTGTGGCGCTCAAGGTGCTTCGGCCGGAGCTCGCCGCCGTGATCGGGGCCGAGCGCTTCCTGGCCGAGATCAAGCTCACGGCCAACCTGCAGCACCCGCACATCCTGCCGCTGTTCGACTCGGGCGAGGCGGACGGGTACCTGTTCTACGTCATGCCCTTCATCGACGGGGAGTCGCTCCGCGACCGGCTCAACCGCGAGAAGCAGCTGCCCGTGGCCGACGCCGTCCGGATCACCACCGAGGTAGCGGGCGCGCTCGACTACGCCCACCGCCACGGCGTGATCCACCGCGACATCAAGCCCGAGAACATCCTGCTGCACGACGGCCGCGCGCTCATCGCCGACTTCGGCATCGCGCTCGCGGCCAGCAAGGCGGGCGGGTCGCGGATGACCGAGACGGGCATGAGCCTCGGCACGCCGCACTACATGAGCCCCGAGCAGGCCATGGGCGAGCGCGAGATCACGGCCCGCTCGGACATCTACGCGCTCGGCGCGGTGCTGTACGAGATGCTCACCGCCGAGCCGCCCTTCACCGGTGCCACCGCCCAGGCGGTGGTGGCCCGGGTGGTGACCGAGAGCCCGCGCCCGCTCGTGCCCCAGCGCCACACTATCCCGCGCCACGTCGAGGCGGCGGCGCTCACCGCGCTCGAGAAGCTCCCGGCGGACAGGTTCGCGACGGCGGCGGAGTTTGCGGAGGCGCTCCGCGATAAGAGTTACAGCACCGGGGCGACGATTGCGGCGGTCGCGGCGGGTGCCGGGGCGGCGGCGGGTGCCGGCCCTGCGGGCCGGCGGGCGGGGCTGGTTGCGATCGGCGCCCTCGCGGTGGCGGCCGTCGCCACGGCCGCGGCACTCTGGGGCTGGCTCCGGCCGGCGCCGGCGCCGCTGCTGAGCCAGTTCAGCCTCGCGCTCCGCCCCAACCAGGCACTGCAGCCGCCGCTGGGGACCGGCGGCGCGCGGATGGCGCTCTCGCCGGACGGCCGGGCGCTGGTATACAGCGGGCCGGGCGACGGCGGCAGCCGCCTCTGGCTCCGGCGGATCGACCAGCTCGACGCCACGCCGATTGCGGGCACCGAAGGCGCATCGAGTCCCTTCTTCTCTCCGGACGGCCAGCGAGTCGGATTCATCGGCGGCGGGACGCTGGTGCGCATCGCCTCGCTCGCGGGGGCGCCGACGGTGACGTTGACCGACAAGGCCAACACCAGCTCGGGCGACTGGGGCCCCGATGGGTACATCTACTTCGAGGTGGACTCGGGCGTCGCCCGGATGCGCGCCTCCGGCGGGACCATCGAGCCGGTCTACACGATCGTGCCTCAGAAGAAGGAGATCGCGACTGAGTGGGTGCACGTGCTGCCGGGCGCGAGCGGGCTGCTCTTCCGGCTCCGCCACGCCGGACAGGGACCGGGCGACTTCGAGATCATGGCGATGACCCTGCCGCACGGCACGGCCCACTCGCTTGTCCGGGGCATCTACGCCACGTACGCCCCCACCGGCCATCTACTGGTGGTCACCGCGGACGGGAAGCTGATCTCCATCCCCTTCGACGTGAAGAAGCTCGAGTTGACGGGCCCGCCCGTCGCCCTGATCGAGGGGATCGGGGTGCGGAACGGGGGCTTCAACATCGACCTGGCTCTCGCCGGCAACGGCACGCTGGCGTATACCACGGGCGGCACGCTCGGCTCCCGCCGCGCGGTGTGGGTCAGCCGCGAGGGCCTCGCGAGCCCGGTGGACCCCACGTGGGATCCGCAGGGCGTCATTGCCTCGGCCAGCCTCTCCGCGGACGGGAAGGCCCTGGCTGTCGACCTCGGGCGGGATGGCCGCCGCGACATCTGGGTCAAACGGCTCCCGGACGGTCCCTTCTCTCGGATCACGTTCGGAGACACGTCGAGCGTGCGTCCCGCCTGGTCCCCCGACGGCCGCGACGTCCTCTACATCACCGATCGGTCGGGTTCCGGCGTGGGGCCGGTGTACGCCCACCGGGCGGATGGGACCGGCACTCCCCGTCTGCTGCTCGCCAGCAAGCCCGCGTTCGATTTCGGCCAGGTCGCACCGTCGCGGGATGGACGCTGGCTGATTTTCCGAACCGCCCCGGTGGGGGCCGGGAGCCCCGACATCCTTGGCCTCAAGACCGGGGACACGACCCTGGTCCCGCTCGTCGCTTCACCAGCCGCGGAGTTCTATCCGACGCTTTCGCCGGACGGACGCTGGCTGGCGTACGCCTCGAACGAATCGGGGAGCAACGAGATCTACGTCCGGCCGTTCCCCGAGACCGCGTCGGCCAAGTGGCAGGTGTCCACTGCCGCCGGCAACGAGCCGGTGTGGTCCAATTCCGGCCGGGAGCTGTTCTACATCAATGGCAAGTCGGAGATGGTGTCCGCCGAGATTCCGCCGGGCGCCACGTTCTCGGTCGGGCGGCAGCGGATCCTGTTCTCGGTCGCGGAGCTCGCCCGCGGCGGGCCGGTCCCGTCGTACTCCGTGAGTCCCGACGACAAGCGCTTCCTGATGGTGCGCGAGGGAGAGACGGCGCAGCAGAGCGAGCTGATCGTGGCGGAAAACTGGCTGGAGCAGCTGAAGGGGCACGCGGACAAGTAACCGAGGACCGTGGGGCTATCCCGGAAAGAACCGCCGGTGCAGCAGTTCCAGCACCGCCGGGTCGAGCCCGGGCGGATCGAAGGCCACCGCGACCTCCCGCCCGACGTGCCGCACCACCCGGCCGCGTACTTCGATCGCGGTCTCGGCGTCGAGCTGGAGCGCGCCCTCGATGCGGCTCCCGATGGCCGGCGCCGACTCGAAGCGGGTCAGCGCATAGCGCAGGCCGGCCGCGCTCACGTCGCGCAGCGGCGTGCCGGTGCCCGACGCGTCCGCCGCCAGTGGAATGGGCAGCCGGGGAGCCGCCCGCCGCTCGCGATGGCGCTGCAGCAGCGCCGTCCGCTCCGCCTCGATGTGCGCCTCGGTGGGCCACCTGCCGTCGGGGAAGAATGCCAGCCCGGCACGATCGATCCGGCCGAGCCGGGCCTCCAGCGCGATCCGCTCCGCCGTCCGCAGCACCACCGTCCCTGCCACCTGCTGGTCCACGCTCCAGACGCGACCTCCCGGCGCGGGCTCGACCCGGAGCCCGCCGAGGCCGAGGTCGCGCACCGCGCAGCGGAGGCCCTCGAGCTCGAGCAGCGCCGGGGACGTGCGGCGATACTCGGCGCGCTCGCGGGACCGGCGATCGAGGTGGGCCGCGGTCCAGCGGTGGTGCGGGGGCGTCATGCCGCCTCGCTCCCACGCCGCACCGCGCGGCCCACGATCACCGTGATGTTGTCGGTCCCGCCGTCGTCGAGCGCCTCCTGCAGCAGCGTCTCGCACGCCTGCTTGGCCGATGTCATCGAGCGCAGCACGTCGCCGATCCGTTCGTCGCTCACGTGCCGGGTCAGGCCATCACTGCAGAGCAGCAGCACGTGGCCCCAGTCCATGTCGAAGCGGGTGACCTGGGGGTGGGTCTCGTGCCCGCCGATCGAGCTCGTGAGCCGGTGCGCCAGGGCCGATTCGGCCGCCTCCTCCGGCTTCATGGCGCCGACGTCGACCATGGCCTGGGCCATGGTCTGGTCACGGGTGATCTGGGTCAGCTCGCCGTCACGCAGCAGGTAGCAGCGGCTGTCGCCCACCTGGAGCAGGTACCCCCGGGGCCAGACGCCGAGGTACAACGTCAAGGTCGTCGCCATGCCGCGGAAGTCGGCGTCTTCCTCGCCGAGGCGGATGAGCTCCTCGTGGCTTCGGCGGGCGGCTTCCTGGAGAGCGTCCAGCAGCGCCTGGTCGTCGTCCTCGGCCGCCCCGAAGTAGCATCGGGTGGCGCGGGTCACATAGTGGGTGACGGCCTGGAGCGCCATGCGGCTGGCCGTCTCGCCCCGGGCCGCGCCGCCCACGCCGTCGGCCACCATCGCCAGGGACGCGAGCCGCTCGCTCTCGCTCATGAGCTCGGCGGCGTCGGGAATGCTGGAGAATCGCAGCACGAGCTGCTTCCGGAGGGAGCAGAGAACGAAGTGGTCCTGGTTGTCCTTGCGGACCTTGCCGGGATGCGTGAGGCCGTGGACGTCGATCTCGTCTTCGCGGGGTTTGCGGACGGCGACGGGGCTGGCGGCGGGCGTGTGCTGGGCGGGCATGGGGGCTCCGGATGGGTGGCGAGTGGCAACCAGAGCAATTTGGCGACGCTGGCCGCCGGACTCCAGAGCCGATATCCTTCCGTACGGCTCACTTCCAGGTCCTCGTCATGCTCCCGGTGCACGAACATCTCGCGGCCGCGCTCGCGGACCGCTATCGAATCGAGCGGCGGCCGGATGGCGACCTGGCCGTCCTGGGGCGCGGCGGCACCGCCACGGTCTTCCTCGCGCACGACCTCAGGCACGACCGTCTCGTCGCGCTCAAGGTGGTCCACCCGGGGCTCGCCATCGGGGTGGAGGCCGAGCGATTCCTCCGGGAGATCCGCTTCGTCGCCAAGCTGTCCCATCCCCACATCCTGCCGCTCTTCGATTCGGGCCAGGCCGACGAGCTGCTCTACTTCGTCATGCCGTACGTGCAGGGCGAATCTCTGCGGCGGCGGCTCCAACGGGAGGGGCCGCTGCCGGTTCCCGTGGCCCTCCGGATCGCGCGCGAGGTCGCCCTGGCTCTGGACTACGCGCACCGCAACGGCGTGATCCACCGGGACATCAAGCCGGAGAACATTTTGTTCGAGGACGACCAGGCGATCGTCGCGGACTTCGGCATCGCCGCGGTGACGGTGATGGAGGTCGCCGGCGAGGAACGGATCACCGAGACCGGCCGGGCGATTGGTACGCCGGCCTACATGAGCCCGGAACAAGCGGGCGGCGACGGTCTCCTCGACGGCCGGAGCGACGTCTACAGCCTCGGCTGCGTGCTCTACGAGATGATCGGCGGCGAGCCGCCGTTCACCGGCGTCACTCCCCAGTCCGTCATGATCCAGCAGGTCGTCGCACCGCTGCCGTCGCTCCCTGCGCGGCGCCCCGAGGTGCCGGTCCCCGTCTGGCGAGCGCTCGAACGGGCCCTCGCCAAGGATCCTGGCGAACGCTACGCCACGCCGGCGGAGTTTGCCGCCGCGCTGGAAGGCGCGGGCTCCTCCGCCCGGCCGGTCGGCGCCGGCGTTCCCGGGCGCCTCAGGCGGCGTCCGGTCGCCCTCGCGGCGAGCGGTGCGCTGATCGTGGCGGCGCTCGCCCTGGCCTTCGCCCTCGCGAACCGCGGCGAGCAGGCGAGCGCGACGCGGGCCATCGCCGTGCTGCCGTTCCAGAATCTCGGCGCGGCCGAGGACGGCTACTTCACCGACGGCATCACCGAGGAGATCACCAGCCGTCTCGCGATGCTCCCCCGCCTCGGCGTGATCTCCCGCACCAGCGCCGACCAATACCGCGACAGCGACAAGCCGCTCAAGCAGATCGGCCGGGAGCTCGGCGTCGAGTATGTACTCGAAGGCAGCGTGCGGTGGGAGAAGTCGCCCGGGAAGGTCAGTCGCGTGCGGGTCAGCCCGCAGCTCATCCGGGTGTCCGATGACCGCCATCTCTGGGCGGGCCAGTACGACGAGAGCCTGGAGGAGGTCTTCAAGGTCCAGTCCCGGATTGCGGAGCAGGTCGCGAGCGCGCTGGATCTCGCGCTGCAGGCACCGCACCGTGCCGCGCTCGGCGCCCGCCCCACCGGGGACCTGCAGGCCTACGACTTCTTCCTCCGCGGCAACGAGTATTTCAACCGGTCGGGAGACCCCGCCGGGCTCCGCACGGCGGCGGACATGTACACCCGGGCGACGGAGCTCGATCCCTCCTTTGCGCTCGCTTTCGCCCGGCTCGCCCGAAGCCACATCTGGCAATTCCACTTCTCGGACCGCACCGGCGCGCGCCTGGCCCTGGCGCGGAGCGCCGCGGACTCGGCGCTCAAGCTCCAGCCCGACCTGCCCGAGGCCCACCTCGCGCTCGGGCAGATCCACTACTGGGGCGAGCTCGACTACGAGCGTGCGCTGCGGGAATTCCGGACGGCCCAGGCAGGTGACCCCGGCAACGGCGACCTGGCCTGGGCCCGTGGCCTGGTCGAGCGGCGGCTGGGCCAGTGGGACCGGGCCCGCCTGGATCTGCGGCGGGCCGCGGATCTCGACCCGAGATCGCTGGTCAAGAGCCTGGACCTCGCCGAGCTGCACATGCGACTGCGCGAGTACGGCGAAGCCGCGCGCTACATGAACCGGGCCCTGGAGCTCGAGCCCGACTCGCCCGCCTACGTCTACCGGGCGCTGCTCATCGTCGCGCGGGACGGCGATCTCGCCGCCGCCGCGTCGCAGGTGGAGGAAGGGGTTCGCCGTGCGGGCGCCGAAGCGATCGCCTACTGGCTGCCCCAGTTCGACGTCGGCGCGGCCCTGCTGCCGAGGCTGAGCAGCGCGTCACGGGCGGCCGTGAACGGGCTCGTCCTCGCCCGCTTCGGCACGGATTCCAGCGGGTACTATCTGGCGAAGGCCAGGGCCCACCGCTCCAGCGGGAGCCCGCGCGCGGCACGGGTCTACTTCGATTCCGCGGCGGGGGTTCTGGCGGGGAGGAGCAGCGCTCGACCGGACGATCCCTCGCTCCACGCGTCGCTCGCCGTCGCCTATGCCGGCCTCGGGCGCCGCGAGGATGCCATCAGGGAAGGCAGACTCGCCGTCGAGCTGCGGCCGCCGGCGAAGGACACCTGGTACGGGGTGGACATGCTCCGGAACCTGGCGGTGGTCTACGCGACGCTGGGCGAGGCCGACTCGGCGGTGACGCAGCTCCGGACGCTGCTCTCGATTCCTTCCGGGATCTCGGTGCCCTGGCTCCGGGCCGACCCGACCTGGGATCCGGTTCGGCGGGACCCAGGGTTCCAGGCGCTGCTTCAGGGAGGAGGTCGTCGGTAGGGGGGCTCACGACCTCCCCGCCCGCATCCGCCGCACCAGCCCCGGCAGGTTCTGGATCACCATCACCCGCGCCGCCGGGCTGCTCCGCACCATCACGAACGTCTTGCCGTCCGGCGATATGCCGTAGTTCGCGTGCGGCGACGTTCCCACGATGTCGCCGATCGGAAACAGCCGCGTCCGCTTGGTCACGGCGAGCGCCGGCGTCGTCGCGATACGGCTGCCACGAGGTAGGGACCATCCTGCTTCGTCTCCCGATAGAACAGCTCCCGCCCATCCGGGCTCCACAGCGGCTCGTTTCCGCCGTCGGAGGAGACCAGCACCTGGTCCCGCTCCCCGGCGAGGTCGCGGACGTAGACCTCTTCTCGCCCCGACTGGTCGGACACGAACGAGATCCAGCGGCCGTCGGGTGAGACCCCGACGTACGACTCGTTGAACCGGCTCGCCACCAGCGGCTCCAGCGGTCCCCGACCCGCATTCCGGATGATCGCGGCATCGGTGCCGGCTCCGCCCTGGGTGGAATCGGGGAGCTTCGGATCCCGACGGAGGTCGGCCGCGGTGGTGACCATCGCGCTGCCGTCCTTGAGCCACACCCCGGTGTAGGCCAGCAGCGGCGAGGTCAGCAGCGTGTCCGGCGCCTCGGCGCTGCCCGGCCGCTTGCGGAGCAGCTGCAGCAGCACGCTCCCCGGCCGGTTTACCGGCACGATGTAGGTGAGGAAGCGGCCGTCGGGCGTCCAGGTCGCGTCGTGCCCGTCGCGGTCGAACGTGGCGCGCGAGAGTGTCCCCTCGCCGAGGTCGAGGATCCAGACGTTCCGCCCTTCGATCGAGCTGAAGTCCAGCGAGAGCCGGCGGCCGTCGGGCGAGAACAGCGGGTGATGGAAGTTCCGCCGCTCCGGCGTGACCAGCCGGCTCGCGCCGTTTCGCTCGACGAACACCAGCGATGCCGGCTCCTGCGGGATGTAGGCGACGTTGCCGTTCTCGGCGACGGCGAACTGGGCCACCCCGTTTCCGGTGACCGACACGTTGGTCGCCACCGTCACTGGCGCTGCGCCGAGCTGCCGCCGCCCCAGATCGAACGGTGCGGCCTGCAGGGTGCCGGTGCCCGTCAGGAACACGAGCAACCCCTGGGTCACCCGTGCCTCGATGACCTGCGTGCCCAGGATCTGCGTCTCGGCCCCGGTCTCGAGATCCACCAGCACGACCGGGCCGGCGGCATTCCCGACCCGCGTCCGCACGGTGAGCGCGGAGCGTCCATCGTCCAGGATCTGCAGCAGGTGGTATCCGCCCTTGTGCAGCCTGGCCACGAGCGAGTCGCCCTCGACCGTGCCCAGGTCGGCGTCGCTGCTGTACCAGAGCTTGCCGTCGGGGGCGAAGGCCGCGTCGCTCGTGGACAGCGACGAGGAGACCAGCTCCTCGGTGCCGCCGTCCAGCGGGACGCGCAGTACCTGTCGCGTGGTGCCCCGCGTCCCCACGATCGACCGCCCGTCGGGCGACACCAGCGGGCTGGCCATGTTGATCGCATTCTGAATCGGCGTCCCCGCCTCCGCATCGAGCGCGTGGCGCATCAGCCGGAGCGTCCCGTCCGCGCCGGCGACGAGGTACACCACCGTCTGGCCGTCCGGGAGGAACGCCAGGTGGCGCTGCTGGGAGCTCGCCCCGCTCCCGCCCAGGCCCGGCACCAGGATGCCGAGCCGGGATGGCGGCAGCTCGGGCCGCGGCCGGCTCAGCGCCCACGCGGCGATGCCGGCAGTAACCCCCGCCAGCGCCCAGCCCGCCCACAGGAGCGGCGCCCGCCGCGAGTTGGCGGGAGGCCGCACCGCCGCCATCGGCACGGTGGGAGCCGACCCGCCCCGCGCTCCCGCCCCGGTCAGCGCCTCGCTGAACTCGCGGGCCGAGCCCCAGCGGTCGGCCGGCAGCTTCTGCAGCGCGGTCATGATCGCGGCTTCGGCGGCGGGCGGCACCGTCGGCCGCTTGGGCCGGAGCGCGGGCGGCTGCTCGGTGAGCACCTTGGCGACGATCGCCTGCGAGTTGGGCCCGGTAAACGGCGGCTCGCCGGCCAGCATCTCGTAGGTCATCGCACCCAGCGCGTAGACATCGCTCCGGGCGCCGATCTCGCGTTCGCCCATCGCCTGCTCGGGCGACATGTAGGCCGGCGTGCCCAGCGACATGCCGGTCTGCGTCATCCGGCTGCCGCCCGCCTGCTGCACGGCGAGGGCGATGCCGAAGTCGGCCACCAGCGCCGCCCCGTCCTGCAGCAGGATGTTCTCCGGCTTGATGTCGCGGTGGACCACGCCCTGGCGGTGAGCGTAGTCGAGCGCGGAGGCGACTTCGCGCGCGAGCCGGAGCGCCTCCTCCACCGGGAGCTGCCGCTCGCGCATCAGCCGGGCGCGGAGCGATTCGCCGGCGACGAACGGCATCACGTAGTAGAGCAGGCCGTCCGCCTCCCCCGAGTCGATCAGCCCGAGAATGTGCGGGTGCTGCAGGTTGGCGGTGACCTTGATCTCGGCCAGGAATCGGTCGCCGCCGATCACCGCGGAGAGCTCGGGGTGCAGCACCTTGATGGCGACCTTGCGGCCGTGCCTGAGGTCCTCGGCGAGGTAGACGACGGCCATGCCGCCCTGGCCGAGCTCCCGCTCGACGCGGTAGCGGTCGGCCAGCGCTGCGGCGAGGCGGGCGGGGGTGGTGGTCATCGGCGGGCGTTCACTTCCGCGCCCGGCGCTTCATCTCCTGCGTCCAGTTCTGCACGACGATCAGCTCGTTCCGCTCGTCCGGCGTCGTCTCCCGCAGGAACAGGAAGCGCTTGTCGTCCGGGCTCACGTCGTAGGGCGCGATCGCCCCCCCGGGGACGTAGGCGGCGGTCGAGAACAGCGACTTCGGCTGCGCGAACGAGAAGGCGGCGCCCGGGCTGACGGCGACGCTCATGAGCCGGTTCGTCGGGCTCAGGTAGAACAACTCCCGGCCGGTGTGCGACCAGACCGGATCCCGCCCGCCGGCCACCGACACCTGCCACCGCGCCGACCCGGCGTCGGGAAACGGGCGCACGTACACCTCCGGCACTCCCGACTCGTTCGAGGCGTAGGCCAGCCACCGTCCATCCGGCGATACCGCGGGCTCGATCTCCGTGGCCGGTCCCGTCACCAGCGGCACCAGAGTCGAGTCGCCCATGCGGGCACCGTAGATATCGCCCGCCCCTGGCTCCAGGAACGACCGGCGGGCCAGCAGCCATTGGCCGTCGCGGGTCTCGGCCGTGTGGGCGAAGGCAAAGGGCGAGCGGACCAGCGTCTCCGCCTTCCCGGTGCCGTCGGCTCGCCGGCGCATCGGGGTGCCGCCATTGGTGTTTGAGTTGCCGATGTAGATGACCGAGCGCCCGTCCGGGGACCAGGTCGGACGCAGGTTCGCGGTGTCGCCGAAGGTGAGCCGCGAGAACGGACCGAGCGGAATCTGCTTGATCCAGATCGCGCTGTTGCTGCTCTGAACCATCTCCACGGCGAGTGCCCGCCCGTCCGGCGAGAGCGTGGCGGCGGCGATCGTGCCCTGGGGCTCCCAGGTGGAGTCCACGGGGCTCTCCAGCCCTTCACGGGTGACCCACACCGGCCGCCGGTTCCGGGCCGCGCCGCCGGTGGTGTAGACCAGAGTGCCGGTGCCCGACAAGGCCAGGTTGGTCGAGAACCCGCCCACCTCGATCCCGATCCCCTCGAGCAGCGCGATCGGCGGCCCGGTGAAGGCGAGCTTGCCCGGATCGAACGGCACCCCGACGAGCTTGCCGTCGGCGGTGACGACCAGCAGGTGGCCGGTGGGGGAGTAGCGTGCGTAGACGCCGCGCATCAGCACGTGCGGCTCGCCGTGGGGGAGCGTCATGGCGACGATCTGGAAGTCGCCCACGGCCTGGTTCGCGCGCCGGGTGCGGAACACCAGGCCCTTGGCGCCCGGCAGCACGATGGGCCATTCCGCGCCGCTTTCCTTTCGAGCCAGCGCGTTGTAGATCAGCTCGCGCGGCCCACCCGTCGCGCGGATGCGCACGATCCCCGAGTCTCCCTCCACGTAGATGTAGCCGTCCGGGCCCCAGTCGCCCCCGGTCGAGTTGATGCTGTCGGACAGCGTCTGGGTGGGGCCGCCGTCGAGCGCGACGGTCAGGACCTTCGAGCCGTTGACCAGGAACCCGATCTCGCGGCCGTCCGGGGAGAAGAACGGCGAGCCCGCGCCCGCGGTCCCCGGGATCGGCGAGGAGGTGAGCTGGTCATGCTCCCGGAGCCAGAGCTGCGTGCCGCCCGAGGCGGGGCCAGCGTAGACCATGCGCTTGCCGTCGGGCGAGATCGCGACCCGGTTGCCGGACTGGTTCACGGGCGCGAGCGCCTCGGCCGGCGGCAGGTACAGACTGAACCGGTTCACGGCCGGCGTCGGGCCGGGCCGCAGCCATCCCCACGCGGCTGCTCCGGCCGCGACGATCGCGACGCCGGCCAGCCCGATCTTCACGGGATCGAGCCGCATCCTCCCCACGGGCGGGGCACCCGTGGCCGTGGCGGCCGTGGCGCGGAGCGTCGGCACGGTGCCCCGGCCCGCCAGCGCCTCGGCGAACTCCGCCGCCGTGCCGAACCGGTCCGCCGGCAGCTTCTCGAGCGCGGTCAGCACCGCCGCCTCGACGTGCGGCGGGATGGTGTGGCGCTGGGGCAGGATGGGGCGGGGCGACTCGGTGAGCACCCGCGCCACGATGGCCTGCGCGGTCGAGCCGCTGAACGGGGGGTCGCCGGTGAGCATCTCGTAGAGCACGACGCCGAGGGCGTAGACGTCGGAGCGGGCGGTGATCTCGCGCTCGCCCATCGCCTGCTCGGGACTCATGTAGTGCGGCGTGCCAAGCGACATGCCGGTCTCGGTCATCCGGTTCCCGCCGGCCTTGCTCGCGGCGAGGGCGATGCCGAAGTCCGCCACCAGCGCGCGGCCGTCGTGCACCAGGATGTTCTCGGGCTTGATGTCGCGGTGGACGACCCCGTGCCGGTGGGCGTAGTCGAGCGCACCTGCGACTTCGGTCGCGATCCGGACGGCGTCCGCGACGGGAAGCTGCTTCTCCCGGTTGAGCCGGCTCCGGAGCGACTCTCCCTCGACGAACGGCATGACGTAGAACAGGAAGCCGTCGGCTTCGCCCGAGTCGAACAGCGGGAGGATGTGCGGGTGCTGGAGGTTGGCGGTGAGCTTGATCTCCGCCAGGAAGCGCTCGGCGCCGATGACGGCCGAGAGCTCGGGGCGCAGCAGCTTGAGCGCGACCTTGCGGTCGTGCCGGAGATCCTGGGCCAGGTAGACCGTCGCCATCCCGCCGGCGCCAATCTCGCTTTCGATTCGGTACCGGTCGGCGAGCGCTACCTGAAGCCGGTTGAGCAGCTCGGGCATGGCGGGTCTTTTGGTTGTGGGGGTGCCTACAAGATGCCTTCGTGTCGGGCTCAACGCGAGGGCTCTTGGCTCGTTCGCGGCCGGCTGGCGGGATTCCGGCGCCCGGCGCCGGCCCAACCCGCCGGCACGGACAAGACGCAGTCCGTCACCCCGGCAGGGCCGATCGCCCCCGTGCCGCCACGATCGCCCGGTACACCGGAAAGCTCGCCCCCAAGAGCAGCATCGACTTCCAGCTGTTCCCCCAGTCCATCAGCACCGACGCCGCGAGGAACCCCACGGAGCCCAGCACCGCGAGCCCGGTGGTGAAGGGGTAGCCGGGCGCGCGGAACGGCCTCGGCGTGTCGGGCTCCTTCCGCCGCAGGGCGAACACGCTCAGGAACGAGAGCAGGTAGCCGACGACGTAGAAGAACGCGCACAGGGCAAGGACGGTGTTGAACGTGCCCGAGACGATGAACGCCGACGCGACGCCGACGCTGGCCCAGTGCGCCACGGTCGGGGTGCCGCCGGGGTTCACCGTCTCGAAGGCGGGGTGGAGCAGCCGGTCCCGGCTCATGGCCAGGAGCACCCGGGGCGCCATGAGAATGGTGGCATTGATGGCGCTCAGGATCGAGACCACCACCAGCAGCCGGATCACCAGGTCGCCCCGCTCGCCGAACAGCGCCTTGCCCGCGGAGGCGGCCACGAACGGATCGCCTGCCATCCGGCCCAGGCCGAGCACCCGCACGAAGGCGATGTTGACGAAGACGTAGATTGCGATGACCAGGAGGACGCCGATCACCATCGAGCGGGGAAGCCCGCGGCCGGCGTCCTGCACTTCCTCGCCGAAGTAGAGCGGCCCGGTCCATCCGTCGTAGGTGTAGATCACCGCCTGCAGTCCCAGCACGAGCGCGGTGACCAGGGCCATCCCCGTGGGCAGTGCCGCGGGCGACACCGCCTCCCGGCCCGGCACCGGCAGGAGCAGGCAGACCGCGATCAGGACCCCGAACGCGAGCGCCTTGAGCGCACTCAGGATCTGTTGCGACAGGTCGCCGACCCGGATCCCGCGCCAGAGCAGCAGGCCGAAGACGAGCACCAGCGCCACGCCGGCCGGCGCCCGGCGCCCCGCCAGCACGGGAAGCAGGGGCTCGAGGTACTCGGTGATGACCATCGCGCCGAGCGAGATCGCGGCGCAGGTGGAGAGCCAGTCGCTCCAGCCGACCACGAAGCCGGGATACTCGCCAAGACCGCGGCGCACGATGACGTACTGTCCGCCCGATCGCGCCACCATCGCGCCCGGCTCGGCCAGCGACAGCGTGCCGAGCAGGGCGTACAGGCCGCCGACGATCCAGATGCCGAGGAAGAGGGCAGGGTTGGGGAGTCGCGCGGCTACGTCGCCGGGGGTGCGGAGGATGCCCACCAGAATGGTATTGCCGACGAGCGCGGCGACGCCGAAGGAGACGCCGAGGACCTGGAGGAGCTTGCCCCGTGTGGGGGCGGAGACCAAGCCGAGCGGTACGACGGTAGGACGCGCGGCGTCGGGGACCGGCACGTGGCTGCCCTCGCTGGAAGGGGCGGGCGGACGATGTCAGGGAGTCGGCTGCTGAATCAGGTAGCGAAGATAGCTCGGGATCAGGCTCCCCGCTCTCGAAACGCCGCCGCCGCGCGCTCCATCAGCCGCTTGTCGGCCAGCCGCGTCTCCCACGTAGCAAACTGATTCGTCGGCCCCCGCCACCGGAGCTCCTCCACCTCGCGAAACAGCGGCGCATCGGTTCGGAGCGTCGCCAGCAGCTTGAACAGCAGCGCCCGCTCGCGCTCCTGCCCGAGCACACTGTCCGGAAATTCTTCGATCGGCCCATACCGATTGAGCACGCGCGCCGCGGTGACCCGCCCGATGCCCGCGATGCCCGGGTAGCCGTCCTGCGCATCCCCGACCAGCGCCAGCAGGTCGGGAATCAGCGCGGGCTCGACTCCGTACTTCCGGCGCACGCCGTCCGCGTCGCGAATCTCCTTGGCCTTCCGATCCACCTGCACCACCCGATTGCCCTGGACGCACTGCGCCAGGTCCTTGTCGTTCGCCCAGATGCACACCTGCTCCACGCGCTCATCTTCCGCCGCGATCCGTGCGGCCGAGGCGAGACCGTCGTCCGCCTCGAGCTCGACCATGGGCCACACGGCGACGCCCATCGCCGCGAGCGTCTCCTCGAGCGGCTGGAACTGGGCGCGGAGGGCGTATTCGATCCCCTCGCCGGTCTTGTAGTCGGGCCAGAGATCGTTCCGGAATGACTCGATCACGTGGTCGGTGGCCACACCGATGTGGCTCGCGCCGCCCTCGATCATCTCGAGCACGGTGTGCAGCACGCCGGCGACGGCGCCAAGCGGCTTGTCCTTGCCCTTGTTGAAGCGCCGCTGGCCGTAGAAGTGGCGGAAGAGCTCGTAGGTGCCGTCGACGAGATGGACGACCATGCGGCCCTCGAGGGTCGGGTGGATGGCGGGTGGGCACCGATGCCCGGCACCCGAGTGACTCGCTCGCGCGTACCCGGAACCCGCCGTGGCCTCGTCGCCGGGCCCAACCCGCCGGCACGACGTCTACTGCGCCACGATCTGGTCCGCCCGCTCGAGTACGATCTCGACCCGGCCGCGGTAGCTCACGATCGTCCCTCGCACCCCGACCCGCTGCCCGACCAGCGAATCCAGGCCATCGGTCCACCTCCCCACGGGCTGCAGCGCCACCGCGGTGAAGGTCTGGTGCGGGTAGTCGGCGCCGAAGTTGACGAAGACGTTCCCCTTCGCCGAGCGGAAGACCGTGGCCACCGTTCCGACGACCGTCGCCGTCTCACCCACATGCGCCGCTGCGGCGCGGTCCGCATAGACGCCCGGCGGCAAGGACCCGCCCGGGCTGGAACCAGGCTGGTAGTTCGCCAGCGCCTCGTTGAGCACCCTCGCGAGCCGCACGCCGCCGGCGATGAGCGCCCGGTCGATGATCGGCCGGTTGGCGCGCACGTACGCCCGGCCGATTCGCCCGTCGCGAGGCAGCCGGTAGGCGTACTCGGCCGAGATCCGGTGGCCCTCCATCGCCCAGTCCACGACGGTGCCGGCCTCGAGGGCCCGGAGGTCGAGCGAGTCCATTCGCCGGCGGAGCGACTCGAAGTACTCGGTCTGGTCGGTGACCGACGAGTCGATCAGCTCGCCGTCCCACACTTTGTGCAGGTCGGTCGCGTGGCCGAGGAAGGTCACCGCCCGCTGGTTGCCTCCGCGGTCGCCGTTGTCGCCCATGTGCAGCGGCTGGTGCAGGTCGCCCATGAAGTGGATCAGGAACCGCAGCGCCTCCGCGCGCGCCTCGGCGGAGGCGGCCGGATCGGCCAGGAGGTGCCGCTCCTGCTCGATCGCCGCGATGAGGCACTGCCCGCCCGGGCAGTGGCGCGCGGGCACATACCGGGTGGCGGCGAGCGGGATGTTGACGTAGTGCAGCTTGTCCGCATCGTGCCGGTACTGGCGGATGTTGTCCGCCCACACCGACGCATCGGCCAGGCTCTGCCCGTCCAGGATGTCGCGCACGGCCTCCCGCGCGTGCGGCGTCAGCCGCGATTCCGCCAGGCGGGCGACGATCCGGTGGCCGAGGTCCCACCAGCGGGCACCGGAGGCCGCCGGTGCGCTTGCGAGGGCGGCCGGTATCAGGATGGCCAGCGCGAAGGGTCGGGCGTGAGCGATCATCGGTTGCCTAGATGGCGTGTCGCTTCGCGAGGAAGACGGGCGAAAGATGGGCAGCCCTGATGCCGCTGGCCAGGGCGCGGACTCGCGGCCATAGCTGGATTGACGCAGCGGGACGAAGGCGAAGTATTATGCCTCGATGGCCAAGCACATGGCTCGAGAGACGGGAGAACAGAATGGAACTCGTGACCCACAAGAAATGGAAAAGCGGCCGGTTGATGCCCTGGGGCAAAGGTACCGTCGTTACCGGCGCGAAGGGATTTGTCTACCTGTCCGGCAACACGGCCTGCTCACAGATCCTGCATGGTGCGGTGGAGCAGAAGACGGGCGTTGCGCCACTGCCGCCGGACAGTGCGCTCGGAGATGCCCTGGAGCTCGGCCAGCTCGGCGAAGGTGAAGCCGCAGAAGAAGTGCAGGTCGACCAGTTGCGCGAGATCCGGCTCGCTCCCGGCCAGCGTGTCGAGCGCCGCGCTCAGCCGCTCGAGCGGCTCGGCCGGGGTGGGGTCGCCCGCCTGCTCGACGCCGGAGCCGGTGATCTGGAATTCGCCGCCGCGCTTTTTGGCCTGGCGGCGACGCACGTAGTCGATCGTCAGCCCGCGCATCGCGCGCGCGGCATAGCCGAGAAAGTGCTCCCGGCTCACGAACCTGGCGCCCTCCCGCTCGGTGATGTTGAGGTAGGCCTCGTGCAGCAGCGTGGTGGTGCCGAGCGTCAGCTCGGTCCCGCCCCGCCGCAGCTGGCGCTCGGCGATCGCGTGCAACTCGTCGTAGAGGGCACTGAACAGCGCCCCGGCCGCAGCGGCGTCACCGCCCTCGGCCGTACGGATGAGGTCGCCGATGGACACGTCAGCGCCCACGAAGCGTCGTCCTCGTGGTGGGGTGAGTTCGGAACGGAGCAGGGATAGATGGGGGGAACATACGGGCCGGGGGAGGGGACGTCAAAGACGGACGGCCCCCCCGTCATCCCGAGGGGCCCCGTCATCTCGAGGGTGAGCAGGTCCCTCGCTCCGCTCGGGATGACGGCGGAGGGGGACTCGACACAGAAAGTGGGCATCATCGAGCGCCGGCTCCACCGCCAGCAGCGCGGCGACCTCGCTGGCGTCGCCCGGCGCCTCCCGCGCCAGCCGCTCCAGGAAGGCCTCGCGCTCCGCCGTGTCGAGATCGAGCGTCCGGTCCAGCAGGTGCCGGAGCCGGCGGAGCAGCACCGTGGGGCGAGTCAACGCCCGTCAAGGGGCGGCACAGCCGCCGCTCGATGTGGTGGTCTTCATGGCGTACCTCCGGAGGCAGGACAACGAGGTGGTATCGACGGGACTCAGCCTCTGTCATGGATTCGGAAACACCGACCGGAAGCGGCCACGTCCCTGGCGGTCGAAAACGCGACGGTTCCCCGGCCGCAGGCTCCGTCGTACGTCCCCGAGCAGTCGATGATGGTGCCGCCTGCCGGCGCCAACGCCCCCCAAAAGCCGACGGCCCCGGGAGCCATTCCCCGGGGCCGTCGACCTCCCACCCTCTCCACCTAGTGCCCGCGCGGATCCCCCAGCTCGACCCGCGCCCCCGCGCCGGCTCCCACCTGCACGCCCGTGCCCCCAGCCCCACCCGCCACCGTCGCCCCCACCGCCCCCTGCCCACGCCCCGACCCCGCCGACTCCGCGCTCAAGTTCGCCAGCGCCTCCGGACCCTTGGCGAGCGCCGCTTCCACCCGCGACAGCGCCTGCTCCGACGCATGCCCCTGCGCCACCAGGTCGGTCAGCACGGCGATCGCCACCGCGCGGCTGCCGTCCGTCGAGCGCTGGCTGATGGCCGCGAGCGCGGTCTGGCTGACACCGCCCTGCACCGCGTCCGCCGCGACGCTGAGCTCGCCTTCCGTCGTGCTCTCGAGCCCCGCCTTCTCCAGCGCGTCCTGGGCCTTCGTGAGCGCGTCGAGCCGATTCTGAACGGCCGTCGCAATCCGGTCCATCGGCACGCCCTTGGCCTTGCCCTCCGCGATCTTCCGCTCGAGCAGCGACACCGGAATCCCGGCCTCGAGCGCCGTCGAGAGCGCGGCGTCGATCCGCGCGTCGGCGCCGGCGGCCGGCCCGGCCGCGGTGGTCGAGTCCTGCGCGAGCAGGGCGGCCGGCGCGAAGATCAGGGCGGCCGCGAGGCACAGCGTCTTGGATCGCATGGTTGCTCCTGGCAGTGAGTGGTATCGGACTCCGCCGCTAAGACGAGCGGGCGCCGGCATTGGTCACATTTCCGTAATCGGGGTCGAGCGCGTCCCGCAGCGTCTCGCGCGCGCGCGCCACGCGCATCTTGGCGGCGCTGAGCGAGATCTCGGCCAGCTCGGCGATCTCCTCGTAGGAGTGCCCCAGCTCGTGGCGCAGCAGGAACGCCTCGCGCAGGATCGGCGGCAGCGAGGCCAGCGCCGCGCCGATGGCCTCGCGCAGCGCGTGCCGCTCGGCGAAGTCCTCGTCGCCCGCGGGTTCCTCCACGTCGAGCAGCGGGACCTCGGTGCGGCGGACGTTCCGGGCCCAGTCGAGCACGGCGTTCCGGAAGATCCGGAACAGCCACGACCGCGCCCGCTCCGGGTCGCGGCACTGGTCGCGCCGCTCGTGCGCCTTGACGAAGGCTTCCTGCACCAGGTCGAGCGCGGTGTCGTGATCGAGACCGAGGCCGCGCCCATAGCGGTAGAGCGGGTCCTGGTGCCGGCGCACGAGCTGCGCGAAGTCGCCGTGCAGCGCCGCCGTCACGAGACCACCAGCACGGCCACGTGCCCGCCCATGCCGTCGTCCTGCCGGCCGGCCACCGACTCCGGCACGAACCAGGTGCCGTCCTCGGAAACGAACGCGTAGTGGTAAGTCCCCGGCGCGAGCTTCTCCGTATAGGTCCAGCGATTGCCGTCGCGCTGCATCGGCACCGGCTTCCAGCCGGTGAAGTCGCCGGCGATCGACGGCCGGCCCTTCGCGGCCTTGGCGGGGAGGGCGACCATCGCACGCCCGTCGCGCGCGCGCGCGGCCACCGGCGCGCCCAGCCCTCGGCCTCCGCCGACGTGCAGGCTGAGCCCGGCCCAGTAGGACGTTTCCGTGGCAGAGAGATAGAGCGGATCGAATGCGTTGCCGCGTCCGCCGAGCTGCAGCTCGATCCCGGGTGCGACGGCCGCGCCCGCGCCCGCCGACCACGCGGTGCGGTCCAGGCCGCCCGCCACCCACTGGCCCAGCGAGCCCCAGAGCTGGAACGGCCCCCGCGCGTACTGCAGCGTCGTCCCGACGTACGCGTGCGTCGTGTTGTCGTCCAGCCAGGCGCGGCTCTCGGCCTGCAGCGTGACGGGGGCGAGCGCGAGCGAGATCCGCGCGTCGCCGGTCGGGAGCGCCCGCTCCTGCGTCACTCCGCTGAGCCGGCTCCGCTCAGCCGCGATACCCACGCGAGACTCGAGACGGAGGCGCGCGGATCCCGCGAAGCCACCCGCCATCGCCTCGCCGCCCACGCCTTCGCCGTCCGGATCCGAGGTGAGCGGGGCGGTGGGCTGCGGCAGGAACGGCAGCGGGCCCGGCGCCGGATCTGCGGTGGCCGTCGTGCCCTGGCGCTGGATGAATCCGTGCCCCGTGAGATCGAGCAGCAAGCCGGCCGTGCCCCGGGTCTCCAGGCGCTTCCACCCGCCGAGCACCGCCCAGAAGGGATCGTCGCCCAGCGGGATCGCGGCCGACACGCCGAACCAGTCGCGCAGCGTCGTGCGGCCGAGGCCGAGCACGGCGGACGAGCTGGCGGAGGCGCCGGCAGGCGCACCTTGATACGAGACACGCCCGACCCGCGCCGAGGCGCGCCACTCCTGGGACCAGGCGGCCGACGGTACCACGAGGATCGCGAGCGCCGCCAGCAACGACACGCCGCGTGCGGCCACGCTCACGACCGTGCCTCCGGCGCGAGCACCGCCACTCGGCTGCTCGAGCCGCCGAACCCGTCGGTCACCCGCGGCGCCAGCGGGTCGAGCCGCCAGGTCTTGCCGTCGATCACGAACACGTAGTTGTAGATCCCCGGCGTGAGCGCCACGTCGACCGACCAGACCCCGGACTCGACCTGGTGCAGCTGGTGCGCCGGCTGCCAGCCGTTGAAGTCGCCCACCAGCGCGACCTCGTGCGCGCCCGCATCGCCGAGGCGGAACTGGACGAGCACGCGGGCCGGGGCGGGGTGGGTAGCAGGCTGCAAGACGGAAACGGAAATCACGGTGGCGAGGGCGACGGCACCCGCGAGCGCGTAGGCCGGACGGAGCGTGAGCGGTCTGGGCGACCAGAGCCACCGTGCCGCGGCCGCAAGCGAGCGGCGGGCCGGCCCCGGACTCGGCGCCACCCGCCGGGCGACGGCCGCGGCCACGTCGATCGCGGGCAATCGGCGGAGGGGCTCGAGGCTCGTGCCAATAATTGCACGATAGCGGTGGAGTTCGGCGCGCTCTTCGGGGGTGAGTCCGTCGGGCGGGAGCTCGCCATCGAGCGCCCGGTGCATGCGGTCGTCCATCATGTCGGCCACCTGATGGGGTGAGGGTCGGTTCCGGCGCTGAGACGAGCGGGGCCGGCCGAAAGTCACATGGAGGGGAGCGGCAAGATGCAGGCCTGAGCGGGCGGTGTGCCGCGGCGCTCGAAGCAAGGAGCTCGGCCGCTACCGACTGGCGGAAAGCAGCGCCGCGAGCTCGAACGGCCGCTCGTTGTACGCCCGCTTCCAGCCGGGCCGAGTCTCCTCGAGCAACAACGCCATAGCGGCACCGAGCGGATAGAAGGCGATCCGCCGCTGCCGCCCCAGCACCAGTTGCTCCAGCTCCTGTCGCAGGCTACGTCGCGCTTCGGAGGCGGCCGCGCTGTATGGCTCGTAATCCGCCAGCCCCCGAAATGCCGCCGATGGTTTCCCCGACTCGGCCGCAGCCGCCTGTGCCGCAGCGTACTCGATGAAGCGCGCCACTCCTTCCTGCCAGAGCTGGAACTCGAAATACCGGTAGTCGGCCGCCGTGAGCAGGCCGCGCATCCTGTCCCGAGCCCTCACGACCTTCTTCAGGGCGCTGCGCCTGCCGCCCGGACGCGTATCCAGAGCCTGGCCGAGAGCAATGGCCAAGCCGCGCACCGCCTGCTGGACCGGCGCGGAGTCGTACGGAAAGGCGTAGTCCAGCATCCACTGCCCTGTGGTGTCGCCATGGGCCAGATCGAGCCCTGCTACTCCCGCGTAATAGTCGGGCCGAGTGGACTGCCACTGGTGAAAGTGCTCGTGCAGCAGCGTCAGCACCCACGCGGTGGACGACTTGCCGGTGCGCTCGGCCGATCCGATGACGATGGTGGGTTTGCCGCCCACGGCGGGGAATGTTGCGAGCAGGGTAGGGGGGAACTGCCGCGGGCGAGTCCGGACCTCACGCGCCAGCAGGCTGTCATAGCCCAGCCTGGCAAAATCAGCGCTGGGCTCGGAATGGCCGACCAGAAACTCGACCGAATCGGTGACGAGCAGCACCGGGAAGGGCGTGTGCCTCCAGCCGGGCCAGACGTCGTCCCCAACCTTGTCCGCCAGCCGCATCGCCTCGGCCAGCCGCACGCGATCACGGCGCGGCACTTCTGCCTGGGCGTATCCAGGCGTGGGAACCGTGGCGGTCCCGAGCAGCAAGAGAACCAACCCGCAGACGGACCGTCGCACGATATGGTCTCCAGGGAAGCACTCGCTGTGGCAGGATGCCCCAACCGCATCGAGAGTCGCATCGGTAGGGCGAACGTCTTGCCGGCAGTCGGCCGGACGCGATATTAACCTCAGAGATCGGTCCTCGGACCGATACAAGCTGGCATACGCGTGGAGGGTCTATGCGGACTTGCCGAGCAAGTCTGATCGTTCTCTGCCTGGCCTGCGCGGGCCCCGCGGCTGCCCAGGAGGTCCATGCGGGCGTGGGCTATGCCCACATCTTCCGGGCGGGCGGTTTCAGTTTCGCGACGGGGTATCTCCAGCAGCTCAGCGGCGTGACCTCGCCCCTGCAGCAGCGCGTGGGCGCCGACTTCTGGTACGCCAACCCCGATGTGGCGTCCCAGACTTCGGGGAATGCCGCCCGCAGCCTGATCGGCCTCGGCGCACGCTATGAGATCGAGGTCTCGGGCTGCTGCGGACGCTTCCACCCGCTGATCGCGCTTCCGGTGCACGTGCTCCACAGCTCCGTCCCCGTTCAGACGGTCGATGTCCCGACCCTTGATGCCGCTCTCCTGCTCGTACCCGGGCCCCTGGCCGCGTTGCCGGTGGAAGACCGGAGCGGCTCGGCCTGGGGTTGGGGCGCCGGCGTGGAGCTCGGGCTTCGCGTCTCGGTGGGGGCGCAGTGGAATCTTCAGACCAGCGGGACGGCGATGTATCAGGACATCTACGCCCGGAGCACGACCAACGGAGCCTGGACCTGGCATCTGGGTCTCAGCTACGGGCTCGGCGGGGGAAGCGGGACGTGACGGACTAGGGCCCCTGGCCACTCGCTCGCGCGTACCCGGAACCAGGCGCAGGGCTGCGCACCGGGTGCGAATTTGTCAGATTGCCCCATGGTCCAGACGTCCGCCAGCGTGAACCCCGCCGCCGACTACACTCACCTCGTCGCCGCCGATCGCGAGTCGCCGCTCGGGCCCGAGGATCTCGCGCGCCTGGCGACCGCCGCGTACCTGACCGGCCGGGAGGCGGAGAGCGCCGGCTTCTGGGGCCGGGCACACCACGGATTTCACGACCGCAACCAGCCGGCGGCAGCGGCCCGGGCGGCCTTCTGGCTCGCGTACGGGCTGCTCGACAAAGGCGAGTCGGCCCAGGCCAGCGGATGGCTCGCGCGGGCCAGGCGGCTGCTCGACGAGTGCGGGCAGGACTGCGTGGAGCGGGGCTACCTGCTGCTGCCCGAGGCGCTGCGGTCGATCTCCGAGGGCGACTACGAGGGCGCCGCCGGCACGTTCAGGCGGGCCGCGCAGGCCGGGAAGCAGTTCGGCGACGCCGACCTGGTCGCTCTGGCACGGCATGGCGAGGGCCGGGTCCTGATCCGGCTGGGGCGCATCGCTCCGGGCCTGGAGCTGCTCGACGAGGCGATGGTGGCGGTCACCGCCGGCGAAGTGTCGCCCCTCGCGGCCGGCGACGTGTACTGCGGCGTGCTCTCCGGCTGTCAGGAAGTGTTCGACTGGCGCCGGGCGCAGGAGTGGACCGCGGCGCTGGCCCGGTGGTGCGACGCCCAGCCCGGTCTGGTGCCCTACCGCGGGCAGTGCCTGCTGCGTCGCTCCGAGGTCCTGCAGTTGCATGGCGACTGGCGCGCCGCACTGGACGAGGCGCGCCGCGCCCGCGAGCGGCTCTCCGATCCGGCGGGCCAGGCCGGGCTCGGCGCGGCGTTCTACCAGCTCGCGGAGCTCCATCGGTTGCGGGGCGATTTCGCGGAGGCCGAAGAGGCCTACCGGCAGGCCAGCCTCCACGGACGCCGGCCGCAGCCGGGCTTGGCACTGCTGCAGCTGGCGCGGGGCGAGGTTGCCGCCGCCCTCACCGCCATCGCCGGTGCCGTGAACGAGAGCGCCGAGCGGCGCATTCGATCCCGGCTGCTTCCCGCCCAGGTCGAGATCGCGCTCGCGGCCCGCGACCTCGACCTGGCGCGGATCGCCGGCGGGGAGCTGGCCGCGATCGCCGCGGAGATCGGGGCGCCCTATCTGCGCGCCGCGTCGGGCCAGGCCGCCGGGAGCGTCCGCCTCGCGGAGGGCGATGCGCAAGGCGCCCTTGCCTCGCTGCGCGAGGCCGAGGCGATCTGGCGGGACCTGGAGGCGCCGTACGAGGCGGCGCGCACGCGGGTGCTGATCGCCGTCGCCTGCCGCGAGCTGGGCGACGAGGGCGCCGCCGGCCTGGAGCTCGAGGCCGCGCGCGCTGGCTTCGAGCGGCTCGGCGCGGCGCACGACCTGGCCCGGGTGGAGCGGCTCGGCCGGACGCCGGGGCGAGCGAAGGGCGCGAGCGGCCTCACGGCGCGGGAGCTGCAAGTCGTCCGGCTGGTCGCGGCCGGCGCGACCAACCGGGCCATTGCCGGCCGGCTCCGGATCAGCGAGAAGACGGTGGCCCGCCACCTGAGCAACATCTTCGTCAAGCTGGGTGTCGCGAGCCGAGCCGCGGTCACCGCCTACGCCTACGAGCATCGTCTGGTGCAATCGACTGGGTAGAAACACCCATCTTCCCCATCGCCCCGCCTGCGCATTCCTCCCGAAGCGACGTTCGCGCCGATGCCTCAGCTTGAGGCGTCAACTCACGGAGGAACCGATGGCCCCGAAGACCATGGCCGAGGCGCGCACCTCGGTAGACGCGAACATCCGCGAGCGCCTGCTGGCGGGCGTTCCGGTGCGGGAGCGGAGATTGGAGCTGGAAGGTGTCTCGACCGCCGTGCTGGAGGGTGGCAGCGGCGCGCCGGTGGTGCTGCTGCACGGCCCGGGCGAGCACGCGCCCAAGTGGGCGCAGGTGCTCCCGACACTGGTGGCCACCCACCGGGTGATCGCGCCCGATCTGCCCGGTCATGGCGCCTCGGAGGTGACCGGCGGACCGCTGACCGCGGAGCGCATGCTCGCCTGGCTCGAGGCGCTGATCGCCCGGACCTGCAGCTCCCCGCCGGCGCTGGTGGGGCAGACGATCGGCGGCGCGATCGCCGCGCGGTTCGCGATCGAACACGGCGACCGGATCGGGCAACTGGTCCTCGCGGACGCGCTCGGCCTCGCCCCGTTCCAGCCCGCGCCGGAGTTTGCCGAGGCGCTCCACGCCTACCTTGCCGCGCCTGACGGGCGCACGTTCGAGGCGCTGTGGCGCCGCTGCGCCTTCGATCTCGACCAGGTCCGCGACCGGTTGGGCGAGCGGTGGGATGCCTACGCGACCTACACGCTCCACCGGGCCGTCGCGCCCGGCGCTCTGGCCGGGCTGACCGCGCTCATGGAGCAGTTCGGGTTCCCGCCGATCCCGCCCGAGGATCTGGCGCGGATCGCGGTGCCGACGACGCTCATCTGGGGCCGGCACGATCTCGCCACCGGTCTGGCGGTGGCCGAGGCGGCGAGCGCACGGTACGGCTGGCCGCTCCACGTGATCGAGCGCGCCGGCGACGATCCGGCGACCGATCAGCCGGAGCGGTTCGTGGAGGTGCTGCGGGCCGTGCTTGGGTAGGCGTCACGGACGGCGGCCGGGCGGACTCGTACGGATGGGGCGCGCGAGGGCCGGATGTCCTTCCCGCAGCCCGGCCGTCGTCCTACAGGTATATGTCCCTCACATTGCTGGAGTCCGACCGCAGCTTCCTGCGCTCCGCCGAGTGCGCGTCCCTCAGTATCCTGGCGCACGCGGCCCTGGTGTGGCTGGCGCTGGGGGTGACCGCCGGCAACCGGCAGCTTCCCACCAACGAGCGCGAGGCGAGGGCGTTCTTCCTCCTGCCACCCGACCCCGTGCACGTGCCGCTGGGCCAGCTCGACGTGATCGCGTGGGAGGCGGTCGGAGGAGCGCTCGACGGTGGGACCTGGCTCACGGGCTCGGGCGACGGCGTTCCTGGACGGGCCGCCGGCTCCGGAGCCGCCCGGTCAGGCGATCGGAGCTACGCCCGGGGCGACCTGCCGTTCGGGCCGGCCTCCCGCCTGATCGACACCACGTTCACCCTGTTCGAGGTGGACGCGATAGTGGAGCGCTACGAGGGAACCGCCGCGCCCGCGTACCCGGCGGACCTGGCCGAGGCGGGCGTCGAAGGCGTGGTACTCGCGACCTACGTCGTGGACACCATGGGACGAGTAGACACGACCACAATCCGGATCATCAGCAGCGACCACCCCCGTTTCACCACGTCGGTCCAGACGGCACTCGGCGAGATGCGCTTCCGGCCCGCCAAGCGCCGGGGGAAGCCGGTCCGGCAGCTCGTCGAACAGCGCTTCAGGTTCCAGGTCGGGCGGTCGGCGCAGATCGCGAGGCATGTCGGATGAGCGTTCGCGCGCACCCGGATCTCCACTCTCCTACTGCACCACCACCACCCGATTCTTCCGGCCGCTCATGCGTATGCCCGCCGCCGTGAACGCCACCCGTCTGCCATTCAGGTAGTACCTCGCACCCGGCAGATCCTTCAGCTTGAAGAGGAAAGTCCACCCGCCGTCCCTCGCACCGAAGTCGTACGCGATCCCCTGGCGAGTCCTGCTGCGCGAGAACGAAATCTTGGTAGTCCCGACGGGAAGATCTTCGATGCTCATGTCCTCCCAGCCCGCAGGCACATGCGGCTCAAACACCACCGTCCGGTTCACCGCATCCGGCTGAATGCCGAAGACGTGCCCGATCAGCGGCAGCACGATGCCGTAGCTGGTCCATGCGATCACGAAGCACCCATAGTCCGGCATCATCTCCGAGATCGAACCGGGCGTTGTCCGGTTGAATGTCTGCACGATCCTGTCGACATACCACAACGCTTCGTCCGTGCGCCCGTAGTTGGCTTCCGAGACCGCCTGCACACCGGTGGAGATCGTCATCATCGCCTGGCGTTCGACTGCCGACAGGAAGGGCCCGTACGCTCCGACGTTCTCCTTGCGAATCGTGTCCAGCAGCCGGATCGCCTTCGCCCTGGGGGCGATGCCGGTCTCCATCGGCGTCGCGATGACCCAGTTCTTGTTCGTGAGCCACCCTCTGCTGGTATCCGGCATGGCTGAGAACTTCTGCGCGAGCCGCTCGTACTCGCCGATCAGCTCCTTGTCTCTCTGGGTCAGCTTGGCCTCCCCCTTGAGACCGATCTGCCTGATCGCGCCCTCCGTGGCGGCGATCGCCTGGGCCTTGCTGCCATAGAAGTCGGCGTACGAGCCCTCTTCCTCGATCCAGAATCGCTCGTCGATCCTCGTCTTCAGCCGTGTGGCGAGTCGGCCATATCGCTCGGCTGCGTCCGGCTCGTTCAGGATCCCGGCAACGTGCGCCGTGGCCTCCAGTGCCTGCTGGGTGTACACCGCGACATCGATCAGCTCGGCGTTCAATCCGGAGACTTCCATGATCCCGTAGCCTTCCGGGAACAGGTCTCCGTTCTGGTCCATATCGGTCAGCAGCCAGTGGATCCCCAGCTTCATCGCCGGGTACATCTCCTTCGCGAAGCCCAGGTCCCCCGTCCAGTCGACCAGTCGTCCGACCGTCAGGATGAACTGAGCCGTTTCCTGGGTGTTGCCTGGATTGGAGACTCCGCCGTTGGTCGTCACCTCGTGCACGATGCGGCCGTTTCCGTTTGCCCGCATGGACTGCCCATTCAATAATCGGAGCATTCGCTTGACGAGGTCGACGTCGCCCGTCGCCATCAGCGCTTGCAGCGAATAGGTCTCGGTGCCGAACCACCAGGGATACTCCATGAGGCCGGCGCCGAGACCGCGGCCGATGCCGGGGACGTCTCGGACGAGCCATTCGCTGTTGATCCTCACCCAGTTGTAGACCTCCTGCAGGCGCTGATCGGGAATGCGTACTCTCGCCCGCTCGATGATCGCGGCATAGTGTCGCTGCTTCGCCTCGAGGAGGCTCCCGTGGTTCCTGGCCAGATGCCGGTAGCTGTTCAGCGCCTCGGCGCTGTCGGTGGCCGACCCCGCGATGACGAACGTCAAGGTCGCGCTGCCCTGGCGGGCGACCGACAGGCGATATCGGGACGCCGCCGAGGCTCCCTTGCCGCTCGTGCGCATCGGCGGTGGCGTGGCGACGGGCTGCGCATCCGGTGCATCGACGGCTCCCCAGACGGCGAACCAGGGGTGGCCGGCGTCCCTGGCGACGAAGACCCGGTCGGGCGCCTGCCAGGCGACGATGTCCTGCCCGTCCTCTATCCCGAGCCGGTCTGAAAACCATACGGGGAGCAGCTCGGATTTGACCGACCATTGAAACGTCAGCTGTCTCGTGCGATCGCTCGTGTTCCTGAACTGGTACTGGACGATCACGCCCTGCTGGTGGTCGGGAGCAAACTGAAAGCGCTCGATCTCCAGGCTGTCCAGCACCTGGCCGTACCTGAACCGATTGCCGTACGGGTAGGTGACGAGCTCCGCCGCCTCGGAGAGGGCGACGTCCTGATGGGTGGCGGCATCCGTGACCTCTCCCCAGAAGCCGTCGATCAGCTTGATCGGGTGCAGCCACAGTCCGCCCATCTCGCCCGGGACGTGGTCGCCCAGATCCGGAAAGTCCCCATCCTGGGTTCCGATCAAGTACGCCCTGTCCCCTGCCGAGACATAGGGCTTGCTCCGGTTGCGTCCCTGATTGCTGATGCCCGCCATGATGGGCGCCGAGTAGGCGCTCTGGGACGGCAGCGAATGGACCTTGGTCGACGTGAGCAGGAGAGCGAGAAGAATCGAACGATATGGGCCGCCCATCGAGGTACCTCCAGGCTCTGAAGTAGCCGCCAGCCCGAGTCACCCTGAGCGAAGCGAAGGGGGCATGCCCTCGGGTATGCCCCCTTCGCTTCGCTCAGGGTGACTCGCTTGCTCGCACCTTCCCGAACTAGGCAGGCGATCCGACGGCGACGTCCTCGGACGGCGCGTCAGCTACCGCCCCGACTCCCCGACCCCACCACGCGAAAGCAGCGTTTGGCGCAGCGTCCCGGAGCGCGCGCCGCCGCCGGACGCCCGCCGGCACCGACGCCACCGCCGGTACCGACGCACCAGCAGAGTCCCACCCGGGAAGGAACGCCAGATCCTCGACCACCACCAGCCGGGTGACCCTCCCTTGCCGAAGGTCGAACACCAGCGCGAACTCGCTCCCGCCCTCGAGCCCGCACCCGTCGACGGTGAAGCTCTCGTCGCCCCACGCGATCACTCGCCCGCCGATCGCGCTGTATTCATCCATCTGCCAGAACCCCGTCACGTCCCCCAGCGCGTCGAAATAATCCGCCACCGCCTGCCTGCCCGAGCCCTTCCAGCACCCGGGCCCATCCCCTCCGCTGGCCACCTCGAACTCCACGTCGTTCGCGAGCAGCTCGATCAGCGGCGCGATCGCCCCCGACACCAGGCAATCCACCGCCCCCGTCACCGCGGTCAGTTCATCCATTGAGCGCCGCCATCATCGGTTCGGGGTACCGCATGCCCGCCGCCGCACCCACCGGCGCGATCAGCTCCAGCCGGTAGAGCTCGTTGTCGGTCAGCTTGAGGTCGGCCGCGGCGGCGTTCTCCTCCAGCCGCTCGATCCGGCGGCTGCCCGGGATCGGCACGACGTGCTTGCCCCGGGTCAGCAGCCACGCCAGCGCGAGCTGCGCGGCCGTGGTGCCCTTCGCCCGCGCCATCGTCTCCAGCTCCTCGACCAGCTCGAGGTTCTTCCGGAAGTTCTCTCCCTGGAACCGCGGATTCTTCCGGCGCCAGTCGTTCGGCGCCAGGTCGTCGGGACTCTTGAGCGACCCGGTCAGGAACCCGCGGCCGAGCGGACTGTAGGCGACGAAGGTGATGCCGAGCTGCCGGGTCAGCTCCAGCAGCTCGTCCTCGGGATCGCGGGTCCAGAGCGAATACTCCGTCTGCAGCGCCGCGATCGGGTGCACCGCGTGCGCCCGCCGGATGGTCTCCGGCGCCGCCTCCGACAGGCCGAGGAAGCGGACCTTGCCCTCCTTCACCAGCTCGGCCATCGCGCCCACGGTCTCTTCGATGGGCGTCCTGGGATCCACCCGATGCTGGTAGTACAGATCGATCGTCTCCACGCCCAGCCGCCTGAGGCTCGCCTCGGCGGCCCGCTTGACGTACGCCGGGCTGCCGTCGATGTCGTAGCCCTTGCCGTCCGCCCAGGTGCCCTTGATCACGTTGCCGAACTTGGTCGCGAGCACGACCTGGTCCCGCTTGCCCCTGATCGCGCGGCCCACCAACTCCTCGTTGCCGCCGGCGCCGTAGATGTCGGCGGTATCGAGGAAGTTGATCCCCAGCTCGAGGGCGCGGTGGATCAGCGCGATCGATGTGGCGTCGTCCGCCGCGCCGTAGACCGAGCTCATCCCCATGCAGCCCAGGCCGATGGCCGGGATATCGATGCCCGGATTACCGAGTTTCCGTGTCTTCATGCCGTCCTCTTCGTGCCTCATGTGAACTCAATTACCAGCCGGCGCCCTTTGCGCGCCCGACGATTTCATACTAGCGTCCGCTTATCCGGGGATAAGGGAGTAGTTATCCTGGTATTGATACTCCCTGTTTGCCCCGAATGGCGGATGGCCACCTTAGACTGCGTTGCGAAACCTTCCGGCGAGTCACCCTGAGCGCAGCGAAGGGGGCATGCCTCCGGTCACGGCTCCTTCGCTGCGCTCAGGATGACGTGGTCGTGGTATTCGAACGCACTCTAATCGCGGTGGACGGCTTTCGGGGTGAGCCAGATCCCATCGAGAGCCGAGGGGCCTGGGACCAGCGCGGGTAACACATTGAGGAGTCGTACGATGGGTGAGACCATGTTGAGCGACGAGCGCCGGCGGGCCATTGCCGAGTTCCTCAAGACCCGCCGCATGCGCCGCCAGCCTGAGGAGCTGGGCCTGCCGAGGGGCCGGCGCCGGCGCACGCCTGGCCTCAGGCGGGAGGAGGTCGCCGCCGCGGCCGGGGTCAGCGCCGAGTGGTACACCTGGCTCGAGCAGGCCCGCGAAGTCCGCCCCTCGGCGCAGGTGCTGACCCGCATCGGCGCCGCGCTCCGGCTCGAGCCCAACGAGAACCGCCACCTGCTCACGCTGGGCGGGTACGCGGTCCCGGCAAGCGGCTCGGACTCACCGTGGTCCGTGTCCGTGAGCCTCCGGCTCCAGCGGCTGATCGACCAGATAGAGTATGGCCCGGCCTGGGTGTTCGGGGAGCGCTGGGACATCGTCGCCTGGAACCGCGCCGCGTCGGTCATCCACGGCGACCTCGCCACCCTCCAGGGGATCGAGCGCAACGGGCTGTACCAGATCTTCCTGGGCGACCGGATGCGGTCCATCCTGGTGGACTGGGACGCGCATGCCCGGCGGTGCGTCGCCAAGCTGCGGACGACCTACGCCAGCCGAGTGGATGACCCCTGGTTCAATGAGTTGGTCACCCTGCTGCGCACCCGGAGCGAGGAGTTCGAGCGCCTATGGAACGAGAACGACGTCGGCGGGGTGTCGCAGGAGGGCGTGAAGCACTACGAGCATCCGGAGGCCGGCCGGCTGGTGTTCGACTACAGCGTGCTGGACGTGCTGGACGAGCGGATGTCGTCGCTCCGGCTGGTGGCATACGTGCCGGCGCCGGGGACCGGGACGCGGGAGAAGATGGAAAGGCTGCTCGGGGTTGCGGAGCCGGTGTTGCCTGGGTCGCTGGAATCTGTCTGACCCCGCTCGGGATGACGTTGCATCATCGCCTCCCTCCCTCGCGCGCGCTGCGGGAACCCGCTCGCGCCTCTGCAAGCGCTGGAAGCCCGCCGTCGGCGGCGTGCCAGTTCGCCGCGAGCGTGGCATAGGCCTGGGCGGAGATCGCTTCCTGTCCCGCTGCCCGTGCGGCCCTTCCGAGTCCGAGTAGAGCCCCGGAGCGTCCCGGAGCCAGGGCCAGCGCACGCTGAAACTCCGTGACGGCCTCGCCCGCCGTGCCGTTCTCGAGGAGCAGGGCTCCCAACAACTCATGGCTTGGCTTCACCACGGCCGGCGGCCCGAACTCGGCTGGCATCCCATCCTCCAACGCGGTTGCCCGGCGGAGGAGGACTATCGCTTCGTCCTTCCCACCCTTCTGGCGCAACAATTCCGCCCGGAGTGAAAGCTCGAGGATCACGGGGACCACTTTGATGCCGGTCTGGCCCGGCGTTACGGTGGTCGAAGCATCCCCATTGACGCGGGCGAGCCTGGCGGACATCTGCTCCGCCAATGTCGCGTCGCCCCGCCGCGCTGCCGCGTATCCCGCGGCGAAGGTGGCGTACTCGTAGTCGTCCTCACCGGCGACTCCGGTGTCCGCCGCGAGGGCCCTTGCCTCGGGTCCGTCCCACTCTTCACTGTCGAGGACGTAGCGGGCCCGGAAGTTCGCCAGCTGTCCTCGATCGTTGCGCGACGGCGGCGATCCGGCGTTCGAGGCGAGCAGAACGAGCAGCTGCCGAGCTGCCTCGTACCGCCCTTGCTGGACGTAGGCATAGGTGAGCCAGTGGGTGACATGGCCGGGGCCCCAGTGGTCTCGGTGGGCCCCGGATGCGACCTCGTTCTGCTTCGCCACGTCGTCCCACATGCCCAACGCGAGAAAGATGTGGCTCGTCATGTGCTGAGCGTGAGAGGCGCTCGGCGCAATCTCCGCGTAGCGGCGGGCGGCCCAGAGGCCGAGCGGCGCGTGGACCGGATCATCGAAAGCGTGGATGATGAAGTGGGCGGCGCCCGGGTGATCCGGGTTCCGCCGGAGCACGTCCTCGGCAATCGCGCCGGCCCGCATGTAGGTGGGCACGTCCCGCACGCCCTGATTCAAGCCGAGGAGGGCGACCGAGTAGAACACCTTGGCCTCGTCATCGTCCGGCTGAGCCCGGATCAGCTCCTCGAGCGCGGTGGCGTAGAGGGTGTCCCGCTGGGCTTTCGAGCCCTCGCCGTAGAGCGCTTCGGCCGAGGCGAGGTACATCCGCTCCCGGGAGGTCCGCGCCTTGGCGAGCCGTGCCTCCCTGGTCGGCGCCAAGCTGGCCAGTGCGGCTCGCCCGGCAGAGAGGTTCTGCTGATTCCAGACCTGGTGCGTGTAGGTGAGGGCCTCGCCCCAGTATGCCAGAGCAAACCCGGGATCGATCTTCTCCGCCTGGCGGAATTCGTCCGCGGCTTGTCCGTAGTGGAAGTTATGGAGAAGCAGCACGCCCCGGATGAAGTGGGGTTGCGCCCCGGCGCTGCCGGAATTGGGGAAAGCGATTGTGCCCAGCCGCTCCTGGGCAACGGCTGGCGCCAGCGCCGCGGACCCGAGGGCGCCGACCAGAACGGCCTGCCGAATCACGGTCACGAGGCACCTCCCCGTCTGCCCGCTGCGACTGGACCTACCAGGGCGAGCACCCCCGCCCCCGCCATCACCTACCGGCCAGTCGAGACGTTCGTCGGCGCCTCGAACAGGTCAGTATAGATGAACCGCCACCGCTGTTCGAAGTAGAGCAACCGAAACTCGTCCGTCCCAGCCGAGCTACCGCGGCACCGCGGAACGGACACCTCGGCCCAGTCCGCGTCGAGCTGAATGGCGGCTTGATCGATCATGGGCGAGCTGTTGCCCGAGGGGCACCTGACCGGCGCGGCGGCAACCCGCGACGATGCGCGGGTCCGGGTCCGGTCTCTGGCGACGAGCTGCGAATCTCCCGCGGCGCCCCGGCGCTCAAGCAGCTTGGGCGACAGCACGTACGCGGCGAGCGCATCCCAGTTCCGGCTCTCCAGGTTGGAATAGAATCCCCGAAGCACGGTACGAATCTGGGCCCGCGCCGAGTCCGGCTGGATGGCGGCTTCCTGGGCGGAGAGGGGCAGGGCCAGAGCCATCAGCCCGGCCAGCATGACTGCGGTTCGGCGAGTCGGCATGCGGCCTCCGGAGTACCATCGGACGCTAGTGCGTCGCCAGGGAGACTGCAAGAGTCGCCCGCCCGCGGAATGTACTCGTCATCGCGCCCCGGCCTTCGCGCACGCCGCCCGGAATGGCCCACGGTACTTCTCGAGGCCGGCGAGCGGAAACTCGGCGATCGTCCTCGAGGATCCTGCCCCGTCGACATACTCGATGCGTGCGCGCTGGTGACGGCTCAGCAGCGCGAGCATCGAATCCTGGCGAATCGTCAGTCCCAGCTGCCCACCCGAGGGAGTCGTTCCGGCGAAGCCGGGAATACGGCGCGCCGAGCCCGCGTCCAGTGTCACTCGCGCTTCCGCAGTGCCCTGCCGGAGCGACTGGTCGGTCAGGATGGTGCTGAGGGCGTTGTCTCGGAAGCAATCGAAGCTGAGGACGACGGCGCGCTTCTCCGCCGCGCCTTCGGCACCCTCCTGCCCGATGACTCTGAGCGATGCGGTCTCGTGAGCGCTGCTGTCGGCCTCGGACCGGGTCGTGTCGACCTTGAATTCCCAGCTGCCGGCGCCGGAGCCCGCATCGCGGCCGCCGCAGGCTGCCAGAAGCACGAGGGCCGAAAGGGCGGATCGACTCATCCGCTTCGCCGCGCCTGGGCACGGACCTTGGCGGCCGGCGGACTGGACGAACGGCTTTGTCGATGCATGGCAGATCCAGGTCGCGTGTTCATAGCAATGTATCTCTGCCTCTCGCATGGTACCATCGACCAGGCGCACGGTGCCACCAACGAATAGTCACCCTGAGCGAAGCGAAGGGGGCATGCCTTGGGGGTATGCCCCCTTCGCTTCGCTCAGGGTGACTCGCTCGCCGCCTGCCGGCACCGAGCACCAGCGCGCGGTCACGCCTCCGTTAGCGCCCGCGCCGACGAGTCCCCGTGCGGACTCACCCCGCCGCGGGCCGGATGTTCTGATTCATCCGGAACAGATTGCCCGGGTCGTACCGCCGCTTGAGCTCGGCCAGCCGGTCGAAGTTCGAGCCGTACGCCGCCCGCACCCGCTCGCCCTCCTCCTCGGTCAGGAAGTTCACATACGCTCCGCCCGTCGCGAACGGCGCCGCGGCGCGGAACAGCTCCCGCGCCCAGCCGATGCACGCCTCATCCCGCGCCGGGTCCGTCCAGCGGCCGTGCAGGTTCATCACGAACTGTGCGTCGCGATGGGTATACGCCGTGGCGTCGACGGGCACCCGGGACACGGCGCCCCCGAGCTGCGCATAGGCGATCTCGGTGTTGGGATCGGGAATGCGCCTGGTGTACTCGAGCAGCACGTCGATCAGGCCGTCGCTCAGCTGCAGAAAGTCGTGCGACTTCCAGTAGTTCCGGAATCCCGGCGTGAGCAGCGGGTCGAGGGCCGTCTGCCAGTCCGCGTAAGGGTGCGGCGCGACCACGTCGGCGAGCGGCTTCCCGAACCCCCTGAGCGGCGCAGCCACCCGCTCGCCCTCGGCCATCTCGCCCGACCAGCACATCGCCAGCGCGAGGATCGGCTTGCCGTGCCACTCGGGCGCGAGGAATGGAAGCGGAGGCGCCAGCCGCAGCACGAACCAGCACGAGAACGTCTCGGGCGTGGTCGGCAGGAAGTCGCGGTAGAAGCGGAGCACGTCGCGCGCGGCGCTGAGCGGATGGACCACCAGGCCCGAGAGCACCTCCGGGCCGACCGGATGGAGCTGGAACTCGAAGGATGTGACGATGCCGAAGTTGCCGCCGCCCCCCCGGATGCCCCAGAAGAGGTCGGGGTGCTCGCGGGTGCTGGCCCGGACGATCTCCCCCTCCGCCGTCACCACCTCGGCCGAGAGCAGGTGGTCGATGGTGAGGCCGAACCGGCGGCTCAGCCAGCCGAAGCCGCCGCCGAGGGTGAGCCCGGCAATGCCGGTGGTCGAGTTGACGCCGAGCGGCGTGGCCAGGCCGTAGACCTGCGTGGCGCGGTCCACGTCGCCCAGCGTGGCGCCCGCGCCGACCCGGGCGGTGCGCGTGGCCTGGTCCACCCGGACGGAGCGCATGGGCGAGAGATCGATCATCAGCCCCCCGTCGCACACGGCGTTGCCCGCGATGTTGTGGCCGCCGCCGCGGACCGCGACCAGCAGGTCGTGCTCGCGGGCGAAGCGCACCGCCCGGGCGACGTCGTTGGCATCGGCGCACTGGACGATGAGGCCGGGCCGCCGGTCGATCATGGCGTTCCAGATGGTGCGCGCCTCGTCGTAGCCGGGCGAGTCGGGGGTCAGCAGGGTGCCGCTGAGATTGGCCAGGTGCTCACCGGGATCGGCCTCGATCAGGGCCGGTGAGCCGCCGGAAGTGCGGAGAGTGACCATCATGGGACGACCTCCAGAGGGCGATGGGGCGCCGAGTGGCTTGAAAGGACGACGCGAATGTTAGGAAGCGGAACCCGGGCCCGCTACCCGTACCCCCTTCACCGCCGCCGCCAGCGCCCGTACCCCCGCGCGAATCACCGCCTCCGAGCTCCGTGCGTACCCCAGCAGCAGCAGCGATGAATCCTCCGCGCGGTCGAGGTAATAGTCGCTCAGCGCGGTCAGCGCGACGCCGCGCCGCGCCGCGGCGTCGCGGATCACCCGGCCGCGGTCGCCGGCGCGCAGCTCGATCGTGACGTGGAGCCCCGCCCGGATGCCATGCACCCGCACCTCGGGCAGCGCCTCGCTCAGCGCCTCCACCAGCGCGTCCCGCCGGGCGCGGTAGCGGGCACGCATCCGCCGCAGATGGCGGTCCAGCTCGCCGCGCGACAGAAAATCGGCGAAGGCGTGCTGCTCGATGCGGGAGACCCCGAAGTCCGTCAGCCGCTGCTGCTGCTGCACGGTCCGCAGCAGGCGCGGCGGCACCACCAGCCAGCCCAGCCGCATCGCCGGCGCCAGCGTCTTGCTCGCCGTGCCCGCGTAGACGATGCGCTCGGAATCCATCCCCTGCAGCGCCCCCACCGGCGCGCGGTCGTAGCGGAACTCGGCGTCGTAGTCGTCCTCGATCGCGAACACTTCCCGCCGGCGCAGCCAGTCGAGCAGCGCGCCGCGGCGGGCGCCGGAGAGCACCGCGCCGGTCGGGTACTGATGCGCCGGCGTCACCAGCACCGCATCCACCGCCGTCCGCTCGAGCGCGTCCACCCGGAGCCCCTCGCCGTCCACCGGCACCGGCACCATCTCGAGGCCGGCGCTCGCGCACGACACTCGCACCTCGTCGTGGCAGGGGTCCTCGACCCCGATCCGCCTCGCCCCCAGCGACACCAGGGCGTGGCACAGGAGCGTCCGCCCCTGGACCCAGCCGCTCGTCACGACCACGCGCTCCGCGTCCGCCACCACCCCGCGCACTCGGCCCAGGTAGTCGCGGAGCGCCAGGCGGAGGACCTCGCTTCCATTGGCGTCGGTGTAGCCGAAATCGGCTTCGCGCATCCCGGCGAGTCCCTCGCGGACCGAGCGGAGCCAGGCCGAGCGTGGGAATGTCGAGAGGTCGGGCATGCCGGGGCGGAAGTCATACCGCGGGGCGGGGAGCGGCTCCGGACGGCTAATCGTTGGGGGCTGGCAGGGACCCGCGCATCCGGTGACCCGGGGGCGGGTCCCGGTGCGCAGCTCCAGGTAGCCCTCTCCCGCGAGTTGGGCGTAGGCGTCCACCACGATGGGGCGGGAGACGCCCAGCTCGCGCGCCAGGTCGCGGGTGGAGGGGAGCCGGGAGCCGGGGCGTAAGGTGAGGTCCCGGATCGCGTTGCGGAACTGGTCCTCGATCTGGCGGCCGAGGGTCCGGGGACTCTCCCGGTCTACCGAGACGAGGACATCGAGTGGCCGACTGGTCAGATTTTTACCTCCTGAACTGGACCTTCTGTCATGACCAGTCTGCTCCTAACTTCGCTCTATGTCAACTGCGCCCGCGCCCGCGCCCGCTTGTCACCCTGAGCGGAGCGAAGGGGCCATTACCCGGGTCATGCCCTCTTCGCTTCGCTCAGGGTGACAACACTCGGGAAGTGTCCATGGACTGGATCCTCCTCATCGTCTTCCTCTTGATCGCCGGCGCGGCGCCGGCCGCTGCCCAGCAACCCTCCGTCCCATCCGCCTCGCGCGACGCGGTCTGGCCACTCCCCCGGCTCCAGGGCGAGATCCGGGTCGACGGCCGAAGCGATGACCCGGCGTGGCAGGCCGTCGCCCCCGTGCCCATGACGGTCTATCTGCCGTCGTCCGGCGCCGCGCCCACCGAGCGCACCGAGGCGCGGATCGGCTACGACGCCGACGCGATCTACGTCATGGTGGACGCGTGGGAGGCGCACGCGGGCGGCGTGCGCGCCAGCTCGATGATCCGGGACGACGACTCGCCGGGCGACTTTCTCAATGTGATGCTCGATACCTTCGGCGACGGCCAGAGCGCCGTCAGCTTCAGCACCACGCCCGGGGGCCAGCGAAACGACTGGACCATCAGCAACGACGCCCGGGACGACGCCTCGCTGAGCCCGGCCTGGAACGGCGTCTGGGACCTGGCAGTGCGCCGCGGTCCCGACGGCTGGCACGCCGAGTACCGGATTCCGTTGACCACACTGCGGTACACCACTCGGAACGGCCGGGCCGAGTTCGGGCTCAGCATCAACCGGCTCACCGCACACTCCAACGAACGGGTCACTTTCCCGGCGATCGAGCCGTCGGCACCGCTCGCCCTGTGGAAGCCGTCCCGCTGGCAGCGGGTGAGCATCGAGAACATCGGCGTCGCCCGGAGCTTTCGGGTGGTGCCGTACGTGATGGCCGGCTCCGAAGGGCTTCGCGCGCCGGATCCGGTGCTCTCGCCCTGGCATCGCGATGATCGGATCGAGGCGGGCGGCGACCTCAAGACCGCGCTCTCACCCAACCTCACGCTCGACCTCACCGTCAACACCGATTTCGCCGAGGCCGAGGTGGACGACCAGCGGGTCAACCTCACCCGGTTCCCGCTGTTCTATCCCGAGCGGCGGGCCTTCTTCGTCGAGCGCGCCGGCACCTTCGAGGTGAAGACCGGCGAGGTGGACCTCCTGTTCAACAGCCGCCGCGTCGGTCTCACGCCCGACGGCGAGCCGGTCCGGCTGCTCGGCGGCGCGCGGCTGGTCGGCCGGGTGAGCGGTTGGGACCTTGGCTTCTTCGACGTGGAGACCGGCCGGACTCCGTCCGGCGAGCGCGAGAACCTGGGTGTGCTGCGCGCGCGGCGAGCGCTCTGGAACCAGCGTTCCTGGGCCGGCCTCATGCTCACCTCGCGGCTGGCGCCGGACTCGACCCAGGTCGCCCTCGGCGCTGACGGCGAGCTGCACCTGGGCGGCGACGACTACCTCGGCTTCGCGCTGGCTGCGGTCGCCGGCGACGCGGGCGTTGGCCCCGACGACGGCGTGCTCCCGCGCGGCGCGCTCAGGCTCCTCGCCGAGCGCCGCCGCAATCGGGGGATGTGGTACCGTGCGGGCGTCGCGACCACCGGTGCCCGGTGGCAGCCGGCGCTGGGCTACGTCGAGCGGGGCGACGCGATCCAGCCGCTGGCGGAGGTCGGCTACGGCTGGGTGGTCTCGCCGGCAGGGCATCAGTTGCGCGCCAGCATGTCGTCCGCCTTCGCCTGGCGCAACGCGGCGGGGACGCTCGACGGATCCACCGCGTCCGCCGCCCTGGAGTACGAGCCGCCGAGCGGCGCGGTCTGGACGCTCGCGCTGACCCGCCAGGAGGACGACCTGCTGGAGCCGTTCACGCCGGTGCCCGACGCGTCGGTGCCCGCAGGGCGATACATAGCTGCATTCGCGGAGGTGAAGCTCAAGCCCTCGACCGGCCCGCGCGCGGTGGTCGGCGGCAGCGTGCGGGCGGGGGAGTACTACGACGGCCGGCTGTACTCGGTCCTGCTCTCGCCCGAGTGGCGCATCTCGGCGCATCTCCGGCTCTCGGCCGACCTGCAGCTGGATCGCCTGGAGTTTCCGGCGAGAGACGAGCGGGTCTGGTCCCCGCTGGCGCGCCTGCGCGTGCTGGCGTCGGCGAGCCCGCGGCTCTCGCTCAGCGCGGTGCTCCAGGCCAATGGCAGCGCCGATCTCGCGACCGCCAACCTGCGCCTGCGCTACGCCGTGAGCGAGGGGCATGACTTGTGGCTGGTCTACAATCACGACCAGAACCTCGACCGCGACCGGATGGACAGGCCGATTCCGGGCACCGCGCGGTCGGGGCTGCTGGTCAAGTACACGAGGAGCTTCGGACGATGACGACGGTGCGGGACTGGCTCGGGCGACTGTGGGGCTCCCTGCCGCGGCTCCGGCGTGAGCGGCGTGTGGCGACCGGGGTGATCGGCCTCTACTGATATTTCCACGTCGTCATCCCGAGCGCAGCGAGGGACCTTGCCCGCTGGCCCGGAACCGTTCGAGAAGGTCCCTCGCTGCGCTCGGGATGACGGCCTTGACGGAGCATTCATGGACCTGATCCTGCTCATCGTCCCCGGCGCCATCTGGGGCGCGTCGTTCCTCTTCATCGCCGAGGGCCTCGAAGCAATGGGCCCCAACGGCGTCACCTTCACCCGCATCCTGGTGGGCTTCCTCACGCTGGCTCTGTTCCCCGGCTCCCGCGGCCCGGTGAAGCGCGATGACTGGCTCGGCACCGCGCTCGTGGGCGTGCTGTGGATGGCCTTCCCCCTGAGCATGTTCCCCTTGGCCGAGCGGCACGTGTCGTCGGCGCTGACGGGGATGCTGAACGGCGCGGTGCCGCTGTTCACCGGCATCGTCGCCGCGGGCATCGCGCGCCGGTGGCCGTCGCGCGGAATCGCCCTTGGCCTCGCCGTCGGCCTGGCCGGCGGCGTGCTGATGGCGCTGCCGACGGTCGGCCAGGGCCGGAGCACCGCCCTCGGCGTTCTGCTCATCCTGGCCGCGCTGGTGTCCTACGGGTTCGCGCTCAACGTCGCCCGGCCGGTCCAGCAGCGGAACGGCGCACTGCCGGTGATCTGGCGGGCGCAGGCGGTGGCACTGGTGTTGACGGCGCCCCTCGGCTTGCCCGAGCTGCTCCGGGCGCACTGGTCGCCTGGCCCGCTCTTCTCGCTGTTGGCCCTGGGCGCGCTCGGCACCGGCGTGGCCTACGTGCTCACGGTGATGGCCGCCGGCCGCGTGGGCGCGACGAAGGCCTCGGCGACGGCCTTTCTCATCCCGCCCGTGGCGCTGCTGCTCGGGGTGCTGGTGCGGGGAGAGCGGGTGGCGGCGGTGTCGGTGCTCGGCGGGGTGGTGTGCCTGGCGGGGGCGTGGCTGATGCGGCGGGCGCAGCTCGAGCATGCGGTGCGAGTGCCGGCGCCCGCCCAACCTACCCCTCCTTCGCCGCCGCTCTCCTCGTCCGCCGCCTCGCCGACCGCTTCGCGGGCATCGCCGAACCCTCCGGCACCGGCAGCGCGAGCTGCGCCCTGAGCGCCGGCGTGAGCCGCTTCCGAACCAGCCCCTGCACCAGCTCCGGTGACGGCGCCGCCACGTCCGGCACCAGCGCCTTCACCACGCCGCCTTCCAGCGCCAGCACCGGCACGCCGTCCCGATACAGGATCCGGTTCCGCCCCACCGCGGCAATCCGCTCGCCCGGCGTGATGATGCCGGTGAAGTTGAGCGGATCCGCCGCGCCGAGGGCGACGAGGCTCCCCTTCGTCTCCTGCCGCCGGATCGCCCTGAGCTGGCTCACCGCCTCGGGCAGCGCGAACTGTTCGCCCGACATGCCGCTCACGAACCGCCCGCCGCGGATCTCGCCGCGCGCCTCGAGCCGCCGGTAGACCTGCATCAGTTCGCGCCACGACGGCGCCGCGGGCTCGCGCGCGAGGATCCGCTTGAAGACCACGCCGTAGCGGCGGAGCAGCCCGCGGGCGACCAGCTCGATCCGCTCCGCGTCGGTCACTCCCGATCCGTCGCGCAGCAGCGCCCATCGCCCGGCGCTCTCGATGCCGAACGGCACCGTCCGATGCCGCCGGCGCCCGCCGCCCAGCGGCTTCCGCTTGCTCGACGGCGTGATGAGCGCCCGAAGCCCCGAGAAGCCGTCCGACGTGACCATCCCCAGCCCGGCCAGCTCGGCGAGCGCTTGCTCTACCTGGGTGGTGAGCAGTCCCGACGCGCCCACCAGCTCGTGGAAGAAGATGGCGCCGCGCTGGTCCAGCACCTCGCGCACTCGGGCCGTGTTGCTCGACAGCGGCTGGTCCTCCGGCGCGGGCCGCGGCGCGAGCCAGGCACCCATGTGTGCCCTCGAGAACAGCGCGATCGGCGTCGAGCGAATGGGTCCCCCGGTGCCGCCGGCCCTCAAGCCCGCCGGCACCCGGCCCCAGGCCACGCGGCCGGTGAGGCACAGCGTGTCCAGCAGCATCGGGTCGTACTCCGCGCAGCGCGCCGAGAGCACGTCGCTCTCCCACGCTGCGGCGGGTAGCTCGAAGCCTTCCAGCTGCGCGATCACCGCGGCCAACCCCTCGATGCCAGCCACCCGATGCTCCGGATCGATCCGCTGCCACGCAAACAGGAACCGCATGAAGTCCGCCGCGCTCACCGGCTCGATCTCGGCCCTGAGGCGGTTGAGGGTGTAGCGGTGAATCCGGGCGAGCAGCCGGCGGTCGCACCACTCCAGCTCGCCGGGAGCGGCACGGGTGCCGGGCGTGAACCGTCCCCGCAGCACCACGCCCTCGGCCTCGAGGGCGATCAGCGCGGCCGTGGCTTCGATCTCGGGCAGCGCGAGCGGCTCCGCGAGTTGGATCGCGGTGACCGGACCGAGGATGCCGAGCCTGCCCCGGAAGAGCTCGCGCACCGCAGTCTCGCGCGAGCCAGGGTCGGCGAGCTGCTCCAGCTCGGCCCGACGCTCCGTCGCGACCCAGAGGGCCGGGCGGCCGTCCGCCGGCGGCAGGCGCACCGCTCGACGCGCCTCGACCAGCTCGTTCCAGTAACCGAGCCAGGCTTCGCCCGCTCGTCCGGCGCTGCCTTCGGCCTCGGTGAGGAATCCCGACGTGAGCAGGGCATCGTGCAGCTCGTCGGCGTGCTGCACCTCGGGCCAGGCCTCGTCCCGCACGCGCTCGATGGCCGCCGGATCCAGCGCACCGAGGTCGTCCGCGGAGGAGGGCTCCATGGCGCGGCGGGTATAGACGGCCTGGGTGCGGCGCTCCTCCAGCGGTGCGTCGTCGAGGAACGCGTACGGCTTCGCGTTGAGGATCTCGCTCGCCAGCGGAGACGGCTCCGGCAGATCGCGGGCGATGCAGCGGATCTCCCCCGCGTGGATCCGGCGCAGCACGGCGACGAGGCCGTCGAGGTCCATCACCTCGTGCACGCAGTCGTCGATGGTCTGCCGCACCAGAGGGTGGTCGGGGATCTCCCGGTCGCCCGGAATGTTCTCCAGGCACGCGGCGGCATCGGGGAAGGCGGCGGCCAGGAGGTCCTCCGCTTCCATGCGCTGAATCTGCGGCGGCACCCGGCGTCCGCCCCGGCTCCGCGGCAGCGCCAGCGCGATCGAGGCGTTCCAGCGCCAGTGCGTGCCGAACATCGGCGCGTCGAGCAGCGCCTGGACCAGGATGTCCTCGACCGTGTCGGGATGGAGGAATTTGAACACCGTCTCCAGCGGGAACGAGTGCTGCGGCCCGAGCGAGAGCAGCACCGCCTCCTCGGTGGCCGCCGCCTGGAGCTCGAAATTGAACGTGCGACAGAAGCGCTTCCGGAGCGCCAGGCCCCAGGCCCGGTTCACCCGGCTGCCGAACGGGGCGTGCAGCACGAGCTGCATGCCGCCGGCTTCGTCGAAGAAGCGCTCGGCGATGAGGGTGTCCTGGGTCGGGAGGGCGCCGAGCAGGCGGTAGGACTCGCCGAGGTAGGCGAGGAGCTGGGTGTTGGCGGAGTCATCGGAGTTATCCGCGGAGCCATTCCCCCCGGAGTCATTCCCCCCCTCGGAGTCACCCTGAGCGGAGCGAAGGGGCCGGGCGTCGGGGTATGGCTCCTTCGCTTCGCTCAGGATGACTCCGGGGACCTCCAGCCCCGCCGCCACCTCCCCCCGCACCTCCCCCACCACCGCCGACAGCTCCCGGCTCCGCGCCGGCGCTTCCCCCAGCCAGAACGGAATGTTCGGCGGCTGTCCCCGCGCGTCCTCCACGCGCACCGTCCCGCGCACCACCTGCTGAATCCGCCAGGACAGATTCCCCAGCTGAAAGATGTCCCCCGCCATGCTCTCGATCGCGAAGTCCTCGTTCACCGTCCCGATGAACGTGCCCTCGGGCTCGAGCACCACCCGGTAGTCCGCGTTGTCCGGAATCGCGCCGCCCGACATGATCGCGGTCATGCGCGAGCCGCGCCGGCCGCGCAGCCGGCCGTTGATCGTGTCGTGATGCACCAGCGCGCCGCGCCGCCCGCGGCGGGTCTCGAATCCCTGCGACACCATCGCGACCACCGCGTCGAACTCGGCCCGCTCGAGCCCGCGGTAGGGATAGGCCCGCCGGACCAGCGCGAACAGGTCGTCCGCCTGCCAGTCCTCGGACGCCGTCTCCGCCACGATCTGCTGGGAGAGCACGTCGAGCGGCTGCTCCCGCATCACGATCCGGTCGAGCTTCCCGGCCTCGACCGACCGGAGCAGGGCGGTGGACTCCACCAGCTCATCGCGGGTGAGCGGAAAGAGCCTCCCCTTGGGCGTGCCGTGCACCGTGTGGCCCGAGCGTCCCACCCGCTGCAGAAACGTGGAGATCCGCCGGGGCGTTCCTAGCTGGCAGACCAGGTCGACGTGCCCGATGTCGATGCCCAGCTCGAGGGAGGCGGTGGCCACCAGCGCTCTCAGCTTCCCGGTCTTGAGCCGCTCCTCGGCGTCGAGCCGGCTCTCCTTCGAGAGGCTGCCGTGATGCGCGGTAACGGCCTCCTCACCCACCCGCTCGGCGAGCTGCCGCGCCACCCGCTCGGCCATGCGGCGGGTGTTGACGAACACCAGCGTGGTGCGGTGGGCCCGGATCAGGTCCACCAGGCGGGTGTAGACCTCTTCCCAGACCTCGTTCGACATGACGGCCTCGAGCGGGGAGCCGGGAAGCTCGAGTGCCAAATCGAGGGTGCGGCGGTGGCCGGCGTTGATCACCTCGACGGCATCGTCAGCGACGCCGTCATCCCGAGCGAAGCGAGGGACCTCCTCCCCCGGATCGGAACTCGGCAGCAAGCGACCGGAGCTCGCGACCGAGGTCCCTCGTCGCTGACGCTCCTCGGGATGACGGGGCCGTCCGACGCCCCCGCGCTCTCCCCCCACGAGCCACGCCCCCACCTCCCCGATCGGCTCCATCGTCGCCGAGAGCCCGATCCGCTGCAGCCGCCGCCCTGCGACGTGCTCCAGCCGCTCGAGGCTGAGCGCCAGGTGCGCGCCGCGCCGGGACTCGAGCACGGCGTGGATCTCGTCCACGATGACGGTCCGCACCGTCCGCAGCATCTCCCGGCTTCGCCGGGCGGTGAGCAGCAGGTAGAGCGATTCGGGAGTGGTGACCAGGATGTGCGGCGGGGTCTTGAGCATCGCCGCGCGCTCGGCCGCCGGGGTATCGCCGGAGCGGACCGCGGCCGTGATTCTCGGCGTCCCGAGCCCCATCTCCTCGGCGAGCCGGCGGATCTCCCGCCGGGGCTCGGCCAGGTTCCGGTGGATGTCGGCGCTCAGCGCCTTCAGGGGGGAGACGTAGAGGACCCGGGTCTCCTCGGGCAGCGCGCCGTCCAGGCTCTCGCGGAGCAGGAGGTCGAGCTCGATGAGGAAGGCTGCGAGGGTCTTGCCGGAGCCGGTCGGCGCCGAGATGAGGGTGTTCCGGCCTGCCCGGATCGCCTCCCAGCCACGCTGCTGGATGGGGGTAGGCTCGCCCAGCCGCTCGGCGAACCAGCGGGCGGTGGCGGGGTGGAAGGTGCTGAGGGACATGCCGAAATATAGACCCCATCTACCTCATGGGGCGGCGGCGCCGAGTCCTCCTCTCGCAGCATCAATCGGCGGTCGTTGCCGCCGCCCCCCTTTGTCACCCTGAGCGGAGCGAAGGGGGCATAACCTGCGGCATGCCCCCTTCGCTGCGCTCAGGGTGACAGGGGGAGGGGGCGGCTTGCGGGAACACCGCTAGTATTGGTATGCTTACCAAGAATGATTGGTAAGCTTACCAAACGTGCCCGGAGGCCGCCATGCCCAAACCCATCCGCCGGAGAACCCCCGCCCGCCGGCGCGCTCCCGCCCCCGGACCCGTCCGGGAGCGGATCCTCGATGCCGCCATGACCGTGCTGCGGCAGGAGGGGATCCAGCGGTTGACCCAGGTGGAGGTGGCGAAGCGCGCCGGGGTCAGGCAGTCCCACCTCACCTACTACTTCCCCAGCCGGACCGACCTGCTCGACGCGATCGCGGCGCGGTTCGTGGATGGCCTGACGGCAGGCGTCGGTCGCGCCGGTGGTCAGACCAGAGACCCCGGGTCCGCACTCGCGCACCTCGCAAAGGCGATCGCCGACCCGGAGCACATGCGGATGTTCATCGGGGTCATCGTCGAGGCCGACCAGGACCCGGCCACGCGGGCCCTCCTCCTCCGCGGCACCGAGCGGATGGAGGCTGCGCTCGCGGAGATCCTGGGCGGCGCGGATCAGAAGGAGCGCGCCCGCGCCATGCTCGCGACCCTGTGGGGACTCGGGCTCTACGCGTTCGTGGTGCGTCCGGCGGCCAGGCACGATCCCGCCCGGACCGTGCTGGCCTGGCTCGAGGCCCATCGAAAGGAGAAGGCATCATGAGGATCGTCACAACCATCGCCCAGTGGGTCGTTCGGCTCACCGGGATGACCCTTGTCGCGCTCGGGCTCCTGTTCTGGGCCGGCCGGGCGCTGGCGCTCGTTCCACTTCACATGGCGATCGGCGCGGCCTTCGTGCTCGCGCTCCTGGCCCTCGTGGGCGCAGCCGCGGCGGCCGGGCTGCGGCCGGCGCTCGTGGCCCTGGCCGCGGGCTATGGGCTCGTCATCCCGGTGTTCGGGATGGTGCAGACCCGCCTGTGGCCGGGGCCGGACCACTGGATCGTGCAGCTGCTGCATCTCGGGATCGGAATCGGAGGGATGATCCTGGCCAGGAGGCTGGCGAGCCATGTGAGAGAGCATCCGCGGACCCCGGGCCACCCAGGGGTCGTCGGCGCGCGCCGGGCGCACTTATCCTCCGGAAATGAGTACTCGTAACCAGGAGCTCCACCATGCATTCGCACGCCCACCAGCATCCCCGGACTGCATCCATCGAGTCCGCCCCCGCTACCCGGGGCCGACCCCGGCCCGCGCCAGATCGGCCGTGCTCGCTCCAAGGCGGCCCGGCACGGACTCGATATCGATTTTTTCGGGTTGGGGTCATCGAGCGGCTCGAGCTATCCGATCAGTCCTTCGACGCGGCGCTGAGCACCATGATGATGCACCACCTGCCCGACGACTTGAAGCGCCGCGGGCTCGCCGAGATGGCCCGGACGCTCAAGCCGGGCGGCCGGCTGGTGGTCGTGGACTTCAAGCGACCCGAGCCGCGTGCCGGCCGGCCGGCCGGTCCGTTTCGGCGCGGGCGAGAGCGGCATCGGCGGGCGCGGGGTACGTGCTCGGGAGAAGATGAGGCCGGCTACGCTCCCGCCTCCGCCACCGCGCGCGGCCGATACTCCGGCGCGTTGTCCGCGTACCCCCACAGGAACGGCGGCTCCGCGCCGCAGGCCCGCGCGAACGCGTAGAGCTGCCCGCGGTGGTGGGTGAACTCGTCGCTCATGACGTGAAAGGCCACCGCGCCCGGCCACGAGGAGCCCCACGGCGTCGGCACCATCGCCGCCAGCTCGGCATCACCGATCCGGGCGACCGCGGCGCTTGCCTGGTCGAAGCACTGCCGCGCGAAGGCGATCAGGGCCGCCTTGTTGCCGAGGTCCGCCGCGACCTTGTCCTCGCCCGCCTCGTCGACCGTGATCCGCCCCTTCGCCACCCCTTCGACGATGTCGCGGACGCACGTGCCCGAGATGTGCACCGCCAGCTCCGCCGGCGTCCTCATGCCCGCGATGGGGTGGGTCGGGTATCGATCGGCGGGGATCGCCTCCAGGGCACGGAGGTAGACCCCGTACTTCTGGCGGAACTGGTCCCACATCTGGTCGAGCGCTTGCTTGTTCACGATGCCTCCTCGCGGCGGGGCTGGCCGGGGCAGGAAGAGAGCGTGCTGGGGGGGTGACGGGGGCGAATCTACGGATCAGGTCTCACCTGCGCCAGCAGCGCGCGCCTGGGGGCGCGCTTCGGCGACTCGGCTAGTTGACCTCCGCGAGCCCCGAGCGGTAGGCGTACCCCATCACTTCACCCTCGAGCGCGACGCGATACCACCCCTGGCTCAGCGAGTCGCCCAGCACTGTGTCTCCCGGCATGAGCACCGCGGAGAGCTCGGCCTTGGGGCTGCGCCGGGTCCGCACGTGGGTCCACGTCCGCGCCACGAGCACCCGGCCGGTGTCCGCGGCGGCCGGGGCGACGGCGGTCCTCGGCGTCGCGGCCAGCGGATCCACCGACAGCAGGGCAGTCGAATCGGTCGGGGCGGACGCCGACTCGTCGCCGCCGGCCGGCTGCGCCGAGCGCTCCTCCAGCCGGATCCCGCCCAGGGCCACCAGGATGGCCAGCAGCCCCAGGACGACCGGGGCCGACTTGAGCAGGCCGAGGTCCAGGCCCGCATGGTCCGGCACGGCGGGGTTGGGCAGCTCCCGGCCGCACCCCGGGCACCGGGTGGCGATGCTCAGGGCCCGTTTGCCACATTCGTCACAGTGTCTGTAGGACGCGCTCATCAGTCCTGCTCCGGACAGTCGTGGATCAGAAACTTCCGACTCCCCCGTTGGGTCGCGCTGGAGGGGGTCGAGCGTCCGGTCCGGCGATCGTGGAGGTATTGGGAGATACGAGCGGAGAGGGAGGGGGGCAAGTCGGGTGCCAGGGAGGGGGAGCCCCCGCAGGCTGGCTCCGACGCCCCCGCGCCCCGACCCGTGAGTCACCTGGACACCATCCATCTCGCGGAGGAATGCCGCGGCATCGATCCACTTGACGGAATGGCAACTGGCCCACACCGTATGTCACCCCTACATCTGTGTATGTCACCCCTACACCAAGAGACGCCCATGCGCATCGCTCGCCCCGCGCTCGCCGCCGCGGCCCTGCTCTGTAGCGCGTCAGTCGCCGCGGCCCAGGACGGCTACGTTGCGACACCCGCGGTCACCAAGTCCGCTGTCTTGTCCTCCGACCTGGTCAAGGCACGAGCAGGGCTGGAGAAATACCAGGACCCCGTGGCCGCGGTGCACGACGGGTATTTCTCGACCGTCGCCTGCGTTGAATACACCAAGGGCACCGAGGGCACCATGCACTACGTGCCCGGCGGCATGGGCGTGCATTTCATCAACCTGCAGACCCTTGGCCCCACGCTCGATCCCGCCAGGCCGCAGGTGCTCATCTACGAGCCCGTCGGTGACAAGCTCAAGCTGGCCGCGGCCGAATGGTTCATGCCGGCCGACCTGGCGCATGGCGTGCGGCCCTCGATCTTCGGGCAGGAGCTCCAGGGACCGATGGAAGGGCACGAGCCGCTGCAGCCGAAGGGACTCCATCACTACGACCTGCATGTCTGGCTCTGGAAGGACAACCCGGCTGGCACGTTTTCGTCGACCAACCCGGCCGTGAAGTGTCCCAAGGGGAGCTACTCGTTTACGGAGCACGCACCGAAGCTGGTGGAAGCATCGGCGCACTGACGGGCGAAGAGTGGCGGTCGGGATGACGAGTTATGCCATCACTTCCCGACCCGCCCCCGCAGCTCCTCGAACCAGTTCTGCACTACCACCAGCTCCGACTCCCCCGCGCCCGTCGCCGGCCGGATCATCACGAACCGCCGCCCGTCCGGCGACACGTCGTACACGCCGGCATTGTTGCCGATCACGAACGGGCTCGCCGAGAACAGCACCTTCGGCTGCCCGACCGAGAAGCCCGGCCCTGGCACGAGCGCCAGGGTCGTCATCTCGCCCTTGCCGTTGAGATAGAACAGCTCGCGCCCGTTCCGCGCCCACATCGGCATCGTCCCGCCGCTCACCGACACCTGCCACTTGGCCGACGCTACCTCGGGGAAGGGCCGGACGTACACCTCGTCCTGGCCCGACTCGTTGGAGACGTAAGCCAGCCACCGTCCGTCGGGCGAGACGCTCGGGCTCATCTCCCGCGCACCGGTCGTGAGCAGCGGGACGAGGGTGGTGTCACCGGTCTTCACGGCGTAGAGGTCGCCGCCCCCCGGCTCGGCGAATGAGCGGCGGAGCACCAGCCATTTGCCGTCGGCCGTCGGCACCGCCTGCGCGAACTGCCACTTCGACTGAATCAGGCCCTGCGGCGCGCCGGTGCCGTCGGCCCGGGTCACCATCGGCAGGCCGGCGCCCGAACCCAGGTCGTTGATGTACACCAGCGACCGCCCGTCGCCGGTCCACGCCGCCCGCATGTGGACCGTATCGCCGAAGGTGACCCGCGAGAATGGCCCCGACGGGAGCTGCTTGACCCAGATGTCCGCAGTCGCGCCCCGTCCGAGCGTGACCGCGAGCGAGCGGGCGTCCGGCGCGAGCGCCACCGTGCCGACGTTCCCCTCGGGCTTCCAGGTCGTGTCCACCGGCGCCGCGGCGCCGTCGCGGGCCACCCACCACGCGGTCGTCGCGGCCGCGCTGCCGCCCGACGAGTACGCCAGCGTCCCGTTGGCGCTCACCGCGAAATTGACCTCGAACGGCCCCGTGCGGAGGAGGCCGTCCATCACCGCCACGCTCGGCCCGGTCACCGCGCGCTTCTTCGGGTCGAACGGCATCGCCAGCAGCTTGCCGTCGCCGGTGACGACCAGCAGGTGGCCCGACGCGGCGTAGTGGGCATAGACGCCGCGGACGAGGAGACGCGGGGTGCCGCTCGGCACCGCCATCTCCATGACCTCGAACTCGTTCGGCCCCTGCCCGGTGAGCCGGCGGCGGAAGACGATGCCTTTGCCGTCAGGCATGACGTTGGGATACTCGGCGCCGATCTCGTGCTTCGCGTCGGACATCGTGAACAGCCGCTCGATCGGCCCACCGGTCGCCTTGATGCGGCCGAGGCCGTCGGTCAACTCGATGTAGATGTACCCGTCCTGGCCCCAGTCGCCGCCCGCGCTGTTGATGCTGTCGGAGAGCGTCACTGGCGGACCGCCGTTGAGCGGGACGACCCGGAGCGACCGGCCGGCGATGGTGAAGGCGACCTGGTTGCCGTCGGGCGAGAAGAACGGGCTCAGGCCGTTCTCGGTGCCGGCGATCGGCAGCGGCCGGAGCTTGTCGTGCTCCCGGAGCCAGAGCCGGGTGCCGCCGTCGGCGACCCCGATGTAAGCGATCCGATTCCCATCGGGAGAAATAGCAAGGTTGCCGGCGATGCCCGACGGACGGAGCCCTTCGTTCGGCCGGAGCAGCACGCTATAGCGCTGTACCGCCGGCGCGGGCCGTGGCCGGAGCCATCCCCAGAGCGCCGCGGCCGTAGCGATCGCCGCCACCGCGAGGGCACCCATCGCCACCAGCCCCGCCCGCCGGCCCGCAGGGCCGGCACCCGCCGCCGCCCCGGCGGCACCCGCCGCGACCGCCACCGCCGTCGCCCCGGTGCTATAACTCCTATCGCGGAGCGCCTCAGCAAACTCCGCCGCCGTCGCAAACCGGTCCGCCGGCAGCTTCTCGAGCGCGGTCATCACCGCCGCCTCGATGTTGCGCGGAATCGTGTGGCGCTGGGCCGTGAGCGAGCGGGGGCTTTCGGTGACCACGCGCGCCACGACGGCCTGGGCGGTGGAACCGGTGAACGGCGGGTCGCCCGAGAGCATCTCGTACAGCACGGCGCCCAGGGCATAGACGTCGGAGCGGGCGGTGATCTCGCGCTCGCCCATGGCCTGCTCGGGGCTCATGTAGTGCGGCGTGCCGAGGGACATGCCGGTCTCGGTCATCCGGCTCCCGCCGGCCTTGCTGGCCGCGAGCGCGATGCCGAAGTCGGCGACCAGCGCCTGGCCGTCGTGCAGCAGGATGTTCTCGGGCTTGATGTCGCGGTGGATCACGCCGTGGCGGTGGGCGTAGTCGAGCGCCGCGGCCACTTCGGTCGTGATCCGGATCGCGTCGGCGACCGGGAGCTGCTTCTCGCGGGTGAGCCGGTCGCGCAGGGTCTCGCCCTCGACGTAGGGCATGACGTAGAAGAGGTAGCCGTCGGCCTCGCCCGAGTCGAACAGGGGCAGGATGTGGGGGTGCTGGAGGTTGGCCGTGAGCTTGATCTCGGCCAGGAACCGCTCGGCGCCGATCACGGCCGCCAGCTCGGGGCGGAGCACCTTCAGGGCCACCCGCCGGTCGTGCCGGATGTCCTGGGCGAGGTAGACCGTGGCCATGCCGCCGGCGCCGACTTCGCGGTCGAGACGATAGCGGTCCGCCAGGGCGGATTGGAGGCGGCTCAGCAGTTCGGGCATGGGGCCCTATGTGTGGGGGACGGAGGAAGATGGGGGTGGGGGAGGGGTTTAGCTAGGCTGGGCGCCACAGGACCCCTGTCCCCCCACGCACCCGGCTGCGCCCGCCGGCACGGACGCAACCGACCGAGGCCGCCGCGTCAGGCGGGCAAGCGCATCTGTTTCCGGAGACTCTTATCGAACGCCGACCCGGGCACGAAGCGCCGAAGCAGACTGACCTGGCGAGCCCTCCGGCCTGCGGCGTAGCGTGGCTGCGGGTTGGTGTCTGTGGAAGCCTTGACGACGGCCCTCGCGACCGAGCTCCGGCGTATCGGCCGCCTTCATCTCGTCCCGCACAACTCCCTCCGCGTTCGTGCGTGCCGACTGGTAGGCGTCGAGCTGCTGGTCTGCCTGGTAGACATTGCCGTCGAAAGAAGTCCGCGTGTAGTAGGGTTCGACCAGCACCACTCTGACCCCCGAGCCTCTGATCTCATGGTCCAGCGACTCGGAATACCCCTCCAGGGCGTGCTTGCTGGCGGCGTACAGAGCCATGAACGGCGCCGGGATCAGGCCCAAGACCGAGCTGATATTGACGATCCGGCCCGACCCCTGCCGCCGCATGAGAGGAAGCACTGCCTTGGTCATGCGGAACACGCCGAACAGGTTGACGTCGAAAAGTGACTTCGCCTGCTCCACTGACGACTCCTCCGCCCCAGCGACCAAGCCCACGCCGGCATTGTTGATCAGAAGATCGATCCGGCCCGCCTTCGCCAGGACCTGACCGACCGCGTTCTGGACAGCCTCATCGCTGGTCACATCGCACGTCAGGTACTCCACCCCGCTCAGCTTCGTCGCCGGGGCCCGGCGATAGGTGCCGAACACCCGATAGCCCGCCGCGTGGAGCGCCCGTGCGGTTGCCTCGCCGATCCCTCCCCCTGCGCCGGTCACGATCGCCACGGGCTGGGTTTCTTGCGCCTGATTGCCTGACATGCCATGCTCGCTTTCCGTTGAGGTCAACCACTCCAATCACATATGATGAACATCATATTCTTAAGCACACGCAAGCACCGGTGCCCGGAGTATCAGCGTGTTGGGGTGAGGTGGTGCAGCGCGGCCTCGCGCACCGCGTCGGAGAGTTTGGGGTCGTCCACGGCGCGGGCCAGCACCAGCGCGCCGAGCGCCGTGGCCACGGTGACGAGCGCGCGCTCGTGCGCCCCCGGCTGCCCCCAGTCGGGCGACTGACGGGCGACCAGATCGATCATCTCTTTGATCCGGCGGGTGGCGGCCCGCCGCACTTTGGGCGCCTGGCGCGGCATCTCCGAGCCCAGCGCGGCGACCGCACAGCCACTCTCGACACCTTGCACGTGCTCCTTCGAGAGATAGGCGCGGAGCACGGCCTCGAGCGCCTTCCTGGGCGGCGCCGCGGCGGCCATCCGCGCCATCACGGCCATTCCGTCGGCACCCGCCCGGTCGGCCGCCTCGGCCAGCATCCCCTCGCGCGAATCGAAGTGCGCGTAGAAGCCGCCGTGCGTCAGGCCCGCTTCCTTCATGATCTCGGCCACGCCCGTGCCGCCGTAGCCGCTCCGCCGGATGGCGCGTGCGGCGGTCTCCACGATGCGCTCGTGGGTGGCTTCCTTGCGGCTGGGGGCGGGTCGTCTGGAGTTGGCGGCGCTCATATGATGACCATCATACAATCATGACGACTCGAGCGCAAGGGGTGCGGAGAGCAGCGCCCGGTCTCCGCGCTGCGACGACGATTATCCCACGCCATGGAGACTGGGTTTGGCTAGGCTGGCGGCGCCGCCCGCCTGATCTCCTCCAGCACCTCGACGTCCGCGGCGTCCTGGAGCCGGCCCGTCCGCTTGGTCGCGATGAGATCGTCCAGCCCGATGAACGGGATGATCACGCCCTCGACCTCCGCCGAAGCGGCACGCCGCGCTGCCTGCTCGTACTTGACCGTCCACGCCACCGTGAAGACATCCACCGCCGGGTCGTCGCCGATAACGGTGATCGGCCGGGCGAGCAGCTCCTTGGCGGTCCACTCGCGCGCGAAGCCGTAGCCGATCCTGGCGAGGCCTTCCAGCACGCGGGCGGCGTTGTCGGGACTCCGCTCGATCAGCACGTCGAGGTCGGTGGTGGCTCGCACGTAGCCGTGGAGGATGCAGGCGATGCCGCCGATGACCAGGTACCGGGCACCGGCGGCGTTGAGCGCCTGGCAGATCCGGACCGCGATCAGCTTGGGTTCAGACCCTCGACGCGGCGCGCCCTCTTCCATGCGGCAAAGTCCTCCAGCGAATCGAACCCGATGATCTGTGCCCGCCGCCGCCCGCCGGCGCCGGGCGCCAGGCGGAGCAGGGCGGTCGCCTGGCGCAGCCGCTCTTCGGGGGTGCGCTGGAGGTCCGCCAGCAGGTGCTGCCGCCGGGCGGCCGCGACCTCCGCGGCGCCGGGCGGCGCCGGGGCCGGATTCGGTGAAGCGCCCCGATAGCTCCGGATCGCCTCGGCGATGACCCAGCTCCGTGGCCGGTCGAGCGCTTTGGCCTGAGTGTCGGCGGCGGCCAGAACCTCTCGTGGCAGAGTGATCGAGATGCGGGCATAGGGCCGTTTCCGGGGCATGGCCGGTAATATAGAGTATTACCGGATAATATCAATCTGGGATCGACGCCGGCGCCCCCACGATGTCGGCCCGCCGCGGCGCTCGGACCGGGGCCCGGCTGGCTCCCCGGGCCTGCGCTGTGTATGGTAGATGACCACCCACCGGACATTCCGCTGATCGATCCCACCGCCCGCCTCGGGACCCAGCTGGCCGACCGCTATCGCCTGGACGGCGAGCTCGGCCGCGGTGGCATGGCCGTCGTGTACCGCGCGTGGGACCTGCGCCACGATCGTCCCGTCGCCATCAAGGTCCTCCGCCCCGAGTTGGCTGCCGGCATCGGCCCCGACCGCTTTCTGCGCGAGATCCGGGTCGCCGCGCGGCTGCAGCACCCGCACATACTCCCGCTGCTCGACTCGGGTGAGATTCCCGGCGACGCCGGCGCGGCGCCGGTGCTGTGGTACGCCATGCCGCTGGTGGAGGGCGAGAGCCTGCGCGACCGCCTGCGCGGACAGGGGCAGCAGCCGCTGGGCGACGCGCTTCGCTGGACCGCGGAGCTCGCGGACGCGCTCGACCATGCGCACGCGCGCGGCATCGTGCACCGCGACCTCAAGCCGGAGAACGTCCTGCTGAGTGCCGATCACGCGCTGCTGGCCGATTTCGGCGTCGCGCGGGCGCTCGAGACCAGCGCGTCCCCGCGCCTCACCGAAACCGGCCTCGCGCTCGGCACGCCGGCGTACATGAGCCCCGAGCAGGCGCTGGGCGATCCCGTCGTGGACGGGCGGTCCGATCTCTACAGCCTGGGCTGCGTGCTCTACGAGCTGCTCACGGGCGAGCCGCCCTACACCGGGCCCACCGCGCAGGCGATCGTCGCCAAGCGGCTGACCGATCCGGTCCCCTCGGCCCGCCGGCTCCGCGAGACGGTGCCGCCGGCGGTCGACGTCGTGCTCCAGCGCCTCCTCGCCAAGTCGCCGGCCGACCGCTACGCCACCGCGGCGGAGCTCAGGGCGGCGCTCGCCGCCGTTTCCGCGCCCGCTCCGGGCGCGAGCTCCACCGCGACCGCCGCTGCCCGTTCACGCCGCGTCGCGCTGGTGGCGGCCGTGCTCCTGGTGGCGGTGGCCGGCGCCGTCCTGGGCCCTCGCATCCTCGGAAGTGGATCCGCGGGCGAGGCCGCGCTCGACCCGAGCGCCGTCGCCGTCCTGCCGTTCCGGGTGACCGCGCCCGACCATTCGCTCGACTACCTCGCCGAGGGGATCGTCGACCTGCTCGCGGTCAAGCTGGACGGCTCGGCGGGTCCGCGCGCCGTCCCGCCGCGCCAGCTCCTGGCCGCGCTGCAGTATCGGCCCGGCGTGCCGATCTCGTCCGCGGCCGCCGAGCAGGCGGCCCGGCGCACGGGCGCGGGCCGGGTGCTCGATGGCAGCCTGGTCCGCTCGGGCACGGGCATCGAGCTGAGCGCCACGCTCCGCCGCACCGACGGCGGTGGCCGCGCCGTGCAGGCCCAGACGGCGGGGAGCCTCGACTCGCTCCCGGTGCTGGTGGACCGGCTGGCCGCCAGGCTTCTGGCGGGAGACGCCGCGGTCCTGCCCTCGCTGGGCGCGCTCTCCTCGGCCCGGGCTATCACCGCGTATCTCCGCGGCAAGGCCGACGACCGGCGGGGCCGCTACCAGGAGGCTGCCGCGGCGTACGGCGAGGCGCTGCAGGAGGACTCCAGCTTTGCGCTCGCGGCGCTCGAGCACATCGGCATGCTGCAACGGTACGCCGGCGACGACGAGCTCCTCGACCGTGCCAGACGCATCGCCTGGACGTACCGGGCGCAGCTCAGCCCCAGAGGCCGGATCCTGCTGCGCGCCAGGCTCGGCCCCAAGTACCCGGAGCCCTCGTCCCAGATCGACTTGATCGCCGCCTGGCAGGATGCGGTGGACGCGCTGCCGGAGCTGCCCGATGCCTGGTTCGAGCTGGGCGACCTCCAGCTCCACAGGGGCGGAACGAACGACATCCCCGATCCCGTGGTGCGCGCGGAGGCAAACTTCCGCCGCGCGCTCGAGCTCGATCCCGGCTGGGTGCTTCCGCTGGACCACCTCCTCATGGCGAAGCTCTGGCTGGAGGACACGACGGAGTTTCGCTCGCTCGCCCTCCGCTGGCTGGCCCAGGACACCATCCCGGGCGACCGCTCCGCGTACTTCCGCTGGCGGCTCGGCCTGGCCTTGGGCGACTCGGCCCTGGTGGCGCGCCAGCGCGCATCGCTCGACCACTGGGGCGAGGACGCGCTGTTGTTTCTCGCGGGGAATGCGCAGGCGGACGCAGTAGGGCTCGGCGACGTGCAGCGCGCCATGCGCGAGCTCGAGCGCCGCGCCGTGACGGGGCCGAAGCTGTGGCGGGCGCGCCGCTACCGCCACGACTGGCTGCTGAACAGCGGACAGCCGTCGGCGGGGCTCGCGCTGATCGACAGCATGGCCTCGGCCGAGCCCTATCCCGGTTGGGCGCGGCTCACGCGGATCGAGGACGCGCTCTTCTGGGACGGTGACACGGCCGCGGCCGCCGCGGACGTGCGGGCGCTCGCGGCGGCGGCGGGCGCGCGGCGCCCGGCGCAGCAACTGACGGGAACCGAGTCGCGGGTCGGTTGCCGGCTCGGGTTCTGGGCACTGGGCCGGGGCGACCGCGAGGGCGTACGGGCCTGGTGGGCGCGCCTCGCGTCGGGGCGGACCAGGGCAGACGACGCGTTCAACGACGACGACCGGCTCCTCTGCAGCTGGCTCCTGGAGGCGTGGCTGGCATGGCGTGACGGCGACAGCACCAGGACACGGCGGCTCCTGGACCGGGCCGACTCGATCTACATCAGGAGCGACGTGCTGACCGACGAGCACAGCAACCTGATGACTGCCCGGCTCCGGGCCGCGATCGGCGACCTGCCGGGCGCCGCCCGGGTGATCGGCCGGGTGGGGGTGGCCCTGCCGATAAGCCCGGTGTTCTGGTCGACCTATCTCCGCGAGGGAGCGCGGATCGCCGAAGAGGTGGGGGACACGGCGGGAGCAGCGCGGGCGTTGGCGCGATACGTCGCGCTGCGGGCACGCGCCGAGCCCGGGCTGCGTCCCGAGCTGGACAGCGCGCGGTCCCGGCTCGCCGCCCTGGTCGGGCGCTGAAGTAGCCGCCACGCGCCCCGAGCAGCGAGTCACCCTGAGCAAAGCGAAGGGGGCATACCCAAAGGCATGCCCCCTTGGCTCACCCGCTTCGCCGCGCCAGGGCTCGGACCTTCGTGGGCCGGCGGACTGGGCGAAGGGGTCTCTGCGCTTGCTTCCTCCCAATGCCGCGAACCAGACGGTTGAGAAAGGGGGTCAGGTCGAGGGGCTGAAAGTACTCCCGGGGATATAGGTAATCGTCCCCCGAATCATCGATGATCCTGAGCTGGCCGTGCGCCTCGGCGTCCGCGTCAGGGCGTACCTCGTACAATTTCCGGCGCTGGAGCGACGCCGGATACTCCCCGCTATCGATACAGAGGACGAATCGGGTCGAGCCTGTTCGGCGGCCTCTTCTGTTCATGGCAGATCCAGGTAGCATTTGATCTTGAGTTCCTTCCGGCCGACGCCGGTTGCTTCGTACCAATGTACCTCTGCCTCTCGTATGGTACCATCGACCAGGCGCACAGCGGCAATCCCCTTTCGCTTTCGCCAGCGCCCGCCTCCGTACTGCCTGAGCAGGCGAGGCAGCTCGCGAATGCGACTCGAGGTCGCGATCGTGCGTGCATCGCGAAGAGGACCTACAATCTCGAACCATGGTGCGCGCAGATCTGGCCCCTCGGAGCTGCGAGTGGAGAGGGGGCCGAATCTCGTACCGCCGTGGTTAGAGCTCGGTGGCTGTTTTGCGCGGCCAGGACCGCCGCATCGCACCCCGGGCCGAACTGGCGGAATTCGCCCACGAGAGGAGGCTCGCTCGCGGCGAGTGAACGGCATCCAGCACGTCAACGCTTGAGAGGGAGGGAACTGTCAGCATGCGAGCAACGCTCATGTACGGCCCCGGCGACGTTCGGGTCGAGTCCGTCCCGGACGCCCGGATCGTCGAGCCGACCGATGCGCTTCTCACCGTCACCCGCGCCTGCATCTGCGGCAGCGATCTCTGGCCCTACAAGTCGATGGAGCCGAGCGGAAGGGCCGGCGCATGGGCCACGAGTTCATCGGCGTCATCGAGGCGGTGGGCCGCGAGGTCCGCACCATCAAGCCGGGCGACCTCGTCGTCGCGCCGTTCGCCTGGTCCGACGGGACCTGCGTCTTCTGCCACGAGGGGCTGCAGACGTCGTGCCTCCACGGCGGGTGGTGGGGCGGCGACCTCGACGGCGGCCAGGGCGAGGCGGTACGGGTGCCGCAGGCGGACGGCACACTCGTCGTGCTGCCGGTGGGGCGGGATGACACGCTGATGCCGTCGCTGCTCACGCTCTCCGACGTCATGGGGACCGGCCACCACGCGGCCCGCGCGGCGCGGGTCGGCCCCGGGAAGACCGTGGCCGTGGTGGGCGACGGCGCGGTCGGCCTGTGCGGCGTGATCGCCGCGCGCCGCCTGGGCGCCGAGCAGATCATCCTGCTGGGGCGTCATCCCGACCGGATCGCGCTGGCCAGGGACTTCGGGGCGACGGACATCGTCAGCGAGCGAGGCGAGGAAGGGATCCAGCGCGTCCGTGATCTCACCGGCGGCCTCGGCGCCCACTCGGTGCTCGAGTGCGTGGGCCTCGGGCAGGCCACCGTGACCGCGCTCGCCATCGCCCGTCCGGGTGGTGCGGTCGGCCGCGTCGGCGTGCCGCAGGAGCCGACGGTCCCCGACGCCTTGCCCGTCTTCTTCAAGAACGTCACGATCGCCGGCGGCCCCGCGCCCGCACGCGCCTACATCGAGGAGCTGATGCCGGACGTGCTCGAGGGCCGGATCACCCCGGGCCGGGTCTTCGACCGGGTCACGAACCTCGAGGGGGTGCCGGACGGGTACCGGGCGATGGACGCACGTGAGGCGATCAAGGTCATGATCGAATTCTGATGGAGATTCCCCTGATCCAAGTCGCCGGCATCCGCGATGTGGCCGAGGCCGCGCTGGTTCAGGAATGCGGCATCCGCTATCTCGGCTTTCCGCTTCGGCTGCCCGTCAACCGGGAGGACCTCACCGAGGCCGAGGCTGCGGCGATCATCCGCTCGTTCCGGCCGCCTGTCCGCGGGGTCCTCATCACCTACCTGGATGAGGCGGAGGCCATCGCCGGCTTCTGCCGCGCTCTGGGCGCGAGGATGGTGCAGCTGCACGGAGACATATCGGCGGCGGAGCTCGCGCGGCTGCGCGAGTTGGACCCGGGACTCACCATCATCAAGAGTCTGGTCGTCGGGATGCATCCGATGCCGGTCCTGGAGGGGATGGTGGCCGAGCTCGGGCCGCTCGTCGATGGGTTCCTGACCGACACCTACGCGCCCGAGACCGGTGCGGCGGGTGCCACCGGGCGCACGCACGACTGGGGGCTCAGCCGCCGGCTCGTCGAGCTGTCGGCCAGGCCGGTGATCCTGGCGGGCGGGCTCACGCCGGCGAACGTGGGGCAGGCGATCTCCGTGGTGCGGCCCGCGGGAGTCGACGTGCACACTGGCGTCGAGGACGCGACCGGGCGAAAGGACCGTGGCAGGCTGCTGGCGTTCGTGGCGGAGGCGAGCGCGGCGTTCGGGGAATACTGACCGGATCGCGCCTCTGGCGCGCTACCTCCGCGCCTCGTAATGTCTGACTTCCATCACTACGACGAGATAATGACCACCGTCCCTCCGATCATCCCGCCCGGCGTGATCACGCAGGAGTTCCACACGCCGCGCGCCGTCCGCCGGGGCGTCATCGCCGGGGTCGCCGGCAACGTGCTCGAGTGGTACGACTTCGCCCTCTTCGGCTTCTTCGCCCAGCAGATCGGCACGCACTTCTTCCCGGCCCACAGCCCCACCGCCTCGCTCCTCGCCGCCTTCGGGACCTTCGCCGCCGGCTTCATCATGCGGCCGCTGGGCGGCGCGCTGTTCGGCTGGGTGGGCGACAAGTTCGGGCGCAAGCAGGCCCTGCTGTGGTCGGTCATGGCGATGGCGTTCCCCTCGTTCTTCATCGGCGTGCTGCCGGGCACCGAGACCATCGGCATCGCCGCGCCCATCCTCCTGCTGGCGTTCCGGTTGATGCAGGGGCTCGCGGTCGGCGGAGAGTACGGCGCGTCGTCCGTGTTCCTGGTCGAAGGCGCCGAGCCGGGCCGCCGCGGGTGGATGGGAAGCTGGGGGCCGGTCGGCGCCTTCGCGGGCACGCTGCTCGGATCGGCGGCCGGCGCGATCGTGAACACCGTCCTGTCGCCGGAGCAGGTCCTCGCCTGGGGCTGGCGCATCCCGTTCATCCTCGGCATCGGGGTGGGTCTCGGGGGCATCGCCATCCGGCGCTTCTACATCGAGCGGGTGCCCCACCAGGCGCCGTCCCGGTCGCCGCTGAACGAGGCGTTGCAGGCCCACTGGCTGACCGTGCTGCACCTGACGGCGCTGGTGGCCGGCCTGGCGGTGGGGTTCTACACGGCATTCGTGTACGCGGCCACCTGGCTGCATCAGGTCGCCGGCGTGCCCGCGAGCACCGCGCTCGGCATCAACACCTTCGCGATGACGCTGTCGCTGGCTGCCTCGCTGGCGACGGGTGCGTTGAGCGACCGGATCGGCCGGCGGCCGGTACTGATCGCGTGGGGCGCCGGGCTCGCGTTGCTGTCCTACCCGTTGATGTCGCTCATGGCCCGGGGGACGACCGGCAGTATCCTCGCGGGCGAGGTCGGCCTCGCCCTGCTGGTGGCCGCCGGCAGCGGCGCCCTGCCGGCCACCATGGCCGAGCTGGCGCCGTGGCGGGTGCGGTGCACGGTGGTCTCGGTGTCGCATAACCTGGGGATGGCGCTGCTCGGCGGGACCACGCCGCTCATGGCGGCGTGGCTGCTCTCGAGGACGGGCATGCCGCTCGCGCCCGCGGTCTACCTGTCCGCGGCGGGGGCGGTGAGCTTCGTGGCGGCGCTGCTGCTGCCGCGGACCGCGCCGCACCGGATGACGAAGGAGTTCCAGGCTTCGCGGCCGCGCTGACACGCCGCTTCGGCATCAGTGCCCGGCGCGGGGGGTCGGGATAGCTCCCTTCGGGCGCTGAAGTAGCCGCCACGCATTCTTCAGGAGACCACCGGCGTTTGGGTTGTGTGGCGTCTACTTACGCGCCCTGCGGGAGCTATCCCGACGCCCCCGCGCCCCCGGCCCCGTGTCACCCTCGTGAGTCACCCTGAGCGAAGCGAAGGGGGCATGCCTTGGGGTATGCCCCCTTCGCTTCGCTCAGGGTGACTCGCTTAGCGCCCTCCCGGCCCAACCCGCCGGTACCGACGCACCAACAGCGCGCGCTATCCGGCGGACGCCCGGCGCGCCGCCGCCCACTCCCGCTCGATCTCGAGCTCCCGCACCCAGCGCTCCAGGTAGCTCGCGTCCAGCTCGGCGGACCGCGCGCGCAGGATACCCGCCGCATCTTCGATCTGGCGCGCGCTCTCGCCCAGCTTCGCCCACTCGAGCTTGGCGAGCACGACGTCTTCCGCCGTGGCGATGGGGACGCGCATGCCTTCAAACTCCACCACCGTCCGCCGGTCGAATTCGGTACGGCTGAACGCTCTCGACCGCCGCATGATGAGATCGACTTTCCAGCCCGAGGCGAGATCCACCACGTTGAACTGCCCCTCGCTCTCGTACGCCTCCAGCGCGGTTTCCTCGTCCATGTAGAACTCGGGCGCGGGCAGCAGCCTGGCAAGCCCGCGCAGCTGGGCCCGCTCCGGCGCGATCACCAGGTCGATGTCCTGCGTGGCTCGAGGCACGCCATGATACGAGCTGGCGAACGACCCCGTCAGCATGTACGGGATACCCGCCGACTCCACCGCACCCAGGATGCGCCGGAACACCTCCGACGCCGTCACCGGAGTGGCGGGGGGAGATCGCCCGGGAGAAAGCAGAGCCGGAGCAGCTCGTGGCGCTGTTGTCCGGGCGACCAGTCAGGATGCGACCGGCGCAGCCCCGCCAGGGTGAGCTCGCGCGCGAGCACGCTCATCTCGAAGGCGAGCCGGAGGCGTCCCGACCCGCCGAGCTGTCGCTGGGCTTCCGCCTGGACGGCGGCGGCGGCGCTGCTGGTGTCGCGCATGAGCTCGATGTCCCTCATCCGGTTCGTCGCGCCTGGGCTCGGATGTCCAACCCAATGTATCTCCGCTTGAGCGAACGAGGCAGCTCGCCACTCTCCCGGGACCCAGGCGGGTCCCTCGCTGCGCTCGGGATGACGTTGCTGCGCTGGGGATGACGTTGCGGGTCGCCATCGGGGGCCTGTGTCCCGGGGCGACCGGTCACTACGTTCCATCGGACAACCGAATCCGCCGGTCACCCCCGGAGGCCGCATGCTCCGCGCCCCCACGTTCGCCGCCGTCGTCTTCCCACTCGCCTGCCTGGCCGGGAGTTGCGCCCCGAGCATGCCGCCGGCGCCGAGCACGGCTCCCGCATCGAGCGCACCGGTGGCCGCGGCCGCACCGGCGGAGCGTCTCGCCGCCGACACCCGCGAGTCCACCAGCCAGGGCAACACGTTCATGGCGCCGGCCGGCTGGAGCCTCTCCACCCGCGGGCCCGCCACCATCCTCGAGCCGCCCGAGGGCAACTCGGCCATCGCGCTCGTCGATGTGCGCGCGCCCAGCGCCGACAGCGCGGTCGCGGCCGCGTGGCGGGCGTACAAGCCCGATGCCAGGTGGCCGGTCAAGGTGGTGAACGACAAGCCGGACAAGGACGGATGGAGCGATATCCGCAACTACGAGTATCAGACCTCGCCCAACGAGAAACGCGATGTCGGCGCGCAGGCCCAGCGGGCCGGGGACGTGTGGACGGTCGCCATCTACGACATGGAGCAGGCTGTCGGCCGAGAAGCGCGGCGCTCAGGTCAGCCTGATCTTCGGCGAGCTCCTGCCGAAGGGGTATACCCGCGAGTCGTTCGCCGGGCAGGAAGGCACACCGGCTCGACGACGCGCGGATCGCCGAGCTGAGCCGGTTCGTCGAGACGGCCATGAAGAACATCGGCGTGCCCGGCGTCGCGCATCGGCCTGATCGAGGACGGAAAGGTCGTGTTCGCCGACGGATTCGGCGTGCGCGAGCTGGGCGGCGGCCAGAAGGTGGACGGCAACACGCTCTTCATGATCGCGTCCAACACCAAGGCCCTGACCACGCTGCTGCTGGCCAAGCTGGTGGACGAAAAGCGGCTCACCTGGGACACGCCGGTCACCGGTGTCCTGCCCTCGTTCAAGCTCGGCGGCGCCGAGACCACGGCGCAGGTCCGGGTCAAGCATCTGATCTGCGCGTGCACCGGTCTCCCGCGGCAGGACTTCGAGTGGCTGTTCCAGTACGAGGGGGTGACACCGGAAGCCGCGCTCGCCAGCCTGGCGACCATGCAGCCGACCAGCAAGTTCGGCGAGATGTTCCAGTACTCGAATCCGCTCGCGGCGGCCGGCGGCTTCACGGGAGGGCACGTGGCCTTTCCCGAGCTCGAGCTCGGCGCCGCCTATGACCGGGCCATGCAGACCCGGGTGTTCGATCCGCTCGGCATGACGGCGACGACGTTCGACTACGCCGCGCGCGCTGAAGGGCGACCACGCCATGCCGCACGCGCTCGATATCGACGGCCAGCCGGCGCACGCGCTGATGGAGCTCAACTACTCGATCATCCCGATGCGGCCGGCCGGCGCGGCCTGGAGCAACGTGCGCGACATGCTGCCTACGTCGCGCATGGAGCTGGCGGAGGGGATGCTGCCGGACGGCCGGCGCTACATCTCCAAGGAGCCGCTGCTGGCCCGCCGCGCGCCGCAGGTGCCGATCGGCAAGGACGCGACGTACGGCATGGGGCTCATGGTCGCCACCAAGTACCACGTGACGGTCGTGCACCACGGCGGCGACATGATCGGCTTCCACAGCGACATGATGTGGCTGCCGGAGCACGGGGTCGGTGCGGTCGTCCTCACCAACGGCGATCCGGGCTGGGTCATTCGCGACGAATTCCGCCGCAAGCTGCTCGAGGTGCTGTTCGACGGCCGGCCGGAGGCGGACAGCCAGGTCGCATCGCGGGCGAAGACGTACTCCGAGCAGCTCGCGGCCGAGCGCAAGCTGCTCACCGTGCCGGCGGATACGGCCGAGTCGGCGAAGCTGGCCGCCAGATACCACAACGACGCACTGGGCGACGTCGTGGTGACGCGAGGGCAGGGGAAGACGGTATTCGATTTCGGCGAGTGGCAGAGCGAGGTGGCGTCGCGGAAGAATCCGGACGGCACGGTGTCGTTCCTCACCATCGTGCCGGGCGCGATCGGGGTTCGAGTTCGTCGTGGGGACCGGCCCGGGCCGGACGCTCGTCGTGCGCGACGCGCAGCACGAGTACGTCTTTACGGAGACGACCTGACGACGGGCGGCGGCACCCCGGCTCTTCTCGAGCGCGGTCTCGACAGCTCCAGCGGCCTGGGCTTCGTGCGCGAGCGCCTGGCGCTGCTCGGCAAGACGCTCTTCCTCGTCTCGTTCGCGTTCTATCTCTTCCTCCTCGCCAGCCTGACCCTCATCGGCGGCGCGCCGTTCGCGGCCGTGGTGCGCGGACCGGTGGCGCTCGGGCATCTCTGCGCCAGCCTGACCATGGCCGTGCTCTGGCTGGTGGTCAGCCGGGCCAGGCTCTCGTTGTGGAGCCTGGGCGCGCTCGATGCCGTCAGCTTCGTCCTGGCCGGCGGCTTCCTCTCCCTCATGACGATCGAGGACGAAGGGCAGATCCTCCAGGTGCTGCTGGCCCTGACGGTCACCGTCATGGTCCGCGCCATCCTGATGCCCTCCAGGCCGGGGCGAACCCTGTTGCTCTCGGCGCTGGTCTTCGCCCCGACCGTCGTCGTGTGCATCGCGCGCCACCACCCCACGGCGTTCCTGCCCGGATTCAGCCCGGGCTACCAGAAGCTGCACATGACTCTCAACACGGTCCTCTGGAGCGTGCTGGGGACCATACTGGCGACGATCGTCTCACGGGTCCTGTACGGACTCCGCCGGCAGGTCGCCGAGGCGAGCGAGCTGGGGCAGTATCTGTTGGAGGAGCAGATCGGCGGGGGCGGCATGGGCGAGGTCTGGCGCGCGCGCCACCGGCTGCTGATCCGGCCGGCGGCGATCAAGCTGATCCGCCAGCAGGCGCTGGGCGCGATGCCGGGCGACCCCGAGCTGCTGGTGCGGCGCTTCGAGCGCGAGGCGCGCGCCACCGCCGCGCTCACGTCCCCGCACACGGTGCAGCTCTACGATTTCGGCGTCACCGAGGACGGCCGGCTGTACTACGTGATGGAGCTGCTCGACGGGCTCGACCTCGACAGCCTGGTCCGGCAGTACGGGCCGCTGCCGGCGGAGCGGGTCGTCCATCTCCTGCGCCAGGTCTGCGCCGCGCTCGCGGACGCGCACGCGAACGGCCTGGTCCACCGCGACATCAAGCCGGCGAACGTGGTGGTGAGCCGGGCCGGGACGACGTTCGACTTCGTCAAGGTGCTCGACTTCGGGCTGGTCAAGCTCGACAGCGCCCGGGACACGGACAAGGACCTCTTGAAGCTCAGCTCGGAGGACGGCTGGAGCGGCACGCCGGGGTACATGGCGCCGGAGGTGGTGCTCGGCGCCGCCGAGACCGATCACCGGGTCGACCTGTACGCGCTGGGCTGTGTGGCCTACTGGCTCCTCACCGGCAGGATGGTCTTCGAGGGGGAGAACGCCATGCAGGTGATGATGCAGCACGTGCAGGCGGAGCCGAAGCGGCCGTCACTCCGGACCGACAACCCGATTCCGGCCGCCCTCGAGGCGCTGGTCATGGACTGTCTGGAGAAGGATCCGGCCCGGCGTCCGGCGAGCGCGGAGGTCGTGAGCGAACGGCTGGAGGCGGTGCTCCCGGCATCGGTGTGGACCGCGGAGCGGGCGGAGCAGTGGTGGGCGATGCACCAGCCCCGGCCGCGGGACGCGCGTCCCGTGGCGGATGTGCTGCTGTCGCACGAGGGGCGTGAGCTCAGGATCGGGCCGCGGGTGCGGGCTCGGGGGTAGGGGCCGTCTGCCTCCTCACGAAACGCGCCTCCGGTTGACCGGTGCGCCGATCGTAACTACAGTTATTACATGAAGCCAGTCGAGCTCAAAGTCGCTCGCATCGGGAACTCCAGAGGCGTCCGCCTCCCCGCGCCGACGCTGGAGCGGTACCGCATCGGTGCCACGGTGGTCATGGAGGAGCGGAGCGACGGAATTCTGCTGCGTCCTCCCGGTTCCGTCAGTCACAAACTCTCCTGGGAGGAGACCGCTCGCGAGATGGCGGCGGAGGGGGAAGACTGGGGTGCCTGGGACGTCACCGGTGCCGACGGACTGGATGAGATCCCGTGGGAAGCCGCGAAGGCGCGTCAGGTGGCGGAGCGTGGGTCCAAGTATCGCCCACGGACTCGAGGAAAGCGGTGAAGCGGTACGAGATCCGTTGGGTTGCCCTCGATCCCGTGCAGGGCGCTGAGATGGCCAAGACGCGCCCGGCCGTAATCGTGAGCCTCGATGCGCTGAACCAGCGATTGCTGACGGTGACGATTTGCCCGCTCACCTCGCGCCTTCATCCCACCTGGCGCACCCGCCTCGGTTGCCGGGTCGGCGGCCAGAGCGCCGAGATCGCGGTAGATCAGATCCGTACGGTGAGCAAGGCGCGGCTGGGGAAGAAGCTCGGGGCCCTGTCGAACGAGGAGGCGGGCGCCCTCCGGCGCCTCATTACCGAGATGTACGGAGAATGAGCACGCGCACGCGGCAGGTGCCCGCGATCGTGTCCCCTACCGCCCGTCTTTCCCTTGAGCCTGTCCAGCCAGTGCAGCGCCACGATGAGCTGGCTTTCCGTGCCGATTCCCCCTCCGCAGCATCAGGAACCGGCGGTCGTCGCCGCTGACGACGTAGGACGGAATCGGCCCGAGCCGGAGGAACGGCGCGAACGAGAAGAGCGGCCGCCGGTCGCCCACGGCGAAGGTGGCACCAGGCCGGATGTCGGCCGCTACCAAGGTCGTTCTTCCCGCTCAGGTAGCAGCGGGGCGGCCGCTCCGCTCCGGAGCGGCTGGCTCCCGCCGGCGTGTGAGACGGCGATTCGCCCGAGCGGGTTCGGGGAACGGCCGCACGTAGATCTCCATCGCGCCGGACTCGTCCGACGCGTAGGCCAGCCACCGCTCGTCCGGTGACAGCGCCGGAAATATGTTGGTCGCGGCCGAGCTCACCAGCGGGGCCGCCGTCGGATCGCCTGGCGAACCCCGAAGATGCCGGTGGTGCCCGATGCCGGCGCGCTCCTGAGGACCAGCCACCGCCGGTCGCCGCGACGGCACCAACTGGCCCCAGTCCGTGGACGAGCGAAACACGACGCTGGCGTTCCCGGCGCCGTCCGCCCGGTGCCGTACACCGGGCCCACGCCCGAGCCTGTCCGGTCCCCGATGTAGAGCAGCGACCGGCCGTCGGGCGCCCAGACCGGGCGTCCGCTGCCGGTGTCGCCGAAGGTGATCGGGAGAACGGGCCGGTGGGCAGTGCCTTGACCCAGATATCCGACTTCCCGTTCCGCGAGAGCGCCACCGCGAGCGTCTTCTCGTCGGGCGAGAGGGTGATGGCATCGATGGTGCCCTGCGGGTCCCAGCTCGGGTCCACCAGCGAGGCTCCCCCTTCCCGGGTCACCCACACCACCCGCTGTGCCCCGATCGCGCCGCCCGTGGTGTACACCAGCGTGCCGCTCGGCGAGAGCGCCAGGTCCACGCTGAACCCGCCGGCCCGGACGCCCACGCCCTCGAGCAGGGCGATCGGGGGTCCGGTGACCGCGAGCTTGGCCGCATCGAACGGCAGGGCGATCAGCTTGCCCTCGGCGGTGACCACGAGCAGGTGGCCGGTCGGCGCGTAGCGCGCGAACACCCCGCGCGTCAGCACCTTCACCGGACCGCCGGGCACCTTCATCGCGGCGATCTGGAACTCGTTCTGGCCCTTCCCCCCGTAGCGCAGCCGGAACAGGAGGCCGCCGCCCGGCAGCGCATTGAGAAATTCGGCCCCGACCTCGTGGCGCTCCGCCGAGACCGCGTACACCGGCTCGACGGAGCCACCGGTGGGCCGTATGCGGAGGATGCCGGCGACGCCCTTCAAGTAGCCCTCCATGTACACCCAGCCGTCGCTGCTCCAGTCGGCGCTGGTGGTGTTGGCGGTGTCGGTCAGGGTCACGGTCGGCGTCCCGTCGAGCGACGCGATCCGTACCGTCACGCCGTTCTTGATGAACCCGACCTGGCGGCCGTCGGGTGAGAGAACGGGTCGTAATGCGCCCTCGGTCCCCGCGATCGGCGTGGAGGTGAGCTGGTCGAGCCGGCGGATCCAGAGCGGCCTCGATCCCTGGCCCGGGCCCACGAACACGATCTGGCGGCCGTCGGGCGAGATCGCGAGCCGCCCGCCGCCCCCGGCCGGCGGCGGCTGCAGGGCCTCGCTCGGGCGCAGCACGATGCTGAACTGCGTCATCGGCTCGGCCGGCGCGGAGCGGAGCCAGCCCCAGAGCGCCACCCCCGTAGCGACCGCCGCCAGCGCGAAGGCGGCGATCATAGCACCACCCCGCCCGCCGGCCCGCAGGGCCGGCACCCGCCGCCGCGCCAGCGGCACCCGCCGCGACCGCCACCGTCGTCGCCCCGGTGCTATAACTCCTATCGCGGAGCGCCGCCGCAAACTCGGCCGCCGTCGCAAAGCGGTCGGCCGGGAGCTTCTCCAGCGCGGTGAAGACCGCCGCTTCGAGTGCGCGGAATCGTCCTGCGCTGGCCGGTGAGCGAGCGGGGCTCTCGGTCATCACCCGCGCGATGATCGCCTGCGCGGTGGGGCCGGTGAACGGCGGCTCGCCGACCAGCATCTCGTAGAGCACGCAGCCCAGCGCGTAGACATCGCTGCGCGCCGTGATCTCGCGCTCGCCCATCGCCTGCTCGGGGCTCATGTAGTGCGGCGTGCCGAGCGACATCCCGGTCTCGGTCATCCGGGTCCCGCCGGCCGTGCTCGCCGCGAGCGCGATGCCGAAGTCGGCGACCAGCGCGCTGCCATCGTGCAGCAGGATGTTCTCGGGCTTGATGTCGCGGTGGATCACGCCGTGGCGATGGGCGTAGTCGAGCGCGCTCGCCACCTCGGTCGCGATCGCGCACCGCGTCGGCGACCGGCAGCTGCTTCTCGCGGGTGAGCCGGTCGCGCAGCGATTCGCCCTCGATGAACGGCATCACGTAGAAGAGGAAGCCGTCGGCCTCGCCCGAGTCGAACAGCGGCAGGATGTGCGGGTGCTGCAGGTTGGCGGTGGTCTTGATCTCGGCCAGGAAGCGCTCGGCGCCGATCACCGCGGCGAGCTCGGGGCGGAGGACCTTGACGGCCACCTGGCGGTCGTGCCGGATGTCGTGGGCGAGGTAGACGGTGGCCATGCCGCCGGCGCCGAGCTTCGCGCTCGATACGGTAGCGGTCGGCGAGGGCGGAGTTGAGGCGGTCGAGCAGTTCGGGCATGGGGCCGTATGTGTGGGGGACGGGGGAAGATGGGGGTGGGGAGGGGGTTTGGCTAGGCTGGGGGCAGCGCAGGCTGGCTGGTTTCTGGCGACGGTGCGCGACGCAGGGGCAGAAACGCTCGCAGGGCACTGCGGCAGCTGTCACGGTTCCCTTAAGAGACCACCCGAGGATGCGTTGTGTGGCGTGTACTGACGCGCTCTGAGGGAAGCATCCCGAGGATCCCGGGCGCCGAGAGACATCTGTCAGCTCGGCGACTGTAACGACAGCGACGATCTGTGCATAGGCTTGCTAGATCCCTCCTCAGGAGACCCCTGCCTTGCCGTAAAGACCGGTGTGGTGCACCGTAAGCAGGTGCCAGGCCGGCTTACGCCTCCGACTGACGGATCCGTACCGCACCCGACCGTGGCCTCAGAGGCCACGGGGCACCACGATTAGAGACGACGATGACGCCTGCAGGTACTAGCGTCGCAACGATATCGGGAAGCACCAAAAGACTTCTTGACAGTGGACTCGACTCTGCCTCTAGGCTTGGTACTTTCGAGGTAAACCCCACTCCGTTGCTTGGTCAGTCACAATGTGACTGTCGGAGTGAGTGGTCTCGGGACTAGGCATGTTGATCGAATCCTACAATCCCGACGTTATAACAGCTGCCGCGGCGACGAGACACTCACTCAGACCTGGTAAGGCCCACGCCGATGGCATCACACGTTTTCTCGACAGAGAGTTTGCCGACTCCGGTGGCTCAGGTCGCTCGTCGACTCAATATTGCGGGGGCTGACGGCGGAGCGGAAACGTTCCTGATGGCGTCCTATATAGTAGAGGTTGCGATCAAGCTTATCGGTGTGGCGCTCTTCAGTGGACTGAAAGAGAAGGCTCCAGATCAAGCGTATCGCATGGGGTACGATCTAGTCCGCGCGGATGGACTTGGAACTTGGGAGACTTGGATCAGGCAGACCACGAGTCAACCCCTCGCTGGCTTCCTTCCGGTCTCGTACAACGAACTGGTCGCTTGGGCAACCAAGGCGCGCACAAAACCAGAAGATGACTGGTTTCGGAATGCCACAACTTCGATAGCATCCATTTTCGAAGAACTGGGCATCGAGAACACTATCCCTGAGCGTAAACCCACGGCCAGGGACCTTCTCGCCGCTCTGATTCAACTGCGCAATAAGACTAAAGCCCATGGGGCTGTTGGCGCTGACTTCTTCGCTGCAATAAACGCCGCATATGTCGAAGCAGTACAGCTGCTCATCACCGAATGCCCTCTCTTCACTTGGCGATGGATGCACTTGTCGACGCGCCAGAATAAGACGAACCGTGGGATTCTCCTTATCGGCGGCACTCCTGAGCATGTCAAACAGGCAGAGGTGGCACCTCTCCACATCAACGAGCCTGGTGTCCACGTGTGGCCGACCGCCAGTGTCCACCCAATTGCTTGTTCAGACCTGCTCTACAGCGACCACGAGTGCTCGAAGTTCCTGCTCCCCAACGGTGGTCTCTCGGGACAGCAAGCATGGTTTTTGGACTATGGGTCCGGCAATGCTTCACAGCAGGCCGTGTCATCTTTCATGCGCCCGCCAACCCCTCCTCCGCCAAGTGAGACTCAGGGACGTGGCAGCTTCGAAATCCAGAGCAACGTGTTCGGCAACCTGCCACCGGTCCCGCCCGGTTATGTTCGCAGGCCTGCGCTCGAGGCGGAGCTCGAACGTAGACTTCGCGATCGGAACCATCCGATTATTACCCTTCATGGGCGTGGGGGCATTGGTAAGACGAGTCTCGCACTGCGCGTGGCACATGCTTTGGCTGATGAACCCGACACACTCTTCGATCATCTGGTATGGTTCAGCGCGAGAGATATTGATTTGCGCCCTGGCGGCCCCGTCGACGTACGGCCCTCCGTCGTAACTCTTGAGGCTGTGAGTGGACTCTACGGCACGCTATTCGAGTGCAGCGGCGCTCCTGAGACCTTTGCAGAAGTGTTGCGATCTCCGGTGCGACACTCGGAAAAGGGCATTCTCTTCATATTTGACAACTTCGAGACCATGGAAGGATTGCGAGAACTGCAGGAGTTCCTCGATACGTATACCCACCTGCCAAACAAGATACTAATCACGAGCCGTGAGCGTGCGTTTAAGGCGGACTTTCCTATTGAAGTGCGAGGGATGGCAAGAGCGGAAGCGACCGAACTAATGGTTGTCGTAGCTCGAGACCTCGGAATCGAGACCCTCCTATCTCAGTCAGTGATAGATGGGATCTATGACTATTCAGAAGGCCACCCTTATATCATCAGGGTCGTGATCGGCGAAATTGCCAAGGAAGGTCGGCTATGTTCCACCCAAGAGTCTATTGCCGCGCCGGCTAGATATCGTAAATGCTGTCTTCGAGCGCTCCTTTAATAAGCTGAGCGACGATGGCCGGCGAGTCTTCCTTACTGTTTCATGTTGGAAATCCCTCGTCTCGGAAGTCGCTCTTTTAGTAGTGCTCGGCCACCGTAGTGTAGATGTTGAGACTGGGATTGATGAGTGTGTCCGCCTTTCGTTGATTGAACGCCGGTACTTCTTAGACGACCAACCAGCCTATACGGCCCCTCAGGTAGCGCGATTGTTCGGGCAGAAGAAACTCCAGGGAGATCCCGACCGCCTGCTTATCCAGGAAGACTTGGAAGTCCTGCACAAGTTCGGAGTTATACCTACAGCCCAACCGGTTCAGATTCCACAGCACACTGCGATTGTGCAGTTCGTTGCGTCGTGTCTTGCTGAGGTCGCCAAGGACGATGTAATCCGTCTTAGGCTAGATGGAATCCTTGAGCGCCTTGCGGAGCTATGGCCGGAGGCTTGGCTATCCTTAGCGCGTTTTCGCATCAAGTGTGACGCGACCCCTGCCGATATAGAATACGCGCTAAGGAGAGCTGTCGAGGAGCTGCCTTCAAGCAAGGAAGCTCACCTGCAGCGTGCTGCCTATGCACGCGGGGAAGCAAGATGACGATTCAACCTTTATCGCTAGCCGCTTGCGCGCGGTGGAGGTTGACCCGACCGATCTCGCGCTGGTGCGGGAGGTCGCTTTTGATGTGTGTAAGTATATCAATGATCATGTTGCAGACCTTCCCATTGCTCGTAGGGGCGTGTACCTCGCCAACCTTCGAGAGCAGATGCGTCGCGCGGCTGGGGAACTCGACGCCACAGGGCTGAGTCGGCTGGCTTGGCTGTACCTGCTTGAGGAAAACAAGGTGGAGGCGTGGCGTTACGCTAAGATTGGACTAGAGAAGGAGCCGGCCAATCGGCACTGCCTTGGCATCGTTGAGCGCCTCCTGCGCCCAAGGCTTCGCAGACTAGCTAGCTACCTAACTTCTGCGGCGTCAACGTTCGACCCAGCGCTGACTACATGCTCACTCGCTTCACAATGGAGTTAGGGGAGAGGACCAACCGAGGTGGAGAGTCCCAGTCTCCGTGCCCCAGCTTCCGGGGAGAAGGTCAGGCCCTCCTGTGTTGAAGGCAAATCTGGGTGCAGAGGTGTGGCATTCCACCTTGGGGGGCTGGCACGCGCTTTTCTCCGCATCGAATCCGACGACAGGGTCTTCCACTTTGCGGAGTCCGCCCTCGCGAGCCGCCCGGCTCCACGTGGCCCTGGGTGGCCTCGGGCGTGGTCGCGGGCGCTGGGCTGTCCGGGTAGTGGCTACCAGTAGCCAATCCTGCCGAAACGCGCGTGATCGCGCCAAGCTCTTGCCGTTGTTCTTGCAAGAATCACTTCACTGACCGCGTCTAGAAAAATGCCCACACCCGTCCAACGCACTGGTTTAGGGAGATACTATGTAGGAGACAGCACGGACTCCTGGCCGGGTCACTTGGCCGTTCTCTCCGTGGCAAGGTACAACTCATCCTCACCTCTCCTCCCTATCCACTGAATAGAAAGAAGAGCTATGGTAACCTAACGGGTGCGGGCCTTTCGCGAGTGGTTTGCGGAGTTAGCCCGCTTTTCACCGATCTCTTGAAACCAAACGGCTCGATCGTCATCGAGGGGGAAATGTATGGATCCCAGGGCGTCCAGTTCAGTCTCTGTTGCATCTCTGAGTCGCTTTTCTTGATTTCGTCCCGTTCGCCTGAAGCAGGCCTGCGACTGTGCCAACAGTTTATTTGTTTCAACCCCACGCGCCTTCCGTCTTCCCGCTGCGTGGGTAACTGTGAAGAGGGCGCGGGACGACCGACAGCTTTCACTCACGTGTGGTGGATGGCGAAGAGCGATTTCCCGAAGGCGGACAATCGTGCGCGTGCTTCGCCCCTACAGTAAGGAGATGCTGTCCCTGTTTGGCACGGGGGACGTACAACAGTGGGTCCCCGTCCCTCTGGACACGAGTATTAGTAAGAGCGGATTCCTTCGAGACAATAAGGGTGGAAGTCTACGCGCACAACGTGATTGAGCTGAGAAACGATCGATCCAGCAAAGACCACCGCGACTTTCCCAACGTGCTTGAGCATCGGCAACACGGGCTCGAATGATTCTTCCTTGCGTGAGTGCCGAAAGCAAGAGAATTATTCCCGCATCCTGCGCTGCATGCCGGCCGCTTTGGCTTCCTTCTTTGTACACCTTGTTGACAACTCGTGGTGACCTAGTGCTCGACCCGTTTGCGGGAAGCAACACTACGGGTTTCGTTGCTGAATTGGACGGGCCGACGTTGGCTAGGAATGGAGCGGGAGACCGTACGTTCGTGACACAATCACGCATTCGGTTTAAGGACCAACGCTCCTAAAGCAGAAACGGCAACGGAAAACCCGTGCACGACGGAGGACCGCGTAATGAAGATCGGCTTCGTTGATGCGATCGCGCAGCTCACAACGTGGATCTGTTTGCGCGTGATAGCGCAAGCGGTGAGGGGTGAAGACTGGGATATTCGTCGGTCTTGCCCGTTCTATCTCGACTACGACAAGGCCAGCTTTGCTCGTCGCCGATGCCTGGAAAGAACAAGTGCGGGTGGGCTTCCCGCAAGGCGCGATTTTCTTGCTCGAAGTACTACGAGAACGAACAGGAAGCGGGGGAGAAGCGATCCTGTTGCTGCGTACTGCGCCCACACCCCTGCCGACTGGATCGAGACGTGATAAGTTCGATGGTCGAGTACTACAAGGACAACCTACAAGACAGCGGGGAAAGAAAGTCGGCTTAACCCATATCCCGATATGAGTTCAGCTTTTCCGGACTGGAATGCCGTATTCTCGGCACTTTCTACCGAACGGAATGGTCGGCCGGCTTTGGGCGCCGAGCGTCGAGAACTTCTACAGCGCCCACAACTACAGAGTCGTCAAGCCCAATCGCGACGGTCCTGGAAGCAGATCGTGAATTTCGCGAAGGAACGAGGTTACCGGGAAGGCCCACCGACATACGGATCGGCGCGGGTGCGATACAGTTCGAGCCGCCGGTTCAAGTCCAAGAACGAGGACGTGCCGTCTACGTCAGTCCGCAAGGACTTCCTTGGCAAGCGCACCGCGCTCTTTGGCATGACTGCGCACCGGAAAGTCCAACACGGTCAAGAAAATCATCCAGGCCACCGTCGACTAATGAACGCCATGGCGCGTCAAGTCGCTTCGACAAGCAAGCGAATAAAAGCTGCAGAAGGGAGCCTTCACCCGTTCGACAACAGATGGAAAACCAAAGTTACGCCGGTGGGTCAGATCATCTTCGACATCAACGGCGAGTATGCGAATCGCCAATATGCAAGATGCAGGGGACGGCGATCTACGAGTTGTACAAGAACAGTGACCCCGATACAGCACCATTCGAAAAGCCCGGATTTCAAGGTGATGAAGATCAACTTCTACAATGACGTTGAAGGCGGGCTTTGAATTGGTACCGTTCCATCTCGAGAGAGTTCGGGAAACTATATAGAGAGCTTCAAGTCCGTAGATCTGAGCCCGCCCGACGACACGACCGACCGGTCCGCAAAGACCCGACACGAGCCGAAAGATCGCGGCTTACCTTTGTTGCCTATATCGAGCCGGATTCCCGGTTCCGGAAATTCAAAGTGAAGTTCGCAGGGTAACACACCACCTGAAGCAAAATCGTGCAGGAAGACGGGTAGAATTGACCCCAGCAAGGGGATCACCCTCCAGGAGGCGACCGATTGGTTCAACGCGATCTGGGACATCTACGAAGATGACCTTTTTTCGCAAAGTACAAGTCGGAACACGGCATGAGTGGGCTGACGAGGACTTCAAGGCGATTTTTGAAGTTTTTTGACCGCAAGACGGAAGCCTGGTGGCACAGCCATGACGTCAAGTGGGTACATCAAATTGCGCGAGTATGGTTGGACTGCATACCGAGACCGTTCGACAAGCCATTCGCGCAGGAGATCCTTAGCATCTGCGTCGGGAAGAATCGTGATCGTCGATTTCTCGGCAAGGAGACCCGAGATCCAGGGCCTCTATTCCGAACGATCGCCGCCAGATCTTCGCCGACGCAATGCAGCGATTCGTTAAGCAACTCGCCCGAACAACTATATTCAGTTCTACTTCGAAGAAGCCACAATCTATCCCGAAGCGAGAGGAGAAGGACCTCAGCCAGATTTACAATCGAATCGCCAAGGAGGGCGCCAAACTCAACCTGGGACTTGTCTACGCCACGCAGGAAGTGAGCTCGATCAGCGCCAACATTCTCAAGAACACCCAAACTGGTTCATCGCCCATCTAAACAACGAAGACGAAACCAAGGAAATCAAGAAGTACTACGACTTCGGTGATTTCACCGAAGGCCTGGTTCGGTTCAGCGCAGTAGTGACAAGGGATTCGTCCGTATGAAGACGTACTCGAATCCTTTCGTGGTCCCAATGCAAATCGATCGCTTCCCAAAGAATCTTGAGGACTAGCCGCGGTGAGCTATTCGCGTCGTCTCGGTCGTCGCCCCATGGAGCAGGCAAGCAAAAGCAGCCATGGGCACGTCATCAACGACCCAGACGTCAAGTCCTTTGCTCAATCGCTGCGCGCTCCCTCGTAAGGCAAGCGACGTCGCGCTGCACGAACACGTACTCTTCGAGTTTGAATGGCCTATAGCGCTGAATCCCATTCGCCACGTGGTGACGGTGGATTCCGGATTCTCAGAGGTGCCAGTCCAGGAGGGGCTTCCCTTCAGCTACACTATGTTTCTTCCAATTCGGTGCACTCACATTCAGTGTGGAAGATCTCGAAAGGCTCGAGCGCAGTCCGTTCATCGATCCCGCGGACATGGCAAAGCTGAAGCGAATCGAGCGACTGAAGCTGACGCTCCCGGTTCGGAATGTTGCCTTCAAGGATCAAGCGACTCTCACAGCATCGGTGAGGATGGCGCTGTACGATTTCTTCGCTCAGCCGCAGAGATGGGACAAGTCTCATCGAGACGCTTAAGTGGTTCGTGTTCGAGGAGTGGTCACACCAGGCCGTCGACGTGTACTATTTGGCTTCCTGTCCGCTCTGCCGAGACGGCCAGAGACGTGATGCTGCGTCGTTCAGCAGTGACTCATGAGGGACGCGTGCCATGCAGCAGCTGCAATAGGCAGCTTTTCCTCACCGACGTTTTTCGGCTCCACGAGGCAGTCGATGACATTGATTGGAGCAGGCGGCATCCTCGGTTATGTGACCACGCTGCTCGAACAGATTGTGGTGGTTCATTTCATTCGACTGATTCTAGCGCAGCAACCGGCGCTGCTCAGGGAAATCCTGTTCATCAAGGATGGTCCGCTGGCATTCTTCGGCCAGACGGCGAACATGTACAAGAAAATGCGCGCACTTGTGCGGTATCTGCTCGAACACCACAATCTCTACATGGCTGGATTGGAAAAAAGCGGCGCGTTTGTGGATCACGCCGCGGAAATCGCAACCGTGCTGAAGGACGGAAGCGTGCTCCTGTTCTGGATAACGACTACATCTACACGTACATCATTCCCGGCAAGGCTGATCCATCGAATCCCTATGGTGGGACGACTTACTACAGTGCAAAGCTGATCTTCAAGAGCCGACATGCTGGTGTGTACGTCATAACTGTACCGACGACGGATGCGCTCGTGAATCCGCGCCCGACGGACCTCCGCAATTTGGGGGCGGTACTGACCAACATTGAGAAACTCCGCTGCGATATGTACGACGACGCGCTTATTCCCGTGGCGTTAGTCAACAAGCTGGTGTCGCTATCGAACCATCCTGGCTCGAAGATTCTACAGCGATTTGCGGTCGAAACAATGGCTCAGTAGGGCATGATCGGAACTCCGTGTGGAGAAGGCTCGCCCCCGTATGCCGTTACAGACTGGTGGAGCTGCGCTATTTGCAGGAAGCGCCGAAGAGTTCGGTCGGATGGCCCCGTGGGCAGCCCGTACGTGGACCGCTATGATCCGGGCGACACCTACCGGATCGAGGTGAAGGGCGGCAAAGCCAGCGGGGGACGCGGCTGGTACGGTCTAAACTGGAGAAGAGAAGTGGGTGGTGCACCCTCGGCAATCGCCCGGCCCTCATGCCGGCAGTGAGTCTATTGGCCGCGTGCGACATAAGCCGACGAGGTCGCACGACCCGCACGCGTGCTTCTCCACGGGTGGGCGAGCCGCGGTAGGTCGTTACCGCCGGAGCCGGTCACCCGCCTCGCGGATCTTTCCCGACGCCGGTGAGCAGTGGGTCGTTTACGGGTTCGCGCTTCGTCTGGCCTTTTCGTCGAGGTTGAGGACCTCGATGAGGTCGGCGGACTTGCCGGTGAGTCCTGGTATCCAACGGCGTACACGTGGAGCTGGTCGCGGGTGACGTCTTCTGCCTGTGCGCGCTCGCTGGACTTGAAGTCGACGATGGCGACTTCACCGCTGTCACGCGGCGGATGAGGTCGATGCGGCCGTCGACGGTGATGCCGGGCGCGACGTGGACCTGGATTTGCTTCTCGGAGAACTCCGTGTTGGGAATCTCCTGCCGTGCGTGTCGAAGTAGCGCTCGATGGCCTTGATTCCGGCGTTCCGCAGCTGGTCGCGGAGCGCGGCGTAGGCGAACGGCGCGTTGAGGTGCCGGTCGATGAGCGCGGGCGCCGGCTCTTGGTGACGAAGTCGCCCTCGAGCGCGCGCTTGTGGACCTCGGCGAGGGCGTCGTGCAGCCCCTTCCCGTAGCCGAGCGCCTCGTGGATGGGCGCGTTGAACCCGTAGAGGAAGCGGAGCTTGAACTGGTACGAGCATTCGAATAGGTACTTCAGCTCGGAGAAGGAGAGCGTGACCCGCGGCGTCTCCTGCAGGGGCTGGGGGGAAGCCGACGCCTGCCATCGGCGCTGGGGGTCGTCGACACCCACTGCTGCGCGGCGATGTGCTCGAAGAAGTCGGAGCGGGTTCTTCTGCTGCTGGTTGTCTGGGACGGGCGCGAAGGTGGCGTAGAGGTACTTCTGCGCCCGCGTGACGGCGACGTAGAGCGGCCGGGTCTCGTCCTCGAGCGTGCCGCGGTAGCGGTCGGGGTCGTCGAGCGCGTCGTCCGGGATGACGTGCTGAAGCGCACGCCGCCCATGACGCGCGACGGGAAGCGGTTCTTGCGCAACGCGGGCAGGAAAACGGCTGGCCATTGCAGACCCTCGACTGGTGCACCGTCGCGATCGTGACGGCGTCCGGGGTGGCGTAGCCAACGTCGGCGTCCGCGTCGGCGTAGTCCCGGGCGCTTGGTGCTCGAGCCAGCTTCGTGAAGCCTCGTACTTCGCCTTCGGATCGGTGGTGAAGTGGATCTGCTCGTAGTCCGAGATGACCTGGCTGAACTTGCCGAGCTGGTAGAAGACGAGTTCGCCGCGGCTGGCGTCTCCCGGCAGCGTGTCCTCGCGGAATGTCGAGCGCCTCGAGAAAATCGAGGTAAAGCCGTTGGATGTTGTAGACATCGCGTGCCGCTTGTGCGCCGTCGAAGTCGCGACCGGCCTCAAGCACCTTCGAGTGCCTTCGGCCCAGTCAGCACCGCGGATGGGATAAGCGTCGGCGCCCTCCCAGAGCGCCTTAAGCGCGGCGGCGTCGATCTCGCTGGACCATGAATCGGAAGATGCCGCACGACGGCTTGGAACTCCGGGCTGTCGAAGAGCCGGTTGAGCCCCTTAACGAGGAACGGAATGCCGCGGCGTGCGAAGCTCCGCGACGAGCGGCGCCGGAATCCTTCGCGACGGACCGGAAGAGGACGGCGCAGTCAGACCAGGACAGTCCCGCGGCAGCTCGATCCGGGCAGTCCCTGGAACGGCACGCCACGAAGGTGCTCGATGCGGTCGACGATCACGCTCGCCTCCGCGTGCGGGTCGTCGAAGTCAGGGCGAGCAGGTCGCCGCGCTCCCAGCTGGTGCCGGCCGCAACCATCTTCTTCGGCAGCCGTTCGCCGAGCGGGATACGCTCGGCGACGGACCGGCCGAGCTCGACGACACCCTGGCTGGACCGAAAGTTGTCGTCGAGGGTGACCTGACGGACACCGGCGTAGCGGTCCGCGAAGCGTGACGATGTTCGACACTGGCTGCCGCGCCACTGGTAGATGGTCTGATCGTCGTCTCCACCACGCAAGGGTTCACCCCGAACCGCACCAGCCCGCGAACGAGCAGCTCCTGGATCGGATTGACGTCCTGATACTCGTCGACGCGGCGTACCGGATATCGTTCCGGATATAGTCCTGGACGCGGACAAAATCGTCGTTCTCAAACGGGTCACCTTCGAGGGCGTCAACGGCGTTGCGGATGATCTGCGTGTAGTCGAAGTAGCGAGTGTTGGTGGATCAGGGCGATGTACTTCTCAAACGATCGATCGCCGGGCGGGACATGATCAACAGCGATATGGGTCCTCGCGCAGCACGCTGAGCGCCTGGAGGTAGAGTTTCGAATCGAGGTATCGCCGCAGCACGCCGGGCTTCGCACGTCGTCGGGCATGAGGTCAGCGCGGACTTGCGCGTTGTAGCGGTCCACGAAGAGCTGGGCCGTGATGTCGGTCAGACAGAGACTTGAACTTCTCGGGTACCAGGCGCTGCAACAGGTCCAGGCGGTCACCGTGCATAGTCCCGATGTACATTTCGGCCAGGCCCGTGACGTCGCTCGACGTCCTGCTCAACGGTCGACAGGACCCGTTCCCTTCAGCTCAACCGACCACCTTCCGGTGAAGGTGAACGCGATGACGTTCCGCTGGCCTCACGCCTTCGCATGGCCAGGATTGCCGCGATTCGTTGCGAGATGACCTGCGTCTTGCCGGACCGGCTCAGGCGATGATCTGCAGCGGCTCGTCCAGGCACCCGATCGCCTCGGCTTGGGCAGCGGTGTACGTCGCATGGTTCAAGAATGGTAGCACCATAGCTAGCGGACCGTCGAGGGGAGATCCTTGTCACAACTAAATCAAAACTGCTGCGCGAGCTGCGGAGTCGAGAGCCCGCACTCGCCAGGGATCTAGAGCGGGAGGTTGCTGTACTTGCCGACCGTCGCGCGTTCGGGCTGAACTTCGAACGGCATGTTCCAGAAGCCGTGGAGCTGCCTGGTCGGGAGGGTCCGGGGAGGCGAACAAGGTCGGCATCCTGCCGCCTCAAGGTGAGCTGCCCAAGAAGTCCGAAGCGAAATTGTGGCGGATCATTGGGATCGACCGTTCAGCCGGCGCGGCAACGTTGGGAACTGCTTGTCGCACCGACCCCACGTTCGGGGGAACCGGTGATCGGAGGGCGAAGGCGAGCTACGAAACGAGGACCGCCGCGCTGGACGACCTCGTCGTGGTGGCTGAGTTCCGCGACCCGATCTATCCAGGCTTAGTCTCCACGGGGAAGGTCGAACGTGGTGGCGACAAACCTTTCCACACCCTCATCAACGCCGAGAACTTCCATGCGCTCGAGGAACACGTTGCTGTTCAGCCATCGAGGCAAGGTCGACCGCCATCTACATCGACCCGCCTTACAACAGCGGATCGACCAACTGGAAATCCGACAACCACTACGTGGCCAGTGATGACCACTATTTCCACTCTAAATGGCTGGCCTTTATGGAGCGGCGACTCCAACTCGCCAAGAGAGCTCCTCAACCCCGCCGATTCCGTGCTCATCGTCACCATCGACGAGAAGGAGTACCTGCGGCTGGGCCTCCTACTGGAGCAGACATTTCCGCGAAGCCGACATCCAGATGGTCAGCGCAGTAGTCAACAGAGCCGGCTCATCGCGGTCAGGTCGCTTCGCCCGTGTCGATGAACGACATCTTTTTCGCGTACTTCGGTGAGTGTCGGGTCTTGCCATGGTCACGAACAATGCTTGATGTTGAGGACGCGGATGGATCACTCGCAGCGATGCCGACTACCTGGTTCACCGCTATCCGACGCGGCACCGCATCTGCTGAACGCAATGCCCGTCCCAATCTCTTTTACCCTGTCTACATTGATGCCCTGACTGGCAGCCTTTCGGGAGGTTGGGCCGCCGATCCCGGCGAAGCAAAAGCGCAATGAAGTTGAGTGTCCAAAGGGTGCGATTGCCCTTTGGCCGATCGCTACGGATGGGCGGGAGCAAACATGGCGGTTTTCTGCGGCAAGGATGCGCGAGTTTTTCGAGGCTGGAACAGCCCGTCTGGGAAAACGTGATCCAAACACTGGCGAACGGCCAATCACTTACTTGCAGCCAGGAACGATCGCAAACATCAAGAATGGCACCTTCCTCGTGACGGGAACAAATTCGAGCGCACCTTCTGAATTTGTTCCCGTCACGAGGAAGGTGCCATCTATGTTTGCGATCGTTCCTGGCTGCAAGTAAGCTATTGGCCGTTCGCCAGTGTTTGGATCACGTTTTCCCAGACGGGTGTCGCAGCCTCGGCGCATCCTTGCCGCAGAAAACCGCCATGTTTGCTCCCGCCCATCCGTAGCGATCGGCCAAAGGGCAATCGCACCCTTTGGACACTCAACTTCATTGCGCTTTTGTTCGCCGGGATCTAGGCCAACCTCCCGAAAGGCTCCAGTCAGGGCATCAATGTAGACAGGAAAAAGAGATTGGGACGGGCATTGCGTTCAGCAGATGCGGTGCCGCGTCGGATAGCGGTGAACCAGGAGTCGGCATCGCTGCGTATTGCGTCCTCAACATCAAGCATTGTTGGACTCATGGCAAGACCCGACACTCACCGAAGTACGCGAAAAAGATGTATTCATCGACACGGGCGAAGCGACCTGACCGCGATGAGCCGGCTCTGTTGACGACCCGCGCCTGGGGCTTCTACTGGAGCAGACCTTTCCCGAAGCCGACATCCAGATGATCAGCGCAGTAGTCAACAGAGCCGGCTCATCGCGGTCAGGTCGCTTCGCCCGTGTCGATGAATACATCTTTTTCGCGTACTTCGGTGAGTGTCGGGTCTTGCCATGGTCACGAACAATGCTTGATGTTGAGGACGCGGATGGATCACTCGCAGCGATGCCGACTACCTGGTTCACCGCTATCCGACGCGGCACCGCATCTGCTGAACGCAATGCCCGTCCCAATCTCTTTTACCCTGTCTACATTGATGCCCTGACTGGAGCCTTTCGGGAGGTTGGGCCGCCGATCCCGGCGAGCAAAAGCGCAATGAAGTTGAGTGTCCAAAGGGTGCGATTGCCCTTTGGCCGATCGCTACGGATGGGCGGGAGCAAACATGGCGGTTTTCTGCGGCAAGGATGCGCGAGTTTTTCGAGGCTGGAACAGCCCGTCTGGGAAAACGTGATCCAAACACTGGCGAACGGCCAATCACTTACTTGCAGCCAGGAACGATCGCAAACATCAAGAATGGCACCTTCCTCGTGACGGGAACAAATTCAGAAGGTGCGCTCGAATTGAGTCTCACTCGCGCGAAGCATGTGACACCCCGGACTGTCTGGAATCAGCCAAGTCACTTTGCGCGAGATCACGGTTCCACGCTGCTAAACGCTCTACTTGGTGAGAAACGTTTTGACTTTCCGAAAGCTTTGTACGCCGTCGAGGACGCGCTGAGGTTTTTTCTCACCGATAAAGCTGAAGGAGTAGTGATCGACTTCTTCTCCGGTTCCGGCACCACCGCCCACGCCGTGATGCGCCTCAACAAGCAGGACGGAGGTGCCGTCAATGCATCTGGTAACCAACAACGAGGTGGGTGCCGACGAACAGAAGGCGCTGCGACAAGGCCTGCGTCCCGGCGACGCCGAATGGGAGCAGTGGGGCATCTGCGACTTCATCACCAAGCCGCGATCAAGGCTGCCATACCTGGCAAGACCCCGGACGGTGAAAAAATCAAGGGCGACTACAAGTTCACCGACGAGTTTCCCATGGCCGATGGCTTCAAGGAGAACGCCGAGTTCTTCACCCTACCTACGAGACCCCGTTCCGGTTGCCTCCCATCGCGAGTTCCCGATCGCTCCGCTGCTCTGGATGCGTGCCGGCACCGGGGGCCCGCGAATCGAGACAGCTCAAGGCCGGGTGGGAGGTCGTCGACACCTACGGAGTGCTCGTCGACCTCGATAAGGGTTCCGACTTTCCGAGGAAATGGACGCCAAGAGGACGCTGATGTCCGCATTGCGTACATCGTCACCGACGAAGACCGCTTTCCAGTCGGTGGCACACGAGTTTCCCGAGGACATGGAGCCGTCCGCCTCTACAAGTCCTACCTGCCCAATTTCGGATCGAGCCGGCCGAGGGACTGTGGAGTTCACGCTCAAGGACTACCAGGAGCCGACGGCCGTCGAGGACGCTCCTACCCAACCTGAAGCCGGGCTTGCGACAGCTTCAAGGAGGGAAAGAGGGGGTGAGATACGTCGTCCTTTTCGCTTGCCGCCACCACCGGCGCGGGCAAGACGGTCATGGCGGCCGCCGCCATCGAAGCGCTCTTCTGGGGCAACGACACCTTCGACTTCGAGCCGGACCCGGGCGCCGTGGTCCTCTGGTTCTCGGACTCCATCCGCAGCCTGAACATGCAGACATTCAACCGTCTGCTCCAGGCGTCCGAGAAGTTCACGTACTCGAACCTCAAGCTCATCAAGCCGCCGTTCTCCACGGCGCTGCTCGAGCCGGGGAGGGTGTACTTCCTGAACATGCAGAGGCTCGGGGCCAAGTCCTCGCTTCTCACGCGCAGCCATCCCGAGGCCGCGCCCGACGAGCCGCAGGCGCCCTGCCGGCGTTGCAGCGGCCGCGCCGGACATGCAGGGCTGGACGATCTGGGAGACGCTCGCGAACACGATCGCGGCTGGCGACCTCACGCTGTACCTCGTGCTGGATGAGGCGCATCGGGGCTTCAACACTACGCAACACATCGGACAAGCAGACCATTGTGCGTCGCCTCGTCAACGGCACGAAGGTGCGTCCACCAGATTCCGATCGTGTGGGGTATTTCTGCCACAATTGCCCATTTCGAGTCGGCCATGCGGGAGGCCGAGGCGACCCGGAACCGGCGCGCCCTGCCGCCTGTTGTCGTCGATCCGGTGCGGGTGCAGGAGTCGGGGCTGGTCAAGGACACTCTGGTACTCGACATCCCCAACGAGGCAGGCAACTTCGACTCTGTTCTCGTGCGTCGCGCTGCTCGGAAACTCAAGGACTCAACCGATCGGTGGGCTGAATACGCGCGCGAGCAAGGGCTGACGGAGACTGTTCAGCCGCTTCTGGTATTGCAGACACCCAACACGCCAACTCCGGACGAAGTCGGAATCGCGCTCGACACTATCTTCGCAGAATATCCGGACCTGAGTGCGTCGGCGGTCCGGCACGTGCTTGGCGATCACTCCACACAGACGTTCGGCGCGTGGGAGGTTGACTGGATCGAGCCGCAACTCGTGCAGAGTCGCCGCATGTACGCGTCCTCCTTGCCAAGGACGCGATCTCGACCGGTTGGGACTGCCCCCGCGCAGAGGTCCTCGTGTCGTTTCGGCCCGCGAGGGACCACACCCACATTACGCCGCTGCTGGGGCGAATGGGCCGTAATCCGCTCGCCCGTCGCATACCCGGTGACGAGCGACTGAACGCCGTTGATTGCATCCTGCCGTTCTTCAACCGTACCACCGCTGTGCAGGTAGTCAGATTCCTTACTGGCGAGCTGGACACCATGCCAGGCGGCGAAAAGAAGGCTGTCATCGACGGTAAGGAGTTGCTGCCCAACCCGAATGTGCCGTCTGAGGTTTGGGACCTGTGGGCGACGCTTCCGACGCAGACGCTTCCGCAGCGAGGGGCCAGGCCGGTGAAACGGCTGGTTGCGCTAGCGCAGGCGCTGTCAACCGACGGGGTGACCCCTGGGGCACTTCGGAAGGTCGAGGAGGAGCTACACCGCATTATCGACGCGTACGCCACTCGCTACTCGGACAAGCTCGACACGGCCATAAAGGAAGTGTGGGCCGTGCATGTCCAGGAGATCGCTGGACGCTATTTCCAGACAGGGTTGACCTACACCGAATTCATCGAGCGCGCCGACGACCGCGCTATCCGGACCGGCTTCGACGCAGCCAAGAAGGCCTTTGGGGCTGACATCGCGCAATCCTACGTGAACCACCTCGCCGGCCCTGACCAGGAGAACGACGACGACGGATTGCGCGAAGCATACGTCCGCGCAGCAGCGCTTGCCACGGTCAAAGAGTTGCGCGATAAAGTCGACTTTGAAGCGCTTGAACTGACCGAGCGCCTTTCGCACAGCACCGCGTCACGATCAAGGCCCTGCCCGACGTGCGCCAGCAGGAATACGAGGACATCAGGGCGATGGCGACCGAACCGCAGAAGGGTGTGCTCGCGCGCCACGAACCCGGATCGAGGGATTCTCCGTCGAAGAAGACGGCCAAATCGTGGCTGCGCCGCTAGCGCCACTTCACCTGATGTCCGATGAGAACGGCCAATTTCCGCTCACCTCTCTCAACTCTTGGGAGCGCGAAATCGTGCTCGCGGAGCTCGCGCGACCGAACGTTCGCGGTTGGTCCGTAATCCATCACGCGCCGCGGTTGATTCACTGGGCATCGCCTACCGTGATGACACCACAGGCAACTGGCGATCAATGCACCCTGACTTCGTGTTCTTCCCCGAGGTCCGGGGGAAGGTCGTCGCTTCGCTTCTCGATCCGCACGGGTACCACCTCGATGACGCCCGAATGAAGCTGAAGGCACTGGCTGCGTTTGCCGTGACGTATGGTGATGCGTTCCACCGGATCGAGGCGCTGGCCGAGGCTGACGGCCTGATGAAAGTCATCGATATGAAGACGGAGGCGGCGCGCAAGGTAGTTGCAGTCCGCGAAGGTAGTCCTGCGGATATCTATCGATCCGGTATCGCTGTCGACTACAACCCAGGGCAGTAGAGTTATGGCGCCATCTGCCCTTGTCGAGACGGCGTCGCAGGAGAAGGGCGCAGAACGAGCGAGTGCTGTCGGCCGCGGTTGCCCGTTCGATGCGTCCCTGCGCAGACGGCGAACCGGCAGACTCGCGCCGCAGGAGATGGCCGACCTCGAGCAGGAGGCGCAGCGGCTCCAGCAGCGGAACTACGAGTCGAGCGACCGCAAGTACCACAGCGCCCGCGCGATGGCCAATCGCGACTCGAAGTCGGACTATGCGCAGGGGGTGAGTCGGCGGCGGCCGCCGAAGGCCTAAGGGCCTCAGCGTCTCAAGTGAGCTTGCAGTTTGGAATGGTGGCGCCGGTACGACGCAAGAAGCCGAGGCACTCAGCACTCGGCTTCTGCGTCGTATGAACACTTAGAAGATGAGGCCCGAAGGCGTTTCGTCGCGGCACGGGAAACCCGGTCGCTTGCTCTCGGCGCGCTGCCGTTCGCGATCGCAGCCGTCGTCCTGCCGCCGGTGGCAGACCGCGCATCAGTACTCCTCGTCTTCCTCCTCCGCATTCCCCAGCCACCCCCGCCGCCTGAAATACACTAGCATCCCGATCACCACCCCCGCCATCACTCCCAGCAATGCCGGATACGCCCAGCGATAGTGCAGCTCGGGCAGATACTCGAAGTTCACGGGCGCCGTGCTCGCGGCGGCGATGGTCGTAGTGGGCACCCTCCTGGCCATCCCGGAACGCGCGCGAGGGCGGGGCTCCGCCGGGCGTCCCGCCGCTGCCGTTTCTGATCATCCCTCTCTTCGACATGCTGGTCTTCGCGCCCCTGGTTGCCGCGGCGGTGTGGTACCGGCGCCGGTCCGGACGCATAAGCGTCTCATGCTGATCGCGACGCTCAGCCTCATGGCTGCGCCCGTCGCGCGGCTCCCCACCGCGCTCGCGGCCGCGGGGCCGCCGTTCTACTTCGGGGTGGTGGATCTCCTCCTGCTGATGGGGGTGCTCTACGATTTCGCCACCGGGCGCAAGGTGCATCCGGTGTACGTCTGGGGTGGCCTGGCAATCCTGGCGTCGCAGGTCATCCGCCTCGCGCTCAGCGGAACGGATGCGTGGCTGGCCGTAGCGGCGTGGCTGACGGGGTAAGTCAGGCACTTCGACGTCCTCGGCTGCGAGCACGCCGATGCCGGCGCACGCCGCAGCCTTGGACGTTCCTGTTGGTGCTATGCGGCCGGCTTGACCTCTCCAGCAGGTGCTCCATCGGTCTCCTCTGCCGCCGCCTCCTTCCGCGGCCCACTCTCCACATGCCGCGCACTCTCCCACTCTGCCCTCAGATTCGCATCCCCCGCGAACCGATACCGATTGAACCCATCCAGCACCTCCACCAGCCGCGCCACCTCGGCACTCACCGCATCCAGCTCCACCCGCGCGCCCACATGTTCCCGCCGGCTGTCGCTGGTCTCGCTGAGCGACTTCGCGAACTGCCCCACCGCCGCCGCCAGATCCTCCAGCAGCTTCTCCGCGAGCCCGTGCTTCTTGAGCAGCTCGCCGTGAGCCTGCCCCTTCGCAAGCATCTGCTCCGCAACGGTGAGGAACGCCTTGTTCGGCTCGTTCCCCTTGGGCAGCCGGAACAGCGCCGCCACCGTTGCGTCCTCCTCTGCCGCATCCTCCGCCACCGTCACCAGGTGGCGGAGCAGCTCGTGCTGCAGCCGCTGCCGGAGCTGCTGCCGGCGCACGACCGACGAGCGCTTGGTCGCGTACCCACCCTGCTGCTGCCCCGCCGCGGCCTCCATCCGGGTGATGCCCGCCTCCAGCCGCTGAACCACCGGCGCGTAGCTCGCGTCGGCCGACGGGTGCGCCTGGCTGAAGTCGCGCACGCGCACCGCCATCTCGAGCTTCCTGCGAACGGTCCGATCCATACGACGCTCCCTTCCACCCTCGACCGAGCGGTGGTCGGGCGCCGCACGGCGACCATGATGTGTAGTGAGGTCCGGCTCTGCCTCCCGACCGGTGGCCGGACGGTGACCTCTAATGCGAACAGTATGCCACGAGATGCAGACCAGCGAGGTGGCGTCGAGCTCGAAGTGCGCATGAGGGCGGTCGAAGCGGGTTACTGGGAGGTCGTGGACTGCAGTTGCCGGGTCGTGGACCGCAGGCGGACGGTCGCGCAACAGCTGGTCCGAGCGCTCCACCGTGTGTGTTGGTCGGGCGGCCGGATGGACGGTCCGCAGCCAGTGCCCAGCCGTCGATGACGCCCATCCCGTGGTCGCGTGTCGCGGCGTATTTGCTGGAGTCTCAGCGAGATAGGTCGATGTGTGCGGCGCTCGGGTCGCGCAGGAGCGGCGAGCGATCGGCTTCTAGCACATCCCGGTCGGTGACGTGTCGCGGTGGTCGAAGATGAGCATTCGGCGGTCGCGCAGGATGGGGAACGTGACGACGCGGGGATATCGAGGTCGAGTGACAAGGCGCCTTGGTCTGCCGACGCGACGCCCCGGTCGCGCTGCTCGCCTCGTCGGTCGCGAACCGTGCGGCCTTGGTCGGCAAAGGCGGCGCTGTTTCCTCAATAGGACAGCCGTTGTCCCTGTTTGCAAGGGAGAGGTCGGCATTTTCGACCGGGCTCGGTCTCCGGTGTCACAGCTCCCTCGCGCCTTGTGAAGACCGGGACCCGTCGCCGCCACCACTACACGCCATGGGCCGCCAAGCTCGTGGTGAACGGCCGCACGGTCTTGGCCATACGACAAGGCCGGCGGTGCCACCCGCCGGCCTTTTGCCCGGGCCGCCATTTCAGAGGTCAGGCACCACCCTGCCCGTGGTGATGACCCTGGGCGGTCCTCTCGATGCCGGCCTCTGCGCAGCTCACCTTCGGATTCCATGGCGCAAAGATCCCGCTCGGGTTCTCCCGGCCCACGTAGATGTGGAGCCCCCAGACGCCGAACTCCGGCACCTGGACGAACGGCTGGCCCAGCAACGTCGGCGCTGGTGCGGTGGTCGGATGATCGGCGAACGGCACGATGTACTCCACCCCGACGAAGCGCAGCTTCCCGTTCTTCTCCGGCTCGTACAGCAGCAGCTCGGGCTGGAGCAGGTCGACCACGCCCCCGTCCTGGATGTACCCGAGGTTGCCGTAGTGGAACCCCATCGCGCCGAGCCCGGGCGCCTCGAGGCACGGCGTGATCTGGGCGGCCCAGCCGGCCTGGACGGCCGCATCGAAGTCATGGAACGGCGCGACCAGCCGGCGCAGCCGCGCGATCTGGCTCGCGCTGGATGCGCTGAACGCGGCGGCGGCCTGCGCCTCGGCCGCCGAGGCCCCGTCGGGGGCGAGGGTGCCCGGATGATCGTCGCAGGCAACGAGCAGGAACATGGCGAGCGTGAGTGTGATCGGGATGCGTGCGCGCATGGTTTCCCCCTGGCAAGAGCGGCAATCGGGTGCCTCGGGATGGATCGAGGCCATAGGCTCCGAAGTCCGGAGTATGCAAACAAGATCGGAATTCGGAGCGTGAAGTGAGACAGGAGGCGATGGGCCACCCGCTTTGACGCCCGTTCCGCGGCGCCGTATGTTCTTTCTCCACGCCTCTTTCCATCTTTCCGGCTGCCCAGGAAGACGATCCCGTGGCCTCTCCGATCGGTCGGCTCATCCGCCACGCCCACGCCGGCGACGGCGCGGCGGCCGACGAGCTGTTCGCCGCCCTGTACCGTGAGCTGCACGCCCTCGCCGAGCGCCAGCTGCATCGGGGCGGCTCCAGCTCAGCCTCGGCACCACCACGCTGCTCCACGAGGCCTACCTGAACATCCGCACCCGGGAAGGGGTGCAGTTCGCCAGCCGCGGCCAGTTCCTGGCCTATGCCGCGCGGGCCATGCGCGGGCTGATGATTGATTACGCCCGCCGCGGCCGCGCCAAGAAACGAGGCGGCGAGCTGCACATCACCTCGGCGTGGACCGACCTCGCGGCGGCGGAGGCCGCCGTGCCGGCCGGCGACCTCGAGCAGCTCGGCGCCGCGCTCGAGCGGCTCTCGGAGGCGGACACCGAGCTGGCGCAACTGGTGGATCTCCATTTCTTCTGCGGGTTTTCCCTGACCGAGCTGGCGGAGCTCCGCGGCGTGTCCCGGCGCACCGTGCAGCGGGACTGGACCAGGGCCCGGTTGCTCCTGCACCGCCTGCTCCAGGACTGAGGGCCCGATGAAGCCCCTCTCCGCCGACCGGCTGGTCACCCTGGATTCCCTGCTGAAGCAGGCGCTGGAGCTCGACCAGGCGGAGCGGGAGGCGTGGCTCGCCCGGCTCCGGCGCGAGGAGCCCGCGCGGGCCGCCGAGCTGGAGGCGTTGCTGGCGGAGGAGCCGGGACTGGATGCCGCGGGATTCCTCCGCCCACCCGCCGAGACGCCGGGGACAGGCACGCCCGGCCTGAACGGCCGGCGGTTGGGCGCGTACGTTCTGGAGCGCCCGCTGGGGCAGGGCGGGATGGGGACGGTGTGGCTCGCCCGGCGAAGCGACGGGCGCTATCGAGGGCCAGGCGGCGGTCAAGCTGCTGAACCTGGCGCTGCTGGACCCGGTGGGGAGTGAGCGGTTCCGCCGGGAGGGCACCCTGCTCGCCCGGCTCAATCATCCGAACATCGCCCGCCTGCTCGATGCCGGGGTCGCCGACGGCGGCCAGCCGTACCTGGTCCTCGAGTACGTCGAAGGCTCCCGCATCGACCGGTATTGCGACGAGCGCCGGCTGTCTCCCGAGGCGCGGCTCCGGCTGTTCCTCGACGTCCTCGTCGCGGTATCGCACGCCCACGCGAACCTGATCGTGCACCGCGACCTCAAGCCCTCGAACATCCTGGTGACCCGGGACGGCACGGTGAAGCTGCTCGACTTCGGCATCGCCAAGCTGCTCCAGGAGGAGCAGAGCGACGCCGGTGTTTCGACGCTGACCGATGCGGGGGGACGGGCGATGACGCCGGAGTACGCGGCGCCGGAACAGATTCGGGGTGAGCCGGTCACCATCGCGACGGACGTGTACACCCTGGGCGTGCTGCTCTACGGGCTGCTCGCGGGCCGGCATCCGGCCGGCGAGTTCGGACGGCTCCCGGCGGAGTACCTGAGCGGCACGCTCGATGTCGAGCCGCCCCGGCTGGGCGCCGGCGACCTCGACAACATCCTGGCCAAGGCGCTGAGGAAACGTCCGGAGGAGCGGTATGCCACCGTCGGCGCCCTGGCCGAGGACCTGCGGCGATATCTGAATCACGAGCCGGTGCTGGCACGGCCGGAGTCGTGGGGCTATCGGGCGGCCAAGTTCATCCGGCGGCATCGCGCCGCGGTCACGGCCGCCACGGTGGCCGTGCTGTCCCTGGTGGGCGCGACGGCCTTTGCGCTGGTCGAGCTGCAGCAGGCCCGGCGGCAGCGGGATGCCGCGGTGGCCGAATCCCGCCGCCGGTTGGCCATGGCGGACGTGCAGGGCGTGCTCGCCGGAGATACGCGCGGCGTGGAGGGGCGCACGCTGTCCGTGCTGGAGCGGATCGAGCTGGCGGAGGCGATGCTCCGGCGGAAGTACCGGGCCGAGCCCGCGGTCGTGGTCGAGGTGATGGCCCACTTGTCCGGCCGGTTGTTCGACATGAACGACATGCGGAGCCACCGCCGGGTCCTGGATCGTGCGCTGGCGATCGCGCGGGCGGCGGATCTCCCGGCACACGAGGCGCTGGCCAACTGCCTCCGGGTGCTCAGCCTCACCTACGACGACCAGCTCGACTCGGCGCGGGCGGCGCTGTCGGCGGCCCGGGCGCAGGCGGTCAGAGCCGGCGGGCTCCCGCGCGACATCGACGTCCAATGCCTGGACGCCGAGGGCCAGTTTCTGGTGGCCAGCGGCCGCCCCGACTCGGCGGTTCGCCTGCTCCGGCGCGCGGTCGACCTGACGCCGGAGGCGGGTGCCATGCAGGGGCTCGAGAGCCGGAACGATCTGGCCAGCGCGCTCCGGGCGGCCGGCCGAACCCGGGAGGCCACGCGGGTTCAGCAGAGCATCCTGGTCCAGCTCGATTCGTCCGGCTACACGGACACGGATATGTACCGGCCGGTGCTCGCGTTCCTGGCCTCGGCACTGGCGGAGCTCGGGGAATTCCGTGCCCTCGACTCCATCGCCGGCGTCTACCTCGGCGGGCTGCAGGCCACCTACGGCAGCCGGGCGGTCGACGGCCGGATGGCCACCATCTACGGGATCACCAAGCTGCGGATGGGCGACATCGACTCCGCCGCGGCCTGGCTCGCCGCCGCGGGGCGAGACACCAGCGAGACGGCGCGGCTGGTCACCGCAATGTGGCTGCCTCCCGCCCGGGTGCAGCTGCTGCTCGAGCAGGGGCGGCTGGCGGAGGCGCGCCGGGCCGCCGCCGTCCTGGCGCGGGATACGCCCACCCGGCGAATCACCACGTCGTGGCTGCGCGCGCGCCTGCGCCGGGCCGAGGGCGACTCGGCCGGCGGGCGGGCCATGCTCGACAGCGCGCTCGTCGCGGAGGGCGCGGCGGCGAAGCCCGCGGCTCACCTGGTCTACGCGCTGCTCACCGCCGCGGAGTGGCGCCGGCACGATGGCGACTTGCGCGGGGCCGACTCCCTGGCCGGCCTCGCCATCCGCGCGGCGGCGCCCGATTCGCTCGCGTTCTCCCGGAGCGCGCACGTGGGACGGGCGGAGCTGGTCCGGGCGCGGGTCGCCGCCGCCGAGGGTGACTCGGCGGCGGCCGTTCAGGCGGCGCGGCGTGCGGCGAGGGCGCTGGCGAACGGGTTCGGCCCGGGGCACCCGCTGACGATGGAGGCGCAGGGTCTGCGGGACAGCCTGGAGCATCCATGACCGTCAGGCCTCCCCCGACCCGGTTGTCACATCCCGTCCCCACTCTTACCTTGTCCCGGCCACCCCCACGACAACCGCCGGACCCTGAGCCCCGCTCGACCCGCGTCCCACACGGAGTGCGCCCGCGTCATGATCCACGCGCCCGACGGCAAGCTCCGCTTCTCCCCCAGCGACCTCGTCTCCTACCTCGAGGGCGACTTCGCCGCCTGGTGCGACCGCATGTTCGCCGAGCGCGGCCGCGCCCACGGCGCCGGCTCCGCGAGAGCTCGCGTGGGCCACCCCCGACGAGGACAAGGAGCTCGAGCTCGCCGCCCGGAAGGGCCTGGAGCACGAGCAACGCTGGCTGGTGGGGCTTCGGGAGCGGGAGCCCGGGCTGGTCGAGATCATCTGGGGCGACCCGTGCGCGCCCGAGCTCACCGCCGCCGCCATGCGCGCCGGCGCCCCCGCGATCTACCAGCCCCACCTCGTGGTCGACGGCTGGCAGGGCCACCCCGACTTCCTCTTCCGCTGCCCCGGCAACGGCTGCGCCTGCGGCGGCTACCACTACACGCCGTGGGACGCCAAGCTCGCCCGGTCCGCCAAGCCCTACTTCCTGGTCCAGCTCTGCGCCTACGCCGACATGCTCGAGGCCCTGCGGGGGTTCCGGCCCACCGAGCTGGTCTTCATCCTCGGGCAGGGCACCGAGCTGCGGTTCGAGACCCGCCACTTCTTCCACTACTACCGGCAGCTCAAGCGGTCGTTCGTCACCTTCCAGGGCCGGTGGGCGCTGGACGCGGTGCCGGACCCCGGCCTCGACCGGAGCTGGGGGCACTGGGCCGGCGCCGCCGAGAAGCTGCTCGCCGAGTCCGATCACCTGAGCCAGGTGGCCGGCATCTCGCGCGGCCAGGTGCGGAGGCTGGGGGAGGACGGGATCGAGTCGCTGACCGCGCTCGCCGCGTGCGACGCCGGCCGGCACGTGCCCCGGGTGTCGGATCCCGTGTTCGAGCGGCTCCGCGTCCAGGCCCGGCTCCAGCTCGACTCCCGCGGGCTCGACCTCCCCCTCTGGCGGCTCCGGCCGCCCGTGCCCGAGGAGCCGCGCCGCGGGCTGGCGCTGCTGCCGCCGCCGTCCGACAACGACGTCTTCTTCGACATGGAGGGGTTCCCGTACGCCGAAGGGGGACTGGAGTACCTGTTCGGCGCGGTGACCGTGGGCGAGGCCGCTCCCCGGTTCCACGACTGGTGGGCGCACGACGAGGCCGGGGAGAAGGCGGCGTTCGAGGGGTTCATCGACTGGGTCGTCGCGCGGTGGCGGCGGGATCCGACGCTCCACATCTACCACTACGCCTCGTACGAGGTCTCCGCCGCCAAGCGGCTCATGGGCAAGTACGCCACGCGCGAGGCCGAGGTGGACGATCTGCTCCGCCACGGGGTCTTCGTGGACCTGTACGCCGTGGTGCGGCAGGGGTTCGTGATCGGCACGCCGAGCTACTCGCTCAAGGCGGTGGAGCGGCTGTACCGGCCGTCGCGCGAGGGCGACGTCGTCTCGGCCAGCGGCTCGGTGATCGAGTACCAGCGGTGGATGGACCTCGGCGAGTCGCGGCGGTGGGAGGAGTCGCCGGTCCTGAAGAGCATCCGGGACTACAACCAGGTGGACTGCGAGTCGACGTGGGGGCTTCGGAGCTGGCTGCTGGAGCGGCAGCGGGAGAGCGGCATGGCCTATGTGCCGAACCCGTGTCATCCGAGCGAAGCGAAGGACGCCAGCCGTCGACGGCTCCTTCGCTCGGCTCAGGATGACGAGCGTCGGAGACCGAGGAGCTGCGCGGCCGGCTGCTCGAACGCGCGCGACGCCCGCGCCGAGCGCGAGCCGGAGGCGGCGCGGCTCGACCGGCTGGTCGGCTGGCTGGTGGAGTTCCACCGGCGCGAGGAGAAGCCGATGTGGTGGCGGATGTTCGACCGCCACGATATGACGGTGGAGGGGCGATACGACGATCCCGGCTGCCTGGCGGCGCTCGCGCGGACCGCGACGCCGGCGCGGCCGATCAAGAAGATCCTCGGGTCTCGAGTACCGCTTCGATCCGGCCCAGGAGACCAAGCTGGATGTCGGCGACGACTGCTATGTCGCGGGCACGGCGGACCTCAAGTGCGCGATTGTCCGGCTGGACAAGGAGGCCGGCGTGGTGGAGCTCAGGGTCGGCCCGGGCAAGACGCTGCCCGACCGGCTGTGCCTGATCCCCGACGAGTACCGGGACGCGAAGCTCATCAAGGCGGCGGTCGCGCGGTACGCGGAGGGGTGGGAGCGGGGGGAGACCGGCGCGCGGGCGGTGGACGATCTGCTGCGGCGCCGGGCGCCGCGGGTGGCGGCTTCGGTCGTCTCTACCCCGGGAGTCACCCTGAGCGAAGCGAAGGGGCCAAACCTCGACGTATCGCCCCTTCGCTTCGCTCAGGGTGACTCGGAGAACGAGCACCTCCCCGACCTAGTCGCCCGCCTCGACCACAGCACGCTCTGCATCCAGGGCCCTCCCGGCACCGGCAAGACGTACACCGCCGCCGCCATCATCGTCCACCTGCTGAGCCAGGGCAAGCGCATCGGCGTCACGGCCCAGAGCCACAAGGTCATCCTCAACCTCATGGGCGCCGTCCACCGCGCGCTCGGCCAGGCCGGGCGATCGGCACCGCTCTACAAGGTCAGAAACCAGAGCGGCGAGGACGACCCGCTCATCGACCAGGGGATCATCCAGACGCTCGAGTCGGACGACGTCGCCGGCGTGCTCGGCGCCGGCGCGGTCCTCGTGGGCGGCACCGCGTGGGTCTTCAGCCGCCCCGAGCTGGCCGGCGCCTTCGACTACCTCTTCGTCGACGAGGCGGGCCAGGTGTCGCTCGCGAACGCCGTGGCCGTCGGCCTGTCCGCCCGGAACCTGATCCTCATCGGCGACCAGATGCAGCTCGCCCAGCCGACCCAGGGCAGCCACCCGGGCGAGACCGGGCTCTCCTGCCTCGAGTACGCGCTCCATGGCCACGCCACCATCCCGCCGGACATGGGCGTCTTCCTCGGCACCTCGCGCCGGATGCACCCCGACGTGTGCCGGTTCATCTCCGAGGCGCTGTACGACGGGCGGCTGGGCAGCACCCCCGACACCGCGCGACACCGGGTGATCCGCGGCACCGGCGCCACCCTCGTTCCCTCGGAAACCGGCATCGCCTGGGTGCCGGTGACCCACGACGGCTGCGGCCAGTCGAGCGACGAGGAGTGCGAAGTCATCGTGGCGATTGTCGGGGAGCTGCTCGACCGGGACGTGGTCGGCGCGGACGGCGCCACCCGGCGCATGACGCTCGGCGACATCCTGATCGTGGCGCCGTTCAACATGCAGGTGCGGTGCCTGCAGGAGCGGCTCGGCGCCGGCGCGCGGATCGGATCGGTGGACAAGTTCCAGGGGCAGGAGGCGGCGGTCGTGATCGTGTCGCTGTGCTCGTCCACCCTGGACGAGTCGCCGCGGGGCGCCGCGTTCCTGCTCAGCCCCAACCGGCTCAACGTCGCGGTGTCACGGGCGCAGGCGCTGGCGATCGTGGTGGGGAGTCCGGAGCTGCTGGAGACGCGGTGCCGGTCGGTGGAGGAGATGAAGCTGGTGAATCTGCTGTGTCACCTGGTGCAGTATTCGGAAGGGTTGCAGTGTAGCGTGGAGCCCGCCCCTTGCGCCCCCCGCGCCGCCGAGACGAGCGTATGGTATCACAGGGAGGCACCCATGTACGACGACCTCGATCCCGCTCCACCTCCGATGCCCGCCGTGCACTGGAACATCGGCAGGCAGGGCAGAGCATGGTCCGGCGATGAGGCCCACGAACGCTGGGAGCTGACGCCGGAAAAGTTCGAGATGGACCGCGGAAAGCTCTTCTGGGATGAGACCCAGCGCCTCACCTGCTGGCGCTGTTGCTGGAGAACGTCGGCGTGGACCAGGCGGTGCGACTTGGTGATCCGGAGGTGTGGCGGGCGGCGGACGATCGGGCCCGCCGAAGCCGCCCGCTCCAACCGCCAGAACCAAGCCAGCGGGAGGCTGATCTGGCGGCCGTCGCTGAAGACAGCTCAGCCCGCTCGCCACCTGATCGATGATGGTTCCGGGCAGCCGCGTGCGCGAGCGGCCACGTCGCGACGACGGCGTCAAAGGGTGGCGAGATCAGGGTACGGAGCGACATAGTCGAACGCGAATACGCGTGCAATCCTCTCCATGTCCCGGATATTGGCCGACACGAAGATCGCCCCGATCTCCCGGCAGGAATAAGCGACGAGAATATCGAAGACGAAGCTGCGCCTGACGGCCTTCAGGTCCAGCCCTTCGTCACGGACCAGGGTCGCCAGGGTATCGCCGAGCGCGCTCCAGGCGGCGGCAGACGGTGTCGTGATTCGCCCGCGTCTCGCATACGGGTGCAAGACATCCTCGTCGAGCTGCCTCCCTCTCGTTGGATCAACCGCCCCTGCGCGCAATTCGGCGGCGACCACGGAGCTCAGGTAGAGCCTGGGTGCAGCCCGTGAAATGAAGAGCTCGAACGCGGCGTTCGCCGCGTCACTCCTGCTCGCGTCGATGAAGCAATTGGTGTCCAGGACGAGCTTGCGCGGAGGCAAGCGGCTAGTCGAGTCGCGAAAGGGTCAGCCCGCGGAGCGTGCGTGCCCCCTGACCAAGCTCCTTTCGAAAAGCGACAAGATCCAACGCCATCTCGACGGCCTCACGCTCGTTGGACGCTCCCAGGTACTCCTGAGCCTCCTGCAAGAGCCCGGGATCGAGCCAGAACTCCTTGCGCACCTTCCCTGCTCTGGAGAAGGCCTTCGCTCCGGGTTTGACCTTGCTGCCCGGAGCGTTCAAGCGGCCGCGCTTGGTTGCCTTCGGCTTCTTGGACCCGGCTTTAGTGGCCATACGACGACGTCCTCCCTGCTGGCGTACGTACAAAGGTAGCGCATCGTCCGTACGGTCTCAAGCCTCGACTGGACAGCCGCCGCTCGCTGCGGGTCGGTGAGGGCTCTGGCGTTGTCACACCTGCGCTCCATCCTTAGCTTGTTCCGGCCACCCCACGACAGTCCGCTGGAGCCGCGGCTACAACGCGAGCGCCAGCCTCACGCCGTTCGCCACCTGATCGATGATGGCTCCGGGCAGCCGCCCGACCCGATCGGTCAGCGCGTTTCGATCGATGGTGATGATCTGCGAGACGTTGGCCACCGAGTCGCGCGGCAAGCCGGACGCCTTGGCCGGGACGAGGACGTTACCGGGCGCGTCCACCAGGCGAAGGTTGCCCGTCAGAACCACGGCGAGGACGGTCCGCAAGCGGCTGCGATTGAAGAGGTCGTTCTGGACGATGAGGAGCGGGCGGCGATAGCCGGGCTCCGAGCCCTTGGGGTCGGGCAGATCGGCCCACCACACGTCGCCGCGGGCGAGCTCCATCGATGAGCGCTACCAGTCTTCGCGAGGGAGCGATCGCGCCTGGACGGCCCCAAGTGCCGGGTCGAGGGCGCTATCCTCGGTCGCATAGACCGCATTGAGGCGCTGGGTGACCTGATCGGGGCGGTGCTTGGCCAGATACTCGCCCAGCGCGCGTGCGTAGAGCTCACTGCGGCTGACCTTGAGCCGCTTGGCCAGCGCATCGCCGGCGCGGAACAGTTGATCGGGGAGGGAGATGGCTGTTTTCATACCGGAGTATAACCACCGGCGCCACCCGCCGCAATCGCCCCGGGTCGAGGCGGTCATCGTCATCTGCCAGAATGCCTGCTGTCGAGGCCGATCCGGTAACCATTCTTGTGCATTCGTGAGCCTCTTTTTCACGCGGCACCCATGAAACCCCCCAAGCTCCAGCGCTGGATCGACCTCCTCGCCGCCCTCCTGCGCCACCACTTCCCGGTGTCGTTCGAGCAGCTCATCCGCGAGGTCCCGGCCTACGGCGGCGACCAGTCCGACGACGCCCTCCGCCGCATGTTCGAGCGCGACAAGGACGAGCTCCGCGGCTTCGGCATCCCCATCGAGAGCGTGCCCTCGGATGAGAACAAGAACGAGATCGTCGGTTACCGGCTCCGCCCCCGCGACTTCTACCTGCCGTACCTCGCCGTCCGCGCCGAGGACAAGTCTGCCACCACGAAGGCCCGGAAGCTCGACCGCTACGGCTACGCCGGCCTCCCGACGCTCGCCTTCGAGTCCGAGGAGCTCGCCGCCGTGACCGATGCCGCCGCCCGCGTCCGCGAGCTCGGCGATCCGCTCCTCGCCGAGCACGTGGATTCCGCCATGCGGAAGCTCGCGTGCGACCTGCCCGTGGACGTCGGCGCCGCCGGCTCGACGCAGCGTGCTGCCGCCGCGCGCCAAGGTGGCGCCGGACCTCCTCGCCGCCCTGGGCGAGGCGCTCGAGCGGCGGAAGCGCGTCACCTTCGGCTACCGCACCATGGGGAGCGACGGCTCCGGCAGCCGCACGGTCGACCCGCTCGGCCTCTTCTTCCTGAACCAGCACTGGTACCTGGCCGCCCGGACCGCCGATGACGAGACCGTCAAGAACTACCGCCTGAGCCGGATGTCGGACACCGAGGTGAACGCCCGGAAGCCGGGAACGCCGGACTACGACGTCCCGGCCGGCCTTCGACCTGCGCGAGCACGCGCGCTCCCGCCAGGCCTGGGAGCTCGGCGCGGGCGACGCGGTCACGGCCGTGATCGCCTTCCACTCGGCGTCCGGCGCCGCCGCCGGCGCCGCGCGCCTAGGCGAGGAGATCGAAGGCCTCCCCCACCTGCGCCGCTTCCGCGTCCGCCGCCTCGACGCCTTCGCCCGCTGGCTCCTCTCCTTCGCCGGCGACCTGGAGCCAATATCTCCTGCGGAGGTCGTCGACGAATACCGCGGCCTCGCCCGCGAAACGCTGGCCCATCACTCGGCGTCCACCGCCCGCCTGCCCGCCCGCCCGCCTGCCCGCCCGTCATGACCGACACCGCCGCCGGCCAGCTCTCCCGCATCCTCCACCTCATCCCCCGGCTCGCCGACGGCGAGGCGCACGACCTTGCCAAGGTGGCGCACGAGGTCGGCGCGGACCGGAAGGTGGTGCTGCGGGACATCCAGTCGATCTCCGAGCGGTTCGAGGCGCCCGGCGGTTTCGTCGAGGGGCTGCAGATCTATCTCGACGCCGACGGCACGGTCTCGATCCTGCCCAACCACTTCCTCCGCCCGATGCGGCTCACCCGCGGCGAGCTCTGCGCGCTCGAGCTCGGTCTCGCCATGCTCCGCACCGAGCGGCCGGCCGAGGAGCACGCGGCGATCGACGGCGCCCGCGAGCGGCTCGGCGAAGCCATCAGCCGTCTGCCCGAGGACGACCTCGGCGAGCACCGGGTCGCCTCTCTGGCGGCGACGGGCAGCCTCGAGCGGCTCCGGGAGCTGCGCGAGGCGCACCGGAGCGGCCGGAAGGTCCGGCTCACCTACCGGAAGGGCGGGGAGGAGACCGCCAGCCACCGCGTGATCTGCCCCTATGCGATCGTGTTCACCAACGGGATGTGGTACGCCGTGGCGCACTGCGAGAGCAGCGACGGCGTGCGCTTCTTCCGGCTCGACCGGGTGGACGACGTGGAGCTGCTCGAGGCGCGCTACACGCGGCCGCGCGGGTTCTCGGTGGAGGACGTGATGGCGGACGGGAAGGCGTTCCAGGCCGAGGGGGCGCGGACGCTCCGGCTGCGGTACTCGCCGGCGATCGCCCGCTGGATCGCGGAGCGGGAAGGGAAGACGCCGGCGGAAGACGGGTCGCTCGTGATCGACCATCCGCTCGCCGACACCGATTGGGCGGTGCGGCACGTGCTGCAGTACGGGCCGGACGTGACCGTTCTCGAGCCTGCGGCGGTGCGTGAGGAGGTTGTGCGGCGGCTGACCCGGATGCTGTCAACCTGAGCAAACTCAAACACTGTCATCCTGAGCGAAGCGAAGGAGCCATAGCTATCCCCCCACAACGCCACTTCGTCGACGTCTGGAACCCCTCCTACGCGGCGGATTCCATGGACGTCCACCTCACCGTCCTCATCGACGCCGCCAAACGCTTCGAGCGCAAGGAGACCCACGAAGACGCCCTGCACGTCTGGTGGGGCAAGGTACGCTCCCCCCATCGACAACAGGACCTCAAGCACCTGCCCGCCGTGCGCGAGATCGCGGCCGAGCTCGAGGAGGACCCCGAGCGGGAGTGCCACCTCTACCTGACCGACTACACGTCGCTCTACGTCGGCCACGTGGACGCGATCTCCGAGGCGGACGTCCGGGACACCCCGGGTTCCCAGGTTCCAGCCTACTACAGCGCGCTGGGCCTGGTCTGTGACTTCTGGTATCGTCTGCTCGACCTCCGCCGCCTGGCGACCGACACCCGCGCCGTGATCGCCGAGCTGAAAACGCTCCGGAACCTCGGCTACAACGAGATGCCGGTTTCGCTCTACGGCGGGATGGTCGACCTGCCGCTCGTCGTGGACCGGCCGGACGCCCGGCGCTTCTTCGACGCGGCGAATCGCGACGACATCATCGACGGACGGCTGTGGGCCGAGTTCGATGCCGAAGCGGCGGGAGTCGGGGCCATCGAGCGGGAGCTGCGGGAGAACCTGTTCGGCGAGGAGGGCTGGACGGCGCTCGATCCGGCGGCGAGGTCGTTCATCGCGAGCGCGGAAAAGGTCTTTCGCGACCAGCGTGCCGACCCCGCGTTCGACTACGGCCCCGTCATCACCAACCTGGCGAAGGCCCTCGAGGTGACCTGCAACGCGGTGCTGCGCCAGGTCGGGCCGATTCTCCCGCGCGAGGTCCGGCAGGTAATGGTGGACGCCAAGCCGGTGGATCTGGCCGACGGCCGGCATCTCTCGCTCGGCCAGCTCGCCCACGTCTTTCGGCAGCGAGGGTCGCTTCAAAAGGCCCTGCGGCAGCGCCTCGAGAACGGAGACTGGTTCGTTGAATCGCTGTCCGGGGCGCTGAGCGAAGTGGTGCAGGTGCGGAACCCGGGGGTCCACCAGGAGCGGGTCCCGCGCGACAGCGCCATCCGGGTCAGGGACAAGCTGGTGGGCGTGGGGTGCCAGGGGGTGTTCAGCGAGCTTGTGAAGGTGAAGGTGCGCTGACCCCCCTTCATCCCGAGCGCAGCGAGGGACCTGCTCAACCGAGGCCCGAGTGCGGCCAGGCAAGATCCCTCGCCCTCTGACGGCGAACTACATCCACTGACAGCGACCAACCCGCCCGCCCCCGGCTCACCGCCGGGGGCGCGTTGTCACACCCCTCCCGTATTCTCAGCGGGTCCGCTGGAGCCAGACGAAGGGGTCGACCTGCTCGGGCGCTCTCGAGCCAATCACCGCGGCGAGTGCGAAGTAGCGATGCCTGACCTGAGTCACCCTGAGCGGAGCGAAGGGGGCATGAGTTCGGGTATGGCCCCTTCGCTCCGCTCAGGGTGACTCGGGGAAACCAGGTCCGACCGTCCGACCGTCCGACCGTCCGACCGCCCGCCCGCCCAACGCGAGGATCACAATGAAAACCAACGTCCGCCTGTCCACCAAGTTCCTGACCACCCAGAACGCCCACCAGGTCGGCATGCTCGTGAGCCTGGAGGGCGGCACCCCCGTCCGCCGGGCGCCGATCAACATCGCGCTGGTCCTCGACCGCTCGGGCTCCATGTCGGGGATGCCGCTCGAGGCGGCCAAGACGGCGGCCACGCGGTTCGCGTCGTTCCTGGGCCCGCAAGACCGGCTCTCGGTCGTGGTCTTCGACGACACGGTGGACACCATCTTCGGCCCGGCCGCCGGCGGGGAGCCCGCTGCGGCGGACGCCATCGGCCGAGTCCAAGCCGGCGGTTCGACGAACCTCTCCGGCGGCTGGCTCCAGGGCCGGAAGCTGGTCGAGCAGGGGAAGGTCGAGGGTACGAACCGGGTGGTACTGCTCACCGATGGTCAGGCCAACGCCGGCATCGTCGAGCCGGGCAAGCTGCTCGGCCTCGCGCGCGACGGCGCCGGCCGCAAGGTCACCACGACCTGCATCGGCTTCGGCGCGGAGTTCAACGAGGACCTGCTCACGCCGATGTCCCAGGCGGGCGGCGGCAACTACTGGTACGTCGAGTCCAATGACCAGATGGCCGGGATCTTCGAGGGCGAGATCGAAGGCCTCGTCGCCCTGGCGGCCCAGAACGTGGAGGTGGAGGTGCGCCTCACGCATCCGCGCGTGGCCGGCGTCAGCTTCCTGCAGTCGTATCCGGTCCAGCAGACGGCAGGCGGATGGAAGGTGCAGCTCCACGACCTCTACGCGACGTCTCCCAAGGCGCTCGGGCTGCTGTTCCACGTCGAGGACGTCCGCGACCTCGGCAAGGTGGCGCTGGGCGAGATCCGCATCGAGGCCGACGTCGTGGTCGAGGAAGGGATCGAGCACCGCACGACGGTCATGCCGGTGATGGCGAATCTGGACGGCGAGGACCGGGTCGAGCCCGCCGTCGAGCTGACCTTCCTGCGCTTCCAGGCGGCGCGGGCACGCGAGGAAGCGGTGCGCCGGGCCGATGAGGGCGACTTCGACGGCGCAGCCGCCAGCCTGCGCGATGCCGTCGTCGGGCTCGCCGCCTGCGCGGCGGCGCCGGGGATGGCGGAGGAGATCCAGGACCTGGAGGAGGAGGCGCGGCGGCTCCAGGAGCGGCGTTACGAGGCGACGGACCGGAAGTACCACGCCGCGCGCGCCATGGCGAATCGTGACCTGAAGGCGGACTACGTGCAGAGGGTGAGCCGACGTCAGCCGCGCAAGCCGTAACCGGCCGGACTTCCCGGGGGCGCTGTCACAGGCCCCTCATATACTTGGCCGTTCCCAACCATAGCTCGTCATCAACCGTTCGACTGGAGTCCCGATGCGCGCTCCCTGGGGTCTCGCTGTGCTCGCCTTCGTAATGGGCTGCGGAGGCGCCACCCTCGTTGTTGACTCCGACACCTCCTGGGCCGGCACGGTCGACGGATACGGAGCGATCTCCGGCCGTCTGCGGGCCGAGTACGACCTGGGCGATGCTGGCGGTCACTGCTGGACGGTCTCGAAGGTGACGGAGGCGGGAACGCTGCGGGTGTACTCGAACAGGAGCGAGTGGTTCGGCATTGGGAATGAGGTGAGCGGCGAATCCACGACCACACAGCCCATGGGTACCGTCACGGGGTGCGTACAGTGAGCGCCCGACTGGCTTCGACGGCCGTGGCCACGCTGGCGCTGCTCGCCTGCAAGGATTCCGTGGCGCCGCTCGACTTGGCGGGGCCGCCGACAGCCGCTGCAACCGCTGGCGACAACCAGCGTGGTCTCGCGGGGGCGGCGCTGGGCAGTTCCCTGACGGTCACGCTGACAGACTCGGCCGGTCGCCCCACGCCTGGAGTACTCGTCAGCTGGGCGCCGGCCGCGGGCACCTTGAGTCAGGCGGCCGACACCACCGACGCCGAAGGGCGGTCGACGGTCGTGTGGACCCTCCCGGCCGTCCCGGGCACCTATACCGCGACCGCCGTCATCGATGGCCTCGGTCCCATGAGCTTCACCGCAACGGCCCAGCCCGTGGCCGGAGACATCGTGTTCCGCTACATCGACGCCGGTGGCTACCACGCCTGCGGGATCACGACCACCGAGCAGCTCCTCTGCTGGGGGTACAACGCCGACGGGCAGCTCGGCCTCGGCTCGACCTCTCAGGTGACCAGCCCCACGCTGATCCCCGGCGACTTCCGGTATCGGCGCATCGCCGGCGGCTTCTACCACACCTGCGCCTATACCCTCGCGGCCAATGCCTTCTGCTGGGGCAACAACTCCGAAGGGCGACTCGGGAGCGGCACGGGATCGTCCACTACGCCGGTGCAGGTCATGACCGCGGCGAGCATCGACACGCTGGTGGGTGACACCGTCGTGGTCGGTTCGACGGCGCTCCTGGTCCAGGGCGTCGCCGCCGGAGAAGCGCACACCTGTGCCATCGACCTCGTCCGAACTGCGTGGTGTTGGGGCCGCAATTCGGAAGGTCAGCTCGGACGGGGAGACTTCACCTCCTCCTTCGCTCCCACGGCCATCAACACCGATCTGTTCAAGGAGGTGAGTGTCGGAGGCCTCCACACGTGCGGGATCACGGTGGCCGGAGAAGGCCGCTGCTGGGGATATAACGTGGCGGGGCAGCTCGGCGATGGATCAACCGCGTCCTCGGCCCTGCCCGTGGCCGTGCCCGGCACGTTCCGCACCGACCCACTCGTGATCTTCCACTCCCCCGACCCGGACTTTCCGCTCCCGCCCGGCCCGTTCGTCGCCGCCGGCTACGATCACTCCTGCGCGATCACCGTGGGCGGGCCAACGCTGTGCTGGGGCTTGAACGAATACGGTCAGGTCGGGGATGGAACCACGGCCAATCGAAGCTCTCCCGTCGCCGTCGCGGGCGGGCATGCCTTCGCGGCGGTCACGGCAGGCCTCCGGCATACCTGCGCGCTGGACACGTCCGGTGCTGCCTGGTGCTGGGGAGACAACACGTACGGCGAGCTGGGTGATGGCACCCACGCGCGAAGCGGCGCTCCGGTGGCCGTGGCCGGCGGGCTTCAGTTCGCCTACCTGAAGGCGGGGGAGCTATCCGCCTGCGGGGTCAGCCCGGCAGGCGTCGCGTACTGCTGGGGCGACAACGAGTACGGCCAGCTGGGCGACGGGACCGCTGTCAGTTCGGCCGTGCCGGTGAAGGTTGCGTTTCAGCCTTGACGGCGGCGTTCGCCGCAGACTCTGGTCGAAGGTGCTTACCCCGAGTCACCCTGAGCGGAGCGAAGGGGCATGCCTCAAACGCTGGCCCCTTCGCTTCGCTCAGGGTGACTCGGGGGTGCATTATCCGCCCGCCCGCCCGCCCGACCGCGCCGCAGGCGATGCCGCCTCGGCCCTAGTTCGCTACCGCTGCCGCGGGCGCCTCCGCGCCGACCTCTCCGCCCGTGACGACCGGATGCATCACCCACCCGCTGGCCTCGTGCCCGAAGCTCTGCGCCACGTCGAAGTCCACCAGCACGATCTTCTCGGTGCCGGTCAGCTCGAGCGCGCCCGCCGCCATGGTGACCTTGAGCCCCGACTGCGCGTAGCTCGGCGCCTGCAGGACCGCGGCGTCGGCACTTCCGCAGGGCGTGGCATCATAGCCGGCCGTGGCGTACACCGTGCTCCCGCCGTTGCCATCGTCCACCGCGAGGCAGGCGCCCGTGATCTTGAAGCGGAGCTGCTGGTAGCTCCCCGAGGGGACTTCGACATCCTGCACCAGGGTCATGGCCGAGGCGGCGAGCGTGAGCAGGTCCACCGTCGTGGGCGTCTCGCTCAGCACCTGCACGCCGCCCGAGCCGACCAGGTCGACTTCGCTGATGGTGACCACCGCCTGTTGCACGTCGGCCGGCGCATCCTTGAGCCTGACGGAGAACGACGTGGTGCCGCTCGGGCTCTGGCCGTCGCAGCCGGCGAGGGCGGCGAGCGCGAGGACAAGAGCTGCACGCCGGCGGGTCGACACAATGTGCATGAGATCTCCCGAGGAGAGGTCTACCTGGCCTGATGAGGAACCTGCGCCAACGTCACGTCCTCCTGCAAGGGCCGGTCCTCCAACGGGCTTCGATGGCCCACGCGGAAGCTTGAGGCGGCTATCGGTAATCGTCGACACAATTTGGCGGAGTCTCCGTGGGCCCGGACGCGCTTTGCACGAGTGGCCGCTGTCGGCGCGTGGGGGTCTGGCCGTTTGCCCTGATCATGGCAGATGCGCTAGAGCGTGCAGCTTCCGTCACGGCCTGCGAGTCGCCGCTCAGCAGCGCCGCTCTCCGTACCGCACCTTGATCGGCTGCTTGAGCCGCTCCACCATCGCGCCGAGATCGGGCCGGTCCGCCGGCAGCTTCTCGTGACCCCGCCCGCCCGGCTCGATCGCCGCCGTGCCGGTCTTGGAGATCCCCGCGAACACGTTGACCTGCCCGCGCATCACCTGCCACTGGTCGCCCGACACGGCGATGCGCGTCTGCTTCAGGTCCGGCTTGCCGAGGACCGAGAAGATCCCGGACAGAAACCCGAGCGGCTTGACCGAGATGCCGCTGACCTGGTCGAAGACCAGCATGTCGTCGTAGGCGAGCAGCTTGAACCGGACGACGCGGTCGTCGTACACCTCGACGCGCGGCACCGACAGGGTGTCCCGGTAGCTGAAGTGGGACGGCGCGCCCGCGGAGTCGGGCCAGAAGATGGTGACGCTCAGCGCCGTGCGCGGTGTGGGCCCCTCGACGACCTCGCGCACCACGTCCGGCGCATAGTCGACCAGCGCGTCCTGGCCGTGCTCGAATCCGGCCCGGGCGGCGGCCGACATCTCGTCGTAGCTCACGCCCGCCGTCTCGCGATGGGCGGCGAACCAGTCGCCCTGGTCGATGAGGAGCCGGGTGCTCCCGGGCTCTTCCCGTTGCCGCCGCCGGACGATCGCGAGGAGCGCCTCGCCGCCGAAGCGCATCGAGGTGGTGGTCGATGTCAGGCTGTAGTCGCCGTGCGCGCCCATGGCCTGGAGCATCTCGGCCCGGGACACGCGGTAGGGCGCGGGGCACGCCTGGGCGATCGCGTTGGTCGGGCGCGCGCACAGGGCGAGCAGCGCGGCGGACACGGCGAGGATCCGGGCCGGCAGCCGCGGGCGACGGGTCACCGGCCGAGCTCCACCTCGACCTGCGTGGTGGGCCAGGGCGCGGGGAACACGACGGCCGCGGGCGGTGCCGACCCGCCGAGGTGCGCCTTCCACCAGGACTCCGCATCCTCGGCCGACCAGGGAGACAGGTCGGCGGCCGCGAGCCGCTCCGACAGCTCGATGGCGCTCGCCGGCCGGCCGGCCGGTTCCTTGGCCAGGCACGCCAGGATGGTGCGCTCGAGCGCCGCGGGCACCGCTCGCCCGGAGCGGATCGACGGCGGGATGGGCTCCGCCCGGAGGTGCTGCCCGATCATGCGCAGGATGTTGTCCGCCTCGAACACCAGCTCACCAGTCAGCAGGAAGTAGCCCACGCAGCCGAGCGAGTAGAGATCGAGCCGGCCGTCGATCGGCTCGCCCGAGACCAGCTCGGGCGCCATGTACGCCGGCGTGCCGGTGGTCATGCCCGCACCGCTCAGCAGCGTCTGCTCGCCCGCCGAGCTGGTGTCGTGTTTCACGAGCCCGAAATCGAGCACCTTCACGAAGTCGTATTCCAGCCCCAGCCGGCACAGGTGCAGGTTGGCGGGCTTGATGTCGCGATGCACCAGGCCGGCGGCGTGCGCCTCCGCCAGGGACTGGCACGCCTGGCGGAGGAGGTAGATCACGCGCTCCGGCGGCAGGGGACCGAACCGCCGGACCAGGGACTCGAAGTCCAGCCCGTCCAGCAGCTCCATCACCAGATAGAACCGGCCGTCGGCGGTGATCCCGAAATCGTACAGCTGGATGGTGTGCGGCGACCGGAGGCTGGCCGCGGCTTCCGCCTCACGGCGGAAGCGCTGCAGCGCCAGGCGCGAGGCCCCGGCCGTCTCGTAGATGGTGTTCTCCACCCGGATCAGCTTGATCGCGGCGGGCCGCGCGAGCAGGCGATGGTGGGCGTGCCAGACCTCGCCCATGCCGCCCCGGCCGATCAGGTCGCCGAGCTGGTAGCTGCCCATCTCGCGGGCGCGGCTGATCTGCCGGCTCAGCCGGCGGAGCACGTGCGACGGCACGACGGCCAGCGCCGCGCAGATGTAGTTGGGGAGGTAGGCCCAGACGAGGGCGCCCATGGCGGGCAGCTCCACCCCGCGCAGCCGGGCGATCGCGAGGCCGACGGGGTCCATGCTGGCGGCCAGGAGGGAGCCGATCAGGATCTTCCGCGGCGGCCCCGGCACGATCATCGGGTGCAGCAGCACGAGCACGCAGATCCACGAGAGCCGGCCGGCCAGCACCTGCGGGTGCCACTGGTTGATCACTCCGATGGCGAGGGCCAGGACCACCTCGTAGCCGATACCGAGATCCACCAGCGTGCCGGCTCGCCGGGAGGCGACCGGGGCATAGCGGTAGACCAGCCCGGACACGACGACGCACACGACCGCCAGGACGTCGGCCACGGGCGGCCAGGGGATTGCCTGATCGCGGTCGAGCCGGAGGTGTGGGAGGATCAGGTGGTTGACGACCAGTGCGGTGGTCCACAGCACGGCCCACACGACGCACGCCAGGCGGAGCCGGTGGACGGCGTCCGTCAGGAGGTCGGTGGGAACCGGCGTGGCTGACGGACCCGGATCGGTCGATGTCGTGCGGAGATCCGGCTGCACCAACTGGGAGTCTGGCACGGAGGCCATTGACTGGGGAGGCTTGGAAATGTCGCGCCCGGGACGCGGGTTGCCAAGCCCGTCGGTAATGCTCACTGGAGCCCCTGCTGACCGGTTCGGGGGCCGGAATCCGATTCCCTGATAGAGCCCATCGGATCTCGACCCCTATCCCGAGGATGGCATGCCAGCCCCCTTCCGCCGGATCACCGTTGCCGCCGCTGCGCTATTGGCCGCCGCGTGCAGTCCCGACCAGCTCCCCACCGACCCCAGCCTGGCCAAGGCGGGAACCGGCAGCGGCACGTTCACCGCGACCCCGAACGCCGTCGAGATCAGCTATCCGCCCGGCGGCTCGGAGCTCGTCACCGTCAAGGTCCAATACCTCACCACCGTCACGTCCACCAGCTCGAACACCGGCTGCGCCACCGTGTCACCGGCCAGCACACCCACCAAGAAACCGAAGGGCAGCTCCGCCTACGTCGCCACGTTTACGGTGACGGCCGCCGCCGTGGGCACCTGCACCATCACGTTCACGGACAAGAACGGGAAGTCGGCGACGGTCCCGGTGACGGTCGCGGCCCCGCTGCCGGACCGGATCGTCTTCTGGGAGTATGCGGATGGCAAGTCCGAGGTCTACGTGATGGACCTGGACGGCTCCAACCGTACGCAGCTCACCGGGACGCCCGACGAGTTCGCGCTCATGCCCGAGCTCTCCGCGGACGGCAGGAAGGTCCTCTTCATCACCACCAACGCCGCCAATACCGTCTGGAATGCCAATCTGATGAAGGTGGACGGCACGTCGCGGACCGTCCTCCCGTTGGAGGGCATCGGCAGCCGGGTGACGCTCTCACCCGACCTCAAACGGGTGGCCTTCACGTCCCAGGTGAATTCATACTCGCGGATCTTCACGGCCAGACTGGACGGCAGCGACCTGACCCAGATCACCACCGGCACCGCCAGTCCCTCGGAAGAAGGCCCCGCGTGGTCGGGTCCGCTGCCGGGGCGGATCGCGTTCTGGCGGGAAGGGCCGCGCAGCGTCTGGATCATGAACGCCGACGGCACCGGGCAGGTTCAGCTGACCCCGGACAACGACCCGTGGCATCACGGCGCGCCGTCGGTCGCGCTGTCCCCGGATGGCGAATGGGTCGCGTTCGACTGCGAGGTGACGGTGCACGTCTACGACATCTGCATCGTCAAGGCGGACGGCACCGGCAAGGCGCAGCTCACCGATGCGGCCGGAGACGACCGCTATCCCCGCTGGACGCGGGACGGCCGGATCGTCTTCACCAGCAAGCGGGACGGCAATCAGGAGATCTACATCATGAACGCGGACGGGACGGGGCAGACGAACCTGACGAACAGTCCGGGGGACGAGACGTCCTGAGGTCGGCGGTGCGGGGGTGCCCGAGTCACCCTGAGCGAAGCGAAGGGGTCATGAACCGACGCATGGCCCCTTCGCGGCGGATCCCGCCGAGTCAGCGCACCCGCACCGGCACCTCGACTCGCCAGCGCGCAAACGGCGAATCCACCTCCAGCCTGAGCTCGCCCGGCACATCCACCCGGACCTCGAAATCCGCCGTCTCCCCCGGCCCGGTGAGCAGTCTCCCCGCGGCCACAGCCTGCGATGGCGGCAGGTCGGCGCCGTCCTTCGCCACCGCGCGCCACGCCACCAGCGACGAATCGGGTGGCAGGCGCCGGAGGGCGAGCCACGCCCGCGCGTCGCCGATATTGATCAGCCGGAAGCGGTAGCTCCGGCCCGCCCGGATCTCGATCGGCGCCGGCGCCAGCCGTCCGTTCACGAGGCCGAACGAGCTGTCGTTGCGGAAGAGGCCGGCCACCACCACCAGCCGGTTGCTCGCGGTGTCGTAGGTGGTGCCGGGCTCGACCACGATCAGCGGCCCGTACAGACCGCCCTGGATCTGGACCAGCTCGTTCGCGTGGGAGTGGTAGATGAACGTTCCCGAGCCGGGGCGGAGTGAACTCGGCCGTGAACGAGTCGCCCGGCGCGATGGCCCGGAGCCGCCGATCGTCCGTCCCGCTCCAGTCCGGCACGCCGTCCGGATAGCTCTCCAGCTCGATCCCGTGCCAGTGCACCGCGGTCGGCTCGGCGAGCCGGTTGACCACCGTGATCCGCACCGGCCGGCCGCGCTCGAGCACCAGCGTCGAGCCGGGGATCGGCACCGAGTCGCCCACCGGCTCGAGACTGCCCTCCTGCAGCGCGTAGCCCATGATGTGGGCCGAGTCGGCCGGCGCCCGCGCCGGCTGCACCAGGAGCCGGAGGCGGCTGGGCTCGACCGGCTCGGCGGCCGCGGCCAGGCTGACGGAGGGTCCACGCGGCGCCACGTGGATGCCCAGCACCAGGCCGGCCATGTGGTGGTGCGGCTGGCCCCCGGCGGCATCCGCCGGGTCCGGCGGCGCCGAGAGCGTCTGCTCGTCCGAGATGTGAAACGCGAAATGGCAGTGGAACAGCCAGTTGCCGGGTCGTGCCGGGGACCAGCGCATAGCCATGGTCCCACCGGGCAGCATCAGCTCGGTCACGGCCAGGCGCCGCTCGGCGGGGGAATAGACGGTGTCCGCAGCCCAGCTCCCGCGGCTCTCGACGTCGAAGAAGAACCCGTGCAGGTGCATCGGGTGCGAGCTCGAGGTGGCGTTGAGCCAGCGCCAGTGCACCTGGTCGCCGGCGGTATACTGGAGTCGCTCGGTCTCGGGCCAGGACTTCCCGTTGATCACCATGAACTCGCCGCCGGGGTCGTGCGCCGCGGTGTCGGCGGGCTTGAGCCAGAGGCCCATGAGGAAGATCCGCTCGTCCGGCGGGGGCGTCGTGCCCGCGGGGTCGACGATGAAGCCGCCGGAGAGCTGGCTGTCGATCCACCGGTCGTCGTTCATCCCTTTGCCGGTCGTGCTGCCCCAGTAGTAGTAGGTGCCCGCGCGGCCGGCCTCGAATCGCAGCCTGCGCGTGGCGCCAGGCGGCACGCGGAGGGAGTCGTCGGCGTCACCGTGGCCGTCGCCAGGGGCGGTTCGGGTCGCGAACCCGTGCAGGACGAGGGTCGAGTCGCGCAGCCGGTTCCGGATCGTGGCCTCGATGACGGTGCCCTCGGGCACGCGGATCAGGGGACCGGGAATCTGGAGCGGGCGCCCCGCTTCGCCGAACGCCTGGACCTCGACGCCGGGCCCATCGTCCGCGTGGGGGCGGAACGTGCCGGTGCGGAGCTCGAGATGGAGGGTGAGGATGCCTTGGCGCAGCCGGCCGGCGGGGACGCGGTTGGCGTTGGCGACGATGCGCTCGACGGAGCGAGCGATCCCCGGGCCGCCCGGCACCTGCCGGGCAGGCGACGCGACCGCGAGCAGACCGAGGGCAACCGCGAGACGAGCGGGCACGGGCATGGGTTGGCCTCGGGGGCGGCCGGCGTGGGTTCGGAGGGGGATCTGTCCCTGTGAGCGCGGGGGAAGTTAGTCGCCGCGCCGGACCGTGTCACGGCCGCAGGATCCCTTGCGCGTCGCCGCTTGCTCGCGTAACAATCGGCCGACGGCCTATCATCTGGCCCTTCGCAATCGCCGCGTACTCGGCCTCGACCGATGCCGGATCATCCGCGAGCTCTACTATGAGCGCCTTCGACCTGACGCCGTTTCGCCTGGCGCGGTTTGCCTCAGTGCCGCGGGCCTGAGCTCGGCATGTCCCTCGACGATCTCCCGACCCCGGCATTGATCCTCGACCTCGACCGTGTCGAGCGCAATTGCGAGCGGATGATCGGCCGCGCAACGGGGCTGGGCGTCCAGTTGCGTCCCCACATGAAGACCGCGAAATCGGTCGGTGTTGCGCGCCTGGCGACGCGCGAGCAGTCGGCCGGTATCACGGTGTCGACGGTGGCCGAGCTCGAGTATTTCGCGGAGGCAGGTTTCCGCGACATCACCTACGCGGTCGGCGTCGCCGGCCACAAGATCCCCGCGTTGGCCGCGCTGCAACGGTGTCACGGCGTGCGCATCTCGCTGCTCGTGGACAACCTGCCGGCGATCACGGATGTGGCACAGCGCGCCGAGTCGCTGGGGGAGAGCTTCGCGATCCTGCTGGAGATCGATTGCGGTGGGGGGCGAGGAGGTGTGCTCGCGGATGGCCCGGACCTGCTGACGCTGGGACACGCGGCGCGGGCGACATCATCGTTGTCACTGGCCGGTGTGTTGACCCATGCTGGCCAGAGCTACGACGCCGCCAGCGTCCAGTCGATCCGCGCCATCGCCGAGGTCGAGCGCGCGGCCGTCACGCTCGCGGCGAGCCGGCTTCGTGCCGAAGGAATCGACGTGCCTGTGGTCAGCGTGGGCTCGACGCCGACGGCCATACACGCGGCATCGCTGGCCGGGGTGACGGAGATGCGGCCAGGCGTCTACACGCTGTTCGATCTCGCACAGGTCGCCCTCGGCAGTTGTACCGTCGACGACATCGCGGTGTCGGTCCTGGCGACGGTGATCGGGCACAATCCGCGGTCGCAACGCATCCTCATCGACGCTGGGGCGCTGGCCCTTTCAAAGGATCTCAGCGGGAACACGCAGACGAAGAGGGTCGGCTATGGCCTGGTGTGTCCGAAGAGTGGTGGTCGGCCGGTCGACCACCTGTACGTGGCTGGCGCCCACCAGGAACATGGGCTGATCGCGGGCTCACGATCGTTCGAGGAGCTGGCGCGAGACTATCCCATCGGTACTCGTCTAAGAGTCATCCCGAACCACGCCTGCCTCACGGCGGCGCCGTACGATCGCTATTACCTGGTGCGCGGGTCTGACACTCGTGTGGCGGGTGTGTGGCCCAAGCTCACCGGCTGGTCTCACGCCCCTTCGCTCCGCTCAGGGTGACTCGGGGGAAGCGGGTTCCGACCGTCTGACCGTCTGACCGTCTGACCGCCCAGCCGAATCGACGACGACAGTCGGCGTCCCATCGTCCGTAAACCGCTCATACCGCTCCCGCGCCGACGCCATCAGCTCCTGGAACCGCGGCGTCGGGCGCAGGCTCTCGAGGAACCGATCGTGCCTGGTGAAGTACACGTAGTCGATCCACCCGCGCACCGTGACCGCATGCTCGAGCCACCCCAGCGCCTGGTCGCTCTCGCCCACCAGCGCATACGCCCCTGCCATGAGGTACGCCCAGTATTCGTCCGACTCCGCCATCGCCCGCTCCGCCGCGCCCAGCGGGGCGAGCACGGCGGCCCGGTCGCCAGCCAACCCGCGCCGGAAGCGCCGCGCCAGCGCCGCCAGCGAATCCTCCTCCGGCTGGCGTTCCAGCCACGCGAACTGCTCAGCCGCCTCGCCTTCGCTCCCCGCGGCCACCAGTGCCACGCCGGCGCACACCCGGCAGATGGTGCTCCGCGGATCCAGCTCGATCGCCCGCATGTGCGAGGGCACCGCGCTCGGAGCGTCGCCGCCCAGCGACCAGCTCAGCCCCAGCAGGCAGTGATTGCTGGGCGTCAGCGGGTCCATCTCGACCAGCCGGGTCAGCACCTCCCGCATCGGGCCGATCCGCCCGCCCAGCAGGTACGCCCCGCCCAGCTGGTGCATCGCGTCGGGATTGTTGGGGTCGGCGGCGCAGGCCTGGCTCAGCAGCCGGACCGCCTCGCCCGGCTGCCCCCGGCGATAGGCGATCTGCCCCATGATCGACAGGCCCTGCGCCGAACCGGGGTTGAGCTCGAAGGCGCGGCGGGCACACGTCTCGGCCTCCCGCAGGGTCGTCTCCTGGTCGCCGCCGAGCAGCACGGTGGGCGACCAGGCGTACACCGTCCCCAGCATCCCGTACAGCGCCTCGTTGGGACCCACCACGGCGAGCCCGTGCTCCGCGAGCGCCCGTGCCGCCGCGATCCCTTCGGAGGAATACCGGTAGTACTCCTGCCGCGCGCGCTGGTAGTACTCGAATGCGCGCACGTCCGCGATCGGCCGCTGCGCGATCTCGCGGTCCTCCGGCGGCGACAGCGTGATCTCCAGCGCCTCCACGATCCGGCGCGAGAGCCGCTCCTGCAGGTCGAAGATGTCTTCCACCGTGCCGGAATACTTCTCGCCCCAGAGATGGGCATCGGTCTCGGTGTCGACCAGCTGTGCCGTGATCCGGAGTGCCGCCCCCGCGCGGCGCACGCTGCCCTCGAGGGCGTAGCGGACGTTGAGCTCGCGCCCGATGCGCCGGAGGTCCCAGCCGGTCTCCCTGAGCTTGACCGATGAGGTGCGGGAGATCACGGTAAGCGCGCCGACACGCGAAAGGTCGGCGATCACTTCCTCCATCAGGCCATCGGCGAAGTACGCGTTGTCGGGGTCGGGGCTCAGGTTCACGAACGGCAGCACCACGATGGACTTGCGGGGCGGGGCGGCGGGTGCTTCGGGCGCCTCCGGCGCCTCCGCGGCGGCCAGGAACTCCAGCACGTTGCCGAAGCGGTCGGCCGCGGTCTTGGCCAGGGCACGCTCGATGGCTCGGCGTATCGAGCCCGGCACGCCGGGGCGGAGCGTCGTGAGCGGCGGCACCGGATCGAGTACCTGGCGCGACAGGATCGCGCCCGCGCTGGGCCCGGTGAACGGCGGCTGGCCTGCCAGCAGCTCGTAGAGGACGCAGGCGAGGCTGTACTGGTCGGCGCGGGCATCCACCTCGCGCTCGCCTCCGATCTGCTCGGGGCTCATGTAGTGGGGAGTGCCCATGCTGAGGCCGGTCTTTGTCAGCCGGTTGCCGGCCGCGACGCCCGCGGCGCGCGCGATGCCGAAGTCCGCCACCAGGGCGTGGCCCTGGGAGAGCAGGACGTTTTCCGGCTTCACGTCGCGATGGATCAGCCCCTGGGTGTGGGCGTAGTGCAGCGCTTCCCCCGCCTCCCGCACCAGGCGCAGCGCCTCCGGCAGAGGAAGCGGGCCCTCGCGGGTGAGCCGCTGGCGCAGGGTCTCGCCCTCCACGTACGGCATGACGTAGAACGGCCGGGCCGGGCTCTCGTTGGTGGAGCCGGAGTCGAGCAGGGCGAGGATGTGGGGATGCTGGAGCCGCGAAAGAATCTGGATCTCGCGCAGGAAGCGCTCGGTAGTCTCGCCCTCGACGATCTCCGGGCGCAGGACCTTGATCGCGACCAGGCGGTCGTGCTTGCGGTCGCGCGCGAGGTAGACCATCGCCATGCCGCCCCGGCCCAGCTCGCGCTCGACCGCGTAGCGTTCGAGGACGGGGATCGAGTCGAGGACGGGTCGGGTGCGGCGGCGGAGCATGGGGGAAAGCTAACCGCCCCCGGGCGGTGACGCCCCGTCGTCATCCTGCCCGTCGTCATCCTGCCCGTCGTCATCCTGCCCGTCGTCATCCTGCCCCGTCGTCATCCTGAGCGAAGCGAAGGAGCCGAAGTCCGAATTTCACCACGGAAGCACGGAAGACACGGAAGGAACACGGAAAACGACAGCAGGTGAACAGCACACCCACAAAGTCCTGACTCCGTGCGACTTCCGTGTCTTCCGTGCTTCCGTGGTGAAAACTCCCACCTCATTCTGGTTGGCGATCAACCGCCTCTACCGCTCCGCCTCCTCCGCCGCCCCCCTCCCCCGATACACCTCCGCCAGCCGCTCCAGCTCCGCGTCCACGTCGCCCGGCAGCGTTCGGGTGAGCGCGACCGCCTGCTGGAACAGGGTATCGGCCTGCCGCGCCTGTCCCAGCGCTCCGTACACGCCGGCTACCGTGGCCAGCAGCCGCGCCCGCACGACCGGCTGCGCCACGAGCGCGGTGTCGAGATCGCGGCGGCCCCGGTCGAGCAGCTCGCGCACCGTGAGATCCCGGCCCAGCGCCTGCCCCGGCGTCGCTGCCCGGAACAGCCCCACCAGGAATTCCCGGACCGCCCGCTCCTTCGCCGCCTCCGCCGACGCGACCCGGGCGTGTCCGGCCGCCGCCCGCGCCTGCCAAGCCGTTCCCGCGACGCCTCCCACCAGCGAGAGCGCGACCGCCGCCCCGGCGGCGACGCCGAGCCGGTGGCGGCCCACGAATTTGCCCGCGCGGTAGCGCCAGGTGTCGGGGCGCGCGGTGACCGGCAGTCCGTCGAGGTGACGGGTGAGGTCCGCCGCGAACCGCTCCACTGTCTGATAGCGCCGGCCGGGCTCCTTCTTGAGGGCCGTGAGCACGATGGTGTCGAGGTCGCCCCGGAGCGCCCGCCGCTGCCTGGCCGGCGCGACCGCGCTCGGCGCCGGCGGCTGAGTCTCGATCACCGCCCGCACGAGCTCGGTCGGCGTCCGCCGCTCGACGTGGTGGGCCCGCCGCCCCGTGAGCAGCTCGTACAGCACCGCGCCGAGCGCGTAGATGTCGGTGGCGGTGGTGACGGCATGGCCCAGCACCTGCTCCGGCGCGGCGTATTCCGGCGTCAGGATCCGGTCCTCCGTTCTGGTATCCAGCGAATCCTGCCCGTCGGTCTGCTCGTCCCCGCTCACCACCTTCGCGATCCGAAATCGAGCAGCTTCACCTCGCCGTCGCCGGTCACCAGGATGTTGCCGGGCTTGAGGTCGCGGTGGACCACGAGGTTCTGGTGGGCGTAGCGCACCGCCTCGCACACGTCGAGGAAGAGGCGCAGGCGCTGCTCCAGGCCGAGGCCTCCGCGACTCGCAGTGGGCGACGATGCTGGTGCCCTCGACGTATTCGATCGCGAAGTAGGGCTGCCCTTCGGCGGTGACGCCGCCGTCGAGCAGCCGGGCGATGTGCGGGTGGCTGAGCCGGGCGAGGATCTGCCGCTCGGCCAGAAAGCGCCGGTGGATGCGGTCCGAGTCCATCCCGCGCTTGATGAGCTTGAGGGCGACCCGCTGCTCGAACTGCCCGTCGGCCCGCTCGGCGAGGTACACCACGCCCATGCCGCCGCGGGCCAGCTCGCGCACCAGCCGGTAGGCGCCGATCCGGCGGCCCGCCGACTCGGGCTCCGCCTCGACTGGCGGCTCGCCGGCGAACCGCCGGGGGTCGACCTCGAGGAAGCGAGCGGCTGCGGCGTCGGCCTGGAGGAGGGTCTCGACCTGCCGCCGGACCGCGGGCCGGCCGGCGCAGTGCTCGTCGAGCCAGCGCTCGCGCTCGCCTGGCGGGAGATCCAGCGCCTGATCGAACAGCCGGTCGACCTCGTCCCACCCGTAGCCGGCGCCCGCGGTCACGCGGCCAGCTCCTGATACAGCCAGGCCTTTGCCCGGCGCCACTGCCGCTGCACCGTCCGGAGGCTGGTCCCGGTCGCCTCGGCGGTCTCCTCCTCCGAGAGGCCGGCGAAGAACCGGCACTCGACCACCCGCGCCATCGCGGGGTCGTGCCTGGCGAGCCGGGTGAGCGCCTCGTCCACGGCGAGCAGCGCTTCGGCCCGCTCCTCCGCGGGGACGAGCCCTTCCTCCAGGGCCACGAGCCGGAATCGCCCTCCCCGCTTCACCGCGCCGCGCCGCCGGGCGTACTCCACCAGGATCTGCCGCATCACCCGCGCGGCGACGCCGAAGAAGTGACCTCGGTCGTGCCACTCGACCCGGGTCTGATCGACCAGCTTGAGCCAGGCCTCGTGCACCAGGCCGGTGGTGCTCAGCGTGTGGCCGGTCTGCTCGGCGTGGAGGGCGCGATGGGCGACGCGGTGCAGCTCGTCGTAGAGCGAGCCGAAGAGCCGGTCCATGCCCTCACGGTCGCCGGCGCGGGCGGCCAGCAGGAGGTCGGTGATCGCCGTGGAGGCGGGGCTGGGATCCGGGCTGGTCATCGTTCGGGAAGGGGAGGGGTCTTGGCGAACATACGCCCCGGCCGGGTGGCTGGCAACGCGGGTGGCGGGTTTCCGGCCGGACCTGCGCATCTGGAGTGCGGCCCCACAAATCCACGTGACCGGGGCCTCACCCAATCCGGAGGTCTCCAATGTTCGCCCGTTCCCTGACCGTCGGCCTGCTCGCGACCCTGGCGCTGCCGCTGCCGGCGGATCCCGCTCCGTATTTCACCCTCGAGTCCACCGGCGCCTGAGCCTGACGGTCAACAGCGCGGAGGCGCGGTTCGGCCTCATGCACGATCCGTCCAATAGCCGTCCCATCCTCGCGCTCTCGCTGGGCGCCGAGCGGGGCGAGGCGGCGCTCCTGCTCTTCACCTACGCCGACGAGCCGCTGCGGCCCGGGCGGTACCCGGTCGCCTCCTCGCTGCCCGAGCAGCCCTTCGCCGGACGCGGGTTCCATCCCTGCTTCATCGCCGGCACCGTCGAGCGTCCCCGCGGCTTCTTCCACGGGGAGACCGGTTGGGTGACCATCACCGCCGTCGAGGCCGGGCGCGTCTCGGGAGCGTACGAGATGCGGGCGCGGGGCTTCCTCGCCAGCGATACGACGGACGAGGACCAGTGGGTGACGATCCGGGGCACGTTCAGCGCCGACGGGGACAGCACGATCACGAGCGCGCTGGCGGCCTCCGCGGCCACGCGCTAGTACGCACTTCACTCAGCGAAAGGAGTCTCTCCCATGCGTGCACTCCATGTTCTCCCCCTGGTGGCCGGATGCGCCTTCATCGCGCTCGGGTGCGGTGACGAGGACCCCAACGGCCCGACGCTCGAGACCGCCTCCGCCAAGCTGGCCAAACTGCTGCCGGATCACGCGGAGCTCCGCGCCAGGCTGAGGCAGGTGCTGGAGGAACCGAACGGCGGGCTCGGCTTCGAGATGTGGGCCACCATCCTGGATCGGGACGGCGTGGTGGTGGATGTCGTCTTCAGCGGCGAGCAGCGCGCCGACCAGTGGCCCGGCAGCCGCCTCATCTCCGCGCAGAAGGCCAACACCGCCAACGCGTTCAGCCTGGACGGGTTCGCCCTCAGCACCGCGAACCTGTTCGCGCGGTGCAGCCCGGCGGCAGTCTCTTCGGTCTGCAGGAGAGCAATCCGGTGGATACCAGGGTGGGCTACAAGGGACCGGCTTCGGCATTCGGCACCCACAACGACCCGATGATCGGGGAGCGGATTGGCGGGATCAACGTCTTCGGTGGCGGCCTCGCCCTCTACTCGGCCGACGGCCGCCTGCTTGGCGGGCTCGGCGTGAGCGGCGACACCTCGTGTACCGATCACATCATCGCCTGGAAGCTCCGGCACGCGCTCAACCTGGACAACGTGCCCGCCGGCCCGGACGCCGACAGCAATACCGACAACATCATCTACACCGACGGGACCATCGACGGGTTCGAGCACCGACGTGCTTCGACACCCAGGGGCAGGGGGATCACGTCGTGATCGGTAACAACCTTCCGACGACGGATCCGGTGGGCCGGGGGAGTAGGGCGGGTGTGGTTCGAGCACGAGCGAAGCGAAGTGGTACGCGTCGGGTCATGCCCCCTTCGCTTCGCTCAGGGTGACAGGGGGGAGGGGGCCGATGATCGGGGAGCGGGCGGCGACCCTCAGACGGCCGAGGCCTGCCGCTCGTCCCCCGCTCCGGCGCGTGCCAGGTAGAGCGTCTGGGTGGGATAGGCGAACTCGATCTCGCGCGCTTCGAACTGCTCGACCAGGTCCAGGTTGATCGCCTGCTGGATGTCCATGTAGACGTTGTAGTCCGGTGACTGCACGTAATACACCGTCTCGAAGTTGAGGGCCGAATCGCCGAACCCGGCGAAGTGGGCCCGGTCGAACCTGGTCTGTCCGCGCGCCGTCACCGCTGCGCGGAGCACCTGCGGGATCTCGGCCAGCTTCGCCCTGGGCGTCTGGTAGGTGACGCCGATGGTGAACGCCACTCGCCGCTCGCGCATGCGGCCGTAGTTCCGGATCCGGCTGCCCAGCAGGTCGGCGTTCGAGAACACCAGCTGCTCGCCCGAGAGGCTCCGGAGCCGTGTGGTCTTGAGGCCGATGTGCTCCACCGAGCCGAGGTAGCCGTCGAGCGCGAGGAAGTCGCCCAGCACGAACGGGCGGTCGAGCACGATCGCCAGCGAGGCGAACAGGTCGCCGAGGATCTTCTGCAGCGCCAGGGCCACCGCCACGCCGCCGATGCCCAGTCCGGCGATCAGGGCCGTGACGTCGATCCCGAGGTTGTCGAGCGACAGCAGCAGCACCACCGACCAGATCAGCACGTGGGCGGCGAAGCCCATGGCGGCGACCGTGGTGGCCGCTCCCCGGTCGGTCTCCAGCCGGATGCGCTGATAGCGGTCGAGCCCGGTGCGCAGCGCCGTGGTGGTCCAGACGCCCGCCTGCACCAGGGTGGCCAGCACCGCCGCGAGGACGACGACCCGGTCGATCCGCGGCGCGAGAGTCAGGCTCACGGCGCCGGCCCCGATGCCGATCGCCGCCGGGAAGAACCACTTGGTGTTGCGGAGCGCGGCCACCACCAGGTCGTCCCAGTCGGTCCGCGTCCGGCTGGCCAGCCGGGCCAGGCGGGGGAGCAGCACCCGGATCGTCAGCCAGGAGCAGGGCCATGGTCCCGGCGCCGATGGCCAGGGCCAGCGCCCACTGGCGCAGGTCGTTTCCGAGGAAGACGACGGAAAGCAGCTCGGACATGCGGGGATTCCTTTCCGAAGAGTCTGTCGGCAAGGAATCGGGTTGGGGCGGGATGATCAACCCCTGGGCGAGGTCAGCGGCTCAGGGTGCGAGACGGAACGGCGGGTAGCGGTCGGTCGTGAGCAGGATCGCGTACGCCGCGACCCGGACCCACCAGCGGAAGACGCCGACGACGAAGTCGAACAGCGACCGCGGATAGGGCCCGCCGACGAGGATCGCGAACCAGGCGATGACCACGCACACGACCGCCGCGACCGCGAGCACGCCCAGCACGATGAAGTGCGGAATGGCGAGGAACCACTTGACCAGCGGCAGCCAGCGGTTGAGCTCCACCTTCGCATCGGGATACCCGATCTCCAGGTGGACCGCCTGCTCCTCATCGGTCGACGGATACTCGTCGCGCAGCAGCGCCAGGTAGGCCATCACCCTGAGGCTGAACGCGGTCAGCGCCACGTTCCAGTCGAACCACCAGCCCGGGTACTTCTGCCGGAACACCAGCATCAGCGCCGTCGCGAGGATCAGGATGCCGCCCGCCGCGGGCGACCACGACTGCTCGCGACCATGCGCCCCGGGGCCGGAGACCAGCGCCAGCACGATCGCGATGGGGACGACCAGGAGCGGCCGGAGGAGGACGGTGAACCAGTCGCGCGCGCCGTCGGGGTAGTCGATCTCGAGGGCGGCTGGATAGTCGGTGGGGAGCTGGTCCCCGGGTGAGGGTGGCATGCCCATAATGTGCGTCCCTCGGCGCCAGGTAAGCAACCGTCGACGGAGGCGTCGCGCGGGGTCGCGCCCGCGGAACTCGGGCCGGCACGTCGCAGGTGGGGTAGTGGTCGGTGCTCCTCGAGTCGCCGAGGGCGACGTAGCGCGTGAACGGCATCTAGCGCGCCGGTAGCTGCATCCGCCATACCTCCTTGGTGTGCAGGATTCTCGTCGCCGCGATGAGCCGCCCATCCGGCGACACCGCCGGCTCGAACAGGTTGGCGTCGTCGTGCGACAGCTGCCGCGCGCTGCCGCCGTTCACGGCGATCTGGAACAGCTGCATCCGCCCGTCCGTCAGGGCCGGGTAGACGATGGCCTTGCCGTCGCGCGTCCAGCTCAGCCCGCCGTAGGTTCCCATCGCGAACTCGGTCAGCTGGCGGGCGCGCTTCCCGTCGCTCGCCACGACCCAGAGTGCGTGACGCCCCGTCCCGAGGTCCTCCTCGATCGCGATCTCGTCGCTCACCGGAGACCAGGCCGCGGACATGGCGTTGTGAATCTCCGGCGGCAGCGGGAGCCGGCCGTGCGCGAGCGGCCGGCCGGTCGCCGTGTCGATGGTGACGACGAACGGCTCGGACACCCCGGCCGCGCCGGCCCGGTCGTAGGACGTGAACACCAGGCGTGATCCGTCGCGCGACCAGTCCGGCGAACCGGCCTCCAACCCGAAGTCCGTCAATCGGCTCTCCGCCGAATCGCGCGCGGGCGCGCCCACGGGCCGGAGCCAGACGTCGTCGCTCGCGCCCGGCGCGTCGTAGTACGGGTCTGGCGTCGTCGGGCGGTGCGAGTGGTACGCCACCCATCGGCCGCGCGGCGACCAGACCGGCTGGAAGTCCTCGTGATATCCGGTGATGACCGGCCGGAGCGGACCTGTGGGCCGGCCGCGCGCATCCACGTCCACCGCGCCGCCATCCCACGCGATCGCCCAGTCCGCCCAGCGCCAGTCGCCGTAGCAGAAGCCGATCTGCCGGCCGTCCGGGCGCCACGAGGGCACGAGCGCTCCCTGCATGACCAGGTCGGCCGAGCCGCCGGCCGCCGGCATCACCACGACCGACGCGTCCGTCTTCGTATGCGTCCAGAACAGGCTGCCGCCGCCCACGGAAGGCGCCATGGCGTCGCCGCCCGTAGCCGGCGGTGCCAGCACGAGTTGTCGTGCCCCCGAGGCGAGGTCGATCGCGTAGATGCCCAGCCGGCGGTCGGCGTGCGGGGCGTGGCGGCTCTCCGGCGCGGGGTTGCCGGCGCTGGCGAGCGCGACGTACGCGTGGCGTCCTCCGGGCGCAGCGGCTACCGGCGACAGGAACGCGGAGGGCGCATCCAGGTCCGCTGCGACGACGCGCTGCGCGCCTGACGGCATCTCGAGCCGCACGAGGTTCGACGTCCCCCGCGGCTGTACGGCAAGCACGAGCAGGGCCTTGCCGTCGGGGAGCCAGGCCATCCCGGTGATGCCACGGCCGGCAACGGCGTACGCCCGCGCCGTGCCGAGGGCGCCGGCGTACACACTGTCCGGCGTGCTCCTCAGCGAGTAGGCTACGAGCGTCCCATCGGGAGACCAGAGCGGCCTGGCGCCGCGGGGGAAGGGAAGGAGCCGAGGCCCGCCGCGATCGTTCTGGTACCACCCGCGCTTTCCATTTCGGCTCCCGTTCAGCACGAGCGTCCCGCCTGGTCCCCAGGCCGCCGAGTAGACGTCCGACACGCCGGGCCAGATGCGCTCGGGCGCCGCTCGCTTGCCGTTCAGATCGAGGATGCGGATGCCGTTCCAGCCGGCGTAAATGGCCCAGCGGCCATCCGGGGACACCCGCGCCCAGGAGGGATACTCCTCGAAGAACACGGCAGGAGATTCACTGAACAGGAGCTCGGCTGGGGGAGTCGCGGGGCCCACGGTCTGAGCCCCGAGCCCGGAAATGAATGGCCGGGCGGCAACGAGGCCGCACAGCACTCCCAGTGCGCGGTAGCCTCGGCCGGTTAACCTGGGCATGAACGGCATGGGATCCCAAACTAGCGGGCGGGGCGAGGCCCGCCAGGGCATTGGGGCAGGCGCGAGATCTGGTGTACCACGGGCCCGATCCCTATCGTAGCTGACGTCACCGATAAGGAGTCGTCGTATGCCAGTACCGATCGTCAGCAGGTCGCGGTGCCGCGGCCCATGGATCGGCGTGGCGCTGGGTGGGTTGCTCAGCCTGGCAGGCTGCGCGGACCCGCCCACCGATACCACCACCGGTCCAGGGGGCGGCCTCACCGCTCGTCCCCCTGCCGCTGTCGCCACTTCTCCCACTATAAGCCCGCTTGTCACCACCGAGTGTCCGGCGGGCACGACGACAGCGAGCGGCGCGTTGCCGGGGAGTGGGGCGCTCTACCTCATCTGCGTCCCGCCGGAGTGGAACGGGAGTCTCGTCGTCTACGCCCACGGCTATGTGAACCCCTTCGATCCGGTCGCCATCCAGGACGATGTGGTGGCCGGTCTCAGGGTCTCCCAGATCATCACCGGCCTGGGCTATGCCTTTGCCGCGACCAGCTACCGCAACAACGGTCTCATCATATTCGAGGCAGAGAAGGATCTGCAGCGGGTGGTCCGCACCTTCGAACGGCTGGTCGGGCGGGGACCCGGAGCCACCGTCGTCGTGGGCGTGTCGGAGGGAGCGCTCATTGCGGTGCTGGCGGCGGAACGGAACCCACAGCTCTTCGACGGCGCCTTCGCCGCCTGCGGGCCGGTGGGCGATTTCGCCACGCAGATCAACTACCTGAACGACTTCCGGGTGCTGTTCGACTACTTCTTCCCGGGTGTCATTCCGGGGAGTGTCGTCGCGATTCCGGATGCCGTGATCCAGGCGTGGTTGCTCCCGATCGGCGCGCCCGGCTCGCTTCAGACCGCCGTGCTCGCATCGCTCGCGGTCAACCCGACGGCCACCGCGCAGCTCCTGGCCGCTGCCGGGATCACGCTGCCGCCGTCGCCCCCGCCCGAGCTGGTCGGCGGGACCGTGCTCCGGCTGCTCGCCTACAACATTCTGGGGACGCAGGACGCGCAGCAGCAGCTCGGCGGGCAGCCGTTCGACAACACGGACCGGATCTATCCGAGCCCGGTCGACAACGAGGCCGTTCCACGTTTCGAGGCCGACCAGTCGGCGCTGAGTCACATGGAGGCGATGTTCACGACCGACGGCAAGCTTCCGGTCCCGGTCGTGACGATCCACAACCTGTTCGATCCGGTCGTGCCCTACAGTCAGGAGGCGCTGTACGGAGCGAAGGTGCAGCAGGCGGGCGCCGCGGCGCTGCTCACCCAGATCCCTGGTGCGCAGTTGGCCTCGCCGTTCGGCCACTGCACGTTCACGCTGGCCGAGGTGCAGGGAGCCTTTGCAATGCTGGCGTCGCAGCTGACGGGGCAGGGGTTGGCGTTGCACTGACGCCTTGGGCGGGTGGTCAATCGCCTTCGGATCTCATTCGGTCGGCCGCCCGCCGGCGCAACTCGGTTTCGGCCTGCGGCACGCCACCGTAGCGAAACTCGAAGTGCTCGGGGTCGAGCGCCCGGCCGGTCAGCCATCCTTCCGCGCGCTGGAGCCGTTTGGTCCAGACGATGTCCGCCATCGTCGCGGCCTGGATCCACACGCCGGGCGGGATGCCGGGGAACACGTGCGCCGAAGCCGGGCGCAGCCGCGCTTCGCGCGGCCGGTGGTGTGGGCCGCTCTCGCGTTTCATAGCGTCGCTCCTGCCGGATCGTTGGACGATGTTGGTCCATACTACGCTCCGGATCTCGAAATCTCAAATTCGAGCGCGGGCGGCTGGCGGGGCGCGCGCCAATCACCCCGGCGTCATCGCGCCGATCACCCCGTCGTCATCGCGCCAACCCCCCCCCATCGTCATCCTGAGCGAAGCGAAGGAGCCATGATTCGGGTGATGGCTCCTTCGCTTCGCTCAGGATGACGACGGGGGGGGGAGGTGGCCCGCCCCTCCTTCACGAGGATCAGAGCCCGCCCCCGATGCGCTACGCCGCCTCCTCCGGCCATATTTGTCCCCATCCCGCACCCCACCCTCCCCAGCCCGGGCCCACAATGCTGAACTACATCTGGGCAGGCCTGATCGTCACCAGCTTCCTGTTCGCCATCGGGTACGACGCCCGCGACATCGCCGGCGACCGCTACCGCAACGACCAGCCGCTCCCCGTCGCCCTCGCGTTCCCCCAGGGCTACGACTCCGCGGCCCATCGCGTCCCGGTGGACATCCGGATCGACCCCCGGCAGTACGCGGGCTTCTACCATACGGAGGAAGCCCCCGCCGCGAGCTATCCCGGCTACCTGCTGCAGACGCGGGAGGGCACCCAGCTCCGGTTCGCGGCCGGCGCCAAGCTGCCCGAGCCGCTGGCCACCATCGCCAAGGTCTCGAGCTCGCGCGACCAGGAGCTGCAAGGCCGCCTGGTGGGCTTCACCGGCGTCGTCTTCGAGCCCGTCCGGTTCGTGAAGCTGAACGCCATCGCCGCCGCCGCGCTGGACTTCGCCAAGACGGGCGCCGAGATCGCGCTCGGGCTGATCGGCGTGCTCTCGCTCTTTCTCGGGCTGCTCAAGATCGCCGAGCACGCGGGGATCGTGTACGCGCTGGTCAAGCTGGTCCGGCCCATTCTTCGGCCGCTGTTTCCCGACGTGCCGCCCGACCACCCCGCGCTGGGCCTGATCGCGCTCAACCTCTGCGCCAACGTGTTCGGCCTCGGCAACGCGGCCACCCCGTTCGGCATCAAGGCGATGGAGTCGCTGCAGACGCTCAACACCACCGAGGACACCGCCACCAACCCGATGGTCATGCTGCTCGCCATCAACACCGCGAGCGTGCAGCTCATGCCGCCGGTGCTGCTGCTGGCGCTGCTCGGGCTGCAGATCAACAAGCTGATCTTCCCGATCACCATCTCCACGGTGCTGTCGCTCATCGTCGCCATCGTGGCCGCCAAGCTGCTCGGCCGCATGCGCGTGTTCCGCGAGACCGACCCCAACCGGAACGCTGCGGCCCCCGCCGCGGCGCCGAAGGCCTGAGGCCGCCATGGAAACCGCGCGCAACGCGATGAACCTGATCTCCTTCTTCGTCATCCCGCTCATGCTGGTGGGGTTCCCGCTGTACGGGCTGTACAAGCGGGTGCCGGTGTACGAGAGCTTCGTGGAGGGGGCGAAGGAGGGATTCCAGGTGGCCGTCCGCATCATCCCCTACCTGGTGGCGATTCTGTTCGCCGTCGCGATGTTCCGCGCCAGCGGGGCGATGGACGCGCTGGCCCGGCTCCTGAGCCCGGTCCTGGGGCCGCTCGGCTTTCCCGCCGAGGTGCTGCCGATGGCGATCATCCGGCCGCTCACGGGGTCGGGCTCGGCGGCGATCGTGGTGGAGATGATCAACCGGTACGGCGAGGACTCGATCTTCGTGAAGATGGCGGCGGTGATGTTCGGGTCGACCGAGACGACGTTCTATGTCATCGCGGTGTACTTCGGGGCGATCAACATCCGGAAGACGCGACATGCGGTGCCGGCGGGGCTGATCGCGGACATCTCCGCCATGATCTTCGCGGTGTGGTCGGTGCGGCTGCTGTTCGGGTGAGGCGCCGGGCGGCGTGCCGGCCGCGCTCCGGACATGAGTCACCCTGAGCGCAGCGAAGGGGGCATACCCAAAGGCATGCCCCCTTCGCTGCGCTCAGGGTGACTCGCTCGTGCGGCCCCGCCGTGCCCCCGTCGCCGGCCCAGCCCGCCGGGGCTCGCGGACGCGCCTGCCTACCTGCCGACCGGCTCCGAGATCCGCTCCACCACGCGTCCGATGTCGGTCTCGGGCGCCTTCCTGTCGCTCAGCGCAAGGTCGGCCTGGGCGATCATCCCGACGCAGTGCCCCTTGGCATCGATCACCGGGACCCGGCGGACCTGCCCCATGATCATGATCTGCTCCACCGCCGCGAGGTCGTCGTCCGGGCGACAGCACTGCGGGTTCAGGGTCATGATCTCCTTGATGGGCGTCTTGGGGCTCTTCCCCTCGGCGACGCAGCGGCAGGCGATGTCGCGGTCGGTCACCACCCCGATCACCCGCCCGCCTTTTCCTTCGAGTACCGGCACACAGCCGCAATCATGCTCCCGCATCAGCCGGGCGACCTCCCGCGACGTGCTCGCGGGGGTGCAGCAGACGGGGTCGGCGGTCATCAGGTCTAGTGCTTGCATGGTTCCTCCGTCGTGTGGTTCAGCTATCGTCCATCGAATCATTCGCGCTCGGGCATCAGGTGGCAGAGTGTGGCCTGGTCCCGGCTCGAGCGGTGACCGCGGTCACGTTTTGCGGCCCCAGCGTCATCCTGAGCGAAGCGAAGGAGCCGTAGCCAGGCATGGCCCCCTTCGCTTCGCTCAGGGTGACTCCGGGAGAGCGGCTCGTCACCGTGTCCAACCGCTCCGCGCCATTCCCGCCGCTCCCGCCGCTCCCGCCGCTCCCCCGCCATTCCCCACCATTCCCCGCCCCCTCCCCGCCGGTTACCTTCCCCTCGACCGCCCCTCACAATCTCTCCGGATCTCCATGACGCTGCCCGGCCAACTGCAGTTGGCGTTGGGTTCGGCCTACCGCAACCTGAAGGAACTGGGCGGCGGCGGCATGAGCCGGGTCTTCCTCGCCGAGGAGTCCCGGCTCGGCCGGCAGGTCGTCATCAAGGTCCTGCCGCCGGAGACGGGCGCCGCCGTCAACGTCGCCCGCTTCGAGCAGGAGATCCAGCTCGCCGCCAAGCTGCAGCACCCGCACATCGTCCCGCTGCTCACCGCCGCCGCTTCGGGCGACCTGCTCTACTACGTCATGCCCTACATCAGCGGCGAGTCGCTCCGGGCCAAGCTCGCCCGCGAAGGCGAGCTGCCGGTGGCGGAGGCCGTCAAGATTCTGCGGGAGGTGGTGGACGCCCTCTCTTACGCCCACCGGAACGGCGTCGTCCACCGCGACATCAAGCCCGACAACGTGCTGCTCTCCGACGGCCACGCGGTGGTGACCGACTTCGGCGTCGCCAAGGCGGTGAGCGCTTCCAGCGGGAAGTCCTCCCTCACGTCGCTCGGCGTAGCGCTGGGCACGCCGGCGTACATGGCGCCGGAACAGGCCGCGGCCGATCCGCATGTGGACCACCGGGCCGACATCTACGCCGTCGGCACGCTCGCCTACGAGATGCTGGCGGGCCGCACGCCGTTCACCGCGCCCACGCCGCAGGCCATGCTCGCGGCGCACATCACCCAGGCGCCGGAGCCGCTCGCGCGGCATCGCCCCGCCGTGCCCCCGGCGCTCAACGCTCTTCTCATGCGCTGCCTCGAGAAGCGCCCCGCCGACCGGTGGCAGACCGCGGCCGAGCTGCTGGCCCAGCTCGAGGCGGCGGCCACGCCGACTCTCGGCCTCACCCCGGCGAGCACGACGCCGACGGGCACGATGCCGATCTCCAGCGGCACCGAGCAGGCCATCCGGCAGAGCCACCCGGCGCGCGTGGCCGCGGTCTACACGGCCGTCTCCGCCGGGGTGTTGGGCGTCGTGTACCTCCTGGTCCACCAGCTCGGCCTGCCCGACTGGGTGTTCTCCGGCGCCATCGCGCTGCTGGTGCTCGGGCTGCCGATCATCCTGGTCACCGGCTTCCTCGAGCGGCGCCGGGCGCTCGCCCGCGCCAGCGGCCGGGTGGTAACCACGCCGAACGTTGGATTGCCGGGCTGGTTCACGTGGCGCCGGGCCATCCGTGGTGGCGTCATCGCGTTCGCCCTGCTCGGCGTGGCGGCGGTGGTCTACACCGCGATGCGGCTGCTGGGGATCGGGCCGGTGGGCACGCTGGTGGCGTCGGGACGGCTGAGCGAGCGGGACCGGCTGGTGGTGGCCGATTTCGAGAACCGCACCGCCGACCCCAACCTGGCCGGCTCGGTGACCGAAGCATTCCGCATCGACCTCGGCCAGTCCGCCGTCGTGCGCATTCTCAGCACCGCCGAGGTCAGCGATGCGCTCACCCGGATGCAGCGCGACCCCGCGACGCCGGTCACCAGCGCCGTGGCCCGTGAGATCGCCGCGCGGGGCGGCGCCAAAGCGGTGGTCGCCGGCGAGATCAGCTCGCTCGGCAAGGGATACGTGCTCTCGGCGCGGATCCTGAGCGCCGAGGACGGCAGCGAGCTGGCCGCGCTCCGGGAGACCGCCGTGGACGACGGCGGCATCGTCACCGCGCTCGACAAGCTCTCGGGCCGGGTGCGGGAGCGGATCGGCGAGTCGCTCAAGACCATTCGCGGCGGCCAGCCGCTGGACCAGGTCACCACCGGCTCGCTGGAGGCCCTGCGGCTCTACTCCGAGGCCGCGCCGCTCAGCGATCAGGGCTACTACGACCGCGCCATCCCGATGCTGCGGCAGGCGATCGCGCTCGACAGCGGATTCGCCATGGCCTGGCGCAAGCTGGCGGTGGCCATCGGGAATACGCGCGCCAGCCAGGAACAGGTGGTCGCGGCGATCACCCGGGCCTACCAGCACCGTGACCGGCTCCCGGAGGTCGAGCGCCAGCTCACCGACGCGTACTACTACTCCACGGTCGAGGTCGATCCCGTCAAGGAGGAGGCAGCGTACCGCCGAGTGCTGGCGATCGACCCGGAGAATAGTGTCGCCGTCAACAACCTCTCCCTCGTGCTCGCCAGGTTGGGACGGCCGGCGGAGGCCGAGTCGCTCCTCACGCCGGTGATGCGGGCGAGCCCGAATCCCGGCAACCTCTATCTCCAGCTGCTGGTCGCGCAGGTCGGTCAAGCGCACGACGACGACGCGCGGCGCACCCTCGACCAGATGGCCCGTCAGGTGCCGGCGCTGCCGATATACAACTGGGGACGCGCCCTCGCGCTCCAGGCGATGGGAGATCGCGACGGCGCCGAGCGTGCCTACCTCGACTTCGGGCTCGCGAGCCGCGATCCGAGCTCCCAGAGCCTGGTCCACCAGGGTCTGGCGAACCTGGCGTTGAGCCGGGGCAAGCTGGCGGACGCGGAGCGGCAGGCGCGTCTCGACATCGGCGTGAACGAGCAGCGCGGGCTCGCGGGGAGCGCGCTGGCGGGGACCGCGAGGCTCGCGCTGCAGTATGTCCGCTTCCGCGGCGATTCGGCCGGCGCACTGCGGATTCTCGACGAAGGCCTGAAGCAGCATCCGCTCGACTCGGTGCCCGCGCTCGACCGGCCGGGCGCGGAGCTCGCGACGGTGTATGCGGCCGCGGGTGAGCGCGCCAGGGCACGCCAGCTGCTTTCGGCTTACGAAGCCCAGGTGCCTGAAGGCATCCGCCGCGGCCAATGGGCGTGGTATCAGGCCCGTGGCTGGCTGGCGCTGGCGGAGGGGCGTGCGGGCGACGCCGTCACGGCGTTCACGCAGGCAAGAAAGACCGAGGAGTGCTCGGACTGCGGAGCATGGGAGGAAGGGGTGGCCTTCGAGCGCGCCAATCTGCCGGATTCGGCGCTCGCCGCCTACCAGCGCGCCGTCGGCCGCGGCACGCTGGTCAAGCAGATCGGGGACGCGTGGGTACTGGCGCCCAGCCTCAAGCGGCTCGGCGAGATGTACGAGGAGCGGCGGGACCGGGCGCGGGCGCTGGAGTACTACGGCCGGTTCGTGGAGCTGTGGAAGGATGCCGATCCAGCGCTGCAGCCGGCGGTGCGGGAGGTGCGGGGGCGGATGGCGCAGCTGGCGGGGGAAGGGAAGTAGCTGGGCGGACGGTCGGACGGTCGGACGGTCGGACGGTCAGGCGGTTCGAGCCTCCCAGCTTCGTCATCCCGAGCGGAGCGAGGGACCTTCTCACCCGGGCTTCGAACTCGGCCCAGCAAGATCCCTCGCTGCGCTCGGGATGACGAACCCCGACAGCCCTCACTGACCGTCTGACCGTCTGACCGTCCGACCGTCCGACCGCCTGCCCGCCCGCCTCACCGCCCCGCCGTCACCCTCACCTGCCGGCTTCCCACCCGATCCGAGACGACCAGATCCAGCGTCCGCTTGCTCGTCGCCACGTTCACCTGCCCCCCGCGCGCGAACGAGAGCACCTCGCCCGTATCCGGGTCCCGCACCATCACCATCGGCCGCGCCGCCGCGTCCCAGCGCAGGGCAACGCCGCCCGCGACCGCCCGCGCCTCGACCGCCGGACCCGCCGCCCGCGCTGCTGCCAGCGGGACCCGGCGCCGCCGGAGCACGAATGGCCGCGACCTCTCCGCCAGGTCCAGTCAGCTTGAGCGATCCGACCTGATCGCCCGAGGCTCCACCGAGCGGCACGGCGAACGCGAACTGCCGCGCCCCCCGCCGGCTGTCGGCGACTTCGCTCGCATCGAACGAGAGGCTGAAGAGGCGTGCGCCGTCGTCCGTCGCAGCCTCGACGGAAGTACGGCCCGTTGGCCTTGGGCAGGCTCGGCCGGGTCACGATCTCGAACGCGGGCTCCAGCACCGCGCGGCCATCGACGATCCGTCCCCAGACGAGCAGGCACCGCTGCGGTGCCGCCCTCGCGGCTGCCGCGATCCCGGCCTGGCCGGCGGTGCGGAACGCCAACATGCCTGCATAGGTGTAGTCGCTGATCCAGGGATTCCCGCAGTACCCCATGATGTCGGCGAGGAGCGGGCTCTTCAGCACATTGGCCTGCAGGTCGAACCCGTACGCGCCGGTGAGGCCGCCGAAGTACGGATAGTTCGGGTCCACTCCCGACGCAGGGCCGCAAGGCGAGTGCAGGCGGCCGAAGTTGTGCCCCAGCTCGTGGGCCATGACGCGGCTCCGATCGTCCACCCGGTCGTACCCCATCGCGGTGGGCAGACCCACGAATCCGATTCCGGCATTCCCGCTCGCGTAGTCGAGCTGCACGACCCCGTAGTAGTTCCGCGTGGTCCCCTCGGCCACGCGGAGGGCATCGATCTCGCCGAGGATCTCTCCCCAGGCACCGTTGGCGTCGTCCGGGAGCAGCGGATCGGAGGTGGTCGTCGTGTACACCTGGTGCACGTCGCCGTCCGCGGTCGAGATGGGAAGCATCCGCCGGGGAAGGGCGAGATAGGTCGCCCGGTTCGCGTCGGACACGTCGCCCGTGAGGCCGCTCGTCTGCTGCTTCACCGGCACCAGGCGCACGCCGAGGGTCGGCACGCTGACCATGTTCTCGGGCTCGGCCGTGCCGGAGACCGGGTAGCTGTTGTCGGACTCGTTCTTCTCGGCGATCGCGTTGGCCGGGTCGACCTCCGCCAGCACGGACATGCCGGGGCCGAAGAGCTCCTTCGGGAGCTTCACGTTCCACGAGCTCGCCAGATCGTCCTCGTTCCGGGTCTGGGGCGTGGACGGCCCGGGCGCGGGAATGTCGAACGTGCGTGCCAGCGTGCCGCTCAGGTACACGCGCAGGCGCACGCTCGGGGCCGCCGTGTTGGGCCCGTCGGCGAGGACGAAGACGCGGATGAAGCCGTCGCGATTCTCGACCAGCGGCACGTCGCCCGCGGCGGATTGCACGCTCTGCGTCAGGAACCAGCCGCCGATCCGGAGGTTGATCGATGGCGGCACCGGAGGCACCACGGCATAGGCGACCGTCGCGGTGGCCGTGGCCGCGGCGGCAACCGACACGGTCCGGGTCTTCGGGCTCGGCGTGTACTGCGTGCCACCGTTCGCCACGTCCGCCGCGGCGACGGTATAACTGCCCGGCACGAGGTCGGCGAGGGTGGTGGTGGCGGTGACCGCACGGTTGAAGTCGTTGGGGCCGGTGACGGTCACCTCTGCGCTCGTGCCGGCCGGCAGCCCGGTGATGGTGACGTCCAGTGTGCCGGTGGTAGCGGTGCAGGCGATGGCGAACGTCGTGCCGGCCGTCTCGCCCGCCGCGACGGCGACCGTGCGCGGGTTGTCGCCGCCGATCGAGCAGTTGGCCGCCGCTCCCTGGAGCAGTACCGCGTGGCTGCCGGGCGTCAGTCCGGCGACGCTAACGGTGCCGTTCACGCCGATGGCCTGGGCGCCGCCCTGGTCGATGGTGAACGCGTATCCGTCCGCATCCGGATCCTCTCCGGTTGTGGCGGTGGTGATCGCGATCGAGCCGGTGGAGGGTGGGAGTGCCGTGCAGGCGATGCTGAAAGCGACCGGCGTGACCGCGCCAGGCGAGACGGTGACGGCGCGCGGGTTGTCGCCGTCCAGTGAGCAGTTGGCGGCGAGGCCACCGAGACCGACGGTGTGCGGGCCGGGCGCCGTGCCGGGGATCGAGACGGTGGCGCTGACGCCGATCGGTTGAGTGGGCGCGCCATCGAGCAGGACCTGGTAGCCGTCGGGATCGAGTGGGCTGCCGGCAGTTGTCGTGACGATCTCGATGGTGCCGGTGGTGGCTGCGCAGGCGACCTCGAAGCGCACGGCGGCCGCGGCGCCGGCGGGGACCTCGACCGTCACCCCGGTGCCCGTCGCCGCGGTGCAGTTGCCGGCAAGCCCGGCGAGGGCGACGGTGTGCTCCCCTGGAACCAGACCTTCGGTGTGCCGGCTTCCGTTGACGTCGATGGCCTCGGGCGCCGCGCCGTCGATACTGAGCGTGTAGCCGTCGAGGTCGGGCTCCGGCCCGGAGGTGACGGTCGTGATGTCGAGGCTGCCGGGCTCCGGACCCGCGAGGTCGGACCCGCCGCCCCCGCAGCCGAGCCACGACACACAGGAGGCCATCGCCAGCACGGCGAGGACGCGAGCGACCCTACGAGACGGCATGGCGAGCCTCTACGCGTGTGCGAAACGGCCGATGAGCTAGGTCTGCTGAAGGGTGGGGGTGCGGCAATCTGGCGAGATGACGACGCCGAGGCAAGACACGGTCGGACGGTCGGACGGTCGGACGGTCGGACGGTCGGACGGTCGGACGGTCGGACGGTCGGGGTCGGTGGTCGGTGGTCGGTGGTCGGTGGGACCGGCGATCTTCCCGAGGTCGTCATCCTGAGCGCAGCGAAGGAGCCATCACTCGAATCATGGCTCCTTCGCTGCGCTCAGGATGACGACTGGGGGGCGCTGTCGACGGATCCCAGAGACGGGATCTCAGAAAGGAAAAACCATCATCCCGGGCGAATCGAGGAAGCTACCTCGCTTCGCTCGAAACCCGTCCAGTAGATCCCTCGCTTCGCGGGGGATGACAGTGTGTGCTACGCACCAATAGTGGGAAATCTGCCACCCGGCCGCAATCAGGATCTGACCTAGGGTCGGGGACGGCCGTCGAGGCACGGCGGCCATGGCGCTACCTTTCAAGTCATGAAACGACCCACCCGAATCCTGGCCATCGTCGGGGCCGTCCTCCTGCTCGTCCTGGCGCTCCTCGTCGTCCTGCCGCTGCTCTTCCGCGACCGCATCGCCCAGCGCGCAAAGCTCGAAGTGAACCGGAGCCTCGACGCCCAGGTCGAGTGGCGGGATGTCGGCCTCACCTTCTTCCGGAACTTCCCCAACCTGACCCTGCGCCTCGACGACCTCACCGTCGTGGGCAAGGGCAAGTTCCAGGGCGACACGCTGGCCGCGATCCGCCATTTCCAGGTGGTCCTCGACCTGGCCAGCGTGCTGGGAAGCGTCGTCGGCAGCGGCGGCAAGCCGATCGTCGTGCGCGCCGTCGAGCTCGACCAGCCGCGGCTGCGGCTGATCGCCCTCGAGGACGGCACCGCCAACTGGGACATCACCAGGAAGACGCCGGAGGCCGCCCAGCCGCAGGCCGAGGCGAAGCCGCTGGCGATCAGCCTGCGCCGCTTCGAGATCAGCGATGCCGACATCGCCTACGACGACCGCAAGGCGAAGCTCAAGGCCTCGGTGATCGGCTACGATCAGTCCCTCAGCGGCGACTTGAGCCAGGACCAGGTCGGCATCCAAACCAAGGCCGATGCGGACACCGTGAGCGTCACCTTCGCCGGCATCCCCTACCTCAACCGCGTCCGGCTCGGCCTCACCTCCGACGTGCAGGCCGACCTGGCCCACAAGTCCTACACCCTCAAGGACACCGAGCTCCGGCTCAACGACCTGCGCCTCGGCGTCTCGGGCTCGGCCCGGTCGGCCGGGAAGCTGCTCGGCCTCGACCTGGCCTTCAGGGCGCCCAGCACGAAGTTCCGGGACATCCTGTCGCTGGTGCCGGCCATCTACGCGCACGATTTCCAGAAGGTGAAGACGGCGGGCAACATCGCCGTGTCAGGCCAGGTCAAGGGCGAATACGGCGACAGCGTCGTTCCCGCGTTCGGGCTCACCGTCAAGGTCGACAACGCCGCCTTCCAGTACCCCGATCTGCCGCTCCCGGCGCGCGATATCTTCGTCGACCTCGCGATCGCCAATCCCGGCGGCAGCGCCGACAGCACCGTGGTGAAGCTGAATCGCTTCCACCTCCTCCTTGGCCGCAACCCGGTCGACGCGAACATGGTGCTGCGGACGCCGCTGTCCGACCCCGACGTCGACCTGCGCGTGAAAGGCAAGGTGGATCTGGCCGACGTCCGCCGCAGCATGAAGCTCGATGGGATCGACCAGCTCACCGGCACCGTCGCGGCGGACGCGGCCGTGCGCACCCGGATGTCCTTCGTCGACAAGAAGCAGTACGACCGGGTGGTGGCGAGCGGCACCGTGGACGTCGGCGGCCTCACCGTGAAGGGCAAGGACCTGCCGCATCCGCTCTCGATCCAGCAGGCGTCGCTCCGGCTGGCTCCGGAGCGGGCGGAGCTGCGCTCGTTCGCCGGCTCGATCGGCAGCAGCGACCTCCAGGCCACCGGATCCCTCGAGAACCTGCTCGGCTTCATGTTCCGGGACGACGTCCTGCGCGGGACCGCGAGCGTCCGCAGCAACCACTTCAACCTCAACGAATGGCAGTCCCGTGAGGGCGATCTGCAGGTCATCCCGGTCCCGCCGAAGATCGACTTCGGGCTCGACGCTACCGTGGCCGAGCTGACGTACGCCAACCTGAAGATGACCAACGCGCACGGCCGCCTCCGTGTGAAGGACCAGCGCGTCACCCTGGAAGACTTCCGGATGAGCATGCTGGGCGGCGAGATCGGGCTCACCGGCTTCTACGAGACGACCCAGCCGGCCAAGCCGACGTTCGACATGGGCCTCAAGCTGACCAAGGTGGACATCCCGGCGGCGTTCAGGGCATTCACCACCGTGCAGATGCTGGCCCCGGTCGCCAGGTACGCCGTCGGTACGATGTCCACCGAGCTGAAGGTGAACGGCGCGCTGGGCAAGAACATGATGCCGCTCTTTTCCGGGCTGAGCGGAGGCGGGACCGTCCAGACGTCGAACCTGGATCTGAAGGATTTCCCGCCGCTGCAGAAGCTGGTGGACGTGACCAAACTCAAGTTCCTCGACAATCCGGGACTGGACGCCCTCCGCGCGGCGTTTCAGATCCGGGAAGGCCGGCTCTTCGTGCAGCCGTTCGACGTGAAGCTGGGCGGCACCACCATGACCGTGAGCGGGTCCAACGGGCTCGACCAGTCGCTGGCATACACGCTGGCCCTGCGCGTACCGCGCGCGCTGATGGGCGGCGGGGCGAATCAGGCGATCAGCAGCCTGGTCTCGAAGGCGGGCGCGGCCGGGGTGGACCTCAGCGCGGCGCCCGAGATCCCGCTCGGCATTCAGCTCGCCGGCACGGTGACGAATCCCTCCGTCAAGGTCGACGTCGGCAGCATCGCGTCGTCCGTGAAGGAAGGCGTCCAGCAGGCGGTGCAGCAGGCGGCCACGCAGAAGCTCTCGGCCGAGGCGGCGAAGCTGGTGCAGGAGGCGGAGCAGCGCGCCGCGTCGATCCGGAAGGAGGCCCAGGGGCTGGCGGACAAGGTGAAGCTGGAGGGGTACCAGCAGGCGGACTCGCTGACGGCCCGGGCGACGAATCCGTTCCTCAAGGCCGCGGCCCAGCCCGCGGCCGATGAGCTTCGGAAACAGTCGGACAGCAAGGCCGCGAGCATCATCCGGGAGGCGAACCAGCGGGCGGATAGTCTGGTCGCCCAGGCCCGGCGGCAGGCGGGACAGGCGCCGGCGGGGAAGTAGGACGGTCGGACGGTCGGACGGTCGGACGGTCGGACGGTCGGGGGTAGCCCTGAGCCTGTGCTTATGCATCGTCACCCTGAGCGCAGCGAAGGGGGCATGCCTCAACGCCTGTTCCCTTCGCTACGCTCAGGGTGACGGACTTGGGAAAGCCCGCGAACTTTCAACCCGACCGTCCGACCGTCCGACCGTCCGACCGTCCGCCCGTCCTATTACGCCGCCCCCCCGCGCCCCACCGCCGCCGCGTCCAGCGCCTCCCGCACCGCCCGCGCCAGCTCGTGCGGCGTGAACGGCTTCTGCAGGAACGGCCGCCCTTCCTCCAGCATCCCCCGCCGGATCACGTCCTGGTCCGCGAACCCCGAGGTGTACAGCACCGGAACTCCCGGGCGCAGGCGGGCCACCCGATCGCCCAGGTCGCGGCCGCTCATGCCCGGCATCACGACGTCGGTGATGACCAGGTCCACGAGCGTCCCCGGCTCCTCCAGCACCCGGAGCGCCTCGCCCGCGTCGTGAGCCTCGTGGCAGGTGTAGCCGAAGCTCCGCAGCACCCGCATGCCGAGGGTGCGCACCAGATCCTCGTCTTCCACGATCAGCAGGGCCTCGCTCCCGCCCAGAAGCGGCGGCAGATGTTCCGGCTCGGCGGGCGGCTCGGCCGCGGCGCGGATCTCGGGCCAGTACACCTGCACGGTGGTCCCACGGCCAAGTTCCGAATCGGCCCAGACGAAGCCGCCGCTCTGCTTGGCGGCGCCGTAGACCGACGCGAGCCCGAGGCCGGTGCCCCGGCCGGGCGGCTTGGTCGTGAAGAACGGCTCCCAGATGCGCTGCAGGGTGGCGGCATCCATGCCGTGGCCGGTGTCGATCACCGACAGCATGGTGAACCGCCCGGACAGCGCGCGCTCCTCCTCGGACCGCCACATTTCCGCGCCGGGCCCGAGCTGGACGGTCCTGGTCTCGATGGTGACGCGGCCGCCTTGGGGCATCGCGTCCCGCGCGTTGAGCACCAGGTTCATCACCATGTGCTCGATCTGGCGCGGGTCGGCATACACCACGCCCAGCTCGGGCGCCAGGCGCAGGTCGAGCTCGACGTTCTCGCCCAGGATCGGCGGGAGCAGCGCCTGCGCGTGCTGAATCACGGTGTTGATGTCGAGCGCGCGCGGCTGGATCAGCTCGCGCCGCGCGAAGGCGAGCATCTGGCGTGTGAGATCGGCCGACCGGGCTGCTGCGCGCGAGATCTGCTCGACGTCCGAAGCCCGGGGATCGTTCGGCTCGAAGCTCCGGCCGAGCATGTCGCTGAAGCCCAGAATGGCGGCGAGCATGTTGTTCAGGTCGTGCGCGATCCCGCCCGCCAGCCGGCCGACCGCCTCCAGCCGGAGGCCCTCCTGGAGCTGCTCCTCGGTGCGGCGGCGCTCCGTGAGGTCGAGGACCACGCCCGCGAGCTGGAGCGGTGCCTCCGTCGTGGGGTCGGTCACGCACCGGCCCACCGCCATGATCCAGTGCACGCTGCCGTCGGGCCAGACCACGCGGTACTCGGCCGAGTATCGCACGAGGTCGGTGACCGCGCGCTTCCAGCGCTCCCGCGTGCGCTCGCGATCGTCGGGGTGGATCGCCTCGAGCAGCCGGCTCCGCGTCACGGGCTCGTCGGCCGAGAGCCCGAACAGCGCCCTGGCCCGCGGGTCCATGGCGTCGGTGCCGGTCGCGAGATCGTGCTCCCACGTGCCGAGGCCCGCGGCCTCCAGCGCCAACTCGAGCGCGTCCTGCTTCCGGCGGAGCTGCTCCGCCGCCGCCTTGCTCTCGGACAGGTCGCGCATCCGCCGGGCGAAGCCGAGCAGGCGGCCCTCGCCGTCGTGCACGCCGCTGGTGGTGACGGCTCCCCAGAAGCGGCTGCCGTCCTTCCGGAGCAGCCAGCGTTCGGTGGTGTACTGCCCCCGCCGCGCGGCCTCGGCCAGGTCCGCGGCCGGGGCGCCGCTCTGGCGGTCTTCCACAGGATAGAGATCGGCGGAGGTGGACTGGAGGAATTCGACCTTCTCGTAGCCCAGCACCCGGCGAATGCCGGCGTTCCAGCTTGTCGGCCGTCCCTTGGTGTCGAGCAGGACGATCGCGTAGTTCTCGATCTGATCGAGCGGCGTCCGGAAGCGCTCCTCGACGGGAGGCGTTCCGGGGTCGGCGAGCAGGCGCTTGGCGAGCTCCGGCTCGAGCTCGTCCGCAGAGGCCTTGGCTGCCTCTGCGCCCGTCACGGTGCGCGCTTCCACCCACCGCCGGATGACGATGATGGATATGATGGCGAGCACGACCAGGATCAGGACGGTCGTCGTGGAGCCGATGGCCGCCGGCAGAAGCTGGAGGTGTGCGGTGTGCAACACGATGCCGGTGACCGTGTGAGGTAGGGGGGCCCGGATTGAGCGGGCCTTCCATATATAGGAATGAAAGTAAACGCCCACAAGAAGGGGCCGGGGAGGCGTCGCGGCCGCCCACCCGCCGCGTGACCCGCACCACCCGGGTCCAGCCTCAGGGCCCACCGACAGCTACCGGCGCCCAGCCTAGAATGGAATGGCAGACTGGATCATACGCCCGGCCCAGGCCGGGCCCCGCAAAGGGGGAAAGTATGGAACCGCGCGTCATGGCCCACTCACAGACGTACCGCCTCCGCGAGCGGATGGCGGACGCCGCGATCAGTCACGGACAAGAGGTGAGGGCGGACCTGCCCGGCATCCGGGTGATGGCTCACATGGCCGACTGGCGCACCGCGCCGGAACCGAGTGTCGGCATCGTCTTCTTCTGCACCATGGGCTCGATCAAGGTGCGGGACGTCCTCGCGCCGGGCGACGCACGGCCCCTGCCGCATGAAGTCGTGCTCGAGGGACTGGCCGTACCCGAGCCGGGTACCTACGACATCCTCAATGCGCTGGTGCACTCGAACGGGGCGCTGCGGGTTCGGGTGGACTCCGCGACCCAGGTCGTGCGGCGGTCACAGTCGTTCGTGCCGTCGGAGGGGTGGGTGTAGTCGCCATAGTACGGGAGCACGGGCGAAAGGCGCGACGAGGACGATTCTCGCCGCGCCTTTTCCTTTGGAGTGGTCACCGGCTCGAATCGCCGACCAAGGAGAGGTTCCGCGCCGTGGAACCGGGCCACGTCATGCGCGAGGCCGATGATATCCGGAATCTGCGAGCATCGCACCGTTTCGGATGCCCGCCTCTTGCGTCCCTCCCACCGCCGAGACGAACGTATGGGCATGCCCGCGTCCCTGTACTACACTGCCGACATGGTCCGCGCCATGCCGGACGACGGCAACCGGTACGAAGTGGTGTACGGCGAGCTGCTCGTGACGCCGTCCCCGCGGCTCTGGCACCAGGTCGTCGTGCAGCGCCTGAGCCAGACGATCGGCGACTATCTGGCGAAGGAACCTGTCGCCATCGTGCTGACTGCTCCGGCCGACATCTCCTGGGGCCGGGACGTGCTGGTGCAGCCGGATGTCTTCGTGGTCCCGCCCGAGGAGGCCCGGACGCTGACCTGGAGCCGTGTGCGAACGCTGCTCCTGGTCGCCGAGGTGTTGAGCCCTTCTACCTCGCGCGGCGACCGCATCCTGAAGCGCATCCGATACCGCGAGGCCGGCGTTCCGCTCTATTGGGTAGTGGACGGGGATGAAAGGTCGGTCGAGGTCTGGCGGCCGGAGGACGACTTCCCGGCAGTGGAGCGCGAGCGGCTGGTGTGGTGGCCGGCTGGTGCCGACGAGCCGCTCACGCTGCGCCTCCAGGACCTGTTCCGGCCGCTCTAACGGGCGCCGCTCTAGCCGAGCGTCACCAGCCTCCCCCGGCCCGACTCAAACCGCCCGACCGCCACGCCCGCCGCGAGCACGCCCACGACCCCGGGAATCACTGCCTGGGCCGCGCCCAGCGTCGCCATGGTCACGCCCACGGCGCCGGTCATGATGATCACCAGTCCGGCGGCGGCCAGCGGCGTCAGGGCGGGGCGGATTCGCAGCAGCCCTGGCAGGATCAGGCCCAGCGCGCCGAGCACCTCGACCAGGCCGATGAAGCGGAGGAACGGACCGGGCAGTGCCACCTGCTGGGTCAGCGCCGCGATCGGGGTCACGAGCTTCATCCCGCCGGCGAACAGGAACAGGGCCGCGAGCAGCACCTGAAGGGTCCAGAGCACGGTGCTTGTGGTCCGCGAAGACTGCCCGGGGTTGCGCATGGTGACGTCTCCTTCTGGTGACAGGTTCAGCCGGGACGCCGGTCGGGGGGACCGGGTGGGCGTCGGGCCTCTACCTGTACGTCGAAGGAGGGGGTGGGAAATCGACAATCGGAGGAGGGCGGGGGCGAGGAGCCGGGGGAGTCATCCTGAGCGGAGCGAAGGAGCAATCACACGAGGCATGGCTCCTTCGCTTCGCTCAGGATGACGACCCCTGGAGACCGTCCGACCGTCCGACCGTCCGACCGTCCTCACCGAAACATCAACGGACTGATCTCCAGACTCACCTCCGAGATCCGATCGACCGGAAACCCCGCCCGCCGCGCGTGCTCCCGGACCGCCTCCTGGTCGGGCGCATCGTATTCGCAGTAGATCTTTCCCTCGATGTCCGAGACGTAGCTCCGGATCCACACTACGCCGGGCATCTCGTCGACGACGGCGACCGAGCGCCTGCCGGCCACGTCGAGCTCGTCCCGCGTCAGCGGCGTCCAACTCCGTTCGATGATGTAGCGTGGCACGACTCCTCCTGGTGGATGTCAGCGTCCGAACGCGCGCGTCAGCTCCTGACACGCCGCCGCGAGCTCCGGCTCTTCCGTCTCCCGGGCGATGCGCGCCGCGGCCTCCGCGCACTCGTCGGCCGAGGCGGCCGCGCCCTCGTCCGCGTGGGCCAGGGCCAGGCGCTGCAGCATCCAGCCCTCGCCCACGCGGTCTCCGCACTCGCGCCTGAGGCGCAGCGCCCGCTCTCCGCACGCGACGGCGCGGCCGGGCTCGCCCAACCGCCGCAAGACATCCGTCAGCGCTCCCAGCGCGCGCGCCTCGGCGGGGCCATCGCCGGCCTTCCGGTGAAGCGCGCTGGCCTCCTCGAGGTATTTCCGTGCCTCCACGCGGCGGCCCATGGCATTCAAGGTGACGCCCAGGCTCGCGAGCATCGCCGCGGCCTCTCCCTCGAGGCCCAGGTCCCGGTAGATCCGGAGCGCGGCCTCGTACTGCACGCGGGCCTCGTCGTACCGTCCCTGCTCCCACTCGATGATCCCCATCGCATTCCGCAGGCGGCCCGCCGCGACCGGGTCATCGAGCCGCTCGGCGAGCGCCAGCGCCTCGCCGTAGCATCCCAGCGCCGGTGATGCGTGGGGCAGGACGCGGCGCGCGACGCGGGCGAGTCCTTCCAGGGCGACCAGCACCTGGTGCGGGTCGCTCGCCTGGTCGTGGAGCGCGCGCGCCTTGCCCCAGGCGGCGAACGCGGCCTGGAGGTCGCCCACCCGCTCGTGGAGCGTGGCCACCTCGGTCCAGAGCGCGGCCTCCGTCTTCGGATCGTGCAGCTGCGCGAAGACCCCGGCCGCCTCGACCAGCGGCGGCAGCGCCTCCTGGTGCCGGCCGAGTCCCGCCAGCACCTCGCCCAGAAAGCGGAGCGCCTGGGCGAGCCCCGGGGCGAACTGCGCCCGGCGGGTGAGCTCGACCGCATCGCGGTAGAACGTCAGGCTCTCTTCGATCCGGCCCTGCCGGAGGTAGATGTGCGCCGTCGAGGTGAAGTGGTACGAGAGCTGGATGGGCAGGCGGTTGTCGGCACACAGTGTCCGCGCCTGCTCGAGGCACTCCAGTGCCGCCCGTTCGTCGCCAAGCTCCCGGTGCACGTTGGCGAGATTGTGGAGGATGTAGGTCTGCTTGTGGGCCAGGTCGGTCCCGGCACTGCCATCGGGACCCGCCTCGGCGTCGGCGCTCAACTGGAGCGCCTCCTCCAGCGCCGCTCTCGCACGGTCGGTGCGGCCCATGCCCTTGAGCACGATGCCCAGGTTGGCCAGGTCGCCGATGTGGGCCTCGAGATCACCGCGATCCCGGTCGATGGCGAGCGTGGCCTCGATGCAGGAGAGCGCGTCATCGTCCCGCCCCTGGTGCCAGCGGAGGAGCCCGAGGCTTCGGAGCGTGTTGCGCCGGCCGATCGCGTCGCCCAGCTCGTCCCGGAGCCGGAGCGACCGCTCCAGCGCGGCCTCGGCCTCCTCGAAGCGTCTCAGCAGCGTGTTGAGGTCTCCCTGGCGCAGGCAGGCCTCGGCCAGGCGCGCGGGCTCGCGGGACGGATCGAGCAGCGCCACCAGCTCGTCGATGATGCGCTGCTGGCGTCCGCGCAAGCCGAGCGTCTCGCACAGACGCTCCTGCCGGAAGAGGATGTCGATCAACGCCTCCCGCCGCTCGGGGTCGTCGGGCAGGCGGACGAGCCAGCTCTGGGTCCGCTCCAGCAGCTCGAGGGATTCGGCGAACTGGCTGAGGTCGTTGGCGCGTGCCGCCGCCAGCCGGGCATAGTGCACCGCTCTCGGCCACTGCTCGGCCCGGCTGAAATGCTCCACCAGCCGCCCCAGGTGCTCGTCCAGCCCTCGCTCGTGCCGGGCCTCGATCGCCTCGCCCACCCGGCCGTGCAGCTCCCTCCGCTGGTGGTCGAGCAGGCTTCCCAGGGCCGCCTGCTGGGTGAGCCCGTGCTTGAACCGGTAGGTGGGCTCGGGCACGACCCGGACCTGCTGGATGATCCCGGCGGTCTTGAGCGTCTGCAGGGCCTGAGGCAGGCGGACGGGGTTGGTCGCACGCTCGAGGATGCCGCGGGTGAACTCGCGGCCGACCACGGAGGCGAGCCGCAGCACCTCGCGCGCCTCCAGGTCCAGCCGGTCGAGCCGGGTTCGGATCACCGCCTGCACGGTCCCGGGAAGCCGGAGCGTCTCCAGCGAGTCGGCGAGGACCACCGCTCCCCCAGCAACCGCGAGCTCGCCTTCCTCGAGGAGCGCCTGCGTGATCTCCTCGAGGAAGAACGGGTTCCCGCCGCTGTGCTCGTGGACCAGATCCACCAATCGCGCCGGTACCCTGTCCACGTGGAGAATGGACCGGAGCATGGACGCCGACGATTCCGCGCCGAGGGGGTGGAGCGAAATCGTGAGGTGCTCCTGACTCCCCCACGACCGGGCGCCGCCCGGCCGGCTGGTCACCACCACGAGCAGCGGAAATCCGGCGACCAGCTCCGCCACCTGTTCGAGCACCTCGTGCGAGGCCTCGTCGGCCCAGTGCCAGTCCTCCAGCAGCAGCGCGGTGGGTCGTTGCCGGGCCACGAGCGTGACGAACGCGGCGAGCGCCTCCTGCATGGCGAGCCGGAAATGCTCCCGGTGCAGGTGGCGTGGCACCGGATGCTCCGTGCTCGGCATCGCGAGGAGATGGAGGTAGAGCGGAAGGAATTCCTCGAGCTCGGGCCCGAGCGCTCTCAGCCGCCCGACGACTTCGGCGACGCCCGGCACGCGCCCCTCCCCGGGACTCACCCCCACCCATTCGCGGAGGGTCTCGACGAACGGCAGGTAGGTGGTTGCGGTTTCGGAAGCCTCGCAGCGTCCGTGGAGCAGGCCCACCCCGGCGCGCTCGAGGGCGAACCGGATCTCGAGCAGCAGCCGGCTCTTCCCCATTCCCGCGTCGCCCACGACGCTCACGAAACGTCCGTGTCCGCCGACCGCTTCGTCCAGCGCGAGGTGCAGTGCCGTCAGCTCCCGCTCCCGCCCGGTGAAGGTGGTGAGCCCGGCGCGCTGCGCCGCCTCGAGCCGGGTGCGAGGCTCCGAGGTATCGAACACGCGGAACGGCAGGACCTCCGAGCCGGCCGCCGGCGACGCCACGGGCGTCAAGGCCTCGGTGTCGAAGAGGCCGGCGATCGCCCGGCGGCAGTCGGCGCTGGCCCACACTTCGCCCGGAGCGGCGTGGCCGGACAGCTCGACTGCGAGCCGAGCGACGGGGCCGGTCACGCTATAGGGACCGGCGGCATCCCGCGCGGGCAGTACCGCCGCCGATCCCGTGTGGATGCCGGAGCGCAAACGTACGGGTGGCCGGCCCTCGGCCGCCCCGCCCAGGGCGGCCACGCGGCGATTCAGCTCGAGGGCCGCCCGCGTGGCGCGCACCGGGTCGTCTTCGTGGGTGACCGGGACGCCGAACAGCGCTTCCAGGGTCCCGTCGGCAAACCGATTCACGAGGCCGCCGTGCCGGCGTACCACGTCCTCGGCGGCGGCGCGGACGGCCTCCAGCCAACCATGGCCCGCGACAGTGGCGGCCAGGATCGTGACCTGACGCTGCTCGCCGTCGGGGAGCACCGCCGGCGGCTGGGCCAGCTCCGCGAGCGAGTCGCGGAGCTCCTCCAGCTCCGTGAGCAGGGCGGCGGCGGTGTACCGGTCGGCGGGGTTCTCTGCGAGCATGCGGCCGAGCACCCGATCGACGCTCTCGGGCAAGGCAGGCGGCAGGATCCGCCCCGGCGGCGAGCGATAGTCGAGGATCGCCTGCACCTGCGCGCGATCCCGGCCGGGGAACCGCCGCCCGCCGGTGAGCATCTCGTACAGCACGACGCCCAGCGACCACACGTCGGTCCGGCCGTCCACCGGCTCGGCGCGAACCTGCTCGGGGCTCATGTATGCGACGGTCCCGAGCCGCTGGCCGGGCACCGAGCGATGAACGCCCGGCACCTTGGCGATGCCGAAATCGAGGATCTTGAGCGCGCCTTCCGGCGTCACCATCAGGTTGGCGGGCTTGATATCGCGGTGCACGATGCCGTGCTCGTGGGCCTTGGCGATTCCCTGCGCGGCCTGAATGGTCATCGCGATGGCCTCGTGCGGAGGCATCGGCCCGCGGGCCAGCCGGGCCTCGATGGTCTCGCCGGAGTAGTAGGCCATCGCGATGAAGAGCTGGCCGTCGGACGTTTCGCCGATTTCATGGATGGTGCAGATACTGGGATGGTCCAGCAGGGCGGCGGCCTGAGCTTCACCGCGGAGCCGCTCCTTGGCGCGGGGATCGGCACTGAGGTGCGCCGGGAGGAACTTGAGCGCCAGCGTCCGCTCGAGGCGGAGGTCGCGGGCCGAGTACACCACGCCCATGCCGCCCTGGCCGAGCCGGTGGAGGATCTGGTAGTGTCCCAGGATCTCCATGCCCGGACGCACGGGCTCGGACGGGACCGGCTCGAGCAGGGTGGCCACCGATCCGTCGAGCGGGCTGCCGCGCTCGCTCGCCGCCAGCAGCTCGGTGAGCTCGAGTCGAAGCTCCGGCCTGCCGGCGCACGCGCCATCGAGAAAGCGGCCGCGCTCCGAGGGTGTCCGGTCGAGCGCCGCCGCCAGCAGGTCCTGCAGCTCGGTCCAGCGCGCGCTCACCGGGCGAGCTCCCGCGTGAGCCAGGCCCGGGCCAAGTGCCCACTCGCGCTTCACGGTGGCGGGGGAGATCCCCAGGACGTCCGCGGTCTCCTCCACGGACATCCCGGCGAAGAAGCGCCATTCGACGATGCGGGCCGCCCGCTCGCTCTCGCGCGCGAGACGCTCCAGCGCCTCGTCGAGGGCGAGCAGCTCTGCCGCGCGGTCGTCGACGAGAATGAGCACGTCGTCGAGCGGCACGCGCTCGCGGCCGCTGCCCCGCTTCCCGGCCTTGCGCGCCACCGCGTAGTCGACGAGGACCCGGCGCATGACGCCGGCGGCGGCCGCCAGGAAGTGGCTCCGGTCCCGCCACTCGATCCGCTCGAGCCGGCTGAGCTTGAGGTAGGCCTCGTGCACCAGGCCGGTCGTGTCCAGCGTGTGATCGCTGCGCTCCCCGCGCAGCTGGCGGTGGGCGATCCGGCGCAGCTCGTCGTAGACGATCGGCACCAGCCGCTCGAGCTCGCCGGCGTCGGGGGGCGACGCCATCGGGGAACGACCGTTCTCTTGCTGTTTGGCCATCGGGGCTCCGTTCGACCGACAGCCATTCTAGCCGGTGGAACGACCGGGGGCAAACCAGCCGCAGTGGGGCGTGAGCCCGTTCGGGCGCTTTTCCGGCCTTCAGATGCGAGGGGGTCTGCGGTCGCGCGGCTCGCGAGCCACGTACTCCTCACCGAAGCCCAGGTCACCCGATTCTCGTCCTTGGAAGGAGTCCATGTGCAGCATCGGCCCTTGCTCGTCGCCGCCCTCGCGCTCACTGTTGCCGGTTGCAGCGGCCCGGAAGACGCCCCGACCGCGCCCCCGGCCGCGGCCATCCCTGTCGCGCTGTCCGCTGCCCCGCACCACGGCACCTATCGCCAGCTGCACGAACCGCTGCCGGTCGCGGAGCTGCAACGGGCCCGGCGCGCCACGGGCCGTTATCACGATATCCGGAACGCCCTGGCCGACGGCTACGTCGATATCGACGTCGTCATCCCGAATATGGGACGGCATTTTCTGAAGGAGAGCCTGCTCGACGCGAAATTCGAGGCCGACCGGCCGGAGTTGCTGGTGTATTCACCCCATGCGAACGGCCGCATGGAGCTCGTGGCGGTGGAGTACGCGGTCCCGCTCAGCCTGTCGGCGGCGGCGCCCGAAGGATTCCGGGGGGCGGCGGACGAGTGGTTCGCCGATCAGCGCTTTCAGCTCTGGACGCTGCACGCGTGGACGTGGAAGGACAATCCGGACGGCGTCTTCAGCCCGACCAATTCGCGCGTGCCGTGAGAGCGCCGCGACCCCAGGGCACCCTTTAACACGCGCACATTCACCGCGGAGCATCTCGTGATCAGTCGGCTCTCGGCAGGTTTCGCTCTGGCGCTGCTTGCGGGGTGCTCGGGTGGCAGCTCGCCGACCGACCCCGGTGGCGGCGCGCCTCCGCCAACGGCAGCGGTCAGGGTCGGCAGCAACGTGTTCAAGAGCGGGCACAACGGCTCGGCGAACCCGGCCGTCGACACCATCGCGGCGGGCGGGACCGTGACCTGGACCTGGACGAATACGGGCGGGGTCCGGCACAGCGTTCAGTCGCTGGGCCTCACGATCTTCAGGAACAGCGTCGTGAAGTCCGGCGACGGCAGCACCTATCAGGCGGTGTTTGCCAGGGCCGGCAGCTACGAGTACGACTGCGCCATTCACGGCGCGGCGATGACGGGAGATCGTCGTCCAGTGAGCGGTCCGTCGGGATCATCAGCGCACCGAGCGTCAGTCGCTTCCGTCCCGATGAGCCCGTTTGGCCGCTTTTCCGGCCTTCAGATATGAGGGGCGCTGCAAACGCGCCCTTCCTCACGCAGCGCAGCGCACACATGAGGAGACCTGCATGCCGACACAGACCGAGCCGCGGCCCGTTCAGACCGTCAGAAATATCGAGATCCCGCTCACGCCGAAGCCCCTACCGCTCACGGACGAGATGCTGCTCCGCTTCCAGGAGCGTGCCCCCGGCTACGACCAGCAGAACCGGTTCTTCACTGAAGATTTCGAGGAGCTCCGGGCGTCGGGCTATCTGAACATGGCCATCCCCCGGGAGCTGGGCGGCCTGGGGATGACGCTGGCCGAGGTCTCCCGCGAGCAGCGGCGGCTGGGATACTACGCGCCGGCCGATGCCCTGGCGGTCAACATGCACATCTACTGGACGGGGCTGGCGGCGGATCTCTGGCGCGCGGGCGACAAGTCGCTCGAATGGCTGCTGCGGGCGGCGGCGGGCGGCGCCGTGCTCGCCGCGGGGCATGCCGAGTCGGGCAACGACATTCCGGTGCTCCTCTCCACCACCCGGGCAGAGCGGGTGGAGGGCGGCTACCGGTTCTACGGCCGCAAGCACTTCGGCAGCCTCACGCCGGTCTGGACGCTCCTGGGCATCCACGGCATCGATACCAGCGATCCGGCGCACCCGATGATCGTGCACGGGTTCCTGCCCCGCGACGCCGACGGCTTCAAGGTGGTGGAGACCTGGGACGTCATGGGCATGCGGGCCACCCGGAGCGACGACACGGTGCTCGACGGCGCGTTCGTGCCCGACCGGTACATCACCCGGCGCGTGCCGGCCGGCGCGGCGGGCGTGGATGCGTTCGTCCTGGGGGTATTCGCGTGGGCGCTGATCGGCTTCGGCAACATCTACTTCGGGCTGGCGCGCCGGGCGCTGGATCTCACCCTGGAGACGGTGAAGCAGAAGAAGTCCATCGGGCTCTCCCGGCCGATGGCCTATCACGCGGAGGTGCAGCACGCCGTGGCCGAGATGGTGCTCGAGATGGAGGCGATCGGCCCGCACCTGGATGCCGTCGCGCAGGAGTGGTCCGATGGCGTGAACCACGGACCGGCGTGGGTCGTGAAGATCGTCGCGGCGAAGTACCACGCGGTCGAGGGGTCCTGGAAAGTGGTGGATCACGCGCTCGAGCTGGCCGGCGGGTTCGGCATCTTCCGGCAAGGACCGTTCGAACGGTTGTTCCGTGATGCGCGTCTCGGACGGATGCATCCGGCGAACTCGATGCTGACGCACGAGCTGGCGGCGAAGCTGACGCTGGGGATCAATCCGGATGAGGCGCCGAGGTGGGGGTGAAGCCCGACCCCGAGTCACCCTGAACGAAGTGAAGGGGGCCATGCGGGGTTATGCCCCCTTCGCTGCGCTCAGGGTGACTCGGGGTCGGGGCGGGATGCCTCAGGCGACGCTCTTCTCCGGCCCGATATCCACCGCGATCCCACGCCACTTCCCCTGCACGAACCGGAAGAAGCTCAGGCTGAACCGCGTCACGTGCCCCGTCAGAATGGCGAGCCAGATGTGGATCGGCTGGAGCGTGCCGGTCTGCTGGATCACGAGGCAGATGCCGAGCGGCAGGAGGATCTGCGACACGATCGAAATGTAGAGCGGGCTCTTGGTGTCGCCCGTGCCCTGCAGGCCGCCGGTATAAGTGAGGGCGGCGGAGACGAACAGGCCGGAGACGCTCAGGACCCGCAGCAACTCTGCGCCGATGGGCACGACGGACGGGTCCTGAATGCCGAAGATGGCGAGGAGCTGCCGGGGGATGAAGAAGAACAGCAGCCCCACGCCGGCCGCGCCGGCCACACCGATTCGCGCGGCGATGTGGACCGCGGCGGCCGTCCGGTCCGGCCGGCCGGCGCCCAGGTTCTGGCCCGCCACCGCGGCGGCCGCGCCCATGAGGCCGATCGACGTCCAGGTGACGAACGAGAAGAGCTGGTTGTAGGATACCGCGTACGCCGCCTGGGCGGGTGCGCTCTGCGCCAGCGAGCCCACGAAGGAGAGCAGGAACACGCCCCCGATGTTCATCGCGATCCCCTGAAAGCCCGCGGGCAGGCCGAACCGGAACAGCTCGCGGATGATCGTCCAGTCGGGCCCGAAGCCATGCCCGCGCGGGAACCGCACCACCCAGCCGCCGCGCCAGAGCTTGACGATGGCGTAGGTCGCCACGAGGCCCGAGGCAAGGGCGGTTCCCATGGCCGCGCCGGCCGTCCCGAACGAGGGAATCGGGCCCAGACCCCGGATCAGCACCACGTTGAAGGCGATGTTGAGTCCCGTCATGACGAAGCCCAGGATCATCGGGGTCCGGGCGTCGCCGGCCGACCGGAGCGCGCCTGCCACCATGAAGTAGATCAGCATCCCGCTGCTGCTCATGAACATGATGCGGAGGAACGGCAGCGCCTGCACCTGTACCGCGGGCGCGGCGTTGACGAAGTCGAGCAGCGAGGGGGCCAGGAAATAGCCGGCCGGCGCCATCACAAACAGGGCGATGCCGACGGCGGTGATGCAGGCCTGATAGACGGTGCGGTTCACCTTGTCCGTGTCGCCGGCCCCCGCGAACCGGGAGACCAGGACGCTCATGCCGATGAACACCGAGGTGATGAAGATGAAGACCGCGATGAAGACCTGGTTCGACACGCCGATGGCGGCGTTGCCGGTGAAGCCGATGATGTGCCCCACCAGCACCTGGTCCACCAGGCTCTGCATGCCGCCGATGATGTTGACCAGCATGGTGGGCCATGCCAGCCGCCAGACCGCCCTGGCGAGCGGCCCCTCGACGATCGAACGGTCGTAGCGCGAGGCCAGGGTCTATGCCCGCCGGTCGCGACCGAACGGGTCGCCTGCGATGGCCTCGGTGTGCATGGCACAGAGCCAGTGGCCGTCCCGGCGCACCCAGGTGGATGAGTCCGCCGCGTCGAGGGCGACCGCCTTGCCGTCGACCGTGAGCTCTTCGTGGACCTGGTAGGCCACGATGGCGACGTCGTCGTTGAGCAGGCGCACCTGCGCCCCCGGCTTGATGTCGAACCGGAGCAGGGTATAGCTGGCGGATTTCACCATCGCCCCGAGCGTCTTCCGGTCGATCGCTCCCACGCCCTGGGCCCCGGTGACGATGCAGGGCTCGTCGGTGAGGCGCATCGCCGTCTCCGCGTCCTGGTCCTTGAGGGCCTGCCAGTAGCGCTTCTCGAGGCTCAGCAGCTCGGCCTCGACGGTCTTGGTCGCAGTCGCCATGTGATCCTCCGTTGGGTTGGCGTCACTCTCCCGGCCGCACGCCCATCTCGTCCAGGTGCTGCAGCAGGTCGGCCGGGTCCTGGTAGACGCGGTAGGCTCCGGCGCGGATCAGCTCGTCCTCGCCGTACCCGCCGGACAGGAGCCCCACTCCCAGCGCCCGCGCCCGCCGCGCGGCCAGCAGGTCCCACACGCTGTCGCCCACCACGGCCGAGTGCTCGATCGGCACGCCCAGCCGGGCCGCGGCCGCGAGGAACAGGTCCGGGTCGGGCTTGGCGTGCTGCACTTGGTCCCGGGTGACGACCGGAACGTCCGGGGCGACACCCAGCATCTCGACGGCGGGCCGGGCACTCTCGAGCCAGCCGCTGGTAGCGATGGCCCAGGGCACGCCGGACTGCGTGAGATACTCCAGCAGCTCGCGGGCGCCGGGCAGCGGACGCACCTGCCCGACCAGCTTCGCGTATCCTTCGGCGTGGTACTGCCGGAGGCGGGTGGTCTGCTCGGGCGTAACGGGCCGGCCGGTCTCGCGCAGCAGCGCGTTCACGAACAGGCCGCCGCTCATCCCGATGCGCCGGTGGATGCGCCAGACGGACAGCAGGATGCCCTCGCGCTCCAGCGCTTCCCGCCAGGCAAGCACGTGCTGGTACACGCTGTCGACCAGGGTGCCGTCGAGGTCGAAGAGGAACGCGGGGGCGTCGGCCATGGTGGAAGCCTACACCCGAGGGTTGCCACGATCCATCGGCGTCGTGGCCATCACCTGCCGGCGGCGAGCGCACAATCTAGGGTAGTGCAAGTCGCCTGACGAGGTCTCCCATGCCCCCAGCGCTCGTCAGCGTAGCCGGGGAGCTGAACGCTCGTCATCCTGAGCGAAACGAAGGAGCCATGCTTCAAGGCATGGCTCCTTCGCTTCGCTCAGGATGACGAAAACCAGCGACAACCTGCGGTTTCTACGGCCGATCCACCGGCAGCCCGCTCGGCACGCGCTGCCGGCGCGATCGCGCTCAGGTCCCGTGCTGCCGGGTCGGTCAACGCCTTCATGAACTCGGTCACTTCGTCGATCGTCTGCTCGGCGAAGAACACGCCGTTCAGCAGCGTGTCCCGGGTCGCGAGGATGTCATCGAAGTTGTGCAGCAGGGTTCCCTGCAGCGCCGGCTCGAGCCCGCTGCCGTCGAAGGCGTTCAGCTTGAGGTGCGACTCGCTGTAGTGCGCCACGAAGTCGCGCAGGTCGAAGAACGCGCCGTCGTGCCCGTAGGGCGCGGTCAGCTCCACGTTGCGGAGCGCCGGGGTCCGGAAAGCGTAGCGGTCCTGGGCCAGGCCCGTCTCCCGCTCGCGGCCGAAGTCGTCGTGGCCCGAGGGGCCGTCGCCCTCGCCGGGCCCGAACTGCGCCACGGCGACGTTGTGGAACTGGTTGTCGGTGAGCGCCGGGCCGTTGTGGCAGACGGAGCATTTGGCGCTCAGGAAGTTCTTCGCGCCGCGGAGCTGCACCTCACTCATTGCGGCATCGTCCCCGGCCAGGAAGCGGTCCCACGGCGAGTCGTTGAACGCCAGCCGGTCGATCAGGAACCCCGCGATCGCGTTGCTGGCATGGCCGAAATTCATCGCTGCGTAGCGCGTTCCCGGGTAGGCCGCCTCGAACATCCGGCGGTACTCCTGGATCCGTCCCAGCCGGTCCATCAGTTTGTTCCACACCTGCTGCGTCTGCTTGTCACTCACCGCCGCGAGCTCATTGCCGGTGGTCGCGCGCATCTCCTCGCGCGAGACCACCGGGAAGAGCGGCAGCGCCGACAGTGCGCCGAATTCGAACGCGTCAGCCATGTGCGGGTTGACCCGTTCCCCCGCCGGCGTCACGGGCTTGCCGTGGTCGTCCATGACGACCCGGCCGTCCCAGAACAGCGACTTCAGCGCAAACAGATTGAACGCGGGCGGCGCGTTCCGTGGGATGAACTCGCCGGTGGGGTGGACGCGGGTGGGGCCGAGTCCGGTGGCGCCCTGGCCGATCGAGAGGCTCCGCGCGTCCCCGGTGCCGAACGCCGGCAGATGGCACGTCATGCACGCGATGTCGCGGTTGCCGCTCAGGATCTTGTCGAAGGCCAGGGCCTGGCCCAGCCGCACGAGTTCAGGGCGGACCGGCGCCGGCCGACTCAGTGGCCCGATCCCCCGTCCGGCGGCGAGGACGCGGACCTCCGAGGCCAGTGTGGCCGTAGCAGACTCGGAGAGCGCGGGAGCCGCCGCTGCCACAGGGGCTGTGGGCGTGTCGTCCGAGCAGCCGGCCAGCAGGACGACGCCGACGGCGAAAGCGACGGGCAGTAAGCGGGAACGCGGGTGCGAGCACATAGGGCGACTCCGGGCCGGGGGGCCCACCGAGTTGATGGCGTGGTGACAAGACTGTAGGTTCCGACAACCTACCCTCCGCTCGTTACGCCGGTGTTGGTCCCCGTTACCGCGGGCAACAACGCATCTAAATGCTTCGACTCTACACGCTTGGCGCGTTCGAGCTGCTCGACGGCGATCCGCCAGCCGTGAGGCTGGTGCCGACGCAGTCCAAGCGCCTGGCCCTGCTGGCCTACCTCACGCTGGCCCTCCCGCGCGGGTTTCACCGCCGCGACACCCTGCTCGCTCTTTTCTGGCCGGAGTTGAGCCGCGACGAGGCCCGCCGAGCGCTTCGTCAGGCACTGCATCACCTCCGCAGGGCCGCCGGCGACAGCGCGATCGAGACCCGGCCGGACGACCAGGTGCGGCTCCGCGAGGGCGCCCTCTGGTGCGACGCGCTGGCCTTCGAGGACGCCTCAGCCGCGGGCCGCCTCGCTGAGGCGCTGGGGCTCTACCGGAACGCTTTCCTTGCCGGCGTTCACGTCCCGGAGGTGAGCGTCCAGCTCGAGCAGTGGATCGAGGACACCCGCGAGCGTCTCCACCGGGCGGCCGGGCGCGCCGCGGCGGCGCTCTCGCTCCAGGCCGAGCAGGCGGGGGACCTCGACCGCGCGGCGGAGGCAGCTCGCGCGGCGCACGACCTTCACCCCGAGGACGAGTCGTGCGCCCGACGCCTCATGCAGCTCCACGAGCGCCGGGGCGACCGGCCCCAGGCGCTCCAGGTCTACGAGCGGCTCGTCCGCAGGCTGGCCGACGAATACCAGACGACGCCATCTGCGGAGACCACGGCGCTGGCCCGCGCACTCCGCGAAGTCCCCTCCGTCGCGTCGCTGCCCGAGCCGGCCTCGCCCTCGCTGCTCCCTCCAGCCCCCACTGCGGTCTCGTCGCCCATCCCGCCGCCCGCCGCCCCGCCCGCCGCCCCGCGCGTGCGCTGGGCCGCCATCGCTGTCGGCGCCGTCGTCCTGCTCGCCGCGGCGACGCTCGTCGTTCGCGCCTGGCAGCCGCGGGCTCCGACGCTGCTCTCGACCGGCCGCCTGGCGGCGCGCGACCGGGTGATCGTCGCCGACTTCGAGAGCCACGGCCGCGACTCGCTCCTGGCCGATGCGGTGACGGCCGCGCTCCGGCTGGAGCTTTCGCAGTCGCCGGTGATCCGGGTGCTGAGCGCGTCGGCGGCCCAGGCGGCGCGCCGGCGTCTGCAGGATCCCGAGCCCCAGGCGGTGCTGGGCGATTCGCTGGCCCGGCTCATCGCCGTGCGCGAAGGGCTCCGGCTCGTGGTGCAGGGCGGCATCGCCGGCGTGGGCGGCGAGTGGATCATCTCGACGCAGATCGTCGACGCCCCGACCGGCGAGCTGCTGGCAAGCGTGCGCGAGACGGCCGCCGACTCGAGCCACCTCTTCGAGGCGATCGACCGTGTGGCCCACGGGCTTCGCGAGCGTATCGGGGAGTCGTCGCGTGCGCTTCGCTCGGCGCCGCCGCTCCGCCGGCTCACGACCGGCTCGCTCCAGGCGCTGCGGCGGTGGTCGGAGGCGCAGACCGCCGCGGACGTCGAGGGCGACCGGCCCAAGGCCCGGCGGCTGCTCGAGGAGGCGACGGCGCTGGATACGAGCTTCGCCCTGGCGTGGCGCGCGCTGAGCGTCATCTACGGCAGCCTCGGTCCGCCCGAGGCGATGGTGGATGCCGCCACCCGCGCCCACCGATACCGCGACCGGCTCACCGACCGCGAGCGCCATCTGGTGGACGCCGAGTACCACATGGTGGTGACGCAGGACTTCGCGAAGGCGTTTGCTGCCTACGACTCGCAGCTCGTGGTGACTCCGGACGACCCGGGACTCCTCGGCGCATCGGCCTACCTGCATTTCCGCCTGCGGGAGTTCGACCAGGCCGAGCGCCTCTATCGGCACGCCATGGCGGTCGACTCGAGCGCCACTCCGTTCTACTTCGGACTGATCGAGACCCAGATCAACCTGGGCAGGCTGGTTCCCGCCCGCGTCGTGCTGGCCGCCTTTCGCGCGCACTTCCCGGACAACCGCTTCGACGAGTGGGAGGAGATCTACCTCGCGGCGGCCGCGGGGGCGTACCCCGCCGCCGAGACCCATGCGCAGCGCCTGCTGGCCGCCGCGCCGGAGGACGCCGACCACCGCGGCGAAGCCATCCGGAGCCTCGCCAACCTGGCGCTGCTGCGCGGCCGCCTCGCCGAGTCGGCGCGGCTCCGCCGCCAGGCGATGCGCGTGTACGAGGCGAACGGCGACCTGGCCGGGTACTGGCTCGAGGTGGCGACACTCGCCACCGGCGAGATCAGACTCGGCCGCCGGCCCGAGGAGGCACGCCGAATCGTGGCCGATGCGCTGCGCGGGCATCCGCTCGACTCGCTCCCGCCCGGCGCCCGCCCGTACGTCCGCCTTGGCGTCGTCTACGCCGGACTCGGCGACCTCGACCGCGCGGCCGAGATGCAGGCCGCACTCGAGCGCCTGGGTCTCGCGCACGGTCGGTTCGCCGAGGCCCAGTGGCGCCGGCTTCGCGGCACCATCCTCCTCGCGCGGCGGCGCTACCTCGAGGCTCAGGCGCAGCTCCGTCTGGCCGCGGAACACGAGGAGTGCGCGCTGTGCAGCCTGCCGGCGCTTGGCCGCAGCTATGACCTGGCCGGCCAGCCGGACTCGGCGATGGCGGTGTACGAGCGCTACCTGCAGACGCCGTGGATGAAGCGGCTCGAGCTGGATGCCACCGAGCTGGGGGCCATCGGTCTCCGATTGGGCGAGCTCTACCAGGAGCGTGGTGACCGGGAAAGGGCGGACACGATGTACCGGCGGGTGGCGGCGCTCTGGCGCGGCGCGGATGGGGAGCTCGGGCGGGCGGCCGCAAGGGCGGCGGCGGAGGCGCGGGCCGAATGAGAGGTGCGTCATCCTGAGCGAAGCGAAGGAGCCATGCCTGGGATGACGGCTCCTTCGCTTCGCTCAGGATGACGAACTCGTGAAGACCTCCGACCGTCCGACCGTCCGACCGCCTGACCGTCCGACCGCCTGACCGTCCGACCGCCTGACCGCCCGCCCGCCCGCCCGCCATTGACAACTCTCCCACCCATCCCTGAATTACCATTCTCACCCCGATCAGGAGACACTCATGGCGGACCGAGTGAAGAAAGTCAGCTACTGCTATCCTGTCGTTCCCAACCGCGCCGGACAGGGCGCGCGGGTTCTGAGCGAGCTCACCAGCGCCGGCGTCAACCTGCTCGCCTACTCCGGCTTTCCGGTCGGAGGGGGGAGATCGCAGCTCGACCTCGTGGTGGACGACATGGCGGCGCTGCGCCGGGTCGCACGGCGTAACGGGTGGCGGTTGAGCAAGGTGAAGAAGGGATTTCTCGTCCAGGGAACCGACCAGGTAGGCGCCGTGAACCGCCATCTTCAGAAGCTGGCGGACGCGAAGATCAACGTCACCGCGGCCGATGGCGTATCGGCCGGGCAGGGGCGCTACGGCATGATCCTGTGGGTGAAGCCGCGCGACTATGCGCGGGCCGCGAGGGCGCTGGGCGCGCGCTGAGCCTGACTCCGAACTCGACCCTCGACGATGCCGCGCGGCGCCGCGGACTCCGCGCGTACCAGGCCGACGGCGTCTGCTCCCAGGTCCGCGACGCGCTGCTGAGTGGCCCGCTCCTCGTGGGCTACGCCCTCCTCCTGGGCGCCTCCCACACTCAAGTCGGTCTCCTCGCCGCCCTCGGGCCGGCCACCCAAGTGCTGCAGCTCCCGACCGTCGCGCTCATCGAGCGCTGGCGAAAGCGGAAGGCCATCTGCTGGTGGGCGGCGCTCGTGGGACGCACCGCCTCGCTGGGCCTGCTCGCGCTTCCCTGGGCCGTGGCGAGCAGTGCCCGGGTACCGGCTCTCTTCGGGCTGCTCCTCGTCATGGCGGTGTTCGCCACGATCTCCGGTGCCGCGTGGAACCCATGGATACGCGACTTCCTTCCCGACGAGGGCCGGAACCGGGTGGTGGCCCGCCGGATGACGATCGCGACCGCGATCGGCGCGCCGCTGGCGCTCGGAGCCGGCATCGCGATCGACCGACTCCGGGGTGTCCTCGGCGCGCCGGCCGAGGCGCAGCGAAGGAGCCATCATCCCAGGCATGGCTCCTTCGCTTCGCTCAGGATGACGAACTCGCGAAGACCTCCGACGGTCCGACCGTCCGACCGTCCGACCGTCTGACCGTCCGACCGTCCGACCGTCCGATCCCGTGTAACTTCTGATCGTGCCCTCTCCCGCGTCCGAGGACTAACCGTGTTCCGACGCCGCTTCACGATCTTGCTGTTCGCCGCCGTCGCGGTGCTGTTCCTGTTCCCGACCCTCAACGTCCTGCTCACCGACTGGTGGTGGTTCCGCGAGATCGGGTATCAGATCGTCTTCACCCGCGAGCTGACCACCCGCTGGCTGGTCTTCCTGGGGGTGGGCGGACTCACGACCGGCCTGCTCTACGTCAATCTGCGGGCGGCGCAACGGGGCCTCGTCCCCTACCCGGTAGTGCTCCAGTTCAAGCAGGCGGCGCCGCACGTGGACCTCACGGCGGCGCTTCGCCGCCTGAGCCTGCCGGTCTCGCTGGGGGTGGGGGTGCTGGCCGGCTTCGCTGCGACGCCGGTCTGGGACCTGGTGCTCCAGGCGATCTACCAGACGAAGTTCGGGGTCGCCGACCCGGTCTTCTCGCGCGACATCGGATTCTACGTCTTCACCCTGCCCGCGCTGTCGACCGCGATCGGGCTGCTGACTACGCTCGTCGTCCTCTGCCTCCTCCTGCTGATCCCGCTCTACTGGCTCCGCGGCGACGTCGTACTGGGCCCCGGACGGCTCATGGTCGAGCCGGCCGCCGGGCTGCACCTGGCCATCCTGCTCGCGGCGCTGTTCCTCCTCACCGGCCTCCGGCTGTGGCAGGTGGAGATCCCCAGCCTGCTGTATTCGACCACGGGACCACTGGTCGGGGCCAGCTACACCGACGTCCACGCTCGGCTGCCGGCGCTGCGGCTCACGGCGGTGCTCGCGGTGCTGGTTGCCGTCGCCGTGCTGATCGGCGCGGCGCGGAGGCAGGTGGCCCTCTACGGCGCCCTGGCGATCGGGGCCTACATCGCAGTAGCACTCGTCGCCCGCGGCCTCTTCCCGCTGGCGATGCAGAAATTCGTCGTGGCGCCGACCGAGCTGACGCGGGAGACGCCCTACCTCCGGCACCACATCGTCGCCACCCGCCAGGCGTGGGGATTGGACAGCGTGGAGACGCGCGAGCTGGGCGGCGGGCGGGACCTCACGCTGGCCGACATCCAGGCCAACGCGCCCACCATCGAGAACGTGCGGCTCTGGGACCGGGACCCGCTGCTGCTGACCTTCGGCCAGCTGCAGGAGATCCGCACCTACTACGATTTCGTCTCCGTGGACGACGACCGGTACTGGATCGACGGGAAATACCGGCAGGTCCTGCTCTCACCACGGGAGCTCAACGCCGCGTCGCTGCCGACCCGGACCTTCATCAACGAGCACCTGACGTTCACCCACGGGATGGGACTCACGCTCGGCCCGGTCAACCAGGTCACCACGGAAGGGCTGCCGGTGCTGTTCGTGAAGGACCTGCCGCCGGTCTCGACGGTGTCGCTCAAGGTCACGCGGCCGCAGATCTATTACGGCGAGCTCGCCAACGAGTACGTCGTCGTGGGTACGCGGCAGCGCGAATTCGACCATCCCGAAGGCGAGGCCAACGTCTACGCCGCCTACGGCGGGTCGGGCGGCGTCCGGGTGGGCGGCCTCGTCCGCCGCGTGCTGCTCGCCGCTCGATTCGGCTCCTCGAAGCTGCTCCTGTCGCAGGACATCACCAGCGACAGCCGAGTGCTGTTCTACCGCGACGTTGCGTCCCGGGCGAAGAAAGCGCTGCCGTTTCTCCGGTACGATCGCGACCCGTACCTCGTGATCGCAGCAGACGGCACGCTCAAGTGGATTCTCGACGCGTACACCACGTCGGACGGCTATCCCTATGCCCAGCGGCTCCGGGACGGCACGAGCTACATGCGGAACAGCGTCAAGCTCGTCATCGACGCGTACGACGGGTCGCTCAAGGCCTACCTGAGCGCCCCGTCCGATCCGCTGATCCAGACCTGGGCCCGCATCTTCCCCGGAATCTTCGCTCCCCTGGACAGCATGCCGGCCGATTTGCGGGCACACCTCCGGTACCCGGACGACATCTACCGGGTCCAGACCAGCCTCTATACCACCTACCACATGGATGCGCCGGAGGATTTCTATCACCGGGAGGACCAGTGGCAGATCCCCACCGTCGCCGAATCCACCGGGGCGGTGCCGTTCATGCGGCACATCGTGATGCGTCTGCCGGAGGAATCGAAGGCGGAGTACATCTACATGGTGCCCTTCACGCCCCGTGGGAAGGACAACCTGGCCGCGTGGATGGTCGCGCGGAACGATGGCGACGTGTACGGCAAGCTGCGGGTGTACCGCCTCTCCCGGCAGAGCCTGGTGTACGGGCCGCAGCAGATCGAGAACCGGATCAACCAGGACACCGAGATCTCCCGCCAGATCTCGCTGTGGGACCAGCGCGGCTCCGAGGTGATCCGGGGCGACCTGCTGGTGATCCCGATCGAGGAGTCGCTGATGTACGTTCAGCCGCTCTACCTGCAGGCGCAGGGTGGGCGAATCCCGGAGCTCAAGCGGGTCGTCGTGGCCTATCAGAACCGGGTGGTGATGCAGGAGACCCTGGAGGCTGGCCTGACCGAGCTCTTCGGCGGCTCGAGTCGGCCGCGCAATCAGCCCACGCCACCTGTCGCCGCGGAGGCAACGCCTGGCGACACGGGATTCCGGGCACTCGTCGCCGAGGCCCAGCGGAAGTACGAGTCGGCGCAGCAGGCGCAAAGGGAGCTGGACTGGGCTCGGTACGGCGAGGAGATGCATCAGCTTGGCGAGCTGCTCGAGCGGCTCGGGCCTGGCCGATCCACGCAACAACGATAGGAGCATCATGACTGAATCAACGCCTCAGCTGTCGAGAGGGCTCCCGCCCGACGCCCGGGAGTATCTGGCCCAACGGCTGGACGGCGCGCGCGATCTCTATCTCCTGGCGCTGGCCCTGGGCGACCGCCCTGACGGGTCCCCGCTGTTCGGCCGGATGATTCGCGAGGCTCGCATCCACTTCGCGGCGGTGATTGAGGAAGCACGGATCGCCGGACTCGACACGGGTGCCATCGCCGTAATGCTCGGCAAGATGAACATCGAGTTGGCCGACAGCATCCGGCCTGAGCTGTGGGCGCGCGTCGAACAGCTTCTCGCCGAGCGAGCCGCCCGCAAGCGATCCGAACGGCGGCACCGCAGCGGCAGGTGAACGGACCACCTCTTACACGGAATCACCCCCATGAAGAAACTGCTTGGAACCATCGCGCTGGCTCTCTGCTGTCCGATCATCGCCGCGGCCGCGCAGGACGCCGCGACGCCCGTCTCTGATGCCCTTCGGGCGAACGAGAAGCGGGCCGAACGCAATCTGGTCGCGGCGGCGGAGGACACGCCGGCCGACAAGTACGGCTTCAAGCCGACCCCGGCGCAGTTGAGCTTCGGCGAGGTGCTCGTCCATCTGGCCGGGGGGAACGATTTCCTCTGCTCGACCATCAGCGGGATGCCGGCGCCCAAGCGCGCCAAGGTTCCCGCCACCGAGCCGAAGCAGAAGCTCATCGATCGGCTGAAGGAGTCCTTCCAGTTCTGCGAGACCGCGCTCGCCAAGGTCGACGACTCGGGCCTGAGCGCTCAGGTGCCCTTCTTTGGGGATGGGAAGGTCTCCCGCGCTGCCGCGATGATGGCGGCGACGGAGGATTGGGCCGACCATTACAGCCAGCTCGCCATCTACATGCGGCTCAACGGCCTCCTGCCTCCGACCGCGAAGCGCCGCGCTGAGTGAGTGGAGGTGGACCAGCCCGCCGCACCCGCGAGCTACCTCCTCTCCCGTTGGCTCTTCCTTCGCCTCCTGGGTGTCGTCTACCTGATCGCGTTCGCCAGCCTCGCGATGCAGGTGACGGGGCTGATCGGAGAGCACGGGCTCCTGCCGGCCCGCGGATTCCTCGAGCGGGCCCACGCGGCGTATGGAGGCCAGGCCTACCGGCTCCTGCCCACCGTCTTCTGGCTCGGCGCCGGCGACCTGGCCCTCCGCCTCGTCGCCTGGGGCGGCGCGGGCCTGGCGGTCCTGCTGATCCTCGGCCTGGCGCCGCTTCCGATCCTGGTCCTGCTCTGGGCGCTCTATCTCTCGCTCACGGTAGTGGGCCAGGACTTCCTCTCGTTCCAGTGGGACGCGTTGCTGCTCGAGGCCGGGCTGATCGCGATCCTCTGGGCGCCATTTCGATTCCTGCCGCGGGGCCGGGAGCCACCGGCCTCGACGGTGGCGCGGTGGCTGCTGGTCTTTCTCCTCTTCAAGCTGATGTTCCTTTCCGGCGTCACCAAGCTCCTGAGCGGGGACGCCACGTGGCGGAACGCCACGGCGCTCGACTACCACTTCGAGACCCAGCCCCTGCCGACCTGGCCGGCATGGTACGCGCAGAACCTGCCGGGGTCGGTCCACCGCGCGGCCACCATCGTCATGTTCGTGATCGAGCTGGGCGCGCCCTGGCTGCTGCTCGCGCCCGCCCGCGTTCGTCGGTTTCGCCTGGCCGGGTGTGCGGCCCTGATACTGCTCCAGCTCGCCATCGCGGCCACCGGGAATTACGGGTTCTTCAACCTGCTGGCCATCGTGCTCTGCATCCCGGTGCTGGACGATGATCTCCTCCGGCGGGTGCTCCCGGTTCGCCCGGTGGAGGGCGACGGTTCGGCACTGCGGGTGGTGAGCCTGGCGGTCCTCACCCCGGTGTTCTTCGCCCTGAGCGCGCTCAGCTTCGGGCGCGAGATCGCCTACACGCTGCCCGGCGGCACCGGTCTCCACCTGGTCCCGGCATGGGCCGACCGGGTGATGGGGTGGGTGGCGCCGCTCCGCTCCTTCAACGGCTACGGGCTCTTCCGGGTGATGACGACCCAGCGCCCGGAGATCGTGATCGAGGGCAGTCGCGACGGTACCGACTGGACCGAGTACGAGTTCCGCTACAAGCCGGGTGCAGTCGACCGGCGGCCGGGATTCGTGGCGCCGTTTCAGCCCCGGCTCGATTGGCAGATGTGGTTCGCCGCGCTGGACCCGACGGGGAATGCCGAATGGCTCCGCTCGCTCTCCGCGCACCTGCTTCGGGGCACACCGGAGGTGCTGGCGCTGCTGCGCCGGAACCCGTTCCCCGGCGCACCACCCCGGATGATCCATCTGGTGCTCTACGGTTACCGCTTCACCAGTCCGGAGGAGCGGCGGCGCACCCGTGCCTGGTGGGAGCGGGTGCCGGTGGGGTACCTGTCGGTGCCGCTCACCGGCGCGGCCGCCGCCTGCGCCCGCTCGCTGCCGTCCGTGAGACGTGCCATCTGCGGATGTTATGGCATCCTGGCCATTCACCACGAAGGCACAAAGGACACAGAGGACTCAGTCGCGTGAGCACAGCACATCATCTTACTTCCGTGCCCTTCTCTGTGTCCTTCTGTGCCCTTCGTGTATCTTACGTTACCTGACTTGTCGGCGCCGGGCCATTTTCGAACGTGGGGTCCCGTTGTGCGCCATTGACAACGCCTCCGAGCGGACGCTTGAATTACCCTTCGGCTGCTTCCGCTGCACCCATTTCCCCGGACCCCCGCAGGCCGAGGCCCTCCATGGCCGGTGTGCCCCACCCGCTCCCCCAGGCCCGTTTCGGCGCGACCGCGCGCCGGGACGCATGGTGGGTGCAGCCCGCCATCGTCTTCGTCATCCTCTCGTCCTTCATCGCCTACGCGACCTGGGCCGCTTTCCAGGGTGATCACTACACCTACGGGCCGTACCTGTCACCGTTCTACTCGCCGGAGCTGTGGGGCAGCTCGCCGCACGCGTGGCTCGGACCCCGGCCGGTGTGGTGGCCGGCATGGCTGGTGTTCTCGCCCGCGCTCGTGATCCTGCCCTTTCCGGGCATCTTCCGGGTGACCTGCTACTACTATCGTGGGGCGTATTACAAGGCGTTCTGGGCCGACCCGCCCGCCTGCACGGTCGGCGAGCCGCGGAAGCGGTACCGGGGCGAATCCTCGTTCCCGCTCATCGTGCAGAACATTCACCGCTACTTCCTCTATGTCGGGCTGTTCCTGCTGCTCGTGCTGACGTACGACGTGTGGAAGGCGCTCTGGTTCACCGATCCGGCCACCGGCCGGACATCGTTTGGGATCGGGGTAGGGACACTCGTGCTCGCGATCAACGTGGTCCTGCTCGGCGGGTACACGCTGGGCTGCCATGCCCTGCGACACGTGATCGGCGGTTACCTCGACCGGCTCTCCGGCCACCCGGTGCGCCGGCGGGCCTACGACTGCGCCAGCTGCTTCAACCGCGTGCACATGCGGTGGGCGTGGGGCAGCCTGTTCTCCGTGGCCTTCGCCGACATCTACGTCCGGCTCTGCTCGATGGGCATCTGGACCGACTGGCGGATCTTCTGACCGATCTCCAGACCTTCGAGCACGACGTCCTCGTCATCGGGGCCGGCGGCGCCGGGCTTCGGGCCGCGATCGCGGCGTCCGGCGCGGGCGCCTCGGTCGGGCTCATCTGCAAGTCGCTGCTGGGGAAGGCGCACACCGTGATGGCCGAGGGCGGGATCGCGGCGGCGCTGGCGAACGTGGACGACCGCGACAACTGGCAGGTGCACTTCGCCGATACCATGCGCGGCGGGCAGTACGTCAACAACTGGCGCATGGCCGAGCTGCACGCCAAGGAGGCGCCGGACCGGGTCCGTGAGCTGGAGGCGTGGGGCGCGCTGTTCGACCGCACCGCCGACGGCCGCATCCTCCAGCGCAACTTCGGCGGTCACAAGTATCCCCGGCTCGCTCACGTGGGCGACCGGACCGGCCTGGAGATGATCCGGACGCTGCAGGACCACGCCGTCCACTTGGGGATAGACGTGCACATGGAGTGCACCGTGCTCCGGCTCTTCACCAGCGGCGGGCGCCTCGCGGGCGCGCTGGGCTACGACCGCGAGCGCGGGCGGTTCCGGCTGTATCGCAGCAGGGCGATCGTGCTCGCGACCGGAGGGGTGGGCCGCGCGTACTCGATCACCAGCAACAGCTGGGAGTACACCGGCGACGGCCAGGCGCTCGCCTACCATGCCGGTGCCGCGCTGCAGGACATGGAGTTCGTGCAGTTCCATCCGACGGGAATGATCTGGCCGCCCAGTGTCCGCGGTATCCTGGTGACGGAAGGCGTACGTGGCGAAGGCGGCGTGCTGCGCAACAACCAGGGCCGGCGTTTCATGTTCGACGAGATCCCGGAGAACTACCGCGCCCAGACCGCGGACAACGAAGAGGAAGGGTGGCGCTACACCCAGGGCGACAGGAACGCCCGCCGGCCGCCCGAGCTGCTGACGCGCGATCACGTCGCCCGCTGCATCCGGCGCGAGGTGGCCGAGGGGCGGGGCAGCCCGCACGGGGGCGTGTTCCTCGACATCTCGTGGATCAAGGAGCGGCTCCCCAACGCGCGGGAGCACATCATCCGCAAGCTCCCCAGCATGTACCACCAGTTCAAGCAGCTCGCCGACATCGACATCACCACCACGCCGATGGAGGTGGGGCCGACGACGCACTACATCATGGGCGGCATCCGGGTCGACGGCGACAGCCAGATGTCCACGCTGCCGGGGCTGTTCGCGGCCGGCGAATGTGCGGCCGGACTGCACGGCGCCAACCGGCTCGGCGGCAACTCGCTCTCCGACCTGGTGGTGTTCGGGAAGCGGGCGGGCGAGCACGCGGCGCGGTTCGCGCGGGAATCCGGTGCGGCGGATATCCTCCCGGCCGAGGCCGACGAGGCAGTGCGCTACGCCCTGGAGCCGTTCGAGCGCGGCGCCGCGGCACACGCCGAGGGGCCCTACCAGGTGCAGCAGGACCTCCAGGTGATGATGCAGGACCTGGTCGGCATCGTGCGGACCGCGCCGGAGATGGAGCGCGCGCTCGAGGGCATCGCACGGCTCCGCGAGCGCGCGGCGCGGGTGGGCGTCGCCGGCAACCGGGAGTACAATCCGGGGTGGCACACCGCGCTGGATCTTGACAACCAGCTCACGGTCTCCGAGGCGATCGCCCGCGCGGCGCTCGAGCGGCGGGAGAGCCGGGGCGGACACTTCCGCGACGATTGCCCCGACAAGGATCCCATGTACGGGAAGTTCAACATCGTCATCCGCAAGGGCGCGGACGGCGGGATGCAGCTCGCGCGGGAGCCGATTCCGGAGATGCCGGCGGAGCTGAAGCGGGTGATCGAGGACCAGAAGTAGGGTTGGGGCGCGTCAGGACGGCATTGTCGTTGCGTTGGGGTTCGTCACGGTTCACCACGGAGACACGGAGGGCACGGAGAACAGCCACGGAGAACAACAAGAAAATTGTTGTCTTCCTCCATGCATCTCTGTGCTCTCCGTGTCTCCGTGGTGAATCCGAGCGCTCGTCAGCGGTGATAGCCGCCCAGCGATGAGATCGCTGGCCGAAAAGCAGGAAAAGAAAGAACACGAAGAGCACAAAGGACACGAAGAAGATGATGTGTGGTCGCGCGATTGAGCCCTTCGTGGCCTTCGTGCCTTCGTGGTAAAGAGCCGGAAATTCATACCGCCAGAGATGCAACGCAGCCTCGATCTCGAGGAATGGCCATATGACGGAAACCCCGCTCGCCGAGACCCACGACACCGCGACCTTCCGCGTCTGGCGCGGCGATCGGGACGGCGGCCGGTACGTCGACTACGCCACCCCGGTCTCCGAGGGCATGGTCGTCCTCGACGCGATCCACCAGATCCAGGCGGAACAGGCGAACGACCTGGCCGTGCGGTGGAACTGCAAGGCCGGCAAGTGCGGCTCGTGCTCCGCCGAAGTGAACGGCAGCCCCAAGCTCATGTGCATGACCCGGCTCAACGATCTCCCGCTGGACAAGCCGGTCACCGTCGAGCCCATGCGCGCCTTCCCGCCGGTCCGGGACCTCGTGACCGACGTGTCGTGGAACTTCCGGGTCAAGACCCGGATCGCCCCGTTCAAGCCCCGCGCACCGGACGCGCCGGACGGGACCTGGCGCATCGCCCAGGCGGACGTGGACCGGGTCCAGGAGTTCAGGAAGTGCATCGAGTGCTTCCTCTGCCAGGACGTCTGCCACGTCCTGCGGGAGCATCATCTGCACGACGAGTTCATCGGGCCGCGGTTCCTGGTGTATGCCGCCGCGCTGGAGATGCACCCGCTCGATACCGGGGACCGGATCGAGGCGCTGCGAAAGGCGCACGGCATCGGCTTCTGCAACATCACCAAGTGCTGCACCACCGTCTGCCCGGAGCACATCACGATCACGGACAACGCGATCATTCCGCTCAAGGAGCGGGTCGTGGACGAGTTCTTCGACCCGCTGGGAAGGCTGTTGAAGGTGTACAGCCGAAGGGAGGGGACGTGACGGACAGCTACGAGCTCAAACGGATCTCGAAGGAGAGCATTCCGGCGGCCCTGCAGAAGGCGGAGCGGTACCGGATCATCAACGACCCCTCGTCCGCCGAGAGCATCTGCCTCGACGTGCTCCAGGTGGACGCGGAGAACCAGGAGGCGCTGGTCACGCTGCTGCTGGCGATCACCGACCAGTTCGTCGAGAGTCCGGCCGAGGGCGTCCGGCGGGCCCAGGGACTGCTGCCGCGCCTGGGCGACGAATACAAGCGGATGTACTACGCCGGGATCATCGCCGAGCGCTGCGCCAAGGCCCACCTCCGCCGCGGGGCGATGGGATCGGGCGAGGTCGCCTACCATTGGTTCCGTGAGGCGATGGAGTGGTACGAGAAGGCGGAGGCCCGGCGCCCTGCGGGAACGGACGAGCCGATCCTGCGCTGGAACACCTGCGCGCGCATCCTGGCGCGCGACGAGCACATCAGGCCGCGGGTCGAGGAGTCGGTGACGCCCGGTTCGGAGTGATGGAGCGGTCGATGGTGCGGCAGCCCGGGCCGGTCCGGCTCGCGACATCGCTGTTTCGGGACCGATTCGGCAGAGAGCCGGTGCTGTGCGCTTCGGCGCCGGGCCGGGTCAACCTGCTCGGCGAGCACACCGACTACAATGGCGGCCCGGTGCTGCCGTTCGCCATCGACCGGCGCACGGCAGTGGCCGTCAGCGCCGATGAGGACTGGACCGTCGTGTCGCAGGTGGATGGCACGATGCGGGTCCTCGATCCCGATCATCTCGAGCCGGATTCCTGGACCGCTTACATCGGCGGCGTGGTGCGTGTCCTCCGGGCCCGGGGCCTCGCGCCTGCGGGCGCCAGGCTCGCCGTTGCCAGCAGCGTGCCGATCGGCGCGGGACTCTCCTCCTCAGCCGCCCTCACCGTGGCGACGGCCCGCGCCCTGGTGGGGCTCGCCGGCCACCGTCTTCCTCCCGCCGCGCTCGCGGACGTCGCCTACCGGGCGGAGCACGACGAGGTCGGCGTGCGCTGCGGCCGAATGGATCAGATCGTCTCCGCCCAGGCTCGGCCGGGTCATGCGATGCTCATCGAGACGGCCAGCGGCGCCATCACGCACGTTCCCTTCGATCACCCGCTCTGGCTGATGGACACCGGCATCCGGCACCGCCTGACCGATGGGCAGTACAATCGGCGGCGGGAGGAGTGCGAGGTGGCGCTCCGGCTGGTGCGGGAGCAGGGTCGTCACGCGGATCACCTCGGCGGGATCGCCGTCAGCGAGCTGGCGACGCTGGCCGGCGCCATTCCGGCTCCGTGGTGGCTGAGGCTCCGCCACGTGGTGTCGGAGACCGCTCGTACCCGCGAGGCCGCCCGGGCCCTCGGCCGGCACGACTACGCCGAACTGGGCAGACTGCTGGTCGAGGGCCACGAGTCGCTCCGCAGGGACTTCGAATCGAGCTGTCCCGAAGCCGACTCCCTGGTCGAGTCGGCCGTGCGGCACGGTGCGCTCGGCGCGAGGCTGACCGGGGCGGGGTGGGGAGGTGCGGTCGTCGTGCTGCTCCCGCTGGATCGGGCCGCGCGATCGCTGGGAGAGATCCAGGAGGATTTTCGTCAAGCCTACGGGAGGATTCCGGTGGCCTGGTCTACCAAGGCGAGAGGGGGTGTGCGGCGGGACAGCTTCGCTCCCTGAAGGAGCCTCACAGCGTCTGGCAAGACACCAGGACAGTGGACCGGACTACACGACCTTCCTGCAATGCCGGGCGGAACACCAGGCCTGCCACATGACTCGCCACCTGTTCGGTGAGCACCGAGTCGACCACAGCCGGCCGGGTTCGGCCGGGCGTCACCCGCAGACTCGCGCCGACCACGTAGACACGGGCCTGAAATCGATGATCCGTCCGAGGCTGACCGGGTGACTCGATCACCTGGAGCGTCGCCCGATCCACCCTCCCGCCAGTGTCCACCACGAACGCCACCGTGACCGCCCCGTGCGGCTTGGCCGAGGCGCCCGGAGACCGAAGCGCGGGGCATGCCGCGCCTGCCCCGCCAACGAGCTCGGCCAGCTGGTCGAGGCCGCGCCTGGCCGGTCCAACGCCTGCCGCCGGCCCGCTGAACCCGAGCATCCCCGCGAGCCCGCGCCCGCCCGTGGAATCGGAATGCGGTGTAGAAATGATGTGTCCAATCCCGGCCGTGGCGCCGGGTGCCAGAGCCTCGACTTCGAGGGTGGGGCGGAGCGCCGCGCTCGACGCGGCGCTCTGAGGAGCGCTCGGAGGTGGGTCTGATGGCGTGCTTGGACTTGGGGACTCCGTCTCGCTCACGCTGGCGGGAAGCGCCGTCGAGGGTCTCACCTGGCCAACCGGCTCCGGGGGTCGTGGCGGCCGACGCTCGCGCCGCGGCGCGGGTCGGGTCGGGGGGCGGTTGAGCACTAGATAGCGGACGAGGTCGGCCCGAGTCGCCTGCCGGGGTGACGTTGCAGTCAACGTTCCGAGCTGCCCATGTGTGGCCCACCCAACCAGCGCGAAGCCCAGCGCGTGCACGGCAAGGCTCGAGGCAAACCCTTGCCGCGCCCAGGACTCGCGGCTCGGAAAGAGTCGGATCAGCCGCTTCGAAGCGGGTGAGGACGCCATTTTGCAAGATGCACCGTGCGAGTGACCCCCAACAGGACCCACGTCACAGGTTGGAGGTCGACCAGGATGCGGTGTCCGGCCGCACCTTCCCCCTTGACGACAGGTGTATTGGCCGGAATATTCATGCGCAATGCGGGTGGCGGGAGTTGCCACCGCTGACGCATTGGCGCCCGCACCTCGCTGTGAGAACTCCTGTGACAAAATCTGTTGACGGCCCCGGGGGGCACCACCCCCCGGTCAAGGTCTGCGCCGTAGGCCTGTCGCCGATGCGATCGTTCAGCGCATCGGCAGGGTTCCCGATTCCGCGCGAGACGTGCGGGTCAGAGCCGCTGTCGCACAGGCTCCGGCGCCCAATGGCCGGGGCTTTTCTGTGCTCGGTGTAAACGTTTCCACCCCCACGCAGTGCGGTGGTCCCAGCGCACACCGTCCCGCTCCCCGCGATATGCCCGCCGAGGTTTTCGGCCTAGTGTCACACTGCTCCATTTGGATCGTACCTGAAAGGACCCACGCACCATGAGACTGCTACGGTATGGTACTGCTCTGCTCCTGGCAGCGGTCTGGATCGCGCCGCTGCGCGCGCAGGAAACCACAGGCACAATTCGCGGAGTCGTTACCGACGCGTCGTCACAGCTGCCGCTCCGGGCGGCGACCGTCAGGGTCGGGAACCGGAGTGCCGAGACCAGGGCCGACGGCGGCTATCTCCTCACCGAAGTCCCGCCTGGAACGGACAGCGTGCGCGTGTCGATGATCGGCTACGCGCCGCTGGCCCAGGCCGTCACCGTGGTGGCTGGCGAGACGGTCGACGTGGATTTCGCCCTGACCGCCCAGGCGGTGAACCTGGCGGAGATGGTGGTGGTCGGGTACGGAGAACAGCGGCAGGGCAACATCACGGGCACCGTGACGAACGTGACGGCGGAGGAGTTCAACACCGGCCGTGTCGTCACCCCGACCGAGCTGATTCAGAACAAGGTCGCGGGCGTGCAGGTCGTGGAGAACAATGAGCCGGGCGGGCGGACCTCGATCCGGATCCGCGGACCCTCGTCGACCACCGCGAGCAACGAGCCGCTCTACGTCGTCGACGGGCTGCCGCTGGGTGGGGAGGGCGGCGGCGTTACCGCCGGCCGCGACCCGCTGAACTTCCTGAACCCGGACGACATCGCGAGCATTACGGTGCTGCGCGATGCCGCGGCCGCGGCGATCTACGGCACCAACGCCGCCAACGGCGTCGTGCTGATCACGACCAAGCGGGGGAAACAGGGTCAGGGACGCGGACCGCAGGTCGAGTATACGGGCTCGGTGTCCGCCTCTCGCGTCAACCGGCTGCCCTCAATGCTCAACGCGGAGCAGTTCCGGACGGCGGTGGAGCAGCATGCGCCGGCGAACGCCAGCCAGCTCCTGGACGCGAACACCGACTGGTTCGGCGCCATCGACCGGACAGGGTTCGGCCAGGAGCACAACGTCGCCGTGTCGGGCGCCGGCGCGAGCAACGACTATCGCCTGTCGGCCAACTTTCTCGACCAGAAAGGCATCATCGACGCCAACAGCGTCAGGCGAATCGGCCTGGGGGCGAATTACACCCAGCGGCTCGCCAATGACCGCCTCAAGCTGCGCTTCAACCTGCGAGGCTCGCGGGAAGACGACAGATTCACCCCTCTCGGGGTGCTCTCCAATGCGGCGCAATTCGGCCCGACGCAGCCGGTCACCGATCCCACCAGCGCGACGGGCTTCTACGACTGGCCCGGAGGTCTGACCTCAGCGGATAACCCGGTCGCCATCCTCAATCTTGCCGAGGAAAAGGCCAGGACGAATCGCGCCGTCGGCAATCTGCAGACCGAGTACAGCCTGCCGTGGGTCAACGGGCTCCGGGCCAGCGTCAACGTCGGCTTCGACATCGCCAAGGCCGACCGCAAGAATTTCGCCCCGAGCACCCTGCACCGGCAGATTGTGGGCGCACCGGGCGGCGGCCTGCAGTCGCGCTTCCGCCCGAAACAGGTGAGCGAGGTGCTCGAGACCTATCTCAACTACACCACGCCGCACCCGGTGGGTCCGGGCACGCTCGACCTCACCGGCGGTTATTCGTGGAGCAAGAACCACGCGGATTCTTCGTACTATGAGGGGACGGGCCTCGCCACCGACAGCCTCGGAAACGACGGCATCGCCCCGGCTGCGAACGTCAAGAACATCTGGTTCGAGCAGGAGAGCAAGCTGGTGTCCTTCTTCGGCCGGGCCAACTACAACATCAACGATCGCTACCTCGCCGCCTTCAGCATACGTCGTGACGGCTCGTCGCGGTTCGGGCCGGCGAACGACTTCGGCACCTTTCCCTCCGTGGCCCTCGCGTGGCGCCTGTCGGAGGAGCCGTTCCTCAAGGGGGTCAAGGGGCTGTCCGACCTGAAGCTGCGGGGCTCGTGGGCCAAGACCGGCAACCAGTCCTTCGGGAACTACCTGCAGTATTCCTCCTATCAGCTGGGCGATAACCTGACCCAGTACCAGTTCGGCGACAGCATCTTCACGACCAGCCGTCCCAGCGCGGTGGACCCGAACATCAAGTGGGAAGCGACCCGGGCCTTCAACGTCGGCCTCGATTTCGGGTTCGCCAATCAGCGGGTCACGGGGGCCATCGACTGGTACGACAAGCTGACCGACGACCTGCTCTTCAACGTCCCCGTCGCGGGCTTCAGCAACCTGTCGAACTTCGTCACCACCAACATCGGCAGCATGCGGAACCGGGGCATCGAGTTCAGCCTCAGCGCCCAGGTGCTGCAGGGCAATCGGAAGGGGCTGAGCTGGAACACCGACTTCACCGTCGCCCACAACACCAACGAGCTGCGGAGCATCACCCCGTTCGGCGGGGAGGCGCTCAAGATCCTGGTCGGCGACGTCTCCGGCGGCGTGGGAACCAGGATCCAGGTCCTTGCCCCGGGCGTGCCGATCAACTCGTTCTATGTCTACCAGCACATCCGTGAAGGCGGGAAGCCGATCTACAAGGACGTGAACGGAGGCCGGATCGACGGCATTCCGGACGGCACCATCAATGAGCAGGACCTGTACGTGGATCAGAACGGGGACGGCATCATCAACCAGGACGATCTCCGCCCGTTCCACGACCCCGCCCCGAAATGGATTCTCGGCCATTCGTCCTACCTGGCCAAGGGCAACTGGGATCTCGGCTTCACGCTCCGGGCCTACCTGGGCAACTACATGTACAACAACGTGGCGTCCGCCATGGGCGACTACCGCGAGCTGCAGCAGGGCTCGCCTTACAACCTGCACAGCTCCGTACTCGAGACCCAGTTCGAAGTGCAGCAGCTGCAATCGGATTTCTACGTGGAGGACGCCTCCTTCCTGCGGATGGACAACCTGACGATCGGCTACACCTTCAACCTGCGCGGTCAAGCGGCGCGGGTCTTCGGGACCGTCCAGAGCCTGTTCACGATCACCGGCTACAGCGGGGTGGATCCGAGCGCGAACATCGCGCCGAGCCCGACGACGTCGTCGGTCAACGGCATCGACAACAATATTTATCCGCGCTCCCGCACGTTCAGCGCCGGCCTGAGCCTCAAACTGTGAGCCATCGGCTCGAACACTCGAGAAGGAATGGAGCCATGAACCGCATCCAGCGTACAGCGCTCACCGTCGCCTCCGCGCTCCTGATGGGGGTGGCCGCGTGCACGGACACGACCGAGCTGCCGATCACCACCATCACCGACACCAACTACTTCAACGATCCCAGCTCATACCGCGCCTTCCTCGCGAAGATCTACGCGGGGCTCGCCGTGAGCGGTCAACAGGGGCCGGCCGGGAATGGGGACATCAAGGGCATCGACGAGGGCTTCTCGCAATACCTGCGGCTCTACTGGGAGGCCCAGGAGCTGCCGAGCGACGAGGCGGTGATCGCCTGGGGCGACGTGGGGCTCCCGGAGATGAACACCCAGCTCTGGGCCTCATCCAACACCTTCGTCGTCTCCATGTATTATCGGATCGCCTTCCAGGTCGGCTTGGCGAACGAGTTCCTCCGCCAGACCACCGATGACAAGCTGGCGGAGCGGAACGTCTCGCCCGAGCTCAAGGCGGACATTCAGACGTTCCGCGCCGAGGCCAGGTTCCTCCGGGCGCTCAGCTACTGGCACGGGATCGATCTGTTCGGCAACATCCCGCTGGTGACGGAAGCCGACCCGATCGGTGCCACGCCACCGCTCCAGAGCACCCGCCAGGAGATCTTCGATTACCTGGTGAGCGAGCTCAACGCCATGCAGGCCGATCTGCCGGCAGCCGCGGGCTCGCAGACCTATGGCCGCGCCACCAAGGAAGCCGCGCTCATGCTGCTGGCGCATGTCTACCTGAATGCCGAGGTCTACACGGGCACGCCGCAGTATGCCCAGGCCCTGGCGGCGGCGCAGGCGGTGATCGCGGGCCCGTTCACGCTGGATCCCAGCTACCGTCATCTGACCCAGGCGGACAACAATACGTCCCCGGAGATCATCTTCCCGATCGTCCAGGATGGCAAGCGTACCCAGACATATGGCGGCACCACGTTCCTGGTCCACGCGTCCTGTGGCGGCTCCATGGCCCCCGGCGACTACGGCGTGAACGGCTGCTGGTACGGCCTGCGCCTCAAGCCGGAGGCGTTCAACCGGTACGCCTCGGATGACCCGCGGGCGTCGTTCTTCTGGACGGCGGCCGACCAGACGGTCGACGTCGGCACCATCAGCAACTTCAACAACGGCATCCCCGCGCCCAAGTTCGAGAACAAGACCAGCAGCGGGGCGGATGGCTCGGACCTGGGCTTCGCGGATACGGACTTCCCGGTGTTCCGGCTGGCCGACGCGTATCTGATCTACGCCGAGGCCAATCTGCGGGGCGGCGGTGGGGACCCGGTGCAGGCGCTCGCCTATCTGAACGCCATTCGAGAGCGCGCGTACGGGAATACCAGCGCCAACGTCCCGGCTGATTCACTCACGCTGAGCTTCGTCCTGAACGAGCGGGGGCGCGAGCTTCTGTGGGAGGCCCACCGCCGGAGCGACCTGGTCCGCTACGGCCTGTTCACCGGCCCTGATTACGTCTGGGCTTGGAAGGGTGGAGCACCGCTCGGCACCTCGACCGAGAGGTACCGGGACCTGTACCCGCTCCCCGCCTCCGAGCTCACGGCGAACCCGAACCTGGTGCAGAATCCGGGCTACTGAGCCCCGGCGTTCCAGCCTTGTCTTGCCGATCTACAGCTCCGCCGCCTTCCGGCGGCGGAGTTGCTGATCCGCCTCTCCTCACGGTCCAAACCTCCCCTCGCACTCCGCCCTCCTGGAGGAGCAACACCGATGTGGAATCGTCTTGCCTGCCTCGCGCTCGTGGCAGGATGCCTCGCAGCCGCCCGGCCCACACCTGCCCAGCCTCAGGCACCTGCACCGTCGCCCGACACCTCCTGGGTGGCACGGAGCGCGCTCTACGAGGTGTTCGTCCAGGACTTCTCGCCCGCGGGCAATTTCAAGGGCGTGATGGACGGGCTGGGCCGCATTCAGGCATCCGGGGCGGACGTCGTGTGGCTGATGCCGATCCATCCGATCGGGGTCCTCAACCGGAAGGGGTCGCTCGGCTCGCCCTACGCGGCGAGGGACTACCGCGCCATCAATCCTGCCTACGGTACCGCGGCGGACTTCCGGGCGCTGGTGCGGGCGGTGCACGCGCGGGGGATGAAGCTCATCCTCGACTGGGTGCCGGATCACACGTCGCCGGATCATGCCTGGGTCAAGGAGCATCCCGACTACTACTTCCGCAACGAGCGCGGCGAACCGAGCGTGCCGCGTGAGCCGGATGGCAAGCTGACCGACTGGACCGACGTGGCGCAGCTCGATTACGGCAATCCGGCGGTCCGGCGCGAGATGATCGCCACCATGCGCTGGTGGCTGCAGGAATTCGGCATCGACGGCTTCCGCGTCGACGTCGCCGGCTTCATCCCGAACGACTTCTGGCACGAAGCGGTGCCGGCGCTGCGCGCCGCGGTGCCCCGGCGGATCCTGCTCCTCGCGGAATGGGCCGATCCCGAGCTGCACCGGGCCGGCTTCGACCTCACCTACGGGTGGGACTCCTACGACCGCCTGAAAGCCGTGTGGCAGGGTGCGCCGGCGTCCACCTTCATCCAGAGCGTCCTGACGGACCTGAAGACCTTGCCCCCGGGCGGCATGCGCATGCGCTTCTCCACCAACCACGACAAGACGGCCTGGGAGGATCCGCCCACGAAGATCTTCTGGCGCGGAGCGGGCACCCGGGCGGCCTTTCTGGCCGTGGCGCTACTGCCCGGCCGGCCGCTGCTCTACAACGGGCAGGAGGTCGAGAGCCCCCAGAAGCTCGGTCTCTTCGAGCGGGAGCCCATCGTGTGGAAGCAGCCCGGGGCGGGCGCCGCCCGGGCCTTCTACGCCAAGGTCGTGGGGTTGGCGCGGACGAACCCGGCGTTCATCGCGGGGGATCTCCGCGCGGTCGAAACCAGCGCTCCCGATGATGTGATCGCCTATCGGCGCGGCGAAGTGGTCGTGCTGGTCAACGCGCGGGCTCGCGCGGTGCGGGTGGCGGTGACCGGTGCCGATGTGGATCGGACGAGTGACCTGCTGACGGGGCGGGTTCAGCGCGGCGACACGGTCGCGCTGCCGGCCTATGGCGCGGTCGTGCTGCAGGGGGGCACGCGGCTGGGCGATGCCGGCGAGGTATTCTATCAGATCTTCGTCCGCAGCTTCCGCGACAGCGACGGCGACCGCATCGGTGATCTGCGCGGCATCCAGGACAAGCTCGGCTACCTCCACGACCTCGGCGTGACCTCGATCCTGCTCACGCCGATCAACCCATCGCCCTTCTACCACAATTACTTCGCCTCGAACTTCGAGGGCGTCGATCCCGACTACGGGGACACGAGCTCGCTGCGTGATCTGGTAGCAGCAATCCACACGCAGGGCATGAAGATCTATCTGGATGAGGAGATCCAGTATACGGCGGAGGATCACCCCTGGTGGCGGCAGTCGATGGGGCAACCCGCGTCGGAGTACAGCCACTTCGTCCTATACAATGGTCCCGGGAACACGCAGCCCGAGTCCGGCGTCTTCGGTATCACGGTGGCGCCGATGTACACGGGTGCCAAAGTCGGCATCGTCTCGGTCAATCTCCTCGACTCGCTCACGCAACGGTACTTTCAGAATCTCTTCACGTCATTGATCGATCCGAATCGTGACGGCCACTTCGAGGATGGGGTCGACGGCTTCCGGATCGATCACATGATGGACGACCTGGACATGAAGGGAAAGCTCACCAACCTCTTCGCCCGGTTCTGGGCGCCGGTCTTTGCGCAGGCTCGCGCGGTGAACCCACGCATCAAGATCATCGCCGAGCAGTATGACTGGGGTTATGGTGAGGACTTCCTGACCCGCGGCGGGACCGACATGGTGTTCGCGTTTCCCCTGCGCAACGCGATCGTTTCGCTGAAACGGGACTCGATCGCCAATGCCATGACCCAGACGCGCGAGCGGACGCCACCGGGCAAGGGACAGCTGCTGTTCATCGAGAATCATGACATGAACCGCTTCGCCTCGGAGATGGGCGGCGACGCGCGCAAGGAGCGGGTCGGGGCGGCCCTCAACATCCTCCTCCAGGGCACTCCGCTCATCTACTACGGCCAGGAAATCGGCATGCAGGGCAGGCAGAACAAGTCGTGGGGTACCGACGCGAACGATATCCCAGTTCGCGAAGCCTTCGAATGGGGCGGCAAGGTCGAGAGCCCCGGCTCCGCGACCTGGTACCAGGGGACCGATGCCTGGTGGACCGATCGGTTTGCCAAGGATGGAGACGGAACCTCGGTCGAAGAGGAAGGACGCGATCCGGCGTCCCTGTTGTCGTTCTATCGGCGCCTGCTGGCGCTGCGGCACACCCGCCCGGAGCTCGCGTCAGGCGATGAGCGAGTGGTCGCCACCGATCGGCCGGACGTACTCGCGGTGCTGCGGACGACCACCGGCCACGCCAGTCTCCTGCTCGTGAACCTGGCGGACTCGGCGGCGACGGTCATCGTGGAACGCGACAGCCTTCCGGACATGCTTCGGGGGTCTCGGTTGAAGGACCTCTTGTCGGGGGCACCGGACGGGAACGCGGGTACATTCCTGCACGCGGACCTTCCGCCATTCGGGATCAAGCTGCTGACGCGATGAGGCGGCCGGCGGGGAGCGGCGGGATGTGGAACTGCACACCACGGAGACACGGAGAACGACGGAGGCAGCGCGGAGCGTGAGTAGGGTGGTACGGCATTCTTCAGTCAACTAGAGGTTGCTACACCACCCATGAAACTACGGTGCAATAGTCCTGTAGTTGCCGTGCGGCCTCCGTGGCTCTCCGTGTCTCCGTGGTGTGCAGTTGTCTTGTGTTCGTAATGCGCGCCTCTTACCGAGCGACTTTCGTGACCGTGTCCCAGGTACGCGTCGTCACCTCCGAGCCGAACGTCTTTTCGATCAGCGTCATGAAGACCGGACCCTTGGGGCTGGGAACATAGGCGCTGAAAACCGTGCGGCCGTCGACCACGCAGAATGCGGGCGCCGTCGACCTCGACGGGAAGGGTGAGCTTCGACGCCGGGTCGTCGCGCAGGAACGTGACGATGCGCTTCGCGGCCGGTGGCAGACCGAAGGCAGGGTAGGGGTCGGACCCCAGGATCTCCCGCAGCTCATCGACCGATCGGATGATCGTGAGGAAGGTGCGGCCGAGTCGCCTGGTCATGGCGGCTTCAGCCTTCCGCTGGAGAGCCGCTTCGGAGCCAGCGCGAGCCGTGAAGACCAGGTTGCCACTCGAGAGCAGCGTCTTCACATCGGTGAAACCGGCCGCCTCGAACGCAACCTTCAGATCTGGCATCTTCGCGTTCATCGGGCTGACGCCGCGCAGAAAGGCAGCATATCGTGGCATGGACGGAAAGATATCTCCAAGACAACTGCGCACCACGGAAACACGGAAGACACGGAACAGATGCGCCGAAAGGTCGCTCTATCACCCACAGCATCAAGAGATGATCCAGTGAGCTTGCGGCTTCCGGGTGACTTCCGTGTCTGCCGTGTTTCCGTGGTGCGCTTTTGCCTGGTCATGCTGCTGGCGGCCGATCTTGCGGTTGCCTCGGCCCACGGGCAAGCCGCACCAGCCAACCGGGCCGTCTACCTGGACAAGGAAGGCGTCGTCCGCTGGAGCGACAACCGCGCGGAGGTCACCCTTTTCGGCGCCAACTACGTGCTCCCAACCGCCTCGGACTACCGTGCGGCCGGCTACCTCCACGCCGACCGGAAGCGGATGATCGACGAGGACATGGCCCAGTTCGCCCGGATGGGCTGGGACGGTCTCAGGCTCACCTTCTGGGGCGACTGGGAGGCCTCCGACAGCGCGGGCAACCTCATTGCCAACGACCATCTGGACCTGCAGGACTACCTCATTGCCCGCGCGCGGGAGCGCGGCATCTACATGCTGTTCAGCCCGATCCAGCTCTACGGGTCCAACTGGCCGGATGCGCTCGGGGACACGACGGCGCCGGGCTTCGGGCGCCACTTCGGCAAGGAGCGGATGGGCACCGACCCGGCCGCCCTCGCCGCGCAGGTGAACTACCTGCGCCAGGTCCTGGAGCACGTGAACCCCTACACCGGCGTCGCGCTCAAGGACGAGCCCGCCATCCTCTTTATCGAGCTGGTGAACGAGCCGGCGCACCATCCCGAGGACCTCGACGGCTCGATCCACTACATCAACGCGCTCACCGACGCGGTGCGCCGCACCGGGTGCCGCAAGCTCGTCTTCTACAACGTGAGCCAGGACTTCCGGATCGGCGAGGCCATTCGGCGCTCGCGGGCGCAGGGTGTGACCTTCGGCTGGTATCCCTCGGGGCTCAACTCCGGCCACGAGCTGGAAGGCAACTACCTCCGGGGGGTCGACCGCTTTCCCGACATGCTGCGCAGGGACCTGGCCCGGCTGCCGCGCATCGTGTACGAGTTCGACAGCCCCGACCTGCGCACCGGCACGATGTACCCCGCGATGGCGCGGACCTTTCGCACCGTCGGCACCCAGTTCGCCGCCATGTTCGCCTACGACATGCTCCGGACCGCATCGCGCAATCTCGGCTGGCAGACCCACTACCTGAGCCTGGTCTACACGCCGCGGAAGGCCCTGAGCGCGATCATCGCCGCCGAGGCCATGCGCCGCCTGCCCCGGATGCGCTCCTACGGCGTCTATCCTCGGAACACACGCTTCGGGGATTTCCACGTGTCCCATGACGGCAACCTGGGGGAGCTGGTCGCGCGGGACGCCTTTCTGTACGCCGGTTCGACGCGATCGACACCGCCGGATCCGTCCACGCTTCGCCGGATCGCCGGCTACGGCTCCTCGTCCACCGTGGCCTATGAAGGGGAGGGGGCCTACTTCCTCGACAAGGTGCGCCCGGGCATGTGGCGGCTCGAGGTCTATCCCGACGCAGTGCCGCTTCGTGACCCCTTCGAGCCGCCCAACCCGGACAAGATCGTGACCCGCGCGATCAGCCGTGCCTGGCCGATGACGCTCAAGCTCCCCGACCTCGGCGACACGTTCGCGGTCCAGCCGGTGACGGCGGGCAACCGGCGCACCGAGCGGGCAGTGGGCGGTCGTTTCACCGTGACGCCCGGAGTGTACGTCCTTGGCGCAGGCGGCTCGGTCGATGTCGCCACGCTGCCGGGGTACGTGGGGCACGTGGGCTTCGCCGAGTACCATGCCCCGCCAGTTGATACGGTGGCGCCGTCGGTCACGCCGCTGGTCCCGCCGGCAGTCCTCGCGGGGCGTGACGCCGAGGTGCGCGCCCGGGTAGTCGACGGCACCCCGCCCGACTCGGCCGTGCTGTTCCTCCGGCCGACGGCGGGCGCGTCCTACCAGGACTACGCGATGCGCCCCGCCGGAGCGTACGAATATGCCGCCACCGTTCCAGCCTCGGCCCTGCAGGAGGGCCCGCACGAGCTGGTGATCACCGTCTTCCGTAACGCCACGGCCGTGACCTTCCCCAGCGGGCTGCGCGAGAAGCCTACGGCCTGGGACTATTACGGCCACGAATTCTGGAGGCTCGACGTCGTCGGCCCGGAGACGCCGCTGCGACTGTTCGACCCCGGCTCGGACGCGGAGCTGCTCACCTTCACCCGCATCGGCGACGCGGGACGTCGCGGGCTCTTCCACGTGGGGCTGTCAGCGGTGACCGGGCAACCGGTCTTCCACGTCGCCCTGCCGGTGGACTCGAGCGGGTGGAGCCCGCCTGACTACACCGCCTCGCTCGTGATTGCGGGCAGGACGAGAGCCCGGCAGGAGACCATCGCCGCTGCGAGCGCGGTGCGCCTCCGGTTGCGCGGCCTCGGGCCCCGCCAGGTCCTGCACGTCACGCTGATGGAGGATGACGGCACCAGTTGGAGCGCGGCCGTGCCGGTGGACAGCACCTGGAGCGAGCCGTCGCTTCCGCTCGCGGACTTTGCCATCGGTCGCGGCGTCCTGCTCCCGCAGGGGTTTCCCGGTGAGTGGAACTACTGGGTGGGACCGGCAGAAGCCCGTGGCGGCCAGGGCGACCACCCACGCCTCGACCATCTGGAGCGCCTGCAGTTGTCGCTCCGGCGCGAGGACGGCGGGGCCATCACGCCGGGCGGCTACGGCGTAGAGGTAGAGTGGGTGACGCTTGAATTCGGCGGGAGCGAGGCCAATGGGCCCGGCGAGTCACCCTGAGCCCATTCGCTGCGCTCAGGGTGAACTCCGCGAAGGGGGCATGCGTCCAGGAATGGCTCCTTCGCTGCGCTCAGGATGACTCGGTTCGGTATTGTAATGTGCTCTTACGGCCGACGCGTGAGGGTGCTGTTGAACAGTTGAGCCGCGATCCGGAGGTCAATCACTGCGCCGGGAGCGAGCAGGATTTCTCCGGACCGGAATGGTTGCCCGCCCCCGCTGGGGCGGGCCTCGAACTGGGCAGAGCCATTGCCGATCAGGTTCTGAGGGATTGTGAAACGGCTGGCCATACCGGGGTGCACCGTGCCCAGCCGCTGGGTGATCCCCGAAGCGTAGACGGTGATCTCCATCGGGAGCGCGTGCTGGTTCTGGACTTCGATGTACGCCGGGATGCCGGTCTCCCTGATTTCCGGCCCGGATTCGCCTATGCCGGAATGGGCACATGCGGCGGCGGTCAGGAGCAATGCTGGAACCAGAAGCCTCAATCCGCGGAGCATGTGCCCTCCATTCGCTCGACCTATCCGCGCGGTGGTCAACTGCTGGTCGTAGGTGCGGACGCTTCCCATTATGCCGCCGGGGGAATCCCCGCGCCAGCCTGACAGTCCAAGCAACCACGAGATGCGCATGCATCGCTTCGCAAGATTCCTCGCTTTCGGCCTGGTGGCCCTGTCGCTGACCGCGAGCCCGGCGGCCGGTCAGCGGCAGCGCCTGTCGATGGACCCCGGCTGGCGCTTCACCCTCGGCGACCCCGCGAGCGCTGAACAGCCCGGCTTCGACGACCGCGGGTGGCGCAGGCTGGACCTGCCGCACGACTGGAGCATCGAGGGCACGCCGCGCCAGGACGCCCCTGGCGGCGGAGGCATGGGCTACTACCCCGCGGGCGTCGGCTGGTACCGCAAGGCGTTCCGCATGCCCGATGGATCCCGGGGCCGGCTGGCGTTGCTCGAGTTCGACGGCATCTACATGAACAGCGACGTCTGGATCAACGGCGTCCATCTGGGCCGGCGGCCCTACGGCTACATCGGCTTTGCCTACGACGTCACCAGGCACCTCAAGTCCGGGGTGAACGTGGTCGCCGTGCGCGTCGACAACTCGCGGCAGCCCAACTCCCGGTGGTACACGGGCAGCGGCATCTACCGTCACGTCTGGCTCACCACTGTCGCTCCACTGCACGTGGGCCACTGGGGAACCTACCTGACGACGCCCGTGGTGGACTCGGCGGGCGCAGAGGTCATGATCCGCACCCGCGTGGAGAATGACCGTGCTGCGCCGCGCCGGGGCGTGCTCCGCTCCGTAGTGCTCGACAGTGCGGGGCGGGAGGCGGGGCGGACGGAGACACCGTTCTCGCTGGCAGCCGGCCAGCACGTCGAGCTCGAACAGCGAGTACGCATCGACGCACCACGGCTCTGGTCGGTCGAGACGCCGTATCTGTATGCGCTTCGCTCGGAGGTGAGGGACGGGCACCGCGTCGCCGACGTGATCACTACGACTTTCGGCGTCCGCACCATCGCGTACGACGCGGACCGCGGCTTCCTGCTGAACGGCCGGCGGGTCAAGATGCGGGGCGTCAACCTGCATCACGACGCCGGCGGGCTTGGCGCCGCGGTGCCGGAGCGAGTCTGGCAACGCCGGCTCGAGCTGCTCAAGGCGATGGGCGCGAACGCCATCCGCACCTCGCACAATCCGCCCGCACCGGAGTTCCTCGACCTGTGCGACCGGCTGGGCTTCCTCGTCATGGCGGAAGCGTTCGACGAATGGACCATCGGCAAGGTGCCCGAGGGCTACCACCAGTACTTCGTCGAATGGTCCGAGCGTGACGTCACCGATTTCGTTCAGCGGGACCGCAATCACCCCTCGATCGTCCTCTGGAGCGCCGGCAACGAGATCGGCGAGCAGAGCACGCCCGACGGCGCGCAGGTGTTGCGCCGGCTGGTGGACCTCTTCCACCGCGAGGACCCGACGCGGCCGGTCACGACCGGCAACGACCAGATCGTCGCCGATGGCCATCCCGCCACGCTCGCCTTCCTGAGCGCCGAGGACGTGGTGGGCTACAACTACGTGGACCGGTGGCACGAGCGGCGTGAGCTCTTCGCCGAACAGGACCGGCACGACCATCCCGGCTGGAAGATGATCGGGACCGAGAGCGGCTCGATCTTCCAATCCTTCGACGAGCGCTATTCGCTGGGGAACGACTCGGCGGCGGTGCGGCCGAACTACACGAGTGGCATGCTCCAGGTCGAGCGGCTGTGGAAATGGATCACCCTGCGCGACTACTTCGCGGGCAACTTCATGTGGACCGGGATCGACTACCTGGGCGAGAGCACCTGGCCCTTCAAGGGGTTTGCCTCAGGCGCGATGGACATCACCGGTCATCCCAAAGACGCGTACTATCTGTATCAGAGCCTGTGGACCGATCGCCCGGTGCTGCATCTCTTCCCGCACTGGAACTGGGCGGGCCGCCGCGGGCAGGTGATCCCGGTGCTGGCCTACACGAACTGCAACAGCGTCGAGTTGTTCCTCAACGGCCGCTCCCTCGGTGAAAAGCGCCTCGAGTTTCCGGCACAGGGGACGTCCGGCGGCTGGAATACCTACGCGGAGCCCCGGGTCAACGCGACCACCAACGACCTGCACCTCAGCTGGGACGTGCCCTACGAGCCGGGTGTGCTCCGGGCGATCGGCCGGAAGCGGGATGGCACGGTGGCCTGCCAGGCGGAAGTGCGCACGGCAGGTCCACCCGCCGCCATCCGCCTCTCGGTGGACCGCGACACGATCTCTGCCGCTCCGGGGGACGTGGCGCACGTGACCTTCGAGATCGTGGACTCGGCCGGTACGGTCGTCCCCACCTCGGACAATCTGGTCCGCTTCACGGTCTCGGGCGGCAGCATCCTGGCGCTGGACAATGGCGATCTGGATGACCACGACCCCTACCGCTCCGACCGGCGGCACGCGTTCAACGGCCGCGCGCTGGCTATCCTGGGTGCGGCCAAGCCGGGGCGGCTCCGGCTGACCGCCGCGGCGGACGGGCTCGGGGAGGAGAGTCTGGATCTTCGGGTGGTGCGTGGCGAGGGGACCAAGGCGGTTCCGGGCGTTGCGACACCTTTCCACGAGTGAGTCATCCTGAGCGCAGCGAAGGGGACATGCGTCGAGGCATGCCCCTTCGCTGCGCTCAGGGTGACTCGTGGGGCTGTTCCCCAACGCGGCTCCGGCCCGTCACGCCGAAGGCGAACACCGTCCGCGAGCGGTACTGCTCCCCCGGCCGGAGAATCGTGGACGGGAAGCCCGGCTGGTTGGGAGAATCGGGATAATGCTGGGTCTCGAGGCACACCCCCGCGCGAGGCCCATACGTCCGGCCGGTCTTCCCGATGACGCGCCCGGCGACGGCATCGCCCGATCCGATGGCATTGCCCGTGTAGAGCTGCAGGCCGGGTTCGGTGGTGTGAACGTCGAGCGTGCGCCCCGAGATCGGTTCCACGAGCTGCGCCGCGTAGGCCAGGCCTGATGCATTCCGGTTCAGCACGAAGTTGTGATCGTAGCCCCGGCCGCGGCGAAGCTGCTCGTCGTCGATCGCGATCCGGGCGCCGATGGCGGTGAGCGTCCGGAAGTCGAAGGGACCCCCGGCGACCGGAGCGAACCCGCCTGTCGGAATGAGGGTCTCGTCCACGGGCGTCATCAGGTCGGCATCGATTCGAAGCAGGTGGCCCAGGATGTCGTCGGCACCGTCGCCGCTGAGGTTGAAGCAGGTGTGCTGCGTGAGGTTGACGGGCGTCGCCTGATCCGTCGTCGCCAGGTAGTCCACCTCCAGCTCGTTCCGGTCCGTCAGGGTGTACGTGACCCTGGTGTCCAGATTGCCGGGGTAGCCCTCCGCCCCGTCGGGACTGGTGTAGCTCAGGCCCAGGCGGGCCACGTGGTCGGTGCACGATGGGGCGGGGCGCCACACCACCCGGTCGAACCCGGTGCGGCCGCCGTGCAGGTGGTTGGGCCCGTTGTTGGCGGCCAGCCGATATGTCTTCCCATCGAGAGTGAACTGTGCCCTGGCGATCCGGTTGGCGAATCGCCCGATGATGGCCCCGAAGTAGTTGGAGTCGCTGATGTACTCATCGAGTGAGTCGTGCCCGAGCACCACGTCGGCCACGCGTCCATCGCGATCGGGGACGGAGAGTGAGACGATGGTGCCGCCGTACGTCGCGGCGCGCACCGTGACGCCGTGCGCGTTCGTCAGCGTGAATGCTTCGACGGCCTCCCCGGCCGGGGTTCGGCCGAACGGCGCCCGCGTGATGTCCGCCCGGCGGCCGGCACCGGCAGGCACCGCGTCAGCCGTGGAGGGCGGAGCCGCTCAGCGCCCCGTCCTCCGGCGCGGGCACCACGATATCGAGCGGCGGCGGCTCATCCCGCACCAGGGACTCGAACTGGTCGCGGAACTGCTCCAGCGACAGGTGCGCGGCAGCGGCGAAGCGCGCGATCTCGTGCGGGTTGGCGAAGTCGTCGCGGCGCAGCCGGATCATGTACCGCCGGGCGATGGCGTACCGGGTCGAGTGAATGTTCACGAAGCGGAGGCGGGTGCGGCCCGTCGCGGGGTCGAGCAGGTCCCGAAACGGAATGGGCACGAACTCGCCTCCCTGCATCGAGACCATCACCGCGCGACCGCCCGACAGCAGGTACTTCGCGGCACAGTACCCCAGGTCCCGGGCGTACTCCATGTCGAAGGGGATCGGGTCGGCGCACCTGAGCTCGTAGCCGATATCCTTGGCGGCGATCGTCGCCTTGAGCCCGAACTCCCGCAGCCGCTCCTGCACCGCCTGCTTCAGGAGCTGCCCGATGGCGACCTCCGCGATGCGGAGGTTGCCGTGGGCGTCGTGCTCGATGCCGTCGATGCCCTCGATCCCCGCCAGGTCGCGCGGGTCGATCCCCTCGACCACGCCCTCGGCGATGACGGCCACGCCGTGCGTCCGTCCCAGGGCCCGGCGCTTGATGATGGCGCCCACCAGCGTGTCGGTGATCGCCTTGAAGGAGATCCCGCGGAGGCCGAACTCCTCTGGTATGAGCGTGAGCGTCGCGCCGGCGGCCTTCCCGATCCCCAGGGCGAGGTGCCCCGCCTTCCGGCCCATGGCGATGACGAAGTACCAGCGCGAGGTGGTGTGGGCGTCGGTCATCAGGTTCTTGACGATCTCGGCGCCGAGGTGGCGGGCCGTCTGGAAGCCGAACGTGTCGACCTCGGGGGGCAGCGCGATGTCGTTGTCGATGGTCTTCGGCACGTGCACGACATGGATGCGGCCGGCCGACTGCTCTTCGAGGCGCATCGCCGTGTACGCGGTATCGTCGCCGCCGATGGTGATCAGGTGCGTCACGTCCAGGCGCAGCAGCGAGAGGATGGTGTTCTCGAGCAGCTGGGGGTCGGCGGTGGGGTTGGCGCGGGCGATGCCGATGATCGAGCCGCCGCGGGAGTGGATGCGGCTCACCCCGTCGATCTCGAGCGGGACGACGTGGTCGATGTCGCCGCGCATGATCCACTCGAACCCGTCCTGGATCCCCAGTACGTCGACGCCCTCCAGGACGCAGCGGATCGTGGCCGCCCCGATGACGGCATTGATACCGGGCGCCGGGCCCCCGCCGACGACAATCGCGACCTTCCGCGCTTGAGGCACGCATGCTCCTAGCAAAGCGTTCAGATAGCTACTCCGGGGATTCTAGCGGAGCGAGCCCGCGCGAGACAACTCGCGGGCGCCATCCCCGCCCGCTGGCCGAAGCGCGCCGGCGGCCTTACCTTCTCGCGCGGCCCTCACTCCAGGAACGCCCCATGCGCCGGTCTCCCGGCTTCTTCATTTCATGCCTCGCCGCAGTTGCGCTCGTCGCCTCCGCCGCCCCGCTCCGGGGCCAGGCCGTCGTCGCCTCACCCGATGGCCGCAATCAGCTCACGGTGGAGCTTCGCGAGGGCCGGCTGAGCTACAGCCTCGCCCGCGATGGGCGCGCGCTCATCCTCCCCTCGCTGCTCGGCTTCGAGTTCCGGGGGGCGCCGGCGCTTCGCGACGGGCTCCGCATCACCGATACCACTCGCCAGTCGCACGACGAATGGTGGACCCAGCCGTGGGGCGAGGTGGCCCGGGTGCACGACCACCACAACGAGCTGGCCGTCTCGGTGGAGGAGGCCGCGGCCCCGGGCCGGCGGTTCACCCTGCGGGTGCGCGCCTTCGACGACGGCATAGGCTTCCGCTACGAGTTTCCCGAGCAGCCCGGCCTCGGCGCGTTCGAGATCACCGACGAGCTCACCCAGTTCGCCCTGGCCGACAACGCGCGCGCCTGGTGGATCCCGTCCAACTGGGCGCGGAAGGACCGCTCCGAGATGCTGTACTCCTCCGGTCCCGTGAGCCTGCTCGACAGTGTGCAGACGCCGCTCACCATGCAGACCGAGGACAACCGCACGTTCATGGTCATCCACGAAGCGAACCTGGTGGATTACGCGCGGATGTTCCTGAAGGGGACTCGCACCGAGAGCCGCCTGCTCACGGCGGCTCTGGCACCCATGGCCGACGGGATCAAGGTGCGTGGCCGCACACCGTTCGTGACGCCGTGGAGGACCATCCAGCTGGCCGACAAGGCCACCGGCCTGGCGCCCGCCGTGCTGGGACTCAATCTCAATCCGCCGAACGCGCTCGCCAGCACCGACTGGATCCATCCCATGAAGTACGTGGGGATCTGGTGGGGCATGCACATCGGCACGATGACATGGAGCTCGGGGCCGAAGCACGGGGCGACGACTGCGAATACCAAGCGATACATCGATTTCGCCGCCGCCAACGGATTCGGCGGCGTGCTGGTCGAGGGGTGGAACACCGGATGGGACGGCGACTGGATCGCCAACCGCAACGCCTTCTCCTTCACCCAGGCGTACCCCGATTACGACCTGAAGGCCGTTGCCGCGTACGCGCACGAGAAGGGCGTGCGCCTGATCGTGCACAACGAGACCTCGGGCGGGATCGGGAACTACGAGCGGCAGCTGGATAGCGCCTTCGCTCTGTACCGGTCACTGGGCCTCGATGCCATCAAGTCCGGATACGTCACCGACCTGACCACCGAGGGCCACTCGCACTACTCGCAGTACATGGTGCGGCACTACCGCCACGTGGTCGAGACGGCCGCCCGATACGGCATCATGCTGGACGTGCACGAACCGATGCACGATACCGGCGAGCGCCGCACCTACCCCAACATGATGAGCCGCGAAGGCGCTCGGGGGCAGGAATACAACGCCTGGAGCGGCGACGGCGGCAATCCGCCGGAGCACGAGACCATCCTTTTCTTCACCCGGCTGCTGGCCGGGCCGATGGATTTCACGCCGGGGATCTTCGACATCCTCGAGCGCAGCAGCGGGCATGCCCACCGGCCGGATGAAGCCCGGGTACGCACCACGCTGGCCAAGCAGCTCGCGCTGTACGTCGTGCTGTACTCGCCGCTGCAGATGGCGGCGGATCTCCCGGAGAATTACGAGGGGCAGCCCGCGTTCCAGTTCATCCGCGACGTCGCGGTGGACTGGGACACGACCCGGGTGATCGATGCCCGGATCGGTGACTACGTGGCGGTGGCGCGCCGCGAGCGGGGGGGCCAGACCTGGTTCCTGGGCGCCATCACCGACGAGGAAGGGCGCACACTCGACGTCCCGCTCTCGTTCCTGACGCCGGGCAAGCGGTACGTGGCGGAGATCTATGCCGACGGCCCGAAGGCAAACTGGCTGGACAATCCGCTGCCGGTCACCATCACGCGCCGCCCGGTGACCTCCGCGACCCGGCTGCGCGTGGTCCTGGCGCCCGGAGGCGGCCAGGCGATTCGGATTCGGCCTGTTAGATGACGGAGGAGCGCTCACCTGACGCCTCCCGGCATACGCCTATTCACCACGGAAACACGGAAGACACGGAAGCACCACGGAAACAGCAAGAGCAAGTACTTGTGTTCTGCTCCGTGCAACTTCCGTGTCTTCCGTGTTTCCGTGGTGAATAGGGTGGGGGCCCGCACGCCGATCATGTGCGCGCATGGATGAGCTGAAAGCGCTCCGCTCGCTCGCCCGGGCGATGGGTGTCCATACCCGCTACACGGACGGCCTGGGTCGGCGCGTCGTCGTGGCGCCCGAGACATTGGTGCGGGTCTGCGCGGCGCTGGGGGCTCCCGTCGGGCGGCCGGGGGACGCGGCCGGTGCGCTGCGGGCGCACCGCAAGGCCGGCACCGCGGCGCACGTGCCGCCGGTGATCGTCGCCTGGGACGGAATCCTGGCGCCGATCGCGATCTCCGCTGACCGCCCGGTCCAGATGCAGATGCACACCGAAGGGGGCCCGGTCGTCCCACTACAGCTTTCCGAAGGCGGGATTCGGGCCAGTAAGGCGCTTCCCAGCGGCTACCACCGCCTCACCGTCGAGACATCGGGCCGGGTCGAAACGAGCACGATCATCGCCGCGCCGCGTGAGGCGTGGCGCCGGCCCGGCTTGCATCGGAGCTGGGGGGTCGGGGCCCACCTGGCCGCGCTCCGCTCGGCGCGGAGCCGATCCCTGGGGGACCTTCGGGACCTCGAATCCCTCTGCCGCTGGATAGCCGAACGCGGCGGCGACCTGGTCTCGGTCCTCCCCCTGGCCCCGACCTTCAACACCCGGTGGCCGGAGCCCAGCCCCTACTCGCCGGTGAGCCGGCTGTTCTGGTCGGAGCTGATCCTCGACCTCGGCGAGGGCCATCGCCCAACGGCCGCACCCGCCGCCCTGGATGTGACTCGCGGCGACGCCGAGGTCCGCGCTGCCCTCGCGGCGTGTCCGGCGCCGCCCGCATCGGAGCTCGACGAGGAGCTGGTCCGCTACGCCCGGTTCCGCGGCGCACAGGTCCGGCTGGGCAGGAACTGGCGCGACTGGCCCGCGGCCGCCCGGGCCGGCAGCTTGACGCCCGATCAGGTGGATGCCGAAGAGGAGCGCTTTCACCTCGTCGCCCAGACGCTGGCGCGCGGCCAGCTCCGCGACTTGAGGGAGCGCCTCGACAAAGACGGGTTCCGTCTGGGCCTCGACCTGGCCGTGGGCGGCCATCCCGACGGCTACGATCCGTGGTCCCGGCAATCATTGTTCGCCGACCGAATGTCGGTCGGTGCCCCTCCCGACCAGGGCTTCCCGAGCGGGCAGGACTGGGGCTTCAGCCCGGTGCTCCCCGGCGCGTCGCGCCGCGAGGGTCACCGGTACCTGGCGAAGTGCATCGCCCACCAGGCCGGGGTCGCGGGGGTGCTCCGGGTGGACCACATCATGGCCTGGACTCGTCTGTACTGGATCCCGCACGGGCTCGGGCTCCACGACGGGACCTATGTCTCGTATCCCGCCGAGGAGCTGTTCGCCGTCCTCAGCCTGGAATCGAACCGCCACCGGTGCGAGGTGGTCGGGGAGAACCTCGGCACTGTGCCTCGCGAGGTTTTCGAGGCATTGCCGCGTCACCGGATCTGGGGGATGTATCTCGCGATGTTCCAGGCCTCGGAAGGCCCGGACGTTGCCCCGCCGGGCGCGGCGGACATGGCGCTCATCGGCAGCCACGATACGCCGACGTTCGCGGGCTGGCTCAAAGGCAACGACATCGCCGACCGGGTGCGCTACGGCCTCCTGGCCGAGTCGGGGGTCCCGGCCGTGACCGAGGAACGATCCAGGGCCACCGGGTGGCTCGCCGCTCACCTGGGCTGTACCGTTGAGGACCCACGCACCTTCCTGAGCGCACTGCTGGACTGGCTCGGTCGGTCGGACAGCCCGCTGGTCGTTCTCTGGCTCGAAGACCTCTGGCTCGAGGAGGTGGCCGTGAACCTCCCCGGAACCCCGTCGTCTATGCGTCCCAACTGGCAGCGCCCGATGCGGCGCCTGCTCGACGAGATCTTCAGCGATCCCGAGGTGGACGCGATTCTGCGCCGCCTCGACGGCGCCCGGCGGTCAGGCCATTCGAGTCTCGCCGGGGAGATGAGCGGCAGATGAGCATTGCAGATGGGCTTCAACCACGGAAGCACGGAGGACACGGAGGCACCACGGAAAAAGCCACAAACGTTGTTGCTTCCGTGTCTTCCGTGTTTCCGTGGTGCGCTGTTTAGTCCTACTCCACCCCACTTGGCGTGACATTCCACTGAGGTCCAGGCCCATGGCATCATCGCTTGCCGCTCCTGCGCTCGCCATCCGGTCCAAGCCGCGGCTCACGTTCTGGGAAATCTGGAACATGAGCTTCGGCTTTCTCGGCATTCAGATCGGCTTCGCGCTGCAGAACGCGAACGTGAGCCGGATCTTCGAGACGCTGGGCGCCAAGGTCGAGGACATCCCGATCCTGTGGATCGCCGCGCCGGTGACCGGCCTCCTGATCCAGCCGATCGTCGGGTACCTGAGCGATCGCACCTGGAACCGCCTGGGCCGGCGCCGGCCCTACTTCCTGACCGGCGCGATCCTCGCCTCGGCCGCGCTGCTGGTGATGCCCAACTCCCCGGTCGCTCTGGGTGGCGGCGGGCATGCTGTGGATCATGGACGCCTCAATCAACATTTCCATGGAGCCGTTCCGTGCCTTCGTGGGCGACAATCTCCCCTCGGCGCAGCGGACCACCGGCTTCGCGATGCAGAGCTTCCTCATCGGCACGGGTGCGGTGGCGGCCTCCCTCCTCCCATGGCTCCTGACCAATCAGTTCGGCGTGAGCAACGAGGCACCGCCGCACGTGATCCCGGACTCGGTGCGGCTCTCGTTCTACTTCGGCGCCGCGGTGTTCTTCGCGGCGGTGTTGTGGACGGTGCTACGTTCGAAGGAATACGCGCCCGAGGAGATGGCCAGCTTCGCCGAGAACCAGGCGCGGGAAGGCGCCGCCGTGGAACGGCGGACGGCCGCGGAGTTCACCCTGAACGGCGGACGGCAGATCCGGCTGGGCTCGATTCTGCTCGCGGTCGGGGTGGCGCTGAGCGCCTGGCTGGCCCATGCTGCCATCTACCAGGTGATGATCCTCTCGGCCGGGATGGTCGTGGTCGGACTGCTGCTGATCGCGAGCGGGCTGCTGCAACGGGGCGGCCGGTACGACAACGACTTCGTCACCATCCTGAACGATTTCCAGGACATGCCGCACACCATGAAGCAGCTGGCGTGGGTCCAGTTCTTCTCGTGGTTCGCGCTCTTCGCCATGTGGATCTACACGACACCGGCGGTGACCAGCCATCTCTACGGGACCACCGACACGACCTCGGCGCTCTACAACGAAGGCGCCAACTGGGTGGGGGTCGGTTTCGGCACCTACAACGGCGTCGCCGCGGTGGTCGCCTTCGGCATCCCGATCCTGGCCCGGCGGACCGATCGCAAGGTCGCCCACGCGATCTGCCTGGCCTGCGGAGCGCTCGGGCTGCTGTCGATCCTCGTGCTCAAGGACCCCCGGTTCCTGCTGGGCTCCATGGTGGGGGTCGGCATCGCCTGGGCCAGCATCCTCGCCATGCCGTACGCGATCCTGACGGGGTCTCTGCCGCCGTCGAAGATGGGCTACTACATGGGCGTCTTCAATTTCTTCGTCGTGATTCCCCAGATCGTCGCGGCGGCCCTCCTCGGTTTCCTCGTCCATCGGTTCTTCAGTGGAGAGGCGATCTACGCCCTCGCGGTCGGCGGCGGGTCGCTCCTGCTGGCCGCGGCGCTCACCCTCCGGGTGGAGGACCGGGACGAGCCGGAGGCAGGGACATGGCACCCAGGGTTCCCACCCTCGGCCTGATCGGTCTCGGCATCCTCCTTGTCGGGGGATGTTCCGGCGCGCTCCGATCCACGGGGGAGCGCCGCGCCGACACGCCGGCCGGCGCCATCACGACGGCCGCCGCCGGCAGCCCATCGGCGTACTGGAACAGCGCCACGATCTACTTTCTCCTCACCGATCGTTTCCAGAACGGCGACCCGGGCAACGACCGGGCGCTGGGGCGCGCGCACGACGGAGCGTTGCTGCGCAACTTCGAGGGGGGCGATCTCGCCGGCCTGCGTCGCCGGATCGACGAGGGCTACTTCGACAGCCTGGGCGTGAACGCCATCTGGTTGACTCCTTTCGTCGAGCAGATCCACGGCAGCGTGGACGAAGGGAGCGGGAAGACCTACGGCTTCCATGGCTACTGGACCCGGGACTGGACCGCGGTGGACCCGGCGCTGGGCACCAGGGAAGCGCTGGGAGCGCTGGTCGGTGCGGCCCACCGGCATGGCATCCGGGTCCTGATGGACGGCGTGATCAACCACACGGGACCGGTCACCGCGCAGGACCCACCGTGGCCCGACGACTGGGTCCGCACCGGGCCCAACTGCACCTACCGGGACTACGCCACCACCGTGGACTGCACCCTGGTAGCCACCCTTCCGGACATGCGCACCGATCGGGACGATCCCGTCGAGCTTCCCCCGGCACTGGTCGAGAAGTGGCGCCAGGAGGGCCGGCTGGATGCGGAGCGGGCCTCGCTCGACGCGTTCTTCCATCGCACCGGGTATCCCCGGGCGCCGCGCTACTACGTCATCAAGTGGCTCACCGACTGGGTGCGCGAGTTCGGCTTCGACGGCTACCGGCTCGACACCGCCAAGCATTTCGAAGCGGCGGTCAGCGCCGAGCTGAAGCGGGAAGCCGAGCACGCGTTCGTGGACTGGAAGCGGGCGCATCCGGCGCAGGTCCTGGACGGCCTGCCGTTCTACATGGTGGGCGAGGTCTTCGGCTGGGAGCCGAGCCAGGGCAGGGCATACGACTACGGTGACCGCACCGTGGACTTCTTCGCCAACGGCTACGATGCCCTCATCAACTTCGGCTTCAAGGGCGATACCGCCGGGTCGCTGGACGGGCTGTTCACGCGGTACTCCGCGACGCTCCATGACGGGGCGCTCCGAGGGCTCGCGATCCTCAACTACATCAGCTCACACGACGACGGCTCCCCATATGACCGCGACCGGCGGGATCCGCTCGGCGCCGGCACCCGTCTTCTCCTCGCGCCGGGGGGCGCGCAGATCTACTACGGAGACGAGCTGGCCCGGCCACTCGTGGTCCCGGGGGCCGAGGGGGACGCCAATCTTCGCTCGTTCATGAACTGGGGGGATCTCGAGCACCGGGGCTCGACCGCCGCGGTGTTGCAGCACTGGCGGACGTTGGGCCGGTTCCGCCGGGCCCATCCGGCCGTGGGGGCGGGGGTGCATCGTACGCTGCAAGCGAAGCCGTACATCTTCAGCCGCACGCTCGAGGCGGGTGGGCATGTCGACCGCGTCCTGGTCGCGATGGAGCAGGGCGAAGGGGCCAAGACCGTACCTGTGTTCGGGGTGTTCCCGGAGGGCGCGGAGCTGGTGGATGGCTACTCGGGCGTGACGGGCAGGGTGAGGAATGGCAAGATCTCCATCACGACCGGATCGGGGCTGGTTCTCTTGGCGCCGCGGTAACTGTTCACCACGGAAGCACGGAAGACACGGAAGCTGCATGGCGAGCAGATCAGAGCAGCACTCTCTTGATGCCGTGAGGGAGAAGGTGGACGTTGAAATTCATCAGAAGACCGGATGACACTCCCTGCAATCGCATGTAGGTGATGAGTTGTGCGGAATGAATGGGGAGGAGCTTGTCCACAGATTTAATTTCGACAACCAGCGCGGTTTCGATCACTAAGTCGATGATGTAGCCCTTCGAGACCCGAACGCCTTTGTAATGAAGAGGCAAGGCGACTTGGCTCTCATAGGCTACGCCTCGAAGCTCCAGCTCGCGGCACAGGCACGCGTGATAGCTCGATTCGAGCAGACCCGGACCCAGATGGCGATGTACCTCAATTGCTGCCCCGAGGACTGTATCGCTCAGCCGATTGGTGGCATGTTCGATGAGCCCCATTCGTCCTCCCACAAAATGTGAACATGGGAGGTCGAGACACAAACACATTGCCTTTTCAACGCACCAACAGCCTCCTTCCGTGCAACTTCCGTGTCTTCCGTGCTTCCGTGGTGCATTGCCCGCGCAGCCTCACTCCCGGATCCACACCCTGGCTGATCGCGGCGGTACTCGGGCCTCGAGCGTTCCGGCGGCAACGGTCACCGCCCCGGCGGCCGGGAAGGCGAGACGATACTTGCCATCCGCCACCATCGATACCTCGCGCGTCGCGTCCGAGTTGTTGAAGGCGATGATGGCCCGCTCGTCGCCGAGCGCGCGCTCGTACGCCAGCACTCCCTTCGCATCGTCAGTGAGGAGCCAGCGTAGCGACCCATCGACGAACAGCCGAAGGTGCTGTTTCCGCAGCGCAATCAGGTTCTGGTACACCCTGAACAGGGCGGTATCGGGCACCACCCGGTCGCGGTGGCGGGGTCGGCCCAGCGGATCCGCGGTCTCGTCGTCGTACCGAAGGTCGGCCCACACCAGCGGCTTGCGCTCGTCCGGATCGTCCGCGCCCCACATGCCCACCTCGTCGCCGTTCCAGATATGCGGCGCACCAACGTAGGTGAACTGCTGCACCAGGATCAGTCGCTGGATCCGGCGGGTGCGCTCGTCGGGGCGATCGATGCGGTACGCGGGGTCCTCGCGGGGGCTGTTCCGATACTTGTAGCGGCCGGGGTTGTAGACCGACGTGCCGAAGCGCGGCGTGTCGTGACTCGCCGTCAGGTTCATCATCGCCCGCTGGAACGAGGGGCCGATGCCGGTGGCCAGCGAGTCGAGGCTCGCGGCGTACCCTGAGGCCTTCAGCAACGGCGGCGCCCCCGCGAAGAAGCGTCGTGTCGGCGTGTACCAGCGGTAGTTCATGACCGCGTCGAACACATCGCCGCGCAGCCACGGCGCTGGGTCGTACAACTTGTCCGGCCAGGCCTCCCACCACACCTCGCCGACGAGGTAGGCGTTCGGATTCACGCTCCTGACGAGTCGCCGGTAGTCGCGCCAGAAGCCGAGCGGCACGACGTCGGCCACGTCCAGCCGGAAGCCGTCCACGCCGTCTGACGGATCACCGTCCGCGTTGGGGTCCAGCCAGCGGCGGGTGACGGCGAACACGAGGTCGCGGACGCCGGGTACGAGATTCCCGTCGATGGCGCCCTTGGTCTGGCCTGCCGCCCGGCCGACCTTCTTCCACTCCGGCAGCCACGGCACCCCGGCCCATCCCTGGTAGGTGAACTCGTTGGTGTCCGGGGTGGCGGGATCGTCGAAGCGCTCGATCTCGTACCAGCCGGCGAACGGCGAGGCGCGCTGATGCGCGAGCACGTCCTGCCACGCCCAGAAGGTGGTCCCCGTGTGGTTCCAGGAGTAGTCCATGATGATGCGCATGTGGCGCCGGTGGACTTCACGCACCAGGGCGAGGAACAGGCTGTCGGCGGCGGTCCAGCGCCAGGTCGCTGGATTCCCGGGCTGTTCAACGGACATGCGGTCTTCGTCGCCCCGGGGATCGGGGCCGAAATTGCGGTCGATGTGCCGGTAATTCCTCGCATCGTACTTGTGCAGCGATGGCGCGTCGTTCAACGGATTGAAGAACAGGGCCGTCACACCGAGGTCCTGGAGATAGTCGAGCCGGTCCATGACGCCCTTGAGATCCCCGCCGTAGCGACGGAGCTGCACGGTGCCGTAGAAGTTCTTGCCGGTGGCAGCGGCCCAGGGCTCCTGGCGATACCAGTCCTGCGACCATGGCGTCGGCCTCCAGTCGTCGGGCGTCCCCTCGTCCGTCACACCCACGATGTCGTGCGGGGTGGGATCGTTCGACGGATCGCCGTTGCGGAAACGCTCGACGAAGATCTGGTACCAGATCGCGTCCTTCGACCAGGCGGGCACGGCCAGATTGGGTGGCGCGGCGGGCGGCGGCTGATGCGCCTCCGACGAGCACCCGGTCGCGAGGAAGAGGGAGATCAGGGCCGCGGCGCCGCGCCCCGCGGCGCTCATCGTCCGGTCTTTCCGAACAGGAACGTGAGTGGGTCATCGAGGCGCGCACGCCACGATGCTTCGTTGTGCGTGGCGCCTGCGTAGCGCCGGATCACGAAGTCCCGGCCTTCGACGCGTCCCTGCGCGAGGAGCCACCTGCGGACCGCTTCGTGACTGGGCGCATAAGTGGAGTCGAGTCCCAGGCTGCCGAAGTCGAAGCGGTATCGCGCAGCCGGGGGAGCCTTGAGGCCGGACCGAATGTCCCGGACGACGTAGGGAGTAGTATCCGGGGCGGCAGGCACGGGGATGCCGGGGAAGACTTGAGCGACCACCGCTTCCGAGAGGGGGAAGTGGGTCGACTCGCAGCCACAGGCGCCGAAGGTCTCCGGGTGGTGGGTCACCAGGTAGAACGACAGGAGGCCGCCCATCGAGGAGCCCATGACCGCCGTGTTCCCCGGACCCGTGAGGGTGCGGAACGTCGCATTGACCCTCGGCATCAGCTCCTCGATGAGGAACCGCGCATACTTCGGGGCGTCGTGCCAGGGCGAATACTCCGAGAACCGCGCGGTCGTACTCCAGACGCCGACCACGATGATCGGGGGGATGATGCCGCGATTCACCAGGCGCACCACCGCCTCATCCACGCCCCAGTCCACGCCGGTGTTCGCGATGCGGGGGTCGAACAGGTTTTGCCCGTCGTGCATGTAGAGGACGGGGTAGCGCGTCGCTGCGGCATCGTGGTAACCGGGTGGCAGCCAGATCTCGACGTGGCGCGTCGGACCCAGGAACGCCGACGGAACATCGGTCCAGTAGACCAGGCGGCCCTGAACGCCCGAGCCCCGCCAATCGGCGATGTATTCCCGCGGGTCCTTCTTGAAGCCATCGATCTCATGAACGACCAGGGTGTCCCGGTTCAGGAGCAGGCGATTGTTAGGCGCGACCGTGCCCGCGGCACTCAGGGCCTCGCGGTCCCAGGAGCCCAGCGTGAACTTGTACTCCAGGGCCGTACCGGGTGGGGCCGTCACCTCCCCTGTGCGCTCACGCCCTTCGCCCGCCAGGGCGACGGCGTCGGGACGCCACGGTCCGAGCTCCGGGAGGCTGCCGGTCAGGTAGACCGTGCCCGTGCCTTCGGGCACACGCACCCGGATGGTCACGGTGCAGCACTGGGCGGGTGACTCGGTGTGCGACGCGTGGGCCCTCGGGGTCGGCCCGCCCGGGAACAGCAAGGCGAGCGCGAGAACCGGGGAAAGGGGCAACGCCCCGTCCGAGCGGCGGCGTGTAAACACCGATGCTCCTGTCTGAAGGAATCGTCGGCTGCGCGGCGGCGGCGTGGCATCCGCCGCGGCACGCGGACCGACGGAGGAAGCTAGTGAAATCGGCCACCATGGGATAGGACGGATGGCCCGCAGCGCCGTCTCGCGGAAGCCGGCGATTGGCGGTGTGGGACAGTGGGCCGGGGGTGGAGTTCGAGCCGTAGAGCGGGCGAGCGGAGTCCGCGCGCGAGTGTCGAGCTCGCAATGTTGAGCGGCCTCGCGTCATCCTGGGAAGCGGAGGATCGGGCGAGGCCTGCGAGTGACGCGGCGACCTCACTCGCAGCATTCACCCGATCCTTCGCTTCGCTCAGGATGACGAGCCGCTCAGGACGACGAGCCGCTCAGGACGACGAGCCGCTCAGGACGACGAGCCGCTCAGGACGACGAGGCCGCTCAGGACGACGAGCCGCTCAGAGTGACGCGCACCCAGAGCGATGCGCACCCAGAGCGATGCGCACCCAGAGCGAGCGCACCCAGGGCGCCGATCCTAGCTCACGCCCAGCTGCCGGAGCAGCGTCGCCATGTCGAAGAAGTGGCGCTGGGTCCGGGCCTTCTCCCCCTTCAACTCGACGATGGCCACCGCGCGAACCTCGATCTGCTTGCCGGTGGCAGGGATGCTGCCCGTGGGCGTCTCCAGCGGCCCCTTGTGGGTGCCCCGCCAGGTCAGCTCCAGCACCACGGTGCCGTCTCCGGCGACGTGGGTGTGGTCAAACGAGCCCTTGGAGTCGGGGAACGCCTGGGCCCACCCCTTCCAGGCGGCTATGGTCTGGTCGGCGCCCTCGATCTTCCGTCCGGTCGCGACCTCTTCGTAGAGGAAATCGGGAGTGATGGCGGCCTTCGCTCGATCCCAGTTCTTGTCGTTGTACGCGTTGATCAGGCCCTTGGCGGCTTCGGTCAGGGCCTGTGGCGAGACTGCCGTCGCTTGCGGGGACATAGGGGCTCCTTTGACTGGTGGGATAGCGCGGACGGGAAGATTCACTGCGGTACCAGAGGTGTCAATCGCCATGTCGGCCGCGCCATCTATCGCTGTGGAAATGTGCGAAATGTGCATGATTGGGGATAACCAACTCGACTCTTGCGCGCGCGCATTTTACTTCCTATGTTGTCGTCGCCAAGCCGAAAACTGATCATTTTCGGTGTGGAGAGGCGAGACCAATCGCGTGTCTCGTCCGCGTCGCAGTAGCGCCGCGATGCGCCGTGCAAGAGGTTGATCCGCGATTCGGCCGACTTGCAGCGCTCACACTGGTGAACCGGATGGCCGCAAGCCAGCCGGGGATGGAAGCCGGAGCTCCTGAGGCCAAACCGCAAACGCTTCAGTTTAGGCGGCGGCTGACGGAAGAGGAACGGGGAAGTAAATTCCCCGACTCCGGGTAACCAGCGTAGGACGGCCCGCAATCCCTTCGGGGAGTGCGGGCCGTTCTGTCGTGTAGGGGTCTCACTCCACCCGGGTCACCCCAGCCTGTCGTCATGACTCGTCCGTCCATAGCTTCGACCCATGTCAGCCAACGACTACCCGGGGACCGGCTCGATCGCCGCGGCACGGCCCCGCCTCGTGACCCGGGCCCTGCTCCTGCTCTTCTTCGCCGCCTTCGGGGCGATGACCGGCTTCTATCTCCTGCTCTCGGTCGTCCCGCTGTACGCCTCGACGGCGGGTGCCGGTGGGCTCGGCGCGGGCCTCACCACCGGCGCGCTGATGCTGGCGACAGTGGGCGCCGAGCTCGCGGCGCCGGCGCTGCTCGCGCGGCTGGGCTACCGGGTCGTGCTCGGAGCGGGCCTCGTCCTGCTCGGCGCCCCGGCGCTGGCGCTCGCCAGCTCGGCGAGCCTGGGGGCGATCCTCGCGGTGTGCATCGTTCGGGGCGTCGGGCTGGCCATCATGGTCGTGGCGGGCAGCTCCCTCGTGGCCAGGCTCGTCCCGCGCGAGCGGCGCGGTGAGGGCCTTGGGCTCTACGGGGTGGTGGTCGGGGTGCCCGCCGTAGTGGCGTTGCCGCTCGGCGTGTGGCTGGTGGAACGGGTGGGCTTTCCCCCGGTGTTCATCGCCGGGGCCGTGGCCGCGCTGGCCGGCCTCGCCGCGGTGCCCGCGCTGCCGGGGCGAGACCCAGGAGCGGCACAGCCGGTCGGGGTGCTGGCGGGCCTTCGCATGCGCTCCCAGGTGCGGCCGGCCCTCGTCTTTCTGCTGACGGCCATGGGCGCGGGCGTGGTGGTGACCTTCGTGCCGCTCGCGACGCAGGCGTCCGGCAAGCTGGCCGCCCTGGCGTTGCTCGCCCACGCGACCGCCACGACGGTCGCGCGCTGGTGGGCCGGCCGCTCGGGCGACCGGCACGGCCATGCCGGCGTTCTCGTCCTGGGCGTCGTGGCCGCGGCCACCGGTATGGTGGCGCTGGTCTTCACCAGGATCCCGGCTGCGGTGGTGATCGGGAGCGTGCTGCTTGGCCTCGGCTTCGGCCTCGCCCAGAACGCGAGCCTGGCGCTCATGTTCGAGCGCGTATCGGCCGCCGGGTACGACATGGTGAGCGCGCTGTGGAACCTGGCCTATGATGCCGGCCTGGGGCTCGGTGCCGCCGGGTTCGGCGTGATCGCCGGGCGCACGGGGTATCCGGCGGCCTTCGGGATCACCGCCGCGCTGATGCTCGCGGCCCTCGCGCCGGTCTGGCGCGACCGGTCGTGGCTGTCGCCCGCGGAAGTCAGCCCTCGCTCGCCACCGCCCGCCGCACCACCACGGTGATGTTGTCGCTTCCTCCGCCCTCGAGCGCATCCTGGACCAGGGCCTCGCACACCTGCTTGGCGGAGGTCATCGAGCGGAGCCGGTCGCGAATCCGGTCATCGGAGACGTGCCGGGTGAGCCCGTCGCTGCAGAGCAGCACGACGGTGTCCCACGTGAGCTCGAACTGGGTGACCGCCGGGGCGGTCTGGCGCCCGCCGATGGAGCTGGAAAGCGTGTGCTCGAGACGCGTACCGCTCGTGTCCGCCCGGGTCATGACGCCGAGGTCGATCAGCTCCTGCGCCATGGTCTGGTCCCGGGTGATCTGGGTCAGCTCGTCGCCCCGGAGCAGGTAGCAGCGGCTGTCGCCCACCTGGAGCAGGTGCGCGTGAGGCCAGTGGCCGAGGTAGAGCGTGAGCGTAGTGGCCATGCCGCGAAACTCGGGCTCCTCCTCTCCGCGCCGCACCAGCTCGTCGTGGGACCGGGACGCCCCTTCCTGCAGGGCCTCGGTGAACTCCCGGTCGCTGGCCGAACCGGCGGCATAGTAGCAGTGCATGCTGCGGGAGACGTACCGGCTCACGGCCTCGAGCGCGCTGCGGCTGGCAACTTCACCCTTGTTGCCGCCACCCACGCCATCGGCCACCATCATCAGGAGGGCGACTCGCTCGCTCCCGGCCAGGAGCTGATCCGCCTCGGCCATGCTGGTGTGCTGCACCACCATCTGCTTTCGCAGCGAGCAGACGAGAAAGTGGTCCTGGTTGTCGGTACGGACTTTCCCCGGATGGGTGAGTCCGTAGACGTCGATCTCATCGTCTCGCGGCTTCCGGTCGGGAGCCGCGGAGAGGGCGGTCATCGCGCGGGGAGTCATCGGGGCCTCCTGTTCCAACGCGGCGTACGTCCCAATCTGTGCTGCGGGGCCCGATCGGGCCAGTAGGTCAGACCATTTCCTGCAGACTCACGGCCGTCGCCGGACCCGTCCCGCCCTCCTCGTCGTGCTTGAGAAACACAAACGCCTCCTTCCAGGGCTGGCTCCGGATCCGCTCGACCCAGGCAGGCAAGTCCTCCGTTCGGTAGGACGCGCGCCGAAGCCGCACATAGCCCCACGACGCCGTCGGCACCAGCGGCGAGCCCGCTCCCTCGCTTTCGTCCTCGTCGACCGCGACCAGCGCGACGTCATGGCTCCGCAGCGCGTCGTACACTTCCTCGGTGAACCAGGACGCATGCCGGAACTCGAGCGCGGCGCGCCAGGTCCGGGGCACGCGGCCGAGGAAGTCGCGCAGCCGGGGCATGTCCAGCTTGAGTGAGGGCGGGCACTGGAAGAGGGTGGGACCGAGCTTGTCGCCCAGGACATTCACGGTCTGGAGGAAATAGCCCAGCGAGTCGTCGGCGTCGGCGAGCCGATTGATGTGAGTGATGCGGCGCGAGGCCTTGAGGACGAACCGAAACTCGGGCGGGACCTGGGCGGCCCACTCCATCAGGACCTTCTCGCGGGGGATGCGATAGAAGGAATTGTTGATCTCCACCGTCGGCAGCCTGGTGGCGTAGTGGCGGAGCATGTCGTCCGCGGGAAGGTCGGCCGGGTAGAAGCTGCCCTTCCACTCCTTGTATGACCAGCCGCTGGTGCCGACGAGGATGTGCATTGGGGGCTCGGGGGTGATGGTGTGTTCGACATCCGGCGCCCGTCATCCAGAGCGCAGCGAGGGATCTTGCTGACTCGAGTTCGGAGCCCGGGTGAGGAGGTCCCTCGCTGCGCTCGGGATGACGGCTACGGTGCTAGCGTCGTCAATCAGCTGCTTATACGCCTTCAGGTGCCGCAGCGCCGCCGTGCGCTTTCCGGCCTCCTCGTACAACCGCGCCAGGTTGAAATGCGCGTCCGCGAACTCCTCGTCCGACTCGATCGCCCGCCGGTACGCCAGGATCGCCTCCGCCGTGCGGCTCAGATCTTCGAGCGCGGTGCCCAGATTGAACGCGGCGGTCGGGTTCGCCGGTTCGGCCTGGAGGGCGGCGCGATACTCGGCTGCGGCGTCGGCCGGGCGGCCGGTCTCCTGCAGCAGGCGCCCGAGATTGACTCTCGCGGCGACGTGCCGCGGGTCGAGCGCAATCGCCCGCGCATACGCGTCGCACGCATCCTCCGGTGACGCATGCTCGAGGTCCACACCGAGATCGTACCACTGCTCCGCGCTGAGTGGCGCGCTCGAGCGGCGCGCCTCCCGGGCCAGCCGGCGCGCCACCGGCGCCGCCTGTGCCGCCAGCTCGGCCACCTCGAAGTCGAGCAGGAGCTGCCCCGACTCCGGGTTCCACGTGGCGTCCTCGTCGCGAACGACGACCCCGTGCCCCTCGGATGTGATGCGGACGCCGCTGAGCGAGCGGCCCGGCGGCAGCTGGCGCGTCAGGCTCCTGAGCGCACCGCGGATCCGCCGCGGCGGGATGCGCGCGTCGCCGAGGGTCTTGGCGGTGCGGAGCAGGACCAGATCCTGGAAGGAGAACCGGTAGGCGTTGCGCGGGCCGCGGTCGGGTGCCAGGTAGCCCCGGGCCTGCGAGCGGACCTGCGCCTCGGACAGGCCGAGCAGCTTGGCCACGTCGCGAGTGGTATAAGACTTCATGGTGAGTGGAACGTAGCGCTACCTCGCGCCGCTGGCCTTCTTCCTCGGCTTGGCCGCCGCGATCGGCTCGGCGCCTGCCGCCTGTTTCGCCGGCTTCTTCTCCGCGGTGCTGGCGCCGCGCTTGGCAAGGCTCGCCTTCAGCGCATCCATCAGGTCGATGATCTTGGTCTCCGGCGCCTGGCTCGGCTCGGCGGTGATGTCCTGGCCGTCGACCTTCCGCTGGATGGCCTCGAGCACGCGCTCCCGCACCTGGTCGTGATAGGCCTCCGGCCGGAACTGCTCGACCGCGGTCTGCTCGATGAGCTGCCGCGCCAGCGCCAGCTCGCCGTCCTTCACCGGCGTCTCCGGCCGCGGCACGTCCGCCGGGCTCCGAAGCTCGGCATGATAGTGGAGCTGCTCCATGACCAGGACATCGCCCATCGGCCGGACCAGCACGAGATGCTGCTTGCCGCGAGCCGAGTACTGTCCCACCGCCGCGCGGCCGGTATCCTCGAGCGCGGCCACGAGCAGGCGGTAGGCACGGTCGCCGCCCTTGTCGGGACCGAGGTAGTAGACCTTGTCGAGGTAGATCCGGTCCACCGCGGCCAGCGGCACGAACTCGGCGATGTCGATGGCGTTGGTGGCCTTCTCGTCGAGCGCCTTGAGCTCCTCCGTCGAGAACAGCACGTACTGGCCCTTGGAAAACTCGTATCCCTTGCCGATCTCGTCCTTCTCGACGACGGTGCCTTCCTTCGAGCAGATGTACTGCTGCTTCAGCCGCGAGCCGCACGTGGTGTGCAGCATGTTGAAGCTGACGCTGGCGGACGACTCGCTGGACGAGTAAAGATTGACCGGGACTGAGACCAGCCCGAAGGAGATCGTCGCGGACCCGATGGATCTGGCGGCCATGGCGTGTGGGGTTGAGATGGAGATTGAGTTGAAAAGAATGCTGAGTCGAGGTGCGAAAGGATATACCGGCAGAATCAGGCCACCGCAAGAAGCGGGGCCGGGACCAGCCTGAAACGTGGGGGTAGCTGCAGGCAGGGGTTGGGGTTATCTCCAAGTCGATCATCTCGGGACAGGACCCGCCGGGACAGCGTTCAGGTGGCCTTTTGCTCGTTCTCGGGAAGGATGCGCAGGTCGAGAGGAGAAGAGATCCGGTTGCCACCAAAGCGCCCAGCCACCACCGACCCACTCTCCACCTACCGCGCCAAGCGCTCCCTCGAGCGCACCCCCGAGCCCGCCGGCGCGATCGGCCGTGCCGACGGCCGGCTCTTCGTCGTGCACGAGCACGCGGCGCGGCGGCTGCACTACGACCTGCGGCTGGAGATGGACGGGGTGCTCCGCTCATGGGCCGTGCCGAAGGGACCGTCGTACGACACGGCGGACAAGCGGCTCGCGGTGCTGGTGGAGGACCATCCGCTGGAGTACGGCGACTTCGAAGGGCTCATTCCGGAGGGGAACTACGGCGCCGGCGCGGTGATCGTCTGGGACCGGGGGCAGTGGGTGCCGCTGGGCGATCCCGCCGAAGGGCTCGAGAAGGGGAAGCTGCTGTTCGAGCTCCGGGGCTACAAGCTCCACGGGCTCTGGACGCTGGTGAAGCTGAAGAAGGGCGTCAAGGAGTGGCTCCTCATCAAGGAGCGCGACGAGTGGGCCGGGCCGGACCGCGTGCCTCCGGCCGAATCGGTCCTGTCCGGGCTGAAGGTGGAGGACCTCAAGGCCGGAGAGGATCGCGGCGAGGCCATCCGCCGTGAGCTCACGCGCCTCGGCGCCCCCCGCCGGCCGGTGGACGCCAAGACCGCCAAACTGATGCTGGCGGAATCGGCCGACCGGGCATTCTCGCGGGCCGGCTGGCTGTTCGAGCCCAAGCTCGACGGCTATCGCGTCCTGGCCGCACGGCAGGGGGGCGACGCTCGCTTGCTCACGCGAAACGCGAACGACTACACCGAAGCATTTCCGGAGATCACCCGCGCGGTCGCGGCCCTTCCGTTCGACCGCGTGCTGCTCGACGGCGAGGTGGTGGCGCTGGACGACCGGGGGCTGCCGAGCTTCCAGCGGCTGCAGAGCCGGGCCCGTCTCCGCCGGCCGATCGACATCCGGCACGCGGCGGTCGAGCTGCCGGTCACCTATTACGCCTTCGATCTGCTGGGCTTCGAGGACTTCGATCTGCGCCCGCTCCCGCTCACGGCGAGGAAATCGGTGCTGCAGCGGGTGCTGCCGCCGGTCGGCGCGCTCCGCTACCTGGAGCACGTGGAGGAGGACGGCGAGGCCCTGTACCACGAAGCGGAGCGGCTCGGGCTCGAGGGCGTGGTGGGCAAGAAGGCCGCCGCTCCGTACAAGGCCGGGCGGTCGGCGGTATGGCTCAAGGTGCGCTCGCGGAAGACAGGGGACTTCGTGGTGGTCGGCTTCACGTCGCCCAGAGGATCGCGCGGCGGGTTCGGCGCCCTGCACCTCGGCGAGTACGTGGACGGCGCGCTGACCTACACCGGGCGCGTGGGGAGCGGGTTCACCGAGAAACAGCTCGGCGAGGTGAGCCGGACGCTGCCGTCGCAGCGGCGCCCGGACCCGCCGTGCGGCGGACCGGTGCCGAAGGAGAAGGGGACGACGTGGGTGGAGCCGGTGATCGTGGTCGAAGTCGAGTACTCCGAGCGGACGGACGACGGGCTGCTGCGGCAGCCGGTGTTCCTGAGGTTCCGGGACGACAAGCGGCCGGAGGAATGCGTGCGGGCGGGGGGTGGGGAGGGCCAGGATGTGGAGGGCGAGGGCGGGGAGGGAGAGGGTGGAGAGCACGAGCGTAAGGAGCGCGAGGAGGAGCACGTCATCCCGAGCGGCGCGAGGGACCTTGGCCGCGGCGGCGGTCCGTCCGCGCCGAGCTCCGATCCGGGTAAGCAGGTCCCTCGCTCCGCTCGGGATGACGAACGGGGTGGGCGCGCCGGAGCGAAGGACAGCGGCCAGCCCTCCGGAGCGAACGACAGCGGCGAGCTCCCCTTCGAGCTCACCAACGTCAAGAAGCTCTTCTGGCCCGATGACGGCTACACCAAGGGCGACCTCCTCGCCTACTACCGCGCGATCTCCCCCTGGCTGCTCCCCTATCTCCGGAACCGCCCCGTCGTGATGACGCGCTATCCCGACGGGATCGGCGGCAAGTCGTTCTTCCAGAAGGACGCGCCGGGGTTCGCGCCCGACTGGATCCGCACCGAGCGCATGTGGAGCGAGGACACCCAGCGCGAGATCGACTACTTCATCTGCGACGACGTCGCGTCGCTGCTCTACGTGGTCAACCTCGGTTCGATCCCGCTGCACATCTGGTCCAGCCGTGCGCCGACGCTGGAGCGACCGGACTGGTGCGTGCTCGACCTCGATCCCAAGGGCGCGCCGTTCGAGCAGGTCGTCGAGGTCGCGCTGGCGGCGCGAAAGCTGTGCGAGCGGATCGAGCTGCCGCTCTTCGTGAAGACCAGCGGGTCCTCGGGTCTCCATCTGCTCGTGCCCCTGGGCCGGCAGTGCACGCACGAGCAGTCGCGCTCGCTGGGCGAGCTGCTGGCGCGATGCCTCGTGGGCCTGCTCCCGGAGATCGCCACCATCACCCGCCAGGTGTCGCGGCGGGACGGCCGGGTGTACGTCGACTACCTCCAGAACGGGTCCGGCAAGCTGCTGGTGGCGCCGTTCAGCGTGCGGCCGCTGCCCGGTGCGCCGGTCTCCATGCCGCTGGCGTGGCGGGAAGTGAACCGGCGGCTCGACATCAGGAAGCACACCATCAAGACGGCGCCCGAGCGATTGAAGAAGCTCAAGGGGGATCCGCTGGTGGGAGTTCTCGAGCTGGTGCCCGACCTGGCCGACGCGCTGGGGAGGCTGCAGGGAGAGATGAAATGACTTTGAACGTTCAGATCGATGCTGGCCCGAACCTCGGGAGCGTCTCCGGCCTCCTCCTCCGCCCACCAGACGCCTGGCTGCTCTACGTCCTGGCCCACGGCGCCGGTGCGGGCATGCGCCACCGCTTCATGGACGCCATCGCCGAGGCGCTCGCCGCGCGCGGAATTGCCAGCCTGCGCTACCAGTTCCCCTACCTGGAAGCCGGTGGCAGGCGGCCGGATCCCCCGCCGGTGCTCCAGGCCACCGTCCGCGCCGCGGTCGCCGAGGCCGCGCGCCTCGCGCCCGATCTCCCGCTGGTCGCCGGCGGCAAGTCGCTCGGCGGCCGGATGACCTCCGGCGCCCAGGCGCGCGAGCGGCTGCCGGGCGTCCACGCGCTGGTCTTTCTCGGCTTCCCGCTGCATCCCCCGAAGCAGCCCGGCGTGAGCCGCGCCGAGCACCTCGCCGGCGTTCACCTTCCGATGCTGTTCCTGCAGGGGACCCGCGACGACCTGGCGGACCAGGCACTCGTCACCGGCGTCTGCCGCGAGCTCGCGCCGCGGGCGACGCTACACGTGGTCGAGGGCGCGAACCACGCGTTCGAGGTGCTCAAGCGTTCGGGCAGGACCAACGAGGAGGTGCGGGAGGAGTTGGTTGGGACCATCGAGGACTGGTGCCGCGCGCTGGTCGCGGCACTGAAGGCGACCTAGTCCCTACCGACCCACCGGAGGCGGATCCGGCACCAGCGTCGAGCGGTAGACGTACCCCATGACCTTCCCCTCGAAGGTCACCCGCCACCACCCGCGGCTGAGCGAGTCGGCCAGCACCGTATCGCCCGGAAGCAGGACCCCCGCGAGGTCACCGGAAACGCTCCGCCGGGTCCGCACGTTGGTCCAGGTCCGGGCGAAGCGGCGCACAGCCGAGCTCGTGGCCGGTGTGGCGGCGGACATCGCGGTGTCCATGTCCGGCGCCGCGGCGCTCGTGGGGGCCTCGGCGGTCGCCCCGCCTTCGGCCCGGTTGGCCGTCCGCCGCGCCACCACGGTCGCTGCCACGGCCACGCCCGCGACCACTCCTGCCGCCGCCAGCAGGGGGAACAGCCGGCCCAGGGAGGATGTTCTGCTCTGCTCAAGGGATCTGGGGGGGAACTCGAACCCGCACTGCGGACAGCGCGTCGCGATGCTCAGCGCCCGCTTGCCACACTCGGAGCACGTCATGTAGGCCGGACTCATCGATGCCGCCCGAACCGCTCACGCATAGGGAAGTTGGACCGGGACAATTGGAAGATGCCCCCGGACCACCGCCGATGCCACCCGCACCAGCCGGAGCTTCACATGCTCGTCCTCGTCAGCGACCTCCACATCACCGACGAAACCGCCGCCAACAACATCAACCCCGAGGCCTTCGAGCTGCTGGGTGCGGAGATCGTCGACGCCGCCTCCCGCCGCGGCGCCCGCGAGATTCACCTCGTCCTCCTCGGCGACATCCTCGACCTGGTCCGCAGCGACCACTGGCACCGCTCCGCCATTCCGATGGCCCAGCGCCCCTGGGGCGGCACGCTCGACCCGCGCACCGGCATGAACGCCGACCGCGCCACGGTCGAGCCTCAGTTTCAGGCCGTGCTGGGCGCCGTCCTCGCCACCCCGACCGCGGGGGCGCTCCGCACCATGCTCGCGAGCCTGACCACGGGCCCGATTCCCCTCCGCGCCACCTACGTCATCGGCAACCACGAGCGGGTGATGTGGAACTTCCCGTCGCTCCGCGAGACCGCGCGCGCGTCGTTGCCGCAGATCGCGGGCTTCGCGGCCGCGGTCGACGCTCCGGAGTACGGCATCCTCGCCCGCCACGGCCACGAGTGGGACGAGCATACCCACGGCTGGCGCTTCCGGCGAGACGTGCTGCTGCCCAAGGAGCACGTCGACCGCTTCGCGCCCGAGGCGTACGAGGTGATGGCGATCGGCGAGGCGGTGACGGCCGAGCTCATGAGTGGGCTGGTGTTCCACGCCCGCGACCAGGGCGCGCCTGCCTCGCTGGTGGACCAGCTCAAGGACGTCAACAACCTCCGCCCGCTGCTCGACGTGTTCGCCTGGCTCGAATGGGTCGGCGGCGCCCGAGTGCAGGAGCACCGGCAGGTCCTGCACGAGGCGCTCCGTCGGGCGCTCGACGGACTGCTCTCTTCGACCCTGGCCCATCAGTGGGACCGGCTGCAGACCGACTACCTCGTCTCCGGCGACCTGGTCGATCGGCTCGAGCAGGCCCGAGCGCTGCTGTTGGGACCGAACTTCGAGTCGTTCCGCGGGCGGGTCGAGTCGCTCGAGCGGCTGCAGCGGCTGGTCCCGGCGCTGCTGCCGTCGGAGGATGGGCTGCTGGCGGGCGCGCGGGCGGAGGCCGTCTTCCAGGGGAAGCCCGTGACGGGCGGAATCCAGCGGGTGATCTACGGGCACACCCACCGCGCCCGGCACGACTACTTCTCCGCCACCCCCGACGGCATGGTGCGGATGTACGTCAACACCGGCACGTTCCTCCCGCTCATCACCCGCGCCCGCGACGGCCGGACCTTCGCCCGTGCACAGCAGATGACCATGGTGTTCGCCTACCGCGAGGACGAGGACACGCAGGGGAAGCGGGTGGGGACGACGTCGGTGGACATCTGGAACGGGACCCGGCGGAAGCTGTACGGCTGACGGGCGCCGGCCACCTCCGCGGGGAGCGCTACCCGCGGCCTGCCTCCGAGGCTATCCTAAAGAGGCGGAGCCCCCCTACCCAAAGCCGAAGGCCCATGTGTCCGATCTGCGCGCGCAGCTCGAAGCTGGCTTGACGGGCCAGTACGCCCTCCTCCGCGAGCTCGGTCGCGGAGGCATGGCCACCGTGTTTCTCGCCACCGATCTCAAGCATGACCGCCCCGTCGCCCTCAAGGTCCTCCACCCCGACCTGGCCCAGTCGCTCGGTCCGGAGCGCTTCCAGCGCGAGGTCCGTCTTGCGGCCAGGCTGCAGCATCCGCACATCCTCACCGTCCACGACTCGGGCGAGACTGCGGGCCAGCTCTGGTTCACCATGCCGTTCGTCGAGGGCGAGAGCCTCCGCGACCGGCTTCGGCGTGACCGGCAGCTCTCGCTCGACGACGCGCTCCGCATCGCCCGCCAGGCAGCGCAGGCGCTGCAGTACGCCCACGACCACGGCGTCGTGCACCGCGACGTCAAGCCCGAGAACCTGCTCCTCACGAGCGACGGCAACACCCTGGTCGCCGACTTCGGCATCGCCCGGGCGCTCGGCGCGGCGGACGACGACGACAAGCTCACCCAGACCGGGATGAGCGTCGGGACGCCGGCCTACATGAGCCCCGAGCAGGCCACGGGCGATCGGGCGCTCGACGCCCGCACCGACATCTACAGCCTGGGCGCCGTGCTGTTCGAGATGCTCGCCGGTGAGCAGCCGTACACCGGCCCCACGGTGCAGGCGATCCTGATGAAGCGGCTGACCGAGCCGGTGCCCCGTGTCCGGAGCGGGCGGCCGTCGGTGCCGGAGCCGGTGGACCTGGTCATCTCCAGGGCCCTCGCCCTCGTGCCCGCCGATCGGTACCCGACCGCGACGCAGTTCGCGCAGGCGCTCGAGCAGGCGGGCGCGACCACGAGCGGTGCGACGGCGGTGGTGCCGCCGGTCCCGGCGGCCGGGATGGCCGAGCCGGCGCCGCCCTCGCGCCGCCGGCTCGCCCTGGTGGTCGCCGGGGCCGGCCTCGTCGTCGCGGCGCTCATCGGCTGGTGGACCCTCCGCCCAGCGCCCCCCGGGGCCGCGGCGAAGAACCATCTCGCCGTACTGCCGTTCGCGGTGCACGGCGGGAAGAGTCTCGACTTCCTGGCGCAGGGGATGGTCGATCTGTTGAGCAGAAACCTCGACGGCACCGGCGACCTCCGGAGCGTCAACGGTGCCACCGTGCTGGCGGCGGCGCACGCCGACGGCAGCGGCGTGGCCGATCTCGAGGAAGGCCGCCGGCTGGCGCGGCGCCTCGGGGCCGGTCTCTACGTGCTCGGCAGCGTGAGCGCGATCGGCAATCAGGTTCGAATCGATGCGAGCCTTTACGACGGCGGGCCGGCGCAGCCGGCGATGCTGTCCCAGGCGAGCGTGAGCGGCGACACCACCCAGCTCTTCGAGCTGGTGGACCGCCTGGCCGGCAATCTCATGGTGGGGCGGCGTCACGGCGTCGGATCGCGGCTCCTGCAGACCGCCGCGACCACGACGCGGTCGCTCCCCGCGCTCAAGGCGTATCTCGACGCGGAGCAGCACCTCCGGAGCGGGGCCTTCGATTCCGCGCTGGCCGGCTTCCAGAGCGCCGTCCAGCTCGACAGCACCTTCGCGCTCGCGTATTACCGGCTGGCCGTGGCCGCGGCATGGTCCCGGCGGACCGCGCTCATCCGGCCGAACACCGCTCGCGCCGTACAGCTCGCCGACCGGCTGAGCGCACGGGACCAGCGCCTCCTCGCCTCGTTTGCGGCCCTTGCCGCCGGCAAGCCGGACGAGGCGGAGCAGGGGTACCGCGCCGTGCTCCAGGACTATCCGGACGACCTCGAGGCCCAGTGGCAGCTCGCCACGGTGCTCAACGTCTACAACCCGCTCCGCGGCCGGCCGATTGCGGAATCGGGACCGGTGTTCGACGGGGTCGTCAAGCTCGACCCCGAGTTCCTCTGCCCCATATGACCCATGATGCACCTCGCCGTGAGCGAGGAAGACATCGCGAAGGCCGAATCACTCGTCGCCCGCGTCGGGAAGGACTACGCGGACAGCGCGATGTTCGCCGTGGCCCAGGGCGACAGCGCGACCGTCGCTCGGCTGCTGGTCGAGGCCCGGGACAGCGTCAGCGTCGGCTGGTGCTGAACGCGGTCTGGCAGATCGGCGGGTGGCTGCAACGGCCCGCCGCCGCCGAGCCGTTCGCGCGGGCGGCGGCCGCGCGCCCCGAGCGCCAGGCGCGCGCCAACCTCGCGCTGGCCGACAACCTGGTCTCGCAGGGCCGGTGGACGGCGGCGGACAGCGCCTACACCGCGGCGATTCGGACCGGCACCAACGGTTGGCCGCGCCTCGCCCGCGCGCTCACGGCGGCGCTGCCGTTCCTCGCGGTTCCCCGCACCGAGCTCGAGGCGATTCGGGCGGATCTCTCGGCCTGGGACCCGGCCCGCGACTCGCCGGCCGCTGTCACCTCCGACGCCGGCCTGCTGCTGCACGTCCGCCTGTATGCCCTGGGCCTGCTGGCCTCGCGGCTCGGCGAGCCCGAGGCCGCCCTGCGCGCGGCCGGGCAGCTCGAGGCGGCGCCCGCCGCCGAGCTCACGCCGGTGCTGCGCGCGCTGGCGGCCGCCGTGCGCGCGGACGTGGCGATCGCGGGCCGGCGGCCGGCGGACGCGGTGAGCGCCCTGGCGGTGGTTCGCGGCGCCGTGCCGCTCGACCTGAGCGGCGTGTGGCCCTTCAGCGAAGACTACGCGCGCTTCCTGCGCGGGGAGGCGCTGCTCGCCCTCGGCAAGGACGACGATGCCTTGCGCTGGCTCGACGACGGCTTCGTCGGCACGCGTAACGAAATGGCGTACCGGGCGCAGATTTCGCTCCGGCTCGGCGACATCTACGAGCGGAAGGGCGAGCGGCAGAAGGCGATCGACTCGTACGCGCGGTTCGTGCGCCTGTGGGCAGGCTGCGACGCGCGCCTCCGGCCAGCCGTGGAGGACGCGCGGACCCGCCTGGCCCGGCTGACGGGAGAACCGAGAACGTAGTCGCCATGGACTTTCCGCTTTTCCTCTTCGCCCTCACGCTCGGCGCGCTCGCCGGCGCCCTCGCTGCCTGGCTCGCCGGCCGGAGTCGCATCGCCCGGCTGGAGGAGCGGCTCGACGCCGAGCGCCGCGCCGCCGGCGAAAAGGTCGCGCTGCTCCAGCGGGCCGAGACCAGCCTGCGCGACGCCTTCGCCTCGCTCTCCGCCGAGGCGCTGCGGCAGAACAATCAGAGCTTCCTCGCGCTCGCCCAGACCAAGCTCGGCGAGTTCCAGCAGAGCGCGTCGTCGGATCTCGAGCGGCGGCGGCAGGCGGTGGGCGACCTGGTGCGGCCGATCCAGGAGTCGCTCGCGCGGGTGGACGGGAAGCTGCAGGAGGTGGAGAAGGAGCGCCTCGCGTCGTACGCCGGGCTGGTCGAGCAGGTCCGGGCGATGGCGCAGACCCAGCAGGCGCTCCACGCCGAGACCGGCAACCTGGTGAAGGCGCTCCGCGCGCCCCAGGTGCGCGGGCGTTGGGGCGAGATCCAGCTCCGGCGCGTGGTCGAGATGGCGGGCATGCTCGACTACTGCGACTTCGAGGAGCAGGCGAGCGTCGAGGGCGACGACGGCCGGCTCCGGCCCGACCTGGTGGTGCGGCTGCCGGGCGGAAAGACGGTGGTCGTCGACGCCAAGGCGCCGCTCGCCGCCTACCTCGACGCCGTGGACGGCACGATGGACGACGGCGCGCGCGAGCTGCTGCTCAAGGACCACGCCCGCCAGGTGCGGGAGCACATGATCGGCCTGGGCAGCAAGGCGTACTGGAATCAGTTCCAGCCGGCGCCCGACTTCGTGGTGATGTTCCTGCCCGGGGAGACCTTCTTCAGCGCGGCCTGCCAACACGATCCGTCGCTGATCGAGTTCGGCGTGAGCCAGCAGGTGATCCCGGCGAGCCCGACCACGCTGATCTCGCTGCTCCGGGCGATCGCCTACGGCTGGCGGCAGGAGCAGATCGCCCGGAACGCGCAGGAGATCAGCGAGCTCGGCCGCCAGCTCTATGAGCGGCTGGGGACGATGGCCGGCCACTTCGACGAGGTGCGGCGCGGACTCGATAGAGCAGTCGACAGCTACAACCGGGCGGTGGGCTCGCTCGAGAGCCGGGTGCTGGTGACCGCACGGCGGTTTCGGGAGCTGGGCGCGGTGGGCGAGGGGGCGGCGCTCGGCGAGCTGGGGATGGTGGAGATCGCGGCGCGAGGGGTACAGTCGCCCGAGATGCTCGGGGCGGAGTTCGACCCCAGACTGTCACCCTGAGCGCAGCGAAGGGGGCATGATTCGGGTCATGCCCCCTTCGCTGCGCTCAGGGTGACTCGACAGGCGGAGGCGTCCGCTACCGAGAGCCACTGGCCGCTCCCCGCTCCGCCAGCAACCGCTCCGCGAAGTCCAGCCCGTCCTCCACCCGCGCCAGCCGCCCTTCCAGCTCTTCGATGTAGCCTCGCTGCTCCTCGACCACCCGCCGAAGCTCCGCCACCTCGCCTCGTTCGGTTTCCCGCAACCCACCCCGGTTCCAACGCCGGTGGTGACGTCGCCCCATCATCATGAAGACCATGAGCGGGATGATCCACCACCACATCATGCCGAACCACATACGTCACCTCGTCGTTGACGATGACCCCGTCGACGCCTGCCACGCCTGCTCGATCTCGTCGGCGGCCCGCTTGAGGATTTCCGCGACTTGCTTGACTGTCGGATCGTCCGGCCCCCGCCGCCATGCGTGGCGAAACGTGGTGCGCGCCAGCCGGGCGAACTCGCTCTGGACCTCACCGACGGCGCCGCCGGTGAAATCGCGCACGGTCTCGCGCACCCGGTCGACGATCTCGTCGAGGAGGTCGCGATGCTCCTCGAGATACTTGAGGCCCTCGGGCGTGAGCTCGTAGACCTTCTTGCCGTCCGCCTCGACGCCGCGCACGTAGCCCTGGTCCTCGAGCATCTGCAGCGTGGGGTAGACCGTCCCGGGTGACGGGGTGTAGCAGCCCGCCATCCGCTCCTCGAGCGCCTTGATGACCTCGTAGCCGTGCCGCGGCTTGTCCTTGAGCAACCGCAGGATGACGAACTTGATCTCGCCGGCCTCGAACATCTGGCGTCGGCCCCGTCCCCGCTTCGGGCCCCACTCGCCCCAATCGCGGCCCCAGAAGGGGAACCCGCCACTGAAGTCGAAACCGCTGCGCTGACTGCACATAGAAGACCTCCGATCGTACGCCGATAGGTCGGGTCGATATAGCTTGCGATATATCTTAGTAACAGGCTGCAACGCTGTCAATACGGTTCCGCCGCTGGCGCGGGTGAGGGTGCTCGTCGCCCTCGTCGGGCTTCGCCGGTGCAGGACTTCACGACCCTCGTCATCCTGAGCGAAGCGAAGGAGGCATGATTCAGCTCATGCCCCTTCGCTTCGTTCAGGGTGACGCTGGGTGACGCTGTCCTCCTATATTCCGCGTCAACAAGGAGGAATCACCCATGCCCCAGCAGTGCTCTCACGTCCCCGCCGTCCGCAACGTCGCTCCCCGCACGCCCGACGGCTGTGAGGAGTGTCTCGCCACCGGAATGAGCTGGGTCCATCTCCGGCTGTGCCAGGAATGCGGTCACGTCGGCTGCTGCGACAACTCGCAGGGCAAGCACGCCACCGGGCACTTCCACGCGTCCCACCACGCGCTCATGCGGAGCTTCGAGCCGGGCGAGGATTGGAGCTGGTGCTACGTGGACGAGCTGTTCATCGAGCCGGCGGTCCGACCGCGCGCCTGACCGATTCAGGCGGGTCGCCAGCCATCCGACTACCTTGGTGCATACCCGTGGGCCTCCGGCCGGCGCTTCGCCATCCCGGACGATGTCCTCGGCCCCACCTGGGAGTCTCGTTTGCCCAAGCGCAACTACGGTTATGAGAAGCGGCAGAAGGAGTTGCACAAGCAGCAGAAGCGTGAGGAAAAGCTCAAGCGGAAGCTCGAGCGCGCGGACGCCCCGGCCGACCAGCCTGAGGGCGACGAGAGCACATCGCCGCCGCCGGGCGAGTGACGGGTGTGGGGGCTCACCCGGCGGCATTCGCGATTCGAGGTGCAGCCGGGTAAGTTCCATATACCCTCCTCCCGCTCCGGCACGGAGGCGTTTCTCGCTACGATTGGCAACCCCCCATGTCCATCCTTCCGATCCGGCCGACCGCCTCGTCGGCTGACGATGCCCTTCCCCAGACGCTGATCGATCGTGTCCTCGCCCGCGTGAACGACGCCGGAGAGTCCGTGGATCGCCGGGCCAGCGCCACCCGCCCGCGCGCCTCGCGCCGCCGCTCTACCCTGGATCCGCTGTCCGCCGATCAGACGCGGACGCCCGAGCAGTTGCGCGAGGCCCGCTCGCTGCGGCGGGTGTTCGAGGATCTGGGCACCGCGTATCGCCGGTATCGCAAGGAGACCGGCGCCCCGGTGTCGCCCGCCGTCCGGGATGCCGCCAAGCGGTTCCGGAAGGAGCTGAGCGTGCTGTCGCTCGCGTCCGTCGCGGGGCGTCTCGACGAGCTCAAGATCCTCAACTGGTGAACGGCCTCGGACTGGCCCTCAGCCTCGCCCGCCTGGCCGCGCCCCCGGCCGACACCGCAGTGGTGCGCGACATCGAGGTGGCCCCCGGCGAGATCCTCCGCACCACCACCGTCGGCACCGGCCAGCCGCTCGTCCTCATCCCCGGCCTCTTCGGCGCCGCCTACACCTATCGCATGCTCACCGGCCCCCTGGCCGCGCAGGGCTATCAGACGATCGTCGTCGAGCCGCTCGGATATGGCTGGTCGTCGCATCCGAAGGACGCGGACTACTCGTACAGCGCGCAGACGGTGCGGGTGGGCAGCGCGCTCGACAGTCTCGGTGTCCGCCGGGCCCTGTTCGTGGCGCAGAGCAGCGGGGCGGCCATCGCGTTCCGCCTGGCCGTCAGCCGGCCGGACCTGGTGCGCGGCCTGCTCTCGATCGACGGCGGCCCCGCCGAGAGCGCGGCCACGGCGGGCATGAAGAAGGCGTTCAAGTTCGGCGGCGGGCTGGTGAAGTTCGCGCTCGACGAATCCAAGCTCCGACACGACGTGCGGCGCGAGATCGTCAAGAACTCGGGCGACACCGCCTGGGTGACCGACGCGGTGATCCGCGGCTACACGGCCGGCCAGACCGCCGACATGGGCGGCTCGATCGACGCGTACCAGCGGATGTCCAAGTCGAAGGAGACCGACAGCCTCAGCAATCGCCTGCACGAGTGCACCATGCCGGTGCGGCTCCTGGTCGGCACCGTGTCGCACCCGGCCGAGGTGACCCACGATCAGCGCGAGATGCTGAGCGACCAGCTGCCGGACTTCCGGGCCGACAGCGTGAGCGGGTCCGGCCAGTACATCCAGGAGGAGCAGCCGCACGCGGTGCTCGACGCGGTGACCCGGCTGAGCGAAGCGGCGCCCTGAGGGGCGCTCTACAGAGCGAGTCACCCTGAGCGCAGCGAAGGGGGCATGATTCCGGTCATGCCCCCTTCGCTGCGCTCAGGGTGACTCATCGTTGGGAGACCGCCCAGGCTTCACGACGATTTGAGTACCGGGCTCCCCTCCCGCCGCACCTCCACCGCGTGCTCCGCGCCGTCATCGACCAGCCGAATCCCGCCGTCTGCCGACCGCACTCCGTCCACCGTCACGCTCACCGCGCCGCGCGCCTCACTACCCTCGTTGCGCACCACGATCACGTACCGGCTCCGCCCGTGGCGATACTCGATGGTGTATTCCCGCCACGCGGCCGGCGCCCGCGACTCGACGTAGAGCGTGTCGCCCCGCTTCCTGAGGCCCAGGATCCCCTCCAGGCCGACGCGGTACATCCAGCTCGCGGAGCCGGTGTACCAGGTCCAGCCGCCGCGGCCAAGCTGGCCCTCGGCGGTGTACACGTCGGCCGCCACGACGTAGGGCTCGACCTTGTAGGTCGCGACCTCCTCCGGTGTCCGCGTGTGGGTGAGCGGGTTGAGCATCTGGAACAGCTCGAAGGCGCGGTCGCCGCGTCCTTGCAGTGCGGTGGCGAGCACGGCCCAGAGCGCCGCGTGGGTGTACTGCGCGCCGTTCTCCCGCACGCCCGGCAGGTAGCCCTTGATGTAGCCGGGGTCGTGCGGCGTCTGGTCGAACGGCGGTGTCAGGAGCAGGAGCAGGCGCGCGTCCTCCCGGACCAGGTGCTCCTCGAGCGAGCGCATGGCCCGGGCCTGGCGGTGCGGATCGCCGGCGCTCGAGATCACGCTCCAGCTCTGCGCGATCGAGTCGATCCGGCACTCGTCGCTCGAGCTGGAGCCCAGCGGGGTGCCGTCGTCGAAGTAGGCCCGGCGGTACCAGGCGCCGTCCCAGCCGTGGGTCTCCACCGCGACCACGTAGGCGTCGGCGTGGCGCCGAAGCTCGCCGGCCACCGCCAGATCGCCGCGCGCCTCCGCGTGCACCGCGAAGGCTCGCAACGTGGTGACCAGGAACCACGCCAGCCAGACGCTCTCGCCCCGGCCCTCGACGCCCACGCGGTTCATCCCGTCGTTCCAGTCGCCGATCCCGATGAGCGGCAGGCCATGCGCGCCCGAGGTGGAGGCGCGCCGGAGGGCGCGGAGGCAATGCTCGTAAACGCTGCCGTGCTCGTCGGTGACCTGGGGGAGGTCGTACACCTCGTGCTCGTCGGACTCGAGCGCGCGCATCGTGAGGAACGGCACGTACTGGTCGAGCACCGCGGCGTCGCCGGTCGAGCGGACGTAGTGGTCCACGACGTACGGGAGCCACACGAGGTCGTCCGAGAACTTGGTCCGGACACCGCGCCCGCTGGGCGGGTGCCACCAGTGCTGCACGTCGCCCTCGAGGAACTGGCGCGCGGTGGCGCGGAGGATGTGCTCCCGCGCGAGCGCCGGCTCGGCGTACACCAGCGCCATGACGTCCTGAAGCTGGTCGCGGAAGCCGTAGGCGCCGCCGCTCTGGTAGAACGCCGAGCGGCCCCACAGGCGGCAGGCCAGTGCCTGGTAGAGCGCCCACCGGTTGAGCATGGCGTCGAACGCGGGCTCGGGAGTGCGGACGATGACGGCCGAGAGCCGCCTCGCCCATCGCGCCACCGTGCGCTCCAGCGCCGCCTCGGCCCGCCCGAGGTCGAGATACTCGCCCAGCAGCGTGCGCGCCGCCGCCTCGTCCGGGGCGGCGCCGAGCAGCAGGACGATCTCGCGGGACTCGCCCGGCTGGAGCTCGAGCGAGCACTGGAGCGCGGCACAGGGGTCGATTCCCATGCCGGTGGCGCCACCGAGGGTGGCGCCGGCGCGGAGCGCGGCGGGGGCGGCGGGGGTGCCGTTCCGGCCGAGGAACTCGCGCCGGCTGCCGGTATGCGCCGTCACCGGCTCGCTGATCGCGTGGAACGCGGTCCACGATGCGAACTGTGGGTCGAACGTATTCTGCGCCAGGATGACCTGCTGGGTGCGGTCGAACACCGTGCGCACCTGGTGCTGGGTGTGCTCCCGGAGGACGCCGAGGCTCCACTCCACGTACGAGGTGAGCGTGAGCCGCCGCACGTCGGGCCCGCCGTTGGTCACCCGCAGCACGCCGATCTTCACGGCGGCATCCTCGGCCATCCCGAGGGTGTAGACCGTGGCGATGTCGCGCTGCACGTGCTCGAACGCGGTGGCGCCCGCGCCGTGGCGCACCGTGTATGGCGGCGCCGCCCGCACCGGCCCGGGCGTCGCGCCCCAGAGCTCGCCGGTATCCTCGTCGCGCAGGTAAACCGCTTCCGTCACCGGATCGCTGGCCGGATCGTTGGACCACGGCGTGATGCGGAAGAAGTAGCTGTTGGCGGCCCAGGTGAACCCGCCGCCGCGCTCGGTGATCACGAACCCGCCGTGCGGGTTGGCGATGACGTTGGACCACGGCGCCGGCGGCACGTGATCGCCGCAGACCTGGATCTCGTAGTCGCCGTCCGCGCGGAGCTCGCCGAAGCCGTTCTCGAAGACCGCCCGCGCCGGCGCGGCGCTGCGGCGCGGGCGTATCCGCCGCTCGGAGCCCGCCGGGTAGGCCAGCGGGCTCAGCAGCGTCGGGAGGCGCGCGCCGATCAGACGTACGGCGCGGATCACCCGCGAGTCGCTCCGCGCGGGGGCCCGGATCTCCGGGGCCGGCGGCTCGAGCTCCTCGTCCGGCGGGGCGTCGCTGGCCATGACGGAGGCGAGGATCCGGCCGAGCGGGCGCCCATCGCAGGCGATGTGCACGCGGGCGGTGGCGCGCAGCATGTGCAGCTGGTCGGCAGCGACCAGGTCGCGCCGCCGGACGAAGATGCCGCCCGGCCGGTCGAGCGATCCGCCATCGGCCACGGCATAGACCGCCGCCGTGATTCGGTCGCCCAGGTCCTGCAGGTAGCTCGGCGCGTGCCCGTCGAGCACGACCAGGTCCACCGTCATCCCGCGGCGGCGCCAGTAGCGATGCGCCGCCAGCAGCTGGCGGAGGGTGGGGAGGCCTTCGGCCGCGTCGATGGTGGCGAGCAGGATCGGCCAGTCGCCCGAGACCCCGGTGGCCCAGAGCAGGGGCTGCGAGCCGCGGTTCCGGCGGAGCTCGGCCTGCGAGGCCCGAAGCGCGGGGCCGCCGTAGAACAGATGGCCGGCCAGCTCCTGGAACACCGCGGCGTCGGCCGGCGTGAGGCCGAGCTCGCGCAGCTCGACCTGGCTCGAGGTCCAGGCGAGGTCGAGCGCGCGTTGCGCGGCGTGGGGATCGTGGTACCGGTCGGCCAGCTCGAAGGCACGATCCCGGGTCGGCGCCACCAGCGTGGTGAAGGCCACCGAGGCCGACTGCCCGGGCGCGAGCCGGACGCGGGTGCGGATCGCGAAGACCGGATCGAGCACCGCGCCGGTGCTGCCCGACAGCGGCCCGTCGGTCTCGAGCGCCGCGGGGTCGCGGGTCGTGCGCCCCCGGCCGAGGAAGCGGGCCCGGTCGGATTCGCAGGTGGCGCTCGCCGACGCGGTCCCTGCCGTCGTCGACCACGTGCACGCACCAGAGCGACTCCTCCGTCGCCGAGCGCGGGCGCCGGGTGGCCGTGACGGCGCAACACCAGTCGTGCCACTCGGTCTCGACGAACAGATTGCCGAAGGCCGGGTGCGCGCGGTCGGCCGCCGGGCGGCGAGAGCACGATCTCGCCGTAGCTCGTGAGCTCGAGCTCGCGCGGTCGTGTCGCCGTTGTTGGTCAGGGTGACGCGCCGCACCTCGGCCGAGTCCGCGGGCACGACCGCGATCTCGGTGCGGGTCTCGATGTCGCCGTCGGCGCGGTGGAAGGTGACCCGGTCGGTGGCGAGGTAGGCCCGGTACCAGTCGGCCGGCGCGCATACCGGCTGGTGGGCCGCCGACCAGACGCGGCCGGTCGCCAGGTCCTTCACGTAGCAGAACTGCCCGGAGGCGTCCCGGGTGCCGTCCGAGCGCCAGCGGGTGACGGCGAGCGACTCGTAGCGGCTGTACCCGCCGCCGCAGTGGCTCACCATGATCGTGTACGGCAGGTGGCCGAGCAGGGCCACGTGCGGGCTCGGCGTGTCGGGGTTATCGAGCTCGCGGACGGCGGGGCGCTCGATCTCCGCCTCGGGCATCGACTCGTCGCGCCGGCCGCCCTGGGGCTCCTGCAGCACCAGCCGCCGCGGGATCCGCTCGTGCAGCAGCAGCTCGGCCGAGCGCACGAGCGGATCGGCGTGGAACCGCGTCCTGCCAGACCTGGCCTGCCAACGCGTTGGTGAGCGCCACCAGCCCCATGCCGATGTGATGCGCCATGTAGGCGCGGACCACGGCGAAGGTTCCGTCGTCGTCGGGCCGGGTGTAGTCGATCGCGTCGCGGAAGCCGTACGGGCCGAGCGTGCCCTTGGCCTCGAGCCGGGTCAGGTTGGCGAGCGCGCGCTGGGGATCGATCATCGTGGCGAGCACCGAGGCGTAGGGCGCCACCACCAGCTCGCGGCCCAGGCCGCGCTTGAGCGCCAGGTCGGGGACGCCGAAGGCGCCGGTACTGGTAGGTCTGGTGCCGGTCGCGCACGTTGTACGCGCTCTCGCTCATGCCCCAGGGCACGCTCCGCTCGCCGCCGTACGCCACCTGCCGCTCGAGCGCACCCGCGACAGGTCTGTGCGAGCACGGTGTCGGGGAAGGAGCGCATCACCAGCATCGGCATCAGGTACTCGAACATGCTGCCGCTCCACGACACCAGCGCCGGCGCCCCCGCGGCGTACGTCAGCGGCCGGCCGAGCCGGAACCAGTGCTCCACCGGCACGTCGTTCTTGGCGATCGCGACGAAGCTCGCCAGCCGCGACTCGGAGGCGAGCAGATCGTAATACGAGCTGTCGAGCGCATGGGTGGTCTGCTGGAAGCCGATCGCGAACAGCTTCCGCTCCCCGTCGAACAGGAAGCGGAAGTCCATCTCCATGGCGAAGGTGGCCGCGCGGTCGGCCAGGGTCTCGAGCCGGGTGACGAGGCTCGCCGCGTCGGCCCAGGTGGCGGCCAGCCGGCGCAGGGGCTCGGCCGGCGCCTCCTGGAATCCGGCGAGCAGCTCACGTTGGCTGTCCACCAGACGCCGGCTCCAGGTGATCCATTCGACCGCCGGCGCCAGCACCTCCGGGGAGAGCGGCGCGGCCGCCAGTGCGGCTTCCGCGCTGGCGAGCGGGGCGCTGATCGCGGCGAGCGCAGCGGCGGTGACCGGCTCGTCCGCCAGCGCGAGCGCGGCGCGGGCGGAGTGGAGGTGCTCGAGCACCGCGGCTTCCGACGGCAGGGCCAGGAGCCGCTCGTCCGCCAGCGTGAGAGCGGTGTCGAGCGCGTGCCAGATTCGCGGGTCCGTGATCCGGCCGTCGGCCAGCGTGAGGCAGGCCTGCCGGAGGGCGATGAGGTGCCCGGCCAGGTTGCCGCTGTCCACGGTCGTCACGTACGCCGGCTCCAGCACGCTCAGGTCCCTGAGGTCGTACCAGTTGTAGAGGTGGCCGCGGAAGCGGCGCATCCGCTCGAGCGTCCGGAACACGAGCTCCAGCCGCCGGAGCAGGTCGTCGAGCGAGAGGAAGCCGAGGTCGAACGCGCTGACGGTGGCGAGGAGCTGGAGCCCGATGTTGGTCGGCGACGTGCGCAGCGCCACGACCGGCTCGGGCGTCTCCTGGAAGTTGTCGGGCGCGAGCCAGGCGCTCTCGGCGGTGACGAACCGGTCGAAGAAGCGCCAGTGCAGCAGGGCGTAGCGGAGCGCCTGCCGCCGGCTGTCGGGCGGCAGGCGCCGGTCGCGACGCTCGGCGGGGGCGCCGAGCGCCTGGGCCACCGACGGCGCGGCCAGCCACGCGGCGAGGAGCGGGGCGACCGCGAGGGCGAACAACCACCAGGGAGGCGTGCCCGGGCCGGTGCGGGTGGCTCCCCGCCACGCGACCGCGGCCAGGATCACGCCCGCAAGGGCCACCGCGGGCCACATCCCGCGCCAGACCACCCGGGCCGAGTCGGTCATGCCGCGCTCGATCTGGGACGCCGTCCGCCACTCGAGGAGATGCCGGTGCGAGACCGCCATGCGCCAGAGCGTGCGCACGATGGCGTCCGCCGAGACGCAACGCCTGGTGCGGCAGGAACACGATGGCCAGGCCGATCTGGCGGACGCTGGTGGCCGCGTCGCGGCCCACCGCGGCGTAGTAGGCGCGCCACGACTTGTCGAGCGGCGGGCGGAGCACCGCGAGCAGGAGCGACACCAGCCACGGCGCCGCCAGTGCCCCGAGCCCCAGCAGGGTCCAGCGCAGCGGCGAGACCGGGAGCAGCGTCCAGCCCGCCGCCAGGAACGCGAGCAGCGCGATCTCGATGGTGCTGCGCCGCAGGTTGTCGAGGATCTTCCAGCGCGACAGGAACGACAGCCGGTTCCGCTCGGGGCCGCCCGGGCCCGGCACCGTGGCGGTGAGCCAGGGGAGCAGCTGCCAGTCGCCCCGGATCCAGCGGTGCTTGCGGCGGGTGAAGGTGAGATAGCGGGTCGGGTAGTCGTCGTACACGATCACGTCGGTGGCGAGACCGGCGCGCGCGTAATTCCCCTCGATCAGGTCGTGCGACAGCAGGGTGTTCTCGGGGAAGCGGCCGTGCGTCGCGCGCTCGAACGCCTCGACGTCGTAGATGCCCTTCCCGGTGAAGCTGCCCTCGCCGTAGAGGTCCTGGTACACGTCGGAGACGGCGGTGGTGTACGGGTCGACGCCCGGGTGCCCGGAGTGGATGGCCGCGAAGAGCGACCGGTGCGCGCTCGGCAGCGACACGCCGACGCGCGGCTGCAGGATCCCGTAGCCCCGGACGACGCGTCCGAGCCCGGGGTCGTACACGGCGCGGTTGAGCGGGTGCGCCAGGGCGCCGACCAGCAGCGGCGCCGCGTCGGGCGGGAGCACCGTGTCGGCGTCGAGGGTGATGACGTAGCGGACGCTCCGCATCGGCGCCGGATCGCCCTCGAGGATGCTGAAGGCCTCGCGCGCGCCGGTGAGCACGAACCGGTTGAACTCGGCCAGCTTGCCGCGCTTCCGCTCCCATCCCATCCACACGCCTTCGTGCGGATTCCACCGGCGCGGGCGGTGGAAGAGGTAGAACGAGTCGCCGGTGTCGGGGGCGTAGCGCGCGTTGAGGGCGCGTACGCCCTCGACCGCGGCGGCCGTGATGGCGTCGTCATCCGGGCGGGTCTCGGCGTCCGCGTCGGTGAAGTCGCTCAGCACCGCGAAGTGGAGATGGGCCTCGCGGTTGGCCAGGTACTGGACCTCGAGGTTCTCGAGCGCCTCGCGGACGGCGCCCACGCTGCCGAAGAGGGTGGGGATCACCACCGCGGTGCGGAACTCGGGCGGGACGCCGTGCTCGTGCAGGTCGAGCTTCGGCAGGGTGCGCGGGGGGAGGAAGGCGGTCACGAGCTGGTTGACGACGTTGACCGCGATGTCGTTGGCCGGGATGAGCCCCAGCAGCAGCACTACCAGCCACTCGGCGCGCACCATCGGCCCGCCGAGCCACAGCACCGCGGCGAGCGCCGCGAGCGTGGCCGTGACTACGCCGCCGCCGAAGACCGCGTTGGGATGGCGCCGCACCCAGCGGTACACCGACTCGCCGCGCTTCGGCCGATAGCCGGTCAGCCGCTCCAGCTCGGCCAGGCCGTCGTCGACGATGTAATACCCGATGTGCCGCTGGCGCGGGTCGTCCGGCGCGCGGGTCTTGCCCAGACGCGCGCAGTCGACCGCGTGCCGCGCCACGCTCTCCTCGCTCCGCCGTGTCCGCCGGGCGATCCGCTCCACCGCGTGCCGGTAGTGGTCCCGGGTGGCGAAGGTCATTCGAGGGTAAAAGCCCGACGGATCCTCCCGCAGCACCGCCTCCATCCGGCTCCGGCGCTCCACGAAGGTCTTCCAGTCCATCCGGGCGATGGCGCGGAGGCTGGTGATGCTGTTGGCCATCACCACCTGCGTGAGGGCGAGCCGCTGGGTCGCCCGGGCCGTGGCGTCCTCCGCGCTCAGCGCCTCCTCGGAGATCCACTGCTCGAGGCGGACGACGGCGGGAAGCGCGGCGCCCTCGACCCGGAGCTGGTGGAGGAAGCGGGAGACGAAGGCCGGCGTGAGCGGCGGCGGGGCGGACGCGAAGCCGGTGAGCGCCGCCTCGAGCGAGGCGCTGCCCTCGCGGCCCGCGGCGGCGAGCCTTGCGGCCGCGGCGTCGGCGGCCCCGATCTCGTCGAGCCGATGCACGGTGCGGAGTGCCATCCGGCGGACGTTCTCGATCAACCCCAGGCGCAGCATGGCGGGCACCGCCCAGAGCTCGCCGATGGTCAGGACGGCGATCTCCTGGAACGCCTCGACGAAGCCGCTCACGTTCTCGAGGTCGATCCGCCCCTCGCTGTGCGAGATGAGCGTGATGGCGAGCTCGTAGACCCGCGGATAGCCCGCCAGCGGGCCCGCGCTCAGCACCGGCAGCTCGCGGTAGTAGCCGCTCGGCAGGCTCTCGCGCACCTCGCCGATGTGCTCCTGGACGACGTGGTAGTTGTCGAGCAGCCAGTCACCGGCGGGGCCGACGTCGACCCCGCGGTCGCAGGCGGCCGTGAGCCGGACCTGCGCATCGTCCAGGATGCGGCGGGTCTCGTTCAGCCGGGCGAGGAGCGGGGTGCGCCGGCGGGCGGGCCGGAGGGAGAGCCGCTGGCCTTCGGCCAGCTCCTGCGCGCGCTCGGCCAGGTGCTCGGCGCCCAGCAGCTCGCCGCGGATGGGGCCGGTGAGGAGGGCCTCGCGTCCGCTCGAGCGGTGCGAGAGGACGCGGTCGAAGAATCGGGTGGGTCTGAGCGTGGTAATGGAGGACCTCGGGCGGAAGGCGACACGCAGTGCAGCACAGTATAGGATGGGGCGGGGAGCAAAGGGAGGGGTTGGGAGGGGGCTGCCCCGCCTCGCTCCACCGGGATGCGCCCATTGCCGTTTGCCGTGTTTCGTTGTATCTTGGGAGTCCGGTGAGCACAGTTGCCACCGTTTTCGACGTGATCAGGCAGGGGCTGGCGTTGATGCCGGCCCCTTTTTTCATGCCCGTATTTCCGGCTGTCGTTCCTGGCGCAGTGCTGCGCCGCGGTAGCCGAGCCCCGCGTGGAGGCGGAATCCATGCGAACCGTAGTCGGCCGTGGCATTGTCCCACTCCGATTACACCATTATCAGGAGTTGTAACAATGCGCACCACCGGCACGGTCAAGTGGTTCAATGACGCCAAGGGTTTCGGCTTCATCACGCCCGAGGACGGTCAGAAGGACTGCTTCGTCCATCATTCGGCGATCCAGGCCCAGGGCTTCAAGAGCCTGGCCGAGGGCGAGCGGGTCGAGTTCGACATCGTGCAGGGCCAGAAGGGCCCCGCCGCGGAGAACGTCGTCAAGCTGCAGTAGCCCGAATCACCGAACGCCGCATGGCTCGGTGACGGCCGGTCCGCCTTCGGGCGGGCCGGCCGTTCTGCCAAGCGGAGTGACACCATTCCACGGAGGTGGCCGCATGTCTGCGCACAAGGCACGGATCGAACGCTCGAACCGGAAGGGCGTGGATCAGCTCGACGTCGAGCTGACCGTAACGGATACGGGCGGGGGGCGGCAGGCGTGGAGCGGGGCGTTCATGTCCCGCAGCATCGATGGGATCCTGCCGGACGAGCGGTTCTCGCTGTTCCTCGACACCGGGCAGAAGGGGACGGCGCGGGTGAAGGAGACCGAGTTCGACAGCCGGAAGCCCGAGGCGACGCGGATCCTGTTTACGGGGATCGGGCCGCTGGGGTGAGGGCTGGGGCGGGGCCTCGGGCCACTACCCTCCCCCACGAGTCACCCTGAGCGCAGCGAAGGGGGCATGCCTCAAAGCACGCCCCCTTCACTTCGTTCAGGGTGACTCCGTTGGAACCGTCCGATCAGGACATCTGCTTCGCCTTCTCCCGCACGAACGCATAGCTCACCAGCGGCAGCACGTTCGCGTTGGCCGCCCGGGCGGCCAGCTCCTTCGCCCGGGCGGTGTTGCCCTTCGCCTGGTGGGCCAGCGCCGTCCAGTAGAGGACCTGCGGATCCTGCTGGTTGGCCTGGGCGAGGTGCGCCAGCGCCGCGTCGTACTGTTTCTCCGCCATCGCAATGCTGCCCATGAGTTCGTGCGCCTGCCGGACGCGGAAGGTGTTCTTCCGGGCCACCGCTCCCTTCTCATACGCCTGCGCCGCCGTCTTCGCCGTCGGCAGGTCCCCCTTGGCCAGCGCGATCCGGGCGTCGTTGTACTCGCCGGCGAGCCTGGTGTCCTGCTTGACCTCGTCCGACAGGCTCGACTTCTCGACCACGTCGAGCGCCTGCCGGAACTGTTTCGCGGCCGCGTCGGTGCGGCCGGCGTCGAGCAGGATGTTGCCGAGAAGCTGGGCATCGCCGCTCATGTTCGCCGAGTCGCCCAGCTTCGCGTCGAGCCGGTATTCCTTCTCGATCTCCGCGAGGGCCGCGTCGGTGTTGCCCGCATCGACGAAGATCACGCCCTTGGTGAACAGGGCATTGCGCCGGTCGGCGTCGTCGCGCGCGGCCCGGTAGAGCGCGTCCATCTCCTTCGCGCCGTCGGCGTGCTTGCCCTGGAGCATGAGGTTGGTCGCGATGCCGACCTTGGACGGCGTAAAGTTCTCGTTGACGCTCAGCGCCTTCCGGTACTGCGCGATCGACTCGTCGAACCGCCCCGTCTTCATCAGCAGCTCGGCGTACGAATCGTAGGGGTTCGGGTCGCCCGGGATCAGGTCGATGTACTTCTTGAACGCGGCCTCCGCCTCCGGGTACTTCTCGAGCGCGCGGTAGGCGTAGCCGAGGATGTTGTAGGCGGGTGAGTAGCTCGGGTTGAGCTCGACCGCCTTCTGGTACTGCTCGATCGCCTTGGCGTACTCCTGCTGGCCGAACCAGCCGCCACCGAGGAGGAATCGGGCCCGCTCGTCATTGGGATACTTGGCCACCAGCTCCTGCTGATACGCGAGCTGCTTGGCCGGGTTCGCGTTGCTGCCGGCCTCGAGCGCCAGGATCATCAGCCGCTCGCCTTCGGATGCGCGGTCGGCGAGCGCCGACGCCTCCTTCAGGTGCGCGAAGAAATCCTTGGCCGTGGCCGAGTTGGCGGCGAGCTGGTAGTGCGCCATCGCGAACGTGGGGTCCTTCGCCGCGGCCTGCTCGAACAGCTGGCGGCCGTCGTGCGCGCGGAGCTGCTCCGCGAGGGTCCGTCCCTCGAGATAGAGCCGGCGCGCCTCGTCGGAGGCGCTGGAGATCGGGACGGCGCCGTTACTGACCGCGGTCGCCGCGGCGGAATCGGTCACGGTGGCACTGGCGGTTTCGGTACCGGATTTCCCGGCTTCGCATCCGGCGAGCAGGACGACGAGGGCAGCGGCGGTCAGGCCGCCGAGCGGCGGCGAGTGGGTGCGGCGCATCTGGATGGTCCTCCGGCGGCGTTGCGAATGGAGACAACGGGAGCGTCTGAGTGGGAAGCCCTACTCAGATCTACGCCGGAGATTCGAGGTGGTTTCAGCGCGCGGGAGGGACGGGATCCAGATTCGAGCGATAAACGTACCCTGCCGCGCGACCGTCGATCAGGACGCGGTACCATCCGCGGCTCAGGGAATCGACCTGCACGGTGTCGCCCGGGTTGAGTACGAGGACGACCGGAGCGCCGCGGCTGCGGCCGCCTCGCACGTTGACCCAGGTCCGGGCCACGCGCCTGGTCGGGGGGCCGGCGGCGGCCGGCCCGACCGGTGCGGTGGCGACCGCCCGTAGCGCGGTGGCTTGGGGCGCCGCGTCGCCGCCGGATCGGACTCCTTCCACCGCGGCATCGGCTGACGTCGCGCCGCCCGGTTCGGAGAGTATCGGGCTCGTCTCGCGGGGTAGAGCTCCCCGTGCCGGGATCGCGGCTTTCGACGCCAGCCGTGGCAAGACGACGGCGAGCAGCGCCCCCAACACCAGAACGCCGCTCACGGCGAGCACCGGCCGCAGCAGGGCCCGCCGGTCGCCCGGCGCGGACCGCTGGAGCGGCCTGGACGGAAAGGCCACCCCGCAGTGCGGGCACCGGGTCGCGACGCTCAGCGCCTTCCGCCCGCATTGCGGGCACTGCATGTAGGTCGTTGTGATGGCGTCCAAGATGACCTCCCTTCGGCGGGACCGCCAGCGTTGCGGACTTTCCGCCCCCGGGCGGCCCGTGTAGGATACGCCGCGTCACGGTGCTGCCCATCACGTCCCGGCCTACTCGGATGACCATGCTGCTCGCCCTTCGTGGCCTCGCCTCCCGGATCCTGCTGCTCGCCTGCGCCGCGTGCGCGACCGCCACGGCGCAGCAGGGCACGTTCACCCACGCCGACACGCTCCGCGGCAGCATCACGCCCGAGCGGGCCTGGTGGGACGTGGCCTTCTACGATCTCCACGTCCGGCTCGACCCGGCCGACAGTACGGTCCGCGGCTGGAACGGCATCACCTACCGGGTGACCGCCCCCTCGCGCGCGATGCAGATCGACCTCCAGACGCCGCTGGAAGTCGACAGCATCGTGCAGGACGGCCGCCGGCTCACCTACCGGCGCGACGGTAACGCGTTCTTCGTGAGCCTCTCGGCGAAGCAGCCGAAGGGAGCGACGAAGACCCTCACCGTCTATTACCATGGGCGGCCCACCATCGCCGAGCGGCCACCCTGGGACGGTGGGCTCATCTGGGCGCGGGATCCCGACGGCGGCTCCTGGATCTCGACCGCCTGCCAGCACCTCGGCGCCAGCGTCTGGTGGCCCACCAAGGACACCCAGGCCGACGAGCCCGACAGCCAGCGGGTCGCGATCACCGTCCCCGACTCGCTCCAGGCCGTGGGCAACGGCCGTCTGCGCGGTGTCGAGCGCACGGGCGACGGATGGGCTACCTGGGAGTGGTTCGTCGGCAGCCCGATCAACAACTACGACGTAGCCCCCTACATCGGACATTATGCGCAGTTCACCGACACCTATGACGGCGAGGCCGGCCCGCTCACCCTCGACTTCCACCCGCTCGCGGCGCACCTCGAGGCCGCCCGGGAGCAGTGGAGGCAGGTGAAGCCGATGCTCCAGTGCTTCGAGGGCTGGTTCGGCCCTTACCCGTGGTACCACGACGGATACCAGCTGATCGAGGCGCCCCACCTCGGCATGGAACATCAGAGCGCCGTGGCGTACGGGAACGGCTTCCGGAACGGGTACAAGGGCACCGACCTGTCCGGCACCGGCTGGGGTCTGACGTGGGACTTCATCGTGATCCACGAGAGTGCCCACGAATGGTGGGGCAACAGTGTCACGAGTGCCGACATTGCGGACATGTGGGTGCACGAGAGCTTCGCCAACTACTCGGAGTCGCTGTACACCGAGTGCCGCTACGGGCGGGACGCGGGAGCCACCTATGTTCGAGGCACGCGGGCCCTGATCCAGAACAAGCGTCCGATCGTCGGACCGTACGGCGTCAACGCCGACGGGCCGATCGACGTGTACTACAAGGGCGGCAACATGCTGCACACGATCCGCCAGGTGATCGGGAACGACACCACGTGGCGGACGGTGCTGCGAGGGGTGCAGGCGCGGTTTGCCCACCAGGTGGTGACCGGGCGTCAGGTCCAGGAGTACATGAGCGCCCACGCCGGGGTCGATCTGCACCGGGTGTTCGAGCAGTATCTCACGACGACGAAGGTGCCGGTGCTCGAGTACCGCATCGAGGGCCCCGCCCTCACGTATCGCTGGGCCAATGTGGTGGCCGGGTTCGACATGCCGGTGGCGGTCCTGGTGGGGAAGGGCCGGTCGGTGCGGCTGGCGCCGACGGAGCGGTGGCGGACGACGGACATCGGGCTGAAAGCGCCTGAGGATTTCCGGGTGGACCAGAACTACTACATCGAGGCCAGGCGGGTCGACGCCGCGCCCGCGGCGACGGGAGCGGGTCGGTGATGCTCACCCCCGCCGACCTCCCCCGCCTCCAGCCGCTGCTCGCCGACGCCGGCGTCGACGGCTGGCTGCTGTTCGACTTCCGCGGGCGGAACCCGATTGCCGCCGCCGTGCTCGGCGAGCAGATCATCGGCAGCCGGCGCGTCTACGTCCTCATCCCGCCGAAAGGGCCGCCCACGGCGCTGGTCCATGCGGTCGACGCCGAGCTCTGGCGTTGGTGGCCGGCCGAGTGGACCAAGCGGGTGTGGGTGACACGGGAGCAGCTCTCGGCCGACCTCGGCGCGCTGGTGAGACGACGGCGGCTCGCCGTGGACTACTCGCCCGAAGGCGCCATCCCGTATCTCGACGGCATCCCGGCCGGCGTGGCCGAGCTGCTCCGCGGCCTCGGCGCCACGCTGGTGCCATCCGCGGACCTGGTGACACGCTACTGCTCGGTGTGGACGGCGGACGACGTGGCGTCGCACCGGCGCGCGGCCGAGGCCGTCGCGTCGATCGCGCGCGACGCGCTGGCGCTCGCGGGCGGTCGGGCGCACACCGACGAGCCGATGAACGAGCACCAGTTGGCCGTGTGGATCCGGGAACGGTTCGACCGCGCGGGACTGGTCACCGAGAGCGGACCGAGCGTGAGCTGGGGGGCGAACGCCGCGCGGGCGCACTACGACCCGACGGCCGAGGAGAACGCGCCGATCGTGCCGGGCGCCCTGCTGCTGCTGGACCTCTGGGCCACCGAGCCGCACGGGATCTACGCGGACCAGACCTGGATGGCGGCCATCGGCGCGCCATCCGAGCGCGACGCGCGGCTCTGGACGGTGGTACGGGAGGCGCGGGACGCGGCGCTCGACCTGATTCGGCGCCGGGTGCGCGCGGGCGAGCGGGTCCGCGGCGCCGACGCCGACGCCGCGGCCAAGGGAGTCATCGGGAAAGCGGGATATCTCGACTACCGGGTGGCGCGGACGGGGCATTCGATCGATCGATACGGACTGCATGGCTTCGGCCCGCCGATCGACGACACCGAGACCCACGACGACCGGCTGCTGATACCGGGGGTCGGCTTCTCGGTGGAGCCCGGCGTCTACCTGCCGGGGGAGGCCGGCGTCAGGAGCGAGGTGAACGTGGTGGTGCAGGAGGGCGACATCCTTGTCACGCCGAGGGAGTTTCAGGCGGAACTGCTGGTTGTCTGAGGTTGGAGTGGAGAGTGAGTCGCCCTGAGCAATGAGTCACCCTGAGCGCAGCGAAGGGGGCATGACCTGAATCATGCCCCCTTCGCTGCGCTCAGGGTGACTCTACGCCCGGATTACCACCCCCTCACCGCGGCCAGAGCCACCCGAACGATCCCGCCGTCACCAGCCCGTACACCAATCCATCGAAAACCTCTTTCCACGCCACCGACCACGGCTTCCCCATCCAGATCGCCGCCGGGAGCTGCCCCGCGGCGTACGCCAGGAACGCGATTGCCCCCACGACCCGAAAGACCTCGAGGTAAGGCGTCCCGGCGGCCAGCGTATGGCTTGCGACGTATGCCACGAAGAACGAGACCACCAGCGTGAACACGAACCACTGGCCCAGGCTGGCCCCCATGCCGGGCACACCCGCGGGCCTCAGGTTCATCACGCCCACCGGCCCCTCGACGTATTTCCGCTGCATCTCGGGCGAGCTCATTTCCTTCGGGCTCGCGCAGTAGGGGAAGATGTATTGCTTGGGTGGGGGATTGCCGCTCCGGATGGCCGCCCGCACGGCGTCTTCGTTCGGGAGTGGCGTGTAGTCGCGTTGGTGATAGCCGAGAACCATGTGGATGATGCTGCTCGCGACGAAGACCAGGACGGCCGACAGGAGGATGGGAAGCCAGAGCGCACCGAGAGAAACCGTGGGCACCGTGTACTCCTTTCCAGGGGAGAACTGCCGAAACCCGGGGCGAACAGGGCCGCGCTGCTGTGGCGACGCCACAGCGGGCGGGGGCTCACCTGCATGCAATATCCGCATTCGGCGCTGTGGCACAACGGGTTCCGCCCGGGTCGCGCCTGAGCCCGGGACCTGCCTCCCTTGGGCGGTGGCACGGTGCCAATGGCGGCACCGGCGCCATCGGATGCGCGACTGCAAGGTCCTGCGGTCCGCGCGACGACCCTCGGCACGGAGGAACCATGCGCGTGATCTCGACCGGACTGCTCGCCCTGCTGCTGGTGCCCACATCGGCATCGCGGCCGGCCCTGGCAGTCTCGACGACCGACGCGACCGGCGACAGCACCAGCTCCGCGCCCGCCGCCGACAGCGCTCGATCCGCTGCTCCCGTGTCTCCCGCGTGGGGAACGTATGCGGACAGCCTCCGGGCCGAGGCCCTCCTGCCGGCGTCCGAGATCCGCCGCCCGCTCGAGCGATTCCTGGGGCGCTACAACACCGACCGCGTACTCGTGCGGCGCATCAGCCGGGCGGTGCTGCGCGAATCGCGGCGGCAGCAGGTGCCACCGTCGCTCATCACGGCGGTGCTGGTGACGGAGAACACGACGCTCAGGCCCGAGGCCCGAAGCTCGGTCGGGGCGCAGGGGCTGATGCAGGTGATGCCGATGCACGCCGGAGCCGACCTGTGCCGGTCCAGTGACCTGGTCGACGTGGACAGCAACATCTGCCACGGCACTCTCATCCTCGCGCGCAACCTCAGGCGCACGAGCTCCTCCACGGCGGCGCTGTTGCGCTACAACGGCTGCGTCCGCGGCACCAACACACCCGACTGCCGGCGCTACCCCTCGCGCGTGCTGGCGCGCGCCGGCCTCGTGCGCCGCGAGCTGCTGGCCGGCACCACGACGCTGGCGATGGCGCCACGGTAGCGATACCAGCGCCAGGGGCGCCGACCCGGTGATGCCGTTGAGGGGGCTGGGTCGTATATTGACAGCATGAGAGACAAGAAAGCACCGCCGCCGCCGCGGCCGACCCACATCGAGCGGCAGGCGAAGACGATTCGCGACATCGAGAAGCGGTGCGCGGGCCTGCAGGAGCGGCTCGAGTTCACCACCGACCCCGAGCGGGTGGCCCTGATCGAGCAGCAGTTGCGGACCCTGGAAGAGGGCCGCGCGGCGCCCCTCGAGGCACTCGCCGGTTGGTACCAGGGGCTGCCGGACGCCGCCCGCGCGGAGCACGAAGACTTCGCGCGGCGCTGCACGGTCGGAGGGATCGAGGCGCTCCTCGCGGCACGCCCGGCCGCCGGGTAGGGATCCAATACGGGGCCGGCGACGTTCTGTGGGTGTCTCCGACAGGATGGTCTCCGTGCGTTCCACCTCGCTGCTCTCCTTGACCGGCGCCGGCCTGGCCGGCTTTCTCGGTGTGCTCACGATCGCCTGCCGGCCCGCCGACGCCGCCCCTCGGCCCGCCCGCGACCCGGTGACCATTCCGGCTGCCCAGGCCGGCCAGAGCATCGCGACGTTCGCCGGCGGGTGCTTCTGGTCGATGCAGAAGGCGTTCGACGGGGTCCCGGGCGTGATCGACGTCGTGGCCGGCTACGCCGGGGGCAAGACCGCGAATCCCACGTACGAGGACGTCGAGACCGGCGACACCGGCCACGCGGAATCGGTCCGGGTGACCTTCGACCCGGCCCGAATCACCTATGAGCGTCTGCTCGACGTCTACTGGCACCACATCGACCCGCTCACGCTCAACTCGGCGTTCTGCGACTACGGGCCCCAGTACCGGTCCATCATCTTCTACCACGACGCCGGGCAGCGGCGCCTGGCGGAGGCGTCGAAGCAGGCGCTGGATGACTCGCACCGGTTCAAGACGCCCATCGTGACGGCCATCCAGCCGGCCACGCCGTTCTACGCCGCCGAGGAGTACCATCAGCGGTTCTATCGCAAGAATCCCGGACGCTATGAGGCCTACCGGATCGGCTGCCGGCGGGATGCTCGGCTCCATGAACTGTGGGGAGATACGACGAAAATGACCTACCGGAAGCCCAGCGATGCGGAGCTGCGCCAGAAGCTCACGCCCGAGCAGTATGCGGTGACCCAGCAGGAGGGGACCGAGCGGCCGTTCGCCAACGCCTACTGGGACAACCACGAGCCGGGGATCTACGTGGACGTGGTCTCGGGCGAGCCGTTGTTCAGCTCGCTCGACAAGTACGACTCCCGGACGGGGTGGCCGAGCTTCACCCGGCCGCTGGAGCCGGAGAACGTCAAGACGAAGACGGACCGCCTGCTGGGAGTGGAGCGCACGGAGGTCCGGTCGGCGCACGGGGACTCGCATCTGGGCCACGTCTTCGACGACGGCCCCGCGCCGACCGGTCTCCGCTACTGCATGAACTCCGCATCGCTCCGGTTCGTCCCGGCCGACAAGCTCGAGGCCGAGGGATACGGGCAGTACGCCGGGCTGTTCACATCTGCGCGACGGTAACCTGCTTCATCATGCCGTGCATCAGGTGGAGCTTCCCGTCCTTGGAATCCGGCACGAAGCAGATGAGGCCGTAGTCCCCCGGCGCGAAGTCCGCCGTGAACATTCCGCTGGCCCCAGGATCGAGCACCGCCACGCCGCCGAGCGGCAACGCCGGCGGCGGGCCCTTCATCCCGCCGGTCGTAGCCCACATCCCGAAATCCTTCACCGTCTTGCCGGGGGCCAGCCGGAGCAGCACCAGCTCGTGCGGCTGCTGGCCGCTGTTGGTGACGAGGAAGGTGTGCTGTCCGGGAGTGATCGGCCGCGCCGACTCGAAGCTGTACTCGGCGAGCTGCATCGTGTCGCTGGCGACCGGGAGCGCGGCCTCCGCGCCGCCGCCGGTCACCTCGAACGGCTGGATCATTCCCTTCATCAGATGCGGCACGCCGTCGGGGCCCGGGATCAGGCAGAGCAACACGTACTTGCCCGGCGCGAGCGAGGTCATGCTCGTCGCCTCCTGCCCGGGGGCGATGCCGTTCGGGCCACCGAGGAAGTGGAGCCAGGGGGGCGGCGGGCCCTCGTGCTCCATCGCGGCCTTCAGGTCTGCCATCGTCTTCCCCTCGTCGAGCCGGACGATCTGGGCATGGTGCAGCTGCTTGCCATTGTTCACCAGCCGGAGGCTGACCGCGCCCGACGGGATAGTGGCCGGGATGTCGAATGTGAAGTCAGTAGCGGTGACCGTGACGGGACTGACCGTCGTGGTGGCCGCCGGCACGGCAGTGACCGCGGCACCGGACGACGGGACAGCCAGGTCGGTATCGGGCGAGGGCCGATCGGCGCGACAGGCGGCGGCGACGCCGGCGAGAAACAACAGCGCGGGGAGCCGTGGATGCGGCGACATGGTGCCTCTATGGTGTGAAGGAGCGAAGGGGAACCGGCAGCGGATAAAATGGGCGCCTGGACCGCGATGCGCCAGCGGGGAATGACCGCTACTGCGCAGTCCTGGTTTCCGGCGGTTCCAGGCCCGTCTGCCGGCGCCAGATCTGCTGCAGGGTGGACAAGGTGTCCGCGTCCGCGGCGGCCTTGTCCGGCCGATATCCCTTGACCCGTGCGAACCGGAGCGCCAGCCCTCCCGGATACTGCGGGCTCGCCTGCAGATCGTTGAACGCCACCTCGACCACCAGCTCCGGACGTACGTACACGGTGTGCTCGTCGCGCGAGACCTCGAGCTCCTGCAGCCTCGTCGTCTGCCAGGCCAGCAGCTCGTCGGTCATGCCCTTGAAGGTCTTCCCGAGCATCGCGAAGCCGCCGCGGATGTCGTCGCGGGCGCCAAGGTGAAGATTGCTGAGCCAGCCGCGCCGGCGGCCGTGTCCCCACTCGGCCGCCAGCACGACGAGGTCCAGGGTCCGAACCGGCTTCACCTTGAGCCAGCGGCGCCCGCGGCGGCCGGCCTCGTAGGGCGAGCCGAGGGCCTTGGCCATGACGCCTTCGTGTCCGCGCGCGAGGGCGTCCGCGAGAAAGCGCTCGGCTTCGTCGGCCGCCGCGGGAACGGTACGCGGCACCAGCAGTGAGGCGGGCACGGCGCCGGCCAGCGCCGTCGCCCGGCGGGCGAGGGGCTGGTCGAGGAGCGAGGTGCCGTCGAGATAGAGCAGGTCGAAGAGAAAGAGGGTGAGCGGCACCGTCGCGCGCACCCGCTCGACCTCGAGCCGGCGTCCGAAGCGCGTCATCGTGGTCTGGAACGGGTGCGGGACGCCGTCGGGCCGGAGGGCGATCGCCTCGCCCTCGAGGATCAGCTCGCGCGCGTGCACTGCCCGGACGGCGTCGGCGATCTCAGGCACCGCGGAGGTGACCTCGTTGAGCCGCCGGGAATACACCCGGATCTCGTCGCCGGCCTTGTGAATCTGGACCCGGGCGCCGTCGAGCTTCCACTCCAGCACGGCCTCTCCCAGCTCCGCCAGTGCTTCGGCCACGCTGTCGGCACTCCCGGCCAGCATCGGCAGCACCGGCCGGAACAGCTGCACGGCGAATTGCGCGAGCCCGGTGGCCCCCTCGGTCAGCGCCGCCCGGGCGACCCGCGGCAGGTTGCCCGTCAGCATGACGGCGCGGCGCACGTCGTCCGCCGGCCGGCCGGCCGCGCGGGCCACGGCTTCGATCACCAGCGCGTCGAGCGCGCCCTGGCGGAGCTCCCCCGTCACGAGGCCGGCGAGAAATCGCCGCTCGTCGTCGCCCAGCCGCCCGAGCAGGCCGCGCAGGAGCCGCTGCCGAGCTTCCGCCGAGCCTTGTCCGGTACTGCGGGCGATCCGCTCGAGGGCCGCATCCAGCTCCGTGAGCTCGACACCTGTGTCCGCGGGCGCGTCAGGCCCAGGTGCACCGCCACGGACGCTCGGCTCCGCCACCGCGTCGGCCGCCGCCTGCAGTCCCGCCCAGCCGAGGCCGAGCTTTTCCTGCCGGACGACGCCGGCGAGATAGGAGGCGGCGAGTTCGATCTCATCGGGGGGCACGCGGAGCAACAGCTCGGCCAGCAGGGCGATCTTGTCGCGGCGACTACGAGTGGCCGCGACGCGGCGGGAGGTGTCGACGAGGGCGGCGAGCTTCAGGGCGAGATCCGGCTCAGGGTGGAATGAATCGGTGGATCAGTTGCGCCAGCCGAGCCCGGTGAGCGCGATCCGGTATTCCCTGGCCTGGGCATCATAGCCGACCCGGTAGCCGTTCGGGTAGTAACCGGCCGGCACGTACCGCTGCGCGCTGGGCACGGCAATCGAGACGCCGCCACCCGCCGACTCGCGCTGTGCCATGATGAACTCCCGGGTGATCATCGGCTCGTCGAAGATGACGCGCCCGTCCCAGGTGCCCGTGATGTAGGTCGCGGTGAACGGCATCGGGACCGAGACCTCGCCCGGCGCCTTGCCGACCAGCAGGTGAGGGGACAATGGCCTCGCGCTCAGCCCCGCTCCGATCAAGCATGGCCGATTCCGACAATGCCGTTGCTCCCCTGGACGCGGCGCGACATCCCTGTCGGACTCCGTGAAAGGCCGGCTCCACGCCGCCGCTGCCGCGCGTCGTAGTGAACCAATTGTCTCGCAGGGGCATAGCCGTCCGACACCGGCCGCCGCCGCGCCCGACCTTGGCTGGCACGGATCGTGGAATAGAGGAGGGCACGTCCGATCGAGCACGCATCCGGTCCGGTGAGGCCGATCGCTCGAGCCGGCGCCCAGCCGCGGACGCCACCTCCTTCTGTGAGGCAGCCGACCATGAACAACCACAACAACAACCAGCCGAACCAGCAGTAGGCCGCTCGGGCGCTCTCGGCCCGCCGCATCGCGTGCTTACCGCCGGGGCCGAGCGAGTCCATCGCCCGGCCCCGGCCTCGTCTTCGCCCACGACAGCCCGAATTCGCGATGGGCCGAAGTGGGGGGACTGTTGAAAAGGTGCGTTCCGTACGTCCACACAGTCCACACATGTACACACGACCCATAGTGCGCGCGCCACGCGTGACTTACCCTCAACATCCTCCACACACACGCGCTGGCCGACCCGAACAAAAATGAGCGCTTGTAGCGGCGACACACGGGCCTAGATTGACCTCCCTGCCGCAATGACCCCGTGACCCCTGGGGAGGTCCATGATGACGCGCCAAGCCCGACTCAAGCCCGAGTTCGCCCACATTTACCCCGGCGTGGAGCCGGACACCTGGCACCACGCCGCCGAGCTGGCGGACAGGGTGCTGGCGTGCCGGCTGCTGCTGCCCAGCGGCGGATTCGTGTTGCATGAGCGGGCGATGAGCGGCGGGCACTTCGAGTTTCGCGGCGGCGGGCGGCCGAGGATGGCAGCGCCGGACCGCTTGGCGCTGGATCCGCGAGCGGCCGGCGTGCTCGACGGGGCGCTGGGTTAGGTCGGCGGGGCGGCGACGCTCTTGAGCAGCAGCCGCACCCGCGCCACCAGCTCCTCGGGCGCGAACGGCTTCTGAATGAACGGGGCCGACGCCGGCAGCAGGCTCCGCGCCAGCACATCGTCCCCGGTGTAGCCTGACATGAAGAGCACCGGGAGGTCGGGCCGGGTGAGCGCCAGCGCCTCGCTCAGCTGCCGGCCGTTGAGCCCGGGCATGATGACGTCGCTCAGCACCAGCGCGGGCGGCTCCGCCATCTTGGCCACCAGCTCCAGCGCCTGCCGTCCGTTCTCCGCCTCCGCCACCGTCAGCCCCACCCCCTCGAGCGAGCGCCGCACCAGGTTCCGCACGGCCGGCTCGTCCTCCACCACCAGCACCACCGCCGACTCCAGCCGCCCTGGCCGCTCGGCCGGCGGCGCGTCGACGACGCCGTCGCGCAGGGCGTCGGCGCTGGCCGCGGGGAGATAGACCTTCATCACGGTGCCGACGCCGGGCTCGCTGTAGGCCCAGATGAACCCGTCGTGCTGCTTGATGATGCCGTAGACCGTGGAGAGCCCGAGCCCGGTCCCGGCGCCGACCGGCTTGGTCGTGAAGAAGGGCTCGAAGACCTTGGCCAGCGTCGCCGCGTCCATGCCGCAGCCCGTGTCGGACACGGTGAGCCGCACGTAGGGTCCCGGCGCGAGCCGGGACACCGCGTGCACCGCTGCGTAGTCCGCGTCGAGCACCACGTCGTCGGTGCCGATCGTGAGCCGGCCGCCGGTGGCCATCGCGTCGCGCGCGTTGGCGGCCAGGTTGATGAGCACCTGGTCCACGTGGGTCGGGTCGGCGAGCACCTCGCGTCGCGCCCGGCGCGGCAGGACCACGAGCGTCTTGTCGGCGCCGAGCAGGCGCTCCAGCACCGGGACCAGCGCCACGACCGCGCCGTGCAGGTCCATCAGTCGCGTCTGGTTGACCTGCCGGCGGCTGAACGTGAGGAGCTGCTGCGCCACGCGGGCCGCCCGGGTGGCGCCGCGGATCATCTCGTCGACGTCGGGTGTCTGCGGGTGGTCGGGGCCGAGTTCCTTGAGGACGAAGTCGCCGAAGCCGAGCACGGCCATGAGCTGGTTGTTCACCTCGTGCGCCACGCCGCCGGCGAGCGTGCCGACCGCCTGGAGCTTCTGAGCCTGGCCGAGCTGCTCCTGCGCCTTCACCCGGTCGGTGATGTCGGCGTGCGCGCCCACCCACTCGCGGACCGTGCCGTGCTCGTCGAGCACCGGCACGGCGCGCACCTCCATGTGCCGGTATTCGCCGTCGTGGCGCCGCAGGCGGTGCTCGAGCAGCAGCGGCCTGCGGTGCCGCACCGCCTCGCGCCACGCCCGCACCATCTCCTTCTGATCGTCAGGGTGGATCGCGCGGAGCCAGCCGCCGCCGGCCGCCTCGAACTCGGTCTGGCCGGTGAACGCCAGCCACTGACTCAGGTCGAGTGGGCGGTTGCCGTCGGCCGAGGTGGTCCAGACGATCCGCGCGGTGGCCACGACCAGTGCCCGGTAGCGCGACTCGCCCCGGCGCAGCAGTTCCTGGGCGCGGCGCTGCTCGGTGACGTCGTTGTCGACTTCGATCACCGCGTCCGGCCGCCCCGCCTGGTCGCGGTGCAGGATCCAGTGGCTCGCCACCTGCACGACGGAGCCGTCGCGCGCCTGGCGCGAGAGCTCGGCGTGCCACTCCCCGTGCTCCAGCAGCGAGGCTTGCGCCTCCCGCTCGAGCACCGGAAACTCGGTGGGCAGGAGCTCGCGGGCGACGGCGCCCGTCGCCTGCTCGGCCGACCAGCCATAGAGCCGGGCGGCGCCGTCGCTCCAGAACCGGATCCGTCCATCGAGCCCGCGCGCGAGCACCGGCGCGTGGGTCAGGATCTCCAGCAGCTCGCGCGTCTGGCGCTCGCCTTCGCGCGCGGCGGCGGCGGCGGCGGTCTCGGCGCGGAGCCGCTGGTCGCGCAGCGCCAGCTCCGCCTGCGCGCGGTCGCCGGCCCGACGCTCGGCGTCGGACCGGCGCACGATGCCGGCGACCCCGAACGCCACCGCCACGAACATCGCGATGAACCCCGAGACGAACACCACCAGCCCGACGTGAACCTCGTAGAGGCCCAGCCGGAGCGCCACCAGGCTGCCGGCCGCGAAGAGCAGCGGCAGCAGGACGGCGAGCGGCAGCAGCAGCCGGAGGAGCGTGGTCCCCGGATCGCGGCCGCGGAGCAGCAGGACGACGGCGGCCTCGTGCGTAGCGGCGGCCACGCCGCACGACAGCAGGAACAGCACCGCCGCCGCGTGCAGCGCCGTCCCGAGCCGGTCCGAGAAGCTGTGCAGCTCGGAGACGCCGACCAGATGCCCGACCATCGGGACCAGCGGGAGAATGACGACGCTGAGGACGATGGCGGTCTGCATCCGGCCCGGGCGCTGGCCGGGCCGGAGCGCGGCCAGCAGCAGCGCGAGGCTCTGGAGCAGCAGCGTCGCGGCGGTGATGGGCGCGGGCCGGCCGGGAAAGATCCGGGAGAGCGTGGCCACCTGGCGGGGAAAGAGCAGCCGGTCGATATGGAGGTCGATGCCGAAGAGGTACTCGGCCACGAGGAGCGCCGCGAGCACCGTCGCCACCAGCGCCAGGTCCCGGTGAATGCGCGTGCGGCCAAGGTGCGCGGCCAGCAGGCTCGTGCCCGTGAGCAGGATCAGCACGGCGGCCAGCGGCTGAGTCGGGAGAACGAATTGCGGCAGTGGGAGCAGGCGCCCGAGGGTGAGCACGTAGCCCCCCAGGACCGCGATCCCGAAGGCGATGGCCACGACGGCCGCCGCCAGGGGCACCTGGCGGACCCGTCGCGGCGTCCCGTCCCGGGCGTCGCTCACAGGCGCCGGCTCTCCGCGTTCACTTCGGCCCAATCGAGCTCCTCTTCCACCCGGTGGAAGGCGTCGTCCCCGATCACGCCGCGGGCGCGGAGATCCGACAGCCGCTGCCGCTCCTCCGCGTAGGCCCGGCGCTGCACGCCGCCGAAGTCACGCCACCCGTCCGCTTCGGCCGGATCGAGCGCGTCCTCGCCCTGCTCGGCCCGAAGCAATCGCGCCTGGTACTTGCGCCGGAGGAAGCCGACCATCTCGGCTGCGCCCTCGCCCGCCGCTCCGTCCCCCATCGTCCCGTCCACCGTGGCGAGCGCGGCGCGCGCGGTCTCGGCGCGCGCGAGCTGCACCTCCCGGTCGACCGAGCCGTCGTCGCGCAGGGCGACGAGCTTCATCAGGGGGCCGACGGTCATGCCCTGCACGACGAGCGTGCCGAGCACGACGGAAAAGGCGGTGAAGAGGATGAAGTCGCGATAGGGAAAGCCGGCGCTCCCGCCCTCGGGCAGGGCCAGGGCCGCCGCCAGCGTGACGATGCCGCGCATGCCGCACCAGGCCACCACCGCCGCTCCGGCCGCGCCGATCTTCGCGCCGCGCCAGCGGCCGACCGCTGCGTAGCTCATTACCCACACGATCCGGACCACGATGACTGTGGCGCAGACGGCGATGGCCGCCGTGGTGTAGCGCGCCAGCTCCGCCGTGCTCAGCCGTGCCAGGATCGGCTTGAGCTGCAGGCCGATGAGGATGAAGGCCAGCACGTTCAGCACGAAGACGACCACCTCCCAGACCGCGTAGCTCTGGATCCGGAGCTTCGCCGAGATGAGGATGGGAACGCGTTGCGCCACGAAGATCGCGTACGCCACCACCGTGAGGATGCCCGAGAGGTGGATCTGCTCGGCCAGCATCCAGACCGCGAAGGTGCCGAGGAACTGCACGATGACGGAGGTGGGGACGTCGGTGATGCGCGGCGTGATGAAGACCGAGATCCGCCCGGCCACCATGCCCAGCACCACGCTGCCCGCGGCCACCAGCGCGAGCATCGGGACGGCCGCCCAGCCCGCGAAGCTGCCGGTGACTGCCGCCGCCACCGCGATCCGATAGATGAGCAGCGCGCTGGCGTCGTTGAACAGGCTCTCGCCCTGGAGGATGACGAGGATGCGGTGGGGCGGGCGCAGCTGGGTGAGCACCGCCGTCGCGGCCGCGGCATCGGGCGGGGCCACGATCGCGCCGAGCGCGATGGCGGCGGCCCAGGGAATGCCGGGCTCGAGCCAGCGCGCGATGGACGCCACGGCCACGACGGTGAGCCCGACCGCGGCCAGCGCCAGGCCCGTGACCGCGCGCCAGTTGCGCCGCAGGTCTCGAGGCGAGGAGTCGAAGGCGGCGTCGAGCAGCACCGGAGCCACCAGGAGCGTCAGCGCCAGCTCGGGATCGAGCGTGACCACGGGCAGGTTGGGCAGCAGGGCCAGCCCCGCGCCGGCGAGCGCCAGCAGTGCCGGATACGGGACGTTCACCCGGCGCGCGAGCGCGGCGAGGACGGCGCCCATCAGGAGGAGCGTGATGACGAGCTTGAAGACGAGCACGGGCGTCCCGGGCCAGAGTGTCGTGGGGTCTCCGGAAAGTTACACAGGCGGCTTCCTGCGCGAAGGCCGACAGGTTGTCGGGTGCTCTCGCCGCCGATGCCCAATTGTGACGGGGGCGCTGATCCCGACCGATGACGCTCGCCTGGATCGGCCGGGCCGGTGATCGTCGCCAACGTCACCGTGGCGGGTGTCGCCCTTGGCTCGTCGTTGCGGCTCTCCAGACCTCCTCGCATCGCGCTCTGCAAAGCCTAGCACTTGTCGAAAGATCAGTAGCCAGAAGGGCCATGTTCCGGCCCGGTCCTGGCCCATAATCCCCTTGCTGGCTGACGGTTACACCACGGCATTCCGGTCTGCAACGTCGGCTGGCCGACCACTTGCCGACCGTGTCACCGTCTCTGCGCTCGTCTCCGCGAGCATTGCCTTCAGCCACTCAGCACGAGGGGTACCCCCAATGAACAGCATGATCCGTGGTGCCGTCGTCGGTCTCGCCGTAATGCTTGGTGCGCAGGCTGCCCAGGCCCAGGGCCTCAGCTTCGGCCTGGGCGGCGGCATCGTAGTGCCCACCGGCTCGCTCTCCGACGGCACCGGCACTGGTTGGAGCGGCACCGCCCAGCTTCGCGTGAAGCCCCCGGTGAGCCCGCTCGGCTTCCAGGTGGACGCGTTCTACACCCGCTTCAGCCTCGATGGGATCGACGGTCATACCCGCATGCTCGGCGGCACGGCCAACGCGGTGTTCGCCTTCCCCAGCGCCAGCCCGATCCGGCCGTACCTGCTCGCCGGCCCCGGCGTGTACAATGGCAAGACCACGATCGACGGCCTGGGCTCGACCGATTCCGAGACCAAGCTCGGCCTGAACGCCGGCGCCGGGTTCGACTTCGGGATGGGCAAGGCCCAGCTGTTCGCCGAGGCGCGGTTCCACGCGATCCTCAAGGGCACGGTGGACGTCACGTCGGGCGAAGAGAAGACGGCGTACATGATTCCGCTGACGGTCGGGCTGCGCTTCTAGGCCTCCCCACCGGTCCGGCAAGGCAACGGGGGCGTGCCTCAAGGCACGCCCCCGTTGCGTTACTCCGTCATCCCGAGCGCAGCGAGGGACCTACTCGCCCGGGCTCGAACTGGGCCGGGGAAGGTCACTCGCCCCGCTCGGGATGACGAGCCTTAGTGCGCGCCGACCGGCATCTCCTTCCCGACCAGCAACTCGCCCTGGATGACTTCCGGGTCCTTCAGCTGATCCTTCGCCGGATCGGTTCGGACGAACTCCGCGGAGCGCCGGGTGGATTCCTTCGCGCCGTCGGGAGTCTCGAAGATCGAGACCGTCACGAGCTCACGGTTGTCGGCGTTCACGACGTAGTAGCAGTGGAAGCCCGGGACGTCCTGCAGGCGCGGAAGGAACTTGTCCTCGATCCGCTGTTTGAGGCCGGTGAACAGATCCTTGGCCGAGCTCGGATTCTTGGCGGCATAGCGCCGGATGGTGGCGTACATCGATCCCTCCTTGAGCGGCGGTGAGGGGAGCGCCAAAAACCGGCAGAGCAGTAGCTGCTCAGCCGGTTTCGCGATTGGCTCCGCCCGGCGCGTGGGCGACCCCTCCTGGTGCTGCGCCGGGCTTCATGGCATCTGAGTCAGCCCCACTATAAGGCCCGTCCTGGCTCCGTCAAGACGGCGGCCGAACGGGTAACCGCGGCCGGAAGGGTCACGGTTGGCAGAACATTGGGCTGCGGGTGACCGGCCTCACAGTCCGGGAGGGAGCCGCGGGCCATCGTGCCAGTCGGGCCGCACGGAACAGGGTGCGGCGGCCGGAGATCCTTCACCGGAGAAACACATGCGATCCACTCAGAGCGCGGCTCGCCACGAGGCCGCGCGGCGTCGGCCCCAAGAGCGTGGGCGGTACGAGCCGACGGCTGTGTTCCACCTGGCCGCGCGCCTCAAGGCGAGCGGCGTGGACCTGGACGGGGCGAACGGCCCCTGGCGAGTGCGGGAGCGCCCGATCGCACTCCCCGGCGTTGGCCTGCACCCCATGTCGGTCGTGACCAACGAGAGCGCGGAGTTCGTGATCGACACTCGCGAGCATGCCGTGGACGTCGCGGGGCTGCTCAACTGGTGCGGTGTGCACGAGCTGGAGCCGGTGCCGGAGCTGACCCCGCCGACATTTTAGGCCTGCCCGCTCGCCGCCGCCCGACATTTCCGTCGAGCCAACCACCCGCCTCGTGCGCCGCGCGGGGCGAGCCTGGCGGCGAACGCATTCGGACACATCGGTCAGCGCGCCAGGCGCAGCATCTCCCGCAAGCGCAGCGCATCCCGCACCGCATGCCCCTCCCGATCGTCGTTGAAGTAGACGTGCACGTCCTTGCCTGACCGCGCCAGAGCGCGCACGCGCGCCGCCCACGGGCGGAGCTGCTCATCCGTAAAGCCGCCGGCCGGGCCAGTGCCGGCGTGCATGCGGATGTAGGTGAATGGCGCCGTGGTCACCAGGTCCGGTTGCACCCGTCCGCCCACCGGCACACACAGCGCCACTCCTCGCCTGCCCAACGCGTCATAGACGGCCGGGGTCTGCCAGCTGGGATGGCGGAGCTCGAGCGTCCAGCGGTGCTCACGCGACACCTTCTCCAGAAACGCCTCGAGCCGTGGCAGGTCGAGCTGAAAGTTCGGCGGAAGCTGGACCAGCAGCGGCCCCAGCTTGGTGCCCAACACGGTAGCGTGGGAAAGGAAGCTGCCGAGCGGCTCGGCGGTGTCGCGCAGGCGAAGGGTGTGGCTGATGAGCCGGTTCACCTTGACCGCGAAGGTGAAATCAGCCGGCGTCGCGTCGCGCCACCGGGCGAAGGTGTCTGCCGACGGGACCTTGTAGAAGGGGGTGTTCAGCTCGACGGTGCGGAACCGCTCGGCGTACCAGGCCAGCTCGTCCTGGACCCGCAGTCCAGGCGGATAGAACACACCCGCGCGCCAGTGGCGGTAGACGTAGCCCGACGTCCCGATCCAGACCGCCGCCATCAGCGACGACGCCTATTTCGGCGGAGGCTCAACGATCGGCGCCGCCGCAATGACGGCGAGGCCGGTGGCGACGAGGCCGACGAGCGGTCGAAGGCATGCGTGCACCCATGGGTGCACAATGTGGCGCCGATCCCGAAGGCTGGCCAGCGACCCCCTCTAGCCCGGCAGGGTCCTGAGCGCTATCGTGAGGAGGGCCGTCGCAGTCGTCTTCCCTCCCGACAACTCGATCCGATGGACTCTTCCTTCCGTACCGCGCTCGCCGCCGTGGCCGTCGTGACTTTCGCCGGCTGCGGCGTCCCGACACAGACGACGCGGCTCACCGACGGCCTCCAGCCGGTCACGGTGCGCCTCGAGCCCGCCGTGCCGGCGGCCGGCCAGCAGGCGGAGCTCACCATCGAAAGCCCCGCGGCCGACAGCATCGTGTTCGAGTCCGAGAACCGGCTCGACCGCTACTCGAGCGCCGGCCCGGTGCTCCACGCCGAGCTCACCTCCGACTTCGGCGACTCGGTGCCGGTCCCCCGCTACGCGGTCCGGTGGCAGGGCCGTCTCCTGTCGCGCTATCTCAAGCCGGCCCGCATCACGGTCTGCCGCGCAGGCCGCTGCTTCGAGCACTATCACGAGATCCCCATCGGCCTGCCGGAGGCCAACCACCGCACGGTGTCGCTCACGGCCGGCTACAGCACGGTGTTCGCGCGGCGCTCGCTGGTGGGGTCGCACAGTGCGGTGCTGTTCCGGGAGGCGCTGAGCAGCGGGAAGTGGTCGGCACAGGGTGAATGGGCCGACCACGGGTGGAGCGCCCGGCTGGAGGGGTTCGCGGGGCAGGGGGAGCGCGGCGCCTCGCTCGACGTCTCGCGGGTGCTGAAGCGTGGTGGGGAGCTGAGCTACGGCGTCGCGTTCCACGTCGACGCGGACCGGAGCGAGTGGCTTCCCGAGGGCGAGAGTCCCGTGCTGGCCGACCGCACGGCCTGGCGCGCGGGCATCGGCCCGAGCCTGATGCTGCGGGGGGTCACCGCCAGCTCCCAGCTCGGCATCTACAGCGACGGTGCGCAGACGCTGCAGGTCGTGAGCACCCGGATCCGGATCAACGGCAATCTCACCGAGGTGCGTCTGCCGGTGAGCCTGACCGCGGAGAAGACGTTCGCGTTTGGCGGCGGCGCCATCGTGAGCCGGCGGCGGGATGCGCTGGAGCGCCTGGTGGCGAGCGTCCACCTGGTGGACGCGCTCGCGCTCAACCTGGGCGTGGCGACCCACCGGAGCGCCTGGCCCAACGACGAACCGAGCAGCGACTTCCGCGCCAACGAGACGCTATTCACGCTCGGAGGACAATACTCGGTGACCTGGTAGCGCGTCACTCGCCGGCCGCGCCCGCCCCGTCGTACCAGCCGAACGGCTCCGCCCACACGAACCGGTCGTCGAAGCCGATCGCCCGCCAGCCCGCCTTGCCCGCGTTGCCCGCGTACTCGGGGTTCGCCAGAAATCCGCTGATCGTCGCCACGCGGGCCGCCTCGAAGAAATCGGACCGCTCCGCCTCGAGCTCGCGGAGCAGGGCCACCGCGTCCGCTTCGGGCAGATCCGCGAAGCCGCCGGCGAGCGGGTCCCGCTGGGCCACCCGGGCACCGAGTTCGGAGAGGCCGGCGTCGAACAGCGGCCGCTGATCGGCCGCGAACGAGGCCAGGGCGCGATCGATGAAATCCACGACGTGCGCCTCCCGGGCGCCCGGCAGGTCGTCGGAGGGGAGGATCAGCGCGGCGATGGCGTCGAGATCGCGGAGCTGCCCCGGCGAGAGTACCCCTCCGGCGGACGCCAAGCCGGGGCTGGCAGGGCCGGCGATCCAGGTCGCGGCCAGGGCGGCCGCCACGGTTCCGACGAACTGGCGCACTCGACAGGTAGGTGCGAGCGGAACGGCCCCATCTTGGAGATCACGACGTCGACGGCAAGCGGTGCGTTCTCTGCAGCGTCATCTTGACAGGTTGTTTCTGACGGTGAATAACGATGTACACAAGGTTCCGCACAGGAGCAGCAGGAGGCCGTCCATGGTCCGCACGATGGAGATTCCGTTTCCGCCAAGTCATCAACAGCCGGCCGGGAGCCGGGTCGAGCTCCCTTTCGTCGCTGTGGAGCCCCGATGGGAGTACCGCGAGGTCGTTTGTGAGGCGACCCTCCTTGGCGAAGAGGACCTGAACAGGATGGGCGGGGAGGGGTGGGAACTCGTCGGGGTGGCGCCGACGGGCACCCAGGTTCGCTTCTACTTCAAGCGCGAGCGGCACCCCTGAGATCGAGTTTGGCGCGCGGCACCGCCTTCTGGTACTCCGCGCTCACCCTGCTCGATGCCGTGGCCGCGTGCTCCCGGGCGAGTCCGACTGTCTCGCCGCCCGCGAGCCCGGCGGCGCCGGCGGCATCGGCACCCCTGGTAGACCCGTATCATCCGCCGCCGCGGGATACCGTCGAGGTCGCGGCGTACAAGGGGTGGCAACAGTACAGTCTGCAATGCGCCCGCTGTCACGGGGAAGACGGCCAAGGAACGTCCTTTGCCCCGAGTCTTGTCGTCGCCCTCAAGCCGGACGGCCACGCCCCGAGCCGAGCGGAGTTCCTGGACATCCTCACGAAGGGGCGTGAAGACAAAGGAATGCCATCAGCCGGCACGTTGGGTCTCGATTCGGTCTATTTCGATGGATTGTATCAGTACCTCAAGGGTCGCAGCGATGGACGTCTCCTTGGCGGCCGCCCCGCTCGTCGCCCTTCAACCGGAGCGATTCGATGACGAAGAACATGGGTACCGCCGACCGCGTGGTTCGCACCCTCCTCGCGCTTGCCGTCGCGGTGCTTTACTTCACCGGCAGGATCAGCGGCACGCTCGCCATCGTGCTCGGGGTCATTGCCATTGCGTTCGTTCTCTCGAGCTTCGTGGAATGGTGTCCAAGCTACGTGCTCTTCGGGATCTCAACTCGCAAACCGCCGACCGGCCCCACAGGATCATGAACCTCTGCCTGGAGCCGCCATCATGAGGAAGGCGTCGCGGGCTCCGACTGGGAACCCCGCTTCCCGGCTCATCGACCAGCGGATCCGCGAGCTGGACGGATGGCGCGGAGAGACGCTGGCCCGCGTACGGGCGTTGATCCTGGAAGCCGACCCCGAGATGACCGAGGAATGGAAGTGGAGCAATCCGGTCTGGTCGCACCACGGGATCGTCTGCACGGGGGAGGCCTACACCAAGGTCGTCAAGCTCACCTTCGCCCGCGGCGCCAGCATCCCGGACCCATCGCCCCTCTTCAATTCCAGCTTGGAAGGCAGCACGCGAAGGGCGATCGACATCCACGAAGGGGAGAAGGTCGACGCGCGCGCGTTCAAGGCGCTCGTGAAGGCCGCGGTGGCCCGGAATGGCCCGCCGGCGAAGGCTGGCAAGCCGAAGCCGAAACCCAGGGGCGCCTCGCGCGCAGGCAAGCAAGCCGCCGTGCTCCTCTCGGGCGGCAACCCGCAAATCGCGAAGGCGGACGGCGAGGCCCCGGTGCAGGCGTACATCGCCGCGATGCCGGGCTGGAAGCGCGACATCGGGAAGCGCCTCGACGCGCTCATCGTGCGCAACGTGCCCGACGTCGGCAAGGCGGTGAAGTGGAACTCGCCGTTTTACGGCAGCGAGGGTCAGGGTTGGTTCCTGTCGTTCCACATCTTCACCCACTGCGTCAAGGTGACCTTCTTCCGGGGCACGTCGCTGCGACCGGTTCCACCCGGAGGAACGGGCGAGGACGCGCGCTGGATCGACATCCACGAGGACGATCTCGACGAGGCACGGATGGCGGCGTGGGTGAAGCAGGCCGCCGCGTTGCCCGGCTGGGTTCCTGGCCGCCGGGGCTGAGGATCGGTCTTCGCTGCAGGGGGAGGCGATGCCTCACGTAACCATCCGGCTGGCTACGCCATTGGATGCGCCGGTTCTCGCACAGCTGCGCTACGACTTTCGGGCCGGCCAGGATCCGGCGGCCGATGCCGAAGCGGATTTCCTGGTGCGGTGCAGGACCTGGATGGCTGCGCGCCTCGTGCCTGGCAGTTCTTGGCGGTGCTGGGTGGTGGAGGACGGGGGTCGCCTCATCGGTACGCTCTGGCTGCAGCGCTTCGAGAAGATCCCGAACCCGGTGGCGGAAGCGGAGAGCCACGGGTACATCAGTAGCGTCTACGTGGAGCCTTCACGACGCGGCGCGGGGCTCGGCTCCCGGCTCCTGGATTCGTGCCTGCGCGTCTGCCTGGCGGAAGGTGTGGATGCCGTGATTCTGTGGCCATCGCCGCGCAGTCGTCCCTTATATGAGCGTCACGGTTTCGCAGTACGCGCCGACCTCCTCGAACGCCGGCTGGGTCCGACACACTCCTACGCGGGGGCTTGAATCCGATTCGTTAGCTGGACAGACGCGGCATGGTCGGTGGTCCAAACGATTCGGATCGGCGACCAAGGTCTCTCGGTCGCTCGCTCGCTCGGGATGAGATGAGGGGAGGGGGCAGTCCAGGTACCTGGGGGTACCGCTCGGGCGGGAACCTGCCGCCGCCCGCCCCCGTAAGGACAGTGTCCCCAACCAAGAGCCACTATGCGACCTGTCGTCCCCTTCGCCCTCGCATGCGTCCTGCTGGCGGCTGTCACGCCGATCGCCCCGGCGCGGGCGCTCCTCGCCCAGGCGCCGCCGCTGGCGCTGCCGAAACAGAGCCCGCGCGCCTCGGTGAGCCAGACGGTGGGGCTCACGACCGTCGCCCTCACCTACGACCGCCCCGCCGTCAACGGACGAGAGGTCTGGGGCGCGCTGGTGCCGTTCGATACGGTCTGGCGCGCAGGCGCCAACGAGAACACGGTCCTGGAGCTCAGCTCCCCGGTGCGGGTCGGCGGCCAGGCGCTCGGGGCCGGGCGCTACGGCCTGCACATGATCCCTGCCCGGGGCGACTGGACCATCATCCTCAGCCGTCAGGCGAACGCCTGGGGCAGCTTCAGCTACGACCCCAGGGAGGATGCCCTCCGCTTCACGGCCACGCCCGCGCCGGGCGAGATGCACGAGCGCCTGACCTACACCTTCGACGACCCGACCGACAGCACGGTCGTGCTCACGCTCCGGTGGGAGAAGCTCGCGGTGCCCTTCACGATCGGCGTCGACACCAGGACCGTGGTGGCCGACAGCCTGCGCGAGCAGCTTCGCGGGCTCGGCCGCTTCTTCTGGCAGCCCTGGAGCCAGGCCGCCGCCTGGTGCGCCGCGAACGGCGTCAACCTCGAGGAGGCCACCGCCTGGGCCGATCGGTCGATCGCCCTGAACGAGAACTTCACCAACCTGCGGGTGAAGGCGGCACTGCTCGGCCAGCGCGGCGACCAGGCTGGCGCGGAGGCCGCGGCCCGGCGCTCGCTCGCCATCGCCACCGAGGCGGACGTCAACACCTATGGGTACCTCCTGATGGGGCAGGGAAAGGTGGACTCGGCGCTGGTGATCTTCCGGAAGAACACGAAGGACCATCCCAAGTCGTGGAACACGTACGACAGCCTGGCGGAGGCATACGCGAGGAAGGGCGAGAAGAAGCTCGCGATCGAGAGCTACTCCAGGGCGCTGGCGATGACGGAGGATCCGGCGCAGAAACAGCGGATTCAGGCAGTGCTGGCGGGGCTGCGGTAGCGGGCGACCCGCCGAAAAGCTACCTTCCCGGCTCCTCCCCCCGCGTGGTGACCGTGCGTGCAACCCTGAGTCGTTTCGCCGCTGCCCCGGCCTATGCGGGGCTGCTCGTCGTGTTGGCCATCGCCACCGCCTGCGATCGGGAAGCGGGCCCGCCCGCGCCGCCCTCCGGCGAGGGCCCGGCCGCCTCGCCCGTGGCCGACGACGCCCCGATCCGTGCGCTCTACCTCTGCGCCAATCGCTTCGTCCTGCTGAACGAGCATCCCTTCCCGGTGCGGATCGCCTGGCGCGTCCAGGGCACGGACGAGCACGGAGAGCAGACCCTCAAGGCCGCGCCGGCCGGCGATCCGGAGTTCAGCGAGATCGAGATCTCGGTCAAGCAGCAAGGCGCCCTCGCCGTCTACCGCGGCGACGAGCTGCTCACGGTGCGCGAGAACGGGCGGACCGCGTGCGAGCCCACCGTGGGCAGCCCCTCGTTCGCCATCGCCGGCTCGGCCACCGTCGGCCAATGGAGCGCGCCGACGCCCTGGCCGATCGTTGCCGTCCACCTGCATCTCCTGTACAACGGAAAGGTGCTCGCGTGGGGCAAGTTCGGCGATCCGTACTTGTGGGATCCCGCCACCAACGCGTTCACGGCCAAGCCGGTGGGCTCGAACCTCTTCTGCTCGGGCCACGCGATGCTGTCGAACGGCCAGCTGTTCGTCGCCGGCGGCCACATTTCCGACGCGCACGGCTTGCCGGACGCCAACATCTACGACCCCAAGACGGGCACCTGGATCACGCTGCCGCCGATGAGCCACGGCCGCTGGTATCCCACGGTCACCGAGCTCCATAATGGGCAAGTCCTGGTCGTGGCCGGCAAGGATCAGAACGGCCTGACCGTGACGGTTCCCGAGCTCTGGACCGGCACGGCCTGGAAGCAGCTCACCGGCGCGGCGCGCTCGTTCCCCTACTATCCGCGCGACTTCGTCGCGCCCAACGCGAAGGTCTTCTACGCGGGTGAACAGCGGACGACGCTGTACTACAACCCCCTGGGGACGGGCGGCTGGGGCAAGGTCGCGGACCGGCTCTTCGGCACGCGCGACTACGGCTCCGCCGTGATGTATCTGCCCGGCAAGATCCTGTACGTCGGCGGCGGGCGCACCACCGCCACGGCGGAGACGATCGACCTCAACGTCACTCCCGCCGCGTGGCACTGGACCGGCTCGATGGCGTACCCGCGCCGCCACCTGAACGCGACGATGCTGCCCACGGGCGAAGTGCTGGTGACAGGCGGGACCAGCGGCACCAGCTTCAACGAGATCAGCCTCGGGGTGCACGTGGCGGAGATCTGGAATCCGGCGACGGGAGTCTGGACCAAGCTCGCCAGCAACGCGGTCAACCGCGGGTACCACGCGACGTCGATCCTGCTGCCCGACGGCCGGGTGCTCCACACCGGCAGCGGCAACGCGCTGGACGACTTCGGCAACCCGTATCCGGACGAGAAGAACGGCGAGCTGTTCTCCCCGCCATACCTCTTCAAGGGTGCCCGGCCGACGATCACGAGCGCCCCCGCCGAGCCGTACTACGGCGGGACCATCACCGTGAAGACGCCCAACGCGGCGGAGATCACGAAGGTGAGCCTCATCGCCATCGGCTCGGCGACTCACGCTTTCGATGCCAACCAGCGGTTCCAGTGGCTCACCTTCACTCGCACGAGTACTTCGGTGAACGTGAAGCTGCCCAGCCTCAAGCCGCTGGCCCCTCCCGGCTACTACATGCTGTTCATCCTGAACGGCAAGGGCGTGCCGTCGGTGGGGAGGATGATCCGCCTGCACTAAGGCGGCGAAGCGGCCTTCAGCCGCGCGATCTCCTTGCCGAGGCGCTGGCGGAGCCCGGTGAGCTCCTCGCGCACCCGGGGATTCCGCAGCCGGGGGAGCTTTTCGCCGATCGCCTGGTATGCGCGCTGGTGATGGTCGAGCACCAGCCCGTTCAGCGCCCGGGTGCCCGCGTCCGGCGGAAGGGCGGCGATCCCGTCCGTCCGGCGTGCCGCGCCCTCCGGGGTTCGCGGGAGATAGCGCTCCGCGAACTCGGCCTGCAGCAGATCCAGCAGTTTGTCCTTCTCCGCGTCTTCGTGCCGATCCCCCTTCCAGGCCTTTCCCCGCACCGGCCCCCCGCTCGTGGGCCCGGCCAGCTCGTCCATCACCACGTCGAGCTGCTCGTACTCGTCGACCAGGTGCTCGAGCAGGGCGACATCGGGCACCGTCCGGGCGCTGTCGCCCTGGCGCGCGCGGTCATCGCCGAAGAGGGTGGAGTCGATCATGGCCGACTCGCGGGACGAGTCCCCGCGACGACATGCCACGGCCATGACCGCGACGAACAGCAGCAGTGGTCGGCGCGTCATCCGCGGGCCGCCTTCCGGATGCGAGGTGCCCGTCCCGCCGCGATCTCGTCCATCGTGCGTCCCGTCGCCGCCGACGTCCGATACTCCTCCACCACCTCCGTGTCCGGCTCCGCCGCCTTCTTGCGTGCGGTTCCGCGCGGCTCGGCGGTACGGGTGAAGTCGCGCTTGCGGCGATACTGGGCGAGGTTCGGGGGCTTCTTCTTCATGGGGCCAAGTTGTAAGGGTGGCCGGTGCAGGGCGGTGGCGGTGGTCACTTTGTGGGAGCTACCTAGAACGTCGCTCCGATCGAGAAATGGAGATGGAACCGCCGCGCGTTCGACGTCGGCGCGTCCTCGATCGGCGTGCCGCTGGTGAGCGCCTGGAGCACGTCCTGCGGCGAGCGCAGATCGAGCGGCGAGGGGTTCAGCTTGTAGCCCACGGCCACCTGGATCGCGCCGACGATCGTGGTGTACCCGATCCCGACCCCCACCGCCTGATAGAACTTGTCCTCGTCCAGCACCCCCGCGTTGAGCGCGAACCGGCTGTCCGGGACCCAGATGCGGCCGCCGTCGTAGAACACGTACGGCTCGAATGGCTCGCCCAGCCCCGGCATGGGAAAGTGGAGCTCGACGCTCCCGACCAGGCGCGCCAGCCCGCCGACCGGCGTGTAGCGGTCGGCGGTGGCGACGGTGCTGTCGCCGCTCTGCTCCAGCTGCACCTGCGGCAGCTTGGGCCCCACCAACAGGGTGCCCCAGCCCCGCACGTCGCGGGTGCCGCCGGCGGTGAAGCTGACGTCGCCCAGCTCCAGCAGCGAGAGGAACGGCGACTGGTCGGCCGTCCCGGCGATGCTCCTGCCGCGAGGGTAGATCCGCCCCGCGCCGCCGCGCACGGTGAAGCCGACCGTCCGCGTGAGCGGCAGATACGCGGTCGCGCCGAGATCCATCAGGAAGATATTCACTGGTATTGAAGCCGGGCAGCGTGGTCTCGACCCTCGGGCGGATCACGTACCCCTTCCGCGGGTTGGCGATGCGGTCGAGGCGGCCGTAGGAGCCCTCGAGCGAGAGCGTGTTCCGGTGGCGGGTGTCGTCCAGCGTGCCGGCAGCGCCCGGAGCGACGAGGCCGAGGAGCGGGAGGTATTCCTCGGGCGGGAGGTCCGATCCGATGCCGTAATCGTACACCCGCCGGTAGGAAATCGAGTAGCCGAGCGACAGCGACCGGAGCGGTGCCGGCGACCACACCAGCGAGCTCTCGAAGCCGACGGCCGCGCTCCGGTCCCGGAGGTCGCTCCGATACTCGACGAAGGGTCCGCCCGCGAGCGAGACGCGCCGATCGCCGACGTACGGCTGGAACGCCGTGAGGTTGAGCCGATAGAGCTCCTGGGCCGGATTCTCCAGCGCCGCGATGCCGGTCTGTCCGGTGGCCGCCACGGTGAGGCTCCGGAGGCCGCCGAGCCAGCTCCGGTCGGTCCACGTGGCCTGCGTCGTGAGACCGCCCGAGGAGATGAACCCGGCTTCCCCGCGGATCAGGTGCTTCTGGCTCTCGCTGACGTCGAGCATCACCACCACGCTCGAGTCGTCGGCCGAATCGCGCGGCACGTCCACGCTGGCGAGCCGGATGATGTCCATGTCCGTGAGCGCCTGGCGTCCCTGCTCGACGGCGCGGGCGTCGTACCAGTCGCCGGGCTCGACCGGCATCTGACGGACGATCTCCCGCGCGGGAATCGTCTCGTTGCCGGCGACCTCGATCCGCCGGACCTTCGCCCGGAGGCCGGGATCCACCTGCACGGTGAGCGCGGCGCGATTGGCGGCGCTGTCCACCCGCGCCAGTACTTTCGCCGACGCGAAGGGATAGCCGTGTGACCGGAACCAGCGCACCGTGCTGTCGGCCAGGGCGCGCCGCTCGTCCTCGCCGGCGCGATCGAGGCGGTCCTTCTCGGTGCCGGCGAAGCGCCGCCAGCTCCGCTCGAATACCGAGGGCACGTGGAGCGGGCCGTGCTCGCCGGTGAATTCGAGGCTCGCGACTTCGAGCGGCGGCCCCTCCGCGATCACGTAGGTCACGTCGATGAGGTCGTCCTTGGCCTGGTAGCGGGCCTCATAGTCGACGTCGGCCTTGGGAAATCCCGAGCGCTGGTAATAGCGCCGGAGCCGGACCACGTCGCGCGCCATCTCGGTGGGATCGAACGGATGCGAGCCCACCGGCGGCACCATCGGAACGAATCGGAGCGCGCGCCGGAGGCCGACCATGCTGCCCTGGCCCGTCAGGGCGATCTTCTGCCGCAGCACGGTCGGGTCCAGCGAGGTCTGGTCCTTGAACTGGAACTCGACCGAGTGGACCTGCGTGTGCGGGCCGACGCGGTTGAGCGCGTCCTGCGCGGCGAGCGGACGGGTGGCGGCGAGGAGGCCGAGCGCGAGGAGGCAGAGGAGGCAGATCCGCCCGTCAGCCCGAGTCCCCCTAGTACGCATGACGCGCCCTGAACATCAGCCCCGGCGACAGGCTGCCCCCCCGGAGATTGACCCTGAGCCAGCGCCGGAGCGTGTACTCCAGCTCGAACCCGGGCCCGAGATTCGTCCCGGTCGTCTGCTGGTTCTGGCTCTGGCTGCCCAGCGGGAGCTGCAGATCGAGAAACAGCCGAGAGCTCAGATAGCGTCCCGCCGTGAGCGTGAGCCCCCGGGTCGGCTCCTGGCGGATCTGGAACACGTCGAAGCCCAGCCCCTGGCCCGCGGTGCTCGAGATGGCGCTCGCGAGCGCGCCGACCGCCATCTCCTCGCCCGCGTTCCCGCCGCCCGAGCCCTCGAACAGCGGGTTGTCGGACGTCGGCCGGCCGGTGACGATGTAGGAGAGGATGTCATCCTGGCTCATCGACGGATCCGAGGTGAACTCGAGGCCGAGGCTGTCGAGCCGTCCGCGCGCGTGCACGCTGATGAGCACGCCTTCGTCCTCGGCACCGCCCTGGGTCGGGACCTGGTACGACGCGTTGACGTCGAGCTTCGTCGAATCGACGGGGCCGGCGAGGTTGATGTCGCCATCGGTCAATCGGAACTGGCGGCCGTTGAGCTCGATGGTACCGCGATTCGGCACCGGCTCGACCCGGCCGAAGAACTGCATTTCCTGGCCGGGCTCCTGTGTCACGCGCAGCCTGCCCATCAGCTCGATGTCCGTCTTGGGCGTACTGGACGTCCGGATCCACACCCGCCTCGGCATCTGGATCGCCAGGTCGAGCTTCACCCGGTCCATCAGGCTCGGCGTCTCCTTGCCGCGGGTGAGCACCGTGGGCCCGAAATCCCGCGCCAGGCTCCGCAGCTCCTCCGGGGTCAGGTCGACGTCCTCCACCTTGGCATGCGCGGCCTCCGTGCCGACGAAGAACGTCGTACGGTCGAGCCGCAGCGTCCCGCTCAAGTCGGGCTTGAGCAGGGTGCCGCCGAGCTGAATCTGACCGGATGCTGCGGTCTGGAGCTGGTCGGAGTTTACGAGACGGAAGTGCTCGAGCGTCGCCTTGAGGTCGAGGCCGGGCTCGCTCAGGGGCTGGAGCCGCACGATGCCGCTCGCGCTCAGCCGCTGGTCCTTGCCGGTGAACAGCTGCAGCCGCTCGATGCGGAGCGCCTCACCCTCCATACGTCCCGCGAGCTCGCCACGCTCGTATGCCACATCGATGGTGGGCAGCTTCAGCGCCCCGCGCGTCAGGGCGACGCCACCGGTGGCCTGGGGCGTCCGGATGGTGCCGCCGATCCGCGCGTCGGTCTTGAGCAGCCCGTGCAGGCCCGTCGCCGCTTCGGGCGGCAGCAGCGGCTGGAACAGCGCCAGGTCGAAGCTGTCGGCGCGTACCGCGAGCGACACGGTGTCGGCCTCGGTCGGCTCGCTGCCGACGGCGGCAGCGGTGTCCTTGGGCGTGAGAGTGAGCCGGTACGGCAGCGTTCCCTTGATGGTCAGCGGGCTGCCGCTGTTGGGCTTCGCGGCCGCGGCGATTCGAAGGCCCGTGTCGGTCCAGTCGAGATCGGCGCCGAGGCTGCCGAGCGCTCGGTTGCCCTTGGACAGGATGGCGAGACTCATCTTGCCCTGGAGCCTCGGTGCCGCGGCCGGGCCGCTCAGGTGGAGCGACCCATCGACTCGGCCGCCGATCGGGACCAGGCCCGACGCCCGCAGTGCCTCCAGATCGAGGCCGGTGATGCCCAGGGTCAGGTCGCTCGTCCCATGCCGGTCGAGGACGCCGTTCATCGTGATGTTGCGAGCTCCGGCCCGGAGTGCCAGGCTATCGATCTCCACGCGGGCGCCGAAGACCAGGCGTGCCGGCCGCTCGAGCGCCCAATTCCGCCCGCCCTCCGCGAGCGTCAACTGCTGGAGCTCCGCGCGCACGGTGTCCCTCGCGGCGGAGACCGTTCCGCGGACACGGGTGACCAGCTTGACGCTGTCGGCGATGTTGACATTCAGGTCGAGTGCCACCGTGGAGTCGTAGCTGCCGGCCGCGGTGAGCTCGGGGACGGAGAGCTGGCCATAGGCGGCGTCCCGCACCTCCAGGTTGCCGGAGGCGGCGTGGAGCCGGGTGCTGTCCAGTGTGGCCCTGCCGGAAAGGGTGACCCGGTTGGCCAGATTGCCGCCGAAGGCGAGCCCGTGCGCGTCTGCCCCGCCATCGAGCCGCCACCGCCAGGCGGGCCCGGTCACGGCAAGGTTCACGCGTGCCGAGTCGAATCCCACCGTGTCGGTGCCCATGAGCGCCGCGACCGGCGCGAGATCCCCCAGGCTCGCACGCAGCTTGACCGTGCCGGGGTCGGGGCCCGGCCGGAGCTGAAGCCGCCCGCCCCCGTCCATCACCGCCACGTTGGACCGCACCAGCACGGTGTCGAGCTGGAGCTGCCCGTCGACCGGGCGCATCGTGACCCGGAGGGCCGGCACCCGGACACCGGCGACACCGCCCATCGCGTCCACGGATCCGCCTACGCTGCGGAGGCCCAGGCTGTCGGTGACCAGGTCCAGTGCGAACCGCGACTCGACCCGGCCGTCGGCGTCGCGCCGTCCGGTCCACCGTGCCAGGTGCTCCACCCGGAGGGCACCACCGGCCTTGAGCGCCGTGCGGGTGGCGGCGCGGGCGGGGCTCGCGCTCGCGCCGCTGCCGGCGCTGCGCGTCACGAGAGGCGTGGCGTCGAGCGTCGCATCGAGCGCTGCGTCCGGGCCCTCGGCTCGGAGCTTCGCTGCCATGCTCCGTCCGGTCACTCGGGCATCGAGCGCGCCGCCCGTGAGCTCCGCCTGGTTCACGCGCGACGGCTGCAGGACCAGCGCGAGCGTCGCCCGGAGGCTGTCGGGCGAGCTTCCCGCGACGTCCGCCGTGAACGTGGTGTTGAGATCGGTCTTGAGGTCGGGCCGGCCGAGCAGGGTGCCGAGATCGATCGCCGTGAGCCGGCCGTCGCGGACGTGGTAGACGGAGGCGCCGGTCGCGACCGTGCCATCGCCCGCGAGCGACAGGGCGCCGCCGCTCGTTTCCAGCGAAGCGTCGTAGTCCAGCCGCTCGCCGGCCAGCCGCACGTTCGCGCCACCGCCGGAGACCTCGACGCGCCCCAGCCGGGATGGGTCCATGGTGACGCGCGCCAGCACCGAGCGCGACTCGCCGCGGAGCCGCGCCTCGCCGGTCATCGAGAGCGTCACCGGCCCGGCGAATGCCGGCTGTCCCAGCAGGGTGCCGAGATCCACGCCTTCGAGCGCGGCGCGCCGAAGCACGTAGGACGCGGTGCTGTCGAAGGGGCGGCCGAGCGCTTCCAGGACCAGGCGGCCGCCCTGCAGTGCGCCGTTGCCCTCGACACGCAACCTGCCGCGGTCGAGCCGGGCTGTCACGTCCACGCGCTCGACGCGCCGCTCGCCGTAGCGGAGTTCGTCGAAATGGAGGCCGGCCGTCAGGCGTGCCTCAGCCGGTGCCGTGCCGCGGCCGGCGACGGTGAACCGGCCGGTGAGCGGTGCCGCGGTCGTGTCGCCCGAGAGCTTGCCGAGGTCGACGCGGTCGATCCGTCCCTCTCGCACTTCGTAGCCGAGCGTGTCGCCGAGAGTGACGAGGCCGACGGCCGTGATCGTCCCTCCGCCGGCGAGAAGCTCGGGGCGGAGCTCGAGCCGGCCGCCCGCAAGCCGGAGCGTGGCGTGTCCAATCGCGATGCGCTTGCCGGTGTCCCGCACGGCCGTGAGGTCCACCCGCCCGCGAGCGGTCGCCGAGTCGGCCGAGCGGCCTTCGCCCGAGAGCTGGAAGGCGATGGCCAGTGCCGGATCGCCATCTTGCCCCGTGAAGGTGCGCGCCACCGCGGCGGTCCCCGGGAGACGCAGCGCGCTGCCGGAGAGCCGGTATGTCGGGATCGAGTCGAACGGACGCCCTCGGCCGGTCAGGCGGATCGATCCCGTGTCGAGCGCGCCCCGGAGCGTGAGGTCGGCGGTCCCGCTGTTCAGCACGGCGCCGAGATCGAGGGAATGCACCGCGACCGCCCCGAGCTTCGATCCATTGACCTGGAGCCGCGCGTGGCCGCTCGCGCTCCGGAGCGGGCCTGCGATGTCGGCGTCGAGCCGGGCGTTGAGCTCGCCGGCCGGGGCCGAAGTGGCGAGCCGCGACGGATCGAGCCGGAAGATCACGCCGTGCACCTTGTATGACGTCGGCTTGCCATCGCTGAGCCGGGTGTCGCCGTCGAGCGTCAGCCGGCCGCGATCGAGCGACGCGGCGAGGTGTGCCGTCACCAGGTCACCCTCGCCCTCCGCCCGCGCGTCGAAGCGGAGCAGGCCGGTCGCCGGCACCCATGGCGCCAGACCGGCGAGGTCCGCGAAATCGAGCGGCCGGGCGGCCAGGCGCACATCGAGCCGGTCGACCAGCCGCGCCTCACCGAAGCTGCGCGGCACGACCACCCGGCCCGTGAGGTCGCTCGATTCGCTGTGCGCCCGGAGCGGGTCCAGCCGGATCTCGTTCGCCGTCACTCCCCCGCGCGCCGCGAGGCCGAGCCAGCGGGTGCTTCGCGGAGGCTGGACGCCGAGCTCGAGTGCATCGATCTGGACCAGCGTCGTGTCCCCGACGGCCAGGTCGCGGGCCAGGAACTGCTGAACCCGTAGGTGCGCCACCGAGTCGGGCGCGAGGTCGGCAGCCAGGGAGACGTCCCGCACGCTCAGCCGGTCGATCCCGAACCCCCCACCCCCGGTCGTGTCGGCCGACTTGCGGAGCACGTCGAGGAGGTCCCAGCTCCCGCCCCGGCGCCGGGCGGCAATCCGGCCGCCCTCGACCACGAGCTCGTCGAGCCGGCTCACCGGTGGCCGCAGCCGTGGCAGGTGATAGCCCACGGTGAGCCGGCGAATATAGGCCAGCTCCCGGCCGTTCTGGCGCAGATGCACATCCTCCAGCGTGAGCCCCCGCAGGAAATTTCCGGAGACGCGGCCGACCTCGAGCCGGTTGCCGGGATTGAGGGGCGCGAGCGCGAGAAGCTTCCGCACCACCACCGTGGCTACCGGCGGCAGTTGCAGGAGTGCCACCAGCGCGGCGACACTCCCGACCAGCACGACGATGCCCATCCCTGCACGGCGAAGCCACCGGCGCCGTGGGCGCGGAGTGGTCTGCGGGGTGTCGAGCAGGGGAGCAGTCATTTCGCTCGGGGAGGCACGATGGGCGCGCAGGCCATCCGGATCACCGATAGTACCCACAACTCTGCCAGACATCAGGGTTTGTCACCATGAGCCACGTCACCGCGGCGGATGGGGATCTGGAGTGCTTTGCGGCCGCCTCCCCGGGACTCGAGCCGCTGGTGGCGGCGGAGCTGCGCCGGTTGGGGAAGGTGCATTCGGTGGCCGTGGGCGACACCGAGCCTGGTGGCGTGAGCTTCCGCGCCGGGCGCGCCGGGCTCTACGCGGCCAACCTTCACCTCCGCATCGCATCGCGGGTGCTCGTGCGGATCGGGGCGTTCCATGCATCCGAGTTTCACGAGCTCGAGCGGCACGCTGCGCGGCTGCCCTGGCGCGAGTTCGTCGCGAGTGGGCAACCGGTCGCGTTCCGCGTGACGTCGCGGAAGTCCCGGCTCTACCACCAGGACGCGATCGCCCAGCGGCTGCTCGCCGCCGCGGGCGGCATGGCGGCGCCGGAGGGAGACGCCGCCCAGGAGTTCGTCGTCCGGCTGTTTCGCGACGAGTGCACCGTGAGTGCCGACGCCTCGGGCGAGTTGCTGCATCGTCGCGGATACCGGCTGGCCACGGCCAAGGCCCCGCTTCGGGAGACGCTCGCGGCGGCGATGCTCGCGGGATCGGGCTGGGACGGGTCGGCGCCGCTGGTCGACCCGATGTGCGGATCGGGGACGATCCCGATCGAAGCGGCCCTGCTGGCGCGACGAATCCCGCCGGGGATCGCGCGGCGGTTCGCGTTCATGGACTGGCCCGGCTTCGACGAATCGGGGTGGGAACAGCTCGTGCAGCAGGCACGCGAGCGCGTGCTGCCGCGCGCCCCGGCCCCGGTGCTCGGCTCCGATCGTGACGCGGGCGCCGTGGCCGCCTCGATAGCCAATGCCGAGCGCGCCGGCGTCGCGGGGGACATCGACTGGCGCGGCGCGGCGATCTCCGCGATGGCGCCGCCGCCAGGCCCGGGATGGATCGTCACCAACCCACCGTACGGCGTCCGGGTCGGGGAACGCCGCCGGCTCCGCGATCTGTACGCACAGCTCGGCAACGTGGCGCGGCGATGCTGCCCCGGGTGGGAGGTGGCGTTTCTCGCCGCTCATCCCGAGCTCGAGCGGCAGACCGGCCTCGAGCCGGAAGTGCGGTTCACGACGGAGAACGGCGGGATCCGCGTGCGGCTGGTGCAGGGGAGGGTACCGGCGGCGACACCCTAAGGCGATCGCGCGGCCCGGGACTCCCCCGGACCGCGCGTCGCTGGTACTATGTCAACGGCGTCGCCGCCGCCGCATCTGCGATGCGCTTACACCGAGGCCGGCTTCGCGGACCGGGTGAGCGCGCCGGCAACCATCTCGGAGAGGTAGCCGAGGACGGCGCCGATCACGAGTGCGATACACGTCCTGGACCAGCTGCCAGCCGCGCCGACGACCACGCTGACCGCGGTGGCAGCACCGAGAAAGGCGCCCGGAATGAAGGCGAGCATGGGGATCTTCGCCTGCAGCACCATGCCGATCGCCGCGGCGCCGACCAGGACGGACAGGACGGGCACGCCGCCGCCCAGCCTTTCCGACGCGGTGAGGGCGAGGAAGGCCCAGAGGACGCCGCTGAGGTTCGAGGCCACCGTCTTCATCAAGCCTCCCGTCTTCCCACCCGCGGCAAAGAAGCATCCCCAAGCCACGATTCCAGCCCACACCGGCAACGCGGCGGGCCCCAGTGCGACGTACGTCCAGCCCGCGATGAGGATACCGATGCTGAGTGCCAATGCGACGAGTGCGTCCATGTGCTACCTCCGTCAGTGGGGGACTGGAACGGGTCTCGCCGATCGATCGGCCGGCAGACGAGACCGGAGAGGTGCGTGGACATCCGGTGGGAACAGCCTTGCGACGTTACGACAAGAACGGGAAGGCGTCAAGATTGTCGGGTTTTCGGCGGGCCGGATGGCTCCTCTCCGTCATCAACATCCTAAGCTACCGAGCATAAACGACTTACGACGCATGGTCTGGTCGTGCGCATCGCTCTCGCTCGTCGCCTCGGCCCTGCTGCCGGGCCCGCTTCGGGCACAGGCCGGCGCGGCGGACAGCGGGCGGACTGTCGTGCTCGCCCCCGATGCCGTCTGGGATGGGACGGCGGACGCCCCCCGGCAGGGCTGGGTAGTCGTGGTGCGCGGGCAGCGTATCGAGGCGGTGGGACCCGAGAAGGCCACCCCGGCGCCGGCCGGCGCCGAGCGGGTCGCCCTGGCCGGGGCCACACTCATCCCGGGGCTCATCGAAGGGCACTCGCATCTTTTCCTGCATCCCTACGACGAGACCCTCTGGGACGACCAGGTATTGAAGGAGCCGCTCGGCCTCCGCGTGGCCCGCGCCGTGGCGCACGCCGCCGCCACGCTCCGGGCCGGCGTCACCACCGAGCGCGACCTCGGTACGGAGGGCGCGCTCGACAACGACGTCCAGCTTCGGCGCGCCATCGAGCAGGGCATCGTGCCCGGCCCGCGGCTCCTCGCCGTCACCCGCGCGATCGTCGCTACCGGCAGCTACGGTCCCGCGCGGAGCCGGTACGCCATCGATCCGCCGCAAGGCGCGGAGGAGGCCACCGGCGAGGAGGAAATCGCACGGGTGGTGCGAGGGCAGATCGGCCGCGGGGCCGACTGGATCAAGGTGTATGCAGACTACGGCTGGGGCCCCGGCGGCGAGCTCCGCCCGACCTTCACGGAGCGCGAGCTCGAGGTGCTGGTCGCAACCGCGCGCGGCGCCGGCCGCCCGGTCGCGGCGCACGCGATGACGGCGGAGGGGATGCGCCGGGCCGTGCTCGCCGGCGTCGAGACCATCGAGCACGGCGACCACGGCACGCCCGAGGTGTTCCGGCTCATGCGGAAGCATGGGGTCGCGCTCTGTCCGACCCTGGCCGCCGGCGAGGCGTATGCGACCTATTTCGACGGCTGGGTGAAGGGGCGCGACGTTCCCAACGCCGCACTCGCCGCCAAGCGCGCCAGCTTCCGCGCCGCGCTCGACGCGGGTGTCACGATCTGTTTCGGCGGCGACGTGGGCGTCTTTGCGCACGGAGAGAACGTGCGGGAGCTGGAGCTCATGGTGGAGTACGGCATGACGCCGCTTGCTGCGCTCCGCGCCGCCACCAGCGGCAACGCCAGGACCTTCCACCTCGAGTCCAGCGTCGGGCGCATCGCCCCGGGAATGCTGGCGGACCTCGTCGCCGTCGAAGGCGATCCGACCCGCGAGATCGGGGCGCTGAGGCGGGTGCGGATGGTGATGAAGGGAGGGGAGAGGGTGAGGTGAGGGAAAGACGGAAGGACCGAAAGACGGCGCGAGCATAACGAGTCACCCTGAGCGAAGCGAAGGGGGCATGCCTCGGATCATCCCCCTTCGCTTCGCTCAGGGTGACTCGCTACGTTCGCGGCCGTCCGTCCGTCCGTCCGTCCGTCCTTCCGTCTTCCTACCGTCCCGCCAGCGCCCGCACCAGCCGCATCGTGAACTCGAGCCCCTGATAGAACGCGTCCACCCGGATCCGCTCATCCCGGCCGTGGGCGCGAATGTCGTCGGCCTCGAGCGGGACGCCGGACACGCCGTAGACCGGGATGCCCGCGTTCCGGAAGAAGAGCCCGTCGGTGGCGCCGGTTTCCATGCTCGGTACCACCGCGGCGCCGGGCCACATCGCGGCCGTGATGCTGTCGACCGGTTCCAGTACCTCCGGTACCAGCGGGGACGGCGGGGAGGGCTTCGGCTCCGAGAACACGGTGACCTGCACCGCGGTATCGGCCACGAGCCGCCGGATGGTCTCGACCACCTCCTCCGGCCGCTCGTCGGGCAGCATCCGGCAGTTCACGTTCGCGGCGGCCAGCTGCGGCAGCGCGTTGTACGCGTGGCCGCCTTCGAGCCGGGTGGCGACGCACGTCGTCCGCAGCACCGCGTTCAACCATGGCGACCCCGCCGACAGCCGCCGCATCGCGGCCGTGTCGCCGCTCTCGCCCACCATCCGCATCCGCGCGGCGATCGTATCGGGCGCCGCGGCTGCGGCACGGGTGAAGTAGGCGCGCGTGACCTCGTTGAGCCGAGGCGGGAACTCGTATGCGCCGACCCGGGTGAGCGCCGCGGCGAGCCGGTAGATCGCGTTGTCCTTCACCGGCAGCGAGCTGTGCCCGCCCGGATTGTGGACCTCGAGACGGAGGTCCATGTAGACCTTTTCGCTCGCCTGGACGTTCCGGGCGTAGACCTTTCCGTCCCGCTCGAGCGGATCTCCCCCGTCGCCGTTGATCACGTAGGCCGCGTCGATGAGCGGACGCCGGTTGGCCAGCAGCCACTGGACCCCGTTGTCGTCGCCTCCCTCCTCGTCGGCCGTGAGGGCGAGGATGACGTCACGGTCGAGCGGCACCCGGTCGCGCTTGAGCGCGATCATGGTCTGCGCGTAGATCGCGGCCATGTCCTTGATGTCGCTGGTGCCCCGGCCGTAGAAGTAGCCGTCCTTCTCCGTCAGCGTGAACGGATCGAGCGACCAGTCCTCCCGCCGCGCCTCGACGACATCCAGATGCGCCAGCAGCAGGATCGGCGGGCGGGCCCCGCTCCCATGGAGCCGGGCGACCAGGTTCTGGCGGGCCGGATCCGGCCCGGCGATCACCACGTCCTTGGCGGGAAATCCCGCCGCCAGGAGCCGTCGCGCCACCGCCCGTGCGGCGGCGGTTGTGCTCCCGTGATCGTGCGTCGAGTTGATGCCGATCAGCTCGGCGAACAGCGCCCGCGCGGCGCGCTCGTCCGGGGACCGCTGGGCGGCCAGGCTGCCGGGGACGACGACGAGGGCGAGAGCCGACAGCGCGAAGTGGCGCGAGAGGCGCAGAGCCACGGGAAACCGTTCCAGGATAGGAGTGGTTCAATATATCAACAGGTGGGACCCGGCCGGCCGGACATCACGCAGATCCAAGACACCCGGCCCGCTCCTGCCCATATTGCCTGACTTGCGCCGCCGACGGTTCGGCGGCGATCTACCCGACGAGAAAGAGTGCATCATGGCAGACAAGCTTCCTCCCGCCACCCGGAGCGGCACCTTCCAGATCGGCGGCGATCTTCCCGTTCACCGCCTGGGCTTCGGCGCCATGCGGATCACCGGCAAAGGCATCTGGGGCGAGCCCGAAGACCGTGACGAGGCCATCCGCGTCCTGAAGCGCAGCCTCGAGCTGGGTATCGACTTCATCGACACCGCCGACTCCTATGGCCCTGAAGTGAGCGAGCGGCTGATCGCCGAGGCGCTGTACCCGTATCCCAAGGGTCTGGTGATCGCCACCAAGGCTGGATTCCGCCGGCCGGGACCCGGCCAGTGGGTCGAGGACGGCCGGCCGGAGTATCTCCGGGGACAGGTCGAGAGCAGCCTCCGACGGCTCCGGCTCGAGCGGATCGACCTGCTGCAGCTCCACCGCATCGACCCCAAGGTACCGCTCGCGGACCAGCTCGGTGCCCTGACGCGGCTGCAACAGGAGGGGAAGATCCGCCATCTGGGTCTCTCCGAGGTGAGCGTGGCCCAGATCGAAGCCGCCCGCGAGCTGGCCACGATCGTCTCCGTCCAGAATCTCTACAACCTGGGCAATCGGAAGAGCGAGGACGTACTCGACTACAGCGAGGCGGCCGGCATTGGGTTCATTCCGTGGTTCCCGCTTGCCACCGGCGATCTCGCCCGGCCCGGCGGGCCGCTGGCCCGCGCCGCGGAGCGGCTCCAGGCCAAGCCGTCCCAGGTGGCGCTCGCGTGGCTGCTCCATCGCTCGCCGGTGATGCTGCCGATCCCGGGCACGTCCCGGGTCAAGCATCTGGAGGAGAACACCGCGGCCGCGCTGCTCGAGCTGGACGAGGAGACGCTGAGGGAGCTGGCGCTCCAGATGGCCTGATCGAAGCCGGTTCGGCCATCTCAATACCCGTGCAACAGGGCCCGGCGCTTTGGCTCCGGGCCCTGTCAGCTAGCACCCTCGGCTGCCCGTCTCGCGCCCGAACCTACCGCGTTCGCGACGACTTGGAGACGTTCGCCTCGCTCATGCGATCCACGTCGAGATCATGCTGACCCGTGATCCGGTGCCACGCATCCCGAACCGCATCCTTCACGTTTTCCCACGCCGCCCCGCCCGCTGACCGCTGCTCGAACTTGTCCCAGCCGGTCCGCAGGTCCGACTCGACGTCGTTCCAGGTCCGGCCCATGTGGTGCTGGCCGGATTCGAAGCCATACCGAAAGGCCGGCCGGAAGTCCTCGTAGCTCTGCCCAGCGGCATAGGGGCGAGAGGCGAAATTCTCCTCCCACCACTTGTCTTCCTGAGCCCAGGTTCTGTTTTCCGTCATGCGTTCCTCCTCGGCTGCTCATGAGATCTTGCCGGACGGGGAGATTAGCGCGTGGGCGGAGCATATGAAGTGAGCGAGGTCACGAATCCCGCCGCGACCTGCCACATCCCCTGCAGGTCGCGATGCAGCCCGCGCGGCTCCCCGGAGGCGCAACGCCGGGCACGCCTTCCCCATCCTCTACGCCTGCAGTCGCTTGCAGATCAGGCCCAGGGCGAACCGCTTCCTAATTGTGTGTGCGCCGCGCGTGGGCACACGCGTTGCAGACCGTCGCTTGGTCCACCTCGTGTCAAAATCTTCACCACCGCGCGCAATCCGACCCGAATCGAAGCTTCCGCGCTCTCTACACCTGGAGTCAGCCCATGGTCACGTTCCTGAAAGGTCGACGCCGCAACGATGAGGCTGTGGTCGCGGTGGACGAGAACGGGGCGAATATCGCCGCGAAGCTCGAAGCCCTCGTTGCCCGCGCCGAAGCCGCCGCGGAACAACTCCGCGCGCTGGCTCCGGTCATGGAGCGATCGGCCGATCTGGACACGCTGCGCGAGCGCTGCGTCGCCGTCGAGCGGCAGGTCGAGGGGCTGGAGGCGCTCGGTGCCCGGCTCGCCGAAGCCGAGCGGCAGGCCGAGCGGCTCACCAGCGCGGGGGAGGAGATCGACCGGATTCAGGGCACGATGGGCGATCTGGGCCACAAGGTCGAGAGCGCACTCAGCCTCAGGGACGACGTCGAGCGGGTGCTGAGCCTCGAGGGCCCGGTGTCCACGCTCCGCACCGAGACCGAGGCGCTCCGGGTCCAGATTGCCGAGATGTCCGAGGGTGTCGGCCGGATTCGCGCCCAGCACGACGACGCGCTGACCGCCCACCGCCATACCACATCGCGGCTCGAGGCGATCGACAAGGAGCACCAGGCCGCCACCGGCCGGCTGGAGGAGACCGAGCGCCGGCTTCAGGGCGTCGAGCGCTCGCTCGATCCGCTCACCGAGGCCACCGAGTCGATCCCGAGCGTGCAGCACCAGCTCGCCGTCCTCAAGTCCCTCGCCGACCACCTGGGGCAGAAGACCACGTCGCTCGAGCAGCAGCGCGAGGCGGTGGATCGCGCCGCCAGCCAGATCAGCAAGCTCACCGTCATGGACCGGGAGCTCGACACCTGGCTCCGGCGCCAGGAGGAGCAGATCCGGCGCTTCGGCGCGATCGAGGCCAAGATCACCGACGTGCAGGGATTGCAGGCGAAGGTGGTCGCGCGCTCCGATGAGCTGCAGGCCGCCCAGCAGGAGGCGGAGGCCGCCCAGCAGGCCGCCCGCCAGGCCCTCACCGACCTGCGCGAGCAGATGCGGAAGAGCAGCGAAGGCTTCGAGCTCGAGAACCGCGGGCTGCACGCCGTGAGCGAGCGCGTGGGCGATCTCCGCGGCGCGGTCAAGGAATGCGAGGCCCGGTTCGCCGTGCTCGACGCCGCAAGCCAGGGCGCCGCCGCGGTGCAGGCCCAGGTGCGCGCGCTGACCGAGCAGGCCACGTCGCTCTCGCAGGAGCTGGCGCGACTGAGCGAGGAAGCCCGGCGTGTCGCCACGATGCGCGCGGACGCCGACCACCTCGAGACGCTCGCGGGCGACACTGCGGAGCGGATGCAGCGGATCGAGGTCCTCAAGCCGCAGCTCGATGAAGCCGTCCGCCAGCTTGCCGCGCTCAAGGGCACGCACGAGATGATGGCCGACGGGCTCGAGCAGATGCGCCTCACCCAGACCGAGATGGCCCGGGTGCGCGAAAGCCACGCCGAGACCCAGCAGTGGCTCACCACCACCGATGGATGGACCCGGAAGGTCGAGGCCCAGGTGAAGGAGCTGCGTGCCATGGAGCCGGCGGTCGAGCGGATCCGCGGCGACGTCGAGCAGGTCCGCGCCGCGATGACGGACATCGAGTCGCGCCGGACGGTCGTCGAAGAGGTCCACCGCCGCCTGGCCGACCTCGGCACGCTGAGCGCCGAGCTCAAGGACCGCGCGGAAGGGCTCCGGGCGCGGATGGACGGCGCCGAGGGACGGTTCAGCCAGCTCGCCGCGCAGGCGGAGGAGGCCCATCGGGTCTCCGACACCATCGCCGCGGTCGCGGCCTCCGTCGGATCGGCCGAGCGACGGGTCGACGCCGTCGACGGGTCGGTCCGCGCACTCGAAAGCCGCACCACGCAGCTCGATGAGCTCGAGGAGCGGATCCGGCTCCTCGGCCAGGAGCTCGAGCAGCGGCAGGGCGCGCTCGACAAGGCCACCGAGCATCTCAATCGCGCCTCGACGCTCCGCCAGGAGACGGCCGAAGCCGCCCAGCGGCTCGAGGAGCTCTCGCGGGGCATCGGCAGCATGCTCCAGAAAGCAGAGTCGCAGTCGGGCGGCCTCGACAAGCTGTCGCATCAGCTCGAGTCTCGCGCGGAGGCGTTGCGCCCGGTCGACCGTCAGCTCACCCAGTTCGAGGGGCTGCTGGCTCAGTGGGAATCGGCCCAGACCGAGGCCGCCCGCGGGCTGGAGCAGACGCTGGCCCGGCAGGGCGCGGTGGATGCACTCGAGGCGCAGGTCAAGCACATCTTCGACCTGGCCGAGCGGTCGGTGGAGCATGCCCAGACCATCGGCGCGGCGCGGCGCGGCATCGAGGAGACCCACGAGCTCCTGCAGGAGACCCATGCGCAGCTCAAGTCCGCCGAAGGAGCATTGCACGGCTTCGAGGCGCGCAAGCGCCAGCTCGAGCGCACCGAGCAGCGGCTCGCCCGGGCGGAGGCGCTCGCGCTCGAGGTGCGGTCCACGGTGGAGTCCCTGCAGGCGCAGCGCGCGGTGGTCGAGCACGTGATCGAGCGGTCGGGGGCATTGACCTTCCAGATCAAGCAGGCTGAGGCACTCGTCGAGATGATGCGGCGGGAGCGGACGCTGGCGTGCGAGGTGAGCGCGGCGGTAGCGGCGGTGCGGGAGGCCGACGAGGACGAGCCGCAGGCCTAGCTGATTGGGTTCGGGGGGCCGCTGCGCCCCCCGGGCCTGGCCCGCATCCCGTGTCAGGGACGCGGGCCGCGTGGCAGTAGCCCTACCGATTGTCCCCCTCCAGATGGCGTCCAACCCGTGCGAGGTCCGCGAAGAACTCGGAGCGCGCGCGCTCGCGCGCATCCGCCGGTGCGCGCAGTACAGCGGACGGGTGTACCGTCGCGAACACCACCTCCGCCCATGCCGACGGCACCGGCCGGCCGCGCTGCTCGGTGACCTTGAACTTGTTCCCCATCAGCGCCTGCGCCGCCGTCGCGCCGAGCGCCACGATCACCTTGGGATGGACTAGCCGGATCTCCTCTTCGAGCCACGGGTGGCACGCGCGCACCTCGGCGGCGGTGGGCTTCTTGTGAAGCCGCCGCTTCGTGAGCTCGACCCGCGAGAACTTGAAATGCTTGACCGCGTTGGTCACGTAGACACGCCGGCGGTCGATCCCTGCGGCCTCGAGCGCCTCGTCGAGCAGCCGGCCCGACGGGCCGACGAAGGGATGACCTTGGCGGTCCTCCTGGTCGCCCGGCTGCTCGCCCACCAGCATCACCTCGGCGGTCCGCGGCCCCTCGCCGAAGACGGTCTGGGTCGCCCCTAGTCCAGAGATGGCAGCCGCGGCAGCCGGCGGCGGCCGTCCGGAGCGCCGAGAGGCTCGCGCGCGGCGGAATAAAGTCCGCCGCGGACCCGCTGGCGCTGGTCTCGCTGTCCGTGGTCATCGGTGTCGACACCCGCCTGGTCGGGCGGCGCACCGGCGCCCGCGATCGGGAATCTACCGGCGTATTGCGCACCAGCGCCTCAAGCTCCTCGCCCGCCTCAGTCCGACCCGCATCCGGCCTCCTTCACAGCACCTACATGGCTGGCGCAACCAGGCGCTCGACGGCGGAGCGTCCTCCTGCCAGGCATCCTGCGGTGGAGCTTCATGGGGCCAAGCGCTCTGCGACCGAGCGCCGTGGGGCCAAGCCGGTGCCAGCCACTCGATGTGCTGCCGCCACGCTAACCGCGCGCACCGGGTGTAGTGGTGGCCTGGCTCACTACACGTGGTCTCTCCTGACCGCCGCCGCCGCCGTCCCCGCGAGGAGCGCGGCGAACAGCAGCGTGACGCCGACGAAGGCCCAAGCCGGCAGCTGAAAGACCCCACCCACTCGGCGGGCCACAGCGCCCACAGGCCCATGCGCCGCGTCCCAGACAAGCAGCAAAGCCCAGCCCGACGCCGCGCCGAGCCCGCAGGTGGTCGCCGTCGCGGTGGCGCCGGGAAGCACTCGCGTCCAGACCGCGGCGAGCACCGGGATCGCCCACCAACCCGCGACTGCCGTAGCGGCGGCCGCGCAGAGACCGAACATGCCGACTGCGAACATGCCGACCGCGAACATGCCGGCCGTGCGCCTGGGCGGCGTGAGGACAGGCCTCATCGTGGGCTGAGCAGCAGAGCCGACGAGGCGCGGAGCTCGGCCGGCGTCGGCGGGAAGCGGAGCTCCGTCAGCTCGCCCTGCGTCCAGGTGGCAAGCCGATCGTCGTACCGGGGGCTCACAGGGTTGCCGCTCTGCCCCCCGGGGTAGGTGCCCCAGCCGCGGACGGTCGGCCCCAGCTCGACCACCATTCGCCAGCTCGACCCCTCGCCGCCGCCGGTCGTGCTGGAAGGGCTGATGGTCGACGGGCCCCCGCTGGCGCTGATGCCGCGCGCCGAGAGCGAAGGCAGCCGGAGCACGTGGTCGATGTCGATGTGGTGCACGCGCGACCAGCGCCAGCCGCCACCCTCGGGTGATCCATGTGCCCGCACGGCCGCCGTGTATCCCGCCCTCAGCGCGTCGTTCACGATGTCGTCGCGGCGCTCGACTCGGTCGCGAGTGCGCCGGTCATCCCACCAGATGTTGTCCGGGTCGTCCAGCAGGGCGAGGAGTGCACCGGTTCCGGGATGGGTCCCGGCCGGGAGCTCGTCCCAGAGGCGCGGCGTCACCTCGGCCAGCACCTCCTCGAAAAGCGCCGCCACCTCGTTAGTGAGCGTGTATCGGCAGTCCCAGGCCGCGAGCAGGCCCGCCGCGTGCGCCAGAGCGGTATCGGCCGGCTGAGAGCGCGCCGCTCGGACCAGGTACGGGACGTAGTACTCGCAGCGCGCGCTGCCCGGATCGGTCTGCCAGAGCCGCATGGTCTCGGCCGTGACCGCTGAGTCGCCTCGGAGCAGGTGGTTGATGCGCAGCGCCCGCCATGGCGGGGGCCAGTCGGCTCCGAGGTAGCGCGGTTGGTCCCGTGGGTCCTCCGGCTCCTGATTGGCGGACGCGAGGAACCCCTGGGCCGGGTTCTTCGACTGGGGCCACTCGGCCGGCGTCCAGTCGCCGATCCAGTCGCTCGCTCGGGTGGTGCCGTCGCGCACCCGATCGCCACGGCCCGCGCCGGCGCGGATCGGGAAGCGGCCGGTCGTCCGGAGGGCGATCGTCCCGGCGCGATCGGCCACCAGCAGATTCTGCGGCGGCGAGGCCCACACGGTCATCGCGTCGAGCCACTCGCTCACCGACCGTGCCCGGGCGGCGCGATGGATCGCGCCCAGCTCTCCGCCGCTCTCCAGCGCAGTCCACCGGGTCGAGAGCCAGCGGGTCCCCAAGCGGCGCATCGGACCGCGATGAGTGAAGCGGACCGTGTCGAGCGCCAGGGTGTCGCCACCGGGGCCGCGATACACCTCGATCCGGTCGACGATCGGCACCCACGCCCCGTCGAGCAGGTAGCGCGATGGCCGTGCCGGATCATCGACCTGCTCGATCCAGCGATCCATCAGATCCGCTTCACTGTTGGTGAAGCTCCACGCCAGGTCGCGGTTGAAGCCGAGCAGGATGGCGGGAAGTCCGGGGATCGTGACCCCGTAGGCATCCACCACGCCGGGCACCTGGATCCGTGCCTCGTACCAGACCGAGGGCAGGGTAAGGTCGAGGTGCGGATCGCCGGCCAGGAGCGCCGCGCCGGCGCGGGTGCGCGCCGGCGCCACCGCCCAGTTGTTGCTGCCAACCGCGTCGCCGTCGGAAGCGCTGCGGCGTCGCCACTCGCCATCCGCCAGCGGCGCGAGCTCCGTCATTCCCGCCTCGGACAACGCCTCCATCGCCGTCTTCGCCGACCTCGTCGCCAACAGCTCTGTTGCCGCGCTGTCCGGGGCGCCTGGGGGAGGGACCGCCAAGGGCACCCGCCGAGGCTCGCCCGGCGACGGCCGAATCGGCTCCTGAATCGGCGAGTGCAACGGAAAGAGCGCATCCGCCGCCGCCTCGCCGACTGCGGCCGCGGCGCGGAGATGCTCCAGCTCGACGTCGTTCCGCGCCAGCGTGTGCTGCATTCGCAGCATCACCTGTACCGAGCGGAGCGGGCTCCACCGGGCCGGGCTGCGGTTCAGCAGGCGGTACTCGAGCGGCAACTCCCGAAAGGGCATGACCTCGAGGTACGCGTTCACCCCGGCGGCATACGCCTCGAGCGCCTGGCGCTCGTCACCCGCCGCGGCCGCGACGATCCGCTCGGCGGCGCGCCCCATGCCGAGCTCCCGCGTTGCCCGATCGGTTCGGAGTGCCCTGGGGCCAAGCAGCTCCGTGAGGGTACCGCCGCCGGCCCGGGCCTGAAGATCGAGCTGGAAGAGGCGGTCGCGCGCCGTCACATACCCCAGCGCGCGCCAGGCATCGGCCTCGCTGGTGGCAAAGATGTGGGGCACCGATCGGTCGTCGTAAAACACCCGCGTGTCCGCGCGCAAGCCACGAACGCGGGCTGCGGCCCGGGCCGGCAGTCGGGCGGATGCCGCCAGCGCCCACGCGCCGCGCACGGGATCGAGCACCGGGCCCAGCGGCGGAATGGGGCCAGCTCCGCGTGCGCCGAGCCACAGAAGCGCGCCCAGGGCCGGCCCGGCGGCGAGGCGGCTCGCGCGGTGTCGGGTCACGGTGGTCTCCGGGCTCGAGCGGGAAGGCATAGGACAATCTGGACGCCACGGCGTTCACCGGCCAGAGCATCACCGCGTCAGCTGGCAAGAGTCCCTCAGAGCTTGTCCGCGAGGGGCACCGGTCGATGGCGGAGCGCCGGATTCATCGGTCAGCCGTCCACCAAGGGCTCCATTGGTCGGTCCACCAGCCAGAGCGGGACTCCTCGCGAGCATGTCGCGCGGACGCGCCTACGTGCTCCCCACTGTGACATACGCGAAGTGACACACCCGCCAATGTGGCTCATGCGCTTGCGACGAGCGCCAACTCCTGTCATATACCGCACAGCGACCGTCCGACCGTCCGACCGTCCGACCGTCCGACCGTCCGACCGTCCGACCGTCCGACCGTCCGACCGTCCGACCGTCCGACCGTCCGACCGTCCGACCGTCCGACCGTCCGACCGTCCGACCGTCCGACCAAGGAGACCGCCATGCCCCGGACCCCATTACCCACCCGCCCGCTCGGCACCAGCGGACTCGATCTCACTACTGTCGGCTTCGGCGCCTGGGCCGTCGGCGGGGGCGCCTGGGCGTACGGCTGGGGCCCGCAGGACGACGACGAGTCGATCGACGCCATGCGCCGCGCCCTCGCCCTGGGCGTCAACTGGATCGACACCGCGGCTGTGTATGGGCTGGGTCATTCGGAGGAGCTGGTGGGCCGGCTGCTTCGTGACCTGCCCGAGTCGGAGCGGCCGTACGTCTTCACCAAGGGCGGCCTGGTGTGGAATGCGCAGGACCGGATGGCCGCGCCCGTCCAGACCCTGGCACCGGACTCGATCCGGCTGGAGGTGGAGGCCTCGCTTCGCCGCCTGGGGGTCGAGCGCATCGATCTGTACCAGTTCCACTGGCCCGACGCGGTCGGCACGCCGATCGAAGCATCGTGGGCGGCGATGGCGCGTCTGGTCGACGAAGGCAAGGTGCGTGCGGCCGGCGTCTCCAACTTCGATGTCGGCCTGCTCGAGCGCTGCGAGGCGATCCGTCACGTCGATTCGTTGCAGCCGCCGTTCTCCCTCATCCGGCGAGAGGCGGCCGCGGCCGAGCTGACTTGGTGCCTGGAGCACGGCACCGGCGTTATCGGCTACAGCCCGATGCAGTCGGGCCTCCTGACCGATCGTTTCGACGCCACCCGCGTGGAAGGCCTGGCGCCCGATGACTGGCGCCGCCGGGCCCCCGACTTCCGCCCACCCCTGCTCGAACGCAATCTCGCGTTGCGCGATGCGCTCCGACCGATCGCCCGGCGGCGGAGCACGACAGTTTCCGCAGTGGCGGTGGCGTGGACCCTGGCATGGCCGGGGGTGACCGGGGCGATCGTCGGCGCCCGATCGGCTCGGCAGGTGGAGGGATGGATCGCGGCGGCCGCGCTCGAGCTCACGACCGAGGACCTCGACGAGATCGGCGCGGCCATCGAGCGGACCGGGGCGGGCCGGGGGCCGGCGCGGCCCGCGGGAGTCGGTGCGCGCGGCGCCTAGCCCTTCCAGGCCACCGGCCGGCAGACCGCCCGCAGGAACGTGCTGGCGGTGATCATCATCCTTCTCATCGTCACCGAGGTCGTCAGGGGGCTGGTCCGCCACTGAGATCCTGGCCCGGGGGACGGCACTTGCTCGCGGCGCTCCGGCGGTGTACGTTTTTTACATGTCGGGCGGCGGCGCGCCCTCCGATAACCGACGTGTTTCAGAGGGGGCTGGCGTTGGCGCCGGCCCCCTTATTTTCACCCAGAAGGGTGGTGCCATGACCGAAGTAAGGCTGCGCGACGAGGACAGTCTGGAGCGTGCGCTCAAGCTGTTCAAGCGGAAGCTGCAGAAGTCAGGTTTGTTCGGCGAGCTGCGCCGGCGCCGGCACTATGTGAAGCCGAGCGAGGCGCGGGCGATCAAGACGGCCGCGGCCCAGCGCCGGAAACGCAAGAAGAAAGTGACCAAGAGCGAGTGGTAGTTGCCCCGGCTGAGCGATGTTCTGCTCAGCCGGTTTTTTTGCTCTAGTCCTTACTTCGTGCTGTCGGGCTGCTTGATGTTGTCGGTCTGCTTCAGCGTATCCACGTCGATGGTGGTGTCGGCCTTCAGGACCGTCGTGTCCTTGACGCTGTTCGACTGGATGACCGTATCGATGCCGGCCCGGTCCTTGTCGAGTGCGCCGGTGTCCGTGTCCCGCTTCTGGCATCCGCCAAGCAAGGCCATCACCGCGAGGGCAGCTGCGAGCTTCGTTGTCATTCTCTTCTCCCAGATACGAGACGTGTCGAAAGAGCCATCGACAATCTGCGGCCCATCGCGTTCCGGCGTGGTGACGACGCTTACAGTGCGCACACTTGCGTGAGGACCGTCACAACGTGCGCCGGGCACGGACCCTAGTCTCAATGAGAGTGCCCCCGCGCGGGGGCAGGGCGGAAGGCGCCTACGAAGGGAGAGACGAACATGAGCAACAGATTCTGGCTGGCCGTGCCGGGCGCGCTCCTGGTACTGGCGTCGGTGGCGGGCGGATGCCGTGGGCGGGCCGACACCGAAGGCACGAACGAGACCGCGAGCAGGATCGACACGGCAGCGACCGGGTCGGACACGGCGACCGCGACGACCGAAGGATTCACTGACGCCAACATCGCGGCCTTGCTCGACGAAGCCAACAAGGCCGACAGCGCTGCGGGCGCGGTCGCCGTCAAGAAGGCCTCCAGCGCCGCGGTGAAGCGGTTCGCCCGGGAGATGATGGGCGAGCATCACACGCTCCGGCTGGCAGGCGAGCAGGTCGCCAAACAAGGCAAGATCACGCCGTCGGCGCCCGCCGACGACCCCGTGGCGCCGCTGGCGCAGAAGGAAACCAGCGTCCTGGATTCCGCGCCCGCAGGTCCACGGTTCGACCGAGTCTATATCGATCAGGAAGTGGCCGCACATCGGGCGGTGAAGGATCTGCTCGAGCGCGTCGAGGGCGAGGCGGACAATCCGCACCTCAAGGCGGCCATCGGCAAGGCGCGCCCGATCATTGACCGGCACCTGAAGGAGGCGGAAGGGCTGCAGCAGAAACTCATGGAAAAGGCTTAGCAGGTCGAATTCGGGCTGGGTGAGAGACCGTCATCCCTCGCTGCGCTCGGGATGACGGCGGCGCTAGGATGACGGCGGCGCTAGGATGACGGCGACGCTAGGATGGCGGCGCTACGACCCCGGCCGCTCACCTCTCCGCATCATCCACGTCCCCCGGTAGGGACGCTTGTCCGTCTCTCGCACCGGACCACCCCAGATCTCCGGGTGTTGATCAAACCACTCGCGCTGGTCCTCCGGCGCGTCGTTCCACCCGTTATAATCGCATGTCATCATCGTCAGACACATCCTTCCTCGGTCCTGCGGCTCCATCGTAGAGCCAGGCGCTCTGTACGAGCATGCTCCGTGCCATTCTGCCCGGTATAACACCCTCACGCCCTGATCGGGTTCCATCTCGTCGGAGCGGGTCCGATCCCCTCCAGAACGAGTTCCAGCGTGCGCTATCTTGAGCCATGCCGATTTCCCCGGGCCTCCTGCCAATCGAGCCGGTTCTGCCGGCGTTGCGGCAGGCGCTCGCAGCCGCCGGGGCGGCCGTACTGCAGGCCCCGCCCGGGGCGGGTAAGACGACCCGGGTGCCCCTGGCCCTGCTGGATGAGGCATGGCTGGCGGGCCGCCGGATGGTCATCCTGGAGCCCCGGCGTCTGGCCGCTCGCGCGGCAGCCCGGCGCATGGCCGAGACTCTGGGGGAAACCCCGGGGGAAACCGTCGGCTACCGTATCCGCCACGAGACCCGCGTAGGCCCACGCACGCGGATCGAGGTGGTGACCGAGGGCGTCCTCACCCGCCTGCTCCAGTCCGATCCGGCGCTGGAGGCGTTCGGCCTCGTCATCTTCGACGAGTTCCACGAGCGGAGCATCCACGCCGACCTGGGCCTCGCGCTGACGCTCCATTCCCGGGCGCTGGTCCGCGAGGATCTGCGCGTGCTGGTGATGTCGGCAACACTGGACGGCGCGTCCGTGGCCCTGCTGCTGGGCGGTGCGCCGATCGTCACCAGCGAAGGGCGGAGCCACCCGGTGGAGATCCGCCACCGGCCATTGCGCACGGGCACCCGAGTCGAGGCCGCCGTTGCCGCCGCGGTGCGCGAAGCCCTGGCGCTCGACGCGGGCGACGTCCTTGCCTTCCTGCCAGGCGCGGCCGAGATCCGCCGCGCCCAAGCCATGCTCGGTGAGGCCCCGGCCGACGTCGTTCCGCTGTACGGCAGCCTCTCCCAGGGCCTGCAGGACCGTGCTTTGGGGCCCAGCCTGGCGGGCCGTCGGAAGGTCGTCCTGGCCACCTCCATCGCGGAGACCAGCCTGACGATCGACGGCGTGCGCGTCGTGGTGGACGGCGGCCTGTCGCGCGTGCCCCGCTATTCTCCGCGGAGCGGCATGACCCGCCTGGCGACCGTGCGGGTGTCGCGGGCATCGGCCGACCAACGTCGGGGACGAGCCGGGCGACAGGCTCCAGGCGTATGCTATCGTCTCTGGAATGCGCACGAGGAGCCAACCCTCCTGCCGCGGGGGGTGCCCGAAATTCTCGAGTCCGACCTGGCGCCGCTCGCGCTCGAGCTTGCCGCCGCCGGCATCGCCGATCCGGGCGAGCTCGCCTGGCTCGATCCGCCGCCCAGCGCTGCCCTCGCGCAAGCGAGGGGACTGCTGGCGCAGCTCGGCGCGCTCGACCCCGGGGGGCGGATCACGCCGCACGGCCGACGGCTGACCCGCTTCGCGCTGCACCCGCGTCTGGCGCACATGGTGGTGCACGCCCGCGAGCTCGGCGCGGGCGGGTCCGCCTGCGACCTGGCAGCGTTGCTCAGCGAGCGGGACCTGCTGCGCCGACTGGAGGGGCAGGCGGACGCGGACCTGGGCCTTCGGCTCGACCTGCTGCGCGGGGTCGTCGAGCGCTCGGACGTCGACCGGGACACCCTGCGGCGAGTGCGCACGGAGGCCCGCCACTGCCGGGAGGCCGCGGAACGCCGCGGCCCGAGCGGCGGCGGAGCGGCGCTCTCCACCGGCGCACTCCTGGCGCTCGCCTATCCTGACCGGATAGCCCAGCGCCGACCGGGGGAGGGTGGGCGCTACTTGCTTCGCAACGGCCAGGGCGCCGTGCTCGAGGCACAGGCCCTCGCGCGGGAGGAGTATCTGGTGGCGGCGGAACTCGATGGGCAGGCGCGGGAAAGCCGGATCTTCCTCGCCGCGCCGATCGCGCTCGAGGAGATCGAGACGCACTTCGCCAACGATCTCGTCCGCGAGGATGTACTGGGCTGGGATGCCGTAGCCCGCACGGTGGCCGGGCGGCGTCGACGCCGCCTCGGGGCGATCGTGCTGCAGGAAGGCCCGCTGCCCGACCCCGACCCTGCTGCCGTGGCCAGCGCCATGATGGAGGCCGTGCGCCGCGAAGGGGTCGAGCACCTGCCGTGGACCGAGCCCGCGCGCCGCATTCGCGCCCGCCTGGGCTTTCTGCACGCGATCGATCCGGCCTGGCCAGACGTCTCCACGGAGGCGCTGACCCGCGAGCTGGACGAGTGGCTGGCTCCGCGACTGGGCGGGGCGCGGCGGTGGGACCAGCTCGAGCGACTCGACCTGGGCGAGCTGCTGCTCGACCGGCTGCCCTGGGATCGTCGCGCCGCCCTGGAGGATTGGGCGCCGACCCACGTCGAGGTCCCCAGCGGATCGAGGGTGCCGGTGGATTACTCGGATCCCGTCGCGCCCGTCCTGGCGGTCCGGCTGCAGGAGCTGTTCGGGTTGACCGAGACCCCCACCGTGGCCCGGGGGCGGGTGCCGCTCACGCTCCACCTGCTCTCGCCGGCCCGCCGGCCCGTCCAGGTGACGCGTGACCTCGCGGGTTTCTGGCGAACCACTTACTTCGAGGTGCGGAAGGATCTCAAGGGGCGGTACCCCAAGCATCAGTGGCCCGACGACCCGCTCCGGGCTGAGCCTACCCGGCATGCGAAACGGCGAGGGCCGGGTGGAACCTGAGGGTGCATCAGTCTGTTGGATATTGGTGTGCAACGGTGGAGGGCGGTCGGTCATTCTGGCGAAGGGGTGTGGCGAGGGCGAGCCCCCGACCAAGAATCTACTTAAGTCATTGCTAAAGCGATAGATAGGAGTAATTGAGTGCCTGCCAAGCCTGCCAAGAAGCGGTCCCGCCGTACCGGGCGCAGCCGCGCCGCGCAGCTTCCCCGAGCCGCCGACGAGGGGCGGGAGAGCCTGGATTTCTATCTCCAGGAGATCAGCCGGATCCCGCTGCTCAACGTCGCGGACGAGACGGCGCTCGCGCGCCGCGCGTTCCGGGGCGATGTGGAGGCGCAGGAGAAGCTGGCGCGGCACAACGTGCGCTTCGTCGTTTCGGTGGCGAAAAAGTTCCAGAACCGCGGGGTGCCGCTGATGGACCTCATCGGCGAGGGGAACCTCGGCCTGATGACCGCGGCCCGGAAGTTCGATCCCGACCGCGGGGTCAAGTTCATCTCCTACGCTGTGTGGTGGATCCGGCAGGCGATTCAGGCGGCGATCGCGCGTCACGGGCGCCCCGTGCGGGTACCGCTCAACCGGACGGCGGACCTGAACCGCCTCGGCCGGACCACGACGCTTCTGACCGAGAAGCTCGGCCGCATCCCGACGACCGAGGAGCTGGTGAAGGCCACGGGTCTCACCCGGGACGCCGTACGGGCGCTCAGCGCGCTCCACATCGAGGCCATGCGGCTCGACCACCCCGTCCGCGAGGCGGACGAGCGCGGCCGCATGGAGCGGTTCATCCCTCTGACCCAGGAGGGGACCGACGCGACGACCATGGCCAACAGCCGGACCACCGATCTGGACGCCGCGCTCGCCGCGCTCCCCGCCCGGGACGCCAAGGTGCTGCGGCTCTACTTCGGACTCGACGACGGGAAAACCCGCACGCTCGAGGAAATTGGCCGGATGATGGGTGTCACCCGCGAGCGGATTCGCCAGCTCCGGGACCGCGCCCTGCGCCAGCTGCGCGAGCAGCATGGCGACAAGCTACGGGATCTCGCCGCGTAGCCCCGGGACGGCCAGCTTCGCCAACGACCCCGCCAGCTCTTGCATCGGCGGGGTCGTTTTTTGGTCGGTGTCCAGAATCTGCCACTGGACGGCGTGAGTGCTTTCTCCGAGATTGTAACTCGCTCCCCAACAACATCGTCCCGAGGTTCGTCGTGGTCTCCTCCAGGTATTGGCGTGCCGCCCTTCGGGCCAAGATGGCCGAGCACTTCGAGCTCCTGCTCACCACGATCGGCGTAGTCGTGGCGATTACGCTCACGTTCTCCCAGTTGGACCAGGGGACGCGGGGGCTCGCCTTCACGTTCCTGGTCTGGCTCCAGGGCTTCCTGCTCTGGGCAGTCCGTCGCCATTCGCGCTTCTCGCGCTTGCGGCTGGTGCGCAAGCTCCGGGTCATGCTGCAGGATCGGGTGAACAACCAGGTCACCGTGCTGCTGGGCGTGGCCGAGCTTCGCGGCCACGAGGCGGACTCGGTCAACGAAGAGGACGTCGAGACCGCGATGACCGCCGCCCGTGAGGTAGCGCGCGAACTCGAGGGTCTCTCGCTCGAGTCGCTCCGAGCCTGGGAATCGCGCTACGCCCGGTTCCTGCCGACGCCGCTCCGCTGATCCGGGGCTCTGCGGCATCCTGCGCGTTTTGCGGGCGCGGGCATACCGCTCGTCGGGCTGACGGGGCTTCCGGCACCCGCATGGCCGGCTCCGCTTCGTCTCGCTAAGTCGTTGTGAATCGGCGCTCCGGAGGGTGATCCGGGGGTGGGGCGGGGGGTCGCCCGGCCACTCGGCCTCCCGCCGGACCGGGGACTGGATATTGCGCTGCTCCGCGTGGCCGACCCGCCGCGTGCTGCCGCCCGCGGCGCGGCGCATTCCCGGAGTTGCCCCATGACGGTTCCCAGCCAGATGTCGCTGCGTCGCATTCCCGACGCGCTGCACCTTCACGTGCGCGTGGGCTACGCCGCGAGCTGGGAAGCGATCATCGACACCCACACCCGCCAGGCGCTGCAGTTCGTCACCGAGTTCGCGCCCAGGATTCCGGCCCTGGACGGGCTCGATCTCTACTTCCGGGTGACCGCCGTGCCCGAGAGCATGCACGAGGTCGTGCGCTCCCGGACGCTGACGGCGCTCGACCTCAAGACCCTTCCGCCGCCCATGGAGCTGCCCGCCCTCGCCGGGTGGGGCCGGCTCCGGCTGGATCTCGTCCTCGAGCACCGGCGCTATCGCCGCCGATACCACGAGCGCACGCTGGAGCTGGCCCAGATGGCCGGGGCGCGGGCGGCGGAGGCGGTCGTCGCCACGCACGTCGAGAACGCGCTGGAGCTGGCCTGGCTGCTCAGGAACGTGATGCAGGTGAACGCCACCGCCGACCACTACGTGCGTGAGTTCGGGCTGCCGGCGAGTGTGGCGCAGATGGTCATGCAGCGAGTGCAGGCGCGGGTCGCGGCCGACGAGCTCACCGCCCAGGTGGACGAGCCGCTGCCGCCAGGCCTCGAAGGCGCGTCGGCACCGAGCCCCTCGCCGGCCTTCCCCGAGCCCGCCACCGACGGCGCATAGCCCGCCTCAGAACTCGAAGCCGGCTGCCAGATTGAAGTGAGTGGCTTTCACCGTGCCGAGCCCCGCACCATAGCGCGTTCGTAGCAGCCGCACCTCCGCGCCGAGCACGATGGGTGCGCGCCGCCAGGTCGTGTGGCCCTCGACGGCGAGGTTCCGGAGCCGCTGAGTCGCCGGGATGAGGTCGGCATCGTTGGGATCGTCCAGGCCCATGCCCGCGCCGAGTTCCCACTCCATGACCGGCTTGACGTTGAGCTGCGCCCATCCGCCACGGGTCGCCACCACGGCACTGTCGAGGCCGAAGTTCTGACCGATCCCGCCGCCGCCCAGCCCCGCCAGCGCCTGTCCGACATACGCCTCGCCGCGGAGCTCGAGCCCGCGGGCCAGCGGCGTCCAGATGCCGATCGCCAGCGCTCGCGACTCGACCCGGCGCGACGGCCCCACGGCAAGCCAACCGTAGTGCCCGCCCACGCTCACCTCGCCCTGCTCGTCGCCGGCGCCCCAGCGGGCGCGCAGCCGACCCTGCAGATACGGCCGGTTGCTTCGTTCGGCGATGTCGGGCTGGGTGAAGAAGGCGGTCTGTGCGTCGCCGGAGGTGGGCGCCAGCACCGCCGCCTCGAGACCGAGCCGTACCGCGCCGGCGTCCGCGACGCGCGCGCCGATCCGGATTTGCGGGATCCAGAGCCACAGGTTGCCCGCTCCCGCGAACTCGGGGATCCCGATGCTCGCGAGCGAGGATGGGTTGATCTCGGCGATCGGCGGCGCCTCCTGCCCCGCGAACAGTGTGAGCCGGCCGCGCTCGAGCACGGCGAAGGCGCGACGGAGCCGGACGAGGGGAAACGTTCGGCCGCCGGTGGACGGCTGCTGGCCGCCGAAGACATCCACGTCGAGCTCGCCGGTGAGCTGCCCTCCGGCGAACTCGGGGACCAGGGCGGTGACGGTGAGCCGCGACTGGCGCAGCGTGGCGCCGCCCCCGCTGGACGGGAGGCCGCCCGCCGGAGGCGGCGGCAGCACGAACTGCGGGACGTCGCTGTTGTTGACGGCCGCGTCGTTCGCGAAGGCGTTCATCACGATCAGGCCGTGCACCTCGGCCTGCACGGGCGTGGCGGTCGCGCTCGTGTCCTGGCCGGCGGCCGGCGCCGCCAGAGCAAGCGTGAACAGGGTCAGGGCGTGCAGTTTCATGTCGCAGGTCCGTTGATGGGTCGCGTTGACGCTCCCGAGGGCCGACGGTAACCTTGGGGACATGCCGGCCAAAGTACAGCGGGGCGATCGTTGCCGCCGAGTGGTATTGATCGTCGCGATCTTCGCCGCCTGGCCGCTCGCGGCGGCGGCGCATCGCGCGGGCGACGTCCGCGGCCGGCTGGCGCTGCTTGAGAAGGGGAGCCGGTCCGGCGACGACGTCGGCACGGCGGTCGTCTGGCTCGAAGGCGGCGGCGGCCGACGCGCTCCGGTGCAGGCCGAGATCTCCACCGCAGAGAAGGCCTTCTCACCGCATGTGCTGGTGCTGCCGGTCGGCTCCACGATCGCCTTCCCGAACCACGATCCGTTCAATCACAACGTCTTCTCGCTCTCCGATGAACAGCCGTTCGACCTCGGCCTCTACGGCCGGGGCGAGGCGCGGTCCATCAAGCTGGAGCGAGCGGGCATCATCCGGGTGTACTGCAACGTGCACGCGCAGATGAGCGCCCTGCTCGTGGTACGCGATGGCCCCTACTTCACCCAGCCCTCGGGCGACGGCTCTTTTCTCCTGCCGGCAGTGCCCGCCGGCCACTACATCCTCCACGCCTGGCACGAGCGGGCGCCCGAGCTGACGCGGCCGCTCGAGGTCCCGGCCGGGGGCCTGGCGGATGTGGCTCTCGAGCTCGACGCGCGGGGGTACCGCTTCAAGCCGCACCTCAACAAGTACGGGCAGCCGTATCCGCAGCAAGGGCGGAGATATTGAGGATGCCCCTCGGCAGGAAGATCTTCGTCGGCACCGCGCTCGTGGTGGTGGCGGCGCTGGGCTCGGCGCTGCTGGTCACCCGCACCCGCACCAACGCCGCCGCCGAGGCCGCCTCTGCCCGCGCGCTCCGCGCCACCCGCTCCGCGATCAGCGACGCTCTGGCAAGCCGGAGCCAGAGCCTTCGCCAGCTCACGGCCGCGCTGGTGCAGGTGCCCGCCTACGTGTCCCGCATCGGCGAGGCGCTCCGTACCGACGACCGCAGCAACCTGCTCGACCAGGCCGACGAGCTGCGAGTGCAGACCGGCGCCGACTGGGTACTCATCGTCGACCGGTCGGGGGTCCTCAAGGCCTGGACTGCGCAGCGCGGCGTCTCGGACGAGGATTTTTCCGGCGGCGCCCTCATCGGCCGGGCACTCGAGGGGCGTACCACCGAGGGCCTCTGGATCGAGACCACGCCGGAGCGGGACGAGCTCTACCAGGCGGTGGGCGTCCCCGTGACCGATCCGGCCGGCGGCGCGCAGTACGGGGTGGTGGTGGCGGCGCTCCGGATCGACAGCACGTTCGCCGCGCAGCTCCAGCGGCACACGGGTTCGGAGATCCTGTTCTTCTCGCGCGACACGGCCGGGATTCCGACCGTGGCGGTCGCGACGGTGACGGCGAGCGGTCTGCGCGACGCCGTGCGCCGGCTCCGGGTCGAGGCCGCACCGGGCGACACGACGCCTGCCCGATTCCGGCTGGCGGCCGCGGGGCACGAGTACGAGGGGGTGACCGGGTTGCTCCAGACCGCCGACGGCGTGCCCATCGGCGGTTACGTCGGACTGCACGACCGCGAGGACGAGCTGGCGGCCTGGCGGCATCTGAGCCGCGCGATCGGGTGGGCCTTCGCCGGCGGCCTGCTGCTCGCGCTGGCTTCCTCCGTGATGCTGGCGCGCCAGATCACGCGGCCGGTTCGGCGGCTGGTGGCTGCGACGCGCCAGGTGAGCGAAGGGACGTACGCCGACGTGCCGGTGCCGAACAGCCGCGACGAGATCGCCGATCTGGCAACGGCGTTCGGCCGGATGATCGAGGAGCTGCGGGAGAAGGACCGGCTGGTGGCGTATTTCCGGACCCAGCCACCGGTCACCGTCGCGGCGTCGAGGACGGGAGACGGATCGATTGGTCCGGGGACTCTCCTGGCCGGACGATACATGATCGAGGAAGTGCTGGGACGGGGCGGGATGGGGGTGGTGTACCGGGCCGTCGACCGCCAGATCGACGAGCCGGTTGCGATCAAGGTGCTGCGGCCGGAGCTCGGCACGCTGGATCCCACGCTGCTCGAGCGGTTCAAGCAGGAGCTCCGCCTGGCGCGCCGCATCACCCACCGCAACGTGGTCCGCACCTACGATCTGGGCGAGGCGGCAGGAACCTACTACATCACCATGGAGCTGGTCCGGGGGACGACGCTCCACACCTTCATCCGGGAGGCGGGGCGGCTGGACGTGGGCGCCACGCTCACCATCGGCAAGCAGCTCTGCCGGGCGCTCGAGGTGGCGCACGAAGAGGGGATCATTCACCGGGACATCAAGCCCCAGAACCTGATCGTCGACCAGGCCGGATTTCTCAAGGTGATGGATTTCGGGATTGCCCGGCTGGCGGAGCATCGGCCGGCTGAGGGCGAGACGCTCACGGCGGTGGGGATGGTGGTGGGAACGCCGCAGTACATGGCGCCGGAGCAGCTCTTCGGCGAGCCGGTGGACGCGCGGACCGATCTGTTTGCGGCGGGGGCGGTGCTGTTCGAGTGCGTAACCGGGCAGCTGGCGTTCAACCGACCGAGCCTGGCGGAGCTGGGAGCCCAGCACCTGCGTGAGTCGGCCCGCGATCCGGCGACGCTCAATCCGGAGGTCTCGCCGGAGCTCTCGCGGGTCATCCTCCGGGCGCTCGCCCGGGAGCCCAGGGACCGCTGGCCGAGTGCGGCGGCGCTGCTGGACGCGCTCGAGAGGGTCTGAGTCGGCGGTCGGACGGGCGGACGGTCGGACGGTCGGACGGTCAGGCGGGCGGCCGTGGGGGCAGGGGCGGAGGTGACCGACTCCCCAATCTGGCGAAATGCATGATTCTTTGACGGTATCCAACTTGTAAAGTGCTGCGCAACAATGACTTAAGTGCTGGCTCGACGCTTGCAATCCTATCAGGCCGTGGTCCCCGGCCGTCGCTCTACGCTACACCGCCATCAACCTCGAGTCGTGCATGGCCCGTCGTCTCCTCCGGACGTTGGCACTGGCAGTCGTGTGCGGTGCCACGGCAGCGCCGTCGGCCCAGGCCCAATCGCTCGCGCCGAAAGAGCGCGAGGCGCTGGAGGCATGGTATCGGCGCACGGCCGACCGGACGGGGCGGGGCGAATGGGGCGTCGCCATCGGTACGATGGACGGGCGCGTGCTCTGGAGCATGAGCCCCGAGCTGGCGCTCATCCCGGCTTCGACCGCCAAGATGTTCACCACCGGGTTCACGCGCTCACGGGTCGGCGGGGAATCGCGGATGGTGACCCGCGTCGTCGGCGACGGGATCCTCGAGGCATCGTCGGGCCGCTGGCAGGGGACCTGGGCGCTCGAGCTCGGTGGCGACTGGACGCTCGACCGCAGCGGTCGGGATGGGCCCAAGCTCCGGGAGCTCGCGCGGCGGCTCCGGGCGCGCGGCGTCCGCCAGCTCGAAGGACCGCTGGGCCTCACCAGCCGGAACGGGCCGGCCTCCAGCCACTACCCGAGCGTCTGGGCCGCCGACTTCGAGGGCCAGCTGTACGCGCCGCCGGTCGGCCCCGTGGCACTCCACGAGAACACGATCTCCCTCACCTACCGGCCCGGCCGGGACACCGGCGCGCCGCCGATCCTGGTGAGCGCCTATCCCGATGGCGTCGGCCGGATGGTCCGGATGGCGGCCACGACGGTGAGCGGCGGCGGCGGGCGGCTCTGGCTCACGCCCAACCCGGACGGCGGCTGGACGCTCAACGGGACCATCGGCCTCCACCGCCGGCCAGCCGGCTTCTCGGCGGTGGCGCACGACCCGTCGGCGCTCTTGATGGCCGCGTGGGCGTCGGCGCTCGAGCGGGCCGGCATCCGCTGGGTCATGCCGGGAGGCCCGACCGTGGTCGCGCCGAGGGCGGCGTCGGTGCTCGCGCAGATCGAGTCGGCGCCATTCGACAGCGTGGCCATGGAAGTGAACCGCCGGAGCCTCAACATCGGCGCCGAGCTGATGCTGCAGTGGGGCGCCGGCAGCCAGACCACGGGCCCGGCGCTGGTCACGGAGCATGTCCGGCAGGTGGTGGGGCCATCGGCCCGGGTGTCGCTGGTCGACGGCAGCGGCCTGAGCGACCTCAACCGGATGAGCCCGCTGACCCAGATGCTCTACCTGGCCCGCTATCCGCAGCTTCCCGGCAACCAGCCCTACCCGCTGCTCCTGCCGGCCAACGGCACGGGCACGCTGCGCCGCCTTCGCGGCGGCATGGGGCGGGGCGTGGTGCACGCCAAGACCGGCACGCTCGACCACGTGGCGACGCTGGCCGGCTACCTCGGGCGTCCGGACGGCGTGCTGGTGATCTCGCTCATGTACAACGGGCCGCGCATCGGCCCGGCGCGGTCGGCGGAGTGGGAGCTGTTCCGTCTGCTGGGCGCCGAAGGCGTGGATCTGCGCGGCGCGCTCGAGACCCAGATGGGCGGGCCCAGCGCGCCGGATGGGGAATAGCTGGCGGCCAGGTCGTCCTGGGCGCAGTGGTCATCCTGAGCGCAGCGAAGGAGGCATGACCCGACACATGGCTCCTTCGCTCCGCTCAGGATGACTCAGGCGTCGCCACAACCTTCAGCACGGCCCCCACCACTCCCTCCAGCGCCACCCCATCCCGAACGCTCCCCTGCGCTACTCGTGCGTTTCCGCCGCCGCGCCCGCCGTGGGCTTCGAGCGCGGGCTTGAGCACGCGGCCTGCGTCCAGGCTCGTGTCCGCCGCCGTCGCGAGCAGTATCGACGGCGGTTCCGCGACCACGCCGATCAACACCCCACCCGCTAGTCCGGCGTAGGCCAGCGCGAGCGCGCGCAACCGCTCCACCGCTCCAGCCGCCTCACGCGCGACCGCCACGCGACGCCCGCGGCCATCCGGCGGAATGGACGCGTGGAGCTCCCGGGCCCGATGCCCCGCGACGGCCTCTTCCAGCTCGCGCCGAGCCGCGGCGCCGGCCTTGAGCTCCAGCCGCTGGGCCTCGAACAGCGCCGGCAGCTCCTCGGCCGTGGCCGAATGGGCGCTCGTCAGAGCGGAGAGCAGGTCGGCGTCGGCACGGGCGCGGCGGACCGCCCGCGCGCCGCAGAGGAACTCCAGCCGCACGTGCCGCTTCACCCGCTCGACCTTGCGGATGACGATCGCGCCGATCTCACCGGTGGCGCGCACGTGGGTGCCACCGCAGGCGCTCCGGTCGAGACCCTGAATCGTGACGATTCGCAGCGTGCCTTCACGCTCCGATGCCTTTCGGAGCCCCGCCGCCGTTGCCGCATCCTCGAAGGAGACCTCCACCGGCCGGTTGTCGGTGACGGCGGTGTTGGCGCGCGCCTCGGCCTCGACGATCTCCGCGTGGCCGAACCCGGGGGTGTCGAGATCGAGGGTGGCGCTCTCCCGGCCGAAATGCACGCCCACGGTCGGGTGTCCGAAGCGCTCGGCGATGACCGCGGAGACCACGTGCTGGCCGGTGTGCTGCTGCATGTGATCGAAGCGGCGCGCCCAGTCGATCGCGCAGGCAAGCCGGTCGCCCGCGACCGGCGCCTCGACGACGTGCGCGATGCGGTCGCCCTCGTCGATCACGTCGACGACCGCCACGCCGCCGAGCCGGCCGGTGTCGAACGGCTGGCCGCCGGAGGTGGGGTAGAACGCGGTGCGGTCGAGATAGATCCGGCGGCCGGCGTCAGCCCGGGCGACGACGGCGGCGTCGAAGGTGGAGAGATAGGCGTCGGTGTAGTAGAGGCGGGTGGTCATGGGGGAAGTCTAAGGCGTTCCTCGCGCGGGGAAACGGGCCGCCGGAGCGCTGCACCCGGCGCGGCTTTCCCGTGGCGCGATGGGCGCGCATATTGCCCGCGCGGGGCCTCCGGGTCCAGCAGCCCGTCCCTGCCCAACCTCTGACATCGGGAAGGTGCTCCATGGCACAGGCGAGCGTGTCCGAACCGCAGGCAACGGCCGCCAGCCGTACGCCCTGGCAGATGAGGGTTCACAGCATCGAGGCGTGCAACTGTACCCCCGGCTGCAATTGTCAGTTCACGGGATTTCCCGACCGCGGCAACTGCGAGGCCCTGATCGGCGGGGAGGTCCAGGAAGGCACGTTCGGCGATGTGTCGCTCGCCGGCGTCCGGTACGTCATCGCGTTCGCGTACCCGAAGGCCATACACGAGGGCAACGGCGAGGTCGCGATCTTCGTGGACGACCGGGCGACACCGGCCCAGGCCGAGGCGGTCGCCGCGATTCTCACCGGCCGTGCGGGCGGGATGCCGTTCGAGGCGCTGGCAGGCACGGTCGCCTCGCTCGACGGGCCGGTGCTCGCGCCGATCGAGATGAAGGTGAGCGGCACCAAGTCGAGCTTTCGCATTCCGGGCGTGCTGGAGCTGACGCAGACACCCATTCGCGACGCGGTGTCGGGTCAGGAAAAGGAAGTCCAGATCGTGTACCCGAAGGGCGGCTTCTTCTGGGACGTGGGCAACATCGCCACCTCGGCGACGATGTCGTGCGAGTACGGCACCATCCGGTTCCGGCACCCGGGCGGTTTCGCGAGCTACTCCACGCCGAGCTGGACCAACCAGAGTTGACGATGCTCGAGGAAGCGCTTCGGCGGGACCGGATCGTGACCGCGGCCGGCATCGTCGTGCTCGCGGCCTTTGCCTGGGCGTACGTGGCGAAAGCGGCCGCGCCGTCCGGCAACGCCGGAATGGCGATGGCGATGCCGATGCCGGGGCTAGCATGGCTCGTCGGCATGTGGGTCATCATGATGGTGGCGATGATGCTGCCCTCCGCGGCGCCGGTGATCCTGCTGTTCAGTACGGTCTCACGCCGCCGGCGCCAGCAGGGCGTGCCGGCCGCGCCGGTGGCGGTGTTCGTCGGGGGGTACCTGCTGGTGTGGACCGCCTACGCGGCGCTGGCGGCGGGCGTACAGTGGGAGCTGCACCGGCGCTTGCTCCTCTCACCCGCGATGGCCAGCGCGAGTCCGGTGCTCACCGGGACCTTGCTCGTGGGAGCCGGGCTGTACCAATGGCTGCCGATCAAGGGCGCCTGCCTCTCGCAGTGCCGCTCGCCGCTCGGGTTCTTCTCGTCGGAGTGGCGTGAAGGAGTGGGCGGAGCGCTCTGGATGGGGATGCGGCACGGCACCTTCTGCCTGGGGTGCTGCTGGCTGCTGATGGCGCTGCTGTTCGTGGCGGGGGTGATGAACCTGCCGTGGGTGGTGGCGATCGCAGGCTTCGTGCTCGTGGAGAAGGTGGTGCCGGGCGGGATGTGGGTGGGACGGGTGGCCGGCTTGGCGATGGTGGGATGGGGGATGTGGGTGATCGGCGGGGTAGTTCGTTGAATCGCCGGAGCCAGGAAAGCCCGACGGCCGCGGTGCTCGGGCGGGTCGGGCTGCCGCAACCGGTGCGAGCGCTGGCGGCGCGGCCGTGGGACGTGATCGTGGTCGGGGCCGGGCACAACGGGCTGACCTGCGCCGCCTATCTCGCCCGCGCGGGGAAGCGGGTGCTGGTGCTCGAGGCGCGCGATCAGGTGGGCGGCGCCTGTACGCTCGAGGAGCCGTGGCCCGGCGTCCGCATGTCGCCCTGTGCCTACGTCGTGGGGCTGCTGCATCCGCTGGTGATGCGGGAGCTCGACCTCAAGGGCCACGGATTCCGCTGGACGCCGGCGGACGGCGGGATGTTCGTGCCCTTCGAGGACGGGAGCAGCATCCAGCTCTGGAACGACGACGAGCGGTGCCAGGACGAGATCCGGCGCTTCGCGCCCGGCGATCTCGCCGGCTGGCAGGCGATGCAGGCGGTGAAGCGCCGGCTCCGCGACGCGCTCCGGCCCGACGGGCCGGATGACATCTGGATCGGACCGTCGCCCACGCGCGAGGCCATCGAGCGGCGCCTGGGCGACGACGCCGAAGCGCGGGGCCTGCTGTTCGACTGGTCGATGGTCGAGCTGGTGGAGCGCTACCTCGACGACGAGCGGCTGCATCTGGCCTACCTGGGCCAGGGCGTGATCGGGACCAACGCGAGCCCGCACGATCCGGGCACCGCCTCGATCTACTACCACCACGCGTCGGGGCGGATGGACGGGCAGGCGGGCACCTGGGGTTACGTCGAGGGCGGCATGGGGATGGTGTCGTTCCTCCTGTGCGACATCGCGCGGGAGGCGGGCGCCGTGGTGGCGGCGGGCGCGCCGGTCGCGCGCATCCTGCCGGGCGAAGGCGTCGAGTTGGCTTCGGGCGAGCGGATCCCCTCGAGGCGGGTCGTCTCCAACGCCGACCCGTACCGCACCCTTGCGCTGCTGGGTGGCGGCGCCGATCCAGCGTGGGCCGCCCAGGTGCGCCGGATCCCGATCGCAGGCGTGACGGTCAAGGTGAACATGACGCTCACCGAGCTGCCCAATTTCACGGCCCGGCCCGGCACGCTCGAGCCGCACCACACGGGACAGGTGAACACGCCGCTGAGCAAGGCGGAGTGGTGCGACCACCACCGGGCGGCCAACGAGGGCCGCCTGCCGCCGCGGACCTGGAACGAGCTCTACCTGCAGACGGTGTACGATCCCAGCGTCGCGCCGGCGGGCGTGCACACGATGAGCGTGTTCGCCCAGTACGTGCCGAACACGTTCCGGGAAGGGACCTGGGACACGCGGCGGGAAGAGGTGGGGCGGACGGTGGTGCAGTCGATCGGCCGCTTCTGCAGCAATCTGCCGGCGGCCATCATCGACCTCGAGGTGCTCGGCCCGCCCGACATCGAGCGGCGGGTGGGGCTGACGGGCGGGCACATCTTCCAGGGCGAGATCCTGCCGGCCTACATGTGGGACCGGCGGCTGCAGGCCAGAACTCCCATGCCGGGCCTGTTCCTCTGCGGCGCCGGCACGCATCCGGGTGGCAGCGTGATTGGGATCAACGGGCGCAACGCGGCGATGGAGGTATTGGGGGAGGGTTGAGGGACGGTCAGACGGTCAGACGGTCAGACGGTCAGACGGTTGGGAGTAGCCGGCGCCGGTCCGTGGCTGTCGTCACTCTGAGCGCAGCGGAGGGAGCATGCGTAGAGGCACGTCCCTTCGCTCCGCTCAGGGTGACGAGCTATCGCTATCTTTGCAGCGTCCGACCGTCCGACCGTCCGACCGTCCGACCGTCCGACCGTCCGACCGTCCGACCGTCCGACCGTCCGACCGTCCGACCGTCCGACCTACGCCCACCCCCGCAACGCCCGCACGAAGTCATGCAGCACCAGGAACTTCTCGTACAGAATCACACCCTTCCGCTTCTGCCCGAACTCCGCGAACAGATCCCGCAGCCGCCCTCGCCGCGTCACGTAGAACCGAAAGGTCTCGGCGAAGTCTTCCTGCGGGTGCTTGGCGGCGTAGGCGCTGACGAAGTCGCGCGGGGCAATGGCGATCCGGCGGCGCTGGAAGTAGACCCAGGAGTTGTCCATCCCGCGGTAGGCCTTGTCCACTTCGCCGAAGGCGCGGCGGAAGCGGCGGGAGCGGGTCCAGTCCCAATGGTGATACAGGAAGCTGTGGCCCAGCTCGTGGGTGAGGAGGCCGACGAGCATGGTCCACGGGATCTCGTCCCGCCGCCACTTGCCGACCACGTAGCGCTGCTCGATCTCGACCGCCTTGGGCCAGCGCGGGTCGACGCCCGAGATGCCCGGGCGGAGGAGGACCCGATAGCCCCAGTCACGGATCCGGCTCACCAGCAGCAGCCGGCGGACGCGGGTGAGCGCGCGGGGGATCAGGTCGCGTCCGGTGGCGTCCTGGCCGCACCAGGGGCAGACGTTCATCCAGTCGTCGACGCCCCGGTTGCAGTGGGGACACTCGCCCTCGAAGTGGTCTGCGTCCTCCTCGTTCCAGCTCTGCGGGCGGCCGCACCAGGGGCAGAACGGCATGGGATACTGCACGCCGCCGCCGCAGCCCCAGTCGCAGCGCGCATCCATGCGGAAGCCGCGCGGCGCCTGCAGCGGCTTGACGCTCGAGTAGCCCGCCTCGAAGATGTCGGCGTCGCACCAGGGGCAGAACGAAGACTTGTCGCTCACGATCCAGCCGCAGTTGTAGCACTCGGCGCCGGTGACGTTGTCCACGTCCTTCCACTGCTGACTGCGGCCGCAGTTGGGGCAGTAGGGCCAGAACCGCTTGAGCGCGTGCCCGCAGACGCAGTGGTGCTCGGGGTGAGGCGCGGTGCCGCGCCGGCGCCTACGCGTGGGCATGGCGCGCCATCGCCTCGTCGACCAGCCGCTGGATGAACTCGTAGTAATTCATCCCCGCCTTCTCCGCCGCGTTGGCCATGTCGTGGCCGTAGCTGATGAATGGGTTGGCGTTGGCCTCCAGGAACCAGACCTCGCCGTCGGGCGCGAGTCGGACATCGAGCCGGGCGTAGTCGCGCAGCCAGAGGGCCCGAAAGGCGGTGCGGCAGATCTCCGCGATCCGCTCCCGCGCCGCCTGGGCAAGCGGCCGCGCGAAGACGTTGCGGATGCCCTTCCGCGCGCGGTAGTCCTCGTCCCACTTGGCGAACTGGGTGGCGATCCGCTCTTCCGGCCGTGTGCGGCGCTTGTCGAAGACCATCTCGGTGATCGGGAGCAGGTCGAGGTCGTCGCCGTTGCCGATGAGGCTCACGTAGAGCTCCCGGCCGTCGATGAACTCCTCGGCGATGGCGGGCTGGTCGAAGCGCTCGTGGATCATCGTGACCCGGTCGGCGAGCGCGGCCTGGTCCTGGACCACCGAGGCCTGCGCGATGCCGGCGGACGCGTCGCTCTGGAGCGGCTTCACGATGAGCGGAAAGTTGAGCCCGGTCACGGGGGTGAGCGTCTCGCCCGGCCGGTAGGTGACGAAGCCCGGCACCCGGACCCCGTGGTAGGCGAGGACCTTCTTGCTCATCGCCTTGTTCCGGGAGACCAGGAGGGCGAGCGGGGGCGACCCGGTGTACCGCCAGCCTTCGGCCTCCAGGATGGCGGGGACCATGTACTCCAGCCCCGCGTTGCCGTGAAAGGCCTCGACCCCGTTGAAGACCAGCTCGGGCCGGATCTCGTCCAGGCACTGAACCAGGTACTGCAGGTCGTTGCGCACACCGACCAGGGTCACGTCATGCCCCCGGACCCGGAGGGCGTCCGCGATCTGGTACTCCATCTCGGGCTCATTGTGTTTCCACGCCGCGACCTCGGTCGCCATCTGGCGCTCGTGGTCGGGGTAGTCCCACCCCTGGTACGGGGTGTCGAATGTCACCACAACGCGCATCGGAGAATGGTCCCGGCTGAGGCGACTGGAATAGTGGCGGCGTCGGGGAGTCGACGGGAGGGGCCAGACCCGGCCGCGCACACCCCTGGTGGCCGCGGCAGGGCCGCTGCATTATCCTAGCGCTCGCGACCCCGTAATCGCGCGACCCGCAGGCCGCTGGAGGTGGGAATGGAGTTCATCCCCCGAGAAGCCAGGCTCAAGCAGGAGTACGCCGACCTGTATCCGCCCCTGGTGGCCGGCCTGTGGGAGACGGCGGCCGAGATGGGTGCCAAGGTGCTGCTGTGGCAGGTCCAGCAACTGGGGACCGATGCGCTCAACAGCCGGATACTCGACGAGCAGCATTTCGAGTTCCGGGGCGGCTGGTACCGCGGGACGGAGACGGATCTGCGGACCCGGGCGAGCGATCCGGCGTTCAACGGGCCGACGTGAAGGTAGGGGGGACGTCGGCGTAGCCCGTCATCCCGAGCGGAGCGAGGGACCTTTTTCTCCCATCCCGGACCCTGGCTGCTGTCCGGGAACGGCACGCAAGGTCCCTCGCTCCGCTCGGGATGACGGCCGCCGTAACGCTTCACCCACCCCGCCGCCCGCCCGCGCTCGTCCAGCCCCAGCACCTCGGAGACCGCCCCACCGCCCTCCCGCCGCCGTCGCCGACCCGCCGTAGGTGTCGAAGTTGCTGCTTCCGTGATCCACGCCCATCAGCCGGGCGCCCGCGGCACGTGAGGGCCACGCCTCCGGCGAGCACCGAGGGATGATGCATGAGGCCTCGGTAGGTGACGAATGGCTGCGTGAAGGTGTCTCTCAACCGGACGGCCGCTTTCGCGAAACTCGCCTCGCCGCCGGTGCGTCCAGCCAGGATAGGCAGGTCATCTCCGACCCATCCATCGGCAACTCTCCATGCCCGCATCACGCTCGTGCTGGGCGCTCGCCGCGGTGTTGCTGTTCGCATCGTTCACCGGCTGCGACGGTGACGCCGGGCCGCGCCCGCCGGCGGTCGTGCGGGTCACCGAGGGCGACGGGCAGATCGCGCGCGTCGGCACGGTGCTGCCCGCGCCGATCGTCGTGACGGTCCTCGACGCGGACGGCCAGCCCGCCGAGGGGGTGCGGGTCGAATGGCACACCGACGACGGACGGCTGCTGCCGCTCGACGGCGAGACCGACGCGCTCGGCCAGGCCCGCGCCCTCTGGCACCTGGGCTCGGTCGAGGGACCGCGTACCGCGGAGGCCACGCTGCCCGGCGCCGAGCCCGCGGTGTTCACGGCGATCGCGGAGAGCTCCGATGCCTTGCCGTTCGACGACCTGACGCCGCTGGTGTTCCAGACCTACGACGGCTCCGGCCAGGTGGTGCACCCCGACTACGCGGCCACCCCGGCCGGCGTGTTCGGCCTGCCGCTCCACCTGGCGATCACGCCGTATCCGTTCGGGGACGCGAAGTTCGAGAACCCGTCCTTGTTCGAGTCGCAGCGCCGCGATGTCTGGGTGCGGCCCGCGGGCGGGCCGGCGCCGGTCGTGCTGCCGGCAGTGGGCTACCTGTCGGATCCCGACCTGGTCTACGTCGCCGATCTGGGTGAGCTCTGGCTGTATTACCGGCAGGTGACCTCGGATAACATCGTGCAGCTCGTGCGGACATCCGACGGGCGCACGTGGTCGGCGCCGGTGGAGGTACTTCGCGCGCCGAATCACGAGATCGTGTCGCCCAGCGTCGTGCGGCGCGCGACCGGGGACTGGTGGATGTTCGCCGTCAACTCCGGCCCCGCCGGGTGCGGCGCGGCGAACACGGTGGTCGAGGCCCGCCGCTCGAGGGACGGGATTCATTGGGGCGATGCCGCGCAGGTGCAGCTGGGCCAGACCGGCTTCTGGCCGTGGCATCTCGACGTGCAGTGGATCCCGCGGCTCAACCGGTTCTGGGCGCTCTACAACGCCAAGACGGCCGGCGGATGCACCACGCCCATCGTGTACCTGGCCGAGAGCAGGGACGGACTGGACTGGCAGGTGGTGACGCAGCCGGTGCTGGTGAAGGGCGCCATTCCCGCGCTGCAGGACATCGTGTATCGCAGCACGTTCGAGTACGACCCGGTGACCGACGCCGTCACCTTCTGGTTCTCGGGGGCGCGCTACGAGGCCGGCCGGTACCGCTGGGGCGCCGCGGTCGAGCGCCGGCACCGGACCGAGCTCACGGAGTGGCTCGCGGATACGATCGACCCCAGCCAACTGCCGCCGGCGCCCGCTCCACTCGAGGAGTGGCCGTAGTAGATTCTCCTGCATGACAACCCTTCCCGAGCGCTTCGCGGCCGACCCCCGCGCGGCTTCCGGCTTGCCGGATGCCGCGCTCATCGAGCGGGAGAGCCGCCTGGTGGGCGAGCTCATGGCCGAGCTCGGCCGCGTCATCGTGGGCCAGCACGCGATGCTCGAGCGCCTGCTGATCGGGCTGCTCGCCGACGGCCATGTGCTGCTCGAGGGCGTGCCGGGGCTGGCCAAGACGCTGTCGATCCGGACCCTGGCCGGCACCATCGCGGCGCAGTTCCACCGCATCCAGTTCACGCCCGACCTGCTCCCGGCCGACCTCATCGGCACGATGATCTACAACCAGCGGAGCGGCGACTTCACGGTCCAGAAGGGGCCGATCTTCACCAATTTGCTGCTCGCCGACGAGATCAACCGGGCACCCGCCAAGGTGCAGAGCGCGCTGCTGGAGGCGATGCAGGAGAAGCAGGTGACGATCGGCGGGCAGACCTTCGCGCTGCCGCCGCTGTTCCTGGTGCTCGCCACGCAGAACCCGATCGAGCACGAAGGGACGTACCCGCTGCCGGAGGCGCAGGTCGACCGGTTCATGTTCAAGCTGGTCGTCACCTATCCCGACCGGCGGGAGGAGCGCGAGGTGCTCGACCGGATGACCGCGATCGACGAGCCGGCGGCGAGGCAGGTGATCGACCCGGAGCGGGTGATCGCGGCGCGCCGGCTGGTGCAGGCGGTCTATACCGACGAGCGGATCAAGGAGTACGTGCTCGACCTGGTGGGCGCCACGCGCCGGCCGCAGGACGCGGGGCTCCCCGACCTGGCGCCGCTGGTGGAGTTCGGCGCCTCGCCGCGGGCGGCGATCTTCCTGCTCCGCGCAGCCAAGGCGCACGCCTTCATCCGCGGCCGCGCCTACGTGACGCCGGACGACATCAAGGCGCTGGGCCTCGACGTGCTCCGGCACCGCGTGATCCTGACCTACCGCGCCGACGCGGAAGGGGTCGGCCCGGACGCGCTGCTCGGCCGGATCTTCGAGGCGGTGCCGGTGCCATGACCCCCGAGGAGGTCTCGCGCGAGGTCCGGCGGATCGAGATCACCACCCGACACCTCGTGCGCGACATCGTGGCGGGCGAGTATTCCAGCGCCTTCCGCGGCCGGGGCGTCGAGTTCGCCGAGGTGCGCGAGTACCAGCCGGGCGACGACATCCGCACCATCGACTGGAACGTCACCGCCCGGCTCGGCGCGGCCTACGTGAAGCGCTACCTCGAGGAGCGCGAGCTCTCGGTGCTGTTCATGGTGGACATGAGCGCCTCGGGCGGCTTCGGCACCCGGCTCCGCACCAAGGGCGAGCTCGGCGTCGAGGTGGCCGCGGTGCTGGCCCTCGCGGCGGCGCGCAACAACGACCGGGTCGGGGCGCTGTTCTTCACGGACCGGGTCGAATACCACCTGGCGCCCGGCAAGGGCCGCCGCCACGTCCTCCGGCTCATCAGCGACCTGCTGGCCTTCGCTCCTCGCGGCACCGGCACTGATCTGGGCGCCGCGCTGTCGGAGCTGGAGCCCACGCTCCATCGGCGGGGGATCATCTTCGTGCTCTCGGATTTCATGGCGACGGGCTACGAAGCGGTGCTCGGCCGGCTCGCGCGCCGGCACGACATCGTCGGCCTGCAGCTCGTCGACCAGCGCGAGCGCGAGCTGCCGGCGGCGGGCATGGTGACGCTGTGGGATCCGGAGACCGGGACGTGGCGGTGGGTGGATACCGGGGATCCAGCGCTCCGGGAGTACTTCGCGCGGCGGACGGAGGAATTCGACCGCGGGCTCGACCGGACGCTGCGGGAGCGGGGCGCGGATCTGCTGCGGCTGGAGACGGGGCGGCCGTATGCGGAGCCGCTGCTGACGTTCTTCCGGAGGCGGGAGAGGATGCTGTGGCGGTGACGGGCGGTCAGACGGTCTCCATAGGTTCGTCATCCTGAGCGGAGCGAAGGAGCCCGTGCTCAGACATGCCCCCTTCGCTCCGCTCAGGGTGACTCGGAAGCGGCTGCCGGCTCTCCTCGCCGCGCTCCTGTCCTGGGCGAGCGCAGCGCCGCTCGCCGCGCAGCTGCACGGCCAGCACTGGACGGTTACCCCGGAGACCGAGCGCGCCACCGTCGGCGACACCGTCACGATCGCCTTCCGGGTGCGGCTCGACGAACGCGACCTGCTGTTCGACACGGTCCCCAAGCCGGCCCGTACGCTGCCCGACTGGATCCGGGTGTTCAGCGTCGAGAAGCTGGAGCGGCAGGCGGACCGGATCTACCTCGGCAAGGCGCGGATCGCGTTCTACCGGCCGGGCCGCCAGGCGGTGCCGACGTTCGCGCTGCCGTTCATGCGGTCGGTGAAGGGACTCTCGCGCGGCACGCTGACCAGCGACAGCGCGACGGTCGAGGTGGTGCCCGTGCTGGGCGCGGGCTCGTCGGCCACGCTGAGGGACATCAAGGAGCCGGTCCGCGCCGCGGCGCCGAACCCGATCGAGCTGGCGCTCGGGCTTCTGGCGCTGGCCGGCGCGGGATGGCTCACCTGGCGCGCGCGCCGGCGAGCGCCGGCGCTCGGGCCGGAGTCTCTTCCGACAGCGTCGGCCCCACCGGCGGCGCGCGATCCGTACGACGTCGCGGCCGATCGCCTGGCGGCGATCGAGCGGGAGCGCTGGAGCGCGCGCGATGTCGCGCGGCATTACGCGGAGGTGACGGATGTGCTGCGCGACTACCTCGAGGCGCACGGCGTGCCGGCCCGGGAGCGGACGACGTCGGAGCTCCGCTGGGCGCTCGCGCCCGGCATGCTCGCGGGGCGCGGTCGCCGGCGCTTCGAGACGGTATTCGATGCGGCGGATCTGGTGAAGTTCGCGCACTGGCGGCCGGGGGTGGACGACGCGGAAGGGTTTCTGCTGGCGGCGCGGGAGCTGCTCGGGTCGTGGCGGGGGATGCGGGAGGGGGCTGGGACCGGCGCGAACGGGGCGGGGGAGGGCTGGTGACCGCCGCGCTGACAGTCGCGCTCGCGGCGCACAGCCTGGTCGCTCTATCGAGCCTCATCGCCCTGGCCCCCCCCGCCGCCGCCCAGACCCTCGAAGTCCGGCCCGACAGCGGCCGCGTTACCGTCGGCGACCCGGTCTCCCTTCGCCTCATCCTCCGCCAGTACGAGGGCGACGCCCTTCTCGAGCAGGTGCCGCACCCGGCGGCCGCTCTGGCCGACGGCGTGCGGCTGCTCGGAGTCGACTCGATGCGGCAGATCAGCACCCGCCTGCTCGAGGCCCGGGCCCGGATCGCGTTCTACCGCCCGGGACCGCAGACGATCCCCTCCTTCGCCATCGACTTCCGTCGCGGCGCCGTCATTCTGCACGGCACGATGCGCAGCGAGCCCGTGCCGATCGAGATCGCGGCGGTGCTGACCGACGGCGGCGGCTCGACGCTGCGCGACATCCGCGAGCTGGGCGAGGTCCCGGGCCCCGATCCGCGCCTGGTCGTGGGGATGACGGCCGCGCTCGCCGCCGCGGTCTGGGCGCTCCGCCGCCGCCGCGACCGGCGCGCCCTGGTGCCGGTGCCGGCGCTTGCCCTGGTCGATGTCGCGGCGGAGCCGCCCGATCCGTTCGCGGTCGCGCTCGACCGCCTGGCCGAGATCGAGGGCGCCCGATGGATGGAGACCGGAGAGGTGGCCCGGCACTACGAGGCGGTGGCCGACGCCCTGCGAGATTATCTCGAGACCGCGGCCGGCATCCCGGCGCGCGAGCGCACCACGACCGAGCTGCGGTGGTCCCTCCCGGCGGAGCTGCTCGAGGGACCGCGCGGGCGCCGCTTCGACCCGCTGTTCGACGACGCGGACCTGGTGAAATTCGCCCGCCGCCGTCCGGCTGCCGGCGACGCGGCCGAGTTTCTACAGGACGCGCGGGTGCTGCTCGCCGAGTGGCGCCACGCGCTCGGGCATGGTGCGGAAGAGGCGATCAATGCGGTTCGCTGATCCCGCCTGGCTCCTGCTGCTGCTCGTGCCGGCGGCGCTCGCCTGGCTCCGGTGGCGGCGCCGGCGGCAGGCCCCCGACGAGCGGATCGGCTTTCCGGGGCTCGCGTTCCTGGCGGGCGCCCCGGTCTCGCGCCGGAGCCGGTGGCCCTGGCTGCCGGACGCACTCCGGCTGCTCGGCCAGGCACTCCTGATCGTGGCACTCGCGCGGCCGCAGGTGCCCCACGAGGTGCGGCAGATCCGGAGCAAGGCGCGGAACATCATGATCGCGCTCGACATCTCCAGCAGCATGAAGGCGGGCGACTTCAAGCCGGGCAACCGGCTGATGGTGGCGCGCCGGGTGCTCGGCGAATTCACCCGCGAGCGGGAGGGCGATCTCCTCGGCCTGGTCATCTTCGCCGGCCGCGCCTTCCTGCAGGCGCCGCTCACGCCCGACACCGACCTGCTCCAGCGGATGCTCGGCCGGGTCGACATCGGCATGCTCCCCGACGGCACGGCGATCGGGACCGCGCTCACGATGTGTCTCACGCAGCTCAAGGACCTGCCGCCGAAGGCGAGCGTGGTCGTGCTCATCACCGATGGCGCAAACAACACCGGCAAGCCGTCGCCGCTGCTCGCCGCCGAGGCCGCGCGCGCCATCGGAGTGCGGGTTCACACGATCGGCGTGAGCGCGGCCGACACGACCGCGCCGGACAAGCAGTTCATCTGGCGCTGGGGCGGGCGCACGCCTGATCGACTGACCAGCGGCGACGAGGCGATCCTCCAGCGGGTCAGCGAGCGCAGCGGCGGCACGTACTTCCGCGCCACCGATCCCGAGGCGCTCGAGCACATTCTCCAGGCGATCGATCCGATCGAGCGCCAGGACGTCCGGATCAGCGAGACCCGCGACTACCGGGAGCTGTACCTGTACGCGCTCGCGCCGGGGCTGGTGCTGCTCGCGGCGGGCGTCCTGCTCGGCGCCACGCGCCTCCGGAGCCTGCCGTGAGCTTCGCCTGGCCGCTGGTGCTGCTTCTCGCGCTGGTCCTGGTGCCGCTCGCCGCGTGGGCGGTGCGGCGCGGCCTTCGGCGTCGGGGCGAGGATCTCGGGGCGTTCGGCGATCCGGCCGTGCTGGCCCGGGGCTCGACCCTCGGTGACGCCCGGCTCGCCCGGCGGCGCGCCGGGCTCCAGCTCGCGGCGGTGGCGCTGGGGCTGGTCGCACTCGCGCGCCCACAGCTCGGTGAGCGCCAGGCCGAGCTCGTGCGTACGGGACGCGACCTGCTGCTGGTGCTCGATCTCTCGCGCTCGATGACGGTGACCGACGTGGCGCCGAGCCGGCTCGCGGCCGCCAAGGCGGCGGCGTGGGAGACGGTGTCGCTCTCGCCGGGCGACCGGGTGGGGCTCATCGTGTTCGGCGGCAGCGCGTTCCTCCAGTTGCCGCTGACCTCCGATCACGCGGCGCTCAAGCTCTTCCTGGACGCCGCCAGTCCCGACGACCTCGGCGATCCAGCCACCGATATCGGCACCGCGCTCGCCACGGCGGGCAAGGTGTTCGAGCACGAGGGCGACCGCGGCTATCGCGCGGTCCTGCTGGTCAGCGACGGCGAGAGCGGCGAAGGCGATCTCGAGGCGGCAACGAAGAGCCTCCGCGGCGAGGGGACTCCCGTCTTCGCGCTCGGCGTGGGCACCACCGGCGGGGCGCCGGTGCCGGCCGACAGCTCGGAGGCGCCCGAGAAGTTCCACCGCGATCACATCGGCCGGATCGCGATCTCGAAGCTCGAGGAGCAGGACCTGCGCACGGTCGCGAAGCTCACCGGCGGTACCTACGCCCGCGCGGACCGCCCTGCGGACCGGACGATCCTCCGGGCCACGTTGGCGAAGGTGCGCTCGCGCCCGCTGTCCGCGCGGAAGTCGGCGGAGCGGGCCGACCGGTTCCAATGGCCGCTCGCGCTGGCCGTCGCGGCGCTGCTTGGCGACCTCGCGCTGGCGGGCCTGGCCAGACACCGGCGGCGCGGGGCGAGCGGCCGGGATGCCGTGTCGCGAGGATCCGATTTGATCAGAGCGGGGTCGGCCGGTGACGCTCAGGACCAGACCGCGTCGAGCGGTGGCGCTGGATCGTCGATCGGTCGCGCCGTCGCATCGCTGTTGCTGCTGCTGCTCGCCGCGAGCGCAGGCTGCTCCCGGGGCTCCCTCGACGCCAGGAAAGGTGAGCGACTCTACGCCACCGGCGACTTCGCCGGCTCGGCCAAAGCGCTCGACCAGGCGCTCGCAGCCGACACCACGCCTGTCCGGGCGTACAACGCGGGCAACGCGTACTACCGCATGCGGCGCTACGAGGACGCGGCGGTGCGGTACCGGCTGGCGGCCGCGGGGCCGCCGGTGGTTCGGCAGCCGAGTGTGTTCAATCTGGGGAACTCGCTCGTGCGCGCGGCCGAGGAGGCGCCCGAGCGGGGCCAGCTCCTGCTGGATGCGATCGCCGCGTACGAGGAGGCGCTCCGGCTCGACCCGGCCGATCACGACGCCAAGTGGAATCTCGAGCTGGCGCTCAAGCGGCTGGAGGAGGACCGGATGGCGGGCGGCTCATCGGGCCGGGGCCGGCAGGCGGACTATGGCCGCGGCAACATGAACGTCCCGGGCTACGAGGGCAATCCGGAAGCAGCGTCGGGAGCGATGGCGGGCGGCGGCTTCGGGGCCGGGCAGGGCGAGTCGGTCGACGAGCTCAACGCCGACCAGGCGCGCCAGTTGCTGGAGGCGGTGCAGCGCGAGCAGCTCGCGAGTCATGAGGGGCGGCGGTCGTCGGAGGGGGGACGGGGGATCGGGATTGGTAGGGACGGGACGGATGTCCCGGCCGAGTCATCCCGAGCGCAGCGAAGGGGTCTCTCGGATGCATTCGGGTCCTCACTGTCGCTCGGGATGACGTCCTCTGACCGTCCGACCGTCCGACCGTCTGTCCCCCTTGCGCCCCTCCGCCTCTTTACGTAGACTGACGTTCACAACCGAAGCTCGTGGTAATTTGCGGCCTATTGCAGCCACGTTAAACAAATGCTAAAAAGCCTCGCGTCCCGAGTGTCTTTTTGGCACCGGGCGTTTTTCTTTTTGGCCGGTGCCGGGAGATGTCGGGGGTGGGGCGAGGAATCCCGACATGACGACCGTGCTCGACCCGCCTTCGACCACCGTTCGCGCCGATACCTCCGCGATCCGCCGGGGTCCGCGCCCGCTGGCGCTGGTGTGCAAGCTCTGCCACGCACCGCATCCGGCCAGTGCCTCCGCCACATGCGAGGAGTGCCTCGGCCCGCTCGAGCCGCAGTACGATGCCGGCCGCGCCCTGCCGGATGCCGCGACGATCGCCTCCCGTCCCCAGTCGCTCTGGCGCTACCGCGAGTGGCTCCCCTTCGAGGGCGAGCCGGTGGTCTCCCTGGACACCGGCTTCACCCCGCTGCTCGACGCGCCGGCACTGGCCCGGCGGCTGGGCGTCGCGCGTGTGTGGGTCAAGAACGACGCTGTCAGTCACCCTTCGCTCAGCTTCAAGGACCGGGTCGTCGCCAGCGCGCTCAACGCGGCCCTCGGGCTGGGCCTCGACACGGTCGGCTGCGCGTCGACCGGCAATCTCGCCAACGCCGTCGCGGCCCAGGCCGCGCGGGCCGGCCTTCCCGCCTGGATCTTCATCCCGCATGACCTCGAGCTCGGCAAGGTGGTGGGGACGGCGGTCTACCATCCCCACCTCGTCCGCGTGCGCGGGACCTACGACGACGTCAACCGACTCTGCTCCCAGGTGGCCGACCGCTTCGGATGGGGATTGGTCAACATCAACCTGCGCGGCTACTACGGCGAGGGCTCGAAGACGATGGCCTTCGAGATCGCCGAGCAGCTCGGCTGGCGGCTGCCGACGGCGGTGGTGGCCCCGATGGCGGGTGGCTCGCTGCTGACCAAGCTGGACAAGGGATTCCGCGAGTTCGCTGAGGCCGGTCTGGTGTCGGGCGCGGCGCCCCGGCTGTACGGCGCCCAGGCCTCGGGCTGCGCCCCGATCGTGCGGCTGGTGGAGAGCGGCGGCGACCAGCTGGTGCCGGTCATCCCGAACACCATCGCGCGCTCGATCGCGATCGGGAACCCGGCGGATGGCCGGTTCGCCGCGAACGCGATCCGGAGCACCGGCGGCTGGGCGACAGGTGTCTCGGAGACCGCGCTGGTCGATGGGATCCGGCTGCTCGCCGAGACTACCGGCGTCTTCACGGAGACCGCCGGCGGCGTGACGGTGGCCGGCGCCCTCGCGCTGGCCCAGAGCGGCAAGCTCCGGCCCGAGGACGAGGTCGTCCTCTGCATCACCGGCAATGGACTCAAGACCGTCGAAGCGCTGCAGGGTGCGTGGCCCGAGGCGCCGATCATCGCCCCACGACTTCGGGAATTGGAGGCTCTGTATGGCCGTGACCTTTAGCCTGCCCACCGTGCTCGCGCGTCTGGCCGACGGCCGGGCCACCATCGAGGCCTCCGGCCACACGCTGGGCGACGTCGTCGCCGAGGTCGCCGGCCGCTACCCGCGGCTGGCGCCACGGCTCCGGGACGAGACCGGGGGGCCATACCCGTTCGTCACGTACTACCTGAACGACGAGGACATCCGGTTCAGGAACGGGTTCGCGACGGTGGTGAGTCCGGGGGACGAGATCACGGTGGTGGCGGCGATTGCGGGTGGGTGAGGTCGGACGGTCGGACCGGTTGGTGAGGTGGCGAGGGGAGCGCCGTCATCCCGAGCGCAGCGAGGGACCTTGCCCAAGAGTGGCTCGAACCATTCCCACGCGAGGTCCCTCGCTGCGCTCGGGGTGACGACGGATCGTGCCATGCCCGACCGCCTGACCGTCTGACCGTCTGACCGTCTGACCGTCCGACCGTCTGACCGTCCGACCGTCCGCCCTAATACTGCTCGATCAGCACCTTCGCCAACGCTTCGAGCCCCCGCTGCCACACCGGCCGCCGCCGCCACTCTTCCAGCCTGACCTCCCGCGACCGCGCGAAGTCCCGCTCGAGACCCTCGGCCACCGCCTGCGCGAACGGTCCGTCGGCGATGCCGACGATGTTCTCCTCGTTGAGCTCCATGCTGCGCTCGTCCATGTTCGCCGAGCCGATGACGCTCCATGCGTCGTCCACCATCACCGTCTTGGCATGCATCATCGACGGCAGGAACTCGAAGATGCGGACGCCGGCGGCGAGCAGCTCCTCGTAATACGAGCGGCCGGCGAACTGCACCGGGACGGCGTCGGTGTGGTTGCCCGGCACGAGGACCCGGACGTCGACTCCCTGGCGCGCGCGATCCACCACGGCCTTCCGAAGGCGAGGGTCGGGGATGAAGTAGGAGTTGCAGATCCAGAGCCGCCGCCGGGCCCTGGCAAAACTCAGCCAGAAGAGCACGCGGATCGGCTGCGCGGCGTCGGAGGGCGAGCTCACGACCGAGACGCCGCACAGGCCGGCGCCGGATTCAAGCGGGGGGAAGTACCGCGAGGCCGAGAGCACTTCGCCGGTGCAGTACACCCAGTTGATTACGAAGGCCGACTGGATGCCGCCCACGAGCGGGCCGGTGACGCGGGTCATGCTGTCCCGCCACTCGTGCGGATTGCGGACGTCACCGGCCCACTTATTGGAGATTGCCGCGCCCCCGGTGAAGGCGACCCGGCCGTCGATCACGATCGCCCGCCGGTGGGTGCGACGGTAGATCCGCACCAGGTTCTGGAGGTTGAACGGCCTGAAGAGCTGGACCTGGACCCCCGCCCGCGTCAGCTCGTCGCGATGCCGCGGTCTGAACTTGAGCGAGCCGAACCAGTCGACCAGCAGCCGGATCTCGACGCCGGCGCGGGCCCGGTCGATGAGCGCGTCCATGAACTGGCGGCCGATCTCGTCGGGCTCGAAGATGTAGACCTCGAACGTGATGTTGTCGGTGGCCGCTCGGATGGCCTGCAGCATCGCCGGATAGAACGCGTCGCCGTTCTGGAGCAGGGTGACCTCGCCGCCCCGGTACACGGGATTGTTGAGCAGGGCGGCCGCCGCGTGGACGAACGCGTCGGACCCCACTTCCGCGTCGGTGCCAAGCTGGTAGTCGGGCTGTTTCCAGTCGGGGAGAAAGAGCGCACCGACGACGCCGACCAGCGCCGCGACGCCGAGGATGATCACGGTCCAGATCCACCAGGGAAGCCCGGCGTCGAGCAGCTCGCTCACGAGGGTGACCCTCCGTGGGGGTGGAAGGCGATCGACGCCAGCAGCGGATGGTGGTCGGATCCGAAGACCGTGGGCCCGCGGTCGAGCGGGTGCTCGTCGAGTCGCACTACCCGCGCGGAGGCCACGCGCTCGAGCCGGTCGCGCAGGAGCACGTAGTCCAGCACCAGCCGCGGCAGCGCCCGCAGCGCATGAAACGTGTGCCGCCATCCCGGGATCTGCTCGGGGATGCCGGCGGTGAACTGCGCCTCGTGCAGGAGGCGCCAGGCCCGCTCGCGTCGGCCGCGGCCGAGGTTGAGGTCCGCGCCGAGGATGACCAGGTCGCCCCCGAGCTGGGCGACCAGGTGCGCCGCCTGCCGCGCTCGGCCCGCCACGCCAAGCCAGGCGGCACCGGGCGGCCCGCGCGGATCGAGGTGCGCGCTGACGAGGTGCACCGGGCCGCCGGCGAGGAGCAGCGTGGCCGCGAGCGGCACCCGGCGCTCCAGCACCAGCGGAAGCTCGAACCCCCAGGCATGGGAGAGCGGGAGATCGGAGAGGATCGCGTTGCCCCGGTCGCTTCGCTCGGCGCCGTTCCGCATCGCCGGGGCGTAGCGCAAGTTGAGTCCAAGCGCATGGGCCGCCTCGACGATATCGGCGCGCAGCCGGGCGCGGATCGGAAAGCTTCCGGTGGCGCGCCGGGCCGCGCGGCCCACAGGGCGGGCCGGCACGGTGGTGTCGCTCCGATAGACCTCCTGCGCCAGGACGACGAGCGGCGCATCGGTGTCACCCCGGACCCGCCGGACGACCTCCTCCAGGCGGCCGCGGCCGATCCAGACGTTCCAGCTCAGCACCACCAGCTCCGCCACGGCTGTTTGGCGCGGCCGAGCCAGGTCGAGGGCGACGGGCTCGCCGACGTTCGAGCGCCAGGCCGCGAGGCGATCGCTTCCCTCGATGCCGGTCCAGGGAGTGACCGCTAACGCGGCGGCAGGGTGGTCCGGCGGCGGGCTAGTCGTGGGGATCAGGGAGCTGAAGGAGGGAACCGCGGTCCGCGTGCATCGTGCCTCCGTTGCTTGACCGCGCCAGATGAATCCCGATAGTAGCCCCGTCCTTCGAGGGCGAGGGCAGGCCCCCGGCCCTCCTCGGCGAAGCTAGGTCCCCCGCCGGAATCCCGTAAGCCCGGCTGGAGCTTCCGCCGCCACCGTGTACATTCCACCTCCGCGACGCCACTCCCGGCCCGCGCAGCGCCCGATTTCCGGAGTATCACGATGAAGGCAAGCGACATCCGACGCGGCCATGTGCTCATCATCGACGGCCAGCCGTGCCGCGTCATGGATTTTCAGCATCGCACCCCCGGTAACCTGCGCGCGTTCGTCCAGGTGCGGCTCCGGAACTTGTCCAACGGCAACACCTTCGACACCCGGTTGAGCGCCACCGAGTTCGTCGAGGATGCCCGGCTCGACACCAAGGACATGCAGGTGATGTATCGCGATGCCAACGGCGTCCACGTCATGGATTCGCAGACCTACGACCAGTTCACGCTCGACGACGAGGTCGTGGGCGACCAGGGGCAGTGGATGGACTCGGGGCTGAATTTTCAGGCCGAGTGGCTCAATGGCCGTCCGATCTCGATCATGCTGCCGGCCACCGCCGAGCTCGAGGTGGTCGAGACCGCACCGACGATGAAGACCGCCACCAAGACCGCCAGCACGAAGCCCGCGAAGCTGAGCAACGGCGTCACCATCCAGGTGCCCGAGTTCATCGGCGAGGGGGAGCGGGTGCGGGTGAATCCCCGCGACGGCGTCTACCTGGAGCGCGCGAAGTAGGCGGCGCCCGCGGCCGCGGTCCCGCGGCCTGGCTCGCGGCCCTCGCCGAGGGCGGGCTGGTGCTGGTCGCGGTGACCCTGGGTTGGTTGCTCCAGGTGGCGCCATTCGGGGCGCTGGCATGGACGTGGAGGGGCCTGGCCTGGGGGTTCGTGGCCACGGCCCCTCTGCTGTTGGGGCTGGCGTGGTGTCTCCGCACCACGCTCGGACCGGTCGCCCGGCTGGTGGGAGTCGCCGAGCAGCGGGTCGCGCCGCTGTTCGCCGGAAGCGGGCCGGTGACGCTCGCACTGGTGGCGCTGTGCGCGGGACTGGGTGAGGAGAGCGTCTTCCGCGGCGTCATTCAGCCGGCGCTGGCCACCCACCTGCCCATGTGGGCCGCCATCGCCGCCGCCGCCGCACTGTTCGGCCTCGCCCACTGGGTCACCCCCACCTACGCGCTCCTCGCCGGCATCGTCGGCGCCTACCTCGGCTGGCTGCTCCTGGTGAGCGGCAACCTGCTCGTCCCCATCGTCGCCCATGCACTGTACGATCTCGTCGCGCTGACCCTCCTGGTGCGCCTGAAACCCGTCCCGGCGTCCTTCGTCCTGTAACCGGGGCCTGCGGCCGCCGGCCTTTCCCACCGCGACGCTCAGTTCCAGCTCAGTTCCAGGAGGAAACCGCATGCCCGTGATGGACACGTACGCCCCGGGGACATTCTGCTGGGCCGACCTGGGCTCCCCCGACGCCGCCGCCGCGAAGCGCTTCTACACCGCGTTGTTCGGCTGGACCGCCGAAGACCGGCCGATGGGGCCCGACGCGTTCTACACCATGCTCACCATCGACGGACGCTCGGTCGCCGCACTCTATCAGCAGGAGCCCGCGCCCGCGGGGACGCCGCAATGGCTGTCCTACATCTCCGTCGGGAGCGTCAACGAATCGGCGCAACGCGCGAAGGAGCTGGGTGGGTCCGTGCTCATGGATCCGTTCGACGTGCTCGACGTCGGCCGCATGGCGATGGTGCAGGATCCGACCGGCGCGGTGGTGGCGCTGTGGGAGCCTCGACGCCACGCGGGTGCGGGCCTCGCCGGCGAGCCCAACGCGATCTGCTGGAACGAGCTCGCCACCACCGACACGGGGCGCGCGGGCGTGTTCTACACGTCGCTGTTCGGCTGGGCCACCGAGACTCTGCTGATGGGGACCGAGACGTACACCACCTTCGTCGACTCGGGTGGGCCGCGAGGCGGCATGACGGCGATCCCTCCCGACCGCGGCCCGGTGCCGCCGCACTGGAGGATCTACTTCGCCGTCACCGATTGCGAAGGACAGACGACGCTGGCCCAGTCCCTGGGCGGCGCGGTGCGGTTTCCGCCGACCGAGGCGGCTGGCGTGGGCCGGTACGCGGTCCTCGCCGACCCACTGGGGGCGGATTTCGCCGTGATCCAGCTGTTTCCCCCGGCGGAGGGGACAAACGGGTAGATTGCAGGATATGGACGCCATCGAGGCCATCCAGCGGCGGACCTCGGTCCGCCGTTTTCGTCCGGACCCCGTCCCGCGCGAGACGATCGTGCAGCTGCTCGAGTGCGCGGTGCGGGCGCCCAACCACAAGCTGACGGAGCCGTGGCGGTTCGCGGTGCTCACCGGGGCCGCGCGGGCCCGCCTCGCCGAGCTGCGGGCGCGCCACCGGCTCAAGCGGTACGCCGATCCCGGCACCGAGGAGGCGCGGGCGGGTGCCGAGAAGGTCCGGCGTGAGACCGAGGAGACGCCGGCGCTCGTGGTGGTGATGTGCGCCCTCAATCCGGACGAGCTGACCCGCGAAGAGGATTACGCGGCCGCCATGATGGCGACGGCGAACCTGATGATCGCCGCGGAATCGCTCGGGCCTCGGCACCTACCTCAAGACCGGCGGCATCATGCGGGATCCCGGCGTCGCGGAGCTGGTGGGGCTCGAGGAGGGATTCCGGATCGTCGGGGTGGTGAGCCTGGGCTACCCGGCCGCCGAGGAGCCGCCTCGGCGGCGGCGGCCGGCGGATGGGCTCACCCGCTGGGTGGAAGCGTGACGCAGGACAGGGCGTTGACGCAGGGCAGGTCGTTAAAAGGAGTGGTCGCAGGGCCCGCGGAGAGGTATTACGGAGTCTCGGACTCGGCGGTAAGTTGGCCCGTGGGACGCAGGCTGGTTCGCTCATTTCGTGGAGGACGTACCTGTGAAAGTCAGTCGTGAAGGTTTCGTGATCGCCGCCCTGCTCGTGGCCGCCGTGTCGCCCCTGGTGGCCCAGGAACCCGTGCAGGCGCCCGATAGCAGTGTCCAGGGATATGCACCTCCCCCCGCCACAGCAGCGGCGCCGGCACCGGACGCCGCCGCAGCGCCTGCCGCCGCCCCGACCGTCGCACCGGCGGTTGCACCCGCCGCGGCGCCCGCAGTAGCCCCCGCGGCCGCGCCCGTCGCGGCGCCCGCGGCGGCGGCGGCCGTGTCCGCGTCGCCGACGGCCGGCCGGAGCGTGGCCGAGGCGCTGGGCTTCATCGACGTCATTCCGTCGCGCAGCCTCGAGCGCATTCGCACCGAGCTCGAGTCGGTGAAGGCCGAGGAGCGCGAGGCCGATGCGCGGATCTCGGAGGTGAGCTCGCAGCGCGAACAGACGAAGGCGATGGCCGAGGTGAAGAAGCGGGAGATCTCCACCGTCGACGCCCGCATCAAGCTCGCGGACAAGCAGAAGGCAGAGGCCGACAAGACCACTCTGACGGCCGAGAAGAAGGTCGCGGAGCGGCAGAAGGAGTTCCTCGAGCGGCGCGCGGCGCTGCACGGGGCGGAGCTGGACCAGGCGAAGGCCGCCAAGCGACGGGCCGAAGCCGCCCAGAAGGCGCTGGAGATGGAGCTGCAGCTCGCCGGGCGGCGGGCCGATCGCGCTCGCGTGGCCGCCACCGATCCCACGCTCACGCTGCAGCACGACGAAGTGATTCGCGAGCTCGAGCGGAAGACGCTCGAGGCCCAGCGGCAGCAGGCCGAGGCCGCGAAGGACGTCGCGTCGCGCGACCAGGACATCGCGAAGCGCCGGCTGGATCTGTACCAGGCGCAGATGGCGGCGAGCGGGAACCGGTAACTGGTTGAAGGGAACCGTCGCCCTTCTGGCGGAGGGGGCATGCCTTGGTGGGGCATGCCCCCTTCGCTGCGCTCAGGGTGACGAGGGAAGAGGGAGCCTCCTGCGAACGAGGTGGAGAGATCATGAGCCGCTACTTCGGCGCCCATACCATCGATACCGGCGGCATCCACATGGCGGTCCGGCGCGCGGCCGGCGCCGGCGCCACCGCGCTCCAGGTCTTCACGGCCATCCCGAAGTACTACGGTGACAAGTCGTCGATTCGCCCCGAGCGGGTGGAGCGCTTCCGTGCCGCGCTCGCGGCGGCGGGAATCGCGCCGGCGCACGTGATCGTGCACGCGGCGTACGTGCTCAACACCGCCACGAGCGACGAGACCAAGTGGGGCCGCGCGGCGGCCGGGCTTGCCAAGGAGCTCGAGCGCTCGACGGCGCTCGGCGTGGGCGGCGTGTGCTTCCATCCCGGCGCCGCCACCGACGGCGACCGCACCGGCGCGACCGCGCGCGTGGCGCTCGCGATCACCCAGGCGCTCTCGGCCGTGAAGGGCTCGACCCGGATCCTGGTCGAGAACACCGCCGGCGCCGGGCTCACGATCGGGAAGACGCCCGACGAGGTCGGCGCGATCCTCGCCGCCGTGCCGGCCGCGCTCCGGGCGCGAACGGGCTACGGGCTCGACACCTGCCACCTGTTCGCGGCGGGGCACGACATCACCGCGTCGCCCGCGGCGCTCGGCGCCATCCTCGACGCGTTCGAGGCGGCCGCCGGCGAGCCGCCCGCGTTCCTCCACCTCAATGACAGCGAGGGCGTCCTGGGCTCCAACCGGGACCGGCACATGCTGATCGGGGAAGGCAGAATCGGGGCGGAGCCGTTCCGGTGGCTGCTCAAGGACCGGCGGAGCGCGGACATTCCGCTGATCCTGGAGACGCCGCAGGAGCGGCCCGACGTGGCGGAGGACGATCCCACGCCGGACCCCTGGGACGTGCGGATGATGGCGCTCCTGGCGGAGCTCAGCGCGTCATGAACTTGGGCAGCTCGGCGCGGTGGCGGGAGAGAAAGGCCTCGTAGATCGCCGCGTCGGTGTAGTCGCGCAGCTCCGCGATCCGGTCGCCCCGGAACCGCAGGACGACGCAGGTGCGCTGGTCCATCACGTCGCCGGGCGCGGAGTGGAGCCAGCTGCGCTCGCGGATCTCGACGATGATGCGCTCGTCGGCCTCGTACCATTCCCGCCACACCTCCTCAGAGCCCCAGTCCGCCGCGCCGAGGCCGAACTCGCGCTGCGTCATGGCGCGGAGCACCGCCTCGCGGCCGCGCCACTCGCCGCCGATCGGCGGCGCGCCGGCCACCCAGTACACCACGTCATCGGTGAACGCCGCGCCGACCTCGTCCATCCGCCCCGCGAACAGCGACGCCTCGTAGGCGCGCGCCACGCGCATCCGATCGCTCATGTCGTGGCCTCCTCCGCCGGCTGCAGGGGGTTGGCCTTCCGGCCGGCCCGCGCCATCGGCAGCTCGATCTCGGCGCGATGGTGGTCGAGCACGCGCCAGGTCACCAGCGCGCGATCCGCCAGGTCGGCCGCGGCGGCCCGGAGCGGCGCGCTGTCGCGCACCTGGCGGACATTGTTCTGCATGTCCTCCGCATCCCATCCCCGCGAGTGGGCGATGAACGGAAACGCCGGAAAGACGAATCCCAGCTCGGCCCAGAAGGTGAGCATGCTGCCGGCGACCGCCTGGATGTTGTCCTGGCCGCCGGTGATGATGAGCCCGGCGACCTTGTTGACGATGAGCCGGCGGTTGTGGAGCGTGAGCTGATTCTGAATGCAGTTGAGCCGCTCGGTCATCTTGAAGTAGAGCGAGCTGGCGCTGCCCCAGCGAATCGGCGTGGCGATCAGGATGACGTCGGCCCAGTGGACCAGTCCCTCGTAGACCGCCGTGAGCTCGTCGGCCGGGTCACGCTCGGTGATGGCGCAGGGCCAGGTGCAGGCATGCGAGGCCTTGGAGTAGTTCCCCTCGCAGTGCCGGAAGGCGAGGTCGCGCAGGCGCACCAGCTTGGTCTCGGCGCCCTGAAGATCGAGATGGGCCAGCGCGTGCTCGAGCAGACAGTCGGACGTGGAGAAGCGTGGGTTCTCCGCATCCATCGCGGTGGTGGAGATGCCCAGGACACGCGGCGGCTGGCCGGGCTCCTTCGGATGGGGCTCGAGCAGGTGCGATGGCTTGTGCTTGAGCAGGTGGCGCGGCATGACCGGCGGCAGCTGGATGTAGAGCCCGTCGGCGCGAGACTCCAGCCGATACACGGGGACCTGCTCTTCATCGTAGCCCGCCGGCCCCTTCCCGGTCACGATGCTGTACTCCCACGCGTGCCACGGGCACATCACGAACTCGCCGCGCACGCGCCCCTCGGACAACGGACCGCCGCGGTGGTTGCAGATGTCGGAGATGGCGCGGAACTGCCCGTCATGATGGAAGATGGCGACGCGATGGCGCTCGATCTTGACCGCCAGCGGAGCGCGGTCGCGGAGCTCGGCCTCGTCACCCACCCGGTGCCAGGTGGCCATGATCTTCCTAACGACGAAGAGGAGCCGTATAGTATCCCGCCCCGGACGGGAGGGGGAGGCCGCGCCCGGTGTGTGCGCGGTTCTTGCACAGGGGCTGTCGGGTCCATTCGAACCGGACATTCTTGCCGGGAGCGGCGTATTCAGGCCAACTCGCAACCCATCAACGAGGTACGCAGGATCGGCCCGCCCCGGCGGCCGTTCCTCGTCGCGCTGGCCGCTGCCACGCTGCTCGGGGCGGTGGAGTACACGCCATCCCGCGCGCTGGAGACGCCCTCGCTTTCCGCCGTGATCGCTGCAGGAGCCCGGGTCCCGGGCGCGCCCGCCGCGGCCCCGGTCTGGTTCCCGGTGGACAGCGCCGTGCTCGAGCGGGAGGTGGTCTCGCGGTACGACTACCGGCCGCTGGCCCGGCTGCTGGGCCGGCACAACCGGAACCCCGAGACGGTGCGTCGCATCGCGCGGGCGATCGTCAAGGAGGCGGGGCGCCTGCAGGTGGCGCCCAGCCTGCTGGCCGGCGTGCTGCTGACCGAGAACCCGCGGCTCGAGACCACGCACGGTCAGCAGCCAGGGCGCGATCGGCCTCATGCAGGTGATGCACTTCCACGCCGGCGAGTTCGACTGCGCCTCGAACGACCTGCGCCAGGTCGAGTCGAACATCTGCCACGGCGCGAGCGTCTTCGGCCGCTATCTCAAGCGCACGGGCAACGTCAAGCGCGCGCTGCTCCGCTACAACGGCTGCGTCGTGAGCGCGAACACGCCGAACTGCCATCGGTATCCCGCGAAGGTGATCCGGACGGCGGGGCAGGTGCGGCGGGATCTGTTGGCGTATCCGGCGAGGGCGGGCGGGCGGGCGGGCGGTCAGGCGGTCGGGCGGTCAGGCGGTCGGACGGTCGGAGCGTTTGATGAGCGGGTGGTCAGCTGGAGTGATGGGAGATAAGTCTGCCCGCCTGCCCGCCCGACCGCCTGCCCGCCCGCCCTACAACCCCAGCAAGTCCTTCACCGCCTTCCCCAGTTTCTTCCCGAATTCCTCCAGTCGATCGATGAACGGCGCGCTGTGCTCGCGACAGGTGCGGGTGGGCTCGGTGCCTGCCCGGAACCACTCGCGTTGGGTCACCGGGCACCACTCGTTCGCGAGATCGCCGTTGAAGGCGTCGATCGTCCGGCGCACCATGCCCGCGGGCGGCGTCCAGTCCGACGGGGTGCGCTCGCGCCAGCCGTCGAGATAGAAGGCCGCCCAGGCCGGTGCCGCGAGGCGGCCGCCCGATGCGGCGGGCGTGATCGGGCGGGGCGCGTCGTAGCCGAACCAGACAGCGGCGACCACCGTCGGTGTGTAGCCGACGAACCAGACGTCGGTGCCGGCGTTGGTCGTGCCCGTCTTGCCGGCGACGGGCTCGCGCACGCCGCGATCGTGCACCAGCCGGCCGGTTCCGCCGTCAACGACCGACTGCAGCATCGAGGTGAGCTGAAACGCCTCCGCCGCGCCGAGCACGCGCTCGGCCGCCGGGACCGGCGCGCGCCAGAGCACGGTGCCGTCGCCCGCTTCGATGCGGCGTACGAGCGACGGCCTCACCCGGAGACCGCCGTTGGCGAACGGCGCGTAGGCCGTGACCAGCTCGAGCGGCGTCACCGCGCCGGAGCCGAGCGCCAGGGCCGGCACCGCGTCGAGCGGGCTCCGGATTCCGGCGCGGTGGGCGAGGGCCGCCACCCGCCGCTCGCCCACGGCCTCGCCCAGCCGCACCGTCGCGGCGTTGGCCGAGCGCATGAGCGCACGCCGGAGCGTGAGGCGGCCGGCGAACGTGCCGTCGAAGTTGACCGGGCGCCAGATGCGACCGCGCTCGGTGATCTCGATCGGCGAGTCCATGATCACGGTGGCGGGTGTCATCCCGTCGGCGAGCGCCGCCGCATAGACGAACGGCTTGAACGCGGAGCCCGGCTGCCGCCGGGCGACCAGCGCGCGGTTGAAGCCGCCGGGCACGTAGCGCCGCGCGCCCACGATCGCGCGGAGCTCGCCGTTCCGCGGGTCGAGCGCCACGAGCGCGCCCTGGAGAGTGTCGCGCCGCGCACCCTTGCCGGCGCGGCCGCCGAGCGGAGGGCTGCCGCGGTCGATCGCGTCGGCCTGCCGCCGCACGGCGTCCTCGGCGGCGCGCTGCGCGCGTCCATCGAGGGTGGTGTACACGATGAGGTCGCCGAGCTGCTCGCCGCCGAGCACCGAGTCGACGACGGCCCGCACGGGGTCGAGCGCAAACGAGCGGTCTTCACGCGGCCGCGGCGGTCCCGGCGAGAGCTTGAGCGGCGTCGCCCGTGCCTGCGCCACGGCGCTGTCGCTCAGATAGTGCTCGCGCGCCATGACGGTGAGGACGAGATTCCGCCGCGCGAGCGCCCGGTCCGGATGCCGTCGCGGCGCGTAGACGGACGGCCCGCGGGCCAGGGCCGCGAGGGTGGCGCCCTCGGCCACGGTGAGGCGGTCGACGCTCTTGCCGAACAGATCCTCGCTGGCGGCCTCGACGCCGTAGGCGCCGTTGCCGAGATAGATCACGTTGAGGTAGAGCGCGAGGATCTGCTGCTTGGTGAGCGCGCGCTCCAGGCGGTGCGCGAGATGAATCTCGATCAGCTTGCGGCGGAAGGAGCGCTGTTGCGCGAGCCGTGGGACGAAGGCGTTCCGCACCACCTGCATGGTGATCGTGCTGAAGCCCTCGCTCACGTCGGCCTGGCGCAGGTTGCGGACGAGCGCGCGCGCCGCGCTCCGCCAGTCGACGCCGCCATGGTAGTAGAAGCGGCGGTCCTCGACCGCGATGAACGCCGCGCGCACGTGCCGCGGTACCCGCGACAGCGGCACGTTGATGCGCCGGACGTAGTCGAGCCGGCCGAGCGTGGCGCCGGCGCGGTCGAGCACCCGTCCGCCCTCGCTCGGACGGAAGGCGACGATCTCGGCGGCGGAGGGACAGCCGTCGAAGCCGCAGGTGAAGGTCCAGGTGCCCGCGGCCAGGAGGAAGAGGCCGAGCAGGGCGAGCGCCGCCAGACCGAGGCGGCGCCCGGAAGGAAGGGAAAGGTTCAGCTGGTCTGCGGCGCGGAGTCGGCGGGATCGATCCGGGCGCCACTCTCGGTGGTGGGATGGCCGTTGCCCCGGCGACGCTGGAACTTGGTCCACCGGGCCTCGGCCTCGTCGCGGACGGTGGCGGCAGCCTCGCGCACGCGCTCACGCGCGGGGGCGGCCCGGTCGCTGGTGAGGAGATAGGCCGCGGCGATGCCGGCGCCCACCGTCAGCACGGTGGCCAGCACACCGGAGCCCTCGTCCTCCTCCTCGAGTTCGTCCTCGTCTTCCAGCTCTTCCAGCTCCTCCAGCGCCTCCTCGTACTTCTTGCGTCCCCGGCGGCGCAGATCCTCGGCCTGATCACGAACCGCATGGCGCAACGGCCGGCTCCGCTTCTCGAGGTGCTCGATCTCTTCGCCGATGTCTTCACCCATGGCCGCCAGCCGTTTGCGCAACGCGCTCCGGGTCTTGGCGCCGGGCTGCGGCGCGGCCAGGAGGCCCACGCCCACGCCCAGCACGGTGGCCAGAAGCATGGGGCCGAGGTGCCCGCCCGCGCGGTCGCCGCCCGCGGAGGACCAGGGGTCGATCAAATCGGTGCGCCTGCGCAGTTCCGCCATAAACCCTCCAGCGCCGCCCCGCAGGGCCGGCGAGTGATTACGTGAGCTCGTGTCCGGGCGGGCCCCGGAGCCGGGATGTCCAGCACACTAATCAATCGGGAGGTGGAGCGAAATATCTTGCATTCCACCAGCGAGAGGGGAAAAACGCGGGCTGGGCAGGGGGGATGGAAGGACGGAAAGACGGGCGGACGGAAGGAGGGACGCTGCTGTCGCCCGCCTGATCCACGCTGCTAACACAATCAATGGCATAGTGTTACGGTAACTTACCAGGTTTTGTGATGTGGCTGAGTCGCCCGGGCCGCGCCGGGAGCATGGATCTGGCACTTCGAAGGGGGCCGAGGGTCCAGTGACTCCCCAATCTACAGGCCGTCCGCGTTCACCCAGGGCCCCCGAGGCCCGCGAATGGAATCGAGCGTTCCCATGTATCTCGTCGAGCTGAGACCGGGCAAAGAGGAGTTGTACAGGAGTGGCGACGAGCTCGCCGCGGCCATCCGGAGCGGCGACGTGGACACGCACTCGCGGATCTATCACCGGGCGACCTCCAAGTGGATCTCGGTGACCCTGCATCCGCAGTACAAGGCGATCATCTCCGAGGCGCGGCCCGCCGACCCGGTGCTGCCGCCGCTCGAGCGCCAGACCTGGACCTTCTTCAACGATCCGACCGACGAGCTGGCCGGCGCTCACGACCCGGAGCCGCCGGCGGTCGAGGAGAAGAACCCGGGCGACACCGATACCGATCAGCCCTGGCGCCGGCCGCTCGCGCTCAGCGTGACGGGCGGGCTTCTCATCCTGGGGCTGCAGCTCGCCGCCTCGGGCCCGCGCCCGCCCTGGTCGGTGCGCGAAGCCACGGCCGAGTCGGCCACGGTGATGATGCCGGCGTCGGCGCCGGCGACCAGCCCGAGATCGCCCACGATATCGCTCGCCGGCAACTGGCGGGATCGCGGCACGGCCACCGAGCGGACGTCCTCGCCCGTGATCGAGCTGCCCGACGCGCCGATCGCCGAAACGCCCGTTCGCGCCTCCGACGCGCCGGTGTTGCCGGCCGCCCCGAAGCTCGGCAGCCGCGCGCTGCTCAAGGCGACCCTGCCGAAGGCGGATGCGTCCAAGGACAAGAATGCCGAGACGCGCGGTGTCAACGAGCTGATCCAGCGCTGGAGCGCGGCGCACGACGCGGCGCGCGAGCGCATGGAGAGCGGCATCCGGGTGGCGCGGCTGGGCCAGCTGTTCTCGGCGGGCCGGCTCACCCCGGGCGGTGGCGTGACCGAGACCCGCATGGGCCTGGCAGGCGTTGAGAACTTCGTCCGGGTCTACCGCCAGCAGCAGACCGTGATCGACCGCGAATACCAGGACTCGTTCACGGTGGCGGCGAAAACGCAGGGTTGGACGCCGGCGGCCGTGCGCGCGTGGTACGCGCGAGGCGAGCTCAAGGAGACCCCGGCCCTGGCGGCGCTGACGTCGTCGCTGATCGACGGGATCGACAGCCTGTTTGGTGTGCTGGACGCGCAGGCGGGGGCCTACACCCTGACGAAGAACACCATCAAGTTCGAGGATGCCAGCGCGGCGCGGCAGTTCGGGGCGCTTCGGGCACGGATCAGCGCGGCGGTGGATTCGGCGAAGGCGGCCGGTGGCTGGGAATTGCCGGGGCCGATGACCTATCTGCTCCAGGCGATCGGCGCTACGCGCCTGCCCCTGGCGACCTGACGGCGGGGTCGGGCTCCACCAGCACTTCATTCCGCAGGATCGCTCCGGGCCGCTCGACCATGGCCCGCTCGGCCAGCGGCTGCTCCCCGCGGCCGCAGAGCGAGTCGAACGCCTCCAGCGGCGAGACGCCCGTCCGCCGCGGCCCATGGTGGTCGGTGCCCACGATGTCCACCAATCCCTCCGCGACCATGGCCCACGCGATCGCTGCCGACTCGGGACGGTGATCCACGTAGTGCCCGTTGAAGCTTCCCGCGTTCACCTGCAGCAGCGCGCCCATCTCCCGCCAGCGATGCATCACGTCGAGCGGCTTGAGCCCAGCCGGGTAGTGATAGCGCTCGGGGTGGGCGATCACGATTCCCCGGCCGGCGGCAAGCGCGGCCTGCACCACTTCGGTGTGTGTCCCGCGGAGCTCGAAGCCGAACTCCACCAGCATGGTCCGGGACCCGCCCAGGCCGATGTCCGTCCGCTCGACGACCCGGCGGATGCCGGCCGCGTCGGGGGCCCAGATCTCCTGACCGAGTCCGAGGGCGGGCAGGTCGTGCTCAAGCGCCACGGCCTCGGCGAGACGGTCGAAGGCGCGGCGCTGGGTATCGAGCGCGCGGCCGATCGCGCCATCCGTGGCGAGATGCGGCAGGAGCAGGTGCGGCGTGGCCACCAGCGTGCGGACGCCTTCGGCGTAGAGCGCGCGCAGCGCATCGACCGCTTCGGCCACGGTGGCGGCGCCATCGTCGACGCCGGGGACGAGGTGATTGTGGAGATCGACGAAGGGGGGTGAGGGAGGCGCTGAGGTCATGGGTGGGGAAGTGGGCAACGTTTGGGCCACGGCAGGCGGGCAGGCGGGCAGGCGGGCGGGCGGGCAGGCGGGCAGGCGGGCGGGCGGACGGGCGGACGGGCGGACGGACGGGCGGACGGGCGGACGGACGTAATGGAGCGTTTGCGCTGGGAAAAGCTAGGGTGCGAGGCGAACTGGTAATCGGAAATTGGGGGTCGGTGATAGCGTATTGCATGATCGCCCATGAGCGATTCGAAGCATGGAGGTGGGCGCATCGCCTGGCGCTGGAAGTGTACGCGGCCACCGATCAGTGGCCGCGGCGCGAAATGTACGGGCTCACATCCCAGGCTCGCCGTGCGGCCATCTCGATTCCGACGAACATCGCAGAAGGTGCGGCCAGACACGGGCGGCGGGAGTTCGCTCGCTTCCTCAACATATCCCTGGGCTCGCTCGCCGAACTCAGCTATCTGCTGCTGTTCAGCCGCGAACGCGGGCTGTGCGATGAAGCCGAATGGCGCACCCTCGAGTCGCTACTGGACCAGACCGGTAAGCTCGTCTACGGCTTGTACCGCCGCGTCCGACCAATAGGACCCACCTCCGCTCGTTGAGGCGTCCGATAACTTGCCCGCTCGCCGGCCCGCCCGCCCGCCCGCCTGCCCGCCCGCCCGCCTGCCCGTTAGTCTTCCATCTCACCCATCACCGGAGCCCCTTTGTCCACCGCCCGCCGCACCCATGGCTTCCGGGAATCGGTCATCCGGGGGATGAGCCGGCTCGCCCGCGAGCACCAGGCCATCAACCTCGCGCAGGGCTTCCCGAATTTCGCCGCCCCCGACCTGCTCAAGGAGGCCGCCACCCGGGCGATCCTCGATGACATCAACCAGTACGCCATCACCTGGGGCGCGCAACCGCTGCGGGAGGCCATCGCGCGGAAGTATGCCGCCTGGTACGGCCTCACGGCGGATCCGGAGCGCGAGATCACGGTGACCTGCGGCGCCACCGAGGCCATGATCTCGACGATGCTGGCGCTGGTGAATCCGGGCGACGAGGTGATCGTCTTCGAACCGTTCTACGAGAACTACGGGCCGGACACCATCCTGGCCGACGCGCGGCCGGTCTACGTGCCGCTGGAGCCCGGGCAGCCGCTCGACCTTGACCGGCTGGCGGCCGCGTTCTCGCCGAGGACCCGGGCGATCATCGTGAACACGCCGAGCAACCCGTCGGGACGGGTGCTCGCGCGCGCGGAGCTCGAGGCGATCGCGAAGCTCTGCATCCGGCACGATGCGCTCGCCGTGACCGACGAGATCTACGAGCACATCCTGTTCGACGGGGCGCACATTCCGATCGCCACGCTGCCGGGCATGCGCGAGCGCACGGTCACGATCAGCGGCGCGTCCAAGACGTTCAGCGTGACCGGCTGGCGCATCGGCTGGATCGTGGCGCCGGCCGAGCTGACCGACGCCATCCGGAAGGTGCACGACTTCCTCACCGTGGGCGCGCCGGCGCCGCTGCAGGAGGGCGTCGCCGCGGCACTCGACGAGCTGCCGCCGTCGTTCTATGCCGGGCTCACGGCGATGTACCGCGGCAAGCGCGACCTGCTCCATTCGGCGCTGGTGGAGGCGGGCTTCCGCTGCCTTCCTCCCGAGGGCGCCTACTACATCCTCGCCGACTTCACCGGGCTGGGCCCCGCCGCGGTGGGGGGGCGGCCGCTCGACGACACGGCGTTCGCCGTCTGGCTCAGCCGCGTGGTTGGGGTCACGCCGGTGCCGGGCTCGAGCTTCTACCGCGAGGGCGGCGGGCGGACGTTGGTCCGCTTCGTCTTCTGCAAGACCGAGGAGATCCTGGTGGAGGCGGCCCGCCGGCTCCGGGGAATGGGGGATGCGACGACGGCGCCCCGCTCGGCCGAGTCGGCCGTCGAGAGCGGGCTCCAGCGTTGATGGCCGGCCCGGCGATGCTGGGCACGGCGCTGGTGACCGGCGCGACCGCCGGGATCGGCGCGGCGTTCGCCCGGCGGCTCGCGGGTCGCGGGCATGACCTGGTCCTGGTGGCGCGCGACCAGCCGCGACTCGAGGCGCTGGCAGCGGAGCTCCGCGAGCGCCACGGCGTCCGGGCGGAAGCACTCGCCGCCGACCTGAGTGGCGACGAGGGGGTCGAGCGGGTCGTCGCCCGGATCGCAACGCTGCCGGCCCTCACGCTGCTGGTCAACAACGCGGGGTTCGGCACGGCCGGCGCGCTCGCGACGGCGCCGGCGGAGGTGCAGGAGCGGATGCTCCGGCTGCACGTGCTGGCGCCGATGCGGCTCACGCGCGCGGCGCTGCCGGGGCTGCTCGTGCGGCGCGCCGGGGCGGTGATCAACGTCTCCTCGGTGGCGTCGTTCATCTACGGGGCCGGCAGCGTCAACTACTGCGCCACCAAGGCCTATCTCACGACGTTCTCGGAGGGCCTCGGTGCCGAGCTGGCCGGGACCGGCGTCCAGGTGCAGGCGCTCTGCCCCGGCTTCACCCGCACCGAATTCCACCAGCGCATCGGTGCCGCCGCCGGCGACCATCCCGCCTGGATGTGGCTGACGGCCGAGGCGGTGGTGCGCGCGTCGCTCGCGCAGCTCGACCGGCGGGGGCCGGTGATCTGCGTGCCCGGGCTCCACTACAAGCTGCTCGTCGCCGTGGTCCGGCTGCTCCCGCGGCGGCTGATCGGCGTGCTGAGTAGGCGCGGTTATCGGCGGATGTGACGCGGGGATGCAACGCACGGATGTGACGCACCGCATAGCAGAGTCGACGCGCGTGCAATAACGTGCTCTGCATGCGGGTCCCTCCGTGGTCCGTCCTCCTCCTCTCCATGCCGGCCGCCGCGTGCGGCGGCGACGACCTCACGCTGCCCGGTCCGGGTGACCCGGCGGCGCTCAGCATCGTGGCGGGCGACGATCAGCGCGGGCCCCTGGGCGAGCCGCTCACCGATCCCCTGGTGGTGCAGTTGGTGGACGCCGACGGACTGCCGGTCGTGGGTCGCGCCGTCGTATTCCGGTTCACCGACGACGTTCCGGACGCCACCATCGACCCCGCCTCGGCGCCGACAGATGCCGATGGGCAGGCCGCCGCGCGGGCGCGGCTCGGACGGGAGGAGGGGCCGCAGGAAATCGAGGCACTGGTGCCCGTCGCGGGCGAAGATCTGCGGGTGCGGTTCCGGCTCACGGCGCTGCCGGCGGACGATGGGGGTGATGGCGACCCCGCGCCCGCTCCGCCGCCCGATGACGGGAACGGTGGGAAGGGCGGCGGCAAGGGTGGGCACGGTGGGGGGCGGGGGGGCGGCTGGCGGTCGGACGGTCGCGGACGGTCGGACGGTCGGACGGTCAGGCGGTCAGGCGGTCAAGAGCGTTAAGTGTCACGGTATCGCCCCCTCGCTTCGCTCAGGGTGACTCGCGACTGGATCACTACGCTCTCATGACGAGTCGTGGCGAACGACCTCCGACCGTCTGACCGTCTGACCGTCTGACCGTCTGACCGTCGACCGTCCGCCCGTCCGACCCGCCGACCGTTAAAGTAAAATGTGATCCAGATCACATTAGGTCGCTGAGGGGTAGCGACTTGAGTGCACCCTCGTTATCCTTCGTCCGTCTCTCGATCATGTCTGCATTCCGGAGTACGGCTCCCTCTGGCCGGCGCACCCGTCCGCGTTTGGGCGGGGGCTCTCGTGCGGATTGATCGGCAGGCGTTGGCGTCCGTGTGGGGGTTACCCATCAATCGCAGAGTGGGGAGGTGCGCATGCGGAAGTATTCGAGGTACGCTTGGACTCTGTTGGTGGTCGGCGCGATGGCGACGACCGGCTGCAACCAGGCTGAACTGAAGAAGGCCCTGGCCGACGCGAAGGCCGCCGAGGCGCAGAAGGACAGCCTGCTGACCGAGGTGCTCGAGACCACGCAGTTCGTCACCGACATCAACGGTGAGCTTGCCAAGGCCAAGAGCCTGGCCGTCACCACGACCAGCACCGACCCCGGTCTCCCGGGCGCGCGGAAGGACCGTGAGGACCGCAAGGCCGCGCTCGAGCGGGTCAACGCGGTGATCACCAAGCTGAACGAGAGCGAAGCCAAGCTGACCGAGACCGAGACCCGGGCCAAGACGTCCCGGCAGCGGAACGCGCGGCTCCTCGCCCAGATCGAGACCTACAAGAAGACGATCGACGACCTGCGCACCACCGCCGAAGCGCAGAAGGCGGACTACGAATCGCAGCTCGCCGCCGCCAACACCCAGATCGCCACGCTGGCGGGCCGGGTGGACACGCTGACCACCGAGAAGGGCCAGCTCGAGAGCGACAAGGCCGCGCTGAGCGACACCGTGGTCAACCTGACCGCGTACAAGAACACGGTGTACTACGCGATCGGCACCAAGGACGAGCTGATGAAGAAGGGCATCATCACCAAGGAAGGCTCGAAGTTCCTGGTCTTCGGCGGCACCCGCCTGGAGCCGGCCCGGAACCTGAGCCCCGAGGGCTTCACCGCGATCGACAAGACCACCAACAAGTCGATCCCGCTGCCGCGCACCGACAAGAAGTACAAGATCGTGTCGCGCCAGAGCCCGACCTACCTCGCCTCCGGCGTCACCAAGGACGGCAAGGTCACCGGCGTGGTCGAGATCGGCCAGCCGGAAGAGTTCTGGTCGGCGTCGAAGTACCTGATTCTCGTGCAGGACTGAAGCGCCGCCAGGGGGAGCCAAACCCCGGAAGCACACGACGGCCACCCCTCGGGTGGCCGTCGTCGTTTCATGCACTGTCGTCAGATCGTGTCCGCGGCGGGCGTCGGTCTCACCCTCCGGCTTTCCGCTTCGCCTCCTCCTGCAGCTCCTTGCTGGCGTAGATCGCCACCTCGACCCGTCGGTTCCGCTGCCGCCCGGCCTCGTCCGCGTTCGACGCCACCGGCTCGTCCTCGCCCAACCCGCCGGTTCCGATGCGCGACCGCGGCACTCCCCGCGCGATCAGGTACTCCGCCGCGGCATCGGCGCGGCGTACCGACAGCGACTTGTTGTAGGCGCCCGTGCCGACGCTGTCCGTGTGGCCCAGAATGAGGATGTCGGAGCCGGGATACTTCTCGAGGCTCGAGGCCAGGGCACGCAGATTCTCGCGGGCCGCCGGCTTGACGACGTCGGAGTCGAAATCATAGAGCAGGCCGGAGGCGAAGGTCACCTCGATGCCCTCGCCGACGCGCTCGACGGTGGCGCCGGGAATGTTCTGCTTGAGCTCGGCGGCGTGCCGGTCCATCTGGTCGCCGATGATCGCGCCGGCCGCGCCACCCACCGCGGCGCCGATGATGGCGCCCTTGGCGGTCGACCCGGAGACCTTGCCGATGACCCCGCCCAGGACGGCCCCGCCGGCGGTGCCGATGACGAGCCCGCGCTGGGCGTTCCGGGCACAGGAGAGGGCGAACAGCAGGGCGCACGTTGAAAGGACGACGACGCGGACTCGTGGCATGGACGCACCTCGGCTGGGGTTCGTGGGAGATCCGTTCCTCTGGTGCAATATGTGCCAGAGGGGACCCGGCGCGCGGTGAGCGGCATCGCGGGCGCGCTTCCTACAGGAATGGTGAAAAATCGAGCACCAATACGAGCTATAACTCATTGTACCGCACCAGATTGATATTCAGTTGTCGACAATTTCTACATTACGTGAGGAAAAGTTCCGCCCTGGCTCTCGGCGGAATCTGCCTGCGGTGACCGGGCGCACGGGCCCGCGAAGCTGCAAGCGCCAGATTCGAAGCCGCAGTCAGACAGCCATCTCAGAGACCGGGAGGTCACTCGTGCGGAGACTCATGCTGGCCGCGGGTATCGCGGCACTCGTCATCACCGGCGCCTGCAAGAAGACGGGCGAGGGCGAGTACGAAGTGCAGAAGCCCACCGTCGGCACCTCGACCGATACGGTCGAGACGCCGAGCGTGGAAACGGGCACCGTGAAGGACACGCTGAATGTGCCGACGGTCGGCACCGAGAAGAAGGAAGTGGACGTCCCGAAGGTCGACGTGAAGACCCCCGAGGAGCGAAAGTAGGGCTACCCGCGGTCGCCCCACCCAGATTGGCCGCGTATATTCCCGACCGGCGCCTCGTGGCGCCGGTTTTCGCATGTTCCCCTTCGTCTGCCGCAGGAGCCGCCATGCCGAGGCGCTGGTCCGGGCTCGCCCGCATCGGGATCGCCGCTCTGGCGGGCGGCCTGCTCGCCGGCGCCGGCCGCGCCGCGGTGGCGCAGGAGCCGGCCCTTGTCGCCATCCGCGCCGGCCGCCTGGTCGACGTCGAGCGGGGCGAGGTGCGTCGTGACCAGGTCGTGCTGGTCCGGGGCGACCGGATCACCGCCATCCAGCCCGGCACCGCGAAGATCCCGGCCGGCGCCCGGGTGATCGACCTGAGCCGGTGGACGGTGCTCCCCGGCCTGATCGACTGCCATACCCACCTGGTCGGCGAGGCCCTGGCGGCGGACGTGCTGCAGCCGCTGGAGCGCAGCGAGACGCAGGAGGCGATGAGCGGCGTCCGGAACGCGCGGGCGACGCTGCTCGCGGGCTTCACCACCGTGCGGGACGTCGGCACCTATCGCGCCTTCGTGGACGCGGGTCTCCGGGACGCGATCGACGACGGCACCGTGATCGGCCCGCGCATGCGTGTCGCCGGCGCGTACGTCACCGTCTCCACCGGCGGCGGCGAGCTGGTCGGCGCGGCGCCCGACGTCACCCTGCCGCCGGCCTATCGGTTCGGCGTCGCCAACTCGGCCGACCAGGTGCGCGAGCGGGTGCGGGCGCTGCTCAACGGCGGGGCGGACTTCATCAAGGTCATCGCGACCGGGGCCGTGCTCACGCGGGGCACCAAGCCCGGCGTCTCCGAGTACACCGAGGAGCAGATCCGGGCGGCGGTGGAGCAGGCCGCCGAGTACGGCACGTTCGTCGCCGCGCACGCGCACGGCGCCGAGGGGATCAAGCGGGCGGTGCGGGCGGGGGTGCGCTCGATCGAGCACGGCTCGCTGATCGACGACGAGGGCATCGCGCTCATGAAGCAGCACGGCACCTGGCTGGTCGCCGACATCTGGAACGGGGACTACATCGACAGCGTAGGGAGGGTGCAGCACTGGCCGGAGGAGTACCTGCGGAAGAACACCGAGACCACCGAGGCGCAGCGGGCCGGCTTCCGGAAGGCCGTGGCGGCAGGGGTCCGGATCGCCTACGGGACCGACAGCGGCGTCTATCCGCACGGACTCAATGCGCTGCAGTTGCCGTACATGGTGAAGTACGGGCTGACGCCGATGCAGGCCATCCAGAGCGCCACGCTCTCCGCCGCCCAGCTCATGCAGTGGGAGGACCGGGTGGGCTCGCTGTCGGCCGGCAAGTTCGCGGATATCGTCGCGGTCGAGGGGGACGCGCTGGCGGATCTGCGGTCGTTCGCCACGGTGGGGTTCGTGATGAAGGGTGGGATGGTTTATAAGGGGCCGTGATCAGTCGGGCGGGTGGGCTTCGTGGTCCTTCGTGCTCTTCGTGCCTTCGTGTTGAATGGCCGCAGGAGGGCGACGGGTGAAAGAAATTTCCGTTGTGATGTTCGCTGCCAGGGCGCACCGGTTCTACGCTGAATGACGGCTCAACGCCGATCGACGGTTTCACCACAGAGGCACGGAGGGCACAGAGAACTGCACAGCGTAACAACCGTTTGTTGTCTCCGTGCATCTCTGTGCCCTCCGTGCCTCTGTGGTGAACAACCAGGGAGAATGATGCCGTGAGTCGAGTCGGGCTCGCAGTCCTCGCGATAGTGGTCTCCGTCGCCCCCCAGCTCCACGCCCAGCACCCCGTTACGCCGGACGATCTCGCCCGGCTGCGGGACGTCAGCGATCCGCAGGTCTCGCCGGACGGCGGTTGGGTGGCGTATACGGTGTCCGCGGTGGACACCGCCAAGGACCGGGACGACAGCGACATCTGGCTGGCGAGCTGGGATGGGACCCAGCAGGTGCGGCTCACCAGGCATCCCGGATCGGACCACGCCCCGCGCTGGAGCCCCGACGGCCGCTACGTGGCCTTCCTCTCGGACCGGGACGATCCGCGGGACGTGGAGCAGGTGTGGCTGCTCGACCGCCGGGGCGGCGAGCCGGAGCGGATCACCAACCTTCCCGGCGGCGTGAGCGACCTGGCCTGGTCGCCCGACGGCGGGCGGCTCGCCCTGGTGGCCAGCGACCCGGACCCCGACGCCAAGGCCCCGGGCGACTCCTCCACCAAAGCGCCCAAGCCGATCGTGCTCGACCGCTTCCAGTTCAAGGAGGACGAGACCGGCTGGCTGCGAGAGCAGCACGATCATCTCTACCTCCTCGACCTCGCCAGCCGCGCCACCACCCTGCTGCTGCCCGGCGCGTACGACGAGGTGCTCCCGTCGTGGTCGCCCGACGGGCGGTCGATCGCGTTCGTGAGCCGGCGCCGCCCGGAGTACGACCGCACCGGCAACTACGACCTCTACGTCGTCGAGGCCCGTCCCGGGGCCGAGCCGCGCCAGCTCACGACCTTCCCCGGACCGGACCAGGATCCCGGTTGGGGCGGCCGCGGGCCGGCCTGGAGCCCGGACGGCAGCCAGATCGCCTACGTGCAGGGCGGGCCGCTGGACCTGATCTACTACGCGGGGCAGAAGCTGGCGGTGGTGCCGGTCGCCGGCGGCCCGGCGCGCGTTCTCACGACCACGCTCGACCGGAACGTCCTGTCGCCCACCTTCTCCCGCGACGGCTCCTCGGTGCTGTTCCTGCTCGAGGACGACCGGGTGTACCATCTCGCGCGCGTGCCCGCGGCGGGGGGAACCGTCGAGCGGATCGTTCAGGGCGAGCGGGCGCTGACGGATTACTCGCTGGGACCCGACGGCCGGATCGCGGTGGCGTGGAGCAGCACCTCATCTCCCGGCGAGCTCGCCGCCGTCGACGGCGCCGAGCTCCGCGCGATCACGCGGCAGAACGCCGACTGGCTGGCGAGCGTGCGGCTGGCTCCCGTGGAGCCGATCTCCGTGCGGAGCCGGGACGGGACCGAGATCCACGGCTTCATGGTCAAGCCGCCCGACTATCAGGCGGGCCGGCGCTACCCGACGATTCTCCGGATTCACGGTGGACCGGTGTACGAGTTCTACTACGACTTCGGAAACGTGGATTGGCAGGTCCTGGCCGCCGCGGGCTACGTCGTGCTCGGCGTCAACCCGCGCGGCAGCTCGGGCCGGGGGGAGAAATTCTCGACCGCCATCTGGGCCAGGTGGGGACAGAAGGACGGGGAAGACGTGCTCGCGGCGGTGGACTGGGCGGTGAAGCAGGGGATCGCCGATCCCGACCGGCTCGGCGTCGGCGGCTGGAGCTACGGCGGGATTCTCACCAACGAGGTCATCGCGCGCGACCAGCGGTTCAAGGCGGCCACCAGCGGGGCGGGCCAGGGCAGCGCGCTGCTGGGTTACGGAACCGACCAGTACGTGAAGGAATACGAGGCCGAGCTCGGCACGCCGTGGAAGAACCCGAAGGCCTATGTCGAAGTGTCGTATCCCTTCCTGCACGCGGACCGGATCACCACGCCGACCCTCTTCCTCTGCGGTGACCAGGACTGGAACGTACCGCTGGTGAACTCCGAGCAGATGTACCAGGCGCTCAAGAGCCTCGGCCGGGAGACGCAGCTCGTGGTGTACCCGGGCGCGTCGCACTCGCTGGACAAGCCCAGCCACCGGCGGGACCGGATGGAGCGTTACTTGGGGTGGTACGGGAAGTATCTCGGCGTCGCCGGCGCGGCCGCGGCGACCCGCTGAGGCCTATGCGCGCGGCTCGAATATGCGGGCTGTCGGTCCTGGTGGCGCTCACGGTCCTCGGCTGCCGGAAGCGCGATGCCGCGACGACGCCCGCGCCGGACCCGGACACGCCGGTGGCGGTCGAAGTCGAGAGCCACTTCATGGGCGACGTGACCATCTACCTCGTGCGCGGCAGCATGCGGCAGCGCCTTGGCATGGTGACGGCGCTCGGGAAGACGGAGTTCACCTTTCCGTGGCGGTGGCTGAGCCAGACCGGCACGAGCCGGCTCCTGGCGTATCCGATCGCGGGCGCGCGGGTCCATGCGAGCGAGGCCCTCATTCTGCAGCCGGGGCAGTGGATCAAGTGGACGCTGGAGGCGGATCTGGATCGGTCCAGTATGGCGGTGTATTGAGGGGGCGGGCGGGCGGGCGGGCGGTCGGACGGGCGGGCGGGCGGGCGGGCAGACGGTCAGACGGTCAGGTCGGCGGCCCGAAGGTCGCGAGTCTCTCACAGGACCGTCACCCTGAGCGCAGCGAAGGGGGCATGCGTTGAGGCATGCCCCCTTCGCTGCGCTCAGGGTGACGGTGGAGGAGCATTGCGCGCAAAGGCTAACTCCGACCGCCTGCCCGCCTGCCCGCCTGCCCGCCTGCCCGCCTGACCGTCCGCCCGTCCGATCAAGCGTTCCTATCCAAACACCCATTCTGCGCGTTCGGATTGTTGTGCTCGCTCCGCGGGATCGGCAGGTTCACGTCCGTCCCGTAGGAGCCGCCCTTGATGTACGTGCCCGACGGGAATACCTGGTCCGCGGTCCGTTGGTACTGCCGCACCAGGCGCCGCATGTCGCCGAGGCGGTGGCCGGTGGCGAAAAGCCAGAAGGCCCGCTCGCTGAAGAGCAGGTCCTGGGCCTCGGTCTCCGAGCCAGGGACGCCGAGATCGGCCAGGCCGATGTCGGCGGCGGCGCGGAGGTCGTTGAGCGTGGTGGTCATGCCGGCGAAGTCGGTGTTCCTGAGCTGCAGCTCGGCCTCGATCAGGCGAGCCTCGATCCCATCCGCCACGACGACCGACGCCGTCGCGTCGGGGTACTTGGTCAGGATGAACTGCGGCGTCGTCCCGTCGAGGCCGACGTCCTCGGGATCATCGAACGGGACGCGCGGATCCTCGGCCGTCCGGTAGCCCAGCCCCACGCCCCCCTCGAAATCCGAGAGCGACCAGAGGAAATCGTTGCCGTACGCGAAGACGGCGTTCCGGAGACGCTGCGGGCTCTCGGCGTGCTCGGTGACGTACTGGAAGTCCGTCGGCACCGCGGCGACTGCCGCCGCCGCATCGACGAACTGGCCGAGATTGAGCAGCGCGCGGGCCTTGCCGACCGCGGCGAGGTTCGCGACGTCCTCACTGATGCCGGGGTGCGCCAGCGCCGCGTCGAACCGGGCGATGGCCCGGCCGAACACCTGCTCGGTGGTCTCCGGGGCACCGAAGACGACGGTGTCCCCGTCCACCCGGCTGAACGGCACGCCGGAGCAGAAGTCCTCGCCGAAGGAGATGTAAGTGTACCCGGCCACCGTCAGCATCTCGGCGATGCCCGGGTCGCTGTCGGGCTCGGGCGACAGGCGCTGGAGCGCGTCGGCCGCGTCCTCCGCCTCCGCCCGCACGCGGTGGATCAGCAGGAACAGCGAGTCGATGCCGACGTTGGCGGTGGAGAGCTTGCGCTGGTCGAACTCCTGCTCGCCCGGCGGCGTGGTGGACAGCACGAACTCGTCGGCCATGAGGCCGGTCAGCAGGATCTCGCCGTCGACGAACTCGGTGCCGTCGCCGTCGCGGATGAAGGCCCAGTCGGAGAGCGCGCCAGCGCGGCGGGCCTGCGCGCCCTCGGGCGACTCGACGTCGCCCGGCTGGATGATGTCCGGCGTCTCGGTGTCCAGCAGGCCGCAGCCGGTCAGCAGCGCCAGTGCAAGCCCCAGGGCGGCGGGGCGGCGATACGAAAGCTTGGTCATAAGTCTCGTCCCCCGGTCAGAAGCCGATGTTGAGCCGCGCGGTCCAGTACGTCACCTGCGGCTGCGACTCGAAGTCGCTGCTGGAGAAGTTGTCCTGGCCGAAGGCGTTCACCTCGGGGTCGACCCCGCTGTAGTCGGTGATCGTGCCCAGGTTGCGGCCGGCGAGCGTGAGGCTCAGCTGGTCGGCGCGGAAGGCGCGCGCCCAGCGGTCGGGCATGAAGAAGGTGAGCGACACCTCCCGCAGCTTGATGAACCAGCCCGGCTCCAGGAACGCGAACTCGTTGGCGCCGACGTTGAGCACCGCCGCCGCGCGGGCCTGCTCGTCGAGCGGCGCGGTGCGGTCCACCAGGCCGCGGCAGTTGAGCACCGGCGTGCAGCGGAAGTTCTCGATCGAGTTGTCGACCAGGTGCCCGCCGCGGTAGTCCACCTGCCCGCCCAGCCGGACATGGCCGTTGAGGAAGGTGAACGCGGTGTTGACCGACAGCTCCTTGGTCGGCAGCGCGTTGCCGCGGAACTCCGCGGTGTCGGAGACGGTGAACTCGGTGGCGTCGATGATGCCGTCGTCGTTGGCGTCGTCGAAGCCGGTCAGCTTCCGGGACCAGAAGCCGCCCAGGGGGTAGCCCGCCCGGTGCTGCTGGTAGAAGCCCACGTCGATCCGGTCGACGTCGGTGCCGAGCTCGAGGACCTTGTTCTTGGTGGTGGACCCGCTCACCGTCAGGTCCCAGGCGAAGCTGGGGGCGTCGATGATGCGGGTGTCGATCGCGATCTCCCAGCCGCTGTTCTTCACCCGGCCAAGGTTGAAGAACTGGCTGCCCGCGCTTCCGGCCGAGCCGGCGATGGGCCGGAGAATCAGCGCGTCCTTGGTCCGCTTGTTGTAATAGGTCAGCTCGACCGTCACCCGGTCCTTGAAGAAGCCGGCGTCCGCGCCGACCTCGAGCTCGCGCGAGCGCTCGGGCTTGAGGTTGGGATTGCCGAGGTTGCCGACGGTGACGCCGGTGGTCGCGGCGCCGTCCTTCCGTCCCGCGGTCGAGGTGAAGAACCGAAGCGCGTCGGTGGTGCCGGGCTGCTGTCCGCTCACGCCCAGGGCGCCGCGGAACCGCAGGGTGTTGATGAACGAGCCGGCGCTCCAGAACGGCTCATCGGACACCAGCCAGGAGGCGCTGGCCTTGGGGTACGTCGTCGCGTTGAAGTCCTTGCCGAACGCGCTGTTGTCGTCGAACCGGAGGGCGCCCGTGAGGAACAGACGGTTCTTGAGCGCCAGCTCCTCCTCGACGTAGGCGCCGGCGGAGCGGGACTCGACGGTCGTTCCCGACGCGTCGGTGTTGGCCGCGCCGGCGATGGTGGACGAGCCGGCGGTGAGGCCTCGGCCGCTCGCGAACGTGCCGGTGAGGAGGTCGCGGAAGAACTGGCCGCCCACCGAGGTCTTGGAGCCGACCGCGGGCGAGAGCTGGAACCGCGCGGTGCCGCCGAGGTCCACCGTGGTCTGTGAGATCTGGAACCGGTTGTCGATGAGGACGCCGGCACGGTTGTCGGTGTAGTCGGCCACCTGGCCGGTGGGGAAGAAGTCGACGTCGTCCCGATTCACGATGTCGTACCCGAACGTCGCCCGGGTCGAGAGCCAGCCGGCCGGCCGCCAGTTGCCCGTCAGCGCGCCGGTGAACCGCTCCGCGGCCTGCTTGGCCTGCTCGGCGAACAGCTCGGCCGGGATGAAGAACCAGCCGCGGTTGACGTCGGGCGGCACGCCGCTGGCCTCGGCGCTGCCGGTGATGGTGAGGAAGCTGTTGTCGTTCTGGACGAAGCGGGTGTTGCTGGAGACGTAGCCCAGCGCGGCGCTCACGTCGGCGTTCTTCGACAGGTTGCCGGTGAGGTTGGCCCGGAGGCTCAGCTTCTGCAGCGCGTTGGGCCGGATCTGGGTCTGGGGCACCGAGCCGAGCAGGCTGCGGATGGAGTCCTCCTCGAACTTCGGCAGCCGGAAGACGCCGTCCTCGCTCTCGTAGCCGGCCGAGAGGTAATAGGTGCCGACGTCGCTCCCGCCCGAGACGTTGACGCCGTGCTGCTGGCGGAGCCCGGTCTTGAGCGGGCGGGTATCCTTGTTCTCCAGCGGCGAGTACACATCGACCGACTGCTGGGTGCAGAGACCGTCGAGCTCGAACTGGAGGATGCAGAAGCCGTCGAAGTCGTCGTTGCCGGGATCGCGGCCGTTGTAGTTGAGCGGGTAGGTGTTGTTGTCGCTCACCCCACCCATCTCGCTGAACAGGTTCCAGCGCGGGCGGCCCGGGGAGCCGTGCTTGGTGGTGATGCGGACCACCCCGTTCGAGGCCTGGATGCCGTAGAGCGTGGCGGCCGCCGGGCCCTTCACGATCTCGATGTTGTCGATGTCGTCGGGGTTGAGGTCGTTGATGCGTGAGGGGCTCTGGTTGCCCGGGTCGCCCACGCCGAAGCCGCCGATGTCGAGCGTGCTCGAGATGGCCGAGGCCTCGGAGCGGATGCCGTCGATATAGTAGAGCGGCTCATTGGAGAGCGACACGCTGTTGGAGCCGCGGATCCGGATCCGGGTGCCGGTGCCGGTGGTGCCGCCGCTCTTGAGCACCTGGACGCCCGGCGCGCGGCCCGAGATCAGGTTGGTGAACTCGGTGATGGGCGACAGCTTGGCCACGGCGTCGACGTCGATGGTCGAGATGGCGTTGGCGATCTCGAGCTTGCGCTGCTCGCCGGTGGCGGTGCTGACGATCTCGTCGAGCTGTACCGGGGCCGGCTCGAGGGCGAAGTCGAGGGTGACGTCTTCGCCGGCGCCGACGGTCGCCGACTGGACCAGCGGCCGGTAGCCGAGGCGCAGCACCCGGACCTGGTAGGTGCCCGGCGCCACGTTCCGGAAGCGGTACTCACCGTCCCGGCTCGAGGTCTCGATCCTGGTGGTGCCGCTCAGGACGATGCGGGCGGCCTCGAGGCCGGTAGTGGTGGTCTGGTCGGTGATGTGGCCGCCGATGGTGCCGGCCTGGGCCAGGGCCGCGCCGGGAGTACCAAGGAGCGCCGCGCCCGCGAGGAGGGGAACGAGCGCGCCGGTCAATCGCTGACGGATGCCAGTGACCATATGCTTTCTCCTGTCGAGCGAGGACTGCCGGGAAGAACGAACTGGTTATGTGGGACGACGGGAGTCGGGAATGCCGGTCGGAAACGATGCCCAGCCAATGTGCAAGCGGCCGGGCCGGTTGTCAAAAGGATGGGGATCCCGCTTGACGATCTCCCCTCGGTTTCCTATCTACGTACCACTCTACGTACCACCGCTCGAGTTTGTTGCTCACACCGTGTATACCATTCCGCTGCTGCTGCACGCATTGCGCTCATTCGGTCCGGGCCGCCTGCGCGCTCACTCGCACCTCGGAGGCCTCGTGCTCCCACGCCTGGTTCGGCTTCTCGCGGTCCTGCTGCTGGTCCTCATCGGCGCCACTCGCCTCGACGCCCAGTCGGGCACCCTGCAAGGCACCATCACCGACAGCGCCGGGACCACTCTCCCGAACGCGGCCGTGACCGTGGAGGGCACCGGCCTCCGCGCCACCAGCGGCGCGTCCGGCGGATATGAGGTCCGCGGCGTGCCGGCCGGCAGCTTCACCGTCCGCGCCCGGCTCATCGGCTTTCAGGCCGCGACCGCGCGGGTGACGGTCGAGCCGGGCGGGACGGCCCGGCAGGACTTCACGCTCGCCCGGAGCACGGTCCAGCTCGCCCCGATCGACGTGGTCGTCGGCTCGCGCGCGCGGCACACCGCGGCCGAGGAGCTGGCGGTGCCGGTGGACATCTTCCCGGCGGAGCGGCTGGCGCAGCAGGGCAGCACCGAGACCAGCATCATCCTGCAGTCGGTGTCGCCCTCCATCAACTTCCCGCGCCAGAGCGTGACCGACGCGGGCGACGTGGTGCGCCCGTTCACCCTCCGCGGCCTGAGCCCCGACCACACGCTGGTCCTGGTGAACGGCTGGCGGCGCCACCAGACGGCCCTGGTCAACAACTTCACCTACGGCATGGGCGCGGGCTCGAGCGGCGTGGACCTGAACGCGATCCCGTCGAGCGCGCTGGACCGGATCGAGGTCCTGCGCGACGGCGCCGCGGCCCAGTACGGGTCGGACGCGATCGCCGGCGTGGTGAACCTGGTGCTCAAGGACGGCGCCTTCACGCCGTTCGTCAACGCCGACGCCGGCCGCTACGTCTCGGACGACTATCCGGACGACGGCACCACCGTGAACGTGAACGGCGGCTACGGCATCGGGATCGGCCGCGGGTCGCTGGGCCTTTTCGGCGAGTTCCGCGACCGCCAGCCGACCAACCGCGCGTGGGCCGACCCGTTCGAGGCCGCCGGCACCGGCGTCCCCGACAGCATCAACGACATCGGGCAGGTCATCCACAAGAACAACCCGGTCCCGCAGCCCAATCACCACTGGGGCGACGGGCTCGAGCGGGACGCGCTGGCGTGGGGCAACTTCCGGATGCCGGTCAACGCGTCGGGCAGCACCGAGATCTACAGCTTCGGCGGGTACAGCCACCGGAACGGCGTCGGCAATCCCTACCGGCGTTACTTCGACAGCGGCCGCAACTGGCAGCAGATCTACCCGCTCGGCTTCCTGCCGACCATCGGCGGCCTGGTGACCGACTACTCGGCGGCGGCCGGGCTGCGCGGCGTGGTGTCGGGCTGGAACTACGAGCTCGGCGGCGAGTTCGGCCACGACGACTTCGACTACGAGATCGGCAACACGCTCAACGCCTCGCTGGGCCCCTGCCTGGACGTGGCGTGCGCGCCGGGCGCCGACGGCATCCTGGGCAATGCGGACGATCCTGGCATTCCGAACCAGCAGTCGTTCTTCGCCGGCCGGGTGCTGCGGGAGGAATTCCTCACGGCGCTGAACATCGCCAAGCCGGTCGAGGTGGGCCTCCCGAAACCGGTGAACCTGGCCTTCGGCGTGGCGTTCCGGCGCGAGCGCTACGCCATCCGCGCCGGCGAGCTGGCGTCCTACGTCAACGGCGGCGCCATCGACCAGAACGGAGAAGCGGAGGCTCCGAGCGGCTCGCAGTCGTTCCCCGGCTTCGCCCCGGGCGACGAGAGCGACCGGCACCGCACCAACGTCGGCCTCTACGCCGACGCGGAGACCAACCTGTCCGAGAAGGTGCTGGTGAGCGCGGCCACGCGGTTCGAGGACTACAGCGACTTCGGCTCGCGGGTGAGCTTCAAGGGCTCGGTCCGCTTTCAGCCGTCCCCCCGGGTGACGCTCCGCGCCGCGGCGAGCAGCGGCTTCCGCGCGCCGGGGTTGAGCCAGGTGGCGTTCAGCAAGGTGGTCACGAACGTGATCGCGGGTGAGTTCATCGACGTCGGCATCTTCCCGGCCGACCACCCGGCCGCCATCGCGCTCGGCGCCAAGCCACTCGAGGAGGAGACGGCGTACAACCTGAGCGCCGGCTTCGTGGTGACGCCGGTCGACAACTTCACGCTGACCGCCGACTTCTTCCACATCCGGATCAACAACCAGATCCTGCTCGGCGCCACGTTCGACGACCAGGCGTCGGTCGACCTCCTGGCCGCCGCCGGGTTCGGCAACATCCAGGGCGTGCAGTACTTCACCAACGGCCTCGACACCCGGACGCAGGGCGTGGACATCACGGCGGGGTACAAGGTGCCCGCCGGCGCGAGCGGCACGCTCGATCTCACGGCCGGGTTCAACTACACCCGGAACAAGATCATCCACGTCGATCCGCTGCCGCAGGTCCTGATCGACGCGGGGTCGACCGAGCCCGGGCTGCTCGACTCGGTGACCGCGATCGGCATCGAGGACGAGCGGCCCGACTGGCGCGGCACCCTGCAGGCCAACTACACCGTCGGACGCTTCAGCTCGCTCGGCCGGCTGTCGTACTACGGCGGCTTCAGCTCGGCGCAGCCGGGGTTCTGCGATCTCTGCCGCGAGGACTACGGCGGCAAGGGACTGGTGGATGCCGAGCTGGGCTACCGGTTCAACCTGGTGAAGCTCTCGGTCGGCGTGCGCAACCTGTTCGACGTCTATCCGGACCAGCCGAGCTCGACGGTGGTGGTGGACGACGCGGGGGACACGTCGAAGGACTTCAACGACAACTTCGGCACGTTCCCGTGGGCGGCGGCGTCGCCGTTCGGGTATAACGGGCGGTATGTGTACGCGAGGACGGAGATTCAGTTGGCACGGTAGGGGGGCGGGCGGGCGGGCGGGCGGGCAGGCGGGCAGGCGGGCAGGCGGGCAGGCGGGCAGGCGGTCAGGCGGTCAGGCGGTCGGACGACAGGGCGTTGGTTGGGCGTGGTGCCCACGGCGTCGTCACCCTGAGCGCAGCGAAGGGGCATGCGTTGAGGCATGCCCCCCTCGCTGCGCTCAGGGTGACAAGTATTGAAGAACTCGCGAATTTGCGAACCGCCCGCCCGCCCGCCCGCCCGCCCGCCCGCCCGATCACCCTTCCGCCATCTCCCCCCTCCACCTAAGATTCGCGACCTCAACCCCGCGAATCTCATGTCCGTGTCCTACGATCTCATCATCATCGGCGGTGGCCACAACGGTCTCGTGACGGCGGCGTATGCCGCGCGGGCGGGGCTCAAGGTGCTCGTGCTCGAGCGGCGTGAGGTGGTCGGCGGCGCCTGTGTCACCGAGGAGGTGTGGCCGGGCTACAAGGTCTCCACCGCCGCGTACGTGAACAGCCTGCTCCGGCCCGAGATCATCCGCGATCTCGAGCTCGCGCGGCACGGCTTCGAGATGCTGCCGCGGAGCCCGTCGTCGTTTACGCCGTTTCCCGACGGGCGCTCGCTCATGCTCGGGCCGGACAAGGACCTGACCCGCCGCGAGATCGCGAAGTTCTCCGCCAGGGACGCCGAGGCGCTGCCGCAGTACGAGGCGATGCTGGAGCGGGTGGCCGACTTCCTCGAGCCGACCCTGGTGATGACGCCGCCCAATCCCTGGTCGCTCCGGCCCGGCAACCTGCTCCAGCTCGCGAAGCTCGGCCTGGCGTTCGTCAAGCTGGGGACTGACGGGCAGAAGGCGGTCGAGATCCTCACGGGCGCCGCGACGCCGATTCTCGACCGCTGGTTCGAGAGCGAGCAGCTCAAGGTGACGCTGGCGACCGACGCGATCATCGGCGCGATGGCCTCGCCGTCGATGCCGGGCACGGCCTACGTCCTGTTCCACCACGTGATGGGCGAGTGCAATGGCGTCCGCGGCGTCTGGGGCTACGTGCGCGGCGGGCATGGGCGGGATCAGCAACGCGATCGCCGCGGCGGCGCGGGAGCGGGGGGTGGAGATCCGCACGAACGCCGAGGTGGAGCGGATCCTGGTGAAGAACGGGACCGTGCAGGGCGTTGCCCTGACGGACGGCACCGAGATCCGCGCCCCGCGCGTGGCATCGGGCGTCGACGCCCACGTCACCTTCCTCAAGCTGATGGCGAGCGGCGACCTGCCGGCCGAGTTCGTGGACGCGGTGCGTCACATCGACTACGCCAGCGCGAGCTGCAAGATCAACATCGCGCTCAGCGAGCTGCCCGATTTCTCGGCTGTGCCGGGTACCGCGCCCGGGCCGCAGCACCGGGGCACGATCCACATCTCCCCGACCATGGAGTACATCGAGCGGGCCTACGACGACGCCAAGTACGGCCATCCGTCGACGCACCCGATCATCGAGGCCACGATCCCCTCGGTGCTCGACGACACGCTCGCGCCCGAGGGCAAGCACGTGATGTCGATGTTCACCCAGTACTTCCCCTACACGCTGGCGCCGGGGCTCTCGCTGGAGGCCGAGAAGGAGAAGTACGCCGACCGCTGCTTCGACCTCATGAACGAGTTCGCGCCCAACTTCAAGCGCTCGGTGATCGCACGGCAGATCCTCTCGCCGGTGGACCTGGAGCAGCGGTTCGGGCTCACCGGCGGGAACATCATGCAGGGCGTGATGTCGCTCAGCAGCCTGTCGTTCATGCGGCCGGTGCCGGGGTATGCGGATTATCGGACGCCGGTGCGGGGGCTGTACATGTGCGGGGCGGCGACGCATCCTGGGGGGGGAGTGATGGGGGCGTGCGGGTATAACGCGGCGCGGGAGATCGTGCGGGATCTTCGGGGATGAGGAGCGGCGCTGCGTGCCCTGCTCGGGCATGGCTCCTTCGCTTCGCTCAGGATGACGAACCCAGGGAGACCGCCTGACCGCCTGCCCGTCCGCCCGTCCGACCGTCCGCCCGTCCGACCGTCCGCCCGTCCGCCCGTCCGACCCGAGGTGCCCCATGCCCGACCACCATCTGACCGTCGCCGAGGGATTTGGCCGGCTGCCCGGACCGAAGGGCGAGCCGTTCGTGGAACTGTTCCGGCACGGGACGCTCAGCGTGGAGCTGTACGCGCCGCGCGGCGTGGATCCGCAGTCGCCGCACACCCGGGACGAAGTGTACGTAGTGGTGGAGGGCCTGGGGCAGTTCCGGCAGGGCGAGTCGGTGCACCGGTTCGGGCCGGGCGACGTCCTCTTCGTCCCGGCCGGCGTGGAACACCGGTTCGAAGCGTTCAGCGACGATCTCGTGGTCTGGGTGTTCTTCTACGGCCCCGAAGGCGGGGAGGTTACACGGTGAGCGTGGAGCTCCGGACCGGCGGCGGACTCGAGCGGACGCTGCCCCGGGAGGCCTATCTCGCGCCCGATCATTTCGCGCGGGAGAAGGAGCGGATCTTCTGCCGCGAGTGGGTCTGCGTCGGCCGCGAGGAGGAGCTGGCCGCGCCGGGCGACTACGTCGTCAAGGACGTCGTGGGCGAGAGCATCCTGATCGTCCGAACGCGGGCCGGCGGCCTCCGGGCGCACTACAACGTCTGCCGCCACCGCGGCTCGCAGCTGGTGCCCGACTGCGGGACCGGCAGCTTCGCCGGCGGCATCCGCTGCCCCTACCACTCGTGGACCTACACGCTCGAGGGCGAGCTCCGCACGGCGCCGTTCCTGGAGGAATCCGACGGGCTCGCGCGGAGCGAGCTGTCGCTCCATCCGGTGGGCGTCGACACCTGGGGCGGCTTCGTCTTCGTCCAGCTCACGCCGGCCGAAGCGGAGGCGCGCGGGCTCACGCTGGCGGCGCAGCTCGGCGCGGCTGCCGGAGCGGCTCCGGCGCTACCCGCTCGCCGAGCTGCGCGTGGCGCGGCGGATCACGTACGAGATCCAGGCCAACTGGAAGGTGATGCTCGAGAACTACAACGAGTGCTACCACTGCGGGCCGGTGCACCCGGAGCTCTGCCGTCTCGTCCCCGCGTTCAAGCAGCGCGGCGGCTCCGAGCTCGACTGGGAGCGCGGCATCCCGCACCGCGAGGGCGCCTGGACCTTCACGGCCAGCGGCACCACCAACCGGGCGCCGTTCGAGGGGCTCGATGACGACGAGCGGATCCGCCACAAGGGCGAGCTGGTCTACCCCAACTTCCTGCTCAGCCTGAGCGCCGAGCACGTCGCGGCGTTCCTGGTCTTCCCCCACGGGCCCGACCGGACCACGATCGTCACCGAGTTCCTGTTTCATCCGTCGGAGATGGCGAAGGCGGATTTCGATCCGGTCGATGCCGTGGAGTTCTGGGACCTGGTGAACCGGCAGGACTGGGCGATCTGCGAGTCGGTGCAGCGCGGGATGTCGTCGCGGGTGTTCCGGTCCGGCTACTACGCGCCGATGGAGAGCTGGAGCCTCGACATCCGGCGTTACATCGCCGAGCGGCTCGGCGGAGAGGCGTGATGCGACGGGACTTCGAGTACATCGTGGTGGGGCTGGGCGGGTGGGGCAGCGCCGCGGCCTACTGGCTCTCCCGCCGCGCGGGCGACGGCGTGCTCGGCCTCGAGCAGTTCGAGCTGGGCCACGTGCGGGGCGAGTCACAGGACCACTCGCGGATCATCCGGCTCTCCTACCACACACCGGCGTACGTCGAGCTCGCCAGGCACGCCTACCAGGCATGGGCCGAAGTGGAGCGTGACGCCGGCGAGCAGCTCGTGCTCAAGACCGGCGGGCTCGACTTCGCGCCGCGGGAGAGCGCCATCCCGCTCACCAACTACAGCGGCAGCATGGACGCGGCCGGCGTCGTCTACGAGCACCTCGACGCGGCGGAGATCCGGCGGCGCTGGCCGCAGTTCGCCGTCACCGACGACATCCACGGTCTGTTCCAGCCCGAGAGCGGCATCGCGATGGCCGCGCGCGGCAACGCGGCGCACATCCGGATGGCCCGGGCGCACGGTGCCACGATCAGGGATGGCGCGCCGGTCGAGCGCCTGCGGTCCACGGGCAACGAGGTCGAGGTCACCGCGGGCGGCACCACCTACCGCGGCCGGCGGCTGGTCATCGCGGCGGGCGCCTGGTCGAACGGCGCGCTCACCCACTTCGGCATGCACCTGCCGCTCCGGGTGACGAAGGAGCAGGTCACCTACTTCGCCACGCCGCACCAGGCGGACTTCCAGCCGGACCGGTTCCCGATCTGGATCTGGATGGACGACCCGTGCTTCTACGGCTTTCCGACGTTCGGCGAGGCGGGACCCAAGGCGGGGCAGGACGCGGGCGGTGAGGAGGTCACCGCCGACACGCGCACGTTCGAGCCCGACCAGGCCGCGCTCAAGCGCACGGTCGACTTTCTCGGGAAGTACATCCCCAGGGCGCTCGGCCCCATCATCTACACCAAGACCTGCCTGTACACGCTGACGCCCGATCGCGACTTCGTGGTGGACACGCTGCCGGACCATCCCAACGTGGCGGTCGGGATCGGCGGCGGGCACGGGTTCAAGTTCGCGTCGGTGATCGGGCGTATCCTGTCCGAGCTGGCCATCGACGGGCGCACCGAGCGGAACATCGAGCCGTTCCGGATCGGCCGGGCCATTCTGCAGCTCACGAATCCGCCGGCGAACTACATGGTGTGAGGTGGTCGGACGGGCAGGCGGGCAGGCGGGCAGGCGGGCAGGCGGGCAGGCGGGCAGGCGGTCAGGCGGTCAGGCGGTCAGGCGGTCGAAAGATAGGGCGTTGGTCGCGTGGTGCCCACGGCGTCGTCACCCTGAGCGCAGCGAAGGGGCATGCGTTGAGGGATGCCCCCCTCGCTGCGCTCAGGGTGACAGTTGGTGACAGTGACAGGTATTGAAGTACTCGCGAATTTGCGAACTGACCGTCTGACCGTCTGACCTCCTTCCCCGCGGCGGCCGATCTGTCGAACCCTGGATTTTCCGCACCACCACCGCATGCACCCCTCGCGCCCTCCCGGCGCGTCGCCATCCGTTCGACCTTCGCGCGGTATGGTGTCGTCCTTCTCGCCGTGGTCCTCGCGACCGCCGTGAGGTACACGTTCCGCGACGAGCTCGGCTTGCGGGCGATCTATATCTTCTACTTCCTCGCGATTGCCGTCAGCGCCACCTACGGCGGCTTCTGGCCGGGGTTCGTAGCGCTGGTGGTCTCCGGGCTGCTTGCGGTCTACCTCTTCGTGCCGCCGCAGTTCGAGCTCGCGCTGTCGGCCAGTGGCGACCGGATCGGGTTCGCGGCATTCATCGTCACCGGGCTCGTCATCCTCGGCGTGGTTGCCAGCGAACGGGCGGGTCGTGTACGGCGGCAGGCGAGCGACGCGCGATACCGGGAAATGGTGGAGACCGCCCAGGACCTGATCTGGGCGATCGACCTCGACGGCCGCGTCACCTACATCAATCAACACGCCTGCCGGGCCGTCTTCGGCCTCGACGCGGCGGACATGATCGGCCGGCCGTGGGCGGAGTTCGTCGCCCCGGCGGAGCACGCCGGGCTCGAGCAGGCGTTCGCCGGGGTGCTGGCCGGCGGGACGATGCTGCACGTGCCCGTGACCGCCGTCCGCCAGGACGGCGCACGGCTGGACCTGCTGGTGAACGCGATGCCCCAGCGGATCGATGGCCGGATCACCGGCGTCACGGGCACGTCGGTCGACGTGACCGGCCAGCGCAGCCAGGAGCGGGATCTCCAGCTCTTTCGCTCCCTCATGGACCGGAGCTCGGACGGCATCCTCATCCTGGACGCCCAGACACGCCAGATGCTCGACGCCAACCAGACCATCTGCCGCTGGCTGGACTACACGCGCGAGGAGCTGCTGGCCAGTGCCTTGAAGGACCTCGTCGTCCCGCATCCGACCATGACCTGGGAGGAGCGGGGCGAGGAGTCCTACCGGCTGGGGCACTCGGGCGATCCCGCGGCTCCGCCTCCCGTGCTCCAGGTGGAGTACCGGCGGCGCGATGGCGTGGCGCTACCCCGGGAAGCGGCCCTCGGCTACGTGATGGTGCAGGGCCGCGAGTATGCCGTGATCGTCGTGCGGGACGTCTCCGAGCGCCGGCGGCTGGAGCAGCAGCTCCAGCAGTCGCTCAAGATGGAGGGCGTCGGCCGGCTGGCGGGCGGGATCGCCCACGACTTCAACAACATGCTGACCGCGATCGGGGGATACACGGAGATCGCGCTGGACACCATCGGCCCCGACCACCCGGCCAGCGCGGATCTCGCCGAGGTCCTCGCGTCCGCGGCCAGGGCGGCGACGCTGACGCAACAGCTCCTGGCCTTCGCGCGCAAGCAGGTCATCCGGCCCCGGCTGATCTCCTTCAACGACCTGGTCCGCACGACCGACGGGCTGCTCGGGCGCATCCTCGGCGACGACATCCGGATCGTTGCGCGACTGGACGGCGACCTGTGGCCGGTCCACGCCGACCCGGGGCAGTTCGAGCAGATCCTGGTCAACCTCGCGGTCAACGCGCGGGACGCGATGCCGGGCGGCGGCACCCTGACGTTCGGGACCGCGAACGTCACGCTGGACGCCGATTGCGCCCGCGTCCACCCGGACGTCGTGCCTGGCGACTACGTGCGGCTCACCATCGGCGACAACGGCATCGGCATGACGAAGGCGGTGAAGGAGCACGTCTTCGAGCCGTTCTTCACGACCAAGGAGCCCGGCAAGGGGACGGGGCTGGGCCTGGCGACCTGTCACGGCATCGTGAAGCAGAGCAGCGGCCACATCTGGGTGGAGAGCGAGCCGGGCCAGGGCACGACGTTCACGATTCATCTGCCGCGTTCGAGCGGGCAGGTCGAGCCCCTGGCACCGCCCGTCGCGGCCGCCCCGCCACTGGCGGAGGGAAGCGAGACCATTCTCCTGGTGGAGGACGACCGGCTGGTGCGGCAGTTCGCCGCGACGGCGCTGCAGCGGACCGGGTATCGCGTGATCGAGGCGGCGACGGGCGAGGAGGCCATCGAGCTGGCCGAGGCGATGCGGGGGCCGCTCCACCTGCTGTTGAGCGACGTGGTCATGCCGGGAATGAACGGGCCCGAGGTGGCGCGGCGGGTCCAGACGCTCCACCCCGAGATCCGGGTCCTGTTCGCCTCCGGCTATACCGGCGACCCCATCACCCAGCACGGGCTGGAATTGGAGGGCCTGGCGTTCCTGCAGAAGCCCTACTCGCTTGCGGAGATCAGGGCCCGGGTCCGCGCGGCGCTGGACGGGCCGCCTGGTGCGTGAGCGGCGTCCGCCGATCCCTCACGCCCGCCCGAGACTCCGCAGCACCTCCCGATCGAACTGCACCGACAGACTCTCCCGCTTCGAATACGGCCCCGGCGTATACGCGCGCGACTCCACCCCGAGCTGACTCTGCTCGCAGATGTGCCAGTCCTGCCGGTTGGTCATGTCCCAGAACTCCACGCCGTCGTCCGGATTGAACGTTGGGTCGCCCAGCGTGGCCGGATGAAAGAGCCAGGAGCAGGTGATGTGCGTGCGGTCGGTGCCCTGTGGCCACAACGCGTGGAACATCACGTAGTCCGGGTGCAGGCTCAGGAGCATGTTCGGGAACAGCGCGTAGTAGTACACCCGGTTGAGGTCTTCCTCGGGCAGGTCGCCCACCGTGACGCCGCAGGTGTCCCCGCTCATCGTCAGGCTCTCCGCGCCGCGGCTCAGCACCATGAAGCCGCCGGTGAACGGGCCCTCGGTCAGGTCGTTCTCGCCGCTGGTGGGCGGCGTGAGCCTGGCGAGGGCGGGGTGGACCGGGCCGCAGTGGTAGCACTCGGAGTAGTTCTGGAACAGCAGCTTCCAGTTGGCCTTGACGTCGTATTCGATGGTGCGGGCCACCTTCAGGTTCGGCAGGTTGAACCGGGTGAACCGGCGGAGCAGCGGGAGCCAGGCCTGGTCGAACGGCTCGGGATCGTCGGCGAGGTTGATGAACAGGAACCCCTCCCACGTGGCCAGCGCCACCGAATGGAGCGGCCAGTCGGCCTTGTCGAAGTTCTCGATCTCATTGGTGGACGGCGCCCCGATGAGGTGGCCGTCGAGCCCGTAGGTCCAGGCGTGGTAGGGGCACTGGATGGTGCCGCTGAACTGGCCGCTGTGCTCCTCGCAGATCCGCGTGCCGCGATGGCGGCAGACGTTGTAGAACGCGCGGGTCCCGCCCTCCCGGTCGCGGAGGACGATGATGCTCTCCTTGCCGATCTCCTGGGTGAACCAGTCGCCCGCGTTGGGGATCCGGTCCTCGCGGCCGACGCAGAGCCAGCGCCTGGTGAAAATGTGTTCCAGCTCATGGCCGAAGATTTCCGGCGATGTGTAGTATTCCCGCGGCAGGGTACGGGCACCGTCGATCGAGATCTCGGTGGTCTTGAGGAACGTGGCCACGGCAGGGTCTCCAAGGGAGTATCGGGGAAATATGTCATGCGGCCGGAGACCGGGGAAGCCGGATCCGGCCGGTGGCTCACAACTGAGGAGGACACATGCGAATGACATCCAAGCGGTGGGCGGCCCTGGCGGTCGCGGCCGCGCTCTCGGGGCCGGTGGCGGGCTGCCTCGCCGCGGCCGCGGCCGGTGCGGCCGGGGGAGTGTATGCCACGACCCGCGGCGCCGAGGCGCTGGTCTCCGGGTCGGTGGACCAGGTGGCCGCGCGGGCGCAGACGGTCATGAAGGACATGGGCATTGCGCCCTCGGGCGAGAAGACCGAGACCGCGGGCGACAAGCACCAGCTCAAGGGGAAGCAGGGCGACCTCGACATCACGATCGACATGCAGCGGTCGGATTCGGCGACGACGAAGGTCGAGGTGTACGCGCGGAAGAATCTGGCGGAGTGGGACAAGGGGTATGCGAAGGACGTGCTGGAAAGGATCGTGAAGGCGGAGTAGGCTCGCGCGACCTCGGCTCGGCTCGGCTCGGCTCGGCTCGGCTCGGCTCGGCTCGCCTGGCCGCGGCTGGCCCTCGTCACCCTGAACGAAGTGAAGGGGGCCATGCTGGGCTATGCCCCCTTCGCTGCGCTCAGGGTGACGGGCTATCGCGAGCTTCGCTCCGCCCGCCCGCCCGCCCGCCCGCCCGCCCGCCCGTCCGACCGTCCGATCCCCACCACCCCCCGACACTCCCCAAACCCGATCCGCGTCGCCCCGTCCCGCTCCGCGTATCCCCGCATCACCACCTCGTCCCCGTCCTCCAGAAACGCCCGCGTCTCCCCGGTCGGGAGCGTGAGCGGCTCGGTGCCGCGCCAGGTGAGCTCGAGCAGGCAGCCGCGGTTCTCCTTCTCGGGACCCGATACCGTGCCGCTGGCGAACAGGTCGCCCGGATGGAGATTGCAGCCGTTGCTGGTGTGGTGGGCCAGCATCTGCGCCGGCGTCCAGTAGAGATCGGCGACGCGGCCGTGGCTCAGCCGGACGGGAGCCACACCTTCGGCGCGCATCCGCGCGGAGGCGAGCCAGACTTCGACCGTGACGTCGAACGCACCCGTGCTCTGGTCGGCAGGGGGAGCGAGGTAGGGGAGGGGTGCCGGGTCGCCGGCGGGGCGCGGGGCGGCGGGCACGCGAAACGGCTCGAGCGCGTCAAGGGTCACCACCCAGGGTGACACCGTGGTGGCGAAATTCTTGGCGAGGAAGGGCCCGAGCGGCTGGTATTCCCAGCTCTGCACGTCCCGCGCGGACCAGTCGTTCACCAGGCAGAGGCCGAACAGGTGCGACTCCGCCTCCGCGATCGGCACCGGCGCGCCGAGCGGATTGGCGGTCCCCACGAAGCAGCCCACCTCCATCTCGTAGTCGAGCGCGCGGGTCGGCCCGAAGACGGGCGCGTCCGCCTTGGGGTCCTTGATCTGCCCGAGTGGCCGCCGCACCGGCGTGCCGCTCGGCACCAGCGACGACGCCCGGCCGTGATAACCGATCGGCACCCACTTGTAGTTGGGCAGCAGCGGGTTGTCGGGCCGGAACATGCTGCCGACGTTGGTCGCGTGATGGGCGGAGGCGTAGAAGTCGGTGTAGTCGCCGATGGCTGCCGGAAGCAGGAGCTCGGCCTCGGCCATCGGGATGAGGATCTGGTCGCCGATCCGGCGGTTGGCGTGGTAGGCGGGTGAGTCGCTCGCGAGGATGGCGCCGGCCTGGCGGCGGACGGCGCGCCACGTCGCGGGGCCGAGCGCCATGAGCGCGTTGAGCGCCGGCGCCGCGAGCGCGGCCCCGGCCCGGTCGGCGGCACCCCGGAACCAGCCCTGGTCATGGCAGGCGGTCAGGTCGAGCACGAAGTCGCCGATGGCCATCCCGACCCGCGCGGGCGAGGGGTCGTCCTTGTCGTCGACCCGGTGGAAGATGCCGAACGGCAGGTTCTGGATCGGGAAGTCCGGATGCCCCTGAGCGGAGGGGACCCAGGAGGTCCGGGCGGGATCGTGGGTTTCGTCCAAGGGTGGGGCTCCGGGTGGTCGTAGTTGGCGCGGGGTCATCCTGAGCGGAGCGAAGGAGCCATGACCCGACGCATGGCTCCTTCGCTCCGCTCAGGATGACGCGCTATCGCCGCATGGCGCACGATGGCGTCCCCCTATCGCGATTGCAAGCCACCGCGCGCCGCACCATCCCGCCCTCCCGCCACGTCACCTACCCGCCACCACCCGCTCGAACCGCGCATCCCCCCGCAGCGCCGCCAGGCTGGGATCGATCCGCAACCACCCCGGCGACAGGTAGAACGGCTCCCGCACCAGCGGCTCGAGCAGCGCGAGCGCGCGGTCCCGCTGCCCCGCGCGCACCAGGACACGGACCAGCGCGAACTTCACCGCCGAGCCGGGCACGAAGTCGCGCGCGACCGGCAGGAGCTCGCCGGCGCGCTCGGCCTCGGCGATGGCCTCGGAGAAGCGTCCCGCGGAGGCCAGGGCCAGGCCGAGGTCGGCGCGCAGGCCGGCGTCGCGCGGGGCGCCGGCGAGCTGGCGGCGGAGCAGCCGCGCGGCGCTGTCGCCCAGGGCGCGGGCGGCGAGTGTGTCGCCGCTCCAGCCGCGGAGCTCAGCGCGAACGAGCGCCCGCCGTGCCGCGTTGCCGTCGAAGGCCGCGACGGGGAGGCCGAGCACCAGCCGCCGGTCCGGGTCGGAGAGCGCCCAGCCGATGTTGGCGTAGCCCGCGACGTAGGCGGCCACCCGGGCATGATCCACCGCCGGCGACGCCTCGGCCACCGCGCGCCGCGCTCCGTCGAGATCGCCCTCGAGCAGGCGGGCCTCGACGCGCCGGGCGACGATGAGCAGGTTGCCCGGCTCGAGCGCCTGCGCCCGCTCGATGGTCGCTCTGGCGTCGGCCCAGCGGCCGAGCCGCGCCTCCACGTCGCTCAGCGTGGCGAACGCCAGCGGCGTCCGCGGGTCGAGGGCCACGGCGCGCTCGGCATGCTCACGCGCCGGCGCGAGCCGGCCCAGCGAGAGCTCCGCCCCCGCCACCAGCCGCAGCAGCATCGCGTCGTTCGGCGCGGCGGCCAGCGCCGGCTGGACCGACCTGAGCGCCGCCGCGGGGTCGTGGTTGAGGGTGAGCTGCACGGCGTACTCGGCCATCGCGGTGGCGGTCGAGCCCGGCGCCAGGTTGCGCGCGCGGCCGAGCGCGTCGATGGCCCCGCGCGCCAGCGCGGGGTCGGGCGTGCCGTAGGCGTAGAGCGAGCTCCGGACTCCGGCGAGCCTGGCCCACGCCAGCGCGAACGCGGGATCCCGGCTCACGGCGTCCTGGTAGTGCGCGGCGGCCCGGCGGTCCGAGTCCAGGTCGGCGGACGCGGCGCGCACCGCCTCGCCCTGCAGGAAGGCGTCGTAGGCCGGCAGGTCCTCGGTGGGCCGCCGGCGCATGGCGTCCTGCTCGCCGGCACCGAGCGCCACGTCGAGCGCGTCCGCCACCTTGCCCGCGATGTCGGACTGCACCTTGAACACGTCGGTCAGCGACGCGTCGAACGACTCCTGCCACCGGCTGGTCGGCGCCGCCCCGGCGCCGAGGTCCACCAGCTCGGGGCTCACCTCCACGCGGCTGGTCCCGTCCCTGGCGCGCGCCCAGCGCACGGTGCCGGTGAGCAGGTAGCGGGCCCCGAGCTCCTTGCCGATCTCCTGGGGCGACTTGGTGCTGCCGCGATACTCCGTCGAGCTCTCGCGCGCGATCACCTGCAGCCGGTCGAGCTCGGTGAGCTTGCCGCGGATCGCGTCGGCCATGCCGTCGGCGAAATAGGCGTTGTTGCTGTCGCCCAGGTTGTCGAACGGCAGCACGGCGAGCCGGGTGTTGGCCGCGGCATCGCCGCTGCCGGACGTGGCGCCCGAGCGAAGGGCGATGACCCCGACCACCAGCGCCGCCACCAGCGCGAGCGCGGCGGGCACCAGCACGCGCGGCACGAGCCAGGAGCGCCGCGATGATGGAGCCTCCGGCGCCGCCGTCGGCTCGGGGTCGGGAATCGCCGGCACCCCGCGGACGGGTGTCGCCGCCGCCGCGCCGAGCGCGCGGACGAACTCGGCCACCGACGCGAAGCGGTTGGCGGGATCGAGCGCCATCGCCCGCTGGAGGGCGAGCTCGACAGCCTCGGGCACCTCGGCGCGCTGCCCGCGCACCGTCGGCATCGGGGCCGTGAACCGGCGGGCGATGATGGCGGCGCCGGTGGTGCCCTCGAACGGCGGATGGCCGGTCAGCATCTCGTAGCACACGACCGCGAGCGAGTACTGGTCGGTCCGCGCGTCGACCCCGCGCTCGCCGGTGGCCTGCTCCGGCGCCATGTACGCCGGCGTGCCGAGCGCGAGGCCCGCCTGCGTGAGCCGGCTCTCGCTCGGCCCCCCGAGCGCGCGGGCGATGCCGAAGTCGGCGACCAGCGTGTCGCCGTCGAGCGTCAGCAGGATGTTCTCGGGCTTGATGTCGCGATGGATCACGCCTTCGCGGTGCGCGTAGTCGAGCGCGCGGCCGGCCTCGGACGTGATGCGGAGGGCCTCGTCGAGCGGCAGACGGCCCTCGCGCTTGAGCCGGTCCCGGAGGCTCTCGCCGCGCACGTAGGGCATGGTGTACCAGAGGAGACCCTCGGTCTCGCCGGAGTCGTGCACGCTGAGGATGTGGGGATGCTGCAGCCGGGCGGCGGTGGTGATCTCGCGGCGGAAGCGGTCGGGTCCCATCGACATCGCCAGCGCGGGCCGGAGCACCTTGAGCGCCACGGGCCGCTCGTGCTTGACGTCCTGCGCCAGGTAGACCGTGGCCATGCCGCCGCGCCCGAGCTCGCGATCGAGAGTGTAGCGGCCACGCAAACCGTTCTCGAGTACCGTGCGCGTATCGTTCAGGGAACGGTCCGGCGCTGGGGGGTGAGAAACGTTCGAAGTTCGCCCACGGGCTCGGTGAAGGAGCACGAGCCGAAGGCGGCGATGCCCGCCGCCCGCGCCGCCGCGATCGCCCCCTCATCCAGGCGGTGCCCGCGCCACTCGACCGCGTCGCCCGAGAACCGGACGGCCTCGGGCTCGCGCTCGTCCAGCAGCCGGACGACATCGGCGTCGCTCATGCCGTGGTGCAGGAACGCGGCGGCGAGGAAGACGTTGAGGAAGCCGAACATGGTGCCGCGCGGGCTGTCGTCGGCGTAGGTGAGACGATACTCGGCGCGGAGCGGATGGTGCAGCCCGGCGGTCGCCTTGAACGCCACGCCGGCCGCGCTGCAGGCGCGGAGGAAGCGGGCGACGGCTTCGGCCGACGGGAACGCCCCGGGGTGACGCCGCCGGTGCGCATCTTGGCCCGGCCCCCGCGGCGGGCGATGGCGGCGACGAGCGGGGCAGGGTCGCGGTCGAGCGGGATCTCGACGTACGTCTGCGCCCAGCGCGGGACGGCGGCAAGCAGGCGGTCGACGGCCTCGACCGAGTCGGCGCGGGCCTCGACGACGTCGGCGGAGAGGGCGGGCGCGCCGGCGGCGGCGTGGCGGCAGTTGAACTCGCCGAGGGCGTGGAGCTCGCCGGCGAAGTCGGCGCCGAGGAGGACGCTCAGGCGCCAGGGCTCGGCGGGGGCGGTGGGCGCGAGCGCGCCGGCCTCCTGCTCGAGCTCCGCCAGCCGCGCCGCGGGCACCACGAACCGGCCGAGGGCCCAGGCGTCGGGATGGCTCCGGTAGCCGGCGTACTGGCGCACGCTGGTGGCCATGTCGAGCCCCGCCGGCGGGAACAGGCCGGCGTAGTCGATGCTGCCGGCGAGGAGCGTGCGGAGGGCGGTGTCGGGCATAGGCGTGGAATCTAGGTGCGCGGGGCGGGGAGGGCATCGGGCGGGCGGACGGCGCGGACGGTCGGAGCGGGCGGACGGTCCGAGACGGTCGGACGGTCGGGTGTCAGGTGGTCAGGTGGTCATTTCGAAGGTTCGACCTTTTCAAAGGTCGTCACCCTGAGCGTAGCGAAGGGGCATGCCTCAACGCATGGCCCCTTCGCTGCGCTCAGGGTGACTGGCGTGGCTGAAGCTCATCTACTTCCCCGGCCGACCGTCCGACTCGTCCGACCGCCTGCCTCGCGGCCTCCCGCAGCCCGCGCTAACTTCACCCCATGTCCATCGCCACCATCAACCCCGCCACGGGGGAAACCCTCCGGACCTTCACGCCGCTCACCCCAGGGGAGCTGGAGGCCCGGCTCGCCTGCGCCGAGTCGGCGTATCGCCGGCACCGGCGGACCACGTTCGCCGAGCGCCGGCGGCTGATGCTCGAGGCCGCCGAGATTCTCGAGAACGAGAAGGACGCGTTCGGCCGGCTCATGGTGATCGAGATGGGCAAGCCGCTCAAGGCCGCCATCGAGGAGGCCGCCAAGTCCGCCATCGGCTGCCGCTACTACGCGGACAACGCCGCCCAATTCCTGGCCGACGAGCCGATCGCGACCAGCGCGTCGAGGAGCTGGGTGGCCTACCAGCCGATCGGGCCGGTGCTCGCCGTGATGCCGTGGAACTTCCCCTTCTGGCAGGTGTTCCGCTTCGCCGCGCCGGCGCTCATGGCCGGCAACGTGGGCCTGCTCAAGCACGCGTCCAACGTGCCGCAGTGCGCGCTCGCGATCGAGGACATCTTCCGCCGCGCGGGGTTCCCCGAAGGCTGCTTCCAGACGCTGCTGATCGAGACCGATCAGGTGAAGCGGGTCATCGAGGATCCGCGCGTGGCGGCGGTGACGCTGACCGGAAGCACCAGCGCCGGCAGCGCCGTCGCCAGCGCGGCGGGCAAGGTCATCAAGAAGAGCGTGCTCGAGCTCGGCGGGAGCGATCCCTTCGTGGTGATGCCGAGCGCCGACCTGGCGGCGGCGGTGCGGACGGCGGTGAAGGCGCGGACGATCAACAACGGCCAGTCCTGCATCGCGGCCAAGCGGTTCATCGTGGCCGAGTCGATCGCGGAGGAGTTCGAGCGGAAGTACGTGGCGGGGTTCAAGGCGCTGAAGGTGGGCGACCCGATGGACGCCGCCACCGACATCGGCCCGCTCGCCAACGAGAACCAGGTGGTGACGATCGCGCAGCAGGTGGAGCGGTCGGTCGCGGCGGGCGCCAGGCTCCTGACCGGCGGCAAGCGGCTCGACCGGCCGGGCTACTGGTACGAGCCGACGGTGCTGACCAATGTCACGCCCGAGTCGCCGGCGTATTACGACGAGGTCTTCGGGCCGGTGGCCATCCTGTTCCGGGCGCGGACCGTGGACGACGCGATCCGGCTGGCCAATGACTCCCCCTTCGGGCTCGGTGCCAGCGCCTGGACCAACGACCCGGCGGAGCAGAAGCGGTTCGTGGAGGAGATCGAGGCCGGGATGGTGTTCATCAATACGATGGTGGCCTCGGATCCCCGGGTCCCGTTCGGCGGCGTGAAGCAGAGCGGCTACGGGCGGGAGCTGTCGCGGCACGGGGTGCACGAGTTCGTGAACGCGAAGACGGTGTGGGTGCAGGAGGCGGCGGCGCCGGCGAGCCAGAAGCTGTCCGATTCGGAGTAGGAGCGCTCCCCACCCCAGTGCACCACGGAAACACGGAAGACACGGAAAAGCACGGAAACAGCAAAAGCAAATACTGTGGTTTGCTCCTGGACCTCGTGTTCCGTGCGAGTCTTGGTTCGGAACGGCTCGAGCCATACCCGGCGAAGATCCCTCGCTGCGCTCGGGATGACGATCGGGGCCGGCGGCTCAGGCTGACGAGCTAACGCGCTTCTCTATAGAGCTTTGCGCCATGTCGCCCCAGGCCCGCCTGCCGGCCTCCCCTCCCAACGTGACCCAAAACACCCCGCCCCTCCCGCCTCGCGCGTAATTTGCGTAACCTGTTCGTGACCATCCGACTATGCGACCGTGACGCCAGCCCCCCGGGGGGACACACATGTACATCGATCCAACCAGTGGCAGCCTGATGCTGCAAGTCCTCGCGGCGGGCGTCCTCTCGGCCGTCGCCATGACGAGCCGGATCCGAGAGGCCGTGAAACACACGTTCCGGTCCCTGGTCTCACGTGGGCGCCGGTGGACGGGGAGCCGCTAGGCAGCTCGTTCCGCGACCCCAGCGGGTTCGTCTATACCCGCTCGGGCGTAGTCTATCGCCAGGTCAACCGCGTCTTCCAGGACGAATTCGAGGCCGTGGCCGGCTCGGGGCTGTATGATGAGCTGGCCGGCCAGCGGCTGCTGGTGGCCCACGAGTCCGTCTCTCTGGACCTGGCGGCCAGCCCGGATGCGACGGCCGTGCTCCGGCCCGAGCCCGTCCACTTCATCTCCTACCCCTACGAGTGGTCGTTCGGCCAGCTCCGCGACGCGGCGCTGCTCACGCTCGAGCTGCAGGAGCGCGCGCTCGGCCGGGGCATGACCCTGCGCGACGCCAGCGCCTACAACGTCCAGTTCGAGGGCGGCCGGCCGGTCTTCATCGACACGCTCTCCTTCGAGCCGCGGAAGGAGGGCGCGCCCTGGATCGCCTACCGGCAGTTCTGCGAGCACTTCCTGGTGCCGCTGGCGCTCATGAGCCGGGTCGACATCGACCTGGGCGACCTGCTCCGCACCCACATCGACGGCGTTCCGCTCGAGCTGGGCAACACGCTGCTCGGCCGCCGGAGCTGGCGCAGCCTGGGGCTCCTGTTTCATGTGCGGCTCCACGCCATGGCCCAGCGCCGATACCGCGACAAGGCGCCCGGCGCGGCGGTCCAGCGCCCGGTGTCCGCGCAGACGGTGCTGGGGCTGGTCCGGAGCCTCCGGGGCCTGGTCCACCGCATGTCGTGGAATCCCGGCGGCACCGAGTGGGCCGACTACACGACCGACAACAACTACAGCGCCGAGGCCGCGGGGGCCAAGGAGGCGCTGGTGACGGGGATGCTCCGGCGCCGCGCGCCCACGACGGTGTGGGACCTGGGCGCCAACACGGGCGCCTACAGCCGCGCGGCGCGCACCGTAGCGTCGCGGGTCGTCTCGTTCGACATCGATCCGGCCGCGGTGGAGCGCAACTACCGCCGGGTCCGGGCCGACGGGGAGACCGGGATCCTGCCGCTCCGAATGGACCTCACCAACCCATCACCCGCGCTCGGGTGGGCCCATCGCGAGCGCCAGTCGCTCGAGCAGCGCGGACCGGCGGACGCGCTGCTCGCGCTGGCGCTGGTGCACCACCTCGCCATCGGCCACAACCTGCCGCTCGAGCGCATCGCCGCCTTCTTCGCGCGGATCGGCCGGGCGCTGGTGATCGAGTTCGTCCCCAAGAGCGACTCGCAGGTGCAGCGGATGCTGCGCTCGCGGCCCGACATCTTCCCCAGCTACACGCGCGATGGATTCGAGGCGGCGTTCCGGACCAGCTTCCGGATCGAAGCGGTGGAGCCGGTCAGCGGGTCGGAGCGGCTGCTGTACCTGATGGTTCCGCTGGGCTCCTGAAGGACCCCCACCCATGACGGCACTGTATCCGTTCCTGCTGGCGGCGGCGCGAGTGCTCTACCAGGCGGACCGGAACCCCGGCTACTACACGCTGGGCGACCTCGCGGTCGTCGTCGCCGCCGTGCTCGCGGGGCTCGCCCTGGTGTACGCGCTCGCGGCGTGGCTGCTCCGCGGCCGGGGCGCGGGGCTGCCGGCGCTCGTCACCTTCCTTGCCGTCGTCTGGCTCTTCCAGTTCGATCGGGCCGCCCATATCCCGCCGTCGCTGCCCCACCGGCTGCAGTACCTGCTCGTTGGCGTGCTCGGCCTGGTCGCGTGCGTGCTGCTGGTGCGCTCGCTGGCCCGCCGCCCCGAGATGCTCCGGACGATGTCGGTATTCCTCACCCTCACCGGGACGCTCCTGCTGCTCCGGTTCGGCGCCGGGATCGCGCAGGACCGGTGGCGGGAGCGGGGCGAGCTGGCGCGGAGCGCCATCGCGCGGCGGCTCGCCGAGCCGATCCGGCCGAGCGCGCCGGCGCCGGGGCCCAGGCGCGACGTGTACCTGATCGTGCTCGACGAGTACGCCAACGCGGAGGTCCTGCGCGACGGTCTCGGCTTCGACAACACTCCGTTCCTCGACAGCCTCCGCGCCCTCGGCTTCACCGTGCCGAAGGCGGTGTGGAGCAACTACACGATGACGACGCACTCGCTGCCGTCGCTGCTGAACGCGGCGCACGTCTACCCGCTCGCCCGCGAGCTGCCGCCGGGGAGCGCCGACCCGTGGCTGGAGAACCATCTGCTGGCCGAGAGCCGCGTCGCCCGGTTCCTCAAGGGGCAGGGGTACCGGGTGGTGTTCTTCCCCTCGCTCTGGTTCGGCTCGACCCGGGCGCTGCCGCTCGCCGACTCGACGGTGCACGTGTGGGATGGATTCGACCTCGATCGTGAGCTCGCCCGCACCGAGTTCCGCATGGTGGTCCGCAAGCTCACTCCGATCGACTACGTCCACCGGGACGAGCCGTATGCCGGCGACTTCGTCCGGCGCACGCTGGCGGGCGTCGCCCGTCTGCCGTCGGTCGAGGCGCCGGTCTTCGCCTTCGCGCACGTATTGAGCCCACACTGGCCGTTCGTCTTCGACCGGGACTGCCGGAGCCTGCCGCGCTCCGCCCGCGTGCGCCCGCGGATCGAGCTCTACTCCGGCCAGGTGGCCTGCCTCAACCGGATGGTGCTGGCGACGGTCACCCGACTGGTACGGGACTCGAAGGTGCCGCCCATCATCCTGCTCCAGGGCGACCACGGCTCCGCGGTGCACGGGTTCAGCACCTCGACCTCGAACGAAGCGGTCAGCGCGACCAACGCCTGGGAGCGCTTCGGCGCGTTCGGGGCGTACTATCTCCCCGATGGCGGGGCGGCGGCCTTCGGTGACAGCGTCAGCGTCGTCAACGTGCTGGGCAACGTGCTCCGGTACTACTTCCGCGCCGATCTCCCGCGCGAGCCGGACGACCGGTACCTCGCGGTGGAAGCCCAGCCGTACCGGTTCGCGCGCGTGGACCCGGCCTGGGTCGCGAGCGGGGACACCGTCCGGCGGCCGAGGGCGGTCGGGCGGTCAGGTGGTCAAGGCGGTCGGGTCGAAGCTTCGCGAGTTCTCCCGAGTCCGTCACCCTGAGCGCAGCGAAGGGGGCGTGCGTCGAGGCATGCCCCCTTCGCTGCGCTCAGGGTGACGACGGCGTACGACAGGCGCGGGCTACGCTCGGCCGCTCGCTCGGCCGTCCGACCGTCCGGCCGTCCGACCGTCCGACCGTCCGACCGTCTTTCTGCGACACAGCACTGAGTCGCGCTACATCATCCGGCCCTGCTCGGAGCCTTCCCAGCCGCTGATCGGCCGATGGCGCATTTCCCTCGTGGGACCTCTCGACCTTTCTGCGCGAGGAAGGTCGCCTGGCGGCACTGACCGGCGACACCACCGGCGCGATCCGCGCCTACCGCCACTACCTCGCCATCCGTCCCAACCCTGAGCCCGCCGACGATCGGTCTCTGGGCCACGGTCGAGCCCGCGTCCTTTACCGGCACCAGGTATTTCAGCATGGCGCCCGGCGGCAAGAGCCCCAATGTCACCGAGTTTCGCCCGTCGCTCGAGCTGACCCAGCCGGTCGGGAAGGCCAGCGTCGCGTTCAAGGCGACGATGCAGATGTTCCCCAACCTCACCGGCCTCACGAAGGAGGCGAACACGCTCGATCTCGCGAGCACGGTGGCGCTCGCGCGGGTGCCGCTCTCGCCGGCGCTGATGGTGGCGTACGATGTGGGGGCGATCAACGGGGCGTATCTCGAGGGCCGCGTGAGGCAGGCGCTTCCGATCGCCAAGGGCGCGGCGTTCGTGCTCTCCGCCCGGGCGGGCTGGAGCATCAAGCAGACGGTGGACAGCGTGCCGGAGGCGTTCGCGGCCTACCAGCGCGACGGGCTCACCCACCTCGACATGACGCTGGGCGCGGCACTACCCGTGGCCGGCGCGCTGGTGACGCCGTATCTGACCTACACCTACGTCCCGAGCCCGCTGGTATCGGCGACGATGCCGGGCCGGCAGGAGCGTCCGACGCTGGTGTTCGGGACCTCGATTGTGGTGGCGGGCAAGTTTCCCAAGGCCAAGCCCGCCAGGTAGCCCGCACTACATCATCCGGGCCTGCTCGAAGCCGTCGCAGCCGCTGATCGGCGTGACCTTGAGGTGGAGCGACGCGTGCTTCGGGTGGCCGCAGTCGTCCACCAGGTCCTCCGGCGCGCGGTGGCTCTTCCGGATCTGCACGATCTCCTGGGCGCTCATGTGGTGCTCGCCGAAGTGCGTGCAGAGGCCGCACTGGCCGTCCTGAACCTGCTGCATTGTCGCCTCCTTCGTCGGGGGTTGGCCGGATGGACCGGCGGTAGCTGGTTGCAAGTAACTGTGGGGGACGGGGGTCGGGCGGGGATGTAAATCACAGGGAGGGGATTCGGGATTCGGGGTGCGGTTTGGCGAGTCACCCTGAGCGCAGCGAAGGGGGCATGCGCGGCTATGTCCCCTTCACTGCGCTCAGGGTGACGAGCCAAAAGTCCCTACCGATTCGCCCTCCCCATCAGCGGCGCCCCGGCCGGCTTCTCGTACGCCCGCAGCCGCTCGAGCAGCACCGCCGGCTCCGACTCCACCATGATCGTGTCCCGGTGCTCCTGCGTCAGGAACCCCTCCGTCACCGCGTGATCCAGGAACGCGGTCAGCGCGTCGAAGTACCCCGCGATGTTGAGCACCGCGCACGGCTTGGCGTGGATGCCGAGCTGGCCCCAGGTGAGGATCTCGAAGAAGCCCTCGACCGTGCCGATCCCGCCGGGCAGGGCGATGAACCCGTCGCTCAGGTCCGCCATCTGGGACTTCCGCTGGTGCATCGAGGCCACCACGATCAGGTCGGAGATGCCCCGGTGCGCGGCCTCCTTCTGGATCAGCTGCTGCGGGATGATGCCGGTCACGTGCCCGCCGCCTTCCTGCACCGCGTCGGCCAGCTCGCCCATGATGCCGACGCTCGCGCCGCCATACACCAGCTCGATCCCCTCCGCCGCCAGCAGCGTCCCGAGCTCGCGCGCCGCGGCGCCGTATTCCGGCCGCGAGCCCGCGTTGGTTCCGCAGAAGACGCAGAGCCGGGTCATGTGAGTGGGCATCGGGGAGGCCTCCGGGGGTGGATCGGGCGGTCGCGTGAGGCTTGAAACTAGCGGTTGACCACGGGAAACACGGAAGACACGGGAAGTCGCCATGTGTTTCCGTGTCTTCCGTGTTTCCGTGGTGAACCGGGTGGTGCTGGGGAACGGCTCGGGCCATTCGCGAGCGAGGTCCCTCGCTGCGCTCGGGGTGACGGCAGTCGAGACCGGAAGCTGACTCGCATCACCGAAAGGACCGTCGCTCCCTCACGAAAGGCCGTGCCGTTCCCTCCGCGCGGACTCTTGCGAGCCCCTCCTTCGCCGCCCGCACATACACCAGCTCATAGGGCGACCGCTCCGCGATCGAGCGATACCATCCCGCCGCCTCCTCGCCCCGCCCCACGACCTCCAGCAGCCGCGCCCGCAGAAACCGCTGCGACGCCAGCGTGAAGAACGGCGACGCCACCGTGAGCTGAAACCAGAGCTCCGGCCGCGCCCGCTCCAGCCGCGCCAGCGCTTCCGTCGTGCGGCCGCGCGCGTGCGCCAGCGCCGCGTCGAGCTCGACCGTGAGGTTCCGCACCAGCGGCCCGCTCGCCTCCAGCTCCGCCAGCGCCTCCAGCCGCTCGGCCGCGGCCGCCAGGTCGCCGAGGCGGAGCTCCAGGAGGCCGAGCAGGTAGGCCCGGATGGCGGGGTGCAGGTCGTTGTGCATCGCGAAGATCAGGAACGCGCTCGTGCCGGCCTCCGCGGGATCCCACGCCTCCAGCGCGTCGCGCACGTCGCGCAGCTCGGCTTCGCTCGCCGGGACGAATGGGAGCGTGGCGAAGAGCGCGCGCATCTCGAGCCCCCAGGTGCGGTCGAGCGACTCGGCCTGGTGCAGCTCCGCCCGCATCCCGTCGAGATCCCCCGCCGCGAGCGCCAGGTGCGCCAGCATGCTGTGGCACAGCGAGCGCAGCTCGGGCGAGCGCGCCACCTGCAGGAACCCGCGCGCGAGCTCGGCCGCGCCGGCGGGGTTGCCGGCGTAGAGGGCGACGTCGGCGAAGGCGATGGCGACGGTGATCGCCCGCGCCTGCTGCAGCTCGGAGGTGACGGCGGCGATCGCCGCCGTGTCGCGGGTGGCCCAGGCGCGGAGGGCGCGCATCGCCAGCGCCTGGTCGCCCTCGGGGCTGGCGCTGAGGATCCGCTCGATCAGGCCGAGCATCTCGTCGGTCCGTCCCTCGATCGCGGCGATGCGGGTCAGGTGCACCATCGCGGCCACGTGGACGGGATCGAGCCGCACCGCCCGCTCGAACGGCTCGCGCGCCTCGGACGCCGAGCGGCCGCGCAGCGGGTTCGAGTGGAACAGCAGGTCGCCCAGGTGGAACCAGGCCTCGACGTCGTCGGGGTAGGTGCCGGTGATCGTCCCATAGAGCGCTTCGGCGCGGTCCACGGCGCCGTGCAGCCACGCGCGCTGCGCCTCGAACACCAGCCGGTCGTGCGGGGAGAGCCGCTCCTCGTGGCCGGCGCCGCGGTCGGCCACCTCGCGGGCGACGTCGGGCAGGGCGCATCCGGCCGCCGCCGCGGCGAGGCGGTAGTACGCCAGCGCGAACGACGGGTCCGCGTCGAGCGCGGCCTGGAAGCCCTCCATCGCGTCGAAGTAGCGGCCGGCGCGGAGCTCACGCTCGCCCAGCAGGTAGGATTTCAGTGCGTCGAGGGAGTCGGTCGTGAGGCCCGCGATCCGGGTGAGCCGCGTGCCCGGCGCCACGCCCTGCGCCGCCAGCAGCTGAAGCGCCAGGTCGTCCACCAGGTCGAACAGCTCGCTCTCGCTCGTGGCGGCCGCTTCTACATTCGCGACCGTGGCGCCGTCCAGCTCGTAGAGCGTGGCCGTCGCGCGGAGGCGTCCGCCGGCTTCGACGATGCTGCCGGAGAGATATCGGCCGGCGCCGAAGCGCCGGGCGATCGCGGCGCCGCTGTCTGAGCCCGCTGCGCCGCCATCCTCGCTCGTGGCCGCTCGATCGTGCTCCAGTGCCCGAAGCAGGGCGCGCGGATCGACCGTCCGAATGTCCCCCGCGCCGTCGAGCTTCGTCGCCAGCAGATCGACCATTCCCTCGTGCAGATACGCCAGCCGCGCGTCGCCGCGGACGGCGAACGGCAGCACGGCGATCGTCGCCACGGACGGCACGAGAACGCCCGCCGCCACCGATGCGCCCGCTGTCGACGAGTCCGGCGAGGTCAGGATGCTCCCCGATGTCACCGACGCCCAGGCGGCCGCGTGGTCGAAGCTCCGCGCCGCACCCGCCGCCCGGGCCGGCGCGCGCTCGATCCGCGCCCGGATCGCGTCGGCCAGCGCGCGGGTCTCCGTCGCGGGCTCGAGCTCCAGCTCCAGCGCCAGCCGGCGGGCGAACTCCTCGTACGCGCGGAGAGCCGCCGAGTGCTCGCCGGCGCGATCGAGCAGGCCGAGGTAGCGGCGGAGCGCCGCCTCGTCATCGGCGGCGAGCTCGAGGCCGCGGCGCGCGGCCGTCACCGCGTCGCCCAGGCGGCCCTCGCGCTCGGCGGCGGCGGCGAGCGTGGCGGCCGCGTTGCCCGCGCGATCCCGGAGCCGGAGCCGCTCGCGGTCGAGCCAGTCCTGCAGGTCGGTCGACGCGCCGGCCACGTAGAGCCCGTCAAGCAGGGGGCCGCGGTAGAGCGCCAGTGCCCCGGCCGGGTCGCCCGCGGCCAGTGCCTGGTCCAGCGCGGTCGCGTCGCACCAGAGGTCGGTCTCAGCCACGCCGATCTCCTCGTCGCCGCGGCCGGACACGATGTCGGGGCCGAGCTCCGAGCGCAGGAAGTAGAGCGCGCGGCGCAGCGCCGCGCGCGCGTGCTCCTGGTCGAGCTCGGGCCAGAACAGGGCGAGCAGGGAATCGCGGCGGTGGAAGCGGCGCGGCGGCGCCACGGCGAGATACGCCAGCAGCCCCAGCCGCTTGGGCTGCTGGAGCACCGCGCGCAGCTCCTGGCCGTCCGCGTCGCGGAGGTCGAGGACACCGAGGGTGTGAAGTCGGATCATGTCACGTCACGCCGGGGCAACGTCGGGGCAACGGGGATAGGCGAGCGTTCCGAACGTAAGAGCCGCCCGGGGGAACGGCAATGGCCGCCCGGCAGCTCAAGTCCTGCCCCGGGAGGTCCCATGTTCCGCTCCACGCTCGTCTTCGCGTCGTTCCCGCTGTGCGCCGCGCTCGCGCAGGAGCCATCCGCCGTCGCTCGTGCCGCGCTGCCTGCCCGGGCCGTTCCCCAGGACCTGCTGGTGCCGGTCGCACCGGCCGAATCGCTGCGGGTCACCGTGGCCGGCACCGGGCCGACGGTCGTGCTGCTGCCCGGCCTCTTCGGGTCCGCCTTCGGCTACCGCCACCTCCTCGTGCTGCTGCCCGTGGCGGGCTACCGCACGGTGGTCATCGAGCCGCTCGGCATCGGCGGCTCGCCGCGCCCGCGCGGCGCCGACTACTCGCTCACCGCGCAGGCCGAGCGCATCGCGGAGGCGCTGGCCCGGTTGGACGAGGGGCCGGCCGTCGTCGTCGGCCACTCGCTCGGCGTGTCGCTTGCGCTGCGGCTGGCGGCGCACCATCCCGAGCGGGTCCGCGCCGTGGTCGCGCTCGACGGCGGGCCGGCCGAAGCCGCGGCGACACCCGGCTTCCGCCGTGCCATGCGCTACGCGCCCTGGATCAAGTGGCTCGGCGGCGTCAAGCGCATCCGTCCAAAGATGCGGAAGGATCTCCTCGCCGCCTCCGGCGACAGCGCGTGGGTCACCGACGAGGTGATGGACGGGTACACCGCGGCGGCGGCGGCGGACATCGACGGCACACTGCTCGCGTTCCTCGCCATGGCGGAATCTCGGGAGCGGGATCACCTCGTGCCGCGCCTCGCCGACATCCACTGTCCCGTCCGGCTGGTGCTCGGCACCGCCGCGCACCAGGGCGGCGTCGACGAGAAGCAGGTTCGCCTCATGGCGGACCGACTGCCCGACTTCGCAGTCGACAGCATCGCGGGAGCGGGACAGTACCTGTTCGAAGAGCAGCCGGAGGCGGTGGCGGCGCTGATCGGGCGGGTGATGGAAGAGCGGGCGACGGCGCTGGGCAGCGCGCGTTAGCTGCAGGAGGCGCAGGAACTGCGCGAGGTACACGAGGTGCACGAGATGCACGAGATGCACGAGTCATCCTGAGCGGAGCGAAGGAGCCATGACCCAAGGCATGGCTCCTTCGCTCCGCTCAGGATGACTCTGCTGCTACCGCCCACCCGCCCACCCGCCCACCCGCCAGCCGTCCGCCCCAAGTCACACCCACGCCACGCCCGGGCAACGCCCCGCTCCGACCTTTGCTCCATCCCTTTCGGAGCGACCCGATGGACACCCCAGGCTGGGCGGCGGAGACCCCGTACGACGCGATCGTGATCGGCAGCGGATTCGGCGGGGCGATGGCGGCGCATGTGCTGGTGGAGGCCGGATGGTCGGTGCTGATGCTCGAGCGCGGCGACTGGGTCGCTCGCGGCGCCCACAACTGGGCGGGGGACGGCGTCGGCCAGCTCACCGAGTACTACTCCACGGAGTCGCCCTACCGGGTGACCGGCGAGAGCCGCGACGCCGCCATCGGCGCGTTTCACTGCGTGGGCGGCCCATCGGTGTTCTACGGGGGCGTGGCCCTCCGGTTCCGGGTGGAGGACTTCGAGCCCGATCCCGAAATCGCGGGCACTTCGGGCGCGCGCTGGCCCTGGACCTACGACGAGCTCGAGTCGTCGTACACCGAGGCGGAACGGCTCCTCGGGGTGGCGGGCGAGGCCGGCGTCGATCCCACCGAGCCGCCCCGGAGCGCGCCATATCCGGGCGCGCCGCCCGCGCTCGCCCCGATCTCCCAGCGGATCGCGTGCGCGGCGCGAGCCCTCGGCTGCCACCCGTTCCACCTGCCGATGGCCATCAACCATCGCCGGGACGCGGGCCGCTATGCCTGCGTCGGCTGCGGCACCTGCGATGGGTTCGCCTGCGCGGTCGGCGCCAAGAACGACGTCGCCACCGTGCTGGTCGAGCCGCTGCTGAAGCGCGGGCTCCACCTCCGGACCAATGCGGTGGTGACGCGCCTGCTCGCCGACCGCGGCCGGATCACCGGCGTCGAGGTGACCGACCGCGCGAGCGGGCAGCAGTACCTGGTGCGCGCGGGCACGGTGGTGCTCGCCGCGGGCGCGCTCGCGACCCCGCACCTGCTGCTGGCGTCCGGGCTCAACCGCCTCAATCCCGGCGGCCACGTGGTCGGCCGCTACCTCATGCGGCACTTCAACGAAATCGTCTTCGGCGTCTTCCCGGCGCCGCCCAATCCGGGCGGTGGATTCCACAAGCAGCTCGCCATCCACGACTACTACCACGGCGTGCCCGGTGTGCGCGGCCTGCGCGGCAAGCTGGGCGGCATCCAGCAGCTCGCCACCCCGCCGGCGGAGCTGGTGCGCACCCAGCTTCCGTCCCCGCTCGGCGCCGCCTGCGCGCCCTGGGTCCGCTATCTCACCGGGCTCCTGGCCATCGCCGAGGACCAGCCGCAGTACCACAACCGGGTGCTGCTCGACGGGGGTGCGCCCGACCGATTCGGGCTGCCACCGCTCCGCGTCGACCACCGCTACTCGTCGCGGGACGTCGCCGCCGCCGGCGTGCTCGCCGGGCGGTCCCGCGCCATCCTCCGCCGCGCCGGCGCCTGGGCGTTCTATCACCACCGGATCGGCACGTTCTCCCACGCCGTGGGCACGGTCCGCATGGGCACCGACCCGCGCACCTCGGCGCTCGATCCCGACGGCCGGTTCCGCGGGCTCGAGAACCTCTACGTCATGGACGGCAGCGTCATGCCGTCGTCGGCCGGGGTGAACCCCAGCCTCACCATCGCCGCGATCGCGCTGCGCGCCGCTCGCCGGCTCGTCGCCAGCTCCTCCCGTCTCACGGAGACCGGTCACCATGTCGCCCTCGGTCATTGATCTCGCCTTCCTCGGTTGCGGAGGCATCACCCGCAGCCACAGCCGCACGCTGGCCCGCTTCCGGGGCGAGGTGCGCTGCCACTACGCCAGCCGGGACCCGGCGCGCGCCGCCGCGTTCGCGGCGAGCCACCAGGGCGCCGGCGCCTTCGGCAGCTACGCGGAGGCGATCGCCGACCCGCGCATCGACGCGGTGTTCGTCGCCACGCCGCCGGACAGCCACCTGGCGCTCACGCTCGAGGCGCTCGCCGGCGGCAAGCACGTCATCGTCGAGAAGCCTGCGTTCCTCCGCGCCGCCGACTGCGCGCGGGCCCGCGCCGCGGAGGCCCGGAGCGGCCGTCGCGTGCTGGTGGCGGAGAACTACTGCTACAAGCCCCTCGCGCGCGTCCTGCGCGACACCCTCGCCTCGGGCGACCTCGGCGAGGTGCGCTTCGTTCACATCGACGCGGTGAAGCATCAGCGCACCTCCGGCTGGCGCGCCGATCCCGCGCGCGCGGGCGGCGGCGCGCTGTTCGAGGGCGGCATCCACTGGATCGACCTGCTCGCCCACCTCGGCCTCCATGTCGAGACGGTCCACGGCTTCCGCCCCGGCGACTGGCAAGGCGGCGAGCGCAGCATGCTGCTGGTCGCGGAATACGCGGAGGGCGCCATCGGCACCCTCGCGCACTCGTGGGAAATCCCGTCGCCCCTGCGCGGGCTTCGACTCTCGCGGATCTACGGCACGCGCGGCTCGGTGCTGTTCGAGTCGAACGGCCTCTTCGTGCGCGTCACCGGTACCCGCCCCCGGCTCGTGCTGCCGGGTCTCCGCGACATTGGCGGCTACCGCGCGATGTTCCGCGACTTCCTGGCCTCGATCCGGACCGGCCGCGAGCCGCTGATGACCCTCGCCCGCGCGCAGTGCGGCCTCGAGCTCGTCGAGGCGGCCTACCGCACGGTCCCCGTCACACCCGAGCTGGAGGAAGTCCCATGAGCACGCTGCTTGCCGCCGCCGTCGGCCTGCTGGCCGGCATCCACGCCGCCACCTGGGGGATGTACAAGGACGCGCCGCACGAAGGGTTCTCCCGCCGCAAGTACGCCCGGAGCCCGGTGCTCGGGCTGGGTCTGGGCGTGCTGCTGCACGCGCTCACCGGCCTCGAGCCCCGCCGCCCCGCCGACCTGGTGGTGCTGTTCGGCGTGGTCTACGCGGTCGAGCGCGCGCTCGCCGAGATCTACAAGACGTTCCTGCGCGAGGAGGACCAGACGAAGTACTTCATCCCGATGCAGTTTCACATCCTCGGCCGGGTCGTGCGGCAGCGCGGCCTGCGCTGGCTGGTGGGAGCGCTCTATACCGCGGGGCTGATGGGGATGATCGTTGGCGTCGCATGGCTCGAGCGAACGGCGCCGGGTGGGCACGCGTTCACCACTGTCCTGCTGGTGGGCAGCGCGGGCGGGTGGATCAGCGCCTTCGGCGGTGCGTGGAAGGATGCGCCCTCGGAAGGGTTTCAGACGCTCAAGTTCTTCCGGAGCCCGGCGCTCGCGGCCCTGTTCGCGGCGGGGCTTTCGACCCTCGCGCCGAACCTGCTGCTGATCACGCTGGCCGCGACCGGCTTCACGGTCGCGACGACGGAGACTTACAAGACCTTCTTCTTTCCCTCGAAGCCGCGGGGGAAGTTTGCCGGGAGGCCGGTGCACTATCCCGATACGCTGCGGCTCCGGCAGCGGTTCGTCCCGGTATACGTCGCGATCTGGGCGGCGCTGGTGGCGGCGGTGATCGGGGCAGCGTATGGGTGACGGGCGGGCGGGCGGGCGGGCGGGCGGGCGGACGGGCGGGCGGACGGTCAGGGCAAGGGTCGCGAGTTTTTCCAACCCCGTCACCCTGAGCGCAGCGAAGGGGGCATGCCTCAACGCATGGCCCCTTCGCTGCGCTCAGGGTGACGACGGGTTGGGGCAGCGCCGGGCCGTCCGCCTGTCCTCTCCGACCGTCCGACCGTCCGCCCGTCCGCCCGTCCGCCCGCCCGCCCGCCCGACGTAGCGAGCCGCCGCCCCCGGCGTTAATATGATCGACACGCCTCACCCGTCACGTCGGTCGGTATGCCCGCACAACTTCTGCTCGCCCCTTCAGCGGTCTTCCAGATTCCACCGCCTTACGAACGCTATGAGGCGGTCCCCGATCTCGGCGCGCTGACACCTCAGGATCTTCCCGATGCCGTCGTCCTCGCGATCGGCCTCGACCCACCGCGCCACGCGTGGGACGAGGCCGCGGCACTGGTGCCGCAGCTCCGCGCGCGATTCCCCGGGGCACCGGTGGCGCTGCGAGTGGCGCCGGGCATGGATGCCGCCGACATGGAGTGGGCGCGGCGGGCGACAGAGCTGCACGTGCGGGCGGTGCTGGTCGAGGGCGAGCCGCTCCGCACCCAGCTCCGCCGGAGCCTCACCAACCCGACGGGCGTGCCGGACGAGATCGAGCTGTGGCTGCCGATCCGCTTGCCGGGCCTGGCCCCGGGCGTGGGGCAGATGATCGGCCTGATCGTGCGGCTGGCGCCCGGATTCACCGAGGTGGGCACGCTGCTGGGAACGCTGGGCCACGCGGAGCGGACGGTGCGGACCTGGTTCCGCCGCGCCGGTGTGCCGGGGCCGGGCAAGTGGCTGGCCGCGGCGCACGCGGTGCACGCGGCACTGCGGCTGCAGGCCGAGGAGTCGACGCCGCTGCTCACCATCGCGGTCGAGTGCGGCTACAGCGATCACTCGTCGCTCAGCCGGCAGAGCCTCCGGCTGTTCGGTGTCCGGCCCGGCGCGATCCGGCGCACGCTCGGATGGGAGTGGCTGCTCGACCGCTGGCTCCGGCGGATGTCGGTCTAGGTCGCGGCCGGTCCGCGACGGCCGGCGCCGACGGCGGCCGGTCCGCACATCGCACGCGGGAGGCTGGAGCGGTACTGTCTCAGCGCGTCCACTGATTGGTTGCTCAAGGTGCCCGGCCCTCGGCCGGTGATTCCCGGTCCTCCCGGGAGCGGCGCGATACCACCCGGCCCGGCTGGGCCGGGCAGCAGCGCTCCGGCCGGATCGGCCAGAGCAGGCGGTGCGGACTCCGGCCTCCCGGCCGGCACCCGACCGTACCGCCACGAGGAAGCGCGACGCGAGCCATCGAGCCCGTCGCGCTTTTCCTTTGCTGGCCAGGATCGCTTGCTGAAGAGCTTATCACCACGGAAGCACGGAAGACACGGAAAACTGCAAGGACTATGTGGGTGTGCTGTTCACCCTCGTTGTCCTCCGCGGTTTTCCGTGTCTTCCGTGCTTCCGTGGTGAATTAAGCCATCTCAACTCGTCGCCCGCACCGCCTCGATCGCAAGCGTGATCTCGATGTCGTCCCCGATCACCTTCGATCCCTCGACCATCTCGTTGTAGCTGATCCCGAAGTCGCGGCGGTCGACCACCGTCGTCGCGTCGAAGGCGATGCGCTGCTTGCCCTCCTGGTCGCGGCCGACGCCGTCGAAGCTGCCCTTGAGGACCACGTTGCGCGACTGGCCGCGGAGGGTCAGGATGCCGCCGATCTCCACCGTGCTGTCGGTGGCCACGATGCCGGTGCTCTCGAAGACCATCGCCGGGAAGCTGTCGGAGTCGAGGAAGCGGGCCGAGCGCAGGTCGGCGTCGCGGTAGCCGTTGCCGGTGTTGATGCTGGCCGTCTGGACCTGGACGTTCACCGTGCCGTGGGTCCAGTCCTCGCTCGTGGTCGAGATCACGCCGTACCAGCGGGTGAACGAGCCGCGCACGCGGCCGAGCAGGTGGCGGACGCCGAACTCCACCTGGGAGTGTACCGGGTCCACGATCCAGCGGGTGCCGGTCTTGGGCGGCACGGCGCTGGCCCGCATGGCGGGCATGGGAACGGACTGCGCGGCGGCCGGGCCGGCCAGCGCGAGCGCGACGGCGGCCAGGGTGGTGACCCGCGCGATACGGCAATTCATGACGGCTCCTCCAGGTTGGGTGACGGTCGTGGAGGAGAAGCTATCGGGCGGTATATGAAGGGATCGTTAAGGAGGGCGGCAAAGACCTTCATGTTGGGACTGCTGGCAAAAAAGCCACCACGGAGAAGGAGAAGCACGGAGGCCACGGAGAACGGCAAGGACTTTGTGGGTGTGCTGTTCACCCCCAGTTGTTCTCCGTGCAGTCTTCCGTGTCTTCTCCGTGTCTCCGTGGTGAAGAACGCCACGGTGGTTCCACGGAGCTAGTCCCCATCCCCAGCACATCGAGCACGAACCCGTACTTGAACGCCACCTCCCGCAGGAAGTCCCACCGCCCCGACGCCCCGCCGTGCCCCGCGCCCATGTTGGTCTTGAGCAGCAGCCGGTTGCCGTCGGTCTTCATCGCCCGGAGGCGGGCCGTGAACTTGGCCGGCTCCCAGTACGCCACCCGCGGGTCGTTGAGCCCCGCGGTGACCAGCAGGTGGGGATAGGCCTGGGCGGTGACGTTGTCGTAGGGCGAGTACGAACGGATGTAGAAGTAGGAGTCCGCGTCGTTCGGGTTGCCCCACTCGTCGTACTCGATCACCGTGAGCGGCAGCGAGGCGTCGAGCATGGTGTTGACCACGTCCACGAACGGCACCTCCGCCACCACGGCGCGGAACAGGTCGGGGCGGAGGTTGGCCACCGCGCCCATGAGGAGCCCGCCCGCGCTGCCGCCGATGACGGCCAGCCGGTCGGGCGACGTGAAGCCCTCGGCCACCAGGTGCTCCGCGGCGGCGATGAAGTCGGTGAACGTGTGCCGCTTGTGCAGCAGCTTGCCGCCCTCGTACCACGCGCGGCCCATCTCCTCGCCGCCGCGCACGTGGGCGATGGCGACGATCATCCCCCGGTCGAGCAGGCTCAGGTTGCTGGACGAGAACGACGGGTCGTAGCACACCCCGTACGCGCCGTACCCGGTGAGCAGCAGCGGCCGGGGGCCGCCGGGCCGCTCGAGCGGGAGCTGGTAGACCAGCGAGACCGGCACCAGCGTCCCGTCCGGCGCCGTCGCGAAGCGCCGCTCCGAGCGGTAGCGCGCCGGATCGTAGCCGCCGAGCACTTCGGTCTGCTTCTTCACGGTCCAGGTGCGGGCCGCCATGTCGTAGTCGATCACCGAGGCCGGCGTCACCAGCGAGGTGTAGGTGAACCGGAGCAGGGTGGTGTCGAACTCGGGGTTCTCGTGCTGATAGATGCTGTAGACCGGCTCGGGGAACTCGACCAGGTGGCCGGCGCCGGTCGCCAGGTCCACGATCCGGATCTGCCGGAGCCCGGCCTCCCGCTCGTACACCACCAGGTGGCCGCGGAACGCGTCGGTCGAGTCGACCTTCACGGCCGGCCGGTTGAGGAACAGCTCGGTCCAGTGCTCGCGCGAAGGATGATCGACGGGCGCCGAGACCAGGCGGAAGTTGGGGGCGTCGTCGTTGGTGGTGATGAAGAACCGCTCGTCGTGGTGGGTCACCGTGTACTCGATGCCCGCCCGGCGCGGCTCGATCACCCGGAACGGCTCGTCCGGCCGGTCGGCGCTGGCGTAGCGCACTTCCGACGTGCTGTGGCTGGCGATATCGAGCATCATGAACGCGTTGCTGCGGGTGCGGCCGATGTCGATGAAGAACGACTCGTCGGCCTCGAAATGCACCAGCGCGTCGTCGGCGGGATTGGCGCCGAGCAGGTGGCGGTGGAGCCGGCAGGGACGGCGCGCCTCGTCGAGCACGACGTAGAACAGGGTGCGGCTGTCGTTGGCCCAGGCCAGGCTGGGCGAGACGTTCAGCATGGTCTCCGCCAGCAGGGTGCCGGTCGCCAGCTCCTTCACGTACAGCGTGAACGCCTCCGCGCCGCTGGTGTCCACCGTGTACGCCAGCAGCCGGTGATCGGGGCTCACGTCCCAGCCGCCGAGGCGGAAGTACTCGTGGCCGCTCGCGAGGGGGTTGAGGTCGAGGATGACCTGCTCGCCGGCCTCGTCGTCCACCGGGCGGCGGCAGTAGATGGGGTACTGCGCGCCGGCCGCGGTGCGATGGTAGTAGAGCCAGCCGTCAAGCCGCTCGGGGACCGAGAGGTCGGTCTCCCGGATCCGGGCGCGCATCTCGAGGAAGAGCCGCTCCTGCAGCGGCTCCGTCGCCCGCATCATCGCATCCGTGTACGCGTTCTCGGCCGCGAGATACTCGAGCACCTCGGGGTCCTCGCGGTTCCGGAGCCAGGAGTACTCGTCGACCCGGGTGTCGCCGTGGATCGTGCTGGCGCGCGGCAGAGCGCGGGCGACGGGTGGCTCGAGGCTGGGCGACAGCGGCCGGGGCGCGATGGTGCCGATGGCGGACGCACCGGCGGGCGGCGCGAGCGACGGCAGCGTGCGGCTGGGATTGTTCGACATCGTGGCTCTTTCGGTGCCCGGATCCCGTGGGGATCCGGATGGTGCGTTCGGCAGACCGGCGGGCTGAGGGGTGGGCCGGCCGGAATAACGATGGGTGAAACAGCCAAGTCAAGGCTCGGTTAAACCATTCAGTACCATAAAGTTGCGTGATTTGTCGTAGCTGCCGTTCGGCGGGTCGCGCGGCTGCCATTCTGGCCGCTGGAGGCGCATCCTCATGCGCGGGAGCCACATCGGACGGCGGGCGGTCGGACGGTCGGCCGGCCGGTCGGTGGTGGCGGGATAGTGTCGTCATCCTGAGCGGAGCGAAGGAGCCATCACCAGAATCATGGCTCCTTCGCTGCGCTCAGGATGACGTCCTTACCCGCCCGCCCGTCCGCCCGCCCGTCCGCCCGTCCGCCCTACTTACAGTCCTCCGTCCGCTTCTGCTCGCTGAAGCTCCACGTCGGCGCCCCGGCGGCCGCTACGACCACCACGTCCACCGGCTGGGTGAGCTGCTGGCTGGTCAGGCAGCCGATGCCGGGAACGGTCTCCAGGACCTCCACGGTCATCGAGGCGCCGGCCCGGGCCACCCGCGCCACCTCGATGGCGTGCCCGCCGGAGGTCTGCTGCCCAGCCCCGACGGCGATCACCACGTCCTTGCTGAAGTCGACCCGGGGCCGCTGGCCGGCGCCGAGGGCGTCCCAAAGGCGGGCGTAGGTGCTGTCGTCCCGGATCACCTTGCGTAGCGGGGTGCCGATGCCGCTGGAGGTCCACTTGCCGATCCGGCGGATCGGGAATGATCCCGAGGCGTCGTAGGGGGCGTAGGGCGCCGGCTGCTCGGGGACGGGGGCGGCTTCGTCGGGCGGGGCCGATGGCGGCGGGGGCGCCGGAGGCGCCGGCGGGGGCGGCGGAGGCGGCGCGGCCGGGGCCGGGGGCGCCCACGGGTGTCGGGGATGAGGGTGCAGGGCTGTCGGCCGGCACGAGGCGGCCGGTGCCGCAGGCGGCGGTGGACAGGAGCGCCAGGTAGCAGAGCGAGCGGGGTAGCATGGGTGCCTCCGTCGTGCAGCATCCGCGCGAACGTGGTGATCGATCAGGGGGAGGAAAGTAGGGCGGGAACGAGCCCGGCGCGGCAGGCGGGGACGCTTCCGGAGGGTGATGGGGGGCACAAGTGCGCGCGGGTTAGACAGCGGCCCCCGGCTGACGTATATTGGATGCAATCAGTGTACGTCAGGAGGCGTCATGCAGACCAAACTCACCCTCCGGCTGGAACAGCGCCTGATCCGTCGCGCCAAGGCCTACGCTCGGCGCACGGGGAAGTCGGTTTCGGAGCTCGTCGCCGATTTCTTCGGCCGGCTCGAGGCGCCCGCGGACGAGGCGACGCCACGCGTGGTGGCCCAATCCCCAGCCGTTCAGTCATTGGTCGGCGCGCTCGCCGGGGCGCGGCTGGATGAGGCGGACTATCGCGCCCACCTGGCCGAGAAGCACCGGTGAGGGTGCTCTTCGACACCAATGTCATCCTCGATGTCCTGCTCGCCCGTGCCCCGCATGTAGGCCCCGCAACGGTACTGCTGGACCGGGTGGCGGCGAAGCACGTCGATGGCCTCCTCGGGGCCACGACGCTCACGACCATCCATTATCTCGCCACGAAAGCGGTAGGGGCCGCGCCCGCCCAGCGGCACCTGCGCACGCTCCTGGGACTCTTCGACGTGGCGCCGGTGACCCGAGCGGTGCTCACGGACGCGCTCGAGCTCGACTTCCCGGACTTCGAGGACGCGGTGTTGCACGAGGCGGCCCGGCACGCTGGTGCGGAGGGGATTGTGACGCGCGATCCCAAGGGGTTCGCCAAGGCTCGGCTCAAGGTGTATGGGCCCGAGGAATTGCTGCGCTTCATTCAGGCGGCGCGCCAGAGCTAGCTGGAGGGCCTTCGCTGGACCATCGCCACCGATCCAACCCTGTGCGAGGAGGACCAATGGCCGACGCTCCAGGCGGTTCCGGTGCTGGTCGCTTGGGCATGGCCATCCTTGGCGGAGGGCTGCTCGGCTTCGCGGGCTGGCTCGCGTGGCGCAACCTGAGCCTTTCCACCCACAGCGGCTTCATCTTCTGGGTCCCGATCACGCTCTGGCTCGTCACCATGGGCGTGCTCTGTGTGTGCTCGGCCGTGTCAGGTCATGAGGAGGACAGCCCGGCGAGTATCGGGAAGATCTGGCGGATGGGGTGGATCGTCGGCGGGGTCGGGCTCGGACTCGGGTTCTTCGGCCCGATGGTGGTCTACCCGAAATCGAACCTGGGGCCGCTGCTCGGGATTCTGTTCACGGGGCCCGCGGTTTCGTGGTGGGCGCGCTCGGGGCAGGTGTCAGGCGGGCGATGCGTTAGTGGGGTTGCGTGCCGGGTCGGGTGATCTAGGCGGCGTCCTCCTCTTTCTCCCCCTTTTCCTTCTCCTCGCCCGGCTTGTCCCCGGAATCGAGCAGCGGTAGGTCACGCCGGCGGGTCCGCCGCCGTTGAGCACGACGTCGACGCCGGTGGCCGTGATCGCCAGCATGCCGTTGTCCATCCGCTTGATCAGCCCGTTCTCCTTCAGATACCAGATGTGGAACCGCATGTGGGTCTCGGGGCAGCCCAGCATGCGCTCGAGGTCGACCTCGCCCAGGCCGGGACTTCTCCGAGTCGGCCCGGCGGGCGGTGTAGAGGATCGCCAGCAGGGAGGCCCGGATGTGCCGGTCGGTCTCGACGTCGTTGAGCGCGCTCTCCTGGTCGAACACGCGCCAGGTGCGCTGGGTGCGCTCGGCGTACTTGACGTCGTAGCGCGCGCGCATCTCGGGATCGGTGAGCACCTCGAAGGCCTCGACCAGCTCCCTGAAACGCTCCGGGTTCCCGCTCTCCGAGTTGTCGGGGTGGTAGCGCTTGGCCAGATGCCGGAAGACACGCTGGATGGTGTCGTCGTCGGCGTGCGGCGAGACCTGGAGGGCTTCGTAATGATCGCCGGCGAACGGGTCGGTCATGGCGTTCCTCGAGAGGGTCCGGGCGCGCCGGGAGGCGGCGGCCTGAAGGTCGGACCAAGCGGCGTCAAGAAAGCAAGCTGCGGGCCGCCGGGGGCGGAGCAAGGTAACTCCAGTATGGGGTTGCAGCTAGAACGCAGTACGGGGAGGGGCGGAGACGACGCCCTCTCGGGGAATGCAATAGCCTGTTTAGTGAGCGAACGGGATGGCTCGCCTCTGGACGCCACTGCCCGGACAGCGCAGTATATCAGCGCCCCCCAGAATCCCCTTCCTCCTGGAGCGTCCGATGAATCTCGTCGACCGCGTGAAACGCCTCCTGTTGGGCCCCCAAGCGGAATGGGAGGTCATCGACGGCGAGACCACCACGCCGAGCGCCCTGTACACGGGCTACATCATCCCGCTGGCCGCGATCGGGCCGATCGCCAACGTGATCGGCTACTCCGTCTTCGGCATGCGGGTGCCGTTCGGCGGGACGGTCTACCGGACGCCCATCGGCTCGGCGCTCACGACCGCGATCGTGACCTACGTGCTGACGCTGGTGGGGGTCTACGTGTCCGCGTTGATCATCGACGCCCTGGCGCCGACGTTCGGGGGGACCAAAAGCACGATCCAGGCACTGAAGGTGGCGGCGTACTCGAGCACCGCCGCGTGGGTGTGCGGCATCTTCGCCCTCCTGCCCGGGCTCCGGTGGCTGGGCATCCTCGGGCTGTACAGCTTCTACCTGCTGTACCTGGGGCTGCCGGTGCTGATGAAGTCGGCGAAGGACCGGGCGGTGGGGTACACGGTGATGGTCATCGTGGTGGAGGTGGTGCTATTCGTGGTGATCGGGATGGTGGGGATGCAGTTCGGGGGGATGCGGACGATGATGTGAGGGGGGCGGGCGGGGCGAGTCGAGCCGCAGCTGCTGGTGGCGTGGGAGGCGGCCAGATTCCAGATTCCAGGCACGCCCCGCTGACTCCCAGGTTTGAGGCCGAAGGCAGCGCCCGCAGGGAGGGACCCCCGCACGCCGATCACTTACGAGCTGGACAGAGGGACCGGAATCGCGCGCCTCACCGCCACTGGCGAGATCATGCCGGCCGAGTGGGTCGACGTGATGGATCGCATCCTCCGTGATCCGGACCACGAGCCAGGTATGGGGTTCCTGATGGATCGGCGCCTGGTCACCAACACCCCCACGACCTCAATGATCCGCATGGCTACCGACTTCTTCGTCGCCCGCCGCGAGCAGCTCGGACGTTGTCGGTATGCCAGCGTCGTCACGGAGCAGGCGGCCTATGGGATGGCTCGGATGAAGTCACTGCTCACCGAGAACCAGCTGGTGACAGTCGAGGCCTTTACGGACCTCGCGGCGGCCGAGCTGTGGCTTCGTGGGCCCACCAGCGCGTGGGGCCCGAATGCTTCAAACAGTCAGGCCGGGTAGCCTCGATGGCTCGGATCCTGATAGTGGACGACAATGCCACCCTTGCTGGAACGGTCCGCCGCGTCCTCGAGCGAAGCGGGCACGAGGTCCGGGTCGCGGCGACCGGCCTCGAGGGTGTCCGACAGTATCGGGAGCAGGCCGCGGACCTCGTCCTCCTCGACATCCACATGCCCGAGATGGACGGGATCGAGGCCCTGGCCCAGCTTCGCGCGATCGCGCCGAGGTTGCCGGTGATCGTGATGTCGGGCGGCGCCCAGACCAGAGGTCTCGATCTTCTGGCCGACGCCGTGCTGCTCGGCGCGTCCGGGACGCTGCAGAAGCCATTCTCCATCGACGATCTGCTCGGCGCGGTAGGGCGGGCGCTCACGGGGACTCCGCAGGCTGATGCGGGATAAAGCTTGCCCTGCCTGGTCGGTCCTCGCGGGCGTTATGGAGCCGGCGTGAGGACCAAGTCGATCAAGACTGGCTCGGCCGTGGAGACATCGAGGGCGGCGCGGATCTGAGCCCAAGGCACCACGCCGGGGACACCATGCGACAACAGCACCACGCGGGACTCGGCCGACACCCGCCGGTCGACGCGATAATCCGTGTTGACGGTCATCCCTGCCAAGGCCGCCATCGAATCTTCCGCGATGAAGCCCGATCTGGGACCCGTGCCAGGCCAGCGGACGCCAGGCGCGGCATACGCGCTCAAGGTTACTGAGGCGACCGCGCCGCGAACCTGCCCCTGGGCCACGCCTGGCCGGACCACGCCTGGGAGGATGACGAGACAGAGGAGGAGGCCGGAAGGCAGAGGAGTCATGCCCTGGGAGAAAGGCACGGCCTGTGCCCCTTGTCGGCACCACGCTCCGCGAGGCCCCGCAACGACTTAGGAGCTCAATGCAAGCCCGATCACCGTCGAACATTTGTTAAAACGGTGACGCCGCCAGCCCCTAAGCTGATGGTGAGGGTCCTGTTGGAAGGACTGGGCGCACGTTGTATCAAATATCGACAGCTGACACCTTACCTGACTCGAGGCCGCCCACTTCTCTGCAGCCTCACGGACCGCCTCGGACCTGCTGCCGCAGGGACAGCACAATGCCCAGGAGCGTGAGGCAGCCGATGACGCACGGGCCGCCCGGGAAGATGAGCTCTCGCAGCGAAGCACCGGATCGAATGGCGACAAGAAACTCAGGCGCGGAGAGGTAGACGGCCATCACCGGCAGCGGCGTGACCGCCAGCGCGGAGGACGTCTCCATTCGGCGGACCAGCCCGAGTGCGCTCCCGGCACCGAGCGCAAAGGCGAGCAGGGCGCCGACCAGGGCCAGGATCCATGCGACGAGGGACATCGTGCCTCCGCCTAGGTAGTCAGAGCACCGTTCACGGCTATATGCAGCAGGCTGTCCACCAGCCCCAGAATCGGGGAAAGGTGTGACGGACGAAGAAGTACTCGTTGACCGGACGGGTGTCCCGCAGCGGAGGAATGCCTGGCGCGGCAGCGATCAGCGTTTGCGGAGACACCTCCCGAGCGAGAACGAGCTGCAGCTGGCGCTCGGCGGATGTTTCCGGTCCCCATTCGATCAGGTCGGACACGGCGGACTGCGGCATACGAGCCGCCAGAGTGGCCGCGTCCGCCAGCGGGATGGGACTGTCGCTTGCGAGGAAGTGATGTCCCCAGTCCTCGACGGACCCGAACACGCGAACGTAGGGAAACGAGCGCGTGATCGCCTGGGTGACGGAGGACTGGGTGGCCGAGTCTGCATCGCCGGGCAGCCACTGCGCGACTATTCCGCCCGGCTTGAGACGTCTCTTTGCGAGGTCGTAGAACTCGATCGAATACAGCAGGCTGGAAGCGATGGCCGGCGGGGGCGGCGGCGGATCGATGATGATCACGTCGTACCGTTCGGCCCCTTCCTTGAGGAAGCGGCGACCATCGTCGATCACTATTCTGGCAAAGGGAAGCCGAACGAAGTCGCCGGCATCCGGATGGAAGTACCCGAAGAGCGCCGGAACACTCGGGACCAGATCGACCGCGGTGGTCGGGACCTGCCAGGTCAGCGCCGATCGGAAGGTAGTCCCCATTCCGAACGCGATGACCAGAGCTCTGCTCTGCGGCCGGTCGAGGAGCGCCATCGGCAGGTGCGCCATCACCTTTGTTATGGGGCTCAAGGTCGTCATGCCGTAGCCGTTGACCAGGAGCTGCTTGCGCATACCTTCGCCGGTCGCGATCACCGTGGCCTCGTAATCCCTGCGAACCTCCCTTGGAGTGAGCAGGTCGGCGTAGCTCCTGGTCACCACCAGAATCAGGCCCGAAGCAATCACCGCGATGCCCAGGGGCCGCCACGAGCTCAACCAGGAAACACCGGTGGCCCCTCCAGCGGCATTCGGCCGCCGCAGCACGCCGGCGGCGAAAAGCGGCAGCACCAGGAGCAGCAGCGCCACTCGCTCGTCGAGTCGAGGAAGCAGGAGAAAGCCGGCCACCAGCGGTCCGATGATCGACCCCAGGACATTGATGCCGTACGCGAACCCCGCGCGCCTGGGGTCACCCCGGGACCATCGGTCCACCAGTGAGGGCGTCAGAAACCCCAGGACGGCGCAGAAGGGCATGATGCCGAGCGCCACCCTCAGCGGCCCCAGGGCGTCCACTCTGCCGCCGAGCGGAAGCCGAGGGTCACAGGCCAGCAGTGGAAGCAAGGCAAACAGGGCTACAACGGGCCAGGTGTTCCTGTCGTCGAGCCCAGGCACCGTTCTGGCGCGCCCACGATAGAACCAGGTGCCGACGGCGGTTGCTATGAGATATATGGCAAGGACGCTGGCGAACGCGTAGACGACGGTGCCCAGGTAAGGCGTGAACAGTCGAATCCACACGATCTCCATGCCCATGCTCGTCAGACCGGTGGTCAGCAGCAGCCAGAGTGCCCCGTGGTCTGCCACGACCGGCGTGAGATCTGGCCGGGACGAGTGGAGCTGAGCTTCGGCCGGCGCTGCCCCTTTCGTCCTGATGCTCAGGGTGAACGCCGTTAGCCCGATGGCAGCGTTGATCGTGCCGGCAGCCCAAAGGGTGCCGATGAGCCCGAGCAGCTCGATGAGGAAGAACGCCGAGACGACTGTTCCCACCGTGGCGCCGATGACGTTTGCCAGATACAGATAACTGAATGTGCGCGGAGATTGGCGTCGAAGGTTTCTGATGGCGGCCATTGCCAGCGGCGTGGTGGCCCCCATGCAGATGCACCACGGCAACATGATGACCGCGAGATACGCACCAACGCAGAGGTAGTACGCGGAGGAGCCCCAGAGGAGTGCCTGGAGCGTGCTGTCGAGCAGGGCCCTCCCCAGTCCGAGCAGGGCTGGCACGGCCACGGCGGAACAGGCGATGACCAGCTCGCAGAGCGCGTAGAGCCGTAGCGGGAGGACAGGATTCGATGATTTGGTGCGACCGATGAGCCTGCCGCCGGCAACGCTTCCCAACCCCAGCCCGGCCATGAACAGCGAAATGACGATCGCCACGATCGGCGCATTGACACCGAAGCTCGCCATGGCCAGGCGCAGCCAGGTGACCTGATAGACCAGGCCACAAAACCCGGAAGCCAGGAAGAACCCGAAGTACCACCGCGTTGCCCGGGACTCCGCGTCGGTTTCCGCAGAGTCCGCGAGCAGTTCACTTTGGGGTAGCCCCTGGGCGGCGGTCACCGCGCGACGATGCCCGTGTCGACTTCGCCGGCCTCTCGACAGCTTCCGACGTACTCGGCCTCGACCGTGGCGCAGAGCGAGGCGCGCTGCTCCGGGGTGGCCAGGTCCACCAGCGCCCCAGCCGCCGAGCGGTAGCATTCATCCTTCCAGGCTGCAGGCGCGGCTGCACAGAGCCGGGCCGCTCGGCGCCCCGACCAGTCCGTGGCGTTCAGCGCCAGCGTGGCCCCTCCCGCGCACCGGGGGGCGAGGGCCGGGCTGCCCTTGGCGCATTCGGCGAGCACCCACGCGTCGCCGCGCTGGAACAGGCCCGTGAGCTGATGACCGATGCTCTCGTAGCACCGCGCGGCGCGGCCGTCGGGTGCGCCGTCACAGACCCGAAGGGCGCGTCCGGCGTCGAACGCGTTCGCGTGCAGGATCACGTAGCCCTGGAACAGCCAGCAGGATGTGGCGTACGGATCGTGGTAGGCGTCGCATGGGCTGTAGGGGTCGGCGGGATCGATGTCGAGCGGGCGAGCCGCGCGCGTGATCGGCGGCATGCGCGTGCCTTTCGTGAACCATTGATGGGCCCATGGCCCCGGTGATCGCCTCCATGAAGGCCCCCGAATGACACGAGGCGGCGCGGCGTGGCGTGGAGAGGGCGTCGCAGTGCCGGAGCGTGGCGTCGAGATCGCGATCGAGGGCGCCGAGCACGCCGTGGCCCAGTCCGTGAATGCACTCGAAGCCTGGGCCCGGTCCGCCGGGCCCGTCCATGCTGACGCACAGCCGCTCGAGCTGCGCCATGTCGATCCGTCCCTGGTGCCGCACCGCGGCCTCCACCACGCCGTGGTAGCACCCGGAGGCGAAGCTGGGGCGGCACTCCCGGATGATCGACGCGTCTCCCCCGTGCAGGGCCACCGCGTCTCGGCCGAGGGCGTGGGCCATCTGGTGGCCATCGCGGAGCACGGCGCTGTCGCGGGCTGCCCGACGCCCGAGCGAGTCGAGCGCGGCGCCGAGACCCTCGCGGCGGAGCACGGATTCCATGCTGGGAAGGGTGGTGTCGGCCACAGCGGCGGGCGGTGGCCGGCGCCCGGCGCGGAGGCCGAGCAGGACAGCTCCAACCACGACTACCGACGCCAGCGAGCCAAGCAGGACCGGCCGTGGGCGAATCAGGCGCAGACCCACCCTACGTCGTAGGTGCCGACTCCCCGCTGCTCCATCCAACGGATGATGTAGAACTCGGTCATTTTGGGGAATCGAGGGACTATGAGGGGAGGGCCGCTACTTCCTGCCGTTGGGCCCCCCGTTGCCGTTGCCGTTCCCGCTGTTGCCCTTGCCGTTGCCATGGCCGGCGGGGCCTCCGGTGCCGTAGCCTCCGTCCTCGCCGCCGGTTTCGCCGCCCGTCCCTGGGCCGCTGCCCCCGTCGTACCGCCAGCAGGCTCGCCCGGGAGCGGCTCGCCGGCACGTCCCTCGGCCGCGGCATCGATCTGGTGGCTGCTGGCCTGCATCGAATTGCCCAGGCTGCCCTGCAGGATCATGAGGGCGGAGACGATCCCCAGCGAGGCGAGGGCAAGGATGAGGGCGTACTCGATGAGTGCTTGCCCGGAGTCCTGCACGAGCCGCCGGGGGCGCAGCCGCATTGACATCTCCTCGGGTTCGGGGCGAGCCAGCGGGGGTGCAGCCGGGGTGCGGCGGAAAGTCCTCGGAAAGTAGAGGCCGAGACGCCGGTTGGCCAGGGCGGCCGCACGGGCACCATGGCGCGAAGCAGTCCGAGTGCCCGGTGCCGAGCTCCCGTTGCCCTCTTTACGCTGTACCGCGATGCGGACACTATTCTGCTTCACCGGTCGCCGCCACGCCTTCCTGGAGTGCAGCATGAGCCTCGTCGCATGAGCGAGCGGCTTCGACTGTCGGTGATCATCCCCGTGTACAACGAAGCACGTACCATCGCCCAGTTGGTCGCCCGTGTCCGTGCGGTGCCCATCGACCTGGAGATCGTGGCGGTAGATGACGCATCCTCTGACGGCTCAGGGGAGATCCTGAAGCGTCTACGGGAGGAGGGTGCGCTCGACATCCTGATCGGCCAGCCAATCAATCGTGGGAAGGGTGCCGCCATCCGGGCCGGCATCGCCGCCGCTACGGGCGACGTCATCGTAGTGCAGGACGCGGACCTGGAATACGACCCCGCGGAGTTTCCTCGATTGCTGGCGCCGATAGCTTCCGGCAAGGCGGATGCGGTCTTCGGCTCGCGGTTCCTGGGCGGCGACCACCGCGTGCTCTACTTCTGGCACTCCGTCGGCAATACGTTCCTGACGTTGCTGTCGAACATGCTCACGAACGTGAACCTGACCGACATGGAAACCTGCTACAAGATGGTCCGGGGTCCGCTACTGAAGTCCCTGGTCCTGACGAGCGACCGGTTCGGGTTCGAACCGGAGATCACGGCGCGACTGGCGCAGGCCCGGGCGCGGATCTGGGAAGTGGGGATCTCCTACGCTGGTCGGACGTACGCTGAGGGGAAGAAGATCGGCTGGCGGGATGGGGTCGCGGCGATCGCGCACATCGTGCGTTTCAATCTCTTTCCTCCCAGAGTGCCAGGGGGGCCGAACTTGGCTCGTGCCGCTATCGCTCGCGACGGCTCCCATTCTTCTGATGGGTCGTGAGTCGGGGTTGCCAAGCCGTGGAGCTCCTGGCGCGATACGCATGGCGTAAAGTGATCCCCGAGGGGATATTGACTAGACAAGGCGCGGATAAGATCATCCGGCCAATGCAGGGTACAACCAATACAAAGCAGCGGAGTGGATGGAATGAAGACCTGTCGCCACTGTGGTAGTGCGGAGCCGGACAATGTGTACACCTGCACTGTCTGCGAACGTGCTCTCCCATTCAAATGGCCCAGCCAGATGGCGCGGCGGAAGGCAGCGCTAACGGTCGTGATCCCGATCTTTGTCTGGGTGGTCTTGAGGCGGCTCATCGGAGTCTAGTCAGAGGCGAGTCACCGGGAGGCTCTCCTGGGCCTAGCGAGTCACCCGGCCAGACGTGACACGCCGCACCGGTAGGATGGTCCTGCACCATCCTACCTGCCGGCCACGAGCACCCCGACAGCAGGAAGCAATCCCATCACGATCGCGGGCATGACCGGCGAGAAGCCTTCGGCAGGGACAACCGACGCTCGGACAGCCGGGCACGCCGTAATGACGGGCAACGGTCCCTACGCCGCAGTCCTCGCGCTTCACAACGGACATCCGCCTTTCTACCCCAGTCCAGCCCCCTGCTCCCCGCCTCATTCGGCCAACTCTCCTCACAAGGCCCGCTGGCTCGCTTGGGGTGCCGTGACCGGCGGTCTCACTGTTGCCATTCGCGTGCTACGTGCAGGGTTCTGAGTCCTCGTCCACGAGCCCTCGTCTGGCGCTCGCGGGCGCCATCCTTGGCGCGCTCGCCGCCCTGGCCCACCAACTGGCCCCGGCCCAACACCCCGCCGATGTGCTCCAGTGGTGGACCGCCGCCCGCGCCCTTGTGCACGGCCAGGACCCCTACGCGGCGGTGGTGGCCCTCCACCTGCCGTGGCCGCTCTACTATCCGCTCACCGCGATCCTGCCGGTGATGCCACTCGCCGGCATTCCCGTGGCCCTCGCCCACGTCGTCTGGAGCGCGTTCGGGGGCGCGATGCTCGGCCTCGCGGCTCGCGGGCGATCAGGCCTCGCCCCCGCGCTCCTCTCCGGATCCTTCTTCGCCGCCGCCTTTGAGGGGCAGTGGTCCCCGCTCCTCGTCGCGGCCTGCGTTCTCCCGAATCTCGCCTTTGCCTGGGCCGCCAAGCCGACGGTGGGGCTCGCCTGCCTCTCCGGCTGGCCCTCGGGCCGCGCCGTGTGGGTCATGGCCTGCGCCACCACCGCGTCCCTGTTCCTCTTTCCGGCGTGGCCGCTTCTCTGGTGGGAGACGATCCGGGGCGGGACGCTCTCCGTGCTTCCCCTCATCCGGCCCGGCGGCTTCCTTTTGCTCTTGGGCTTCCTCCGCTGGCGTACGCCGGAGGGTCGGCTGCTTGGTGCACTGGCCCTCGTGCCGCAAACCACCGTGCTCTACGAGGCCCTGCCGGTCTTTCTCTGCGCCCGCACCCGCTGGGAGGGGTACGGGCTTGCCGTCTGCTCGTGGGTCGTCGGCGCGATCCAGCAGGTGCAGCTAGGCACCGACCACACCGTCACCGAGCAGGCCGTGCGAGGCTGGCCCTGGCTCCTGGTGGGACTGTACCTGCCGGCGCTCGCGCTAGTGCTCCGACCGTCCCCCGCCGCCTTGGCGCCGGCCACGTCAGGGGGTCGCCGGTGAGGCCCCGGTCAGTATCGCGCGGGTGTCCGCCTCGGCGTGGCCGTGCACGCGCTTCTGGGCGAGTGTCCGCCCCTTTACTCCCGGTTCTTTGCGCCCCACTATACGACCACCTCCCAACTAGCCCCAGCCCTCTCCGGAGAACTAATGACTCCCGCCGAGCGCGTCGAGACGATGCGACGCGTCGAAGCCGAATCGCCTACGCCCGGGCTTTCTCGACACGATGATCGGGTGTTACCGGCATTTCTGCGCTTTGCGCGGCTCTCGCTCCTGCTCGCGCTCCTCCTCCCTTTGATTGCCTTTGCCTGCACGTTGTTGCTCAAGGGCCTCCGTGCCCAGCTGACGTTTTGGCTGCCGATCACCACGTTGGCCGTGCTGGTTGTGATCGGCGCTCTCATCCTGGGCGCGAGGATGGAACGCCGGCTCCGCCCCGCGCTGGAAGGACTCGGCGAGGCCCAGGCCCGGTTTCTCGATCAGTTGCCCGGGCGCCAGATCGCGGTTGCCATCGCCGTGTCGGCGGGGTCGAGCCTGTTCCTCGAACTGGCGGTGATCCGCTGGCACGGGACGGAGTGGCAGGTATTCGCACTGTACAAGAATTTCAGCCTGCTCGCCTGCTTCCTTGGCCTCGGACTCGGGTATGCCCTCGCGCGCGCGCCTCAGATCCCGGCGGTCGTGGTCCTGCCCCTGCTCGCATTGCAAGTCACCTATCTGGTGGCGCTGCGCCACGGGATGCCCGACGCGTGGCTTCTGAGCCTTCATGCGACGCCCATTCTCGAACAGCTCAACATGGGCGTCACTCCAGCGAGCGCGATACCGCAGTACGTTGCCGTTTACGCGCTGCTAGCTGTGGTGATCCTAGTGACTGCGCTGGTGTTCGTGCCGATCGGGCAACTCTGCGGCCGGCTGCTCGATCGGCTGCCGCAGCTCCAGGCCTACGGCTGGAATCTGGCGGGTAGCCTGGCCGGCGTGGCGTTGATGTTCGTCCTCAGTTTTCTCTGGACGCCGCCACTGGTCTGGTTCGCAGTTGCCTCCGTTGCTCTCATCTGGCTCCAGTCTTACGGGCGGTCAGTCCTCCTGGCCGGAGTGGCCTCGTCCGCCTTGCTTCTCACTGCGCTGGCGTGGCCCGTGGTGCCCGGCTGGGAGCGGGTCTATTCGCCGTACCAGCTTCTGGAGCGGGGGCCCGGTGAGCGCGGTCTGTCTCTCATCCGAGCCGCGGGAACCTATTACCAGTGGGTGCACGACCTGTCGACCCAGGCCCAGGCGGCCTTTCCCGAGCGTCGGACCATGGCACGATACTACGAATTGCCCTACCGGCTCCGGCCCGGGGCTCGGCGCGTAGCGGTCGTGGGGGCAGGCACGGGAAATGATGTGGCTGCGGCGCTGCGAAGCGGCGTTCCACGCGTGGATGCGGTCGAGATCGATCCCGCCATCCTTCAGATCGGAAAGCTGTATCACCCGGAGCATCCCTATGCCGACCGGCGCGTTACGGCGGTAGTGGATGATGCCCGGACGTTCCTTCGTTCGAGTACCGCCTCCTACGATCTCATCGTGTATGGTCTGCTCGACTCGCATACTCTCCTGAGCCACACCTCCAGTGTCCGCTTGGACTCGTACGTGTACACCGTCGAGGCACTGCGCGAAGCCCGAGCCAGGCTCGCCCCTGGGGGGGTGCTGAGCCTCTCGTTCGCGGTCATTTCGCCGGAGCTGGGGCGCAAGATCTATTTGATGATGCAGCAGGCGTTCGATGGGCGAGCGCCGGTAAGCATCGACGCGCGGTATGAGACCGCCGTGATCTTCGCGCAGTCCAAGGAAGGCAACCTGCATCTGAATCCGTCATTCCTCGCGGGGAGCGCCTTCGAGGACCGCTCCGCCTTCTTCGGGAACCCCGGTCTCCGGGCCGACATCTCGACCGACGACTGGCCGTTCTTCTACATGCCGCAGCGGGTGTATCCCCGGTCCTACCTGTGGGCCGTCGGGCTGGTGCTGGTGGTGTCGCTGCTCCTGTACTCGGGATTCATCGGCGCTCGCCCGCGCCGGGACAACCTGCCGTTCTTCTTCCTCGGCGCCGGCTTCATGCTGGTGGAGACGAAGAGCATCGCGGAACTGGGCCTGGCGTTTGGGAATACCTGGCAGGTGATCGGCATTGTGATCGGCGCCATCCTGGCGATGGCCTGGCTGGGCAACCGGATTGCCGCCCGGCGACCGATCAGCCGCCCCTGGATGCCATGGCTCCTGCTTCTAATGAGTCTGGGCCTGGGCCTCGCCTTCGTCCGAGCCGGCGGTATCGAGTCGACCGCCGCGGGGCGATGGACAGCGGTTCTCCTCCTCACGTGCCCGCTGTTCTTTTCGGGCATCGTGTTCAGCACGCTGCTTTCGAGAGCGGCCGAAGCGTCGTCCGCACTGGGGATGAACCTGCTTGGGGCGATGGCCGGGGGCGTCCTGGAGTACAACTCGATGTACTTTGGCTTTCAGTCGCTGTACTGGCTGGCTGTCGGTCTCTACGCTGCGGGGCTGATCCTGTTCTTGGCCTGGGCACCAACGCCCCGCGCTGTCGCATAATTGATTGCTCCACAGGGGCTCAACAGGTCACGTTGTAGACCAACCTCCAGTCCGAATTCCACTAGTCCTGCCGCCAGGCGGTGACTCGGGTCACGACTCACGCCTGTCGATCGTGATCGACGGAGAACCGTATTGCTGGAGAAGCCAGGGTTCGAACTCCCTGATTCGTTCGAGCGATACGCGGTCCTCGCGGTCGTTTGGATCATCAGCGTCGCCTATGTATGGGCCTTGCTGGATCGGGGATGGGTGCCCCATGACGAGGCCCCTTGACTGAAAGCGCGATGCGTGTACTGCGCGGAGAGCTCCCACACAAGGTTTTCGACGAGATCCATACCGGTGGGCTCAGTTGCCTCAATGGGCTCGGGTTCAGGTTGTGGGGGTGAACGGCTCGTCAGCATGCGATATGTGGCCTTTCTGGCATTCGACGACCCAGGCGACGATCCGGTGGTGTACCGCTCGGACGAAGTCGACACGCTGCTGGCGACAAAGCAGACCAGTCGGCACTCGATGGCGTGGAAGATGCGGCGATCCTCGCGGACGGCCTGCTGGACGGGCGGCTGGATGCGGCCGAAACCGCGCTCGCCGGGCTGGGCGACCTCGCCACCAAGGACACCGTCGCCGCCGGAGACATCGACGCCAACGCGGTGACGACGGGCAAGATCCTCGACGCGAACGTGACCGACGCCAAGCTCGCGAACATGGGCGACGGCACGATCAAAGGCCGGGCGCGCGGGGTGGGCACGGGTGTGCCGGTCAACCTCACGCCCGCGCAGGTGCGGACGCTCGCGGCGCTGGTGCCGGGGACCGATGTGCAAGCCGACCACGCCAACCTGACCGCATTGGCGGGACTGGTCGGGGCGTCAGATCGGGCGTTCTATTTCACCGGCGTCGGGGCGCTCTCGCTCCACACCTTGACAACGTTCGGCCGCACACTCGCGGCCTTGGCGGATGCCACACCGGGCCGGACCGCCCTCGGCGCGGCCCCGTCTGATGCGTCCTACATCACGGAGTCTGCCGAGAGCGGGCTGAGCGCGGAGTTCGTCCTCGGGAGTGCCGTCATCCCGACCGCCACGCAGGCGAGCCGCCAAGCCGCCGCGAAGGCCGGCCGCCTGTTTCTGCCCTCCGATGGACTCGCGCTCAAGTGGGATACCGGCACCGCGTGGGTGCCGGGGGGCCCCTTTATCCCCTCACGGACCCGCTCATTCAGACGTTTGCTTGGGTGAATCAGGCTAGTGCAACCGTGGACACCACGCCCGGCGGAATCCTTCTCTTCCGCCCCAAGACATCCTCCTTCAATTGGAACATCCGGAAGAAGGCGCTCGCGGCAAGCAGCAGTTACACGCTGACGATCGCGTTTCTCCGCTCAAGGTGAGCGGGGTCGCCTTTCAGCGAATGGGCCTATGCCTGAGGGAGAGTAGCAGCGGTAAGCTGCTTGTCTTCGCGCTCGACAGCAACGCTTCCAACCTACTGGAGCTTGCCGTTTTCAAGTACACGGACGAATCAACGTTCTCGGCCAACTACCTCGCGCATACGCCAGTCTTGCCGTCAAGCCCGATGTTCATGCGGATCAAGGACGACGGCACCAATCGCATCTCGCAGTACAGCACCGACGGCCAGCACTGGATCACGATGCACAGCGTCGGGCGCACCGACTTCTTGACACCAAACGAGGCAGGCTTTCTTATCGGGTCGAGCGACAACACTTGGGATTGCGGAATGACCTTACTGTCGTGGAGCGAGGCATGACGACGCGCGAGCGGGGCTTGTCATCTACGGGGGTCTCCGCTAGGGGTGAGCAGTGCCGGCCACCGCGTCCGGCTCTAGGTGGTAGAGCAGCATTGAATGCCCCGCGCGTGTGACCGGCGTCTGGTGCCGGAGCCAGGCGAAGCCGTCGAGGCGGCCGTTTTGCTCGCCCAGTTGGAGGCTGTAGATGCTCGCCGCCACCCAGCCCGTCACTTCGGTATCCGGTTTGAGCACCGTAAAGGGTGGCAGCCCTTGCGTGGTCAGGTCGGCCGTGCCGTGGTAGGTGATCCAGACATGCGGGACCTGTCGTGATCGTAGTGTATCGACCATCCGTCCCAAATCCTGCCCCCAGTCGAGGTCGCTGTCGACCAACACGTGCTCAGGATGGTCGCCCGCAAGCTGGTTGAAGTAGGGCAGATAATCGGGATGCACCCGCACGGTCTCAAACATGAGCCATCCCGCAAGGCCCGCCGCGAGTATCGCGCCGATGCGGTGCCTTCGCCAGAGCCAGTCCAGCCCAACGCCCGCGCAGATAGCCAGGAGGGGGTAGATCGGCAGAATGTGGCGGAGCCCAGTGTTCAGATTGGCGGGCAGCGCTACAAGAAGGATCATGGCGGCCGCGAGCACCGGTGCTGCGTCAAGGCGCTCCGTCCGCGCGCGGCGGCACAGCGTGACGATGCCTAGCCCGGCGAGCAGTAGGGTGGGGAGTGGGGTCTTGACCGCGAGTGCGACGGGGAAGAAGAACCACCGGCCGCCGAGGTGGGCATCGCCCAGCAAGTAGGAGCGCCGCCCTTTGGCGGTCTCACTGAGCATCTGGAGGAATCCGCGTGGGAACTCGGGGGCCGGGACGAACCAGTGCATCCCCGGCAGGACTGGGCCGACCGAGAAGCGGTAGCCGGCCCAGAGCAGCAGGAAGGCAAACCCGAGCGCCACGGCGGCCGGCCGACCGTAGCCGGCGAGCCTATGCCCTGCGGTGATCCAGAGGACCAGAATCCCACTCATGCAGGCGGGCAGGAAGACAAGCGCCGACATCTTGGCGAGCAACGCGAAGCCGAGGGCCACACCGAGCAGCACGGTAGGCGCGCGGGTGGGATCCTGGAGCCACCGCACGAAGAGATAGAGGGTGACACCGATTGTCCCCATCGCCGCGGCGTCAGTGGTCACGAGCCCTGCGTGCGCGAGGACGGGCGGAATCGAGGTGAACACCAGCACGGCCCCCAGGCCTGCGCCGTTGCCGGCCAGTCGCTGCGCCCAGTCGAATACGACTGCCACGGCGAGCAGCAGGAACAGCAGGATGGGTCGGCGCGCGATGGCAATCGCGCGCTCAGGATTCCCGCGCTGCTGCAGAATGGCGGTGCCTTCGGCGTAGGTGTTTGCGAGGCCGATCACGTGATAGCCGGCGTCGAACAGCGGGAAGGCCGCTAGGACGCGGGCGAGGGGCGGGTGCATCGGCCCCTGGGTATACGTGCCCCGGTCCAACCACTCCATCCCTCCGGCCAGATGATAGGGCTCGTCGTAGGTCACGGTGTAGACCGACCAGGTGGCCGCGATGCGGATGATCGCGAGTGCAGCAAGGATGGCCACGGCGGCCAAGGTCAGCCGATGGCCCATCAGGCCAAGCCTGGGACGGTGTGGCAAGAATATCGGTCTTTCAAAAGGGGTTAGCCATGAACCGCGAAGCCATCGCCGTCATGCTCGGCTGCGACGGGTTGCGGTACTATCGCCGGGCTGTCGAAGCGGCCTTCGGCTGGTGGGGCGCAGATTTCGCCCAGCTTATCAAGGTGTTCGCGGTGGACTACGACGAGACCAAGGGGCGGTACAGTCCTCCGGAATGCATCGCGACGGAGAAGCACCCCGTCATGGGTGACCCCAACCCGGACGATATCACCACGTCGCATGTGGAGCGGATGAACCTGACCACCAAGATGCACAACCGCCGGTTGACCCGCCTCACGAATGCCCACAGCAAGAAGCTGGAGTTTCATCTCTACTCCGTCGCCTTACACGTTATGTGGGTCAACTTCTGCCGCCCCAGCATGGCCCTGAGCGCAGGCAAGAAGAAGGTCACTCCTGCGATGGCGGCCGGGTTGGCGGATCGCGTCTGGACGGCGGAGGATATCCTCAAGCTACTTGACACGGAGTAAAACCCGACGAGAAATGCCGCATGTATGCCGAATCGTGGCGTGTGGCGTCGGCTAGGGGCTTTCGCTACCTTTCAGGGGCAAGAAAAACCGCCGCCCCATCGTGAATGGAGTCGGCCGTCTATATCTCCCCCGAGATCATTCGCGGACCACTGCGGGGCACCGGCTCAATAGCAGGGCGCGGGGTAGGCTTGTGGTAACATCTGAGTCTACAGCCGCTCCCTCCCGGTGGCAATGTCTCCGGTCCATGATCGCAGCATGCTTGCTGGGTGCCCGTGGGGTATTACCTGGCTTCACGCTTCACGCGGCCGCTCGTAGCGGGCCTGATCACGCTTCTAGCTGTGGCATGGAGTTATCCGATTCACACCGCAGCGATGCCATCATGGTACAAACTCTTCTTGGCGACTGGCAGTCTCGCGGGATTGTTCGGGTTCGTTGAAACCTCACAGAAGCGGTGGGTGGTCCTGGCGGGCGCGCTCGCGGGGCTGTCCTGTTTGATCAAGATCGTCGGCCTATATCTGGTCGGCGGCTCTATGCTCTTCTTCGTGCTTCACGAACAATCCGGTATCGGCGCAGCAGGCGTTAGTCATCGAAATGATTGGCAGCGGATCGTGGTCGTCCTTGGGTGCCTCGCCTTCGTTGCCGGACTTATCGCGCTCATCGGGGCACGACTGGACTGGCGGGAATCTACACAATTCATCCTTCCTGGGGCGGCTGTTGCCACTTGGGCGGTTGTGCGTGAGATGCGCCTCTCGAGAGCCCACTCCGGCGACTACTTGGGTCGGGTATGGCGCCTGCTGATCCTGTACAGCCTCGGGTTTCTGGGGCCTATCGTGATTTACTTGATCTACTTCTCGGCCCACGGCGCGGCGGGGGCCCTGGCTTCAGGTTTGTTCGTGAAGCCGTTCCAGAGGCTAACGCACGCCAGCAAGCGCCAGCTGCCACTCATCGCCATGCTCCCACGATCCCTGTCGCGGGCCTCCTGGCTGCAGCGCCCAAACTCGCTCAGTTCGGTAGGCGCGCAATAGCAATTGTGCTTGCCGGTGGCTTTACCGTCGTGCTCCTCGCGAGTCGCAGCGGCACTCTGGCTAGCACAGCAACATGTAACTACTGGTGCGAAAGTCGAATTCCTTCTTGCGCTGACCGCGATTCTATCAGTTTCAACCCTGATGCAATTTCCTTGGCCCGGCCCAACTTACTTCACCTACATCGCCCCGTTAGAGATTTTGACGGCGTCGGCCGCGATTTCACTCTACCGTCCGATCGCTAGAGAGGTCGTAGCAGTGGTCATGCGTTTCTACTTGGTCTATCCGGCAGCATGGGTGACACCGCGTCTGTTGGAAACCAGAAGCAGTAGGGATGACTCACGAAGCGGCAATAGCCTCGCTGCTTCCGGGTAGGGGCGATCTGAGAATTGCAGAGAGAAGGAGCGAGTATGAGGCTCTGGTGAGGCTCATACAGGCACATGGCAGTGGGGAGTTCATACTTGCGACACCGGACTGTCCGGAGGTGTACTTCCTTTCAGGGTTCCGAAATCCGACTCGTACATTGTTCGAGTGCTTTGATGAGCCTCACGGGCGGACTGCGCGCACCCTCGCAACGCTGGATGCCGCGTCAATCAGCGTCGTTGTGATCGACGCTCTCCCGCGTTTCTCCGACCCGGTCTCTGCGGACCTGAAGGCTGCCCTCGAGGTGAGGTTCCCTCGGGATTCCACCATCGGTCGTCTCACCGTGAGGTGGCGATGAGTGTTCTCAAGGATCGGTTGCTCGAGCATCCGATGGTCTACCGACTCTGGCAGATTCCATTCGAAGCCGCCAAACTACTCCCACTTCACCGGTACAACGATCTCCGGAGCGTTCGAAAGGTGCTGGACGTCGGATGCGGCCCCGGAACGAATGCTCCGTTGTTCGAAGCTGTCGATTACCTCGGATGCGACATAAACGCGCAATACATTGAATACGCGAGCCGGCGATTCAAGGGTCGCTTTGTCATCGCTGATGCCACCCTTTGGCAGCCTCCCCAGGGGGAGTCCTTTGACATGGTTCTGGTGAACAGCCTCCTTCATCACATCAATGACGCTGGGGTGCAGGCGGCGCTCGGCCGACTGCGAGAAGCAGTTGCGGACGATGGTCACCTGCACCTGCTGGAGCTCGTCACGCCTGAGCGAGGGACTCCGGCGCATTGGCTTGCTCGGGCTGACCGGGGACAGTTCAGTCGCTCGGTCGAGGAGTGGGTAAGGCTGTGCGACCAGTTCTTCACCCCCGTTCTCGTGGAGCCCTATCAGTTGGGAGTGCTGGGCCTGACGCTGTGGAACATGGTGTACTATAAGGGGAAGGTGCGATGAGCGGCGCCAGCCCACGCGTGTCAGTCGCGATCCCGGTATACAACGAGGCTGAGGTGTTGCCGCATCTCTTGCAGCGCCTGCGCGCGGTCCTCGACTCGCTTCCAGGTGGGCCGCACGAGGTGGTGTTCGTCGATGACGGCAGTTCCGACCGAAGTGTTCAGATGTTGGAGGCAGAGGCCTCGGTGGACGCCGGGATGGTGGTCGTGGTACTCTCGCGGAACTTTGGCCATCAGACGGCTCTGACCGCAGCGCTGGACCACGTCACCGGCGACGTCACCGTTGTGATGGACGCGGATCTGCAGGATGAGCCCGAAGCGATCCCGATGTTCCTGGCAGAATATGCCAGGGGCTATGATGTCGTGTATGCACGCCGAGGGACCCGGAAAGAGGGTCTGCTTCTTCGTGCGAGCTACCGTGTGTTCTATCGGCTGATCGCGTGGCTCTCCGCCATCGACCTCCCTCTCGATGCAGGGGATTTCGGTCTGCTCTCCCGACGAGTGGTGGAGCAGCTTCGACGGTCTCCCGAACGCCATCGGTACCTGCGAGGCCTTCGGCGGTGGGTGGGGTTTCGACAGATCGGCATCGTCGTGGACCGGGCAGCACGCCATGCAGGCTCCAGCAAGTACAGTCTCGCCAAGCTTTTTAAGCTCGCGACTGACGGCATCTTCGCGTTCTCGACCGTTCCGTTGCGTGCCGCGGGGCTCATCGGCGTCTCGGCAGTGGCCGCTTCGTTCCTGTTTGCCGGGTACACAGTCTACGCCAAGTTCGTACTGGGCCAAGCTCCTCGAGGATTCACGGCACTCGTATTCCTCATAACTTTCCTCCCCGGCCTCAACCTCCTGTTCCTAGGCGTCCTCGGCGAGTATCTGGGGCGGGTATACGAGGAGGTGAAGGGTCGACCGCTCTACGTGGTGGACCGTGTCATCGGGCGGGGGCGCGCTGCGGCAAGCCGGTCGGTCTGCGGTTCAGCCTCGGAAGGACAGACTGGGGAGAACCCGCATGCGGGCTGATTACGCGCAGGCGTACAGGGAGCTCTATCGTACGCACTGGTGGTGGCGCGCTCGCGAGGAATACCTGGTGGAGACGCTACGCGACCGACTTCGTCAGCGGAAGGACAATCGCATCCTCGACGTCGGCTGTGGCGCCGGGTTGTTCTTTGAACGCCTGGCGGAGTTCGGCCAGGCATTCGGGGTTGAGGTCGATGTTTCAATGAAGACCGGTGATCCACTCGTGGATGACCGCATCTTCTGGGGGCCGATCGAGGAGTTTCACCCGGCAGAGCGGTTCTCCGCCGTACTTCTCCTCGATGTGCTCGAACACCTGGCGGATCCGCTGCCCACCCTGCGGCGGGCTGTCTCGATGCTGGACGAAGGCGGCATTCTGGTCGCGACCGTGCCCGCGTTCCAAGTCCTATGGACGCGCCACGACGAGGTGAACGAGCACGTCAGGCGCTACACGAAGCAAAGCTTTCGACGGGTCCTCGAGGCAGGCAACTGCAGAGTGGAGGTGCTACGATACTTCTTCCTCTGGACGTTTCCGGCGAAACTTGCGGTGCGGGCGGTCCAGCGACTTATCCCCACAACTGACAGCTCGAATGGACTTCCTGAAGTGCCACCACTTCCCATCAATCGTGTGCTTTACTCGCTGAGCCGGCTTGAGCAACGGTGCCTCGGGGGATGGGCGCCCGTGGGCAGTTCGTTGTTGGGAGTTAGCACGAGGGCCGGCAACTGAGGGCAGGGAGGTCCGGAGTTAGAGCGGGGCCTCTTCTCGAGATGACCGTATCAACCTCGACCAAGCCTGGCTTGATCACTATTAGGCGGAGCTTTACATCCACTACTACGCGTGTCGGTCGGGCCCGCGCATCGTCGAGGTCCCAGGTGCAGTAGGGAGACGTCGTCCGGTCGAGGAAAAGATGGTGGTGTGGAGAAGCCCCCACTTTTGAAGGCGAAATTGCATGGCTGTGCGCAACACCCCCAGGCCGTAGGTAACCGACCGCCGGAAGTTGATGGATGACGATTCGGCAGTATAACGCGTAGGACAGGAGATCTCGCCGATCGTGTAGCCGAAGAACAGCACTTGAGCGAGCATCTGATTGTCGAAGACAAAATCATCGGAGTTCTCGTCCAGGGGGAGGGCTTCCAGCACGCGGCGGGAGAATGCCCGGTAGCCGGTGTGGAACTCCGAAAGCTTGGATCCCAGAAGGATGTTTTCCGCTGCAGTAAGGAAGCGGTTGGCAACATACTTGTATCGTGGCATGCCACCTTTGGTCGCGCCGGTGCCGAGAATGCGTGACCCCAGGACAACATCGAACTCACCGGAGGCCACGAGCCACGCCATCGCCCCGATGAGCTTCGGCGTGTACTGGTAGTCGGGGTGCAGCATGATGACGATATCCGCCCCTCTGCGAAGGGCCTCGGTGTAGCAGGTCTTCTGATTGCCGCCGTATCCGCGGTTTCGGGGGTGAACCAAGTAGGGAAGCCCGAGGCTCGCCGCTCGAGCAACTGTGCCGTCTACGGATGCATCGTCGACGAGCAGAAAGTCGTCGACCACTCCTGGTGGCACCTCGGCGAGCGTACGCTCCAAGGTCTTCTCCGCGTTATAGGCCGGCAGGACGACCAGCACTCGTTGCCCGTTTACCACAAGCGCTCCGCGCGTGAGGACATTACCGGTGAGCGAGCAGATGTGTCGGTCAGCAATCCGGAGGTGTTCTCCTATGCTATGCGGGTCGCACGCTAAAGCCAAGCATGAGCCCGCTCGCGGGATGGCAATGTGAATAGCGTAATCGAAGGAAACGCGATGCTGCCCAAGGCTCCTCAGCTTCGAACGAGCGGGGCGAGCCGGCTGCCGTGGGCCGCGTTAGCGCTGGCCGCCATAGTGCTGCTCCCGTTTTTCAACAAGGCCTACACCATTGACGATCCGGTCTTTCTTCGCGAAGCGCAGAACGTTCTCGTCAATCCGCTGCACCCATCAGCGTTCCAGATGGTATGGGCCTCCGAGCGCCGCCTGCGAGCCTCTGAGTTCCTGCCGGGTGGCCCGGTCGTGGCATATGCCCTGGCCCCCATGGCGCTCGCCGACTGGCGGGAATGGGCCGGCCATTTCCTGATGCTCATCTACTTCGGGATTGCGATCGTTGCAACGGCCGCCCTCGCCCGGCGATTTGGCCTGAGCCCGTGGGCGCAACAGGCGTCCGCGCTGCTGACCGCTTCCTCGCCGGTGGCGCTCGGGATGGCAGGCACGGTCATGCCCGACATCCTCGCCATGATGTTTACGGCGCTCGGAATGGAACGGTTCCTCGCGTGGACGCAGCAGCGCCGATTGGGAAACGGGGTTCTGGCTGCGGGGTTTCTCGCTCTGGCCGCACTCACCCGCATCAACTTGCTCGTCATGCTTGCCATCGCAGGCTACTACGCACTGCGCAAGTCCTGGGTACTGCGGCAACACTGGGGCAACGTCCTCCCCGTTGTGGTGGCGGGAGCGCTCGTACTGCTGGGCTTGGTGGTGACACGCGACCCCGACACAACCGGCGGCACGGCCGTGAGCGCGGTTGGACATCAGCTCGGGTTTGATTTCTCGGGACGCCATGCCGTCACGCTTGTCATCGCCTATCTGACTACGACACCCATGCTCGCCGCGCTCCTTACTCGCAGGCGCCTGGTGGGAGGCGCTCTGCTCTGGGCCTGGCTCCTGATCCCGATTCCCGTCATCGCCTACGTACAGATCGCACCGAAGTACCTGCTCCCGGGGCTTCCGGCGATCGCGATTCTCGCCGCGCATGGTCTCGACGGGTTCGCCTCGCGCCAAAAGGTGCTCGCGCTCATGGTGGCCGCAGGACTGACGCTGGGCCTGCTCATCCTGACGGCGGACGCACGCATGGCTGGGACCGCGCGCACCGCCGCGGCCCGGCTCATCCGACCGCGCGTCCAGGCGGGGGAGCGAGTGTGGTTCGCGGGGCACTGGGGGTATCAGTGGTACGCCGAGGCGGCCGGGGCCGTACCCCTGAGCATCAATCCGCCCTTTCCGTCCCCTGGGGACATCGTGGTGAGCAGCAGCGTCGACCGGCCGGTGGGACTTCTGCCCCTGGTCCCTCGCACGCTCATCGAAACACAGGGAAGTTCGGAGCCAGCAGGCCAGGTAATGAGTCTGCATGCCGGCTTTTATTCCGACCTGTGGGGACTCCTGCCGTGGTGGTGGGAACAGCCGCTGGGCCCAGGCTTTCAGGTTTGGCGCGTGACGCCGTGAGCTCACCCTCGGTCGGGATGATCTGTCCGGTCTGTCGCGGTTCCATGCACGAGGCGCTCAAGGACGTAAGGGACCCGCAGTCCGGGGACGTGTTCGAGATCGTCCGATGCTCACGCTGTGAGCTGGGTGTCACGTTGCCTGCCCCGGAGGATCTGGAGCCCTACTACGGTCAGCGTTACTACGGTGGCCGGCACTGGATTACGCAGCGGTACTGCGAGTGGCGCCGGATGCGAGTGGTGAGCCATGCAACCGGGGGAGCCGAGCCGGGGAGTCTGGTTGATATCGGCTGTGGCGACGGCAGTTTCCTGTTGGAAGCGCAACGGGCCGGTTGGAGCGTGCTCGGCACGGAGGTCAGCGATCGGGTCCCCTCGTCTAGTCTGGAAATCTTGGGTTCCCTCGACGACCTGAGACCTCATGCACCGTTCGGCTGCATCACGCTCTGGCACAGCCTGGAGCATCTCAGAGATCCGAATCAAACACTGGGCGACCTGGCAGCAATGCTGACTCCGGGAGGGGCACTTGTGATCGCCGTGCCTGACAGCAGAGGACTCCAGGCCAGGCTCTTCAATCGGCACTGGTTCCACTTGGACGTACCCCGACATCTGTACCACTTCAGCTTGGCGAGTCTGCGTGTCGCACTCGATGGCGTGGGACTGGACGTCGTCCGTGTCTGGCACCATGAAGTGGAGTACGATTGGTTCGGCTGGATCCAGAGCGCGTTGAACCGCGTGATGCCGCGGCCAAACATCCTGTTCGATGCATTGACTCGTCGGCCGAGGCGTGTAAGCCGCGCCTCTGTGACAGTCAACGTGATCCTGGCATGTCTCCTTCTCATCCCAGCCTTGGCCGCTACCGTGATCTCGACATTGCTGGGCCAGGGCGGAACGATCGTCGTAGCCGCCAGGCGTCGCAGGTGACGCCGCCCCTTCCCAGTCGACGAGCACTGAGCGCGCGCGGCCTCGCTTCAGCCGCGGGCGAGCTCGCGCGCGTAGCGCTTCTCGCCGCTGCTCTGGTCGCAGTCTTGACCCCACGCGCGGCGCCAGCGCTAAAGCTTGCGGGGCTCGCCGTTGCCGTAGTGGTGTGGGCCGGGGCCGGGTCAGTGTCCAGGCCAGCGGCCGTACGAGAGCTCGCCCGTTATGTGGCGGGGTTCGTGGCCTTCGCGGCGCTGAGGAACCTGGCCGATGACGCGGCGATCGGGCTCCACCTTCCAGTGCGCTTCGACTATGTGATTCATCTGGAAGAAGCGCTCTTCGCGTGGGTGCCAGGGGGCATCACAGGTGGGATCCCCACAGCCGCGCTCCAGCATGCCTTTCTGACGCCGGGACGCTGGGGGCCGCTCGATTACGGCACCGTTCTCATCTATCTGAGCTATTTCCTCGTGCCACCCGCGGCAGTCGTGACGATCTGGCGATGGTGGCCGGACCAGCTCCGCCGCTATGTGACGGCGACACTGGCACTCTTCACCGTCGCCGGCATTATCAACCTCCTCGTTCCCACGGCGCCGCCCTGGTACGCTGCCCTCTATGGCAAGCTGACTGGCGTCATACAGCTCGGCCGCGCGGTCGTAGGTGAGGTCTCGTCCCCCGCCTACCGATACGGCTCCGGTCTCTCGGGCAACGCGGTAGCGGCAATGCCGAGTGTTCACCTGGGCGTCACGACGTTGATCGCCTGCGCGCTGTGGCCGACCCCGCTCCGATGGCCGGCGCTGGGTTATCTCCTGGCGATGGGGTTGGCCGTCGTCTACGGCGGCGAGCACTATGCGGTTGACGTGCTGGCAGGCATGTTGCTTGCCGGCGCGGCATGGCATTGGGCGGGGCGTCGGACTTTCGTTGCCGCGCCGGCGACTATTGTAGGCCGTCAGGACACCGTTTCAGGAGGGAGTCATTGATGCCCGAGCGGACCGTGACGATCATCATCCGGCACTCCATGACCAGCCCCCGCTCGTGACCTCGACGCTCCGGCCGCCCTCGCCCCCCCCCGCGCCGCGCCGTCCACCATCGCTCCTCCGCGTCGCCGGCCAGACCGCGCTCATCGTCGGCTGCGTCGGGACGCTGTTTCTCCAGGGCGCCCGGCTCGGGCCGTGGGTCTACCCACTCCTCTTCGGCGTGCCCCTCGTCGTGGCTGCGGTCCGCAGTCCCGGCGCCTTCAGGCTATGGGCGATCTACGCCGTGAGCTTCGTGACCTTCGTCGAGCTCCGGGCCAGCGCGGACGACTGGGGTGCGCCGCTCCAGGTGGCCTACGTGGTGCAGCTCGACCGGCTGCTTGGGTTCGGAACCCTGCCGAGCGTCTGGCTCCAATCCCTCGGCCGCGGTATGGTCTGGCCTGCAATCGGCGTCCACCTGTCCTACTACCTGGTCCCACCCCTGGTTGGCATGGGGCTCTGGCACCTGGCCGCGCCTGATCGGTTTCGTCGATACATGCTTGCGATCTCCGCCACCTACCTGGCCGGGTTGGTGATCCATGCTCTGTTGCCGACCGCGCCGCCCTGGATGGCCGCGCAGCTCGGCCAGGCGCCTGCAATTCCGCGCTTCCTGTACGACGGTCTCCATGGCCTGAGCCCGAGCTTCTACACCTACGGCTATAGGATCGCCGGGACCAACGAAGTGGCCGCCATGCCCTCGCTGCACATGGCGACCGCCTGGCTGGCGGTGCTGGCGACCCGGCAAACCCGCGTGGCATGGATCGCGATCGCTTACGCCCTCGCCATGGGCCTCGCTCTCACCTACCTCGGCGAGCACTACGTCATCGATGAACTCGCCGGGATGGCACTGGCCTGGGGCGCCTGGAGAACTATCCCGTGACTACCGACCGGCCCTCGAGTCGCCAGTCTTGCGCATCCGCTGCATTCGGTCGCCGCATGACGGCCACGACGGCCGGCAAATAGACCAGGATCAGCAACACCCACCACTGGTACTCGGCCCCGACAGGCCACGGGCCTTGTGGTCCAAGGTAGAAGAGCAGGTGGGCAATCATCGTGAGGCTTGCGAACGCCGCGGCCTCCACGCGATTCCGGCACAGGAGAGCAAGCGGCATGGTCTCGTACAACGCGGTCGTCTGCGGGATGAGGCCGAGACAGGCGAGCAACCGTCCCTCGGGCCGGCGCCAGCGAAGGAGTCCGAGCAGGAGCAGGAAGCCCCCCGGTCGGTAGAGGTGGGGCTCGTGGGGAGTTCGGGCCACCGAGGCCAGCCATTCCTGCACCCATCCCGGTCTGACAAGGAGGCTCATACCGACGAACAGCAGGCCGCCGATCACCGCCTTGCGGTTCGGATACGCCGCCCACAGCGCGAAGCCCAAGGTCGGCTTGACGGCCAGGATCCAGGACAGAGAGGGGATCAACGCGGCGGCGATCAGGAGCGGCGGCCACTGCACGTCCACCCAGCTCCACAGCATCGCGCCGCTGATCAGGAAATAGAGTGTCCAGCGCCCGCGCCGCGTCACCACATAGGTGAACGCGGCCGCGCCTATGGCCGCGAAGATACCGCGGGCCAGAGGCAGGGGCACGAACGTGAAGGGGATCGTGAGCAGCAGGGCGGGGAGTGGGTAGAGCAGCCAGTTCGGCCATGGCGGCACCTGGATGGCCGCGTACGGGCTTTCGCCCCGGAGCAGCGCTTGGGTCCCGGCGAAGGTGGGATCCCAATCGCTGAGGACCTCGGGCCGTTGGCGTGCGTAGAGCAGCACGACGAACACGCCTGCGAGCAGTCCGGCCGCCAGCGATGCACGAATTCTCCAGGCCGGAGGGGGAACCGTCTCGGGGAACGGCTTGGGATTGGTGCTCACAGGGCGGGCGGCCTCCGGTGCGGGAACTTGCACTGGTCAGGGCGGAACAATAACCTGTAACGGAGGTCCAACACTCCAACTCGGCCGGCATACGACGCGACCGGACATCCCCGGCCGCCAACTGTCTCGCCTTCAGCGTCTTAAGGCAGCCTGAACCAGGCGGCCTCGAAGGCACGGGGGTTGCCTGTCAGCGGTCCACATGAAGCCACGCCCCGATCTGTCCATCGTCATCCCGGCCTTCAACGAGGAAGCCCGCTTGGGCCCCACGTTGCGGGATTACGTCGCGTACTGCCGCCAAGGCATGCGACGTGTCGAGTTGATCGTGGTGGATGACGGCAGTCTGGACCGGACGAGCGCAGTCGTCAATGCGCTGGCCGCGGAGTACCCCGAGATCCGGCTGATCCGTCTGGCCGAGAACCAGGGGAAGGGACACGCCGTGCGCTCCGGGGTAGTCAACGCGCAAGGCAAGTTCGTCCTCTTCGCCGACGCGGACGGCGCGACGGCCCTGTCCGAGATCGAGCGCCTCGAGGCCGCGGTGGCGGCCGGTGCCGACGTAGCCATCGGCTCTCGCGCGCTCGCCGACGCCAGGGTCAAGGTCAGTGCCCGCCCGTATCGTCGCGTCATCGGCCGCATCTTCCATGGTCTGGTGGAGACGTTGACGGTCCCGGGTGTCAAGGATACCCAGTGCGGGTTCAAGCTGTTCAGCGGGGCCGTCGCGCATGACCTCTTCTCACGCATGCGCATCCGCGGATTCAGCTTCGACGTGGAAGTCCTCATGATGGCGCAGCGCCGCGGATACCGCATCGCCGAGGTCCCGGTGAACTGGACGCACCAACCGGGGTCCAAGGTCAATCTCGTGACCGATTCCGTACGCATGCTGCGGGACCTGTTCATCATCCGGGGCCGCTACATGAGCGGCCAGTACAACTCTCCTCATCTGGCGCCCTGGGTCGATCCGGCGCTCGAGTCCGCACCCACTTCCCAGCCTTGACGCAATCCGAAACACGACCCGTGCGCCGGTCGCCGATCGAGCGTCGGGCCATCTTTTTCGTTGCCCTCGGCCTACTGATCGCGCTCGGTCTCGCCGCCCAATTTCGAAGCTACGCCGGTCCGGACACGGGGTTTCTCCTCGACGAGGCCGCGCGTGTTCTGGACGGGGCGCGACTGTACGTCGACCTCGTCGAGATGAATCCGCCGCTGATCGTCGGCCTGAACGTGATGGCTGTCCTGTTCGCCCGACGCTTCGGCCTCCCCGAGATCCTGGCTTACAGGCTCGGCTGCGTGGCCGTGCTGCTCGCGCTGCTGTTCCTCGCCGCGTGGCTGCTGCGCCGGCTGCTCCCGCGCGAGGTCGTGCTTCGACGCACGTTGGTGCTCCTGCTCGCGTTCACGCTCTTCAACCTGGCGGGGCAGGACTTCGGGGAGCGGGAGCACCTGCTCCTGGCGCTGGTCGTTCCCTACCTGCTCCTGGCGGCCGCGCGAGCCAGTGGCCGCGCGATTCCGGCAGCGGCGGCGTTGCTCATCGGACTTCTGACGGCGAGTGCCTTTGCCCTCAAACCCCACTTCGTTCTGCTCTGGCTAGCGACTGAGGGATACCTTCGGCTGAGCCGCCGGGTGCCATGGAGCACGGTGTTGCCGGAGACGGTGACCATCGTGGGGTTCCTTGCCCTCTACTGCATCGCGATCATCCTCTGGGTGCCCGGGTATCTCCAGCTCGTCCGGCTCCTGGCCGGCCCGTATACCCTATTCCTCTACGTCCCCTTCTGGCAGCTCCTGGTGAGTGGTCCCGGGGCGCCGGTGACCCTGTTCGCCATGCTCGCGTTCACCGCACTTCGACGCCACACTCGGCATCCGGACATACTCGGTGTGTTCGCGATCGGAGCGCTTACGTGCCTCCTGGCCGGCGCTGCTCAACAGAAGGGGTTCAGCTACCACTTCTACCCCTCGCTCGCGCTCGCGACGATCGTTCTCGGAATGATCGCCTCGGACCGGGGCGAGTCGCAGAGACGTTGGGTGGGCAGCCTATACTGGGTGATGGCGGTGAGTGTCGTTGCCACAGTCGTGGCTGCCGCCTGCGTGCGGAATGCGCTGTCCACCATGCGGCACAGCCGTGACCCGGGACAGGTGCAGATGGAGCGACTGCTGCCGCTGGTCCGGGCTCGCGCGGCGGGCGAGGGTGTCTACGTCATGTCCTACAACATTTCCTCGGCATACCCCCTGATCAACTACGCCGGCGCGCACTCCGCCTCGCGCTTTGCCCAGCTCTGGATTCTCGCGGCCGCGTACATGGACCAGCTCAAGGGCAGCGGCCCGCTCCGTTACCATCTCCCCGGCGAAATGAGCCCGAGCGAGCGGTACATGAATCAGGCCGTCTTCCAGGACCTTCGAGATCAGAGGCCCAAGCTTCTGGCGATTCTGCAGCACGCACGCGATCTGCCTGCGAACGGCTTCCGACGGCTGGACTATGTCGCCTATTTCATCCGCGATCCACGCATCGCGAGCATCCTTGCCCGCTATCAATTGGTGGCCGACGTGGGTGACTTCACGGTCTACGAGCGAGTCGCGGACGGAACGGCGCCATCAAGGCCGTCCCCGACTGTGCAGCCGGGCACTCGCGATGTGATCAACGAAGGCCAGTCGGTGATTGGGCCTGTCCGGGTCCGCGACCCGGCCTTCCTCCTCACGGTGCTCGCGTTCGTCGTCAGCGCGATCTGCGCGTCCATAGTCGAGAAGGGCAGACCGTTGCCGAAGACGGCGTCGGAATCGGCGTGAGGAGGAATTGATGATGGTTCCAGCCAGGCGCCACCTGGGGCTCGTCCTGGCCGCGGGATTGGTCTCGGGCTTCGTCTGCTGGCTGGCCTACAGGCTACCGCCGGCGAGTACCTCCGATTTCGAGCCGATCTGGGTTGGTGCTCGCGCCCTGGTCTCGGGCGACGACCCCTATGCCGTCGTTCCGACCACGGCCACGCACTACCCCTTGTACTATCCGCTGACCGCCATCGTAGCCGGGCTCCCGTTGGCGGGGCTGACGTTCCCCCAGGCTCGCGTAGCCTGGGCAGCGCTGAGTGGTGCGGCGTTCGCCGCGGCGGCCCTTCGATACGGCCGCGGGCTGCCGGCCGCGCTGCTGAGCGCAAACTTTCTGAACGCCGTGATTCAAGGTCAATGGTCCCCGGTTCTGACCGCCGCCGCAGTACTCCCCATACTCTCGTGGCTGCTGGTCACCAAGCCGTCCATTGGCGTTGCGCTGTGGGCCGCGTTTCCCAGCCGCGCCGCCGTAGTCGGAGGCCTCGCGGTCCTCGCGATCAGCCTCGCCCTGTTCCCGGCATGGCCCTGGCGGTGGGCCGATGCCGTTCGAGCCTCGCAACACGTCGCGCCGATCATGAGTCCCGGAGGAGCTATTCTTCTCCTTGCCCTGATCCGGTGGAGACAGCCGGAGGCACGACTGCTCGTCGGGCTGGCGTGCATTCCTCAGACGATCGGCTTGTATGACACCCTGCCACTTTTTCTCATTCCGAGGTCTCGTTGGCAGGGGTATGCGCTCGCCGGCCTGAGCTACGTTGCCGCGTTCGCCCAGGTCGCCATGGTGCCACGCCATTTCGGAATGAACCTGGAGGCCACGCTCGCCGCCCGGTGGCCGTTCATATTCGTGTGTCTCTACCTGCCGGCCCTCGTCATGTTGCTGCTACCCCGTCCAGTCGACCCCCAGGCGCGGGGTGAGGTTGCCGCGGACCCCGTTCATGGGACGTAGTAGAGCCGAATGGATCGCCCGACGAGCGCCACGGGGCGGTAGCGCTCGAGCCAGGCGAAGTCGTCGTGGCCAGGCTGGTCGAGCGATCCCAGCTTGATCGAATAGAGGCTGGCGGCCACCCACCCGGTGACCGTCTGGTGCGGCTCGAGCCACCGGACCGGCGGAAGGCCGTGCTCCGCCACGGTGGCGGAGCCCGCGTAGGCGAGCCAGACCGCCGGAATGTGGCGCGCCCGTAGCGTGTCGGCGAGGCGCTTAAGATCTTGCCCGTCGTCCAGATCGCTGTCGATCAGGATCCGCTCGGGATGGTGACCGCCCAATTCGTTGAAGTAGGCGAGATAGTCGGGATGCGCCATGGCCGAGGCCGCGAGCTGCCAGCCGACCAGGAGGATGGCCAATCCGCGAGCCGCGGATCGGGCCTGTCCCGAGCGCCAGAGCCCTGTCACTCCCATCCCCGCGACGATGGCGAGGAAGGGGTACATGGGCAGGACATGCCGCAGCCCAATGTTGATCCTGCTTGGCAGGCAGACCACGAGGATCGCAAGGGCGATTGCCGCCGGCTCGAGCCTTCGACGCCTGTCGGAGTCGGCGGACCCGCGCCAAACGACGACCAGGCCCGCACCCGTGAGGATCAGGAAGGCCAGCGGGGTCTTCACCGCGAGCGCGACGGGGAAGAAGTACCACCAGCCTGTGGTCCTCACTTCGCCCAGCAGGTAGGATTTGTGCCCTGCCCGGTTCTTCGCCGCGAGCTGGCCGAGCCCCTCGAACAGCGATGGCGCGGGGAACACCCTGGCCCGCGCCAGGTCGTCGAGCGAGGGCCACGCGGCGGATGAGACGGTCACGTGATCAGTCTCCGGCGCCGTCAGCGGCCCGATGGCGAACCGATAGCCGGCCCAGATAGTGAGCAGGGCGGCACCATAGATCAGCCGGAGCCGCGCGGAGCGAGTCCATCCGGACCTTTCGACTCCCCGTCCGCTCTCTCCGCGGCGGCAGAGCGTGATCGCGAGGGTCGCGGCCGGAAGAAAGAGCAAGGCGGAGAGCTTGGAGAGAACCGCCAGCCCGGCCGCGACCCCAAGACCCAGGCTGCGCGCCGGCGTGGGCTGATCCAGCCAGAGGGTCAGGCAATAGGCCGCGAGTGCAACGGTAGCGGTCACCGCCATGTCCGTCGTGGCGATTCCCGCGTGAGCGAGCACCGGCGGAAGCGTGGTGAACAGCAGGACGGCGCAGACCCCGTCGGCAGGGCCGCCGGTGCGATGGGCCCAGGCGTAGACTACCAGAGTGGCCAGCAGGAAGAAGGGAAGCACGCCCAAGCGCGCGAGCGCGAGGTTTCGCTCGTACGTGCCGCCGGCGTACAGGATCGAGTTTCCCTCCAGCCACACGTTGTCGTGACCTGCTGACCGGATTCCGGCCAGCCTCGGCCCAAGCGCCACCATCACCCGGGCCAGCGGCGGATGCAGTGGCTCATAGGTATACGTGCCACGGTCCAGCCATTGCATGCCGGCCGCCACATGCGCCGGCTCGTCCCACGTCTGGTTGAAGACGTGGTATGTCGAGACGATCCGCGCCGCGGCGATCACCAGGCACGCGGCCACCAGCACGCGAGGGGAGAGCCACTGTCGCATTCCGAGAACGCCTCCGTGCGGATCGGCTTAGGGCAGCGCTCTGCCGCCGCCGGTCAGAGCCTTGCCGATGAGGGATACGCCCTACGGGCCCACCGACCTGCTCCCAGCCAGATGACGAGCGTTCCGAGCACCGCCGCCTCGCCATCGAGTGCGTAATGCCAGCCGAGCATGATGGATCCGAACCAAATCAGGAGTGCGTAGCACGCCGCCGCAATGCCGAGCCAACGGCTGACCCTCCAAGCGGCAATGGCTGCGAGGACGGTGATCGCGACATGGAGGCTGGGAAACGCCGAAATTCCATCGCCGATCGCGACCTGATGTTGCCGATAAGCTTCCCAGAGAGATAGGGAGCCGACGCGCACGAAGAGCGGGCTGAGCGTTCCCGCAGCCGCGAGTCGGGCGAGCAGATCGTTATAAGTCGCGCTTCCCCGATCGAGGCCGGCGTATATCGGTCCCGCCGATGCGAAGAAGCAAGCGACGAAAATGCCTAGCAGGATCCAGACGAGGGCGAACGCCGTCCAGAACTGCCGAAGGGAACGCCGGTCGGCCTCCCAAGCCTGCCAGATCACCAGGGTGAACAGCAAGTAGAACCACGTCTCATACACGTGGTCCAGAAGCACAATGCTGTGGGGGGAACCCAGCGCGGAGGCCAGCAGCCGATCTGCGTGGTCGCCATGGAGCCACACCTCCAGCCGCTCGAGCGAGACGTCCCACACGAAGCCGTGGCGAACGAGCGGGATCGCCGACTTCCAAAGGGCGAAGTTGGCGAAGAAGGCGGTCAGGGTAGGTGCGAGAACAAGGTAGCGAATGAGCCGGGGACCGAGCCAACCGCGCTGTCTGAGGAGGTGAACCATTCCCGAGAAGCTTCTCCCCCGCAGGCGGGCCCAGCCGGCGGCTACCCATAACGGCGCAACACCACCGGCCAGGAGGGCGGGGATCGACAGCGCGGTGTGCCCGGCCTGCTCGGACCCAGGCAGTTTGCCGACCGTCGCAATGATCCGGGGAAGCCACAGCAGGATCAGCGCGGGCGCGACCGGCTCGAGAGCGGCAATGACCGGTTGGGCAAGCCTCCGCCATAGCAGGTCCGCCATGCGCCTGACGGCATCGTGTTCGAGGGTCACCGAGATCGGCCTAGCGGGCGCGCGCAGGGCAGGCGTTCGCCGATCCGCCGGGGGGAGCCGTGCCAACCGTACCACCGGGATGCCGGAGGAGAACGGCCGTCGAATCGCAGTGCCAGACCAGCCACCCCTGGTCGCAGCCGGAGCTCGTCGGCCAGCCGGCTGTCCGGCGGCAGCAAGCGCGAGGCTGATATCCCACCGCTTCATCACCTCCCGCCATCCCGGGTCCAGGTTCCACACCTTGATGTACTCGTTGAACAGCTTCTCGCCGTAATGGTCGGTGCCGCCGTCGATGAACACCCGCTGCTCGGGCCACTCGTGCATCAGGTAGCCGCCCCAGACGAAATGGCTGAACATCCGGCCTTCGAGGCGCGCCCGCCTGGCCTCCGCCACGGCACGCACCGGAAAGGCCTTGTCGTCGAACCTGTTGGGAATGATGGCTATGCCGGCCACGGTCCCGCCGGCCACGGCCAGACCCGCCAGCAGCAGCGACACGGTCACGGCGCCCGCGCCGGCGTGCTGCCCGGCGTGCTCGCGCTGGAACACCGTCCTTCGCCTCTTCAGGAGCGGCAGGGCCCGCCACTCCGGATCCAGGTGCAGGGCCATCAGCGGCAGGGCCGTGAGCGCGAACAGCTCGATGTTGCGCTGCGAGAGCAGCGAGAAGGCGATCGTGGCCAGCAGGACCAGCAGGGTCGTGACCGGCGGCCGCCGCCGGCTCCAGGCGAGGGCGGCGATGACCCCGAGCAGCGCCAGCAGGAAGATCTTCCCGTTGATCGTCTGGAAATCGGGCGACATGAACTCCTGCGTCTGGCGCAGGATGGCGCTGTTGCCGAAGAACCCGAACACGTGCGCCAGCAGCTTGTAGCCGTTGGGGTTGAGAAGGGTCGCCACGAGCGCCACGCCGAGGGCCGCGAGGTGGTGACGTGCCCGAGCGTACCACGGGCCGGGATCGGCGGAGAGCCGGCCTTCGATGGCCTCGCCGGCGGCGTACAGGCCGATCAGGATGCAGCCGAACGAGAACCCGCCGTGCAGGTTGGCCCACACGGCGAAGAGCAGCGCGTAGAGCAGGAGGGCGCGGCGGCCGGTGTAGTGCAGCAGCTCGAGCAGCACCACGACCAGCAGCAGGGTGAAGAGGTGCGGCCGGGCCAGCCAGTGGGCCGCGCTCAGCACGGCGGCCACCATGCTGACCAGGTAGGCCAGGAACGGATCGCCGCCGCGGCGGATGAGGAACCGCGCCACCAGGGCGTAGGTGAGCGCCAGGACCAGTCCGGCCAGCACCGCCACACCCGCCAGCCCGGCGAGCCGGTAGGCCCCGGCGTAGAGCAGCTCGCTGCCGTACTCGAAGGCGAGGAACGGCTGGCCCGCGCGGGTGAAGGAGAACACGTCCGTCCGGAGCAGGCCGTGGCGGTCCAGCATGAGCTCGCCCAGCCGGAGGTGGCGCGCGAGGTCGCCGTCGCTGTTGAGCAGGCGGTACCCGAACCCCACCGGCACCACCACTGCCCAGATGATGAAGATGATGTCGAAGAGAGAGGGTCGGACGCCCCGCGCCTTCGCCGGGGCGCTCACCGGCGCACCAGCCGGGGCCCGAAGGCGCCCACCCGGCGGGAGTAGTCGAGGTACTGCGGAAAGGCCGCTACCAGGACCCGCTCCTCGTAGCCCACGCGAACCAGGAGCGTTGCGAGCCAGCCGGCGAACACCGCCGCCAGCGGGAAAGTGAGGTGGCCCAGGAGGATACCCCCGTTGATCAGCAGGTAGACCGCATAGATCGGGTGGCGGGCCCAGCGATAGGGGCCGCTGGTGACGAGCTCCCGCGCTGCCGGCTCGACGCTGAAGCTCCGCCGCAGGTACCAGAGTGGCCAGAGGCTCAGGACCGCCCCGAAGAGCCAGATGTAGGCGCCCGCGGTCCGAAAGCCCGGGTCATCCGACGGGCGAATCCAATCGGGGTGCCGGGAGGCGGCGTAGAGCAGGAACAGCATGACCCCAAAGGTGTTGGCATAGGCCACCAGGCGCGGCAACCATCCGGTGGCGGTGCGATGGGGCCGGGGCCGCACCAGGAAGCTGACGGCGACGATCAGCTCCTGCAGGATGCCCGGGAAGATGAGGACCCCGAGCGCCGGCGATTGCCGGTACACGTTGACGCCGATGGCGGTGAACGCCGCCACGCCGACCCAGTCGCTCCAGTGCCGGGTACTGCGGATCCGCATGCCGGGGTGCTCCGGGCGAGGGTGCCAGGGGGATCGTGATCTGCCAGACGGGATCGCGGTCCGCAATGGTGGGACCAGGCCGGTTGGGCCGCTTGACGCCCCTAGTACCAAGCCCTAGCTTCAGCCGTTCCAAGACCCAACAGACAGTTGCGTTCGGTGTGGTCGGTTCGAGCCATTGCGTCGGAGTGGTGGTTCTGCAACGCTATGCACTGCCCGAATATGCTGCCGCTCCCCCTGCCAACGATAGTCCTCGCCGCGCCGTGGTTCCGTGTGGGGCGAACGCAACGTTTCACCTCTGCGATGCGTCACCCGGAGGGCTACGGCCGCACCCTGGTTGGGCCAAGTAACGCCTTGTTCTACTGTCATTTGCCGGTTTGGACGAGGTGTGAGGGCACGGGGCACGTGACTTGCGCCCGGTGCGGAGAGTTCCCTATTCAGCACTCGTGAGTCTCGGTCGGATCGCGCACCCAGCCGACCCCCCGTAGTGGGCCCGTCTCGGGCCCGCTGCATGGCCCCCGCCCGTTCCTGGTGGGCCGCAACCCGAAACTGGCCCCGAGCCAGGGAGGCAGTATGAAGGCGCTGTTGCACGCTTTTTCCAGCGACGAGTCCGGCCAGGGCCTCGTGGAGTACGCCCTGATCATCGCGCTCGTGGCGGTGGGTCTGATCGCCATCCTGCTCGTGCTGCGTAACAGCATCGGCAACGTGTTCAACAACGCGGCCACCCAGCTCAACAACGCTCCCGCCAACCCCTACCCCTGATCTCGGGGCAGGTCGAGAGCAAGAGCAAGTGGTTGTGACAGCGCCGGGCTGCGACCGGGGCGACCCCCCGGCCGCGGCTTACGCTGACTGATGGACAGGGCAGGTCTTCCGCTCGGCATGATGTCGGTGGCGATCACGACGCTCATGCTGGTGGCGGCGTACTGCGATGTCCGCACCCGCCGCATCCCCAATGTCCTCACCGTGTTGGGGTTCGTGGTGGCGATCGCGCTCCGGGCGACGGCAGGGGCAGGGGCAGGGATCGACGGCGTGGTCGGCGCCATCCTGGCCTTCGTGCTGTGCCTGCCGTTCTTCGTGCTGGGCGTGCTCGGTGGGGGTGACGCGAAGCTTCTGATGGCCCTGGGAGCGTTCACCGGGCCGCGGGATCTGCTGGTGGCGATGCTGGTGATCGCCTCGCTCGGTGGTATTCTTGGTGCGATCGATGCTTTGCGGAAGGGCATCCTGCTGCCCGTTCTCTACAATTGCGGCGACATCATCAAGCACTGGGTGACGTTCGGACGGCGTGGAACCAACCGTTCGCTGGCCACCGCCGGTGCGCTCGCCATCCCCTACGGGGTGGCCATCGCCGTGGGCTCCTTGGTCTGGTGGTTCGCACAGGTGAGAAGGCTATGACTCCTTCGATCCGTTGGGTCAACCGAAGAGGGCAGGCGGCGGTCGAGATGGCGCTCGTGCTGCCGATCTGTCCTGCTGCTCGTCGTCGGCATGCTGGAGTTCGCCCGGGCTTGGAATCTGCATCAGTCGATCACCGACGCCGTGCGCGAAGGGCGCCAGGCGGGCGCTGATCGCCGATTCGCCTCCGGCCCCGGTGGACTCCGTCTACGCCCCGATGTGGCGCTACCTGGAGCAGGCGGGCTACGACCCCACGTATGCATCGATGGGCGTGTCGCAACGCGGAACCCACACCCAACCCGAATTGCGGCTCGACATCCCGGCCGGCGGCCGAATCGGACTACAAGGTGCCCGGCAGGAAGATGACCATCACGTTGAGCGTGCCGTTCCGGTTCTTCGTGCTGGGCGATCGGCCCATCATGATGAAGTCCTCTCTCACCGTCCGAAACGAGTAAACGAGCCGACATGCGCAGAACACGACCGTGGTTGATGCTGGCGGTTGCTCTGGCGTCCGGAGGCGTGGCCGCGCTGCTGGCGATGCGCTACCTCCGCCAGCAGAACGCTACCGTGCTGGCCCCGCCCAAGACCGGCAATCTGGTCGTCGCGGCTCGCCCGGTAGGCATGGGGACGGTGCTGCTCGATGCGGACGTGAAGACCATCGAATGGACGGGGCCGGCGCTGCCGGTCGGGTACGCGACCAAGAAGGCAGACGTGGTCGGCCGAGGCGTCATGAGCTCGCTGCAGGAGAACGAGCCGATCCTCGACGGCAAGCTCGCTCCCAAGGGCGCCGGCGGCGGGCTTCCGGTCATCATCGACCAGGGCAAGCGCGCGCTGACCATGCGGGTGAACGACGTCTCCGGCGTGGCCGGGTTCGTGACCCCGAACACGCGGGTCGACGTCCTGTTCACCATCGACGACAAGGTCAACACCACCGAGCCGTCCACCCGCATCATCATGCAGGACGTCCGGGCGCTGGCCGCCGGCCAGCAGATCCAGCCGGACAAGGATGGAAAGCCGGTCTCGGTCGGGGTGGTCACCTTTCTGCTGACCCCCGAGCAGGCGGAAACGCTGGCGCTGGCCTCCCAGCAGGGAAGCATTCAGCTGGCGCTGCGGAATTCGATGGACACCATCCATATCAAGACGTTCGGCACCAAGGTGAGCGCCTTGCTCGGCGGTGCCATCGGGCGGCCGTTGCCGGCGCGGAAGGCGCCCAACCGCAGCGCGGCCCCGGTGGCCGCGGCGGCCCCGGCGCCCAGCCAGACGGTCATCGAGGTGTATAGAGGCGGCGCCCGCACGCTGCAGAAGTTCTAGTCTTACTTCCACCGCGATAGGAATCCCGTGAGCCTCGGTCACTCTGTGCGTGCCGCGTTGGGCCTCGCCCTCCTCGTCCTTGCCCCCTCCGTTGCCGCCGCCCAGCGGATCGTGAGCCAAGTGGAGCGGGTGATCTCGGTGTCCAAGGGTTCCTCGGTGCTGCTGATCAACCCGCTCGCGATCTCGCGATTCTCGGTGGGAGAGCCGACGCGTCGCGGAAGCCATCGTGCTGTCGCCGACCGAGGTCCTGATCAACGGCAAAGGGTTGGGAACGACTACGCTCCTCATCTGGGACAACTCGGGCCAGGTGCGGGTCAACTCGGTCGAGGTGACGGCCGACGCCCCCGGGCTCCAGCGCTTCCTGAAGCAGCTCATGCCCGACGAGGATATCCAGGTCTCCGCCAGCGGCAACACCGTCACCGTCTCCGGCAACGTGAAGGACCCCAACAGCGTGGCCCGGGCGATCGATATCGCCAAGGGCTCGGGCGCGACCATCATCGACAACCTGGTGGCGCCTCAGGCGATCCAGGTGCTGGTGCGGGTCCGGTTCGCGGAGATCAACCGGACGGCGCTGAAGGACTGGTCCAGCCGGTTCTCTACGCTCAATCCGCATAAGCTCGACGACGACGGCGACTATCTCGGTCACGACCGATCCGACGGTCGGGAGACAATGCGATCACCTTCCTGCTCAACAACGGGGACGCCAACCTCCGGGCCTTCATCACGGCCGCCACCCAGAAGGGCGACCTGCGGACGCTGGCCGAGCCCAACCTCATGACCTTGCCCGGCAAGGAGGCCTACTTCCTGGCCGGCGGCGAGTTCCCGTATCCGAGCGTGCAGGGCGGCAGCAGCAGCGGCGCCATCAGCATCGTCTTCAAGGAGTTCGGCATCAAGCTGAAGTTCACGCCCAACATCGCCCGAAACGGCGCCATCCGGCTCAAGGTGGCCCCGGAGGTCTCCTCGCTCGACTTCGCCAACGGCCTGGTCATCCAGGGCTTCGCAGATCCCGTCCCTGCGCACCCGCCGGGCCGAGACCGAGGTGGAGCTCCGCGAGGGCCAGTTCCTGGCGATCGCCGGCCTGATGGACAACGAGACCACCCGCAGCCTTACCAAAATCCCGATTCCTCGGCGACATTCCCATCCTCGGTGAGCTCTTCAAGTCGCGGGGAAACCGGGACCGCCGGACGGAGCTGCTCGTGCTGGTGAGCCCTTCGCTGGTCTCGGCCTCCGATACGGCGCCCAAGGTGCCGACCGGCGAGCCCGGCCCGCCGCCGCCTCCCGGCCCGTGGAAGCGTGAAGGGCCCTTGAAGAGTCCGTCGAGCTCGAGCCAGAATCCGTTGCAGCCGGGTACGTCCACCCCATCGCAGTAGCCGCGGTGACAGGCGGTCCGAGGAGTCACGTATGCGCACCGTTCGACGTGTTTTGGGCAACGAGCGCGGCAGCATGGTGGTCATGATGGCGGTGTCGCTCTTCATGGCATGCTGGCGTTGGCCGCCTTCGCTATCGATCTGGCCGTTCTGCGCGACACGAAAGCCGAGGCGCAAAAGGCAGCGGATGCCATTGCGCTCGCAGGGGCGAGCGCTTTCCGTGACCTTGCCTTGGACCGACGTGGCGACGGCGACGAGGCCGGGCCCGCGCGCAAGACGTCGCACGGTTGAACAAGGTGCGGTACGACACCTTGAACACCGATGGCGCGACCTGGGTCGAGAACAGCTACGGGTGCGGGCAAGGTCTGGGTGAGCGGAGACGCAGCGGGACGTGACCCTCAACATCGATTCCGGACAGCCAGAACGTGCGGGTCTGGGTCCGGCGCAAGGGCATCCGGACGTACTTCGCCAAACTGCTCGCGTAGCCGTTCGGCCACGTCCAGGCGATGGCGACCGCGTGGGCCACCAACAACGGTCCGACCGTCAATTGCCTGAAGCCGTTCCGCGATGCCCGACATGTGGCTCGAGAGCGACACGATCACCCAGGACGTCAACAGCAACCGACTACATGGAGCCCGCCGCCACGAGCCAATGGAAACAAGGTCGTTGGCGGCGAGCGTGGAAGTACCAGCCGCCGTCGATCGGCGGAACGATTACTACGCGCCGTACAATCCGAGCGTGGCCGAGATCCGAATCATCCGCCCAGACCGGCTACGGCAGCGCGCTCCGAGACGCGGCAGGGACACACGGGTGACGTCGGTCTTCCGATCATGCTCAAGCCGCAAACCGGTAACGGAAACACCAGACCGGCCGCGGAGCGGATGGGCAATGCGTTCTGGCGCTCGATCTGGACCCGGCCAGGAACTTCAAGGAAGAAGTGGGATGGTTGCGGCAATGCCGCGATCGGCGACACGGCCACGGTACGACAAGGGCAGCGAGACCGGGCAGGCTCGTCAAGGCAGTCAATGACCTGATAACCAGGACGATCCCGGCGCCCGGTGGGACGACGCGACCACCAGGAGGTCGAGAACTCGAGGTTTCCGAATTGGACCAAGAGCCCGCGGGTCTCAACCGTCGCTCTCATGGACCCGATCTACTGGATGGCGAATTCCTCGAACGTCAAGCCGGATCCGGGCGCCCTCTTCACGAATTTCGTCCGGATCTTCTTCAAGCCTGTCGCGCGGAAACGGCCCGCCAACCGAATCCATGCGCGCTTCATCGGGCCGCGCCCGGCGGCCTCGGTGGCCCGACCGGCGGGCCGCTGGTCAAAGTGCTGCAGTTGATCGAGTGACCACAATGAGCGAGATACCGATGACCGAGCGGGCCATCCGCACGGCGCTGATCTCTTCCGACCGTAGCTTTCGGGAGCTGGTCAAGGATGTGTTCCTCTCGCACGAGGCATGGACGGCGCCGGCGATCGAGATCGCGGCGCCGTTCGCCGCCTTCGGGGAGGGCGAGGTTCGCTCCATCCGTCAGCTCCATCCGGAGCTGATCATCCTCGATCTCGGGGAAGACCCCGAGATGGGCATCAAGCTCGCGAGCTTCCTGAGCGAGGCCACGCCCGGCCAGCGGTTCGTGGCGGTCGGGCCCCATCTGGCACCCGAGCTCCTGCTCTCGGCCATGCGCGCAGGCGTGGCCGACTATTTGCCACGGCCGGTGACGGCCGAGGCGTTCCAGAACTCGGTCGAGCGCGTCCGCCAGCTCCTCGGGGCCGGCGGGAAAGAGGCCGGCAAGATTGCGGGCCAGCTCTACGCCTTCTACAGCCCCAAGGGCGGCGCCGGCACCACCACCGTGGCCACCAACTTCGCGGTGGTGCTTCACCGGCTGACCGGCAAGAAGACGCTGATCGTGGACCTGGACCTCGAGCTGGGGGAGATCGCGCTGCTGCTGGGCGTGCAGCCGCGGTTCAACTTCGTCGACATGGTCCAGAACTTCCACCGGATGGATGCCGACCTGCTCGCCTCGTACATCGAGCGGCACGACTCCGGCGTCCATCTGCTGTCCGCGCCGTATCAGCCGGAGAAGGCCGAAGTCGTCACCGGCGACGAGATCCGGAAGATCCTGACGTTCCTCAGGAAGCACTACGACTACGTGGTGGTCGACACCGCCAAGTCGTTCTCGCCGGCCACGCTGGCGGCGTTCGAGCAGGCCGACCTGGCCTTCCTGGTGACCAACGTGGACCTGGCCTCGCTCAGGAACATCCAGCGGGGGCTGCCGCTCCTGAAGCGGATGATGGGCCGGAGCGGCGACCACGTCCGGCTGATCGTGAACCGGTACAACGCCGCCAACGACATCTCACTCAAGGACGTCGAGCACACCATCGGGCTCAAGGTCTACAAGACGCTCAGCAACGACTACGAGGGCGTCAGCCGCTCGATCAGCACCGGCAAGCCCATCGTGCTCAGCGGCGACTCGAAGTATGGCTCGGACATCCAGGCCCTCGGCCGGGAAGTGACGGGGCTCAAACCGAAGAAGGGCGGAGGCCGCGGGAAGCTCGCGGCGCTCTCCGCGCCGTTCGGTAAACTGTTCGGCCGTGGCCCGGCGAAGGAGGCTACCAACCCATGACGACTCCCGATTCCATCCCGCCCGGCGGCGACAACGGCAAGCCGCGCCTGCCGTGGCAGTCGCCCGGCCCCGGCGACCCGCTGGCGCCGCGCCTGAGCGGCGCGACGGGGAAGCTCACCACCGGCGACCCGCACTACTTCCAGCAGATCAAGGGGCGGGTGCACCGGCGGCTGATCGAGCGGCTCAACCTCTCGAACCTCGAGCGGGTGGGGCGCGACCAGGTCGTCGAGGCCATTCGGAAGGTCGTCCACGATCTCATCAGCCAGGAGAGCATCGCGCTCAACCTGGAAGAGCGCGAGCTGCTGGTCGTCCAGGTGCTGGACGAGATCTTCGGCCTGGGCCCGCTCGAGCCTCTGATGCAGGATTCGGACGTCTCCGACATCCTGGTCAACACCTACAAGAACATCTTCATCGAGCGCCACGGGCGGCTGGAGAAGACCGACGTCCGCTTCCAGGACGACAAGCACCTGCTGCAAGTGATCGACCGCATCGTCTCGGCGGTGGGCCGACGGATCGACGATTCCCAGCCCATGGTGGACGCCCGTCTTCCCGACGGCTCGCGCGTGAACGCGATCATCAAGCCGCTGGCGATCGACGGCCCCCACCTCTCGATCCGCAAATTCCGGCGGGACGCGCTCTCGGCCGAGGACCTGCTGCGCTACGAGAGCGCCACCGAGCCGATGGTCGAGCTGCTGAACGGAGTCATCAAGGCGCGGCTCAACATCCTGATCTCGGGCGGCACCGGCGCCGGCAAGACGACGCTGCTCAACATCCTGTCGTCGTTCATTCCGGCCACGGAGCGGATCGTCACCATCGAGGACTCGGCCGAGCTTCAGCTCCGGCAGCCCCACGTGGTCCGGCTGGAGACCCGTCCGGCCAACATCGAGGGCACCGGCGAGGTGGCTCAGCGCATGCTGCTGGTGAACGCCCTGCGTATGCGGCCCGACCGCATCATCATGGGCGAGTGCCGCGGACCCGAGGCCGTGGACATGCTCCAGGCCATGAACACCGGCCACGACGGCTCGCTGACCACGCTCCACGCCAACACGCCGCGCGACGCGCTCAGCCGGCTCGAGACCATGATCGCCATGGCGGCGCTCGACCTGCCGGAGAAGGCGATGCGGCAGCAGATCGCCAACGCCATCAACGTCGTGGTCCAGGTGACCCGCCTGGGCGACGGCACCCGCAAGATCACGAACATCTCGGAGATCACCGGCATGGAAGGCGACGTCATCACCATGCAGGACATCTTCGTCTTCGAGCGGCAGGGCGTGGGCGACGGCGGCGCGGTCATCGGCCACTTCAAGTCGACCGGCATCCGCCCCAAGTTCGCCGACCGGCTCAAGGCCTACGGCATCGACCTGGCGGCCATGCTGTTCAGCAACCTCGAGCCGCGCCCGATGAGCACGGACCGGAGCGCCGCGACGGGCTCGACGCTGCCCTGGAGGCGCTGAGCCATGTTCGGCTTGCCTTCGACGACGCGTGATCCCCGCCGCGCTGATCTTCCTGGCGGTGGCCTTCGGCACGATCTCGCTGGCGCTGCTGGTGGACATCCTGCAGGAGCGGAGCCGCCGGCGCGAGGCGATGCGGCAGCTCCGCTCGTTCACCAACAACCCGCAGGGCGACGGGCCCGGATTGCTGCGCGGGATGGACGGCCAGATGCCCGAGTGGCTGGTGCCGGTGGCATCGCGCGTGCCCGCGCTCGAGGATGCCCGGCTCATGCTGGAGCAGGCCGGCTCCAAGATGTCGCTGGCGCGATTCCTGGTCATCTCGATGGGACTGTCGCTCGGCGCTCGGGCTCGGCATCCTGGTGCTCACGCTCAACTGGATCGCCGGCGTCGTCGCGGCCGTCTTCGGCGCGGCGCTGCCGTACATGGTGTTCCGGCGGAAGCGGACCACTCGATTCTACAAGTTCGAGGAGCAGCTCCCCGAGGCCATCGACATGCTCGGGACGGGCCATCCGTGCCGGCCACCCGTTGTCGTCGGGGCTCAAGATGGTCGCCGACGAAGCCGGCGAGCCGGTGGCGAGCGAGTTCCGCCGGACGCACGAGGAGCATCGGTTCGGGCTGGCGTTCGAGGATGCCATGCTGGCGATGGCGGACCGGGTCAGGATCGTGGACGTCCGCATCCTGGTCACGGCCATTCTGATCCAGCGTGAGGTGGGCGGCAACCTGGCCGAGATCCTCGACAATCTCGCCGGCGTGATCCGGGCGCGGTTCACCATCCGCCGCCAGCTCCGGGTGTACACGGCCCAGGGCCGCTTCAGCGGGTACGTGCTGGCAGTGCTGCCGATCGCGGTGGGCGCGGCCGTGTACTCGCTCAACCCGCCATACATCACCCTGTTGTTCACGGATCCCCTGGGCAAGCTTCTGGTCCTGGTCGCCGTCATCTTCCAGATCATCGGCTTCCTGTGGATCCGGAAGATCGTCAACATCGAGATCTGAGGCCTACGTGCTGCTAGTCCTCTTCTGTATCGGCATCTCTGCCGCGTTCATGTTCCTGTTCGTCCTGGAGATGGCCCCCAAGCGGTCCCAGGCGATCACCCAGCGGCTGGATGACCTCCAGGCGGCGGGTGGCACCTCACGCTCGATCCTGCAGCGCCGGCGCCGCGCGGAGCAGACCGAAAAGCTCAAATCGGTCGTGCAGGCGTTCGGCGAATCCATTCAGGAGCGGAACGGGGTGCCGGGCGCAATGCGCCTGCGGCTCATCCAGGCTGGATACCCCGGCACCGCGGCCGTGCCACTGTACCTCGGTACTCGCGTTCTCCTCCCGGCCGCGCTGGGCGTCGGTTCGCTCCTGCTGCTTCCGATCCTCGGGGTTTCGGCCCTCAAGGTCATCCTGGGCGTGGTGTATTTCACCTTGCTCGGATACATCGTTCCCACCCTCATCGTGGGGATGCGCATCCGCAGGCGCCAGAAGGAAATGCAGCGCGCGCTCCCGGACGCCCTGGACATGCTGGTCGTGAGCGTCGAGGCGGGGCTGGGCCTCAACCAGGCGCTCGTCCGGGTTGCCGACGAGATCTACCGGCTGAGCCCCGTCCTGGCCGAGCAGATGACGCTGGTGAACCTCGAGATCCGCGCCGGCACGGCCCGCGAGGAGGCCCTGCGGAACCTGGCCGACCGCACCGGGCTGGCGGACATCGCCTCGCTCACCGCCATGCTGATTCAGACCGACCGGTTCGGCACCTCGGTAGCCCAGGCGCTCCGGATCCATGCCGACACCATGCGGACCAAGCGCCGCCAGCGCGCCGAAGAGGCGGCGGCCAAGACCACGATCAAGCTGATCTTCCCGCTGGTCTTCTGCATCTTCCCGGCCTTGTTCGTCGTGATCCTCGGGCCGGCGGTCATCCAGATCATGCAGGCGCTCTCGGGCTTCGGGTGAGATTCGTCCGCGCCGTCAACCCGGCGCGGGGGCAGGTCCTCGGCACCCGCATCGGGGTCGCGGACTGGTGGTGGCTCCGGCTGCGGGGGCTCAGCGGGCGGTCGGACCTGGGTCCCGGCGAAGGCCTGCTGCTCGAGCCTTGCCGTGCCGTCCACATGATGGGCATGAAGTTCCCGCTCGACATCGCGTTCCTGGATGCGGGCAACCGGGTGGTCGCCAGGTATGAACGGCTCGCACCCGGCGCCCGCACCCGCTGGCACCGGGGCGCGCGCGCGGCCCTCGAGCTGCCCGCGGGGACCCTCCAGGAGACCGGCACGATGGAAGGCGATCTGGTCGAGTACCACGAGGAGGCCTCGCGATGAGCTCTATCCCCATGTCCCCCCGGCGCGCGACGCCCGACCCGCTGGGCCAGGCGGCGCCGGCGCCACCCGAGAATGGTGGCGGCCACCGGGCTGTCCCCCGAGTTCATCGTCGACCTGATTGCTCAAGGTCCTCTACGTACAGGGCGCCCGCACCGGCCAGCACCTCACCAACGTGGTGCGCCTGCCGTTCGACTTCGTCGACGACCAGCTCCTGTCGCTGCAGCAGCGGCGGCTGGTCGAGGTGCGGTCCACCAGCGGCCCGAGCCGCGGCGGCTACACCTTCGATCTGACCACCGCCGGTCGCGACCGCGCACGGGAAGCGCTGGCCTCCAGCCAGTACGTCGGCCCTGCACCGGTGCCGCTGGACCAGTATCGCTTCTGGGTGGAGAAGCAGAGCATCCGCAACGTGCACGTGACCAAGGAGGTCATCCGGGAAGGGTTCCAGCGGATGGTGCTCTCCGAGGCCATCCACGACATGCTCGGGCCCGCCATCAACTCGGCCAAGTCGCTGTTCCTGTACGGCGCACCGGGGAACGGCAAGACCATGGTGGCCGAGACGATCTCGCAGATGCTCGGCGGCCACATCTACGTGCCGTATGCCGTGGAGATCGAGGGGCAGATCATGGTGGTCCACGACCCGGTGTTCCACCGGGACGTGAACGAGGAGGAGGAAGAGGAACCGAAGCCTAGCCTCGAGCTGGTGTCCGACGACCCGGCGTGGCTCACGAAGATGCCGTCGTACGATCGCCGCTACACGCTGGTGCGGCGGCCCGTGGTGCTCACCGGCGGCGAGCTGACGCTGGAGCAGCTCGACCTGCAGTACGACCGGTACACCAAGATGTACCAGGCGCCGTTCCAGGTGAAAGCCAACGGCGGCGTCCTGATCCTCGACGACTTCGGCCGCCAGCGGGTGCCGCCCAAGGACCTGCTCAACCGGTGGATCGTGCCGCTCGAGAAGCGGATCGACTTCCTCACGCTGCACACGGGCGGCAAATTCCCCGTGCCGTTCGACACGCTGCTCATCATCTCGACCAACCTCGAGCCGTCGCAACTGGTCGAGGAGGCGTTTCTCCGCCGCATCCACTACAAGATCATGATCGAGGGGCCCGATCCGGAGCAGTTCGCGGACATCTTCGAGCGGAACTGCAAGGAGCGGGGGATCCCGTACGACCCGGCCATCGTCCGCTACATCTACGCGGACTGGTACGGGCGGCACAAGATCATCCCGCGCGGCTGCCATCCGCGCGACATCCTCGACCACGTGGTGGACATCGCCCGGTTCCACCAGGCGGCCCCCGAGGCCACGGTGGACATGGTGGACCGCGCCTGCCGCTCCTACTTCCTGGACGATTCGAGGACCGCGTGAGCCCCGACCCCAAGCCCACCGAGATCGTCCTGATCGAGCGGATGGAGCAGATCGAGCGGGAGAACCGCCGTCTCAGGAGCGCCGGCCGGACCATGCTGGTGGGGATGGCCATCCTGCTGGGCATCACCTTCGCCGTGTTCATCTACTCGGGCAGCTTCGGCGCCGGCGTGGCGCGGAACGTCACCGCCCGGCAGTTCACCGTGCTGGACTCGAAGGGCACCAGCCGCGGCACCTGGGGCATCGCCGATGACGGCACGGTGCGGTTCATCCTCAGCGATCAGACCGGCCGCCCGCGCGTGCGCGTGAGCCTCCTGCCCGACGGCTCCTCGGGCATCTCCCTGGCCGACACGGCCGACAAGAAGCTCCTCGTGCTCGGCGCGCTGCCCGACCTGTCCACTTCCTTCGTCATGAGCGATCACGCGGGCGTGCCGCGGGCGGTGCTCGGCATGTCGGCCAACGGGTCGGCCAACCTGGTCTTCGCCGACCGTGACGGGGCCACCAAGGCCGGGCTGGGAGTCGACGGGCGCGGCCAGGGATCGTTCACGCTGGCGGACCGGGGCTTCGGCCAGGCGGCGGCGGAGCCCGAGCCCGATACCACGGAAGAGCCGGACAGCCAGCCCACCAAGCCCGCCGCCACGCCCCGGAAGAAGTAGGGCGCGCGCGGCACCTCCCTGGGAGTCTGCCTGTACGGGACGTGAGCGCGCCGCGGGGCGCCGCCTTCTGCCACCCGGCAAGTGCTTCATTTACAATGGCTTGACTTCTGGATTCGAGCTGTCTTGGTGATGCAGATCCTGGCATGGGGCGTGCTGTTGTATTAGCGATTATCCCTGACGACGGCTTCCCCACGTTTCAGGCCACCCAGTGAGGCGCGGTACGATGCGGATCCTCATCACCGGCGGCGCCGGGTTCATCGGCTCCCACCTGTCCGACCGCCTGCTGGGCGAGGGCCACCACGTCGTCTGCCTGGACAACTTCTTCACCGGCCGCCGGGACAACATCGAGCACCTGCTCGACAACCCCGCGTTCGAGCTGCTGCGCCACGACGTGTGCGAGCCGATCTTCCTCGAGGTCGACCAGATCTACAACCTGGCCTGTCCCGCCTCGCCGGTGCACTACCAGTACAACCCGGTCAAGACCATCAAGTCGAACGTCATGGGCACGCTCAACATGCTGGTGCTCGCCAAGCGCGTGGGCGCCCGCATCCTCCAGGCGTCGACCTCGGAGGTCTACGGCGACCCGACCGTGCACCCGCAGACCGAGAGCTACTGGGGCAACGTGAACCCGATCGGCCCGCGGGCCTGCTACGACGAGGGCAAGCGCGTGGCCGAGACGCTGATGTCGGACTACCACCGCGAGGACCAGGTGGACATCCGGATCGCCCGGATCTTCAACACCTACGGCCCGCGCATGGCCGAGAACGACGGGCGGGTGGTCTCGAACTTCATCGTGCAGGCGCTCCGGGGGCAGGAGCTGACGCTGTACGGCACGGGGCAGCAGACGCGGTCGTTCTGCTACGTGGACGACCTGGTGGACGGGCTGGTGCGGCTGATGAACGTCGCGGGCCGGCACGAGCCGGTGAACCTGGGGAACCCGGTCGAGTTCACCATTCGGCAGTTGGCGGAGGAGGTCGTGAAGGTGGTGGGGGGCCAGACGCGGGTGGTGTACAAGCCGCTGCCGCAGGACGATCCGACGCAGCGGCAGCCGGATATCAGGCGGGCCAAGGAGTGGCTGGGGTGGGAGCCGCACGTTTATCTGGCCGAGGGGCTGGAGCGGACGGTCGAGTACTTCCGGCATGGGTTGCGGCGGCGGAACCGGGCGACGTTTCCGGTGCTGGATGCGCGGCTGACTTCGCCGGGGATGATGGACTAGGAGGCGCCGCCCCCCCCGGGGAGTCACCCTGAACGAAGTGAAGGGGGCCATGTCGGGTTATGGCCCCTTCGCTGCGCTCAGGGTGACTCACCGGGGGGGGGGCGCGCTAAGCCAAACCGACATAATACTTTCCGACCTCCGCTGCCCGCTTGGGCGACGGGGGTCGTTTCGCGTTTGTGCTTCCGTGCGACCGGGATCACGGCCCGGGGGGCCCGGACCGGCTACATTTTTCCCCGATAGCTTCGACGTGCCGTTCTGCTTGCCGACCGCGACATCGAGGATCGCCCATGACGCGCCGACTCGCCTTCGCTTCTCGCTCGACGCTCCTTCCGCTCTCGGCGCTTCTCGCCGCCGGCCTCGTGGCCGGGATCTCCTGCGCGCGCAACCCCGTCACCGGCAAGAACGAGCTGTCGCTGGTCTCCGAGAGCCAGGAGATCGCGATGGGGAAGGAATCGGCGGCGCAGGTGCAGCAGTCGATCGGGTTCTACGACGATCCCGCGGTGCAGGCGTACGTCTCCGACATCGGCCTCCGGATGGCCAAGGCCAGCGAGCGGCCCAACCTCCCTTGGGAGTTCCACGTGGTGAACGACGCGTCGGTCAACGCGTTCGCGCTGCCGGGCGGGTTCATCTACGTCACCCGCGGCCTCATGACGTCGATCAACGACGAGGCCGAGCTGGCGACGGTGGTGGGGCACGAGATCGGGCACGTGACCAACCGCCACTCGGTTCAGCAGATCAGCAAGGCGCAGGTGGCGCAGCTCGGGCTCGGGGTCGGCAGCATCCTCTCGAAGGACGTGGCGGGCGTGGCCGGGCTGGCGAGCCAGGGCCTCGGCGTCCTGTTCCTCAAGTACAGCCGGGACGCCGAGAACCAGGCCGACGCGGCGGGGTTCCGCTACGCGCTGAATCAGAATTACGACGTGCGCGAGATGGCGAACGTGTTCCAGACGCTCGAGCGGGTGAGCGCCGCCGGCGGCGGCGGCAAGCTGCCCGAGTGGCTGGCGACGCACCCGAACCCGGGGACGCGCATCCAGAACACCCAGCAGCGGCTGGACACGCTGCACAAGGACCTGAGCAGGTCCGTCATCAACCGCGACCAGTACCTGGCGAAGATCAAGAACATGACCTACGGGGAGGACCCGAGGCAGGGCTTCTTCGAGAAGAGCACGTTCTATCATCCCGACCTGCGGTTCCAGCTCACGTTTCCGGCGGACTGGAAGACGCAGAACGGGGCCGACGCGGTGGTGGCGGGGAGCCCGCAGCAGGACGCGGTGATCCAGCTCAGCCTGGCCGGGAAGACGCCGCCGCAGCAGGCGGCGCAGCAGTTCCTGTCGCAGCAGGGGATCAAGGCGGGCAACACGTCGACGGCCAGCGTGAACGGGCTGCCGGCGGCGTCGGGGTACTTCTCGGCGGAGACGCAGCAGGGGGCGGTGCAGGGGCTGGTGACGTTCCTCTCCTACAACGGCAACACCTACAGCCTGCTGGGGTACACGCCGGCGGGGAAGCTCGATACCTACGACAACGTGTTCCGGCAGACGATCAACAGCTTCAGCCCGCTCAAGAACCAGGCGGCGCTCGGCGTGCAGCCGGCGCGGGTGGAGCTGGTGAAGCTCTCGAAGGAGATGACGCTCGAGCAGTTCAACGGGCAGTATCCGTCGAGCATTCCGATTGCGGAGCTGGCGATCATCAACGAGCTGGAGTCGCCGGGGACGGCGATTCCGGTGGGGCGGACGGTCAAGCGGGTCGTCGGAGGGCGGGCGTCTTCCAGCTCGTCACCCTGAGCGCAGCGAAGCGAAGGGGGCCGGAGCGCCACAAAAGAACGCAGTGGCGGTCCGGCCCCCTCGCTTCGCTTCGCCCAGGGTGACTCGCCCGGGCACCGGCTCACCTAGTGGGCGCGGTTGGGGCCTCAGCGGCGCGACTGCCAGCGGCGGGGGTGCCGGCGCCCGTGCATGACGGCCAGTACGACGACCTCGTGCTCAAACACGCGAAAGTAGATGGCGTAGGGAAACCGATGCAGGCGTGTGCGCCGGATTTCCCGGTGAACGCGCTGGAAGGCCTCGGGTGTATGGACCAACAGACTGAGCGCTCGATCTGCTTCCTGGCCGAACTCCGCGCCTAAACCGGGACGCTGGACCTCATACCAGCGTCGCACCTCCAGCAACTCAGTCCGTGCTTGCGGCCGAAAGACGAGCTGCCGGGTCACTCGGGCTTGAGGAGGTCGCGGCGGACCTGCTCCCAAGGAATCGCGGAACCAGGATCGCGCTCGTGTTCCGCCAGCCGGCGGTCGAGCTCCGCCTTCTGATCCTCCGAAAGCGGCAGCAACGCGTCTACTTCCGTGTCCTCGAGGCTATCCCAAAGGGCCAGGGCAATCTCTACCCGCTCGGCAGGCGGGAGCTTGAGCAGCTCATCGAGTGAAATCGGGGTCATGCTGAAGGGTGGCTCCGAAGGTCCGTCGGGGCAAGATGGCGCGCTCAGGGTGACTCGCCCGGGCATCGGGTCACCTCGTGGCGTCGAGTCGCCTTCGGATCTTCTCGAATACTCCGTACCACATTTCTCGCGTCAGCTTTCCGGTGTTCGTGTTCTGCCGGCTTGGATGAAACGACGTTACCAGGACGTGCCCATCGGGCATCTCCGTTTCCACCCCGTGGCCGAAAGCCGGCCGCTCCCGCGGGGGGAGTTGCTTCCACCACCCTGTGGCGCGGAGCCAGGTTTCCCAACTCACTCTTCCCAGTGCCAGCACCACCTCCACCTTCGGCAGCAGTGCCAGCTCGGCCTCGAGATACGGCCGGCAGCGCGCCAGCTCTGCCGGGGTGGGGCGGTTCTGCGGCGGAGCGCAGTGGGCGGAGGCGGTGATCCAGCAGTCGGTGAGGACCAGGCCGTCGTCGCGCCAGAGGGCGTTGGGGCGGTTGGAGAAGCCGAAGCGGTGGAGGGCCTCGTAGAGCCAGCTCCCGCTGGCGTCGCCGGTGAAGAGCTGGCCGGTGCGGTTGGCGCCATGGGCGGCCGGAGCGAGGCCGATGATCAGCAGGCGGGCAAGGGGGTCGCCGAGGCTGGGGACCGGGCGGCCCCAGTAGTCGTCGCCGGCGTGGGCGCGCTTGCGGACGCGGGCAATCTCGCGGCAGTGGGAGCGGAGGCGGGGGCAGCGCTCGCAGGCGGTGATGGCGGCGGACAGGGAAGTCAGACGGTCGGACGGTCGGTCGGACGGTCGGACGGTCAGACGGTCAGACGGTCGGACGGTCAGAGGGTCAGACGAGGAACCGGACGTTTCCGACCGTCCGACCGTCCGACCGTCTGACCGTCCGACAAGAGGCCTCATTCCGGCAGCCTCAGCAACAACCGCTCCCCGCTCCCCGGCTCCGCCGGCACCACCTGCGCGAAGACCAGCAGGAGCGTCTGGCGCACCACTGCGGGGGCGCAGGCGGGCGGTACCAGGCCGCGGACCTCGATGGTGGTATCAGGCGTCCCGAGGAACCAGGCGCCGCTCCGCTTGCCCGCCAGTAGCCCGGGCGCCCCGTCGCACCAGCCGAGCACCCGGACGCGCTTCCCGAGCAGGCTGTCGGCGGCGAGGACGTCGGGGAGGCCCACGATCGGGGCCTGGTTGGGGCGGAGCACGCCGGGCTCCAGCGGGCTCGTGGCGGCCCCCACGGACCCGCTGTGGAAACAGGCGGAGGCCGCCAGGGCCAGCCCGGCGAGGGCACAAGCAGGAAGAAGGCGAGCGATGCGCACCCAGGTGAGGTCCCGTTTCGTGGTGGTACGGTAAGCTAGTGCGGGAGGCGGATAGTCAAAGGGCTGGGGAGATTCCCCGGCCCTATCAGCCCGCTGGGCGGAGGAGGGACACTCGCGGAGGCAGGAGCTTCCGAACGGCGGCCAGGAGCTGTTCGGCGGTGAAGGACTCGTCGAGCGTCGGCACGTTCGCCGGCATCCCCTCCAGCGCCGAGGGACCGATGTGGAGCGCGGGGAGGCTGGGGTGCTTTTCGCGGATCTGGCGGACGAGAGTCGGCGAATCGGTTCCGGTGCCCGTGGTGTTGAGGATCAGCAGCTCGATGTTGGGCAGCTCGGCGCACAGCTCGAGCGCGGCCCGGGCGTCGTAGGCCTGGAACACGACGAATCCGCTCATGCGGAGCAGTCCCGTAACCGAAAGCAGGAGCGCGTTGTAATCGCAGATAACGATGCGACGCCCCTCGTAATCGAGGGGGTGTACGGCAGGTAACACTTTAGAGTCCTTGGTCCGGCGAGAGCTGCCGGCCTTGGCAGGTGAATTTGCTACTCCTGCAAGGTACCCTGCCGGACGGAGGATAGATAGGCCGTTCCGACCATACGGACACACTCGATGGGGCCATCAATCACCCCGCGAAGCGTCCCGGGCAGTACATTCACTTCACCCCTGAGACAATCTCCCCGCCATCGGGCGTTCCCGCCCAGGCTCCTCATATGCGCAAGCCCGCTCCATGACCGACCTCCAGACGCTCACCCGTCCGTCCGCGCCGGCCGAGCTCGACGCCGTCTCCCGGGCCGTCGCGACGCCTCTCCTCCTGCTGCGCGCGGATGCGCCCCACTTCCACATCCTGGATGCCAACGAGGCCCTCCTGACCATCGCGGGCACGTCCCGGGGGGAGCTGGTCGGGTGCGGTTACTTCGAGCGGTTCTTTCCCGATCCCGACCAGCTCGACGAGGCAAAGGCCACCACCGCGCGCAACATGCGGGCGTCGTTCGATCGGGTGCTGGTCACGCGCGCGCCGGATATGATGCCGGTGCAGCGCTATGACACTGTCCGGCCTGACGGCGTGCCTGAACCGCGGTACTGGCGCCCCACCAACACTCCCATCTTCGAGGCCAACGGCCGCCTCAGCCGTCTCGTCCACCATGTGGAGGACGTCACCACGCTCGTCCTGCTCACGCGGGCGAGCGAAGCGGCGGAGGCCCACGCGCGGGCCGAGGCCCGGCTCCGGCACGTGTTCGAGCAGGCGCCCGTCGCGTACGCCGTCCTCCACGGACCCGCGCACCGCTTCGAGACGGCGAACCCACGCTTCCTGGAGATGGTCGGGAGCCGTCCGCTCATCGGCCGGCCCCTCCACGAGGCGCTGCCGGAGCTGGCCGGCGACGGCTTCTCCGACCTGCTCGACCGGGTCTTCGCCACGGGGCAGGCGCACTACGCCCACGAGTATCACGTGCGGCTCGCCCGGACGAACGCGCCGGCCGAGGGCGTCTTCACCTTCGTGCTGGAGCCGCTGCGGGATGCGGCCGACGCCATCGAGGGTGTGGCGGTCATGGGCATCGAGGTGACAGAGCACGTGCGCACCCGGGAGGCGGCCGAGTGGCTCGCCGCCGAACAGGACGCGCAGCGGCGCCAGATCCAGACGGTGCTCGAGCAGACGCCGGTCGGCGTCGCCATCGGCGACGCCGCGACGGGCCGCCTGGTGTTCGTGAACCGCAAGGTGCACGAGATCTTCGGGCACGAGCCGGGAGCGGAATCGCGGATGGACTACGGGGCGAATCATCCCGGTTTCCACCCGGACGGCCGCCGCCTGCGGCCCGACGAGTGGCCGATGGCCCGCGCGCTCACCCGGGGTGAGGTGATCGAGGGTGAGATCATGGAGATCGAGCGGGACGGCGCGCGCCGCACGATCCGGGTCAACGCGGCGCCGGTGCGGAACGCCGACGACCGCATCATCGCCGGCGTGGTGGTCCTGCAGGACATCACCGGCCAGCACCGGGTGGAGCGGCAACTGCGCGACGCCCAGCGCCTGCAGTCGGTCGGGACGCTGGCCGGCGGCGTGGCGCACGAGGTGAACAACGCGCTCCAGATCACGCTCGGGTTCGGCACGTTCGTGCTCCAGGCGCTCGGCCCCGAGCATTCCCAGGCGCCCGACATGCGGGTAGCGCTGCAGGCGGCCGAGCGCGCCGCCCGGGTGTCGCAGCAGCTGCTCACGTTCGCGCGCCAGCACGTGAGCCAGCCGCGGGCGATCGACCTGTACGCGCTCAGCCTGGACCTCAAACCGGTGCTGCAGCAACTGCTCGGCGCCGACAAGCTGCTCACCGTCGAGCCGGCCTCAGCGCGGCCGCTGATTCATGCGGACCCATCGCAGGTGCAGCAGGTGCTCATCAACCTGGTCGCCAACGCGGGCGACGCGAGCGAGACCGGCACCGAGGTCCGCATCCGCATCGACGAGATCGTGATCGACGAGCACACCGTCACGGCGGACGGCATCGCCGTGTCCCCGGGGCGGTATGGGCGGCTCACCGTCGCGGACCAGGGCTCGGGCATGGACCCCCAGACGCTCGCGCGCGTCTTCGAGCCGTTCTTCACGACCAAGCCGTTGGGGGAGGGCACGGGGCTCGGGCTCAGCATGGTGTATGGCATCCTGAAGCAGCACGGCGGGTATGTCTGGGCGCGGAGCGAGGAGGGGGCGGGCACCACGATCGAGCTGCACTGGCCCGTGGAGACGGCAGCGGCGGCGCCCATGGGAGCGGGAGCCGATGAGCCTGTGGAGGCCACCGAAGTCAGGGGGAAGGACCTGCACCGCGTCGTGCTCATCGCCGAGGACGAGCCGCTGGTGCGGGCGATGGCCATGCGAACGCTCGAGCGGGAGGGGTACCAGGTCGTGGGGGCCGAGGATGGGAGGGCGGCGCTGGACATGCTCGACAGCCGCGCCGTGCGGCCCGATCTGCTCATCACCGACGTGGTCATGCCGCGGATGAACGGCCGCCAGCTGAGCGACGCCGTCGAGGAGCGGTGGCCGAGCCTGCCGGTGCTCTTCGTCTCCGGCCACCTCGGCAGCGACAGCGTGGTGCAGCGGCTGGTCCCGCCCGGCGCGTCGTTCCTGCAGAAGCCGTTCACGCCGGAGGCGCTGGCGCGGATGGTCGGGGAGCTGATCGCGCAGACGGCGGGACGGCGGTAGCGCTATGCCCGCAGGAGTGCGATCGAAACATCCCCACGAGTCACCCTGAGCGGAGCGAAGGGGGCATGCTTCGAGGCATGGCTCCTTCGCTCCGCTCAGGATGACTCGGTTCGGGGACTGCTCACCCGACGAACCGCACCCAGCCCATGATCGGCCGGTGGTCCGACCTCAGCTCACCCGCCGCGTCTTCCGCTTCATGAAGTCCATCAGGATGAACTGCCCCAGCGTCATCGTGTTGGTGAAGTACGCCTTGCCCTTGCAGATGGCCGCGACCTGCTTGACGAACTCGACCAGGCTCCGGTCGCGCGCGAGCATGAAGGTGTTGATCATGATCCCGCTGCGGCGGCAGTTGGCGACCTCGCGGTAGGTGGCCTGCAGGATCTGCGGGTCGAGCCCCATCGAGTTCACGTAGATCCGCCCGTCCGGCATGGTGAGCGCCGACGGCTTGCCGTCGGTGATCATGATGACCTGGCGCATGTCCTTCTTCTGTCCCAGCAGGATCCGGCGCGCCAGCTTGAGCCCTTCGGCCGTGTTGGTGTGGTACGGCCCCACCTGCGCCGTGGCCAGCGCGCTCAGCGGGATCTCCTCGGCCGAGTCGTGGAACAGGACGACGCGGAGGCTGTCGCCCGGGAACTGGGTGCGGATCAGGTGGGTGAGGGCGAGCGCGACCTTCTTGGCCGGGGTGAAGCGGTCCTCGCCGTAGAGGATCATCGAGTGCGAGCAGTCGAGCATGAGCACGGTGGCCGCGCTCGAGCGGTACTCGCTCTGGGCCACCATCAGATCACTGTATTCGATGTTGATCGGCACGCCGAGCCCCTCGCGGGCGATGGCGTTGGTGAGCGTGGCCGGGACGTCGAGGTTGAGCACGTCGCCGAACTCGTACTGCTTGCTCACGCCTTCCGCCTCGACGCCGGTCGCCAGATACGGCGTGTCGTGCGCGCCGAAGCTCGACTTGCCGACGCTGCCGAGCAGGTTCTTGAGGGTCTTGTAGCCGAGGAAGTCGATGCCCTTCTCGGTCAGGTTGAACTGGACCTGCTGCGCCGCCGACGCGGGCCTGGCCGCCGGGGCCGAACATCGACTGGTAGCCCTGGGGGACTTCGGGGGGCTGGGTGACGTTGAGGAATCCTTCGTCGATCAGCCGCTGGACGATCTTGTCGAGCACCTCGCTCAGCTCGCGCTCGATGGCCTTGTCGCGCTCGGCGTCGCCGGTGGACTCGCCGCGGAGCACCTTGAGCATGTCGGGCGTGAGCTGGCCCGAGTCCATGAGGGCCTGGAGGATGGCCTGCCGGAGCGCGTCCATCGAGCGCTCGCCGTCGGGCATGTCGTCGTGCCAGAAGGAGGGCGAGCCGCCGGCGAAGCCGCTCTGCAGCAGGAAGTCGCCGAGCTGGTCGAGCAGGCCCTGCAGGTTGACGGCGTCGGCGAGCTCGGGGTGGTACTTGCTGTAGGTGGTGAAGCGCATGAGGAATGGATAACGCGGGGGGGAAAGGGAGGGAAGGCGGGCGGGCGGGCGGGCGGGCGGACGGGCGGGCAGGCGGTCGGGCGGTCGGACGGGCGGACGGGCGGGACCGCGAGGGACGTCATCCTGAGCGGAGCGAAGGAGCCATGATTCTGGTGATGGCTCCTTCGCTTCGCTCAGGATGACGTCCCTAACCCGCCACCCCCGCCCATCCGCCCGTCCGACCGTCCGTCCATTACTTTCCCCCCGTGCCCCCGCCCACCATCTTCGCCGCGCTCCGGCATCGCAACTTCCGGCTGTTCTTCATCGGCCAGTTCGTCTCGCTGTGCGGGACGTGGATCCAGACGGTGGCCCAGGGGTGGCTGGTGCTGCACCTCACCGACTCGGCGTTCGCGGTGGGGTTGGTGACGGCGCTCGGGACGCTCCCGATCCTGTGCTTCACGCTCTACGGCGGCGTGGTGGCCGACCGGGTGAACAAGCACCGGCTGGTGCTGATCCTGCAGGCGGGCATGCTGGTCGAGGCGCTGCTGCTGGGGATCCTGGTGCACCTCGGCCTGGCGACGGTCAACTGGGTGATGGGGCTCGCGGTGTTCTTCGGGCTGCTGTCGGCGTTCGAGGTGCCGACGCGGCAGGCGCTGATCGCCGAGATCGTGGAGCGCGAGGACCTGATGAACGCGATCGCCCTGGGCTCGAGCGCGTTCAACGTGGCCCGCGTCGTGGGGCCGGCGATCGCGGGCGCGCTGATCGCGACGCTGGGGCTCGCCGCCTGCTTCTTCGCCAACGCGGCGAGCTACGTGGCGGTGCTGGCGAGCCTGCTGCTGATGCGGCCCGCCGCCCGTCCCCTCGTGCCGGTCGAGCCGGCCTTCCGGGCGATGCTGGAGGGCTTCCGCTACATCTTCGGGAATCGCTGGCCGCGGGCGGTCGTCACGCTGATCGCGACGTTCGCGGTGTTCGGCTTCTCGTTCATGACGATGATGCCGGTGTTCGCGCGGGACGCGCTGCACCTCGACGCGCGCGGGTACGGCGCGCTGGTCTCGGCGATCGGCGCCGGCGCCGCGGCCTCGGCGTTCTTCATGGCGGCGCTCGGCGGCCGCGCGCGGCGGGGGCGGCTGGTGCTGATCTCGGGCGTGCTGTTCGGCGTCACGCTCACCGGCGCGGCCTTCGCCCCCGGGTTCGGCACGGCGCTGGCGCTGTTCACGCTGGCCGGCTGCCTCATGGCCCTGAACGGCATCTCGGCCAACACGCTGCTCCAGCTCCACGCGCCGGACCGGCTGCGGGGCCGGATCATGGGGTTCTACGCGTTCGTGGTGCTCGGCATGGCGCCGCTGGGGTCGCTCCAGGCCGGCTGGCTGGCCGAGCGCTTCGGGGTGCGGGTGGCGGTGGCGTCGGGCGGGCTGGTGTGTCTGGTGGTGGCTGGGGGGGTGGCGTGGGGGATGTGGGCGGTCGGACGGGCGGACGGGCGGACGGTCGGACGGTCAGACGGTCGGACGGTCGGAGGACGGTCGGGGGGTCGAGTCGATCGGGGGGCCTGCGGCGGAGTCGGGCGCGGATTCGGATGTCCGTGGCTCGGGAGCGATTCTTCCCGAGTCACCCTGAGCGAAGCGAAGGGGGCATGACCCGAATCATGCCCCCTTCGCTCCGCTCAGGGTGACGAGCTATGTTTGCTCCGACCGTCCGCCCGTCCGCCCGTCCGCCCGTCTGGCCGTCCGGCCCTCCGACCCCCATCTTAGTCCCATGCTCATCACCATTTCCCGCCAGTACGGCGCCGGCGGCTCCGAAGTCGCCCGGCGTGTCGCGGCCGCGCTCGAGTGGCGGGTGGTGGACAACGAGCTGATCGAGCAGGTGGCCGCCCGGGCGGGGCTCCCGATGGAGAAGGTGGCCGCGCGCGACGAGCGCTGCCCCACGTTCGTCGAGCGGCTGGCCCGGACGCTCGCGGCCGCCACGCCCGAGGTATTTCCCCACGCCGACGCCGTCGGCACGCTGGTCGATCTTCCCGAAGCCGCGCTGGTCCGCATCACCGAGACCGTGGTCCGCGAGGCGGCGGCCCGGGGACGAGTGGTGCTGGTGGGCCGGGCCGCGCCGGCGGTGCTCGAGCGCCAGGCCGACACGCTCCATGTGAAGCTGGTGGCGCCCCGGCCCTGGCGGATCGATGTGGCCGCGGCGCGGCTCGGCGTGTCTCCGGCGCAGGCGGCGGCGGTTCTGGACGACACCGACAAGATGCGGGCGCGGTACAGCCGCGAGTACTACCGGCGGGACTGGGACGATCCGGTGCACTTCCACATGGTGCTCAACACGGCGGCGCTGGGGCTGGACGGGGCGACGGAGGCGGTGGTGGGGCGGGCGAGGGTGTTGGGGTGGGGGTAGCCGAAGGGGGCATGAGTCGGGTCATGGCCCCTTCGCTTCGCTCAGGGTGACGAGCTATCGCGACCTTCGCTGCGCCCGTCCGCCCGTCCGCCCGTCCGCCCGTCCGCCCGTCCGCCCGCCCGCCCGCCCGTCCGCCCTACTCCGCCGTCCGGCACCCGAACAGCCCCAGCCGCCCGAGCATGCGCTCCAGCGGGCAGAAGCCCGTAAACGTCGACTGCAGGAGATTCACGCCGACGAACGCCGTGAACAGCAACCAGCGCGGATCGACGAACCAGCCCAGCGCGAGAGACGCCAGGACGAACGTGCCGGCGAAGCGCCGGATGACGAGCTCACTGCACATCGGACCCTCCCTCAGGATGGCGTGCCGTCGCGGCGCCGGAGCTCCCAGTAGAGCAGCGGCACCACGACCATGGTCAGCAGGGTGGCCGCCACGGCGCCGCTCATCAGCGCCACCGCGAGACCCTGGAAGATCGGATCGAGCACCATCACCAGGCCGCCGATCACCACCGCGGCCGCGGTGAGGGCGATCGGCCGGAACCGCACGCTGCCGGCCTCGATCACCGCCTCCTCGATCGAGGCGCCGCGTTCCTCCGCGAGCTGGATGAAGTCCACCAGCAGGATGGAATTCCGCACGATGATCCCGGCCAGCGCGATCATCCCGATCATCGACGTCGCGGTGAAGAAGGCGCCGGTCAGCGCGTGCCCCGGCAGGATGCCGATCAGCGTGAGCGGAATGGGGGCCATGATCACCAGCGGGACCTTGAACGACTGGAACCATCCCACCAGCAGCACGTAGATCAGCACCAGCACGGCGGCGAAGGCCACGCCCAGGTCGCGGAAGACCTCGAGCGTGATCTGCCACTCGCCGTCCCACTTCATCGCGGTCTCGTCGAGGCGGTCGGGCTGCACCGCGTTGTAGCGGCGGATCACGGCGCCGCCCACCCGCACGGAGTCCAGCCGGCGGTTCATCGCGAGGATCGCGTAGACCGGGGACTCGATCGTGCCGGCGACGTCGCCGGTCACGTAGATCACCGGCCGCAGGTCCTTCCGGAGCCGGATGGATTCCCGCACGGTCGAGTCCACCGAGACGAACCGCCCCAGCGGCTCGACCCCGCCGGCCGTGGCCACCGGCAGGACGAGCAGCGCTTCGACGCTCGAGCGGTCCTCGACCGCGAGCCGCGGCACGATCGCCACGCCCTCCCGGGCGGTCGGCGAGCTGGCCAGACCGACCGGCATCCCCGACTCCGCCAGCGCCACGGTCTGCGTGAGCTGCTCCACGCTGGCGCCCGCCGCCGCGGCACGATCCCGGTCCACGCGGAAGGCGAGCTGGCGCTGGGGCGCCTCGACCGACCAGTCGACGTCCACCACGCCCGGCGTGGTCTCGAAGACGGCCTTGACCCGCCGCGCCGCCTCGAGCCGGTCCTTGTCGCTGCCGGCGTAGACCTCCGCCAGCAGGGTGGAGAGCACCGGCGGGCCGGGCGGGATCTCCGCGACCTTGGCGCTCGCGCCGTAGCGCCGGGCGATCGAGTCGATCCCGGGCCGCACCGCAACGGCGATGGCGTGGCTCTGGCGCGTGCGCTCGCCTTTGGGCCGGAGGTTGACCTGCACGTCCGCCACGTTCGCGCCCCGGCGGAGGAAGTAGTGCCGGACCAGGCCGTTGAAGTTGAACGGCGCGGCGGCCCCGGCGTAGAGCTCGGTGCTCTCCACCTCCGGCACGGTCCGGAGGTAGGCGGCCACCTCGGTGCCGAGCGCGGCGCTGGTCTCGAGCGTCGTCCCCTCGGGCGAGTCGAGGATGACCTGGAGCTCACTCTTGTTGTCGAACGGGAGCATCTTGACCGACACCAGCCTGGATGCGCCACCAGCGCCATCGAGACGACCAGCAGGACCACGACGCCGCCGTAGAACGCTGTGCGGCGCCGGCGGCTATGCATGAGACCGCGTCATGAGCCGGCCGTACCGCGCACCGAACCCGCGACCCGGCCGGTCGCGATCCGACGCGCCCGCGGGCGAGTCCGATGCGGGCGGCCAGTGCGCCGTGGCGCCGTCCCCGCCGTGGCGACGTGCCCGCGCAGCAGCCGGAGCGCCAGATACGGCGTGATCGCGAAGGCGACCCCGAGCGAGGCGAGCATGGCGACCGACGCCCCGACCGGGATCGGCCGCATGTACGGCCCCATGAGACCGCTCACGAACGCCATCGGCAGGATGGCCGCGATGACCGTGAAGGTGGCGAGGATGGTCGGGATTGCCCACCTCGTCCACCCCCGCGAGCGCGGCCGCCTCGGCGTCGGCGCCGCCCAGCGCGAGATGGCGATAGATGTTCTCGACGACGACGATGGCATCGTCGACCAGGATGCCGATCGAGAAGATCAGGGCGAACAGCGTGATCCGGTTGAGGGTGTAGCCGAGCACGTAGTAGGCGAACAGCGTGAGCGCGAGCGTGACCGGCACCGCCACCAGCACCACCAGCGCCTCGCGCCAGCCGAGGAACAGCCAGATCAGCACGGTCACCGACAGCGTCGCGATGGCCAGGTGCAGGATGAGCTCGCTGGCCTTCTCGCGGGCCGTCTCCCCGTAGTCGCGCGTGACGGCAATGGAGATGTCGGGCGAGAGCAGCCGGGCGCGGGCGCCCTCGACCCGTGCCAGCACCGCGCGCGCCACGCTGGTCGCGTTCGCGCCCCGCCGCTTGGCCACGCTGATGGTCACCGCACTCTCGCCACCGCCGCCGCGCTCGGCGTGGGAGACGTAACTGGTGCGCGCGCCGAAGTCGTCCCGCACGTCGGCCACGTCCCGGAGGGAGATCGCGGCCGGCCCCCGCCGGGCCACCACGACGCTCCCCACGTCCGCCGGCGACGTCAGCGGTGCACCGACCCGCACGAGGTACACCTGGTCGCCGGCGGCGAACTCGCCGGCCTGGAGCCGCGCGTTGGCGCCGCGGAGCGACTGCGCCACCTCGCCCGGCGTCACGCCGGCGGCCACCATGCGGACCGGATCGAGGGTGACGCGGAGCTGTCGCGGGGCGCCGCCCACGACGAACGTCTCCGCCACGTCGGGCACCGTCCGGATCTCGTCCTCGAGGTGGACGGCCACCTGGCGCAGCTCGTCCGAGCGCTGACGCGCCGAGTGCAGCGTCAGCGTGAGGATCGGCACGTCGTCGATGGAGTGGGGTGTCACCAGGGGCGGCGTGGCGCCGGCGGGCGCCTGGTCCATCGCGGCGAACAGCTTCGCGTGGACGTTCACCACGCTCCGGTCCTGGTCCTCGCCGACCCGGAACCGGACCGTCACCAGCGCGAAGCCGTCGCCGGCGGTCGAGTACACGTGCTCCACGCCGGGGATCTCGAACATCCGCCGCTCGATGGGGCGCACGAGCAGGTTCTCGGTCTCGGTGGGCGTGGCGCCGGGGAGCCCGACCAGCACGTCGATCATGGGGACCGAGATCTGCGGCTCCTCCTCGCGCGGCGTCGCCAGGATGGCCATCAGTCCCGCCGCCATCGCGGCGAGCGTCACCAGCGGCGTCAGCTTCGAGCGGAGAAAGCGCCCGGCGATCCGTCCCGCGATGCCCATGGTCATGGCCCGTCCTGCGGCGGCGAGGGGATCAGGATCCGCTCACCGCTCCGGAGCCCCGAGAGCACTTCCACCGCGCCGCCGGCCACCCGGCCCGCCCGGATCCAGCGGAGCTCCGCGCCGGCGTCCGTCTGCACCCGCACGCCGAGCAGGTCGCCCTCGCGGATCAGCGCCTCCTCCGGTACCAGCAGGCCGCGGTGCTCACCCTGGCCGAGCCGCAGTGTGGCGGCGGTGCCGGGCGCGTGGGTGCCGCGCGCGTTGTCGACCAGGGCGTTCACCGTGTAGAGCGCACCGGCGGACGGCACGACGCCTTCCACGATCGCCTCGACCGCCGTGCGCTCGATGGTGCCCTGCAGGCGCTCGCCCTGCCGCAGCCGCCCGGCGGTCTCGGGCGATACCGTCACGCTGATGCGGAGCCGGCTGGCGTCGTCCACCGAAACGACCGGTGCGCCCGGCGCGACGAACGCGCCCGGGTCCACGAACCGCTGCGTCACCACACCGGCGAACGGCGCACGCACTTCGGCGTAGTCGCGGGTGGCCTCGAGCTCCCGGGCGGCGCCGCGAGCGGCGCGCCCGGCCGCGTCCGCGCGCGCGAGGCCGGTCTCCGCCGCGTCGAGCTGCACGCGGGTGGCGGCGCTGTCGGCATACAGGGCCTGCATCCGCCGGAGCTGGGTCTCCGCGTCCCCGCGCACGGCGTCCGCCTCGGCGATGCCGGCCTCCACCTGCGTCTGCCGGGCCCGCAGGTCGCGGTCGTCGATCCGGGCGAGCACCTGACCCTGCCGGACCCGGGCGCCCTCCTGCACCAGGACGGCGGTGACGGCGCCCGACAGCCTCGTGCTCAGCGTGGCGCGGCGCACCGGCTCGGCCACGCCGGCGGCCTCGAGCACCGTGGCGATCACCGTATCTCTGACTTCGAGCAGCCGGCCCTCCGGCGCCCGTCCCGCGGCCGACGAGGTCTCGGGAGCGGGCTCGCCCCGGCAGCCCAGCAGCAGGCCGAGGATGATCCATCGGGTCGTCGCGTGGGTTCGCATGTCAGCGCTCCTCGGGGTCGAGGCGGGTGAGGATGCCGGTGTCGAGGCCGGCCGCCCGCCGCCGCTCTGCCAGGGCCGTGATCACCTGATATCGTGCGTCCGCGTACTCGAGACGCGCGCGCGTCTCCTCGGCCGCGGCATCGAACAGCTCGACGACGGTGGCCAGACCGCCCTCGTACTTCCGGGTCACGATGCGGTGCGCCTCCGCGCTCTGCTCGACCGCGCGTGCGCCGGTGCGCATCCGCGCCTGCGCCACCTCCAGCGAGGTGACGGCATCGGCCAGCTCGAGCGCGCCGCGCGCCTCCGCGGCCTCGGCGGACGCGGCCGCGCCGGCGCGCCGCGCCGAGGTCTCCCGCCGCGCGGCCATCTCCGCCCCGCCGCTAAACGGGCTCCAGCTCACCATGACGCCCGCGGTCCAGGCATCCCGGCCGCCGAACGGCGTCGCGTCCGTATTCCAGTCCAGGCGGCCGAAAGCGTTGACCCGCGGCAGGAGCAGCGCGGTGGCGCGCCGGTGGTCCGCCGCGGCCGCCGACAGCGCGAGGCGGGCCGCGCGCACATCGGCGCGGTCGCCGGGGGTCTCGTCCCCGGGCTCGGCGGCGAGCGCGTCCAGGGCATCGGCGCTGGGGAGGGAATCGGGAAGGACGAACGCGGTGTCGCCCACAGCGCCGAGCGCCAGGGCCAGCCGGACCCGCGCCAGCCGGCCGGATGCCGCCGCGGCCACCAGGCGGTTGCCCGCCTCCGCGGCGCGAACGGCGGCCAGCAGGGCGTCGGAGCGCGCCGCCACGCCGTTCCGGTGCAGCGACTCGGCCTGGCGCTGGTGGGCCTGCGCCGCGCGCGCGGCGCTGTCGAGCGCCGCGGTCTGCTCGCCGGCGAGCACGGCGCCGTAGTACGCGCGGATGACGTCGACCGCCGACCCGGACCGGGTCCAGCGCTCCGCTTCCCGGGCCGCCTCGGCGCCATGCCGGGCGGCACTGCGGCCGAGCCAGGCGTCGACGTTGATGAGCGGCTGCTCGACGACAAGCGCGGACGAGACGGTGCCGATCGCCTCGGGGTCGTTGAGGCGCGCGGGGTCGAAGGAGGCGGCAGTGAGGGTGCGCTGGCGGAGGCTCGCACCGAAGGCGCCGAGCGGATCGGTGGTGCGGACGTATCCGCCCTCGACCCGGAACGAGGGCAGAACCCCGCGCAGCGCGCCGGCCGCGCGGCCTTCCTGCGCGCGGGACTCCGCCGCGGCGACGCGGTTGGCATAGGCACCCGAGTCGGCGCGCCGGAGGGCGTCGGCGAGCGACAGCACCTGTGCACCCGCCGCGCGCGGAAGGGCGGCGGTGGCGAGTGTGGCCAGGACGAGGGCGAGCCGGCGGCTGCGGGTCGAGGTGTTCATCGACAGGAAGCTGGCCGGCGGCCGATGAACAAATGATGAAGGCGCCGTGACGGAGCGCTCAGAACCAGGGGAAGAGGAGCGGGATGCAAACGCGTCGTCGCCCTGAGCGGAGCGAAGGGGGCATGAGTCGGGTCATGCCCCCTTCGCTCCGCTCAGGGTGACGAGCTATCGCGAGCTATCGCGAGCTTCGCGCGACCGTCCGACCGTCCGACCGTCCGACCGTCCGACCGTCCGACCGTCACCCGAACGAAATCCCCCCCTTCCCATACCCCGGCTCCCTCCGCTCCGGCTTCATCCGGGTGTACCCCAGCTCCTCGCTCCGGCTGATCCGCTTCTGCGCCGCGAGGCCTTCGAGCACCAGCTCGCACGCGGCCACGGCGCGGGGGTGGTCCGTCCGCGGGGAGAGGCCGAACTCGGCCACCGCCTCGACCAGGCCCGGCACCACGCTGAAGCCCTTGAAGCAGAGCTCGGCCCGCTCGTCGCCCGGGACCTTGAGGGCGCCGCCCTGGTCGAACCAGGCGACGATCTTCGCGAGGTCGGCGCCGCCCATCCGGTCCTCCACCACCTTGCCCGCGGCGCGGCGGATGAGCTCGCGCGCGATGATCTCGCCCCCCTGCAGCTCGCCCTCGTACTCCAGCTCGAGCTTGCCGGTGATCGACGGCACCGCGGCGTACACGTCGCTGATCCGGGGCACCACCCGGTCCTCGCCCAGCAGGGTTCCCCGCCGCTCGGCGTTGGAGATGGCGTTCTCCAGCACGCTGATCGGCAGCCGCTGGCTCACGCCCGAGCGCTTGTCCACCCGCTTGTCCTCGCGCGCCTCGAAGGCGATGCGCTCGATCGACCTCGAGCACGAAGTCGGGGATGTCGAGCGGCATCCCCCCGCGGCCGGTCCACGCCTCCTGCGCCGTGATCTCCATGCCGAGCTGCACGGTGCGCGGGTAGTGGGTGATGACCTCCGAGCCGATCCGGTCCTTGAGCGGCGTGATGATCTTGCCGCGCGCGGTGTAGTCCTCGGGGTTGGCCGTGAAGGCGAGCAGCACGTCCAGCGGCAGCCGCACCGGATAGCCTTTGATCTGGACGTCGCCCTCCTGCATGATGTTGAACAGGCCCACCTGGACCTTGCCGCTCAGGTCGGGCAGCTCGTTGATGGCGAAGATGCCGCGGTTGGCGCGCGGGAGCAGGCCGAAGTGCATCGTGAGCTCGTCGCTCAGCAGGTGTCCGCCGCGCGCGGCCTTGATCGGGTCGAGGTCGCCGATGATGTCGGCGATGGTGACGTCGGGCGTGGCCAGCTTCTCGACGTAGCGCTGGTCGCGGCTGAGCCAGGCCACCGCGGTGGCGTCGCCGCACTCGGCCAGCCGCTCGCGGGCGTACTTGGAGATCGGCGCGAACGGATCGTCGTTGACCTCGCTCCCGGCCACGATCGGGATCCGCTCGTCGAGCAGCCCGGTGAGCTCGCGCAGGATCCGGCTCTTGGCCTGGCCCCGCAGGCCCAGCAGGATGAAGTGGTGGCGCGCCAGCAGCGCGTTGACGATCTGCGGCAGGATGGTGTCCTCGTAGCCGACGATACCCGGAAAGAGCGGGCCGCCACCGGCGAGCCGGGCCAGCAGATTGGTCCGGATCTCGTCGCGGACGGTCCGCCCGCGGAGCGGGGGCTCCGCCCACGGGCTGTTCTTGAGGTCGCCTAGAGTGCGCGGGAGAGTCATAGGGATCATCGCTCGTCAGTCGGATGTCTGATGGTGTTTAGTGATCGTCATCAATCGAGTTAACGCTCCCACGTCAGGGCTCGAGCCTGACGAGCAAGGTCCTTCGGTCGCTGCGCTCCCTCAGGATGACGTAGAAGTTAACCGGGCGAGGTGACGCTCATTAAGATGTTGCAGCTGCGCGTGTTACCATGAGACCGGAAGGGCAAGCCCGCAGGCGTCCGCCCGCGCCGCCGCTTGACAAAACGTTGTCAGGGTTTAGGTTAGGCCCCGTACCCGGCGGCAGCGGTACCCCGGCGATAATGGATCCTGACTCAAGGCGCAGTGCCAAACCCTAGCGTATCTGGAGCTACGATGAAGAAGACCATGATGCTGGCCGCAATGCTCGTGCTGGTGGGCTGTGGTGAGAAGAAGGCCGGCGAGGGCATGGCCGGCGACACCGCTGCCATGGCCCCGGCCGCCGCCGACACCGGCATGGGCGGGATGTCGCATGATAGCGCGATGGCGCCCGCGATGTCCGACTCCACGATGGCCCGGGACACCACGGCCAAGTAAGCAGCCGGTCCGCTGTCACAGACGGGCCCCGGGCATCTGCCCGGGGCCCGTCGTGCTTCTCACCCATCCACTTCGTCCGCGCCGAACGGCAGCGCGACCACGGTCGCCCGGCGCCCGCCGGCCACGACGGTCTCCCCCGGTCCCACCTCGCGGCGCAGGAGGCCGAGGCCGAGCATCCGGTCCTCGAGCGTGAGCGTGGAGCGCACGCTGCCCACGTCCTTCTCGCCGTGGACCACCGCGCGGCCGTCGAGCGGCTCGGCCCGGGTCCACCGGAGGCCGCGGAGCTCGCGGTTGGTGTGCCCGCGGAAGTGGAGCCGCGCCACGGTCTCCTGCCCGGTGTAGCACCCCTTGGTGTACGACACCCCGCCGATCTCGTCGTAGCGCACTTCCTGCGGCAGGGTCTTTTCGTCGATCTCGACGCCGAGGGCGGGCCAGCCCGACAGGAGGCGGGCGGCGTGGAGGTCGCTCTCCTCGCCGGCCGCCGCGCCCGCACCCACCAGCCTGGCCACCAGCGGCTCCACCGCCGGCGTGAGCCCCACCGCCAGCGCCACGAACGGCGCCGACTCCGGGGCCAGCGCGATCGCCACCGGGCTCAGCTCCCCGCCGACCGACACCACCCGCGCCGCCGCCTCCGGCGTCCCGACGCCCGACTTGGCCAGCACCTGGAAGCCGTGCCCGCCCACCAGCCAGGCGACGGTGGCCTGGCCGGTCAGATCCGTCGCGCGCGCGAGCCGGGGCGGGAGCTGGCGGGTGAACAGCTCGGCGGCCGAGACGCGGCCGGACGGCGGCACGATCAGGGTGAACATGTCGCCCTGCCGAAGCACCCAGGCATCGACGACGATCATGCCCTTGGGCGTGAGCAGCGCGCCGTAGACCAGGCTGCCGTCGCCCGGCTTCTCGAGGTCGTTCGTGAGCAGCCCCTGAAGGCAGGCGAGCGCGCCCGGCCCCGCGATGCGGAACACCGCCGGCGTCGTGGCGACCACCGTGGCCCCGTGCCGCACCCGGTCCAGGCGCCCGCGATCGAGGCGCAGGTCGAGCTCAGTCATGGGCCCAGGGCAGCTGAGCCGGCTCGCGGCCGGTGAAGTCGGGCCAGACGAGGTCGGCGCCGACGCAGGCGGCTTCGCCGTGCGAGGTGGAGAGCATGGCGCAGCGGAGCCCGGCGGCCCGCGCGGCGGCGAGGCCGGGCAATGAGTCCTCGATCACCATGCAGCGGCGCTGGGCGACGGCGAGCGAGGCGCGGGCGAGGTTGTACCCCTCGGGATCGGGTTTGCACGCGCTCACGTCCTCCGCGGCCACGATCTCGCTGAAGTGGGGCCGCAGGCCGGAGAGATCGAGCACCAGCTCGATCTCGCGCCGGAGCGCGCCGCTCACGATGGCGAGCTGAAAGCCGTCCAGGGCCGCGCTCTCGATGAAGTCCGTGGCGCCGGCCACCAGCCGGAGGGAATCCCGGATGGCGCGCTCGTAGTGGGCGTTCTTGCGCTCGATGGCCTGCAGCAGCGCGGGCTCGTCCGCCGCCCGGCCCATGCGCGCGAAGCTGAAGCGGAAGCACTCGCGGTCGTCGAAGCCGAGGTACTCGCGGTAGTAGGTGTCCCGGTCGAGCGCGTAGCCGTCCTCGCCGAGCGTCGCGATGAGCGCCTCGCAATGCTGCGGCTCGTCATCGACGATGACGCCGTTGAAGTCGAACAGGATGGCAGCGGTCATGAGGAAGGAATAACGGGATGGTGGGGGGAGGGTAAGCTCGGACGGTCGGACGGTCGGACGATCGCACGCGTGTGGGTGGTGCATCGTCATCCCGAGCGGAGCGAGGGACCTTCTCCACCCTCACCGGGACCCGGCCACGTTCCGGGATGTGCGGGCAAGGTCCCTCGCTCCGCTCGGGATGACGATGCGCTGCCTATACGCCTCGATGCGAAACGTGTCGTTCCACGTGGATTCGACCACGGTGCTCGCCATCCATTACGCGCGGGGAGCGCTCCGCCGCACGGCGCCCGAGCACCCGGCGTTCCTCGACGACAAGCACTCGTTCGTGCTCGACCTCGACACCGCGTCGCGGCATGCCCCTTCGCTTCGCTCAGGGTGACGAGCTATCGCCTTCTCCGTACATGCCCCCAACCCGATAACTCTCATCCAGCAGCTCCACCGGGTGCACCACCCGGATCGCGAGCCCTGCCGCGCGGACGCCGGCGCCGATCTGCATCAGGCACCCGGGATTTCCGGTCGCCACGATGGCGGGCATCGGGTCCGCGGAGGCGAAGCTCTCGAGCTTGAGGTCGAGCACCGCGCGGGCCATCGCCGGTCGGACGACCGAGTAGATACCGGCGCTGCCGCAGCACTTGTCCGAGCTGGGCAGCAGACGGAGGCGGAGATCGGGGATGGCCGCGAGCACCGCCAGCGGCGCGGCCTGCACCCGCTGCGCGTGCTGCAGGTGGCAGGGCGCGTCGTACGCCACGTCCAGCGGCAGCGCGCCGCCGGGACGCGGGCCGGTCTCGGCGAGAAGCTCGGAGACGTCGCGCACCTTGGCGGCGAGCGCCGCGGCGGCATCGGTGCCGAGCAGGTGGCCATAGCCCTTGAGCAGCGCGCCGCAGCCGGCGCTGTTGACGACGATGTAGTCGGCGGAGCCGGCGAGTGCCGCGACGTTGTCCCGGGCGAGCGCTTCGGCGGCGGCGCGGTCGCCGGCGTGCTCGTGGAGCGCGCCGCAGCAGACCTGGCCCGGGGGCTCGAGGACGGTGTAGCCGTTGGCCTCGAGGGTGCGGCGGGTGGCGTCGTGGACGTGGCGGAAGAGCGTGTCCATGACGCAGCCGCGGAAGAGGGCGACGGTGGGGCGGTTGGCCTGAGGTGTGACGGCGCCACTGGTCAGGGTGACGGAGACAGGGGGGCGTGGCCCGCCCGGCGCCGATGCCGCGAGCATCCCCATGCCGAATCCCAGCCGGCCGCCTCCCGACAGCAGCGCTGGGATTCCCGTCGCGCGGAAGATGCGGCTCAAGGTGAACAGCGACCGCCAGAGCCACTCGCGCCGGAAGACGGCCAGCACCAGGGTGGCCACCGGCGGCAGGGGGCGGGCGGCGAAGAGCTGCTCGCGCGCGGTCTCGATGCCGCGGCCGTAGCCCACACCCGAGGGGCACGCCGGCTCGCAGCCGAGGCAGCCGAGGCAGGCGTCGAGGTGCTGGACCAGGGCAGGATCGTCGGCGGGGAGCTCGCCGCGCTCGAGGGCGCGCATGAGCACGATGCGGCCGCGGGGGCTGTCGGCCTCGTCGCCGGTGGCGAGGTAGGTGGGGCAGGCGGGGAGGCAGAAGCCGCAGTGGACGCAGGGGTCCAGGGAGGAGTAGTCGGGCTTCGGCCCCTTCGCTGCGCTCAGGGTGACGGCGGCGGGGGCGCTCGAGGGAGCGGCGGCGGGGGCGCTCGAGGGAGCGCCGGCGGGGGCGCTCACGCGCCGGCGGGGGCGCTGACGCGCCGGCGGGAGTGCTCGAGGGAGCACCTGCTCATGGCGTCTGCTCCCTGGCGCCTTCCAGGGCTACCTGCAGGCACTGGCCGGGATCGAAGGTGTCTCTGAGGCGGCCGACGAGCTGGCCGACGCCTTCGCGGTAGGCGCCGAAGTGGCCCAGCGCGCGGCGCACGGGCCAGGGCGCGCGCTCGAGCGTCATCGGGATCTCGCGGGTGGCGGCGGCGCGGCGGACGGCGCGGAGGCGCTCGACCGGCGCGTCGCCGGTCCAGCGGATCATGCCCGAGCCCGCGCCGGCCGAGAGGAGCTGCTCGTCCAGGTCGTGCGCCAGGAGGTCGATCGCGTCGTCCACGCCGTCGCCCAGGACACCGAGCCGGAGCGTGATCGGCCCGCCCTGGCCGCCGCGCGCCACCACGTTCCAGAACGCCGCCGTGCGGTCGGGCGGCAGCGGCTGCCAGGCGAGGCCGGCGACGGGCGCGATGCGCCGCACGTCGCTCTGCACGGCGGCGTCGGTGCCGAGGAACCGCGCGGCCAGCACCCAGTCGGCATCCGCCGCGAGCGCAGGCGAGAGCAGCTCGAGCGCCGCCGGCACCAGCTCGGCCTCCATCACCTCGCGCGCGGCGGCGCTGAGCGTGTCGCGGGTGCCGCGCGCCACCAGCGTGACGTCGGCGCGGGGCAGGGCCCGGAGCCGGAGGTGCGCCTCGGCGATGATGCCGAACCCGCCGAAGCCGCCGACCTGGAGCTTGGTGAGGTCGTAGCCCGCCACGTTCTTCACCACGCGGCCGCCGGCCTTCACCAGCCGGCCGTCGCCCGTGGCGACGGTACAGCCGAGCACGTGGTCCCGCACCGGGCCGAAGCCGTGGCGGAGCGGGCCCGCGGTGGCGGTGGCGATGACGGAGCCGAGGCTCCGCTCGGGGCGTCCCGGCGGGTCGAGGGCGAGCCACATGCCCTCGTCGGCGAGCCGGCGCCGGAGCGCCTCGAGCGGCGTGCCCGCCTGGACCGTCGCGACCAGGTCGGCCGGGCTCACCGACAGCACCTGGTCGAGCGCGCGGGTGCTCACCGTGAGGTCGGCCGGCGCGTCGGCCTGGAGCCAGGTGCCCTGGCCCTCGATCCGGATCTTCCAGCCCTCCTCGTGCGCCAGCCGGCACACCAGCGAGAGCGCGTCCTCGTTCTCCGGAATGGCCCGCGGGTGGCCGGCGGCGTCGCGCTCGACGCCGCCCGTGCCGAGCAGCGCGCGGAGCCGGCCGTGCACGACGTCGCTCATCGCGCGGCCGCCGTCGCGCGCCACTCGCGGCACGCGTGGAAGGGGACGACCTTGCCGGGATTGGCCCGCTCGGCGGGATCGAACACCCGGCGCACGGCCTGCATCGCGCCGAGCGTCTCGGCGTCGAAGATCCACGGCATGTAGTCCAGCTTGTCGGAGCCGACGCCGTGCTCGCCGGTGATGCTGCCGCCGGCCTCGACGCAGGCGGCCATGATCTCGCGGCAGGCGACGTGCACGCGGTGCACGAGATCGGGGTCGCGGCGGTCGAACGAGATGTTGGGGTGCAGGTTGCCGTCGCCCGCGTGAAAGACGTTGCTGATGCTGAGCCGGTGGCGGTCGCGGATCTCGGCGATCCGGTCCATGATGTCCGGCAGCGCGCTCCGCGGCACGACCGCGTCCTGCACGGCCAGGTCGGGCGCGATCCGCCCCATGGCGCCGAACGCCTTCTTCCGGCCCTGCCAGAGCCGCGCGCGGTCGGCCGGGCTCGAGGCGCTCCGCACCGTGCGGGCGCCGCACTCGAGCAGGATCGCGCTCACGGTCCCGGTCTCCGATTCGACCGCGTCGGTCTGCCCGTCGAGCTCGACCAGCAGCACGGCGGCGGCGTCGGTCGGGTAGCCCGCGGCGTAGATCGAGGCCTCGACCGCGGCGACGCAGGCCTGGTCCATCATTTCCATGGCCGCGGGCACGATGCCGGTGGCGATCACGGCGGAGACCGCCTTGCTGGCGGCGCGGACGGTGGGGAAGTCGGCCAGCAGCGTCCGCACGCTCGCCGGCACCGGCTCGAGCCGCACGGTGATCTCGGTGGCGATGCCGAACATCCCCTCGCTCCCCACGAACAGGCCGACGAGATCGGGGCCCCACGGCTCCCCGTGCGGCGAGCCCAGGACGACGGTCGAGCCGTCGGCCAGCACCACGTCGAGCCGCACGATGTGGTTGGTGGTGACGCCGTACTTGAGGCAGTGGGGCCCGCCGGCGTTCTCGGCGACGTTGCCGCCGACGGTGCAGGCCGCCTGGCTCGAGGGATCGGGGACGTAGTGCAGGCCGAGCGGCGCCACCGCCTCGGAGAGCCGCGCGTTGACGACGCCGGGCTGCACCACCGCGCGGCGGCGCACCGGGTCGACCGAGAGAATGCGGTTGAGCCGCGTGAGGGCGACCACCACGGCGTCCCCGTCGGCCACGGCGCCGCCCGAGAGCCCGGTGCCGGCGCCGCGGGCGACGAACGGCACGCCGGCCAGGTGCAGCAGGCGCACCAGCTCGCGCACCTCGTCCGCCGTGCCCGGCATGACGACGATGCCCGGGTACGACTCCCGCGTCGGCAGGCCGTCCATGGTGTAGGTCTTGAGCTCGGCGCGCCGGTGCCGCACCCAGCGGGGGCCGACGATCCGGCCGAGGGCCTCGACCAGCGCGGGGACCATCATGAGGGAATGCTCGGCAGCACGTGGCCGCGCCCGTTGGTGTGGGCGCGCCGGTGCACCTCCAGCGCCTGCTCCGCGGCGGCGGTGAGCGGCGGGAGTGCCAGCAGCAGCGCCTCGACTCGGCGCAGGGTCGAGCGCTCCGCCAGCAGCCGCTGCTTGATCGCGATGTCGATGTCGACGCCCGCCGCCGCGTGGAACGAGAGCGCGACGGCATCCTCGGGCAGCTCGGGATCCTGGGGCGGGACGTCGCTCAGCTCGCGTACCAAGGCGGCGTAGCGGGTGAACGCCTCGCGCAGCCTGGCCACGCTCTCCGCATCGGGCAGGGCGCCGGGCAGCTCCTCGAACGTCCGTACGCCGGCGACGTGATAGGGCGCGGGGTCGTCGAGCAGCTCCGTGACCACGAACCGATCGCCCCCGAGGACCACGATGTTCGAGCGGCCGTCGGGCAGCTGCTGGTTGACCCGCACCTCGGCGATGCAGCCGACCATGCCCGGGTCGGGGGCCTCGCCGCTCCGGCCCGTGGGCGTGATGCCGAAGCGCCGGTCGCCGGCCAGGCAGTCCTCGAGCATCTGCCGGTAGCGGGGCTCGAAGATGTGGAGCGGCATCGGGGTGCCGGGGAAGAGGACGACGGAGAGGGGGAAGACGGGGAGACGCATGAGGCGGAATCTAGCGGGGGAGCGCGGAGAGGAGGGGAGACGCCCGAGTCACCCTGAGCGCAGCGAAGGGGGCATGATTCAGGTCATGCCCCCTTCGCTGCGCTCAGGGGACCGGCTGACTCGAGCGGGTGACCGGCGCAGGCGCTGCCCGCTCGGCTACGCCGCCCCCCAGAACCCCCTGAGCGCCCGCACATCGGGCGAGTCCCGCAGCTTCTCGAAGGCGCGCTCCCGGATCTGGCGGATGCGCTCGCGGGTGACGCCGAGCAGCTCGCCGATCTTCTCGAGGGTGAGCGCCTCGGTGCCTTCCTCCAGGCCGTAATACAGGCTGAGGATCTTGCGCTCGCGCGGGGTCAGGTGGCGCTGGAAGATGCGGTCGATGAACTCGCGCTGGAGCCGGCAGTCGGTCTGCTCCTCGATCTCGCCGCCGCCGGTGCCGGCCACGCGCTCGCCGAAGGTGCTGGCGCTCCGGTCCTGGCGCTCGACCGGCGCATCGAGGGAGACCTCGGTGGAGGTCATGCGGCGGGCGCTCCGGATGTTGTCGACGGTCTCGTTGAGCGCCGTGGCGACTTCCGCGTCGGTCGGCTCGCGGCCCAGCTCCTGGGCCAGGAAGCTCGTGCGCGCGGCCCATGCGGACCAGCGCCGAGTTCTGGTTGAGCGGGATGCGCACGCTCCGGGTCTGCTCGGCGAGTGCCTTGAGCACGGCCTGGCGGACCCACCACACGGCGTAGGAGATGAACTTCACGCCATGGTCGGGATCGAACTTCTTGACCGCCTTGAGCAGGCCCTCATTGCCGATGGCGACCAGCTCGGAGAGGTCGAGCCCATGGCCCTGGTACTTCTTCACGTAGGAGATGACGAATCGGAGATTCGCCGTCACCAGCCGCTCGGCCGCGGTCTCGTCGCCGGCGAGTGCCCGCCGGGCCAGGCGCTTCTCCTCCTCGGGATCCGAGATCATCGGGAGCTTCTGGATGTCGAGGAGATATTGATCGAAGGCGCCGGACGGGGCGGAACGGACCAGCATACGAGCTTTCGTACGGACGTGGGCCATAGACAACCCCGGGCGAGAGTTGAACAGACATCGATGTGGACGTATGGGCGGCCGGCTGGGCCGAGGTGAGAGGGACTGAATATAGGAATGAGCGAAGGGGCGGTCAAGCAAAAAAATGAATCCACATCACAAATCATTCCTGGGGAGCGGGTTCGGGTCTTTGTCCACTTTTCGACATTCTGGCGGGAGGGGTGGGATGAGGTCGCTGAGCGTAAGTCATTGCAGGTTTTCGGCTTGAATCAGCGAGTCACCCTGAGCGGAGCGAAGGGGGCATGACTCAGGTCATGCCCCCTTCGCTCCGCTCAGGGTGACTCGCCGAAGGCTTCGCTCGTCTTCGCGCCTGCGGCCGCCCCGGCCCACCGACCCGGCTACCCGATCACCGCGAGCGCCTCCCTGACCGCCCCCTCCGGCGCCTCCCGCGTCCATCGCTGCCCTTCGTCCATCGCCCCCAGCTCCCGCGGCAGCGCGAAGCGGAGCTTCGCTTCGCGATTCTTCTTGTCGCTGCCCATCGCCCGCAGCACCCGATCGGCATCGATCGGCGCCGCCAGCCGCACCGGCAGTCCCAGCAGCCCCAGCAGCCCGGCCACCCGCTGGCCCAGCCCGGCCGGGGCCACGCCCAGCCGCGCCGCCAGCGCGCACTCGGCCACCAGCCCCAGAGCCACCGCCTCGCCGTGCGGCAGGCCGTAGGCAGTCGCGTGCTCCAGCGCGTGGGCCACGGTGTGGCCCGCGTTGAGGATGGCGCGGCGGCCGGCCTCGCGCTCGTCGCCGCTCACCACCTCCGCCTTGATCTCGACGCTCCGGCGCACCAGCCGGGTCAGCGCCGCCTCGTCCCGCCGCACCAGCGCCTCGGCGTCATGCTCCATCCAGGCGAAGTAGGCGGCGTCGGCGATGAGCCCGTGCTTCACGGCCTCCGCCATCCCGCCCCGGTAGTCGCGCTCGGGGCAGGGTGGCGAGGGCGCGCGGGTCGGCCAGCACCGCGACGGGCGGATGAAAGGCGCCGATGAGATTCTTGCCCTCCGGCGTGTCGACGCCGGTCTTCCCGCCCACCGATGCGTCCAGCATGGCGAGCAGCGAGGTCGGGACCTGGATGTACGGGAGCCCGCGCATGTACGTGGCCGCGACGAAACCGGCGAGATCGCCCGCGACGCCACCGCCCAGCGCCACGATGCCGCTGTCCCGCCCGTAGCCCTGGGCGAGCAGCGCGTCGGTGAGCCGGGCCCACTGCTCGCGCGTCTTGGACGGCTCGCCCGGCGGGAAGGTGAGGGCCGTGCCTTCCCATGGCCCGCGGCCGAACCGCCCGGCCTGGAGCAGCGCGTGCACGCCCGCGTCGGCGATCATGGCGACCCGGGCGCCCGGCAGATGCTCGCGCACCAGCGGCTCCAGCCGGCCCAGCCCGCCCGGCTCGACGTACACCGGGTAGCGGCCGAGCGCGTGGGTGACGACGACGGGGCCGGCGGCTACTACCACGTCACGTCGCCCGCGCCGTCGCGGTGGTTGGCCAGGCGGGCCAGCGTGAAGAGGAAATCAGACAGGCGATTGAGGTAGACGACGAACAGCGCGGGCACCGCCGTCTCGCGCGCCAGGTGCACCACGCTCCGCTCCGCGCGGCGGCAGACGGTGCGCGCCAGGTGGAGCGCCGCGGCCTTGGGGGTCCCGGCCGGCAGCACGAACGCGCCGAGCGGTGGCAGCTCCTGGTCGGCCGCGTCCATGACCTGCTCGAACTGGGCGACCCGCTCCTCCGAGAGCTCCGCCTTCACCAGCGCGGCGGCCACCTTCTCGGGATCGGGCGAGGCGAGGTGGCCGCCGATGGCGAAGAGGTCGCGCTGCACCGTCTCCAGCAGGTCGTCGAAGAAGTGCACCGGCTGGGTGGCGCGGACCACGCCGAGCACCGAGCTGAGCTCGTCGACGTCACCGTAGGCGACGACCCGCGGGTGGTCCTTCGGGACGCGGCCGCCGCCGAAGAGCCCGGTCTCGCCCTCGTCGCCCGTCCGCGTGTAGATCTTCATCGGCATGGTCCGTCCACCTCCGCAGCTGCCACCACCAGGTTCTCCCGGGGCTGCACGATTCCCCAGCGCACGCTGCCGTCGCGCACGTCGACCTGCTCCATCCAGAGATCGTCGCGCCGGAAGGCGAAGTCGCTGATCGGCTGGAGCCGGCGCCAGTAGATCGGGCGCCGCGCCGCCGCGCCCCAGGGCGCGATGCGCCCGTGCCGCAGGGCGAGCAGCGTGGGGCGGAAGATGCTCTGCTGCCACGCGCCGGCGCTATCCCACACCATGACGGCGGTGGCGAGCAGAGTGTCGCTCCGCGTGTCGCCCCGGGCGGCGATGCGGCGCGTCCGGAGCGAGACGGCGTAGCGGACACGGTCGTCGGCCACGCGGAAGGCGATGACGTCGGCCGCGTCGACGTCGGCCAGGGTGTTGATCTCGATCCGGGTGTCGGGATCGGCGCGCAGCTCGAGCGAGCGCTGCGTGGCGCCGAGCACCGAGTCGAGCGCGCGCTCGGTGCGCCCGACGAGCTCGCGGGTGAGCGCGGCCGACGGCCCGGGCACGGGGCTCCGCCGGACGAGCCCGCGCTCGTGCCGCCCGGCGGCGACGCCGGTCCGGAGCGAGCCCAGCACCGGGCCCCGGAGCGGCGGATCGCCGCGGGGCCGGTCGTCCGCCACGATGAGCTCGACCTGCGCGCCCCGCGCGCCGCATGCGCGGCCGCCCTGGCCACCGCGGAGGAGCATCGCCTCCACGGTGACCTCGGTGTGCCCGAGCGGCGAGCCGACGACGGCCGACTCGACCGACGGTCCCGATCCCGCCACGGTCCGCCGCCGCTGGGGGCCGCCGAGGGTCACGACGCGCGCGCGGGCGAGCGCGGCCCACGGGTCGGTCGCCGCGGCGAGGTCGGGGCGATAGCGCCGGAGCAGCTCGGCGATGAAGGCCGTGTCGCTCGACAGCAGGTGCATGGCGCGGCTGGTTCCCTCGCCGACGAAGCTCCCCGCCAGGGCGCCGGTCGAGTCGAGCCGCGCGTCGCTGGCCAGGCTGATGGAGTCGAGCGGGGCCGGCGGGCGCTCGCGCAGGAGCTCGCCCAGGAACCGGCCGGCGCTCCGACAGGCGCCGAGGCTCGTGGCCAGGAGCAGCGACAGCGCCGCAAGGAGAAGGAGCGGGGAAGTGGAAACACGCCGGGGCAACATGGGCGGCAATGTGACGGCTTCTCCCGGCCGAGGGGAAGGGTGGCGGACGGGCGGAGCGAAGATGCGATAGCTCGTCACCCTGAACGCAGTGAAGGGGGCGTGCCCGAGCATGGCCCCCTTCGCTGCGCTCAGGGTGACCTCGCGCGGGGTAGCCCGAATAGCGAGCTGGCTAGACCATCTTGGGACGCAGAAGAAAGCGCAGCTCCCCGGTTCCGGCCGACACCTTCTCGACGTCAATTCCCATCACCCCGCTCTTCGGATAGTCGATCCGCACTCCCGCCGCCGTTCCGGTGAGCAGCAGGCTTGCCAGCTCCTCCATCCACGGCGAATGCCCCACCAGCGCGACGATGGCGTCGGGACCTTGCTCGCCAATGTCCTCCGAGAGGCGCGCCAGGTCGGGATTGTTGGCCAGCGCGTCGCATGGGACTGGCGGTTTGGACAACAGGAGCTCGCGGACCAGGATCTCGGCGGTTTCCGCGGCCCGGGCCCAGGGGCTCGTGAGCACCAGCGTGGGCACGAAGTCGCGCTTGAGGAGGAAGCGGCTCACGTCGCGCTGGGTCTTCCGGCCCTTGTCGGTGAGCGGACGGTCGCGGTCGTCGGGCCAGCGCTCGGGGTCGCGGTCGCCGGCGTTGGCGTGGCGGACGAGGAGGAGGAGCATGGGGGCCTCGGGAAGAGGCGGGCCGGACGGTCGGACGGTCGGACGGTCGGACGGTGAGGTTAGGGCAAGTTCACAACATTAGTCAAGTCAGTCACCCTGAGCGTGGCGAAGGGGGGATGCCTCAACGCATGGCCCCTTCGCTGCGCTCAGGGTGACGAGCTCTGAAGTGCCCGCGAACTTTCGAACTGACCGTCTGACTCGTCTGACCGTCTGACCGCCCGCCCGTCCGCCGCCCGCCCGTCCGCCCGCCCCGCCCGCCCGCCCGCCCGCCCGTCCGCCCGCCCGTCCCGCCCTACCTCCCCATCTCCACCACCACGCTGTCGATCTGCTGAATCACCGACCGCCCGGCCTGCGCGTGGTGGTTGGCCTGCACCGAAAAGGTCCACACCTTGCCGTCCGCCCGCTCGATGAATCCCGACAGCGAGTTCACGCCGGCGATGCTGCCGTCCTTGGCGCGGACGCGGCCTTCGAGCGGGGTGCGGACGAACCGGCTCCTGAGCGAGCCGACCTGTCCCGACTGGGGCAGCCCGGCGAGGAATGTGGCCGCGCGCGGGTGCGCGCGGATGAAGCGCAGGATCCTGGTGAACGCGGCGGGGCTCACCAGGTTCCCGGTCGAGAGCCCCGAGCCGTCCGACAGCGAGAACTGGGTCGAGTCCACCCGCACCGAGTCGATCAGGAACCGGCGCTCGACCGAGAGTCCTTCGGTCCACGATCCCGCGCGGCCGAACTGGCGCCCAAGCTGCTTGAGGACCATCTCGGCGAACCAGTTCTGGCTGCGTGTTGAGGATCGGGAAGATCCACTCGCGCAGCGGGCGCGAGGTGATCTCCGCCAGGGGCGGCGCGGTCCGCGCCTGGCGGTAGAGCATCGAATCGGTGGTCGAGCGGGTGGTGCCGGTGATCGCGATGCCCGCCTCCTGCCAGCACCTGCCGGAAGGCACGCGCGGTGAAGAGGTTCGGGTCGGGCATGGCGAACGACTCGGTCTGCGTCGGCTTGTCGAGCGCGGCCGTGCCCTCGGCCCACACGTTGAGCGTGCCCGGCTCGCGGAAGAACCGGTCGCCGATGTCCGAGCGGCCGCCCGCCGGCACGGTGACGGTGCGGTTCTCGAAGACCACGTCGCCCACGTCGGGCGACATGCGTGATCACCGCCGGTGTGCCGGCCTTGGTGCCCGGGCTCCAGGCGAAGTCGACGCTGTTGTCGTTGAAGCCGAGCCCGGTGACCGGGGCGGCGTACCACCAGTTGACGTCGTAGGTCTCCCAGCCGGGATGGACGGTCAAGGGCTCGAACTAGCTGCCGTCGCCCACCAGGTCACCGCGGATCTCGCGCACGCCGCGCTTCCGGAGCCCTTCGGCGAGCTCGCGCAGGCGGGTGAACGAATCGCGCTCGCACGCGCCCTCGCGCAGGGTGTCGGTGGCGAAGCAGCGCTTGCCGAAGGTCGGATCGCCGCGGCCGTAGAGGACGAGGTCGCCCTGGAGCACGCCGCCGGCGACGGGGCCGTTGGCGTAGAGGCTGGTCTTCACCGTCCAGTCGGGCGGCAGCAGCGCGGAGGCCACCGCGGCGACGATGATCTTGGTGTTGCTCGCGGGAATGAAGAGCTGGCGCGGGTTTCGCCCGTAGACCAGCGCGCCCTTCTCGTTCACCAGGGCGACGCCCCAGAGCTGGCGGTCGTAGGGTGGCGCGTCGAGCCGGGCGTCGAGGCGGCGGTTGAGGGATTGGGCGGGAAGGGAAACGGTCAGCGCCGGAAGGGCGACAGAACAGAGGAGGACGGTGACGAGGGCATGCCTCGGGACCAGCCCCTTCGCTGCGCTCAGGGTGACAGGCTTCGGCGCACCCGGCCCACGTCCGGCCGTCCGACCGTCTGACCGTCCGGCCGTCCGACCGTCTGACCGCCCGCCCGCCCGCCCGTCCGCCCGTCCGCCCGTCCGACCGTCCGACCACCTGTCAATCATACGCCACCCTCGGATCCACCTTCGCATAGAGCACGTCCGTCAGCAGGTTCACCAGCACGAACACCAGGCTCAGAAAGAGAATGCTGCCCTGCACCCCCGGCAGGTCCCGCTTGTCGATCGCCGTCAGGACGTAGCGTCCCACCCCCGGCCACGAGAAGATGGTCTCGGTGAGGATCGACCCGGTAAGATAGCTGCCGAAGTCGAGTCCCAGCACGGTGAGCACCGGCAGCAGCGCGTTCCGGAAGGCGTGCCGCAGCACCACCCGCCCCTCGCCCAGCCCCTTGGCGCGCGCCGTCCGGACGAAGTCGCTCCGGAGGATCTCCTGCATCGCGGCGCGGGTCATCCGCGACAGAAAGGCCACCGAGCGCATTCCCAGCGTGAGCGCCGGCAGGATGATGTACAGCGGTCCCCTGGCACCCGACGGCGGCAGCCAGCGCAGCGTCACCGCGAACACCAGGATCAGCAGCAGCCCCACCCAGTACACCGGAAACGACACGCCCAGGTAGGCGCCGAAGGTGGAGAGCCGGTCGACCCAGCCGCCCGGCCGCCAGGCGCCGTAGATGCCGATGGCGATGCCCGTCACCGCCGCGAACAGCATCGCCGCGCCGGCGAGCTCGAGCGTGGCGGGGAAGCGCTGCAGCAGGTCGGTCAGGATGGGGCGGCGGGTAATGTAGCTGGTGCCGAGGTCGCCCTGGAGGATGCCGCCCACGTAGCGGACGAACTGCAGCGGCAGGGGGTCGTCCAGGTGCAGCTCGGCCCGGAGCCGGGCGATGGTCTCGGCGTCGGCCCGCTCGCCCACCATCGCCTGCACCGGATCGCCGGGCGCGACGTAGAGCATCAGGAAGGTGACGGCGAGGACGCCGAACAGGGTCGGCACCAGCAGGGCGAGGCGGCGTCAGCAGGAAGCGCGTCACCGGGCCCGCGCCACCCTGGTTGGCGCCACATCCGTCCGATCCACCGTGGTCCACCGCTGCCCGGTGAAGACCGCCGGGATCCGCCAGCCCTTCACGTCCGGCTGCGCCGCCCACACGTCGGTCGGGAAGCAGCAGAAAGATCCAGGGCGCGAGGTCGAACACCCGGGCGTCGATCTCGCGCGAGAGCCGGGCCTTCTCCAGCGTGTCGGGCGTGGTCCGCGCGCGCTCGATCATGTGGTCGAGCGCGGTGTCGCTGAGGAAGGCGTAGTTGCCGCCGGGCCCCTTGTTGCTCGAGTGAAAGAGCGGGTACGAGAAGTTCTCGGGGTCGGGGTAGTCGGCGTACCAGTCGCCCAGGAAGAGATCGGCCTCGCCGTTGCGCACGGTGGCCCGGACGCTGGGCGCGTCGCGCTCGATGATCTCCACCTGGATGCCGAGGAGGGCGAGATCCTGCTGCACCGACTGCGCCACCCGGGCGAGCTCGGCCCGCTTGCTGCGCCAGAGCTGGAGCCGGAAGCCCTTGGCGTAGCCGGCCTCGGCCAGCAGCCGGCGGGCGCCCGCGGTATCCCAGGCATAGGGCGCCCGGGTGGAGTCGTACCCCAGGATGCCCGGCGGGATGGCGCCGGCCGCCAGGACGCCGCGGCCCGCCATCTGCGTCCGGAGCAGCGTCCGGACGTCAGTGGCCAGGTTGAGCGCGCGGCGGACGCGGACGTCCTTGAGCGGACCGCGGGTGGTGTTGAGGGCGATATAGAGGTCCCGGAGGGCCGGCCGCCGTTGCAGCTCCTCGGGGCGCGCCATCTCCCAGCGCCGGGTCTCCCCGAACGGAATCTCGACCACGCTCAGGTTGCCGGTCTCGTACTCGGCGCCCTGGGTCAGCACCTCCGGGATGATGCGGATGGTGAGGGTGTCCTCTTTCGGGGGCCCCGCCCAGTATGCGGTGTTCTTCGCGAGGACGATGGCGTCGTCGTGCGACCAGGAGACGAACCGCCACGGCCCGCTCCCCACCGGCGCCTGGTCGAAGCCCGGCGGGGTCGGCGTCGGCACGACGGCCGCCACCGGCATCGCGAGGAACTTGGGAAAGATGTTGAGCGGTGCCCTAAGCGTGAAGACGATGGTGCTGTCGTCCGGCACCGCGATGCCGGCCACGGCTCGCGCCTTGCCGGTGGCGTACTCGCGGGCACCCTTGATCGGAAAGAGCGGCCACTGCCGGCCGGCCCTGGAGGCGGGATCGAGTGCCCGGAGGATCGAGGCCCGCACGTCGCGGGCACCGATCGGCCGGCCGTCGTGGAACGTGGCGCCGGTCCGGAGGTGGAAGGTGTACCCGGCGCCGGTCGTGTCGCTCTCCCAGCGCGTCGCGAGACCGGGCTCAAGCCGTCCCTCGGTGTCGAACTGGACCAGGTTGTCGAACAGGAGGCTCACGACCTCGCCGCTCTGCACGTCGTTGGAGAGCGCGGGGTCGAGCGACGCGGGATCGGCGCCCTCATAGTAGGTGAGACCCCGTCCGGCCGGCTCGCCGCCGACCGCGCAGGCGGCGGTGGCGAGGACCAGGCAGGGCAACAGGCGACGAGGGATCTGACGAATGGATGTTGACATGAAGGCGTAAGGTGGTCAAACTACCGGGCTTAGAGCATGCCGTCAATCGCGCACCTACCCCCCTCCGTCCCTCGACGCCCGGCCCAGGTGCCTCAGTGAGGGGCAGGGCCGCGGTGGCGCTGGCATTGCTTCTCGCGGCCGCCGTCCCGGCGGGGGCGCAGGAGCCCGCGCGGGTCGTCCGCCAGCTGGCCTTCGAGGGCAACCGGGCGCTGTCCGACGAATTCCTCGCCAGCGCCATCGCCACCACCAACTCGAGCTGGTTCGCGCGCGCGTTCTTCTTCCGCTGGCTGGGCCTCGGCGAGAAGCGCTATTTCGACGAGCAGGAGTTCAAGCGCGACGTGGTCCGCCTCGAGGTGCTCTACCGCCGCAGCGGCTATCCGCACGCCCAGACCGACACCACCGTTCGCCGGACCCCGACGAATGTCTACATCACCTTCCGCATCAAGGAAGGTGAGCCCATTCGGGTCACGCGACTGGAGGTCCTGGGTCTCGACTCGCTGCCCGACCCGGTCGGGCAGCAGACGCTGGTCGACCTTCCGCTGCACCAGGGCGATCCGTTCAACCGGTTCATCATGCAGGCCTCGGCGGACACGATCGCCCGCCGGCTGCGCGACCGCGGGTATCCGTCCGCGCGGGTGTTCACCAGCTTCGAGAGCAACCGGGAGACCGAGACCGCCGCCGTCACCTTCGAGGCCGCGGCCGGCCGCCGGGCGACGATCGGCGAGGTGAGCGTGGTGGGCACCAACCGGATCGCCCCGCAGGTCGTCCGCAACCTGCTGATCTCGCGGCGCGGCCGGCTCTACTCCCAGGACGAGATGTACCAGAGCCAGCGGAACCTCTACAGCTCCGACCTGTTCCGCTACGCCACCGTCAAGGTCGACACGACCCAGTACCGGTCCGACGCCGACTCGGTGCCGCTGGTGGTGGTGGTGGGCGAGGCCCGCCGCCGGCGCATCCGCAGCGGGATCGGCTACGCCACCGACGACTGCTTCCGCGGCTCGCTGGGCTGGACCACGCGCAATTTCCTGGGGAGCGGCGGCCGCATCCTCGACCTCACCAGCCGGATCTCGAAGGTGGGTGTCGGCACGCCGTTCGACTGGGGGGTCGACCAGAACATCTGCCGCAACTCGCGCGAGGACACCGTCGGGTCCAGCAAGGTGAACTTCAACCTCGGCGCGTCCATCCGCCGCCCCGCGTTCCTCTCGCCCAACAACACGATCGCCGTCTCGCTGTTCACCGAGCGGCGGTCGGAATACAAGGTGTACCTGCGGCAGGAGACCGGGACGACCGTCACCCTCCGGCGCGAGACGCCGAAGCGCCGGATCCCGCTCTCGCTCGCCTACACGCTGTCCTACGGCCACACCGAGGCCACGCCCGGGAGCTTCTGCGCGGCGTTCAACGCGTGCACGGCGGACGTGGTGGCGCTGCTGCGCCAGAACCGGGTGCTCGCGACGCTCACGGCGACGGGAAGCGTGCCCCGGGTCAACAACCCGCTCGATCCGTCGCGCGGCTCGCTCTCGACGCTCAATCTGACCTGGAGCTCGCGCCTGCTGGGCTCCAGCTCGTTCCAGCAGTTCTTCCGCGCCGTCGGCGACTATTCGTGGTACCGCCCCATCGCGCGCGACGTGGTGTTCAGCTGGCGGCTCCGCGGCGGCGCCATCTTCGCGCCGAGCGTCGACGTGGCCACCCAGAGCGGCAACTTCGTTCCGCCCGAGCAGCGGTTCTACGCCGGCGGCCCCAACGACGTGCGCGGCTTCTATCGCAACGAGCTCGGCGCGGTGGTCTACGTGGTCCCCAAGGGCGAGGTGGATACCGCCGCGCTCAAGATGCGGGAGATCGATCCGGGCCGGGTGACGGTCGCGGCCACCGGCGGCAACACGCTCGCGGTGGGCAACGTCGAGCTGCGGGTGCCGTCGCCGGTGTTCAGCTCGCGGCTCCGGCTGGCCGCGTACGTCGACGCCGGCGGCGTCTGGGAGCGTGGCGTCGGCAACCCGGCGGTCATCCGGGTGACCCCGGGCGTGGGCATCCGGCTGGCGACGCCGCTCGGGCCGGCGCGGCTCGACGTGGCCTATAATCCGTACAAGCTGCAGGCGGGCACGCTCTTTCAGGTCGACACCCTGGGCGTGCTGACGCCGGTGCCGGGCCAGGAGTCCTACGTCAAGGCGCGGAGCAGCAAGTTCACCTTCCACTTCGCGGTGGGGCAGGCCTTCTGATGCGACGGCGGATCGCGCGCTTCTTCTTCGTCATCCTGCTCGGCACCGTGGCCATGGTGCTGGGCGTGGTGACGTCGATGACGCTCACGCCGCCGGGCCGGAACCTGCTGGCGCGGACCGTCTCGCGGGCGCTCGACAAGATCGTGATCGGCCAGGTGAAGGTGGGCGCGATCTCGGGCTCGTTCGTGTACGATCTCGCCATCGAGGACCTGGTCATCCGCGACACCGCGGGCGGGCTCCTCGCCGACCTGCCGCGCGTGCGGGTGACCTACCGGCTTCCCAACCTGATCGCGGGCCAGGTGCTCCTCAGCAGCGTCGCGGTCGACCACCCGACCATCCAGCTCATCAAGCTGCGCAACGGCCGGATGAACTTCGAGGAGGTGCTGGGGCTCAAGAAGGGGAAGGGCGGGGGGCCGGGGCCGCTGATCGACTTCTACGACGTGAAGGTCACCGGGGGCACGCTCCGCATCGCGCTGCCCTGGAATCCCGACCGCTCGCTCCGCACCGTCGCGCAGCGGGACTCCGCGCTCGAGGCCGAGCGGGCCAAGCCGGGGCGGGTGATCGAGGAGGGCGGGGACGGGCTCCGGCGGGTGATCCTGCTCTCCGACCTCGACGCCCGGTTCTCCCGGCTCCGGATCGCGACGCCGGACAGGAAGCCGTTCACGGTCGACATCGATGCGCTCGCCACCCGCGTGAGCGATCCGGCCGTGACCGTCACCAAAGCCGTGGGCCGGGTCCGGCTCCACGCCGACAGCGCCATCTTCAGCCTCTCCAGCGGCTCGCTGCCCGATACCCGGTTCTCGGGCGGCGGGGCGGTCACCTGGCCCCACGACACGACGCTGTACGACTTCCAGGTGACCTCGCCGCACGTGAACCTGGACGACCTGCACTGGGTCTCGCCCGACTTTCCGGCCATGACCGGTAGCGGCGTGGTGGCGGGCAAGTCCGAGACCGGCGCGCGGACCGCCTACGACATCCGCGACCTGCACCTCCGGAACGGCGCGCAGCGGGTCGACGGCTCGCTGGTCGCGATCACCGACCGGCGGCGCGGGCTGGGGTTCCGCGACATGAACGTGACGCTCCGCGACCTCGACCTCGACGCAGCCCGGGCGTACGTCGACTCGCTGCCGTTCTTCGGGACGCTGAGCGGCAGCATGACCGGCGCCGGGTTCCTCGACGCCATGGACGTGACGATCGACTGGGCCTTCGCCGACGCGCGGGTGCCGGGCCGGCCGGTGTCGAAGATCGCGGGCACCGGCATCGTGGGCTCGACCCGGGACAGCGGGCTCACGTTCACCCATTTCGTGGTGCGCCGCTCGGACATCGACCTCCGGACCGTGCGCCGTCTCGCGCCCGCCGTGATCATCGAGGGGCGGCTGGCCGCGGCGGGCACCCTCGACGGCCCGCTCAAGAACGTCACCTTCCGCGGCACCGCCCGGCAGCAGGACGGCGACCGGCCGCCCAGCACGGCCACCGGCACCGTGTATCTGGACACGCGCAGGGACTCGCTCGCGCTCTCGACCGACGTCGTCTTCGACCCGCTCGTGTTCGAGGGGATCCGCCGCGCCTTCCCCACGCTCAAGACCAAGGGCGAGCTCCGCGGCCGCTTCCAGAGCGAGGGGACGCTGAGCCGGCTGGCCGTGAACGCCGACCTCACCGGCGACCTGGGCGATGTGCAGGCCGAAGGATTCGTCACCGCGCTCCCGCCCCTCTGGGGCGCCGACGGGCTCCGTCTCCGGTTCGCGCGGGTCAACCTGGCCACGCTCACGGGCCAGTCGCTCTCCACGTCGCTCACGGGCGAGCTCCAAGCCACCGGCCGCATCGACACCCTGCGCGCGCCGGAGGGGAACGTCGTACTGGCCCTCACCCGCAGCCGCATCCGCGAGTGGACCATCGACAGCCTCTGCGGCCGGGGCGGCGTGCGCGACAGCGTGGTCGCGGTGGACACGGCCTACGCGGAATGGAAAGGCGCCAGGGCCTCGGGCGGCGGCACGCTGGGCTGGCGCGCACCGCAGAACGGGCGCATGCGCTTCGACCTCGCGGCCGACAGCCTGGTGGGGTTCGACTCGCTGCTGCTCGCGATGACCCGGCAGAAGCGCGATACCTCGGCCGAGTCACGGCCGCTGGGCGGCCGCGCCGAGGGGCACGTGGACCTGGCGGGCAGCCTCGACTCCCTGCTGGCGGACGGCGCGTTCGCGGTCGATGCCTTCGAGTGGCAGCTGATCCGCTCGCCGCGACTCACCGGGGCCTTCACCTGGCTCGGTGGGCGGCGGCCGCAGCTCACCGCGCGCGCGGCCTCCGACTCGATCCGGATCCAGCGGTGGGTGCTCCGCAAGGCCGGCGGTGCGGTGAACGGGCTCACCGACTCGCTCGGGTGGAGCGCCGGGACCAATCTGGGTGACGCCTCCCGCTTCGATGCCGCTGGGGCGTGGTACCGGCAGGGCGAATCGCGCGTGCTCCGGATCGACTCGCTGCTCGCGCGGCTGGCGGTGCGGCAGTACCGGCTGGAGACGCCGGTCACGGTGGCCCTCGCCGACTCGGCGCCCCCGCTGAGCCCGTTCCGCCTGGCGTCGCTCGACGGCTCGAGCACGCTCGAGGCGTCGGGCCGGGTCCCCGGAACGGCGGCGGGCGACCTCCGGGTCCAGCTGCTCGGGCTCGACCTGCACGATGTCTACGGCCTGCTGCAGCGCGACACGGCGGGCGTGCACGGCGAGGCCGAGCTCGACCTGCAGATCGGCGGCACCGCGGCGGCGCCGACCTTCCGCGGGCTCGCGCGGCTGGCCGACGGGCGCTTCGGCGACTTCCAGTCGCCCTTCATCCAGGGCGTCCTCAACTACGAGGCGCGCCGGCTCGACGCCAACCTCGACCTCTGGCGCACGGGCGAGAACCTGCTGCAGGTGGAGGCCCATCTGCCGCTGGACCTCGCGCTCACCGGCGTCGAGAAGCGGCAGATCGACGGCCCGCTCTCGGTGCGGGCGCACACGGACAGCGTGTCCCTGGGACTGCTCGAGGCGATCACGCCGGCCGTCACCCGCGTCGGCGGGACCCTCAAGGCGGACGTCCAGGTGGGCGGCACCTGGGCCGCGCCGCGGCTGGCGGGCGCGGTCGACATCGGGAACGGCAGCATGTCGCTCACGGGGCTCGGCATCCGGTTCGGCGCCGTGCGGGGCGGCGCCACGCTCGAGGGCGACTCGGTGCGGCTCCGGGACGTGGTGCTCACCAGCGGCGGCGGCCAGCTCGCCGTCGGCGGCTCGATGCGGCTGGAGAACCTCTCGCATCCGATTCTCAATCTCACGCTCCGGGCCGACAAGTTCCGGGCGATCGACGTCCGCAGCTTCCTCACCCTCGTCGCCACCGGCGATCTCGAGCTGCGCGGCCCGGTCTTCGGCTCGACGCTGACCGGCGGGCTGACCGCCAACAGCGGGGTGCTGTACTTCGCGGACCTGGTCAACAAGCGGATCATCGACCTGGAGGATCCGTCCATCGCCGACCTGGTGGATACCACCCTCATCCGCCGGGAGAACCTCGGCGCCAAGTTCCAGAACCGGTTCCTCGACTCGCTCCGGATCGACGACCTGCGGGTGGAGATGGGCTCCGACGTCTGGCTGCGCTCCGCCGAGGCGAATATCCAGCTCGAGGGGCGCATGCGGCTGAGCAAGCGGGCGCAGACCTACGATCCGACCGGTACGCTCAACGCGCCGCGCGGCACGTACACGCTCAAGATCGGGCCCGTGAGCCGCGACTTCACGGTGACCCGCGGCCAGGTGACCTACACCGGCGATCTCAACGCCGGGCTCGACATCGTGGCGCAGCACACGGTGCGCAGCATCCGCGGCGACGAGATTCCCGTCGTGGCGAGCGTCACCGGCACCCTGTACCAGCCGAAGCTCACGCTGACGAGCACCGTCCGGCCGCCGATCTCGGAGACCGACCTCATCTCGTACATCATCACCGGGTATCCGGCCAACGAGGCCACGCTGCTCGGGCAGGGAGGCGCGCTTCAGACCGGCCTGTCCTACTTCTCCAGCGCGCTCTCGAGCGAGCTCGAGCGCGCCCTGATCCAGGACATCGGCGTGCCGATCGACCTGATCGAAATCCGCCCGGGCGTCTCGTCCAGCCCGACCAGCGGCGGGTCGCTCACCCAGCTCGCGGCCGGATGGCAGATCGGCAAGAAGACGTTCCTCACGTTCAACGCCGGCTTCTGCCCCGACTTCAGCCAGGTGAGCTACAAGAACCTGGGTGCCAGCCTCGAGTTCCGCTTCAGCCACGAGTGGAAGCTGCAGAGCTCGGTGGAGCCGACCATCCAGTCGTGCAACAATTTCGTGACCTCCAACCAGTTCGGGAACAGCAGCCTGTACCAGATCGGTTTCGACATCCTCTGGGAACGGGAGTTCTAGTGCCGCGGCTGCTGCTGATCACCAACCCCGCCGCGGCCCGCACCCGGGCCAGCGCCGTGGACGTGCTCATGCGCACGTTCGCCACGGCCGGCTGGAGCGCGGAGGTCCTCGCCACCGGCGGTCACGGCGACGCGCGCCTGATCGCGGCGGAGGGCGTGGCGCAGGGCATGGACATCGTGGCGGTGTTCGGCGGCGACGGCACCACCATGCAGGCCGCCGCGGCGCTGGTCGGCACCGACGTGGCCCTCGGCGTCATTCCGGGCGGCACCGGCAACCTGCTGGCCGGCAACCTCCGGATCCCATCGGCGCCGGCGCGGGCCGCCCGCGCGCTGGTCACGGCGCGGCCCCGGCCGTTCGACCTGGGCCGGATGCAGCGCGCCGACGGGGAGCACTACTTCGCGGTAGCCTGCGGGGCGGGGTACGACGCGCGGGTCATGGCGGAGACGCTGGCCGAGCACAAGCGCCGCTGGGGCATGGCCGCGTACGTGGCGACGACCCTCCGCCTCATCCGCGACATCCGGAGCACCGACCATATCATCACCATCGACGGCGTGGTCTACGACGCCAACGCGGCGATGGTGCTGGTGGCCAACTGCGGCGAGGTGATCCCGCCCTACGTCCGGCTGGGCGCGGGCATCCGTCCGGACGATGGGCTGCTCGACGTGGTAGTCGTCCGGGCCAACGGCTTCGGGCAGAGCCTGCGGGCCGTCTGGGACCTGCTCCGGATGGCGCCGGAAGTCGACGGGCTGGACACCTTCGTCGGGTATGCCCGCGGGCGGGAAATCCGGGTCGAGACCCACCCGGTCCAGCCCGTTCAGCTCGACGGCGAGCCCGGCGGCGAGACGCCGTTCACGGCCACGGTGGTGCCCAAGGCGATCCGCATCATGGTGCCGGGGTAGGTTGGCGAGTTGGAGCCAACTGACTAATTTTTAGCCGTCATCCCGAGCGGAGCGAGGGACCTCCTCCACCACGCTCGAGCCATTCCCGTGCAAGGTCCCTCGCTCCGCTCGGGATGACGTTCACCCGATGTTCACCCGTACCAGGCGTCCCCATGGCCGGCTCTGTCCTCCTCATCGACGATGATGTCGACGTTTTGCGCAGCATCGGGAACTACTTCGAGCGCCTGTCGTACGAGGTCACCCGGGAGCTGAGCGGCGAGGCGGGCCTGGCCACCTTCGATCGCCTGCGGCCCGAGGTGGTGATCCTGGACCTCCGGCTCCCCGGGATGGACGGCCTCGAGGTCCTCGAGCACCTGCGCCAGCGGGACGCCGCCGTCATCCTGTTGACCGGCGAGAGCGACGTCGCCACCGCCGTCCGCGCCATGCAGCTCGGCGCCGAGAACTTCCTCACCAAGCCGGTCGACATGGAGCACCTGGCCGCCGCCACCGCGCGGGTGGCCGACAAGGCCCGCCTCCGCCGCATCAACGAGGCGCTGCTGACGCAGAGCGCGCCGGGGTATGGCCTGGACTCGCTCGGGTCGTCGTCGGGGATGCAGGACTTCGCCCACCAGGTGGGCTTGCTGGCCCAGAGCGAGCGGACCACGGTGCTGCTCACCGGCGAGAGCGGCACCGGCAAGGGCTGGGTGGCGCGGATGATCCACGACCTGAGCCCGCGCGCCAAGGCGCCGTTCGTGGAGGTCAACTGTGCCGGGCTCAACGCCACCTTCCTGGACAGCGAGCTGTTCGGCCACGAGAAGGGCGCGTTCACCGACGCCAAGGACCGCAAGCAGGGGCTGTTCGAGATCGCCGACCACGGCACGATCCTCCTCGACGAGATCGGCGACCTCGCGCCGGAGCTCCAGCCCAAGCTGCTCAAGGTGCTCGAGACCAAGACCTTCCGCCGGCTGGGCGGGACCCGCGAGATCACCGTAGACGTGCGGCTCATCGCGGCGACCAACAAGGACCTGCAGAGCGAGGTCGAGGAGCTGCGCTTCCGGGAGGATCTCTACTACCGGCTGAGCGTGATGCCGCTCCAGCTCCCGCCGGTACGCGACCGCTCGCGCGAGGACCGGCTGGCGCTCATCACCCGGCTGCTGACCGATCTGCGCTCCGAGCTCCCCGACGGCCCGCCCACGCTCTCGGGCGAGGTGCTCGACCGGCTGCTGGCCTACGGCTGGCCCGGCAACGTGCGCGAGATGCGCAACGTGCTCGAACGGGCGCTCATTCTCGGTCGCGGCGCGCCGGCGGTGAGCGTCGAGCACCTGCCCGGCGAGTTCCGCGCCCGGCCCGGCATCGGCGACCGGCGGCACACGCCGCTCAGTCTCGAGGACCTCGAGCGCCAGCACATCGAGCGTACCCTCAAGCACCACACCGGCAACCGGACCCGCGCCGCCATCGAGCTCGGGATCTCGCGTGCCACGCTGATCAACAAGATCAAGCGCTACTCGCTCACCACCTGAGGTCGCCATGGCCGAGATTCACGAGCACGACGCCATGGGCTGCCGCGCCTGCGGCCGCGAGGAGCGCGCCTCCGAGGGCTATCCCTGCGCCAAGTGCGGCACCTTCATCTGCCTCATCTGCAGCTTCCGCGGCGTGACGCTCTGCCGCGAGTGCGCCGCCAAGGAAGCCGCTCCCTCGTGACCGCAGTCATCGCGCGCGCCGCCATCGTCCCGGTCTTCGTCCAGCCGACGCTCCGGTGCGAGCAGGCGAGCCAGCTCGTCCTCGGCGAGACCGCGGCCGTGCTCGAGGCCGCGGGCGACTGGCGCCGCGTGCGCACCGATCTCGACGGCTACGGGGGCTGGGTCCACGCCGGGTACTGCGTCGAAGTGGGCGACGCAGAGGCGGAGGACTGGCGCCAGGAGGCCGCCGGCTGGAGCCTGGGCGCCGGCGTGCGGCTGGGAGAGGGGCGGGCGCTCCTGCTGCCACTCCGCGCCAGGGTGGCCCTCGACGGCGATGGGGTGCGCCTGCCCGACGGCCGCCGCGGGCAGGTGGTCGAGGGAGCCGTGGCCCTGGTGGCCGAGCTGGTGCCGGACGCCCGCCGCACGGCGCCGGAGCGCTGGGCGCTCGAGTACTTCGCGGGCTCGCCGTACGAGTGGGGCGGCGTGACCCCGAGCGGCGTGGATTGCTCGGGGCTGGTGCAGACCACCTTCCTCGCGCGCGGCATCACGCTGGACCGCGACTCATCCCAGCAGGCGGGTTGCGGCGTGCCGGTCCCGTTCGACGGCATCCGGCCCGGCGACCTGCTGTTCTTCCGCGACGGCGCGGGTGACAGGGTGACCCACGTCGCCTTCGCCGGCGAGGCGGACACGCTGGTGCACTCGACGATCGCTTTGGGCGGCATGGTGCAGGAGTCCTGGCTGCCGGGCAGCCGGGCCGCGTCGCTCCGCGAGCGGCTCGTGGGCGTGAGGCGGCTGGAGGAGCGGTGACCCGGAAGCTCGTGCTGTTCGACATCGATGGGACCATTCTTCTGACCGCCGGCGCCGGGCGCCGCGCCATCGTCGCCGCGCTCGCCGAAGCGGTCGGGCCCTCGCCCGCGTTCGAGCGGATCCGGTTCGACGGCAAGACCGATCCCCAGATCGTGGCCGAGATGCTCGAGGCCGCGGGCCAGCCCGAGCCGCGGGAGCCGGCGCGCGTGCGCGCCTTGTGCGAGCGCTACGTCGGCTTCCTGGCACAGGAGCTCGAGCGCCCCACTACGCGGACGACCGTCATGCCCGGAGTCCACGCGCTGCTCGAGCGACTGGAGGCGGATGCCGGCGTGGTGCTCGGCCTCCTCACCGGCAACATCGCGCAGGGCGCGGCGCTCAAGCTCCGCTCCGGCGGCATCGCGCCCGAGCGGTTCCGGGTCGGTGCCTACGGGTCGGACGCGGCGCACCGGCCCGATCTCCCGCCGATCGCGGCGAGCCGCGCCGAGGCCATCTTCGGCCGTGTGCCCCGCGGCGCCGAGGTCGTCATCATCGGCGACACGCCGGCCGACGTGGCCTGCGGGGCGGGGATCGAGGCCCGCGCGCTCGGGGTCGCGACCGGCGCGTACTCGGTGAGCGATCTCGAAGCCTGCGGGGCGCACGCGGTGTTCCTGGATCTCAGCGAGACGGACGCGGTGCTGGACGCGATTCTGCGGTGAGTGACGAGCTCGAGCTCAAGGCCGTCATCCCCGATCCCGACGCCCTGCGCGAGCGCCTGCGGGCGTCGGGGGGGCGCGAGCGGTTCCGTGCCCGCATGACCGACCGCCGGTTCGACCGTGCCGGCGAGCTGCTCGCACGGGGCGAGGTGCTCCGGGTGCGGCACTACCGCTACGCCGACGGCCGGAGCGAGTCCATCCTGGGCTGGAAGGGGCCCGTGCAGCTCTCGCCCGACGGCTACAAGCAGCGCCAGGAGGTCGAGCTCCCGATCGCGCCGTCCGCCGGCCCCACGGCGTCCGCCCACGCGTTTCTCGCCTCCCTCGGCTACGACGTGATCCATGCGATCGACCGCGACGTCGAGGTCTACGACCTGGGCGGCGCCACCGTCCGCCTCGAGCGCTATCCCGACATGGATCCGCTGCTCGAGGTCGAGGGTGCGCCCGCCGACATCGAGCACGCCATCCGCGCCACCGGCATCGGCCGCGACGCCTTCACCGCGGACTCGCTCGCCGACTTCGTGCGCCGCTTCGAGGCTCGCACCGGCCGGCCCGCGGTGCTGGCCGCGTCGTGACCATGGCCCCCGGCTCGGAGCAGCTCTGGATCGTGCCCGAGCTCGGCCCGTCGCTCGGGCGGCTGGTCGATCCGCCCGCCGCCGCTCGGGGCGCACTCCGCGTCTCGCTCGACGACATCCGCCTCGCCCTCGTGACCGGCGTGTTCGACCTGGCGGCCGCGGGCCGCTCGTTCGCCGCGGGCGGCGACCACGAGAGCGCGGTGGCTTCGCTCGGGCGGGTGGCGTGGCTCGGGCTGTGGGAGCACGCGGTCGAGACGGCCGCGGTGCGGATCGCGGACGAAGCGAACGCGGGGTTTCGCCTGGCCGCCGACGAGTCGCGCTTTCCCCGGCGCCGGCGCGAGCGGCTCGAGCTCAGCGACGAGGACGCCCGCGCGATCGGCGCCCGGCTCGGCAGCGGCGGCGCCCAGTTCGTGGCGGCACTCGATCAGCTCGAGCTGGCCGTGCACACGACCAGCAGCGCCCGCGGGCGCGGCGCCGCCGGCGCCCAGGCCTGGCAGGCGGCGCTGGCGGGGGCGGCGCGGCGGCTGGAGTCGGCGTGGCTGGCGCTCGAGGCAGGGGCCCGGCGGGAGCAGGAGCACTGGGCTTCGGAGATCGCGCGCGTCCGCGGCTGGCATCGGCCCACCTGGCCGCTCTGGCTGCTCACCGCCGTCGTGGCCGGCGCCGCCGCCTACCTCGGCCTGGTGCTCGGCGGCTACCTGCCGGTGCCCCCACCGCTCGAGGGGCTGGCAGCGTTCTGGTGGGCGCGGCTGTGAACGTGATCGGCGTGGGCGTGGACCTGGTGGATCTCGAGCGCGTCGCCCGGCTGCTGTCGCACAAAGGCGAGCACGCGATGCAGAAGTTCTTCACCGACGAGGAGCGCGCCTACCTGGCCACGCGGCCGGATCCGACCGGGCACGCCGGGGCCAGGATCGCGGCCAAGGAAGCGGTGTACAAGGCGCTGCAGGCGCTGCCGGGAGCGCGTGGCGTGGGGTGGCGGGACATCGAGGTGACTCGGGACGACGACGGCCGTCCGGCGATCCGTCTGCACGGGCTCGCGGCGCGGCTGGCCGAGGAGAACGGCGGGCTGGCGGTGCAGGTGAGCCTGACCCACTCGGCGACGTCCGCGGGGGCTATTGCCATGGTGGGCGTTGCGTCTAGTGCGTCACCTTGAGCGGGACGAAGCCGCTGATCGACGGTTGCGCTGGAGGAGCTGGAGTCGAGGCGCTGAAGCAGGGATCGGTGCAAAGCCAGCGGTGTCCGCTTCGGACCTCGACTCCAAGCTCGCCTTGGATTCCCTGCCGTCCCCTAACTCCTTACTACCAACCCTCTAGCAATTCCGATCGCGGCACTCTAATTTATCGGAGGCAAACTCAAACCGGGTGATAATGATTCTCATCGGCGGCCTGCTACCGATTCTTCTTACTGCGTCCCCGCTCCAGGCCACTCAGCAGCCGGTCGTTTCGCAGGACCGTGCCCCCGTCGCCCGGCGCATCGCGGCTACCGCCCAGCTCGCGACGCAGGAGTATCGGGTCGGCGTGATCGATGGCCGGGTCGTCGCCAAGGCCGAAGTGGAGGAGGCCGAGCTGTTCCTGCAGGAGGCGCGGCGCTCCGCGGCCCTGTTGCCGTCCGAGGCCGGGCGGGCTGCCACCGCCGAGATCGACGCGCTGGTTGCGCTGGTCAAGCGGACCGCCCCACCCGACTCGCTCGACGCCCACGTCCGCACGCTCAACACCGGTCTCGCCGAGCGCCTCGGTATCACCCTCGACGAGCTGCCGACGCAGACGCCCTCGCTCGCGCGGGGCGCCGAGATCTACCAGGCGAACTGCGCCAGCTGCCACGGCGTCGTGGGCAGGGGTGACGGCGCCCAGGCCGCCGGTCTCGATCCGCGTCCCGCCAGCCTGGCCGACGGCGCCGCGCTGCGCGCCGTCTCTCCGCTCGACTACTTCCGCCGGATCAGCATCGGCACAGTGGGCACGGCGATGCCGGCCTTCGAGGGACGGCTCCCCGCCGAGGACCGGTGGGCGGCCGCACTCTATGCCACCATTCTCCGCCTGCCGGCGCCCCGCGGCGACGTGCCGCCGGCGCTCCGCGCCTTCGCGACGACCGGCAAGATGTCCGACGAGGCCGTGCTCACCGCGCTGGGCGTGAGCCAGCAGAGCGGGCCCGAGGCGCTCGGCCGGCTCGCGGCGGTGCGCACATTCGAGGCCGACCACACGGGCACCGCCTCCGACCAGGTCTTCGCGCGGGTACGGGCGCAGCTCGACACCGCCTTCGCGCTCGCGCGGACGGGCGATCCCGCCGCGAGCGGCCGCGCGTTCGATGCGTATATGACCTTCGAGCAGGTCGAGCGCGGGGTGCGGGCCAAGAATCCCGGTCTGGCCACCGAGCTCGAGACCGCCTTCGCCTCGCTCCGGACGCGGGCCGCGGGCGGCGCCACGCCGGCCGAGCTCGACGCGCTCCGCCGTCAGCTCGATGCCGGCCTCGAGCGCGCCGAGCGCGTCCTCGGCGACCAGGACTCGCCGTTCAACCTGTTCGCGCAGTCGTTCGTGATCATGCTGCGCGAAGGCCTCGAGGCGATCCTGATCGTCGGCGCCCTCATGACGTTCCTGGTGAAGATGGGGGCCGCCCACCGCCGGCGGGACATTCACGTGGGCGTCGGCGCGGCGATCGGCGCCAGCCTGCTGACCGCGGTGGCCCTCGAGACGGTGTTCGTGCTGAGCGCGGCCCACCGCGAGGCGCTCGAGGGCGCCACGATGGTCGTGGCCACGGGGGTGCTGTTCTACGTCAGCTACTGGCTGCTGTCGAAGATGGAAGTGGTGAAGTGGAACCAGTTCGTGAAGAGCAAGGTACAGGACGCCCTCGACAGCGGCTCGGCCCTGGCCCTCGCGAGCGCGGCGTTCCTCGCGGTCTACCGCGAGGGCTTCGAGACGGTGCTGTTCTACAAGGCGCTCTTCGTGGCGGGCACCGCGGGCGGAACGATCCCGATCGTCGGCGGCATCCTGGCCGGGTCGGTCGTGCTGGTCGTCGTCTACATCGCGATCAACCGCTTCGGTGTCCGGCTGCCGCTCAAGCCGTTCTTCGCGGTGACCAGCGGGTTCCTCTATTACATGGCGTTCGTGTTCGCGGGGAAGGGTATCGCCGAGCTGCAGGAAGGCGGGCTCGTCGGCACGACCGTGCTCTCGTGGGCACCGCGGATTCCGGCGCTCGGCATCTACCCGACGGCCGAGTCGCTCGGCGCTCAGGGCGTGCTCCTCCTGCTCGCGCTGGTGGCGCTGATCTGGAACTTCGTCCTCGAGCCCCGCCGCGTGCGCGGCGTGACCTCGGTGATGGTGCCCGAGCCCACCGCCGCGCCGGCATCGCCGGCCACCGTGGCACCCCCGGCCCCGGCCCCGGCCCAGCTCCGGATGCCGGCCGCCGCGATCGGTCCCGGCGCGGTCGTCGAGCTGCTCCGCTCGCTCGAGCGCATGGAGGCCGACCTGGCGGAGATGCGCTCCGAGGTCGAGCGGATGCGGCGCCACCTGGTCTCCGCGCCGTCGCTCCCCGTCGAGCCGCGGCCGCCGCGCTGATGCCGTTCGCCACCGCCGATCTCTGCGACCAGTTCGGCGCCGAGGTCCGCGTGGCCGAGCCGGTGTTCCGGGACTTCGGCGGCATCGAGTTCTTCGCCGGGCCCATCGCCACCCTGCGGGTCTTCGAGGACAATGCGCTCGTCCGGCAGGCGCTGGAGACACCAGGCGGCGGGCGGGTGCTGGTCGTCGACGGCGGCGGCTCGCTGCGGACGGCGCTCGTCGGCGGCAACCTGGCGGCGCTGGCGCATCGGAACGGCTGGAGCGGCGTCGTGGTCTACGGATGCATCCGCGATGCGGCGGAGGTCGGGAGCACGCCGATCGGCGTGAAGGCGCTCCACGTCGTGCCGCGGAGGAGCGCCAGAGACGGGGCGGGTGAGCGCGGGGTACCGGTGGCATTCGCGGGCGTCACGTTCACGCCCGGGGCGTGGCTCTATGCGGACCGGGACGGCATCGTGATCGCGGAGCGGAAGCTGGTTGACGGGTAGTCGCCCGGCGCATCACCCCGTCATCCCGAGCGCAGCGAGGGACCTGCTCCACCATTCCGGAACCAGGCCGCTGTCGCGGCACCGCTGGCAAGGTCCCTCGCTGCGCTCGGGATGACGCCCGTTCACCACCGAACGTGCGAACGGCCCGTCCATCTGGACGGGCCGTTCGCTAGACAGGTGGTAGATCGCCCCCTGAGTTTACGGAGATAGGCCGATGTGCCCGCTCCACCCTTCTTCGATCTACCACTTTCCGATGGAAGTCCCTTGGACTTCTCGGCCTTTGTTAAGGCAAGTGTGGTGCCATTCGGCGCATATCTTCAACTCATTGGTACCTAAAGCCTTACGCGAGCTATTCGCAGGGCGGAAAGTGAGTGTCTTTTGTCGAAGAATGCGACACTTTCAAATTCTGCGCCCTAACATATTGTCATTCAGCAGCTTACAAAGACCGTCTAAGAATTTGACGCGACCACATCCTTGTCACCTGCGAGATAGGCGCCGGGCGCCGGGTCCGGCGACCCCTTCCATGCAGTCAGCAGCCACGCACCCACCGCCACCAGGACGATCGACGTGAGCTGCGCCAGGGTGAACGTTCCCGCGATCAGCCGGTCGTCCTTCGCCCGCAGGATCTCCACCAGGAACCGCTCGACCCCGGCGAAGACCAGGTACAGTCCGAACAGCCAGCCTACCGGCCGCGACTGCTTGCGCCAGGCCCAGAGGACGGCGAAGGCGCCCAGCATGAGGGCGACTTCGTACAGCTGGGTGGGATGTACCGCCAGCACCGTCGACGGAGACACGCCCGGCGGAATCGGGATGCCGAACATCCGGTGCATGTTGTCGGCGGTCGACGGCGGCAGCCCCTCGGGAAACTTCACGGCCCACGGCACCGACGTCGGCCGGCCGTAATCGTCGTTGACGAGGAAGCAGCCCACCCGGCCCAGCGCATACGACGCCGCGAGCGCCGGGGCGATGAGCTGCATGGTCCACCGAAGCGGTACTCGAAGCCGCCAGCCGTTGAGAATGACCGCCGCGGTGCCGCCCAGGAAGCCACCGTACCAGACGAAGCCGCCGCGCGAGAGCAGCGCGCCCGGATCCTGCATGAGCGCCACGTACCAGAGCTTGGCCCCGATGATGCCGCCGATCACCGCCGCGGCCACCATGTCGGCCGAATAATCCTCGGACAGACGCCGCCGCCGGAGCTCGAGCGTCACCAGCCAGCCGCCCATGAGGAATGCCACCATCATCATGAGCCCGTAGCCGGTGAGCTCGTGGGGGAAGAACGGCAGCGGGATCTTGAAGGGATAGATGGTCACGCGTCGGATCCGGAGACGGGAATCGGGCTGATGAGGCCCGGCAGGGGCAGGTCGTCGCGCGGCTCGAGGTCCCAGCCGCTCCGTTCGCCCCGCGCGAGCCGCCACGCGCCCGCGGCGGCGATCATCGCCGCGTTGTCGGTGTTGAGCCGCGGGGAAGCTACGCTCACCCGGGCCTGCCCCGCCAGCCGGTCCCGCAGCCGCGTCACCAGCGCGCGGTTGCAGGCCACCCCGCCGCCGATCATGGCCGCGGGGTAGCCGAGCGCCAGGGTGGCGTGCGCGGTCTTGGCGACGAGCACGTCGGTGGCCGCGTCCTGGAACGCCCAGGCGATGTCGGCCTTGTCCTGGTCGCTGAGCGTGGCCGGCGCGCCGCCGGGCGTCGGCCGCACCACGCGCAGGACGGCGGTCTTGAGGCCGCTGAACGAGAAGTCGTAGCGGTGGGGACCGTCGCGGTCGAGCTCCTGGCGCATGGGCCGTGGAAAGCGGAACCGGTCGGGCCGGCCCTCGCGCGCCAGCCGCTCGATCGCCGCCCCGCCCGGATAACCGAGGCCGAGCAGCTTGGCCACCTTGTCGAAGGCCTCGCCGGCGGCATCGTCGAGCGTCTGGCCGAGCAGGCGATACTCGCCCCACGCCGGCACGTCGAGCAGCATGGTGTGCCCGCCGCTCACCAGCAGCGCCACGAACGGCGGCGCCAGCTCGGCATCCTCCAGCGTGGGCGCGAACAGATGGCCCTCGAGGTGATTCACGCCCAGGAGCGGACGGTCGAGGCTGTAGGCCAGGGTCTTGGCGTGCATGACGCCCACCAGCAGGGCGCCCACCAGCCCGGGGCCGGCCGTCACCGTGACGCTGTCGAGCTGCCGGAGACCGATGCCGGCGTCGCCCAGGGCCCGGTCGACCACGGAGCCGAGCGCCTGCACGTGCGCCCGGCTGGCGAGCTCGGGCACGACGCCGCCGAAGATCCGGTGCACGTCCTGCGAGAGGATCGAGAGCCCCGCCAGCTCCGTCCGGGCGCCGCGATCAGCCGACTGGCCCCGCGTGAGCACGGCAGCGGAGGTCTCGTCGCACGAGGTCTCGATCCCGAGGATCCACTCAGTCATCGCCGTTCCGGCGGATGAGCGTCAGGCTGTCGGGCAGCGCCCGGGCCTCGAGTCCCGGCGGCGCGAGCACGCGCAGCGCGGCGCGTCCCTCGGCCGGTGGGCCGGTCCAGTCCACGACCACGGGCACGCTGTCGCGCGACAGGCCGCCGAGGCGGCCCGACGGCCCGCGCACCCGGACCTCGACCGTAGTCCGCTCGGGGCGGACGACCGCGGCGAGGTCGCTCGGCAGCCGCACGGGTACCCGGGCCAGGGTCCGCTCCCCCACGGGCTCGATGCTCACCCGCACGGTGACTTCGGCGGGCAGCACCCGCACGCGCCCGAAGCCCGAGGAATCGAGCGCGAGGGTCTCCTCGACCGGCCCGTCGGCCCGCGCCACCTCGAGCGGCTCGGTGCGCACCGAGTCGATGCGCGCGATCGCGTCGCGCGGGCCGAGCAGGCGGACGGTTCCCGGGACCACGGCGATGGCGCTCAGCACGTGGCCGGTCTCCGGTGGCAGCCGGACGACGGCCTGCACCGGCACCACGCGCTGGAAGGTGGAGTCGAGCTCGACCGCCACGGCGCGGGGCTGCACGTCCTGGACATGCACGTCCACACCGCGGGGGATCTCGAGCTCGCCCGGGGTGATCTCGAGCTGCACCAGGTCGGCGGCGGTGGAATCGGGCAGGATGCGGGTGAGCCGCATCGGCGCAGTGGTGAGCCGGAGCAGCTCGCGGCGCGGGCCGGTGACGAGCGCCCGCACCGGTCCTTCCGTGCGCACGATCGTCCGTCCGGCCGGCGGCCGCACGCTCAGGTCCACCGGGACGAGGGCGGTCGCGGGCTCCTCGCCGGCGGCGATGAACCAGAGGAAGACCGACAAGCCGAGGGAGGTGAACTTGAGCGGCAGATCGGCGGTCAGGGCGCCGCGGAGGGTCACGTCAGGCGCCGGGCTCGTCCAGGAGCCGCTCCACCAGGGCGCGATTGGCCCGCGAGTTCCAGTCGTGCGCGCCGATGATGCGCTTGACGATGACGCCGTGGCGGTCGAGCAGGAAGCTCTCGGGGACGCCGGTGGTCTGGTAGATCTGCTGGATCCGTCCCGAGCGGTCCTGCAGCAGGTCGAAGCTGAGGTCGAGCTCCTGCCCGAACTCCCGCACGTCGTCGGGCCCGCCCTCGTCGATGCTGACAGCCGCGATGGCGAATCCCCTGGGCGCGAGCTCGCGGTAGACCCGTTCCATCGCCGGCATCTCGACCTTGCAGGGCACGCACCAGGTGGCCCAGATGTTCACCAGCGTGACCTTCCCGCGATAGCGCTCGCGGAGCGTCACCGAGTCGCCGGTGGCGAGGTCGACGGCATGGAAGTCGGGCGCCGTGGCCCCGACCGCCACCGGCGCGACCTCGCTGCCCACCTTGGTCAGGATTGTCCCGCCGGCGGCCACGCCGGCGACGATGAGAGTGACGAAGGTCCACTGCTTGGACATGGTTCCTCAGACCCGCGTGGCGCAGCAGCGCAGGAGCTCGCGCACCGCCGCGGCGGGATCGGCCGGGCCGAACACCGCAGTGCCGGCCACGAAGGTGTCCGCCCCCGCGCCCCAGGCTTCGGCGATGGTGGCGGTAGTGATCCCGCCGTCGACCTCCAGCACGGCGGGCGACCGCTGACGGTCGAGCAGCGCGCGGACGCGGCGGATCTTGTCGGTAGAGCCGGGCAGGTAGGACTGTCCGCCGAAGCCCGGGTTCACCGACATCACGAGCACGAGGTCGAGGTCGGGCACGACCTCCTCCATGAGCGCGAGCGGCGTCCCCGGGTTCAGGGCCAGCCCCGCGCGCATGCCGCGCTCGCGCACCGCGGCGAGCTGCCGCTGGACGTGCACCGTGGCCTCGGGATGAAAGGTGAAGATGTTGGCGCCCGCGTTGGCGTACTCGGCGATGTACTGCTCCGGCTGCTCGACCATCAGGTGGACGTCGATGGGATGGTCGGTGAGCCGCCGGAGCGCCCGGATCATCGGCGCGCCGAACGTGAGGTTGGGCACGAAGTGTCCATCCATCACGTCCACGTGGATCCATTCAGCGCCGCCGGCGAGAGCCTGCTCGAGCTGTTCCCGCAGGCGGCCGAGGTCGGCGCTCAGCACGCTCGGCGCGATCCGGGCGCTCACAGGCCACCTGCCGGTGGTCCGCTCACCACCAGGTCGATGCGCGATCCACGCGGCCGCCCGTTGCCGGGCGAAGGCCGCGTGGCGATGACGACGCCGGGCTCGGGTCCGCCGCCACGCACCGTGTCGACCCGGCCCACCCGGATACCGGCCGCCACGACCACCTTCTCGGCGTAGGGCAGGGCGAGACCCACGATGTCGGGCACGGTGACCGGCGCCGGACCCGCGCTCTGCACCAGCTGCACGATGGCGTTGGGCGGCAGGACCATGCCCGGCGGAGGATCCTGCCACAGGACGGCGCCGCGCGGCGTGGTCGGGCTGGGGCGCTCGCCCTCGAGCCGAGAGCGGAAGCCGGTGTTGGCGAGGGCGATTTTTGCCCGCTCCAGCGGCTGCCCGAGCACGCGGGGAATCGCGTGGTCGTCGCCGGTCACCCCGCCGGGCGTGATCCAGAGGGCGGAGATGGCGTAGCCCACGACGAAGGTGAGGACGACGAGACCCAGGTCGCGGGCGAACCGACCCAACGACGCGGAGCGAATGGCCCCGAACGCGGGCTCGGTGTGCCGCCGCATTCTCATCGGGCGCGCCTCAGCCGGGCGGCGAACGCCCCGTCCATCTGGTGCCGCTGGGGCAGGATCATCAGGTCTCCCTCGGCCGACGTCAGGGTGGCGGGAAAGGTCTCGCTCGGCTCGCGCCGGTACTCCGGGTGGTGCGCCAGGAACCGGTCCACCTGTTCGGCGTTCTCCTCGGGCTCGATCGAGCAGGTGCTGTAGAGCAGGAGCCCGCCCGGCGCCACGGCTACCATCGCGTGGTCCAGCAGCGCGGTCTGGTGCTCCGCGAGCGACGCCAGCGCCTCGGGCGTCACGCGCCAGCGGGCGTCCGGGTGGCGCGCGAAGGTGCCGGTGCCGAGGCAGGGCGCGTCGACCAGCACGGCATCGACCGGCCGGACCGGCGGCGCGAGCGCGTCGGCGACGATCGCGTACTCGCGGCCGCTGCCGGCGCGCCGGAGGTTCCCGGCCAGGCGCCGCACCCGCGCGCGGCTGGCGTCGCCCGCGACGACCCGCGCCAGCCCGCGACCCAGCGTGATCGCCTTGCCGCCGGGCGCCGCGCACGCGTCGTAGAGCGTGGCATCCGGGGCCAGGTCGGCGTACCAGGCGAGCAGGGCCTGCGCCGGGTCCTGCACCAGAAAAGCGCCTTCGGAGTAGCCCGGCAGGTCCTGCGGGCGCGATCGGTCGGTGACCAGTCCCGCACCGAACGGCGCCGGGGTGACTTCGAGTCCCGCTTCCTTCCACCGGCGCTCGAGCGCCTCCGCCGGCTCCCGCGCCGGCTGCAGCACGAGCCGTGGGCGGGTGTTGTTCCAGCGGAGCAGGGCCTCGGTTTCCGCCGGCCCGAACCGCGCGAGCCAGCGCTCCACCAGCCAATGGGGGTGCGAGGCCGCGTCCGCCATCCGTGCGGCCGTCGGCTCGCGCCCCGGTACGGGCACACCGGCAGCCGTGCTCTCCGGGCCCGTCATCCCTTCCAACCGTCCCACCCGCCGCAGCACCGCGTTCACGAATCCGCCCGCCCGCGCGCCGCCGGCCTCCTTGGCCAGCGCGACGCTGGTGTCGACCGCCGAATGCGCGGGCACCCGGTCGAGCGCGGTCAGCTGGAAGGCACCGAGCCGGAGCACTTCCTTGAGCTCCGGCGCCACGCTGGCCCAGCCGCGGGGGACCAGCGGCGCCAGCCGCTCATCGAGCGCGGTCTGGCTCCGGAGCACGCCGGCGGCGAGCTCGTGCGCCAAGCGCCGATCCGGCTCCGTCAGCCGCTGCACCGCCCGGTCGAGCGCCGCTTCGAATGGGCGGCCGGCGCGGACCTGCTGCAAAACGGTGTACGCGGCGCGCCTGGAGTCGAGGCCTGGGGCGGACATCACGGCCACCTCATTCACCACAGAGACACAGAGGCACAGAGAACTGCGGGAGAAGACAACCTACTTGTTGTTCCTTCCGCGGGTTCTCTGTGTCCTCCGTGTCTCTGTGGTGAATCCGGGCGGCGATGTCGCAACGATCTACTCCAGCATCCCGCGCACCGGCGACGACGGCATCGCGACCTCGCGCCGCGGCATCCGGCCCGCCAGGTAGGCGAGGCGCCCCGCTTCGACGGCGAGGCCCATGGCGCGGGCCATGGCGACGGGATCCTGCGCCTCGGCGAGGGCCGTGTTCATCAGGATGCCGTCGACGCCCTGCTCCATGGTGACGCACGCGTCGGACGCGGTGCCGACCCCGGCGTCGACGATGACGGGCGCCGACAGGCGGCGCTTGATCGTCCGGATGCTGAAGGGATTGACCAGGCCGAGCCCGCTCCCGATCGGCGAGGCCAGCGGCATGACCGCCGCGCAGCCCGCGTCCTCGAGCCGGAGGGCGGTGATCAGGTCGTCGTTGGTGTAGGCGAGGACCTGGAAGCCCTCGCGCACCAGCGTCCGGGCCGCGGCGAGCAGGCCCTCGGTGTCGGGCAGCAGGGTCTCACGGTCGCCGATGACTTCCAGCTTCACGAAATCGTTGAATCCCGCCTCCCGGCCCAGCCGGGCGTAGCGCACGGCCTCGTCGGCGGAGTAGCAGCCGGCGGTGTTGGCGAGGAGGAAGTACTGGTCGGGGCTCAGGTGGTAGAGCACGCCCTCTTCCTTGGTGCGGTCGAGGTCCACCCGCCGCACGGCGACGGTGACGATCTCGGCCCCCGAGGCCTCGATGGCGCGCACCATGTCCCCGTTGCTGCGGTACTTTCCCGTGCCGACCATGAGCCGCGAGCGGAAGCTCCGGCCGCCGATGGTGAGCGGGGCGTCGGTGAGGGTGTCGGGGGCGAGGGTGCCGGTCATGTCGATTCCTTGGGGCCAGGGGGACGAAGCGAAAGATAATCGCTCCCCCGGGCTCACCCCCCGCCCACGAAATGCACCAGCTCGATCGAATCCCCTTCCGCCACCATCGTCTCCCCCAGCCTCACCCGGCGGACGATCTCGCGGTTCCGCTCCACCACGACCGTCCGCGGGTCGAGCCCCAGGTGCGCCAGCAGGTCAAGCAGCGTCGCCGGGCCCGGCACCCGGCGGGTCTCGCCGTTGACGGTGACGGTCAGCTCGCTCACGTGTCCTCCGCCCAGGGCGCGAGCAGGGCGAGTGCCGCTGCCGCCGGGTCGGGCGCGCGCCAGAGCGCGGCGATGGCCGCCACACCCCAGGCACCCGCGCGCCGCACCTCCGCCGCCCGGGCCGCGTCGATCCCGCCGATGGCGATCACCGGCCGGCCCAGCCCCGCCGCGGCGCGGACGAGGCCGAGGCCGGCCGCGGGGCGGCCTGGGTGGCTTGCCGTCTGGTACACGTTGCCGACGAGGAGGTAGTCGGCGCCCTCGTCCACGGCCACCCTCGCTTCGGCCTCGGTGTGCACCGAGCGGCCGATCCAGCCCGCCGGCAGCAGCCGGCGCGCGTCGGCCGGCGACAGGTCCTCCGCGGCGAGCTGCACGCCCTGCGCGCCGAGCGCGGCGGCGACGTCGGGCCGCCCGCTCACGAACACGGCGGCCTCGGCAGGACGCGCGAGGGCCAGGAGCCGCCCGGCGGCGCGCGCCAGGGCGGCGCCACCGGCCGCGCGGTCGCGTGCATGGAGCGCCACCGCCGACCCGGCCGCGGCGATCGCCGCCGCGCGGACACCAAAGTCCGGCGCCGCGAGCACCTCGGCGTCGGTGACGGCATGAAGCCGGGGCAGGGGTCTCACTCGAGCCGGTCCCCCGCGGCGATCCCGCGTCCCCGCACCCAATCGCCCACGGTGAGCCGTGTACGACCCGCGGGCTGAACCTCGCGCACCTCCAGCGCACCCTGGCCGGTGCCCACTGCGAGCTTGTCGCCCGCCGCGAGGACCCTGCCGGGCTCGCCGGCCTCGCCGGTGGCCACCGCGCCGAACAGCTTGACCGGCGCACCGGCGAGTGTGCTCCACGCGCCCGGCGCGGGATCGAACGCCCGCACCTGCCGGGCGAGCGCGGCCGCTTCGCGGTGCCAGTCGAGGCGGGCGCTGTCCCGGTCGATCTTGGGGGCGAGCGTCACCTTGGCCGGGTCCTGGGGCTCGGGCTTCGCGAAGCCTGCAGCGAGAAGCGACAGGGCATCCACCAGCGCGGTCGCGCCGAGCTCGCCCAGCCGGGCGGCGAGCGCGCCCGCCGTCTCGCGGTCGTCGAGCGGGGTCGCGATCCGGTGCAGCACCGGCCCGCTGTCGAGCCCCGCCTCCATCTGCATGATGCTGATGCCGGTCTCGCGATCGCCGGCGAGGATGGCGTGCTGGATCGGGGCGGCGCCGCGCCAGCGCGGCAGCAGCGAGGCGTGGACGTTGATCATGCCTTGCGCAGGGAGCGAGAGGACGGCTGCGCGGAGAATATGGCCGTAGGCGACGACGATGCCGAGCTCGGGCTCGAGCCGGCGGAGGCCGGCGAGGAAGACGTCGCCCAGCGGCCGGTCCGGCTGGAGCACCGGGATCCCGGCGCGATCCGCCTCCAGCTTGACCGGCGGCGCCACCAGCGTCGAGCGCGAGCGTCCCTGGGGCTTGTCCGGCTGGGTGACGACGCCCACCACCTGATACCGCTCGCGCAGCAGCGCCTGGAGGGACGGTACCGCGAACTCCGGTGTCCCGAAGAAAACGATCCGCATCACTCCGAGCTGGCCGATTCCGGCTGCACCTCTTTGGTGTATCCCGTGTCGTCCTTGTGCTCGCGCCGGTAGCGGGAGAGCAGCATCTGCCGCTTGATGAGGCTCAGGTGGTCGAGAAAGAGGATGCCGTCGAGATGGTCGATCTCGTGCTGGATGGCGCGGGCCTTGAGGCCGGTGGCTTCCTTGCGGTACCGGTTGCCGTCGCGGTCGGTGGCCTCGATGACGACCCGCTCGGGCCGGCTCACCTCGCCGTAGATCTCGGGGATGGAGAGACAGCCTTCCTCGGCGGCCGTGCGGCCCTCGGTCTCCAGGATGACCGGATCGATCATCGCGAAGCGGTCGTCGTCGGCGTCCACCACCGCGACCCGCCGGGCCACGCCGACCTGGTTGCCGGCGAGCCCCACGCCGCGCGCCGCGTCCATGGTCTCGTACATGTCGTCGACCAGGCGGCGAACCTCGTCGTCCACGGCGCCGACTTCCGTGCTCCGCTGCCGGAGCACCGGCGAGCCCAGCAGGTGCAGCGACAGCAGGCTCATGCCGCGGGGGCCCCCGGGGCCGAGGCGCCGCCGATCCGCACGATGCGCGAGCGCTCGACCACCACGCTGGCCGTCCCGGTCTCGAGTGTGACGCGGGTCTCCTTCACGCCGCCGGACTCGACCTCCTTGATGTCCCGCACCTTGCCGACGAGCCCGCCGCTGGTCATCACCTCGTCACCCTTCTTGAGATTGGTGAGCAGCTCGGCGTGCTTCTTCCGCGCCTGGCTCGACGGGCGCAGGATGAGGAAGTAGAACACGAGGCCGATCGCCCCCATCTGCAGCAGCAGGACCCAGAGCTGTCCACCCGAACCGGTTGGCGCCTGAAACATGATCTCTCCTCACGTCCCGCGAGCATAGTGGCGGCGGAGCCACTCGCGGCTCCAGCCGTCGAACGTGCCGGCGAGGATGTGCGCGCGCGCCTGCTCCCCCAGCCGGACCAGAAAGCGGATGTTGTGCAGCGAGACCAGCCGGAGCCCGAGCATGTCCTCGACCACGAAGAGATGCCGGAGGTAGCCGCGCGGATAGGTGGTGCACGTCTCGCAGTCGCACTCGGGATCGAGCGGCTCCGACGATCCCCTGAGCGCGGCGCCCCGCACGTTCACCCGTCCCGTCGGCAGCCACGCGGTTCCGTGCCGGCCGTTTCGCGTGGCGGCGACGCAGTCGAACAGGTCCACTCCGCGGGCGATCCCCTCGAGCAGATCCGCGGGAAAGCCGACACCCATAAGATAACGGGGCGTGTCGCGGGGCAGGGCCGGCTCGAGCAGCTCGAGCAGGCGATGCATCACCGGCTTGGGCTCACCGACCGAGAGCCCCCCGATGGCGACGCCGGTCCACGGCCCGCGCTCGAGCGTGCCCTCGAGCGAGCGCAGGCGGAGCTCGTCGTGGGTGCCGCCCTGGATGACGGGCCAGAGGGTCTGACGGACGGTCGGACGGTCGGACGGTCGGACGGTCAGGTCGTCGGACGTTGGTTCTGACCGTCCGTCAACTGTTCGTGCCTCGCCTTGCACCGATCCAGCCACCTTAGCGTGCGCTCCATTCCCTCGAGCGCGAGCGCGGGCGGCGCTTGCCCGGGCACGACGTGATCGAAGGCCATGGCAATGTCGGCACCGAGCGCGATCTGGATCTCCATTGCGCGCTCGGGCGTGAGCGTGCGATAGGTGCCGTCGACGTGGCTCTGGAACTCGACGCCGTCCTCGCCGATCCGCCGGAGGCCCCGCGAGCGAGAACACCTGGAAGCCGCCGGAGTCGGTGAGCATCGGCTTCGACCACGTGGTGAAGCGGTTGAGCCCTCCCATCTGCTCGACGACGGCCTCGCCGGGGCGGAGGTGCAGATGGTAGGTGTTGGCGAGGACGATCTGCGCGCCGGTACGGGCCACGTCGGCCGGGCTCAGGCCCCGGACGACGCCGTGGGTGCCCACCGGCATGAAGGCCGGCGTCTCGACGATGCCGTGGGGGAGGGTGAGTGTGCCGGCACGGGCCGCGCCCTGGGTCGCGTGGAGCTGGAACTCGAACATCAGGGAATCGTCGTCATCCCGAGCGCGGCGAGGGATCCAGCCCGTGGATGGCTCGAGCCATTCCCAGGCAAGGTCCCTCGCTGCGCTCGGGATGACGAGCGCACGAGCGAGCCCACATCGGCGCTGGCGATCACCGCTCCGCCACCCCCGCCGACTTCAGCACCCGATCGATCTGCCGCCGGTGCACCAGGTCGTGCGCGCCCATCAGCCGGATGAGCAGGTCGATGCTCTCCGGCCCCCGCTCGCTGTGCAGGCCGACCCGCGCGCGCTCCGCCGGCGTGAGCGCGCGCCAGAGCCTGAGGTTGGCCGCGCGGAGGCCGCCCAGCTGCGCGAGGGTGACGTCGAGCGGCATCGCGGCGTACCCGAGCATCCTGGCCCAGGCATCCTGGTCGTAGCCCTGGATCTCCGGGCGATCCACGGTCAGGATCAGCCGCGTGCGCCAGGCCAGCACGACCTCCGAGTCGGCGAGATGCTGAATGACCTCGATGACCGACCACTTGCCCGGCGCCTCGGGCCGGCGCAGGATCGCGTCGTCGAGCCCGGCGGTGCGGCGCTCGAGCCACGGCAGCAGCTGGGCCGCGAGCGCAAGCGGGTCCTGGTCGCCCAGCAGATCGAGCAGCGCGCGCACGTAGGTCGGCGCGGCGGCGGCGGCGCCGCCGGCGGGATTGGCGAAGGTCATCGGGTGCTCCGGATCAGAGGATCACCATGGCGTCGCCGTAGGAATAGAACCGGTAGCGCTGGGCGACGGCGTGGGCATAGGCGGCCATGGCGAGCTGGTGTCCCGCGAAGGCGCTCACCAGCATCAGCAGGGTCGAGCGGGGCAGATGGAAGTTGGTGAGCAGACGGTCCACCACCCGGAACTCGTAGCCTGGCGTGATGAGGAGGCTGGTCTCGCCGGACCCCGCCCGGACGCTGCCGTCCGGACCGGCCGCGCTCTCGAGCGCGCGGACAACCGTCGTCCCGACCGCCCAGATGCGGCCGCCCTGTTCGCGGACGAGCTCGATCAGCCCCGCCAGCCGCGGGGAGATCTCGTAGTGCTCGGGATGCATGGGGTGGTCGGCGGGGTCGTCGGCGTCGACCGGCTTGAACGTGCCGGGCCCCACCTGCAGGTCGAGCCCCGAGACCAGCACGCCCTTGGCGGTGAGCGCGTCGAGCAGCTCGGTGGTGAAGTGAAGGCCCGCCGTCGGCGCGGCGACGCTGCCCTCGGCCCGGGCGTAGACGGTCTGGTAGCGCTGCTCGTCGTCGGCGGTCGGGTCGCGCGTGATGTAGGGCGGGAGGGGGAGCCGGCCGAACCGGCGGATCGCGTCTTCGGCCGTGGCGCCGACGAAGGCGACGCGGCGGTGCCCGTCGCCCAGCACCTCGAGCGTCTCGACGGCCACGTCGGCGTCGAGCGCGATGCGCTTCCCCGGCTGCAGCGCGCTTCCCGGCTTGCCGAGCGCGATCCAGCCGCCCTCCGCCGCCGGATGGATCAGCAGCACCTCGGCCGGAGCCCCCGACGGCCGGGTGCCGAGCAGACGGGCGTGGCGCACGCGGGTGGTGTTGAGGACGACCAGGTCGCCGGCGGGGATGAGCGAGGCCACCTGCGCGAACCAGGAATCGGCCAGCACGCCGCCGCCGACGGAGTGGCGCTCGCCCGGCGGGATTCCGGCCGCGCGGACGGCCGCGGCACGGCGGCCGAAGCTGCGGGTCGGACGCTCGGCGGCGCGCCGGTCGGGCGCCGCCCCGATGCGGCGGTCGGCCCGGATCACCATCAGCAGCCGGCTCGCGCCCCGGTCCGCCAGCGGCTCCTGGGCGATGAGCGCGGCCGGCAGGTCGTAGTCGAAATCGGCGGTGCGGAGGCGCTCAGGCGTCAAAGATCGTCGCCTGTCCCGCGGGTGGCGTGAGCCCGAACCGGCGGTAGGCGAGCGCCGTGGCGCAGCGCCCGCGCGGCGTCCGCTCGAGGAAGCCCTGCTGGATGAGATATGGCTCGTAGACCTCTTCCAGCGTGCCGGCATCCTCGCCCACGGCCACGGCGACGGTGCCGAGTCCCACGGGCCCGCCGGCGAACTTCTCGATGATCGTGGTGAGGATCCGCGCGTCCATGTCGTCGAGGCCGAACTCGTCGACGTTGAGCCGCGCCAGCGCCGCCGCCGCGACGGCGGCGTCGATGCGGCCGTCGGCTTTCACCTGCGCGTAGTCGCGCACCCGCCGGAGCAGGCGGTTCGCCACGCGCGGCGTGCCGCGGCTGCGGCGCGCGATCTCGGCGGCGCCGGCCTCGTCGGTCGGGATCTGGAGGATCGTGGCGCTGCGGGCGATGATCCGCTGCAGGTCCGCGGGCGGATAGAACCCGAGCCGCTCGACCAGCCCGAAGCGCGCCCGCATCGGCGGCGTGAGCAGCCCGAAGCGGGTGGTGGCCCCGATCAGCGTGAAGCGCTCGAGCGCCATCGGGATGGTCTGCGCATGGGGGCCGTCGGCGATGCGGACGTCCACCCGGTAGTCCTCCATGGCCGGGTAGAGGAACTCCTCGAGCGCCGGCTTCATCCGGTGGATCTCGTCGATGAAGAGCATGTCGCCCGGGCCGAGCGAGGTGAGGAGGCCGACGAGGTCGCCCGGCTTCTCGAGGACGGGGCCCGAGGTGGTCCGGAGCTGCACGCCCATCTCGCGCGCCATGAGCATGGCGAGGGTGGTCTTGCCGAGGCCGGGCGGGCCGAAGAACAGGGTGTGATCGAGCGTCTCGCGCCGGCCCCTGGCGGCGTCGATCGCGATCTGCAGCGAGCTCTTCACCTGTTCCTGCCCTACGAACTCGTCCAGCCGCGACGGCCGGAGCGCGGCGTCGGCGCTGGTCTCTTCGGGCAGGGGCTCGGGGGTGGTGACCTGCAACCTGTTCATGCTATGCCTGCGTTAGTGGCCGGTTCGCGTATGGTCTTCACCACAGAGGCACAGAGGGCACAGAGGCAGAACCTGGTGTGAACAGCAACAACAACTTCCCGCTGTTCTCCGTGCCCTCTGTGCCTCTGTGGTGAACCCGATGCCGGCGATTCGTGGTCTCCGCACCTGTCAATCGTCCAGCCGTGCGTTCCAGCGCACCGGCCGGATGCCCGGCTCCACGATGTGCCACGCGCGGCAGTGATTGCAGCGGTCGCGGATGCTGGTGCTGTCGGCGGGCACCAGCTTGCGGTTGGTGCTGCCGCAGCGGGTGCAGTTCCATTCGGCGGTCACGGCGGGCACACTCATCACGGTCAGCGCCCTCCCCGGGCGGCGGCGAGCTGCTGCAAGGCCCGCCGGATCAATTGCGAGGTCTCCTGCGACGCGCCGTCGGTCAGCGCGGCCCGCACGGCGTCGTCGGCCGCGCCGGGCCCGTAGCCCAGGCCCACCAGGGCGCGCACCGCTTCCTCCACGCCGGCGGCGCGCGGCACGTGCGATTCGAGCGACACGTCGCCGAACTTGTCCTGGAGCTCCAGCACCAGCCGCTCCGCCTTCTTCTTCCCCACGCCGCTCACCGAGCTGAGCGCCGCCAGATCGCGCCCCAGCACGCTCCGCACCGTGCGCTCCGGGCCGAGCGCCGAGAGCAGGGCCATGGCGAGCTTGGGCCCGAAGCCGCTCGCACCGAGCAGCCGCTGGAACACCATCCGCTCCACCGGCCGGTCGAACCCGTACAGCGACCAGCCGTCTTCCTTCACCACCAGCTCGGTGTGCAGGCTCACGCGGCCGCCGGCCGCCGGGAGCCGCTCCGCCACGCCGGCGGGCACCGTCACCGCGTAGCCCACGCCGCCGTCGGTCTGCACCACGATCGTGTCGCCCGCCCGGCTCGCGAGCACCCCGGTCACCGAGGCGATCATCGCGCGCCCGTGACCTGGCGGAAGAAGGTGGCCTGCCGGGTGGCGATGAGCAGGTGCGCCAGGGCGACGGCGACACCGTCCGCCGCGTCGGCCGGCTGCGGCGGCGTCCGGAGCCGGAGCAACTGCGCCACCATGTAGGCCACCTGCGGCTTGAGCGCGGCGCCCCGGCCCACCACCGTCTTCTTCACCTGCGCCGGCGAGTACTCGGCGATCGCGAGCCCGGCCTGCTCCGCGGCGAGCAGGATGACCCCGCGCGCGTGGCTCAGCACCACGGTGGTCCGCACGTTCTTGCCGTAGAAGGCGCTCTCCACCGCCACCGCGTCGGGGGTGTGGCGCGCGATCAGGGCGGTGATGCCGTCATGGATCACGCGGAGCCGGGCCGGCAGGGGATCGCGCGCCGCGGTCGTGAGGATGCCGCACTCCAGCAGTCGCGGATGCAGGCCGGGCCCGCTCTCGACGACGCCGTACCCGAGGACGGCCGTCCCCGGGTCGATGCCCAGCACTCTCACGGCAGGGCTCTCAGGCCTCGGCCTCCGCCAGCTGGGCGGCATCGATGTCGAAGTTCGAGGAGACCCGGGAGACGTCGTCGAGCTCCTCGAGCACTTCCATGAGCTTGAGGATCCGCTCGGCGTCGGCGCCCTCGACCCGGACGGTGCTCCGGGGCACCATCGTGAGCTCGGCCGAGTCGATGGCGAGCTGCCGGGCAGCGAGCGCGTCCTGCACCGCGTGGAGCGTGGCCGGAGCGGTGGTGACGATGTACTGGTCGCCCTCGCGCGCGAAGTCCTCCGCGCCGGCCTCGAGCGCGGCCTCGAGCGTCGCATCTTCGTCGGACTTGGTGGCGTCCAGATAGATCTGCCCTTTCCGGTCGAACATCCAGGCCACCGAGTTGGTGGCGCCGAGGTTGCCGCCGTTGCGGCTGAAGGCGTGGCGGATCTCGGCGACGGTGCGGTTCGGGTTGTCGGTGGTGGCCTCGATGAAGATCGCGGCGCCGCCGGGTCCGTACCCCTCGTAGGTCAGCTCCTCGTAGACACTGCCCTCGAGCTCGCCGGTGCCCTTCTTGATGGCCCGGTCGATGTTGTCCCAGGGCATGTTCACCGCCTTGGCGGCGTCGATCGCCGTGCGGAGCCGGGGATTGCCCCCGGGGTCGCCGCCGCCGCTCTTGGCGGCGACGGTGATCTCGCGGATGACCTTGGTCCAGGACGAGGCGCGGCGGGCGTCGGTGACGGCCTTCTTGCGCTTGATCTGCTTCCACTTGCTGTGGCCGGCCATGGCCGAACTCCTTGATGCGGGCGAGGTTTAGTAGGCGGAAACATAAGCGGGACAGCCGCTTGCGGCAAACGGCCGGGCTTGACCAACGGGGGACCGTCCACTAGTCTCCCACCCCTATGATTCCCACGAAAATTCGCTGGCTGGTGCTCGCGGCCGCCCTCGCGGCCTGCGCCGACAAGGCCCCCAAGCCGCCCAAGTGGAGCGACGCGCTTCCCAACATCCCGCTGCCGCCGCAGGCGAGCTTCGTCAGCCGCTCCGGCGGGGCGGACGCCCTCCAGATCACGCTGCACTCGTCGGCCGCGCCCGACGCGGTGGCGCGCTACTACCGCGCGCTGTTCAAGACCGGCAACTGGAAGCTGGTGAACGACGCGAAGGATGCGGAGGGCGCCACCGTGCTCCTCGTCCAGCAGAAGGGTCCGCCGCTCTGGGTGCGCATTTACCCGGCGGCGGACGACAGCGGCTCGACCGTCGAGTTGTCGGGGGCGGTGCTGAGCAAGACCGACAGCGCGGGGGCGAAGCCGGCGTCGTGACGCCTACGCCTCCGGATCCAGCAAGTCCTCGAACCTGAGCCACTGCGGATAGAAGAACAGATCCACGAACCCGGTCGGGCCATTGCGGTTCTTGGCGACGATGAGCTCCGTCGCCCCCTCCACTCCCTGGCCCGGGCGGTACATCTCCTCCCGGTAGATCCCCAGCACCAGATCCGCGGTCTGCTTGATGCTTCCGAGCGCCCCCAGGTCGTCCAGCGTCGGCCGCGGGTCGGCCCGATCCCGATGGTGCTGCGGCAGCTGCGCCAGCGCGAGCACGGTCAGGTTGCGCTCCATCGCCAGCGCCTTGAGCGCGCGAACGGCCAGGGCAAGGCGCTCGTCGAGCCGGCTCGCGGGCACGGGCGTAGGCGCCAGGTGCAGCGCGTCGACGACGACGAGCGCTCGGCCGGGCACCTGGTCGAGCGACGCCGAGATCTCGTCGAAGCTCGCGCCGAGGAGCGGACGGAGCAGGAGCGGCACGCCCCGCAGCCGGACCGCCGCTGCGCCGACGGCCGTGCGTGTGCGCGCGTCGAGCCGGCCCTGCCGCAGATCGTCGATCGGTGCGCGGCCCTCGAGGGCCAGCGCCCGCTCGAGCACGCGCTCGGGGTTCATCTCGCCCGACAGGTAGAGCGTGGGCATGCCTGCCTGCGCCGCCCGCACCGCCATGGCGAGGGCGAGCGCGGATTTCCCGCTTCCTACGTCGCCGCCCATCACCACCAGGTCCTGCCGCCGGAACCCACCGCCGAGCATCCGGTCGAGCGAGGGGAACCCGCTGGGCACCGTGTCGGGGGCCGTCCCGCCGGGCGCGATCGCGTCGATCCGACCCACGACCGCCTCGAGTGATACGTCCGGATCCCGCCGGGTCACGGGCACCCCGCGTGCCGGAGGCTCATGGGCGTTCCGCGCGGACGGTCGTCCGCGCGGCGCGGGCAGCCTGCGCCAGCGCATCGCCCGCCTCCGTGCCGCCGGCCTCGCGCGCCGGCGCCACGAGCTGGCTCAGCACCTGGGCCGCGGTTTCCGGCCGCCCCTCCTTCAACTGGTTCAGCGCGGCGGCGAGGGCGCGCCGGAGCGACGGTGCCACGGTGAGGCTGGAGAGCCGGTGCTCCAGGGACTGGAGCCGGCGGCGGTGGGCCCGGTCCGCGGGCGGCGGGTCCCGGAGCAGATCCTGGGCGACGCGGACGGTGAGCCAGAGAGCGAAGATGCCATCCCGCCTCGGGCCGCGCGCGGCCTGCGGCAGAACCTGCAGCAACGCCGTGGCGGCCGGGTCCCACCCGCTCACGGGGAGGCGCTCACGGGGACGCGCTCACGGGGGCGCGCTCACGGGGGCGCGCTCATGCGAGGGTGCGCGTCAGGGTGGTGAAGACCATGTCGGGCATGATCTCGCGCATGCAGAGGTGGTGCTCGAGGGGACACTCCGGCCCGCCATGGCTGCTGCAGGGCCGGCATTCGAGGTTGCGCTCGACGACGCTGGCGTGGGCGTTGTAGGGGAAGAACCCGAACTGCCGCACCGTCGGGCCGAACAGCGCCACGACCGGCGTACCGACACCGGTGGCCATGTGCATGACACCGGTGTCGCCCGAGATCAGCGCGGCGGCGCGCCGGAGCATGCCCCCCGTCTCCTGCAGGGTCAGGTCGCCGGCGGCGCTCGCCACGTGGGGGCCGCCGCGGGCCGCGATCTCGGCGCCCATCGCCGAGTCCTCGGGGCCGCCGAGGGCCACGACGTCGGCGCCGGTATTCACGATCGTGCGGACCAGCTTGATCCAGTGCTCGATGGGCCAGCGCTTGGTGGCGTGGGCCGCGCCCGGCGCGATCGCCACCAGTGCCCGCTTGGTGCCCACCCGGGCCCGCTCGAGCCACGCCGCCGCCCGCTCCTCCGCGAGTGGGTTCAGGAAGAACTCCGGCGGGCCGTTGTCGGGCTCGACTCCGAGGTCGGCCGCGGCCTCGAAGTAGCGCTCCGCGACCGGGACGTGCTCCTGAAAGGTGTTGTGCTTGAAGCGGATGAGGAGGGCCCGCGCCAGCCGCCGATGGGAGAAGCCGGACCACGGCCCCGGCGCCAGCAGCCGCAGCGCGACCGTCCGGAGCCCACCCTGCAAGTCGAGAATGTGTGAGTACTTGACGGTCCGGATCTGGGCCGCGACGCTCCGGATCCGTTGCTGGGGCCCGATCCCGAAGGCCTCGGTGACGTTGGGATTGTCGCTCACGAGCGAGACGTACTGGCGCTTCGTCAGCACGGTTACCCGGGCCCCGGGCCACTTGGTGCGGATCGCTCGCAGGAGGGGGGTCGTCAGCAGGATGTCGCCGATCGAGCTGAACCGCACCACCAGAATGTCGGGAGACAGGAAGGAGTTATACGTCACGGCCGGTAATGTATGCGGGGACGGGAGGTTGCGGAACGGGCGGGGCGGACGGTCGTGACCGTCTGAGGCCGTCTGACCGTCCGACCGTCCGACTGCCCCGACCGTCTCGCCCGTCTATATTTGCCCCATGCCCCGTCCCAAACGCATCCTCTGGGTGGACGACGAGGTCGAAAGCCTCACGTCCCACATTCTGTTTCTGGAAGAGCAGGGTTTCGCGGTCGAGACCTCGACCCACGGCGACGACGCCCTCGTGCTGCTCCAGCGCCAGCCCTACGGCGTGGTGCTGCTCGACGAGCAGATGCCCGGTCGCCGCGGGCTGGAGCTGTTCCGGGCCATCCGGGCCCTGGATCACGCGATGCCCGTGGTCATGGTGACCAAGAGCGAGGAGACCGAGACTCTCAAGGACGCCATCGGCTCCGACATTTCCGATTACCTGATCAAGCCGGTCAATCCCCGCCAGATTCTCTCGGTCGTCACCCGTCTGCTGGACGGGGACCGGATCCGCCAGCAGCGGCTGTCGCGCGACTTCGCGACCCGGTTCCGCGAGCTCGAGGCACGCCGCGGCGGGCCGATGGCGTGGCGCGAGTGGGTCGAGCTCGTGGCCGAGCTGGCGGAATGGGAGGTGCGGCTGGGGCAGGCGGACGAGCCCGGGCTTCAGGACGCCCTCCGGACGCTGCAGGAGAGTCTCCGGCAGGACTTCGCCAGGTACCTCCAGCGCAATTACGCCCACTGGCTCCACGACGGCGACAGCGATCGCCCGCCGCTCTCGGTGGACATCGGCGCCGAGTTCCTGCGGCCGGTGCTCGACACCCACCGGCGGGTGCTGCTCGTCGTGGTCGACTGCCTGCGGCTGGACCAGTGGGCCATGATCCGCCCGCTCATCAGCGCGCGGTTCGACATCGAGACCGCGCACTATTTCTCCATTCTGCCCACGGCCACCCCCTTCGCGCGGAACGCCATCTTCAGCGGGCTCTTTCCCGCGGAGATCAAGGCCCGCTACCCGCAGTGGTGGACCGACAGCGAGGAATCGAGCCTCAACGCGCACGAGGCAGAGCTGCTCACCGAGCAGTTGAAGGAGCTGACCGGGCGCAACGTCCCCGTCCATTACGAGAAGGTGTTCACGGCGGCCGACGGCGACGGGCTCCTGAGGCGGCTGCCGGCGCACCTGGCCCAGGACGGCGTGACGGCACTGGTCTTCAACTTCATCGACCAGCTCACCCACGGTCGGACCGAGAACTCGACCCTGTTCGAGGTGGCCCGCGACACGTCGGCGCTCCGCAACCTGACCCGCACCTGGTTCGAGCGCTCACCGTTGTGGGACGCGCTCCGCGAGGCGGAGCGGCGGGGCGTGCCGGTTCTGCTCACGACCGATCACGGCTCGATCCACTGCCACACGCCGGCCACGGTCTATGCCAAGCGCGACACGACCTCGAACCTGCGGTACAAGTTCGGCGACGATCTCCGGGCCCAGGACGCGGACGCGGCGCTCGTCGTCGATGACCTGCCGAGCTTCGGGCTGCCGGCCCGCACCCCCGGCACCCGGCTGCTGCTGGCCACCGGCGACCGCTTCTTCGTCTATCCCACCAAGCTCCGCGAATACCAGGCGCGCTACCGGGGCGCCTTCCTCCATGGCGGCGTCTCCCCCGAGGAAGTGATTCTCCCGATCGCGCTGCTCACGCCGCGGACCGGGTGACGGTGCGGACCGAGTTTCGCCTTCTCCGCCTCGTCGTACCCTACCGCGGGCTCCTCGCCCTCGGCTTCTGCACGACCTTCCTGGCCTCGCTGCTCGACGGCTTCACGCTGGTCATCCTGATCCCGCTGCTCAAGCACCTGTTCGGGACCGCGGGCGTGCTCCGGCCCGATTCGACCCGGCTCGAGGCATTCGTTACGCGGGTCACCGACCCGCTGGTGGCTGGGCTCTCCCCGGGCGCAGCGGCCGGACGGCTGGTGGTGGTGCTGGTGGTGGGGCTGCTGCTCAAGAACGCGCTGGGCTACGCCTCGAGCCAGATCTCGGTGGGCGTGCAGGAAGGGCTCGTTCGCGACCTCCGCACCCGCATCTTCGACCATCTGCTGACACTCGACCTGGGCTACTTCCAGCGGACCCGCGCGGGGCAGCTCATCTCGGGCATGATCACCGAGGTGGACCAGACCAAGACCGTCATCACCGCCTCGCTGCTCTCGCTGTTCCAGAACCTCGTGGTGGTGGCGACGACGCTGGTGGTGCTGAGCCAGATCTCTTTCCGGCTCACGCTGCTCACGCTCGCCTGCGTGCCGGTCATGGTGCTGCTGCTGCAGACGCTGCTCAAGCGGCTCCGGCGCCATTCGCGGGCACGCACCCACGAGCGGGGCGAGGTGACCTCCACCATCACCGAGCGGATCGGGGCCGTGCGGCTCATCCGGGCGTACGGCGAGGAGGAGCGCGAGAGCGCTCGCTTCGCCTCGCAGGCCACGCGCTACCGGAAGCAGGTGATCCGGACCCAGCGGTTTTCGTCGCTGACGAGCCCGCTCACCGAGGTGTTCTCCGGGTTCCTGGTGATCCTCATCATCTGGGCCGGCACCCGGCCCGCCCTCATCGGGCTCGGCGCGCCGCTCGCGCCCGAGGCGATCATCGTGTTCCTGATGGCCGCGCTCAAGCTGACTTCGCCGCTCAAGACCATCAGCTCGTATCCGGCGGTGATGGCCGTGACGCTCGCCAGCGCGGAGCGGGTATTCGAGATCCTCGACGAGCCCAGCACCGAGGTGGACCGTCCCGGCGAGGGGCCGGCGCAGTTCGAGCGCGACATCGTCTTCGACCGGGTCAGCTTCCACTATGCCGAGGGCGACCCGGTGCTGAGCGACGTCTCCTTCACGCTGCCCAAGGGACGCGTGGTGGCGCTGGTCGGCCCGAGCGGGGCGGGGAAGACGACGCTGGCCGACCTGGTGCCGCGGTTCCACGATCCGACCGGCGGACAGATTCTGATGGACGGCGTGCCGCTCACCCGCCTCACCCGCCGGTCGCTGCGCTCGCTGCTTGGCGTCGTGAGCCAGGATACCGTGCTGCTGAACGACACGGTGCACGCCAACATCGCCTACGGGTCGCCCAAGGCCACCCGGGCGCAGGTCGAGGCCGCCGCGCAGGCGGCCAACGCCGACCTGTTCGTCGCCCAGCTGCCGCTGGGCTATGAGACGCTGCTGGGCGAGCGCGGCACCCGGCTCTCGGGCGGGCAACGGCAGCGGATCGCGATCGCCCGGGCGCTGCTCCGCGACCCGCCGATCCTGATCCTCGACGAGGCCACCAGCGCACTCGACACCGAATCCGAGCGGCTGGTGCAGCAGGCCATCGACCGGCTGATGGCCGAGCGGACCGTGCTCGTGATCGCGCACCGGCTCGCCACCGTGCGCGATGCCGACGAAATCGTCGTGCTTGACGCCGGCCGGGTGACGGAGCGCGGCACGCACGACCAGCTCTTCCGCGCCGGCGGCCTCTACCGCCGGCTGTACGATCTGCAGTTCCGCGACCAGGAGCCGGCGCTCGCGGCCCGGGCGTGACGATTCGCATTCTCGCCGGGTTGTCATCGCGCACCGTTCGGCTAGTTTCGTTTTCGTGGCGAGCAATTCCTCTTCCGAGACCCGTGTCCTCCTGGTCGGCGCGTTCGACGACGCGCTTCACGCGCACGCCGGGCTCCGCCGCCGCGCGCTCGAGCGGCTGGGCTGCCGGGTCGCGACGCTGAACCTGATCGGCACCGGCGGCTGGCTGAGCCGGCTCCGCCGCGTCGGCCTGCACGACCGCCTGGCGCGCGCCATCGCCGGCACCACCCCGGCGCTGGTGCTGGTGCTCGAGGGCACCCAGGTCGACGCGGCGATGGTGGCCTCACTCCGGCACGGCGGCCCCACCTGGGTCAACTGGTTCTGCGACGGGCGGCGGACGGTGGAGGAGATCCGGCCGTTCGCCGCGGCGTACGACGCCGTCTTCGTGGCGGACGGCGCCACGGTCGAGGCCCTCGAGGAGCCCGGCAACCCGCCGGTCCACTACCTGCCGGCTGCCTGCGACCCCTCCATCCACCGGCCCATGCGCGCGCGCGACCGGTTCCGGGCCAACGTGGTCTTCGTCGGCACGGCGACGCCGCATCGTGAACGGCAGCTCTCGGAGCTGGTGGAGTTCGGCGTGGCGGTCTGGGGGCCAGGCTGGCGGCGGACCAAGCTCCGAGACTACTGCCGGGGCGAGCTGCTGAATCACGAGGACTATATCCGGGCCTATGCCGGCGCGTCGGTGGCCATCAACGTCGCCTGGGGCCAGGGCGCCGAGGACGGGGCCGATCCCGGCGCGAGCCGGCGGCTCTTCGAGCTCGCGGCCATCGGCGTGCCGCAGGTGGTCGAGGAGCACCCGGACATCCACCGGCACTTCCGCGAGGGCTCCGAGATCCTGGTGGCCCGGGACCCGCGCGAGCTCCGCTCGCTGACCTCCGAGGCGCTGCACGACCGGGCGTGGGCCGAGCAGGTGGCGGCGGGCGCGCGGCAGCGGGCGCTCACCGAGCACACCTACATGCACCGGCTCGCGTCGCTGCTGCACGCGTCGGTCGGGCCGGCGCCGGTGCTGGCGGGGAGGTAGGCGGAAGTCGTCCGCCCAGCCGGCAGCACACCCGTCGCGAGAACCTCCCGAAACATCCGCAGGTACTCTCCCGCCGTCACTAGCGATCCGGCCAGCGATGGTCGAGCGCCCGTCCCGGCGGCAGCGTCCCCGTCGCCAGGTACGCCTGGAACATTCTGACGTACTCGGCGGCCATCAGGTGGTGTGTGAAGTGTCGTTCGACCAGCGCGCGGCACGCGTCGGGATCGATCCCATCGAGCGTCGGCCGGAGCGCCACGAGGTCGTCGACCGAGTCGCCCAGGGCGCCGACCGCGGGCGACACGATCTCCGGCAACGCGCCCCGCCGCGTGCCGAGCACCGGTGTCCCGCTGGCCAGTGCCTCGATGAGCGTCAACCCGAAAGGCTCGTCCCACAGGGCGGGCATCCAGAGACAGCGCGCCTCGGCCAGCAGCCGGGCCTTCCGTTCGCCGCCGACACGGCCCACGAAGCGAATGCCCCGGCGGAACGAGGGCCGACGCCAGCCGCCGGCGAGCAGCAGTCGGCGCCGCGATCGCCGGGCACCCTCGATCGCCCAGGTGTAGCCCTTCATGGGGTGCAACCGGCCGAGGAAGAGATCGTAGTCGGCCTTCCGTTCGCCGAACCGGACGTCGGCCAGGTCGATGCCGTTGTACACGAATGCCGTCCCGCCATGGCGCCTGGCGTGGTCGTGGCTCAGGTAGAGAGTGTTTGGCCGCGAGGCGACGCCCGGCGTCCGATTCCCGTGCAGACTCCGGATCCAGGGCAGGTCGGGCGGGGCAAGGGGTGCGAACGCGAGGAGGAGATCGATTCCCGGCACGAGCGACCGTCGGATATCGAATCCGCCCGCCCGCGCCAGCGCCAGATCGATCGGCACCAGCGTCGCCTCCGGCACATCCGAGCCCGCGCCCGCGAGCAGCGTCACCCGGTGACCGGCGGCGGCGAGCCCCCGGGCGAGGTAGACCACGATGCGCTGAGTACCGCCGTACTGCTCCACCGGAACGCGGTTCCAGATGTAGAGCGCGATGTGCATAGGGCTACCAATCTATCCCCGGTCCCGCGCATCTTCCCCGCCGATGCCTCTCCGTATTCTCCAGGTACTGCACCAGGGTGGGGGCGCCGGCTCCGTCACCTCGACGCTCCATCTCTCGCTCGGCCTCGCCCGCCGCGGCGTGGCGGTCCGGTTCGTCTGTCCCCCGGACTCCGAGGTCGAGGCGCTCGCTCGCGCCGGCGGGCTCGAGGTATTGCCGCTGGCGCTTCCCGCCGGCGCGCGCCGCGCCAACGCCGCGGCGCTCGCCGCACTGCTCGCGCGGCACCCGGTCGACCTGGTCAATTCGCAGAGCTCCCGCGACCGCCAGGCACTCACCTGGCTGGCGCTCACGGGCCGGCTGCGGGTGCCGCTGGTGCTGACCCGCCGGCAGATGCCGCGGACGTTCTACCTGGAGAACTGGCTGGCCGGCCGGGCGGCGACGCGGGTCATCGCTGTGAGCCGGCCGGTGGCGGCCGCGCTCCGACGGAAGGGCACGCCCTTCGCGAAGCTCGCCGTCATTCCCAACGGGTTCGTGGCCGCGCGGGTGGACCGCCTGGTGAGCGCGGCCGAGGTGCAAGCCTGGCGCGAGCGCATCGGCTGGACGCCGGCGCAGCGCACCGTGGGCATCGTGGCGCGACCGAAAGATCAGCGCGTGGTGCTCGCGGCCCTGCGGCGGGTGCGCACGCCCGTGCGGCTCGTGCTCGCGGGCATCGATCCGGCCGACCCGATCGCGCGGGCGGCACAGCAGGTGGCGCTGCCGCACGCCGCCGTCTGCCTGCCGTTCACCGCCGACGTGCGGCCGCTGTACGAGCTGCTCGACCTGGTCCTGCTGCCGTCCCGGATCGAGGGGTTCTCGCAGTCGCTGCTCGAGGCGATGGCGCTGGGCAAGCCGGTGATCGCCTCCGCCGCCGCGGGGAACCTCGACCTGGTGGCGCCCGGCGGCGATGGGCTGCTGGTGCCGCCGCTCGACCCGGAGGCGTGGGCCGCGGCGATCGACCGCGTGCTGGGGGACGCGGAGCTCGCCCGCCGCTTCGGCGCTGCCGGGCGCCACACCGCCCGCGAGACCTTTTCGCTCGAGCGGACGGTGGTGGACACGCTCAGGCTCTACCAGGGCATCCTCGACGCCGGCGCGCTTGCCCTGCCGCCGCGCTCGGGATGAAATTCTCCCACCTCAGCTCACCCAGGCCGGAGCGGCGCGTGGTCAAGGTGTCGGGGTTCACCATCGTCAGGAACGCGATCAAGCTCGACTTTCCCGTCGAGGCCAGCATCCGCTCGCTGCTGCCGGTGTGCGACGAGGTCGTCGTGAACGTGGGCCGTTCGGAGGACGAGACGCTCGACCTGGTCCGCGCGATCGGCGATCCCAGGATCCGCATCGTCGAGACCGAGTGGGACATGACCCGGCGTAACACGGTGCTGGGCCATGAGACCCTGCGCGCCATGCGCGAGTGCCGCCATCCATGGGGGATCTACATCCAGGCCGACGAAGTGCTGCACGAGCGCGGCGCCGAGGACCTGGCGGCGGCCATCCAGCGGCACGACGGCGATCCGCGAGTGGAAGGGCTGCTGGTGCGCTATCTCCACTTCTACGGCGGGTTCGAGACCATCGCCACGCATCGCCGCTGGTATCGGCGCGAGGTCCGGGCCGTGCGGCTCGATCCGGCGCTCGACATCCGGCCCTACCAGGGCGCGCAAGGCTTTCGCGTCGGCCCCGGGCACCGGAAGATCCGCGCCCGGCTCACGACCGCCGAGATGTTCCACTACGGCTGGGCGCGGCCGGCCCAGGCGCTGCGCGAGAAGCGGGAGCTCGGCAGGACGATGTATCCCTGGCGTGACGCCGATGACCGGAAGCCGCTACTGGCCTGGGTGCCGGGGATCCGTCCGTTCCGGGGAACGCACCCGGCCGCGGCCCAGGGCTGGATCGAGCCTCGGCGGGTCGATCCCGACCGCGTCATCGCCCCTCGGCGGTTCCGGCTGCGGTTCCTGCGCTACTATGTGTCAGGGGCGATCGAGCGGGTGACCGGCGTTCGGCCGTTCGAGTTCCGGAACTACACGCTCGTCTGACGGGGGCCGGTCGAGCTCGTAAGCCCGGCCCGCCAGCAACAGCTCGAGTCGCCGCGCGTAGGTATGCTCTCTGAGCGCGTGCGCCCGTCCCGCTGCCGCGATGGCCGCGCGCTCGTCGGGCCGCGCCAGGTAATGCCGCACCTGGCCGGCCGCGTCCGCCGGCGAGTCGTACCACGCGCAGTGCCGGCCGCCGGCCGCGAAGTGCTCGATGTCCGGCACCCGCTGCCCGAGGTAGAAGCCGCCGCAGCCCAGGATCTTCCATATCCGGTTCGAGGCCGAGGCGCGGGCGGCGTCCTGCTCGGGATGGGCGTTGGCTCCGAGCGAGATCGCCGCGCCCCGTACGACTTCGGCGAGGCGCCGGCCATGCACCGGCCCGCCGGCCACCGGCAGGTCGGGCGGCGCGCCGTCCCAGAACGGGCCCCGGATCTGGAGCCGGCTCACGGCGGCGACGGCCCGGAGCACACCGTAGCGATGGGGATACTGGCCCGAGCCCACGAAGCTCACGTCGCAGGCGTCGCCCGGTCGGAAGGATGGGGCAGGGACATCGCGCCCGGGATCGACACCCTGCGGAAGGAACTGTACGCTAGGGATGCCCGCGGCCCGGAAGGCGTCCACTTCCGACAGGCTGGTGATGTACATCCGCTCGGCCAGGCGGGCCAGCGCCAGCACGGCGGGCCTCGGCTGCAGGTCGAAATACCAGAAGGCGCGCTCCCGGCCCCGGAGCAGCGATCGCAGCGCCGCCTCTCCCAGCAGGATCGCGTGACGGGTCAGCAGCACGAAGTCCGGCGCGAACGCGTCGGTCACGAGACGGACCGCCCGCCCGGCCAGCGGCCCGGCCAGACGGGACCATCCGACCACGTTCACCAGGCGGGACGCATGCCCCAGCTCGCGCGCGGCGCGGACGATCGATGCTTCGGTCTTGTGCCCTCCACCGGCTCCGAGCACGGCCACTCGCATGCGCCAAGTATAACGGACCGATGCGCGTCGCCCTGCTGACCTCGGCCAACGGCTGGCGTGGCTCGGGCGTGAGCTACGCCAAGCTCGCCCGCGGCCTCGCGGCCCGGGGCCACGTGGCCCACCTCGTGACGGCCCGGCCCCGCCTCACCAGCCGCCTGGTCGAGGAAGGCCTCGAGGTCACCGAGATTCCGGGACGGGATACCGGTCCCCGCGAAGTGCTGGCGCTCCGGCGCGTTCTCGCGCGGATCGGCGCCGAGGCGATCGTCACCGACACCCCGCGCGACGTGCGGCTCTCGTTCTACGCCACGCTGATGTACCGCGCGCGCATCGTCTACCGCTACAATCTCAACTACCGCCGTCCCCGCACCCACCTCATGGACCGCGTCTACCTGAGCCGGGTGGCGGCCTGCGTCTACCAGTCGCGCTACATTCGCGACGACGCGGTGGGCCACGCGGCCTGGATGGCGCGGATTCCGTCCTACCAGGTGCCGAACGGGTACGATACGCTCCGCTTCGCGCCGAGTCCCGACGCTGCCGCCGCGTTCCGTACGGTGTACGGCATTCCCGCCTCGGCGCGGGTCGTGCTGAGCGCGGCCAAGCTGACGCACGGCAAGGGGCACGGCGTGACCATCGAGGCGTTGAGCAGGGTCAGGCAGGGAGGCGTGGACCTGACGTACGTGATCTGCGGCGACGGACACCTCGAGGGCGAGCTGGCCGACAGGGCGCGGCGCGCGGGCCTTCCCGTGCTGTTCACGGGCCTGCTCAACAGCAAGGACATGATAGGGGCATACAACGCGGCCGATCTCGTGGTGCACGCGTCGCTGCAGGAGATCTTCCCCAACGCCGTCGGCGAGGCGATGTCCTGCGCCCGGCCCGTCGTCGCGGCCGACGCCGGCGGCACGGCTGAGCTGCTGGGCCGGGACGGTACCACCGGTGTGCTGGTCCCGCCATCCGATGCCAAGGCGCTGGGCGAGGCGATCAAGGCGCTGCTCGCCGATCCCACGCGGCGCCGCGCGCTGGGAGAGGCGGCTCGCCGGCGGATCGAGACCGAGTTCCCGGTCGAGCGCATGGTCGACGGCTATGAGCGCGCCCTGCTCGAGGTGGTGAGCCATGGCGGCTGATGTGCGGTGGTTCGCGTCCAACGATTACACCGAGCTTCTCGTGCCGGAGCTCCAGCGTCTCGGCCTCTCGATCGCGACCGAAGGCGACCGGCCCGCGCCGGTCGTGCTCGCCATGTCGGGCCTGCTCGCCGAGGCGGCCTGGCGGTACGCCCGGGCCCGCGGCGCCCGGCTGGTGGTGTACGTCTGGGATCTGCCGCCGCAGGGCACCGGGAGCGGCCGGCCCGATCCCGTCTGGTGGCTGCGCGGCCGCTTCATCCGCTTCCCGAGACCGTGGGGCGGCTACGGCCGGCGGCGCGGCTACTACAGCCGGCTCCGCTATATCGTGTCGCGGGCGGACGCCGTCTGGGTGCCGAGCACGTTCACGCGAGAGATCGTGGCCGAGCGATTCGGCGTGGCGTCCGAGCGCGTGCCTTACTGCTACGACTCGGAGCGATTCGTTCCCGGCGCGGGCGCGAAGGAGACGCCGCCCGTACTGCTCACCGTGTCCCGCTTGCGCCGGCACAAGAACCAGGCGCTCCTGCTGCACGCCGCGGCCGCGCTCCGACGCGCGGTCCAGGTCCGGCTGATCGGCCGCGGCCCCGAGGAGACGGCGCTCGAGGTGCTCGCCCGGCAGCTCCGGGTACGCTGCCGTATCGAGACGACGGCCGACGACGCGGCGGTGACCCAGGCGTACCGCGAGGCGTCTTTGGCGGTGTGCCCCAGTCGCTTCGAGGGCTTCGGCCTCACGCCGATCGAGGCCGTGGCGTCCGGGATCCCCGTGGTTGCCTCCGACATCCCTCCGCACCGCGAGTTCGTGGGAGGCGCGGCGCGGCTGTTCCCGTCCGACGACCCGGCCGCGCTGGCAGTGGCCATCAGCGCCGCGCTCGACGCGCCGCCTGCAGATCCGGCGCTGGTCAGCGAGCTCACCATCCCCGCCGCGGCGAAGCGCTTTCTCGCCTGCCTCGGCCCGCTCCTGCGCTAGATTAGCGGCGTGCCGCGGCAACTGCTGCTCAGCTACGACTTCCCTCCGATCGGGGGCGGGATCGCCCGGATGATGGGCGAGCTGGCGATGCGCTACCCGCCCGGATCGCTGGTCGTCTCCACCGGACGCGTCCCCGGCAGCGCGGCGGTGGACGCCGCGATGGCCAACCGGGTGTATCGGGCGTCCATCGACAGCCGGCGGTTGCGCACGGTGCAGGGGCTGGTGGTCTGGTCGCGGCAGGCGCGGGCCGTGGCCCGAGCCTTCGATCCCTGCTTCGTGTGGTGCGGCAACCTCAAGCCGGCCGGATTTCCAGCCGCGTGGATCCACCGACGCGCCGGTACGCCGTATGGCATCTTTCTCCACGGCTCGGAGCTCCTGCTGCTCCAGCACCGCATCCGGTATTCGCCGCGGAAGCGCATCGCGGCCGCATACGCGCTCCGGCATGCGGCCGTGCTGGTGTGCGTCAGCGACTGGACCCGGAACCTGTGCCTTCAGGTCCTCGAGGAAATGGGCTTCCGGCCCGACCAGGTCGAGGTCCTGACCCTGCCGCTGGGCACCGATCCGGATCGGTTCGTTCCCGGTCTCGATTGCCGTGAGGTCCGGGCCCGCTACGGCCTGGGCGAGCGCCCCTGGCTGCTGACCGTCGCGCGGCTGGCCGCGCACAAGGGCATCGATACCGGGATCGAGGTCCTCGCGGCGCTCCGGGAGAGTCATCCGGACCTGGAGTACGTGGTCGTCGGCCACGGCGCGAAGCAGGCGGAGCTGGAAGCGCACGCCCGCAGGCACGGCGTCGCCGATCGGGTACGATTTCTCACAGCGGTGGCCGATGCCGACTTGCCCGCCCTGTACAACGGCGCGGCGCTGTATCTGGGCCTGTCCCGGCCGGAGGAGCTGCTGATCGAGGGCTTCGGGATTTCCCTGACCGAGGCCTCCGCGTGCGGGATTCCGGTGGTCGGTGGGCGCGCCGGCGGCATCCCGGATGCCGTGCGGGATGGCGAGACCGGCATCCTGGTGGACTCGACCAATCTTGAGGAGGTCCTCACGGCCGTCCGGTCCCTGCTCGCCGACCCCGCGCTCCGCGGGCGGCTGGGCCAGGCGGGCCGGCGCGCGGTCGAGACCCACTACAACTGGGAGCGCGTCACCCGGGAGGTCCGCCGCCTGGGCCAGGACTTCGGGGTTCGGGGATCGACACGGTAGATTCCGACCATGTCCACCCACCTGCTGCTCACCTACGATTTTCCCCCGATTGGCGGCGGCATCGCGCGCTGGATGGCCGAGCTCGCCCGGCGCTATCCGGCGGGCTCCCTGGTCGTCTCCACCGGCCAGCAGGGCGACGCGTCGGACGCGGACGCCGCCTTTCCGAATCGGGTCGACCGCCTGACCATTCCCTCGCGCAGGCTCCGCACCATTCAGGGCATCCTGCTCTGGTCGCGCCGGGTGGCGGTGCTCGCCCGCTCGACCGACGCCGAGTTCATCTGGTGCGGCAACATCAAGCCTGCCGCCTACCCGGCCAAGTGGACGATGGAGCGTACCGGCACGCCGTTCGGCATCCTGCTCCACGGCGGCGACCTGCTCATCCTCCAGCACCAGGTGCACCAGTCCGCCATCCGGCGGAAGACCGCGGCCGCGCTACTCTCCTCGGCCGCGGTGCTGGTCGCCAACAGCGAGTGGACTCGCGACCGCTGCCTCACCCTGCTGAGCGAGCTCGACATCGACGCCACCCCCGACCGGGTCCGGGTCGTGCCGCTCGGCGCGGACCACGAATTCTTTCGTCCGGGTCTCGACACGCGCGAGGTCCGCGCCCGCTACGGCCTGGGTGAGGGACGCTGGCTGCTCTCGGTCGCCCGCCTCAGCCGGCACAAGGGAATCGACACGGCGCTCCAGGCGCTGGCGCGGCTCCGGTCCCGCTATCCCGACCTCCGCTACGCCGTGGTCGGCAGCGGTGAGGAGCACGAGGCGCTCGCCGCCGAGGCCCGCGACCTCGGCGTGGCCGACCGGGTGCGCTTCCTGACGGACGTCCCCGACCGGGACCTGCCCGCGCTGTACAACACCGCGGAGGTCTATCTCGGTGTCTCGCGGTTGATGGAGCAGCGGGTCGAGGGTTTCGGGATCTCGCTCGCCGAGGCCTCGGCGTGCGGCGTACCGGTCGTCGCGGGCCGGAGCGGTGGCATTCCGGCAGCCGTGCGCGATGGCGAGACCGGCCTGCTGGTCGACGCCGAGCGCCCGGAGGCGGTGTCCGAGACCCTGGCCGGCCTGCTCGACGATGCGGCGATGCGCGCGCGGCTGGGTGCGGCGGGGCGGCGGGCGGTGGAGAGCCACTACAACTGGGACCGCGTGACCCGCGATCTCGTCCGCATCGGCCGGGAGCTGGGCACGGCGGCCAAGCAGGCGGCGGGTTGATGCCGCCGGCGTCCGGGCCAGCGACCATCGAGGAATACGACCGGCAATACCAGGTCTGGGTCGACCGCCAGGGGCCTCGCGCGCTCGATCTCGACTGGCGGCTGACCCATCTCCTCTGGCGCCACCGGGCGCTGCTCCGGCGCTATTCCCCCGAGGGCAAGCGGGTGCTCGACTTCGGCTGCATGGACGGCGTCTTCACCCTCCGGCTTCAGCAGCTCGGCGGAGAGGCGGTGGGATACGACATCTCGCCGGCGGCCATCGCCCAGGCCAAGGCGTTCCGGGGCGCGGCCGCGCGGCCGGTGTTCACCACCGTGCCGCCGGGGCCGGGCCAGTTCGACCGCATCTACTGCAACGAGGTGCTGGAGCACGTGGAGAACGACTCGGGGCTGATCGGCGAGCTGGTGGGATATCTGGCGTCGGGAGGGTCGGTGGTAGGAACCACGCCGGTCGGGCAATACTTCTGGGATCCGGACCACAAGCGGGAGTACGACGAGGTCCTGCTTCGGCGCACGCTCTCGCCGTGGGGAAAGGTCCGGCTGCACCGGTACTACCGCAGCCCGCTCCGCAATTTCGTTCCGCTCCGCCAGAAAGGCGCGGCGGTCTTCATCTTCGAGGTTACGCCGCCGTCCCCTCCGGGCGCACGCTGATGGCGGACGTCGGACAGTTGAGCACGTAGGAGCCCTGCAGCGGGCTCCAGGTCTGCACCGGCGTCGTCACTTCCGCCTTTCCCCGCGCGTCCAGCCGGAACACCTTCGGTGCCTGCACCACGCAGGTGCCGCAGCCCACGCACCGCTTTTCGTCCACCAGAACCCGCAAGCGCCGGGTGGGATGCATGCCGCGCTTGATGAGGTGGAGCTCGCCGTCGAGCTGATCGAGCGTCTGTGCGGTGGCGCTATAGCCGGCCTCGATGAGCTCCGGCGTCTTGTCGAACGCGAACATCGAAATGTGGTCGACCTTGGGCTGCACCAGCACCAGCGGCGGGCCGTTCCAGTCGCGGAGCTGGCCTTCGATCTGGGTCTGCATTACGATCTCGAGCCCGCGGATGTAGGTGGCCGCGAACCCCTCGGTCTCGTGCGCCTCCCGGCCGGATGCTGGTGGCGGCGACGTTGACCGCGATGATCGGCCCCGAGCCCAGCGAGGCCGCGAGGCGTACCGGCAGGTTCTCGATCACGGCGCCGTCGACGTACGCGCGGCCCCCGATCTCCCTCGGCGGGAAGATGCCGGGCAGGGCGCACGAGGCCGTGACGGCGTCGGCCACCCGCGCCTCGCGCAGGCCGGGCAGGCCCCACATCACCTGCATGCCGCTATGGAGATCGGTGGTGTTGACCAGCAGGCGGCGCTTGAGATCACGGAAGGTGATGTCGCCGACGAGGCTCGAGACCAGCGTGTCGAGGGGCTCGCGGCGGTACAGCGCGGGGGCCAGCAGCCGCCGGAGGGCGACGTCGACCCGGGCGACCTGGAACACGTCCCGCCGCTTCACCAGGAGTGCCCGCGCCTCCATCCGGGCGGGCGTGGCACCCGCGGCCCACGCGGCCCCGATCAGCGACCCGATGCTCGACCCCACCACCAGGCTGGGCGCGAGCCCGCGCTCTTCGAGCGCCCGGAACACGCCGATGTGGGCGAGTCCCTTGAGGCCGCCGCCGCTGAGTACGAGGGTGAAGGGTCGGTCCGGGATCACTCGCTTGCCCGGGTTAAGGTGGCCAGCGTAACGTTCGCCGGGAAGAAATTGCAAGAATCATGCGCCGCCCGCCGTGTGGTCCAACGATGCAAGGGTGTGCGCGGTTCCCATCCGCCACGGTAACCCCCGTCACGGGACCACCATGACCCCTGGGCTGCTGCGACAGCGCCTGCGCCGCGACCGGTTCTTTCAGCTCGGCCTGGGCCTGGTGGCCCTGGTGGCGCTGGCGGCCCTGCTGGCGCCCTGGGTCGCCCCGTTCGACCCGCTCAAGGGCGATCTGCGGAATGCCTACCTCCTCGACCCCGGCGGCCGGTTTCTCCTCGGAACGGACACCCAGGGCCGGGACGTGCTGAGCCGGGTGCTGTACGGGGCGCGGCTGTCGCTTTCGGTGGGGCTCATCTCGCAATCGGTCTCGGTGACCCTCGGCGTCCTCCTGGGTCTCCTGGCCGGCTATTACGGCCGCTGGGTCGACGCGGTGGTGATGCGGCTGGCCGACATCACCCTCGCCTTTCCGACGCTGCTGCTTCTCATCGCCGTGGCCGCCGCGGTGAAGCCGTCGCTGCCGGTCGTCTTCGTGGTCATCGGTGTGGTCGGCTGGGCCGGGATGGCGCGGCTGGTCCGGAGCCAGGTGCTGGTACTCAAGCGGGCCGAGTTCGTGCTCGCCGCGCAGGCACTGGGTGCGCTCGACCGGCGTGTCCTCCTGCGACACCTGCTGCCGAACGTGCGGGCGCAGGTCATCATCGCCGCGACGCTCGGCATCGCCGGCGCGATCATGGCCGAGGCGGCGCTGTCGTTCGTGGGGCTGGGCGCGCAGCCGCCCACGCCCAGCTGGGGAGCGATGGTAGCCGACGGCCGCGACCTGATCCGGGTGGCACCGTGGGTCTCGTTCGCCCCCGGCATCGCCATCGGCCTCGCGGTGCTCGGCTTCAACCTCGTGGGCGACGCGCTGCGCGAGGTCTACGACCCGAGGCTCCGCGATGAGCGCTGAGCCCGCGATGACGGACACGGCGATCGACACCGCCGCGCTGCGCCGCGCCGAGTTTCCCTGGGCCGACGAGACGCTGTACCTGAACCACGCCAGCATCGGTCCGCTTCCCGAACGAACGCGGCTCGCGCTCGAGGCCTTCAACCGGCGGCGGGCGATGCCGTTTCAGCTGCCGGACCGCGATCTCTTCGCCGCCCTCACCGAGTCCCGCCGGCTGGTCGCCGGGCTCATCGGCGCCACGCCGGAAGAGATCGCGCTCACCGTCAACACCAGCTTCGGTCTCGGCGTCGTGGCTCGCGCGCTCCCGCTCGGCCCCGGCGACGTCGTCCTCGTGAGCGACCGCGAGTTTCCGGCCAACGTCTATCCCTGGCTCCGGCTGCGCGAGATCGGAATCGACGTCGAGCTCGTGCCCACTGTCGCGTCAGGCTGGCCGGATGAGGCGCGGCTGCTCGAGCGGCTGGAAGATCCGCGCGTGCGCGCCCTGGCCGTCTCCCTGGTGCAGTTCAGCAACGGCTACCGGGTGGACCTCGCCGCACTCTCCGCGGCCACCCGGCGCACCGGCGCGTATCTGGTGGTGGACGCCATTCAGGCGGTGGGACAGCTGCCGGTCGACCTCTGCGAGACGCCGGTCGACATCCTCGCCTGCGGGGGACAGAAGTGGCTGCTCTCGCCCTGGGGCTCGGGCTTCGTCTACGTGCGCCGCGAGCTGATCCGCGAGCTCAGTCCACCGGTGACCGGCTGGATGGCCTTCGAGGGCACCGACGACTTCACGCGTCTCACCAGCTACAGCGATACCCTCCGGGCCGACGCCCGCCGCTTCGAGCTCATCACGCTCCCCTACCAGGACTTCGCGGGGCTCAACACATCGCTCGGGCTGGTGCACGAGCTCGGCGTGGAGCGGATCCAGGCGCATCTGCAGCGGCTGCACGAGCCGGTGCTGGCGTGGGCCTCGCGGACGGGCACTCGGGTGGCCTCGCCGCTCGGCGCGCACGGCTCGGGCATTCTGTGTCTGGCGCCGCCGGATGTGGGGGACGCCTTCCGCCGCCTCAAGGCGGCGCGCATCATCTGCAGCCTCCGCGAGGGGGCGATCCGGCTGAGCCCGCACGCGTATAACACCGTCGAAGAGATGGAGCGGGTGGTGGCGGTGCTGGACGAACGCTGAAGAGTGAGCCCGTGCGGCTCTTTACCACGAAGGCACGAAAGGCACGAAGGGACTCCTGGGACACGAAAGGTTCCCAGCACCGGGGCCAACAACAAGTTTTGTGGTTGCTGTTCTTCGTGCCCTTCGTGCCCTTCGTGTCTTCGTGGTGAACATAGCAGCGATGGCACCACGCGAGACGAGACGACCCCAACCGGGCCCAGAACCATGGCGATCACCTTCACCGACATGCTCACCGCCGGCTACGGCTTCCCCGACCCGGCGGTCACGCTGGGCGCTGCGCTCGAGGATACCGGGACGACTCACCAGGAGCCCAAGATCAGGATTCCGCTGGCGATGATGAATCGTCACGGCCTCATCGCCGGCGCCACCGGCACAGGCAAGACCAAGACCCTCCAGCTCCTCGCCGAGCAGCTCTCGGCGCAGGGCGTGCCGGTCTTCGCGGCGGACATCAAGGGCGACCTGAGCGGCCTCGCCGTGCCGGGGGAGGCGTCCGACCGCGTCACCGGCCGCGCCCGGGACGTCGGATGGGACTGGAAGGCCGCCGGCGTGCCCGTCGAGTTCGTGAGCCTCTCGGGGAAGCTCGGCGTCCAGCTCCGCGCCACCGTGAGCTCGTTCGGACCACTGCTCCTGGGCAAGACGCTCTCGCTCAACGAGACCCAGACCAGCGTGCTCACGATGGTGTTCAAGTACTGCGACGACGGCCAGATGCCGCTGCTCGATCTGCCCGACCTTCGCGCCGTGCTGCAGTACCTCTCCTCGGACGAGGGCAAGCCGGCGCTCGCGCAGTACGGCGGGATGTCCGGCGCCACGGTAGGCGTGCTGCTCCGGAAGATGATCGAGCTCGAGTCCCAGGGCGCCGACCGATTCTTCGGCGAGCCGGAGTTCGACGTGAAGGACCTGATGCAGCTGACGTCCGACGGGCGCGGCGTGGTCACCTGCCTGGAGCTGAGCGACGTGCAGGACAAGCCGCTCCTCTGGTCGACTTTCATGATGTGGCTGCTGGCCGAGCTGTATCACAACCTGCCCGAGGCCGGCGACCTGCCGAAGCCCAAGCTCGCGTTCTTCTTCGACGAGGCGCACCTGCTGTTCGCCGACGCCTCGAAGGCGTTCCTCGAGCAGGTGCAGCAGGTGGTGCGGCTCATCCGGTCGAAGGGCGTCGGCGTCTACTTCGTGACGCAGACTCCCAAGGACGTCCCGTCCGACGTGCTCGCGCAGCTCAGCAATCGGGTGCAGCACGCGCTCCGCGCCCACACTCCCAACGACGACACCGCGCTCCGGGCCACCGTCCGGACCTTTCCCAAGACGGCATTCTACGATCTCGAGGAGACGCTGACCTCGCTCGGCATCGGCGAGGCGGCCGTCACCGTGCTCGACGCCCGCGGTGCGCCAACTCCGGTGGTAGCCGCCCGGCTCATTCCGCCTTCCTCGCGAATGGCCCCCCTGACCCCCGAAGAGCTGCAGGCGGACATCCGCCAGTCGGACCTGCTCGCCGAGTACGGCCAGGCGGTGGATCGCGAGAGCGCGCGGGAGATGCTGGCGGCGCGGATGGCACGCACTCAGGCTCCGCCGCCCGCGGCCCCCGCTCCCGGGTCCGCCACGCCGGCGTCACCCGCTCGGACCGGACGCGCCGCCAAGACGGTGGCCCAGGTGGCCGGGGGCGCGCTCGTCGGCGCGCTCTCCTCCACGATCGGCCGCACGGTCGGCCGGGAAATCATCCGCGGCATCTTCGGCCTCCTCGGTGCCAAGCCGCCACGCTCGACCACGACCCGGCGCTCGCGCTGGTAATCCTGCCGGAGGCCGCGCCCTGACCACCCCCGTGCCCGACGCCTTCACCGCCGAAGCGCTGCTCGACGCCTACCCGATCCTGAGCACCGAGGAGCGGCTCGAGGGCTTCGCGATGCTGAGCGCGAACGAGGCGGCCGACTTCTTCCTCGCCCTCAGCACGCACGACCAGGCCGGGCTGCTCCAGGAGCTCGGCCCCGAGCGGAGCCGTCCCTGGGTGCGTCTGCTCGCGCCGGACGACGCGGCCGACGTGCTGCAATCCATGGAGCCCCGGGACCGGCCCCCGTTCCTGGCCTTACTCGACATGGCGGCGCTCGGCGAGGTGACCGCCCTCATGGCCTACGCCGAGGACGCGGCCGGCGGCGTCATGAATCCGCGCTACATGCGGCTCCGGCCGGAGATCTCGGGCGAGGTGGCCATCCGCTATCTGCGCCGCCAGGCGATCCGCGGGATCGAGGTGATCGACTACGCGTACGTCCTCGCGCCCGACATGCGGCTGCTGGGTGTGGTCTCGTTCCGCGAGCTGTTCGCCGCGCCGCCCGAGCGGCTGGTGAGCGACATCATGCACACCGACCTCGTCACCGTCACGGACGAGACCGACCAGGAAGCGGTGGCGCATCTGCTCATCGAGGAAGGCCTCCTGGCCATCCCCGTCGTCGACGCCGAGGGCCGGATGAAGGGCGTGGTCACGGCCGACGACGTCGTGGGCGTGGTGCAGGAGGAGGCCACCGAGGACATCCAGAAGATCGGCGGCAGCGAGGCGCTCGACGAGCCGTACCTCCAGATCGGCTTCGCCGGCATGGTGCGGAAGCGCGGACGCTGGCTGGCGGTGCTCTTCGTCGGCGAGATGCTGACCGCAACGGCGATGGGATTCTTCGAGAAGGAGATCGCCCGGGCCGTGATCCTGGCGCTGTTCGTCCCACTCATCATCAGCAGCGGCGGCAACTCGGGCTCGCAGGCCGCCACCCTGGTCATCCGCGCGATGGCCCTGGGCGAGGTCCGCCTGCGCGACTGGTGGCGTGTGGCCCGGCGCGAGCTGCTCACGGGCCTCGCCCTCGGCCTGCTGCTCGGTGTGATCGGCCTGGTGCGCATCCTGGTCTGGCAGGCGGTGGGCCAGGTCTACGGCGAGCACTACCTGCTCGTGGCGCTGACGGTGGCGGGCAGCCTGCTGGGGGTGATCATGTTCGGGACGCTGGCCGGCTCGATGCTGCCGTTCGTCCTGCGGCGTTTCGGCGCCGACCCGGCCAGTGCCTCGGCGCCGTTCGTGGCCACGCTGGTGGACGTGACGGGGCTGGTGATCTACTTCACGGTGGCGCGGGTGCTGTTGGGGGGGACGCTGTTGTAGCCGGGGAGGCAGTCGGACGGTCGGACGGTCGGACGGTCGGACGGTCAGACGAGCCGAGCGGGAGTGAGGTTTGCAGAGCTAGGGCTCCAGCACCAGCCGCACGTAGTTCTTCTTCCCCTTTCTCAGGATCACGAACCGCTCGTCCGGCGGCCCCTGCAGGGAATCCTCATCGATCATGAGCTCCACGTCGTCGATCGGCCGGCCGTTGAGGTAGAACCCCTTGCCCTGGATGCCCCGCCGCGCGTCCGACTTGGAGCTGGCGAGCCCGCTGGCGACGAGCACCTCGACCACCGGCAGCCCATCCGGCAGCTGGGCGCGGGACACCCGGCGCTCCGGCATGTCGGCGATCACTTCGGCGGCCAGCTCGGCCCCGTCGCCCGAGCCGCCGAACAGAGCGGCGCTGGTCTGGATCGCGGCCTCGGCGGCGGCGGCGTCGTGCACGGTGGCCGTCACCTCGCGGGCCAGCACCCGCTGGGCCTCGCGCCGGCCCGGGTCGGCCGCGTGCTCGGCCATCGTGGCGGCGATGCGGTCGAGCCGAAGAAAGGTGAAGAGCTTGAGGTAGCGCTCGATGTCGCGGTCGTCGGTGTTGAGCCAGAACTGGTAGAAGTGGTAGGGGCTGGTGCGCCCGGGGTCGAGCCACACGTTGCCGCCTTCGCTCTTGCCGAACTTCGACCCGGCCGCCGTGGTGAGCAGCGGGAACACCAGGCCGTGCACGTCACGGCCGTCCCGCCTGCCCACCAGGTGAGTTCCGGCCGTGATGTTGCCCCACTGGTCGCTGCCGCCCATCTGGAGCTCGCAGTTGTCGCTGTGGAACAGATGCCAGAAGTCGTACGCCTGGATCAGCATGTAGCTGAACTCGGTGTAGGTGATCCCGGTCTCCATCCGGCTCTGCACCGATTCCTTCTGCAGCATGAAGCTGAGCGGGAAGTGTTTGCCCGTGTCCCGCAGGAACTCCATCAGGGGGATGCCTCGCAGCCAGTCGGCATTGTTCCGGAGCAGCGCCGCATTCGCGCCCTCGAACGACAGGAACCGCTGCAGTTGGCGCAGGATCCCCCGGGCGTTCCGGTCGATCTGGTCCAGCGACAGGATCGGCCGTTCCTCCCGCTTGCCGCTCGGGTCGCCCACCATGCCGGTGCCGCCGCCGACCAGGGCGATCGGCGTGTGGCCCTCCCGCTGGAGCCAGGCCATGCCCATCACCGGGACCAGGCTGCCCACGTGGAGGGAGTCCGCGGTCGGATCGAAGCCGACGTAGGCCGTGATCGGCCCCTGCCGGAGCCGCTCCGCAAGCCCGGGCGTGGCCTGCTGCACGAAGCCGCGGTCGGTCAGCAGCTCGAAAAGGTTGCTCATAGCGGCGTATCGTACCCGCTGGAAACGTGCCCCGCAACCGGCTAGCTTGGGGCATGGCCCGCCGGCAACCCAGCTTCCTGCAGCGCGTTTGGCACTCCCCACGCGCCCGTCGTATCGTCCTGGTCTCCTTCCTCGCGGTCGTCGCCTTCGGGCTCGCGGTCATGACGGCTTTGTGGACGCGCGCGTGCGCCGGCAACAGCTGCCCGCCCATCGCCGAGCTCGGAGGCTACGATCCCAGCCAGGCGTCCAAGGTCTACGCGGCCGACGGCCGGCTCATCACCGATCTGGGGCTCGAGCGGCGCACCGTGGTGCCGCTCGCCGAGATGTCGCCGTACGTCAAGGCGGCCTTCATCACGACCGAAGACAAACGGTTCTACGAGCACCACGGGATCGACTGGTTCCGGGTATTCGGTGCGATCAAGAACAACCTGTTCAAGCTCCGTGTGGCCGAGGGCTTCTCGACCATCACCATGCAGCTCGCGCGGAATCTCTGGCCCGAGGACATCAGCGGGCGCGACAAGACGCTCCGCCGGAAGCTGCGCGAGGCGCACGTGGCCCGGGAGATCGAAGGCAAGTACTCCAAGGACAAGATTCTCGAGCTGTACCTCAACCAGATCGACCTGGGCAATCGGGCCTACGGCGTCGAGGCGGCCTCGCAGCGCTACTTCGGCAAATCGGTGCGCGATCTCAACGTGGCGGAAGCGGCCACGCTCGCCGCCATCCCGAAGGCCCCCTCCCGCTACAACCCGCGCAGGAATCCCAACCTGAGCGTCCAGCGGCGCAACACGATTCTCAACCTCCTCCGGGACAACGGGCTGCTCTCCGCGGACGACACCGAGCGGTGGAAAGCGTATCCGCTGCTGCTCAGCTCGCACTCGGACTTCAGCGGCGTCGCCGAATACTTCGTCGAGTACGTCCGGCAGCAGCTCGACGCGCGGTTCGGCTCGGACCTCTACAAGCTCGGCTACCGGATCTACACCACGCTCGACCTGGATACCCAGCAGGCGGCCGAGCGGGCGCTCGAGGCGCGGCTCGAGGCCATCGAGAGCGGGGCCGACGGCAAGTTCACGTGGCCGAGCTATCGCCAGTATCTGGACGCCCGGGCGGACAGCCCGGACAACGGCAACAAGACGACCACGCCCTACCTCCAGGGTCTGGTGGTCACGCTCGACGCCAAGACCGGCAACATCCGGGCGATGGTGGGCGGGCGCGACTTCGAGGACAGCAAGTTCAACCGCGCTACCCAGGCGCTCCGGCAACCGGGCTCCACCTTCAAGCCCATCGTCTACGCCGCGGCGGTCGAGGCGGGCTATCCCCTCTCGCACGTGATGGTGGACGATCCGCTGACGGTGGAGATCGCCACCGACACCACGCCCTGGGCGCCCCAGAACTACGATCTCGAGTTCGACGGGCCGATGACGCTCCGGCGGGCGCTGTACATGTCGCGCAACATCATCGCCATCAAGCTGGGCATGGAGCTGGGCGAGGACGCGGTCATCAGCGAGGCCACCAAGTTCGGCCTCACGACCCGGGTGCCGCCGTATCCGTCGATTCACATCGGCTCCGCGGACGTGATCCCGCTGGAGATGATCGCGGCGTACACCACCTTCGCCAACCTCGGCACGCGGACGATCCCCAACGCGATTCTCCGGGTGGAGGACCGCACCGGCAAGATTCTCTGGCAGCCGCAGGTCCGGTCGGTGTCGGTGATGGACGCGCCGCACGCCTGGCTCATGACCGACGCGCTGCGCGACGTGGTGCGCCATGGAACGGCCGTCGGCTCGGTGGGCTCGCGGATCAACTTCCCGGCCGGCGGCAAGACCGGGACGACGAACGACGGGTACGACGTGTGGTTCATCGGGTTCACGCCCGACCTGGTGACCGGCATCTGGCTCGGCTTCGACCAGCCGAAGAAGATCAAGGCCAACGCGCAGGGCGGGCTGCTCGCCGGGCCGGCCTGGGCGGCGATGATGCGCGAGGTCTACGAGCGCCGCGCGATCCCGCCGGCCTGGCCCCGGCCCGACGGCCTCACGGCGCTCGATATCGACAAGACCACCGGCTACAAGGCCACGCCGTTCTGCCCCAAGGACGTGCACTACATCGAGTCGTTCATCCCGGGCACCGAGCCGACGGCGTTCTGTCCCATCCACTCGCCCTTCGGCGCGGTGGGCGGCGCCAGCCCGTTCGGCGGCACCGGCACCGCGCCGGACGGCGCGCCGCTGCCGACGGCCCCGCTCCCGCCGGGGGCGGTGCGGCCGGTCGCACCAGCGCCCGGCACACCTCCCGGCCCGAGCGGGACGTCGACCGGGGTGATGGGGGGCTCCGGCCCGGCGCCGAATACGCCGCGTTAGCATGCGGGCCCGCCGGCTGTCCGCGCGGTGGGTCCTGCCGATCGAGGGTCCGGCACTCGAGCATGGCGCGCTGCTGATCGGCGCCGACGGACGCATCGTCGCGGTCGGTCCCGAGGCCGCGGTGCCGCGGCCGGCGGGCGTGGCGGTGGAGGACTTCGGCGACGCGCTGCTGCTTCCCGGCCTGATCAACACGCACACGCATCTCGAGCTCACCGCACTCGACGGCGCAACGCCCGAGCCCGAGTTCAGCGCATGGATCCGGCGGGTCCGGGAGCTCAAGGCGGCCCGCGCTCCCGAGGCGTTTCTCGCCGCCGCGCGCCGCGGCCTCGCCGACTGCTGGTCTGGCGGCGTGACCACCATCGCCGATACCGGCGACTCGGGGGCGGTGATCGAGGCGCTCGCCGAAGCCGGCGGCTCCGGGATCGCATACCAGGAAGTCTTCGGCCCGCATCCCGACCAGCGGGACGCGAGCCTCCGCGGCCTTCAGGAGGCCGTGGCGCGGCTCGGCCGGTTCGCCGGCGGGCGCGTGCGCATCGGCGTCTCACCCCACGCGCCCTACACCGTGAGCGGGTCGCTCTACGCCGCGACCGCCGCCTGGGCCCGCGAGGCCGGGCTGCCGATCGCGGTGCATCTGGCCGAGTCGCCGGCTGAGAGCGCGCTCCTGGCCGGCGGCACGGGGGCCTTCGCCGACGCATGGCGCGGCCGCGGCATTCCGATGCCGGCGCCGCTGGGCCACTCGCCCGTGGCCTGGCTCGAAAGGCACGAGGTGCTGTCGGAGCGGACGCTCTGCATCCACGTGGTGCAGGCCGCTCCCGCGGACGTCCAGCGGCTCGCGCGCGCGCATGCGGCGGTGGCGCACTGCCCGATCTCCAACCGCGCGCACGGCCACGGCCAGGCGCCGCTCGGAGCACTCCTGGGCGCCGGACTCCGGGTGGGGCTCGGGACCGATTCCACCATGAGCGTGGGGACCCTCGATCTGCTGGCGGAAGCCCGCGCGGCCCGCGCGCTCGCGGGGCTCGACGCCGCGCAGGCCCTCGCCCTCTGCACCCGGGACGCCGCGCGCGCCCTCGGCCTGGAGCACGAGATCGGGGTGCTGGCGCCGGGCCTGTGGGGTGACTGTGTCGTGATCCGGCCGAGCACGTCACCAGGCGCAGTCCGGGGTGCGGCAGGGAAGGACATGTCCGCCGAGGACCGGGTGCTGGCGAGCGGCCCGCGGGATGTGCTGGCCACCTTTGTGGGAGGACGGGACGTGCATCGAACCAGCTCACCGCCATGAAGATCCAGCGTCACGCTGCCATCCTGCGCGTGGTCCGGGAGCGGCGCATCGAGAGCCAGGACGACCTGCGCGAGGCCCTCTCGACCGAAGGCTTCGTCGTCACCCAGGCGACGCTCTCGCGCGACATCCGGGAGCTCGGGCTCGCCAAGCTGGCCGACCCGCAGGGGGGTGCCTTCTACACCCATCCCCACCGGGCCGCGGTCCGGCCCGATCTGGCGCAGGTGCTGCCGGCGCTGCTGGTGAGCGTGGACGGCGTGGGGCCGCTGCTGGTGCTCAAGACGGCGAGCGGCTCCGCCGGGGCGATCACCGAGGCGCTGGACCAGGCCGGCTGGGCCGAGGTCATCGGCACCATCGCCGGCGACGATACCGTGCTGGTGATCACCCGGAGCCAGCGGCTCCGGGAGTCCATCGCCCAGCGGATTCAGGCCCTGGTCAAGAAGTAGGAGACGCCGTGCGGGGGCGGCCTCCCTTGCCGGTCCACCGGGGGGGCGTTACGCTTGAACCATGCGGCGTTGCGGCTGAGGTAAGCGCCGATGCCGCCGGTGGTTTCCCGTCGGGCCGCCCCGTGCCCGGGGCGAGCGAGACGGGATTCGCGCATCCTCCACTTCATTCCGCTGCGGAGACGTCGCGTGCGGTGCTTGGCCTTGAACGCCTCGTTCGAGCCGTTGACGATGGTCCCGGTCCGCCGGGCCCTGCGCCTCGTCATCGAGGGCAAGGCCGAGATCGTCGAGTCGGACGCGGGCAACGTCGTCCGAAGTGAACGACTCACACTACCCAAGCCCGCCATTATCCGGCTCGTCAAGTTCGTGCACGTTCCCCGCCGCTTTCGTCGCCAGGTCACCAACACATTCCTCTTTGCCCGCGACAGTTACCGCTGCCAGTACTGCCATCGGAGCCAGCTCGAGCTGCGGCACCGCGAGTGCCTCACGCGGGATCACCTGGTTCCGCTCTCACGCGGCGGTGACAACGAGTGGGCCAACGTGGTGACCGCCTGCAGCTCCTGCAACACGCGGAAGGGCAACCATCTGCCCGAGGAGTGCGGGATGCACCCGCTGCACACGCCGCGGGAGCCGCACTTCGTGCACCTCTCGTGGGCCGTCCGCCGGCTCTCGACGGCGCAAGCCAAGTACATCAAGCTGTTCTACGGCGAGGACGCCCTGCGCGCCCTGGGTGGAACCGTCTAGTCCCGACCCCCTAGCGCACTTCGAACGTCCTGCTTCGCACCTCAAGCCGGAGGCTCGGCAAACCGGCCAGGCGGAGCAGGAAGCGGGTGGCGCCCCGGCCGAGCGCGTCGCCCACGCCCTCCTGGCCCTGCGCCACCTCGCCCAGGTCGCCTTCCAGAAACCGCTGCAGCTCGTCGAGGTCGGAATCGGATAGCGTCGAGATTTCCAACGTCGCCGCGTAGTAGTAGCGTCCGGCCGTGGCGGGACGCACGCTCACCTGGTAGGCGAAGGCGAGCGCGGTGGTCAGGGCGTCGAGCGTCGCGTACCGCCGCTCCTGAACACGGTCGCCGACGAGCGTGAGCACGGTGTACTGGTCGAGCAGCGGCTCGTGGCGCAGCACGACGTCCCAGGCCGCCTGCCGCTCGAAGGCGTCGAACCAGCCGCCTCGCGAGCGCCACACCTCCACCCGGTAGTGCAGCCGCACCGGCAGACCCGAGCGCAGGGCGGACAGCCAGCGCCCGTCGCCCAGGAGGTTCTCCGAGCGGACGACCGGCGCCCGGGACCCCGCCGGCGACGAGTCCGCCGCCAGGCGCACGGTGAGGCGCACCGCCTGGGGCGTCTGGCCGGCGGCCGGCTCCGCGGCCGTGCTTAGACCGAGGGCCACCGCCACGGCAAGCGCGCACCGGAGCAGCCGGCGAGGACGGGGCGGCGGAAGCGGCCGCACTAGAATCGGCGCTGCAGGCGGACGATCAGGCGCACCGGCTCCCCCCCGCCCAGGCTCTTCGCGAGGTAGGCGCCGATCTGGCCCGCGTCGAGTCCGATCCCCACGTCGGTCTTCCACTCGTGCAGCGAGGGGATGCGGTTCACCGGCACCTGGCCGGGACCGTCGCCCGCGAGCCAGGCTTTGCCGGCGTCACCCAGGAAGACGAGATCCGCCTCCTCGATGCCGATGAACCGCCCGCCGGTGCTCGTTCTCGCGATCGCGCATGCGGTAGCCGAGGTTGAGGCTCAGCCGTGTCCGGACCTCGAGCTGGGCCACGATCGTCCGGTCGCAGAGCGCGGGGTCCGACGGGTCGACGAAGCTCCGCGGGGCACAGGTGAAGGCGCGGAAGCCATAGCCCGGCATCAGGTCGGGGCCGCCGAGCGAGACCCGGCGCTGGATCGGCAGCCGGTCGCCGCCGATCCAGCCATCGGCGCGGAGGCGGGCGTTGACGCGCAGGCTGGGCGTCAGCCGTGAGTAGCGCCTGAAATCGAGCGTGAGCCGGTCGAAGGCGTAGCCGCCGCCGGTCGGGATCGGCGGGCGCACGCTCTCCGGCAGCGTCACCGGCGCCACGTCGTCGCTGGTGCTGTGCTCGTAGCGCGCACGGAGCAGCCAGCCGGTGGAGGCGTGCCCGCGGTCGTTGCGGGTGTCGAGATCCAGCTGGGCGCCGGTGGTGAAGTAGTGGCCGTCGTCGCTGAGCGGATTGCGGCGCCAGCGATCGCTGTTCCTCAGCAGCGACCACGGATCGATGGCCCGGACGCTGCTCTCGTGGTCCCGCCGGATCGAGAGCTCGAAGCGCAGCGACCGGGTGGGCTGCACCCAGGCCGCGCCGCCGCCGCCGCGCCGCTCGAACCAATCGCGGAAATCCCGCTGGAGCAGGAAGGCCGACCATCCAGTCTCGGCGGCCGAGAGCGGCTGGTCCTCGATGGGCACGACCTCGCTGTAGATCCGCCCGGCGATGCCGCCCGCGGGGAAGCGGAGCTCGGCCCGGGCGCCGTAGCCGAAGTCGCTGCTCACGCGGGAGCCCTCACCCGCGGTGCGGAGGATGCCGCGCAGGTCCAGTCGCGCGACTGCCTGCCGGGACGGCCGGAGCTCGAACGTCGGCCCGAAGACGATCGGCAGCCCCTCGATCCGGTTGTAGGTGCCCCCGGTGGCCAGCAGCAGGTCGGTCCGGACGCGGCCGGTCCGGAAGCTGGCGCGCGCGGTGGCCAGATCGCCGAGCGGGCGGCGGCGCTCGCGCAGCACGAGCGTGCCGTCGGCGGCGCGCAGCACCGGTGCCGCGTCCCACAGCACCCGTTCCCGACCGACGTGGCGGGCTCCCGGGCTCCGGATGAGCCGGCCGCCCACCACGAGCACGTCGCCCTCCACGTCGGCTCCCGGCAGCAGGTACAGCGTGGCGTTGACTACGACGACGTCACCCTGGACCCGTCCCGCGAGCCGGAGGGACCCGCGGAAGATCGCCAGCCGGCCGGCGAACATGCTCCCGGCAGGGAAGCTCACGTCCCCCTGCACCCGGGTCGTGGCGCTGTCGTTGTAGAAGGCCAGCAGCTCGGCCACGATATCGGGCGTCGGGCCGGCCCGGACGACCGCCGAATCCCCCGGTGCCAGGTCGGGGTCGATGACGATCACGCTGTCCTGCGCCCGGAGCAGCGGCGGCATCGCGAGCAGGAACAGGAGGCCACCGGCGAGGAGTCGCATGCGGAGCTCGAGGGTCGAGGTGGTGGCGCGGCCGGGCTACTCCCGGTCGAGGCCCAGCCGCCGCAGGCGGCGGTACAGGTTGGCGCGGTCGGTCCGCAGCACCCGTGCGGCTTCGGCGATGCTCCCCTCCGCCTGGGTCAGCGCGGCGCGAAGCAGCCCGCGCTCGTAGTCGTCGAGCGCCTCGGAGAGCGGCCGGCCGAGCGCGGTCGGCGCCGGCGGCGGCGGCGAGCCGCCGCGGAGCACGTCGCGCACGGCGCCCGCGTCCACCGTGGGACCGCACAGGATGCTCAGGCGCTCCACCAGATTCGCGAGCTCGCGCACGTTCCCCGGCCACCCATAGCCGGCGAGCGCGTCGAGCGCCTGGGGCGTGAACACGGGCGCCTGTCGCGGCCGCACGCGCTCGGCCAGGTGGGTCACGAGCGCGGGCAGGTCCTCCAGCCGCTCGCGGAGCGCCGGCAAACGGATCGGGAAGACGTTGAGCCGGAAGAACAGGTCCTCCCGGAAGTCGCCATCGGCCACCGAGTCCTCCAGCCGCCGGTTGGTGGCCGCGACGATCCGCACGTCTACCCGCTGCGAGCCTTCGGCACCGAGCCGCTGCAGCTCGCCGGTCTCGAGCGTGCGGAGCAGCTTGGCCTGGGCTTCGGCGCTGAGATCGCCGATCTCGTCGAGGAACAGCGTGCCCTGGTGCGCCAGCTCGAACCGGCCGAGCCGGCGCTCCGTGGCGCCGGTGAAGGCGCCGCGCTCGTGCCCGAACATCTCGGACTCGACGAGATCTCGCGGGATGGCGGCGCAGTTGACGGTGACGAACGCGCGCGCCGCCCGGCGGCTCGCCCCGTGCACCGCCGCGGCCGCCAGCTCCTTGCCGGTGCCGCTCTCGCCGGTGAGGAGCACGCGTGCCTCGGTGGGCGCCACCCGGGCCACCAGCGCCCGGACCTGCGCCATGGCCGCGCTTTCCCCCACGAGCGCCGAGCGGCGCGAGAGCTCCGCGTGCAGCGCGCGGTTCTCCGCGCGCGTGCGGTTGAGCTCCATCGCGGCTCGCACCGTGACCAGCACGGATTCCGGCGCGAGCGGCTTCTCGAGAAACTGGAAGGCGCCGAGCTTCACGGCGCGCACCGCGTCGGTCAGCTGCGCCTTGCCGCTCATCATGATGACGGGGGTGCCGTTACCCCGGTCGCGAATGCGCGCCAGGGTGGCGAGCCCGTCGGGCCCCGGCGGCATGAGCAGGTCGAGCAGGATGACGTCGGGGTCCACGTCGTCGAGCTGCAGCAGCGCCGCATTGCCGTTGGGCGCCTCGGCTACCGTGAAGCCCTCCTCGCGGAGGAGCGCGGCCAGCATCCGGCGGATGTTGGCCTCGTCGTCGACCAGGAGGATCTGGGCCCGGGCGGTCACAGGCCCCGCATCCGCACCACGAACGTGGCTCCACCGCCGGGCGTGGGCTGGAACGCGATCGTGCCCTGGTGCATCTCGATCGTCTGCTTGGCGAGCGCCAGGCCCAGGCCGGTGCCGCCGCTCTTTCCGGTCACGTAGGGATCGAACAGCCGGCCGGCGAGATCGGGCGGCACGCCGGGGCCGTGGTCGCCGATCTCGATCCGCACGGCGCCGTCCTCGGGACGGGCCGCCAGCTCGACCCCGCCCCGGGCCTCGCATGCCTCCACCGCGTTGCGGATGATGTTGCCGAACGCGCGGCGGAGCGGGTCGTAGTGGCCCAGCAGGGTGGGGAGGGCTGGGTCGAGCGCCAGCGACACCTGCATGGTGGGCGGCACGCTCGTGCGGGCGATGTCGGTCAGGAGCTCGGCGAGGTCGACCTGCGCGGCCGGTCCCTCGGGCAGGCGCCCGAACTCGGTGAACTCGCGCGCCAGTTGCTCCAGCCGGCCCGATTCCGCGACGAGCACCTCGATGGCCTCGCGCTGCGGCGCCGCGGCGGACCGCGCCAGCTGCGCCACGGCCAGGCGGATCGGCGTGAGCGGATTCCGCATCTCGTGCGCGACCCGCCGGGCCGTCTCCCGAAAGGCGCGGAGTCGCTCCGCCTCGATCTCACGCGCGCGGCCCTGCTCGAGCGCGGCGGCCATCTCGCGGAGCGCCGTGCGCAGGGCCTCGAATTCGGGCGCGCCGCGCCGCGGCCGGTCGGGCGGCAGCGCCTCCATCCGGCGGATGTGCGCCGTCCAGCCGATCAGCTCCTCGATCGGCCGGCTGAGCTGGCGTGAGAGATGCCCGCCCACCCGCACCGAGGCGTACAGGAACGCGGCCCCCACCAGCAGCACGACCAGGCCCAGGCCGGCGTAGTAGTAGCGGCCGAAGGTGTCGACCCGCTGGAACCGGACGAGGGCGCTGTTGAGCTTGTCGGCGTGATCCGCCAGCGCGCGCCGCTCCGCCGGCATCAGCCGGGTCGAATCAAGCGTCTGGATGAGCACCCGCCCCGAAGCCCCGACGTCCTCCATCGCCCGGAGGGCCCCGGCCGCCGGCGTCGTCGAGCGCACCGTGAGCGCCCAGCCGAAGATCGCCACGGCGGTCGGAACCGCGCCGAGACAGATCAGGATGAGGAGAATTCGATGTCGGAAGGCGAGGCGCATCGCCCCTCAAGATAAGCCGCGGGCCGGTGCAGGGCCCAGCCACCCGCGGCGCCCAGCGCCCCGGCCAGCCACTCCGACCAGTGGACCGGCGGGAACCCGGCGGCCGCCGGGATCACGGCCAGGGCAAGGACGAGCGCCGCGACGAGCCCGGCAAGCGCCACCCACGGACGTCCTGTATGCCGCGCCCAGAATCCCAGCGGCAGCACCGCCAGCACAAGGCCGAGGGCGGTGATCCAGCGGACCCGGGTGCCGCTGGCCAGATCGAACGGCAGCACCATGATCCAGCCGTAGGCGGGAGAGATCGTCAGCTCGACGGACCGTTCCCGCCCGGCGTAGTCGGACGTGAGCCGAACCCGCCCCTCGCGCCCGCTCGCGGTGAGCCGCACCGGCACGCCCGTGCGCTCGGGCAGCCCCTCCGGCAAGCTGACGGCCGGCAGAAACAGCCGGAAGCCGAGCGCGCGCGCGGGCACGTCGATTCTTGCCTGGCGCTCGAATTGGGTCAGCGTGAGCGCCCGGTCAGACCGCACGCGGAGCGTGTAGATCCAGGAACGGTAGTCCACCGGCACCCCGGAAATCACATCCGCCTCCAGCACGAAGCTCCCGGCCGCGAGCCGCCGACGCAACGCTGCAGGGTCGGCCGGCGCGCCGTCGGGCGGCATCGGCGCGCCGTTCAAATGCACTATCTCGACGCCGCCGGCAAAGACGTCGAACCCCGGGGCAACGTGGGCCCAACCGCTCGAGACCGGGCCGTCGGGCATCCACGGCGTGAGCAGCCACGCAGAGGCGCTCAGGAGGATCAGGAGCAGCGCGGTGCCACTGGCGAGGAACACCCCAGCCGCCCGCGGACGCGGTGCCACCATGCGGGGCAGGAAGCCGCCCAGGGTGGCGCCGATGGCGGCGCTGGTGGTATTGGTCAGCAGGTCGCTCAGGCTTGCGTCGCGGCCGGACACGACCCGGAGCTGGAGCAGCTCGACGGTGAACGAGAGCAGGCCGCACACGAGCACCGTGCGTCCCCACGACTGCCCGGAGAGCCGGAGTCCGAGCGCGAGCGGCAGGAAGAGAAGGAGGTTGGCCGCGACGTCGGCACCGCCATAGTCGCCGCAGATGAGGCACAGGAGCGGAGTGGCGAGCGCCCGGCCCCGGAGGTCCCTCACCGGCGTGAGCGTGGCGACGAGCACCACCACCGCACCCAGGATGCCAAGCACTGTCCCCAGCCTGCGCCAGCGCCTCGTTCGGCGTAGAGCGGCGGCGGGCGTATCAGCGTCAGATGGTAGCGTGTGCGTAGGAGGCAATCAGGAGTCGGGGAGGCAGGGAAAGCGGCTCGTGAAGCCGGGAACGTAGCCACCTCTCGGACCCCCGTCCACGGGGGCCGGCCGAGCCTTGTCCCTTATGTGACTCCGATCACCCCCGGAGGCGCCGGCAGCGATTACACTATCGGCCGAGTCCTGCGGCATTCCCATCCACGACACGGGTCCACCCATGGGGGTCGGCACGAGCGCATTGGCGACCAGACCAGCCGAAGCGCCACCGGGGCGAGATGGGGACGAGCGACCCCCACTTCGCATCGGTCTCATGCTTCGCGGCATCGACGAACACGATGGCGCCGGCGTCTACATCCGCAAGCTGCTGGATGGCTTGCTGGAGCTCGACCGCAGCAATCACTACGTGCTGTTCTACGCCAACAACGGGCAGCGGGGGCGTTACGCCCACCTCCCCAATGTCCGTGAGGTGGTGGTGCGGGCGCCGGGCAAGCTGCTCTGGGACCAGGTGGCGGTGCCACTGGCGGCGCGGCGGGAGCGGCTCGACGTGCTGTTCCACCATAAGTTCAGCATCCCCCTCGTGGCACCGTGCCCCACCATCGTCCAGCAGCGGGGGACCGAGTACTGGACCTTCCCCGAGTACTACGCGACCCTCGGCGACCGGATCAACCGCGTCTACAACGTTCTCAGCATCCCGCTGTTCTGCCGTCGCGCCGCCAGGGTCCTCACCAACTCGGACAGCCTCGCCCGTGAGCTGGAGCAGGTGGCGGGGGTGCCACGCGAGAAAATGGCCACGGTCTACGCCGCGGCCGACGAACGCTTCATGCCCATCACGGATCCCAGCGTCCTCGGCCGGGTGCGGGCGCAGTACGGAATCCCCGATCGGCCGTGCTTCCTGATGGTGGTCAAGGGCTACGCCCGGATCGAGTACGCCGGGCAGGCACTCTGCCCGCGCAAGAACGTCGAGGGCACGCTCGAGGCGTATGCGCGCGCCCGGACCGCCCGGCCCGACATGGCGCCGATGGTCATCCTCGGCGCGGGCGTCCGCGAGCGGCTGACGCCGGAGGTTCTGCGCGACCGCTACCACCTCGATCCTGCGGCCGTCATCATCGCCGGCCTCATCGCGCACGACGACATGGCCGCCGTCTACAGCATGGCGGGTGCGCTGCTATTCCCATCATACTACGAGAGCTTCGGCATTCCGCTGGTCGAGGCCATGGCCTGCGGCTGCCCCGTGATCACCTCGAGCGCCCCCGCCTGTCCGGAGGTCGTCGGCGACGCCGCACTCATCGTCGACCCCGATGACATCGACGGCCTCGCCGCAGCGATGCTGCGCCTCGCGTGCGAGCCCGGGCTCGCCGGCGCACTCCGGGCCCGGGGACTGGTCCGGGCGGCGGAGTTTTCCTGGCACGAGGGTGCCCGGCGGCTTCTCGGCGAGCTCACGCGGGTAGGACGGGCCGGCTCAGCCTAGGAGCCGACCTGCCGGATCGAGGTCGGCCGCGGTCGTCAGACCCACCCCAGCTGGCGGTAGGAGTCGAGTGTTCGGATGAGCCCCTCGCGGAGCGGCATCCGGGGCACGAAGCCGAGCTCCTGGCGGGCGCGCGAGGTATCGAACCATCGGTTACTGGTGAAGAACTTGACCCGGCGGCGGAAGATCGGCGGCTCGATCCCGAACGGAACACACACCGCCTCACACGCCGCGCCCAGCAGCCAGAAGGGCCAGACCGGCAGCCGCAGCCTCGGCGGCGGCACCTGCGCGGCGTCGGCGATCTCGTCCACCAGCTCGCGCAGCGTCGGCGCCTCCTCGCCGGTGAGGATGTACGTCCGCCCCACGGCGCCCGGCTGCTCTCCCGCCAAGCGGAATCCCTCGATCAGGTCGTCCAGGTACACCATCTGGAAACGGGGCGAGCCGTCGCCGAGCAGCCGGAACCGGCGGCGCGCCACGCCGCCGATCAGCTTGAGCAGCCGGCGGTCGCCAGGGCCGTAGATGGGACCGGGGCGCACCACGGTGAGCGGGACACCCGTTCGCCGCGCCGTCTCGCGCGCCATCCACTCGCCTTCGAGCTTGGTCTGCTGGTAAATGTCCATCGGCTGAAACGGCGCGTCCTCGGTGGCCGGGCGGCCGTGTGCCACATCTCCGTGCACGCCGACCGTGCTGCAATGGACTACACGCCCGACTCCGGCGTCCGCCGCGGCCTCAATGAGCTGCCGGGTAGCGTCCACGTGCACCGTTCGATATTCCGAATCGGGCACGCCTGCTCGGCGGAACACCGCGGCGAGGTGGTAGACGATGTCGACGCTCTCGAGCGCCTCGCGCACGAGCGCCTGGTCGCGCACGTCGCCGGTCACCACCTCGACGCCGGCCTCCGCCAGCGCTCCGGCGCTTGCGGGGTTCCGGGCCAGCCCCCGTACCCGGTGCCCTCGCGCGGCCAGGCTCGAGGCCAGCGCGAGCCCGGTGAACCCGCCGGCGCCCGTGACGAGCACCCGTGGTAGCACCTGCGTAGGACGAGGCTGCGGCATCGATGCCTCCGAGGATGCGAAATACTCCAAGTGTAAATCAGGTCATAACATGGCCTGTCGGGACCCGGGCGGCGGTGTGCGCGGTCACATGGCCGGCGTCGGGCCGTCCGGCTGTCCTCCGGCGACTGCACGATCGGCGCGGGCGATGACCGGCGAGCCGAACATCCGCGTGAGCCCGAGTGCCCGTGCGGACCCTTCGACCGCGCGACTCAACCACGCGGCCTTCGCTAGCCGGTGCAGTGCCATCGGCAGGAAGAACTGGGGGAACTCGTTCGTCACCCGAAAACCCGCTCGACTGAAGCATGCCGCGACCTCATCGCGGTCGTACATCGCGTAGGGTCGGGTGGTACCCCGCTCCACCGTCCGCTTCATCGCGAAGAGGGGTCTGGAAAGGATGTTCACACTGCGGCGCGCGGGATAGTCGATCACGACCCGGTGTGCTGCCACGCGGCAGAGCTCGCCCACCAGTCGGTGCCAGTCGATGCTATGTGCCATCAGCCGGTAGCAGATCACGGCATCGAAGGCGCGGTCCTGGTAAGGCAGGTGATGCAGGTCGGCCACGTGGAAGCGGCCCCGCCAGGCGGGGCACCAGGGTGCGAACCGTCGGCCGCACGATCGGTCGCTTCCGACCACCGTGACCCAATACGCGGCTTCGGCCAGCGGCAGGGCAACTTGTGCATGGCCGCCACCGACGTCCAGCACGGTGGCGCCCACCGGAAGCCCCGCGAGGGCGGCCAACGTCAGCCGGCTCTGGACCTCCAGGAACCAGTGCCCGACACTTCCGGAGAAGCGACGGGCATACTCCTGCGTAGAAGCTTCGACGTCGGCGTTCTCGCGGAGCGGCGAAGGCATCGCTCTCTATGGTGTGGCCGCGGGCACGACGGCCGGCAGTCGGAGGTGACGAGCGGTCACGTAGAAGGCCGCGGCGGCGCGGAGCAGCCATCCGAGGGCAACGCCGTAGATGACGCCTGCCAGCCCCCAGGCGCCGCCGACGAGCCCGGCGGCAATCGCCAGCGCCACCGACGCCCAGCCGAGGTAGTTGATCAGCGCCAGCTCGCGCGGGCTGGCGAGCGCCGAGACGGAGGCTTTGCTGAAGGCGTTGAGGATCTTGGTGATGCCGGCGACGATCGCCGCCGCGATCAGCGAGGGGGCCAGGTGGTATTTCCCGGCGAGGAAGTAGCGCTCGACCGGCGGCGTAATCACCCAGATGAAGGCCGCGCCCAGCAGCGCGATCGCGCCCACCATGCGGGCCTCGTGCGCGAGCAGCCGGCGCCGCTCCAGCACGCCGCTCGCCGCCCTGAGGCGCGGCAACAGCGAGTAACCCACGCCTTGCTGGAGCACGCGATAGAGGGATCCCGCGATCGCGGCGAGGACGCCGAAGGTCGCCAGGTCCTCCAGCGGACGCACATGGGGAATGATGAGCCGGTCGAGCTGGACCAGGAGGAGGCCCGAGGCGTTCACGCCCGCAAACGCCAGCGCCTCGCCCCAGGCGATCTCGCAGGTCCGGTCGGACTTGGCGTGCCGCTCGCGGAGCAGGATCGACCATCCGTACCAGGCCGCGATCACGAAGCCGGCGGCCGAGACGCCGACGGCAAGGCTGGCCTGCCGGCCTCCAGCCAGAACCACGAGCAGTGCGGCGAGGATTAGAAACAGGTTGGGGCTCTGCGCGATCGCGAGGCTGAGGCCGAACCGGAGCTCACCCTGGAGTCGCGCCGCCGCCACCGCCATCGCGCCGCCGGCCGCGATGGCCAGCGCAAGCAGCAGGGCGACCAGAGCGCTGAGGTCGTACCCGAACCGGCCCACCGCAGCGAAGATCAGGCCGACGGGCACGGTCACCGCCAGCACTTTCTGGAGAAACCGCGGGCCGAATTCCACCGGGCGCCGGACGACGAATGTGTCGATCCCCGCCGGTGCCAGCGCGTAGCCCAGGTTTACCAGGGCGAGAAAGAGCGTCAGGAGCGCGTACTCCGATTCGGGCAGCTGGCGGGCCAGGATCAGGTTGGCCGCCGCAAACCCGGCGCCCCCACCGCCCATCACTGCGGCGCTCTGCAGTGTAGGCGAGCGCCACAGGCGCATCACGCCCGAGCCTCGGCGGCCTTTGCTTCCATCGCGGAATAGAACGATCCCAGCTTCCGGCGCGCGGCTTCCGGGGTGAACTCCTCCTGCACGTACTGCTTCGCGTGATTCGCCAGCCGCTGCCGGAGCGCCTGGTCGCTGAGCAGGGCCGCCAGCCCCGCGCCGAACGCCTCCGGCTCGGGATCGACCAGGTAGGCCGACCGATCGTCGAGCACCTGGGTGTGGGTCCGAAGCCGCGTGGCCAGCACTGCGGTGCCCGAGTCCAGGTAGGAGTAGATCTTCATCGGCGTATTGAGTCCCTTGACTCGGGGCGACACGAGCACGTCGGCCTGCCGCAAGAGGCTGGGGAGCGCGTCCACCGGACGGGGCCCCAGGAAATGAACCTTGGACAGAATGCCGAACCGGGCGGCGATCTGCTGATAGTGCTGGATGTCCTCCTCCCGTCCGCCCACGATGACCAGATTCGCGTCCGGCACCCGACAAAGCGCATGGCGGAAGCCGTCGAGCATCAGGTCGATACCCTGGTAGCGCGCCAGATTGCCGACGTACATCGCGAGCGGCCGGGTGGCCTCCGCGGGGAGCGGTGCGTCCCCAGTGCTGGTCCTGCGGCCGGACAAGGCCGGCAGCAGCGTGCTGTCCTCGACTCGGCCCACCGGCTTGCCCGGACTGTGAGCCAGGGCGACGTCCTCGAGCGCGGCGCAGACGGTCAGGACGCCCAGGCTGCGGCGCACGGCCACCGACTCGCAGTAGCGGAGGACCGGCAAAACGAAGTCCAGCGCCGGATAGGTCTCCACCATCTGCTCCGCCAGCGACGAGTCCATGTCGTAAATGTACGGCACCCCCGACACCGCCCCCGCGGCCGCGGCGATGAACGCCGACTCCTCGACCGCGTGAATGAGATCGTAGCGTGTCCGGCGTACCATGCGGAGGCACGACCCGAACATCACCGCGTCGCACAGCACCTTCTTGAGTGAGAAGCCCGGGCGCACGTTCCGGACGCCGGGGATGGGCGGAATCCGGTAGATGCGGCAGTTCGGAATCGCGAGGTCCTCGCCCTCGTGGAGCGTCAGGATGTCCACGTGGTGGCCGCGGCCGCTCAGGAACTCGAGCACCGTGCGCACGGCCAGCGGCGTACCCCGCGCCTGAAAGAACGGGTGCGGGGCCAACAGGAGGATCTTCACGCCACGCGCTCCGGGATCGAGCCGGGTGTCCTCACGCCGCGGTTCACGTCGTCGATTTCCGCACCCTTTCGCTGGTCCGTCCGGACGAACCCGGTGGCTCGGTCGCATTCTCGGCCACGCTGCGCGCGGTAGCAAATTGTACGCCTTCGAGCGAGAACATATTGCGCACCTCACCCCTGCATCGGTGCTCCACGACACGCGGCCGGTCGGCCAACCTCCCCAAGGTAATCCCTCGATGTCCGCCGCCTCGAGCCCGAGCGCCGGACAGGCTCCTCGGAAACTCGCCGAGCAGCGGCCGGCGCGCCGGATCCGCCCCGCTCAGGAGCCGCCACTCCCTGAACCGTACCACCATCCGTCAGAACGCGCAGCAGGGCGCAGTGGTTGGCGGCGTTCCTCCAGCGAGACCAGGTATCCGTCCGGCACGCGATAGGCCGCGTCGAGACCACGATTGCGGTTGCGGGGGCAGAGGGCGTTGAGGCGGAGCGCGGCGGACAGGGCGAGCGGGCCGTGGGCGTTATGGCCGGTCGTCGGCACCAGGACGGGGAGCGGCTGCACCAGCGGCGGTGCGATACGGTGGGTACCTGGGACTTCCAGTCACCAGTCCGCCGCCCGGGAGAGCCCTGGCGCGGCTGGGCGACGCCTCAGACCCGCTCGCGAACGCGGTAGGCGCGGCGGTGCGGCGAACGCAGGTGCACGATGATCTCGCCCACGAGGCCCAGTCCCATGAGCTGCACGCCGAGCGCCACCAGCAGCACTGCGAGCAGCAGCAGCGGCCGGTTGGCGATGGCCTGGCCGCCGATCCGCTCGGCGAGGAGCACCAGGCTCGTGAGCGCGCCCAGCCCGAAGCATACCGAGCCCACCAGCCCGAAGAACCGGAGCGGCTTCTCGGTGAACTTGGCGAGGAAGAAGAACGCCGCCACGTCCAGCAGCCGCCGGAGATAAATCCCCGGACCGTAAACCCGCGTCCGTGCGTCACCCGGATGCTGCGGCACCGCCACTTCATCGACGCGATAACCTTCGCGCAGCGCGAGCGCGGGGATGAACCGGTGCAGGTCGCCGTAGAGCGGCAGCGCCTCCGCGGTCGACCGGCGCATGACCCGCACACCGCACGCGATGTCGTGGAACCGGCGGTCGGTCACGCTCCGGAGCATCCAGTGGAAACCGCGCGACTGGAGCCGGTTGAGCCAGCCGTCTTTCCGGGGCGACCGGTTGGCCACGACCAGGTCGGCGCCCTCCTGGAGCGCGTCCAGCATCGGGCCGATCCCCTCGGCCTGCACCTGGAAATACGCCGGCAAGGTCACGATCACGTCGCCCCGGCTGCGCTCGATCCCCAGGCGCAGCGCGGCCGTCTCGCCGAAGGTCCGCGCGAAGGACAGCAGGCGCACCGACGGGTTCGCCTGGCTCAGGTCGGCCAGCTCGGGCGGGGCTACGAATCCGCCGTCGAAGACGAACAGGAACTCGTGCTCCTCGCCGCGCCGCCCGAGCTCGCGGGCGAAGGCGTGATAGAGCAGGGTGAGGTCGTCCGCCCGCTCCACGACGGGGACGATTACGGAGACCAGGCGCACGTCGGCGGGCCCGGACGCATTGGAACGCTCGGCGATCGGGTCCATGAGAGCTCCCTCGGCGGTCATGTCAGCGCACCTCCCACGCGGTCGGAACGGCGCGCGCGCCTTCGCGCTCGCTGCTGAGGGCCACCTCGGCGACGAGCCCGAGCATGGCGAGGTAGAACGCTGCCCCGAGCCACAGGAGCGCGGCGCCGGGGAAGACCAGCGCATCGGCCTTGGCCGGCCCGAAGTTGGTGGCCGCATAGACCCAGAACGCGGCGAACACAGCCGAGAGCCCCAGCAGCGGCGTTGAGGCGAGCGCGAATCCCACCAGCGGGCGTGACCGGAACGTCGTGATCATCTTGAGCGTGATCAGGTCCACCAGCACCTTCACCGTGCGGCTGATGCCGTACTTGCTCTCGCCGAAGCGCCGGGCATGGTGCCGGACCGGCATCTCGGTGATCCGCGCGCCGACGCTGGCCGACAGGGCGGGAATGAAGCGATGCTGCTCGGCGTAGAGCGTGATCCGGTCGAGCAGGTCCCGCCGATAGGCCTTGAGCGAGCAGCCGTTGTCGGTGATCGCGACGCCCGTCAGGCGCCGGATGATCCGGTTGGCCACCCACGACGGTACCTTGCGGAGGAGCAGCTTGTCCTGCCGCTGCTGCCGCCACCCGCAGACCAGATCGAACCCCTCGTCCAGCTTGGCCACCAGCATCGGGATGTCGCGTGGGTCGTTCTGCAGATCGCCGTCGAGGCTCACGACCACCTTGCCGCGGGCGTGATCGAAGCCGGCCATCATCGCGGCCGTCTGCCCGACGTTCCGGCCCAGGCGGAGGCCGTGCACCAGCGGATTGGCCGCCGCCGCCTCGGCGATCCGCGCCCAGGTGTCGTCCCGGCTGCCGTCGTCGACCAGGATGACCTCGAAGCTCGCCGGATAACTGGCCAGCGCCTCGAGGATCCACGCGACGAGCGGAGACACGTTCTCCGACTCGTTGTAGAGCGGCGCGACCACCGACAGTTCGGGCATGGACTCTCGTTGCACCGGGTTCGCCTCAACCACCAATAATACCCGCGGGGACGCCACGCTTCCAGCAATGCCCGTTCCGCGACACGCCGGCCAGTGATAATTCCATAACTCTATATTTCAGAGTCGTTTAGCAGCCGACAACGGTTGGGGATCAGGCCGGCCGGATGGCGAATCGCGCGGCGGTGCCGCTTGCCCGCAACAGTTCGGGAGGGAGCCTGGGGCGGGCCGCTCACCAGCCGCCGCGGCGAAGCAGGACCACGGGGACGGTCTTGAGCATGATGAGCAGGTCTTCGCGCAGGCTCTGCCGGCGGATGTACTCGAGGTCGTAGCTCACCTTGGTGCGCACGTCGTCGATCGAGCGGTCGTAGTGGTGGTTGATCTGCGCCAGCCCCGTGATGCCGGGCTTGGCCCGCTGGCGCAGCGGGTACTCGGCGATGTGGCCCCGCAGCTCGGCGAAGATGGTCGGCCGCTCGGGCCGGGGGCCGACGATGTTCATCTCGCCCCGGAGCACGTTGAGGAGCTGGGGCAGCTCGTCCAGCCGGTACTGGCGCAGCACCCGGCCCAGCGGGGTGACGCGCGGGTCCTGCTCCTGGGCCCAGACGGCCGCCCCGCCGGCCTCGGCGTCGACCCGCATCGTGCGGAACTTGTAGATCGTGAAGACCCGGCCGCCGAGGTCATGGGTGCGGCGGTGGTTGACGGGACCGGGGTCGGGCAGGCGGCGGTCGAGGCCGACCCGCTCCTGCAGGTAGAACACCGGGCCGCGCGAGGTGAGCTTGATCAGCACGGCCAGCAGCAGGAACACGGGCAGCAGCGCGACGAGCGCGAGGAGGGCCAGCGTCAGGTTCACGGCACGGTGCAGCCACTCCGCAGTCGCGCGCGGAAACGAGCGCCCGACCGCGCGAACGGCCCGCACGTAGGCCCGAGACCACGCCGGCCGCGATCGCCGCCGGGGGGCGAGCGACGGCGCGGAGAAGCGCTGCCGACGGACTCCTGAACTGGCGGTACCCATGATCTTGGTCGGCTCGGGGCTCGGGTAATTATGAGTCGTGAGCAATCAATAGTCAGGTTAACTGCTCCCGCTGACCTATCCTGTGATGCTTCTCACCGATGCGCGCTCACTCAGACCGGCCGTCGCGGCACGGGGGGCCGCGCTCGCGTCAGCAGCGGATTCTGCAACTCCCCCAGCCCAAAGCTGGCCAGCCACTGGCTGAAGCGCGAGCGTTCGACGGCCGGCTCGGCCGCGGCTTCGTCGATCGCGGGCGGTGGGGTCGCGTCGGTAGTGCCGTGCTCCGTCTCGATCGACGGGTCGGATTCTGGTTCGGAATTCATGCTGAGCGACATCCGGGTAAATGCCAGGGCTGCCATGAGTCTGGCCCCCAGGGTGTTCAAGGATGACGCCGCAAAAACGGGAGTGGGGAGGGCGGAGGCTCCGGTGGCTTGTGCCGACCTAAGGCATTGTTCGACAGCGCCTTAGGGAGTATACTTCCGGTCGAGCTGCGCTGCGGGGTCAAGCCGGTCGTTGCTGCGGGACCACAGCGGTTCGAGGTGCGGCGCCACAACCCGGCCCAGCGGCAGCCGTGGCGCCGGGCCGCGAACCTGTGGCGACGATCCGCCGGTCGCGATCGTCCTGGAGCCCGAGCCCTCGATTTAACCCTCGCGCAGGTATACGCTTGCCGTTCTCAGCCGGTCACGCACGAGTCCTGCACTCGCAACCACAGGCTTCGTCGACGCTTCTCATACCCGGCGTTCACTACATGGCAAATCGAGACAAGGCTCCTGCCGCATCACCACTCGTCCTGATCGCCAACGATCAGGAATGGTCCGCTCGATCCCTGGAGAGCATCCTCGGGCCGAACGGCTACTCGGTGGTACGGGCCTATACCGGACAGCAGGCGCTCGAGCGGGCCCGCGCCTCCCAACCCGACATCATCATCCTCGATGCCCAGATGCCGGACATGCACGGCTTCGAGGTCTGTCGCGCCCTCCGGAGCGATCCTCGCTTCAGCACCACCACACCGATCGTGATCACGACCTCGGGGCCGTCGGGCCGCACCCAGCGCCTCGAGGCCTACCGATGCGGCGCATGGGAGTTTCTCGGCCAGCCGCTCGATGGCGAGGCCCTCCTGCTCAGGCTCGACACCTTCCTCAAGTCGAAGCGCCAGGTCGACCTCCTGCGTGAGGAGAACCTGCTGGACTCGGGCACGGGGCTCTACAACATGCGCGGGCTGGCCCGCCGCGCCCGCGAGATCGGCTCGGATGCGATCCGGCGGCACGAGGCGCTCGCCTGCGTGGTGTTCGCCCCCGAGAGCGAGCTGGAGACCGACGAGGACGACGCACCCGCGGAGGAGCTGCTCCGGATGTCGGACGAGGTCGGGGCCGTTTTCCGACAGGTCGGGCGGGTGTCGGACGCCATCGGGCGCCTCGGGCCCACGGAGTTCGCGGTGATCGCGCCGGCCACCACGGCGGACGGTGCCGTGCGGCTGGTAAACCGGCTGGGTGGGGCGGTCGAGGCCACCCGGATCCCGGTCCGGGGCGGCGAGCGCCTGGTCCGGGTGAAGGCCGGGTACTGCGCGGTGCCGAACTTCGCCGAGTCCCCGGTGGACGCCGTGGAACTCTTGCTTCGCGCCACGACCGCGCTCAGAGACCTCAGGAGCGCCGGGGAGGCGGACCGGATTCGGGCCTTCGAGCAGGTGCCGATGCAGGCCCCCAACTGAGAGCCAACTCTTCGTATCTGTAGACCTTGCACCACGATCTGTGGCGCCTGCCGCGACCAGAACTGTTGTTCTGGCGCGGCAATTGCTTGATATATGCCGCACTCTGTTGTATAGAAGCTGCTCTTCCAGGCGACCTGGGGAGTTGGTCCACCGCCTCCCCGTCGAGCGCACCGGAACCCCCACAGACCGCGCGGCGGTCCTGCCCAGGAGTCCAGATGTCCAACCCGCTCGCCCAGCAGGAACGGTCGGGCACCGCCCCGACCGATGCCGCCCGCGATCCGTTCAACATTCCCACCGAGATCAAGGCGAGCATCCGGGTACTCGTGGTCGACGACGAACGGACCCTGCGCGAGAGCTGCGCGAGCGTGCTCCAGATGGACGGCTACAACGTCACGCTGGTGGGCCGCGGCGAGGAGGCGCTGGACACCGTCAAGCGCCGGAAGTTCGACATCATCCTCGTCGACCTCTATATGTCGCAGGTGTCGGGCATCGACATCCTCCGCGCCACGCTCGCGGCCTATAAAGACACGATCGTCGTCGTGATGACGGGCAATCCCAGCGTCACGAGCAGCATCGAGGCGCTCCGGGCGGGCGCCTGGGATTACCTCCCCAAGCCGTTCAGCGCGACCCATCTCCAGGTGCTCATCGGGCGCGCGTCCCACGCGGTCATGATGTCGCGCGAGGCCCAGGACCTCCGGGTCCAGCTCATGAAGCAGAACGGCCACAGCGACAAGATCGCCCTGATCGGGATCTCGCCGCTGTTCCGCCAGGCGGTCGAGCTGGCCCGCAAGGTGGCGGCGACCGACGCGTCGGTCTTCATCAGCGGCGAGAGCGGGACGGGCAAGGAAGTCATCGCCCAGTTCATCCACCAGAACAGCCGGCGCGCTGGCCGGGCCCTGGTGCCGATCAACTGCGCGGCGCTGCCCGAGCCGCTGCTCGAGAGCGAGATGTTCGGCCACCGGAAGGGCGCCTTCACCGGCGCCGACCGGGACAAGCCGGGCCTGCTGGAGACGGCCAACGGCGGCACGCTGTTCCTCGACGAGCTGACCGAGATGACGATGCCACTCCAGGCCAAGCTGCTCCGCGTCATTCAGGACGGCGTGGTCCGGCGGGTGGGCAGCGAGCAGCAGGACGCCGTGGTGGACGTCCGGTTCATCTCCGCGACCAACCGCGAGCCCCAGGAAGCCGTCGATACCGGCGTGCTCCGGGGTGACCTGTTCTACCGGCTCCGCGTGGTGCCGATCAAACTCCCGCCGCTGCGCAAGCGGCCGGAGGACATCCCGCTGCTCGCGAATCATTTCCTGACCTACTACTGGCAGCGCCACCGCCAGATGGGCGACCGGGTGCCGCGCCTGAGCGAGGCGAGCATCGGCTTCTTGCGCTCGCGTCCGTGGCGGGGCAACGTTCGAGAGCTGCAGAACGTCATCGAGCACGTGGCCGTGCTGGCGGAGCCCGATCAGACCATTCAGCCGAACGACATTCCGGTCTACGACGATGCCAACGAATGGCCGGCCGACACGGCCGTGAGCGCCGCGGTCATGGACGAGGCCTATCACAGCGCGAAGGACCGCGTCGTGGCGCAATTCGAGAAGGAATACCTCACCCGGCTCGTGGGTCGAGCCGGCGGTAACATGTCCAAGGCTGCCCGCCTGGCGAGCATCGACCGCACCACGCTGTACCGGCTCATGGACAAGCACGCGTTCCATCGCGACGAAGCCCCGGGGCCCGCGGAGTGATGCCTGAGACCGTGCCCGGCGCGACCAGCGGCGAGCGCCGTCGGACGTCGGGGAGCTCGGCGCCGGTGCGGGTCTGGGATCCCGATGGGCCGTCGGGTGGCGCGGTCGCGCCCGCGCTCTGGGACGCCCTCCGCGAGGCCGTGCTGTGGGCCCAGGCGGAATGGGAGCGCGCGGTCGAGCATGCCGCGGGCATGGACGAGGTCACGCTCTATCTGGCCCAGCTCTGCGCCGCCATCCGCCAGCAGGGGAGCGGGCAGAACGCCGACCTCGCGGCGCTGCCCCGGAACGCACTCTCACGGCGGCTGCTCGGCCTCATCCGGGCGGCCTTCGTCGAGCGGGCCGCGGCGCTGCCGGCGCCTGACGCCGGCCAGCTCCTCCGGCTCCTCGGCGCCATCGAGCAGGTGGGCCGGCGGCTCGAGGCCGACTGGTCGCAGCACTTCTCCGACCGGCTCTCCGGGCCCGATGGTCTCGAGCTGGTGGTCGAGGTGGCCCACGACCTGCGCTCGCCTCTCACCTCGATCCTGTTCCTCGCCGAGACCCTGCAGCGGGCCCGCAGCGGCGCGGTGAACCCGGTGCAGGAGCGGCAGCTCGGCCTCATCTACAGCGCCGCGTTCGGCCTCAGCTCGGTGGCGAGCGACGTCATCGAGCTCGCGCGCGGCGGCGACCGGCTGGTCGATCTCGACCCGATCCCGTTCTCGGTGACCGACATCCTCGAGTCGGTGCGCGACATCGTCCAGCCCATCGCCGAAGAGAAGAGCCTGTCGGTCCAGCTGACGATGCCCGAGGCGGATTTCCGGATCGGCCATCCGGTCGCGCTCAGCCGGGTGTTGCTCAACCTCACGACCAACGCCCTCAAGTTCACCGCCGAGGGGTTCGTCGAGGTGACGGCGAGCGAGACCGGCCCCCGCGCGGTCGAGTTCTCGGTCCGCGACACCGGCCGCGGCATCCCTCCACAGAGCATGGCCACCCTGTACGAGCCGTTCCGCCGGCGCCAGAAGCCCGGCGAGTACGCCTTCTCGGGCTCCGGCCTCGGGCTCTCCATCTGCCGGAAGCTGGTCGAGGCCATGGGGTCCACCCTGGAAGTCGAGACCGCGCCCGGCTTCGGGACCCGGTTCCACTTCGTGCTGGACCTGCCCCTGGCCGGCGAGGCCCAGTTCGGCTGAGCGCCCTCGCCCCCTACCAGCAGCCCCCCACCCCGCATAAATTCTTCAGGCTAGCCACTTCCGGAACGTTCCTGCTCCCGCGCCACGGCGACCCGGCCGATCTCGCGCGCAGCCGTTGACCCGACCGTTCCTCGCCGTGGCTGCCGAGCATCGACCCCTGTGGGTTCCCGATCTCGCGTTCTCCTCGTTGCCCTGCCGCCATCCGGGTCCGGCCAGGTGCGTCGAGGGGGTCGCGCGCGGTCCGTGGGACCCGGAACGAGCCATACGTGAACCGACCGCTGATTCGGCCCGCACGGCACTTGAGCCAGCCTCCAGTGCACGCCCCGAATGCCGCTCTCCTGATCGATTTCGACAACGTTACCCTGGGCATCCAGAAGGACCTGACGAAGGAGCTCAGGACCCTCCTCAACAGTGACATCATCAAGGGCAAGGTCGCCGTCCAGCGCGCCTACGCCGACTGGCGGCGCTACCCCCAGTACATCGTCTCCCTCTCGGAGTCGTCGATCGACCTCATCTTCGCGCCGGCCTTCGGGTCCAGCAAGAAGAACGCGACCGACATCCGCCTCGCCATCGACGCGATCGAGCTGGTCTTCACCCGCCCCGAGATCGGGACCTTCATCCTGCTCTCGGGCGACAGCGACTTCTCGACCATGGTCATCAAGCTCAAGGAGTACGGGAAGTACGTCATCGGCGTCGGCATCCGCGAGAGCGCGAGCGACCTGCTGATCCAGAACTGCGACGAGTACTACTCCTACAACGACCTGGCGGGGCTCACGAAGGAAGTCGACACCCCCTCGATCCAGCGTGATCCGTGGGAGCTGGCGGGTGAGGCGGTGGCGCAGATGGCGCGGAACGGCGACGTCATGCGCTCCGACCGGCTCAAGCAGGTCATGCAGCAGATCGACTCCAACTTCGACGAGCGCACCGCGGGCTTCAATCGCTTCAGCAAGTTCGTGATCGAGGCAGGCCAGCGGGGCGTGGTCGTCGTCACCAAGCTCGACAACGGGCAGTTCGAGGTCGCGCCGCCGGCCGGTGGGATCGCCGCCGGCGCGCCGGCGGCCGCGGGCACGGCCTCCCGTCCGCCGCGCGATGGCGCCCGGCGGGAGGGCGAAGGCGCCCGCGATGAGAACGGCCGCCGTGGACGAAGCCGCCGTGGCCGCGGTCGTGGGCCCGAGCGCGCCCCCGCTGGACGCGAACCGGCCGACGAGGCCCCGCGCGAGGGCGCTCCGGCGGGGCGTGAGCCGTCAGCGCGCCGCGAGCCGGTGGCTCCGCGGGGCCGGACCGCGGACGGTACCCTGTCGCTGGCGCGAGCCTTCCAGCTCATGACCCAGGCACTCTCGGAGCTGCGCGCCCCGTCGCCGCACGAGGCGCTCCGGCTCCGCATGGTGGCGCTGCACGGCCGGGAAGACCCGCTGCTGGAGCCCGCAAGGTTCACCCGCCTGCTGCGGCAGGCCAACGACGCCGAGATCGCCGACGTGCGGAAGGTGGGCGAGGACGATTACGAGGTCGCGTCGCACCGTACGTCGGGCGTCCCGGCCATCGCCGCTCCGGCAGCCCAGGCCGGTGCCATGGCGACCGGTCACACCGAGGAGTCGCCCGTCGCCGGTGCGGCGGCCGAGCCCGGCGTCGAGCCGAGCCGGAGCGACAACGGCCAGCGACTCGGCGTACGCTTCCGCCGCGGGTCCCGATCGCCGCTCCGGGCGGGAGAGATCCCGCTCATCGGCGTCGTGCAGATGGACGCCCCGGCGGAACCGGTCGCGGCCGTCGCCCTGCTGGATGCGCCGGCCGAAAAGAGCGAGCCCGCCCGCCGGAAGCCGGCGCGGCCGCGAGCCCCCCGGAGGAAGGCCGCGTCGGCGGCGGCCAAGGCTCCCGCCCCCGAGGGCGGAGACGACGCCGCGGAACCGGCGGCACCCCGCGCGAAGCGAACGCGAGCGCGGGCCAAGAAGAAGGCGGAGTGAGCCGGACCGGACGGGCAGCCACGCTGCCCGTCTCGTTTTTCACTCGGCCCGCCGAGGAGGTCGCGCGCGAGCTGCTGGGCGCGACGGTGGTTTCCACCCTGGCCGGCGCCCGGACCGCCGGGATGATCGTCGAGGTCGAGGCCTACCTGGGCTCCGACGACCCCGCCTCGCATGGCTACCGCCATCGCCGGCATGCGCAGAACGAGGCCCTGTTCGGCCCGGCGGGCACGTGGTACGTCTATCTCTCCTACGGCATGCACTGGTGCGCCAACCTGGTCTGTGGCGTCCCTGGCCACGGGAGCGCGGTGCTGCTCCGGGCACTCGAGCCGGTGCAGGGGCTCGCGACGATGCGGGAGCGCCGTGGCGTCCAGGCCGATCGCCAGCTCTGCTCCGGGCCGGGAAAGCTCTGTCAGGCGCTGGGGATCACCCGGGATCAGGACGGCCTCCCGATGCGCCGCTCGGGCGCGACCGTGGTCTCGGCCGGCGAACGGCCCGCGATCGTCGTGACGCCGCGGATCGGCATCACCAAGGCCGCCGACTGGCCGCTCCGATTCGTGGTGGACGGGTCGCCCTGGGTCTCGCGGGCGCCGGCACCGGTGGAGTGAGGCCGCGACGACGATGCGAAACGGGCAGCGGATCGTGGATCCGCTGCCCGTTTCGCTGTCTGTCTGTCGTCGTCCTGCGCGTCGTCGTCCTGCTCGCCAGTCTTGGCCGCTCAGTACCCGCCCGCGCCGCCGGCCTCACGCGCGCTGCCCAGGCTGAGGCGCAGGCCGCCGGTGATCGTGTGGAAGGCGCCCATGGTCCACTCGCCGTAGTCGATCCGGGTAAAGCCACCCTGCAGGTCGTTGGACACCACCTTGAAACCCTGCTTGGTCGTGATCTGATATTGGCCGAAGGCGCTGAGCGGACCCACCCGGAATTCCAGGCCGGCGACCGCGGTGCCGAAGCCGGTGCTGCTGAGGCCGCTCTCGATGTTGCCGTCGGCGAACGGACCGGCGGAGTTCCCGGTCGTGTGGGCGATGCCGACGCCAAGGCCGATGAAGGGCTGAATGTTGGCGTTCCGGACCGGGTAGCCCATGAGGATGGCCGAGTACCGGCGAATGCCCTGGAACGTCCAGTTGCTGACGCCGGACTCAACCGTCGCATCGTCGGTATCGCGGATCTCATACAGCGTCTGCGTGGGCTCGTCCGAGCCGAACCCCTGATCCACGGAGAGCAGCAGACCCGTGCGCTTCGCCGTGATGAGGATGTGACCGCCGGCCACCGGCATGAAGTCACGCCCGCCCGCGTTGGTGCGGAAGCTCGTCACGCCACCGTGGGCCCCGACGTACCACTTGAATGGGCTGGTGCCCGCCTTCTGCGCCGCCGACGGCGCGACCACGAGGAGGCTGCCCAGAGCGACGAGGGCCAAACTCTGCTTCAGAATGCGCATTGGACTGCCTCCGTAAGGTGTCCCTGCCAGGCGGATCCTGGCGTTGCCGCGCAAAGTCGGCACGGTCCGTCAAAATGCAGGATGTTGCCGGAAATCGCGGGAAGGGAGGGGGAGCATCGGCCCGGCTAACTGCTTGCTGCGTGGCAGCTTATATAAGCCGTTAGCGGGCCGTCCCCACCCGTCGGATGAGGTGGAAGTGCAAGGTCGGGGCCAAGGGGGGGAAGGGACGGAAGCCGGGGGAACGAGGGAGAGGGGCCGCTCTAGATCAACCCCAACTGCCCCCCCACTTTCCTGAACGCCGCGAGCGCCTGGTCCAGATCGTCGCGTGTGTGCGCGGCGGAGACCTGGCAGCGGACCCGCGCCTGTCCCTGCGGCACCACCGGGAAGCCGAAGCCGGTGACGAAGACCCCTTCGCCCAGCAGCAGCTCGCTCATCCGGATCGCGGCCGAGGTCTCCCCCAGGATGACGGGGATGATCGGGGTCTCGCCCGGCAGCGGCTTGAAGCCGAGCTCGTGGAGCTGCTCGCGAAAGTAGCTGGCGTTCGCGCGGAGCATCGCCACGCGCTCCGGATGGGCCTCGAGGTACTCGACGCTCGCGAGCGCGCTGGCGGCCACCGTGGGCGGCAGCGCGTTGGAGAAGAGCTGCGGGCGGGCGCGCTGGGTCAGGTAGTCGCACACCGCGGCCGATGCGGCCACGAATCCCCCGGCCGCACCACCGAGCGCCTTCCCGAGGGTCGAAGTGATGAGGTCGACCTCGCCCACGAGGCCATAGTGCTCGGCGGTGCCGCGGCCGTGCTTGCCGAGGACGCCGGTGGCGTGGGAGTCATCGACCACGAGCACGGCCTCGTGCCGGCGGCAGAGCTCGACCAGGTCGGGCAGCGGTGCGATCGAGCCCTCCATGGAGAAGACGCCGTCGGTGATCACCATGCGCGTCCGCCGGTCCCGCGCGGCGATGAGCTTCGCTTCGAGGTCCGCGAGGTCCGCGTGCCGGTACACCGCCGTCTGACACTTGGCGATCGACTTCGCGAGCCGGGCCGCGTCGATGATCGAGGCGTGGTTGAGCTGGTCGCTGATCACGATGTCCTGCTCGCCGAGCAGCGTGGCGGGGACCGCCTCGTTGGCGTTCCACGCGCTCACGAAGCTGAGCGAGGCGCCGGTGCCCACCAGCCGGGCGCAGGCGGCCTCGAGTGTCCGGTGGACGGTGTACGTGCCGCAGATGAACCGCACCGACGCGGTGCCGGCGCCCCAGCGCTCGAGCCCGGCTTTTCCGGCCGCCACCACTTCGGGCTGGTTGCACAGGCCGAGGTAGTTGTTCGAGGAGAGAATGATGACCTCTCCCCGGCCCTCCATCCGGACCCGGGGACCCTGCGGGCTGTCGAGGTAGTTGAGGCGCTTGTAGACGCCGTCGCGGATGAACTGCTCCAGCTCGCCCTCGAGCCGCTGTTCGAACGAAGTGGTCATGCGCCGACCTCCAGGATCACCTTGCCGGCCTGGCCGTCCTTGATGACCTGGATGGCCTCGGCGATCGATTCGAGCGGAAAGCGGTGGGTGATGACGGGCCGCGGATCGAGCTGGCCGGCCTGGAGAAAGCGCCGCATCTCGTCCCAGGTCTCGTACATCTTGCGGCCGGTGACGCCGTAGAGCGTAAGCCCCTTGAAGATCACGTCGCGGGCGAAGTCCACCTCGGTCGTGCGGCTGGGTGTGCCGAGGAGGTTCACCCGGCCGCCGAGGCGCGCGGCAGCGAAGGCCTGCGCGTGGCCGCTCGGGTGGCCGCTCATCTCGCACACGAGGTCGACGCCGTTGCCATGGGTCAGCTCGCGCACCCGGGCCAGCACGTCATCGGCGGCCGGATTGAGCGTGACGTGCGCGCCCATCTGCCGGGCGAGGTTGAGCCGCATGGGGTTGTAGTCGCTCGCGATCACCAGCGACGCGCCCGCCGCGCGCGCCACGCCTACCGCGAAGCACCCGATCGGACCGCAGCCGAGGACCAGCACCGTGCTGCCGGGGACCTCGGCCTCGAGCACGGTGTGCACCGCGTTCCCCATCGGGTCCATGATGGCCCCGATCTCGGTGGAGATGCCGTCGAGCCGCATGACGTTCGAGGCCGGCATCGCGATGAACTCCGCGAATGCGCCGTCCCGGTCGACGCCGATGATCTGGGTTCGCTGGCAGAGATGGGCCGCGCCGAGGCGGCATTGGAGGCAGTGGCCGCAGACGATGTGACCCTCGGCGGTCACCAGGTCGCCGACCGCGAGCAGCCCCGCCGTCGCGGCCTCCCGGCCGAGCTCGACGATCTCGCCCGCGAACTCGTGGCCGATCACGACCGGCGGCTTGAGCCGGTTCCTGGCCCAGCTGTCCCACTCCCAGATGTGGAGGTCGGTGCCGCAGACGCCTGCGTGGTGGACGCGGATCAACGCGTCGGTAGGGCCGCACGTCGGAACGGGAACGTCCTGGAGGGCCATGCCGGGGCCCGGAGCTGCTTTCACGAGAGCGCGCATCGAGCCTCGAAATGAAGTCGGCGGAATATAGGAGGGGTGGCGGAGGCGGAGAAGGCGATCCCGCGCGGCCGTCGTTGTCCGCCAATCCGATAGGCATTACAATGCCTATCGGACTCCACCCCGCCTCCAGGAGCTACGCGTGTTCCTCCGTTGCGCCGCCCGGTCAGCGTCCGTGGCCTGCCTCGTCACCGTAGTCGTCAGGGGGAGCGGAGCCGCCCAGAGTCCTGACTCCGCGGCGGCGAACCCGCTGGCCGAGATTGTGGTCTCCGCCGAGCGCCCGGTCTCGGAGGCCGCCGCGACCGTGCGCACGATCGGACCCGCGGAGATGACCGCTCTGGGCGCGCGCACGCTCGACGAGGCACTCGCGCTGGTGCCCGGCCTCAACGTACGGGTCGGGGGCGATGGCGTGCCGCGGGTGGACATCCGCGGGTTCCGGACGCGTCAGGTCACCTTGCTGCTCAACGGCATCCCGCTCAACTCAACGGACGACGGGCAGTTCGATCCGACCCTGATTCCCGTGGAGGAGATCGCCGAGATCAAGGTGACGGGCGGCACCGGGTCGGTGCTGTACGGCCAGGGTGGCCTCGGCGGAACCATCAACGTCGTCACACGGGCGGGCGGCGGCGCTCCGCGAGTTGCGCTGCGTGGCGAGGCCCGGGAGATCGGGAGCGGGCTGGCGCAGGCTTCCGGATCGGGCGGCAGCGGCCCGCTGACGGTCTTCGCCTCGGGTAGCGCTGCCGGTGCGAACCCGTTCCCGTCGTGGAGCGGGTCGCCGACCCTCGGCACGGTGGCGAGCGATCGCCGCGCCAACAGCGATCGCGACCGCCGGAACGCATTCGTGAACGCCGCCGTCGCGCTCGGCGCGCGGGGCAGTGCGGGGCTGACGCTCAGCGCGGTCCACGGCTCCCAGGGCGATCCGCCCAGCATCGTCGCCGACAGCGCGGATCCCTTCGCCAATCGGCCGGTGTTCGACCGGATCGAGGATCTCGACGGTCTCGCCGCGCAGCTCGCGGCGAGCTACCTGGCGGCACCCGGGTGGAACATCCGCGGGTGGGCCTATCGGAACCTCCAGCACATCGTGTCGAGCCGTTATGCCGACGCCTCGCTCGACCCTGCGTCGGTGTTCGCCGTCGCCGGGACGTCTCGCGACACCGCGCGGAGCCTGCTCACGGGTGCGGGCGCCCAGGTTGGCCTCGGCTTCGTCCCGGTGGGCCGATTGACCCTCGGCCTGGTGGCTGAGCGCGATCTCTGGCAGCAGGTCTCACGCTCGGCGGTCAACGTCACGTCTGGTGGTGGAGGCGGAGGCGGAGGTGGGGGTGGAGGTGGAGGTGGGGGTGGAGGTACCGGTGGGGGCGCCACCTCGACCAGATTGGAGGTGCAGCAGACCTCGCTCGACCGGAGCGTCCATCGCTATGAGGTAGCGCTCGAGTACGAGATCCGGCCCACCGAGCGTCTGGGCCTCGTGGCGGGCGCACTTCATGACTGGTTCGACGGCGAGGGCGCCACCGACAAGGCCTTCGGCGCCTCCGGCGGCCTGACCTTCCAGGCCACGCCTGGCACCAGGGTTCGGGCATCGGTCGCTCACAAGTTCCGATTCCCGACGCTGCGCCAACTCTACGATGCCGACGGGGGCAACCCCGGGCTGGCCACCGAGGAGGCCGACCTGTTCGAGGCCGGCGCGGAGCAGGAGGTGGGCGGCAGGGCCACGATCGGCTTCACGCTGTATCAGACCAACGCGCGGAACTTCATCGAGCGCGCGCAGGGCTCTGATCAGTTCGAGAACGCCGAGCGCTATCGCTTCCGGGGTGTCGAAATCGTGGGGATCGTCCGGCCCCTCGAGGGCACGCTTGTTCGGCTCGGCTACGACTTTCTCGACGCCGACGATCGCTCGCCCGGCCGGGAGGGCCTCACGCTCCAGTATCGCCCGCGGCACCGGGTGACCGGCCTGGCGAGGTGGACCTCGCGGTGGGGATTGGGCGCCGCCCTGAATCTCCAGTATCTGGCGGGCCAGATCTATCAATCACGGCGGGACGCGCTCGTGATGGGCGACCTCCCCGACTACGCGGTTGTCGGCATCCGGCTCGAGCAGCAACTGCCGCGGCTCCCGCTTGCCGTCTACGGCGGCGTGGATAACCTCCTCAACGAGGCGTACGAAGAGTCGTATGGCTTTCCGCTCGCCCGCCGGGTCGCGTACATCGGCCTGGACGTGAAACCCTAGCCTCCGGGAGCGCCGCGTGCCGACCATCCCATTCGCGCTCGACACCCGCCTTCGTCGGGCCGCCCGCCTCCCCGCGCTGCCGGGCGCGGGAGCGGCGGGTCTCACCCGGCTCGAGCTCGCGGCGCTGCTGGGTGCCGGTGTCGTGGCCTCGCTGCTCACCAACGTGCTGCGGCTGCGGCTGGGAATTCCGGGCAGCAACATCGCGTTCGTGTCGTTCCCGCTGGCGCTCGGCTTCGCCCTGGTGCCGCGGCGCGGCGCGGGGCTGGTGATGGCGGGCGGTGCGCTCGCGACGAACGCCGGGCTGGCGCTTCTCGGGGCGCACCTGGACGGCGTCGGCGCGCAGACGAGCCTGCTCCTCACGGGGCCGCTGCTCGACCTGGCGCTGCGCTGGCGCGGCGCAGGCTGGCGGCTCTATGTCGCCTTCATCGCGGCCTGTGCGACGAGCAATGCCTTCGCCTTCATCGTGCGCGGGATCGCCCGCGCGGCCGGGGTGCGCGGCACCGGCATCGGCGGCGGGCGGACGATGGCGGAGTGGTGGCCGGAGGCGGTGTGGACCTATGCCGCCGCGGGGCTGGTCGCCGGCCTGATCAGCGCGGCCGCCTGGTTCCATCTGCGGGAGCGGGCCGAGTGATCCTGCTCGGCCTCGACGATACCGACACGCTGGCCACCCCGGGGACCAACCAGCTGGCCCGGCGCCTCGCCGACGCCATGCCCCCCGGTTTCGAGTGCACCCTCATCCTGCGGCATCAGCTCCTCTTCGATCCTCGCGTGCCCTATACCAGCCAGAACGGGTGCGCCTCGCTGCTGATCCGGCGGGAGCCCGGCCGGCGCGCGGACGAGCTGCTGCCGGTGCTCCAGGCCGAGATGCGAGCGTGGTATGTGCCGGGGAGCGACCCGGGCCTGTGCCTGGCGGAGCGGGTATCGCCGGCCATCACCGAATTCGCCCTGCGATGCCAGCGGGAGGTGGTACGACAGTCGGAGGCCCGCGCGCTCGCGAAGCGCGAGGGCGTACACCTGGAGGGCTTCGGGGGAACCGAGGATGGGGTGATTGGAGCGCTGGCGGGAGTCGCGCTGCTGGCGGGCGGGGAAGACGGGCGGGTGGTTCACGTGGCCGGCTGGCACTGGCCCGACTCCTTCACCGGACCGCAGACCGTGGAGGACATTCTGGCGCGAGGAGTCGAGGAGATCCGCGTGTGCGACGGCGTCAGCCGCGTGGAGCGGGGCACCGTCGACGTCGGTAAGCATCTCCGGCCTAATTATCGGGGAGGTCGGATCGTGCTGTTTGTAGAGTCCACCGAGGGCGCCCCGGCCAACGGGCACCGCTGGCGCGCCTGCAAGCTACCTTGACCGTCCGACCGTCCGACCGTCCGACCGTCCGACCGTCCGACCGTCCGACCGTCCGACCGTCCGACCGTCCGACCGCCCGACCGCCCGCCCGCCCGACCCCTACACCCCCGCCGTCTCCCGTGCCGGCTCGATCCGCACCGCACTCACCTTGAAGGCCGCGATCCGCGCGTAGGGGTCGAGCTGGGGATTGGTCAGCAGGTTGGCCGCCGCCTCGCGGAAGTGCATCGGGATGAAGATCTGTCCCCGCGCCTGCCGGTCGCTCACCCGCACGGCGATCAGGATGCTGCCGCGCCGCGACGTGACCCGCACCTGGTCGCCATCGCCGACGCCGAGGTCGAGCGCGTCGAGGGCATGCATCTCGACGATCGGCACCGGCTCACGGGAGTCGAGCCCTTCGGAGCGACGGGTCATGGTGCCGGTGTGCCAGTGGTACATCTGGCGCCCGGTGTTGAGCACGAACGGGAACTCGTCGTTCGGGAGCTCGTTGGGCGGGAGGTACTCGACGGGGACGAAGTTGCCCCGGCCGTCGGCCGTCGGGAACCGGTCGGCGAAGAGGAAGGACGAGCCGTCGGAGTCCGGCGTCGGCACCGGGTACTGGATCGAGCGCCGGCGCTGGAGCATCTCGTAGCTCACTCCGCGCCAGGACGGGGTGACCGACGCGATCTCGCGCATGACATCGCCCGGGCTTCGCCACGGCGTGGGCAGGCCCAGCCGGTTGCTCAGCTCGATCAGGACATCGAGGTCGCGCCGCGCCTCGCCCGGCGGGTCGAGCGCCTCCTCGGTGAGCTGGATGTGCCGGTCGGTGTTGACGAAGGTGCCCGACTTCTCGGCGAACGAGGAGCCGGGCAGCACCACATCGGCCCAGCGGGCGGTCTCGGTGAGAAAGAGGTCCTGCACGGCCAGGAACTCCAGGCTGCGCACCCAGTGTTCGGCGTGGGCGATGTTCGGATCGGAGATCACCGGGTTCTCGCCCATGATGAACATGCCGCGGATGGGGCTCCCGTCCTGCACCATCTCGGTTACCATCATGCCGCGCTCGAGCGAGAGCGATTCCGCGGGCACCGCCCACGCCGTGGCGTATTCGGCGCGAATGGCCGGATCGGTCACCGGCCGGTAATCGGTGTAGGCGAACGGGATGGCGCCCATGTCGCTGGCGCCCTGCACGTTGTTCTGGCCGCGGATGGGAAGCATCGCGGCGCCCCACTTGCCGATCATGCCGCACGCGAGCATCAGGTTGAGCAGGCTGGCGACGATGTCGGTGCCGGTGTCGTGCTGGGTGAGCCCCATGGCCCAGAGCGTCGAGGTCCGCGGCCCGCGTGCGTAGAGCTCGGCGGCGCGGCGGATCGTCTCGGCCGGAATGCCGGTGATCTTGGCGCTGACCTCGGGCGAGTAGGCCTGGACGCCGGCCTTGACAGCCTCGAAGTCGTGGGTGCGGTCGGCCACGAACTCCTGGTCCACCAGGCCGGCGGCGATGACGTGGTGGAGCATGGCGTTGTACAGCGCGACGTCGGTGCCCGGCAGCATCTGCAGGTGGACGTCGGCCAGGTCGGCCAGCTCGGTGCGGCGGACGTCCGCCACGATGAGCCTGGCTCCCTTGCTCACCGCCCGCTTGATCAGGGCGCCGAACACGGGGTGGGTCTCGGTCGTGTTGGCGCCTGAGATGAAGATGACGTCGCAGGCCTCCTCGAGCTCGCGCATCGAGCCCGACGCGGCGGAGGTGTTGAGCGCGCGGCTCATGGCGGCCACCGAGCTCGAGTGGCAGAGCCGGGTGCAATGGTCCACGTTGTTGGTCCGGAACGCCGCCCGCACCATCCGCATGAACGCGTAGTTGTCCTCGTTGCTGCACTTGGCCGACGAGAGCGCGGCGAGCGCCCGGGGCCCGTTGGTGTCGCGGATCCGGAGCAGCTCCTGGGCGGTGAGACTGAGGGCCTCTTCCCAGGTGGCCTCCCGGAACGCGCTGTACCAGCCGGCGGGCGTAGCGACCCGGTCGCGCACGTCATCGTCCTCGAGCAGCGCCAAGCCGGTCTGCGGCGGCTTGCCGGCGCTCCGGCGCGGGGGGCGCGGCTTGCCCCGCCCGCCCATCTCCTCGATCGTGCGCCACGGACCCTCACGGTGGCGCGGCAACTCGCCGGTCCACATCCACTTCTGCCCGTCGTGCGCCCATCCCTTCCGGATCAACGGGACCATGAGCCGGTCCCGGTGCTGGGGAAAATCGTAGCCGAAGCGGCCCTTCACGCAGGTCGAGCCCTGGTTGGGCGTGTACTCCTCGATGGAGGGCGACGTGACCCGCATGATCGCGTCGTCCTTCACGTGGATGTCCAGCTGGCAGCCGACGCCGCAGTAGGGACAGACGGAGCGAACCACCTTGTCCGGGTGGCGCACGGCCTCGGAGCCGAAGCGCTGCTTGGGGATGAACTCGAAGATGGCGCCGGTGGGACAGACCCGAACGCACTCGCCGCACCAGGTGCAGCCGGCGTGATCGGGATCGCCGTCGCCGCCGACGATGATCTGGGTGTGCTCGCCGCGCTGGCCGATGTCAAGCACCCCGACCTCCTGGATATCCTCGCACGCCCGCACGCACCGGGTGCACAGAATACAGGTGCTCATGTCGTGCTGGATCATGACGTCGCCCGGCCGCTCGTCGCCCTCGCGGAGGGAGAGCTCGTGGTGCTGCCGGATGGGGACGTCGTACTGGACCACGTAGCGCTCGAACTCGTTGCGCGGCTGGGCCCGGCCGCCGTTCGAGAGATGGTCGCCGGGGTAGCGCTCCAGGAGGAAGCCCAGCACGCTGCGGCGATTGTCGACCGCCGCAGTGGACTCGGTCTCCACCACCATGCCATCGGCGGCCGGGGTGGCGCAGGCGGCCGCGAGCTTACCCTGACCCTGGACCGACACGAGGCAGATGCGACAGTTGCCCACGATCGGGAGCTTGGGATACCAGCAGAGGGTCGGGATGTCGACACCAGCCGTCCGGGCCGCCTCGAGAATCGTGGCGCCGGGTTCGAAGGCGACGGTGGTGCCATTGAGCGTAAGAGTAGGCATGCGAGCCAATTCCGCGGTCGAAAGGGAGTTGATCTTTCGAGTTTAGACCCCTCCCAGGGTGGGGGCAAGGCCCTGAACGTACAAACACCCCCGGACCGGAGTCCGGGGGCGTTTTCGGGCTGTGGTGGGACTGGCCAGCCCTATCGGTTCAGGCCGCGTGCTCGGTGGGCACGTGCTGATGCCAGTGGTCATCACCGGTATCCTCGTCCGCGGCCCACATATAGGCCCAGAACCGGACCGGCTTGGGGGCCGGCGCGCCGCTCTTGATCACGATGCCGACGGCCGAGGCCGGGAGGACGAGTGCTGGTGTGCGCATGGGGCGATCCTCATCAACCAGGGTGACTAGGGGATGCCCCAATGGAAAGCACCCCGCGTGCCGCCCGGGGTGCTCGTGTAAGTCATTGCTACTTATTTGTTTTCGGAAGACCACCCGGCTCCTTCGCGTCGTTATGACGCGGTGGATCTCCGCGCCGTCGTGTCCCCGGGACACGGCGGGTGCGAAAGGACGAGGCCGTCGGGTCCACGCACGCCCGGCGTGCGCCGGCGGCGCCGGCCGCCCTCCTCGACGGTCCACCCTTCATAGAAGGAGAGCAACGAGTCGGGTGCGAGCGACGGACAGGACGGCAAAATGACGTGAACGCTGTTCGGCCGACTCAGGCGCTGCAGGTGGGCGATGAACTCCATGCGACAGCCGACACTCAGCTCGCTCAGGGCGCCGGGGTCCAACACGACCAGGTCCAGCGGTCCGGGGATGTCGACGAAGTCGGGCAGCGACGGCCCCGCCTGGGCGACGTACCCCTCGAACATGCTGCCCAGCGCCTCGGTGGCCATGCGGGACTCGACTCGCTCCACGCAGCCGAGATCGCCCGCGAGGAAGGTGACGACGGCGTCATAGGCCGCGAGCAGGTACGCCGCCGGTTCGGCGGCGCTGCCGATGGCCAGCGTGACGTCGCGCGGCTCGATTCGCGGGAGCAGGCGCGCGAGTGCGCAGGTGGGCTCGAGTCCCCAGTGGGTCGGCGTCCGCTGCGCCTCGCGCAGCTTGAGGAACTGGCGCCGCCACCGGCTGTATGGCCGGAGCGACAGCCGCTTCATGATGAGCCGGTCCACCGACTCCAGCATGAGGACTTCGGTCAGCAGGAACTGGCCCTCGGCCGCGGTCTGCAGCTCGATGGCTGCTTCGTCGCCCAGGCGCAGGAGCTCGTCCCGGCAGATGGAGTTCTTGTAGCCCTCGATGCGCTGGAGGATGTACTCCTGATAGTACTGCTTGTCCGAGTACGGCGAACGTCGCCGCTGCGGGGTCCCGCGCAGTTGCGCGGCGCTCAGCATGCGGCCTCGGCGCGATTGACTCGCGACGTCGGGGCGGAAACAGGCGGTTGGCTGGGCGGGCACGCGGAGAGCATTATCTCAAAAGTCGTAAGCGGGGAGGCTTGTGTCAACGCGAAGAAAGATCAAAGGAGGCTTTCGGACCGGGCAGGATCCCTCGCTGCGCTCGGGAGGACGAAGGGGAGGACGAAGGAGGACGAAGGGGATGACGAAGGTGGCGCGCCGGGGATAGCCCTCACTCCGCCTGCAGGACCGCGCCCTTCAGATAGCTGGTTTCGGGAATGGTGAGGATCTCGGGATGGTCTTCCCCAGGCCCGAAAATGCGCCGCAGGTGAACCCGGCGCCCGCTGTCCGCGGCGGCGTCGGCGAGCATGGTGAGGAAATCGGGCAGGCGCACATGGAAGGAGCAGCTGGCGGTGATCAGGATCCCGCCCGGGGCCAGGCTGCGCATGGCGCGGAGGTTGATTTCCCGGTAGCCGCGGAGCGCGGCGGCGACCGCGCCCCGGTTCTTGGCGAACGCCGGCGGATCGAGGACGATGGTGTCGAACCGCTCTCTTGCCCTGGCGAATGCGCGAAGCGTTTCGAACGCGTCCCCTTCGCGCCACTCGATATTGCCGAGTCCATTGAGCGCGGCATTGGCCGCCCCGCGGCGGAGTGCGTCGGGGCTCGCGTCGAGCGCCAGGACGGTGCCGGCGCGTCCGGCCAGGTGAAGCGCGAACGATCCGTGGTACGCGAAGCAGTCGAGCGCTCGCCCGCCCGGTGCCGCCAGGGCGCCGGCCAGCAGCCGGTTGGGGCGTTGGTCGAGGAAGGCGCCGGTCTTCTGGCCGTCCCAGGGCGCCGCCAGGTAGCGCACGCCGCCTTCCCGGACCTCGACCTCGCGCGGCACCGTGCCGCGTGCCGGCACGACGGCCTCGTCCAGGCCCTCATGCCGGCGCACGGCCGCATCGTTCCGGAGCAGGATCCCCTCGGGCCGGCACACGTCGTCGAGCGCTTCGATGATGTGGTCGCGCATGGTCTCGAGTCCTGCCGAAAGGATCTGGACGACCAGCCAGCGGTCGTAGCGGTCGACGATGAGTGAAGGCAGCGCGTCGCCCTCGCCATGGACCAGGCGGAAGGCCGTGGCATCGATGCCGGTCCGGCGCGCGGCGCTCGCGGCGAGGCGCTCGCGCCACCAGGCGCCGTCGACGACGCGGTCGGTCCGCTCGAGCAGCCGCAGGCGGATTTCAGACGCGGGCGAGTGGAGCGCTTGCCCGATGAAACGGCCGCGGGGATCCTGCACCGACACGAGCCCGGCGGTGGCGGCCGTCTCCGCTACTTCGCTGCGATAGATCCAGGGATGTCCCCGCACCCAGCGCTCGGCGCCGCGCGCGGTGACCCGCACGGGGCTCACGCCCGGTCGGGCCGGAGGACGGTGGCCCCGCGCAGATAGCAGTGCTTGATTTCCGCCCGCCCACGCGTGGTGTAGGCGTGGACGAGGAGCCGGATGCACATGGGAAGAGAGCCGGGCACCGGAATCTCAGTGGCATGAAGCAGCGCCACGATGTTCCAGCCGTATTCCTCCGCGGCGCGGGCGGGGAAGGCGGCATCGAGATCGCGAGTGACGGTGAACAACCCGCTCACGATGTCGTCAGGGGTGAGGCTGTTGGCCTCGATGAGGGTCCGGAGCAGCTCGTCGGTAGCGGCCAGGATCTCGGCCGCGTCGTTGCGGCTGACGGTGGTGGCGCCGCGGATGCCCTGGAGGCGGGGCAAGGGGGTCGTCATGGCACCTAATGTAGCTGCATTGGTTCGGCTGATGCTCGTGACCGACGACCGGCTCGTGGCCGGCCGCGATCTCGTGGCGCTCGCCCGGGCCGCCGAGGCCGGCGGTGTGACCTCGGTGCAGCTTCGGCTCAAGGCTGCGCCCGCGCGGGAGCAGGTGGCCCTGGCGCGCGCGCTCGTCGCGGCCCTGCGGGTGCCGGTGCTGGTGAACGACCGCCCGGATATCGCGCTCGCGGCCGGGGCCGCAGGAGTGCACCTCGGTCCGGACGATCTCCCGGTGGCGCTCGCGCGCGCCATTGCACCGCCCGGCTTCGTGATCGGCGCGTCGGTAGGCTCCGAGGCCGAGGCCGCCGCGGCGGCGGAGGCGGACTATTGGGGCATCGGCCCCTGGCGCGTCACCACTACCAAGGCCGACGCGGGGACTGGGCTCGGGGCCGACGGCTTCGCTCGTCTCGCGCGGCGGGCGCAATCAGCGGCCGGGAAACCGTGCCTGGCAATCGGCGCGGTTCGCCCCGACGACGTCCCGCTCGTGCACCGGGCCGGCGGCGTCGGCGTGGCCGTCGTGTCCGGCATCCTCGGCCACCTCGAAAGCGGTGGAGCGGCCATACCCAACGCCGCGGGCTCCGAAGCCGCGATCCGCGAGGCCGCGTCCCGATACGCCGAGGCCTGGGCGCACGTCGCTCGCGCCTGACGGGGCCGGCTACTTGCCTCGGCGGACCCGCGCGATGTTCCGGAGATGCTCGGCGTAGGTCTTGGCGAAGATGTGGCGGCCGTCGGGGCCCGCGACGAAGTAGAGGTAGGGCACTTTGGCGGGATAGAGGGAGGCCTCGAGACTTCGGCGGCCAGGTGAGTTGACGGGGCCCGGGGGGAGGCCGGGATGCAGGTACGTGTTGTACGGCGACTTGATCTGGTAGTCCCGGTCGAAGAGGCGGATCTTCCGGCGCCCGGTCGCAAGGAAGATGGCATACTGCACCGTCGGGTCGGCCTGGAGCGCCATTCCGATGCGGAGCCGGTTGTGGTAGACGCCGGCGATGGTCTCCCGCTCATTGTCGGCGCGCGCCTCGCCCTCGACGATCGACGCGAAGGTGACCAGCTGCAACTGGGACATCCCGATCGAGTCGAGCCGGGCCGTCCATGCCGGCTCCCACCCGGACTTGAACCCCTCGGCCATGACCTTCACCAGCTCGTCCGCGCGCAGAGCGATGGGCAGGGTATAGGTCTCGGGCCGGAGGAAGCCTTCGAAGCTGCGCACCGGGTAGCCGAGCAGGGCGCTGGCGGCGGCGCCGTCGCGGGCGGCATCGAGCACCGTGTCCTGGGACAGGCCGAGCCGCTGGGCGGCCAGGCCGGCCACCTCGGGGATGGTGAGCCCCTCCGGCACCGTGAATTTCTGAGAGACCGCGGCACCCTTGGCGAGGACGTCGAGGACCTCCCCCGGCGGCGTGCCCGGCGAAAACTCGTAGATGCCGGCCTGCACGGTGCGGTCGACGCGGCGGACCCGGGCGATCAGCTTGAATACCCGGCGACTGGAGATGACGCCGTGGGCGGCGAGGGTATCGGTGACCGCGCTGAAGGACGCGCCCGCGGGCACGGTGACGCGTTCGGGGGCGGAGTTGGTGCCGGCGCAGCCGGCAAGTGACACCAGGACCGCCACCGTCATCCCAAGACCCCTCGCTACGCTCGGGCTGACGGCGGTCATCCCTCGGCCCGGGCCGGTCGTCTGGACTCCATGAAGTGTTGGAGCAGCACCGCGGCCGCAAGCGCGTCGACGTCCTCGCGCCGCCCGCGGGTCGATCCGCCCTGCTCCCGGATGGCCGCGAGCGCCCGCGCGGTGCTCATGCGCTCGTCCCAGAGGTCCACTGGCAGCCCGGTCCGGCGGGCAATCGTGCCCGCCATCTCCCGCGCGGCCACCGCACTCGTCTCCTCGGTCCCCTCGCCCGTGAGCGGCAGGCCAACGACGACCCCGACGGGCCCGTGCTCGCGTACCAATTCGAGGAAGCGGGGCATGGGAAAGCGCTTCCCCGCCCGGCGCACCAGGGTCTCGAGCGGGGACGCGAGAATCTGGGACTCGTCGCTCAGCGCGAGGCCGATGCGGACATCGCCCCAGTCCACCGAGAGGAGGCGGCCGGAGGGGGGGAGCATGGGTGGAATGTAAGGACGGACGCCCGCCCTACTGCGCCATCGTCGCGAAGAATTCCTTGTTGTTCTTGGTGCGCTTCATCCGCTCGAGCAGGAACTCGAGCGCTTCCACCGGCGGCATGTCCGCCAGGAAGTTGCGCAGCAGGTAGACCCGGTTGAGCTCGTCCTTGTCCATGAGGAGCTCTTCCTTACGGGTCGAGGTCTTCTGGATGTCGATAGCGGGGTAGATCCGGCGGTCGGCCAGGCGCCGGTCGAGCACGAGCTCGGAGTTGCCGGTGCCCTTGAACTCCTCGAAGATGACCTCGTCCATCCGGCTGCCGGTATCGACCAGCGCCGTGGCGATGATGCTGAGGCTGCCGCCCTTGTCGATGTTGCGTGCGGCGCCGAAGAAGCGCTTCGGTTTCTGCAGCGCGTTGGCGTCGACGCCGCCCGAGAGGATCTTCCCCGAGTGCGGCACCACCACGTTGTGGGCGCGGGCCAGACGGGTGATCGAGTCGAGCAGGATCACCACGTCCCGGCCGTGCTCGACGAGGCGCTTGGACTTCTCGATGACCATGTCGGCCACCTGGACGTGGCGGTCGGCCGGCTCGTCGAAGGTGGAGGAGATGACCTCCGCCTTGACGTTCTCCTCCATGTCGGTGACTTCCTCGGGCCGCTCGTCGATGAGCAGCACGATCAGCACGATTTCCGGGTGGTTCTCGCTGATCGCGTTGGCCAGCTTCTGCATCAGAATGGTCTTGCCGGCCTTGGGCGGCGCCACGATCAGCGCGCGCTGACCTTTGCCCAATGGCGCGAGCAGGTCCACCACCCGCATCGACAGGTCCCCGTTCTTGCGCTCCAGCCGGATGCGGGCATCCGGGTACCGCGGCCGGAGGTTGTCGAAGGCGATCCGGTGCTTGGTCTTCTCCGGCTCCTCGAAGTTGACCTGCTCGACCTTGAGCAGCGCCAGGTACCGCTCGCCCTCCTTGGGCGGGCGCACCTGTCCCATGACCGTGTCGCCGGTCCGGAGATCGAAGCGCTTGATCTGGCTCGGGGAGACGTAGATGTCGTCGGGCCCGTAGAGGTAGTTCCAGTCCTGGCTTCGGAGGAAGCCATACCCCTCCGGGAGGATCTCCAGGACCCCCTCACCCCGGATGACGGTGTCCGAATCGAGGAGCGACTGCTCGATGCGGAAGATCAGGTCCTGCTTCCGGAGGCCGGAGTAGTTGGTAATGTTCAACTGCTCAGCCAGCGAGTGCAGCTCCGCGACCGACTTCTGCTTCAGCTCAGCGATATCCACGGACACGACTCCAGACAGGCGGGCCCGACCGGAGGACCGGCGGGCGGTGGGAAGAAGTGAAATGCCAGACCGTGCAGGTTGGACGATGTATAAAGGGCGACGTATGAGGCGACGTATGAAAGGGTCCCGAGGACCGGAATGTGCGGTACACGTTGTAACGGGGAGTTTCCTGCCAACCCAAGAAGTACTTCAACTTAGAGCGCGCCGGTACCCGAGTCAAGAGGGTGGTGTCGCATTGCGTAACCCCCCATCCTGTATAATGTTTGAGCACGGCGGCCTCGCTCCATCGAGTGCCCGACCAGCCGATCACCCCGTGCGGAAGCGGCCAATGCGATCCTCGTGTCCGCGCTCGCTCCCTGTCGTGGATCTCGATCATGTCCGACGCCGAACGTCTCAGTAGGCTGCGGCACGACCTGTCCAATCCGCTGTCGGCGCTGCTGGCCGAAACCCAGCTGCTGCTGATGACCGAGTCGCAGCTCGATCCGACGACGGTGACCGGGCTCAAGGAGATCGAAGCGCTGGCGATCCGGATGCGGACGATGCTGCGCGAGCCTTGAGGCCGTTGAGTAGATACGCCGCCAGGAGCCCCAGGCTGGCCGCGCTGGCGCCGACCCGCGCACCCACCCCGTAACCACCGGCCGACACGAACCCCTCGATCAACCCCGCAACGACCAGCAGCAGCGCCGTTGCCCCCACCATCCGGATCGCGAGTCGGCCGCTCAGAACCAGCGCGTCCGACCGACTGAGCCGTCCCGGCGCCACCGCGGAACGGCCCAGCAGGAAGCCCGCCGCGCCCGCCACCCAGATGGCGAACAGCTCCAGCGCGCCGTGCCCCAGGATGAACGTGAGCAGGTAGTCGAGCAGCCCGGCGTTGGCGAAGTGGCCCGCGAAGGCGCCGATCGCCAGCCCATTGTAGGCCAGGAGCACGAGGGACCCCACCCCGAGGAAGATGCCCCCGGCGAAACAGGCGATGGCGACCCTGACGTTGTTGGTGATGATGCCCGACGCCATGAGTGGCCGGTCCTCCGCCGCCACGTCCACGTAGCCTCGCCCTGCGGCCTTGCGGCTCGCGCCCGCCTCCGCTCGCCGGAGCATGACGTCCGGCAGGAGCTCGGCGGCGAGCGCCGGCCGCTCGCGCAGGAGGGCGAAGCCGGCCCCGGCGGGCACGATGAACGTGAGGAAGGCGAGGAGCACATACCGGCGCGCCTCGATCACGGCCGCCGGGCACTCGCGGGCGAGCACGATCCAGATCTGGCGCCAGGTATTTCGCTCGTCGCGGTAGAGCGCGTTGTGACCCGCCGCCGCCAGTCGTTCCAGACGGGACAGCGTCGCCGCATCCGCTCGGTAGGTGCGCGCCCGGGCGAGGTCGGCGGCCACTTCCCGGTAGCGGGCGGCGAAATCCGGCAACTCGTGGGATCCGAAGCTGTCGAGCCCCTGCGCGGCCGCGCGCCCGGCCAGCCGCTCGAACTCATCCCAGCGGCGACGCTTCTGCGCCGCGAACCGGGTGCCGGCTCCCGCCGCGCCCCGGGCGGAGAGGCCGCCCTGCCGGCGCAGCTGCTCGGCGGCGTGCAGCGCGAGGAGATGCGCCACGTCGCTCTGGCCTGCCGTCGTGGGGTGGCCGGCCAGCCGGGCCGTCAGCCCGGCAGCCAGCCGGGTCCGTGCTGTCGGGCCGAGGTCGGCCTGCCGGGAAGCGAACTGGGCGAGCAGGCGGAAGGTCTCATCGTCGAGCTCGGGGATCGAAAGCGGGCCCTCGTCGCTGGGCGCCTCCCGGTGGAGCCCCGGCGCCTCCTGGGGCCGGTCCCGGCTCACGATCGTGCCGGCGACCAGATCCCCCAGCCGCTTGCCGCGCGGGTGGAAGGCGACGAGCAGCAGGCCGATCAGGTAGGGCGGGGGGAGGAAGTCGGCGATCCGGAGCAGGTTGCGCACGGCGGCGGCCCCCATGGTCACCGCGTGGCCGGTGTCCATCACGACCCGGATCCCCGCGATCCGCTTCCCCGGCGTCTGACCACGCCGGAGCCCCTCGAACAGGATGAAGTAGCCGTTCCAGATCAGGAACCCGCCGATGGCGAGCAGCACGGGGGCCACCCGGCCCAGCCGCACGCCGTACCCCGAGAGGATCCCGATGACGAGCAGCACGGCGAGCGACACGGCCACCATGATCGCCGTGTCGAGCACCGCCGCGAGCGCGCGCGAGCCGATGCCCGCGATCTCCAGGTCGAGCACGACGTGCTCGGGGGTCTCGATCTCCAGGTGCTGGCGGTAGTCGGGGGGTATGTCGCGCAAGGCGGGCATGCAGCGATTGTAATATCTTTTCGCCCATGACGCCTCCCATGCTTCGTCCGCTCACGGTGGGCGAGATCCTCGACACGTCGTTTTCGCTCTATCGCCGGCATTTCGGCGCCCTGGCCACCGTCGCCCTGGTGTGCACGGGCATCCCGCTGGTGCTCCGGATGTTTCTCGAGGCGAGCGGCGGATTCTTTCTCCACCCTGGGCTCGGCGTTCTGTACGCCCTGAGCCTGGTGGTGCTGAACCTCATAGCCACCGCCGCCACGGTGTTCATCGTGTCGGAGAGCTACCTCGGCCAGCCACTCTCCGCGCGGGAGGCGCTCCGGCGCTCGACACCGTACATCGGCCGGGTCCTGGTCTGTTCGCTGCTCATGACGCTGGCGGTCGGACTGGGCTTCATGCTGCTCCTCATCCCGGGCGTGATCCTGGCGGTCGGCCTCGCGCTCGCGATTCCGGCGGTGGTGCTCGAGCCGCGGACCAGCGCCAGCGCCGCGCTCTCGCGCTCGTGGGAGCTGACGCGCGGTTCCCGCTGGCGGATCTTCGGGCTCGGGATCACGCTGCTGGTGCTGCTGTATGTGCCGGTGGTGGCCATCACGGGGCTGTTCGCCTTCCTGCTGCCGGACAGTGTGGGGATCTTCAGCGGCGGATCGCTCGGCACGGTGATCGCGATCGCCGTCGGCGGCCTGGTACAGATGTTCATCTACCCGCTGTTCTACTGCGTGCTCACGGTCACCTACTACGATCTGCGGGTCCGGAAGGAAGGCTTCGACCTGGAGCTGCTGGCGTCGACGCTCCAGTCGGCGTGATCGGGCTCGAGGAGATCGGCGCGGTCCAGGCCGACCCGGGCGCGGCAGCGCTCCGGGCGGCACTCGACAGCGTCTTCGCCGGGCGGGCCTATCGCTGGGCGGAGACGCCGACACCGCTCCGACTCATGCGCGAGTGGTGGAACCGGCTGGCCGACTGGCTCGAAGCGCTCCGGCTCGGGAACCCCGCCGCCTTCCGGCTGTTCGTCTTTGCGCTCCTGATCGCACTGGTCCTGGTCCTGGCGCACGGGGCCTGGGTCGTCTGGCGGACCGTGCGCGGCGCGGCGACGCCTGACGAGGGCGCACCTGCGGGTACGCCGCGCGCGCGGCGTGATGCGGCGTGGTATCTCCGGGAAGCCGACCGGGCCGCGGCGGCCGGACGAATCGCGGAGGCGCTGCAGCTGGCGTTCGTGGGCCTGGCGCTCACGCTCGACGGGCAGGGCTTGCTCCGTTACCACGCCAGCCAGACGCCCGCCGAGGTGGCTCGCGCGGCCCAGCTCGCCGCCGCGGATCGGGAGCGCCTCCGCGGGCTGGTGCAGGCGCTCTACGGCCACGTCTTCGGCGGGCGGCCCTGCGCACCCGACGACTACCGGCGCTGGCGCGAGATCAGCGCCGGTCCCTGGCATGCAGCCGCGCACTGAGCTGGCGCTCGGGAGCGCGCTGGTGCTCGTTCTGGCGGTCGGCGCGGGGCTGGTCGGCCTCAGCCGGGAGCGCCTGACCGACGCCGACATTCGGCGCTCCACCTTCCTGGCCGGGCCCGGGGGCGCCCGGGGGTTCGCCGAGGCGCTGCAGCGGCTCGGCGTCCGGGTCGAGACCTTCCGCCGGCCGGTCATGGCGCTCGATTCGGTTGCGCCACCGAGGACGCTGACCGTCTTCGTCGGCCCGAGCCGCTATCTCGATGCCAGCGAAGGGCGGGTGCTCGCAGGGCTCGGGCGCGACCTGCTGCTCGCGGGTACCGGCGCAGCGGCGGCCATCCGCTGCCTGGGCTGGGACGTGCGCCCGCGCGTCCGCGGCACGCTTTCGATCGCGCGGCCCGCCGGCGCCGAAGCCCGGCGATTCCCGCAGGTCGACGCGGTGCTGATGCCGCGGTCGTCGGCCGTGGCCGTGGACTCCTCGGATGCCGAGGATGGTGCGCCCGTGACCTGCACGGCGCCGGCCGCGCGAACGGTGGACACGCTCCTCCGCACGACCAACGGACAGATCGTGGCGCTCCGCGCCGGGTTCGAGGACGGCCGCACGGTCACGCTGGTGGCCGACGACGGGCTGTTCACCAACCGCGCGCTGCGCGAGACCGGCGCGGGTCCGTTCGCCCTCGGGCTGGTGGTGCCCCGGTACGACCGCGTAGTCGTCGACGAATATCACCACGGCTACGATGCCTCCCGCTCGCTGGGCGGCGCCACGTTCGACTGGACGCGTCGCTCGCCCTGGGGCTGGGCCATCCTGCAGCTCGCCGGCGTCGGCGTGCTCGCCCTCCTGGCCGCGAGCGTCCGCTTCGGGCCGATCCGCTCGGGGATCGAGCGGCGGCGGCGCTCCCCGCTGGAGCACGTGCGCGCCCTGGCCACCGCGCTGGCGGCCGCCCGGGGACACGACGTGGCGGTGGGCCTCATCGTGCAGGGGCTCAGGCGCCGGCTCTCGCGGACGGGGCATCCGTCGCGGACCGAGATCGGGCCCTGGCTCGAGGACCTCGCCTCGTCGGTCCGCACGCCACGGGGCCGGACCGCCTTCGACACGCTCACCACCATCACCCGGCGGCCCGCGAGCGCGCAGGACGTGCTGTCCGCGACCGATGCCGTGGAAACGCTCTGGGAGGAGCTCACGCCGAAATGACCGCCGATCCGACCCCGCTCAGCCCCGAGGAAGCCGCCTCCCACGCCGCGGCCGCGCGCCGGCTCGTCGAGGCGCTCGAAGGCGTGGTGCTGGGACAGCCGGCCGCCATCCGCGAGACGGTGGCCGCGCTCCTCGCCCGCGGGCACGTGCTGCTCGAAGGCGTGCCCGGCACCGCGAAGACCCTCCTGATCCGGGCCCTCGGCCTGGCGCTCGGACTCGAGTTCCGCCGCATCCAGTTCACGCCGGACCTGATGCCGTCGGACATCACCGGTGTGAGCCTGCTGACGACGCCCGGGACGTTCAGCTTCCGCCCCGGGCCGATCTTCGGCGACCTCGTCCTGGGGGACGAGATCAACCGGGCGCCGGCCAAGACCCAGGCGGCACTGCTGGAAGCGATGCAGGAACGGCGGGTGACCGTGGACGGCACGTCCCACGCGTTGCCCGAAGCCTTCACCGTGTTCGCGACGCAGAACCCGATCGAATTCGAAGGGACCTACCCCCTCCCCGAGGCCGAGCTCGACCGCTTCCTGGTGAAGGTGCTCATCGGATACCCGGAGGAGCGGGTGGAGCAGGGGATTCTCGAGCGGGTGCTGGGCGGCTTCGAGGCGGACCTCCCGCCGAGCTACGGTATCGAGCGCGTGGCGGACGGGTCGGGCCTGGCCCGGCTCCGGGACGCCGTCCGCCGGGTACGGGTGGAGCCGAGCCTGGTGGCCTACATCACGTCCATCGTGCGCGCGACCCGCACGGCGCCGGTGCTCACGCTGGGCGCGTCGCCGCGCGGCAGCGTGGCCCTGCTCAAGATGGCTCAGGCGGCGGCGCTGCTCGACGGGCGGCCGTACGCCGTGCCCGATGACGTGAAGGAGCTCGCCACGGCGGTGCTCCGGCACCGGATCGCGGTGGCGCCGGAGCTCGAGCTCGAGGGAATCACCGCCGATACGGCGCTCCGGGGAATCATCGAGAAGATCGAGGCGCCCCGATGATCGTGGTCCCCTCGCGCCGGTGGCTGATGGGCGCGGCGCTGCTGGCGCTCGTGGCGCCGCTGGCGCTGGTATGGCCGGCCGCGGCGGGGCTGCTCCCCGCGCTCGACCTGGCGTGGGTGGCGGCGTTCCTGCTCGACGCGGCCCGCGCGCCGGCGCCGCGCACGCTCGAGATCACGCGCGAGGCGCCGGTCGCGTTTGCCGTGGGACGTGCCGCCGTGGTGCGGTACGGCTGGCGCCACCGTGGTCGCGGCACGCTCGCGCTCGAGGTCCGCGAGCGGCTGCCCGATCCGCTCGGCGGGGCCGAGGCGCCGACTCGCACGCTGGCGGTGCCCCCGGGCGAGGGACTCGACGAGCCGGTGGAGCTGGTCCCCGTTCGCCGCGGACCGGGCACCGGCGGCGCACTGGCCATCCGGGCGCTCGGCCCGCTCGGCCTCGCGTGGCGGCAGCAGACGGTGACGCTCCCCTGGTCAGCCACGGTATACCCCAGCGTGCCCGACGCCGCGCTCCGGGCGCTGCCGCTGCAGCTTCTCCGCCGGCGCGAGGCCGGCCTCCGCGCGATCCGCCGCCCGGGCGAAGGCCGGCTGTTCGAGGGGCTGCGCGAGTGGGTGCCGGGCGACGAGACCCGGATCATCGACTGGAAAGCCACCGCCCGGCGGGGCAAACCCATAGCCCGGCAGTACGAGGACGAGCGCCGGCAGCAGGTGCTGATCGTGATCGACGCCGGCCGGCTCCTCACGGCCGAGGTGCAGGGCCTGCCCCGGCTCGAGGCGGTGATCTCCGCCGCCCTGCAGCTCGCCCGGGCCGCGGTGGAGCACGACGACAACGTGGGCCTGATGGTCTTTGCCGATACGGTGCAGCGCTACGTCGCCCCCGCGCGCGGCCGCCGGGCGCTCCGGGCCGTGCTCGATGGCCTCGCCCATGCGCAGGGGCGGCTGGCCGAGTCGGATTATCCCGCCGCGTTCCGCCATCTCGCCGCCCACAACCGGAAGCGCGCGCTGACGGTGCTGTTCACCGACGTGATCGACCGGACCGCGAGCGAGGCGCTGGTGGCGCATGCCGCGACGCTCCGGCCCCGCCACCTGCCCCTGGCGATCACGCTCCGCGATCCGGCGCTCGAGGCCCTGGCCGCCGCGCGGCCGGCCACGGCAGCCGGCGCCTTCGAGCGGGCGGCCGCCGAGGAGCTGCTCGGCGCCCGGGACGCGGCCCTGGCCGAGATGCGGGGCCGCGGCATCATGGTGCTCGACGTCCTGCCGTCGGGCGCCGGGGAGGCGGTCGTCACCCGCTACCACCAGCTCAAGCGGCGCGGCCTGCTCTGAGCGTGGGGTGAGTCAGGGCACAGCGGGATGACGGGCGAACGATAGATAGATGGGAATGCGCATCACCGAGTCATTCTCGCGGTTCGCGAAGACGACGGCCCGGGCCGCGGGCCAGCCCGCGACCTTCGGCCTCGCCCTCCTTGTCATTCTTGCCTGGGCCGTGACGGGGCCGCTCTTCGGATTCAGCGACACCTGGCAGCTCGTCATCAACACCGGCACGACCATCGTGACCTTCCTGATGGTCTTCCTCATCCAGAACACCCAGAACCGCGACAGCGTGGCCATGCAGGTCAAGCTGGACGAGCTGTTGCGCGCCGCCAAAGGGGCGGAAACGGCGATGGCCGATCTGGAGGATCTGACGGAGGAGGAGCTGGAGGCCTTCCAGGTGCACTACCGAAGACTGGCCGAGGCGGCGCGGAGCAAGATGCGCGAGTCGGAGGGTCTGCCCTTCGCAAAGGCCCGGGCCGCGCCCCCGCCCAAGGGCAAATCGCGCCCGGGGGGCGGCTAGGCCGAGAGCGGCAGGTCCGCGGGATCGGGGAAGGCGTCGACGAACGCTTCCACCGCGGCGGGGTCGAGCTGGGTGCCGGCCACGCGACGGAGCTCCGCGACGGCGGCGTCGGGCTGCCGGGCATCGCGGTAGGGCCGTTCGGTGGTCATCGCGTCGAACGAGTCGGCCACCGCGACGATCCGCGCCTCAATGGGGATCATCTCTCCACGGAGGCCGTCGGGGAAACCGCGGCCATCGAGCCGCTCGTGATGCGAGCGGACGATCCGGAGCACGTCCGGCGATTCCTGCGCCAGCGGAAGCAGCATGCGCTCGCCGAGCACGGGGTGCTCGGTGATCTGGCGGAATTCCTCGTCGGTGAGCGTGCCAGGCTTGTGCAGCACGGCCTCGCGGGTGCCGATCTTGCCGATGTCGTGCAGCTCGCCGCCCAGACGGATGCCGTCCAGGCTGGCGCCGTCGAAGCCGAGGCGCTGGGCCGTTCCCACCGCGTACTGGCTCACCCGGATCGAGTGTCCGCGGGTGTAGGCGTCCTTGGCCTCGAGCGCCCGGGCCAGCATCTGCACGCCCTGCAGGAACAGCTCCTGGATCCGCACCGCCTGCTCGTGCACCTGGCGCTCGAGGTGCTGCTGGTAGAACCGGTTCTGCAGCACCAGGGCGCGCTTCTCCAGCACGCGCGAGACCCGGGCGTGCAGCTCGCCGACGGAGATCGGCTTGAGCAGGAAGTCCGCGGCGCCCATGTGGAGGCAATCGACGGCGGTGGTCGTCTCGCTCATCCCGGTGAGCATGATGACCGACGTGTCCGGGTACTGCTCGCGCAGGGCCCCGAGCAGGCCGATCCCGTCGAGCTCGGGCATGCGCATGTCGGAGATGACGAGCGGCGCCTCCCCGATGCGCCCGAGCACGTCGAGCGCCTCGCGGCCGGTGCCGGCCTCGAAGCAGGTGAAGCCCTGTGCCTGGAGCATGCGGACGAGCGAGCGCCGCACGCTGGGCTCGTCATCGACGATCAGGCAGTTGGCGGCGCCGGCCATGACGGGCGGCGTGCTGGATCGTTCCGGCATGGATGCTGATCAGTCCGCGGTGGGAGATGGATGCCACGAACATCCATTCGCCTGCAGACTACCCGGTTGAGCGCGGAATGTCCATCGGGGCGCTGCCATCGCTCCTCCTCGGCATATAGATTTCACGGACATCCGACCAAGGAGCGCAGGTGGCTGGCGTCCAGGCACGAGTTCGGTCCGAGCACCAGCGGAAGTATCCGGACATCAGCGCGTCGGTCTGGTACGACGTCGCGCCGATCTTCCCGGGCGTGACGCAACGCATGGTCAACATGGCCGGCGAGCGGCTCACCCGGCTCTCGACCCCGCGCGGCTTTCTCATCCTCCGGGCGGACCACCTCGAGTTCCGCCCGGTCCCCCGGGAGAGCCCGCACGCCGGCGCCGGGTCGACCGCCTAGGTGCTCGCGGGCGTGCGGGGGCGCGCCCCGTCGAGCATCTCCCGGACCTTTCGCGCCAGCTCTTCCGGGGCGAACGGCTTCTGCTGGAACGGCGCCCCCGGTTCCAGCAATCCCCGCTGGGTCACGTCCTCCCCCGTATACCCCGAGATGTAGAGCACCGGCAGTGATGGCCTGAGCGAGGCCAGGCGCCGGCCCAGCTCGCGGCCGCCCATCTCCGGCATCACGACATCCGAGACCACCAGGTCCACTTCGGAGTGGAATTCGAGCTGCCGCAGGGCGTCGACGCCGTGCCGCGCCTCGACCACGCTGTAGCCCCGCTCGCGGAGGCTGCGGCTCGCGAGCGACCGGACCAGCTCCTCGTCTTCGACGATCAGAATCGTCTCGGACCCGCCGCGCGCGGTCGAGGCGGCGTCACCGCCCGGGGGCATCGAGCCGCCGGCGCCGACGCGGGGGAGATAGATCTTGAAGGCCGTCCCGAGGCCCGGCTCGCTGTACACCCATACGAAGCCGCCGCTCTGCTTGACGATGCCGTAGACCGTGGAGAGCCCGAGGCCGGTGCCCTGGCCGACGGGCTTGGTCGTGAAGAACGGCTCGAAGATCCGGGCCTGGGTCTCACGGTCCATCCCGACGCCGGTGTCGCTCACCGTGAGCTGGACGTATGCCCCGCGCGGGATGCCGATCCCGTCGTGGTGCGCGCCGTAGTGGTCGTCGAGCACGGTGGCCCGGGTGGTCATCGTCACCCGGCCGCGCCCGGGCATCGCGTCGCGGGCGTTGAGCATGAGGTTCACCAGGACCTGCGCGAGCTGCCCGCGGTCGGCGCGGATCTCGCCCGCGTCGGCGGCCAGGGCCAGCTCCAGCACGTGGTCCTCACCCAGCACCCGGCGCAGCATCTTCTCGAGGTCCTGCACCACACCGTTCACCGGCAGCACCTCGGGGCGGAGGAATTGCTGGCGGGTGTAGGCCAGCAGCTGGCGGGTGACGTCCGCGGCCCGGGTGCCGGCCTTGATGATCTCGGCCACCTCGGCCCGCCGCGGATCCAGGGGATCGAGGCTCCGGAGCAGGAACTCGCTGAAGCCGATGACCCCGGTCATCATGTTGTTGACCTCGTGCGCCACGCCTCCCGCGAGCCGTCCGGCGGCCTGCATCCGCTCCGCCCGCCGGAGCTGTTCCTCCACCCGCTTCCGCTCGGTCACATCGCGGTAGATGCCGCGGAGCCGCGCAGGCCCCCCGTCGGTGGTGGTGCAGCTGATGTTGCCCTCGAGCGTGAGCGGCATGCCGTCGCCGGTCACCAGGACCAGCTCGACCTGCCCGATCGGCTCGCCCGCCTCGGCGCGCGCCACGACGCTACGATAGCGCTCCCGGCTGTCGGGGTGGACCAGATCCAGGAACTGGCGGCCGGACAGCTCCTCGTCCGAGAAGACGATGGCCTGGTGCCAGGCCCGGTTCACATAGAGGAACGTGCCGTCCAGCGTCGTGGTGCAGACCAGGTCGCTCGCGTTGTCGAACAGGTCGCGGTAGCGGGCCTCGCTCTCGCGCAGCGCCTGCTCGGCCTGCTTCCGCACGCTCACGTCGCGTGCGTTGAGGCACACGCCGATGACGGCGCCATGCTCGTCCACCACGGGGGCATGGGTCGTCTCGTACCAGCGCTCGACGCCGTCGGTGCCGCGGAGGCAGCGCTCGAGGCTCCGGGCCTCGCCCGCGAGAGCGGCATGGAAGCTGGCGGCGGCCTCGGGAATGAAGTCGTGGATCAGGTCGCCCTCGCTCGCCTCGCGGCCGAGGATGCGCAGGGCCCACTCCCGGGCCGTGGGGTTGAGGGCCTGGATGGTGCCGTCGCGGGCCACCAGGACGAAGGCCTGGAGGCTGGTGTTGAAGATCGCCCGCAGGTTGGCCTCGGAGCGGCGGAGCGCCTCCTCGGCGCGGGCCTTCTCCGCCCGAGACTCGACCCGGGCCAGCGCCGCCTCGATGGCCGGCCCGATCCGGGCGAGGTTGCTCTTGAGCAGGTAGTCGGTGGCGCCCGCCTTCATGCAACCGACTGCAGTCTCCTCGTTGACCGAGCCGGTGACGATGAGGAAGGGCGTGGTGGGCGCTCGCTCCCGCGCGAGGGACAGGGCCGACATGCCGTCGAACTGCGGGAGGGTGTAGTCGGAGAGAATCAGGTCGGGGCGGAAATCGTCGAGCTCGCGCTCGAAGTCCTGACGGCTGTCCACGCAGTGCGCGTCGAACGGAATGCGCGCTCGCTGGAGCTCATACTCGACGAGCTCCGCGTCCATGGGGACGTCCTCGAGGATCAGGATCCGGAGCGGAGCCGGGGCCATGGGACACTCAGCCTGGAAGTCTTCCGGCGCGCCCGGGAAGTCGAGAGCGCATCCACACGGCACTCTGTACGAAGGATGCCCCAAAGTGCTGATTACAAGCAGATTACGGCTGTGACGGCGCTCACAGTAGCGATCGCTCTGGGTCGATAGGTTCCAACCAACCCCAACTGCAACTGCACTTCTGCCGGAGCCTCCATGCCGCACGCCTCGACGACCGGCAACGGTCGAACTGCGAAGCGCCCGCCCTCCAATCGTACCCCGGCCTCACCCGAGACGCTCGACCTCGAACAGCTGCTCACCGTCCTGACGGCCGTCCGGAAGGGCGACTTCTCGGTGCGCATGCCGGTGGCGAAGACGGGGCTGGCCGGCAAGATCGCCGACACGCTGAACGAGATCGCCGAGCTGAACGAAGGCATGGCGCAGGAATTCGAACGGGTGAGCCTCGCCGTGGGCAAGAGGGCGGCGGCGAGTCGCGACCGTAGGACCTCACGATTCCGTGGGCGACGGCGGGGGAGGATGGCCCTGACGTTCCTCGCGCGCCTTGACCAGGCCGCAGAGGGCGCGGCGATGCGGTTCGGTCATCGGGCATTCACGGGTGGCTTTGTGGACGATCATGTCAGTGCCCGGTTGACTCATGGAGCCGCTACCTCGGCGTGCGCGGCGGGCGGCTGGTGCTGGTATCCCAGGCCCGCGTGAAGGTGCAGGGCGACGTTGGGCACCGACGCGTGGCCATCCGCGACCGGCACCCGCACGTACGAGGCCGACACCCGCCCGTCGAGGCTCAGGAAGAAGCCGGCGGTGAGCGGAAACCGGCGCGTCGCGCTGGCCAGCAGCGTGCCACCCGAGAGGAAGTACCCACCGAGAAATCCGCGGCCGCTCTGGAGCTTCTGGCCGCGCACCCGGTTGATCGGATAGGTGATCACCGGTCCCGCCCCCAGCGCGTACGTCAATAGGCCACGCCGGAACCCGCGACTCAGCGTGAACATGTTCATCCCGTTCGTGATCCGGAACTTCTGGATCTCCGCGGGCGCGTTGGTCAGGTAGATCTTGTGGTGGGTGAAATCGAAGAGCCAGCCGCGATCCCCCGACCAGAGCCCGATCCGCCCGGCGTAGTACCACGTGTCGAGGAACGGGCGCGTCGCCCAGTGGGCGGTGAAGTGGAGGTCGGGCTGGCCGCGCTGCGTGATCCACAGCGGCGACGGCCCGCTGACCGAGGTGCCGAGGAAGGCCTGGAGCTCGAGTTGCGCCAGGGCCGGGGCGGGCCGCCCCAGCAGACAGACGAGGAGGAGAGCAAGGAAGCGAAGCACGGGAAGGCGCTCACGGCTGCTGGTGCTTCCGGCGGGCCTCGACATCCTTCTTGGCACGTCCGGGCTCGAGGCCCGCATCGCTCAGCCGGCTGAGATCGGGCGGCAAGCCGGTCGGGCGCGGAGAGGCCCCGCGGAACTCGAAGTGGTCGTCCCGCAGGAGGCGATCACCGGTGATCACGCCCGACTGGGAGCGATCGCCGTACAGCATGGTGACGACCCGGTTGATGAGCTCCTCGACCGAGTGCCAGCGTCCCGGCTCGATGTCCGGGTACAGATAGTCGAACTCGGGACGCAGCCGGGCTTCACGGCCTCGGGCTTCACTCACCGGATCCTCCATGCGGGGTCTGCCGAAGATATACCGTGAAGCCTGCGGGCGCCGCAACGTGACGCGGCGGTCTAGCGCGAGGATGTCCTCGCGCCGGCCGGCGGCGGAAGGGGATGCCGGAGGGCAAGGTCGACGAGCTGGGCGAGCTCGGCGGCGTCGAACGGCTTCTGCAGCACGGGTACCACCGTATCCCCGTGACCCAGCCGGGCCACGCCGCCGGGCGCGAAGGCCGACATCAGGATGACCGGGATGTCGGGGAACTCGACGCCGATCCGCGTCGCAAGCTCGGTGCCGTTCATCTGCGGCATCACGACGTCGCAGAGGATGAGATCCACCGCGCCGTTCCGGCGCCGCACGAGGTGGAGCGCCTCGGCGCCGTCGCTGGCCTCGAGCACGGTGTGCCCGTGGTCCGTGAGCTGGCGCCGGACCACGACGCGCACGTTCTCCTGATCGTCGACGACGAGGATGATGCCGACCGGGGAGCGATCCAGCACGGGGCCTCCGGGCAGAGGTGGCCGGGGAGAAGCTACCCCCCGGCGGGAACCCCGCAAGCGCAAATGCCCGGGCGCGCCTCTCCTGTCAGGGCAGCGGGAGGAGCCCCGTGCCGCGGTCGACCCAGACGTACTCGTCGTACTGATCGGACAAGGCGCTCTGGAAATAATGGCTTGCCATCTCGGTCTGAGGCCGGTAGACGGCGCCGATTGCGCGCTGGAGGCGGGACGCGCGGAGCACCTCGCGCGCCTCGGGGTGGAAGGGGTCGCGCAGCGGGAGGACGAAGGCCGGTAGCCGGGCCAGCCGGCAGAGGTGCTCGTAGCTCTCTGGATGGGCGGGGGTGAGCGTGGTAGACTCCGGCGGTCCGCCCCACTCGCGCGCCGCCGTGACCGTCCCGCATGCGACGCCGAACCCCACCAGGTGAGCCGACTCGCCGAACTCGCGGCGGCAGAGCTGGCCCAGAGTGGGCTCGCCCCGCGAGCCGAGGCTGGTGGCCGAGGCGTCACCAATGTCGGCATTGTGAGCCCAGACGACCATCCTGGCCTCGTCGCCGCGGGAGTCCATGAGCTCCTTGAGGGATTCGAACATCTTCCGCTCGCGGGCGCGCCAGGCGTCCGTGGACCCGACGTAGAGCTGTCGGAAGAACCCGTCCGCGTCGCCGCCGTCGCTGCCGGTCGGACGCTGCCGGGGCCCGCTCCACCGCCGCTCAAGGCGGCCTCGCAGTTCGGCGATGACCTCCGGCTCGTCCCTTCGCATCTCGGCCGGCAGAGCCACCTCGACATACGCCGAGGGATCACCAACCCAGGGGGTGAGGCCGGCATAGCGGGCTCGCGCCTGCCGGGCGGCTCCGGGCGCTCCCCGGTCGAACCGCTCGAGCACCGAGGCAATGGCGTCGTACAGGTCGAACGCGTCCAGCCCGTGCATCTCGACTCGGGTGTGGCGATCGGCCTCACGATTGCGGCCGCGCAGCCAGCGAACGAACTGGAACATGTCTCGATTTCGCCAGACCCAGTTGGGGAAGCTGCTCGACGGCGGCGGCCAGGCAGGCGGGTCGTCGTCGCCTCGGACGTACTGGTCGAGCCACGCGCCCTCGGGCGCCCCGCTCGCCAAGGTCACGGCGGTGAAGCCGGCCTGTTCGATCAGGCCGCGCGTGATAGAGGAGCGAAGCCGGAAGCACTCCGACGTTCCCTGCGTCGGCCCTCCCAGCAGGACGACACGCGCCTGAGAAAGACGGTCCAGGAGCGGGGCGAGCGTTTCGCGCCGGACATCCGACAGGGGCTCGACACAATCGCGCAGGAGCGAGGCGAAGTTCATCGGGCAATCAACGGCGACAGGGGGTGGCGCGAAGCCGGGTCGTTCATGAGACCATGGGGTGGGCCGCGCGATCGGCGGCGCCGGCGGCCTGAAGGCACTGGCCTGCCCAGCGGTGGACGTCATGTGCGGCTACCCGGGCGCGCAGCCGGCGCATCCGCGCGCGGCGTTCGGCGGATCCCATCGCGATGGCGGTGACGTAGCCTCGCATGAGACCCTCCAGGTCCTCCGGATCCACCAGGACCGCGTCCGTGAGCTCTTTCGCCGCACCCGCGCGCCGGCTCAGCACGAGCACGCCGGATTCGTCTTTGCGGCTGGCCACGAACTCCTTGGCGACGAGGTTCATACCGTCACGCAGAGGGGTGACGAGCATGACGTCGGCCGCGCGGTAGAGCGCGGCCAGGCCCTGCTCGTCCACGCTACCGTAGGTGTATTCCACCGGCTTCCACTCCAGGGCTGCCGAACCGGGCGTTGAGCGCCGCGACCATCGTCTCGACGTGGCGCCCGAGGGTACGATAGGCGGGCACGGCTTCCCGCGACGGCACCGCGAGCTGGACCAGCCGGGCCCGTCCCCGAAGCTCGGGGTGGGACTCCAGCAATCGACCGAAGGCCTCCAGACGCCGGGGAATGCCCTTGGTCGGATCGAGCCGGTCGATTCCCACGAGGAGCGGGCCGCCTCCGGCGCGCAACGCCAGGACTCGGCGGCGCGTTTCCGGGTCGTCAGCCCGACTGGCGAAGGCGGCGACGTCGACGCTCATGGGGGTAACGTGGAGTCGGACATCCCGGCCGCGGTCGGCGACGAGACCCGATCCCGCCGTCCACTCGCTGGGCCGTCCGGCCAGGGCCCGGGACGCGCGAGCGAAACGCCGGAGGTCGGACTGGGTTTGAAAGCCGACCGCGTCCGCCCCGAGAAGGCCATGGACCAGCTCGGCCGCCCAGGGGAGCGTGGCTAGAGTGGAGAGTCTGGGAAACGGCGAGTGCAGGAAGAACGCGATTCGGGCGTCGGGCCGGCGCTCGCGCAGTAATCGCGGCAGCAGCATGAGATGGTAGTCGTGGATCCAGATCAGGTCGTCCGGCGACCGTTCACGGAGCACCACGTCCGCGAAGCGGGCGTTGACCGAGCGATATGTCTCCCAGTCGGCGCTCTCGGCGGCCGTCTCCGGGCACTGGTCGTGGAGCAGCGGCCAGAGCACGCTGTTGGCCATCCGCGTGTAATAGCTGGTAATGTCGGCATCGTTGAGCGCCACGCCGCACGCCCCGATATCATTCAGTCGGGCATCGATCTCGCGCTGGACGACCGGCGACACTTGGGCGGACATCCCCGACCATCCGATCCAGCGCCGGGAGCGAATCCTTCGAAGTCCGGTGGCCACGCCACCCGCGCTCGGTGTGAGTTGGACGATGCCACCGTGCAGGCTTACCGTAACGGGCAGCCGGTTCGAGACGACCAGCACCCGTGGCGACGCGGCCTCGGCCGCCCGTAGGGCGCCCGAGCGCCCCGGTCCAATCCATCCGAGGGAAGGAGCCATTGGCACCTCTGGGTGACGAGGTTGGTCCCGTCGCACCGGGGATTGCCGCTGCGGCGCTGTCTGAGCGATAGTACTCGAGGTCCATCAGCACGGTCTCAGACCGACCTCAAACCGATCTCAAAGGGAGCCCAAGTGCTGAGGTTGCGGACACTTGGTTGCCTATACGTCGTCGACGAAATGGGGGATCCCATCGGCGGCGCGGCCACCCAGCGGAGGACCCTCGCCCTGCTCGCGGCCCTGGCCGTCGCCGGGGACCGGGGGCTCAGCCGCGACCGGCTGGTGGCGCTGCTCTGGCCCGAGGCCGCGGAGGAGCGGGGCCGCCACTCGCTGACCCAGGCTCTCTATGCCGCCCGGCGGGCCCTGAATGTGGACGACCTGTTCGTGGGTGGGGGCGACCTTCGACTCCGGCGGGACCGATGCGGGAGCGACGTGCAAGACCTCGAAGAGGCCCTGGACGCCGGAGACTTCGAGCGTGCCGCAACGCTCTATGCGGGGCCCTTCGCGGACGGTTTCTATCTGGCCGGCTCTGGAGAGTTCGAACAGTGGACCACCGCGCAGCGCGCCCGCCTCGAGGACCGGGTGGCCGACGCGCTCGATGGGCTTGCCGCCGCGGCGGAGGCCCAAGGCCGCCCGCGGGACGCCATCGCGTGGCGCAAGCGGCTGGCGGCCATCCGGCCGCTCGATGCGTCGGTGACGGTCGCCCTGATGCGGACGCTGGCGGAGGCGGGTGATCGCGCCGGCGCCCTCCGGCATGCCCACTTGCACCAGACGCTACTGCGAGAGCACCTGGGGCTCGACCCCGACCTCGTCGTGACCTCGCTGGCGGCTCGGCTGCGGCAGCCCGTGGAGTGGAGCGCCGGCGCCCCGGCTCACGCGCTGGACGACGCCGGTGCAATCCGGGCCGAAGAGGAGGGGTCCGCCGTCGCCGTGGTCCCCGACGGTGCCGGCGCGGTCCAGGTAGCGCCGGCAGGGTCGGCGCTCCCGCCGGACGCGATGGAAACGGTGGAGACCGTCGTATCGGCGCCGCCCGCCGCCGGCCTCACGCGGCGTCGCCGGCGACGGCTCGGCGGCGTGGTGCTCATGGCCCTGGCCGCCGGGCTGGCGGCGGCGGTGGCCCTGCTGGCGCGCCTCCGCGCGGACCGTGATGTCGTTCCACCTCCGCCGCCGAAGATCGAGCAGCAGGTCGTCGTCGCGCCCTTCCGCGTCTCGGGCGCGAGTGCGTCGCTCGGGTACCTGCGCGAAGGCATGGTGGAGCTGCTGTCGACCCGCCTCGCGGACGACAGCAGCGATCGATCCGTGGATGCCGGGGCGGTGCTCGGGGCCTGGCGCGCGGCGGGACTGGGAGCCTCGAGCGACGTGCCCCGGAGCACGATCGCGCGGCTCGCCGCTACGCTGGGCGCGGAGCGCGTGGTCGTCGGCAGCGTGGTTGGCACCCAGAGTCGGATCGTGGTGACGGCCGGTGTCACCGACGCGGCGACCGGCCGGTCGATGGGGCAGGCGAGCGTTGAAGGTGCGGCCGACAGCATCACCACGCTGGTAGACCGGCTGGCCGCGCGGCTGCTCGTGCTCGATGCGGGCGAGGAAGCGTCACTGGCCACCAGGACCAGCGAATCGCTTCCCGCACTCCGGGCGTTTCTGGAGGGTCAGGCCGCGTTCCGGCGCGGCAATTACACCGGCGCGCTCCGGCGCTACGGGGACGCGGTACGGCTCGACTCCACGTTCGCACTCGCCGCACTGCAGCTCGCGCGGAGCGCGGATCGTCTGCGCCTGGTCGAGCCGCGCAGCCGGGCGCTCGCGCTCGCCTGGCGGGAGCGCAAAGCGCTCGACGCGCGTGCGGACGCCCTGCTCGTGGCGCTGGCGGGACCTGCCTATCCGGAGCCGTCGAGGACGGATGAGCAGGTTGCGGGATGGGAGCGGCTGGTCGATCTCACACCCGATCGGGCCGATGCCTGGTATGAGCTTGGCGCGCGCGGCGTCGACGAAGGCCTCGTGGCGGCTTCACCCGAAGGGGGCATCCGGGGCGTTCTGGCGCTCCGGCGCGCCATTCAACTCGACTCCACCCATCTGCCTTCGCGCGAGCTGCTGGCGCGCGAGGAGCGCGACCGGGATGCTGATGCAGACCTCCCCCTGGCGCCGTTCTTCCATTGGCGCACCGCCGTGCGGCAGGGCGACGCGCGGGCCCTCCGGCGGCTGCGCGATTCCTTGCCGCTGCTCGGGCCGAGGAACCTGCGCGCCATTGCCTCCTTCGCCCAGCTCGACGTCACGGCGTTGGGCGATGGGCAGCTTGCGCTCGAGCAGTTGCGCGCCCGGGCCGTGCGGCCTGAGGATCGTGTCGACGCCGCGCTGGCCGAGCACGCCCTCGCCCGCAACCTGGGCCGGCTCCGCGCCGCCACCGCCGCCACCGATCGGCTCGGCCAGCTGGGCCCGGCGGCGCAGGCCCACCTGCGACTCCGGACGCTGGACGCGCTGTATGGGGATGGCGATGCCCGCGTCGCGGCGGTGGCCGTGGAGGGCCTCCGCCGGTCCGTGGGCCTCCGCGACTCGCCCGATCCGGCCACCCGGGCAGTGCAAGTCGCGAACGCGTGTGTCCTGGGCCAGTGGCAGCTCGCGCAGGGTGATACGGTCGGCGTCCACGAGCTCATCGGCCGGTTGCGGCAGGCGCCGCTCTCGGCCGTGTCGCTGGCGCCACCGGTCGCGGCCGGACCGCGCGCCTGTGCCGAGCTGCTGGACGCCTCGCTCGCCGTCGCGCGGACCGACCCGGGGGCCGCGGACGTGCTCGCCCGGCTCGATTCGCTGGCGTTCACGGTCGGATCGTCGGGAGACGCCATCGCCTGGGCCCCGATCCTCGTCGCCCGTCTGCACGAGCGCATCGGCCAGCCCGAGGCGGCCCTGGAGGCCGTGCGTCGCCGCGAGGACGCGGTCGGCTGGCCGCGCTACCTCGCCACCGCCTGGCGAGACGAGGCGCGGTACGCGGCCGCCACCGGCAAGGCCGACGAAGCCCGCAGGGCGTTCGGAAGATACCTCGCACTCCGACAGGCGGCGGACCCCGAGCTCGGCGCGACGATCGAGGCGGCGCGTCGGGACTCCGCCGCCATCGGTCGAACTCCGCGCTGAGTCACCGCCGCCGATGACCGCACGATGAGATCGGACTCCTCCCCGGCGCGCCGGCTGCTCGCCGCCCTGGACCGGCTCCGCTCCCGAGAGGATCAGCTCACGCTGGTGTTGAGCCTGCTGATCGGCGCCCTGGTCGGGCTGGTCGTCGTGGCCTTCATTCTGCTGACCGGACGGCTGGCCTCGTATATGTACCCACCGGGTGGCGCCGGGTGGCGTCGCCTCGCCGTTCCGATCCTCGGGGCGCTCGTATCGGGCGTGCTGCTCTCGCGATACTTCCAGAATGCCCGCGGCAGCGGCATCCCGCAGACCAAGGCCGCGCTCTTCATCTACGACGGCCGGATCTCCTTCCACACGGTGGTGGGCAAGTTCATCTGTTGCTGCACGGCGCTCGCGAGCGGCATCGCCCTCGGACGCGAAGGGCCGTCGGTCCAGATCGGCGCGGGAATCAGCTCGGTGATCGGCCGCCGCCTCGGGCTCAGCCGGGAGCAGGTGCGCTGGCTGATCCCGGTGGGGGCCTCGGCGGCACTTGCCGCGGCGTTCAACACGCCAATCGCGGCGGTGCTGTTCTCGCTCGAGGAGATCATGGGCGATCTCCACGCCCCGGTGCTGGGCTCGGTCGTGCTCAGCTCCGCGACGTCGTGGATCGTGCTCCACCTGGTCCTGGGTGACGATCCGCTCTTCCACGTCTCGGCTTACCACCTGGTGAACCCGAGCGAGCTGGCGATCTATGCCGTGCTCGGCATCGTGGGCGGCCTGGGCTCGGTCGCGTTCGTCAAGCTGCTCCTCGGTCTCCGGCGGCGCTTCCTGCGGCTGCCGAGGCACACCGTGTGGCTGCAGCCCGCAGCCGGCGGACTCTTCGTCGGCGTCGTGGGCTACTTTCTGCCCGAGGTGCTGGGCGTCGGTTACGACCAGGTGGAGCGGGTCCTGGCCGGAGATCTGCTGCTCCGGACCGTCGTACTGCTGGGGGCGCTCAAGCTCGTGGCTTCCGCCGTCTGCTACGCCTCCGGCAACGCCGGCGGCATCTTCGGGCCGAGCCTCTTCATCGGCGCGATGATGGGGGGCGCGGTCGGCTCCGTGGCCCACCTGCTGTTCCCCCAGTCGACCGCCGGCCCGGGGGCCTACGCACTCGTGGGGATGGGCACCGCGTTCGCCGGCATTGTCCGCACGCCCCTGACCTCGGTCATCATGATCTTCGAGGTGACCCGGGATTACACGATCATCGTGCCCCTGATGATCTCCAACCTGGTCGCCTTCTTCATCTCGCAGAAGCTGCAGCCCGAGCCGATCTACGAGGCCCTGTCTCACCAGGAGGGTGTGCACCTGCCGACGGCCGAGTCGCGCGGGCCGGCGGGCCGCGTGCGGGTCATCGGGGCGATGCGCCCGAGGCCGAGCGTGCTTACCCCCGATGTGCACGTCCATGAGGCGCTCGAGCGCGTGCGCGCGAGCGACCTCGAAGCCTGGCCCGTCGTCGACGAGCACGGCCTGCTGGGAATGGTCTCTTCGCATGACCTGGCGGACGCGGTGGGGCAGGGACGCGCGGAGCACGGCATTCTCGACCTCGTTTCCCGGCAGCGCGGCGGCGAGGAGGCGCGCGGCACGGCCCGACAGCCCCATCTGCATCCGGATCATGGACTGGGCGCGGCCCTGGCGCGCATGGGCGAGACGGGACGCACGGTGCTCCCGGTGGTCAGCCGCGCGAATACCCGGCAGTTGCTGGGCATCGTCACGCTGGTCGATCTGCTCGAGGCGTTCGGGCTGCCGCAAAGCCGCGATTCGGGACCGATCGGTGGCTGAGGCGGTCGTCGCTCCGCCCTCGGCGAGGGCCGTGCTCGGCACGCTCGCGCTCGTGGTGGCTGCCATCGCGGCGCTGCTCGTGGTCGACACCCTTCTCGCCACCCTCGACCGGGCCGCGCGCCGGGCGGAGGCCGCCCAACTTTTCAGCCAGGGCCGTCAGCTCACGGCCGCAGGCCGGTACCCCGAGGCGGTGGATCGCTTCCTGACGGCCCTGTCGATCGATCGCGAAAACCGTGAGTACCGCCTCGACCTGGCGCGGGCCCAGCTCGCCGCCGGCCGGCCGGCCGCGGCCGATTCGACCCTGGTCCGCCTGCTCCAGGAGGATGGCACCGACGGCGAAGCCAATCTCGCCCTGGCGAGGGTGCTCGTGCGCGAGGGCCGGGTGCAGGCGGCTGCGGCCTATTACCATCGGGCCATCTACGGGCTTTGGGCGCGGGACCCGGAGCCCAATCGGACCCGGGCCCGGCTCGAGCTGATCGACCTGCTTGCGCGAACCGGTGCAAAGCAGGAGCTCCTGGCGGAGCTGCTGCCGCTCGAGGGCACCGGCATCGCGGACACCGGCCTGCGTCGGCGTGTCGGCCATTTGTTCGTGCTTGCCGGCGCGCCCGGACGGGGGGCGGCCATTTTCCACGACCTGCTGCGGCGCGACGCCCGCGACGCCGACAGCTACGCCGGGCTGGCCGAGGCCGAGTTCGCGCAGGGAAGCTACCGTGCCGCCGCCGCCGACTTTCGCGCGGCCCTGAGCCTGCAGCCACTGAACGCCGAGACCGCGCGGCGGCTTCAGCTCGTCACGCAAGTGCGCTCGTTGGACCCGATGCAGCGCGGGCTCGCGACCGCCGAGCGCGAGCGGCGCTCGGGCGAGGTTCTGCGGCTTGCCGTCGGTGCCACGGAGCGATGCCTCGGGCCGGATCTCAGCGAGACCGCACGGGCCGCTGTCGACTCGGCCAACGCCGCGCTCGTCGGGAAGGTGCCGCCGGCGCAGAGGGATGAGGCCCTCGAGCGAAACCTCGACCTTGCGGAGCGGGTGCGAGCCCTTGGAGGCACGCAGTGCCGGGCGGCCGCATCCATACCCGAGCAGGCGCTCGATCTGGTGCTCGCGAAGCTCTCGGACTAGGGAGTCGCCGCCGGCGCTTGGCGGTGACGGCGCGCGCGGGCTACCCGCCCTGCTTTCGGTAGAGACCGTCGAACGCGGTTGACCAGGTCGAGCCGCCGTCGGACGAGGTTTCCCAGAGCTGGCGCACGGTTCCGTCGGGATTGGGGCGGAAGCTCAGACGGTGCTTCACCACGGACCCGTCGGGCAGCGGGCGCTCGCCTCGATAGATGATCGCGCCGTCGGCGAAGGTGCCCGCGAGGTCGAGCACGGTGCCCGAGTTGGATACCCACGTCTGGTGCCAGCGCTTGTCCATGCGATCGTAGAAGTTGAGGCTCTGGCCGGTCCCGCCTTTCGCGCCGGTCCAGTGTTCGTGTACGACGCAGCCGTCCTCCTCGAGCGTGATCACGCTGGTGCCCACAGGCTGACCCCCGCTGGTCACGTTCCAGTCCCCGATCCAGAAGTCGAACTGCCGGAACTCCGGGGTGTCGCACCGCGGCGGCGCGGGCGGCGGCGTCTGCCCATGGAGCTGAGGTGCCACGACTGCCGATCGGGCGACGAGGACGGCGGCGAGCAGGCAGGGGGCGAACGCGGACGATCGCATGGCGTCTCCACGGAAAGGGGCACGCTTGCCCATCGTGGCGCTATCGGCGAGCGCCATGGCGGAAGACATCGCCCGGTGCCGCGCCTGCGGCATGGACGATTTCGTGGCCAAGCCCGTGGCGGAAGCGACCCTCTGGTCCGCGCTCGAGCGTTGGGCACCGGTGCACGGGCGCCCTCAGGTATAGCGGTGCACGCCCGTCGCCTTGAACGCGGCATAGACCCGCACGCCTTCGCGTAGCCCGAGCGCCGCGACCGCCTCCGGCGTCACCTCGGCCACCAGCGCCGGGCGGGTGTCCAGCACGACCCGCACGCGCTCCCCCCCCGGCGGCTCGGGGATGAGCTCCACCACCGCGCCGGCGAAGACGTTCTGGGGACTGCCCTCGGGCAGCGTCCGCGAGAGCATGATCTCGCGCGGGCTCACCGTGAGGTAGACCGTCCCCGGCCCGCTGGTGTCCTCGATGGCCACCGCGCCTTCCGGCGTGCGGATCGACCCCGCCGGAGCACTCCCGGCTTGGGCAGCCCGGCCGATGAACAGGTTGGTCCCGATGAGCTCGGCCACGAACGGCGAGCGCGGATGCCGCAGCAGCTCCTCGCGCGATCCCGCCTGTGCCACCCGGCCCGCGTCCAGCACCACGACCCGGTCGCCGAAGACCAGCGCCTCGATCGGGCTGTGGGTGACGTAGACCGTGACGCACGGCAGCCGCTGCAGCAGGCCGCGGAGCTCCACCCGGACCATCCGCCGGGCCTGGATGTCGAGCGACGACAGCGGCTCGTCGAGCAGCAGCACGCGGGGGCTCAGCACCAGCGCCCGGGCGAGCGCCGCCCGCTGCTGCTGGCCGCCAGACAATTGCCGCGGCATCCGTCCGGCAAGCTCCGGGATCCCCACGAGGCCGAGCGACTCCTCCACCATCGTCCGAATGCGCCGGGGAGCGGTGCCGCCGGCGCGGAGGCCGAACGCGACGTTCTCGTACACCGAGAGGTGCGGGAACAGCGCGTAGTCCTGCGCCACGTATCCGATGTCCCGTTGCCACGGCGGCACGTGGAGGCCGCGACCCGCCTCGGCGTACGGGACGGCGTCGAGCGTCACGTGGCCCCCGTCGAGCCGGTCGAGGCCGGCGAGCAGCCGCAGCACCGAGGTCTTCCCCGCGCCGCTCTCCCCGACCACGACCGTGGTGCTGCCGCCCACCGCCTCGAAGGCGACGTCCAGCGCGAACGCGTCCCGCCGCTTAGCGAGGCGCGCGTCGAGCACGGGCGGCGAGCGCGGCGAGGCGCGAGGGGGTGAGCCGGATCGACAGCAGCACGGTGAGGGAGACGAGCAGCAGCAGGACCGACAGCGCGACGGCGGCATCCAGGTCGCTCTGGAGGGCGAGATAGACCGCGAGCGGCATCGTCTGCGTCACGCCAGGCATGTTGCCGGCGAAGGTGATGGTCGCGCCGAACTCGCCCAGCGCCCGGGCCCAGCTCATCGCCGCACCGGCGAACAGCGACGGCGCGGCCAGCGGGACGAGCACCCGGAGAAATGCGTAGCCTGGCGCGGCGCGCAGCGTCGCCGCCGCGTCCAGGTACTTCCGGTCGACCTCGGCAAAGCCGGCGCGCGCGGCGCCGACGAAGAACGGGGCCGCAACGAACGCCTGCGCCACCACCACGCCGAGGGTGGTGAAGGGCAGGGTGATTCCCACCGCGCTGAGCGCGTGGCCGGCCAGGCCCGTCCGGCCGAAGGCCGTGAGCAGAGCGACGCCGGCCACGGTGGGCGGCAGCACCATCGGCAGGTCGATGAAGGCCTCGAGCACGCGCTTGCCGCGGAAGTCCGCGGTGGCGAGCAGGTAGGCGATGGGCAGCCCGAGGGCGGCGACGATCACCGTCGCCGCGAAGCTGGTGATGAGGCTCAGCCGGAGCGCCTGCAGGATGAGCGGGTCCCGCAGCCGGGCGACGAGGTCAGCCGGCGGAATCCGGAGCACGAGGCTCAGCAGCGGGAGACCGAGCAGGAGGACCAGCAGCGCGCCCAGCCCTACGGCCAGCGCGCGGAGCGCGACGCTTGTGGGCGACGTCCGACGCGGCGCGACGGCGGGGAAACCGGTCAGGGCTGTGCGGCGGCCGGCGCCGCGGTCGCGGCCGGCAGCAGCCCGTGCCGCTCAAGGATCTGCTGCCCCGCCGCACTCGACACGAGGTCGACGAACCACTTCGCCGCCTGGGCGTTCTTCGCGCCTTTGAGCACCGCGATCGGGTAGCTGGCGATGACGTTGTACGGATCGCCGATCTCGAAGACGCGGACGTGGCGTGAGACCGACGGCGTCACGTCCGAGCGGTAAACCAGGCCGGCGTCGGCCTCGCCCAGCTGCACCTTGGCCACGACGGCCTTCACGTTCTCCTCCTGCGATACCAGGTTGGCGAGCACTTTCCGATCGTACGCGAGCGGAAAGCCTGGCGCGGCGCTCAACAACCCGAGCGTCTCGCGGCTGTACTTGCCCGCCGGCACCGCCTCGGCCGCGAGGACGAGCTTGATGCCATGGCGGGCGAGGTCCGGCAGGCCGCCGATGCGCGCCGGGTTGGTCCGCGGCACGATCGCCACCAGACGGTTCCGGGCGAAGATGGCGCCGTCACCCACGAGCAGCCCCTTCTCCGCGGCGTACCTCATCCAGCGCTGGTCGGCGGAGGCGAACACGTCGGCGGGCGCGCCCTGCTCGATCTGCAGGGCCAGTTGCTGCGAGCCGGCGAAGTTGAACTGCACGGTCAGGCCGGGATGCTCCGCCTCGAGTGCCCGGCCCAGGTCCCGGAAGGCGTCGGTCAGGGAGGCGGCGGCGTAGACGGTCAGGGTGGACGGCGGGGGTGCAGCGGGCCGAACGGCGCTCGGAGCGAACCCGGCGATCGGACAGATCCCCAGGAGGACCAGCGCGATCCGCCCAGCGGAGCTCATGCGAGGGCGGCGCCTTTCCCGATCATCACCTCTGTGGACTTGATGACGGCGACCGCCAGATCACCGACCCTGAGCCCGAGCCGCTCGGCCGAGCTCCGGGTGATCATCGCGACCAGCTCCTGATCGCCGATACCGATACGCACCTCGGCCATGAGCCCCTCGGTATGCAGGGCGATGACCCGCCCCCGGAGCTGATTCCGGGCGCTCAGATCGAGCCCCCGTTGCTCCGCGGCCGGCGCCCGGCCGAGCGCGGCATCGAGGTCCCGCTCGTCGAACAGCCAGCGCCGGCCGACCCGGCGGCCGGGGAGCTTGCCGGCCCGAGCGAGGGCCTGGACCCGCTTGACGTTCAGATGGAGGTGCGCGGCGGCCTGGTCGGCGCTCAAGAGTCCCATGGTTCCCCTATCATACCCGAGAATCTATGTACCGCAAGCCAATTCGCACTCTCAACCCCCTTAAACGCCTTCGAGGGTACCGACCGATCCGGTTCACCGCGGACCGGATCTCGTCGTCGGCCAACTCGGCAGTCTGTCCCGAGCTGTAGAAGTACCGTGCGGGCGTGAGGCTGTGGTCGAAGACGACGTGCTGATCGTAGCCGGACTGGGCGAGGAGGAGGTTCGGGAAGAGCGTGGCGGCGAAGAACCAGCGGCGCGCAATCATTCATGCTGCTCGGTGGGCGGTCGTGTCACAGATCGTCGGGCTATCCGGTCTACCGGATATGAACCTGTTCGTGCTGGGCGCCACCGGAAAGACCGGCTCGGAGATCGTGAGCCTCGCGCTCGCGCGAGGCCACCAGGTCACGGCGTTCGCCCGGTCGCCCGAAAAGCTCACCCCTGCCGCCTCTCTGACGATCGTCAGGGGCAATCCGCGCGAGCCCGGGAACATGACGGGGGCCCTTGCCGGCCACGACGCAGTGCTGTCGGCCATCGGGCCCCATCCCCGGGAGGCGCTGCGCCCCAGTACGCTGGTGACCGACACCGCGCGCGCCACCGTCGGGGCAATGACGGCGAGCGGCGTCCCCCGACTCGTCATCATATCGGCCGCCGTGCTCTTCCCGGAGAAGGGTCTCTACTACGCCTTCTTTCGGTGGCTCACCAGGCACCACGCACGCGACCTCCGCGGCATGGAGGACCTCGTCCGGACGAGCGGCCTCGCCTGGACGATTGCGCGGCCTCCGCGACTGATCCGATCGCCTGACGTGAGCTTCCGTGCGGCTCGAGACGCGGTCCCGCCCGGAAGCCGGGTCATGTCGTTCCGATCGGTCGCGGCGTTCATGCTGGAGGCCGTGGAGCGGCGATCCCACATGGGCGAAGTCGTGGGATTGGGCGCGGCGACGGCGGGGTCGCGATGAACCGGCTCTATACTTCGCTGTCGCCGTGATCGCCATGCTGATGGAGGTGAGGCCATTCTGATGACGCGCTCCGCCACCGCCGATCTGGCGGTGTTCGAATCGCACCGGGCACTGCTCGTCGCGCACGCCTACCGGATGCTCGGCGATCTCGGGCTGGCCGAGGACATGGTGCAGGACGCATGGCTGCGCTGGGAGGGCCGGCGGGAGGAAGCCGAGTCTCCGCGCGCCTATCTCGTGACGCTGGTGACACGTCTCTGCCTGAACGAGCTCGACTCCGCGAAGGCCCGGCGCGAGGAGAGCCGCAGCGATCGCCTGCCCGAGCCCATCGATCTCGACGACGGAGGCATCGGCCGAGTGGAGATGCTCGATCAGGTCTCGATGGCGTTCCTGGTGGTGCTCCAGCGGCTGACGCCCGCCGAGCGCGCGGTGCTGCTGCTGCGCGACGTATTCGATTTCGGGTACGACCAGATCGCGGCGCTGGTCGGCAAGAGCGAGGCGGCCTGCCGCAAGCTGCTCGAGCGCGCGCGCGAGAACGTGGCGACGGAGAAGCGCCTGTTCTCCACCTCGCCGGAGGTGCACCGCCGGCTGCTCATGGCGTTCACGGAGGCCGCCACCGGCGGCGACCTGGACGCGCTCCTCGCGCTGCTGGCGGAGGACGCGGTGATGATCACCGATGGCGGGCCCGGCGGCCGGAGTAGCCGGGGTGCGCGCAACCTCCCGGTCCCGCTCAAGGGCGGGCGGCGGATCGCGGCGTTCGTCGCGGCCACGGCGCGCGACTCGGACCTCGCGGTCGAGATCCACGAGCTCAACGGTCAGCCGGCGCTGGTCTTTTACGAGGAGGAGTCACCGTTCGCGGCGCTCCTGCTCGGCGTCGCCGACGGGCGCATCCATCGGGTCTTCTTCCACGCGGACCTGACCCGGCTACGCTACCTTGGGCCACCGAGGTGATTGCGGGCAAACTGTTCAGTCTGGTCATCGGCGGGGAAGAACGCCTCGATCCGGAGCTCCTGGGCGGTGATGTCGAGGGGCGCCCCAACGGTCGTCACCATCGAGAAGAAACTGAGCGTCAGTGCGTCCTTCCGAAACCGTACCGGGTGAAACGGCAGCTCGTCCGAGGTCGTGTGCGGGGCGGGGGATCCCGGGTAGGCTCGCAACTCCTCGAGCAGGGCCAGGACCCGCGGATCCGGGATCCCGGCAACCGCCTCGCGAAAGACCCGCTGCACCAGCGTCTGGGCCACGACCTCCCAGTTGGCGATCCAGGGACGGAGCCCGGCCGGATCAAATACCGACCGCAGCAGGTTTCTCGGCTCGGGCAGGGTCGCAAGATCCACAAAATGCGCGAAGAGTCGTGGAGCGGCTCGATTGGTCCGCAGGACGTTCCACTGCCTGTCCAGGACGACGGCGGGATACGGCTCCTGATGATCGAGGAGCCTGGTCAGGGCCAGGTGCACCTGGGTCAGCTCCGATGATTCCAGTGCTCGTTCCGGGTAGATCGGCGCGTACCCCGCCGCGAGAAGGAGCGCGTTGCGCTCCCGGAACGGCACGCCAAGTGCCTCCGCCAGCGTCTGTACCATCTCCCGGCTCGGCACCGACCGGCCGCTCTCGACAAAGCTCAGGTGGCGCGGAGATACATCCGCCTCCAGGGCCACGGTGAGCTGGCTCTTCCGCCGGACCCGACGCCATTCCTTGAGCAGCAGGCCGAATGCGCAGCTTGCCGACGCGGCTCGATCGGACACCGGAAGCCTCCTTTCACGATAAGCATCGGTCCCGCCGGCGGTGTCCGCACTTCCTTCGCAGGGAATTGAGCCTCGGCCCGCCACGGCCCACATTGGCGCCCGTACGCGCCAGCAATCGGCTGGCCTCGAACCCAAGACGCCCTTGTGGGGCCTGGAGACGGCAATGACCTCGTTCCCCATTCATACCATCGACACTGCGCCGGAGGAATCCAGGGACACCCTCCGGAACGTCAAGGAGACCCTCGGCATGATTCCGAACCTGGCCGCGGGCATGGCGGAGTCGCCAACCTTGGTCCGGGCGTTCTTCGCGGTGCGGGAGACCTACTCCCGCGGCACCCTGAGCCCGATCGAAATCCAGGTGCTGTCGCTGACCAACGCGTTCGAGAACAGGTGCGAGTGGTGCATGGCGTTCCACTCCGGCGCCGCCCTCAAGGAGGGGCTCTCGAAGGAGGCGCTCGAAGCCCTCCGTGCCGGGCGCGCGCCGGCGGACCCCCGTCTGGGCGCCCTGAGCGATCTATCGAGAACCATGGTGAGGAATCGCGGCGAGGTGAGCGAGCAGGATCTTGAGGCCTTCTACGCCGCGGGTTTCACCAGGGCGCAGGCGCTGGAGGTCGTGCTTGGGATCGGGTTCTCGGTCATGGCGAACTTTTCGGGGCACCTCGTGCAGGCTCCCCTCGGGGCCGCCTTCGAGCCGCATGCCTGGAGCCGGCCGATCGCCAACCCCTGCCCCCAGACGTGACGCACGCCAAGTCAGTCGAGCGGCGTCGACCTGTATGGGGCCAGAGTTTTCGTGCCGCCCGCGCCCCCCAGGAGCTCGCCCAGCCATCGAAGGCTGCGAACGTCGAAATCCTTGGTGGTCACCTCGCCCGAGCAGAGCATGGTCCCGATGAACTCCCCGCGGCGATACACCGCCCAGAGCGGGGAGTCGTTATCCGGGCCCTCGGACTGCAATCGCTGAAACTGGAACGCCTGACCTTGCCAGGTGATGGATCGTTGATGGTAGTGCATGGGCCTAGTCCCGAAGAGGACAGAGCTTGTCGAAAATATGACCATCAGTCGATAATTGACATCAAGTGCGGAGCGGAACGCGGGCCGACAATAGGCGGGATTGATTAGGACGGGCGCAGAAACTCCCCTATCTCGTCATCTCGGGGCTTGCGTGGTCGTACCCGTTGCGTCCTGCGGAGACTCCTCACTCCCGTCGCTCGCCGTAGAATCGGGCGGGGGCGCCGCCGGATCCGGGTCCCCTCGCCGCCCGCCGGAAGCGCTGCCCGTGAACATTACCCCACCGCCGCCACCCTGAAATCCTGGCTTCCCGACCGACACGGCTGACGCAGTTCGCTCATAGGCGCGGTTCGTGGCCCGGCCGACGAGACCCAGGATCGCGACCAGGCAGGCGCCGACGACGGCAACGATAGCCGCGTACTCGACGAGTGCCTGGCCTCGCTCATTGGCGGGGGACAACGGGCCTGCCTGAACCACGTGGCGACTCCGGTGCGGGCCGTTCGAGGTGCCGAGGTGGTTATGACGGGGAAGGGGTCGGGACCTGCCCGCACGCTGCAGCTATCATGCCCCTGACGACGGAGTTGCTCGTAGCGAGGACAAGTTCAATCCTGCATTGCGCTTGCTCCGTGTGACCAAAGCGGCTGCGCCCGCGATCCTCTCGCGGACGAGATGGCAGATTGCGATCTCCTTCATCGATCGCCCGGGGCGAGTGCGGTCACGCCGAGGCGCCGGTCGGCCCGAGATCGAGCTCCCGTCCACAGCTGCTGCAATGGACCACGCGTGGCAGGCGGAAGGCCCGGCCCGCGAGTCCGAGTCGCTGGGTGGTGCCACAGTAGGGGCAGGGAGCTTCGGCCGACTCGAAGATCTCGCGCTGGCGCACCCGGAGGACGCCGAGCGTGAGGCCGGTGAGCACCGCGCCCGGCACGAAGACGAGGTGGACCAGCGGGATGGGAAGCGCGATCAGGGCCGCGAGGAGCCCGGCGCCCACGACCCGCCCGGACCGCGCGACACGCTCGCGCGGCGTCAGCCGCGCGACGACCAGGGTCGCCTGCGTCGGGGCGCAGCCGAAACCGGTGAGTGGCACGGTCAGTGAGCGGCTGTTCACGGCAGCATTCTCCTCTCCCGGCCTGTGCTCCTGACGATGGATACGTGAGGCCGATACCGGAATCATAAAGCATCCGCGTTCCAGCAGGGTGATTGCCTCACACGGCATGGCCTGCGACGGGCGCCTCCGCCTATCTTGCACTACCCCTTCAGAGGAGGCCCGATGTACCGCTCGCTCGTCGTGCTGGCGCTGTGTACCGTCCCGGTGGCCGCCTGGTCCCAGGACCCCGGCATGGCCGTGCGCCCGTTCGATCAGAAGCACGGCGGGAGCAAGTCGGTGCACATGCTCGGCCACGTCGTGACCCATCCCGGCGCCTGGAAGGCGGCCGACATCGAGATGGAGCAGGACCCCGAACGGCCGTACGTGTATGTCTCGGGCTTCGTCAACTTCGACACCCAGATCTACGATGTGAAGGATCCCGCGCATCCGCGGAAAGTCGTGGACTGGCACATCGAGAACCCCGAGCTGCATCGCGGCATCGGCGCCATGGACGGGAAGTACTTCAAGATCGGCCAGAAGTACTACTACGTGCAGTCGATGCAGTTCATGCAGGGCAGTCCGGACGCGGATCTTGGCGCCGTCGTGTTCGACGTCACCGGGCTCCCCGACTCGAGCAAGGTCAAGGTGGTCGCGCGGATCCGATACCCGGAGGCGCCCGGCGGCTTCCACAACATCTTCGCCTACAAGCACTCCGACGGGCGCGTGCTGCTCTTCGCCACCGTCAATGCGACCAAGGCGCTCATCTACGATCTCGGCAAGGTGGTAAGCTCCGCCGATTCGAGCGCCTGGCTCGTGGGCGGTGTGCCCAATCCCACGCCGTTCCGGCAAATCGGCGCCGGCGGCTACCATGACTTCTACGTCGGGTATGACCCGGCCACCCACCAGGACAAGTTCTACGGCGCGGGACTCGGCGGATACTCGGTGTGGGACGTGACTCATCCAGAAGCGCCCACGCAGATGTTCACCATGACCGGCCTGGGCTTCGACATCGCTCACACGTTCACGCCGTCGCCCGACGGGCGGTACGCCGTGACGGAGACCGAGTACGAGTACACGCCGCTCCGGATCTGGGACCTGGCCCCCGGCCAGCGCGACTCCACCCAGAACCTCGACCTCGCCATCAGCGCGTGGACCGCCGATTGGCGCGACCTGTCGCACAACCACGAGGTCCGCTGGCCCTATGTCTTCGTCTCCGCTTACGAGGACGGTTTCCAGGTGTTCGACCTCAAGGACCCCAAGGCGCCCAGGACCGACGGCTGGTTCTACACCTGCGAGTGCGAGCACGGAAAGGGCTTCGGCGGAACTCCCGACAACGGCTGGCAGGGCAGCAACAGCGTGGAGCAGGGCGCCTTCGGGGTGGACGTGCGGAACCGGGACGGCCTCATCGCCATGACCGACATGCGGAGCGGGCTCTGGCTGTTCAGGCTGGACGGCTTCAAGGGCTGGAACGGCCGCGACTTCGGGATGCCCAACATCTCGAGCGTCCAGGATTATGATCGCGGGCCCGTCGTCGCCGCCGCCGCAACCGGAGGGCACGCGGGCCGGTGACCCGCTGGCGGGCGCGGCTCACGGCACTGGGGGCGGGCCTGCTGCTGCTCGTCCGCACCGGGCCGTATGACATCGTGCTCCACCCGACGCCCGCCGCGCCGGGCGCCGAAGGCCGGGCGCGGCTGATCGCGGCCGCCTCCCCGTTCGGGATCGGCGTCACCGCCGACGGGCGGGCGCGCTACGACATCCGAATCTCCACTGCCCGGCTTCCCAGTCCCGGCAGCCTCGGCCGGTTCCGCGCCTACGTCGCGTGGGCTGCCACACCGGACCTGACGCAGTGGGTCAGGCTGGGCGCCGTCCGAAACGGCACCTCCACGGTGGGACCCGTCGATCTCAACAAGTTTCTGCTGGTCATCACCGCCGAGCCGGATTCGGCAGCGACCGCGCACTCCGGACCCACGATCCTGCACGGCACGTCGCCCAGCGGCTGGCTGCAATCATTCCTCACCCATCCGTTGTTTCGCGGGATCGCCCAATGAGCCGCACCGCGCGCGGGCTCCTGGTGGCGGCCGCACTCGCTGCGGGCGGCGTTCGCCTCGCGGCGCAACAACCGACCCACGACATGGGCGGGATGCCGGGCATGGCCGACTCGGATACGGCGATGGGTATGCCGATTCCGATGCCGCCGGGCATGGTCATGATGCCCGGACTGGTGGGTCTCGCGCCGGACGTATCGCCGTTCCTGCCCGGCCGCGGCACCGACCCGACGAAGCTTCCGGCGGCCAGACCCGCCACCCTCACGCCGCTCGCCGACGGCGACACGCTCGACCTGACGGCGATGCTCCTCCGGCGCACGATCCGTGGGCATGCGTTCGCCATGTACGGCTTCAACGGCCAGGTGCCCGGGCCGCTGATTCGCGTACCGCAGGGGGCGACCATTACCGTCCGCTTCCGCAACCGGATCGACCTCCCGAGCAGCGTGCATTGGCACGGCGTCCGCCTCGACAACCGGTCCGACGGCGCCGTCGGGGTGACCCAGGAGCCGGTCCCGCCGGGCGGCACCTTCGTCTACACCGTCCGGTTTCCGGACGCCGGCGTCTACTGGTATCACCCGCACGTGCGTGAGGACGTCGAGCAGCCCATGGGGCTGTTCGGCAACCTGCTCGTGGACGCGCCGGACCCGGACTACTACTCGCCCGCCAACCAGGAGCAGGCACTGGTGCTGGGCGATCTGTTGATGCAGGCCGACACCCTGATTCCGTACGGCGGGGAAGCGCCCGATTTCGCGCTGATGGGGCGGGTCGGCAACCTGCTGCTGGTGAACGGCGAGCCGGACTACGCGCTGCATGCCCACCGCGGCGAGGTGGTTCGCCTCTACCTCACCAATGCCGCGAGCTCCCGCACGTTCAACCTCTCGTTCGGCGGCGCGCCCATCAAGGTGCTCGCGTCCGACGTCGGCCGGTTCGAGCGCGAGGCCCGGGTGCCGAGCGTCGTGCTGGGGCCGGCGGAGCGGTATGTCGTGGAGGTGCGGTTCGACCGCCCGGGGCGCTACGCGCTGGTGAACGCGGTGCAGGCCATCAACCACTATCGCGGGGAGTTCGAGGCCGAGGTGGACACCCTCGGCATGGTGACGGTCGATTCCACGCCGGCGGCGCCCGATCACGGCGCCGCGTTCGATCGGCTCCGGGCCAACGCGGCCGTCTCCAGGGAGGTCGATCGCTTCCGCCCCTACTTCGGGAAGCCGCCGGACAAGCGGCTCACGCTCACGGTGCGCACCTCGGGCCTGCCGCTCGCCACCGTGCAGTTCATGACGATCGACACCGCGTACTACGCCCCGGTAGAGTGGGTGGACGGGATGCCGGACATGAACTGGCTCTCGACGTCGAAGCAGGTCCGCTGGATCCTGCGCGACGACGCGACGGGGAAGGAGAACGGCGCCATCGACTGGCACGTGAAGCAGGGATCGGTGGTGAAGCTCCGGATCGTCAACGACCCGCGGTCGTTCCACCCCATGCAGCACCCGATCCACCTGCACGGCCAGCGCATGCTGGTCATCGCCCGCGACGGCGTACCGACCGCCAACCTGGTCTGGAAGGACACGGCGATTGTTCCAGTCGGGTCCACGGTGGACCTGCTGATCGACGCATCCAACCCCGGCGCGTGGATGCTGCACTGCCATATCGCCGAGCACCTCGGCGCCGGCATGATGGCGGTGCTGCACGTGGATCCGTCGAGCTAGAAATGCACCGTCCAGCTCACGGCGGTTTCGCCGCTCGGTCCCACCAGGAAGGACGGTGGCCGGAGGTGGAAGAGGCGCCACCGGCCGCTGACGACCTTCCCGATGGTAATGCCCAGCACCGTCCCCATCGCCACGTCGCTGGTCCAGTGCCGGTTCTCGTAGACCCGGGAGAAGGCCGTGCCCGCGGCCGCGGTGTAGAGCAGCACGTGGACGGTGGTGCTGTGAACGTCGTCCGCCAGCGAGGTGACCACGGCGAAGGCAGCGAGGGCGTGTCCCGACGGCATCGCGCCCCTCGCCGCCACGCCGGTCGAGTCCTTGAGCGAGCTGAAGGGGTGGAAGCTGAACGCCCCGACGTTCTCATTGGGTCGGGAGCGCCCGATCAGGAGCTTCATGCTCTCGAGGACCACACCCGCGGTCGCCACGGACACCAGCACCCGGCGGCCCGCGCGCTGAACGCCATGATCGCCCAGCACGTAGCCGGTGGCGAGGATGCCGGCCCCGACGCCGCCATAGAACAGCGGCTCACCCCCGTGGCGGAACACTCCGGCGATGTCGCTGAGCGCGGGCGAGCGATGGCGCTGGGTATACCGCTGCACGGGCTCGTCGATCGCCGTCAGCACGGCGACGCCACCGACCGCCAAGGCAGCGTGGTACCATCGAATGGGCGCCGCATTCTCGGGCAGATGCTGCCCGGGTGGTCCGGCCGACGGCACCACGCTGGCCGTGTCCCGAGGGGGAGCGTCGGGCTCCTGGGCCGCCAGCGAGGCTCCTGCGAGCGTCGCCCCGAAGATGACGGTCAGGATGATCCGTCCGGGATGCATCAGCACCAGAGACTGTCCGCGGGGAAAGAAACGGCGACGGTCACGGGCTACTCGTCCGAGGTGAGATAGCGCTCCATATCCTCGAGGCTCCCCCCGTGGACATCGGGGAAGACCAGCGCACGCTAGATCCGCTCGAACCGGTACGCCAGCTCGGGCCCGCCGTCGCCCTCGTACGCGAGCTGCGCGACGAGCAGCGAAAACGGCTCGGCGTACCGGGCAACCCGCAGGGGACCTGCGTCCACCGGATCGAATCCCACGTCGCGGATCAGGGCCGCGGCCACCTTCTTGGCCTTCGGGTCATCCCCGCAATACACCAGGCTGGGACGGCGGACGCGCTTCCGAGTCTCGTACACGCCGAACAGCACCTCACTGGGCACCGTGCCGAACGCGGCGACCAGCCGCGCACGCGGCATCTTCCGCGCGAGCTTCTCCGCCCCCGAGGACGTCCGCCCCACTACGAGGGCCGTGTCGTCCGCGTTCATCGGGAGGGAACAGCTCACGACCACCTTGCCCGACACGTTGCCGGCCTGCCGCAATACGTCCCCCACCCGGGACCAATGCACGGCCAGCAGCAGGGCATCCGCCTCCCGCACGGCCTCCCGGGGCGTGCCGGCCCGCGCGTTCGTCCCAGCCTCCCGGGCGATCCGCTCGAGTTTCTTCGAGCTGTGCGAGTAGCTGAAGACCACCCGATGTCCGGCACGCGCAAAGAGCGTCCCGAGCTTCGCGCCCATCAGGCCAGAGCCCAGAATACCGACTCGCATGTTGCTCCTCCTAATTCGGTCCCTGGCGGTAGCACCGGGATGAGCTCGCCTCGCTCGATGTGCGCGCGGACCATCTCTTCCATCAGCATGGTCAGCCCGATACCGGTGCCATCCCCTCGAGCTCATCGATCATCCTGAAGCTCAGCTTATCAAGGCGGTAAGCGTTGTCAAGTTGATCGAGGGAGAGCGCTCGCTAAGTTGCCGATAGGCCCGAGACAACGACACGGAGGAACGATGCAGAAGCGGAATCTAGGCAGCAGCAATCTGGCGGTCTCCGCCATCGGATATGGCGCCATGGGGCTGAACTTCGGTTACGGCCCGGCGACCGATCGGCAGGAGGCGATCCGCCTGATCCGGGCCGCGGTCGAGCGCGGGGTGACGCTCTTCGATACGGCCCAGGTCTATGGGCCGTTCACGAACGAGGAGCTGGTGGGCGAAGCCCTCGCTCCCTTTCGCGAGCAGGTGGCGATCGCCACCAAGTTCGGGTTCGAGTTCGATGGAAACGGCAAGCAGCTTGGACTCAGCAGTCGGCCCGAGTACATCAGGCAGATGACCGAGGGCTCGCTCAAGCGGCTCGGGGTCGAGGCCATCGATCCTCTACTACTCAGCACCGGGTCGACCCGAACGTGCCGATCGAGGATGTCGCCGGGACGGTGAAGCAGTTGATCCAGGAGGGCAAGGTGAAGCACTTCGGTCTCTCGGAGGCCGGCGTGCGGACCATCCGGCAGCGCCCATGCGGTGCAGCCGGTCACGGTCCTTCAGAGCGAATACTCGCTCTGGTAGCGGGAGCCTGAAGCGGAGGTGCTGCCGGCGCTTATCGCCTGGAGGAAAATCTCGGCGGGGCGGCCGTCGAGCTCACGCCCGATGACCTCCACGAGATCGACCGCGCCGCCGCCGGGATATCAGTGCACGGGGACCGGTACTCCGGAAGCTCGCAGCGGATGATCGATCGCTGATGGGCTCAGCGTCGTCTGCAGTGGTAGATCGGCGCGCCCGATTGCGCGAGCCCCATGCGGATCAGGTCCCTTCCCTCGAGCAGGTCCGACACCTCGGTGGCGAGCACATCGAACCCCGCCTCACGCAACCGGTCGGCATAGTCGGGACCATAGCGGCGAACGTGATCGTGCTGTCCGAACACCCGCTCCCGCTCGCGCGGGTCGGTGATCGTGGGGTCCTCGATGGTTCGCTCCGCCGTAATCGGCACCAGGAGTACCGCCCAGCCATCCTGCTTCAGGACTCGTCGGAGCTCGCGCATCGCCTGGCGGTCGTCCGGAACATGCTCGAGCACGTGACTGCAATAGATGACGTCGAAGGACTCGTCGGGGTGCTGGATGTTGGTGATGTCCATCTGTTCCATGGCGCCGGGGTCGAGCAGGTCGGCGGTGAGATACCCGGCGCCGAGCCGCTGCCGGAGCGGTCTCTCGAAACACCGCTCCGGCGCCACGTGCAGCACTCGCTTGGGCCGTCCGTCGAACAGGTTGGTCCGCCGGGCGAAGTACAGCCATACGAAGCGATGGCGCTCCAGGGCCCCGCACTGAGGACACTCGGCATCGTCCCGAGGCACCAGGCCAAAGGGTCGGAAGGCACGCGACGAGCGACCGCAGACCGGGCAGTCCCGCCCCGTCCCGCGATACCACGCGCGGAAGAATGCCGCCCGGGCGGATTGCAGCGGTACCCGGACCGCTCGTGGCAGGAGTCGCGCGACGCGATTCATTGGGAAGGTCACAGGCTCCTTCTGCTTCAGGTGCGGGCCGCGGCGACACGCGGCGTTGCTCGGCAGCTGACGGGATAGGCCGTGCCACCCTACACAGATCAACCTGGCCGGGACGTGACAGCGGTCACACCCTGCTGATTGTCGTCGGTCCTCTGGCCTCGACGAACTTCGTGTTGGGATGCGACCCACGCTGGAGCAGCGCGTGCAGCATTTCGTGGCGCACCAGCCACTCCTCGCCCAGGGCGTTGGCTGGGAGGTAGATGCGGTTGCCCTGGCGGACCCACCAGCCATGGGCCACCGCGCCCTTGAGCCCGATGGTGCCGCTGGGCGCGTCGACGGCGTAGAACGTCACCTGGCTCATGTCGCCCGTGCGGCCCGAGCAGGCCTCGGTCTTCCGCCACCACTCGGTGTAGAGCTCCAGGGTCGGCACTTCCCAGGCGCGTTCGATCGGGGCCACGGGCGCACCCGCCGCCTTTGGAGCGGCGCAGGCGGCCACCGACGAGCACAGCAGCACTCCCGCGACGAATGCAGGCACGCCGCGAAGGCCTGAGATGCCTACGAGCGAGCCCAATGCCTCTCCAGGAGCGCGTTCGCGACCAGGTGGGCCGCGTTCGCGAGCGCGCGACCGCGCCGGACAGCCCGCGCCCGGCCGGCCGCGATCCTCGCCTGCCAGCGCTGTTGCCACAGGAGCGCGGGCGACGGTGGTGGCGGTTCCGGTTCCGGCAGGACTGGAGATCTGGCGAGCAGGCCAAGCAGGCGACGCTCGGCGAGGTAGGGCGAGCCGGCGGGCAGCTCCGGGCTGATGCGCGACTCCGTGGCGGAATCGAACCGCAGACGGCGACCCGGCAGTACGGTCTGCGCAAAGAGCCGGCGGGGACGTCTGGGCGAGTACCCGTCGATGTACGCGGTCCAGCGCACGCCGTCGCGAGTCGTGAGGCTCATGCTTTCGGTAAGCGGATTGCCGCGCGGAAAGAGGGGATCGGAGGACATGGACTGCACCATCGTTTCAACGAAGAGGTTCACGTGCTCATGCGGTCGATCGCGATGCGATTACAGAGAGAGAATGGGCACGGGTGATCGAGTTCAGGATGAGGTTGGCGTGAAGGATCCTTCAAACAGGCTGGTACGACTGTACCCTATGCCGCTTCTCCGCCGAAGGGCTGTCGCCGTGCCGGCGTAAGGGAACCCCGCCCTCGCCGAGTCGGAAGCGAGGCGGACCTTCCAAAGTGGCTCCCGAGATAAGCAACCATGGGGTTGCGCATTGGCGGGGTCGCCGCTATTATATGCAACCATTAGGTTGCACGTTGGCAAACACTACGATACCGGAGGATCTGACCATGACGAGCACCACTGAACACCGGACCAGCACCGATCGCATCGAGAAGCGCGTCACGCTTCGCGCCGCGCGATCCCGGGTGTGGCGGGCATTGACCACGGCCGAGGAATTCGGCGCCTGGTTTGGGGTGAAGCTGGAGGGCGGGTTCGCGGAAGGAGCGGCGGTGCGCGGCCAGCTCACCATCAAGGGTTACGAGCATGTGATGCTGGAGCTGTTCGTGGAGCGGATCCAACCGGAGCACCATTTCTCCTACCGCTGGCATCCGTATGCGGTGGACCCCAGCGTGGATTACTCGTCGGAGCCGACCACCCTGGTGGAGTTCCGCCTGGACGAAGCGGACGGCGGGACCCAGCTTACCATCGTCGAGTCGGGGTTCGATCGTCTCCCGGCCTCGCGCCGCGCGGAGGCGTTCCGGATGAACGATGGGGGTTGGACCGGACAGGCGAAGAACCTCGAGCGGTATGTCACCGCCGGCTAATGCGGCCCGGAGCGCGGAGGCGGCCCCGGTCTTCGCCGCGCTGGGCGACAGGACCCGCCTCCGTCTCGTCACCCGCCTGAGCGATGACGGGCCGCTTTCGATCGCTCGGCTGAGCGACGGCGCCGGCGTCACCCGGCAGGCGATCACCAAGCATCTCAAGGCGCTCGCCGACGCCGGTGTGGTGCGGGGCAGCCGCCACGGCCGCGAGCGCATCTGGGAGCTGCAGCCCAGGAGGCTGGAGATGGCCAGCCGCTATCTGAACGATGTGTCGGGGCAGTGGGACGCGGCGATCGGGCGGCTGCGGGCGTTTCTGGAAGAAGATTCTTGAGCGCAGGAGATAGCGGGTGTTCCGTCGCCTTCGCCGAAGCGGCTCGGGCCGCGGACGCCACCTAGCCTACGGTCACGTCCGAAGGCAGGGTGAGGTCGCCGAGGAAGAAGGCCGCCAGCTCGGCGCGCCCGCCGACACCGGCCTTGTGGTAGGCGGCGATCGCATGCTGACGGACGGTCCGCTCGCTGCGTCCGGTGGCGGCGGCGATCTCCTTGTGGCTCTGGCCCTTGAGTAGCAGCACTGCGACCTCGCGCTCCGCGGGGGTGAGCTCCCAGTCCCGGAATTGTTGGCTCACCGCCTGGCCGAGACCCTGTAGAGCCTGCGCCGCCCGCTCCCGCCAGGCGTCCCGTTCGGCCTGCCGCTCGACCAGCGAGTGTTGGAGCGCCCTCGCCGATTCGGCAGCCCGCTTCCAATTGAGCCAGAGCCAGATCGCGCCCGCCAACCCCCCGAGGATGAGCCCCAGCTCGTAGAGCACATGCCCCGAGCGCCAGCTCTTCGGGGCGTCGAGCACTAGGTCGACGATGCCACCCACTACGACGCTCGTCAGCACCGCCGCGAGCACCAGCCGCATTTCCCGGCCTTCGCCCTCCATTGTACCTCCGTCATTTGCCGGAAGGCGGGCGTCTTCATCCACCTGCGTCGCATGCCCGATGGTGGGAGGCGGCCCGGCACCATAAGGTGTGACCAACCTCTACAGGAGACTCCTGGTGTTACCCGATCCGCTCCATCCCGCTGTGGTTCACTTCCCAATTGTACTGATGGTGCTGCTCCCATTCGTGGCGGCCGGTGCGCTCTGGGCCATCCGGCGCGGAGCGCGACCCGCGAGGGCGTGGGCCGTCCCGGTGGCCGCGGCCGCCGCTCTCACACTGAGCAGCTGGGTCGCCGTTGAGACCGGTGAGGGGCAGGAGGAGAAGGTCGAACCCGTGGTCGCCGAGGCCTCGCTTCACCGGCACGAGGAAGACGCCGAGCGCTTCCTGCTCCTGTCGGGTGTGTTGCTCGTCATCACGGCGGCTGGGCTGCTCCGCGGCGTGCCCGGCCGAGCCGCTCGGCTGGGAGCGACCGTCGGCGCCCTCGGCCTGGTGGCGCTGGGAGCGCAGGTCGGGCACTCGGGCGGCAATCTAGTCTATCGCGATGGGGCGGCGAGCGCGTACACCGGCAGCGCCTCTGCCGGACCGGTGGCTGCGGCCCGCGAAGGCGGGGAAGACGACGACTGAGCTCCGAATGACGAACGAGCTCCGAATCATGGGGGCGCCCAGCGGGCGCCCCGTTCACCGCAGCCGGGATTCATTGATTTCGACCGCGTGCCATGGCGCGGATGCAGAGGAACGCGACCGCTGCGGTCGCCAGCATCACGGCACCGGCCGAAGGCATCGCGAGCCATCGAAGTGACTCCTTCGCGGCGCCGGTGCTGCCAAGTCCCGGTGCGATGAACCCCGCCCACATCCAGAAGACCGAATAGCCGAGGGCGCCGGCGCCGAGCGCGAGGCTCAGGACCCGTATGGTACGGGGTGTGGCTCCGATCAGGAGCAGCACCATGATCATCCCGATCGCCGCGGTGCCGATGGCGCCGCCGTGCAGGTGGGCGCGCTGCATGTAGTCCCAGGACTTGGCGATCACCGGCTCAGCGGCGGCGGCATCGCCGTGGTAGACGGTGGCCGTGACGGCGGCCGCCGAAGCGGCGAGCCGGTCCTTGATGAGGTCCTCGTTCAGCCCGAAGATCCCGCCCATCGCGAAACCGAACAGCACGGCGAATACCGCGAGCAGAAGCCCCGGGAGTGCGGCCCGCACCGGCTTGGCCTGCCGCGGAGCGATCGGGGTGATCAGGGTCACCGACTGCTCCAGTGGCGAACTGTCGGGACGCGGGATGGCGGACGGTGATGACGTTTGCATGGTCAGGTCTCTCCTTGTGCCGTGTGCCACGGTCTAGCGAGCGCAGGCTCGCCGCGCCACGCCGAAACCCGAGGAGCCCACTCCGGCGCGGTCGCGTGAGCCAGTGAGACGGGTGGTGGCAATCCCATGGCCTTGAAGTTACCGGACGGTCGGTAACGAACCGATGAAGCCGCAGTGAGGCTTCGTTCAGCCTCTACGAGAGAACCGTGCAATTCACTGGTGGCCGCGAGCAACACCTCGAACAGGCCCTAGCCATCGACGCCGGACAGGAGATAGTCGACCACGTCGGCCGCCGTGTACGCCGTGCGGCCATTCAGGAAGCTTCCGATCATCGGCAGGTCGTCGCCGCTGGTGAGCAGCGGCGGCTCGATGCTCCCGCCGGCGCGCGCCTGCGCGAGCCCGATGTTAGCCATGAGGCCGTTGCAGAGGCAGCGTCGGCCGACCGTGTCCTCCACCAGGCCCCCTTTCTCGACGTACGCGTCCAGCGGCTCAGCGGGGCATCGGTATCCGAGGCGGCCGTCCGGCCGCACGTAGGGCACGCGGAGGCCGCCGAGGTCGCAGATCCGCATGCGCGGCTCGGGGGCGGACGCGACCGGGTCGCCGGGCCACCGCACGACCTTGAACGGGTAGCTCGTGGGCGAGGCGCGGGGATCGGTGAACACATTCACGGCCCCGCGGGTGGCGTGAGCGAGCACCGACTGCTTGTATCCCGCATCGATACCTGACTCTTCGGCGTAGGCGAAGAGGGTCCCGACCTGAATCCCCGCCGCCCCCTGTGCGCGAGCCTGCCGGAGGCCAAGGGGTGAGCCCACGCCACCAGCGAGCCAGAAGGGGAGCCCGAGTTCCCGAACCTTCTCGAGGTCCACTTCGTCACGTTCGCCGTACAGCGGCTCGCCGCGGTCATTGAACTGGGGTGCGCCCCGTGGCGGCGCGTTGTGGCCGCCGGCGGTTGGGCCCTCGATCACGAAGCCGTCCACGCGTCCGCTCGCCTTCCTGACGAGCATCGTCGCCAGCGAGTTGCTCGCGATGATGGCGAGGAACGCCGGACGCCGGAGCGATGGCGGGGCGCCGTCCCAATGCTCAGCCGGATCGAGCGTGACCCTTTCGACTCGGTCCGCCAGCGCCCCCTCCACGTCGAGCCGGAGCGAGGCCGGCCGCTGTTCGGCGAAGGCGTCCAGGACCGCGGGGATCTCCTTGGGGATGCCCGCGCCCATGAGCACGTAGCCGACTCCGGCGAGCATGGCGCCGTAGAGCGCGGCGAGATTCGGAAGCTGGAGCTTGGTAAGGAGGTTCACGCCCACGGGCCCGTCATGACCCTCCTTGGCGAGCCACACCTCGACGAAATTCGCGAGCATGGTGATCTGCTCACGAGCGCGCGAGACACCCTGCCGGTACATGGGGAGCATGGCGTACGGCGTGCCCGCCGGCCGGCCGTGCAGGCGGAAGTAGCGGCGAAGCACGGCGTCCGCCACGCCGGGCAGCGGGAAGTGCGACATGGCTCTGCGCATGTGGCCGTCGACGTCCCCGTCCTGAAGCCGGCGCACCAGCACCGATTCGACCAGCGTGCCGGAGACGACGCCGAGCTGCCCGCGCAGGGAGACGGCGCGCGCCAGCCGCCAGTTGGAGACGCCGATACCCATGCCGCCCTGGATGACGGACGGGAGCGCGGCCGCTGTGGTCATGAGTTCCTCGGTGGAGGGTGATGGGGCCGGTCCCGGCGGCCGGGTTGAGGGCGTGCCAACTCCCCCGGCCTGAGCCTCATCTCATTCCGGTCCTCGTAGAGATAGCGGTGGATCCCTGAAGAAAGCCGGAAGTCTTGGTGAAGCCCGAGCCGGGGAATCGTGACCGGGACGGTGGCCCTCGCGTCAGCGCCGGACCAGCTCGCGCAGCAGGGTCATCAATACCCCCGGCAGCCGCTCTGCTCGCGACAGGACTGCGAAGTCCCCGCCGAAGATCCGTGTCGCGTACCGGGGGGCCTCCCGGTCCACTGTGAGGCAGTGGACGTGTACTCCCTGGAGCCGAGCTTCGGCGACGGCAGCCCTGGTATCCTCGACGCCGTAGCGGCCTTCGTAGCAGTCGATGTCGTTCGGTCGGCCGTCGGAGATCAGCAGGAGCAGCCGGTGTCGTGCGCGCTGATGCATCAAGCCGACGGTGGCGTGCCGGATAGCCGCGCCGGCGCGGGTATATCCGTCCGGCTCGAGACCGGCGATGCGCCGGCGGACATCTCCGGTGCCCGCGGCCTCATCGAACCGCTTGAGCGTCTGAACCGTGACGCGGGCTGCCCCGGCGCTCGCGAACGCCAGCATGGCATGAGGATCGCCCAGTGCCGCGAGCGCCTCGCTCGCCACCAGCAGGGTCTCCTTCTCGACGTCGATGATCCGCCGATCGGCGATGACCCAGCCATCGGTGGACGCGCTCGCATCGATCAGCAGCGTGATCGCGGCATCCCGGCGTGCGGGCCGAGCGTCCACGTAGTATCGCTCGTCCGCGATGCCGCCCGCGCGCCGATCGGCCCAGCCCGCGACCAGCGCGTCGATGTCCAGCTCCGTTCCCTCCGGCTGCCGCCGGAAGGCCATCCGGCGGGGACGAAGCCGCTCGAAGTCCCGGCGGACCGCCCGGATCAGCGCCGAGTGGCGCCGAAGCATGGTCTCTGCCCAGGCCATCTCCCCCAGAGCGGCGGTGCGCTCGCGGACGACTGCCGCGCGGGGCCGGTAGGCGCGCGCGTGCCAGTCCCACTCAGGGTAGGCCACGCCGTCCGCGCCCGCCATGCGCGAGACGACGGGTGCACGCCTGATCGGCTCCGGGCCCAGCAGCACCTCGGCCACCCGGCCGGGGCGCCGGACCAGACGCGCTTCCGGCAGTTCCGACAACCCATCGGCGAGCTCCCCCGGGTCGGCCTGCTGGTCGCGGTCGGCTGGGCGCTGGAGGCCCGCGGGATCCTCGGCCTTCTCCTGCAGGTCGTCGGCCCGCACCATCCACATGCCGGGCTCGCCGTCCTCCTCGTCCGCGTCCCCATCTCGAGGCCGTGGCGCTCGGGGCAACGCTCGGACTCGTCCAGGAGGGGGAGAGCCTTCGTCGGTCGCGGCGGCGGCGGCAGCCGGAGGCGATTCGGGAGCGCCGAGCGCTTCGCCCCAGAGCGGCACCGGCGCCATTCCCCGATAGGGCCCCGTCAGCCCGGCGAGTGTCTGGCGCTGATCCCGGGCCCAGGCGCGCGATTCCTCGGGCGTGGCGAAGACGGCGAACGGCGTCGGCGGCGAGTCGGGCTCCGCCAGAAGCAAGGCGCGCAGCAGCCGCTCCGCGGCGAGCTGCAGGCACGACGGACGGCGAGTCACCGGCCGCCGCTCCGCGGCCTCGCGACGAGCCTCGCGGATGTCCGGGGCGAGGCGGGGAAACATGCGGACCAGCTGCGCATCGACGGCCGCCGCCTCGGCGAGGAGGTACAGATCCCTGAGCAGCTGGTCGTGGAGCGGTACGGCAGCCAGGGTACCGCGGTGCACGCGGGCCGCCTGCTCCAGCGCGAGCAGCCGATAGCGACCGGGAACGTCGGCGTGCGGGACGTCGAGCGTCGCGGGAAGCCGGATCCGCTCCGGGTCCGCCGAGGGCAGGGCCTGCGTGCCGCGAAGGTGGGATGTGCGACGGTTGGCGAGTCGCGCGAGCAGCGTCAGCGGTGCCGGCGGCTCGGCCACGCCGATGTCGGGTGCGCCCGGAAAGACCGCGGCCACGAACAGCTCCAGCCGCCGCCGCAGATCCGGCAGCCGGGGCGGCTCCTGGAGGCGGGCCGCGGGGCGCCTGGCCCAGACCTCCCGCACCAACCGAGTCGCGTGCAGCGCACCTTCGGCGAGAACATCCTCGGGCTCGGCCACCGCGTCAGAGGCTCGCGGTGATCAGGTCGCCGATGGCCGCGAGCAGGTCGGGGTCGTCGGTCAGCGGGCCCATGAGCGCGACCCGGCAGGCCTGCGCCGGCGCGATGCCCCCGGCAATGAGGCGCGCCGTGGCCACCAGCAGCCGGCTGCTCGGCACCTCGGCCAGGCCACGGTCGCGGAGCCGCCGCACCCGGCGGCCGAGCTCCACCAGCGCGCGCGCGGTCGGCTCGTCGACACCGCCCTCGTGCATGACGACGCGGCGTTCGAGCTCGGCCGGAGGAAAGTCGAACTCCAGGGCCACGAAGCGCTGGCGGGTGCTGGGCTTCAGGTCCTTGAGCACGTGCTGGTAGCCGGGGTTGTAGGAGATCACGAGTTGAAAGCCCGGGCGCCGCCTCGACCAGTTCTCCGGTCTTCTCGATCGGCAGCATGCGGCGATCGTCGGTGAGAGGATGGATCACGACGACCACGTCCTGGCGCGCCTCGACCACCTCGTCCAGGTAGCAGATGGCGCCGAGCCGCGCAGCGCGCGCGAGGGGGCCATCCTGCCACACGGTCTCGCCGCCGCGGACGAGCCAGCGCCCGGTGAGGTCGCTCGCCGAGAGATCGTCATGGCAGGCGACCGTCACCAGCGGCCGCTTGAGCCGCCACGCCATGTGCAGGACGAAGCGGGTCTTGCCGCATCCCGTCGGCCCCTTGAGCATGACGGCCAGTCCTCGCCGGTGGCACTCCTCGAAGACGGCCATCTCGTCTCCGACCGGGAGGAAGAACGGCTCCGCGCCATCGCCCGGCGCCTGGAGACCGTCCGGTACGCTCCGGGCGAGCGTCGGCAAACGCTGGGCGGCCATCCGCTCAGCCCTTGGCTTCCGCGGCCGCGGCCGGCCAGGCAGCCGGCGCCGAACTCCGTCGGGGTGCGAGGAAGAAGAAGTCGTACAGGTAGAGACCCACGCCCAGCACGAACAGCAGTCCCGTGCCGAGGATCATCAGAAAGTGCACCTGGATCTTCTGCTGGGTCTCGAGGTAGCCGAGCCCCAGAATGCGTTCCAGATAAGTCTGGCCGATCCCCGCGGCGGCGAACGCCATCGTCATTCCGAACATCCCGCCCATCTGCAGCCAGAAGGCCCAGAGGCCCGTCGGTGACTCGCCCGCCTCCTGTTCGTGACCGAACAGACCGGGCGCCGCGTAGGTGATCATCGCCAGCACGATCATGACGTACGCGCCAAAGAAGGCCATGTGCGCGTGCATCGCGGTGATCATCGTCCCATGGGTCCACTGGTTGACCGAAGGCCACGTGTGGGCCAATCCGAGAATACCGGCGCCCAGAGCGGAGAAGATGGTGCTCCCGAGTGTCCAGTGGATCGCCAGCCGGTTCGGGTGGGCGAGCCCGGAGCGCCGGATCGCCATGTAGGCGTACACGCCCATTCCAAGAAACGCGAGCGGCTCGAGCGCACTGAAGAATCCGCCCAGAAACAGCCAGTAGCTTGGCACGCCGATCCAGAAGTAGTGGTGCGCGGTGCCGAGGATACCGGCGATGAAGGTGAGCCCCACGATGACGTAGAGCCACTTCTCCATCACCTCGCGGTCGGCCCCGGACAGCCGGATCAGGAGGTACGCGAGAAGCCCGCCCTGGATCATCTCCCAGACGCCCTCGACCCACAGGTGCACCGTCCACCAGCGATAGTAGATGCTGACGGTGTAGTTGTCGAAGGTGAGCAGTGCCGGGAGGTACAGTATTGCCGCCAGGGCCAGGCCCGCCACGAGGACGCCCTCGGTGGTGGTGAGCCGCTTCGCCGTCCAGATCGTCATCCCGATGTTGTACAGGAACATCAGCATCACGACCACGATGGCGACCTTCACCGGCATGGGCTGCTCCAGCAGCTTGTTGCCCTCGGTCCACCGGAAGAGGTAGCCGACCACGGCGGTGACCCCGGCGAGGGTCCAGAGGCCGAGTTGCCAGTAGGCCAGGCGGGGCGAGTAGATCTCGGCCCGCGACTCCTCGGGCACCACCCAGTACGTGGCGCCCATGAAGCCGGTGAGCACCCAGACGATGAGCACGTTGGTGTGAATTTCCTTGCTCACATCGAACGGCAGCCACGCCACGATCGGGTCGGGCCCCAGATACTTGGCGATCGAGAGCAGCCCGAACACCATCTGGAGTCCGTACAGGAGCAGGGCGACCACGAAGTAGGGGTAGGCGATGGCCTGCGTGCGGTAGCGCATGTCCCCTCCCGGCTACTTGAGCGTCATGAGATAGGCAACCAGCGCGTCCACCTGCGCCGGCTCGAGCGTGCGGCCGAACGTCGCCGGCATCATCGACTGGCCGTTGCTCGAGTACGTCGGACCGGTGAGGACATGGGCATTCGGCTCGAGAATCGACTCCCGGATGTAGCCCGCCGCGTCAGTGGCCTTGCCATGGTAGTCCGCGCCCTTGATGCGGTCCGCCGCGGTGGCCGAGATGCCGGCGAGCGACGGGCCCACCAGGTTCACGCCGGCGGTGGTGGAGTGACAGGCGAAGCATCCGGGTGGTGACCGCCGGAACAGCGCCTCGCCCACGGCGACCGGATCATCGGACGCCGGCTGGGGGGCCGCCCCTCCGACGTTCGAGCCCGGAATCGCCGCGCCGGAGACGGTGAGGGGGCGGGGCGGCCAGCCGTGCGTGTCGATGTTGCCGACCCATCCCAGAAACGCGATCACCTGATCGATCTCCTGCGGTGTCAGGTTCAGGTTCGGCATCAGCCGCCGGTCGCGCTCCTCGTTGTAGAACTTCGAGGGGTCGGCCAGGAACGCCCGCAGGTAGGGAGCGCCCCGCTGGTCGGCGATCTTGGTCAAGTCTGGCGCGTAGTAGGCGCCTTCGCCGAGCAGCGTATGGCAGTTGACGCAGTTCTTCCGGTGCCAGACGTGTTTCCCTGCGATGACGTCAGGCGTGATGCGGTCGGCGTGGGTGAGCGCGGGAAATTGTCGGTGGCTGTCGACGGTCAGACCAATGAAGATGAGCGTGAAGAGAGCGGTCGAGCCCAGGAAGAAGGCGCGCGTCTGTCGCTTGGTCATGAATCCCTCCGGTCAGACGCCGATCCGACTGAAGTAGCGGAGCGAGATGGATGCACCGTAGATGGCCGCGGCCGTCATCAGGAGCAGAATGAGCAGGCACAGCGCGCGGGTGAGGGGGGTCGCGCGGACAACGGTCGGATCGGCAGCAGACTTCTCCATGACGGAGCCTCCGGCGTGCGCTCGAGCGTGATCTCCGGAACGCTCCCATTATGAGCGGCGCGAGTCGAGAACGCAATTATTTGCAGCACCCGTCGGGCCCAGAGCTGGTTACTCGACCTTGGGTGAGAGAGCTGGACGGACCTGCTGGAAGCCGCCCCTCATGGGTTAGCTTGCTCGGGTCCCGGGCCGTCCGCCTGACTGCGTCGGCAGCCGTGCTGCAGCAGGGACGACGAGCTGGGCCCGCTCGAGCGCGCGACTCGTGCCGGAGGCGCTTCGGCGGAAATGGGCTCCAGCTTCTCCAGTCGCTTTGCGCACTTATCGCGGCCGCTCTGGCCGCGATGCCCCGGCTGTGTGTGAGCGCCGACACAACCGCGGGCCGAGCTTTACAGAAATTTGTAATGGTTGGGCATGTACCCATCTCCTGAGGCATTGTCGGCCAATCCTCGACCGCAGAGTGCCACGTGACCCGCGCTATCTCCAGCCTCGTCCTCGCCGCCGCTCTCGCCGCAGGCAGCGCATGCTCCGGCGACGACGTCACCTCGCCCCCCGAAGAGCCCGTCATTGATTCGGTCTCCGTCATATCCAACCCGACCAACGTGCTGGCGGCGAGCGTGCGCGTCGTTGCGGAGCACGCCGACTCGGCGCGGGTGCTCTTCGTGGCGCCGGGCGGGGCGCCGGACTCGACGCCGAGGGTGGCGCTCACGGACGGTCGCACCTCGATCCCGGTGCTCGGGCTCCGAAGCGGCGTCCAATACCGGGGCGTCGTGGAGGCGAGCCGCGCGCGTGGGCGGGTGCAGTCGGACAGCGTGAGCTTCGCCGGCGGCGAGCTTCCCGAAGCGCTCAGGAACGTCTCGGTCACCACCACCGGCACCGCCAGCCGCGGCCTCACCCTCACGACATACCCGCTCAGTGCGAGCACGCTCTTTGCTTTCGCCTTCGACTCGTCGGGCGCGATCCGCTGGTATCGTGCCTTCGGCTTGCCAACCACGTACCTGGGCGGCGACGTCCAGCAACAGCCGAACGGCAACTTCACGGTCTACGTCGGGCCCTCGACCGGCTCGCAGCCGGCGGTGGGGTATTACGTGGAGTTTGCTCCCTCGGGTGATTCGCTCCGCGCGCTCACCGCCCCCGCACCGCTTTACACCGACCCCCACGAGCTGCGGATTACCGGCTCTGGCGCCGACGAGCGGATTCATCTCTTCGGGTACGACCGCCGCGAGGTCGACCTCTCCTCGGTCGGCGGCCCCAGCGATGCGCGGATCAGCGGGCACACCTTGCTGCGTCTCCTTGCCGACGGTACGCCCGAGTTCACCTGGAGCGGGTGGGATCACTTCAGCTTCGAGGATTGGATCGAGCCGCCGGCCGCGAATCCCGCGAGCGTCGAGCAGGGCGATTTCGACCACCCCAACTCGCTCGACTTCGACCACGACGGCCACTATATCGTCTCCTGGCGCAACCTCGGCGAGGTGACGAAGATCGACGCGCAGACGGGCGAGGTGATCTGGCGCCTGGGCGGCGCCAATAACCAGTTCACCTTCGTGAATGACCCGCTCGGCGGCTTCAGTGCCCAGCACTACGCGCGCATTCTCCCCAATGGCCACCTCTTGCTGTATGACAACGGCACCCGGCACCAGCCGCAGGAGACGCGGGTGGTGGAGTACGCGCTCGATCTCGGCGCGCACACCGCGACGCTGGTCTGGGAGTTCCGGCACGACCCACCGATCTACACGGGATTCGTCGGATCGGTGCAGCGTCTCGCGAACGGGAACACGGCGATCGGGTACGGGCTCGCGGGGCACTTCAGCGAGGTGGCGCCGGATGGGAGCGTGGTGTGGGAGGGGGACCTGCGGGCCAATGGGCAGTCGCTGACGGTCTATCGGCTCGTGCGGATCGCGTCCCTGTATCGGCTCGAGGAGCCATGAGGGTCAGCGACCCAAAGATGCCGGCAGTCTAGCGAAGGTGCTGATCGAAGAAGTCGGCCATACGCGAGACGATCGCGGCAGCGCTCGGATTGGTAGGGGCAGTGGTCGGCTGAAGCGAGTGATCGGCAAACAGCACCTCGAGCAACGACGACTCGACTCCGACGCCCTGCAGGCGCTGGTTCATGCGGATCGATTGCGCCGGCAAGACGAGGGAGTCGTCGGCCCCGACGATGAGGAAGAACGGACTGTCGTCCGCCGTGACGTGGGTGACCGGACTGGCCTCGATCATCTCGGGGGATTCCGGGTCGGGCCAGGTCAGGAACTCCCGACTGTAGTCGTCGCGCAGTTCATCCGGATGGGTGAAATCCGTGATGGCGGACAGGGCGATCACAGCCTGAACTGTGCTCGAGAATCCTGGGAAGCCGCCGACGTCGTCGAACCCGGCGCTCGCGTCCGCGGTGCCGAGGAGAGCGACCAGTTGGCCACCAGCGCTCCCTCCCCATGCTCCGATTCGGTCCGGGTCCAGCCCATATCGGGACGCATTGGCCCGCAAGTGACGGATGGCGCACTTCACGTCTTGAATTTGCGAAGGGTACTTGTGGACGGGAGCCAGACGATAATCCAGGCTCACGACCAGGTAGCCACGATCGACCAGCGCCTGCTTCACATCGGCGAACTGGGTGCCGGTGGAGCGACTCCCGCTTACCCACCCGCCGCCGTGCACATGCACCGCGACCGGCAGGGGTCGAGGCTTCGACGCGCCAGGCACGTACACGTCCATCCTGTCCGCGACGCCGCCGATCGTGCAGTACGTCAGGCCGGTCAGCGTACCCTCCCCGAAGCTCACCGTGATCTCGGCGCTCCCGCTCCGCCCATCACTCGTCGCGGTAATCGTCGCGGTTCCCGGAGTCCGGGCGCTCACGGTGCCACCGGCATCCACGCTCGCGACGGCAGACGCGCTGCTGTTCCAGGTCACAATCGCACCGTCGATCGGTCTGCCCTGATCGTCCAGGACGCTGGCGGTGAGCGGAATCGTCTGGCCAACCAGGATGCCTGCCTGACTTGGGCTCACGGTTACGGTCGCGGCTGTTGGAGGATTCTCGACGACGATGGTGGCCGTCTGGACCAGCAACACCCCGTCGACCAGCGCCGAGACCGTCTTCGTGCCCGCGCTCGCGGAACGCAGGCTCCCGCTCGCATTTCCGCTCGCATCCGTTGCGGATGGCTGGACGAGCGTGTTGCCAGCCCCGGTGGCGCTGAGCTGCACCGGGACGCCGGGGACCGGATTCCCGAAGGCATCTCTGGCCACTACGGCAACGATGCTGGCCGCTCCGGTGAGAATCAAACCCGGGGCAGCGGACACGGTGGAGCGGGATGCGTCGACAGGGCCGGGGATCGCGTCCGCCGTGAACTCCACCGATGTCCCCGGCAGGGCGGCCGCAGCAGCGCGCAGTGAGTTCTCGCCAACCCCGGGGCCGAGAGTCCACGCCGCCGGCGCGGCCCGCCCGTCCGGTCCCGTGGTCACCGTACCGGGCGTGACTGTGCCGCCGCCCCCGGTCACCGTGAACGTCACGACAACCCCCGGAACACCGTTGCCGCTGGCATCACGCAGCACCACGGCAGGGGAGATCTCCACGGGCCGTCCGGCGGCCACCTGTTGCCCATCGCCGGCACTCACCAGGAGCTGGAATGCGGGCCCGGGCAGCACCGGGAATGCCGCACTCTCGGACGAGGTCAAACCCTCGGCTGTCGCCATGAGTATGTAGGCGACGTCGGCCTGGTCGATGTGAAGACCAGGGAAGGTCGCCCTTCCCTCGACGACGCGAGCCGCCACGGTGCCGGCCAGCACACCCTTGTTGAGACGCAGCTGGATCTCGCCGGACGCGCTCGGCACCACGTTGCCGTACTCATCCTGCGCTGCGACGACGACCGGATCGAATTCGACCCCGGCGGTGGCTCCCTGAGGAGCCGCCTCGAAGGCGAGCTTGGCCGGCGCTCCGGCGAGGGCGGTTGCAGAGAGCGCAACGGGTGGCAAGTCCTCGGTCATCACGCTCGCGCTCACGGGCCCCGCCCTCGAGGCAAGGATCCAGGTGACTCGCGCTTCGCCCTGCTCGTCGGTGCGCTGACTCTCCGGGGTGAAACCGCCGCTCGTCGCCGCCGCCGCAAAGGTGACGAGCACCCCGGGGACGGGGCGATCGCTGGCGTCGGTCACGCGAGCGGCGATCGCCTCGCCGAGCGGGTGGCCTACGGTGCCGGTCTGACCGTTGCCCGTCGCCAATTCCAGACGGGCGGGCGGGCCATACCCCGGAGCAGGGCCGAGGTTCGCATCCGGGCCGCACGCGGAAATGATGACGATCAGGAGAAGTCTTAGTGCCGGCGCGAGACATGCTTCGGGCGGACGAGCGCGGCGGGAAACCATGCCTTGGAAGCATCCCTCTCGTTCATCGAGGAGACGGGCGACTCCGGAACGCCGTTGCTCTCCAGTCGGCTCGCAAGATCAAGGCCGCCCCGGCCAAGTATCTATCGCGTTGAAGGAAAAGAGCTTACGCATCTCCAGGGCAGAGGTGCGGTTCCGATGTCACAGCCAACCGTGGCGCGAGGGTCGCCCCGCGGCGTCGGTCCCCAGGGCTCTCTTCACCGCCACGACCGCTCGATAGTCGCCCAGGGTCACCCGCCGCTTTCGTCGCGTACCGATGCCGGGTAGATTGCCGCATGGCTCTTCGTCGGCTCCTGGCGGCCCTGCCCCTGGCGACGATCTTCGCGACCTCGGCTGCCGCGCAGCGGATCGCTTACGACTCGATGGCCGGCAGCTGGACCTTGACGTCCGGCCCGGTCTCCTACCGCCTGGTACGGCGCGCCGAGCAGGTCATGTTCGACTACTTTGGCCCGACGTTGCGGATGGCCGCGACGCCGGACACGACGGCGCAGCCGCCACGCTATGACCTGACTGGCGAGGCCGGCGATCAGTCGCTCGCGCCGCCGTCGCTCCGGCTCCGATCGGACTCCACGGTCGCGGTGGCACCCGGGGTGGAAGAGCTCCGGCTCCGCTTCATCCATGCGACCCTTCCACTCGAGCTGGAGGTGCGCTACGCCGCGTGGGGAGAAACCGGAGTGCTTTCGCGCGAGATCCGTGTCACCAATCGAGGCCGGGTGCCGGTGCGCGTCGCCCGGTTGCCCAGCCTCAGCTGGGTGCTTCCCGGCGGCGACTACTCCCTGCGCTACCTGTGGGGGAGCTGGGGACAGGAGCGGCAGCTGGCGACGGAGACGCTGGCCGCGGGGGCGCGGCGATTCGAGCAGACCCGGGGGCGCTCGACCAACGGCTACGTGCCCTGGCTCTCGCTCCGCAATCGCACGCTGGGGATCGAGTACATCGCCGAGCTGGCGTCGTCGGGGAACTGGTGGATGCAGGTGGAGCGCCACCCCGGTACCGGCGCGGCGCCCCTGCGGGACCAGCCGGTGCGGGTCGGGCTCGGCATGCATCACGACTTCGGCGGCCCGCTGACGTTGGCGCCGGGGGACACTATTACTCTGCCGCGCGCCGTCTTCACCGCCACGGCGGGCGACCTGGACGATGCCGCCAACCAGATGCATCGCTACCAGCGCAGCTACCTCGTGCCCCGGGTGGCCACCAATCAGCCGCCCCTGGTGCAGTTCAATACCTGGTTTCCCCTCGGGTCGGCGGTGAACATCGCCAACACGACGCGCGCGGCGGACGCGGCGGCCGCGATCGGTGCCGAGGTGTACGTGCTGGACTCGGGGTGGTACACCAGCGGCGACTGGGAGCGGACCCTGGGCGACTACGAGCCTGATCCCGAGAAGTTCCCACGGGGCCTGGAGGAGCTGGCGCGCCACGTCCACGACAAGGGCATGAAGTTCGGGCTGTGGGTGGAGATCGAGAACGCCGGCATCGAGTCGCGCCTGTTCCACGAGCATCCGGAGTGGTGCCTGTCGTACGGCGGAAAGCCCTGGATCACCGCGAATCGCTGCCAGCTGGACTTCGCGAACCCGGCCGTGCGGCAATGGGCGAGCGCCACTGTCGACCGCCTCGTGCGGCGCTACCGGCTCGACTGGATCAAGATCGATTACAACATCGATGTGGGCGATCGATTCGATCCGCAGCGGAGCGACCAGTCGGGCCGCCGGCTTCACGACCACCTGACGGGCTACTACGCCTGGCTGGACGCGATCCGCGCCGCGCATCCCGATCTCGTGGTCGAGAACTGTGCCAGCGGCGGGCTCCGTTTCGACCTCGGCATCATGGCGCACGCCCACACCACGTGGTTGTCGGACGTCGTGGACCCGATCGCGTCGGTCGCGCTGGGCTACGGCTGCACGGTGCAGTTCGCGCCTGAAGTCTGCAACCACTGGATGGTCGGCGACGCGGACAGCGGTGTCGTCGACTCGACCAGGCCGCCGGGCTGGTGGGACTTCATGCTGCGCGTCCCCATGAACGGGCAATTCGGCATCTCCGGGCGGATCCCGGAGTGGAGCGCCGCGGTGCGGGAGCGCGTCGCGGCCAACGTGGCATTATACCGGCGGATTCGCGGGGCCATCGTGGGTGCCGATGTCTACCATCTGTCGCCTGCGCCCCGGCGAATTGATCCGGCCGGGTGGACGGCGCTAGAGTACGTCCAGCCGGGCGGCCGCCGCGGAGTGGTGTTGGCCTATCGCCTGGCGCGGAGCCCCGCCGCCGAGACCCTGCGGCTCCGCGGCCTTCTCCCCCGGGCGACGTACGACGTCGCGGTGGACGGACACCGGCTGGCGCCGGCCACCGGCGCGGACCTGGCCACCCGGGGCCTCCGGGTACGACTCCACACGATCTGGCGCGCGGCGGTCATCGAGCTCGCGGCGCGACCGTAGCATCGCGACATGATCCGGATCGCGGTCCTCGTCTTCACCCTTGGCGTCGCGACCAGCTGCCATCCGGATCCGAAGCTGCCACCGTCGCCTGCCGTCGCGCCTGCCGTTGCGTCGGTCGCGAACCAGGGCACGGTGATCCTGCCGTCTCCGAACGGAGCGATCACGGTTCGGGTTGGCGTCGCGAACGTGGGCACACCGGCGCAGTCGCCCTACTACGAGGTGGCGCTTCGCGGTCGACCCCTGATCGCACGCTCCGAGCTCGGTCTGGAGTTCCAATCGATCCCGCCGTTCGCGGGCCTGGTGATCCAGCACGTCGAGAGCCGATCCGCAGACCGCAATGAGCCGGTGATCTTCGGGAAGACGAGCATGGCGCACGACCGCTATCGGGAAGCCGTGATCGACCTGGTCGAGTCCGTGGCGCCCGCGCGCAGGTTACGGCTGATCTTCCGTGCCTACGATGACGGCGTGGCGTTTCGTTATGCCCTGGACCGCCAGGCAGGAATGGAGGATCTCTCGCTCGTTCGCGAGAACAGCGAGTTCAACTTTGCCGGCGCACCGACGATTCACGCGCTTCAGCTCGACTTCCGCTCACCCTACGAAGGCAAGTACCGGCACGCGCGCGAAACCGAATGGCCGGCGGGCAAGACCCTGGGGTTGCCCCTGGCGGCGACCTTCGATGACGGCGCGATGGTCACGGTGAGCGAGGCTGATCTCCGCGCATTCCCCCACCTCTACCTCACGCGGCGTGAGGGAGGTCGGCCGGGTCTTGGCGCCGAGCTCGCGCCCGTGACGATCGGTGAGCCGCTGGTGGCGCGGATCGCGACGCCGTGGTCGAGCCCGTGGCGCGTCATGATCATCGGAGTGGGCGCTCGCGCGGCGATCGAGTCGAACCTCATCACGCTGTTGAGCGCTCCCTCGGCGATCGACGATGTCTCCTGGATTCACCCCGGAAAGATCCTGTTTCAATGGTGGAATGGATATGTCGTCGCGGGTCCCCTGAAGCCTCGTCGGAAATCGCATCCGGAGGATGTCTTGAATACCCAGACCCTCCTCGGGCACATCGATTTTTGCGCCAGATTCGGGATCGAGTATGCGTCGCTCGATGGATACGAGTTCTCGAAGGCCTGGTATGGCGGCACGGTCCTGCCGTGGGAGGGCCGAGATCTGACGACGCCGGCGGACGACATCGATGTGCCGGCGATCATGGCCCATGCGAAGACGGCCGGCGTCCGGATCCGCATCTGGTTCCACGGGAAGGGCCTCACACGGGAGAACATGGAGGCGCTGTTCGCGACCTACGAGAGGTGGGGTGCGGCCGGCGTCATGATCGACTTCTTCGACGACGACTCGCAAGCGGGCGTGATGTTCGCCGAGCGCATCCTCCAGACCGCGGCCCGCCACCACCTGACGGTGAGCTTCCACGGTGTGGCCAAGCCGACCGGTCTGGCGCGCACCTATCCCAATCTGCTCACCGAAGAAGCGGTGATGGGTGCGGAGTACGACAAGTGGCCGGGTCCCCACAGCACACCCGAGCACGAGGTCGAGATCGCCATCATCCGCGGGTCGGTGGGACCGATGGATACCCACGCCGGCGGCTTTCGCCCCGTTCCGCCGAAGGCATTCCAACCGCGAGCGATCTCGCCGAACGTGATCGGAACGCTGGCGCGACAGCTCGCCATGTACGTCGTCTACGAGAACCCGCAGCCGATGCTGGTCGACGATCCTGCCAGCTACCTCAAGCACGAGGCGGCCTTCGCATTCGTACGAGAGGCCCCGGTGACCTGGGACGAGACCCGATGGCTCGCCGGGGGGCTCAAGGAGGGGTATATCGTCGTCGCCCGGCGGAAGGGCGGCGACTGGTATATTGGAGGGCTGACAGGGTACGAGCCACACGAGCTGACGCTGAAGCTCGATTTTCTCGATGCGCCTGTCTACTCGGCCCAGCTCTACCGGGATCGACCGGAGTCGGCGAACGACGGGGAGGCCATTGCCATCGAAACCCGCCCTGCGGACTCGGGGACCCGGCTGCGAGTGAAGCTTGCCCCCGCGGGTGGGGTCGCCATCCATCTGCGGCCTGGCGCTCGCCGCCCGAGCCTGCGACTACGCGGTGCGGCTGCTTCGGAGCCACGAGCTGTGAATCGTCGGAACTTCCTCCGGCGCAGCGCGGCGGGCGTCGCGGCCCTGGCGCTGCCGCGCGGTCTGGCCGCGGACACCGGGCGAGCGCTCGAGGGCATCGGGGTCCAGCTCTACACGGTTCGTGACCTCATGGAGCGGGACTTTGAAGGCACCCTCGCCAAGGTCGCGGCGGTGGGTTACAAGGACGTGGAGACGGCGGGCTACTTCGGGCGGACGGCGGCGCAGGTGCGGGACGCGATGCGCAGGGCCGGGCTCAACGCGCCCTCGGCCCACGTGCCGCTGGCCACGCTGGGGGAGGGCTGGGAGCAGACGCTGGCCGACGCGCACATCGCCGGCCACCAATAATGGTGACCGTGGCTGGACGGAATACCGGGGCAGTCTCGACCGGTACCGGCGGATCGCGGAGCTCCTCAACCGGGCGGGCGAGGCGGCGAAGAAGGCCGGCATCGGCTTCGCTTACCACAACCACGATTTCGAGTTCCATCGCATTGACGGGCGGCTGCCGTACGACCTGCTGCTGGAGGAGACGGACGCCGAGCACGTGCATTTCGAGATGGATCTCTACTGGATCACCAAGGGAGGCCAGGATCCGCTGGCCTACTTCGCCCGCTGGCCGGGACGGTTTCCCATGGTGCACGTGAAGGACTCAGCCGGTCCGCCGGAGCACGAGATGGCGGACGTGGGGAGCGGGGTCATCGACTGGAAGCGGATCCTGGCGCGCCGGGCGCAGGCGGGCATCAGGTACTGCTTCGTCGAGCGGGACGATCCGCCGAATCCCCTCGCCAGCATCGCGGCGAGCTACGGCTACCTGCAGGGCCTGCGGTTGTAGGAGCGGCGCATGCACCTTCGTTTCCGTCAACCCGCGATGCTGCCCCTCTTCGTCCTCGTCGCCGCGCCCATGCTGCACGCCCAGCAGTGGTCGGTCCACGATCCCCGCCGGCCTCCGCCGCCGGAGGTGGATCCCGGCTCGGCCACCCGGCCGCCCGCCGACGCGGTGGTGCTGTTCGACGGCAAGGATCTCTCACGCTGGCGGATGAAGAACGGCGCGCCCGCGGCCTGGAAGGTCGAGGACGGCTACTTCGAGGTGGTTCCGGGCAGCGGCGATCTGGCGAGCGCGGCCGGGTTCGGGGATTGCCAGCTCCACCTCGAATGGGCCACGCCGGCGCCGCCCAGCGGCGAAGGCCAGGGCCGCGGCAACAGCGGCGTGTTCCTGATGGGCCTCTACGAGGTGCAGGTGCTCGACTCCTACCGCAGCCGCACCTACGCCGACGGACAGGCGGCCGCTCTCTACGGCCAGTTCCCGCCGCTGGTGAACGCCTCGCGCCCGCCGGGGGAGTGGCAGACCTACGACATCGTGTTTCACCGCCCGCGATTCGACCGGCAGGGCCGGCTCGAGCGCCCGGCGACGATGACGGTGCTCAGCTTCCAGCGGCAGGAGCTTGTCCGTGGCCGCTGTTAGTCTATGAACTTCTCCAGCAATGCGAACTGACGGTCGAAAACCACGCCCCGTGCAAACTCCCCAGCCTTCACGGTGCTATCCTGCACGATGTAAACCGTGTTTGCCTTCACCACATAGACAGGATGGCCGGCTACATAAGAAACCCCGACAATTGTCGCGTAGGCTTTCGCGGCCTTGGTGCACGTCTTTGCATCCGTGACCGCCGAGACCTTGCTGGCGGTTGTCGCAGGGATCAGCAGTTGGTTTCGACGACTCAGCGATACGCTGTCACTCCCAGTTGCGACCTTCGTAACCCACGAGATCATGTTGGCCCGCCATGTATCTCCCGAGGCGCAGTCAGACGAGGCTTGCGCGTGCGCGGTGCTGGCTATGACCACGATTAGGAGGCAACCTCTCAGGCACGGATTCATTAGACCCCCCTTCGCAGGCAACCGCGTGCATCACGCCTATAGATGTTCGGATTATCCGCCCACTGCCCCGAGCGGGCACGTGCTTGGTCCAGCCGATAAATATAGTCCCTGTCGATGGTATAGGAGCCCATGTTTGGATTGCCGGTGAGCGAGCTGATGAGATCAATGTTTCCCCAGTCTCCAATGCTTCCCCCACCGCGGTTCAGAGGTAGGTACAAGCCTGGGCTTTCGTTTGTTCCAGCGCAGCCAGTCACTCTCTCTCCAGGGAAGTAGGGATGTGCATGATCTATCGCAATAAGCACTTCGCCGGGTAGTCCCTCAAACGGGAGCAATACTCAGGGGGGCTATTGACAGTTAGGCTCGCAGGAAGGCCAGTTTTGTGGCTTGTCCTCAGCGGCTGCATCCAAGAACCGAGCGCCTCGCCCTTCCCGACCGTCACCGGGCGGACGAGCGCTGCGAGCAGCGCGCCCCACACAGCGCCGTACTCCGAGATGGCTGAGAGCGGCCATCAGCATGATGAGCGGCCCGGGCAGGCCCGGGCGGAAGATATTGCCGTTGCGCTGTGCAAACAGCAGCGGCATGCCCTCGAATTCATCGACTCGGGCGGTATTACCACTGCCGTGGTTTCCCAAGTGCGGCGCGAGCAAGACACAAAGGTGATAATCGGACAGTGCGCCTTGCTGCGCGATAGACTGGGCCTGTTGTAACGGCGTGTCCCGACGGGGATCGGTCACAATCTCCTTTCCGATGCCGTAGCGGTCATCACGGCAGGTGTTGACCAGCCGGGATGCCGGCACACCGTCGGCCAGCCAGTAGACTCCGGAGTCGGTGCCACGTTTCTCCTCGGAGAAGACATCCGCTCCGTCCGTGACTATGAACCCCATTGACATTTGATATATTGGTCAGGAGGAGGTTGTATGCAAACAGATCGGTGGGGCAAAGGGTGGGCGTGGGGCCTCGCGCTACTGCTGCTGGCGCCACGCATGGCCGCCGCACAGGTCGATACGCTCACGCCGGCCGCGGCGGATAGCTTTCTGGCGCTGATACCGCCCCGCGACCTTGCGGACATCCAGCGGGACATCGCGTCGGCGGAGCAGGCCCGGGCTGTAGCGGCCGCGGCCGAGCGCGGCGCAGTCACCCTCCGGGCCGGGGCGGAGGCGAGGATTCAGGCCACGAAGCGGGACATCGAGACCGCCAAGAAACGCAAGGATCTCGCGAAGCGTGAGAAGCACGACGCCGAGGCCACCGCGTTCGACGCCGAGCGCAAGGTTCTGGAGCGGGAGAAGGACCTGCTCGAGCGGCGGAAATCGCTGCGCGACGTGGAGATCGATCTCGCGAAGAAGCGGATCGAGCTGGCCACGCTCGACCGGCAGGCGCTGGAGCTGGAGCGCCAGCTGGCCCTCAAGCGTGCCGAGCGCGTGGGCCTGGCCGCGGGAGGCGAGGAGGCCGTGCGCCTGGACCAGGTGACTTTTGATCTCGAGCGCTCTGTGCTCGAGGCCCAGAAGCAGCGGGCCGAGCGGGACAAAGACGTCGCGGACCGCGAGAAGAAAGTGATCGAGCAGCGCCTCAAGATCTTCCAGGCGCGGCGCGATCTCCGCAGCGGCGGCTGACGGCGGCGCGGCCGAGGTGCCGTCGTCGTGAAATCACGGCTTCTCAGGTACTGGGACCGTCTTCGTACCAGCTTCTGGTTCCTGCCGTCGCTGATGGCGGCAGGAGCGGTCGCGTTGGCGTTTGGGGCCGTCGCGCTGGACGAGGCGGTGCCGGACCGGTGGCTCCAGACCCAGCAGTGGGCGTACACAGGGGGCGCCGAGGGGGCGAGCGCGGTCCTCGGCACCGTCGCGGGCTCGATGATTACCATCGCCGGGGTCGTGTTCTCGCTGACCCTGGTGGCGCTGTCCCTCGCCTCGTCGCAGTTCGGCCCCCGACTGCTGCGCAACTTCATGCGCGATACCACCAACCAGGTGGTGCTCGGCACGTTCGTTGGCACGTTTCTGTACTGCCTGCTCGTTCTCCGCACGATCCGGCGGGACGAAGACATCGCGTTCGTCCCCCACCTCTCGGTCACCCTGGGCGTCCTGTTCGCGATCGCCAGTCTGGGGGTATTGATCTACTTCATCCACCACGTCTCCGTTTCGATCCAGGCCGACGAGATCGTCGCGCGGGTCGGGACCGAGCTGGTGCAAGGGATCGACCGGCTGTGTCCGGAACAGGATCAGGACGGGCCTCGGACCCCGCTCGAGCCGTCCGATGCCGATCTCCTCGCGGCGTTTGACCGCGAGGCGGGTCCGGTGGGCGCGATCGCGGACGGCTACCTTCAGCTCCTCGATCTGGATGCGCTGGGCGCGTTGGGCGCCGAGGCGGACGCGCTCATTCGCGTGGAGCGGAGGCCTGGACAATACGTGGTCCGCGGCAGCCCTCTGGCGATGGTCCGGCCCGCCGACCGGGTGAACGACCGGCTCGCCGCCCGAGTGCACTCCGCCTTCGTCCTGGGGAACCAGCGGACGCCCGCCCACGATATCGAGTTTTCCGTCGACCAACTCGTGGAGATCGCGGTGCGGGCGCTCTCCCCCGGCGTGAACGATCCGTTCACGGCGATCACGTGCGTGGACCGGCTGGGATCGGCCTTGTGTCGCCTGACGCAGCGGGAGCTGCCGTCCCCATACCGCTGGGACGCGGAAAACCGCCTGCGCCTGGTGACGCAGCCCATCACCTTTTCGGGAATGGCGGACGCCGCGTTCAACCAGATCCGCCAGTACGCGCGCTCGAGCGCCGCCGTGACCCTGCGCCTCCTGGAAACGATCGCCCTGGTCGCGGGGGCCGCGCGCCGGCCGGACCAGAGGGCCGCACTGCGGCGACACGCCGAGATGATCGTCCGCGGCGCGCGGGGGGGGCTGCCGGAGGCCGAGGACCGCCTGGAGGTGGAAGCACGGTTCGAGGCGACGAGCCGGGCGCTCAGCGAGCCGGGAGCGTTCCCGGCCTGATCCGGCCGTGCCCAGGCTCTTGTCAAGCGCCGCCCTGCGTGCCAGTGCCTCGGGCTTCTGGTCGCCTTCCACTCGAACCCGCCGGCGCATGCACACCGAGAACACGCTCATCCTGCTCTTCATCCTCGCCACCGCCGTGGCCGTCCTGGCCAAGCGGCTGGGCCTGCCGTATACCGTGGCCCTGGTGCTGACCGGGCTGGCTCTGGGACAGCTCCGGGTGTTCGAGCCACTGCACCTGACGCAGGAGCTGCTGTTCGCGGTATTCCTCCCTGGCCTGCTCTTCGAGGCCGCCTTCCACCTGGATTTCGCCCAGTTCCGCAGCGACGGGTCGCTGATCCTGACGCTGGCGGTACCCGGGGTAATCGCGGCGATCCTGGCCACCGCCGCGATCCTGGTGCCGGCAGCGGGACTGCTGCCGCTGGCCGAAGCGTTTACCTGGCAGCACGCACTGGTGTTCGGGGCACTGGTGGCGGCCAGCGACCCGATCGCGGTAGTCGCGCTGTTCCGGAGTCTGGGCGCCCCGAGCCGCCTCACGGCGATGCTGGAAGGGGAGAGCCTGCTCAACGATGGGACGGCCATCGTGTTCTTCGGGCTGATCCTGGGCGTGGCCAGCGGCGCGGCCGTAACGGCCTCGGGCATTCTAGTCGAGTTCGTCCGCGTGGTCGGGCTCGGCGCCGGGACCGGCCTCATCATCGGGCTGCTGATCTCGCTGCTCGTGAAGCAGATCGACGACCCGATGATCGAGATTACGCTCACCACCATCGCCGCCTACGGGGCGTTCGCGGGAGCCGAGCACGTCCACGGCTCGGGGGTCATTGCCACGGTGGTGGCGGGCATGCTCTGCGGCAACTACGGCGCCCGCACCGGCATGAGCCCCACCACGCGGCTCGCGGTCGAGACCTTCTGGGAGTACGTCGCGTTCGCCCTCAATTCGATCATCTTCCTGCTGATCGGGTTCGAGGTCCGGCTCTCGCAGATGCTCGCGTCCTGGCCGTTCATCCTCGCCGCCTTCCTGGCGGTCCTGATGGCGCGGGTGGCGGTGGTCTTTGGGGCCTCGGCGCTGGCGGCCCGTGGCGCCGCCGCCATCCCGCGCGCCTGGCGGGTGCTGTTGACCTGGGGCGGACTGCGCGGCGGGCTCTCCATGGTGCTCGCACTCAGCCTGCCGCTCACCCTGTCCAACCGCGGGCTCCTGATCGACGCGACCTTCGGCGTGGTACTGCTCTCGATCCTGGTCCAGGGGCTCACCATGGCGCCGCTGCTGCGCCGCCTTGGTGTGGGTCGGCCCCGGGGTGAGCGGACCACCTATGATCGCCTCCGCGGGGAGCTTCACGTCGTCCAGGTTGCGCTCAGGGAGCTGGATCAGATGGTGGAGTCCGGTCAGGCCGATCGCGCCACGCTGGAGACGCTGCGGCACGAATACGAGCAGCGGCAGGAACGTCTGCAGGAAGAGTTGATCCGGCTCCGCGCCGAGCGCGGCAACCTGCCGCGCGAGGACCTGCTGCGCGCCCGCCGGCACCTGCTGATGGTCGAGAAGTCGGAGGCGCTCGACGCCTCCCGCGAAGGCTTGCTGGGCAACGAGGCGTACGAGCGGCTGATCGCGGACATCGACGGGCGGTTGCTCGCGCTGGATCATCCCGCCGCCGGGGAGACCGGCGGCGGAGGGTGACTTCACCGACCTCGGATGGATCACCAATCACGACCCGGAGCACGGCCGGACCCTGGACGGCGCCGAAGTGATGGTCCACCCGGACCGCCAGGGGATGGGAATCGGCAAGCGGCTCTGCCCCGCCCGCGCGGCGCTGGTGGACCGGCTGGGACTGTCGTACATCCGCGCCGGCGCGCGGCTCCGGGACTCCCACCGCCCAGAAGCCGATTCGGTATGATTACGCCAAAGCAGTCGGGCAAAATGATCGCGGCGCTCCAGGCGGCATCGACCGCGCGTCCGGCGTTGCTTCGCGTGGAGGAGTCCGGCGGTCACATCTCCGGTGCCGTGCCGGCGGACGCGCGCGGGCTGTTGCAGGCCGACCTGTACGCGTTCTTGATGGCCGCGGGAGGTCTCCCGCCCTACCAGGTTCCGCCGAGCGACCAGGACTGAAAGCCGCGCGGAAGGAGTATCCTCTAATCGCGGCCCTCGGAAGATCCGTGTCATGCACCGGACCTTCCCGGCGACGCTCTTCAGGAGCGTCGAGAATCTCTTCGGACTGCCCCGCGGGCCGTCGCCGTTCCCACTACCTCGCCGACGAATTCGATCAGTCGCTCTGTTCTGTGCTCGGGTTCCCTCGCAAAGAGCGGACGTCCCGTCCCGGATCTGGTCACTGCCCGGCGGGATGGGCTGGCCACGATCCCTCCGGCCGGTATATTCAGAGCGCCCCCCCGATCCATCTTGGCTCCGAGATAGCTGCCCGCGCTTTTGACCCATCTAGAGACGAGCAGGAAGCTCGGGGATGATGCCAACCCCTACTGGCGGAGGCGGCCGACCTGGACCTTCAGGCAGAAGCTGAAGCGCTGGTCGCGCTGAGGCAGGGTACCCCCGGCGCGATGGGCCGGCTCATGCCGATGGTGTATGACCAGCTCCAGCCGGTGGCACACCGGCAGCTCGGGGCCGGTCGCTCGCCGGACAACTGAACGAGCTGGCCGAGGCGCCCGCCCTGCACATGAACTGTACTGGCCCGGCCAGTTTGGCGATGGCGCCACAACCGACAGCAGTGTGCCGGTAAAGGTTGCCGGGCAACCGCAAGGCGCCGCATTTCGTCCGGTTCGATTACCACGCCCAAGGAGGCACGCCATGTCAGCCCGATTGATACTTGCGGCATCGCTCACGCTCAGCCCGATACTGGCCGGATGCACGCGGGAGGTGCCCACTGCGTCGGAATCGACCGTGCAACTCGCGGTGGTGGCGGGTGCCGATCATGGCGGGCGGCCGTTCTCTGAGTCCATGACGCAGGAGGTCACGAACACGCCGGTGTACGCCGGCGATCCCGACGGTGCCGGTACGGCGCTCATCACGATCAACGTCGGCCTGGGTGAGGTCTGCTGGCACACGGCCGTATCGGACATCGCGCTGCCGGCCACGGCGTCGCACATCCACCACGCCGCCGAGGGAATCCGCGGCGACATCGTCATCGCCCTCACAGCGCCGGACGTGACCGGCGAGGCGGTCGGGTGCCGGTCGGACGTGGATCCGGCGCTGCTCGGCGACATCCTTCAGCATCCCGAAGAGTATTACGTCAACGTGCATACCACGGAGTTCCCGTCGGGTGCGATTCGCAGTCAGCTCGAGAGGTAGCCGCCGGCTTCGGCGGGATCCACCACCGGTTCGAGATCGAGGAGAGCCTGAACCAGGAAAGGTGCGTGGGTCGAGCGGTGAACGGCCTGGTGTGTCGGACCGGATCTAGTCGCCGGCGCGTCCGGCCGGTCCTCGGGCCACCCGGTGCCACCGGCTGGTGGTAATAGATCTCGCCCAGCGTATACCACGCTTCGGCGGCGTCGGGTATTTCCGGATGGCCTCCGGGATCGTGGGGATCGTCGCCCCCGGGGATACCGCCATGCTCCACCTCTTGCTTCGCGGGCTTCTTCCACGCGCATGTCATGGCCCTCGCTAGAGTATCGCGAGACCGGCAATCCATCCGCAGGGCAGGCATTTTGGGGAGCCATGAATTGGCAATCAAGCCGTGGTACTACAACGCCGACTGATTCGAATGCTAACAGATGGTGCTGCAGAGAGTTACAGT